>NZ_CP029397.2:0-2400000 GCF_001704615.3 Acinetobacter defluvii
ATGCTTTGGACAGACTGCTTAAATCGCTTGCGACAAGAGCTCTCTGATAATGTCTTTGCCATGTGGATTCGTCCTTTGGTTGCAGATGAGACAGACGATACATTAAAGCTATATGCACCCAATCCCTATTGGACACGCTATATTCAAGAGCATCATCTGGAACTGATCACCATTTTGGCTGAGCAACTTTCTGAAGGGCGCATTCGTAAAGTTGAAATTTTGGTGGATTCTCGTCCGGGTGCGATTTTGTCAGCAGCTGAGCAGCCCGCTACAACCACTGCTGCTTTGGAGAGTACACCTGTCGTAATTCCAAGTGCTAGACCTAAAAAAGACAAAGAGTCAGAACTTGTTGCAACGAAAAGTGCGAAAAAGAAATTATTAAACCCACTGTTTACTTTTGCATTATTTGTGGAAGGGCGATCTAACCAAATGGCGGCAGAAACCTGTCGTAAAGTACTCACGCAACTTGGTGAATCCCAGCATAATCCGTTGTTTTTGTATGGACCTACCGGTTTGGGTAAAACCCATTTGATGCAAGCAGTGGGTAACGCTTTGTTGCAAGCAAAACCCAATGCACGTGTCATGTACATGACTGCTGAAAGTTTTGTTCAAGATTTTGTCAGCTCATTACAAAAAGGTAAAGTTGAAGAGTTTAAGAAAAATTGTCGCTCATTAGATTTGCTTTTAGTGGATGACATTCACTTATTGGCAGGTAAAGAAGCAAGTTTGGTTGAATTTTTCTATACTTTCAATGCCTTACTGGATGAATCAAAACAAATTATTTTGACTTCAGATCGTTACCCGAAAGAACTCACAGAGCTTGATCCTCGTTTAGTTTCACGTTTTTCTTGGGGGCTATCGGTTGGAGTTGAGCCACCAGATATTGAAACACGTATCGAAATTTTGCTGAAAAAAGCCGAAAGTAATGGTATTGATTTACCACGAAATTGTGCTTTATTTATCGCTCAACAAGTGGTTGCCAATGTGCGAGAGTTGGAGGGCGCTTTAAATAAAGTTGTGGCAATTTCACGTTTCAAAGGTTCAGCGATTGATCTGGATGTAGTGCGTGAGTCGTTAAAGGACGTACTTGCCATTCGTGCACGTACCATCAGTACTGAAAATATTCAGCGTGTGGTCAGTGAATATTTCCGTATTCCACTCAAAGAGTTGGTAGGACCAAAACGCACACGAATCTATGCACGTCCTCGCCAGTTGGCAATGGGCTTAGCACGTGAACTGACAGGGGATAGTTTTCCTGAGATCGGGATGGCATTTGGTGGGCGTGACCATAGCACTGTGATGCATGCGTGTGAAAAAGTGCAAAGCTTGTGCAATGAAGACCCGATTTTTAATGAGGATTATAAAAACCTCATGCGCTTACTTCAAAGTTAATTTTTGATCAAACTCTGTTCTTGCAATGCGGTATAATCTACCGCATAGTACAGGGCTAAAAACTATATTATTATTTACCTATCTTCAATTTTAGAGTTTAGAGGAATTCCACCGTGCGTTTGAAAATCGCGAAAGAGAGCTTACTCAATGTTTTATCAAATGTGGTTGGCGCAGTTGAACGCCGCCATACTTTAAACATTCTTTCAAACGTTAAAATCCAAGCGACAGAGCAAGCTTTGACGATTACTGGTTCAGACTTGGAAGTGGAGTTGGTTGCAAGTACTACCCTTGCTGAAGGTGCTTGTATTCAAGCAGGGCAAACCACTGTGCCTGCACGTAAGCTCATGGATATTTGTAAATCTTTACCAACAGCAGCATTGATTGATTTACAAATTACAGAAGACCAGCGTTGTATCCTAAAATCTGGCAATAGTCGCTTTGTGTTAGGTACTTTACCTGCGGAAGATTATCCATTATTGACCACTGAAAATAGTCAAGGTACCCAAGTTCAAGTGACTGAAAGAGAGTTAAAGCGCTTATTTGAAAAAACTGCTTTTGCAATGGCAGTACAAGATGTGCGTTTTTATTTAACCGGTACCTTGCTGGAAATTGATCAAAATCAATTACGTGCAGTGACTACAGATGGTCACCGTTTAGCAATGTGTGAAACATTGGCTGAATCGACTGCAACGCAATTGGTACAAGCGATTGTGCCACGTAAAGCAGTTGCTGAATTACAGCGTTTACTCAGTATTGAAGACGACCAATTGACTTTATTAATTGGGCGTGAATTGTTAAATGTCACCATCCAAGCACCAAGCCGTGACAAAGAGCAAGGTGATATTACTGTACGTTTCACTACAAAATTAATCGATGGTAAATTCCCTGATTATCGCCGTGTGATTCCGCGTGGTGGCGATAAAAATGTGTTGATTGCACATGATGTATTTAAACAATCTTTACAGCGTGTAGCGATTTTAAGTAATGAGAAATTACGTGGGGTGTTCTTAAATTTCAACGCTGATTCTTTGCAATTACGTGCCAATAACCCAGAGCAAGATGAAGCAGTTGAAGATTTAGCGATCCAATACAGCAATACACCGATGGAAATGTCATTTAATGCGCAATACATTTTAGAAGTATTGGGTGTGTTAGATGGTGATGATGTGTCGATGACCATGACTGAAGCAAATCAGTCCGTATTGGTACAAGATCCAACGCAAGACAATCAAATTTATGTTGTGATGCCAATGCGTGTCTAATTTAACGTATAACGTTCGATATTATGCATATTACACGGCTTAATATACAGCGTGTTCGAAATCTAAAAACGGTTGCACTCCATGAGTTGCAGCCGTTTAATGTCTTTTATGGTAAAAATGGTTCAGGTAAAACTTCTATTTTAGAGGCGATTCATTTATTGGCGACAGGGCGTTCGTTTCGAACACATATGCCAAAACACTACATCCAAAATGAAACTGCTGATGCCTTGGTTTTTGCACAATCTTCAACTGAAAAGATTGGGATGCAGAAATTACTCAGTGGTGAGCAAGTGATTAAGGTCAATGGTGACTCGGTTGCGACCCAAGGACAGCTAGCGAAAATTTTACCTTTGCAGCTTATTGATCCCTTGAGTACCGATATCATTGATCATGGGGCAAAACCTAGACGACAATTGCTAGATTGGCTCATGTTTCACGTGGAACCCGATTTTTATCATGCATGGCAATATTATTCACGTGCATTGAAGCAACGCAATAGTTTACTAAAAACCCAGCGTAATCTCAGCTTAAATGATTTAGAACCCTGGAATAAAATGTTGAGTGAGTACGGGGAAATTTTACATTCACAACGCATAGAAATCGTTGAACAGTGGAAAACTTATTTGGCTGCGGATTTGGCGATGTTATTACCAAATTTACGTATTGAAATGGACTATAGTGCAGGGTTCCATGTGGAACATGGTTTGGCTCAGGATTTGATTCAATACCATCAAAAAGACATCGAGCGGCGCTATACCGAGTACGGTCCACATCGGGCAGACTTGCGTTTAAAAACCCTAACAGGGGATGCGGATGTAGTACTTTCCAGAGGACAGAAGAAGTTACTCATTATGGCATTAAAACTGTCACAAATTGCCATGTTACATGCCTGTAATAAGGAAACTGTGGTATTATTAGATGATGTGACAGCAGAATTAGATTTAACTGCACAACAGCGTTTAATTGAACGATTAAGCCAACTTGGAAGTCAGGTTTTTTTGACGACTTTGGATCAAGATTCAGTAAAAAAACATTTACATGATTTGTCTATTTCCTACCAATTATTCAGTGTTGATAACGGTCAAGTTCAACGTGTTGTGCCATGATTTTTTATTTTACGCTAATTCATTTAGACCTATTTTTCACTAGGGAGAAACCATGAGTTCAGAAGATCAAATCGCTTCTCAAACAGATCCAACCACTGACAAGGCTTATGATTCCTCTAGTATCAAAGTATTACGTGGTCTAGACGCAGTCCGTAAGCGTCCCGGAATGTATATTGGTGATACAGATGATGGTTCAGGCTTGCACCATATGGTGTTTGAGGTCGTCGATAACGCCATTGATGAGGCGTTAGCAGGTCACTGTGATGAAATTGTCGTGACTATTCATGAAGATGAATCCGTCAGTGTGTCAGACAATGGACGTGGTATTCCTACAGATATTCACCCTGAAGAAGGGGTGTCTGCGGCAGAAGTGATTTTAACCATTCTGCATGCAGGCGGTAAGTTTGATGATAACAGTTATAAAGTGTCGGGCGGTTTGCATGGTGTGGGTGTATCAGTAGTCAATGCTTTATCGAGCAAATTAGAACTGACCATTCAACGTGCAGGACATATTCACCAACAAGAATATAAACATGGTGATCCCGTTTATCCGTTAAAAATTATTGGTGATACAGAGCTGACAGGAACCACTGTACGTTTTTGGCCAAGTGCAGAAACATTCAGCCAAACGATTTTTAATGTTGATATTTTAGCGCGTCGTTTGCGTGAACTTTCATTCTTAAATGCCGGTGTGCGTATCATTTTACGTGATGAGCGTATCCATGCTGAGCATATTTTTGATTTTGAAGGTGGTTTGTCGGAGTTTGTAAAATATATTAACCAAGGTAAAACCCATCTCAATGATATTTTCCATTTCACGTCACAAATCGCTGAATCGGGGATTACGGTTGAAGTCGCTTTACAGTGGAATGACACCTATCAAGAAAATGTGCGTTGTTTTACCAATAATATTCCACAAAAAGATGGTGGTACACATTTGGCAGGTTTCCGTGCAGCATTAACACGGGGATTAAACCAATATCTTGAAAGCGAAAATATTCTTAAGAAAGAAAAGGTTGCAGTCACAGGTGATGATGCACGTGAAGGCTTAACTGCAATTGTATCTGTGAAAGTACCTGATCCAAAATTCTCATCTCAAACCAAAGAAAAATTGGTGTCGAGTGAAGTAAAACCTGCTGTTGAGCAGGCGATGAATAAATCATTTTCTGAATATTTATTGGAAAACCCACAAGCGGCTAAATCGATTGCCGGCAAAATCATTGATGCAGCGCGTGCCCGTGACGCAGCGCGTAAAGCACGTGAAATGACACGTCGTAAAAGTGCTTTAGATATTGCAGGTTTACCGGGTAAATTGGCAGATTGCCAAGAGAAAGATCCAGCATTATCTGAACTTTACTTAGTCGAGGGTGACTCTGCAGGCGGTTCTGCAAAACAAGGTCGTAACCGTAAGATGCAGGCGATTTTACCGTTGAAAGGTAAAATCTTAAATGTGGAACGTGCTCGTTTTGACAAGATGATTTCTTCGCAAGAAGTTGGTACTTTGATCACCGCATTAGGTTGTGGGATTGGGCGTGAAGAATACAATCCTGATAAATTGCGTTATCACAAAATCATTATCATGACCGATGCGGATGTAGATGGTTCACATATTCGTACATTGTTATTGACATTCTTCTTCCGTCAAATGCCTGAGCTTGTGGAACGTGGTCATATTTATATTGCACAACCACCATTGTACAAGTTGAAAAAAGGTAAACAGGAACAGTACATCAAAGACAATGAGGCATTGGAAACTTTCCTCATTTCAAATGCGATTGATGAATTAGAGTTGCATATTAGTGCAGAAGCACCTGCGATTCGTGGTGAAGCGTTGGCAAATGTGATTGCGGATTATCAAACTTCTCAAAAGAGTTTGCAGCGTTTGACTGTACGTTATCCTGCAACTTTATTGGATGGTTTATTGGGCTTAGATGCATTTAAGCTTGATCAAAATCATGATCAAAATTATGTGAAAGAATGGGCGGAAAAATTACGTGTAGCGATTGCAACTGCACAACCAAGTTTACGTCCAGAATTCAGCCTTGAAAGTTTTGATCGTGAAGATCCAGAAGGTATTCGCTCAACGGTTTATTTTCCACGCATGACCATTTATGTGCATAATTTGCCACATCATTATTTACTTGATGCTGGTTTATTAGGTTCAGGTGAATATATTCGTTTGCTGAAAAACTCGAAAAGTTGGTTTACCTTGCTTGAAGATGGTGCTTATTTACAAAAAGGTGAGCGCAAAATTAATGTATCCAACTTCCACCAAGTTTGGCAGCATATTCTTTCTGATTCACGCCGCGGCATGATGATCCAACGCTATAAAGGTTTGGGTGAAATGAATGCGGAGCAGCTTTGGGAAACTACGATGGATCCTGAAAACCGTAACATGCTGCAAGTGACTGTAGATGATGCAATCGAAGCAGATCGTATGTTTGCATGCTTAATGGGGGATGATGTTGAACCTCGCCGTGCGTTTATTGAAGAAAATGCTTTAAATGCAGATATTGATGCTTAATTAATTTTCTTTTATTTAATTTATCCCTTTGAATATTCACTGATTCAGAGGGATTTTTTTATCTTTTGTATCCGTCTTTAGAATCTTTGTATATTCATGATTTTTTTATAAAAATGACTTATTTTTATGTCACTATTATTTTTTAGATAATCGTATATAAAACAAGAGGCTAGAATTATGGATAATCGGTTGGAGTATACCCGTGATATTTGGGTGAATGCTTTTTTTACAGGCAATTATGAAGTCTTAGCGCAGTACGAAGATCAGCATTTTAAGGTGATCTACGAGCAAGAAGGGCGTGTAGAAAGTAATTTTACCCGTTATGAAAAGATCGCACATGCGGTTAAAAATGGTGTGTGGAAACCTCAAAAACCGAATGTCCAAAGTGAAGATTATGAGTTTAATCGTGATCAAACCGCATGTTTAGTACAAATTTTCCTAGAAAATGAAAGTACAGTTATTCAGGAAAAATGGATCTTTCAAGAAGATTGGAAAATCACCGAGTTAAGATTTTGTGAAATGGAAAATAGTGCCAGATTATGATGTTGAGCAAGTTAAAAAAGCACCTTAAATGTAATTTTTAAGGTGCTTTTTTCTTATAAATAAGACGTAAAACCAAGAGTAAATTGATTTAAAAATAATCAAAAAATCTTAAATAAACTGTGGATAACTTTAAAATATCTAGTTAAAATAGCCAAAATTAAACAAAATTATTGAGCAAAAAAATAAAAAATGAACTTTCTTATCTGAAATTATATCTATTTATGGTAAATCTTCAGCAGTGAAAATGAATTCAAAAACATAGGGTGTGGTGTGTTGATAAATTAAATGAATTTAAAATTAGATACAGTAGTGTTATAATTTATTAATATGTTTTAGCGATAAGTGGGTTTTATCTTATATTGGTATTTTAAATATGTTCCACGGTTTTAGGTTTAAATCATAACTAAAATTTATATGTTAATTTTTATTGTTTAGGTTGGATTTATAGTACTGAAATAGATAGAAAATAAATTTTTTTTTAGGATAATTAATTATTAGATGGGGAAAATAAAAAGAGAAAGAAGTTTTAAACTGCTTTCTCTAGATAAAAGATGATTTATAAAGGATTAGTCATTAAAAGTGCTTTCCAGTTCTTCAAGCTCCATCATGAGTTCAAGCATTTGTTCTTCTGCTTGCTCAAGTTTATTTTTTAATTCAGTCTGTTCATTCATCAGTTGAAGTAAATCATCTTTACGACTGGCATCATATAGCGCTGTATCTGCAAGAGATACTTCGATGTCTGCTAAACGCGGTTGAATTTTACCGATTTGGGCTTCTATTTTTTCGATATTTTTACGAATAGGACGGGTTTGTTCTCGGCGTTGAGCTGCTAATTTGCGTTGAGCTTCTTTATCGATTTTGGATACTTGAGGCTTTGCTTCAACTTGCGATTTCAAAGGAGCAGCGGTTTGCTGACCATTTTTCATCATCTCAGCACGTGCTTGACGTAACCATTGGGCATAATCTTGCAAGTCACCATCAAATTCTTTGCTTTGCCCATTGTGTACCAAAATCAACTCATCACAAACAGAGGCGATTAATTGACGTTCATGTGAGACTAATACCACAGCACCTTCAAAATCTTGTAATGCCATGGTTAAAGCATGACGCATATCTAAATCTAAATGGTTAGTAGGCTCATCTAAGATCAGCACATTGGGTCTTAACCAAACAATGAGTGCCAAAGCTAAACGCGCACGTTCCCCCCCTGAGAAACTTTCACTCGGTGTATCCATGCGTTCACCACTAAAACCAAAACTCCCTAGGAATGAACGTAAAGTTGCTTCACTGATTTTAGGATCAGCAATACGTGCCAATTGCAGCATTGGGCTAGCATTGCCATCGAGTGCATCCATTTGATGCTGTGCAAAATAGCCAATATTCAATAATTCTGACGGTTTGCGGATCCCTTGGATTAAAGTCAAATCACCAACTAGAGATTTAATTAAAGTTGATTTACCTGCACCATTCATTCCCAACAAACCAATACGGCTGCTTGGTGTGATTTGTAAATTTACATTGGTCACAATCAGTTTTTCACCGTAACCAATATCAGCATGTTCCAATGTCAACAAAGGTGAGCTCATTTTACTTGGCTCACGGAAACTAAAGGTAAAGGGTGTATCTACATGCGCAGGTGCAAGTTCTTGCATACGCTCAAGTTGTTTGATTCGGCTTTGTGCTTGACGAGCTTTAGTGGCTTTGGCTTTAAAACGATCAATAAATTTCTGTAAATGTGCTTTGGCTTCTTCTTGTTTTTCAAATGCTTGTTGTTGTTGTGCTAAGCGTTCTGCACGTGTAATTTCAAAAGTTGAATAATTCCCTGTATATAATGTTAATTCTTGATTTTCAATATGTAGAATATGATCAGTAATTGCATCTAAAAAATCACGGTCATGCGAAATCAGAATGAGTGTACCTTCATAGGCTTTTAACCAATCCTCTAACCATAAAATAGCATCTAAATCTAAATGGTTGGTTGGTTCATCGAGTAATAGCAAATCTGAACGACTCATCAGCGTACGTGCGAGATTGAGGCGCATGCGCCAGCCACCTGAAAAACTCGATACCAAAAGTTCAGATTGATGTTCAAAAAAGCCTAAACCTGCCATCAGTTGCGATGCTTTGGAGGGAGCAGAATAGCCGTGAATTTCATCAAAACGGCTATATAAATGTGCTAAATCAGTATCGCTTAAATTTTGAGGATCATTGAGTTGGTGTTGGATTTGCCAATATTCTTCATCACCAGACAGAACAAAATCAATGGCTTTCATGTCTAAGGCCTTGATTTCTTGTGCCATATGTGCCACAGTCCAAACATTTGGACGAGTGAGGCTACCGCTATCAGACTCGATTCCACCTAACAATGCTGAAAATAAAGTGGATTTGCCTGCACCATTCACTCCAGTTAAACCAATTTTCCAACCTGGATGAAGTTGCATGGATGCTTTTTGAAATAAAACACGTCCACCGCGGCGTAAAGAAAGTTGTTCTAACTGGATCATGAATAAAAACTATACTGGGAATTAGGTGTGCTATTTTAATAGATAAATCAGTTTGTACCAAAGTAATAAAAATATTTACTTGATGTTGAATAGTAAAATGAGAAAGGACATTGCTGCGTTTTATCTATAAGTTTTAGATAAATATACATAAATATGCTTATTTGTGATACAAGTCTTAATTAAAACGGAATGAAAATTTAAAAAAGGAGAAATCATCTGTGTTGAATATAAAAATATTAAGTGCGAGTGCATTACTTTCTGGTGTGTTAATGAGCTCAACATTTGCACAAGCAAAACAAACAGTATGCGTGTTTGACGTACAAGGGCGTTCAGGTGATATTTTTAAAGGAATGGAAGAGTGGGCTTTAGCATCACAGAAAGTGAATGCTGACATTAAACTCATTCCGTATCCTAAAGAAGAAGATGCCGATGCTGCATTTAAAGCAGGTAAATGTGATGGTGTTTATCTAACATCATTGAGAGCACGATATTATAATAAATTTGCGGGTTCTATTGATGCTTTAGGTGCTGTACCCAACATTAGCATCGCTGAAAAAGCCATTCGCTATGCCTTAGATAAAAGAAATGCTAGACGTATGTTGTCTAAGGTGAATGGCGAGAGTTTTGAAGTTGCTGGAATTGATCAAATAGGAACTGCTTATTTATTTGTAAAATATAATCAAATTAAAAATCCACAAGACCCTATCAAAGATTTGGAAGGGCAGAAGTTTTCGTTTTTGGGCTATGATGTTGCACAAAGATATATGTTAAGAAAAATTAAAGCGATACCAGTATCCTCAGAAATTTCTAATTTGGTTTCCAAATTTAATAATAATCAAGTGGATATGACAGCTGCACCTGCTTATTTATATAAACCATTTGAAATGCATAAAGGTTTAGGGGCGAAGGGTGCTGTGGTGGTATTTCCTGTGGTAAATGTAACCATGCTCATGGTTGTGCGCCCAGATAAGTTCCCTCAAAACTTTGGTGTAAATTCAAGAGAAATTTTCATCAAAAATCTACCGAGAACATTACAGTATGTGAACAGGACAGAGCGGGACATCCCTGCGAAATACAAACTCAACTTGACCAAAGAGCAAACTATTAAATATCAAATGGTGATACGAGAAGCTCGCATAGAGCTTACGAAACAAGGCGTTTATGATCAGCAAATGATGTCGGTATTAAAAAGAGCAAGATGTACAATTGACCGTACAAACTTTGAATGTTCTTTAATGGATGAATAAGAGAAGTGGATTAAAAACTTATATAAATATAAAAGTGATAAAGTTTATTTTTTAACTACATCATATCAAAATAGCGACCTAAAATTAAGGTCGCTATTTCATGCTATAAATACGTTCTAGTCAGTAAATGTCACTTTTGCAATGGCTTTTTTACTTGCTTGAATGATTAAAGTTACATTTTCTTTGACCATGTAACTCCCATCAACCACTTCCCAATCGACTTTCACGGCTCCACGTGAAACAGCATCTTTCGATTGCGCTGAGTTTTTGGTTAAACCTGCTGCACGCAGAATTGAAATAATCGAAACTTCACCGCCAAATTCAGCACGAGAAATCGTAATTTCAGGTGTGCCTTCAGGAAGCTCACCTTCAGTAATTAAATTCCCTGCGCCTTTATGTGCATGTTCAGCTGCTTCCGCACCATGGAAACGCTCAACCAATTCAAGTGCAAGAATTTTCTTCACTTCTTGAGGGTTGCGACCATCTTCGATTTCTTTCAGTAAAACCGCAATTTCATCTAATGATTTAAAGCTCAAAAGATCAAAATAACGCTCAATTAAGCTGTCTGGCATAGACAACACTTTTTGATACATCGTTCCTGGTGCATCAAATACACCGATATAGTTGCCCAAAGATTTAGACATTTTATTGACGCCATCTAAACCTTCAAGAATCGGTACAGTGATACACACTTGCGACTCTTGACCATAACGACCTTGCAAAGTACGCCCCATCAGCAAGTTAAAGGTTTGGTCTGTGCCGCCCATTTCGACGTCAGCTTCAAGTGCAATCGAGTCATAGCCTTGAACCAATGGATATAAAAACTCATGAATTGCAATGGGTTGCTGACTGTTATAGCGCTTGGTGAAATCATCACGTTCTAACATACGTGCAACAGTTTGTTGAGATGCAAGCTGAATTAAGTCTGCCGCAGTACGTTGATTAAACCATTCTGAGTTAAAACGCACTTTGGTTTTATTTGGATCAAGAATTTTAAACACTTGTTCTTGATAAGTTTTTGCATTGGCTTCAACTTGTTCACGTGACAAAGGTGGGCGAGTTGCACTTTTACCTGATGGATCACCGATCATTGCAGTATAGTCACCAATCAAGAATGTCACTTCATGACCTAGATCTTGGAAGGTTTTTAATTTATTGATCAATACCGTATGACCAAAATGCAAATCGGGTGCAGTTGGATCAAAGCCTGCCTTAATCTTTAAGGGACGATTTTCCTTGAGTTTCTTTAAAAGATCCTCTTCAGAAATAATTTCGTGGGTGCCTCGTTGAATGAGGGCAAGTTGTTCTTCCGCGGGTAGGAAATTAGACATCACAAAATCCAATACATCAGTTATTTCATTTGTGCGATATACTAACATTTTTTCAGCAAAATGCAGGCGAAGAATATCTCATGACAACAATCTATATTGGCGTAATGACTGGAACCAGCATGGACGGCGTCGATTTTGTTGCCGCTTCATTTGATCCTTTACAGATTCATGCCACTTTGACGATGCCTTTTGATCCCGATTTACGGGATGAATTAATGGCATTGACTTTACCAAGTGACAATGAAATTGATCGAATGGGCAAAGCAGATGTTGCGCTTGCAAGCATGATTGGAAATGCCATCAACCAACTGATTGCAGAAAATAATTTAGATAAATCACAAATCAAAGCCATTGGCTCACATGGGCAAACCATTCGTCACCGTCCGGAACATGGTTTTACTCTGCAAATCGGTGATCCAAATATCATCACTGAAATCACGCAAATTCCTGTAATTTCAGATTTTCGCCGTCGAGATATGGCAGCAGGTGGACAAGGTGCACCATTGGTTCCTGCATTTCATCAAGCCTTATTTCAACATCCAACCATTCATCGTGTGATTTTAAATTTGGGGGGGATTGCGAATGTCAGTTTATTGCCTGCTGGCAATCCAGAAGGTGTTTATGGCTTTGACACAGGACCTGCCAATATTTTGATGGATGCTTGGTGTCATCGTTATACAGGGCAGCCTTATGATGAAAATGGCAATTGGGCAGCCTATGGACAACCGATTCGTAGTTTGTTGGATCGCTTACAAGCACATGATTTCTTTTCAAAAGAACCACCTAAAAGTACGGGGCGTGAAGACTTCAATTTAGAATGGTTAGATGAACAGATTTCAGATTGGCGTAATGACATTGAATATAATGAGTTGGAAGATACACCTGAAAATATCCAAGCAACTTTGATGAAGCTGACTACTCGTGCGATTAAAAAAGCGATTTACCGTTCGCCTTTAGATACAGGTGAAGTCTATGTTTGTGGGGGAGGAGCATATAACTCGCATTTGTTAGAACAGTTGCGCTGGCGTTTGCGTAAACATAACTGGTCTGTGCAAACTTCATCTGCTTTGGGACTTTCTCCTACCTGGGTGGAAGCAACAGCTTTTGCATGGCTAGCGATGCGCTTTGATCATCAACTCAGTGCTAATTTACCCGCTGTCACAGGTGCAAGTGGTTATCGTATTTTAGGTACGATCACGGCAGTATGATTTTTTAAATCTTATCCTCAAGGTCAATGTTGTTGAACAATTTTGACCTTTGCTTTGCTGTTAGTGTGTTAAAAGTAATATTTATCGCCAAATAAGAAGTAAAAAATGGATATTTCAAAACAACGCATCACATCATTTCAACGAGAAAATCTAAGTTTTGATGTGATTGATACAGGAACATTAGATGGACAAATTTTCGTGTTATTACACGGTTTCCCTGAAACCAATAAAAGTTGGCAGGAAACTTCTGAAATTTTAAATCAGGCAGGTTATCGGACTTTAGCAGTCAATCAACGTGGTTATAGTTTGGGCGCACAACCTCAAAAACGCTGTGATTATCGTGGCTCAGCTTTGCTTGAAGATATCAATACTTTACTTGATCTGATCGGACAGCCTGTTTATTTAGTTGGGCATGATTGGGGCGCAGTGGTGGCTTGGGATGTGGCACAGCATTATCCAAAGAAAATCAAGCATCTGATTACCGTTTCAGTACCGCATAAAGCAGCATTTATGCAAGCAATGTTGAAAAGTAATCAATTATTCAAATCCTATTATATGGGCTTATTTCAACTCCCTAAAATTCCTGAATTACTGTTTGAAAAATTTCCAAAAATAGGATTAGGATTGCTCAAAAACTCAGGAATGACACAGCAGCAATTGGATAATTTTAAAAAAGAAATGGTAGATGAAAAAAGATTAACTTTTGCATTAAATTGGTATCGCGGTTTGCCGTTTAGCTCTAATCGAAATTTACTAAAACCGATCACTGTACCCACTTTATTTATTTGGGGGAAACATGACAGTGCTGTTGGGGCAAAAAGCGTGGCGTTGAATCACCGATTTGTCAAAGCACCCTATAAAGAAATTATTATGGATGCAACGCATTGGATTCCTGTACAAAATGCCAAAGAACTCAGCGCATACATTTTAGAAGCTGTAGCTTAAACTGTTGTATAAATTAAAATGCCCTCAAATCTGAGGGCATGATAAAAATATGTTCTGATCTTAGATCGAGAATGAAGAACCACAACCGCAAGTGGTTGTCGCATTTGGATTATCTACAATAAAGCGAGAACCTTCCAAACCTTCGATATAGTCGACCTTTGAACCTACTAAATATTGATAGCTAAGAGAGTCCACCAATACTTTGACATCACCATTACTAAATTCAGCATCGTCGTCATTCATGCTTTCTGCGAAATTAAAACCATAAGAAAATCCTGAGCAGCCACCACCTGTTACATATACACGTAACATAAGTTCTTGATTACCTTCACTATCACGAAGTTGACGAACTTTATTCGCTGCATTATCAGTTAGTTCAAGAGCTTGGGCATTCATGGGGGATATTCCTCAAACGAGTTTGAATAGTGTCTTTTTCAAATAAAAAGACCATATATAGTATACTCAATATATGGTCAGTCTGTGAACTTTAAAGTGAATTCTGAGTAATTTTGTTGGGTATTAACTCAAATTACTTGTAGTTTTCATCTTGTAAGGCACATTCAAAATTTTTAGGGTCATTCTTACAGCGGAATTGCCATAATAATTTCATCATTTGTTTATTATAAACTCCTTGCTTGGTCAAACTGATACGAGACTCACGCATCAGTTTTTGATAGCCAGGTTTGTCACCCGCAGGGACTTGCATCCAATATTTTGCAGGAATGTCAGCTTTCATTTTTCCAAGAATCGTAAAAGCGCGTGGCAGTTGTCCTTTTACCCAATCTCGTGACTTTTGTCCAAAACCTTCTGGAAATTTATCTTTACGGATAATTAAGTTACCTGTGACTTGTAAAATTGGATAATTTACAATTGCGCCTTTGCTACCTAACCCTTTATGTAATTCTAAAGGTTTAAATACCGCAGCAGGTGCACCAATAATATCGACTTGTCCATTATTGAATTTTGCACCAAAGTTAGTGACATCTGCGCTCACTGCTTGCGCACCGATTTGTTGAACCATGATTTTTTGTGCTTGGTCATAGTCGAGCACTGCTATTTTTTTACCAGCAGCTTTAGCAACCGTATTAATATTGCGGTCATTCACCATTAAAAAGGCATCACCCACAGGGATGACACCGACCACTTCATATTGTCCATTAGTCATATGTTTTGCAAAGTTTGGTGAGGTTAAACCCTGCATAATTTTTACTGCAAGATTTAGATCAGGAATAGCACCAATTGCATCTAAAGAACCTGTAAAATTGTTGAACTGACGACCACGCATACCTGTTACGCTGATACCGTCACATTTCCCAGCTTTGAAGTCTTCTGCGATCACGGCTTCATTTTGATTAACTTTGAGCTCTATGTCAGCGCCCCAAGATTTTGCAGCGAGTTGGTAATCTTTCATAAGATTAAAAACATCACCATTTTTACCGACTAAGTCAAATACACACATGACTTGTTTGGCTTGTACGGTAGAAACTGCAGCACATAAACTTGCAGCCACTAACAGGGTTTTGGAGTATTTCATTTTATTTTTCCATTCCATGATCAAATTATTTTTGTAATATGTACGGCCTAAGGAATTTTCTTGCTCAGGCAGATGGTATAAGATTAAGTGTTAATGATTTATGCAACAATGACTTAAATGACAAATTAAAAACAGAAAAAAACCCAGAACAAATTCTGGGTTTTTCGTTTTAAATCAACATTATTCGCCAGCTAAGCTACATTCAAAATTCGCTTTGTCGACAGAACAACGTGCTTTTTTAAGTACCGACATCATACTAGGATCGTAAACACCCATTTTAGTTAATTCTAAACGACCGTCACGCATCATTTTTTGATATTTTAATTTGTCATCGGCAGTTAAGTTGACTTTATACTTTGCAGGAATCGATGCTTCTAAACGATTGATCATTGCAAAGCTCTTCGGCAAGTTCTTCACAAAGTAATCACGTGATTTTTGACCAAAACCTGCAGGGAATTTTTCTGGGCGAATCAAGAAATCAGCTGTAATTTGCATTACAGGGAAGTTGAATACTGCACCATTTGAACCTAAACCTTTGTTTAACTCTAATGGTTTGTATGCATATGCTGGCGCACCAATCATATCCACTTGACCATTGTTAAATTTCGCAGCAAAGTTCGAAATATCAGAAATAACTGCTTGCGCACCGACACGTTGAACAATCACTTTTTGTGCTTGGTCATAACCTAAAACTGCGAATTTCTTACCTGCAGCTTTTTCAATTGAGTTGATATTTTTGTCACGAACAAAAATGAATGCCGAACCTAAAGGTGCCACACCTGCAACTTCGTATTTTTTACCGCCAAGGTTAGACACCATTTTGCTTGCATTACGCGCATCTAAAGCGAAAGTAATTGCTTTTTGCGCGATTGCATTACTTGGTACACCACCTAGAGAATCGATCGAGCCAACAAATTTGTTGTATTGACGAGCACGCATTGCAGTCATGAATACGCCATCACATTTACCAGCTTTAAAATCGTTATCTGCAACAGCTTCGTCTTGTTTCGGAATTAAAGTAACATCTGCACCCCAACCTTTTGCAGCTAATGCCCACTCTTGAGCCATTTGGAAAGATTCACCAGATTTACCTAATAAATCAAATACACAAACATTAATTGCAGCATTTGCAGCTGTTGTACTCAAACCTAAGATTGTAGCGGCAGCTAAAGCTATTTTTTTCATATTTTGGTCCTTGTCAATTATACATCCATAATTGGAGTTTCTTTTAACCGTCATATTAATCAACTTTTTTTAAAAAAAATAGAGCTTTTACTCCATTTTTTTGTATATTTTGAACCATTGCATTATTTTATTTTTCACGTTAAGAGATAATGAGGTATATATAGACAATTATATTTAAGATGCTGTATTTTAATCATATAATTTATTTTCATGATTGTTTTTTAGATAAATGTTAGTTTTTAATATTAAAAACTAAAATAAAATAATCGTAACATTTTGTTTTTGATTATATAAAAATCTATTTTTATTTCCATCCTCATCAGTCACCTGCCTGATCAGCTTGCGACTGATAGGGATTATTCAATCTTAAAAATATGAAAACTAAACATTATTCGTCTGTTAATGAACATTCAAAATTAGTGCGATCTACTGTACAACGTGCTCTTTTTAGTACGGACATCATGGTTGCATCGTAGACGCCACGTTGAGTTAATTCGATTCGTCCATCCCGTAATAATTTTTGATATCGGATTTGATCTTCTTTAGAAATGGTAAGTTTATATTTTGCAGGAATTTCTGCCTCTAAGCGTTGGATCATTTTAAAAGATTGCGGCAAACGTTTTGTTGACCAAGTACGAGACTTATTACCAAAACCTAGTGGAAATTTATCTGCTTTGATAATGACATTTGCCGTTACATGCAATACAGGATAAGTAAACATCGCGCCTTTTGTTCCTAAACCCTTATGTATTTCAAGTGGTTTAAATGCATATGCTGGTGAAGGTACAGCATCTACTTCGCCATTATTAAATCTATTTACAAAATTTGAGATATTAGAAGGAACCCCAACCGCATTAATCCGTTCAATAGCTGTTTTCTGAGCGATGTCATAGCTTAAATACGCCACTTTTTTACCTTTGGCTTTATCTATATTGTTCATTGCACGGTCACGTACAAAAATATAAGCTAAACCAATAGGACTAATTGCAACGAGTTCATATTTAACTCCATTTTTAACAGAGGTGAGTCTTTGTGCATTGCGTCGATCTAAAGCATAAACAATGGCTTTTTCGGCAATAGAGTAGCTTGGCACACTGCCTAAAGCATCTAATGATCCTCCAAACTTATTGTATTCACGTGAGCGCATTGTGGTCATGGCAACCGCGTCACATTTATCAGTTTTAAAATCATTATCTGCTTGTTCTTCTGATTTATATGCAATGAGGTTAATGTCTGCACCCCAATTTTTAGCAGCTAAGGCCCATTCTTCCATAATTTTATAGGATTCACCTGCTTTTCCCAGTAAATCAAATACGCAAACATTTTGTTTTGCTTGAGCTAAAGGTGATATGAATAGACCTAAACTACATATCAAAAATAATTTATTTTTCATTTTTATTTCCTTAATATTTTATCCATCTGAATTTACACATTTTTATCTGTTTTAGCATAGAGTAAGTAACTGATCAAATACTATGCGCTGAGCGGTCGTATTGAATCTAAGTTGCGAAAACGAAATGGAGATCAAAGAGGCTGATTAGCTTAAGTGCAAAGTTGTATTTGTTTTAAAAAATATTTTAATTAATTTTTAAAATACATGATTTTAACTGATATTTTTAAAATTAAAATTTTAAATAAATGTTCAAATTATATTCATAAAAGCTAAATATTTTCACGCCACAATGAGTTTATATACAAAATGATCTTAGAGTGCCTTATGCAATATTTAAATAAAAAAAGAGTTTTGGCTATTTTACCTTTATGCGTGATGTTTACCGCATGTAATGACGACAAAGATGTTGTAGTTGTTCAACCGCCTGTTGAAAATAAAAGCTTAGAATTAAATATTCTACATATCAATGATCATCATTCACATTTAGATGAAGACAAAGATGGTTTTGCCTTAAAAGCCAATGTGGGACATGGCGATGAAGATTTTAATGCAGGCAAAGGAGGTTTTGCGCGTGTTACTGCGATGATCAATCAGTTGGCAGCTGAAAAGAAAAATGTCTTTAAAATGCATGCAGGCGATGCGATTACAGGTGATTTATATTATAACCTAACCGATGGCAAGGCGGATGCTGATGCCATGAATACAGTATGTTTTGACACTTTTACCTTGGGTAATCACGAGTTCGATTCGACCGATGTTGGTTTGAAAAAATTTATAGACTTTTTAGATCAAGGCAATTGTAAGGAAAAAACTAAAATTTTATCTGCCAATGTGAGCTTTGGTGCATCTTCACCCTTATATAAAACTAATCGTATTCAAAAATCTCAAATCTTTGAAAAAGATGGAGTGAAGTTTGCGGTGATTGGTTTGACCATTGCAGGAAAAACCAAAAATTCATCACAACCTAACTCAGATACGACTTTCGCAGATGAGATTGTGACTGCACAAAAAGAAATTGATCAGTTAAAAGCGCAAGGCATTAAAAATATTATTTTACAAACGCATGTCGGTTATGACCTTGACCAGAAATTAGCGACTGCGTTGACTGATGTGGATGTGATTGTAGGGGGAGATTCACATACCTTACTTGGACCAAAAAGTTTAAAAAAATATAGTTTAAGTCCTGAAGGCGCTTATCCAACCCAACTTAAAAATAAAAATGGTGAGGCAGTTTGTGTTGCGCAAGCTTGGGAATATAGCAATATTGTCGGTGAGTTAAATGTGAAATTTGACAAAGATGGGAAAATTGCCAGCTGTACAGGGACACCACATCTACTTCTAGGCGAAGACATTAAACGTACCGCAGACATTAAAAAATATAATGCGGATTTAATGCAATTTAATGCGGGTAAAAGTCCAGCACAGCAAAAAATCTATAATCGTGATGAGATTCCCAATATCAGTGTGGCTGAAAAAGATCTTATTTTAAATCAAATTAAAGCAGATCAAGTGCCATTTAATTTTATTCAGCCTGATCCAAAAACGTTAAATGTGCTAAAACCGTATCAAACCCAAAAACAAAAGTTTGCAGAAGAAGTCGTTGGACAAGCGACAGATAATTTGTGTTCACGCCGTGTGCCAGGTACTCAACGTGATGTGGGACGTTCGACTTTGGGGGATGTGTGTAATAAAAACACCCATGTCGATCAACATGGTGGTGATATTCAACAGATCATTGCTGAAGCTTTCTTACAACAAGGTAAAGCGTTCTTTGGTGCAGATATTTCCATCCAAAATGGTGGGGGAGTACGTGAAGATGTTGCACAAGGCAATGTCACCGTGGGTAAGATTTATAGTGTATTACCATTTAAAAATACCTTGGTTGAACTGCATCTAACGGGTGCAGAAGTCAAAGCCACTTTAGAAGATGCGATCGACAGTGTAATTGCCAATAATACAGGCAGCTATCCATATACGGGCGGTTTACGTTGGAATGTTGATTTTAGCAAAAATAAAGGTCAGCGTTTAACCCAGCTTCAAGTCCGCAATCAAGATGGTAAATATGATGCTTTAGATTTAAATAAAACCTATAAAATCGTGACGATTGATTTCTTGGCAAATGGTAAAGACGGTTATACGACTTTAAGTAGTATTACTGGGGATCGTCGTTCCAATGTCGGTTTGGATTATGCCGAAGCCTTTTTAAAGTATACGCAAGGCTTGGCGGGACAAATAGGACAAAAGAAAATTAATAAATTGCCAACAGAAGCATATAGTACTCAACAGTTTGTTGATGTTGCGAAAACGCAAACCCAATAAATTGAACCTTACAAAAATCCTGCCTAGCAGGATTTTTGTTTTTTATACAGAAAATAACTTGCAGTTTGAAAAATGCACAATTAGAATAACGCCCAAAATAAGCCGTGGTGGCTTAAAATCAATAATGAATCCAACTTTAAGCTTTACTTTTTATTGATCTTGTAGCGTTGCCTTTGACAAGATCACAATCTCCACCTTACTGGTTGCAGGATGACCATAATATCTTGATTTAACCCGCCTTTTCATTGATCCAAAAGCATGTCTATTTGGAATATTCGGGAGAAAAATCATGTTGTTTATTCAAGTAATCTATGCTGGTTTACGATAAAACCATATAAAACTAAATGCGCTAAATTGCGTGTAGAACTTAGAAACTTTGAAAGAATATAAATGTTTTCAGTACATTGTGTTGCCTAGAAAAATGCAATGTACTCACATTTGAAAATTGTTAGTGAACATATGAATACATATATTAATCAACCTTTTGCTGATGATATGCAACAAGGTGAAGTGGATAGTTTTTCTGAAATTCATCCACTGGCGAAGCTATGGGCTTTGCGTTTCTTGGTGGAGTTGGGCGGTGCAAAAGAATTTATTTGTGATAATTGTTTTAGTCATCAATGGATTGCAAAACAGTTAGGTTTTTCAGAAGGCTTATGTACAGATCAGTTTAATGAGCAATTGGCACATCAAGAGTTAAATCAACTCTATCAAAATATTGAGCAACAACATTTAAGACAACCATTTCAGCTCAGTGCTGAATTGCAATTTAATTTAAAGCTTTTACAGCAATTGCTAGATTTAAATGATGTTGAATGTTTGATATTGGCTTTTGTGGTGCTGTTAAATAGTGAACAATTACTTGATGATATTGCTGATACTATTGGTGAGTTAACAGCATCTAAAACTTTACGTGCTATGACTGTGGTGTTGAAAGTGCCTTATGACGACATTCGTCAAGCTTTGTCGGTGCAAGGGCGTTTGCATCGGAGTGGTTTGATCAGCATACAGCAGCATTACCGCAACTATTTACGTGGCAAATTAAGTCTGGTTTCTAACCAGTTGGTGGATAAATTATTGGTTCAAGCCAATGATGTCATGGATTTATTTGCTGGTACGATTAATAAAAGTGATGCTGCTGAACTGACATTACAGGATTATCCACATCTTGAAAAAGATTTAAGTTTGTTATTAGCGTACTTAAAACAAGTCAAAAATAACAAACAAAAAGGGGTTAATATTTTCCTATACGGCAGTTCTGGTACAGGAAAAACCCAGTTATGCAAAGTGATCGCTAAGCAACTTGCTGTACAACTGTTTGAAATCTCTTATGAGGATGAAGACGGAGATGCCATTTCTGCGACAGGACGTTTATGTGCCTATCGTGCGGCACAGTGTATTTTTGACAGTCAGTCGGCTTTATTGATGTTTGATGAAATCGAAGATGTTTTTAATGACACTGAAAATGGCATGGGCATGAAAAGCACTGCGCAAAGTCGTAAAGCTTGGGTCAACCGTATCTTAGAGCAGAATCGTACCCCCACGATTTGGGTTTCAAATTCCGATCAACTTGATCCTGCATTTATACGTCGTTTTGATCTGGTACTTGAAATCAAAGTACCTCCGAAAAAACAACGACTGCAATTTATTTCAAAACAATGTACTGATGACGTTGATCCACTGTATCAAGAAGCATTTGCCAATGTTGAGCAACTTTCGCCTGCGATTCTAAATCGTAGCTATAAAGTAGCAAAAATGGCGAAAATGCAAAATGAAACTTTGGCGGTACAAGCCAGTATGCGCAAACTTATTTCCAATACGCTGAAAGCACAAGGATTTCAGGCGGTAAAATTGCAAGACAGCAATGCTTTGCCTAAATTTTACGATCTAAATTACATCAATACCAAAGCTGATCTCCAACAGATTGCGAAAGGGATACAGCAACATGGTTTTGGTCGTTTGTGCTTATATGGTGCATCAGGTACGGGAAAAACCGCATTTGCACGTTGGTTGGCGGAATACTTGGATCAACCGCTTTTGGTAAAACGTGGTTCAGATTTGATCTCACCTTGGGTGGGACAAACCGAGCAGAACTTAGCAAAAGCGTTTAGTGATGCAGAGGAACAACAAGCGGTTTTATTGCTAGATGAGGTCGATGGTTTGTTACAAGATCGACGCCAAGCAACAAAATCTTGGGAAATTTCTCAAGTCAACGAGTTCTTGGTGCAGATGGAAAGCTTTAATGGCATTGTTGTAGCAACGACAAATCGCTTTGAAGAATTAGACCAAGCTGCTTTACGCCGTTTTGACTTTAAAATGCATTTTGATTTCTTAAATTATGCACAGCGTTTGACATTATTAGAAAATGTTTGCGAGCAACTTCATCTTGAAGTGAATGAAGCACAGGTGAAAAACCAGCTACATAGTTTAAATAAACTGAGCGCAGGCGATTTTGCAGTGATTATTCGTCAAGCATGTTTCAAACCCTTTGAACATGTCAATGCAGTTTTACAGCATTTAGAAGAAGAAATGTCTGTGAAATACAAAATATCAGGAAAAATGGGTTTCTAAGTTTTCTGAAAATGAGTTCAACAATAAAAAATCTCGCATTTGTGCGGGATTTTTTTATAAAAATGCTCAAAAAATAGGTGAAAAAAGCTCTTTTTGCGTGTTTTAGTCGAAATAATATCCACACGAGCAAAAAGCATTAAAAAAGGGGTTGCGTCTGTTTTGAAATACTGTAGAATGCACATCCATCGGCGGTGATGAAGATTAAAACTTCTGCTAAAACAGTGGCTTAGCATTAAGTGGTTAAGTTGGGTTTTAGGAAGAGGGGTTGAAAATAATTTTCATTACATGTTGACTTTCTACTTTAAGAGAGTAATATAGCCGACCTAGCTTGATGCTGACGAAGCATTAAGAAGATCATTAAGAGTATATGAAGAACAACTTGTGTGGATTTTTACTGATTGATTAATCGAAATATTATCATTGATTGATTGGTTTAAATTACTCGAAGTTTATTTGAGAGAATTTGTCAGTAATTGATGAGCCAGAATTGGTGTCTTATTCTATAATAAAGGCACAAATGATTTTAACTGAAGAGTTTGATCATGGCTCAGATTGAACGCTGGCGGCAGGCTTAACACATGCAAGTCGAGCGGGGTGAGTTACTTCGGTAACTGACCTAGCGGCGGACGGGTGAGTAATACTTAGGAATCTGCCTATTAGTGGGGGACAACGTTCCGAAAGGGACGCTAATACCGCATACGCCCTACGGGGGAAAGGAGGGGATCACTTGTGACCTTTCGCTAATAGATGAGCCTAAGTCGGATTAGCTAGTTGGTGGGGTAAAGGCCTACCAAGGCGACGATCTGTAGCGGGTCTGAGAGGATGATCCGCCACACTGGGACTGAGACACGGCCCAGACTCCTACGGGAGGCAGCAGTGGGGAATATTGGACAATGGGGGGAACCCTGATCCAGCCATGCCGCGTGTGTGAAGAAGGCCTTATGGTTGTAAAGCACTTTAAGCGAGGAGGAGGCTCCTATAGATAATACCTATAGAGAGTGGACGTTACTCGCAGAATAAGCACCGGCTAACTCTGTGCCAGCAGCCGCGGTAATACAGAGGGTGCGAGCGTTAATCGGATTTACTGGGCGTAAAGCGTACGTAGGCGGCTTTTTAAGTCGGATGTGAAATCCCCGAGCTTAACTTGGGAATTGCATTCGATACTGGGAAGCTAGAGTATGGGAGAGGATGGTAGAATTCCAGGTGTAGCGGTGAAATGCGTAGAGATCTGGAGGAATACCGATGGCGAAGGCAGCCATCTGGCCTAATACTGACGCTGAGGTACGAAAGCATGGGGAGCAAACAGGATTAGATACCCTGGTAGTCCATGCCGTAAACGATGTCTACTAGCCGTTGGGGCCTTTGAGGCTTTAGTGGCGCAGCTAACGCGATAAGTAGACCGCCTGGGGAGTACGGTCGCAAGACTAAAACTCAAATGAATTGACGGGGGCCCGCACAAGCGGTGGAGCATGTGGTTTAATTCGATGCAACGCGAAGAACCTTACCTGGTCTTGACATAGTAGAAACTTTCCAGAGATGGATTGGTGCCTTCGGGAATCTACATACAGGTGCTGCATGGCTGTCGTCAGCTCGTGTCGTGAGATGTTGGGTTAAGTCCCGCAACGAGCGCAACCCTTTTCCTTACTTGCCAGCATTTCGGATGGGAACTTTAAGGATACTGCCAGTGACAAACTGGAGGAAGGCGGGGACGACGTCAAGTCATCATGGCCCTTACGACCAGGGCTACACACGTGCTACAATGGTCGGTACAAAGGGTTGCTACCTAGCGATAGGATGCTAATCTCAAAAAGCCGATCGTAGTCCGGATTGGAGTCTGCAACTCGACTCCATGAAGTCGGAATCGCTAGTAATCGCGGATCAGAATGCCGCGGTGAATACGTTCCCGGGCCTTGTACACACCGCCCGTCACACCATGGGAGTTTATTGCACCAGAAGTAGGTAGTCTAACCGCAAGGAGGACGCTTACCACGGTGTGGTCGACGACTGGGGTGAAGTCGTAACAAGGTAGCCGTAGGGGAACCTGCGGCTGGATCACCTCCTTAACGAAAGATTGACGATTGGTAAGAATCCACAACAAGTTGTTCTTCATTGATGTATCTGAGGGTCTGTAGCTCAGTTGGTTAGAGCACACGCTTGATAAGCGTGGGGTCACAAGTTCAAGTCTTGTCAGACCCACCATTCTGACTAACAAAATATTTGAATGAGAGTTTAAGTATTGAATGCAGGAAATTAGATATATTGGTCTTAAGCTGGGGACTTAGCTTAGTTGGTAGAGCGCCTGCTTTGCACGCAGGAGGTCAGGAGTTCGACTCTCCTAGTCTCCACCAAGTACTTTCAAGAGTACGAGCTAAAATAGATTATAGAAATTAATGAATTTGATGAAAATTGAATTGATTAATTTCTGTGATTTATCACAGTTTACTACGTGCTGACGAGGCAGTAGTTAATCATTAACAGAATATATTTGAGTTGAAATAAATTGTTCATACTCGTTTCAATTAAACATAAGAATATGACACGCAAGTGACATGTTTGAATGTTTGAAAGAAATTGAGTTACTAGCGATAAAACTGAATCAAGCGTTTTGGTATATGAATTTAGATTGAAGCTGTACAGTGCTTAAGTGCACAGACAACAAACTGTAGGTTTGATAAATATGAATATTTATTAAATTGTCTTAATCCTACTTGTAGGGATTAACGACTGTTTGGGGTTGTATAGTCAAGTAATTAAGTGCATGTGGTGGATGCCTTGGCAGTCAGAGGCGATGAAAGACGTAATAGCCTGCGATAAGCTTCGGGGAGGCGGCAAATATCCTGTGATCCGGAGATTTCTGAATGGGGAAACCCACTTACCATAAGGTAGGTATCGCATGATGAATACATAGTCATGCGAGGCGAACGAGGGGAAGTGAAACATCTCAGTACCCTTAGGAAAAGAAATCAATTGAGATTCCCTCAGTAGCGGCGAGCGAACGGGGATCAGCCCATTAAGTTATATGTGTTTTAGCGGAATGCTCTGGGAAGTGCAACCGTAGAGGGTGATAGTCCCGTACACGAAAGGGCACATATAATGATGACGAGTAGGGCGAGGCACGTGAAACCTTGTCTGAATATGGGGGGACCATCCTCCAAGGCTAAATACTCCTGACTGACCGATAGTGAACCAGTACCGTGAGGGAAAGGCGAAAAGAACCCCTGTGAGGGGAGTGAAATAGATCCTGAAACCGCATGCATACAAGCAGTGGGAGCCGACTTGTTCGGTGACTGCGTACCTTTTGTATAATGGGTCAGCGACTTATATTCAGTAGCAAGGTTAACCGAATAGGGGAGCCGTAGAGAAATCGAGTCTTAATAGGGCGCATAGTTGCTGGGTATAGACCCGAAACCGGGTGATCTATCCATGAGCAGGTTGAAGGTTGGGTAACACTAACTGGAGGACCGAACCCACTGTCGTTGAAAAGCCAGGGGATGACTTGTGGATAGGGGTGAAAGGCTAATCAAACTCGGTGATAGCTGGTTCTCCCCGAAAGCTATTTAGGTAGCGCCTCGGACGAATACCATTGGGGGTAGAGCACTGTTTCGGCTAGGGGGTCATCCCGACTTACCAAACCGATGCAAACTCCGAATACCAATGAGTACTATCCGGGAGACAGACTGCGGGTGCTAACGTCCGTAGTCAAGAGGAAAACAATCCAGACCGCCAGCTAAGGTCCCAAAATCTATATTAAGTGGGAAACGATGTGGGAAGGCATAGACAGCTAGGAGGTTGGCTTAGAAGCAGCCACCCTTTAAAGAAAGCGTAATAGCTCACTAGTCGAGTCGGCCTGCGCGGAAGATGTAACGGGGCTAAAATATAGTACCGAAGCTGCGGATGTATACTATGTATACGTGGTAGGGGAGCGTTCTGTAAGCCGATGAAGGTGGATTGAGAAGTCTGCTGGAGGTATCAGAAGTGCGAATGCTGACGTGAGTAACGACAAAACGGGTGAAAAACCCGTTCGCTGAAAGACCAAGGGTTCCAGTCCAACGTTAATCGGGGCTGGGTGAGTCGACCCCTAAGGCGAGGCCGAGAGGCGTAGTCGATGGGAAATTGGTTAATATTCCAATACTTCTGTGTAATGCGATGAGAGGACGGAGAAGGTTAAGTCAGCCTGGCGTTGGTTGTCCAGGTGAAAGGTTGTAGGCATGTATCTTAGGCAAATCCGGGGTACTCTATGCTGAGAACTGATAGCAAGCTGTACTTGTACAGTAAAGTGGCTGATACCATACTTCCAAGAAAAGTCTCTAAGCTTCAGTTACACAGGAATCGTACCCGAAACCGACACAGGTGGTCAGGTCGAGTAGACCAAAGCGCTTGAGAGAACTCTGCTGAAGGAACTAGGCAAAATGGTACCGTAACTTCGGGAGAAGGTACGCTGCCGGTGGTGATAGAACTTGCTTCTTGAGCTGCTGGCAGCCACAGAAACTAGGCCCCTGCAACTGTTTATTAAAAACATAGCACTCTGCAAACACGAAAGTGGACGTATAGGGTGTGATGCCTGCCCGGTGCTGGAAGGTTAATTGATGGGGTTAGCGTAAGCGAAGCTCTTGATCGAAGCCCCAGTAAACGGCGGCCGTAACTATAACGGTCCTAAGGTAGCGAAATTCCTTGTCGGGTAAGTTCCGACCTGCACGAATGGCATAATGATGGGGGCGCTGTCTCCAGCAGAGACTCAGTGAAATCGAATTCGCCGTGAAGATGCGGTGTACCCGCGGCTAGACGGAAAGACCCCGTGAACCTTTACTGCAGCTTGACATTGAACTTTGATCTTACTTGTGTAGGATAGGTGGGAGGCTTTGAAACCGAGACGCTAGTTTCGGTGGAGCCAATCTTGAAATACCACCCTGGTAATATTGAGGTTCTAACTCTGTCCCGTTATCCGGGACGAGGACCATGTCTGGTGGGTAGTTTGACTGGGGCGGTCTCCTCCTAAAGAGTAACGGAGGAGTACGAAGGTGCGCTCAGCGTGGTCGGAAATCACGCGTAGAGTATAAAGGCAAAAGCGCGCTTAACTGCGAGACCCACAAGTCGAGCAGGTACGAAAGTAGGTCTTAGTGATCCGGTGGTTCTGTATGGAAGGGCCATCGCTCAACGGATAAAAGGTACTCTGGGGATAACAGGCTGATACCGCCCAAGAGTTCATATCGACGGCGGTGTTTGGCACCTCGATGTCGGCTCATCTCATCCTGGGGCTGAAGCAGGTCCCAAGGGTATGGCTGTTCGCCATTTAAAGAGGTACGCGAGCTGGGTTTAGAACGTCGTGAGACAGTTCGGTCCCTATCTACCGTGGGCGCTGGAAATTTGAGAGGATCTGCTCCTAGTACGAGAGGACCAGAGTGGACGAACCTCTGGTGTACCGGTTGTGACGCCAGTCGCATCGCCGGGTAGCTATGTTCGGAAGGGATAACCGCTGAAAGCATCTAAGCGGGAAGCCTACCTCAAGATAAGATTTCCCCGAGGCTTTATGCCTCCTAAAGAGCCGTTCAAGACTAGGACGTTGATAGGTTGGATGTGGAAGTACGGCGACGTATGAAGCTGACCAATACTAATTGCTCGTGAGGCTTGACTATACAACACCCAAACAGTTGTATATGAACTTCGAAAGAAGTGAGCATCAATCGATTCATAAAAGATCAAAGATACTTGATTTAGTTAAAAAGCTAGTTACAATACCAACTCAAATAAATTTCTGTTAATAACTCATTTGACCAAAGCTAGGCACATCGAAGCACAAAGCATCGTAATTAAGACCAAGTGATTAATCATAAGCAGTTTGCTGGCGACAATAGCAAGAGTGAACCACCTGATCCCTTCCCGAACTCAGAAGTGAAACCTCTTTGCGCTGATGGTAGTGTGGGGTTACCCATGTGAGAGTAAGTCATCGCCAGCTTTTAAATCTAAAACACCCTCTGTCAAAAGACAGAGGGTGTTTTTTTATAGGGATAAAATAAGTTGGAATATAATCAATTAGAATAGCCATTAATAAGACAAACAGGTTATAGAATGATTCATAAAAGATTATATATTGTACTTATATTTAATTTATTCCTTGGAATTCAACACGTATGTACTGATGTTGATGAGGGCTTACAAGCCTATGCTAAAAAAATATTCTAATATTCTAATATTCTAATATTCTAATATTCTAATATTCTAATATTCTAATATTCTAATATTCTAAAGCCTTTAGTGAGTTTAATGAGTCAGCAAAGCAAGGAAATACTCAAGCTATACATTATTTCGCAATATGCAAAAAGTACAAAAAAGAGAGTTAAGATTTAATGTATTGAGCATCTGAATTTATTTTAAGTGAATAGATCTTCTTAACACTCGAATGATTTATTGATATTCATGAAATCAATTCAGAAAAATATAAAATTTTTTAGAAAATATCAAGATATTTATAATTTAAAATGTGCCTAAAATCGTAAAAATGAAGTATTTAAAATCGTATTGTGAGAAAGTTAAAAGAATACTAACTGTTTGTAAATTAAATATTTATGTAATTTATATGTCTATAAATTTTTATTATCCCTATGTCTAATTGTTCATAAAAAGAGGCTTATGTATATTTCGCCAACTTTGAATTTTACTAAAAAATTCATGTGAAATTTTGGACAAGTACTCATGGGAGATGAGAACGATGACAATGGAAAACATCGATATTAATTCTGTAGTCGATAAGGCGAAATTCACTCCGTTTCACTTCAATGTAGTGGCTTGGTGTTTATTGATTATTTTATTTGATGGTTATGATCTAGCAATTAATGGGGTGGTTTTGCCTCTTTTAATGCAAGATTGGGGATTATCTGCGGTACAAGCAGGTATGTTGGCAAGTACAGCACTCGCAGGGATGATGTTTGGTGCAATGTTTTTTGGCTCTTTGGCTGATAAAATTGGTCGTAAAAAAGTCATTATGATCTGCATTGTGTTATTTAGTGGTCTTACTTTTGCAGGTGGTTTTGCTTCTAATCCAACTGAGTTTGCAATTTTACGCTTTTTAGCAGGTTTAGGAATTGGTGGGGTAATGCCGAACCTCGTTGCGCTAACTTCTGAATATGCCCCGATGAAAATGCGTAGCACATTAGTTACTACTATGTTTAGTGGCTATGCTGTGGGTGGCGTCATGGCTGCATTATTGGGTGCATGGTTTACTCCAAATTTTGGTTGGCAAATTATGTTTTTTATCGCAGGTATTCCTTTGTTTTTATTGCCTGTGATTTGGAAGTTTTTACCTGAATCTTTGGCATTTATAGTGAAAGAAAATAAACAGGAAAAAGCCAGAACTATTGTACGTCGTTTGGCTCCAAACTTAACCCTAACAGAAAATACAACCTTTACTTTACCTAAAGTTGAAGTTCCTGAAGCGGCAAACGTAGTAAGTTTGTTCCGTCGTGGGCGGGCAACCAATACGCTTTTATTTTGGTTGGCATTTTTCACATGCCTATTAACCATGTATGCATTGAGCAGTTGGTTGCCGAAGTTAATGATGGCAGCTGGTTATTCAATGGATAACAGTCTCATGTTTATGATGGTGATGAATGTTGGTGCTGTTGTAGGCATTGTGGGTGGTGGCGTTTTAGCAGACCGTTTTCATTTAAAACCTGTTTTAATGTGCCTCGGTATTGTAGGCGCAATTGTGATGAGTTTAATGGGCTTCCAATCAAATCAATTCCTATTATACATTTTAGTATTCTTGGCTGGTGCAGCATCAATTGGTTCACAAATGCTGTTATATAGCTATGTTGCGCAATATTATCCGCTTGCGATTCGCTCAACAGGGATTGGCTGGTCTTCAGCGATTGGGCGTATGGGTGCAATTGTAGGACCAATTTTAATTGGTGGTTTATTAGGTATGAATTTGCCTGCACATTTTAATTTTATTGCAGTCGGATTACCTGTGTTAATCACAGCAATTGCTGTAGCTTTAATTGTGAATGATGATGAAGTTGAAAAAGTAAGTGTAAGTTCAAGTGTTGCTGCAAAAGCTTAATTGAACTGACCTTTAGAGCCTCCATATATTGGAGGCTTTTTAATTTTTAGATTTGGTTTTAGAGAATTTTAAAAATAGTTTGTTATTTATAAAACGTTTTATAGATTGAAGGTTTACAGAATCTTAGAATTGCAACAACATTTCAATGTTGCTCTGAGCTTAACAAATACATAATATAAATATTCTTATCATTGAGTTGTCATAATGAAATTAAATTCATTTTCTCCTCTCCCTGAGGATGATGCTGAGCTGCATTTACCTGAACTTGTTTATTGGTCATCTTTAGGTGATTTGCAGCAAGTAGAAAAGTGTCTTGCTGCTGGTGCAGATGCAAATACTACAGATGAAGAAGGTTATAGCGCATTGCAAGCTGCTGCTGAAAATGATCATTTAAATGTTGTAAAACTTTTAATTGAGCAAGGTGCAGATCTGCACTATAAATCACAATATACTGCTTTAGCACTTGCAGAAATGGCTGAAAATAAAGAGATCGTTGGGTATTTAAAAAGTCTATTAGGATAATAAAACATAAAAAGAAACCCCATCATCCTGACGGGGTTTCTTTGTATTGGTTAGTTAGATTTGACTCCTGTCTAATCTCACGTTCCTGATGCTCAGACCGATTATTGTTGTTTTGTGTCTGGGAAACTTCCTGTTCCCTATGTCTATAGAATAGGCAGTTTTTAAAAACGTCGCTAGACGATATTTCCTGTAATTTATGTAGGTTATTTCCTACAAAGTGCCATAAAAAAGCAGACCATCAGATCTGCTTTTATTTTTGCTTTGGTATATAACACACTTAGAAATGTGCATCTAAACCGATATATGGACCTTTGAACTCAAACTTCATATCTCGTTTATCTATGTCATCTAGTTCAATATTCATAACACGATAACCGACTTTTGCACCCAAATCTAATAACATGCTTTGTACAAAGTTATATTGTACTTCTGCTTGAGCATCTGTGATTTTGACATCATTGACATTGGTATAAGTCGCTTCAGCTTTTGCGCTTAAGCCTGTAAATGGTAGCTTTCCACCCACTTCTGCATAAATAATAGGTGAATATTCATCTACATCCACAGATGTGCCAAATTGTTTTACATCCCCATTTAAACGGGTCGCACCCACACCAATATCTGCTTTGATGATATTGTCCAAAATTTCATAATATAAAATGAGATCTGTATGATCTAAATTAATTTCAGTTTTTTCTAATTTTTCTGGCGCAGTATTTGTTTCAGTATCAATATCTAATTTTGTATATTTTACTTTTACATTTGGAATAATTGGAACAGGATGTTCAAAAGCGGCAGAAATTTGTACAGCTCCTTTGGTATCTAAATCATTTTTTAAATTTAATCCTGCATAAGGATCAAGTAATAAGTCATTTCCTGAATTACTCATTGAGCTGGTTGGATATTTAATTTGAGAAGTTCCATCCACATTCCAATAGCTAATATCCCCTTTTAAGCCAATAAAGTCGGCTTGAGCAAATGAGCTTAATCCTAAAATAGCAACAAAAATAGATAATTGTTTTAACTTCATACGTTCCTCTGGCTGAAAATATGTATTTTGGGCAGATTGTTACTTAAATACATTTCATAGTTGTGCAAACTGAGCGCATGATATAGGGGTTTAAATGATTTTGCATTATCAGAATAAATGAAAGAGGATAAATGATGGCAGTGTTAGAGTTTCCATTATATGTAGCCGGTAAAGCCACAAAAACACAGCAGTGGCTTGAAGTTGAAAATAAGTTTACAGGCGAAGTTTATGCCAAAGTTGCCTTGGCAGATGCAAAAACCTTAGAGAAAGCAATCAGTTCAGCAGTTAAGGCTGAACAGGAAATGGCAGCATTAAAACCATTTCAAAAGCAAAAAATACTCTTGCATTGTGTGAAGCGTTTTAATGAACTTCGAGAGGAATTAACCACACTTTTGATTATTGAAGGTGGAAAACCGAAAAATGCCGCTGCAGCAGAAGTTGAACGGTTGATTAATACTTTTCAAATTGCAGCAGATGCAGTGACACAGTTGGATGATGGACGTTTAATGCCCTTAGCTGTGACACCTGCAGCGGCAGCGTATCGAAGTATGATTCAGCATGTCCCCATTGGTGCAGTTTCATTGATTAGTCCTTTTAATTTTCCATTAAATTTAACCGCACATAAAATTGCGCCTGCGATTGCGGCAGGTTGTCCATTTGTATTAAAGCCTGCGAGCTTAACGCCTATTTCTGCTTTAAAGATTGCTGAAGTTTTAGCAGAAACGGACTTACCTAAAGCTGCTTTTTCAGTCTTGCCATGTCCACGTGAACATGCTGATGTATTAGTGACAGATGATCGTTTTAAATTATTAAGTTTCACGGGCTCAGATGTGGTCGGTTGGGACATGAAAGCGCGCGCAGGACGTAAAAAAGTCACTTTAGAGTTGGGTGGCAATGCTGCGGTGCTCATCGAGCCCGATACCGAAATTACAGATGCATTGGTGGATCGTTTAATCGGCGGGGCTTATGGGCATGCAGGGCAAGTGTGTATCAGTGTGCAACGTATTTTGGCACATGCCGATATTTATACCGAATTGAAGAAAAAGTTGCTTGCGAAATTGAAAAAAATTCAAGCAGCCGATCCAACCTTAGATACAACTTTGGTTGGACCGATGATCAAAGAATCTGAAGCAGTGCGTCTGAAAAAATGGGTCGATAAAGCTGAGAAAAAAGGTGCGAAGATTCTCTGTGGTGGTAGTTTAAATGGTGTGCTATTTGAACCCACTTTACTAGAAAATGTCGATGAATCTTTAGATATTTATCAAAATGAAGCCTTTGGTCCTGTGGCGATTTTAGAAAAATATAAAGATTTTGAGAAAGGCATTTCCATTATTAATAAGAGTCGTTTTGGCTTACAGGCAGGTGTCTATACGCAAAATCTAAATAAAATGTTATATGCGTGGGATCATCTACATGTGGGTGGTGTGATTATCAACGATATTCCAACTTTCCGTGTCGATAATATGCCTTATGGGGGAGTAAAAGATTCTGGCTTAGGACGAGAAGGGATTCAGTCTGCGATTCGGGATATGCAAGAAGAACGCTTACTTGCCATCAAGCAATAAAATTCATTTGAGATAAAGAGGTAATAACCTCTTTATCTCTTTAGGGGTAGAAAATAATGAAAAAATTAATTTTCCAAACTTTCACATTACTTTGTTTGTTGAGTCTTTCCACATGGCTGTGGGCATTTCAGCCACAAAAACTGGTACAAGATGCACGTTCTCAGATTTGGAAAACGCTGTATTACGATCCTGCCTATACTCAATTGAAGTATCCAATGGGAGATGTCCCTATAATTAAAGGTGTTTGCACTGATGTGGTGATTCGAGCTTTGCGTCATCAAAGCATTGATTTACAAAAGCGTATTCATGAAGACATGCAAGCTAATTTTAAAAAATATCCACAAAAATGGGGCTTAAAAGGCACAGATAAAAATATTGATCATCGCCGAGTGCCCAATATCATGACATATTTTCAACGCCAAGGTTATGCAGTCAAAGACCAAAACTATCGGGCAGGGGATATTGTCACTTGGGATCTTGGCAAAGGTTTGGTACATATTGGGATTGTGTCTGATAAGACCACCATGTTGTCAAAAACACCGTTGATTATTCACAATATTGGTCAAGGCACACGAGAAAATGATATTTTGTATGAATATAAAATTACGGGGCATTATCGGATTCCCAACTCTGTAAAGTGAAACCAAGACGTTATCGTGCACGAGTCTGAAAAAGGAGGAAAAGGGATAAAAAAATAATCAATTAATAAAAAAACTTCATCATCAAGTCAAATTTTGTGTAGAAATTACAGTAAAAGGCAAGGAAAACAGGTATTGTTGCGCCATTAAACAACATTTTTTAAGATTTACTTTAAGCAAGGAATCACAACAAAATGTTGGTTTGAGATAACAACAAAGTGCTCACAAGGTGCTGTTTTATTCAAACAACAAAGAATTTAGGAATTGGACTCTTTTTTGCAAGCACACGATAAAGACAATATGCGGCAATGGAGAGCCCACGAATTTTAGGTATTTTTCTATGTCAGATCATCGTGAAAGCTGGTCAGCACGATCAGGCTTTATCTTAGCGGCAATTGGTTCAGCCGTAGGTTTGGGGAACATTTGGCGTTTCCCTTATGTTGCTTATGAAAATGGTGGTGGTGCATTTTTAGTGCCTTACTTGATTGCAATTTTTGCAGCAGGTTTACCACTGTTATTCTTAGACTATGCCGTGGGGCATAAATATCGTAAAGCACCCCCGATTGCCTATAAAAAATTAATGAATAGTGAAGCATTGGGGTGGTGGCAAGTGATGGTGACGTTGGTCATCGGGATTTACTATGCCAGTGTTTTATCATGGGCAGGCAGTTATATGTTCTACTCCGTTGGTCAACGATGGGGCAGTAATACAGAAGATTTTTTCTTTAAAACGTATTTAGCAAACGGTGAAGGTCTTGCATTTGGTTTTGTGCCGACTTTGTTCTTTGGTTTGGTGATTGTTTGGGCAGTGGTAATGTTTATTCTCTATGGCGGTGTGCGTCGTGGGGTTGAACTTGCCAATAAAATCTTTATGCCTTTGTTGGTCATTTTATTCTCGATTTTGGTGATTCAAGCATTACGTTTACCAGGTGCAACAGAAGGCTTAAATGCATTCTTTACGCCAAACTGGGAAGCGATGGCAAACTATAAAGTATGGTTGGCTGCCTTTGGTCATATCTTCTTCTCACTCTCTGTAGGCTTCGGGATCATGCTTACGTATGCCTCTTACCTCAACAAAAAAGCCAATATGACAGGTTCAGGTGTTGTGGTGGCATTAGCCAATTCATCCTTTGAAATTTTGGCAGGGATCGGGGTTTTTGCAGCACTTGGTTTCATGGCGCAAAGCTCAGGTGTTCCTGTAAAAGACGTAGTTTCAGGTGGGATTGGTTTAGCCTTTATTGCTTTCCCGAAAATCATTTCAAGTATGGGATCAGGCGGTGATTTATTTGGCTTCTTGTTCTTTGCTTCATTGGTAGTGGCTGGCATCACTTCCATGGTGAGTATTTTACAAGTGCCGATTGCTGCATTTCAGGATAAATTTGGTTGGTCTAAAAATAAAGCAGTGACCATCATTGGTGGTGTTTCTGCGGTGATTTCAACGATTTTATTCTCTACACACAGTGCCATTACTTTTGTGGACATCATTGATTACTTTGCCAATAACATTGGTATTGTGGGTGGTGGTTTATTGTCGATCATTTTAGTGTCTTGGTTCCGTCGCCCATTGATGGCTCAATTACAAGCACATGTTAACCAGTACTCTAGCATTAAGCTGGGTGTAGGTTGGAATTTTCTTCTAACTGTCATCACACCTATCTCATTACTCATTGCATTATTACTCACCATTAAAGCGATCATTACAGATGGTTATGGCGGTTATCCTGCATCAACTTTATGGTTAATTGGCGGTGGTGTCGTGGCATTTTTTGCCCTTGGTGCAATCATATTGAGTTTGATGAAAGATACGACGTCTAAGGAGAATTAAGATGAATACATCTGCGATTGTGATGATGATTTTATCAATAGTTTTACTGTGGGGTGGTTTGATTCTCGCAACGATTCATCTGGTTAAAAATCCTGATGAAGCTGAAGATTAAATTATTGATTAAATAAATATAAAAAAATGCCCGATCATGTGATTGGGCATTTTTTTATGATGTTTTCAAAATAAAATTTTAAGTTATACCATTCTTGGAAAATAACATAAGTGGTTTGTTTTTGACGGAGTTTTACATCTAAAGTTTGTATTTAGAGATAAGCCTTCGGCTCGACCTACTTTTGTTTCGACAAAATGAGAAGTGAAACTTCGCAAGAAAACCACCTTGCGGAGCGTTGCTCCTCACCGTAAAACTCGACAAATACCGCAAATTGATTAATGTATTGCAAAAACATGATCAATCATTGGTAGTCCTGCCTCAAACAATTACGGATGACGTTTTCGCGTCTCAATTTATGATTAAAAGCAGAAAAAATCATTCCAAAGATATATTATAAAACTTTTATTGATTGGTATTAGCAAATCATTAGGCAATTTTTTGGATTTTACAATAATAAAAACCATCACCAAAACCAGTTTCAGGTAATAGTTGACGACCATGAATTTGACTTAAACCCCATTTTTCTTCAATTTTAATTTCTTGAGCATCGGTATGTTCGGCAAAGAAATTCACCATTTGCTGTTCATTTTCAGCTTTTAAAATCGAGCAAGTGATATACAGCAAAGTGCCTCCAACTTTGAGTTGCTGCCACATCTGATTTAAAATTTGTTTTTGTAAATCGACAGTTTGTTGGATGTCACTTGACTGGCGGAGTAAACGGATATCAGGATTGCGGCGCATCACCCCAATCGCTGAACATGGTGCATCCAACACGATACAGTCCACCGCTTCGGGTGCAGTCCATGTGGTAGCATCCGCAGTTAAAATTTCCACTTCACTGATAGTATTAAGTTGTAAACGCTCTAAATTTTCTGACACACGCACTAAACGTTTGGCATCATGATCAAGAGCAATCAGTTTTTTGGGTTGGAATTTTTCCAAAATGTGTGCAGTTTTTCCACCGGGTGCGGCGCAAGCATCGACCACGATTTTATCATCTAAATTTGGAAGCAATGTTGCACAGAATTGCGCATGCTCATCCTGAACAGAAAAGCCACCTTCTGTAAAACCAGGTAAATGAGTGATGTTGGTATTTTGCTTAAGTACAATACCAACAGCGGATAAATCACAGGCATGTGCGTTGATCCCAGCCTCATCCAAAATATCTAGATATTCATCACGACTGACTTGACGTTCATTGATGCGTAGCGTGAGTTGTGCAGTTTGTTTTAAGTTATGACACAGCTCATCTGTATACTCAGACCAATCTTTATTTAAACGTTTAAACAACCAACTTGGCAAGCCATGTGCTTGATCCAACGCAGTTTGGAATTCTGAGGTTTCACGTGAAACACGACGTAGAATCGCATTCACCACGCCGCCCATAGCTTCATAACCTAATTGCTTCGTTGCAGTCACGGTTTCAGAAATCGCTGCATGCGCAGGAATACGTGTACAGAGCAACTGATATAAACCGAGATACAAGCACGTTTCGATCGAAGCATTATTTAATGGTTTATTCAGTAAAGGTAAAGTAATGGCTTTCAGTGCATACCATTGACGTAGAGTTCCTAATACTAACTCATGAAATAAAGCACGATCACGTTCAGCCATATTTTCCAAATTTTGGTGAAGAAAGCTATTTAAAGACTTGCCATCTTGTACAGAAAGTAAAGTACGAACCACTTGCGCACGTAAATTCACTGTTGGTTTTGCAGTGGGATGTTTTTGGCTCATGCGAAGATTTGTCCTACAGTTAATTTTTGAGTTTGGTTAATTTGCACGGCATTTAGCGCTTTACCACCTGGCCATTGTAAGTTTGTGATGCAGATGGCTTTCTGATCACCACATGCCACATGTACGCCATTTTTGTCTAATGCAATGATTTCACCAGCTTGTTTATTGCTCGCATCCAAAGGTGAAAGAACAGAATTCCATACTCGTAAGTTATGATTTTCATCGATTGGGGTAAATGCCACGGGCCAAGGATTAAAGGCACGAATATTACGATCAATCTCCACCGCTGCGAGCGACCAGTCGATATGTGCTTCAGCTTTGGACAGTTTAGTGGCATAGACAGTTAGCGCCTCATCTTGTACTTCTCTCTCTGCTAAATATTTTTGTAAACTTTGCTCAGAAGCCAGTACCGTACAAATTGCTTCCGCCCCTTGTAATGCCAATTTGTCATGCAAAGTCGCAGAAGTATCATTCGCTTCAATTGGGCAAATGGTTTTGAACATCATATCGCCCGTGTCTAAGCCCGCTGCCATTTTCATGATAGTGACACCTGTTTCATTGTCACCCGTAGCAATGGCACGTTGGATTGGTGCTGCACCTCGCCAACGTGGTAAGAGTGAGCCATGAATGTTTAAGCAACCATATCTTGGCGTATCTAAAACGGCTTGTGGGAGGATCAAGCCATAAGCTGCAACCACCATCACATCTGCATCTAAATCTGCCAAAGCGTGCTGAGCGGCTAAACCCTCTTCAGTCGATGCTTTAAAATTTAAAGGTTGATAAACAGGTAGATCGTGTTCTAAAGCCAACTGTTTAACTGCAGATGCTGTCAGTTTTTGTCCACGACCTGCTTTACGGTCTGGTTGAGTATAAACTGCCACAATTTCATGATTTGTTTTTAACAGTGCTGCAAGCGTATGTGCTGCAAATTCAGGTGTTCCTGCAAATATGATTTTCAAAGCTTAGACTCATAGACAAAATTTGCATAATTATAGCAAAGCTAGACCAAATCAGACTTTTTTCAGCGATTTTAGTTTGAATTAGAAAGTTAAAAGATAATAAAAAACAAGTTATGTTAATTTTAATAAAATCAAATTCTAACTTTATCATAATTAAAATATTTATTACATTAGTTTAATTTTTCTGCACAAAAATAACTAAACTTTCAATTATTCTTAACTATATGAATAATAGTTATTTCCATAAAATTATGGTTAAATAACAAACTAGTAAAGAATGGTTTGGAACAAAATCATAAAAGTGTGAGCAAATTCACGTAATTATATTGCTTTTTGATGTGGTTCGTTATTTAATTGTAATTAATTTTGTGTGATTTATAGATAGACGCTTTTGTAAGAGTTCTAAAGTAGGCTCTCGGCGTCACCTTAGAGGAATATCTAAATGAATAAGATTTATAAAGTAATCTGGAATACAACCTTAGGTGCTTGGGTGGCGGTGTCTGAGATTACTAAAGGTAAAGGCAAGACAAAAAGTGGTGTAAAAAATATTCAAAAATTATCTATCTTGCCTTGTAACCATCAAATTTTTAATAAAATATTGTATATAAATATATTATCTTTTTCAATAAGTGTTGTGTTTTCATCCTCTGTATTAGCTGGAGCTTTGGATGGGGGAAGTGTTTATCTAAATTGTAATCCAACAGATAGTAACGGATCTGGTTGGGCTGGAACGGCTGGTCAAAGTGTGGCTATAGGCACATATGCATGTGCGCCTGGTGATCAGGCTCTAGCAATTGGTGCAAATACATATGCAAAGGGGAACTCTTCTATATCTATTGGTGGGGATGATCTTAATAAAGTAGCTGGTGAATCTAATAATACTGTTGCTGCACAAACATATAAAAAATTAACAGGTGATAATCTAATTGCTAACTATGATGGTAAAACTGGAGTTGGACATCAATATATTAATACTGAATCCGGAAATGGAGCTGTTGCATTAGGAGTACAATCTACAGCGAAAGGGGATTTAGCAACAGCATTTGGTACACGAACAAATGCTCAAGGAATAGCAAGCGTCGCTTTGGGAGTAGGTTCGTATGCTTCTAAGGATGGTTCAGTTGCTTTGGGTGCTGGTAGTACCACTGCGACTAATGCTAGTAAAGTTACTGAAGCAAAGATAAATGGAGTTAATTTTTTAAATTTTGCAGGTGGAACAAATTTTGCTGGGGATGCTTCAGATACAGGTCGTCAGGTTTCTGTTGGAAATGTAGGTAATGAGCGTCAAATTAAAAATGTAGCAGCTGGGGCTATTTCAGCTACTTCTACTGATGCATTAAATGGTAGTCAGGTTTATGCTGTTACAAATACTTTAATAGATCAAATTCAATTAACAAAGTCTACATCGCCAATAGTTTATACAGATGTTTTAGGTAATAAAGTAACTAAAGCGAATGATGGTAAATGGTACTCATCCTCTTCTGTCGATGCTGGTGGTAATAAGATAGGCTCTCCAACAGAAGTCCTAGCATCTAATATTTCAACTAGATTACAAGATGCTAATGGTTCGACAAAAAATTCTATTGAACTAAAAAATGTGAAAGCAGGTGATTTAAGTGCGGTATCTACGGATGCGGTGAATGGTAGTCAGTTATTTACAACCAACCAAAACGTAGCGACTAATACTACTAACATCACCAAAAATGCGGGTGACATCACCAACTTGCAAAACCAAACATGGAAATTGCAAGCGAATGGAGATGGTGCTTCAGCGGTTAAAGCCAGTGATACAGTTCAGTTCTTAAATGGAACAAATGTCGAGATTAAACGTAACGGCAACGACATTACGATAGGCAGTGTAGCAAAACCAGTTTATGACAGTATTACAGTAAACAATGCACCAACTGATGGTACAGATGTTACGAATAAAACCTATGTAGATGGTAAAGTTCAAACTGTTACCAATACACCATTAACCTTTGTAGGAGATGATGCTACGGTTAAAGTTGACCGTAAGTTGGGCGAAACCTTACAAATTGATGGTGGAGCAACGGGTACATTAACAGATAACAACATTGGTGTAGTTGCAGATGCAACAAACAACAAGTTGACCGTTAAACTAGCCGAAGAGCTGAAAGACCTTAAGAGTGTGACGACAGGCACAGGTTCAGACAAGACTGTCTTGAACAAAGATGGCTTGACGGTAACCGAAGGTACAAGCAACACCACGATCGGTGCGGACAGCATCACCGTGGGCGCAGGTGCAGGCAAAAACCCAGTCACCATCAATGGGACTGCAGGTACGGTAAATGGCTTAACCAATAAGACTTGGAATGGCACAGCAGTATCAGGACAAGCAGCGACAGAAGATCAGTTAAAAACTGTGAGTGATGTTGCCAACAATGCCAACCAAGGTTGGAAGGTAAATACAGCTCAAACAGGTACAGGTACAGCGACTGGCAGTGCATCTAGCCAAGTTAAGCCAGGTGATGAAGTTAAATTCACAGCGGGTAACAACATTGCGATCACTCAAAATGGTAAAGACCTGACCATTGCGACGAATCCGAATCTTGTATCAACTAGCATTACCACAGGCAACAGTAAGCTAGAAAATGGCGGCTTAACCATTAACAACACAGATCCAGCGAAAGTTGTGAAAGTGACAGATACTGGTATCAGTGCGGGTGGACAACAAATTACCAATGTTGCCAGCGGTGGTAGTACAGGTACCAATGCAGCTAACATCGATGATGTTACGACTGCGGTGACCAACCTGGGCAATAAACCACTCAGCTTTGTAGGTGATGATGCTACGGTTAAAGTTGATCGTAAGTTGGGCGAAACCTTACAAATTGATGGTGGAGCAACGGGTGCATTAACAGATAACAACATTGGTGTAGTTGCAGATACAACAAACAACAAGTTGACCGTTAAACTAGCCGAAGAGCTGAAAGACCTTAAGAGTGTGACGACAGGTACAGGTTCAGACAAGACTGTCTTGAACAAAGATGGCTTGACGGTAACCGAAGGTACAAGCAACACCACGATCGGTGCGGACAGCATCACCGTGGGCGCAGGTGCAGGCAAAAACCCAGTCACCATCAATGGGACTGCAGGTACGATAAATGGCTTAACCAATAAGACTTGGAATGGCACAGCAGTATCAGGACAAGCAGCGACAGAAGATCAGTTAAAAACTGTGAGTGATGTTGCCAACAATGCCAACCAAGGATGGCAGGTAAATACAGCTCAAACAGGTACAGGTACAGCGACTGGCAGTGCATCTAGCCAAGTTAAGCCAGGTGAAGAAGTTAAATTCACAGCGGGTAACAACATTGCGATCACTCAAAATGGTAAAGACCTGACCATTGCGACGAATCCGAATCTTGTATCAACTAGCATTACCACAGGCAACAGTAAGCTAGAAAATGGCGGCTTAACCATTAACAACACAGATCCAGCGAAAGTTGTGAAAGTGACAGATACTGGTATCAGTGCGGGTGGACAACAAATTACCAATGTTGCCAGCGGTGGTAGTACAGGTACCAATGCAGCTAACATCGATGATGTTACGACTGCGGTGACCAACCTGGGCAATAAACCACTCAGCTTTGTAGGTGATGATGCTACGGTTAAAGTTGATCGTAAGTTGGGCGAAACCTTACAAATTGATGGTGGAGCAACGGGTACATTAACAGATAACAACATTGGTGTAGTTGCAGATACAACAAACAACAAGTTGACCGTTAAACTAGCCGAAGAGCTGAAAGACCTTAAGAGTGTGACGACAGGTACAGGTTCAGACAAGACTGTCTTGAACAAAGATGGCTTGACGGTAACAGAAGGCACAAGCAACACCACGATCGGTGCGGACAGCATCACCGTGGGCGCAGGTGCAGGCAAAAACCCAGTCACCATCAATGGGACTGCAGGTACGATAAATGGCTTAACCAATAAGACTTGGAATGGCACAGCAGTATCAGGACAAGCTGCGACAGAAGATCAGTTAAAAACTGTGAGTGATGTTGCCAACAATGCCAACCAAGGATGGCAGGTAAATACAGCTCAAACAGGTACAGGTACAGCGACTGGCAGTGCATCTAGCCAAGTTAAGCCAGGTGAAGAAGTTAAATTCACAGCGGGTAACAACATTGCGATCACTCAAAATGGTAAAGACCTGACCATTGCGACGAATCCGAATCTTGTATCAACTAGCATTACCACAGGCAACAGTAAGCTAGAAAATGGCGGCTTAACCATTAACAACACAGATCCAGCGAAAGTTGTGAAAGTGACAGATACTGGTATCAGTGCGGGTGGACAACAAATTACCAATGTTGCCAGCGGTGGTAGTACAGGTACCAATGCAGCTAACATCGATGATGTTACGACTGCGGTGACCAACCTGGGCAATAAACCACTCAGCTTTGTAGGTGATGATGCTACGGTTAAAGTTGATCGTAAGTTGGGCGAAACCTTACAAATTGATGGTGGAGCAACGGGTACATTAACAGATAACAACATTGGTGTAGTTGCAGATACAACAAACAACAAGTTGACCGTTAAACTAGCCGAAGAGCTGAAAGACCTTAAGAGTGTGACGACAGGTACAGGTTCAGACAAGACTGTCTTGAACAAAGATGGCTTGACGGTAACAGAAGGCACAAGCAACACCACGATCGGTGCGGACAGCATCACCGTGGGCGCAGGTGCAGGCAAAAACCCAGTCACCATCAATGGGACTGCAGGTACGATAAATGGCTTAACCAATAAGACTTGGAATGGCACAGCAGTATCAGGACAAGCTGCGACAGAAGATCAGTTAAAAACTGTGAGTGATGTTGCCAACAATGCCAACCAAGGATGGCAGGTAAATACAGCTCAAACAGGTACAGGTACAGCGACTGGCAGTGCATCTAGCCAAGTTAAGCCAGGTGAAGAAGTTAAATTCACAGCGGGTAACAACATTGCGATCACTCAAAATGGTAAAGACCTGACCATTGCGACGAATCCGAATCTTGTATCAACTAGCATTACCACAGGCAACAGTAAGCTAGAAAATGGCGGCTTAACCATTAACAACACAGATCCAGCGAAAGTTGTGAAAGTGACAGATACTGGTATCAGTGCGGGTGGACAACAAATTACCAATGTTGCCAGCGGTGGTAGTACAGGTACCAATGCAGCTAACATCGATGATGTTACGACTGCGGTGACCAACCTGGGCAATAAACCACTCAGCTTTGTAGGTGATGATGCTACGGTTAAAGTTGATCGTAAGTTGGGCGAAACCTTACAAATTGATGGTGGAGCAACGGGTACATTAACAGATAACAACATTGGTGTAGTTGCAGATACAACAAACAACAAGTTGACCGTTAAACTAGCCGAAGAGCTGAAAGACCTTAAGAGTGTGACGACAGGTACAGGTTCAGACAAGACTGTCTTGAACAAAGATGGCTTGACGGTAACAGAAGGCACAAGCAACACCACGATCGGTGCGGACAGCATCACCGTGGGCGCAGGTGCAGGCAAAAACCCAGTCACCATCAATGGGACTGCAGGTACGATAAATGGCTTAACCAATAAGACTTGGAATGGCACAGCAGTATCAGGACAAGCTGCGACAGAAGATCAGTTAAAAACTGTGAGTGATGTTGCCAACAATGCCAACCAAGGATGGCAGGTAAATACAGCTCAAACAGGTACAGGTACAGCGACTGGCAGTGCATCTAGCCAAGTTAAGCCAGGTGAAGAAGTTAAATTCACAGCGGGTAACAACATTGCGATCACTCAAAATGGTAAAGACCTGACCATTGCGACGAATCCGAATCTTGTATCAACTAGCATTACCACAGGCAACAGTAAGCTAGAAAATGGCGGCTTAACCATTAACAACACAGATCCAGCGAAAGTTGTGAAAGTGACAGATACTGGTATCAGTGCGGGTGGACAACAAATTACCAATGTTGCCAGCGGTGGTAGTACAGGTACCAATGCAGCTAACATCGATGATGTTACGACTGCGGTGACCAACCTGGGCAATAAACCACTCAGCTTTGTAGGTGATGATGCTACGGTTAAAGTTGATCGTAAGTTGGGCGAAACCTTACAAATTGATGGTGGAGCAACGGGTACATTAACAGATAACAACATTGGTGTAGTTGCAGATACAACAAACAACAAGTTGACCGTTAAACTAGCCGAAGAGCTGAAAGACCTTAAGAGTGTGACGACAGGTACAGGTTCAGACAAGACTGTCTTGAACAAAGATGGCTTGACGGTAACAGAAGGCACAAGCAACACCACGATCGGTGCGGACAGCATCACCGTGGGCGCAGGTGCAGGCAAAAACCCAGTCACCATCAATGGGACTGCAGGTACGATAAATGGCTTAACCAATAAGACTTGGAATGGCACAGCAGTATCAGGACAAGCTGCGACAGAAGATCAGTTAAAAACTGTGAGTGATGTTGCCAACAATGCCAACCAAGGATGGCAGGTAAATACAGCTCAAACAGGTACAGGTACAGCGACTGGCAGTGCATCTAGCCAAGTTAAGCCAGGTGAAGAAGTTAAATTCACAGCGGGTAACAACATTGCGATCACTCAAAATGGTAAAGACCTGACCATTGCGACGAATCCGAATCTTGTATCAACTAGCATTACCACAGGCAACAGTAAGCTAGAAAATGGCGGCTTAACCATTAACAACACAGATCCAGCGAAAGTTGTGAAAGTGACAGATACTGGTATCAGTGCGGGTGGACAACAAATTACCAATGTTGCCAGCGGTGGTAGTACAGGTACCAATGCAGCTAACATCGATGATGTTACGACTGCGGTGACCAACCTGGGCAATAAACCACTCAGCTTTGTAGGTGATGATGCTACGGTTAAAGTTGATCGTAAGTTGGGCGAAACCTTACAAATTGATGGTGGAGCAACGGGTACATTAACAGATAACAACATTGGTGTAGTTGCAGATACAACAAACAACAAGTTGACCGTTAAACTAGCCGAAGAGCTGAAAGACCTTAAGAGTGTGACGACAGGTACAGGTTCAGACAAGACTGTCTTGAACAAAGATGGCTTGACGGTAACAGAAGGCACAAGCAACACCACGATCGGTGCGGACAGCATCACCGTGGGCGCAGGTGCAGGCAAAAACCCAGTCACCATCAATGGGACTGCAGGTACGATAAATGGCTTAACCAATAAGACTTGGAATGGCACAGCAGTATCAGGACAAGCTGCGACAGAAGATCAGTTAAAAACTGTGAGTGATGTTGCCAACAATGCCAACCAAGGATGGCAGGTAAATACAGCTCAAACAGGTACAGGTACAGCGACTGGCAGTGCATCTAGCCAAGTTAAGCCAGGTGAAGAAGTTAAATTCACAGCGGGTAACAACATTGCGATCACTCAAAATGGTAAAGACCTGACCATTGCGACGAATCCGAATCTTGTATCAACTAGCATTACCACAGGCAACAGTAAGCTAGAAAATGGCGGCTTAACCATTAACAACACAGATCCAGCGAAAGTTGTGAAAGTGACAGATACTGGTATCAGTGCGGGTGGACAACAAATTACCAATGTTGCCAGCGGTGGTAGTACAGGTACCAATGCAGCTAACATCGATGATGTTACGACTGCGGTGACCAACCTGGGCAATAAACCACTCAGCTTTGTAGGTGATGATGCTACGGTTAAAGTTGATCGTAAGTTGGGCGAAACCTTACAAATTGATGGTGGAGCAACGGGTACATTAACAGATAACAACATTGGTGTAGTTGCAGATACAACAAACAACAAGTTGACCGTTAAACTAGCCGAAGAGCTGAAAGACCTTAAGAGTGTGACGACAGGTACAGGTTCAGACAAGACTGTCTTGAACAAAGATGGCTTGACGGTAACCGAAGGCAGTAAAGTAACTACGATTGGTGAAGGTAATGTCCAAGTTAGCAATGGTACAAATACGCTTGCGTTGGATGCAACCAAAGGCACATTGGAAGGTTTAACGAATAAAGATCTAAAAGTAACAGACTTTGCGACACAAGGTCGTGCAGCGACAGAAGAACAGCTCAATGCTGCACAAGGTAGTACCAGTACGATTATTGGTGGTGGTGTAACCAACAATGCAGGCAACATCACAGGTCCATTCACAACCAATGGTGGCAGCTACAATACGATTGCAGAAGCGATAGAAGACCAAGCGAAGAAATCGAAAACAACAGTAAGCGAAGGCGACAACATTACTGTGACTTCGACAACCAATGCAGATGGTTCAACCGACTACAGCGTAGCTACCAAGAAAGATGTGAAATTTGACAAGGTAACGGTTGGTAATGTTGTTACAGACAGCAAAACCAATACCATTACGGGTGTTGAAGCAGGCTCAATTGGTGCCGGTTCGAAAGATGTTGTGAATGGTAGTCAGATTCATGATCTGGTCGGTAAAGATGCGTATGTAGACAACAAAGGCAACGTGACCAACACTGTTCAAAACATTGGTGGAACAGGTGCGACCAACATTGATGATGCGATCAAAAATGTAAATACCACTGCGAAAGCTGCGAAGACTGAAGTTAAACAAGGTGACAACATCACTGTTTCAGAAGTAAAAGGTAAAGATGGACAATCGATCTATACCGTTGCAACAGCGAAAGACGTTAACTTTGATAAAGTCACTGTAGGCAATGTTGTAACCGATGCGACGACGAACAAGATCAGTGGCTTAGCTGATGGTACGGTTGCAAAAGGCTCAACTGAAGCGATCACAGGTAACCAGTTAAATACAGCACAAGACAGCACCAAAAATATTATTGGTGGTGGTGTAACCAACAATGCAGGCAACATCACAGGTCCATTCACAACCAATGGTGGCAGCTACAATACGATTGCAGAAGCGATAGAAGACCAAGCGAAGAAATCGAAAACAACAGTAAGCGAAGGCGACAACATTACTGTGACTTCGACAACCAATGCAGATGGTTCAACCGACTACAACGTAGCTACCAAGAAAGATGTGAAATTTGACAAGGTAACGGTTGGTAATGTTGTTACAGACAGCAAAACCAATACCATTACGGGTGTTGAAGCAGGCTCAATTGGTGCCGGTTCGAAAGATGTTGTGAATGGTAGTCAGATTCATGATCTGGTCGGTAAAGATGCGTATGTAGACAACAAAGGCAACGTGACCAACACTGTTCAAAACATTGGTGGAACAGGTGCGACCAACATCGATGATGCGATCAAAAATGTAAATACCACTGCGAAAGCTGCGAAGACTGAAGTTAAACAAGGTGACAACATCACTGTTTCAGAAGTAAAAGGTAAAGATGGACAATCGATCTATACCGTTGCAACAGCGAAAGACGTTAACTTTGATAAAGTCACTGTAGGCAATGTTGTAACCGATGCGACGACGAACAAGATCAGTGGCTTAGCTGATGGTACGGTTGCAAAAGGCTCAACTGAAGCGATCACAGGTAACCAGTTAAATACAGCACAAGACAGCACCAAAAATATTATTGGTGGTGGTGTAACCAACAATGCAGGCAACATCACAGGTCCATTCACAACCAATGGTGGCAGCTACAATACGATTGCAGAAGCGATAGAAGACCAAGCGAAGAAATCGAAAACAACAGTAAGCGAAGGCGACAACATTACTGTGACTTCGACAACCAATGCAGATGGTTCAACCGACTACAACGTAGCTACCAAGAAAGATGTGAAATTTGACAAGGTAACGGTTGGTAATGTTGTTACAGACAGCAAAACCAATACCATTACGGGTGTTGAAGCAGGCTCAATTGGTGCCGGTTCGAAAGATGTTGTGAATGGTAGTCAGATTCATGATCTGGTCGGTAAAGATGCGTATGTAGACAACAAAGGCAACGTGACCAACACTGTTCAAAACATTGGTGGAACAGGTGCGACCAACATTGATGATGCGATCAAAAATGTAAATACCACTGCGAAAGCTGCGAAGACTGAAGTTAAACAAGGTGACAACATCACTGTTTCAGAAGTAAAAGGTAAAGATGGACAATCGATCTATACCGTTGCAACAGCGAAAGACGTTAACTTTGATAAAGTCACTGTAGGCAATGTTGTAACCGATGCGACGACGAACAAGATCAGTGGCTTAGCTGATGGTACGGTTGCAAAAGGCTCAACTGAAGCGATCACAGGTAACCAGTTAAATACAGCACAAGACAGCACCAAAAATATTATTGGTGGTGGTGTAACCAACAATGCAGGCAACATCACAGGTCCATTCACAACCAATGGTGGCAGCTACAATACGATTGCAGAAGCGATAGAAGACCAAGCGAAGAAATCGAAAACAACAGTAAGCGAAGGCGACAACATTACTGTGACTTCGACAACCAATGCAGATGGTTCAACCGACTACAACGTAGCTACCAAGAAAGATGTGAAATTTGACAAGGTAACGGTTGGTAATGTTGTTACAGACAGCAAAACCAATACCATTACGGGTGTTGAAGCAGGCTCAATTGGTGCCGGTTCGAAAGATGTTGTGAATGGTAGTCAGATTCATGATCTGGTCGGTAAAGATGCGTATGTAGACAACAAAGGCAACGTGACCAACACTGTTCAAAACATTGGTGGAACAGGTGCGACCAACATTGATGATGCGATCAAAAATGTAAATACCACTGCGAAAGCTGCGAAGACTGAAGTTAAACAAGGTGACAACATCACTGTTTCAGAAGTAAAAGGTAAAGATGGACAATCGATCTATACCGTTGCAACAGCGAAAGACGTTAACTTTGATAAAGTCACTGTAGGCAATGTTGTAACCGATGCGACGACGAACAAGATCAGTGGCTTAGCTGATGGTACGGTTGCAAAAGGCTCAACTGAAGCGATCACAGGTAACCAGTTAAATACAGCACAAGACAGCACCAAAAATATTATTGGTGGTGGTGTAACCAACAATGCAGGCAACATCACAGGTCCATTCACAACCAATGGTGGCAGCTACAATACGATTGCAGAAGCGATAGAAGACCAAGCGAAGAAATCGAAAACAACAGTAAGCGAAGGCGACAACATTACTGTGACTTCGACAACCAATGCAGATGGTTCAACCGACTACAACGTAGCTACCAAGAAAGATGTGAAATTTGACAAGGTAACGGTTGGTAATGTTGTTACAGACAGCAAAACCAATACCATTACGGGTGTTGAAGCAGGCTCAATTGGTGCCGGTTCGAAAGATGTTGTGAATGGTAGTCAGATTCATGATCTGGTCGGTAAAGATGCGTATGTAGACAACAAAGGCAACGTGACCAACACTGTTCAAAACATTGGTGGAACAGGTGCGACCAACATTGATGATGCGATCAAAAATGTAAATACCACTGCGAAAGCTGCGAAGACTGAAGTTAAACAAGGTGACAACATCACTGTTTCAGAAGTAAAAGGTAAAGATGGACAATCGATCTATACCGTTGCAACAGCGAAAGACGTTAACTTTGATAAAGTCACTGTAGGCAATGTTGTAACCGATGCGACGACGAACAAGATCAGTGGCTTAGCTGATGGTACGGTTGCAAAAGGCTCAACTGAAGCGATCACAGGTAACCAGTTAAATACAGCACAAGACAGCACCAAAAATATTATTGGTGGTGGTGTAACCAACAATGCAGGCAACATCACAGGTCCATTCACAACCAATGGTGGCAGCTACAATACGATTGCAGAAGCGATAGAAGACCAAGCGAAGAAATCGAAAACAACAGTAAGCGAAGGCGACAACATTACTGTGACTTCGACAACCAATGCAGATGGTTCAACCGACTACAACGTAGCTACCAAGAAAGATGTGAAATTTGACAAGGTAACGGTTGGTAATGTTGTTACAGACAGCAAAACCAATACCATTACGGGTGTTGAAGCAGGCTCAATTGGTGCCGGTTCGAAAGATGTTGTGAATGGTAGTCAGATTCATGATCTGGTCGGTAAAGATGCGTATGTAGACAACAAAGGCAACGTGACCAACACTGTTCAAAACATTGGTGGAACAGGTGCGACCAACATCGATGATGCGATTAAGAATGTAAATACTGCTGCGAACAAAGCCAAAACAACTGTAACAGCAGGTGATAATATTACCGTGACAAGCGGTACGAACGCTGATGGCTCAACGAACTATGCGGTTGCTACTGCGAAAAATGTAAACTTTGATCAAGTGAAGGTCGGAAACGTTTCAATATCAAATAAAGGTATTGATGCTGGAAACACTCAGATCAAGAATGTTGCAGCTGGTACAGCTGATACTGATGCTGTGAATGTGAACCAATTAAATAAAGTCTTAAATCAAAAAATTGAAAATGATGTGACGAATATTATTGGTACCACAGATGGCAAGCCAAGTCAGTTATTTGAAACTTATAATGTTTCAGGTCAACAGACTACTGATCGCCGTAATATTGCTGAAACTGTAACCAATATTAATACCAAAGGTGCTAAGTATTTCCATACCAATGCAGTGGATGAACAAGTTGAAGGTGGTGTAATTGGTCAAACCAATGACTCAAGTGCTGCAGGTAAAAACTCTACCGCAATTGGTGTAAATGCTATTATTGCTGATGGAGCAACAAGTACTGTCGCTGTTGGTCATAATACACAAGCTTCTGCTCAAGCTACGGATTCGGTAGTCGTTGGCTCTGGTTCTAAAGTCGGTGGAATATCAACGATTGCAATTGGTCATGGTGCACAAGCGCTAGGCAATCAGTCTATCAGTATTGGTACTGGCAATATTGTCAAAGGAAACAACTCTGGTGCATTGGGTGACCCAAGCACAGTTGATGGTAATAATAGTTACTCTGTAGGTAATAATAATACTGTTAAGACAGACAATACTTTTGTACTGGGTAATGATGTAACACAAACTGTTGAAGGATCAGTAGTTCTTGGTAACAAGTCTGCTGCAACTACAGGGGCAAATGTTGCAGGTTATGCATTGGCTCAGGCAACAGCTGATGATCGCGATGCAATTAAGAAAACCACAAGTACAACAGGTGCTGTCGCAGTTGGTGATGCAAGTAAAGCCATTTACCGTCAAATCACTGGTGTTGCAGCGGGTACAGCGAATTCAGATGCTGTAAACGTTGCACAGTTGAAAGCTGTAGATCATCAAGTGACAACTACACAACAGAGCTTAGTAGACAGTTTAGGTGGTGGTGCTAAAGTTGACCAACAAAATGGTACGATTACAGGGCCAACTTATAATGTTGGTGGCGGTACTCAAAGCAATGTTGGTGATGCATTAGATGCGCTTAATAAGGCTGTTACTAATGTAGATACGACTGCTAATGCAGGCTGGACAGTGAAAGCAGGTGATAAATCACAAACCATTAAACCAAAAGCATCTGTTGAGTTTGTGGGTGATAACAATGTCACTGTAACTCAAGAGAATGATGATAAAGATGGTAATGCGAAGCTTGCTGTTCAATTGAACAAGAAATTGGATATTGAGCAATTAAAAGCTGGCGATACGATTATTAATACTGGCGGTGTATCTATTGGTCAAGCCGTTCAACTTGGTGGTACTGGGCTTGTGATTAAAAATGGTCCAAGTGTAACAACAGCAGGTATTAATGCAGGTAATAAAGTCATTACGAATGTTGCTGCAGGTCAAAAAGACAATGATGCTGTGAACAAAGGTCAATTAGACAATGCAATTACTAACATTAACAATAAAGTTGACCAAGCCAATAACAATGCTGTGCAGTATGATAAAAATACTGATGGTACTGTAAATAAAGGCAGTGTCACTTTAGGTGGTGGTGATAAAGGCACGACATTAACCAATGTTGCTGATGGTAAAGTTGCACAAGGTTCTAAAGATGCTGTAAATGGCGGTCAATTGTGGAATATTGAACAGAAAGTTAATCAAAACACGACTGATATTAGTAATATCAAAAATGAGATTAACAATGGCTCACTTGGTTTAGTACAACAAACAGGTGGCTCAAAAGCAGACATCACTGTAGGTAAGAACACAGGTGGTACAACGGTTAACATGGCTGGTAAAGATGGCGATCGTGTGATCACTGGTGTGAAAGATGGTGCGATTAATGCAACTTCAAAAGATGCGATTAATGGTTCACAGCTTCATGCACAAAAAGTCGAAACAAACCAAAAAGTTGTTGAGTACTTAGGTGGTGGTGCAGCAATTGACAATATTACAGGCAGCTTTACACAAGCACCTTCTTATACGGTTGGTGACAGCAAGTATAACAATGTAGGCGGTGCAATTGATGCTCTAAATAAAGCAGATCAAGAGCTAGGTAACAAAATCAATCAGGTAAGTAATAATTTAGAACAAGCGTTCTATTCAACGAACCAACGTATTGATGATGTTGAAAAACGTGCAAATGCAGGTATTGCAGCGGCAATGTCATTAGAAAATGCACCGTATATTCCTGGTAAATACACCTATGCAGCAGGTGCCGCTTACCATGGTGGTGAAAGTGCAATTGGTGTGACCTTACGTAAAACTGCTGACAATGGTCGTTGGTCATTAACGGGTGGTATTGCAGCAGCAAGTGAAGGTGATCCAAGCGTTCGTATCGGTATCAGCGGTGTAATTGACTAATTTCACTAGACGAGGAAGTTCTGCTGAACTTCCTCTATTTTCCCTATACTCAGAGAGATAAATAAATGAAAACATTAAACACAATTTTGATGTTCAGTGTGCTCAGTGGTCTAGTGACAACCCTGACTTATGCAGCTGAAATTGATCCACAAAACACACCAGAAGAAATCACTTTTCCAGAAGTGAAACACAGTTATTTAAAACAAGTACACCGTTATGAGTATGATGAAGTTGCTCGTTTAGATAAAGGATTAACCAAAGACCAAATTCGGTTTATTTTAGGTAACCCTCAGTTTAATGAAGGCTTATTCTTTGTAAAAACATGGAATTACGTTTTAGATATTCGTCAGCCGAATAGTAATGAATATAAGCGTTGCCAATTACGTGTAGATTTTAATAAAGATAGGCTATCTGAAAATTTATATTGGAAAGGTGAAGAATGTCAGGGCTTGATGATCTATGGTGCAAATAACCAAGTCCCACCACACACAGTATACCCAATTGATAAACAGCGTAAAAATGCTAACGTATTATTTGCATTTGATCGCCATGACCCACAAGCGATTGATCAGGGTTATAGTTCAGTCTATAGCATTGCTGAACAAATCAAGGCAGACAATCCACAACGTGTAGATGTTTCGGGTTATGCAGACCGTTTAGGTAAATATGCCTATAATCAACAACTATCTGCTAACCGTGCAAATACTGTTGCACAACTGTTGGTACAACAAGGGGTAAATCCAGACATTATTTCTTTACAAGGCAATGGTTCAACCACGATTTATCAACAATGCCAAGCAGGTGCCAAAACAACACGCTTAATTCAATGTTTAGCACCGAATCGTCGCGTAAATGTACAATGGTAATTTGATTTAATATAAAGTGATAAGGAAGAGAAAGATGCGATTTCTAACAACATTGGGTTTAATGTTCATGAGTTCAGTCAGTTTTGCTGAATTAATAGAATCCCCATCGTTATCTTCCTTATTGTCTTCAAATCATTGGGGATTGATCCGATCTGATACGACATGTATTGAACATTATAAGTTTTCAGATGATGGTGCTGTGGAAATCAAGGGTAATCAAGAAGTGATTACAGGGCGTTATAGTGTACTCACTTCTGAAAAATCTTTCGAATTACCTGCTGTTGCGATCCAGTTTGAAACAGATAATCAAAAAGCAGATTGTACGGGGAGTGCTCAGAATCAAGCGGGGATGTCCACAGTAAATTTTTTGAAGAAGCAATCAAATGAAAAAATTTACTTCTGTGTCGATTCATTAGGAAAAAATTGTCCTGTTTATATTCGTCCTGAAAATCCATAATTTGTAATACAGTTATCAAAGTTCTTCATGAATTTTGATAACTAATAATTATAAAAAAATTAAAAATTATTCATGAAAGTTTGGTATTTAATTTAGTTGTATAGCGTTATATTAACTTCAGTCTCATATTTTCTTAAATTATCTAAGATGCAATACATCATTGTCCTGAAATGCTGGATCTGCTCATGGGTTCATAGCAGAGCTGTAGTATAATGCTCCAAATTTCAACAGATTTAAGCTCACATATTTATATTATTTAGCCAGAGTAAGTTCAGATACTCTACTCAAGCATAAACTTCATTGGAAATAGAACATGCCTGATTATCGTTCAAAAACATCAACACACGGAAGAAACATGGCGGGTGCACGTGGCTTATGGCGTGCGACTGGAATGAAAGATGAAGATTTTGGTAAACCCATTATTGCAGTGGTGAATTCATTTACTCAGTTTGTGCCAGGTCATGTGCATTTAAAAGATTTAGGTCAACTTGTTGCACGCCAAATTGAAGCATCAGGTGGTGTTGCAAAAGAATTCAATACGATTGCAGTCGATGACGGTATTGCGATGGGGCATGATGGTATGCTGTATTCATTGCCATCACGTGACTTGATTGCAGATTCTGTGGAATACATGGTGAATGCACACTGTGCCGATGCGATGGTTTGTATTTCAAACTGCGACAAAATCACACCGGGCATGTTAATGGCAGCGATGCGTTTAAACATTCCAGTAGTATTTGTGTCTGGTGGTCCAATGGAAGCGGGTAAGGTTAAAATCCGTGGTAATGATAAAGCCATTGACTTGATTGATGCGATGATTGTTGCCGCAGACGACAATTATACCGATGAAGAAGTTGCAGAGTATGAACGTTCAGCATGCCCAACCTGTGGCTCATGCTCGGGGATGTTTACTGCAAACTCAATGAACTGCTTAACTGAAGCTTTAGGGCTATCATTGCCGGGCAATGGTTCGACACTTGCAACTCATGCCAACCGTAAAAAATTATTTGAACGTGCAGGTTCATTGATTGTTGAATTGGCAAAACGTCATTATGAACAAGATGACTATAGTGTTTTACCACGTGAAATGGTCACCAAAGCATCGTATGAAAATGCCATGACTTTAGACATTGCGATGGGTGGATCTACCAATACCGTACTGCACTTGCTCGCTGCTGCAAACGAAGCAGGCGTTGACTTTACCATGGATGACATTGACCGATTATCTCGTAAAGTTCCTGTATTGTGTAAAGTTGCACCTGCGAAAAATGATGTGCATATGGAAGATGTACACCGTGCCGGTGGTATCATGTCGATTTTAGGTGAGCTTGATCGTGCAGGTTTACTTGATACTTCTGTGGGTACAGTCCATGAAAAATCGCTAAAAGATGCTTTAGACAAATGGGACATTATCCGTACTGAAAATGAAGAGGTTTATAATTTCTTCCGTTCAGCACCAGGCGGTGTACCGACTCAAACCGCATTTTCACAAGATCGTTATTATTCAAAATTAGATGGTGACCGTGAAAATGGCGTGATCCGTAATGTAGAACATGCTTTCTCTAAAGACGGTGGTTTAGCTGTACTTTATGGCAACATTGCACTGGATGGTTGTATCGTCAAAACGGCAGGGGTTGATGATTCAATCTTAAAATTCAACGGAACTGCACGTGTATTCGAAAGCCAAGATTCAGCAGTAGATGCAATTTTGGGTAATGAAATCAAAGCAGGTGATGTGGTTGTGATTCGTTACGAAGGACCACGTGGTGGCCCTGGAATGCAAGAAATGTTGTATCCAACCAGTTACTTAAAATCAAAAGGTTTAGGTAAGGAATGTGCCTTGCTTACCGATGGTCGTTTTTCAGGTGGTTCATCAGGTCTTTCTATTGGTCATGTATCACCAGAGGCGGCTGAAGGTGGTGCGATTGGTTTGGTAGAAGATGGTGATTTGATCGAAATAGATATTCCAAATCGTACGATCCACCTTGCTGTGGATGAAGCAACAATGGCAGCACGCCGTGAAACACAAGAAGCAAAAGGCTGGCATCCTGTTGAAGAACGTCCACGTAAAATTTCAAAAGCGTTAAAAGCGTATGCAATGCATACGACTAGTGCTGCTAAAGGCGCAGTCCGTGAAATTTAAGCCATCATTTTTATAACATCGAAAAGCACTCAAAACATGAGTGCTTTTTTATTGGTAAATGCAAACACTTATACGACTCATTTTAAGCGATATATTGCGGTCTGATTTCAGACGCAAATATTTTCTCATAAGAAGTAGGTTTTAGAACATACGTGAAGAACTGTATTACACTGTTCCAATTCTATACAATAAAAGCAAAAGACTTTTTTGAAAATTAAATGTCGAAAATTAAAGACAGCCATCGCTAAGGAATAACAATGAGTAAAGACAACCTCCGAGAACATTCTGCCGCTGTGTATGAAGGGATTGAGAATGCACCAGCGCGTTCGATGATGCGTGCTACAGGCTTTAAAGATGAAGATTTTACCCGACCATTTATTGGGATTGCTTCAACTTGGGCAAATGTCACACCCTGTAATATGCATATTGATGGCTTAGCACGAGAAGTTGAAAAAGGTGTCAATGCAGCTCAAGGCAAGGGCATTATTTTTAATACCATTACCATTTCTGATGGCATTTCTAATGGTACAGAAGGCATGAAATATTCATTACTCAGCCGTGAAATTATCGCCGATTCGATTGAAGCAGTAGTGGGTTGTCAGGCGTATGATGGTGTGATTGCCATTGGAGGCTGCGATAAAAATATGCCGGGTTGTATTATGGGCTTGGCACGTTTAAATCGTCCGGGACTGTTTATCTATGGAGGGACGATTAAACCAGGTGCAGGACATACTGATATGATTTCAGTATTTGAAGCGGTAGGTCAGCATGCCAAAGGTGAAATCGATGCAATTCAGGTCAAACAAATCGAAGAAGTTGCATTACCAGGACCGGGTTCATGTGGTGGAATGTATACTGCAAACTCCATGGCTTCAGCAATTGAAGCTTTGGGCATGAGTTTGCCGGGGTCTTCAGCACAAGAAGCTGTATCCGAAGATAAAAAAATAGACTGCCAACGTGCAGGCGAAGCGGTGATGAATTTGTTGCGTTTGGACATTAAACCACGTGACATTATGACCAAAGCTGCCTTTGAAAATGCCATTAAAGTACTGATCGCTTTGGGAGGATCGACCAATGGCGTGCTGCATTTATTGGCAATGGCACATACCGCAGGTGTTGAATTGTCATTAGATGATTTTACTCGGATAGGTCAGAATATTCCTGTAGTCGCAGACGTCCGTCCATCTGGGAAATATTTAATGTCTGAATTGATTGCGATTGGGGGTATTCAACCTTTGATGAAACGCATGCTTAACGCCGGTATGTTAGATGGTTCATGTTTAACCGTGACAGGTAAAACTTTGGCTGAAAATCTGGCAGATGTTGAGGATTATCCTGAAGGTCAGCAAATTATTTTACCGTTCGATGCCCCGATTAAAAAAGATTCTCATTTGGTTATTCTAAAAGGTAATTTATCACCTACGGGGGCAGTTGCAAAAATCACAGGAAAAGAAGGTCTGTATTTTGAAGGAGCTGCCCGTGTGTTTGAGGGTGAAATTGGTGCAATGCGTGGCATTTTAGATGGGCAAGTACAAGAAGGCGAAGTGGTGGTGATTCGTGGTGAAGGTCCGAAAGGTGGACCAGGCATGCCTGAGATGTTAAAGCCAACTTCTGCGATTATTGGTAAAGGTTTAGGGAAATCTGTGGCGCTGATCACCGATGGACGTTTTTCAGGGGGCAGTCATGGTTTTGTGATTGGACATGTGACACCAGAAGCTTATGCAGGTGGTCCGATTGGTTTGGTTAAAAATGGCGATAAAATCTCGATTAATGCTGAAACACGTGAAATGACTTTACATATTTCGGATGAAGAACTGACAGCACGTAAAGCGGCTTGGGTCAAACCAAAAGCCAATTATCAATATGGTGCTTTGGCGAAGTTTGCTAAATTAACCACAGGTGCGGAAAAAGGTGCAGTGACCGATTTGAACCTAGAGCTTTAAGCAAACGGACATTGAATATTTGAGTCTGAATTGTTATAAATTTTGCAGCAGGCTTATTTCATTTTAAAAAGCATCTCATTGCAATGAGTGTTATTCTTGTATGCGTTTCAAGCAGACACATTGAAACGCATATGGTTTTTTATTTTCTGAGGCTATTCTCATGTCACTGTTACGCCGTTGGTTTGATCCGATCCGATCGAGTTGGTTTTATGAAAAACCGACCCGTCAAGAGGTGTTACCTACGGAACAAGGGCTACGCATTTATTTGCGTTTAGATGATGTATATAGTTATTTGGCTGTGCAACAGTTGACGCAATTGGATGATATTTTAAGTGATGCACTGAAACCCCTGAAAATTATTATTTCAGATACTACAGCAGAACCGCCTAATGGCATGAGCATCGAAGAATGGCGAAATTACAGCTTAAATGATGCCAAGATTTTAGCCAATCAGCACCGTTTTAGTTATGATGAAGAAAAACCAGAACAACCTACACAAGAAGCCTTACAACAAGCCGAAACCATTCTTAGAAATACCCCATTAACAGGTCAAAATTTTCTGTATTTACTTGAAGATGTGTTTCATATGCTATGGCAGCAACAATATGGCAAATTACGGATGTTGTTTGTGATGGCGAGTAAACAGCAAAAACCACAACATTTTCCAGAAAGAATCTTTGATCACATACCTGTTTTAGAGAGTTATTTTGAATTTGGTGGACGTAAATACCATGCTGTAGATGATTTATTACGTTTAACACGCCGTTTAAAACAGCAAAAATTATTGATTGATAATCCTATTTTTCTGATTAATCACATTGAATGGCGTGAACACCTCATGAGCGATGCGGAGGAGCTTACAGAAATTCAAGCCATGCATCCTGAGCTAAATTTGTATATTGCGCTCGAAGATCCCATCAGTTGGTTGTTATTGGCTTATATCAAAGAAGAATTAGCAGATTATTATAATATTCAGTTGCATGTTTTCCCTTTAAGTTATCATGGGCGTGACTTTTTTGACTGGAGTTTGGCAACGCGTTTGTCCAAGCGGACAGAGGTTAAATTTACACCATTTTGTCGTCCAACTGCGGATGGTATTTTAAAAATGGCACAACTTTTTTATAGTGTTGCGGAAGAACAACGTATTGAAGCGATGTATACCATCTTGGAAGCCGTGTGGACGAAGGGCAAAGACTTGTCTTTTAAAGCGCATTTGCAACAAATCCAACAAGAGCTCGGCATTGAAGATTTAGTAGAGTTGGATGTAATGGCGTTATTACAAGAAAATGATCAACGCTGTGCAGAGAAGCATCAACCCGATTTTCCTGTATTAGAATTAGAAATTGAAGGAAAGCGTTACGTATTTAATAGTTTATATCGTGTTTGGATGATTGAAAGTATTTTCAGTAATGTGTTAGAACAGAAGTACAAAAGTGATAATGATGCAGAGCTAAAAGATGCAGAACACCTCAGCGATGAAAAAACAAAAATGTGAATCACTTGAACAAGCCCGAGGGCATATTGATGAAATCGATCAGGCTTTAATTGAAATGATCGCAGTACGCCAGTTCTATGTTGATCAAGCCACACGCTTTAAACGTACTGCCGAAGATGTGCAATCTCCTGAACGTGTGCAACAGGTGATTAATAAAGTCCGTGAAAAAGCCAATGAGTTGCATACCGATCCAGATTTAGTTGAAAAAATTTATCGTGAAATGATTCAGCATTTTATTCAACGTGAGTTAAAAGAAATTCGACCTTAAAACAATAATCTTGGCTTAGGAAAATACACAATGTCAGGCGTAAAAATAGGGGGTGAAAGAGAAAGAAGCGCAACAGGAAACAATAAGCGACTTTCACGCCAAGAAATCAATGAAATCAAGCGTGCGATTGAAATTGAAAATTCAATTGCAAAAAGAGCAGATAAAAAAGTTCAACCTGCTCAAATTGTTCGTTTTCATTGCGGTTGTAATTGTTTTTCAATCCATGTCTTATAGTTATTTGTATAAAATTTATCAATATATTCACCCGAACTTAGCGCACATCTTTTATTTGCCTCAACCTTTGCTTGAGGCTGGCTTCTAAAAAAGATGATTTTTCATCAAATAAATTTTCTATAGCATGGCTTGAAACATTCAAAGAGACATGCAAATGATTGGATTTGTTATTGCTGTATTTGCGATTACAGGCATGATCAAAGGGACTATTGGGTTGGGACTGCCTGCGGTTTCTATGGGACTTTTGACTTTAGTGATTAGCCCATTTCAGGCTGCAACTTTATTGATTATCCCTTCATTGGTGACCAATATCTGGCAACTTTTTGCTGAAGGGCAGGTATGGCGTTTGATCTGTCGTTTTTATCCCTTACTTTTGGGGATTATTCTAGGTTCAATGTGGAGTGTTTTTCCAACTTTAGGACATAGCAATAGTCACTTTCACAGTGAAGCTTTATTGGGTGCAATGTTGGCACTGTATGGCATCTATGGTTTGTTTTCCAAGAATATGCCCAATCTTGCACCATATGAAAAATGGTTATCTCCATTGGTTGGATATTTAGGTGGAGCTTTAACCGTTGCAACAGGCGTGGTGGTGATTCCAGTTGTACCTTATTTACAATCACTACAATTGAAACGTGATGATTTGGTGCAGTCTTTAGGACTCGCTTTTACGGTATCTACATTTTGCTTGGCTGCATTTTTATATTTTAATCCAGTCGATGATCATACCTCGATCAATTATCAACTTTCATTGATCGCTTTAATTCCAGCCTTAATCGGCATGTGGTTTGGAACAAAGATCCGTTACCGAATTTCTGAGCAAAAATTTCGTAAAGTTTTCTTTTGCGGCTTGGTGATTTTTGGGCTTTATGCGGTAGTACATCAGTTGGGTGTGGTTTAAAAAGAGTTCGCTAGTCCATCATAAACTTACTTTTTTGTGAGATCAGAAATTGGGCGAAGTGCTGATATGCAGTTGGAAGTGCATCAAACTGTTGTGCTGCCAATAATAACTGACGATTTGCCCAAGCACCTGTCAGTTGTATTTGGTGAAATTTATATAATTTATTTAAATGCTGAGCGGCACGTTTTGGCATGATCGCAATACCCACACCATCGGCAACCACTTGGGCAATGCCAGCAAAATTAGGTAAACGTAAGCGATATTGCATAACACAATTTAGTAACTTGGCTTGTGTTTCAATGGATTGTTGTAATGAGTGATGCTGCATTAAACCTACAAAAGGATAATTTAAAACCTCTGATAAATTTAAAGTTTTTTCTTGTGCAAGAATGTGTTGCTGAGGACAAATTAACACCAAAGGGTCATGAGAAAATGCGAGCGTATTTAAGCTGTTTGAATTAAAAAAGCTCGAAATCAGCCCCAATTGCGCTGTTCCTTTTTCAATGGCTTGAATAATGTCATGACTTTCCGCTTCCTTGAGTTCAATTTGAATATGCGGATTTTCAACCAAATATTGCGGTAAAAGTATCGGTAAATATTCACTTTGTGCAGAAGAATTACACCATAAAGTCACCTGAGAGGCTAAGGCTTGTGCAAAGGGTGACATTGCTTGGTGGAGCTGTTGTTCTTGTTGAATCAGTTGTTGCGCTTGTTCGGTAAATACTTGACCTGCAACAGTTAATTTTACACCCATAGCATGACGGGTAAAAAGGCGCGTGTTAAATTGTTGTTCGAGTTTTTTAATGCGCTCACTGGTGGCCTGTAATGAAATTGCAGAACGTTCAGCGCCTTTGGTCAGACTACCCGTATCCACAATATTTAAAAATAAATGTAAGTCAAAAAAGTCGAGACGCATAATTAAGATCAAAAAGTGAGCTTTGAATATATTAAACTGAATCTGATTCAAATAGGGCAGCGTGATTACAACTCAACACCCATCAAAGAATTCTTGTGAAATTTAAACAAAGAACATCGAAATGCTCTTTGTCGTAGATGAGGGAGTGAATAGCAGTTTTTAACAGATTTAAAGATGATTATTCAGCCGCATCGTCAATAACTGGTGCATCAATCGATGTTGTATCTGATGTATCCTCTGTTGTAGGTGCTTCAGTGCTCGTTGCATCATTTGCTGCTGTAACCGCTTCGGCTGCTACTAAAGCTGCATCAAGTGCTGCTTCTGCCCAAGCGCTTGACATAATACTGGTGATGAAAAGTGTGAATATAATTTTTTTAAAATTCATGGAAAATTCCTAGATATTTATTTTGATTGTGAAGTTTTCATTTTGTCTATAATTTAAACTTCGACAAAAATATAGAAGAACCCATATAAATTTACAAGCAGATTCGAGCTCAAAACATACATATTTGAAGGCAGTTTATTTTATGAAGCATGTAAATATTTTTGCTGGATTTTGAATAACCCGACTTAGCCTAATCGCAGAGTTTTGTTATAGTAGAGAAAATTTTAAACAGTGATTTAGGAAGATCAACATGTCAGCTACTCCACGCATTGGTATTTTGGGTGCAGGCGGTCGTATGGGTCGTACATTGATCCAAGCAGTACAACAAGCAGGCTATCAATTAGCAGCCGCAGTTGAACGCCCAGAAAGTTCATTAATTGGTGCAGATGCAGGTGAGCTTGCTGGCATTGGTGCAGTGGGTGTCAAGGTAATTGGCAGCTTAGAAGAAGCACTTAAAGACGTTGATGTAGTCATTGATTTTACTGCACCTGCGGCAACTGAAAATAACTTAAAACTTTGCCGTGAAGCAGGCGTAGCGATGGTGATCGGAACAACTGGTTTTTCAGATGAGCAAAAACAAATTTTAAATGAATCAGCGACTAAAACACCTGTGGTTTATGCGGCAAACTATTCTGTAGGTGTCAATGTTTCGATTAAACTGTTAGAGCTTGCTGCAAAGGTATTTGGTGACACGGTTGATATTGAAATTATTGAAGCACATCACCGTCATAAAGTGGATGCACCCTCAGGTACAGCCTTAATGATGGGGGAAGCCGTTGCGGATACTTTAGGTCGGGATCTGAAAAAAGTAGCAGTCTATGGGCGTGAAGGGCATACAGGTCCACGTGATCGTGAAACCATCGGTTTTGAAACCATTCGTGGGGGGGACATCGTAGGTGAACATACCGTGATGTTTATCGGGGAGGGTGAGCGTGTTGAAGTAACACATAAAGCAACCAGCCGTATGAACTTTGCTTCAGGTGCGGTACGTGCTGCTGCTTGGGTTGTAGGGAAAGATGCAAAAAAATACGATATGAAAGATGTTTTGGGCTTAAATGATCTTCAAGCTTAAAGCACAATCCGTTATGATCTAAAACAAGTAAATTAATTTGAATAAAAAAATGAAAAAAACAGTGATGTTTCTTGCAGGTGTAGTCAGTGCTATGAGCCTGACTACACAAGCAGCTTTGCCAAACAATGCAAAACTGACGCTCGACAAAAACAACATTAAAGTATGGACATTTAAAGACCCTAAAAATACGGTCATGTCTTATAAAGCTGAAACGACTTTTGATGTTCCGATTGAGCGGGCAGTGGCATTGGTCTTAGATGTGAATAATGCTCCGAAATGGGTACCAAATGTGGCAAAAGCTGAAGTACTTTCTCGTGATGATCACAAAGGAGAGTTTACTTTATATATGGTTTTAGATTTTCCATTTCCTTTAAAAGACCGAGATATGGTAGTGAAAGGTAAAATATCTAAAGATAACAATGGTCTGATTAGCATTAAAAATAAAGCCATTACACAAGGCAAAGCACTCGATGCTAATTTGGTGCGCTTAAAAAATTATGAAGGTGATTGGACTTTCCAAAAAATTTCAGCCAATAAAGTCAAAGTCAGTACCACAGGATTTGCTGACCCTGAAGGTTCTATCCCGCAAAGTGTGACCAATATGTTGGTTGAACAACAGCCTTATCAAATGTTGCAAAAAATGAAAGCAGAGCTTGCAAAAAATAAATCACTGCCTGCTTTGCCTGAAGTTTTGAAATAATTTTTAAGTCAAAATAGATAAAAAATCCCATGCTATTTTTAATATGATGGGATTTTTTATGTAAATTAGCACAATTGTTTCGTTGTTGTTTGTTCTGACATTTTCATTTGAACAAAGACTAAAAGTAAAGCCAAAGCAGTCAGCACTGCACCTGTAATCGAAACGGCTGCATAGCTCATTCCCATACTCAAGACAGCACCACCTGCGGCTGCACCAACAGCATTGCCCAAATTAAATGCGCCGATATTGACCGATGAGGCAAGCCCAGGTGCTTCATGCGCAACGGACATCACTCGCATTTGTAGTGGCGGTACTACAGCAAAAGCGGCTACACCCCAGACAAGCAGTGCCAAAGCTGCACCAACTTTAGTTTGTGCAAGGATTGGAAAGAACAACATGGCTGCCATTAACAAAAATAAAAAACCTATCAGAGTTTTGGTCAGTGACACATCGGCAAATTTACCGCCTAAATGATTTCCAATAGAAAAACCTATACCAATCAATACCAGCATCAAGGTAATAAAACTAGGGCTAGCATGGGTGATGCTATGTAATGTGGGTGCAATGTAGGTATATAAAGTAAACATTGCACCTGCGCTCATCACTGTAGTCAGCAAAGCGAGTACCACAGGCTTACGGGTTAGAACTTGCAGTTCAGCTTTGACATTTGGACGTTGTCCCGCAGTGCTTTCTGGTAACGCTTTCCAAAGTGCTAACATGGAGATGACACCGAGTAGCGCAATGGCTGCAAATGCCATGCGCCAACCTATATTTTGCCCAACCCATGTTGCCAGTGGTACGCCACCAATATTGGCAATGGTTAAACCCATAAACATCATGGCAACAGCACTGGCTTGTTTATCTTTTGCGACGACACTCGTCGCAACAATAGAACCAATCCCAAAGAAAACACCATGATTTAAGCTGGTGAGTATTCTAGCACCCATTAAACCCCAATAATTCGGTGCAATTGCCGCCAATATATTCCCCACAGTAAAAATACTCATGGCAAGGATTAAGGCTTTTCGTCGTGAAAAGTGTCCAAACCATAAGGTCATAATTGGCGCACCCAGCATGACACCCAACGCATATGCTGTGATCAACATCCCTGCAGTAGGAATGGAAATATTCAAATTTTCTGCAATTTGAGGCAAAAAGCCCATTGGAGAAAACTCAGTTGTACCTATGGCAAAAGCACCGATGGCTAAGGCGAGGAGAGGAAAGTTAATCTTCATATCATTGACTTCCTTCATCCCATGTAGGTGCTAGATTTTTAGTCCTGATTTGATGCCCATTGTATTTGCGTTGTATGACCATGTATTTTAACTTCATATTTTTAGATACTGCTATTTTGTGATTTTTATTGTTGCTAAAAAAGCATATAATCTGCAAAACATTGTTGATTAAAACGCAATAATTAGTGTATTTCCATGAAATCTACTCTAGAAGAATTACAGGCATTTATTTACATTGTTGATAGTGGCTCTATTGTTGGTGCGGCTGAGCATTTACAGCAAACCACATCAGGTGTGAGTCGTGCTTTACAACGTCTTGAAAATAAACTGAATGTAACCTTGTTAGAGCGCACGACACGTAAGTTGAAACTCACACAGGAAGGGCAGTTATTTTTAGATAAAGCCCGAAAAATTGTCCACGATCTGAATGAAGCTGAGGAGGCTTTGTTAAAGTCGGATAATGATACTTCAGGTTTAGTACGGGTCGATTCGGCAACGCCTTTCGTGTTACATGTGATTGCGCCACTTATTCCAGAATTCATCAGCCTATATCCAAATATTCAGATTGAACTGAACAGTAATGATCAAATAATTGATCTACTTGAACAAAAAACTGATGTCGCAATTCGCTTTGGTGAATTGACTGATTCGAGTTTACATGCACGATTACTTTGTCAAAGTCGCTTGTATATCGTGGCAAGTCCTGAATATTTGGAAAAAAATGGTTATCCTGAAAAGCCACAAGACATTTTAAAGCATTGTTTAATTGGTTTTAGTAAAGTTGCGCATTTGAATACCTGGCCAATTTATGTGGAGGGTGAAAAGTTAACTGTTCAACCTAAAATTAAAGCATCTAATGGTGAAACGGTGCGCTTAATGGCATTACAAGGTTTAGGGATTACGTGTTTATCTGCTTTTTTAATACATCAAGATATTCAACAAAAACGTTTAATCCCTTTGTTTGAAGAGCAAATCGAGATCTATAATCAGAGCATCCATGCAGTGTATTATCAGCAAGAGCATTTGCCGAAACGTGTCCGTTTATTTATTGAGTTTTTAGCGCAAAAGCTGTCAAAGTATCGATAGTTTTTTGTGATGGTAAATTTAAACTCAATACGTTTTGGACTGTACTTTGTTTCTGATCAATCAGTTGAACATTAAAATGTTGAGCTGATTTTTGCTGACATTCAAAATTTAAGTTTTGTTGTTTGGGTATGTTAATGCGCATGTTGACATCACTGCTGACACGATAAGTATAAGCTCTGCTCGCAGCCGTATGTTGTAAGGTGGGTTGCAAATGATCGAGTTGATATTCACTCAAATGTTGTGTTTTTAAAAAACCTTCGATTAACGACTTACAGATAAAATGTTGTTGTTGCGCTGTTTGGTTGATGGTTTGAGGTTGGCAAGCGCTCAGTAAAAATACAGTTGCTAATAACACGATTATTCTCACTTTTTCTCTCCTTTTCTGATGATTTCGCTGCAAAGAAAAGATAAATCTGTTAGCTTAATAGGTACAGATACAAGAAATATTAAAAAATAGGCACAGATATGACGTTTCAATATCAAAGCTTGGCACAGCAAATCGCTCAAAAAATTTATCAAGGTGAGTTAGTGGCAGAACAACGCCTCAGTTCACTCCGCCAATTTTCCAAACAGCAAAACATTAGTTTGAATACTGCCAAAAGTTGTTATGAGCTTTTAGAAGCACAAGGTTTGATTTATGCCAAAGAAAAGTCTGGATATTTTGTAAAAACCCAGCAAAAAATACAGAAAGTTGCTTTACCCAATCATCCAGATTTTCAGTCACAGCCACGAAAAGTTTCTAACTTAGAACTGCAAATGCAGATTCATGAAGCTGCGATTAATAATGATTTGATCCATTTAGGCTCAGTGCAACTTTCACCCAATTTAGTGCCTGTTGAGGCTCTGCGACGTTCTATTCAGCGTGCGTTAAAACATACCAAGCCTGAAGATTTTTTATATAGCGATCGGCAGGGCAATGTACAGTTGCGAGAAGCATTTTCAGCACATTGGGCAGAAGATGGTTTTTATATTGCCAAGGATGATATTTATATCAGCAATGGTTGTATGCCTGCCTTATCGGTGATTATTCAGAATATTAGCCAAGTGGGAGATAGCATCATTTTACCTACACCAAATTTTAATGGTCAGTTGCAATTGTTGGCTTTACTAAAAAGAAAAATTATTGAAATTCCAGCCAATACGGAAGGTTTTGATTTGGGGCGTTTGGAACAAGCCATGCAAAATTCAGGTGCGAAAGTTTGTTTACTGACGGCAAATTTCCAAAATCCATTGGGTTTTTGTTTGAGTAATGCAGACAAGGAAAAGATCGCACAACTGGCAGCAAAATATCAGTGTTATGTGATCGAAGATGATATTTATGCAGAATGTAGTTTTGATGCACAGCGACCTTTGCCGATTAAGTATTGGGATCAAGCTGGTTATGTGATTTATTGTGGTTCAGTTTCAAAATCCTTGTCGGCATCTTATCGGGTAGGGTGGTTTTGCATGCCACAACGTTTAAAACATTTGCATGCAGCTTTGATGACTCAGAATGTTGCAGTGAATACACCTTTACAATTGGGCTTGGTGGATTTGATTTATAGTCGTGCATATCGGCAGCATTTAACAGAATTACGCCCAAAACTGATGTTACAAGTTGAACAATATCGTCAATTTTTGATTGACGCTTTTTATGAGGTTGATATGCGCTTGAGTCATCCGCAAGGGGGCTATGCGTTATGGTTGCAATTTCCTGAACAGATTGATGGCTTGGCAATGTATTACTTCGCCCAGCAACACAGTATTAATATCGTACCCGGTTTGGTCTTTGGGGAAGAAGGGCGTTATAACAACTGTATTCGTTTAAATGCAGGGCATGAGCTATCACAGGACATTCAGGATGCCATTATGTTGTTGGCGGATTGGGTGAGAGCGCAATTGTCTGAAAATAAAGTGGCTTAGGATTCATACATTTTTTAATCCTTCCCAACCTCCCTTTTTCAAAGGGAGGAGCCTTGCAAATCATATATATCAGATACACAAGATTCCCCTTCTTTGAAAAGAGGGAGTAGGGGAGATTATTAAAAATCCGCCTTCAACACAATCCGATAACGCGCTTGCCCTGAATGTAAACGCTCAATCGCATCATTAATTTTTGACATCGGATACAACTCAATCTGTGGTGCAATATTTTTACGTGCAGCGAACTGTAAAAGCTGCCGCAAGGCAAATGGAGAGCCTGTTGGAGAACCAGTTACAGATTTTGCTCCACTGATCAGTGTTCCCGCAGGAATTGGCATCGGCTCAAGCACCATACCGAGCATGTGAATCGTGCCATTTGGTGCAAGCGTATTTAAATAGGCTTTCCAATCTAAACTCACATTTACGGTACATAGCAATAAATCAAATTTACCACGTTGTGATTTCAGTGCATCTGCATCACGACTATTTACCACATGGTCTGCGCCCATCGCTTTGAGCTCCTCAGTCTTATCCAAACTTGAGGTAAATGCGGTGATTTCACAGCCCCATGCTTTGAGTAATTTGATTGCCATATGACCTAAACCACCGATACCAATCACCCCTACATGGTGAATGGCTTGGATTTGATGTTTTAACATGGGATCAAAAACAGTGATACCACCACAGAGTAATGGACCTGCAGTTTCAGGGTCTAAGTCTTCAGGAAGCGGAATAATCCATTGCCAACCTGCACGTACTTTGTCAGCGAACCCTCCAGCATGCCCTACAATGGTCGCTGTTTTTCCACCTGTGCAAAGCACTTGTTGTCCACTGACACAGGGATCACAATGTTGGCAGCTTTCTGCAGTCCAGCCGATCCCCACACGTTGTCCAACTTTTAAGCCTTTGGCTTCTGAACCAAGTTGGGTGATTGTTCCAATAATTTCATGACCGCCTACGACAGGATAAATTGCATTGCCCCATTCATTATTAATCACTGAAACATCAGAATGACAGAGTCCACAATACTCGACTTTAACCTCAACCTGATGCGCTTGTAACTCACCTGCATCAAATGCATAGGGAGTAAGAGGTGCGCCTGCTTCTAGGGCAGCATAGCTATGAATGGTATTTTCTGACATGAATCCGTCCTTATTTTTAAGTATCAATATTTAGCGAAATGCACAGTGATTTTCATGATCATTGACCATCCCCACCGCTTGCATAAAGGCATAAATAGTGGTTGGTCCTACAAATTTAAAACCATTTTTCTTGAGTGTCTTTGAGAGTTTTAAACTCACTTCGGTTTGGGCTGGTGCAAGTTTATAATCAGGTACAGCATTGACTTGCACCGTTTGCTCAACAAAATCCCACAGCCAATTGACCATGTCGATACCTTGCGATTGCATGTTTTGCCATGCGATAGCATTGTCTCGAATGGCTTTAAGTTTACCAATGTGGCGAATCAGCCCAGCATCTTTACATTTTTCAGCCAAGTCTTCATCTGTAAAGTCAGCAATATGTTGAATCGAATGATTAAAAAAATGTTCACGATAACATTCACGTTTTTTTAATACCGTAATCCAAGATAAACCTGCTTGTTGACCTTCTAAACAGAGCATTTCAAATAGATGTTGTTCATTTCGATTGGGCTTTCCCCATTCATGGTCATGATAAGCGATATAAATTGGGTCATCGGAGCACCAACCACAACGTTTATTTGTCATTTTTAAATGCTCCTGAAGCTATTTTCTAAAGTTTAAATTCGATCCATTGGTCATTTTTATTGTCCCAATACCATAGTGCTGCTTGGGTTAAATCAGTGAATTTCACCCAAATATCTTTGCCTGCTTTATCGGCAAAACCTGTACTGATCAGTAAAGCTTCATCACTAATTTCCATAATCCAGCCTTGATAGACTTGCCCATTTAAAGCAATTTTCTGCTGATTGCCTGATTCTGCAAATTCAACTAAACGCTCAATCAACGCTTCTGACATGAAATTTTCCTAAACTTTTTTCTCAATAATTAACGTAAATAGGGATAAGGATTTACCGCACCACGACCTTTCCCGTTCAGATACAAACCATAGTGCAAATGCGGTGCAGTATGACGTGCATTTCCTGTATTCCCAACATAACCGATTAAAGCGCCTTTGCGAATATAGTCACCTTCTTTTAAGCCACGTTTATGTGCATTTAGGTGTGCATAATAATGCCAAGCACCACTTGGACCAATGAGCCAAATCACTGTGCCCCCCAAGTTGTTACTTTTTAAACTGGCAATTATACCTTCAGTCGTACTATATACCTTTGTTCCACGTGGAGCTAAAATATCGATTCCTTCATGGGTACGTCCTGAGCTACGTGATGCACCCCAAGTATCTGTAAGATTTTTGGCTCTGACGCCTTCTACAGGAATAGGCAGGCGGTTTGGCATGGGCATAGATTTTAATTTTAAAATGGCATTTTGTGGCAATGGCGTTGGCTTTTTAGGTGCGGTAGTACATGCATTCAGCACCAGTGTAAAACACAGAATCAAGCAATATCGAAAATAAATAGCCACGAGAAATCCTTACAATTAATTTTTCAAGTTTAAACGCACAGATTAAAATTGAAGATTTGAAGCGAATACCCGTGTTTGACTATGTCATATCTCCACCACAGAGATCAATTTTTTCATGGCAGTCGGAATACCCAATTGTGTAGCTTTTTGTGGTGTGAGCCACTCACCGCCGAATTCAGCTAGAAGATGCTCTTTTTGATCAGTATCTACATGCACAATATGGGCGGTTAAAATCCAAGTGAAATGGGTAAAATGATGCGTGATTTGAGCAGTTTTTTGGATTGGGTTGAGATTATATTCTTGGCACTTTTGGCTAAATGCCATGTCATTTTCAAAAATAGGCAAACTCCACAGTCCACCCCATAACCCTTTGTTGGGGCGTTGTTGCCATAGCCATTCTCCAGCATTTTCAAGCAATAACACTGTACCTGTTTTGATGGGAACTGGCTTTTTGGGTTTTTTATAGGGTAATTCAGTTTCTAAACCTTGCTGATGTGCTTGGCAATGTTGCTGCATTGGACAGTATAAACACAGTGGCTTTTTAGGAGTGCAAATGGTTGCCCCTAAATCCATAATGGCTTGGGTATAGTCATGGTTGCGTTCAGTTGGACATAATTCTTCTGCACGTTGCCACATTTCACGCTCATGCACAGGTTTTGATAAATCATCTTCAATGGCAAAAAAACGTGCTAGAACCCGTTTCACATTACCATCCATGATCACGCCATATTGACGTAAACCCAAAGACATCAGTGCGCCGCCTGTGGAACGTCCGATCCCTGAAAGCTGCATCCATTCTTCTAAACTATTTGGAAAATGTCCCTGCTGACTGACCACAGCCGCAGCTTTATGTAAATTTCGTGCCCGTGCATAATAACCTAAACCCGCCCAGTACGGTGCGACCTCATCCCAAGAGGCTTTGCCTAAATCATCCACCGTTGGAAAGCGTTCAATAAAGCGATCAAAATATTTTAAAACTGTCTTAACTTGGGTCTGTTGCAACATAATTTCAGACACCCACACCTTATAGGGGTCATCTGCAACTTGCCAAGGCAAATCATGACGACCATGTTGATCAAACCAAGTGAGGAGAGCATCTGAAAATGAAAATTGCGACATGCCAGCTTCGATCTAAAAAGAGGAGATTAGTATACCCAATCTTGTGAACTTTCATGTGAGGGAATGTAGAATAAAAAAGACGCCATAGCGTCTTTATATTTTATGTTGAGGAACAGCATTATTTTTCAGAAAGCACTCCCCAACGTTTATCTAAAATCAATGCTTGATCTTTATAACGTGGAATAATGTGGATATGAAAATGCTCAGTGTGCTCATCACCAAAGACATCACCATCATTAAATGCGATATGAAAACCTTCAGGTTGATGGCGAATTTTGAGCTCATTTCGCGCCAATTCTAATAGTGATGATAAGCTTTTGCGCTCTTTATCAGAAACATCAAAAAAAGAAGTGACATGACGTAGAGGAATGACAACTGAATGTCCTTTAGACAGGGGATCAAGCTCAGGTAAAATTACACCAAAATCATTTTTATCAATAATATCGTATTCATCAAAATTACAATATGGGCAGTTAAGTTCAGTCATGTGAATATCCTCTTTAAAGTCATCTGATCTCTTTTCTCTTTATCTCTCTACAGACTTAATGTCCGAGTTGACGTTCTAGTAAGGCATACATGGCAGCCAAGCTTTGTTGTTCTGCTTCAGGGTTATATCCTAAATCAACATCATATTCTTTAGCTCTTTGATCTGCCAAGATATTACTAAAACCATGTTTAGCATCTTTAAAAACAATCACTTCATGTTTGATCTGTGCAGCAGTCATTTCTTGTTTAAAGCTTTCAATTGCATCTAAAGACAACATACTGTCTTTTTCACCATGTAAAATAAGTAATTCTGCTTGAATATTTTCAGCATCATTTTCCACACGGGGAGAAACGTTGGCAGCATGAAACGTTGCAACAGCTTTTAATGGCGCACCTGTACGTGCAAGGTCTAAAACAACCTTGCCACCATAACAAAAGCCAATTGCTGCTAAACGATTTTCATCCACTTCAGCTTGTGTCGCGAATGTGGTTAAAGCTGCTTGCGCGCGATCAACGATGGTATTGGCATGTTGAAATGTTTGGGTCATCCATTCATTTGCTTGAGGAACATTGGTGGTGGTTTTTTTATCACCATACATATCAATAGCAAACGCAGCATAGCCATGTTCTGCAAGCTCACGTGCACGTTGCTCAGTATATGCATTACGTCCCCACCACTCGGGAGCAACGATCACACCTGCGACGGGTGCATCAGAAACAGGACTTGCAAAATAACCAATCAATGTTGTTCCGTCTTTGGCTTGATAAGAAATTTCACGTGTTGTAATCGTCATTGTGATGCCATAAATCCTTATATAATTATGAGAATGCTTTGATTAAAGCATAGTTTTTTTATTTTAAAATGACTTTAGCTACAATAATTTGCAGAGAAATGTGAGAATTTATTATTCTCTTGGGGCATGCACATAGATAGATTCTATTGGTGGAATAATCACATGATCGTGATTTTTATGAAAGAGTTTTAACCGTATCAAGAAAATGAGAAGGAGAAAGTTTATACAAAGGGTTGCAAGTTGGCATAAAAAAAGAAGGAATATTCCTTCTTTTTTCTACAGCATGACCTAGAATAACCTAGACTCGTCCACGTGAAATAAATCCCACGATTGCTAAAATAACAGCAACAACAAGTAAGATTACTGCGAATTCTTTTGAGAGTCCTGCCACACCACCGAAACCTAAAAGACTTGCGATAAGTGCAATGACTGCAAAGATGATAGCCCAACGAAACATATTATTTTCTCCATGTTTTTATAGTGTTCGGTTATCAGTATAGGAAGATAAAAATTATTGGAATAGCTGCATTTTGTTGCAGAGGTATAAAATGTTATTAATTTAAGTAAATGATTTGTAATTTAAAAATGTAAAATAATTCTCATTTAAAAATGTTATGATTCATCCTAAAATCACAGTTTAACAATGCATATGCCTGATCAATTACGTCCCGAGTTCTGGAAAAAATATACCTTAAGTGAGCTTAATCCCACCGAATGGGAAGCGCTATGTGATGGTTGCGGTTTATGCTGTTTGGTCAAATTAGAAGATGATGAAACCAATGAGGTGGCATATACCAAAGTGGCGTGTAAGCTACTGGATTGTCAGACGGCACAATGTTCCGATTATCCAAATCGGATGCAGCATGTTCCAGATTGTATTCAACTTACTCCAGAAAAATTACAAGATATTTATTGGTTGCCTTCGAGTTGTGCCTATCAACGTTTGAAAGAGGGTAAAAAACTACCTGCGTGGCATCACTTAAATACAGGTTCAAGACAAAATATTATCCAAGCAAGAAAATCAGCAGCAGGGCGTTGTATTTCTGAAACTGAGGTGGATGAAGAAGAAATTGATGAGTATGTGGTACGTTGGGTAAGGTGATTGTAAGCAGCATTTTTTACTATGTTGTAACACGGTTATGTCAAAAATTGCCTAGAGAAATTTGCGTGTTCGATCATATTCCATAGTAGACTATGAATAGCTTTTATTTTGCAAAAACCATTATGTCAGACACTCATATTCCTTTACCTGAACGCCTTCGTCCTCGTGATTTGTCTGAAATTATTGGGCAAGATCATTTACTTGGGGAACAAGCACCTTTACGTCAAATGATTGATCAGGGGCACTTGCCTTCAATCATTTTTTGGGGACCGCCTGGGGTTGGGAAAACGACGATTGCACTGTTATTGGCGCAAGCGGTAGATCGACCTTTTGTTAGTTTATCGGCATTAAATACAGGGGTCAAAGAACTACGTGATGTGATTGCACAAAGTGGCGATTTGCTTACTCCTGTAGTTTTTATTGATGAAATTCATCGTTTTAATAAGTCCCAGCAAGATGCATTACTCAATGCAGTTGAAAAAGGTAAAATTACTTTGATTGGGGCAACGACTGAAAATCCATCTTTTGAAGTAAATAGCGCACTGCTGTCACGCTGCCAAGTCTACACTTTAAATGCGTTAAGCAATGAAGCCATTCAAACTTTAATCATAAATGCGCTTCAACAAGATCAATTTTTAAAAGATCGCTATATTCAAATCGAAGAATATGATGCCTTGATTCAGTTTGCGGCAGGCGATGCACGTAAGGCACTTAATTTAATCGATTTAGTGGCAAGCACCTTTGAGCCTGAAGTTGAAAATATTGTCAATAATGCTGTTGTGGTGAAAGTTGCACAGCAAAATATTGCCCGTTATGACAAATCAGGTGAACAACATTATGATTTAGTTTCGGCTTTTATTAAGTCGATCCGAGGCAGTGATCCAGACGCAACTTTATACTGGATGGCTCGTATGCTTAAAGGTGGCGAAGACCCTGTATTTATTGCACGTCGTATGTTGATTGCTGCATCTGAAGATATTGGCAATTCAAACCCAAATGCATTATTGCTTGCAGGTGAATGTTTTCGTTCAGTACAAGCTGTAGGTATGCCAGAATGTCGAATTATTTTGGGGCAATGTGCCGTCTACTTAGCGACCAGTGCTAAGAGTAATAGTACTTATTTAGCGATCAATAAAGCACTTGAACTCGCTGAAAAAACTGCAAATTTGCCTGTGCCGTTGCATTTGCGAAATGCACCTACCAAGCTGATGAAAGAGCAAGGTTATGGGGTAAAGTATCTGTATCCGCATAATTATCCTGAGCATTTTGTATTACAAGACTATATGCCGCCTGAGCTAAAAGGTACAAAACTATATGAATCTGCACGTAATAAACGTGAAGTCGAAGGTGAACGTTTGCAACAAAGACGTTGGCAGCAAAATCAGCAACAGCAGTGATGGTTTTATAGATTGAATCAGATGCTTAGATTAACTTTGTTGAATTCAAATGACGTAGAGTGAATTATTTGTTAGAGCGTAGCTATAGTAGCGAAGTAGTCACACATTTGAGAAGTGTTTAAAAATAAAAACCGAGTATTAAAACTCGGTTTTTGTGAAGAATCAAACTCTAAAATTAGATATCTGAAAGATCTACACCGATACGTGCAGCAACTTCTTCATAAGCTTCAACAACACCACCCAAACCTTGACGGAAACGGTCTTTGTCGAGTTTTTTCTTGGTGTCTTTGTCCCATAAACGGCAACCGTCTGGAGAGAATTCATCACCTAGTACGATGCGGTCATGGAACACCCCAAATTCAAGTTTAAAATCAACAAGTAGCATGTTGCCTTGTGCGAACAAGTCTTTTAAAACAACATTTACTTTTTGAGTGAGTTCTTTCATTTGTGCCAATTGGTCAGCAGTCGCCCAACCTAAAGCAATTGCTTGAGATTCGTTCACCATTGGATCGCCTAAAGCGTCATCTTTGAAGAACAATTCAAAAGTAGGGGGAACAAGCTCTAAACCTTCTTCAACACCTAAACGGCGACACAATGAGCCCGCTGCATAGTTACGCATGACGCACTCTACAGGGATCATTTTTAATTTTTTAACCAAAACTTCAGTTGGCGAAAGCAATTTTTCAAAATGTGTTTCGATACCAGCCGCAGCCAATTTTTCCATGATAAAGGCGTTAAAACGGTTATTCACCTTACCTTTACGATCTAGTTGCTCTATTTTTTCACCATTGAATGCCGAAGCATCATCACGGAAAACTAGAATTAGATGATCTGCGCTATCTGTTTCATAAACGGATTTTGCTTTACCAGTATAGAGCAAGGTTTGTTTTAACATGGGGGAACCTTTTGCAAAAAAAAATTGCCTAGAACGACTAGGCTGGCCAGTTTTGGTATATCTGGGTCAATACTTCAGCAGCTTTCTCTTTGTCTGCAAAAGTATTGTTTGCATTAAACAAAGCAATGGTATTGCTTGAACCCACAGAATTAAGTTTTAAAACATAGGTGGTATTGTCAAGTTTAAATGTCACCTCAGTCACATTTTTACTTTCACCCACAACGTTGTAATTTAAACTACTCAATGTGGCTAATGCATACTGCCAAATTATAGCAGAATCTCCATCAACTTTGAGCAATGGATTGCCATTTCCATCGGTTAAAAGTTGTGGGCGACCTGCGCTTGCAGATGCATTATTGTTACTTTGTTCAACAGAATTTGCTGGTGTAGACGCTGGACGAGGTACGTCATAGCGGTTGCCGCGCTTATTTTCAAACTTAGGTGCATGTTGAATCGCAAGCGGGTCAACCACTGGAGCAGGATATAATGGCGTTGCAGGTCTAACAGTTGCGCCTTCAGGATATTTAAGCTGCTCTACATCAGTTGTATTTTTATAATCCAAAGAACCATTTTTGATCCCAAGTGAACTACAACCCGCTAAGCTCAAAGCTGAAAGGGCAAGGGTTAAACCAAAACGTAATCGCATAATACTAAGCTCTTATTAAATGACACCCGCTGCTTTGAGTTCTTCACGCAGAGGAGTGCGGTATTGTTCTGCAAGCGGAGTTAATGGTAGGCGGATACCTGTACCAATTAATCCCATTTCATGTAATGCCCATTTCACTGGAATTGGGTTCGATTCACAAAATAGAATATTGTTTAATTTTGCAACTTGTGCATCTTTTGCTTTTGCGTCATCCATTTGACCCGCAATTGCAGCAGCACACAGTTCGCTCATGATTTTCGGTGCAACATTGGCAGTAACAGAGATATTTCCTTTTGCACCCACTGCAATAAGGTCACATGCTGTTGCGTCATCTCCTGAATACACCACCATGTCTTTGCCTTTTAGACCATCAATCAGCGCTTTACCACGAGGTACATCACCCGTTGCGTCTTTAATCGCAACAATATGAGGAATATCCGCCAAACGAATCACCGTTTCATTTTGCATATCTACACCTGTACGACCTGGTACATTATACAAAATAATAGGTAAATCAACAGCTTCAGCTACAGCCTTATAATGTTGATATAAGCCTTCTTGGGTGGGTTTATTATAATAAGGGGTCACTAACAGTGCTGCGTCTGCACCGAGTTGTTTTGCTTCTTTGGTGAGCTCAATCGCTTCGTGTGTTGAGTTTGCACCAGTACCGGCAATAATGGGGATACGTTTATTGGCAACACGGATAATTTCTTTAATTACTTCTGTGTGTTCTGCCATGCTAAGAGTAGAGGCTTCGCCAGTTGTACCGACTGCCACAATACTATTAGTGCCTTGTTCTATGTGCCACTCAACGAGCTTCTCGAGACCCTTCCAATCTACGCTGCCATCTTCTAACATTGGGGTGACGATTGCGACAATTGAGCCTTGAATCTGTGCTTGCTGAGTCATTTTGAAAAAATATCCTATGTGTCCACCCGCATATACTGATTTAAAAATAAGATCGGGATGGTTGCAGTATTTTGATTTGAGCAAAATACAATCATGCTTTGCGATTGAGTAATGCTTATGCAAATTATGACTGATTCAGCGATTGAGAACAATATGCTTTAGTCAAAGCAATGAAAAACTTTATAAAAAGCAACAAATACAACACATGTGAGTTTGTCGTTGGTGCATGTCTAAAATACTCTCACTTTTTATCATTTATACATATTATAAAAACTAAAATTCAATTTTAAAAAATCATTTGATCCCTAATTATTGTGATAGAGGTTGTATTTTAAGATGAAATACTGATTGTATAAGATGATTTTTGACTTAAATAACAGCGAAAAAAGATCATCACTGTGTCTAACTTAGACTGTGATTGATCGTTTTTAGTTATAGGCTCTGTATAGGATGTTATTACCCTATGAGAATTTGTTAAAAATAATGCAGTGATTCTTGAGCTAAATGGTTGGGTTTTTAATCAAATTATTGTTTTTATGACTATATTGATTTTTAAATAAAATGGACTATTTTGAGTTTTCCGTTTATTTCCATTACTTGTTCTAACACTTATTGCTAGTTATTCCATTTTTGCTTGTACGGGATGATGCGATCTTCATGATCCAGCAGCATCTATACAAGGATTTTCAAAGATGGATATATCGGTTAGGCAACAGGATAAAAAACATTCTACAGTTACGGTATTGATTTGTTTTTTGATCGCAGTTATCGAGGGTTTGGATATTCAGGCGGCAGGGATTGCGGCTGCGGGTATCCGTGAGTATTTTGGCTTAGATAGTAGTCAATTAGGTATTTTCTTTAGTGCAGGGATTTTGGGTCTATTGCCTGGCGCTTTGCTGGGTGGTCGTTTTGCTGATCGGATTGGTCGTAAAAAAGTTCTGATCTGGTCAACTGCTGTATTTGCGATTTTTACTTTATGCACGGTATGGGTAAATAGTTTTCAAAGTTTATTGGTCGTACGCTTTTTAGCAGGTGCAGGCTTAGGCGCTGCAATGCCAATTTTGATCACTTTAGCATCAGAAGCGGTTTCACCAGCAAATCGTGGTCGAGCAGTAGGATTAATGTATTGTGGTATGCCAGTGGGTGCTGCGATTTTGTCTTTGGTGGCAAGTACCAGTTTTGGTGCTGAATGGAAAAATATTTTCTATTTAGGTGGTTTGCTACCGATCATCGTCATTCCAATCATGATTCTATTTTTGCCAGAGTCTAAAGAATATTTAAAAGCACAAGAAAAAGTGGGTACAGGTGCTGCAGAACCACAAGCGACATTTAAAGATTTATTTAATACACAAAATCTAGCACGTACAATACTGATTTGGGTAAGTTACTTCTTTACCTTGATGGTGGTGTACATCATGCTAAGTTGGTTGCCTTCACTCTTTACAGAGCTTGGTTTTACTCGTAAAGAGGGTGCAACGGCACAGTTTTATTTTATGGTGAGTGCAACGATTGGTACGGTTATTTTAGGGATGCTGACGGATCGTTGGAAAAAAGCTTACGTTATTATTTTAATGTATGGAGGCATTTTAGCAGGTTTATTTGCGCTGAATATGGCAAGTTCACTTACGCAAATGTACTTGGCTTCTGCATTGGTGGGTGCTTTCGTGATTGGTTGTCAAGGCGTGTTATATGCGTTTGGCAGTATCGTCTACCCAACTGAAGTACGTGGTACGGGTGTGGGTATGGCTTCGGCAGTCGGACGGATTGGTGCGATGTTAGGACCCACGATAGCAGGTCAGTTACTCGCAGCAGGTTTTGGTGCAGCAGGGGTAATTTCAGCAGCGATTCCATGTATTGTGATTTCAGCAATCTTTATGTTGATTTTGATTCGTCGTTTGAAAGCTTAATTAAACAAGATGCTTTGATCTGAATAAAACTCGCAGTGATGCGGGTTTTTTTATGGCTTAAATGGTCTGAAAATTTGGGTGGATTACAATTCACGTTCATTTTTACGATATGTTAAAGTGCATGAAACAGGATTTTTAAGATAAATACGATGCAAAAAAATTCAGTACTGATTGTGGTTGATGTACAAAATGGATTCACTACAGGTGGAAACCTTGCTGTTGCCAATGCTGAACAAATTATTCCTTTGATTAATCAACTGATTTTAAAGTTTAAGAATGTGGTTTTGACACAGGATTGGCATCCTCATAATCATATTTCTTTTGCTGAAAATCATGTCAATAAAAAAGCCTATGATACTATCCAAGTGAATTATGGCACACAAGTTTTATGGCCAAGTCATTGTGTACAAGGCACACAGGATGCAGATTTTCATCCTGATTTAGAGATTACGACTGCCCAATTGATTATCCGCAAAGGTGTTGATTCTCAGATTGATAGTTATTCTGCTTTTATGGAAGCAGATCGTAAAACGACCACAGGTTTGGCAGGTTATTTAAAAGAGCGAGGTATTGACACGGTTTATATCGTGGGTATTGCAACGGATTTTTGTGTGGCATGGTCGGCAATAGATGCTGCAAAATTAGGTTTTGAAACTTATGTGATTTCGGATGCAACCAAAGCGATTGACTTGCATGGTTCATTGCAACATGCATGGCAAGAGATGTTAGCAAATGGGGTAAGGCGGACAGTATCTCCACATATTTTACAGAGTGGGCAAGATTAAAACTAAAAAATGCTTAATTCTATTTTTAATATAGTGAAATGATGCAGTGTTGCTGACAGCGTTCAGTATTTTGACTGAACCTGTTGGCTTAGCAGCTTAAAAGACCATGAATTAGGGATGATTTTTGATGACAGCCTTTTTGCGCTTCACCCAATTTATTCAAAAAACTTTTGCTTTATGGGTGGTGCTTTTTGCAGGTATTGCAATGTTGCTCCCTGACGCTTTTGTTTGGCTAAAAGCCTATATTACATGGATGCTAGGTATTATCATGTTTGGTATGGGCATGACCATGACTGTGAATGACTTTAAAGGAGTATTACAAAGTCCCAAAGCAGTCGGTATTGGGGTGTTGGCTCAGTTTATCGTGATGCCAAGTTTGGCTTATATTTTGTGTAAGTTGTTTCAATTACCTGCTGAGATTGCGGTAGGCGTGATTTTGGTAGGATGCTGTCCAGGGGGAACAGCTTCGAATGTGATTACCTACATGGCAAAAGGCAATACGGCTTTGTCTGTGGCATGTACTTCAGTATCGACTTTACTTGCGCCGATATTAACACCTGCGATTTTTTATTTATTGGCAAGCCAATGGTTAAAAATCGATGCTGCATCCATGTTTATATCTATTTTACAAGTGGTGTTAGTTCCGATCATTTTAGGACTAATGACACGTTCAGTATTAAAACAAAAAGTAGAGCAATATATTCAAGTGATGCCTTTGATTTCTGTCGTAGCAATTGTAGCAATCGTGGCAGCAATTATTGCGGGCAGTAAAGCAGCCATTTTACAGTCTGGCGCTTTAATTCTGGCTGTGGTGATTTTACATAATGCTTTGGGGTATTTGTTCGGCTTTTGGGCAAGTCGCTTGTTTCAACTGCCTTATGCAGATAGCAAAGCCGTGGCAATCGAGGTAGGAATGCAAAACTCTGGCTTAGGTGTTGCACTGGCGGCGTTACATTTCGCAGCATCTCCTGTCACTGCTGTGCCCAGTGCGATTTTTAGTTTATGGCATAATATTTCCGGTCCTGCTTTAGCGACTTATTGGGCGAGTAGAAATGCGAAAGATATACTGAATGAAAAGTGACCCCCTAGTCGCATGATGTAATTTATTGATAGAGCGCATTTTGCGCTCTTTTTATCAGCAGCATAAAAGTTTCTATGGTGAGGTTCATTGATTGAGAAATTCATTTTCCGTCATGACAACAAAACCATGCTGTTGTAACAACGCAGTAGTGACGCCCACCCCTTGAATTTTTTCTCCTGTAAATGAACCATTATAAATAAAATCTGAACCACAAGAGGGGCTATTGGACTTTAAAATAACATGGCTGACTTGGTGGTGTTGCGCCAATGCTAAAGTTGCTTTCGCACCCTGTATAAATTCATCACTGACATCTTGTCCGTGTGATGTGATGACCTGTGCTTTTCCTGCCAAGACATCAAAACCGTTGCCACCTCGAATTTCTGCCGCTAAGCGTGGTGTGGATAAACCACCTGAAATCTCAGGACAAATACAAATAGCTCGCTGCTGTTCGATCAGTTGTTTTAAGGCGAGATGTAAACAGTTTTTTGCATCGTAACGGACATTTTCACCAACTAGACAAGCACTGATTAAATATTTCATAGCGTATTTATTCTATTTCAATTAAAAGTAAAGGTTGATGATCAAGCTGTGATCATATTAATTTTATTGAGAAACTGTTAATTCTATTTTAATGAAAAAATTTAAAATAAATAACTGTTTTAAGTCTAAAAATACTGTTTAGAAATAATAAATTTTTTCTTATCATAAATTAAACAGTAGATATTAATACTTTTTTAATTATGAATTGTAAGGTATTTAAAATTTTTAAATTTGGTTATTAAATAATCTCTAAGAGTGATGAGTAAATCAATGTTTTTTATGATTTTTATCACATTTTTTATAATAAATGAATATTGGTTTTATAAAGTCTGATAAATATTTAAAGTTTGGGTTTTGTTTTAATCAATCTATGATTTAATCGGTGGGATTTTACTGGATTGATTTTTAAATTGATAATCATGATGTTGATTTCAATGTAAGTACTCTGAGCTAAACTGTTTACAATATTAAACTTTAATCAGGAAATGGTTTTTTATTTTTAGATGAATATGCAATATACATCGGAAAATTTTGATTAAGTATTACAGAGAATTCAATATTATTTCTAGGTACAGTTTACACATGTGTAAAGCGAAATATTTCACATTTTCTCTTAAAAAATTGAGTACTTGTATTGGGCTAAGTCTAAGTTTAAACAGTATCGTTTATGCAGAAACTCAGTCTGGTTATTTTCAAGATATTCAACACAATATAGGCAATTTAATTCGTCCTAAAACCGATGAGTCTTTTAGTACGGTGCAATTCAGTCAGTTGTCTAATTTTCAAGTTCAGCCTGATCCGCTTTATCAGCAATTGCCTGTAGTGGGTGCACGTCCTGATGCTAATACTCCTGCGGTGTTGAACAACGCTTATTCTTCAGCAGAAGTCCAAAGCCGTTTGAGCTTACAAGAAGCGATACAGATTGCGGTAAAACGTAATCCTGTCATTTCTCAAGCATTGGCAAATCTAGCGGCACAAAATGCCAATATTGATGTAGCGAAGGCGCAATATTATCCACAGTTAAAAGCAGGGTTAAGTACGGGTGATTTTACTTCAAGTGATCGCGGGCGTCAGTTATACACTGTTGAAGCCAATCAATTGCTTTATGATTTTGGTAAAGTGAAATCGAGTGTTGATACACAGAAAAATAAATTAGAAGCCGAACAAGCCAATGTTTTGTTAAATATTGATGAGATTGCGACACAAACTGCACGTTCAATTATTGCCGTGTTACGTTATCGGGTATTGTTGAGTATTGCTCAAGATCAAGTAAAAGGTGTCAGCCGTTTACATGAAATTGCGCGTTTGCGTTCGGATGCAGGCATTAGTAGCTATGCCGATCCTGTGCAGGCGCAAAGTTATGTGGAATATGCCAAAACCTATTTATTGACACAGCAAAATAAATTGCGCCAAGAAGAACAAAAACTGAGAACGTTATTGGGCTTTGAGGTCAGTCGTACAGATTTTATTATTCATGACGAATTCTTAAAAAAATCAGATCTTTATAATACACCTCAATTAAATACCATTCCTAGCATGATTGCTGCTCAAGCAGAAATTGAAGTTGCCAAAAGTCAGAAAAAACAAACAGAATTGAGTCGTTATCCGACGGTTTCATTGACAGCGTCTTTAAATCAGGCATTGAATGGTAAAAATCCAAATACAGGCAAACAAGACGATACCGATAGCTCGATTGGTATCTCAATGAGTAGTAATTTTTATCAAGGTGGTGCAGTCAGTTCACAGATTCGTTCAGCTACTTATGCAGAACAAGCGGCACGTTCTAAGCTCAATGCAACTTATTTAAATATCATGGATTCTAGCCAAATTGCCCGTGAAAATATTGAAAATATGGACAAGCAAATTTGGGTGTTGATTGATCGTGAACGTTCAACAGCAAAAACCCGTGAGTTATATGAAGAGCAATATAAATTGGGTAAACGTTCGATTTTAGATTTGTTGAGTTCTGAACAATCCTTTCATAGTTCTCGGGCTGAACGTGAATCTGCTCGCTACGATATTTATGACATGCTGGCAATGTATATCAATGTAATGGGTAAGAGTCGAGATATTTACCAACTTAATAATACGAAAATTCAAGGGTTTGAAGTACAGCAATGAACCACACACTCAATTATCAGCCTTGGCTACAAGCCATTTTAACGGTTGCTCAACATTATCGTATTCAGCCTTCAGAAGAGCAGATACGCTTACAATTAGATTGGAATAAGTATCAGAATATTGAAGATTTATTGCAAATTGTGACCAAGCAATTGGGTCTAAATTATCGCCGTGCTGAGTTCTCAACGGATGTACTCAATCCTTGGCGTTTACCTGTGGTCATCGAGTTTCAAGATGGTCAAGTAGCTGTGATTGAAAAGGTCGACCAACAAGGTAATGCCAGTTTGCAGCTCAGTGGTGATCAGGGCTTATCACAAACATTTGATCTCAAAGCATTGCAGGAAAATGCCAAACAGATTTTTATTTTCCGACCTGAAAGCTCTATTCCCGATGCACGTGTGGATGAATATATTAAGCCTTATGAGCAAAGTTGGTTTTGGGATATTGTCCTCAAAGATTGGAAGCGTTATACCGATATCATGCTCGCATCCATGGTGGCCAATATTTTGGCATTGGCAACCATTATCTTTTCGATGCAAGTCTATGACCGTGTCGTGCCTTCGCAGTCGATTCCGACTTTATGGGTATTGGCAGGTGGTGTGCTGATCGCTGCTATTTTTGAATTTACGTTGCGTGTGGCACGGGTGTATTTGTCGGATATTATTGGTAAACGTGCGGATTTAAAAATATCAGATCGTGTCTTCGGGCATGCGTTGCGTATTCGTAATAAAGACCGCTCTAAATCAACAGGTTCTTTTATTTCACAGATTCGTGAATTAGAAGGCGTACGTGAGTTGGTGACTTCGACTACCATCAGTGCAATGGCAGATTTACCATTTTTCTTATTATTCCTTGCGATTTTCTGGATTATTGGGGGCAATCTTTTTTGGGTGATGTTGGTTGTTGTCCCACTCATGGTTATTCCAGGAATTTTGGCACAAAAAAAACTGGCTCAACTTGCTCAAGAAGGTATGCGTGAAGGGGCAATCCGTAATGCGATTTTGGTTGAAGCGGTACAGGGTATTGAAGATATTAAATTATTACGTGCCGAAGCTCGATTTCAAAATCAATGGAATCACATGAATGAAGTGTCTGCGGACATCAGTATGCGACAACGTAAAATTACGGGTTGGCTCAATGCCTGGACGCAAAAAATCCAAGGTCTGACTTATGCCATTGTAGTGTTAGTGGGGTGTTTTGCCGTAATGAAAGGTGATATGACTACAGGGGCATTGGTGGCATGTTCGATTTTATCATCACGTATGCTTGGCCCGATTGCACAAATTACAGGTGTATTAGGACGTTGGCAGCAAGCCAAAGTAGCAAAACAAGGTTTAGATGAGTTAATGAAAAAACCTGTGGATCGTCCTGATCGTGCACAACTGATTCATCGTAAAGTGATTTTAGGTAATTATGAGTTTAAAGGGGTGGTGTTCAAATATACTGAAGATGACCCTCGTCCTTCTTTGGTGATTCCTCAACTCAAAATTAATGCAGGGGAGAAAATTGCGATTTTAGGTCGTAATGGTGCAGGAAAATCAACTTTATTACAGCTTTTGGCAGGTATGCAAATTCCTGAGCAAGGTAAAATCAGCCTTGATGGGGTAGATCAATCGTTGATTGATCCTGATGATATTCGCCGTGATATGACGTTGTTGAATCAAAATGCACAACTTTTTTACGGGACGATTCGTGAAAATTTAACTTTGGGCGCACCATTAGCCACTGATCAAGACATTCTTAATGCTTTAAAAATAACCAATGCACTCGATATTGTGGAACAGAAAAAAGAAGGTTTGGATCATATTGTTTTAGAAGGTGGTACAGGCTTTTCGGGTGGTCAACGCCAATCTTTGTTATTAACACGTTCAATTTTACGTAATCCAAATATTTTACTGCTTGATGAGCCTACTGCCGCATTGGATGATGTGTCTGAACGGAGTTTGATTGAGCATTTAAAGCAATGGGCGGCACATCGTACCTTGATTGTAGCGACCCATCGCCCTGCGGTATTGCAGTTGGTCGATCGTATTATTGTGATTCATGATGGAAAAATTGTGAAAGATGGTCCTCGTGATGAAATTTTGAATCCGCATCAAAATAATGCAGGAGGCACTTCAGTATGAGTTCAGCACAATTACCTGAAAATAATACAAAACAAGACAATGGCTTCGATACATTAAAGCGTCCAAGTAATCCTTCTGCACTCAAATTTTCTGAGCCTCCTCTACCCAAAGCTAGTTTAGTCATTTGGATTGTGGCGCTTGGTTTGGCTGCTTTTATTGTTTGGGCATGTATGTTCAAACTCGAAGAAGTTTCGACAGGTACAGGTAAAGTGATCCCATCATCAAAAGAACAAACCATTCAGTCTTTAGATGGTGGCGTGGTGACTAAACTTGAAGTGAAAGAGGGTGATATTGTTGAAAAAGGGCAAATCCTTGCACAAATCGATCCGACTCGTTTTGAATCACAAGTCGGTGAAAGTTTAAGTAAACTACGTGCGATGCAGGCAACGGCAGCACGTTTAGAAGCTGAAGTGAATGGCACACGTTTAAGCTTTCCAAAAGAAGTGCGCGATATTCCAAATTTGGTGAATGAAGAAACAGCACTTTATACCTCTAGACGTTCAAATTTGGAGGAGTCGATTGCAGGTTTACGCCATGCCTTATCTTTGGTGCAAAATGAATTACAGATGACAGAACCTTTGGTAGCCAAAGGCGCTGCATCAGAAGTTGAAGTATTGCGTTTAAAACGAGATATTAATAATTTTGAAAATCAAATCAATGACAAGCGTAATGATTATTATGTGAAAGCACGGGAAGAACTCGCCAAAGCCAATGCCGATATTAAGTCTTTACAACAAGTAGTGACTGGTCGAAATGACTCAGTCAAACGTTCTGTATTTTATGCACCTGTACGTGGGGTAGTGAAAGAGTTAGCGATTACGACCATTGGGGGTGTCATTCCACAAAATGGTAAACTGATGACCTTAGTGCCTTTGGATGAAAAACTACTGATTGAAGCACGTATTTCTCCACGTGATATTGCGTTTATCCATCCTGGGCAAGCTGCTTTAGTCAAAATTACAGCGTATGATTATTCAATTTATGGTGGATTAGACGGTAAAGTCGTGGTGATTTCCCCGGATACAATACGTGATGAAGTCAAACAAGATCAGTTCTATTATCGAGTATATATCCGTACTGATGCTGATAAATTGGTTAATAAAGCAGGACAAAGCTTTGCCATTACGCCAGGTATGGTTGCAACAGTTGATATTCGTACTGGGCAAAAAACCATTATGGAATATTTATTAAAACCATTTAATAAAGCCCAAGAAGCGCTCAGAGAAAGATAAATAAAGCAGGATATTTTTAAAAGAAAAGTCAGCATTTAATGCTGGCTTTTTTTATGTTTAATATATCGGTAAAGCATAAGTCAGTATTTAAATGTAAATATATTATTAATAAAAATTATGCATAATAAAAAATATATTTGTAGTGGTTTTATTATTTGCATAAAAATGTATAATTGCTCACATAATTATTTGATTTAAAAAAGTGTAAATAATTGAAAAAATAATATTTAATTTAAATTTTAAAGATTTTTAAATTAATCTAATACCATTAACCTTTTTAAGGTTTTAATTGAGAGTAAATTATTGATAAATATATAAATATTTATTTAAAAATTTTCATAAATATTTAATATTTTACAAATGTATTTTATAAAATATTAATATTAATATTAATATTTTTTAACTGTTTGTTAATTTATATTAAATTGGTATTTTTTTTGTGTGATTTTAATATAAAAATATTATGCTAACATTTTAAAATATTTTTTTAGTCAGTGCTTAACTGATAACGGTGATTTTAAAATGCTTAATATATCAGTAGTGTCTAAACACACATGGAATTCAATTGATATTACGAATCCAAGTTTTTCTTTAAATGAATCTTCTGTTGTTGTATTAAAATGTCGTAAAGAAGAAATACAGAATATTGAAAAAAATGGTAATCATTTAATTGTTACTTTAAAAAACGGTGAAGTAATTCAAATTGAAAACTTCTTTGTTTTAGATAATAGCTTAGTTCTAGAAAATAATAATGAGTTACTTTGGGTGCAATTTAATGATTTAAATCATGTTGCATTAGATACTATTAATTATGCTGGTCTTGAGCGGATTGAACCTTTGCTATACGAGGATGCCACAGGAGTATTGCCTTTTGCAGCAGGTGTAGCTGGTGCAATTGCTACAGGAGCATGGATTGCAAACAACTCTGATCATGAGAAAAATTATAACAATCAAGATACGACTGCTCCAGATGCACCCACAGATGTAGTGATCAGTGCAGACGGCACAACGGTGACAGGAAAAGCTGAAGCAGGCGCTACAGTTGAAATCAAAGACAAAGATGGGAATGTTCTAGGTTCAGGTACAGCCGATCAAGATGGTAATTTCACTGTTGAATTAGAAGAACCTTTAACCAATGGTGAAAAGGTAGAGGTTACCGCCAAAGACCCTTCAGGCAATGTATCAGATAAAACAGAAGTTACCGCACCTGATACGACTGCTCCAGATGCACCCACAGATGTGGTGATCAGTGCAGACGGCACAACGGTGACAGGAAAAGCTGAAGCAGGCGCTACAGTTGAAATCAAAGACAAAGATGGGAATGTTCTAGGTTCAGGTACAGCCGATCAAGATGGTAATTTCACTGTTGAATTAGAAGAACCTTTAACCAATGGTGAAAAGGTAGAGGTTACCGCCAAAGACCCTTCAGGCAATGTATCAGATAAAACAGAAGTTACCGCACCTGATACGACTGCTCCAGATGCACCCACAGATGTAGTGATCAGTGCAGACGGCACAACGGTGACAGGAAAAGCTGAAGCAGGCGCTACAGTTGAAATCAAAGACAAAGATGGGAATGTTCTAGGTTCAGGTACAGCCGATCAAGATGGTAATTTCACTGTTGAATTAGAAGAACCTTTAACCAATGGTGAAAAGGTAGAGGTTACCGCCAAAGACCCTTCAGGCAATGTATCAGATAAAACAGAAGTTACCGCACCTGATGTGAATGGATCTACCGGTGAAACCGGACCTACTGGTGAGACCGGATCTACTGGCGAAACTGGCTCTACCGGTGAAACTGGCTCTACCGGCGAAACTGGCTCTACTGGCGAAACTGGCTCTACCGGTGAAACTGGCTCTACTGGCGAAACTGGCTCTACCGGTGAAACTGGCTCTACTGGCGAAACCGGATCTACCGGTGAAACTGGCTCTACTGGCGAAACTGGCTCTACCGGCGAAACCGGATCAACGGGCGAAACTGGCTCTACTGGCGAAACCGGATCTACCGGTGAAACTGGCTCTACTGGCGAAACTGGCTCTACCGGCGAAACCGGATCTACCGGTGAAACTGGCTCTACCGGTGAAACTGGATCAACAGGCGAGACTGGCTCTACTGGTGAAACTGGCTCTACCGGTGAAACTGGCTCTACTGGTGAAACCGGATCTACTGGTGAAACTGGATCTACCGGCGAAACTGGCTCTACTGGCGAAACTGGCTCTACCGGTGAAACTGGCTCTACCGGCGAAACTGGCTCTACCGGCGAAACTGGCTCTACCGGTGAAACTGGCTCTACCGGTGAAACTGGCTCTACTGGTGAAACTGGCTCTACCGGCGAAACTGGCTCTACGGGTGAAACTGGCTCTACTGGCGAAACTGGCTCTACCGGTGAAACTGGCTCTACTGGCGAAACCGGATCAACGGGCGAAACTGGCTCTACTGGCGAAACTGGCTCTACCGGTGAAACTGGCTCTACCGGCGAAACTGGATCAACAGGCGAGACTGGCTCTACCGGTGAAACTGGCTCTACCGGCGAAACTGGCTCTACCGGTGAAACTGGCTCAACAGGCGAGACTGGCTCTACCGGCGAAACTGGCTCTACGGGTGAAACCGGACCTACTGGCGAGACTGGAGAGACCGGCTCTACCGGTGAAACTGGCTCTACCGGTGAAACTGGCTCTACCGGCGAAACTGGCTCTACGGTTGAAACCGGACCTACTGGCGAGACTGGAGAGACCGGCTCTACGGGTGAAACTGGATCAACTGGTGAAACTGGATCAACAGGCGAGACTGGCTCTACCGGCGAAACTGGATCAACTGGTGAAACCGGATCTACTGGTGAAACTGGCTCTACTGGCGAAACTGGCTCTACCGGCGAAACTGGCTCTACCGGTGAAACTGGCTCTACTGGCGAAACTGGCTCTACGGGTGAAACTGGCTCTACCGGCGAAACTGGCTCTACTGGCGAAACTGGCTCTACCGGTGAAACTGGCTCTACTGGCGAAACTGGATCTACCGGTGAAACAGGATCAACGGGTGAAACTGGATCTACCGGTGAAACAGGATCAACGGGTGAAACTGGCTCTACTGGCGAAACTGGCTCTACCGGTGAAACTGGCTCTACTGGCGAAACTGGCTCTACCGGCGAAACTGGATCTATTGGCGAAACTGGCGCTACCGGCGAAACTGGCGCTACAGGCGAGACTGGATCTACCGGCGAAACTGGCTCTACCGGTGAAACTGGCGCTACCGGCGAAACTGGATCTACTGGCGAAACTGGCGCTACCGGTGAAACTGGCTCTACCGGTGAAACTGGCTCTACCGGCGAAACTGGCTCTACCGGCGAAACTGGATCTACTGGCGAAACTGGCGCTACCGGCGAAACTGGCGCTACCGGCGAAACTGGCTCTACCGGTGAAACTGGATCTACCGGTGAAACTGGATCTACAGGCGAGACTGGATCTACCGGCGAAACTGGCTCTACCGGTGAAACTGGCGCTACCGGCGAAACTGGATCTACTGGCGAAACTGGCGCTACCGGTGAAACTGGATCTACTGGCGAAACTGGCTCTACCGGTGAAACAGGATCAACAAGTGATGTAATTGATCATATAGCCTTGGCACAAGGCGAAGACACCAATACAGATGGCAAGATCAACAAAGAAGAACTTGGTACAGATCAAAGTGTCAAAGTTGATATTGTTTTAGGTACAGATGCTAAAGTGGGTGATGTGATCACAGTCGATGGACAAGATTACAGCTTAACGCAAGCAGAACTTGATGTAGGCAAACTCAGCGTTGATGTCGTTGTACAAGAAGGCGAAAACACAATTCAAGTCAGCCATACCGATGCAGAAGGTAATGTTGATGAAAGCAGCTTGACTGTAACGGTAGATACTGTTGCAGCAGATGTTGTTGCAGATGTGAGCTTGGCACAAGGCGAAGACACCAATACAGATGGCAAGATCAACAAAGAAGAACTTGGTACAGATCAAAGTGTCAAAGTTGATATTGTTTTAGGTACAGATGCTAAAGTGGGTGATGTGATCACAGTCGATGGACAAGATTACAGCTTAACGCAAGCAGAACTTGATGTAGGCAAACTCAGCGTTGATGTCGTTGTACAAGAAGGCGAAAACACAATTCAAGTCAGCCATACCGATGCAGAAGGTAATGTTGATGAAAGCAGCTTGACTGTAACGGTAGATACTGTTGCAGCAGATGTTGTTGCAGATGTGAGCTTGGCACAAGGCGAAGACACCAATACAGATGGCAAGATCAACAAAGAAGAACTTGGTACAGATCAAAGTGTCAAAGTTGATATTGTTTTAGGTACAGATGCCAAAGTGGGTGATGTGATCACAGTCGATGGACAAGATTACAGCTTAACGCAAGCAGAACTGGATGCAGGCAAACTCAGCGTTGATGTCGTTGTACAAGAAGGCGAAAACACAATTCAAGTCAGCCATACCGATGCAGAAGGTAATGTTGATGAAAGCAGCTTGACTGTAACGGTAGATACTGTTGCAGCAGATGTTGTTGCAGATGTGAGCTTGGCACAAGGCGAAGACACCAATACAGATGGCAAGATCAACAAAGAAGAACTTGGTACAGATCAAAGTGTCAAAGTTGATATTGTTTTAGGTACAGATGCCAAAGTGGGTGATGTGATCACCGTCGATGGACAAGATTACAGCTTAACGCAAGCAGAACTGGATGCAGGCAAACTCAGCGTTGATGTCGTTGTACAAGAAGGCGAAAACACAATTCAAGTCAGTCATACCGATGCAGAAGGTAATGTTGATGAAAGCAGCTTGACTGTAACGGTAGATACTGTTGCAGCAGATGTTGTTGCAGATGTGAGCTTGGCACAAGGCGAAGACACCAATACAGATGGCAAGGTCAACAAAGAAGAACTTGGTACAGATCAAAGTGTCAAAGTTGATATTGTTTTAGGTACAGATGCTAAAGTGGGTGATGTGATCACAGTCGATGGACAAGATTACAGCTTAACGCAAGCAGAACTTGATGTAGGCAAACTCAGCGTTGATGTCGTTGTACAAGAAGGTGAAAACACAATTCAAGTCAGCCATACCGATGCAGAAGGTAATGTTGATGAAAGCAGCTTGACTGTAACGGTAGATACGGTTGCAGCAGATGTTGTTGCAGATGTGAGCTTGGCACAAGGCGAAGACACCAATACAGATGGCAAGATCAACAAAGAAGAACTTGGTACAGATCAAAGTGTCAAAGTTGATATTGTTTTAGGTACAGATGCCAAAGTGGGTGATGTGATCACAGTCGATGGACAAGATTACAGCTTAACGCAAGCAGAACTGGATGCAGGCAAACTCAGCGTTGATGTCGTTGTACAAGAAGGCGAAAACACAATTCAAGTCAGCCACACCGATGCAGAAGGTAATGTTGATGAAAGCAGCTTGACTATCACGGTAGATACGGTTGCAGCAGATGTTGTTGCAGATGTGAGCTTGGCACAAGGCGAAGACACCAATACAGATGGCAAGATCAACAAAGAAGAACTTGGTACAGATCAAAGTGTCAAAGTTGATATTGTTTTAGGTACAGATGCCAAAGTGGGTGATGTGATCACCGTCGATGGACAAGATTACAGCTTAACGCAAGCAGAACTTGATGCAGGCAAACTCAGCGTTGATGTCGTTGTACAAGAAGGCGAAAACACAATTCAAGTCAGTCATACCGATGCAGAAGGTAATGTTGATGAAAGCAGCTTGACTGTAACGGTAGATACTGTTGCAGCAGATGTTGTTGCAGATGTGAGCTTGGCACAAGGCGAAGACACCAATACAGATGGCAAGGTCAACAAAGAAGAACTTGGTACAGATCAAAGTGTCAAAGTTGATATTGTTTTAGGTACAGATGCTAAAGTGGGTGATGTGATCACCGTCGATGGACAAGATTACAGCTTAACGCAAGCAGAACTTGATGTAGGCAAACTCAGCGTTGATGTCGTTGTACAAGAAGGCGAAAACACAATTCAAGTCAGCCATACCGATGCAGAAGGTAATGTTGATGAAAGCAGCTTGACTGTAACGGTAGATACTGTTGCAGCAGATGTTGTTGCAGATGTGAGCTTGGCACAAGGCGAAGACACCAATACAGATGGCAAGATCAACAAAGAAGAACTTGGTACAGATCAAAGTGTCAAAGTTGATATTGTTTTAGGTACAGATGCCAAAGTGGGTGATGTGATCACCGTCGATGGACAAGATTACAGCTTAACGCAAGCAGAACTGGATGCAGGCAAACTCAGCGTTGATGTCGTTGTACAAGAAGGCGAAAACACAATTCAAGTCAGTCATACCGATGCAGAAGGTAATGTTGATGAAAGCAGCTTGACTGTAACGGTAGATACTGTTGCAGCAGATGTTGTTGCAGATGTGAGCTTGGCACAAGGCGAAGACACCAATACAGATGGCAAGATCAACAAAGAAGAACTTGGTACAGATCAAAGTGTCAAAGTTGATATTGTTTTAGGTACAGATGCTAAAGTGGGTGATGTGATCACAGTCGATGGACAAGATTACAGCTTAACGCAAGCAGAACTTGATGTAGGCAAACTCAGCGTTGATGTCGTTGTACAAGAAGGCGAAAACACAATTCAAGTCAGTCATACCGATGCAGAAGGTAATGTTGATGAAAGCAGCTTGACTGTAACGGTAGATACTGTTGCACCAACATTAGAGATCAGTGCAAATCCAAAAACAGTGATAGAAGGTGGAACAACAGAAATTACGTTTAATTTCAGTGAAGCTGTGGATGGTTTTGAAGAAGCTGACCTGATTGTAGTTGGTGGTAAGTTATCTAACTTTAACAAAGTAAATGAGAACACTTGGACTGCCACATTTATACAAGAAGGTTCTGAAGCACCAAGTATCACAATTACTGATGCTGTTTATTCAGATCTTGCTGGAAATGCAGGTAGAGAAAGTCAGTTTGATGCTAGCAACGGCTTTGGTCTATCGCGTCCAGTCAAACTCATTGCTGTATTTGATAATGTGGAATCTACAGGTCAAAATCCTGAATATGACAGTAGTGCTGCCAATAATGAAATGATTGTAAGCGGCGGTATTAGCAATGATAAATCGCCAACATTGGTTGGAACAGGTGAATTTGGTACAGATGTTGCAGTCGTGATTCAAAATGCTTCTGGCACATTGCATACTCTTCAAGTCCCTGTAACTGCTGATGGAACATGGTTGCTTGATTTAGCCAAAGCACCTGCGATTGAGTTAGCAGATGGTCAGTTTGAAATTGTAGTCAATGGTCAAATTTTTGAAATTGAGATTGATACACAAATTACAACACCAACATTGGAATTAGACAGTGATACATTTGCCATAGTTGATGTTAATACAGTAGTGGGCACCGACAATGATGGTATTACGTCAAATTCACAAGTGAATATCAAAGATCTTGATACAGATGCAACATGGTCTTATTCAACCAATGGTGGAAAAGATTGGACGCTAGGTACAGGCACGAGCTTTAATTTAAAAGATGGCGCTTATGCATCTGGTTCGATTGTGATCAAAGTTGAAGATGTAGCTGGTAATATCAGTGAAACAAGTAATACGCAAGCAATTACAATTGATACCTCTACACCACGTCAATTAACAGAAAGCTTAGTAGATACGGGTATTTCAAATAAAGACCGTTATACCAATGATGCAACAATCAGTGTATCAGGCATAGAATCTGGTACTCAACAATTCTACTCTTTAGATGCTGGCGTGACATGGACTGAATTTACAGGTGGTCGTTTTGAATTAACAGATGTTTCGAAAACATTTGCCAAAGATGATGTACAAATCATGCAAGTGGATGCTGCAGGCAATCAAGTGATCACGAAACTTGATGCGGTGACAATTGATTTGACACGACCAGATGCACCTACAGCAGCTTTAGGAGTAGGCAAAGACAATAATCAACTCAAGGTGAGTGGTTTAGAGTCAGAATTGAGTTCTTGGGAATATTCACTTGATGGTGGAAGCACTTGGACGATCGGTGATGCTCGAAATATCATTCCTTTAGCTGATGGTTCATACAACAGAGAAGACATTGTTTTACGTCAAACAGATAAAGCAGGTAATGTCAGTGAAGAACAGCCAATCGGCAGTGGTTCATTTGAAATAGATACAGAAGTACCTGCTGCACCAGTGATTCTAGGTGCAGAAGACAATGGAGATACACCTGTAACAAATTTGGAAAATGGTGCATTTACCAATGATACAACACCAATTCTAAAAGGACATGCACCAGCTGAGGCTGTTAAGGTTGTACTGACGATTAATGGTGAAAAATACATTGTCGCCGTGACAAATGGTGAATGGTCATTTGAGCTACCTGTTGCCAATGCACTACTAGATGGACAGTACATTATTAATGCGATTGCTTTAGATGAAGCAGGTAATCCATCACTTCAATCGAATGATTTTGTATTAAATATAGATACTCAAGCGCCTGAAAATCCTGTGATTAAGACTGTTGCTGGTGATGATAAAGTTTCATCTGCTGAAGCTGTCGATGGTGAAGTGGTGACTGGTACTGCTGAACCTTATTCAACAGTGACTGTGAAATGGGGTAATACAGAAAAGTCAGTGATGACAGATGCTTCTGGTGAATGGAGTGCATCATTTACACAAAGTGAGATACCAGCATTCCCTTCATCAGGTTTAATCACATCTAACATTACTGCGTTTACAACAGATCGTGCTGGAAATCAATCAGGTAATGTAAGCCATAATGTCGACTTAGTGAAAGGTGAGTCAATAGCAATTGCTCCAGTCACTGGTGACGATATTATTAATATTGCTGAAAAAGACTTAGGTACAGTAAAAATTTTAGGAACATTTGCTGATAAGTCTTTCTTAGATAATTCTTCATATCTCTATATCAAAGACAGTTCTGGGCAAACTATACAGTTAGGAACTCTTGTTAATTATTTACGTGTTACGAATGATACAAACTGGTCTGTTGATTTACCAAATTCCTTTGTTTCTACCTTAGAGCATGGAAAAACATATACCATAGAAGTCTATGATGAACTGACTTCTAGTAACCCATTAACCACGCGAACATTTACAACAGATTTGATCGCACCTTCAGCACCAACTGACATTGTGATCACAGATAATATCAATGCATTGGGTGAGATAGGTACAGCACAAGATTTATATGCAGTAGATAGTAATAATCAGTTGATTAAAAACCATACCAATGACAACTTGCCAACTATTTCGGGTAAAGGGCAAGAGATTGGCAATATTATTACGATTCAAGATATGCAAGGGCATATTATTGCGACAACAGTCGTGAAAGCAGATGGTACATGGAGTGTAGATTTGACCACACCATTGGTTGATGGTGTACATCGTCTACAAGTCACTGAAACAGATAAAGCGGGTAATCCATCCGATGCTGCAAAAGTTGACTTGGTGGTTGATACTGTCGCACTAGTGGTGAAACTGGATCTGATTGCAGGAAATGATGTACTAGATGCAGTAGAAGCACGTTCAGATCTTACAATTTCGGGTACAGTTTCAGTCGAAGATCCAATGCCAACATTGGTTGTAACGTTTAACGGTAAAGATTATCCAGTTGATTCTGCAAACATTGGTGCAGATGGAAAATGGACGTTAACGATTCCACAAGCGGACTTGAATGGTTTAGGTTCAGGTCAATATCTAGTGGAGGTAAATGCTACCGATGCTGCTGGTAACCTCACCACAGTCGAGAAAAACTTAATTGTTGATTTATCACAAACAGCAGAATTAAAAGAAGCTGATTATAAAGTTGAGTTGGTTGATTTGTTGGATGCTCATGGTGATCCAGTTAAAGATATCAATGGAAATATTATTCAACAATTAGTGACAACTTATCCAACGGTGCAAGGTCAGTTAGCGATTGGCGTTGGTACAGAGGTCAAACTACTTGAACCAACCAATACAACAACCAAGTTTTCGGGTGAAGATTTGGTATGGACAGTTTCTGCAGATGGTCAAACATTAACAGGAACGATTGCAGGTGAATCTCAAGCAACGCTAGAGATTACAGTGGACAGTATCACAGGTGCTTATACTGTTACCATGACCAAAGGCGCGGATCATTTGGTTGAAAATCTTGAAACGATTGAGATTCCATTTGAATTAACCAATGCGACAGGCGTAACGAATGGTAAGTTAAATGTCGTGATTCATGATGATGTGCCTGTTGTTTCTGCCCCAATGACAGTGGATTTAACGGAGGTTGGTGTTGTAAATGGTCAACTGGTTGAGAGTTTTGGTATAGACGGTGGACATCTACAAGCAGTGACGATCGAAGGCAATACTTATGTCTTTGATGCAGCAAGTAATACTGTTCAGCAGTACGGTAATGCAGATAACATTTATGCATATAGTTATTCAGACAGCACAAAACTCCTTACTGTAACAACAGTACATGGTAATACAGTGACTGTAGATATGCAGACGGGTGCGTATGAAGTTGCTGCAAATGGTATTACAGTCACACCTGAGCAAAATGAAAAACCAATGGCGAACTTAGGTAATAAAGGGGGATTGCTCGGTACTGCGAATCTCAATGTTGCAGGTCTGATTGATTTAAGTAGTAGTCAGCTTTATACCGTGAATGATGTGAACAATAATATCACTAAGGTTGTGATTAATAAGGCTGCCTTACTCAACTTAGATTTAGGTTTACATTATCAATACTCTAAAGCTTTAGCAGATGAGTTTGGTTTTGAGATCAAAACTATAGCAGCAGTGTTGATTACGCCTGCACAAATCACGATTACCTCTAAAAATGGTGTGATGGATCTAGATCGTTTAAATGAGTTTTTAGGTACTGTGAAACTTGTTTCAGGATTAGGACAAATTTTGGATGTCAAGTTACTCGCAGGTGAAGGCATTACTGCAACAGATCAAAATGGTTCACAAGGTTCAGATACTACTGTAAATGTCGCAGATGTCGGTGTACTCGCAGGTTTAGGTGAATTAGTTAAATTACAAAGTTCAGGTATTCTACAAGAGGGAACAGCAGCAGATAATATAATTTCTGGAGATCAAAGTGAGTTATCAAAAGATGACCGATTATATGGTTATGCAGGTAATGATACTTTATATGGTTTGACAGGTAATGACTTATTACGTGGTGGTGCAGGCATTGACCGACTCGAAGGTGGGGTTGGGCGTGATATTTTGATCGGTGGTCGAGGCAATGACACTCTTGTAGGTGATGATCTTGCAGATCCTACCCAACAATTCAGTGATGTATTTAAGTGGGAAGCAGACGACCAAATTCCTGATCAAGGTCAGGTGGGTATTAGTAGAGATACGGTGCTTGATTTTAATACCTCAGCCATTCGTTCAGGTGGGGACATTTTAGATCTATCTGGTCTGCTCAAAGGTGAAGGGCGTATCGGTTCAAGTACAGGTAATTTAACCAACTATTTACATTTTGTATTGATCTCAAATGCTGATGGAACGGTGAGTACAGAAATTCATATCAGTACTCAGGGTCATTATATCGGTGGATACAATGACACACTTGCAGGTAAGACAGATCAAATCATTGTGTTAGAAGGTGTTGATCTGGTTTCTAAATATTCTAATGATCAACAAATCATCAGTGAGCTGCTGAATACAGGTAAACTGGTTGTAGATTCTGCTGAGTTTGATGCAAGTGCATTAACAGATCAGAATATTAATATCTCAGCAGAGGTCGTAGATGCTGATGGTGATGTGGTCAATACGGGTGAATCTTCGATTGACACCTCAAATATTCCAGATCAAGAGTTTGATCCGAACAATGTAGCACCTGTAACACAAGCGAAAGTGGGGAGTTTACTTGGATTAATTAATTTGGATGCTTTGGGGCTGATTAATTTAAGTGACCAATATCTAACAGCGTATGATGAAAACAACAACTTAGAAAAAGTTGAAGTGAAATATCAACCAATTATTACTGTCAGTCTAACACCTTTAGAACTACATGCTTCGGAAACACTTGCAGCGGAACTTGGACTCAAAATTGTCTTGAGAAATGATGATGGTCTTTTAGGTTTGATTGCACCAAGTTCAACATTGACCATTACTGCAATTGATGGTGGCAAAATTGATAATCTTGCAGTGAATGAATTATTAAGTAGTATTTATCTGACAGCACAAGGAGGGACATTACTGACAGGTAGTGTGCTGAATCTTGATGTTATTAATAGCATTCAAATCACTGCAACGGATACACAAGGTGCTTCAAGTTCAAGTGATGTTGCACAATTGTTAGGCTTAAATCTTCTCAATGCACAGTCATTCAATAGTGCTGCGAAAAATATTATTGAAGGTGATCAACAAGCAAATATGCTTGATCACTCACTTTCAACAGAAAGTTTGCGTATCTATGGGATGGATGGCAATGACATCATTAAATCAGGTTCAGGTGATGACTTAATCCGAGGTGGTAATGGTGATGATGTCATCGATGCAGGTGCAGGTGATGATCTTATTATTGCAGGTGCGGGTAATGATCAAATCTCAGGTGGCGCAGGACATGACCTCTTGATTTTTGAATTGTTAGAAAGCTTTGATGCAACAGGTGGTAATGGTATAGATACATGGACGGATTTCCATGTTGGTGATGTGAAAACTGATGCTGATGCAGATATGATCAATATCAGTGCTTTATTGTCAGGAAGTAGCACTGATTTAAAAGATTATATCAGTGTGAAAGATGATGGTCAGGGCAATACGATTTTATCTATTGATCGTGATGGTTCAGCAGACAATACAACTTATAACCCAACAGAGTTGCTTGTTTTACAGGGTGTCACAAAAACTGATGAGTTATTAGATCAATTGATTAATAACGGTCAATTATTTTAATTTATCGCTAAATAGAAAAAGAGGGTCGAAAGAGCCTCTTTTTCTATTTTATCTACAGAGATTATAGAGGAAGGAATATGCCCACCATTTGCCTCAATATGATTGTTAAAAATGAAAGTCATATTATTGCTGAGACATTAGAAAATATTTGCCAAAATATTCAGTTAGATTATTGGGTAATTTCAGATACAGGCTCAACAGATAATACCGTCGAAATTATTGAAGATTTTTTTAAACAAAAAAATATTCAAGGTGAAATTCAGCATCAAGCTTGGGTGAATTTTGGTCATAATCGAGATGCTGCTTTGCAGGCATGTGTCGGTAAAAGTGATTACATTTTATTTTTTGATGCAGACGACCATTTTACAGGTGATTTTAAATTACCTGTTTTGCAAAAAGACAGTTATTTTTTCAAGATGACCAATGAAGGGGGGAGTACAAAATATCTCCGAAAACTCATTATTAAAAACAATGGTCAGTTTTTTTGGAAAGGGGTGTTACATGAGTTTTTGTCGAGTAAAGCCGACTATTCTACAGATACTGTCGAAGGGAATTATGCAGTTGTTTCAGGTCGTAAAGGCAATAGAAGTTTAGACCCCAACAAATATTTGAAAGATGCTCAGTTACTTGAAAAAGAGATTGCAGATAAAGTAGATCCAGAGTTAGAGGCACGTTATAGTTTTTATTGTGCACAGTCTTATCAGGATGCGGGTCAAACCGAAAAGGCAATCGAATGGTATCAAAAACGTACCACACTGGGTGATTGGAAAGAGGAAATCTATATCAGCTTTATGCGTTTAGGATCTTTATTTGAAGCTAAAAAACAGACCATGCAAGCATTATATTATTGGCAATGTGGTGTTTCTGTGGTGCCTGAGCGTGCTGAATGTTGGTATCACCTTGCACGCCGTAATAATTGGGATAAAAACTATCATTTGGCGCTGTGTTATGCCGAACGTGCACAAAAATTGAAACTACCAACAGGCAATAAATTGTTTTTAAATCAGGATATTTATAAGTTCTGGTGCCATTACGAACTGTGTATTAATGCTTTTCAGTTAGGTCATATAGAGCAAGCTTATACTGCCTTTAAAGCACTCGTTCAAAATGCCTCACAAGGTTTGGTTAATCGTGTAATTCATCAACTTGATCATTATCAAGATTTGATCAAAAAAGACCATTACTTGGATGTCAAAAACTTAATTCAGAATTTACAGAAATTAGAATTTATACAACAAGCCGATATTATTTTAAATATGCAAAATAATAGAGCGTTCTAATTTTTCAACATTGATTTTATGGATTGAATAACGATGCTTTTAAATGATTTGTTGAATGAACTAAAAGAAAAATTTTTATATATGCAATATGTTGAACGGGTTGAAATATATAAAAATCAGGTGGTCTATATTGATATTAAAACTGAAAATTTATTTTTTGCGTTGGATGTTAACCAACAATATGAAATATTTTTAGTTTGTCGGAATCCAGAAACACAGAGATTTTTATCACAATACTTTCAGTGCTTCATAGATTTTAGATTAAAAATTTATGCTAAAAATAAAACCTTAGTCAGTTTTTTAAATATTGAGTATACACCTGATATTGATAAAGTCATTGAAAAAATACTCAAACAATTATTGGCGTATACACAAAATCAAAATTATTTACTCAATACATTGAACGATCAAGTTATACAGTTAAATAAACAGTTTAAAGCCACTCAAATGAATGAAATTTATTTAGATATGGCAAATACATTAAGTGATAAATTTCTAAGCATTCGAGAAACATTAATACAAATTAAAGAAAAAGAACTGAGCTTAGCGCGTTTTGGTGATGGTGAAATTCGTTGTATGGTCACCACAGGCGGTTGTGTTTTTCAAAAGCATGATTGGAAATTAATGCAAGAATTGCGAGATATTAGCCGCAATGATATGGGGATTATGGTGTGTTACCCGAGTTTATTAATTGAAGATTCATTTTGGAATAAGTTTTGGCTAGAATTTTGGGCAAAATGTAAATTTTATTTAAAGCACCCCCAGTTAGGTGATGCCATGATCACACGACCTGAAGCATTTTACTTCTATGGCAATGAAATTGTTGATTTATGGAAAACGATTTGGGAAGGTAAAAAAGTCTGTTTTATTACGGGAAAAAATTCACGTTTAAATGCAGCGCATACTATTTTTTCTAATATCACATGTGCCAGCTATATTTATTCTAAAAATCAAGATGCTTATGCAGAGATTGATGATGTGATGAAACAATGTATTGAGCAAAAACAGGTGGATTTATTTCTAATTGCTTTAGGTCCAACAGGAACAGTATTGGCAGCAAGATTACATCATCGTGGTTTTAGAGCATTAGATATCGGGCATCTCAATAATAGCTATGATACGGTATTCTTAAACCAGATGCGTCCAGAACAAATTACGTATTTAGCGAGTGATTCTATTCCGAAATAGCCTGACTATACGATTTTTCAAGATACTGATGAATATATTGTGATTTAATCAACATCAAAAAAGCCAGATATTTATCTGGCTTTTTAAAAATCAATTTATTTTTCAATGATATGATCAAGGCTAAATTTACCTGCACCATGTAACATTAAGAAAAATAATCCCCCCGCCATAGCAAAGTTTTTCATAAAATTAATTGCATCTTCAGTACCGCTATGGAACAAGAAAGCAGTGATCAAACTAAAAACACCTAATCCAAGCGCAGCAAAACGTGCTTGGAAACCCAAAAGTAATGCCAAACCACCGTCTAATTCAACCAAAATAGTTAAGGGTAACATCGCACCTGGAACACCCATAGATTCCATATAGCCAACAGTGGCACTATAAGCTGTTAATTTTCCCCAACCTGCAACAATAAAGATATATGCCATAAATGCACGAGCAATCAATGCGAGTGTTGCATCAGTATTGGTTGAGTTAACGATATTTTTTACAACAACATTTGGATTTAACATGATGAGACCTAATACACATTATTTTTAAACAATGATGTCATAATAATACCGTCTGTTTTTTCGATAAATATGCAAAAAACAGACTTATCGTTTTATAAATGAAACGATAATGGGTTTATTTATTTACTTTTTAATACTGACTTTCATGGCTTAGGCTGCTAGGATTTGTACACGATTTAGCTTAGCTTTTATTTCATGAATCTCATTGATTTTATTTTGCATGTTGACCAGCATTTATTTGAATTTATAACAAATTACGGTTATTGGGTTTACGGAATTTTATTCCTAATTATTTTTGTTGAAACAGGCTTAGTGGTCATGCCATTTTTGCCAGGTGACAGCTTACTTTTTGCCGCAGGTGCATTAGCTGCTTCAACGGGTGCAATGGATCCTGTGTTATTGGTTATTTTACTGTTTATTGCTGCGGTACTGGGGGATACTTTAAATTATCATATTGGAAAATATATCGGACCTCGTGTTTTTGAAATTAACTCTCGGTTTATTAATAAAGAACATTTAATCAAAACCTCTCAATTTTTTGAAAAACATGGTGGCAAAACCATTATCTTTGCACGTTTTATTCCTTTTGCGCGTACCTTTGCGCCATTTGTGGCAGGTGCAGGCAGTATGAATTATAAATATTTCCTCACTTATAATGTGGTAGGTGCGATTTGTTGGGTAGGCTCATTTATCACTTTGGGTTATTTATTTGGCGCACATCCATTGGTCAAAGATAACTTTACACATTTGGTGTTTGGTATTATTTTCCTGAGTATATTACCAGGCTTGATTGGTTTTATTCGTCATAAATTTTTCAATAAAGAAAAAGCTTAGAAAAATCGTACCACGACAGGCAACATACATAAAATCAGAAATAATGCCGATCCTTTATATAAACGGTCGGCACTGACACCTTTTAGCTTTCCTGCCAAAACTGTACGCCCCCAATAGATCCAAAATAATGCACAGGGGATTAAGCACAGAATAAATATGCCAATCACTATAAAATAATGTAAATATGAATCCCAAGTTTCTATAGGAAAAATTCCAGCTGCAAATAGTATGGTTTTTGGATTTTTTAATGTGGAAATAAATAACTGTGAAGGGCTTAAGGTTCTATGCACTTGGCTATGATTTTGTAAATGTGAGGCTTTCCACAAATGAAATGCTAACCATAAAACATACGCCATACTTGCAATATGTAAAATATCAATCAGCAAAGGCCAAATAGGCAAAGTTAAATGAATGAGCAATGCCCAGATACTAATGCCGTAAAGGTAACCAAAAAGCTGTGCAGGAACGAGGGCAAATGTTTTAATCACACCTTGGTGATGCGCTGAGCTGGCTAATAATGCATTGGTTGGCCCAGGAATTAGAAGTACAGCCAACATTGCTGCAATAAATAACCAATTTTCAATCATATAGTGTTTTTGAATCAGTTAATCAGGCGCACACCTTAAACGAAAATATAAAACCATGACAAGTAAAGAGTGACTATTTTATCTGATTTAAATAGAATTAATTTTAGTTGTTTAAAGCTAAATGCTTATTTTTATTTAAATTAATCTTGTAATATTTTGCTAAACATTAAAATGGATGTGGAGTCAAAGTTGGCCTCACATCCAGTATATTTTACTTTTTCACTTCTTGGCGCTTAGGCACATAAGGGCAGTTTTTAAATTGGGCAGCCTGAGAAATAGCATCTTGTTGACCATATAAGTTGGCAAGTTCAGTATTTTTAGTATTGGACGATTGCCCCATATTTACCGAAATACTTGGACCAATGCCCCAACCAAAACCACCGCTGCCCCAACCACCCCCGAGCCCAACACCAACACCCACACCAGTGCGTTTCGCAGGTTGTACGCCATTATTGATGTACTGTTGAATGCGTTGAAACTCCGATGCCAGTTGCGCACAATTCATGGCTTGATATTGGGTTGGCGAAACATAGTTCGGTTTTACCATGGTCGCACATGCAGTTAAAAACGGTAAACCTAAGATTAAGGCAGCCCATTTAAAACCGTTTAAAGAAGTTAGCTTCATGTTACATCTCGATCTTATTTTTGCTCAATCTCATTGAACAATGATTGATATGCCTGCGTCAATTTATGATCTGTAGCAAAATAGATGAGTGGCAAGTTTTTATGATGTGATTCCTTCATAATCACCGATGGTGGCAACATATTGTCGAGTACAGGAAGATTCTCATCTTTGAGTTGTTGGACCACTTCACGTGGTAATTTCGCTTGTGCTTGGAATTGATTGACAATGATGCCTTCAATTTCTAAGCGATCATTGTGATCATCTTGGGTTTCGATGACATTTTCAATTAACGTTTGTAAGGCACGTTTAGAAAATACATCGCAGTCAAATGGAATCAGTACACGATCTGCACTGATCAATGCTGATAAAGTAAAGAAGTTAAATGCAGGTGGTGTATCAATAAAAATACGATCATATGTTCCTACAAGGGTTTGAATCGAATCACGTAATTTATAGATTTTATGTTTGGCTTCTAAAGCATGTTCTAAACTGCCCAAAGTTGGGCTTGCAGGTAATACATCTAAATTTGCAAAAGGGGAATGATGGATATATTGATCAAAGCCTTTATTTTTAGACTTTAAAATTGAGCCGATGGCATTGCCCAATAAGCCTTTTTGTTGGTTATTGCCTAAAACATCTTGGAAAAAGTTTTCAATATTAGGCTCAAGTGCAGTCTTATCCGCAGAATAGGTCGCATCATCACCTAAAAGATATTGGCTAGAATTGGCTTGTGGATCTAAGTCGATTACTAAAGTTTTAAGACCTGCATTGGCACTCATGGCTGCTAAATTTACCGTAATACTCGACTTACCTACACCACCTTTTTGGTTAAATACCACACGTGTTAGCATAATTTCCCTCAAATTCATTATTTTTTGACTTGTATGCAGTTTAACCTAGACTGCATACAAGTAGGAAATAAATGTCTAACAATCAACCAAAAACTGGCTTAATCATGATCAGTCCAATGATTGAAACAAAAGCAATTGCGCCTAGCACTAAACCTGCACGACGTTGTGCCAGCAAAATCGTTTCATCTTTTTTATAGGCTTTGATTTGCGATGATAACAACACAAAAAAGAGTAAAATTTTTGCGTAGAACCAAGCGTGTACTTGGAATTGATTCATTACCAATAAAGCTACCCCTGTGATGACGAGTAGTGTATAAGATAAATGCTGCACAGCAACAAATGCGACACGACCTTTAGGATTTGGTTGCTGATTTTGCGTGCCTATAAATAAAGTAAATGCTCGTAACACAAAAACCAACAATGCCAATACTGCACTGGCAATATGTAGAGTTTGCATAAATAAAAGTGTATCCATAACTTATCTTATACCTTAGGTGCATGCGCACATACTGGACTTGCAGGTGCTTCACCTTGCCATTCACTTGGCAAATAAGCATGGATGGCTAAAGCGTGAATTTTACCTGGACTGAGTAACTCTTTGGCTGCTGCATAAACTTTTTGATGGCGTTGTACTAAACGTAAACCGGCAAAAGCCTCACTGACAATGATCACTTTAAAATGTGACTCTTTACCAGGAAAATATCCCCCATGTCCTGCCGACTCATTGATCACTTCTAAATGCGTTGGATTTAATATTTGTAATTGTTCAATCAGCTGTTGTTCAAGACCCATTTTACAGTTCCTCGCGTATTTAATTTGACTTGAGTATAGCGGATTATATTTTTTGCCCCTAATTTCCGTTTAAATCAAAAGAAAAGTCTTTTTATGGTGATTCATAAAACGTTAGCCAACGCAGTGATTTAGCAAAAAATTAAGTCATCTGTGTTAATTTTATGCAAATAAGCGATTTTATAACAAAAAATTGTTGACCCTAATTTATCTTAATGTATTATAAGCCCCATGCGGGAATAGCTCAGTTGGTAGAGCATAACCTTGCCAAGGTTGGGGTCGGGAGTTCGAGTCTCCTTTCCCGCTCAAAATTTTTTTATTCAGTTTTTATTTAAAAAATTGAACAGACTCCGCGGGAATAGCTCAGTTGGTAGAGCATAACCTTGCCAAGGTTGGGGTCGGGAGTTCGAGTCTCCTTTCCCGCTCCAAAAATTTTTTCATTCAGTTTTTTATTTAAAAAATTGAACAGACTCCGCGGGAATAGCTCAGTTGGTAGAGCATAACCTTGCCAAGGTTGGGGTCGGGAGTTCGAGTCTCCTTTCCCGCTCCAGATTCAAAAAGCCCTCATCGAAAGATGGGGGCTTTTTTATTGTTGATTTAATTGATATTTCTTGAATAGAGTGAAAATATTGATGAGGTTTACATAATTAAATCTTAGAGATTTAGATTTATATTTGAGAAATAGATTATATGAAAATTTATTGTCTTATGCTCCTAAGTTGGCTGCTTAGAATTATCCTAAGATAAAATCTACTGTTATGTAAGTATGCAACAATTAAACACATAACGTGAAGACTAGGTTTATAGATAATGCATTGATTAAATAGCTAAAATTATTCAACTTGTGCATCTTTTGTCAGGGATGTTTAATATGAAAAAATTATGGCTTTATTGCGCAACAGCAACTTTGCTGAGTAGTTCTTTGAGTTATGCAGATGGTTTAACTTGGGGTGATAAGCAAGCTGAAGCAGGGCAGTTGACCGTATCAGGTGCAGTACGGACACGCTATCAACACAAAGATTTTGCTGACGATGCAAGTGAGGGAGCCAATGGAGATTGGAAGCTTGCCGATTTAAAGTTAGTGGTAAATTACGAAAATCCAAATTGGTTGGCGCAAAGTGATATGCGCTGTTATCAATACAACCGTTTGTGTGATGCGATTTTTTTACACAGTGCATGGGCAGGTTATAAAATTGATGATCAACAGACGATCAGTGCAGGTCTTCAACCTGTTGATTTTGGATTTGGGCGTTTTTGGGGCAGTAGTTATTACGAAACTTTATTTAATACTTTGGGTTATGAAGATGTGCATAATTTGGGTTTAAAATATCAACTCAAACAACAAGATTATCATTTAACTTTAGGCTATTACCCAGCGGATGGTGGCAATTTCAAAGGTACATCCAAAGATGCAAGTCGTTATACAGGTAACTTTGTTGAAGCAGATGATTTAGATCATGGTACACATATTCAAGAAAAAAATATGTGGGTTGCACGTGCTTCAAAAAATATCACTTGGGATACTGAAAATCGCTTTTCTTCAGAAGTTGGAGGTTCAGTATGGTATTCGGATTTAGAAAATAAAAAAACCGATGAAACGGGACATAAAAGCAATTGGAATATTTTTAGCACCACCAACTATCAAGATTGGCAAGTGATGCTATTGGTTGGACAACAGAAGATCAATAACAAAGATCATTTGATGCCAAACAGTTCGACATTGGGTGCGTTTGACTATGCGTATAACATTGCCAATGATGGTAAATATGCCATGGCTGAGCTGAATTATAGTATCAAAGATGACTTTAAAGGAGTCACAGGAATTAAGCCTTATTTATCATATAGTCAATTTTTTAAAGATGAATCGGGCTCTGAAGATTCAAACCGTATTATTGCGGGTTTAGCATTTAACTATAAAAAAGTTGGCGTGCAAGCAGAATATATCTGGTCACGAAATGATGCCATGATCGGTGGAAGCTCAAAAGCTTTAGCGGAAGGAGATAATCATGATTGGAACAAGCTTCTATATTTAGCAGTTGGTTATTATTTCTAGTTTGAACAGTTGATCTGATTCTGAAAACTAATAAAAAATGGGTAATTCGTGGCAACGAGTTACCCTATTTATAAAGCGAAATAAGACATATTAAAATTATAAGAACACTTTTTCAGGAGGAAGGCTGACTTGTTCTGGTTTGGCTAAAACTGGTTTACCTCGTGTTAAGGTGTTTAAATGCTGTAGTCGGTTGAGCAATTGCGCTTGGATGAACAAAATACAAGTTTTGAGTTTTGATGAACTACGCAGGCGTGAAGGGTAAACTGCCCAAATATCAGCATCTTGCCAGTAACTGGTTAAGATGTGCTGAAGTTTTCCTGTGTGTAATTCTTCCATCACATCCCAGATTGAACAGAGCATAATGCCTTGATCATCCATCACCAATTGTTTGATGATTTCACTGTTATTTGAGGTGAATTTTGGTGTAATGGCAACCGAAACATCTTCCATCGGACTGCGTAATTTCCATGCATGGCGTGACTGATCACGCTCTTGAACCGCTAAACAGGTGTGGTTGGTAAGTTCATCTAAATCATCAGGTTCACTGTTTATTTGTAAATAACGTGGCGATGCACACAAAATCCGAAAATTCGACAGTAATTTTTTAGCAATCATATTCGGTGAAATATCATTGCCGACAAAAATATCTAAATCCAAACTGTGTTGAATTAGATCTACTGTGTGGTCAATGGTATTGAACTGAATATCTAATTCAGGATACATGGTCATCAGTTTCGATAAAATCGGGGCAACATGACTGCGTCCAAAACCAAAACTACTGACAATATCAATTCGTCCTGTGGGGGTATTTTGTGGGTTATTAATCAAATCACTGAGCTCATCAAATTCATTTAAAATATTGGAGACTCGCTCCAAAATTAATTTTCCATCTTCAGTCAAACTGACATGTCGGGTACTCCGGTGGAACAATGTACAGTTCAAATTATTTTCTAAAATATTAATCCGTTTACTGACATAAGCAGGTGATGCACCTAATTCATCTGCTGAAGCAACAAAACTTTTTCGTTTCGCAACGACACAAAAGACCTTTAGGTCTGAAAGGTTTGGCAGATTATTCACGATTCGTGTCCATTGGGTTAATGATTACCTTGTTGATCTTTGATGCCCGAAAAAGCATCTTAGCGCCTGAGGAATGTACTAAGAAGCAAAGTGGTTATGTGGCAAAGATCTGGAAAATCGTAACGATGACAGATGAGGGGATTTGTAGAGGGTTTTACCATAAGGCATACAGTGAGTAAAGATCATTGATCTAGATCAATTGGGTTGAAGTGCTGTCACTAAGGGTAAAAGTAATATTTCTCTTGATATTTAAGATTAATCTATTTTGATTTTTATGATGTGAAACGCAATACCATTTTGCTTTTGAGTTTGTCAGTTAAGACATGATGTAGGCGCTTGCACATGTATTCATTCATGGCGTTACAACTATCAGTTTGACGTAGGCTAGCAACGGATGACGTGATCGATGCAATGAGAGTATCAATCATAGGGCATTTGTAAGGTTGATCAACTGTGATTGTGCGCATCAATAAGGATTTTATGAATATGGACAGTAAACCCAATAAGGTCAAGATGGATAAAGTGCTGGCAACAGTCAGCTTATCTATTGTTTTCCTTTCGGTCATTGCGCTTTCAGTGTATTCGAAAGAATCGATTGCATTTGCAGAAAAGATTTTATTTTGGAGTACCTCTCTTTTTTCGGCGCCAGTTCTGTTGTTTAGTTTTTTTGCCTGTGTGTTTGTGGCTGGCTTAGCATTTAGTAAATATGGACACATCAAACTTGGTGAGGGAAAGCCTGAATACAGCACGTCTTCGTGGATTTTCATGTTTATTTTGGCAGGCTTAGGTTCATCAACATTGTATTGGGGCTTTTTGGACTGGGCGTATTACTACCAAACACCAGGTTTAAATATTGCAGCAAAAACACCTGAAGCATTGAAATATAGTGTGCCCTATACCATGTTTCATTGGACGATCAGTGCGTGGTCTATTTATGCCTTAGCATCTATTTCAGTGTGTTATAGCTTCCATGTGCGTAAAAATAAAGGCTTGAGTTTGGCATCAATTATCGAGTCCATCACAGGATTTAAAGCTACAGGCATTGTTGGACGTTCAATTGACCTACTGTTCTTGTTGTGTATGTTTGGTGCTTTGACCATTTCATTGGTGCTTACCGCAATTACTTTTACCAATATTTTATCGGCATTGACAGGTATTCCAAATACTTTCATGACCAATGCGATTATTGTACTTTTTGTTTCGATTTTATTTGCATTGAGCTCTTATGTGGGCATGGACAAAGGTATGCAACGCCTGAGTTCAATGGTGTGTTACGCAGTTTTTCTATTTGCATTGTATGTTTTCTTCTTTGGTCCTAGCCAGTTCATTTTAAATAATACCATTACCAGTATTGGTTTGATGTTTAGCAATTTTGTCAGCATGAGTTTATTTACTGACCCATTGGGTGATGGCAAATTTACCCGTGAATGGACGGTATTTTACTGGTTATGGTGGACGTCTTATGCACCAGGTGTAGCGTTATTTGTCACCCGAGTATCGAAAGGGCGCACCATTAAAGAAGTTTTACTTGCGATGGTACTCGGTGGTAGTGCGGGCATGTGGATCTTCTTCGGTATCATGGAAAATTACAGTATTTACCAATTCTTGCATGGTGTGGTAAATGTCCCTGAAGTTTTGAGTACTCAAGGTGGCGAGGTTGCAATTGCACAGCTCTTGAACCTTTTACCAGGTGGTACCTTGATGATGTGGATCTTCTTGGCAATCATGGTGATTTTCCTTGCTGCACACATGGATGCTGTCGGTTATGCGGTGTCAGCAACTTGTTCTAAAGGCTTACAAGAAGGACAAGATCCGTCACAAAATGTGCGTCTGTTCTGGTGTGTGATGCTGACTTTAGTGCCATTGGCGATGATTTTCTCCAAAGCGCCTTTAGATACCATGAAAGCTGCAACCATCGTCACTGCTTTACCTTTCATTATCATTATTTTGGTACAGACATTTGGTTTGGTGCGTTGGTTACGTGAGGACTATGCCAAATTGCCATCTTATATGATTGAAAAAGGTGAGAAAAGCGACACGCTCAAACGTATTCAAGAAAGTAATGAAGCACTGATTCAACAAGCATTGAATGCCAATGCCTTGAATGGTGAATTAAATTCTGAGCATGAAAGGAAGTCTGTGTGATGGAAAATAATCAGCCGATGTTAACCGAAGAAATGCAAATGTTTGATTATTGGAGTGGAGTGTATAGTCCTGCTGATCAACACATTGACTCTTTGCGCGCTGCTTATGATGCATTTCAGCAACATTATACTTTGCCAAGAACTGAAGGCATGCGTATTGAAGATCATACTTTGATACTAGCAACACATTGCATTGATATGCGTGTGTTTACACCTGAAGAGAATGCTCCAGAAACAGGTTGGTCGTGGATTTTCTATGTACATGGTGGTGGCAATGTCGTAGGCAGTGCTGACTCACATGAGTACATTGCACGTCAGTTAGCACGTGATCTTAACGTCAAAGTCTTGTTAGTTGAATACGGTTTAGTGCCTGAGTTTGAGTGGTCACAAGGACAGCAAGACTGCCTTGATGCTTATCTGCTTATTTTGCAACAGTCAGCGACATGGAACATCAATACTGCAAAAGGAAGCATTGTTGCGGATGGTTCAGGTGCTGCACTTGCACTGCAAGTACAACAACAGTTGTTGGTAGAACAGCAGCCACAGGCATTGGCTTTGATTTTCCCATCATTTTTCTCGCAACACAGCACTACTGAGCGACAAAGTTTGGTTTATCAAGTCGAAGATCAACAATTAATGCAAACGTGGACAGGGGTATCAGCACAGCAGGCTTTGCGTACTGTACCTGAGCTGAAACATTCTATGCCACGCAGCTTTATTGCATTGACACAATACGATGTATGCCACGCGGAAAATGCAGTGTTATTGCAACAATTACAGCAGTGCAATACGCAAGTGGAAGTTTATACAGGCATGGGTTTAAAGGGAAATTGCTTGCCTTTACTACGTGATTGCCATGAAGTTGCTTCAGTGTATGAGGCATTACTAAAATTTTTACAACCTAATTTTTAAGAAATCAAAATTCAATTTTTAGTGAGGAGAATGCGATGAATTCACTTAATAAAATTCCTACTGTAGAAGCAGTGGAAACATTACCTGAAGATTTTTGTCAGGATGCAGATAATGCTTGGACAGTTCCAAAATCGTATTACACATCTAAGCAAGTATTTGAAGTAGAAAAAGAGAGAATCTATGCAAAAAGCTGGATTTGTGTAGGACATGGTAGCGAAGTTGCAACATCGAACCAATATTTCACACGTAAAATTATCGGTGAAAATATCATTGTGATTCGTGGTAAAGACAGTGTATTACGTGCGTTCTATAACGTTTGTCCACATCGTGGACATGAGTTATTGACAGGTGCAGGCAAATCTAAAAATGTGATTACATGCCCATACCATGCTTGGACATTTAAATTGGATGGTTCATTGGCATTGGCACGTAACTGTGAAAATGTTGCCAACTTTGACAAAGAAGGTTCAAACCTTGTGTCTTTAAAAGTTGAAGAACATGCAGGTTTTATCTTCATCAATATGGACCCTGAAGCAACATGTGTTGCTGATCAATTGCCAGGTTTCGCTGAAAAGTTAGATGAAGCATGTAAAGTCGTAAAAGACCTTAAACTTGCAGCACGTTTTGTCACAGACACCGCAGCCAATTGGAAGCTGATCGTAGATAACTATATGGAATGCTACCACTGTGGCCCTGCGCATCCTGGTTTCTCTGATTCAGTACAAGTAGATAAATACTGGCACACCATTCATGAAAATTGGACTTTACAGTTTGGGTATGCACGTTCTTCTGAAAAATCATTCAAATTAGATCCATCTATTGTTGATCCATCTTTCAGTGGTTTCTGGACTTGGCCAAGCACCATGTTCAACGTACCACCAGGTGGCGATTTCATGACTGCAATTTATGAATTCCCAGTGGATGAAGAAACCACATTACAGCACTACGATATTTATTTCTTAAATGAAGAATTGACCCAAGATCAAAAAGATTTGATCGAATGGTACAAACATGTCTTCCGTCCAGAGGATTTAAATCTTGTTGAAAGCGTACAACGTGGTTTGAAATCACGTGGTTATCGTGGTCAAGGTCGGATCATGACCGATAAACAACGTTCAGGTATCAGTGAGCATGGGATTGCTTATTTCCAAAGTCTTGTAGCCAAACATCATCAATAATTTGATGAACAACACTTTTGGGTTGGGAATAAGCCCATTCTTATTTCTCAACCCAAGACGCTAACTGTAGGATCAAACAATGTCAGCATTACAAGAAAACGCTTTATTCCAACAATCTGCATTTATTGCAGGACAGTGGGTTAATGCCGATGATCAAGACCATGTGATTGTCACCAACCCTGCTACAGATGAAGAAATCGGTTCAATTCCAAATATGGGACAAGCCGAAGCACAAAAAGCGGTTGAATGTGCTTATGACGCTTTACAGTTTTGGAAAGCATTAACTGCTCAAGCACGTGCCGATTTATTATTGGAATGGCACAAGCTCACTCTAGAACATGCCAATGAACTTGCTCAAATCATGACCATTGAACAAGGTAAACCATTGGCGGAAGCTTTAGGTGAAGTGAAATATGCAGCCTCATTTATTCAATGGTTTGCCGAAGAAGGCAAGCGTGTTTATGGTGATGTGATTCCAACTACCAATGCTGGTCAGCGCTTTTTAGTGACCAAAGAACCTGTAGGTGTTGTTGCTGCAATTACGCCGTGGAATTTTCCATTGGCAATGATTACACGTAAAGCTGCACCAGCACTTGCAGCAGGTTGTACGATTGTGATTAAACCTGCCAATGAAACGCCGTATTGCGCATTAGCCATTGCAAAATTGGCAGAAAAAGCAGGTATTCCTGCGGGCGTAATTAACGTTGTAACTGGTAAATCTGAGGCGATTGGTTCTATTTTTACCACACATGAAAAAGTGAAAAAATTGACCTTTACAGGTTCAACACCTGTGGGGCGTTTGCTCATGCAACAATGTGCGCCAACTATTAAAAAACTTGCGCTAGAACTAGGTGGTAATGCACCACTGATTGTATTTGAAGATGCTGATTTAGACAAAGCGGTTCAAGGTGCAATGTTAGCAAAATACCGTAATGCAGGACAAACCTGTGTATGTGCTAACCGTATTTATGTACATAAAAATATCTATGCTGCATTTACTGAAAAATTTGTCGCAGCGGTACAGGCTTTAAAAATTGGCAATGGTTTGAATGAAGGTGTGCAAATTGGGCCATTAATCAATGAAAAAGCTGTACTTAAAGCTGAAAAATTGATTGATGAAGCATGCAGCAAAGGTGCAAAAATTGCCTGTGGTGGTCAGCGTCATACATTAGGTCATAGCTTTTTTGAGCCAACGATTTTGACCCATGTGGATCAAAGCATGGAGATTGTGTCTGAAGAAATTTTTGGACCTGTTGCACCATTGATCAGTTTTGAAACTGATGAAGAAGTGATTGAACAAGCCAATGCCACAATTTACGGCTTAGCAGCTTATATCTATACCGAAAATATTTCTCGTATTTTCAAAGTTTCAGAGCAACTTGAATATGGCATGGTTGGCATGAATTCAACGGTAATTTCCAATGAAGTTGTGCCATTCGGTGGCGTGAAACAATCAGGTCTAGGGCGTGAAGGTTCTAAATATGGTTTGGAAGAATTTATGACCATTAAATATTTATGTTTAGCGGTTTAATTTCTTATTTCTTTTAAATAATCATCTTATTGCGCTTAATTTTCTAAAGCTTGAATAACATTTAACTAGAGTCATTCAAGCTTTTAGAAAATATGTTTTTCAAAATTAAAGACTGTGCATACAGTGTCTTATGCTAAAAATCAGGATTTACAGATGACTGACAGTTATCAAATGTTTCCCTCTGTTGTTACAGCAGTTGAACAACTTACGCCATTGATCAAACGTTTTACTTTTAAGCGCCAAGATGGTGAAAATTTTCCAGCATTTACGGGCGGAAGTCATATCATTATTAAAATGAATGACAAACTCTCCAATGCTTATTCATTAATGAGTAATGTTAATGATTTATCGACCTATCAAGTGTGTGTCCGTAAAGACGTGGGCGGAAAAGGTGGCTCGGTATTTATGCATGATCACTGTGTGCAAGATTTTAAACTTGAGATTTCTTCACCGAAAAATCTTTTTGAATTGGCACAAACAGGTGAAAAACATATTCTGATTGCAGGTGGTATCGGAATTACTCCATTCTTACCGCAAATGGATGAATTGGCTGAACGTGGTGCAAATTATGAGTTGCATTATGCATTCCGTTCACCTGAGCATGCAGCTTTATTGGATGATTTAAAACAAAGTATTCATGCAGAACATGTGTATAGTTATATTGACAGTGAAGGTTCGCATTTAGACTTAAATGCTTTAATTGGTCAGCAAGATAAAGGTACACATGTGTATGTTTGTGGACCAAAACCGATGATTGATGCAGTGATTAATACTTGCAATCAACATCGTTATCGTGATGAATATATTCATTGGGAACAGTTTGCAGTAAGTGCACCTGAAAATGCTGAATCATTTACTGTGGTTCTCGCTAAATCGAATCAACGTATTGAAGTGATGGCGGATCAAACGATTTTGCAAGCTATTGAGTCTTTAAATATTGATGTTGAATGTTTATGCCGTGAAGGTGTATGTGGTACTTGTGAAACGGCAATTTTACAAGGTGAAGCAGAACATTTTGACCAATATTTAGATGATGATGAAAAAGCCTCGCAACAAAGTATGATGATCTGTGTATCACGTGCTAAAGGTAAAGAAATTACTTTGGATTTATAAGTCATTTGATGTTGAAAAGTCAGCATTTTGCTGACTTTTTGTATTTTAAAATTTTTTGTCATCCAAAAAATGTATAAGTTTATGAAAGAAAATAGGTTAATACTTATTGACTTAATTAGAAGTATAAATATAAAGACACAGTTATATTATTAGAACTACTACATCAATATTCTTTGATGAGAATAAGCATCCTTGTTAAAAGTTATGCAAATTTTCTGCAATGGTATGCGTCTAGCTTTTAAAAATGCTAGAATATGGCGCTTAATTTCGTTTGCCAGCATAGTTGTAGACCCATGACGACCAATACCCAAATTACTGAAGATCGTATCCTCATCTTGGATTTCGGTTCTCAATATAGCCAGTTGATTGCACGCCGTGTTCGTGAAGCTGGTGTATATTCTGAAATGTATGCTTTTGATATGTCTGAGGAAGACATTCGTGCATTTAATCCTAACGGAATTATCTTGTCTGGCGGCCCTGAAAGTGTGCATGAAGAAGGCAGCCCACGTGCACCAGAATGCGTATTTACATTGGGTGTTCCTGTATTGGGTATTTGCTATGGACTGCAAACCATGTCAGAACAACTTGGCGGTAAAGTTGAGCCAGGTACAGTGCATGAGTTTGGTTATGCGGCTGTCGATGTATTGGTTCGTGATCCATTGCTTGGTGACTTAAATGATGGCGATGACAAACTGAATGTTTGGATGAGTCACGGCGACAAAGTTTCTGCGATCCCAGCAGGTTTTAAGGTGACGGCAAGTACACCAAGCTGTCCATTTGCGGCAGTATCTGATGAAGCACGTCGTTTCTATGGTGTGCAATTCCATCCAGAAGTGACACACACTGCTAAAGGTGCTGAGTTATTGTCGAACTTTGTACATGGTATTTGTGGTTGCCGTAATTTATGGAACTCTGAAAATATTATCGACTTACGTGTTGAACAACTTCGTGCGCAAATTGGTGATCAGAAAGTACTTTTAGGTCTTTCAGGCGGTGTAGATTCATCTGTGGTTGCTGCACTTTTACATAAAGCCATTGGTGATCAATTGACTTGTGTATTTGTAGACAACGGCTTACTTCGTTTAAATGAAGGTCAGCAAGTGATGGACATGTTTGCGAAAAACATGGGTATTCGTGTGATTCGTGCTGATGCTGAAGATCGTTTCTTGTCTGCACTTGCGGGTGAAGTTGATCCTGAGAAAAAGCGTAAAATCATTGGGCGTGAGTTCATCGAAGTCTTTGCTGAAGAAGCACGTAAGCTTGATGGGGTAAATTTCTTGGCTCAAGGTACAATTTACCCTGACGTGATCGAATCTGCTGCAACAAAAAATGGTAAAGCGCATGTAATCAAATCACACCATAACGTGGGTGGTTTACCTGAAGATTTAGCTTTTGAATTGGTTGAGCCAATTCGTGATTTGTTTAAAGATGAAGTACGCCGTTTAGGGACGACTTTAGGTTTACCACATGAAATGCTTTATCGTCATCCATTCCCTGGTCCTGGTTTGGGTGTGCGTATTCTGGGTGAAGTGAAAAAAGAATATGCTGACATTTTACGTTTAGCTGATGACATCTTTATGCAAGAGCTTCGTGCAAGCGGTTGGTATGATAAAACTGCGCAAGCGTTTGCTGTATTCCAACCAGTGAAATCTGTGGGTGTGGTTGGTGATGGTCGTCGTTATGCGTGGGTGATTGCGCTTCGTGCGGTTGAAACTGTTGACTTTATGACTGCACGTTTTGCACATCTTCCTTATGAGTTGGTTGATAAAATCTCAACACGTATCATGAATGAGATCAAAGACGTTTCTCGTGTGGTGTATGACGTTTCTTCTAAACCACCAGCGACGATTGAGTGGGAGTAATTTCCTTACGGAAATTATCTAAAAAAGGACGCCTAGGCGTAATGCCAGTCAGTTAAGAAATTGACTGGCATTTTCTTGGATATTTTTGTGCTTTAATTTTCACGACTCGTGAACATTCTCTCTGCCTTTTTTCAGGTAATACAAATATTTTTGATTGTTCAAATAATTGTGCTAAATGTTTAGGTAAGTTTCCTGCTGACTCTAAAGGCGTATGTCTTAAGATATTGATAATACCTATGGATGCAATATGGAAACTGATCCTTAAAGGACTGACATTTGCATGTTGGGCGATAAATTTCATCTGTCGTCTCAAAATATTATAAGCTATAAATACACCCCACAATTCTTGATACACCAAATCAGGTTGCTTACTTCTTAAAACCTTTGAATCCTGTAAATCACTTTTAATTTCTCGATAACACATTTCTATTTCCCAACGCTGCATATAAAGCATCGCAAGGTCTTTGAATGGATACGCTTTAGAATCTGTCAATGATGTAATGTAACGCCTCGTTTTTCCTGCATATTCAACTTCAAGCAAACGGGCTTCCCAATAATCACCTAATGCTGGATTGATCTTTTTTGCTCTTGGTGAAACAGGCATTTTTATCTGAAAGTCATGGGCGGCATTATTGTGAATAACTTCATAACGAAGGTTATCTTTTGCACGCATCAACCAATGACTTTCTTCTGCCTGAGATTGCCAACTCACTAAAAAATCAGCAGAGAAGTAAGCACGATCAAATAAGGTAATACTATGAGCAGGTGCTTTTAATTGACTAGCTAAGGTTAATTCACCTTGATCCATACTGCCAATTTGGGCATCGATCATTTCATGTGTATTGGTATTCACAAGACAAGTTGCTCTAACTTGTGGATAAGGAACAACTGCTGTTTTCCCTTTAGAAGAGCCAAAGTGCTTAAAGTTTTCTTCGGTATGAGGCATAGACCAAACCACGCCGTCTACAGCACAAACGCACAGACCATGAAAGTTATTATATTGTTGTTGTGAGTCTTTAAGCCATGCCTGACTTAATGTTGAAAATAAAGCACTCATAGGTTCTAAACCTAAGCGCTGTCTTGCCTGTACCGATGCACTAGGTACACAGTATTCTGTTGTACCGAAAACAAGTTGTAATTGCTGAACTACATACCAAATTGGTTGGTTTCGAAATAGAGCAAGTCCAATGACTAACCAAACAACATGTTCAGCAGGAAGTTTTCTTTTTCGAATGGATGCTTTACCTGTTTGATTTAAGCAATCTTCAATCCAGTTTAAATCAATTAACTCACTAAATTGAGAAAGTGAAGGCAAGGTTTGTTGTAATGTTATATCTAAATTCTGAGATAATTTCATAAAAAAAAGAGCGTATTTACATACACTCTTTTTACAGCATTTTAACTTTTTTTGCTTAACTGACTGGCATTACGCCTAGGCGTCCTTTTATGCTTAATGGTATGTTGTATTTTAAGTTGATATGCTTTCCAATAAAGCATCATACTGTTGGGTATCTTCCTTTACTTTTAGAATAATTGCTTTAGCAACTCGATGCATTTCAGGAACATCCATGAGTGACATTCCTCGTTCTAAAACGCCTGCACAATGTGAATATTCGTTATTTATTCTTCCAATAAACAACCTATAAATTTCGTCATTCCAAAAATTTTTTAATCGGTCATCATCATATTTAAAGTAATTAGGGAATTTAAAGAAAGAGTAGATTTCTATAAATTTTCTAGCGTTATTACTGAAATTATAAAACACAGTATGATTCTCATCGCTTAATATGTCAGTGCTGGCACAAATATGAATTTGTTTAAATAAGTAATTAAATTCCGTTGCATATTCACTTAGGTATTTAGGCATTTGTTTTATCTGAGAGTTAGTTGCTGATCTAGAAATGTGATATTTAGCAACTTGCAAGTCTATATTTTTTTCATTTCGTTGAACTTTTTTATTTAGCCTTTTTAGATATTTCAAGAAATCTAAATTATGGGTGCTAATAAATAATTGTGAAAACCTACCATAAAGACAAATTTTTTCATTAATTAAGCTATAAATGAAGAAAATATGATTACTATCTAAACTGCAAATTGGATCATCAATCCAAATGATAGGATTTTTATCTTGATCTAAATCATCTTGAATTTTTGCTAAGAAATAGCAAAAAGAAATAAGACTTTGCTCTCCTTCACTTAAATTGTGAGCTTTAGCTCCATTACGTTGAATTTCAAAATGAATATTTTGAGCATGAGCGTTTTCAATGGCTTGTAAACTTAATGCTTGATGTCCAAAGTCATGATTAAGAATATTATTTATACGAGTACATGCTTCGCCCTCAGATTTTAACTTATCTTCTTCACTTTTAATTTCACCTTCAATTGCAGTTTTTCTTGTGTTTAGAATGCCTAAGGCTTGTTCTAGAGGATCAATCTCTTGAAAAGCTAGGTCTAGATCTATTTTTAATTGAGCGTAATTAATATCTTGTAAGAAATGATAAACGTGGTTTAGGCGTAAGGCATTTTTTGCCTCTTTTTGTTGGGTTGCTAGTTGAGTGTTTTGTTGAATGCATTCAGACCGAATTTTTGAAATTTTTCCTAGAATTGTTTTGATTTCAACTGAATGATCTTGAGGATATGTAGCTTCTAATTCAGTAAACAGCTTTCCATTTTTTTGTTCCAATATTCTTATAATTTCTTCAACAGATTTTTTTTGTTGGTCTAAAGTAGATTGTAGATCTATTTTTAGTTGCGAAAGTTCAGCATGATATTGTGTGTAGTATTGATTGATATCAAAATTGATTTTGAAGTTTTCTCCATCTAGTAAGCTTGTTAAATGTCCAATACCTTTTGATATGCGGCTTTGAAGATTTTGAGTTTCGTGGTCAAAATGCTGAGCTAGTTCTTGGTGTCTTATAGCAGAAATTTCATTTACACAAAATGCGCAATGAGTACGATTTTTATGTAATGAATGACCTGTTTGTACCCACGAGTTTAGCGAAGGATTATTTTGTAATTCTTCAATCTTATTTGAACCACCGACAACAGTTTTTAGAATTTCATTTGTTATTTCTATAAGTTGCGAAAAATTTAGAGTGTAAGTCGAAAGTTCAGGAGGTTTGGGTAATTCATTTTGGCTTATTAGAGTTTTTTTTATGCTTATTTGTTCCTCGGTCAATATTTGAAAACTAGAACTTAGAACTTCAGTTATCTCATTTTTGAGTTTCGTTACATTATAATTAATATCACCAAATAAAGAATGCTGATTTTTAATTGAATCTGAATTACGTGTTGCTCTATCAGTGAGTAACTTTTCTAAATCACGGTTTTTAGTGCTGTGATTTTCTGTAGCATTCTTTATTTCATTATTTTTATTATGAATATTTAGATAAAGTCCTGATTTGATGTTATCTTCATTTGAACCCAACTCACTTTTTAATTCTTGAATGCGATCCAAAATTTGTTGATTTTCACCGCCTAACGTGACTGAGAAAGATTCGATATTTGCATTTTCATCATGGATGAACTTTAGGTTTTCTTTAACAAAATCTGAATTGTAAACATGAACTGGATGAGTGAATGCCGTTAAATTATTTTGTGAAATAATAGAACCATCTGAAAGTTCAATTTTAAAGCTAGGGTTATCATATCTAGGTGGAGTATCTTGTTTTTGTAATGATCGAATGATTTTAGAAAGACTAGTTTTACCAGAGTAATTCCGACCATAAAAAATATTAATATCTTTAAAGTCGTAAGTCTTATTATTTCCAAGTTCAAGACTCTGATGCCAATAAAAGTCTTTAAAAATTGAAAAGTTTCCAATTTCTTTAATTTTATTAATTTTGATCATCATTCCCCTCATTAAACTATATCATTAAAAATCAAAATTTTTCAATATCTTATATTGGAGTGTATACATTATAGAGAATTCTAAATTTAATTTTTATTTATCTGGTCACACTCTTTACATTCCAACATCATCCCAATTTTTTCTTTTCGCCCTTCTTCAGTCATGACCCACGGGCGATTTTGCCAAGGTGGCGTATGCCGAACATGTTGCGTATGACCGGATGCAAGATCAGCCACCCAATGATCTTCAACATCCAAATAAAAACCAACAATTGCTTGTTGCATCCTATTCTCCAAAACATTCAGCACAATATCATCTAAGGTTTACTAAAAATCAGGGAAATGCAAGAAAAATCTCCGCTATACTAAAACCAATTTGAAAATTGAAAAAGAGCATCAATATGCGTGTACTTGTAGTGATGGACCCGATTGAAAATGTAAATCTCAAAAAAGATTCAACCATGGCCATGTTATGGGCAGCATCACGACGTGGGCATGAATTAGGTTATGCCCTACAACAAGATTTATATATCGATCAAGGCAAAGCATTTGGTTTAATCTCACCTTTAAAAGTATTTGAAGACTATGATCATTACTATGAGTTGGGTGAAAAACAAAAAGAATCCATCGCAGCATACGATGTGGTGTTGATGCGTAAAGATCCACCGTTTGACATGAACTTCGTTTATAGCACGTATATTCTAGAACAAGCAGAACGTGAAGGTGCGTGGATCATTAACAAACCTCAAAGTTTACGTGACTGTAATGAAAAGCTTTTTGCAACGCAATTTCCTGAGCTACAAGTGCCGACTTTGGTCACATCACAACAAAGCTTAATTCGTGAGTTTTTACAAGAACATGGCGATGTGATCGTAAAACCTTTGGATGGCATGGGCGGAACGGGTATTTTCCGCTTAACCGCAGAGGGTGCAAATATTGGTTCAACTTTAGAAATGCTCACTGAAATGGGACAACAACCAATTATGGCACAACGTTATATTCCTGAAATTATTGATGGGGATAAACGTATCTTGATGGTCAATGGTGAACCCGTGCCTTACTGCTTGGCACGTATTCCGCAAAATGGTGAAGTACGTGGTAACTTGGCGGCGGGTGGTTTAGGTGAAGCCCGTCCACTCACTGAAAATGACAAGGTGATTGCAGCCAAAGTTGGACCATTTTTAAAAGAAAAAGGATTAGTTTTTGTGGGGTTAGATGTGATCGGAAATTACGTCACTGAAATTAATGTGACCAGTCCAACCTGCATTCGTGAGATTGATACACAATTTGGTACATCTATCGCGGATGATTTATTTGCTGTGCTAGAAGCGGGTCGCGAATAGTTTTAATCTAATCTTGTCTAAAACACCAACAGTATTGTTGGTGTTTTTTATTTGAAAAATAAAATATATTTAAAAAGATTTTGGGTTTCTATTTAAATACAGGATTGTTGTCTTTAAATATATAAATCGTACAAAAATCAGCATTTTCTGATAGATTAATAACAAAACTAGTTTAAACTTTCAAATCGGTAGAAAAAAACAATGAAGTGCAAGGTGAAAAAAAGTAAATAAACTTTTCCCTCTCATTGTTTGTGATTACAATTGTCTGCTTAAGACTCGTTTATTTTTATTTTCGGTATTGAAGAATTAGATTGTGACTAGACCTCAACAAAGTGCTCCTAAACACGTCATGATGATGGCGGCAGGTACAGGTGGGCACGTATTTCCAGCATTGGCAGTCGCAAAAGAATTGCAACAACAAGGTTGCCAAGTGTCTTGGTTAGCGACTCCAACCGGGATGGAAAACCGTTTATTACAACAACATGATATTCCTTTGTATCAAATTGATATTCAAGGTGTACGTGGGAATGGTGTGGTACGCAAATTAATTGCACCTTTCAAGATCTTAAAGGCGACTTTAAGCGCAATGCGCTATATGAAACAACTTAAAGTTGATGCAGTTGCAGGCTTTGGTGGCTATGTTGCAGGTCCAGGTGGTTTAGCTGCTCGTGTATTGGGTATTCCTGTCATTATTCATGAACAAAATGCTGTGGCAGGCTTTACTAATACACAGTTATCACGTGTAGCCAAAAAAGTTTGCCAGGCGTTTCCAGATACCTTTCCTGCCAGTGAAAAAGTGGTGACGACAGGCAATCCTGTACGTGCAGAGATTACTGCCATTTATAATCCATCTTACCGCTATAAAGAACGTGAAAATTCAAATGAACCTTTACATATTTTAATTGTCGGTGGTTCACTCGGTGCGCAAGCATTAAATGAATGTGTACCACAAGCATTGAAACAGTTGCGTGTTCCATTAAAAGTGTTCCATCAATGTGGTCAAAATAAACAAGAACATACGCAACAGTTTTATGCCAACTCACCAGACAATTTGCAGGTGGAAGTACGCCCTTTTATTGAGGATATGGCACAAGCGTATAGCAATGCCGATTTAATCATTTGCCGTGCAGGTGCATTGACTGTGACTGAGGTGGCAACAGCAGGTGTAGCAGCCGTATTTGTGCCATTACCAAGCGCTGTGGATGATCATCAAACTGCCAATGCCCGATTTTTAGAAAAAACAGGTGCTGCAAAAATTTGCCCACAAGCCAATATGACACCTGAGTCTTTAAAGGACTTACTCACGCCATTGATGAATCGTCAAATATTAATGGAAATGGCAGTAAAAGCCCGTCAACAAGCACAACCAGATGCAACACAACGTGTGGTTGGTTTAATTCAAGATTTGTAAGTTAGAGTTGATTATGTCTGCAACAAGCCCTGCTGATAAAGCAAAAAACCTGATTAAAGTTCCTGAAATGCGCCGTATTAAACATATCCACTTTGTGGGAATCGGTGGTGCGGGAATGTGCGGTATCGCAGAAGTGTTGAAAAACCAAGGCTATAAAGTTTCTGGTTCAGACATTAAAGTCTCAAAAATCACTGCGCAGCTCGAAGAAAATGGCATTAAAGTTTATATCGGACATGCTGCTGAAAATATTCAAGATGCAAACGTATTGGTGGTTTCAACTGCAATCGACCATGAAAATTTAGAGATCAAAGCTGCAATTGAAAACCGCATTCCTGTCGTTCGCCGTGCGGAAATGCTCGGTGAACTCATGCGTTATCGTCATGGTATTGCAGTTGCAGGGACACATGGTAAAACTACAACCACAAGCCTTGTTACTTGTATGCTGGCTGAAGAAAACATGGATCCGACCTATGTGATCGGTGGTTTGTTGAATCGTACAGGTGTAAATGCTGCACTGGGTGCAAGTCGTTACATCGTGGCAGAAGCGGATGAGTCTGATGCATCATTCCTTTACTTAGAGCCAATGGCTGCGATTGTGACCAATATTGATGCAGACCATATGGACACTTATGGCGGTAGTTTTGATAACTTAAAAGATACTTTCGTAAAATTTTTACAAAAACTACCATTTTATGGTTTGGCTGTAGTCTGTGGTGATGATGAAGATATTCGTGAAATCATGCCACGTATTGGTCGTCCTGTTTTAACCTATGGTTTTAATGAAGATAATGATATTCGTGCGGTAGACATTGAGCAAACAGGCATGCAGTCACATTTTACTGTGTTGCGTAAAGATCGTGAGCCTTTGCGTTTAACGATTAACTTACCAGGTTTGCACAATATCTTAAATGCACTCGCTGCAATCGGTATTGCAACTGATGAAGGCGTTTCGGATGCTGCGATTGCACGTGCTTTAGAGAGCTTTAGTGGTGTTGGTCGCCGTTTCCAAGTTCAAGGTGAATATGCGTTAGGTGAAGGCAATGTAAAATTGGTAGATGATTATGGTCATCATCCAAAAGAAGTCGAAGCAACGATTAAAGCTGCTCGTGCCAGCCATCCTGATCGTCGTTTGGTGATGATGTTCCAGCCGCATCGTTTTAGTCGTACTCGTGACTGTTTTGATGACTTTGTCGATGTGTTATCTCAAGTGGATCAATTGCTTTTATTAGAAGTATATGCAGCAGGTGAAAAACCAATTGTAGGCGCAGATAGTCGCGCATTGGCACGTAGTATTCGCTTACGTGGTGAGGTTGAGCCGATCTTGATTGATCCTGTCGAAGGAAATTTGCAAAATGTTATACAAAAAGTGTTACAAGCAAATGACTTGTTATTAACACAAGGTGCGGGTAACGTGGGTGCAATTTCGGTAGAATTGGCTCAAAACCAACTTTATTTAAAATAACTTACAATGTTGGGTTTGATTGTTGGACATAAAAGCAGTGAAACCCAGTATTTTAATTTAAATTGACTAACATATAAGTTTAAGGATTTAAACGTGTCAAATGCTTCTAAATTCGGCAAAGTAGCGGTGTTGCTTGGTGGTAAATCTGCTGAGCGTGAGGTGTCATTAGATAGTGGTAAAGCTGTATTAGAAGCATTATTACGCTCAGGAGTGAATGCTGAAGGCTTTGACCCCCAAGAACGTAGTGTGACGGAACTGGTAAATTATGATCGTGCTTTTATTGTGTTGCATGGTCGTGGTGGTGAAGATGGTCAGATTCAAGGTGTTTTGGAATGGTTAAATATTCCATATACGGGGACTGGCGTTCAAGGTTCTGCGATTGGCATGGACAAAGTTAAAACCAAACAAATTTGGCAAGGTTCAGCGTTGCCGACTGCACCATATCGCATTATCAATAAAGATTCAGACTTAAAAGCAATCGTTGAAAGCCTAGGTTTACCTTTAATTATCAAACCTGTACATGAAGGTTCAAGTGTAGGGATGAGTAAGGTTGAAAAAGCAGAAGATCTAGCTACAGCCATTGAAAAAGCCACAATTCATGATGCAGTGGTGATGGCTGAAAAGTGGATTACAGGACGAGAATACACCATTGCTTTCTTAAATGGGCAGGCTTTACCTGTCATTCGTCTACAACCGCCTGCGGATGTTGCTTTCTATGACTATGAAGCAAAATACAATCGCAACGATGTGGAATACGGTATTCCATGTGGTTTGAGTGAAACTGAAGAAAAACAACTACAAGAGCTTTGTTTACGTGCTTTTCAAGCTGTAGGTGCAAGTGGTTGGGGGCGCATTGATGCCATGTTAGATGAGCAAGGCAATTTCTGGTTACTTGAAGTCAATACTGTACCTGGTATGACCAGTCATTCATTAGTCCCAAAAGCAGCGCAAGCAGTAGGTTATAGTTTTGATCAACTCTGCGTGGCAATTTTGGAACAAACTTTGGGTGATACACACTAATTTATGGCTCAACTACCTGCTTCCATGCGCCGTAAACGTGCGGCGATTACATCAATACATGACAAGCCACCAACGCGTAAAGATAAGTTAATTAATGCGGGTGGGTGGCTATTAATGCTGGTCGCTTTTTTAGTGTTGATGGTGGGTTTTTTTGGCTTATATAAAGTGATAACAGATGCCAAAGTAGCGACTTTACAAGTGGTAGGAACAAACTCAGCACTAGAAAATCAAGTTTTGTCACAGCATTTATCGCCTGTGGTGAAGGATAATTACTTCACCTCTGATCTAGAGCAAATTCGAGATCGGGCTTTAGAGGTATCATGGGTGGATCGGGTTGTTGTCTCACGTGCATGGCCAAATGGTATTCGTGTTCGAGTGATGCCACGTCATGCGATTGCTCGTTGGGGGACAGGACGTTTACTCAGTGATAATGGTGATGTATATAGTGAGGCACAAATACAAAATCATAACAACTTACCGCTTTTACATGGTCCATTAAGCCAATCTAAAGTGATGATGCGTCGTTATAATGAAATTAATCAACTTTTTCATCCTGCCAATCTTCGGTTAAAAGAACTTTATTTAACAGAACGAATGACATGGTTTATGCAGTTTGATTCAGGTTTACGTATTATTGTCGATCAAGATCAAACCATGAGTAAATTACAGCGCCTAAGTCATTTGGCACAAACAGACTTAAAACCTGTTTGGTCAAATATTTCAGCGATTGATTTGCGTTATCGAAATGGTCTTGCGATTCAATGGAAAGGTTCTAAAGCACCACAAATTTTAAATGGTGGCTTTGTTGTAACCAACAATGACCTAAGCGTTGCAGATACAAGGGTAGTACAGCCATAATAGATGGCTTTATAAGGCGCTAAGCCAAAGATAAACAATGAAGATAATGGTAGTGAAGTGATGAGTGAAGCTGTTCCCTCAGTTGTTGCGATAGACATTGGGACACATAAAGTTTCAGTTCTAATAGGTAAAGTGCATGCCCCTGATAATATTCAGGTCATTGGCATGGCAAGTGCACGCAATAAAGGTATGAATAAAGGCAAAATTGTCAGCCTAGATAAAGTAATAACTGCCATTAAACAAGCCGTGCAAGAAGCAGAAGATATGGCAGAATGTCGTGTACATTCGGCATGGGTATCTATTCCAAGTACAGAATTACAGAGTTATTATGCAATCGGTCGTACTCCGATTGCTAACCCAGACCGTATTATTACCACTTCTGAAGTGGTTCGTGCTTTAGAATTAGCTAAAGCCAGTCATATGACGGCGGATCATTATTTGGCAACAGCCGTACCGCTTGGCTTTGAATTAGATGATTCAACAGAATGGGTGCAAAATCCGATTAATCTCACGGCACACAGCATGACAGCACATTATCAATTGATGATGATGCCGATTGCGACGATGCAAAATTTAGACCGTGCGATGAAAGGGGCAAATATTTCTGTAGAAAAAATGGTGGTGTCATGTTTGGCAACGTCTGAAGGCAGTTTGCTCAAAGATGAAAAAGAATATGGCGTATGTTTGCTGGATATTGGCGCAGGAACAACCAATATCGCAGTTTATATTGAAGGACATTTGGTGCTTGCACATACCATTCAACGGGGGGGTGAGAACGTTACGCGTGATATTGCAGCTGTATTACAAACCACTACAGAAGAAGCAGAGCGAATTAAGTTACTCTATGGGTGTGTAGATATTCATCAAGTGAAGCCTGAACATATGATTCAGTTTGAAGCGATTGATGGTCCACAGACCATTAGTCGGATCGAGCTAGCTGAGATTATCATCGCACGCTATGAAGAAATTTTAAGCTTAGTTCGTCATGAATTAGAACAACGTGGTGCATTACAAAGTTTATATCACGGTGTAGTACTTACTGGAGATGTATGTCAAATCGAAGGTATGGTAACGTTAGCACGTAGAATGTTGGGGGTTTCTGCTCATTTGGGCAATCCAACTGTGAATGTTTATGCTGATGATCAACATCTATCTGCTTTACGTCGTTCTATGTATGCCACTGCATCGGGTTTGTTGTTATTCAGTCAAGGCGATATGCAAGATGCTGTAGAAGAACCAGAAGTCAATAAGCAACGTTCAATGTGGGAGCGTATTGCAAATGGTTGGACTGCGATGAATAACAAATTGAAAGGTATTTTTTAGGTGTGGTTTTTTGGGAGTATTGTTAAAAAGTTGTAAGCGTATCGTCCTATACTTGACAAGTTTAACAATGCACATCATCCTAAAAACAATTTTTTTATTGAAGATCAAGGCAGTATACGGGCTTAAGTGACTGCCACACATTAAGTAGGAAATCTAAAGGTCATGGCCTCATTCGAATTTTTAGAAGATGAACAAACCGATAGTAACGGTCAAGCCCGTTTTACTGTTTTTGGTGTAGGTGGTGGTGGTGGGAATGCCGTGCAACACATGGTGCAATCGGACATTAAAGGCGTAAAATTTGTTTGTGCAAATACAGATAAACAAGCTTTAGACCGTATGAATGCACCGTTTAAAATCCAACTTGGTGAACAAAGTACCCGTGGTTTGGGTGCAGGTGCAAATCCGGATGTAGGTCAAATTGCTGCTGAAGAGAGTCGTGAGTTGATCCGTCAGCACCTTGAAGGTGCGGATATGGTCTTTGTCACTGCGGGAATGGGCGGTGGTACAGGCACAGGTGCTGCACCCGTTGTTGCTGAAATAGCACAAGAAATGGGTATTTTGACTGTGGGTGTGGTTACAACGCCATTTAACTTTGAAGGTCGTCGTCGCCAACGCTCAGCAGAAAAAGGCATTGAAGCTTTAGAGCAGCATGTAGACTCATTGATTATTATTCCAAACCAACGCTTACTTAGTGTTTATGGTGACATCTCTATGCAAGATGCTTACCGTAAAGCGGATGACGTATTGTTAAATGCTGTACGTAGTATTTTTGATCTGGTGGTTCGCCCAGGTCACATTAACCTTGACTTTGCGGATTTGAAAACTGCAATGAGCACACGTGGCTATGCCATGATGGGTGAAGGTAAGAGCAGTGGTCCAGATCGTGCTGAAGAAGCTGCTCGTTTGGCAATTCGCAGCCCATTACTCGATAATGTAAATATCATGAACGCCAAAGGTGTCTTGATTAATATTACCGGTGGTGCAGATGTTACCCTGCGTGAAACAGAAATTATTACGGATGTTGTCAACCAAATCGTTGATCTTGATGAAGGCGAAGTGTTCTTCGGGACTGTGTTTGATCCAGACGCACGTGATGAAATTCGTGTGACTGTGATTGCAACAGGTTTAACACGCAATGCCAATGAGGCAGAAGTAAAACGTCGTACTCCTGTAAATGTTGCAGCAAATGCTCAACAATCTGCTCAAAATCCTGTAGATGAAGATGATATTCCAGCGATCAGTAAGCGTCAAAATAATGATGTTCCTGCTGCAAGCTCAAGTGCATCACCACGTTCTACGCCAATGAGTATTCAAGATTATTTGAAGAATCAACAACGTAAGTAATTGATTGTTTAAATAAAGAATAAACATTATCGATAAAGGCAGTGATTTTCACTGCCTTTTTTGTTTTTTATCAATGGCTAAATGTGCTAACGTATAGCGGATTTGAGAATGAAGACCGAATTAGCATGTTGAAACAACGGACCCTGAAACGTGTCGTGAAAGCGAGTGGCATCGGACTGCATAGTGGTCAAAAAGTTATGATTAACTTTTTGCCGCATGTTGCTGATGGGGGTATTGTGTTTCGTCGCATTGATTTAAATCCACCTGTAGAAATTCGTGGCGATGCCATGTTGGTACAAGAAGCCTTTATGTGCTCAAACTTGGTAGAAAATGATGCCAAAGTAGGTACGATTGAACATGTAACGAGTGCAATTGCAGGTTTGGGTATTGATAATTTAATTATTGAAGTATCTGCTTCTGAAATTCCAATCATGGATGGTAGTGCGGGTCCATTTATTTACCTACTCATGCAGGGCGGTCTGGTTGAGCAGGATGCACCAAAGAAATTCATTCGCATGCTTAAACCCGTTGCAGCTTTTATTGATGATAAAAAAGCGATCTTTTCACCGCATGACGGTTTCCAAATCAACTTTGAAATTGATTTTGATCATCCTGCCTTTGCCAAAGAGTTTCAGTCAGCAACGATTGATTTTTCTACAGAAACATTTGTTTATGAAGTCAGTGGCGCACGAACTTTCGGTTTTATGAAAGATTTGGATTATCTGAAATCACATAATTTGGCGCTAGGGGCAAGTTTAGATAATGCAGTAGGTCTAGATGATACAGGTGTCGTGAATGAGGAAGGTTTACGCTTTGCCGATGAGTTTGTACGTCATAAAATCTTAGATGCAGTAGGCGACTTATATTTGCTCGGACATCAAATTATTGCTAAATTTGATGGATATAAATCAGGACATGCTTTAAATAATCAGCTTTTACGCAATGTTAAAAACGATCCAAGCAGCTATGAAATTGTAACATTTGATGACATGAAGTCCTGTCCTATCCAATATGTACAAGTCTTATAAGTCCTTGCTTTTAGGTGGTAATGTTATAAGATAACATTTAAAAATGTGACTTGGTAAGCTTTTTGTAACTACAATATTTGCTTTTTTATTTTCTTGTTTACTTTTTATTGCTTGCCAAACGTAACAAAGCTTGGCTAAGCTTAGCATCGTTCACAAAACTCGCAGCGTGTTGTAACATTTCCTGCGTTGCTGGATCGAGAGATTGAACAGGTTTATAAGAAGTTTGAATTTGCTTTGTTTTATCACGCAGTCGAATTTGTAGCTTTTGTAAATCTTTAAATTCTTCTAATTGTGACAATTGAGAAATATATTGTTTTTGAAGGTAGCCGAGTTGACTAATCATGGCTTGATTTTCACCGGTAATCGTCAAAATACCATATTGATAACAGACGACCTGCCATACTTCGGGTTGAGGTAATAAGGGTTGAATTAATTTAGTAAGTCTTTGCCATTCGGCAACTTGCTTTTTAAGAAACGATAAGTTTCCTGTTTTTATGTGTTGTCTTGTTTGATGAAAGAGATTTTTAGGTTCAGACATACATTATTCCTACATAGTTATGTCTTATCTTAAGCCCTCGTTTCAGTAGATATCAAGGACGAGATCACTCAAGGAACTTGACTAAGAACAGTTAAAAGAGGTTTTTATGCATTCGCGACGTATTTTATTGGCATTTTCTTTAGCAGCTTCTGCTGTATCGGTTGCATTCGCAGATTTAGTTCAACTAGACGCTTCTCATACTTCAGCTCCAGATCGTTTAGAGCAGCTCTCAAAAACATTATCTCAAGGTTCTTATACACACCCCGATGATATGGATATACCAGGCAGTGTGACTTTCCAACCGCATTTGCGTAGTCAAAATGAGAAACCCATTGAACTTAACAATGCTACAATTGCTAAAAAATACGGTTCAGCAACACTCTCTTCTTCTTCAAGCTCCACCTCTACAGCATCTCGCTATTCAGCAGGTTCTCCATATTCATGGTTAATGGCACACCCATTACCAGACATGAAACGTGTAAGTTCGGACTTTGGTGGTCGTACCATGGGTGGTCGTGCTGAACATCATTCAGGTTTAGACCTTTCTGCACCAAGTGGTACACCAATTTATGCAACAGGTCCTGGTATCGTGACCAAATCAGGTTGGGGTACAGGTTATGGTCAATATGTAGAAATTAACCATGGTAATGGCTACATCACACGCTATGCACATGCATCACGTCTAATTGCGCGTGTTGGTGATCAAGTTCAAGCGGGTGAGCATATTGCCAATGTTGGCTGTACAGGTCGTTGTACAGGTCCTCATTTACATTATGAAGTTGTTAAAGATGGACAACGTAAAAATCCATCAACTTACTTAGCAATGTTGCCATAATACTAAGCGAATTCTATCTAGCAATAATAATGCTTCACGCTTGTGTTCTGTTCATGGCTAAGTGTTTATTACAATAGACTATCATCAAATAAAATTTTAAATGTATAAAAAACCGCCATTATTGGCGGTTTTTTGTTGCTTTGTGTAAGCTTTGGTCAATGTGTATTTAGTTACTAAATAATACGGCATGCCTACATTCATCTGTAACGATAACTTAACACCCTTAAAACATGATACATATAAGATATAGAAAATGAGTCTAAGGAGTAGGTGAAACATGGCGTATTACGGTGATACTGACGCGCAAGAAACACAAGAATGGCAAGATGCCTTTGATTCTGTGTTACAACATATGGGCAGTGATCGTGCTGCTTTTTTGCTCGAAAAATTATATCAACAAGCAATTTCGAAGCATGTACCTATTCAGCGACTAAATACCCCTTACTTAAATACCATTCCAGTAGAAGAACAACCTGCTATGCCAGGTGACTCGGATATGGAGCGTCGTATCCGTGCGCTGATTCGTTGGAATGCATTGGCAATGGTACTACGTGCTAATAAAACAGGTGACGATTTAGGTGGTCACTTGGCGAGTTTTGCATCTTCAGCAACCTTATATGATGTTGGCTTTAACCATTTCTTCCGTGCTAATAGTGATCATTTTGGTGGAGATATGATCTATTACCAAGGTCACTGTGCACCAGGGATTTATGCACGTTCTTATTTAGAAGGGCGTTTGACTGAAGATCAGTTGAATAATTTCCGTCGTGAAGTCGGTGGTCAAGGGCTTTCAAGTTATCCGCATCCTTATTTGATGCCTGATTATTGGCAATTCCCAACTGTATCAATGGGTTTGGGTCCGATCATGTCGATCTATCAAGCACATATTCAAAAATATTTAATGAACCGTGGCTTGATCAAAGAAGAAGATCGTAAAGTTTGGGCATATCTCGGTGATGGTGAGATGGATGAGCCTGAAAGTTTAGGCGCAATCTCCCTTGCAGGTCGTGAAAAACTCGATAATTTGATTTGGGTGGTGAACTGTAACTTACAACGTCTCGATGGTCCTGTGCGTGGTAATGGTAAAATTATCCAAGAGCTTGAATCCTTGTTCCGAGGTGCTGGCTGGCGTGTAATTAAGGTCGTCTGGGGGCGTCATTGGGATCCTCTACTTGATAAAGATGCATCAGGGGCATTAAAAGCCCGTATGGAAGAAGCGTTGGATGGGGATTATCAGCGTTATCAAGTCAAAGGGGGAGCGTATACCCGTGAGCATTTCTTTGGTAAATACCCAGAAGCTGAAGAATTAGTGAAAACTCTCAGCGATGAAGATATTGAAAATCTAAATCGTGGTGGTCATGATCCATACAAAGTCTATGCTGCTTATGCTGCAGCGATGACTAGTAATGGTCAACCTACCGTGATTTTGGCGAAAACAGTTAAAGGGTATGGTCTGTCAGAAGAAATTGAAGCGGTCAATAAAACCCACCAAATCAAGAAAATGCATTTGGAATCGTTAAAATATTTCCGTAATCGTTTCAATCTTCCATTTAAAGATGAAGATCTTGAAGAATTACCATTCTATCGCCCAGGTGAAAATTCTCCTGAATTAAAATACATGAAAGCACGCCGTGAAGCATTGGGTGGTTATTTACCTGCACGCCGTAAAGAAAGTGAAGCATTGGCAATCCCTGAACTTTCAGTATTTGACGGTGTGTTAAAAGGCAGTGGTGGTAAAGAGCAATCAACGACCATGGTGATGGTGCGTTTGATTGCAGCTTTACTCAAAGAAAAAGCGATTAAAGACCGTGTTGTGCCCATTGTTCCTGATGAAGCACGTACTTTTGGTTTAGAAGGCATGTTCCGTCAACTCGGTATTTATGCGGCACATGGTCAAAACTATACGCCAGAAGACCAAGAACAGCTCATGAATTATCGTGAAGCCAAAGATGGTCACATGTTGCAAGAAGGGATCAATGAAGCAGGCGCAATGAGTGCTTGGTCTGCATTGGGCACCAGTTATTCAACTAATAACTTGCCAATGATTCCAATGTATATGTATTACTCAATGTTTGGTTTCCAACGTATTGGTGATATTGCATGGGCAGCGGGTGATTCTCAAGCACAAGGCTTCTTGTTTGGTGCAACTGCAGGTCGTACGACATTGAACGGTGAAGGCTTGCAGCATCAAGATGGTCATTCTCATGTTTTGGCGAATACCATTCCGAACTGTGTGGCGTATGATCCATGCTTTGGTTATGAACTCGCTGTGATCATTCACGATGGTTTACAACGCATGTATGTGAATCAAGAGCGTGTGTTCTATTATTTAACACTGATGAATGAAAACTATGATCAGCCTGCATTGCCACAAGAAGCCATTGAAGGCATTAAAAAAGGTCTGTATTTATTTGAGCAAGATGAAAAAGCCACTGTTCAATTGATTGGTTCAGGCGTGATCTTGCGTGAAGTGATTAAAGCTGCGCAAATATTGAAAGATGAATATCAAATCCATGCCAATGTGTGGAGTGCAACAAGCTTTAATGAATTGGCACGTGATGGTATGGCGGTTGAAGAATATAACCGTTTACATCCGCTTGAAGATGGTAAAGAGTCTTGGGTGTCGCAACAACTGCGTGGCACAGATGGGATCGTGGTTGCAGCAACAGATCATATCCGTGCGTATAGTGAACAAATTCGTGCGTACTTACCAGACAGTCGTCCGTATGTGACTTTGGGTACAGATGGTTATGGTCGTTCGGATACCCGTGGCAATTTGCGTAGCTATTTCGGTGTAGATGCGGCACACATTGTGGTAGCAACACTGAAAAAATTGGCAGATGAAGGCGAAGTCGATGCACGCTTAGTGAAAGATGCAATTTCGACTTTTGAGCTTGATGTAGATCGTCCTGTAGCATGGTTGCCGCAAGCACATCCATCCGTACAAGACGTTGCAGCCTATGCTGAACCAACTGAGGAGAATAAATAATGCAAATTAAAACTCCTGATATTGGTGTAGATAAAGCCACTGTCGCTGAAATTTTGGTGAAAGTGGGTGATACGATTGCAGTCGATGACAGCATTGTGTTGCTGGAGTCAGATAAAGCCTCTGTTGAAGTGCCAAGCACTTCAGCAGGCATGGTCAAAAGCATTGCTGTATCAGAAGGTGATGAAGTTTCAGAAGGTGCAGTATTGATTGAAGTTGAATCTGCGGAAGCGGAAACCACACAATCAGCGTCTGCACCAACCGAAGAAACAGTGGAAGCAGCACCTACAAAAGCTGAGACAGTAACTGAACAATCAAAAGCAGAAACGATTTCTATTGCGACAACATCACAAACTGTTGAAGTGAAAGTTCCTGATATTGGCGTGGAAAAAGCCCTTGTCGGTGAAATCCTGGTTAAGGCAGGTGATGAAATCGCAGTTGATGACAGTATTGTGGTGGTTGAATCTGACAAAGCCACTGTAGAAGTTCCAAGTACAGTGGCAGGTACAGTGGAAAGCGTGATCGTGAAAGAAGGCGATAACGTGAAAGAAGGTGTAGTTTTAATCACGGTTAAAACAACTTCTACTCAAACCACAGCACCAGTTACCGAAACCAAACAAGCACCTGTTCCTTCTGCATCTGCTGAAGCACCAAAAACGGAAGTGAAATCTGCAAAATCGGGTTCTGTGGACATTGCTGTGCCTGATTTGGGTGTGGACAAGGCTTCAGTGTCTGAAATTTTGGTCAGCGTCGGCGATCGTGTTGAAAAAGATCAAAGCCTAGTTGTAGTAGAGTCTGATAAGGCTTCAGTTGAAGTGCCAAGTACAGTTTCAGGTACGATCAAAGCGATTCATGTCAGTGACAATCAAGAAGTCAAACAAGGTATGCCTTTGGTGACTATTGAAGGTGTTGCGGATGTACAGCCATCGGAAGCTGCTAAAGAACAAGCGGCTGCACCTAAAGCTGAGAGTAAAGCTGTGCCAAAAGCTGAAAAAGTTGTTGAGCCACAAGCACCTGTAGCGAATGGTTCGGATAAACTCAGCAAAGCGCAACAAGCAGAAAATGCCAAAGTTTATGCAGGTCCTGCGGTACGTAAACTTGCTCGTGAACTCGGTGTATTATTGGCTCAAGTTGAGTCTTCAGGTCCACATGATCGTGTGATGAAAGAAGATGTCTTTGCTTATGTTAAATCTCGTTTGACTGCGCCACAATCTACAGGACAAACAGCAGTTGCCCCAGTTGCGTCAAGCTTGCCTGCATTACCTGACTTCAGTGCATTTGGTGGTAGTGAAATTGTACCAATGACGCGTTTACAGCAAGTGTCTGTACCGCAATTGTCATTGAATAATTTCATCCCACAAGTGACACAATTTGATTTGGCTGATATTACTGAGCTTGAAGCTTGGCGTGGTGAACTCAAAGGCAAATTTAAACAAGATGGTATTAGCTTAACCATTCTTGCGTTCATTGCCAAAGCAGTGGCTTTCCTTCTGAAAGAAGAGCCATATTTTGCAGGGCACTTGGCGGATGATCAAAAATCTGTTGTACTCCGCAATGAAATTCATATGGGGATTGCAGTGGCAACGCCTGATGGTTTGACTGTGCCTGTACTGCGTAATCCTGACCAAAAATCAATTAAGCAAATTGCGATTGAACTTGGTGAACTCAGTAAAAAAGCACGTGACAAAAAACTTTCTCCAAAGGATTTACAAGGTGCAAACTTTACCATTACCAGCTTAGGTTCTATTGGTGGGACAGCATTTACACCGCTCGTGAACTGGCCGCAAGTGGCGATTTTAGGTATTTCACCTGCGACCATGCAACCTGTTTGGAATGGTGAAAGTTTTGATCCAAAACTGATGTTGCCATTGTCATTATCCTATGATCATCGTGTGATTAATGGTGCAGATGCGGCACGTTTTACTCATAAACTCAGCAAACTTTTAGCAGATATTCGTAACATTTTACTTTAAGTTTGAAGTTATCAAGATAAATCCAAACCTCGCTACGGCGGGGTTTTTTGTATTAAATGTTAATCAGAGTGCGCTTGCTAAAAAGCTTCAGATGAATTTCATTGAAAATAAACATAAAGCCTATTAAGATAGAGCCCACACTTCATTGGGGAGTAGCCGCTATTCACAATCGACCTGATCTGTGAATAGGTGATGGTCAACATAATTGTTCAACAGAACATGGTCATCATAGCAAAGAACCAATTTGCTTGTTTAAAGCATTTCTTTTGTTGGCAAGACCTTTGATTTATCACTCCGCATTGAATAGGTGACTATTCATATAGGCTAGCAGGAGGGGTAAGTCATTGGGAAATATTGCTAGCCAGAGAAAATGACATGTTATATGCCTTCCTGATCTCGCTTGTGGTGGTTGCCCTATCCGAAATGGGGGACAAAACCCAACTGCTTGCTTTACTACTTGCTGCAAAATTTCGAAAACCTGTCCCTATTCTGATCGCTATTTTTTTAGCAACTGTTGTCAATCATGGTGTTTCAGCCTTGCTTGGACAATGGATTACCACAGTTTTAAGTCCTACCGTTCTATTATGGATTGTATCCCTTGGCTTTATTGCAATGGCTGGGTGGATGTTGATCCCAGATGAGTTGGACGATGAGTCTGAAAGTATTCATAAGTGGCAAAAGTATGGGGTATTTGGTGCAACTTTTGTCTTATTTTTTCTTGCGGAAATTGGTGATAAAACTCAAATCGCCACAGTTGCCCTCGCTGCACGTTTTGACAGTATTGGTTGGGTCACTTTAGGTACTACACTCGGTATCATGTTGGTCAATGCACCTGCGGTATTTATAGGCAATAAATTGGCAGAAAAATTACCGATTTCACTGATTCATAAAATTGGTGCACTCATTTTCTTGATCATTGGTGTAGCGGCTTTAGTACAACATTACTTTTTCTAAGCTTTATTTTAAAAGTGCATTTACTTAATTTATGCGGTAAATGCGCTTTTACTTGGCATATAAATAAAATTTTCGATAAGTTATATTGGGTTTTAATTGTAATTTGGTTTGAATCCTTATAGATTATAAGGAATAAAAAGTATGTTTTTTCACATTCTTTCATTGGATTTTTTTATCTATAATTTTATACAGGAAATTTCGATATAAAAAATGTCGTGTGTTTTGTAGAGAAATGAAAGAAGCGATATAGATGAATATTTTGTAGGGGTTGGGGTATGGCTTTAGATCGCACCACATCGCAGGTACTGTTCGATAATGGTACACATAAATGTATTAGTTTTACGAGTTTAGTTAAAGGTGAAGGTGTACAAGCCAATCAGTTTTTAATTCTTGATCATGATCGAGCGGCAGTATTAGATCCTGGGGGTGACTTAACCTATGTGCCACTGACCATGGAGTTAAACAAATATACACGCTTACAAAATCTTGATTATGTCATGGCATCCCATCAAGACCCTGACATTATCACTTCTATGCCACGTTGGTTGGTTTATACCGATGCCAAAGTTGTTGCCTCGAAGTTATGGGCACGTTTTTTACCCCATTTAAACTCTGCGTTTATGAGTGATCGCATGAAAGGTGGATGGTTAGAACGATTAATTGAACTACCTGATCAAGGTGCAGCGATTACTTTAGGGGAAAGTAAAATTATTGCTGTGCCTGCACACTTTTTACACTCTGTTGGAAACTTTCAGTTTTACGATCCAATTGCAAAAATTTTATTCTCAGGGGATATGGGGGCTTCAATGGTGAAAGATGCTGCTCGCCCAATCACCAGTTTTGCAGAGCATATTCCAACCATGAAAGGTTTCCATCAGCGTTATATGTGCTCGAATCGTGTGATTCGCCTTTGGGTAAAAATGGTACGCCAAATGGACATTGAGATGATCGTGCCGCAGCATGGAACGCCATTTGTCGGTAAAGAGATGATTAATGAGTTTTTAGATTGGATTGAAAATTTACAGTGTGGCATCGACTTGATGGATGAAATGGTGTTTACCTGCCCACAATAAATGAACAAAAAATCTAGAAAAAAAGATTGAGTTGAATAAAAAAAATTTTTAATATTTGAATCGCCAAAATCGACTTTAAACCTCTTTCACTGCATCAAAGTGAAAGAGGTTTTTTTGACCACGAGAATTTTAAAAATATGTTGTCTCAAATCCCCACACAAGATGCGTGCTTAAGCTGTGGAGCATGCTGCGCCTTTTTTAGAGTGTCATTTTATTGGGCAGAAGGCGAAATCATGCCGAATGATGTGGTTGAAGAATTAACTCCAGTTTATGCATGTATGAAAGGCACCAATCAGAAAAATCCACGTTGCGTGATGTTATCAGGTGAAATTGGGCAACAAGTAAGTTGCAGCATGTATGAACAGCGCAGCTCAAGTTGTAAGGAAGTCCAAGCGGGTGATGCACAGTGTAATAAAGCACGTAGTGCACATGGATTGATTCCATTGATTGAAATTGAGCCTGTACTCCCAAGTAATGATGAAGATTTTGATCAAGTTTGCTAAAGCACTACTTCAAGTGGGAGCTGATATAAACTTTTATATTACATAAGGTTGTAACAAATATTTAAAACCATATTTTTTATATGTGATTATTCGTTATACTGAAATTGCGTAAAAAATAAAGCTAACGCAAAATAATGAATAAAAGGATTAAAAAATATGTCAAAGACGACATCATATGTATTGTTTGATAATGGGGTGCATAAATGTATTGTATTCACCAGTTTGGTCCAAGGTGAAGGCATACAAGCCAATCAATTTTTGATCATCAATGGGGCAGAAGATGCAATTATTGATCCAGGTGGGGATTTGACCTATACCCCCTTAACGATGGAGTTATTTAAATACATTCGTTTGGAAAATATTAAATATGTATTTGGTTCACATCAAGACCCCGATATTATTACCTCTATGCCACGTTGGTTGATGCATACCAAAGCACAAATTGTTGCATCAAAATTATGGGCAAGGTTCTTACCTCATCTTAACTCTGCATTTACCTCAAACAAAATGGAAGGAGAATGGTTTGATCGCTTGATTGAGTTACCTGATGAGGGAATGAGTTTAAGATTGGGAAATAGTGAATTATATAGTATTCCTGCACATTTCTTGCACTCTGTAGGGAATTTTCAATTTTATGATTCTATTTCTAAAGTACTTTTTTCAGGAGATTTGGGTGCATCCATTGTAGGGAATCCTGAAGAACCTGTTAAAAATATGCAAGCACATCTCGCCAGTATGCGAGGATTTCATCAACGCTATATGTGTTCCAATAAAATTTTACGTTATTGGGTCGATATGGTGAAAGATATGGATATTGAGATGATCGTTCCGCAACATGGCGCACCTTTTGTAGGGCGTGAAACCATTGATCAGTTTTTAGATTGGTTATGGGATTTGCCTTGTGGTGTGGATTTGATGGAGAAACGAGTATTTCGTTGCCCAGAACCTGCACTGATGTATGGATAGTCAGTTTTAGGGTTTATTAATATTTTTATGTTTAAATAAAACCAATACAACAATGCTTTGTATTGGTTTTATCTCTAATTAAACTGTTTTATTTAGAATAAAAATGAAATTTAAACTGAAATTTGTATATAATGGCTCACGGAAATTACCAGCGAGACTGTTATGTTGACCATCGTTCAAGAAGCCCTTACCTTCGATGATGTCTTATTACTCCCTGCCTATTCTACTGTTCTTCCAAAAGATGTCTCTCTAAAGACACGCCTTACCCGCGGCATTCAACTGAATATTCCTTTAGTTTCAGCAGCAATGGATACTGTGACTGAGTCACGTATGGCAATTGCAATGGCACAAAATGGTGGTATCGGTATTTTACATAAAAATATGGATATTGCTGCACAAGCTGCTGAAGTGCGCCGTGTGAAAAAATTTGAAGCAGGCATGGTGAAAGACCCGATTACGGTGACACCAGAAACGACTGTACGTGAGTTGATTGCAATTACTCAAGCAAACAATATTAGTGGTGTGCCAGTTGTCAAAGACGGTAAAGTGGTTGGGATCGTAACAGGGCGTGATACACGTTTCGAAACCAATCTTGAACAACCTGTAAGTAATATCATGACGGGTCAGGATCGTCTGGTGACGGTTCGTGAAAATGAATCTAAAGAACACATTCAAGCGCTCTTACAACAACATCGTATTGAAAAGGTGATCGTTGTCGGTGAAAGCAATGAATTAAAAGGCTTAATTACGGTCACTGATTTTCGTAAAGCTGAGCTTTATCCAAACAGTTGTAAAGATGATTTAGGTCGCTTACGTGTTGGTGCTGCTGTAGGTACTGGCATTGAAACACCAAGCCGTGTGGAAGCATTGGTGGATGCGGGTGTCGATGTCATTGTGGTGGATACGGCACATGGTCATTCCGCAGGTGTGATTGAACGTGTACGTTGGGTTAAAGCCAATTATCCTCAAGTTCAAGTGATTGGGGGGAATATTGCAACAGGTGATGCTGCATTGGCATTGTTAGATGCGGGTGCAGATGCAGTAAAAGTCGGTATTGGACCAGGTTCAATCTGTACCACGCGTATTGTTGCAGGTATCGGCATGCCGCAAATTTCTGCGATTGACAGTGTTGCTAATGCACTTAAAGAGCAAATTCCTTTGATTGCGGATGGTGGTATTCGTTTCTCAGGCGACATGGCAAAAGCGATTGGCGCAGGTGCAAGCACCATCATGGTGGGTTCATTGATGGCAGGTACCGAAGAAGCACCTGGCGAAGTTGAATTTTTCCAAGGGCGTTACTACAAAGCGTATCGTGGTATGGGATCATTGGGTGCAATGGCAGGTGCAACAGGTTCTGCAGATCGTTATTTCCAAGACTCTAAAGCAGGCGCTGAAAAACTGGTACCAGAAGGCATCGAAGGTCGTGTGCCGTACAAAGGTCCGATGGGCAATATCGTACATCAAATGATGGGTGGTTTACGTTCGTCTATGGGCTATACAGGCTCTGCAACCATTGATGATCTTCGTCAAAATGCGAAGTTTGTAAAAATTACTGCAGCAGGTATGCAAGAGTCACATGTCCATGATGTTACGATTACTAAAGAAGCACCGAACTATCGTGTAGGTTAATTCTTTCGTTGTAATTTTGCATTTAAAAACCGTCATTTCATGACGGTTTTTTTATTTTGGTGTAAAGTAATGCGATTGAAAATTAACTGTGAAACAACACGATAAATAAGTGGGTAAAAAATGAGTTATTTTGGTACAGATGGGATTCGTGGAAAATTTGGTGAACTCCCAATTACCCCAGAATTTGCATTAAAATTAGGTTTTGCGGCAGGTAAAGTATTAAAGCAATTGAGTCCAAAAACCAAACCTATTGTGGTTTTAGGTAAGGATACACGTCTTTCAGGTTATATTTTAGAAGCAGCTTTGCAAGCGGGTTTAAACGCAGCAGGGGTGTATGTGCATTTACTAGGTCCTTTGCCTACCCCCGCAATCGCGCATTTAACCCGAGCATTACATGCTAATTTAGGCATTGTCATTTCAGCATCGCATAATCCTTATTTTGATAATGGGATTAAATTTTTCTCAGATGAAGGTAAAAAACTGCCCGATGCGATTCAAGAAGCGATTAATCAAGAATTAGAAAATGACATCGTGATTGAAGACAATGCAAATCTAGGTAAAAGTGTGCGTGTCAAAGATGCCAATGGTCGTTATATCGAATTTTGTAAATCGACATTCCCATACCATTTTAATTTACGTCATTTAAAAATTGTGGTGGATTGTGCGCATGGTGCAGCCTATAGCGTAGGTCCTGCGGTATTTCGTGAGTTAGGTGCAAAAGTTATTGCACTCTATAACGAACCAACAGGTTTAAATATCAATGAAAATTGTGGTTCAACCCATCCTGGAAATCTACAAAAAGCTGTTGTCGCACATCAAGCGGATTTAGGCATCGCTTTTGATGGTGATGCTGACCGTGTTGTGTTGGTAGATCGTCATGGTAACTTGGTCGATGGGGATGCGATTTTATATATCTTGGCAACCCAAGCATCGACAAAACCTGCAGGCATCGTGGGTACGGTCATGAGCAATATGGCATTAGAGCTTGCACTTGAAAAAGCGCAAGTCCCATTTGTGCGTGCTAAAGTTGGCGACCGTTATGTATTACAAGCCCTTGAAGATAATCATTGGGTGATCGGTGGTGAGCCTTCAGGTCATATTTTGACTTTAGATAAAAGTACAACAGGTGATGCGATCATTGCAGCCTTGCAAGTATTGACCGTGATGGTTGAACAAGATAAAGCACTGGATGAGTTAATCACTGACTTTAAACTTCTGCCGAATGTGTTGGTGAATGTACGTTTAGAAGAAATGTACGATCCATTTGCAGTGCCTGCATTGGTGGTGGAGTTTGACAAAGCAGAAACGCAACTCAAAGGGCGTGGTCGAATTTTGATTCGTAAATCAGGTACAGAGCCTGTGATTCGTGTTATGGTTGAAGGTGATAATCAACAAGAAGTGACTGATCTTGCAAATCATTTGGCAGATCAAGTTCGTCAAAATGCCAACGCTTAATCTGTAAGGGGAAGGTTCATGAGTGATGTAATTAAAGATTTAAGTGAGCTACGTCTATCTTATGAAAAAGGTGAACTCCATGAAGATCAGGTGGATCTCAATCCACATGAGCAATTTTTAAATTGGTTCAATCTGGCTTTAACAACGAAATTACATGAACCTTATACCATGTCTTTGGCGACAGCAGATGCCCAAGGGCGACCGCATGTACGCACTGTGTTATTACGTGGTGCAACTGAAGCAGGCTATGATTTTTATACTAACTATGATAGCCAAAAGGGTTTAGATTTAGCGGTTAATCCTTATGCTGAAATTTTATTTTATTGGTCAGCATTAGAGCGTCAGGTACGTGTTTCAGGACATGTCACCAAAATTTCTGTAGAAGAGTCAACAGATTATTACCATAAACGTCCACGTGATAGTCAAATCGCAGCGCATATTAGTACTCCGCAAAGTGGGGTGATTGAAAGTCGTGAATTACTTCAACAACGTTTTCAGGAGTTATATGCTCGCGTTGAGCAACAAACAGAGTTGAACAAGCCAGCGTTTTGGGGGGGGTATCGTTTAGAACCTCATTACTATGAATTTTGGCAAGGTCGTCCAAATCGTTTACATGATCGTTTGACTTATGAAAAAATTGATTCAGCTTGGCAAATACAACGCTTAATGCCTTGAATATATGATTAAAATGAATATTTCATAGAAATTCTATGCGCTCATAAAAAAGAGATCTGTGATGATCTCTTTTTTTTATTTTTGGATTTTAATCTTTTAAATAGACTATGCTTTGAGTTTCATAAATTTTTTGTCCTGAATAAGGATTATCTACCAATTTAAGCGTGACACGTGCTTTACGTCCATTTAATTCATATTCCTGATATTCATCTTCCGCAACATTTTTCATCATCTTTTCATAAGCTGAATAGTATTGGCTACAGTATTTACGATCACCACAAAAAGTAGAAAGTTGGATATTATCAACTTTGGCAATGTCCATAGATAAATAGCAACTGTCGCCACCACAAACAAATGATTTTAAATAGACTTCTTCAGTCAATGTAGTAGGTAGAGCATGTGCATATTGCAAGCTGCATAGTCCTAATGCCAAAAGAATTTTTTTCATAGCGTCCCCGTCATAAAATTTTGATTGATTATTTTGAATAAATTTGTTGCTACTTTACTGTAAATATCTGAATTATTTAATATCTAAAGGAAAAATAATTCATATATTTCGCTATTTGGTTATCTATAAAAATCCTGAGCTTGCTGAATGAAAATAGAACTCTTTATAATCTCGTATAATTGAAATGATATGTGAATGCAGTGAATAAAATTACAATTCGACAAAGACCATTATTAAGCTCTCCTCGTATTTTTCCAAAATTACCTCATTTTGCAGCGGAAATTTTAGCAAGACGTGGCGTACAGTCTGAGCAGGAACTCGATTTAAAACTTAAATATTTACTTGCACCGACATTGAAAGGGTTGCAACGAGCGATAGAGATCATTGATCAATGTATTGATGAAAATAAAAAAATTGTGATCGTCGGTGACTATGATGCCGATGGTGCAACCAGTACTGCTTTAATGGTGCTTGCCCTCACTGAAATGGGGGCAGATGTGCATTATCTCGTACCTGATCGTTTTAAATATGGTTATGGCTTAACACCTGCAATTGCTGATTTAGCATTTGTAAGCTATACCCCAGATTTGCTCATTACTGTAGATAATGGAATCTCTAGTCATGCAGGGGTTGATCAAGCACAACAACACGGTATGCAAGTGATTATTACCGATCACCATTTAACCACCAAAGCAACACCTGAAGCAGAAGCAGTCGTTAATCCAAATCAATTAGGTTGTGAATTTCCAAGTAAAGCGCTGGCTGGGGTCGGGGTTGCATTCTATTTACTTGCAAATTTAAGCAGTTATCGTGCTCAACAAGGTAAGTCGACTGCAAAAATGACACAGTATTTAGACTTAGTCGCATTGGGAACTTATGCCGATGTGGCAAGTTTAGATTATAACAACCGTATTTTAGTTGATGCAGGTTTAAAACGCATTCAGCAAAATCAATGTCGAGTCGGCATCAGTGCATTACTTGATATCGCAGGGCGTAATCCTGCTGAATTGAAAGCCTCTGATTTGGGCTTTGTGCTGGGTCCTCGCATCAATGCGGCAGGACGCATGGATACGATGGACATCGGAATAGAGTGTTTATTGGCAACCGATGCACAAAAAGCTTATGCTTTGGCACGCCAACTCAATGATTTAAATTTAGAACGTCGTCAGGTCGAATCACAAATGAAGCAAGATGCTTTGCTTGAGATGGACAAATTACAATTTGATCAGAACAATTTACCCGCAGCTTTGGTCATGTTTGATGAAAATTGGCATCAGGGCGTCATTGGAATTGTGGCTGGACGTTTAAAAGAGCAGTTTCATCGTCCCAGTATTGTCTTTGCTGCGGATAACGATGGTATTCATATCAAAGGTTCAGCCCGTTCCATCGAAGGAGTGCATATTCGTGATTGTATTGAAAAAGTTGCAGAAAAATCTCCGCATTTGGTCAGTTTTTTTGGAGGACATGCAGCAGCGGCAGGCTTAACCATTAAAAAACAGCATTTTCAAGAGTTTAAACGGGTTTTTACTGAGCTGATTGCTCAATCTGAAGATGAGTTATTTCAAGCAACGTTATGGACTGATGGTGAATTGCCATTAGATGATATTCGACTGACGACCGTGAATATCATTGAAAATTTAGGACCTTGGGGGCAAAAATTCCCTGCACCTGTGTTTGAGGGACGGTTTCGGGTGTTGGAACATCGTTGGCTCAAAGACGTACATTTAAAACTGAAATTGGCACTGGAAAATGGACAATCTGTGGATGCGATTGCATTTAATGCTGTAGATCAGTTTGACTTTGATCCTGCAAAAACTTATGTGCATTTGGTATATGAGTTGGATAAAAATCAGTTCAATGGCAATGTCAGTGTGCAATTGCGAATGTTGCATTTACAACAGTAAATTATTTTTCATTTTCCATAAAAAACCGCTCAAAGTTGAGCGGTTTTTGTTTTGCTAAGTTTATTTAATCTTAGAAACGATAGCCTGCACGTACGCCATAAGTATTGTAGTCATCACCGAAGCCTACACGACCTTCAACACTGACATTTTGATTTAAGAATTTCTTCGCAGAAATACCAAACTCATCGCGCTCAGTGAGGTCATTGTTGTAGTAGTCAGCACCAACACTTAAAGTTTTGTCTAAATATAAGTCACCACGTACTTTATATTCATCTAAGTCGCCAAATGCACCATATGCTTCAAAGTTCGCATCATACTGACCGACTTGAGTGACATATTTTGCACGTACAGTTGGGTCTACACCATCATCACCATCTTTAGCATCATAGCCGGTTAAACCTACTGCAAGTAATAAACCTGGTGCAGGTAAATAACCAACTTCAGCGCCATAAGTTGTAATTTTTGAATCAATGTTCGTATTATCTACTTCAAGTTCATCACGACCAACATTACCACTTAAGTAGAAGTCACTACCAGGAACGAAGTATTCAACCCCTGCGCCATATTGTGAATCTTTAACACCATCATTGTCAGCATAATTCACATGTGCTTTTACATTACTTGCACGGTCAAGGAATGCTGCTTCATTTAAAGGTGCATTACGTGTTTGTACTGGGTTGAAGTAATAAGTTCCATCTACACCGAATTGATGTGTTGCATCAAAATCATCCCAATCAGTATAAGTATAAGAACCGCCTACTTCTGCTTGATAAGCATTTGCAGTGCCTGAAACTGCGATCGCTGAAAGTGCGATTGCTGAAGCGATTGCTAATTTTTTCATGGATTCTTCTCCCCTCTGAAAGAAATATAGTTTCATCGTTTTAAATCTTTTGTTACAACTTCAGTCTAAGGAAAATTAAAATCTCGTCAATCACTGTAAAGTAATAGAACTGTAATATTAGTAATGTTATGTAATTTTTTAATTATAAGTTATTGATTTTTTAAATTTAAAAAATATGTTCTGTTTTATTAAAATTATGTAGAGAGTATGTAGAAACTTAAAAATTGCTTTATAAATAAACAAAAAATGTAACAGAAAAGCATTTTGACAGACCCAAACTTTGTTACTTTAAAAAACTTAATCTTGAAAATGATAGTTACACTGGCATGAAGTAGCCTCAGACTTTAATTGAAATTAAGCATTATGGTTCTTGAATGAAATGTACAAGTTACGATTAAAAACATGCAAGTAGTCAAAAATTGCACCCATAAAAGCACTTACTCAAGTCTATAAGCTCTGTGGTAGAATGCCCTCAAATAAACTGTGATACATAGGATAAGGCACGTGGAAATAAATCCATTTCTAAACCAATTAAAAGACTTAAATGACCGTGGTCTAACACTACGGGGGTATCTTTGACTACGATCTAAAGAAAGAGCGTTTAGAAGAGGTTCTCCGTGAGTTAGAAGACCCTGCGATTTGGAATGATCAAAACCGTGCACAAGCCATGGCAAAAGAAAAGGGCGAACTCGAAAACGTGATTGACGTTTTGGAAGGTTTAGCGAACCAGCTTGAAGATGCCAAAGCGATGTTGGACTTGGCTGTTGAAGCAGATGATGAAAGTTTGCTTGTGGATGTTCAATCAGAGCTTGATTCAGCGGAGGAAGAGTTAGCTAAACTTGAATTCCGCCGTATGTTTAGCAACCCGATGGACCCAAACCCATGTTATGTGGAAATTCAAGCGGGTTCGGGGGGGACAGAAGCACAAGATTGGGCATCAATGTTGTTACGTATGTATATGCGTTGGATCGAACGTCATGGTTTCAAAGCAGAATTGATGGAAGAATCAGACGGTGATGTGGCAGGGATTAAGTCTGCAACAATTCGTGTAGAAGGTGAATATGCTTATGGTTGGTTACGTACCGAATCAGGTGTACATCGTTTAGTACGTAAGTCACCCTTTGACTCTGGTAATCGCCGTCATACCTCATTCTCAGCAGTATTCGTGTCACCTGAAGTCGATGATAATATTGAAATTGATATTAACCCAGCCGATGTACGTACCGATACGTATCGTGCGTCAGGTGCGGGCGGTCAGCACATTAACAAAACTGACTCTGCGGTACGCTTAACTCATGCGCCAACGGGGATTGTGGTCGCATGCCAGAACCAGCGTTCACAACATGCTAACCGTGACCATGCGTGGAAACAACTTCGTGCAAAACTGTATGAGTTGGAAATGAGCAAACGTAACGAAGCAGCGCAAGCGCTGGAAGACTCTAAGTCTGATATTGGCTGGGGCAGTCAGATTCGCTCATACGTGCTCGATGATTCACGGATCAAAGACTTACGCACAGGTGTCGAAAATTCCAACACAGGTGCAGTACTTGATGGTGATTTGGATAAGTTTATTGAGGCAAGCTTGAAGCAAGGGCTTTAACTTAAAAATTTAATCAAAGCAAAGGCTTGATCATTTTTTACAATATATCTAAAAAATACGATATTAAAATCGAAAAAATACGATATATTGTTTTTGAAGATGCTGAATTAAGCTTTGCTTTGAATTAAATATGTCTAATGAGTTGTAAGTATGGATATTGATTTAATTTCTAAAGCATTGGCTAATCCGACTCGCCGACAAATATTGCAATGGTTGAAAGCACCACAGAAATATTTGTCAGAAGAGCAGTGCGGAGGCTTTGCCCGTGGTGTATGTGCAGGAAATATCGAAAAACTTGGTAATGTTTCCCAATCGACCATGTCAAATCATTTATCTGTTTTACAACAAGCAGGTTTAATTCAAGCGGAAAAATATGGGCAATGGTCTTATTTTTCTCGAAATGAAGCTTTAATTCAACAATATATTGACTATTTAAATCACTCACTTTAACTTCTTCGTGAAGACAGAAGTGAGTCATGAGGCAATTATGGCTGAACTCAATTCTCCCCTTGTTCTAGGTGATTTACATCTCAAAAATCGTGTCATCATGGCACCCCTGACTCGTAGTCGTGCAACCGCAGATCGTGTACCTACAGCGATGATGGCAGAATATTACGCACAACGTGCTAGTGCAGGCTTAATCATTTCCGAAGCGACTGTGATTGCTGAAGAAGCGAACGGTTATCGTAATACCCCAGGATTGTTTAGTGATGCTCAAGTCGAAGGCTGGAAACAAGTGACTCAAGCAGTACATGACCAAGGTGGTTTAATCGTTGCACAACTTTGGCATGTCGGGCGTGTATCGCATCCTGATTTACTCAATGGTGAAACTCCAGTATCGGCTAGTGCAGTACAGCAAGCTGGACAAGTGAGTTTATTGCGTCCCAAACGTGATTATGTTGTACCACGTCCTTTAGAAATTTTTGAAATTAAAGCCATTGTTGAACAATTTAGACAAGCCGCAATCAAAGCCAAAGCTGCAGGGTTTGACGGTGTGGAATTGCATGCTGCCAATGGCTATTTGATTGATCAATTCCTGCAAAGTTCAACCAATCAACGTCAAGATGAATATGGGGGCTCTGTAGAAAATCGTGCCCGTTTATTACTTGAAGTCATGGACGTTTTGATTGAAGTATGGGGTGCTGGTCGTGTGGGAGTCCATTTAGCACCACGGGGTGATGAACATGACATGGGCGATGCTGATCCACGTGAAACATTTGGCTATGTGATGCAGCAATTAGGACAACGTAAGATTGCTTTCTTTTTCACACGTGAATATTTAGCCGATGATAGTATTAGTCATTATATGAAACAGCGTTCTGGCGGTATACCGTACATTGCCAATATGAAACTCAGCCGTGCTGATGCGATTGATTTATTGGCGTCGGGCAAAGCAGATGCGGTATCTTTTGGTAAGGCTTATATTGCTAACCCAGATCTGTATGCGCGATTAGTTCAAAACTTACCTTTAAATGCGTTGGTACTGGAAAATATGATCGGCACACAAGTGGCTGAAGGATATACAGATTATCCATTTTTAAATACAGATACTAGGGCTAAATAAGTGGAGTAGTTTTGTTTAATAAATAGTCTTAGGGTGGAATTTCTGAAAAGTGGTTCCATCAAATAATTGTACCTGATTACGTCCCGATTGCTTCGCATGATACAAAGCTTGGTCAGCAAACCTAAGAGCTTGATCAAGAGTTGAATCAGTTGTACTCATTCCTACTCCGAAGCTTGCAGTAATGTGAATACTTTGCTCATTATTTAATTTTAATGGCTCATCCGCTATGGTTTTGCGGCATTTTTCTGCAATTTCTAAGGCTTGATGAATTGTAATATGGGATAATAATAAAATAAATTCTTCCCCTCCATACCGCGCGACAATATCTGTTTTACGTACAGTTCGTGATAAGGTTTTGGCGATCTGTATGAGTGCAGCATCCCCTGTATGATGCCCATAGGAGTCATTAATTGTTTTAAAGTGATCGAGATCTAATATAATAATAATATAAGATGTTTGTTGTTCCTTGAGTTCATTAATTTTTTCATTAAAAAAACGACGATTATATAATTCGGTTAAAGGATCAATTTGACTGATTTTTTCGAATAATGATTCACGATAACGCCATTGATATAAAAGCAACTCAAAAAATAATAAACCAGCAAATAAGACTGGGATAATGAAATAAATCATACTATAAACCCAGAAGTAGTTGTGATAGAGAGTATTGCTTAATAGCTTTGAGCTAAAAATAGGGGCATAAGAAATAGTATTTTGTGTAGTAAGATAAATTAATACGGAGAAAATGGAGGTGGCTATAATAAGGTTAAAATAAATAATTTTCTTACTAAATAAAACTAAACCAATACCTGTGACACAAACACTGGTAAAAATAGTGGCAGGACTATAAATCCCCACAAAGTAACCATCTAAAATTAAAATAAGAATAAAGGTTGTAATGATAAAATAGCTAAAATAATAATTTACCCAATCTTTTTTAAAGTTAAAAATACTAATACAAATCAGTATGATTAAACAAATGATAGAAATAATATTAACTTGAAGTTGCTTTTTAATTAAAGGTAGATTTACCCATTGCCAAATATCAGGAGTTATAATGATATAAAGCTTCCATACGATCCAAAGTAAATGCATAAGAATAGCTAAAACTAAAACTAAGATACATTTTTGAATATTTGTCCAACGCATAATTATTGTAGATTGGATATAGTTCAGTATCGTTTTAGATAAATTAGTCATAAATATTATTTTGAGTCTCTTATAAAAAAATTAAAGGAATATAATGATATGTAGGAAGTGAAGCATAATCTTCATATGCCATGAGTGCATGAAAATTTTTCATATCAATTTATTAAAACTGATTTAATTAGAATGGATTGTATACTTTTATTGTTCTAACACTTGCCTTACATGTAAAAAACTAAGAACTTAAATTATAAACGAAATGAATTTTTAAACTAGATGATTTGGATATAAATGTGATGAAATTTGCATTATTTGGTATTAACTTGATACTTACTTTATTCTGATTTTGAATAATCAGCAATAAGATGCTGATTATTCATCAAAAAGGATTTTAACTTTGATCCAGTTTGTGTGCGAACTCCGCAATATCAGCCAATGCTTTTTTAGCTTCATCAAACCAAGGACTAAACATTTGGAAATTATGCCACATGCCTGTGTAGAGTTTATAGCTAACCTCTACATCCGCTTTTTTGGCTTTCTTCTCAAAACGAATAGCATCATCCATTAAGATTTCTTTTGAACCCACTTGCACTAAAGTTGGTGGTAAACCCTCAAGATCATCAAAAATAGGTGAAATTTCAGGCATGGCTGCATTTATACCCTTAGGTACATAATAGTTAATACCTGCCTCAAGTGCTTCTACAGACAGTAGAGCATCATGTTTTTGATTATAACGTAAAGACTCACTGGTCAAGGTTAAATCTAAAAAAGGTGACATTAAAATCAAACCACTTGGCATGCGTTTAGGGTCTTCTTTTTTTAATTTAAGCGCCAAAGCCAAAGCTAGATTTGCTCCACAGGAATCACCTGACACAATAATATCTTTGGGCTGTACCCCTTGGTCAATCAGCATTTGATAAATATCATAAATAGCGTCACTTGCTTCAGGATAAGGGTGTTCAGGTGCTAAAGGATAATCGACATGTAGCACTTGCATTTGTGTACGAACAGCGATTTCAGATAAAAAAGCACGATGCGTTTTTAATGAGCCTACAAAAAAAGCACCACCGTGAATATGTAAAATCATTTGCGTGGTTTGATGTTGAGGTTTGATCTCTTCAGCATGAATTCCTGCAATGCGTAGTGTTCTAAACTCAACATGTTTGGGTTGTGGAAAAACACGTGTAAGTTGCTCAATTGCGAAACGTAATGCAGTGGGTGGAAGATTTAAACGACTTGGCATTTTAAAGCTAGTTTTTAAAACTGCTTCAGTAACGAATTGTTTCATTAATGGGTGAATCTTCATGCTTTTTCCATTTTGTTTGCTTTTTACTATTTTTATAGGTTGATTAATCAACATTATTTACAAGGCTACACTAAATAGTCACATTGAAAAATTGCATATTTGTTGCAATTTTTGAATACTATCATATGTCAATTATGACTAGGGAAATCAAAAAAATGAAAAAAATTGCACTCATGGTTGGATTGCTTACAGCAACAGCATTCGCCAATGCCGCAGACCCACTTAATGGTACAGTATGGAAAACCATTGATGATGAAACCAAGCAAGCAAAAGCTGTGGTGAAATTTACTGAGCAGAAGAATGGTACACTTTCAGCAAGTATTCAAAGTGTTTTAACACCAGGTGAAGAAAATGCTTGTACTAAATGTGAGGGGAAATACCATAATAAATCATTGAAAGGTGTAACGATTGTTTATGGCTTAAAAAATGTTAATGGTAAATATGAAGGCGGTACGATTCTAGATCCGAAAAATGGCAAAACCTACAAATTAAAAGGCGAGCTTGCAGGAAATAAACTCAACCTTCGTGGTTATATGGGGGTTGCTGCTTTAGGTCGTAATCAAACTTGGATTCGTGCTAACTAATCCTATATAGCCAGTTAATTGAAAAAACTCGATAGATTATATCGAGTTTTTTATGAGTAAATCTTTAGGTAGTGTTCTAAATTGTATGCTACTCAAATCTAACAATACAAAAATTAAAAACAGATAAAATAAATTTACTAAATTTTCAATATCTTGTGATATTGATATAGTGGATAAAAGACAGTCATATTTTTTGAAGTACATTCGGATGCTTAACACCTGAAACTCAATGATATCAGATAGAAAGTTTTGCATGAGTCCCTATTCATCAAACCCATGTGTTGCGGATGAGTTATTTCAAGTTACGGATTTGATTCTCATCAAAACCTACGACATATGCACCATCTTTTTCAATAATAGGACGTTTGATCATACTGGTATGAGTGACTAAAGCTTGAATTAGATTATCTTGATTAGACAGAGCATCTTGTTGTTCTTGTTCGGATAGTTTTTTCCAAGTCGTCCCTTTTTTATTCAGTACGATATCTTGTCCCAAATGATCTAACCAAACTTTTACTGTTTCTGCAGCAATGCCTTGTTTTTTATAATCATGAAATTCAAAGGGTAAAGCCAATTCATTCAATAGATCAAATGATTTTTTCATTGAATTACAATTTTTAATTCCATAAATTTTCAGCATAGCGTGCCTTCTCCTTTCCACTTTTAAATACACAGTTTTAGCTTAACAAAAAAGGCAGTAGGATTGAACTGCTATAAAATTTACAAATTGAAAAGAAAGATTGTCATAAAATTGAAAGATTGATTGTTTATATTAAGCAATATAAACAATAATTAAAGAAAACTGAATAAAGATCAACAACGAAAAAACTTGAGAATAATAAATAATTGGTTTAAAAAAGAGAAAACCCGCATCTAATCATCCTGACTATGCGGGTCTCAATACAACGTCCAATGTCAAATCCATTAAAAATATAAACTTACGTAAATATTTTCTTTCCGTCCTACGGCGTCCTATCCCTTTGCTGTCATCCTGACAATGTCCCTGTGCCGTAAGACAATAATGCGCTTATTGGGTAAAATAAAAAATACGATAACACGACATCTCATGTACGATATTTGCATATATTAAGTGAACGATCGTTCACTTAAATTATTTGTGTTTTTATTTAGCCTAAAGCTTATAGTCAATAATCACAGGTGCATGGTCGCTAAACCATGTATCTTTGTAAACCCATGCATTGACAGTACGTTCTTTCCAGTCTGGTGAGCAAGCATGATAGTCAATCCGCCAACCGACATTTTTAGCACGTGCTTGTCCACGGTTTGACCACCACGAGTAAAGTTCTGCTTCTTTACGCACTTCACGGAAAGTATCAACATAACCCAATTCATCATAAATATGATCAAGCCAAGCACGCTCATGAGGTAAACAACCCGAAGACTTTTGGTTACCTGACCAGTTTTTAATATCAATACGTTTATGTACGATATTGTAGTCACCACAAACGATGACAGATTTATTGTCATCACGCCATTGTTTTAAAATGGCTTTATATTGTTCTAAGAAATGGTCTTTACGCGTTTGTGCCTCTTCACCTGAAGAACCAGAAGGTAGATATAATGAACAAATATGTACATTATGTGCCAGACCTAAATTAAACTCAGCACTGATAAAGCGACCTTGAGAATCGGCTAATTCAAATCCCAAACCATCTGTAATGGAAACAAAAGGTAGGCGGCTATAGATCGCAGTGCCAGCATAGCCGGCACGTTCTGCTGGAAATAAATGGGTATACCAACCTTCAGGGCGAAATTTTTCAGTCCATTGTGCATGGGTAATACGGCTTTCTTGCATACAGATCACATCTGCATCGGATTGTTCCATCCATTCAAGTAGACCTTTGGTGACTGAAGCTCGTAAACCATTTACGTTAATGGAGACAACACGTAAAATTTTTTGATCACTTGGATAGCTACTCTTTGGTATCATGCGCAAGTCTTACCTCTATTACAGAATATTTGGAGCACCTCATGTCAACGCCAGCTCAGTTTAACCCACAAACTTTTATCGAACTTGCATTATCACGTGGTGTGCTTAAATTTGGTGAGTTTACTTTAAAATCAGGTCGTGTGAGCCCTTATTTTTTTAATGCAGGTTTACTCAATGACGGTGAAGCATTATCGCTGTTAGCGCAAGGTTATGCAGATAAACTCACACAATGTAACAATGTTGAGGTGATTTTTGGTCCCGCATATAAAGGTATTCCATTTGTTGCAGCAACCGCTGTGGCATTATCACAAAATCATGCGATCAGTGTACCTTGGGGCTTTAACCGTAAAGAAGCCAAAGATCATGGGGAAGGTGGTGTGCTGGTTGGTGCAGCAGTTGAAGGCAAAAAAGTGTGGATTATTGATGATGTAATCACTGCGGGTACTGCGATTCGTGAAGTTGTCACTATCTTGAAAAATGCTGGTGCGACAATTGCTGGTGTTTTGGTGGCTTTAGATCGTCAAGAAAAAGGTCAAGGTCAACTTTCTGCAATTCAAGAAGTACAAAAAGAGCTTGAAATCCCTGTACATGCTTTAATTACTATGAAAGATTTGATGGATTACTTAGATGCTAAAGGCGAAAAAGAAGCTTTGGCAAAGATGGAAGCGTATCGTATCAAATATGGGATTTAAGACCGTAAAAATAATGATGTAGAGTAAGGAGCGTTGGCTCCTTATTTTTGTCGGTTGATTGGTTTTAGGTGAATGGATACATGCTTTTTTTAGTTTTGGTAGTCATCGTCGTTGTACTTGGTTTTTTTATAATACAGCAGCTAGATGAGCGGCGTTGGCAACGTTATCAGTTTGAACGTGATATGTTTTTCCGTGATCATCCTTTATTGCTAGAAGATTTGGATAGCTTTGATTATATGCTGAAATTAACTCATGCGATGCAGCGTAAAATTATCACGGAACTGATGTTAAAACCGACCATGCAACCCATATATAAAAAAGTCCGTTTACAACGTTTACCTGAAACCTCTCAAGAAAAATATCACATTCAAGTGTTGTTAAATGAGATTAAAATCGCAGAATTAGAACCAAATTATGCTCAAAAGTTTGGAGAAAGTTTAATTAAAACTGATTTTGAGATTGGTCGTCCGATAGAGGTATTATCGGAAATTTTAGTGATACAAAAAAATAGTCATGAACTCGGCTGTCAAATGTGTTTGCGTCTACCGCAGAATCCTACAGATATTGCGCAGTTACTTTTGGTCGAGCAAAAGCGTATGCAAAAAAACTAAAATACAAGACCGCATGCTGTAATAGAAAGCTATATCTCTAATCCCTATTTTAAGTATTTGCCTGTGCAAATATTGCGCAGCTGCATCAACTTTAAAAGAAAATTTACAACAAAAACAATTCTACTATTGTCCTATCCTTGATATTCAGCGTATTAATTGTAGTCTAGGTCAAGCATTTAAAAGTGACTACAATGTAACCTATCGGCATCGCCATGAAGATTTTGTGTAGTAGTAATTTAGGATAAAAATATGACCAATACCAATTATACCGAGATTTCAAATTCAGACGATTGCGAAAAATATGTGAATAAATTTATTCAAGACTTCGAAATTCGTTCTGCAGAGATCGGCAAAGGCACCGTCATTAAACGTGCATTACCGAGTCGTCACAAGCGCATGATTGGTGCGTGGTGCTTTTTGGATCATGCAGGTCCAGTCAGCTTCCCACAAGGTGATGGATTAGATGTTGGACCGCATCCACATATCGGTTTGCAGACATTTACCTGGATGATTGAAGGTACCATGATGCATACCGACAGTATCGGCTCAAAGCAGCTAATTCGTCCGAAACAAGTCAACTTAATGACCGCAGGTTATGGAATTTCGCATACAGAAGTTGCGCCTGAGTCAGAAACTAAAATGCATGCTGCACAACTGTGGATTGCTTTGCCTGATGATAAACTTAATATGGCACCGCAGTTTGATCATTATCCAGAGTTACCTGTAGTAACACGAGAGGGTGTTGAATTTACCGTGTTGGTCGGTGAATATCTAGAGACCACTTCTCCAGTGAAAGTACATAGCGAGCTTTTAGGAGTGGACTTAACCGCCCACGAATCAACGACCACACGTATTCCGTTAAATCCCAAGTTTGAATATGGTTTCTTAGCTTTAGAAGGAACAGCAACCATCAATGGGCATGAGCTGACCGATGACAATATGGTGGTGCTAGAGCCCGGCTTAAATGATATTGAAGTACAGTTGCATGCAGGTAGTCGTTTGTTACTGTTGGGAGGCGAGCCATTTGAGTCACCGATTTTATTGTGGTGGAATTTGGTTGGACGTACACAAGAGGAATTAAAAATTGCACGTGAACAATGGATCAACCAAGATCCGCGTTTTGGCTCTATTCCTGATTATGAAGGTCCACGTTTAGAAGCACCTGCATTCCCAGATAAAATGCGTCCTTCAAAATAAGAATTACGTTTTTGACATGAACTCAGTGCCAAAGTGCGCTGAGTTTTAAAAGCTATAACCCTAAAAAATATTTAAAATCTGTCTGGAGAATAACAATGGCAATTATCGCAAATGCAACAGTACAAACTTTTCCTGAAGCATGGTCAGGGGAAGTGACCAGTGGTAAACATCAACTGATTACAGATAAGCCAGAGTCTTTTGGTGGACAAGATAAAGGTTTAGCGCCATATGACTTCATTTGTTCAGGTTTGATTTCATGCACGATGATTACGTTACGCATGTATGCACAGCATAAAGAGATTGATTTTGGTGCATTTCGTGTTGAAGCAGATTTTAATGCCAATAAAGAAGGTAAAGAGTGGATTGAGCGCCGTTTATCTTTTGAACAAGAACTTTCGGATGAGTTAAAGCAAAAAGTTCTAGATATTTGCCAAAAAACCCCTGTGACTAAAACCTTATTACGTAGTGTTGAGATCAATACCTCGATTATTTAAACCTATCGTGCGGTGGCTGAGATATATAATGACACCTTGTTACGATACAAGGTGTCTTTTTGTCATGTGAATCCGTGATAGTCAAAGTATAAAAAATATAGGCAATAACAATGATTACACTCCATCATTTGCAACAATCACGCTCGATTCGTATTCTTTGGGCGCTAGAGGAACTTGGGCTTGATTATCAAATCCAATACTACAAACGACTACCAACTTTTGCAGCACCACCAGAGCTCAAAAATATTCATCCTTTAGGTAAAGCACCGATTTTGACAGATGCTGATTTGGTGATTGCAGAGTCGGCGGTAATTTTAGAATATTTACAAGCAACCTATGATCTGAAAAATAAATTCAAGCCATCTGATTCAGCCGATAGTTTGCAATACAGTTATTGGATGCACTATGCAGAAGGTTCTTTGATGCCATTACTGGTATTTAGTTTGGTAATGAATAATGTGCCAAAGCATGTGCCATTTTTGATCCGACCTATGGCAAAACAAATTGTCAACGGGGTGAAAGGTGGGTTTATTCAGCCTCGACTGACGGACCATATTGCGTTTTTAGAGAATTATTTAAAGCATCATGATTATTTTGCAGGTGAATTCTCTTTTGCTGATATTCAAATGAGTTTTCCACTTATGGCTTTACAGGAACGAGTCAAGGGGCAATATCCACAGCTTCAAAAATATATCGCTCGCATACAGCAACGTCCTGCTTATCAGAAAGCTAAATTAAAAAATGATGCGTTAAAATGAATCTGATATTTTTACCCGGTGCTTCGGGAAGTACAGATTTTTGGCAACCTGTGAAGCAGCTTTTACCCAACCATTTAAAAAAATCAGTTCTTGCTTATCCGAGTTTTGGTGGTCATCCTGATCATGCAGAAATACAAAGCTTTGAAGATTTACAAGCATATGTACTGAAACACATTCAGCAGCCTAGTGTTCTCGTTGCACAGTCAATGGGCGGGATTTTTGCTGTGCAAGCTGCTTTACAAAAACCTGATTTGGTTCAAGCTTTGGTATTGGTGGTGACATCAGGTGGTATTGATTTAAGTTCTTTTGCTGTAGCAGATTGGCGAGAGGATTACCAACTGAGTTTTACTGTACCAGAATGGTTTGTAGCACATCGTTCAGATTTGACTGAACAACTTAACCATATTCAATGTCCGGTATTATTGATTTGGGGAAACAGCGATCCGATTAGTCCTGTTGCTGTAGGTCAATATTTACAACAAAAAATGCCAAATGCTGCATTATTTGTGGTTGAAGAAGGACAGCATGATTTGGCAAATGTTCATGCGGATCAAGTTTCAGCATTGATTTTAGATTTTATTGAAAAGATTAAATAGAAAATGCCCAATCAGTATTGAGCATTTTGAATTTCACCTCATGGCAAAAATATATTAACTTTAAGCTAAGCAATCTTGTTTAGACACTAAATCTGGGCAACCCAATGGATTGAGTGCACATTTTAAATCTTCTATTTGTTCTTGGGTTACATAACCTTTAGATTTTAAATACTCTGCCACACGGTCATCACGTAGGCTTAGGAAAGCAGCATCATAAACTTCAAGGTCTACAAAAAGCGCAGCCGTTTCTAGACTATTAAAACGATCAAGGAAAATATCATCGCCATACATTAAAAACACATGGTCATAAGCTGCATGGGTATCAACATTTAAACGCTGTGCCAATGTAGTTGGTGAGGTTTTCACAAAAAGCAAATCAGATAATTCATCGAACTGCGTAAGATCAAGTACATCTGCACCAGTTTTAACTTTACCTAACCATGCTTTAAACACCAGTACGGCACCGCCACGTAACAACATACTCCAAATTTGATGACGGGTTTCATCATCCAAAGATTTACATTCATCTTTTAGCTCTTGAATCAGTAATTCTTCTTGTTGCGCAATCTTGTCAAATAAACCTAAACCTTGGGGTTGATAGGCAATCGGGGAGAATACATCAAACTTCAGATCTTCAAACACTTTGAGTGCTAAAGGTACTGCGGTTTGATAGAGCGCATTTAAGGCATGTAACTGTGCATCATCAAGTTTGCTCTGTGGGAAAACTGCTGTCCAGTCAATTTCAGGCAATATCGCATTAACACCATATTGACGGTGGAATTGTTGGGTTTGGTGAATACCGTGAGGAACTGCTTCTGAAATATTCATGGAAAACTCCTATTTATAAAATTTTGTGTTTGCATCATTCCTAATGCAAATTTATCTAACCAATATTTAGGATTTATGATTTATCTAAGATGCAATAGGAATAAGACTAAAGTATTAGATGTGGTTTTATTGGTTTTATATTGATTTAAATCAGGTATTTGAATAATTGTAACTAAGTGTACAAGTGTATAGTAATAAATTTGATTGAATTTGCCATAGAAAACAGCATGTTGAATTTTTTGGTCAATAGATGTTGCCTAAATCATCAATTTTTTGATCACTTTTGCCTAAATGTGCTAAAAATGTGGTCATTTCACTTAAAAAAAGCGCTTAAAAATTTATTTTTAAGCGCTATAAATGTATCAAAACATATTTTCAAAAAGTTTAAAAAGGCTATTTTGAGATTTTTAAACCTGATAGCCATGAACGTAATGAAGCAGGTTTTAGTGGTTTTTTCAACAAGACAATATTTAGGTCTTTTAAATGTTGTGGCAGTTCAGGGTCAGAGTCTGCGGTAATCAATGCCACAGGTACATTTTCCTGACGATTTTCTATAATAAAATCTAGCCCAATTTTATGGTCATTTAAATGTTGATCGACTAACCATACTTGGATATTTTCCTGTTGAATGATCTCTAAAGCTTGTTCAGGCTCAGTGGCTTTAAAGACTTGATAGCCCCATTTGGTCAGTAAGGTATTCATACCTTCTAAAATGGTTTCATCATTATCCAAACATAAAATCTTATAGGCTTTGGTACGCAATGGTACAGCTTGTACAGGTGTGGCGATCACTTTGGGCGCATCAACAATCGGTACTTCGATCATGAAGCATGAGCCTTTTCCGAGTTCAGAGTAAACATGAACAGGATAACCGAGTAAGCTGGTCATCCGTTGCACAATGGCTAAGCCAAGTCCTAAACCTTGTTCACCCCACGGTGACGTATGTCCACATCGTTCAAACTCTTGGAACAGTTTAATGCGTTGTTCTTCTGCAATGCCTGGACCTGTATCCCAGACCCCAATGCGAATATGTTTGCTATGCGCTGCAGAACGTAATACACCCACCACAACACGACCTTTGGCAGTATAACGTAAAGCATTACTGACAAAGTTTTGAATAATACGACGAATCCATTGTGGATCCGTGTCAATCCAAAACTGTGCATCATGTACTACCAGTTTGATATTGCGCTGTGCTGCGATGGATTTGAATTGCAGTTCCAAGTCACTGAGTAAATCATGCAATGGATAAATTTGCCGTTTCGGTTGAATCGTTCCGCCTTCTAAACGGGCAATGTCCAAAAGTGCAGAAAGCATACTTTCAGCACCATGCAAGGCACGATCAAGTTGTTGTAATGTTTTACGATCCTCATCTGTTTGTACACTTTGCTCAAGGGCGGTACTGAATAAACGTGCAGCATGCATCGGCTGTAACAAGTCATGACTGGCTGCGGCAATGAAGCGACTTTTTGACATATTGGCTTTGTCGGCTTGCTCTCGTGCCAATTGTTGCTCTGCAAGCGCGTTTGCCAATTGTTGCGTACGGTCAGAAACGCGAGCCTCAAGCACAGCTTCATTTTCACGGAATGCCGTAATATCGGCAAAGGTTGTCACAAAACCACCGCCTTCGATTGGATTACCTCGCATTTGAATCACACGACCATCTTTACGAATCCGCTCGAACTCATGTGCGCTACCGACTTTCATCCAGTGAATACGTTTTCGTACATGTTCTTCGATTGAGCCTGGACCACATTCTCCGCGTTCAGCGTTATAACGAATCAAATCGGCAATTGGACAACCGACATAGACCAAATCTTTTGGATAATCAAAAAGTTTTAGATATTGATTATTCCAAGCCACCAAACACATATTTTCATCGACTACACTGACACCTTGCGTCATGTGGTCGATCATGGTCATGATCAGGTTTTGGTTGAAGCGTTGCCATTGTGAGGCTTGATCCAGAATATTGGCAACTTGTCCTAAGGCTAAGCCGTTATTGACCATTGCTGTGGTAAGCAAGGTACGGGCGGAGGCTGCACCAATCGTACCTGCTAAGTACTGCTCGGTGAAACGCCACCACATGCCATTGGCACTGCTATTTTCATTCAGTACCACATTATTCATGATACAAAATTGGCGAAAAGCCTGAATGGTTGGCCCTTCGCCTGTAATACGCTTGGCTAATGCAATCAAATCTCCTACTTTTAATCGTGCTACATCGTGATTTAAATAACTGATGTCAGTTGAGGTGCTTTGGGCAGGCAAAGGTTTAGTTTCATAATAGAAGAAACTTTCTGCCTGAATTTGTTCAGCAACAGATGGACGGTAAATCCGAGAAACCCAAATATATAGAGTAATATTTAAGCCTAATGCCCATGTCACACCATGTGTCAGTGGGGCAAATGATTCAAAGCCAAACAATGCCTCAGGACGTAACCATTGAATATTGAATGGTCCATGCATTAAAAACTGCTGGGCAAACTGACTATATTCTGTAGGTAAACTACGTAATACCGTCGGCAAAAGCAGAGTATATGTCCATAAAATAAAGCCAACCACCAAGCCTGCATACACGCCTTGACGACTACCCCCACGCCAGTACAAACCACCAATCAAAGCAGGTGAAAATTGCGCAACTGCACTAAAGGCAAGTAAACCAAAAGTGGACAATTGATCAATATCATTAAAAAAATGGAAAAATAAAAAGCCCAAAAACATGACCGCAAGAATACAAATACGGCGTGTAAATTTTAGGACTTGAGGTAAGCGTTTGTCATGACGCGAAAGCAGATTCAAGCGCCAAAGCGCAGGCATAATTAAGTCATTGCTCAGCATGATCGACAGGGCAACCGAAGATACCAATAACATTCCTGTGGAAGCAGAAAAGCCGCCTAAAAATGCCAATAATGTCAGCCAATCCTGTCCATAACTTAAAGGCAGCGAAAGCACAGCAACATCGGGAATACTTAAATAAGCAGGTGCTGCATGTAAGGCCCAACTGGCAATGGGAATAATTGCAATAATGGTTAAAATTAAATAAGTTGCAAACCAACGCCGTGCACCACGAATATGTTTTTCATCACGTAACTCAACCACTGCAACGTGGAATTGGCGAGGTAAACAAATAATTGCTAAAGCCGCAAGTAAGGTCTGAATCCAAAATGTTTCAGGCACGCCAAACAACTGTACTTCATGGAAAGTTTTCGTCACATCTTTAGAAATTTGTATTAAATTAGCTGGATTTTCAAAGATAAAAAAGAAAGCAACACAGAGTAAAGCAAAGAGTTTGACGAAAGACTCAAATGCTACAGCGAGCATCAAACCGCCATGTTGTTCCGTATTGGCGATTTGTCGTGTACCAAACATCATGGCTAAAATGGCAAGTACAGCAGTTAAGCCGAGGACACCATTGGTAGTGGTAGAAATGACCTGCGTATTATGTTCCAGCATGACTGAAGCACTAAGAGCAATAGCACGTAACTGTAGGGCTAAATAGGGAATAATGGCGATGACAGCAAGAATAGTTACTAAGGATGCCAACGTACCGCTTTTGCCATAACGTGCGGCAACAAAGTCAGCAATCGAGGAGATCGCATGGTGCTGACGTACTCGACCTAAACGTCGCCAAATGTCATAGCCTAAACCGACAAAAAGGAGTGGCCCTAAATAGATCGGAAGGAAAATAATGCCTTCACGAACGGCTGCACCTGTTGCGCCATAAAATGTCCAAGAAGAACAATACACACCTAATGTTAGACTAAAGAGAAGCATTCGCCCTCTTGTGCTCAAACGACTCGCATGTTTTTCGCCAAAGAATGCACAGGCAAATAAAATTATGATGTAAAGGGCGAGAACCCCAATAATCAACCAACTATTCATAGCGACTACAGTTTAAAAATCTGCCCTTATGATAGCGCATCCATGAATAGTCATACTCATTCCGTTCAAAATTTAACGACCAAAGTCTAAGTTACGTTTTGCCATAAGATTGTTAATTTTAGCTCATCAAAATAATGATTAAAAATTGCAATCAGTGGACTGGTGGCAAATCAAGGAGCAAGATTATGGATGAGAGACAGGTAGAGGCGATTCTACAAAATCCAAAATTCAAAGAAATGGTGGCTAAGAAAAGAAATTTAAGCTGGACGTTAACTGCAATCATGTTGTTTGTTTATGTTGGTTTTATGCTTTTGGTTGGCTATAACAAAGAGTTTCTATTAACCCCTGTGTCACCAGGTGGTGTGACGACTTGGGGGATTCCTTTAGGCTTGGGTATTATCGTTTTATCTTTTCTTCTGTGTGGTGTGTATTCGTACATTGCCAATAACAAGCTTGATCAATTAAATGAAGAAGCAATGCGTGAAGTAGAGGCAATTGCCCACGAAAAAGGACTACACTAAGATGAAGAAATGGAATTCTTTCAAAGCTAAAGCTGCGCTTGCATCAACTGCGTTGCTTTCTACTGTTGCTCAGGCTGGTCCAGACTTAGGTGCTGCAGAACAACAAGCTACTAACTGGCATGCGATTATCATGTTTGCCATTTTTGTGGGTTTAACCTTATTCATCACTAAATGGGCAGCAAAACAAACCACCAATACTGCTGATTTCTATACTGCAGGTGGTGGTATCTCAGGTTTTCAAAACGGTTTAGCGATCGCAGGTGACTATATGTCAGCCGCATCGTTCTTGGGTATTTCTGCAATGGTGTTTAGTTCAGGCTTTGATGGCTTGTTGTATTCACTGGGTTTCATGGTGGGTTGGCCAGTCGTATTGTTCTTGGTTGCTGAACGTTTACGTAACTTAGGTAAGTTTAACTTATCTGATGTAGTGTCGTTTCGCCTAGAAGAAAAGCCTGTCCGTACATTGGCTGCAGTCAGTTCTTTAGTGGTTGTTGCATTCTATTTGATCGCACAAATGGTCGGTGCAGGGCAGCTGATCAAACTTCTCTTTGGTTTGAACTATAATATTGCTGTAGTAATCGTAGGTCTTCTGATGATGGCATACGTAATCTTCGGTGGTATGTTGGCAACGACTTGGGTACAGATCATTAAAGCAGTCATGTTGCTTTCTGGTGCAACATTCATGGCATTTATGGTCATGAAAGCTGTTGGCTTTAGTTTTGCTGAAATGTTTAACCAGTCGATCCAAGTATTCTCTAAAGTACATGACGTTAGCTTTGAAAAAGCAGCTGAAATCATGGGACCAGGCAGTTTAGCGAAAAATCCACTAGATGCTTTATCTCTTGGTTTAGCATTGATGTTCGGTACAGCAGGTTTACCACATATTCTAATGCGTTTCTTTACAGTGAAAGATGCTAAAGAAGCACGTAAGTCAGTGGTGGTAGCAACAGGTTTCATTGGGTATTTCTACTTACTTACATTCATCATTGGGTTTGGTGCGATTCTTTTCGTTTCAAACAATCCACAGTTCATTGATGTTGCAAAAATGGCAGTCACTGGCAAATTAGAACTTGTTGGTGGTAATAACATGGCGGCGGTTCACTTGTCTGACGCAGTAGGCGGTGACTTGTTCATGGGCTTTATTTCAGCAGTAGCATTCGCAACAATTCTTGCAGTAGTGGCAGGTTTAACATTGTCTGGTGCATCTGCAATTTCTCATGACTTGTATGCCAACGTATTGAAAAAAGGTCAAACAACCCCTGAATCTGAACTTCGTATGTCTAAAATCGCAACTTTAGGTCTTGCGATCTTTGCAATGATCTTAGGTATTTTGTTCGAAAAACAAAACGTTGCATTTATGGTCGGTTTAGCATTCTCTGTCGCAGCGTGTGCAAATTTCCCAGTGCTTGTACTTTCAATGTTCTGGAAAGGTTTAACAACTCGTGGTGCAGTAATTGGTGGTGTTGTTGGTCTCGTAACAGCAGTGACATTAATTATCTTATCTAAAGCGGTTTGGGTAGATACTTTGGGTATTTCTGATACACCAATCAACTCATTTAACGGTCCTGCAATCTTTGCAATGCCATTAGCATTCATCTGCTGCTGGTTGTTCTCAGTTACTGATAACTCACCACGTGCGCAAGCAGAACGTAAAGCATTTGATGCACAGTTTGTACGCTCACAGACAGGTATTGGTATTTCTGGTGCATCTGACCACTAATATCAAATGGAATACTTCGTTCTAAAATAGCAAATAGGTCGACACTATTTTATTTAACCAAACGCCCAATGAGCTTCATTGGGCGTTTTGTATTTTAAAGACTGATGTGGACGGCATGATGTGTGGCTGATAAAAACAGTAAGTTGAGATTTATACCCCCAACTTTGTCGAAAGTTAGGCATTTTTGAGATTTTTACTCATTTTTCTGGGGGGGTAAAAAATAAAGGATTGAAAATATACCCCCATTTATACCTCCACATATACCTTGATTGCAATAGATTACCTGTCATTTCGTAGGCAACAAAAAAGGCTTAAACCTTTGCAGTTTAAGCCTTTCAGTACCCCGTTGGATGCTACGGGAAGCTAATTTGGCGGGAAAGAGGGAGTCATATTTAAAAAATAAGTTTATGATAAAAATAAAATAAATAATTATTCATTTTATTTAATCCCCCAATCGTCCCCCATTTTATAAAAGTATTGATTTAAGACGCTATGGTAATAGTGAACCATTTAATAATTTGGTCGCTGCTGCTGTATTGGATGGATTTAAGCCCTATCAAACTGTTTTAGAAATCTAAGAAAATAAAAGAAGGGCATTCAGCCCTTCGTCTTTATTTTTTGCTGTCACACTCTAGATATATGAATTTTGGTGATACGAATTCAGATTCATAATAGATATAGTTGTATTTTTCAACTTGTTGTCCAAAAATAACTTTCCATTTTTTTTCATTCATGCCGTCTGCGTCTTGAAGATCCATTGGGTAGTTGAATTCATGAATACTTAACGAAATATTGGAGGTTGGTGCAACAATCATATAATTCCCATTTCGTAATTGAATGCAATCTTTCATTGAAAGCTGTTCATGTTCAATATCTGTCGCAGAATATACATTTAAAACATAATTGTTTGATAAATTACGTTGTACGCAAAAAAATAAAGCCAAAATTTTAGATTGATGATTTTCATGAAATTTTTCAATCATATTTGAAATTTGTTTCACAAGTCCTTGCTCTACAAACTCTTTATCACGCAACTCACATTTCTCCATATTAAACGTATAGATAAAGTGATGAAGATTAAAACGTTGTTGAGTTTTAAACAGCTTTTTCATCACAGGTACATTTGCTTTGCGTATTTCTTTGATTAACGTAATTCGTTTATCACGATCGTCAATTGCACTTTTACTGGTTGAATGGCTTTTCAATTCATATACGAATGCATCTACAATAGGTTTTATCTGCTCAACATAATGTTCATTGTGTAATAGCATTGGATTAATAGGTCCATCTGAAACGTAACCCAAGTTTGTATATGCCTGATTTACAGCCTTTACACTCTGACTGACCTTGAAAGCAGGATGTTGTAATAGCGGAGTACTGATAGGGTAAATAGATTGCAAATAATAAAAAGCATGATCTGTATGTGGGCTATTACTCACACAGTATTGGATAACGGTCTGAGCATTTTTTTTGGTTTTTCGCTTGAAAGGCTGATAGTAGGGATTGGTTACGATTTCTGAAACTTTTTGCATAATGGATAGGTTAAACTCACCCCGACAAAAATAAGGTAAATTGGTGTTTTCTGTCGTATTGGTAGGTTGCATTAACATGTTCATAATGGTCTCGTTTTTTTCAAATATGGGTATTGTGCTCTCTAAGGTTGAGAGCATCTGTGGGATGTTTTGAATTAGACTAATATTGATCCTGCGGTGATCTGACGAGGCCTTCCTGCTTTGCTTTTTTCAAACTTACGCGTGCTATACCCAAACGTACGATAGTTGGTAAGCGTTTTCTCGATGATGAATTGATCAACTTTAGTGATGTAATCTACAACGGAGAACAGTATGTCAACTTTTTCTTGATCATCATGAACAAGCATACCAATGGCAAGTTTTTTGTAAGCGGCTTTGTTGTGGTTACAGCTATGATACGTGCCTTTATCTTGAGTAATTTTTCTCCACAAGTTACCAAGTAGATCAGCGTAGAAAGTATGATTTTTATAGATATTCCCATCCATAAAAAAAATAAAATGATAGTGATAGCCTTTTTTTATTCCATATTCTAATTTCCAGATATAACCGACAATTGGAGGTACTTTATCATTTGGTGTATGGAGTTTTTTTAAGAAAATGCTTAAGTAAGTTTTCATTAGTTCAAGTGTGATTTCAAATTTTCTATAAATCGAAAAATCAATTCTGATCACCAGTAATTTACTAAATTTACTAATTAATTTATTAATTAGTCGTTTGGCTTTCTTATTCTGATTTAAGCTTTTTTCTTTGCGTAGTTCCACTGCTTTTTTATAGTCGATATCATTCGATAATGCCTCGAAGAAACGTTGGTAGAACTCGTTTAAAATTTGAGCCTTGAACTTGTAATGAGTTGTACTGATCGCTATTGGTTCATTGTGAGCAAGTTGCCAAAAGTTTGTAGATGTATCATTTACAATATGTGAAGGTAGACACTCTACGCAGATCTTACGAAATAGGTCATTCTCAGCACTTGTGTATTTGACATCAAATATAAATCTTGGATCAATGTTTTTTAATGCATTATGTAAAGATCTATGATTTATTTTGTACCATTGCTTTTTTTGGGAATGAGACTCATATACATGGTTGTTTCCATACGTTAACATCTTTTTAATGAGTTGAATGACATTATCTTTATGTCTTGCTTCATCATCATCCATAATTACAATATTTTCTTCATCTATCTCATAAATTTGATATTTTTCATAATTATCGTCAGGATAATCATTTAGGTCTGTGTTCATATAATTCTCTTTTAGGTAAATTTTAAGTGAGTGAATCCATACCAAGGCATGGGTAGCCTTGGTATGAGTGCTAATACGATTGGTTGATGTTTAGATGAGAAGTAAGATGAATGATAATCAATTTAATTAAATGTATTATTTATCAATAGAATATATTGATTAGCAGTACTTATTAATTACTTATTAATTAAATATAAAATCCTAAATTATTGAAAAATATGACAACGATGATTTCAATAATCCATTTCATCTTTTCCTCAGTAATATCGATTTTCATAATCGAAAGTCGATTTGGAAAGTTAGCAGGTAAAACGTTGCTCAGCTTTAAGCTCAAGCCATTGAATGAGTTCATGCTCAAACCAACCTACAGCGTTCAAACTAAGCTTGATAGGTTTTGGAAACGTTGGATCATAACGTTTCGATTTTTCATTTATCTTTTCATATATGACAGAACGACTTACACCTGTAATTTCAATGACCTTTTTTAGTCGATGGATTGTAGGTGGTTGTAATGTATTAGATTGCATAAGATTTGACTCCGTGATTGAATAAGCCAAAATTAACAACGTATCTTTGGAAAAAAAACAGCGAATGTAATTCCAAACGGGGAAGTATGAAAAAAAATTCAATAGAATTTCTTAAAACGGCATGTTTCATTCGTACCAAACAATTCATTGATCAGGAATTTGAGCGTTATGCATTCATGCATCGCTATCAGAAACAGTTAAATGACTTGAATGAATTAAATCAATTAATCGTAGAGAGAATGTCTCAAAAGATCGGTGCGGTTGGTAATTTTTTACCACATCATTCTGAAAGGAAAATTGAATCAGAAAAGTTTGTTGAAAATGAATTGAATCAAGAGACTCTAGAAAAAAAATTAGAAGAATCTAGTTTATATAATGATTTTCTAGCACAACATCCTGAAATGAAGTTTGTTGCAAATTTTATGAAATTTGATTCCAAAAAGTTTTTTGAGTTAGAGTTATTGGCTGTATTTTGGGGGGATACTCAATATGGATCTGATTTTAAATCATCCATTTTAGATTTTTTTCAGATTATTTCGAATCAAGAATTTAGAGACAGAGCCTTTCAAACTTTGAACTTTATTAGAGGTGATAAAGAATATAATCAATTATTTGAGAGCGCATTCTCACTTACAGATATTTATGATTTAGCTGCTTTAAGTTTTAGAATGCAATTTGATCCGCTCAAATTCTTAATGCCACTGTGTTTAGAGTTTCATACAACTTTTTCCCGATTACCTTTTCAGCATGAGTCACTAATTCATTATCATTCATTGATTAATTTTTTGACACCGTTGGATACATTGAGAAAAGATCAGAATAAAGTATGGGCACAACCAAAAAATAAATTAGCACAGCGTATTTTAAATGGTGAAGAAATTGATGAGAATACAGCCACTATTCCAGAAATAAAATTAACGTTTCAAGTTGCACTAGATAAAGGGCTCTCATTCTATGATGCAATGTATTTCTCTTTGCTTGATGTGCACAGTATTTTGGGGCGACAGCTTAGTGAAGGTAATTTAGAGCATATTCCATTCCAATTAGAACAACTCACCAATATGATTGAATTTTTATCGGACAAGACTACGAAAGTTCAAACACGACATCCAAAAGAAAAATCCCTAATCGTAAGCTTTCAAAGTTTAATCTTGCACTATTTTAACTTTTTCAAAGAAATGGAATATCGCGCGCATAAAAAGGTAACAATTCCCAATAGTTTTAACCAATTTTTATACGACTTACTTAATTTGAAAGAGCACAAAAATTACTATCACTATAAATTGAATCCAACACACTATAGTAATGATAGCGACAAGATTGATATCTTATATTCAACTCATATGGAAGATCTTTCTTTTTCATATGATCCAATAAAGAAGGCTTTAAAGAATAGAATAAAACAAGTTGATTATCCTCAGATTCTCAGACAACCAAATTTGCAAACCGAAGTGATTAATCTATCTTCGCTTATAAAAAGTGAAAAAGATTTTACTTTTGTTGAACGATAGTTATGATTAAAAAGTAGCTTCTAATAAAGAGCACTTAATCATTAAAAGTGCTCTCGTTATTGGAACTGTTCTAAGATCAAAATGTGATACTTAAACTCCCTTGATCAGTAATGAGTTCAGCTTCAAGGACTTGATCGCCTTTACATTTTAGTAAATATTTGACAGTTTGACTGTAGTTCATAGTCACAGGCATTTTGCTATAAAAATCGCCTGTACTAAATCCACAGCGACCACGGTTAATATTTAGACCTTGTAAGGTAAAAGGTTGTTCATTGGTTGATTGAATTTCAATAAAATATTCCATCGCACCCGGCACATTAAACGCTGATTGGGATTCTTGGGCAGTGATCCTTCCTCTAGCACTAATTGTAGCTTGCTGTTCATCTTCAAGGGGTATGTCAGCAACTTCCTGTGTATTGTTCGGGTTAAGATCAGTTTCCATCATGGCTTTGAGTACATCTGGAAATTTATTCCAGCCATTGATATAAGACTCAGCTTCTTTGACCTCGGCAGGCAAATATACGTGTCCATTTTCCACAATCATTTCCATATCGTGGAGTTTGACCTTTACTTCTTCTTCGGTGTAGGGTGCATAGATAGACTGAGTTACTTTGCTTGTGGCAGCAGTTTCAGTGGACTGACTTTGTTCACTCCCTGAAGATGGTTCATGGTTCTGACTACAGCCTGATGCTAAAAGTGTAAGTGTGATAGCTAAAAGTGAAGTTTGGATTTTCATATTTTCCCCCGATTTTTTATTGTGATATTTGATATGTTTTTAATATTGCTTAATTTACTGAACAATAGGCAGAACAAAGCCTATAAAGGAAGCTTGTCCTTTAGAACAATTGAATGAGCAATAAAATTTATTAATGATGCCTAGGGCAACAATGGAGTTGAAAATCGTTTTAGAGAAAATAATAAAAATAGAAAATGCTTAGTCATGGATATGACTCCTTTGGCTATGAAAGAAGTTCCACCAGATTACTGTCAAATAATGGTGGCGAAACGAAAGAGGGTTGACAGACTGATAGCCAAAGGATCAGCACACCGAAAGGTGTCCCCCTCCCGTTCCGCCGCAGAGGAGGACACGCAGGGTCGCCCACCAAAAAGATAGACTTTTTAGTGTGCTTTGGCTAAACGGTCTGTCAAAACCGACTGACAATGTAGGTCAGCAGTTGAATGATAAAATTAAGGTGGGGTTTAGTCAATCAAGCTTATAAAAATCTGATTTTAAAAAATAAGTAAAATCAAAGATAGGAGCGTTGATTTTTTGCAGATGCCTAACAGTGTTAGGCATTCTGATTGGATGCGTGTAGATATGGATTTATTATTCTTTATCTGGAAGGCTAGAGGTAAATGCCTCTGGAGGAATCGGTATTTTACGGGATTTAAACATTCTTTCGGATTCAGGTATTTGTTGCATTTGATCTTTCATCCACTCTTCAGAAATAACAGGATGATTACTTAATTTTTTCATAGAGGCTTCAGGGGATAATGGGACTTTAGCTACTTGTGGTGGGAATATCCCAAGTTTATTAAGTTCCGCCTCATAATAGTTTTTCAGATCAAGCGTGCTCTGCAATAGTTTTTTTAATTCAGTGACTTCATTTTGTAATGCAATCACGCCCTTCATTTTTGGTTGGATGTTTACTAAGACTTGTAGAGCTTGTTCTTCATCAATAAAGCCATTGGTAATTTTAGCTAATTTTCCTGAACGAGTGGCATGTCTAATTTGATGTGATGAGAAGCCATATTTTTCACAAAAACTGGCAATACGTATTTGAGTCATAGTTTTAAAGTCGTGATAGAAGTTTTGATTAATCTTAATGATTTTATCTTAGTAATCAATTGGTAAGGTACTAGAATTGATAAATTAATTTAAAGGCATATTGGTAAAGTGTATGTTGATTATAGGTTATGCTAGTTATTGTTAAAGAAGTCTTGCTGATCCACAGCAAGACTATAGAGTTATTTAAATTAGATTCATTAGTGAATCAGTTGTTTACACTGTGTTGATTCAAAGTGATTCATAATGTCGGAAGGAAATATCAATTGGCCATGACGCGGATCTATATAGGATTTATTCATGTCAGCCTTGCAATGGTCTAGCATGTATTTGGCAATTTCATATTCATCACCTTCTAAAGCCAACATAAACGGTGTGTAGCCTGAGATAGGTAACTTTGCAGGTTGATTAACATCTGCACCTGCATTCAGTAAGGTAAAGACTATTTTTTTAAGTTGTTCCGTTGATGCTTTAGGTTTCATGACTTCAAATAGTTCTTTACCAATTTTCCTTCCCATAGATGAGTTTAGATTTTTCAAAACGTCATCTAATTTGAGTTTCCCCGCAGAATGCTGGTGTAGGCTGTATTGGCTTTGCTCAGGATGTAATAAGGTCTGCTTAATCATGTCTTCAAAAGTAACCTTCCTCTGCGAGAGATGAAGCAGTTTCAAGGTGATGTGCAAGGGGCTATGATGATCAATATCTGCGAGTAAATTGATATTGCAGCCCATTTGAATAAGTGTGTTAACTAATTCAAGATCACCAATTTGAATGGCTAGATGAAGAGCACTTAAACGTTTTTTTGAAGTGACCGTGTTTAATGTTGCTGGTAAAAAAGTATGCTCCAAGAGCATGGATAAGATCTGTCTTTGCTCAGCAGTTAATTCAAGGATATTATCATTTAAGCACATGGTAAGAGCAGAATCGTTGTTGCTACTCATTTGATTAATATCTGCACCTGCATCGAGTAAGGCTTTAACTGCTTTAACATCACGTACCTGAATTGCATGTAACAATTGAGGCATTTTTACAGTATTTTGACTATCGACTTTGATAACCTTATTCGGTCGACTCAGGTCAATTCTTAAATTGTCTTTCAAGATTAGAAATTTTTGCTTCGGGATATTTTTTAGGAAATCACATGCTTCAACAATGAATAATTCTTCATTGAAGACTTCATATGTACTTGCTCTAAAAGCATTAAGTTCCCATGTCTCGAACACATTTTCCAATTTAAACTTTTGCGGAAGGTTATCGAAATCTAAATCAACTTTAGATAAACGTAGATTATAACGAATGGCGATATTGGCGAATTTTCTAAGTATGTCATTTTTAGGAGTTTGAAGTAGAGAACAAGCGGTGAAGGCTTCAGTCAAAACTTGCCCTAGGTTACGCCCATCATAACGCATACAACATTCCACACATTCTAGATAGTTCTGAATTGCATCATCCAGCTTGCCAGTAAATAGGCAATAACGTGCTCTAGCCCAATGACCACTAAAGCGAAGGCTTTCAAAGTCTGGATGAAGGTCGATTGACTCCATAAATAAATCAATATTGGTGAGACTAAAGCGAAGTTGGTCAGATAGCCCCTGAATACGTTTATGTAATAGTGCTAACGTACCTTCCGCATTACTTTTGTATTCATCTAAAATAATATTGTCTTTGGGGATCTGTAATAAAGATGAGAAAATAAACTCATTTAAAGACAAATGTATATATACGGATTCATTTTCAGTCTTGAGGTGTTGCTGAATAAAAGGAGCAAACTCTTGATCTGATATTTCCTTCTCAGTTACGCCATTCTTATAAAGGCTGTCTAAAGCTCTAGCGGTTAAAAGAGCAGAGAGAGTATCGATCTGCTTGGTAAAATGGATATGCTCCTTAACAATAAGTTGTAGGCTTTGGGGATCAGGTAATTCCTCTAAATTACCCCATACTCGGAATCGATCTCGGAGCTCTTTATCCAATTTCTTAGCATCAAAATTCTGCTTCAGAAGCTCACGCAAAAAATGAGTTTTTTGCTTTTTGCTCACATGTCCAAGTGAAACCAAATGTTTCTTCAAGATAGGAATAAATTTTACTGAGATCATTAAGTTCAGAAAGTCATCTGTGGTCTTTTGATGAGCATCACCATTCAGGCTGAACAATAATTGGAAACTATAAAATTCCTGCATCGCTTGCTTGAATGCATGAATCATTTTGCTTTGAGTTTTTGCTGAGAAATATTTGGTACTAAAAAGTGCTTTGATAAAGCTCTCTTCAAAATAATGCGGATAGTGAATATTATCTGTATATTCATCCACTTGCTTTGCTAGACCAGTATAGTTCTTTAAACCAAAATGATTTGCCATTTCTCTGAGAAGAGCCGTGCCAGTAGGGAATTGTAATGTTGGAGTTTGCATATTAGTTTCTTCTTAAAAATCGATTTACATCATGTTTAAATTGTTGAAAGCTTCTAAAATCACTCGGAGTAGATGGTATGGCTAACTTTCTGTCTCTGATCATTAAAAAGTTATGCTTCTTTCCTTTAGTCAAATGAATGGACTCTTGCTTTAAAAGCTTGGAAATGAATTGATGAATGTCTTTATTGTTGGAAAATTTCATTTCAATCATCATCATCGTCGTATAAGTGATTATCTTGATTAGCCTGACATGATGAGCATAGATCACCATTTACAATATAGTTGTAATGCTCTCCTTCGGGTAACGCATCTCCGTAGAGTGTTGTACAGCATTCGGCACATTGATATAAATTAGCCATGATTAGCTCCTCTTTAGCATAGGAGTAATATAGACTTTGCTCGATAAAATATTAGCAAAGCAGTTGGCGGGAAAATATCAAAAAAATGAAAGTAGCACATGTTTCGGAATAAGCATCCTAAATAATTTCAAATACATAACATCCTAATGAGAATCATGAAGCTCTTTTGAGATCACATGAAAATATGAAAACAAAGCCTGCCATCGAGCAGGCTTTTTTATGCCCAAAATTTAAGGAGTCGAGCCATGAGCTTGAGCTGCCCCTTTTGTCATTCAACTGAAGTCATGTTGGTTGACGCAAGTACACAACAATCCAATACCACCTTATCCAGCTTGGTCACACCTACCACATTAGGTGCATTGGGAACCACAGTCGCAAAGTCTTTCAATCTACCACCGATCATCGGTGGGATCGCAGGAACAGTAATAGGCAGTGTATTGAATTCATTCACCGAAACTAGTGCACCACCACCGCAGAATTTGTGCTTCTGCCACAACTGCTACCAAAAATTTCCAACGCATCTTCTGCACTAATTAAAGTCAGTATTAACACAGATTCAAAATTTAATTTTCAAATTAAAAGGAATACAACCATGGCACATCAACTTGAACAAATGGCGTATGTCGGAGAAACCCCTTGGCATGGACTAGGGAATCAACTCACCCAAAACCAACCGATAGAAGTCTGGGCACAACAAGCAGGTATGGACTGGCGCATTGAATCATCCAATGTCAGTTATATGGCACAGAATGAGCGAGGGCAAAGCATCATCATGCCCTATGAAGAACAACGAGTTTTATATCGCTCTGATACTCATGCACCACTATCAGTGGTTAGTCAACGCTTTCAGGAAGTTCAACCACGAGAAATTTTAGAATTCTATCGAGACCTCACTGAGCAATCAGGTTTTGAACTAGAAACAGCAGGCGTACTCAAAGGTGGAAAGAAATTCTGGGCATTGGCACGGACTGGACAAACCTCGATGTTAAAAGGAAAAGATGTCAGTAATGGCTATATGCTCTTGGCAACAGCATGTGACGGAACCCTTGCCACCACCGCACAATTTACCTCGATCCGAGTGGTGTGTAACAACACTTTAGCGATTGCCTTAAAAGGACAGAACAGCAGTTCAGGTGTGGTCAAAGTTCCACACAGTACTAAATTTGATGCAGATAAGGTCAAACAGCAACTCGGCATTTCAGTACATGCATGGGATGAACATATGTATGAAATGAAACAACTAACACAGCGTAAGGTTAGTCAGATGGAAGCCTCAGCTTATTTTGATGCTGTATTCAATAACAGCACTATGAACAATGTATTAGATCAGGAGGATAACATCATTCAATTCTACCGTGATGTAGCCTCACAAGCCCAAGCCAATGGCAAGGAAAAAGCTGAACCTAATGCCAAGGCGATGACAAAAGCAATGGACATGTTTAATGGTCAGGGACGTGGTGCAGAGTTGAGTTCTGCTAAAGGAACAGCCTATGGATTACTGTGTTCAATTACAGAATTTATTGATCATGAACGACGTGCCATGAGTACAGATCATCGACTCGATTCAGCTTGGTTTGGTGCAGGAGCAGCGATCAAGCAACGTGGACTCGAACAGGCTTTGCGTATGGTGTCATAGCGTAGAAATTTGAGTTTCTTGCAATGGAAAGTTAGACCTATCTATTTATATTTTAAATATAAATCTACATTTCAAAATAATTAAACCACATCTTCGGGTGTGGTTTTTTTATGCCCTTTATTTGCCATGACCCATATAAAAATGAGGAAGCAAGCTATGAATACAGCAATATTAAACCCATCCATTCAACAAGCAAGTACACCCTTTATTGCCCCAAAATTGTTTACAGCAAAACGCTTGGTCAATACCAAAAACATGACTCAATCTGAATGGCTTGAAGTCAGACGACAAGGTATTGGAAGTAGTGATTGTGCAGCAGCCTGTGGATTGAATCCCTATATGTCGATGCTCGAACTTTGGATGATCAAGACAGGGCGAGTCAGACAATCGATTGAAGATGAAAGTTCAGGTATCGCTCCACTTTATTGGGGCAAGCAGCTAGAGCCATTGGTGGCTGAGTACTACAGCATGCATACCAATAACAAGGTACGCAGAATCAATGCAGTGCTTCAGCATCCAGATCCTGATAAGCATTTTATGCTTGCCAATTTGGATTACTCCGTTGTGGGTAGTGATGAAGTCCAAATTCTGGAATGCAAAACAGCAGGAGAGTACGGCGCAAAACTTTGGCGAGATGGTGTGCCTTTATATGTCTTGTGTCAGGTACAACATCAATTGGCAGTGACAGGCAAACGAGCAGCACATGTTTGTGTGCTGATTTGTGGGCATGAAACCAAAATATTCAAAGTGACGCGCTCCGAATCCGTGATCAAACATATCATCAATGCGGAACGTTACTTCTGGGATTGTGTGGAAAAAGATATGCCACCTGATGCAGATGCCAGTGAGTCGGCAGCCAAAGCCATACAGCAGCTTTATCCACAACATATTCCGTTGACTGTTGAAGACTTGAGTCATAACGAACAAGCCAATCAATTGTTTGCTCAACTGATTCAAGAAAAGCATCACATTGAGCAGCATCAAAATAACTTTGATGAAACTAAGCATCAAATCCAGATGTTGATGAAGGATGCTGAACGAGCAACCTTTGCCACTGGTTCAGTGACGTGGAAGAAATCCAAAGACTCAATCGGCTTAGACAGCAAAGCCTTACTCAAACTTCACCCAGAAATGCTTGAACAGTTTCCGCAAAACAAAGCAGGGACACGACGTTTTCAGATCTATACCGATGACTGAATCCATCACGTCGATATTTCCAATCTTCAAAAAAGCGCAAAAAACCACCCCCGACCTACCGACTCCCGAAGGAGCGGTAGGCCAACAATGGCGGTCTTTGCATTTCATCTGATCTTTAAACGGTTTTGTATTTGCTTACATAACAAAGGGTCAACAGTAAAATTTTATTTAGAGGAAAAATATCATGATTAAAGGTTTAGCGATTACACCACCGATCCTTGGACGTATCAGTATTGGTAAAGTCGTTGAAAAGAACGGTAAACGACTGCCTGAAAAGGACGACCAATTTACCATTACCAGTCAAATTCAAAGCAAGGAAGGGTGGATTAAGCATCCGCTTGATGAGCAATTACGCAGTAAAGCACCAAATCAAAAACTCCGAACCATTCCAGTACGGATGATCTTCAATGATCCTGACCTAAATCTAAGGGCTGAGTACAGCTTATTTGATCGACAAACAGGACGGCCTATCTGTGTAGGGAATGGTGAAACCTGTCAGAGACTCACCAATCAAGGTGTAGAACAACATCCATGTCCATCGCCTGATTTATGTCCTTTAGCTCAAGGAGGCAACTGTAAGCCTTATGGGCGTTTGCATGTGAACTTAGATGAATCGGATGAACTCGGTACATTTATTTTTAGAACCACTGGCTTTAACAGCATTCGGACTTTGGCAGCACGACTGAGTTACTACCACGCTGCATCGAATGGCTTGCTTTCATGCCTACCACTGCAAATTATACTACGAGGCAAGTCCACCACACAAAGCTATCGTACGCCTGTGTACTATGTGGATTTAACATTGAAAGATGGGGTTAATCTGCAACAAGCTATTCAAATGGCGCAAGAGATTGACCAGCAAAGTAAACAAGCAGGTTTTAATCAAACGGCGTTAGATCAGACTGCAAGGCAGGGTTTTGCCAATGCACAGTTTGAAGTCAATGCAGAGGAGGGCTTGGATTTAGTAGAGGAGTTTTATATGGATGAAAATCAAGAGACTAATATTGAACAAGCGCAGCCTTTAACAATGACGAGAGCTAAAGTAAAAGATAAGTCGAATCATGAGGATGGATTTGTGCAGGATATACAGAAAGGATTGCAGGGGAGTGTGAGGGCAATTAACTGATGTGTCTTGAGTACGATAAAAATATTCATATTAACTTCAATAGAATATAAGGGGGGATTACTCCCCTTATGCAAAGTCATAACTTTCGAAATTTAATAAGTCTTTTAGTTCCTCATATTTTTTAGTATCAAGCAACTTGTTTTCAGTCAGGAAAATAGTATTCGCTTGCTCTTTATAAGTTTTAATTTCCTCTCGATTCATTGCGCAGATGAAGAGCTGAGCGGAATTAGGTGTATGCTGAATAATAAAATTAATAATTTTGGAATAGTTGAAGTCAGCCTGTTCTTGTTGATTTGGAGTATCGATTATGATTGGGGCAAAAACTTCATTTTCTGCATTATGAATTTGTTTTAAAACAGCATAGTAGTATGCTAAAAGACCACGAGTACTTTCAGCTGCTCCACCATTCCCATGCATTTTACTATAATCACTAGATGAGGATATATTAGAAAGGTTTACCGCTGTAGCATCAAGTTTTTCAATATAACTGCTTAAACTTAATTTGAAATTTGAATTTAGTTTATCTTTTTCTTCTTTTGTTAATAATTTGGTTTGCTCTTTTTTAGAGGAGCGAATTTCGCTGTCGTATTTTTTTATTTGGATATGACTATCTTCAATTGTTTTTTGAACTCTATTATGTATTGTACTGGTAGCAATTTCTTCGAGGATATTTGGTTTATTGGGTTGAGAAATTTCATTTGTAGAAAGTGAGCTATCATATTTTTCATGAATTAACTGAATTTGAGTTTCAATTTCTTTTAAAGTTCCATTATTTTTCATTAAATTTCTATTAAGTACGCCAAGTTTATTTTTAATAGTTTCGATTTGACGTTCAGCTTCAACTTTATCGGCTAGAATAGATGCCCTATTAACTAACGAGTTATCGTGTTTTGTGCCGCAAATTGGGCAAGAAATGTTCTCGAACTCTATGTTTTCAACAGAAAATTGGTAATCTTTTTCAAGTTCTTGAGAAGCAATTAAAGCTAAATCTAGTTGATTTTGGAAGTAGATTTTATCAGCATTTAATTCACTTATTTTTTTGAAAAAATCTTCTTGTTGTTGCTGTAATGCTTTAAGATCTTCATTTACTGTTTGATATAGATCTTCTAGCTGGCTAGATGTTAATGCAATAACTTTAGGGCTAGTTGGTAGGTATTCAGTAATAACATTAATGCTAGTTTCAATAGTCCTAACTTTTTCTTCAACAGATTTTTTTTCAAATTGGTTTTTAGAAATTTCTTCAAGAATTCTAAAGTACTCGGAGTTTATATAACCTGTGTGATATTTAATCACCATGGGCTTCCAATTACGATATTGCTGAAGATTAGTAAAGCCGCTCCATGTTTGAGTCCAGCTTGATTCTTGATCAATGTAGAAAGGAAGAAAGTAGTATGCTGGAGGAGGTATTTCAAGTTTTGTTGTATCTTTTTTGTTCGGTAGTAAAACTTTAAAGCCAACAATTTCAGCAAATAATTTTGAATATGCACCAGTGATCTTTTCAAATTTTTGCCAACCTTTACTTGGTTGTTTTATAAAAATAATATCATTATATCGACCAACTGCATATTCACTATTACCGATATTAAAAACTAATAAGGATCTTATATCGAAAGACTTCCATGTGGGATCATGATGGGTTGAGCAACCTAAAGTCCAAAGGAGTAGTTTAGCAAGAGTGGATTTGCCAATACTATTATCATCCCCTGTAATCAAATTAAATTTTGGGTGGAAGTTGAACTGATTTGCGGACTTTTGGGAATTTGACACGATTGTCAGTTGTTTGAACGATAAGTTTATTATGTTGTCCAATTCTTAGGTTCCTGATCAAAAGTTTGAAATTTTCGTTATTTGGCTTAGTGTTCTTCATTTTTACAAATCAACTCATAAAAAAGCCCAGCTTTGATTACATTATCATGACTTGATGTAATCTTGTCATTTTTAAGCAGTTGTTCCATTGTTTTGTCTATGAAAGTTTCTAATCCTTCATCCTCATAAACTGAATAATTGATATTTACAATATTTTTCATTATTTCATGGTCTTGGAGTACTACAAGGTTCCTTTGTAAGGAAGAGGAATGATAACGATGAAATTCTTTTCTAATTTTTGCTTTTTCATGGTGTTTGAAATTTAGCTCATTAAGGATTTCAGTAAGCTCATTCTCGCGAACTTGAAGGTCATTGCTTTGTGTAAATTGAGAAATGGTGTTCTCGACGGTGATGCCTGTTAAGCCTTTTTTTTGGATTAGATCATCCCAGAGTTTATAGTCATATGTAACAGCACCTTTAATGCGTAATTCATCCATTAATAAGCGATAGATAGATTCGGCGTTATGATTTGCTCCAGCCTTAATTTTGTTAACTAAACTTGTGATTTGCCCAATTGTGTATTGTTGAAATCCTTTTGCTGGTAAAGTTGGGGTAATAAATGAAAGTGTATCAGGTACGTTTTTATCGCCGATTTCTGTATCAATAGCAACTTGAATGTCATTAATACATTCTTCATGTAAATCACCGATTTTGATGACCTCAAGGTTTAAAGGTTCACCATTAAGTTGAAGTGAGAATCCACAAGTTGCCACTAAATTTAAACTGATTAATTTATCGCGATAGGGTTTATCTTTAATACCTAATAACATTTTTCCTAATACTGAATTAGGGTCTTTTTTTGTACGTTTAGTTAGACTCTTATTTGTATATTTTGAGGAAGATTTATTTTTAACTTGATTGAATTCAAATTGCACTTTAGATCCATCTATTGATGAACAATAAACAACATCTTCATGCAGTTCGATAAAAACAACATAGTCAGTTGAATTTGAATGCTCATCTAAAACTCGACCTAAAGCCCAATGATATTGATATTCGTATTTCCCATAAGTGCTAGCACCTGCTGTTTCTCGTTGAACAACAGCTAAAGGGTTTGCGGTTTTTATAGTTTTAATTTCTGCCAAAATAAATTTTCCTCTACTCTATAAGTGCGGAAAGCATTAGTATATTGATATATTTAAATTATCTTACAAAATTTTCAAATATTTTGCTTGTAAATTAGTCAAATATTTTCTCTTCTTAAATGTTAGAATATTTGCAAATTTGTGTTAAGAACCTTGTCATTTTATATGAAAACCGAACAGACCTTACCCACTGAAAAAATCACAGCGAATAGTGAGCAACTGACTGTTTTAAAAAACAACTTTCCTCAATGCTTTGATAAACAGGGTAAATTTCTTGTTTCAAAATTGCAGGAAATTTTGCAAGCTGATGGGGTAGATGTTAGCCGTGAAAGCTATAGTCTAAATTGGTTAGGCAAGTCTTATGCACGTGTTTTAGCTAATGAACCGATCAGAACTATGCTGTCGGAAGATATTGAGCATAATCAACAAGAACAAAATAAAAACAGTCATAACTTATTGATTCAGGGCGATAACCTTGAGGTGTTAAAGCATCTGAAAGGGGCTTATAGTGAAAAGATTAAAATGATTTACATTGACCCCCCATATTTATATATACCAATGATTAAAATGTAAACTTTAATAGATAACTATTTGATATTGTAAAATACAATAAAAAATTAAGAGTAAAAATAATAATTGAATAAATTTGGTAATGATATACCATGTAATTATGTAAATTTTGTAGTCATAACAATGAAACTCATCAGGACTAAATTCGAGTCAGGTGAACGCTACTCACTGTTGGTAGATGACAAAGGAATGCCTATTTGGTATCCAACACTTTTTGCTACGAGCAAACTCAGGAATTCCGCAAAAGCACCAAATACAATAGAAGCACATCTAAATGCCATAAAGTTGCTAATAGAATGGAGTCATTCATCAAATATTGTTCTAGAAGAAATTTTCTCAGCGAAGCAGTTTCTAACAACTGAGCAAATAGAACACCTTTGTATCTATCTGAAAGAGAAAAAAGATAAACAAATCTATGAAGACTTTAAAAGACCCAAGATACAAAGGAAAGAACTGCATAGAGCCAAAATTCGAAATGAAGAATCAGTTTCTAGCTCAACCGCTTATATAAGAATATCTTATGTTGCTAAGTATATAGATTGGCTTGCAAAACAAGTTATAAGTGAGCGAAATCAAATCATAAACAGTGATATATCACACAGTATTTCACGTATGGTAAGAAGCTTGAAAGCTAGGAGACCAACAAGATCAATTTCTTCTCGAAATCCTAAAAAAGGATTAGCAGACAATCAAAGAGAAATAGTGCTAAGAATTATTAATCCAAATAGCATAGATTTACCTTTCTCCACGGAGACAAAAGAGCGTGATAGCCTAATATTTGAAATCTTGTATAAGACAGGAATACGGCTAGGAGAGCTTTTATCAATAAAAATTTCAGACTTTAATTTTCAAAACAACACACTGCATATACATAGACGTCACGATGATGTTTATGATCCAAGGTTAAAACAGCCAGTTGCTAAAACTTTTGATAGATTGTTGCCTATTAGCAGAAAGCTAGCAGAACGAACACATGACTATATACTTAGAGAAAGGTCTCAAGTAGTTGGAGCTAATAAGCATGACTTTCTGTTCGTTACTTACAAGTCTGGGCCATATTATGGAAAACCATTATCATCAAGTGGGCTTTATAAAATCATAAATCAGGTTCGTGAAAGTATTGATGATCTGTCCGATTTAACACCACATATATTTCGCCACACTTGGAATGATATGTTCTCAGAGAAAGTGGATGAGCAAGGTATATCTGAAGCGGAAGAAGAAAAGCTAAGATCTAATCTCATGGGGTGGGCAGAAGGTTCTGGTACCTCAAAGACTTATACCCAAAGACATATAGAGAAAAAGGCACATCAGGTAAGTATATTATTACAAAAGGAAATTGATGATGGAATCAATAAAAATAAGTAGTAATGCTTCCTCCTTATCCATTCACAATACAGAAAAGCTGCTATCTAGGAATGGGTATGAATTTAACTATCATGATGAACGTTGGGTTGTATCTAAGGTTTGTGCAGTAAACTTTAATTGGATTTATTCTGTACTCGAATTTAAGTTTCATGAAAACTATAAGAGAGTTTTATTGCATTATGTTCAGAATAATTCTGCTGGGTACGCTAAAGCCATAAATCACTATACAAAATTATTTTTTCAGTTTTGTGCGAATGCTGACGGAAGATTAATATCTTTAGTTTCAGGTCGGCATGTTATTAATTACTATTCTTCGCTCGCTCCTAATAAAAAACATAATATAGCCCAAGTGCTAACTTTTCTGAAGAAATGGCATGAATTTGGTTATGAGGGCATAAATACCGATGTCCTTGAGGTAATCAAAGAGTTACGAGTTAAAAATGCTGAAAAAGGTAAGGCCGTTAGACTACTTTGCCCATATGAAGGTCCTTTGTCTGATTTGGAGTATGAAGGACTATACAGTGGGTTATCTAAAGAATTTGAAGAAGGCAAGATTAGTCTGAAAGAGATGGTGATTGCCAAACTATTTTTAGCAACTGGTAGGCGTCCAATCCAGATAGCAAATTTGAAAGTTAAAGATTTTGTAGGTGTTACCGTTATTGATGGAAATAAGTTTGACTTATTAAGGGTACCAAAAGTAAAGCAAAGAGATATTTGGCGAAAAAAATTTAGTGATTACGCTTTGTCTCCCGATTTGGGGCATCTGCTTAGAACATACATATGCGATTTAGAAGTTAAAGCTAAATCTCTCATACCTATATCAAACTTTGATTTAGATATGCTGCCTCTTTTCCCTTCTTGGGAAAAAATAGACATTCATATTAAAGAAAATGGTTGTTCTAGTATGAATGAATATCTTGAAACAGATTTATTTCATGCAACTGCGGATCATTTAAGGGACATACTAAATAAAGTAGTATCACATATAGGGCTTGTTTCAGAAAGAACTGGGGAACCTATAAAAATCTTTCCACTTAGGCTTCGTAGAACTTTGGCCTCAAGGGCTGCAAGAGAGGGCTATGGTTTACTCATAATAGCCAGACTACTCGATCATGCTGACACTCAAAGTGCTCATATCTATACTGAGAATACACCAGAGCATCTGACTAGCCTTGATAAGGCGTTGGCAATGCAATTAGCACCTATAGCACAAGCCTTCGCTGGAACGCTTGTAATCCATGAAAAATATGCTAATCGTGGCAATGAAATATCTAGCAGGATAATGAATAGGGATACTGGTGAAGGTGTAGGAACTTGTGGAACTCATAGTTTTTGCTCAGCGTTGGCCCCTATTGCATGTTATACATGCTATCACTTTCAGCCATGGCTGGATGGCCCACATGAAGCTATTCTTGAAAGTTTAATAGCAAAAAGAAAAGAAATACTTGCAAGAACTCAGGATAAAACGATTGCCTCCGTTAATGATAGAACAATATTTGCTGTAAGCCAGGTTGTAGAATTGTGTAATGAAAGGAAATTGGCTTTAAAAAATTGCAACAGTGGGGTGAGTGATGAGTAATATTTTAATATTCACCCCTCAAAACAAAGCAAAATCAAGTAAAAATATGTCCGATTTTATTAGGTTTTGTAGGCATGAGCTTACCTTATTCTCACCAAACTTTTCTTGGGAGAATAATCACTGGGCTGATGCATCCATCTTTTTTGGTAATTGGGATGTTTCAACGAATAAAAAAGATTCTCCAAGTGTACTAAAACAGCCGTTGCTAGATTTCGCCAAATCTTATGTTCGTTATACATTTAGTTTTAAGAAGCAACACAAAGCACGATATGAAGGGACTATATTTAAATGCTTGGAGAAAGCTTTTATGGAATCCAGCTTGTCTTCAGATATATCACTTCTGACACCTGCGATACTTGATCGGGCTGCTGAGCTAGCCCGAGAGCGTTATACGCCGAGTAGTTGCTATCATATTGGTAGGAATTTACAGAAGTTGGTAGAGTTTCTTAACGAGAAAAAACTAATTCCAAATCATATTGAATGGACTAATCCCAATCCTAGAGCTGCTGATACCGTAAGGACGGGGTTAAAGGCTGAAAAAATAAGACAGAAAAAACTACCGACGCAAATAGCATTAAATGCTTTAGCGGAAGTGTTTGCCAATAACCCAAGCGTACCTAGTGATATATTTACGACATCTACTTGTGCATTGATGTTATGCGTGCCTTCGCGTGTAAGTGAAGTGTTATCTTTACACGTAAACTGTGAAGTACATGAAACTAAACGTGATGGCACAAAAGCCTATGGTATTAGGTTTATGCCAGGGAAAGGAGCACCTCCTCAAATTAAATGGGTGCCTACTGCTATGGTTAGTCTGGCTCAAGAGGCTATTAGACGGATTCGTTCTATAACAGAAGAAGCAAGGCAAATATCTAAATGGTATGAAGAAAATCCAAATAAATTTTATAGACATAGCGAGTGCCCTAATGTTAGTGACGATGAGTACTTAACAGTTAAGCAAAAGATTCAAGCTATCGGTGTTTTTGATAATAAGATTATGAATATGAAGGAAGCTACTTTATCTATTATTCAAGAAGAGATAATGAAAAAGCAGCCCAAAGATTTTCCATTCTTTGATAAAAGTAGAAACATTAAATTCTCAGAAGCATTATTTTGTTTTCAAAAAAATCAGCTTGCACCTTCGGGTGAGCGTCATATTTCTAAAGTTCATGTATATAGGGTCAATAGTAATACTTTAATCTCACGGATTTCTGAAAATGGTTCAATGGCTAGGAGCTTCTTTGAGCGTCATGGGTATAAAAATGAAGATGGTACACCTGTACGCTTAAAGTCGCATGCGCTACGACACTTACTTAACACGATGGCTCAAAGAGGCGGTATGAGCCAAATTGATATTGCTAGATGGTCTGGTCGAGTCGAAGTAAAACAAAACCGTGTTTATGATCATATGTCAGAATTTGAGATTGTTGACATGATACGAAGTAGAGATAGCGACCTGATAGTGGATAGTCCTTTGGAGGAGCTAAGGCAAAAAATTTCTGAAAAACTTCCTATTGATCGAAAAGCTTTCAATATTCTAGCTATACCTACTGCCCATATCACTGAAATTGGCTACTGTATCCATGACTACACAATGTCTCCATGCCAAAAGTTTCTTGACTGTTTGAATTGTACTGAGCAGGTATGTATCAAAGGTGATAAGCGCCTTGAAAATATTCAGATAATTTATGAACACAATAAAGCCTTGTTAGAAAAGATGGATATTAATATTTCTGAAGGCATAGCTGGCGTAGATAGGTGGTATGAGCATACAAAAATGACACTACAAAGAGCGGAACAATTACTTTGCATCCTAAAAGACTCAGGAGTACCCAATGGCTCTGTGATTAAGCTTCATAACTCTCAGGAGTACAGTCCTATAAAAAGAGCAATAGATGCTCGAGCACGTAAAGCTGAAAACAATGAAGCTGTTCTTGATAAAGCACGTTTATTAATAGAGGATTAATAGTGGGAAAAAAATCACGCCATCTAACTGATAATGATATTGAGCGCATTATAGAGCTACTTGATGGATGGGATGGTAGTTTGACTTGGGAGGCTCTCTGTGAAGCTTGTGTTGGAGCTATAGGTTTTAAGCCTACTAGACAAACCTTACATAAGTTTAGTCGAGTTGCTGGAGCTTACAAACTAGCTAAAGAGCGACATAAAAATGATGTCAAGGATTTAAAGATTCCAACAACTCTTGCAGTTGCAGCTCAGCGTATCGCACGTTTGACCCGTGAGGTTGAGCGATTAGAGAGAGAAAATGCTGCCTTATTAGAACAGTTTGTTGTTTGGCAGTACAACGCTTATAAACATGGGATATCTCGTGAAAATCTAAATAAAGGCCTATTACAAATTGATCGACAACAGACAGATTAATTTCTTTTTTGACATAGAAAATTATATGTTAAATGTACGACAATATATGTCGCATATTTAAAATTCGATAGTTTAAATAACTTATTGTTTCCTTAAACTAATTATTAGCTTTAATACGGTCATCTATACAAATGAATATCGTTCAAATCGAAGAAAATGTTAAACAGCTCATCCATAAAATTGCGCAAGATGAGCTAAAGAAACAAGACTTTATCTATGAGTTACTTTTAGCTTATGGACATCGTAGTCAATCTATTGGACGAGTGCGTAATGGTGAGCGTAATTTAGCGGAAGATAAAGAAAACACCGTTTTTTGGAAGCGCCAAATATACTTCAAAATTGCAAAACAGCATGATTTGCATGGTTTGATTGATCAAATGAAGAATGAAAAGCGAACGGAAAGCAATAAGATTCGCTTCTTGATCGTAACTGACTTCAAAACTCTATTAGCAGTAGATACTAAAACACAAGATACATTGGATGTTCCTTTTGGTGATTTAGCTAAAAAATTTGATTTCTTCTTACCATGGGCTGGGATGGAGAAAGCTGTATATCAAGGTGAAAACCCTGCGGATGTTAAGGCTGCTGAAAAACTAGCAAAGCTATTTGACGAAATTAAAGCCGATAATTTCAATGAAGACGACTTAAACAATAAAGAGAACTTACATCACCTTAATATTTTCTTATCTCGACTGCTATTTTGTTACTTTGCTGAAGATACAGAGATTTTTAAGGACAAACAGTTTACTTCGGCAATATCCAAGAGTAATGAAGATGGATCAGATTTATCGGCTTTAATAGGACGTTTGTTTAAAGTATTAAACCAATCATCTGAAGATCGTGAAGCAGATTTACCTGACTACTTAGCAGATTTTCCGTATGTAAATGGCGGTTTATTTAAAGATGATATTCAAGTTCCAAAATTTACTCGTAAATCACGTAGAATTTTGATTGAGTGTGGTGCAGAACTGGATTGGTCCGATATCAACCCTGATATTTTTGGTTCTATGTTCCAAGCGGTTGTTCATACTGAACAGCGTAGCACGATGGGACAACATTACACTTCTGTTCCCAATATTATGAAGGTAATTGAGCCTTTATTCTTAAATGACTTGTATGAAGAATTAGAGAAAAACCAAGACAGCATTAATAAGCTATTAAAATTACAGCAACGTTTAGGTCAACTTAAAATTTTTGACCCTGCCTGCGGTTCAGGTAACTTCCTTATTATTGCGTATAAAGAGCTTCGTAAATTTGAAATGGAGCTTTTAAAACGTATTCAAGAATTAGAACTAGAAAAAACAGGTCAACTTTCAAAACCATTTTCAGTAATTCAGGTTTCTCAATTTTATGGGATAGAAATTGATGATTTTGCGCATGAAATAGCGATTTTGTCATTATGGTTAGCTGAACATCAGATGAATATAATGTTTAAAGATGAGTTTGGGGCATTCCTTCCTTCCTTGCCTTTAAAACAAGCTGGTCAAATTATTCAAGGAAACTCTTTAGCTAAAAATTGGATCAATGTCTGTGGTGATGATGGTGAAATTTATATCCTAGGTAATCCACCATACTTAGGTGCTCGTCTTCAAACTACAGCACAAAAAAATGATGTTAAATCACTTTTTGGATCATTAAAAGGTAGTAACAATCTTGATTATATTAGTTGCTGGTTTAAAAAAGGTGTAGAGATGATCTCTGCCTCTAAGGCGAAACTAGCGTTTGTTACTACGAATTCAATAACTCAAGGTGAACAAGTATCTGTTTTATGGCCTAAGCTTTTACAAAATAGTATAGAAATATCTTTTGCCTATACTTCATTTAAGTGGTCGAACAATGCAAGAAGTAATGCTGGGGTTACAGTAGCTATCATTGGCATGGCTTCATCAGAAAATATAAAAAATAAATATTTAATTTCAGATGAAGTTATTGAAACTGTTGATCATATAAATCCTTATTTAATTAACCTACCAAATATATTCATTGAAAAAAAGAGCAAACCTATTTCAAACATACCTAAAATGTCATTTGGCAGTATGGCGAATGATGGGGGAAATTTATTCTTAACGAATGAAGAAAAAACACTAATTCAAGAACAAATCCCTCAAGCAATGAAATATATTAAAAAAGTTCTTGGTTCCGTTGAGTTTATTCGAGGAATTGATCGCTACTGTATCTGGACGGATCAATTAGGGTATGAGGAACTAAATAAAATTCCATTCTTCAACACTAGATTTGAATCCGTAAAACAACATCGACTCTCTAGTGATCGTGAGGCTACTCAAGAATTAGCTAATACTCCTTATGCATTTGCTGAAAATAGATATAGATACAGTTCAGCAATTATTATGCCTAGAGTTTCCTCGGAAAGACGAGAATATATACCTATCGGTTTTTTAGGTGAAGAAAATATTATTTCAGACTCCGCTTTAGCAATCTATGATGCTGAGCCTTGGTTGTTTTCAATTTTAACTTCTCGAATGCATATGCAATGGGTGAAAATTGTTGGAGGACGATTAAAAACAGATTATCGATATTCTGCTTCTATTGTTTATAACACATTCCCAGTGCCTAAAATTGATGCTCAAATGAAAGAAAAGTTAACTTTAACTGCTATTAATATTTTAGCTATCAGAGAAAATTATAGTCATTTAACATTGGCAGACTTATACGATCCAGATCTAATGCCAAATGACTTGAAAGAAGCTCATGAAGAAAATGATATACAAGTCGAGAAACTGTATAAAGCTAGCCCGTTTAAATCAAATGAAGACCGATTACGTATCTTATTCTTAAACTATATTAAAATGACAAAATAAGTGAACTACTATGCAAAATATTGTAGAAGTAAATTATCAACAAACTGGGGAAAGCACCTCAATTAATAATATGGGGATGCGGGCTATGCAAGCTCGCGCCTTCGAATCTCGTAATAGTCAGTATTTACTGTTAAAAGCCCCTCCAGCTTCAGGTAAATCCCGTGCTTTAATGTTTTTGGGCTTAGACAAACTACACAACCAAGGGTTGAGCAAAGTTGTTGTAGCCGTACCTGAACGCTCTATTGGAGGTTCATTTGCCAGTACGAAGCTGAGCGAAAGTGGCTTTTTTGCAGATTGGGATATCAAACCTGAAAATAATTTATGTACTGCTGGAGGCGATAAGAGCAAAGTAAAAGCCTTTAAACGCTTTATGGAAGGCACAGACCAAATTTTGGTGTGTACCCATGCGACCTTAAGATTCGCTTTTGAAGAGCTTGAAGATCATGTATTTGACAATACATTAGTGGCAATTGATGAATTCCACCATGTTTCAGCCGATGCTGACAATATTCTAGGTACTGTTCTTAAATCTTTGATGGACAATACCACGGCTCATATTGTTGCAATGACAGGTTCATACTTCCGTGGCGATAGCGTTCCTGTACTTACGCCTGAAGACGAAGCAAAGTTTGATAAAGTTTCTTTTAACTATTACGAACAACTTAATGGCTATACCTATTTAAAGTCTTTAGGTATTGGCTATCACTTCTATAAAGGACGTTACTTTGCAAAAGATGATGAAGGCGTTATTGCAATTGCAGAAGTACTAGATACCGATAAAAAAACCATCATTCATATTCCAAACGTAAATTCAGGTGAATCAACCAAAGATAAATATGATGAGGTGGATGCGATCCTCGAAATCATTGGTGAATTTGTTGCTAAAGATCCTAATACGGGCATTATTACCGTTAAACGCCCAGATGGTAAGATTTTAAAAGTAGCAGACCTAGTTGAAGAAGATGGTCGGGATAAAGTTGTTGAATATCTACGTAACATTAAAACCGTAGATGACCTTGATCTTATCATTGCCCTAGGCATGGCGAAGGAAGGCTTTGACTGGCAATTCTGTGAGCATGCGTTAACGATTGGTTATCGTGGCTCTTTAACTGAAATTGTGCAAATTGTGGGACGTTGTACACGAGATAGCTCGAACAAATCACATGCACAATTTACCAACCTTATCGCTCAACCTGATGCACAGGATACTGAAGTTAAATTTGCAGTAAACAACATGCTAAAAGCAATTACTGCATCTTTGTTAATGGAACAAATACTTGCACCAAACTTTAAGTTCAAAACTAAACGTGATGATGAAGATATTGTTCCACCGGGTACACTTACAATCAAAGGCTTTAAAGAACCAAGTACAGCAAAAACAAAGGCGATTATTGAAAATGATCTTGTGGACCTAAAAGCAGCGATTCTTCAAGATGCTAAAGTGATTGCAGGTTCAGCAGGTAAGGTTGAGCCTGAAGTGGTGAATAAAGTCCTTATCCCTAAGATCATCCAAACCAAATACCCTGACTTAACGAAAGCTGAACTTGAAGAAGTGAGTCAATATTTAGTCGTTGACTCAGTGATTAGCACAGCAGAAGTCAAAGAAGTTGGTGATAAAAAATTTATTCGTATGGCGGATAAATTTATCAATATCGAAGACCTGAATATTGATTTAATTCAATCTGTGAATCCATTCCAAAAAGCGTTTGAAATCCTATCAAAAGAAGTCACAGTCAATGTGCTCAAATTGATTAAGGAAGCAATTGAAGCAACTAAGATTAGTATGACTCAAGAGGAAGCCATTGAGCTATGGCCTAAGTTAAAAGCCTTCAAAGTTCAGTTTGGTCGTGAGCCTAGTCTAGAGTCAAATAACTTAATTGAAAAACGATTAGCCGAATGCCTAATCTATATTCGTGAGCAACGTAGACGAGCTGGAGTGTAAAACGTGGAAGATTTTAGCTGGCTTCAAGATATGATTGCTGATGATGACTTAGGTCTTTTAAACGTAAAGAAAAAGACGTCTGCTCTAACGGCTGATGAACAATTAGTCTCTAAATTTAATGAAATTAATAATTTTGTGACGCAGCATGGGCGTGTGCCTGAGAAAAATATGGCAAATATTACTGAATATATGCTTGCGACTCGCTTAGATGCAATGAAAGCCAATCCAGAGCAATACATGGCTTTAGCTGATTATGATGAACATAATTTGTTACCACAACATCAGGATTAAAATATGTCAGATATTAAATCACTTGAAGATATTTTTAACGATGATGATCTAGGTTTGCTTGATGATGGTAAAGATGGGGACATCTTTAAAATCAAGCATGTGCCTGTCCAACGAGCAGCAGCAGATGAAGTTGCTAAACGTAAACGTTGTAAGGATTTTGATCAATTTGAGCATCTATTTAAAGATGTTCACAGAGAGCTTCGAGAAGGAAAGCGTAAGCTTTTACCCTTTAATGATAAGGGTTATCAACTGGTTGAAGGTAATTACTATGTTTTAAATGGCTTATTAGTTTATCTAGCAGATATTAATTTTACTTCTGAAGCGAAAACAGTTGATGGTAAGCGTTTCCGTAAAGATGGGCGTACCCGTACTATCTTTGAGAATGGCACCGAATCAACTATGCTTTATCGCTCATTGGCTAAAGCATTGTATAAAGATGGGCGCATTGTTTCAGAAACCAATGAGCAAGAAAACTCTAACTTTTATACTAATTTTAGTGGTATCACTGATGATGATACATCCACAGGCTATATTTATATTCTGAAATCTAAAAGTACAGATTCACGTATCCAATCATACGATCATCTTTACAAAATTGGTTTCGCCACAACAACTGTTGAAAAACGTATTGCGAATGCAAAAAAAGAGCCTACTTATTTGATGGCTGATGTTGAAGTCATTGCTGAATATCAAGCTTTTAATATTAATCCACAGAAGTTTGAATATTACTTACATGCTTTCTTCGGTGAATCTTGCCTTGATTTATTGGTCGCAGATAAAGATGGTAAAAATCATCAACCGAAAGAATGGTTTATTGCACCTTTAGAAGTAATTCAGCAAGCTGTTGAGTTGCTAGTAAATGGGCAGATCATGAGTTATCAATACAATAAGTTTAAGAAAGAGATTGAGTTGAGATAATTAAATTTAAGGATAAATATATGATTAATATTATTAAAGTTAGGGATGATCACTCACCTATTCAATTTCAACAGGATTCTACTGGTTCTGCAAAATATTCTTTATGTGAAGGTATTGAGTGCTCTTGGCTCAACGCTAATGAATCATTTTCTTATAAAGAACTTCGATCAAGAATTGAACCATGGCTTACGGCTCTATTTCAATCAGAGCATCTTTCTTTGCTTGCGGGTTCTGGTTTAACTCATGCAGTTCATTACTTAGCAGCAGAAAAAGCTGCTACGGGTATGAATGCTTTAACACTTAATAATTTCAATGATGAAGTAAATCAGGCGGCAAAAAAATCATCTGAAGCGACTGGTCGTAAAAATGGTAACTTAGAAGATCAATTACGTGTAGCAAATGAATTGCTTCGTGGGCTAGAAATTTTGAATGATGATAAAGCTGTTGCCCTTAAAAAAGAATTAGATATGGCAATGCAAAGTTTTGCTAATTCAATATTAGTTAGTGAAAATGGTATTGCCACAGCAAATTTTGAAAAAAGAGAAAATGCTTTCAATATCTTAGTTACATTTCTAATGAGCTTTGCTAGTCGTACTGGTGTACGAGATAGGTTAAATATTTTTACAACGAACTATGATCGACTTATCGAAGCTGGTTCAGAATTAGCAGGTATTCACTTACTTGATAGATTTTTAGGCAATTTAATGCCTATTTTTAGGTCATCTCGTTTAGATTTAGACATGCACTATAATCCCCCTGGTATCCGTGGAGAACCTCGTTACCTTGAAGGGGTTGTTCGGTATACAAAACTTCACGGATCAGTAGATTGGCTACAAGTTAATAAAGATATTCGGCGTATTGGTTTGCCGTTTGGAGCAAAATCAATTGCCCCATTTCTTGAAGTGGCAGGTTATGATGATATGACCCCACATGAATTAATGATTTACCCAAACTCAGCAAAAGATCAAGAAACAGCAAACTATCCTTATGTTGAATTATTTCGTGATCTAGCTGCTGCTATTTGTCGTCCTAATAGCACTCTAGTTACATATGGGTATAGTTTCGGTGATGATCATATCAATAGGGTTATTCGAGATATGTTAACGATCCCATCGACTCATTTGGTCATTATTTCTTATGATGACGATATGGGAAGGATCATGAAATTGTATGAAGAGTTGGGACGTCATTCTCAAATTAGTTTACTTATAGGTCCTGCACTAGCAGATCTAACAAACTTAACACAATATTATTTACCTAAAGCTGCAATTGATAAAACAACTTCTCGTATGAGTGAACTTTTAAAACAAAGATTACCTTCAAATCAAGAATCCATTCCAGAAAATTTAGATAAAACTAATGGAAATATTACATTATGAGTATTTCTCCATTAGCTTATGCAGATTCACTAAGAATAGGGACTGTGGATTTTGTTTCACCGAGCGAAATTAAAGTTTTACTCGATATTGAAGCCCCCGAAGGAACTGCATTAAACACAGGCACGCCAAGAGCATTTCCCAAAGTTAATGGATATGTTCTTATAGCTAGTGATAATGGATATTTAGTTGGTCAAATTGAGTGGATAACAATAGAGCGTTCACAATATCCTAAAAGAAAGGGGATGCAAGACTTTGGCTTAGTTGACTTGCCTTATCCTCTAAGAAAAATGAGTTTAAACCCACTTGGTTGTTTAACTTACGATAAAGAAGAATATGATCGTATTCATTACAAATTTCATCGGGGCGTAGAAAGTTATCCTACCGTTGGAACACCTGTTCTTTTACCTACTCAAGATCAGTTAAAGGATATTGTTGAATCTGGAGATAATAGAAGAGTTTGTATTGGTACAAGTCCGTTGGCAAATGGTGCAAAAGTAATGATTGACCCAGATCGCCTTTTTGGAAGACATCTAGCAGTATTGGGTAATACAGGAAGTGGAAAATCTTGTTCTGTAGCTGGCTTAATTCGCTGGTCTTTAGATGCTGCTGAAAAAGTGAAAGGTAGTCAACCAAATGCTCGCTTTATCGTTTTAGATCCAAATGGCGAGTATTCAGAGACATTTAAAGACAAAGAAAATGTTCGAATATTTTCTGTAGAGCCAAAAGATGAAGTCATAAAGCAACTTCAAGTTCCTTTATGGCTTTGGAATAGTTCTGAGTGGGTTTCTTTTACACAAGCAAGTCCCAAAACCCAACGACCTGCATTAATTCAAGCGCTTCGCTCCGTCCGAGAAGGTATATTTAATGCAGAACTATCCACTCATCATGCAATGAAACGATATTTGCAAACACTTGTGAATATTACTGAAATTGAAATTCGCTCTGGTGCACCATGGGGAAGATTCCCTAATCCAAAGAATTTTTTTGAACGTTTAAAAGTATGGCGTGATGGAATAGAGAACAGCACTGTATTTGACGATCGCCAAAATAATTCTTTGGAAGCAATTAGAGATAAAATTAGTGAATTTGAAAATACTCGAACTGGAACATATCCAAGGTATGAATTTAATAAAATAGAGATAGACAAATTCTTACAATTACTGAAAGTCGCTCATACAGCCTTTGGCGGTAGTGAGATGGACATCTTACCTATTGATGCAGATATTCCACGACCATTTTCTGGTGAAAATTTCTTAAAAAGTATTGAAGGAAATGCCGAATTGCTAGGTGTCTCAGAATATATTGATACCATGCAAATGAGAATTAAGACTCTTCTCTCAGATACTCGAATGAAAGTCTTAACAAGTCAGATTGACGGTTCAAAAGAAATGACTTTGGATGGTTGGCTTTCTGATTATATCGGGGATAACAATGCTTCAAATGGAACAGTTACAGTTATCGACCTTTCATTAGTTCCAGCAGAAATTGCACATATCATTGCAGCTACTATAGCTCGAATGACATTGGAATCCTTACAAAGATATCGTCGAATGAATCAAGGGCAAGTACTTCCTACAGTATTAGTTATGGAGGAGGCTCATACTTTTGTGAAACGGTATAAGGATGATACCGAATATCACAATTCATCATCTATATGTTGTCAAGTTTTTGAAAAAATAGCTCGTGAAGGGCGAAAGTTTGGATTAGGTATGATGCTTTCGTCACAAAGACCTAGTGAACTCTCACCGACTGTTCTTTCTCAGTGTAATAGTTTCTTACTTCATCGGATTAGCAATGAACGGGATCAAGAACTGATACACAAATTGGTGCCTGATAATCTCCGAGGATTATTGAGAGATTTACCCTCGTTACCTTCCAGAAATGCAATACTACTTGGTTGGGCTTCGGAATTACCCGTATTAGTTCAAATGAATCATCTTTCGGCTGAACATAGACCAAGATCAGACGATCCTGACTACTGGAATGTATGGACTGGACAAGATCAGAATGGAAATACAGTTACTCGTAGTGTAGATTGGAAAGAGATAGCTGATGATTGGCAGCAGATTTAGATACTTGTTGTCCAAGTAAAATAAGAACAGGCATCCAACTTAAAATAAGAAAGCCTGTTCATTTAAATAAGAATACGCATAGTTGTATTCAGCGTATCCATACATTGAAGTGTTATAAATTTAAATTTTTGGCTAATTCTAAACTGCTCCAGTAAAACTTATCTTCAGTTGTTGGCCGCAGTTTTAGAATGCCATTGACTCAGTTGCTTAAAGTGTAAATTTATAGTGTTTTATTTAAAGTATTTGGATTAAAATTTACAAAACCTTAATGTATTGTAAATTTATATCATTTATTTTTTAAATTAAACAATTAGTTACGTGGAGTTTAATTGATTTTAAGTGTATATAACCATACAACACGGGGTCAGATGGTTTTGTATATCAAGATGATCGTAGCTTTACGCCTGAACAATTTGCTGCGCTTGCAGGTGTAGACTTGGAAGAGGCTAAACGAGTTTTAGATTTCACACAAAGCAATGCTAATAGTCATAGTGCATGGCTCACTTTTATTTACCCACGTCTTTATATTGCAAAACAGTTACTTAAAGATGATGGGGTGATTTTTATTTCAATAGATGAAAATGAACAATCACAGCTAAAATTTTTATGTGATGAGATTTTTGGTGAGTCTAATTTTATCGAATGCATCACTTGGAATAAAAGAATTCCCAAAAATGATAAAGGTATAGGTAATATTCATGAGTATATTTTAGTCTATACAAAAAATTCTACTGAAAAAAAAGAATTTATCATGCCTAAACATGGCTTAGATGATATTTATGAATATATTGATAAACTTAAAAGAGATAATATTGATATTAAAGAAAGTGAAAAACAGTTAAAAAAATTCTATAAAAAACAAAGTTATGACCGAGGAATAACTTTGTATAATAATTTGGATGACAATTATGAGCTATGGGGGAAAATAAACCTTAGTTGGCCTAATGCTAATACTGTTGGTGATAAGTATGATGTGAAACATCCATTAACTGGTGAAAATGTAAAAGTGCCAGAAAGAGGGTGGAGATGGGTTGAAAGAACCTTTGATAAAGAGTCAGGACGAGTTAATGGTGAATATACCGATGTACAAGTATTGCATGATGGTAGCGTACGTACAAAAAATATTTGGTTTGCCAGAGATGAAAATACACAACCTAGTTCAATCAAATATTTAAAAGACGTTGAATATTTCTTATTGAGATCTATTATTTCACTTAAGAGTGATGGGGGACAAGAATTAGAAAGAATATTTGGAAAAAAATCAGTTTTTCCTTACCCTAAACCTACAAGCTTGATAAAAACCTTACTATTCTCTTTACAGGTAAAAAATGATGACATTATTTTAGATTTTTTTGGTGGCAGTGGGACAACTGGTCATGCTGTTCATGATTATAATGTTGAAAATAATACCAAAGTATCCTTTATATTAGTTCAACTAGATGAGGAAATAAAAACAGTTAAAGAAAATAAGGAATCACTAAATTTTTGTACTCAAAACTCATTACGTCCTAATGTTTTTGAATTGACTAAATATCGATTAAATAGTGTTTTTCATAATAGTGAAGAGCTAGTAGGATTCAAAATTTTTAAAACCTGTGACAACTTTTTTCCAACATCAAATTATAGAGAATTAAAGCAACTCACTCTATCTCAGTCAGATACTCTTCCTGCTACAACTGCCTTTGATAAAGCTCAACTGCAAGATATTTTAACCACGTGGAAAGGTTTGGATAAAATTTTATTGTCTGAAAATCTCAATACTGTAAGTCTCGGCGATTATCTAACCTATAGTTTTGGTCATGTCTTGTATTTGGTCAATAAAGGCTTTAACACAGATGCCTTAAAAGACTTGATTCAAAAACTTGATGATGAACATGAATTCCAAGTTTCTAAATTGGTCATCCTCGGTCATCACTTTGATAGTAAATCTCAACGTGAAATCGATGAAGCGATGAAAAACTACAATAATAAAAAGTCGATTCCTGTTGATGTTGTGGTGAGATACTAATAATGAATGCAACATTACCTTTATTTGCAACACAGCAAACAAAACAGTTTCATTTTGAAGGGAACTTGCCACATCAACAACGTGCGGTAGATAGTATTCTTGCTGTGCTGGAAACGGTAACATTTACTAAACCTAATCAGCAAATGGCTTTAGTAAGTAATCCATTAGCACCCAAAGATAAGCAACTGGGATTATCAGCCTATGCGAAATCTATTGAAGCGGTGCAAAAACACAATGAAATTTTAGGACATATAGCTAAACCTGAAAGCAATGTACTCGATATTTCAATGGAAACAGGTACAGGTAAAACTTATACCTATACCAAGATGATGTTTGAGCTAAATGCACGACTGAAGCTGTTCAAATTTATCGTCGTTGTACCTACTCTGCCGATTAAGGCAGGTACAGTTAATTTTCTAAAGTCTCAGGCTTCACAAGAACATTTCGAAACTAATTACCAGAATAAGTTAATTCGGTGTCATATTGTCGAAAGTCAGTCAAGCAAGAAATCTAAAAAAGATTTGATGCCTCAAAGTATTTTAGATTTTGTTCAAGCTCCTAATGATGGTCAGACGATCCATGTACTTGTAATTAATGCAGGTATGATTAACTCAGACACAATTAGTAAAAAATATGATCGTGCTGTATTTGATCAATTTAACACGCCTTTTGACGCAATTGCTTCAATTGCCCCAATGATTATTATTGATGAGCCACATCGCTTTTCAACCGCGCAAAAGACTTGGGGTAACATTCAAAAACTAGGTGGGCAGTTTATTGTTCGTTATGGAGCAACCTTTAATGAAGATTACTCTAACCTCATCTATCAATTAACTGCCGTAGATGCTTTTAACCAAGATTTAGTTAAAGGTGTAGTGGCTTATATTGAAGAATTTGCAGGTGCGAAAGATACGTCTATTAAACTGATTGAAATTGATACGAGCAACAAAAAGAAAGAAGAGGCTATTTTCCAAGTCAAACGAGGGAAAGTTACCGAAAAAGTTCATTTACTTAAAAATGAGTCTTTGAGTAAGGTCGATCAGAATTTTGGTAGCTTAACCATTGATAACCTAAATAAAACCACAGTGGTATTATCTAACGGTTTAGAACTGAAAAAAAATGATGTCATTGATCCATATTCCTACAATGAAACATTGCAGGAGAAGATGATACGTAAAGCAATTACGAATCATTTCGAAATGGAAAAGGAATTAATGACTCGCCCATCTGCTAGGATTAAACCGTTAAGCCTTTTCTTCATTGATAATATTGAAAGTTATCGTGGTAAAGAAGGAGAAAAAGGGACTTTAGCTGAATTTGTTGAAGATGAAATTAAACTGCATGTCACTCGACTTTTAAAAACTGAAAAGCACGAAGCGTATCGAGAATATTTAGAGAAAACTTTAAAAGATGTTTCTCAGTCTCACGGGGGGTATTTTTCTCAAGATAACTCTGAAAAAGATGACAAAATCGAGAAAGAGATTGAAGAAATTCTGCATGATAAAGAAAGCTTACTCAGTTTAGATAACCCTCGTCGTTTCATTTTTTCAAAATGGACATTACGCGAAGGTTGGGACAATCCGAATGTATTCCAGATTTGTAAATTGCGCTCTAGTGGTGGTAAAACTAGTAAGCTGCAAGAAGTTGGCCGTGGCTTACGTTTGCCAGTAAATGAGTTTATGCAACGCGTTAAAAATGAAAACTTTCAGTTGCATTACTATGTTGATTTTACAGAAAAAGATTTTGTAAAAGAGTTAGTGGAAGATATCAACAGCAAATCATTAGTTGAGTTTGATGAAACTAAACTGACTAATGAACTAATTGCTCAAATTCTTGATAAATATTCAAATCAGTTCAACGATGAAGAGGCTTTACTAGAGCACCTAGATGGTCTTGATGCAATTAAGCGTAATAATGACTTTAAAGAAGGCGGTTTGGCGAAGTTAAAGCAAGAGTTCCCTCTAGTCTTTGCTCAAGGTCTAAAAGCAAATAAAGTACGTAATGCTGGAGATACAAAGCAGAAAGCAACTATGCGTCTTGCTAAGTATGCTGAGCTTAAAGAAATGTGGGAAACTCTTAACCGTAAAGTGATTTTGGAATACAAAATCGACTCTGAAGAGCAATTTCATGCTTTGCTCAAAGGTTATTTTGCGGCGAATTTAGATAGCTTTAAAAAGACAGGAAGTTTCACCAAAAAGCATACTTTAATTATTGAAAATAATTTGGCATCACAGCAGGTTGAGCATTCGATTCATGAAGAGGTTTTACCGATTCAAACCATGACCTATGGTGAATTCTTACATGAGTTAGCTATCTCTTTAAAAGTGAATCGTAATACATTACATCAGGTTTTTATTGAGTTATTGCAAAGTACAGATAAGCATTTGGATATAAATCAATATCTAAGCCAAAGTACAATTCGCTCTATTCGAAGTGGTTTTAATGATTATTTACTTAAACAGTCATTTCAAAGCTATCAGATTGGTTTAACGGATGTATCTAATACGGTTCACCCTACTGTATTCACCAATGAAACAGGCGAGCCATTAGTTGAGATAGAAAGTGCCAATTTAGGTCGAATGACTGAGGCTTTAAATATTGCAGATAATTATTTATTCAATGAACTCTTTTATGATTCACCTCTTGAAAAAGAAAATATCTGTGAAAAAGTTTCTGAAGTGTCTGTATTCACAAAGATTCCTAAAAACTCAATTCGTATTCCTATAGCAGGTGGTGGAACCTATTCTCCAGACTTTGCCTATATTGTTGAGTATGAAAGTGGTAAGAAAACTTTGAATTTATTAATTGAAACCAAGGATAAGGCTAGTTATACGCTATCTGAAGAAGAACAGCGTAAGATAAAACATGCTGAGCTTTTATTTAAAAATGTAAGAGATGATGTAGAGGTTGTTTTTAAAACTCAATTTGAGAGTGAGAAAGTCGTTGAAATTATTAAAAATGTTATTGGTAAAAAGGCTAGTAAAGGTTAGATTAAAGGCAATATTAATGTTGGCTTAATAAGCAAGTTGAGGGGATACATGAAGTTGGTTCATATTGTTGATAAAGATCAAAATATGTGGATTGATGTGAATGTATTCTTTCAACAGTCTGAAATGGAGCTGACTCAATGGCGTAGTCAAATAAGGGAGCGATATAAACGGGATAAAAACAAGCCTCATTTTACTTGCGCTTGGTGCCAATCCCCAGTGACCCTTGCCAGACGTACAGATCACATGGAGATCAATTCCTCGGCAACATTTTTTTTTAAACATATTCCTGAGTTGGAAAATAATCCAAACTTCCAATGTCCTGTAAAGCATATCAAACAGTTATCAGAGCAAGAAAAAACTGCTCTAAAGTATCAAATTGCGAAAGAAACTCAACAACATAAATTGCTGAAAGAGAACATATATAAAAGCCTTCAAGTAGATGAAGCTTTTAGTGATATTCATATTGAGCAAGTTCGTAAAAGTATTGATCTAAAGCAATGGCGTAGACCAGATGTATCTTCATTATATAAAAAGCAATTAGTTGTTTTTGAAGGACAACTTTCTACAACTTTTTTGAATGTGATTATTGATCGTAAGATTTTTTATCAAGATAACAATGCTTGCTTACTGTGGATTTTTAATCATTTTGAACCAACAGAAAAAGCGAAGAAGCAGTCAATGCAAGATATTTACTACAACAATAATGCAAATGCCTTTGTAGTGAATGATTCTACAGTCGCTCAATCAATTAAAACAAAAGTTTTTACTTTAGAGTGTCATTATTTAAAGCCTGAAATAAAGAATAATCAAATCATTAATCAGTGGAATACTGAGTTCGTCGAATTCCAAAACTTAGTCCAGAACGAAGCTACAAAGCAAATATACTTTTTTGATTATGAAGCTGAATATCAAAAGCTAAAGCAAAAATTAGGCTTACGTCATAGTTATTTACAAGAGAGTAAGAATCAAAAAGATAAACTAAAAGTTCAGAAATATATCGAATCACTAGAACAGGTTGATCTTGATACAAAAGTTCCATCAAAAACTAAATCTGAATTATTGGTCGAGTTTACTAAACTATGGATAAAAACTCATTACCTTACCGATAGTCAATTCAACTTTCAGTGGTTTTCCATCCGTAAAGAGCTTGAGCTAATGGGTATTAGTACACCTAAATACATTTTACATGCACCCTATAAAACAGTGGTCAACTCAATTTTAAGTGCAAAATTTGGTTACGTTGTAGGTAACAATATTAATGATATGGTGAGTGTAGCTCATAACTTGATGGAACATCATCCAGCTTACATTAAGCATTTGATGCTTACTTTAAAAGTAACAGGCAAACCCGATTTATTAAACGAGAGAGATAGTTCGGGTAAATGGAAAGAGCGTTATAAAAAATATGTTCAACAGCCAGAAGAGTTTAAAATTTATAAACATGATTTAAATCAATTTATTGAATTTTTAGTTCCTGAGTTTGAAGGACGCTTAATTGCTTGGGGTGAAAGCTGTGAACTTCATTCAAAAATAAATTTACCAAAGTAGGTCTATTATGAAATACCAACCGCCTTATACCATCACCTCAAAAATCATTCATCTGATTGCTCAGATCAGTGAAAATATAGGGCGTTTGACTGTTTTAGAGGAAATTCAGGACAGCTTAAAACTCAGAAAAGCCAATCGTATCCGTACTATTCAAGGTTCTCTTGCAATAGAAGGGAATACGTTAAGTACAGAACAAATCACGGCGATTCTAAATGGTAAGACTGTGATTGCACCTCCGAAAGAAGTTCAGGAAGTACGTAATGCCATTAAAGCCTATGAAGCATTTCAGCAGTGGCAACCAAGCCAAGAAAAAGACCTATTACAAGCGCACCAAATTTTAATGACAGGCTTAATTGATGAAGTCGGTCAGTATCGTCATGGTGGTGTCGGTGTAATGTCAGGTGATCGAGTAGTGCATATGGCTCCACCTGCGAATCAGATTAATCGTTTGATGACTGATTTACTTGATTGGTTGAATGACAGCGATATACATCCACTGATTCAAAGCTCAGTCTTCCACTATGAGTTTGAGTTTATCCATCCATTTGCAGATGGTAATGGGCGTATGGGTAGACTATGGCAAACGTTAATTTTGAGTCGATGGAATCCAATCTTTGCCAATATCCCAGTTGAGAGCCTGATCTATCAAAATCAAAAAGCTTATTACGAAGCATTGCAAGCAAGTACTGATCGTGTTGATTCAGCACCTTTTATAGAATTTATTTTGCAGATGATTTTAGATGCAATCCTCAGCTCAAATGACACCGCTCAAGATAGCGATCATGTTACCGCTCATGCTGACGTACAAGTGAGCGATCAAGTACAACGTTTGATTTCAGCAATGAAGCAAGAAGACTACACTTTGGCTGAGTTGATGCAATTGGTAGGTTTAACCCATCGAGCAACATTCCAAAAAAATTATCTGAATCTAGCAATCGCAGCTGGCTTGATGGAACGTACTATTCCTGATAAGCCGAAAAGTCCGAAGCAAAGGTATCGCTTGAGAAAATAAGTTTTATGCATCCTAAGCACTGAAATTAAGCTCTTCTATTCTTAGGAAAAGGTACAATTTTATCCCTCAAGCTATCAATAAAATCAGACCATTCCTGCATCATCTTGGTTCGATACTCTAAATGTTGTGCATGATTGTATGCTTGAGAAACAGCATTACCAACGGTGTGAGCTAGTTGAATTTCAATCGCATCATGCATATAACCTTGCTCATGTAGAGTTGTAGAGGCAAGCCCACGAAATCCATGTCCTGTCATTTTACCTGTATAACCCATCGTACGAATGGCACTTAAAAGGGCATTGTTACTTAAGGGCTTTGCAGTACTGTGATTATAAAAAACAAATTGTTTATTACCTGTAAGGGGTTTTAGATCTTCGATGAGTACAATAGCTTGTCGAGATAAAGGAACAATATGGGGGAGAGCCATTTTCATTTTATAAGCTGGGATGCGCCATAACTTATTTTCAAAATCAATTTCATCCCATTCCATGTTTATGAGCTCAGCTGTCCTCACAAAAGTTAAAGTCATAAACTGTAATGCTGTCTTAACTAAGATATTGCCGTGATAGTGATCCATTCGTTCTAAGAAAGGCGGAAATTCAGAAATATCTAAGCGAGCCATATGTTTTACTTTACGGGGCTTTAGTGCTTCCTGAAGATGAGGAGTCGGGTCATTCTCGATCAGACCTTTACGTATTGCAAAACGGAAAATACGTCCTGCTAAAGGTATAGAGCGTTTCGCCATCTCTTGTGCACCGCGAGCTTCAATCTGTTTAGCACAAGCAAGGATATCTTTACCCTTAATCTGATCAATAGGCATATGCCCTAATGCTGGGAAAAGATCCTTTTCAAAAACAGATAAGTCTCGTAAATATGTCCCTTCTTTAATAACAGGCTTTCGATCTTCCATCCATTCCATAGCGAGGGATTTGAAAAGAGTACTTTCATCAGTTTGTTGTAAGCGCTCATTCTTTATGGCATTCGGATCAATACCATTGTAAAGCTGAATACGTGCTTCATCACGTGCACGGCGAGCTTGAGCAAGTGTGATTTCTGGATAGCTGCCAATAGTTAAAGTGCTTTCACGGCCATTAAACCGATATTTTAAACGCCAGAACTTTCCACCAGATGGAGTGACCTCAAGATATAATCCTTTTTCGTCTGAGTATCGCTTTTTTTTATCAAGGGCTTTTATTTTTCTAACTTGAGCATCAGTAAGCATTTTTAATAGTATCCGTGCAAATTGGGGGACGAAAAATAACTTAAAAAATTTGTCCCCCAATTATCCCCCACGATATGGGGGATTGCAATGGATGTGCTAGGATTTTATAAAATAATAAAAAAGGCTTAAACCTATGTAGTTTAAGCCTTTCAGTACCCCATTGGATACTACGGGAAGCTAATTTGGCGGTGAAAGAGGGATTCGAACCCTCGATACGCTATAAACGTATACACACTTTCCAGGCGTGCTCCTTCAGCCACTCGGACACTTCACCAAGGCGAGCGATAATAACCAAAAAAATCAATTCTGCCAAGTTGAAACAATTGATTTAGAGCAAAAGTTTTTTGGCAATGCTATGATTGCGAAAAAATAGTGTCTACTTTTAGAAGACGTTTTATGCAAAGTACTGCGAAAAAAGCGGCATTACCTGCCATTACCTTAGCTGCCCTCGGTGTTGTCTTTGGGGACATCGGAACCAGCCCCTTATATGCTTTAAGACAATGCTTTTTAACTGCACATCTTGCGATTTCAGAAGCCTCAGTTTTAGGAATATTATCACTGATCTTTTGGTGCATGATGCTCACCATTAGCTTTAAATATGTCACCATTATTATGCGTGCAGACAACAATGGTGAAGGTGGGATCATGTCTTTATTGGCATTAAACTTACGTTCCAACCGTATTGCAGACAATAAAAAAATTTACCTCATTGCGTTGGGCTTCATCGGTGCATCCCTATTTTTTGGTGATGGCATTATTACGCCTGCCATTTCGGTTTTGTCTGCGATCGAAGGTCTGAGTATTGCCACACCTGTTTTTAATAAATGGTTAATGCCACTTGCGATTGGGATTTTGACAGGCTTATTTTTGGTGCAGCGACATGGCACAGGCACGATGGGAAAATTCTTTGGTCCAATCACGCTCACCTGGTTTGTATCCATTGGGATTATTGGGATTTGGAGTATCAGCCAAACCCCATTTGTTCTCACCATGATGAGTCCGCATTGGGCGTTAAATTTTATTTTCCATCAGCCCTATGTGGCTTTTTTAACCATGGGAGCAGTAATTCTCACCATGACAGGTGGCGAGGCATTGTATGCAGACATGGGGCATTTTGGTCGATTGCCGATTAAATTGGCATGGTTTACCGTTGTTTTGCCTTCATTGTTACTGAATTACGCTGGACAAGGTGCATTATTGCTAAGAAATCCAGCAGCAATTGAAAACCCATTTTATTTATTGATTCCTGAATGGGCGTTGTACCCAATGATTGGTTTGGCAACAGCAGCAGCCGTTATTGCTTCTCAAGCTGTGATCACTGGGGTTTTTTCAATGGTGAATCAGGCGATTCAACTGCGCTATTTACCGCGTTTAACTGTACATCACACCTCAGATGTGGAACAGGGACAGATTTATTTGCCTTTTATTAATTGGATATTATTTATTTCTGTACTTATCCTGATTTTACTGTTTGAAAATAGTGCCAATCTTGCTAGTGCATACGGTGTCGCAGTTACTATGACCATGTTGTGCGGTACAATTTTAATCTCGGTTTTAGCCTATGGTTTATGGCGTTGGCCATTATGGAAAGTGCTTTTATTCGCTGTACCATTTCTATTGATTGATCTGGTTTTTGTTGCATCCACCTCTTTAAAAATAGCATCGGGTGGATGGGTACCAATTTTAATCGGTGCCATTGTTTATACTATTTTAATGACTTGGAAAGATGGTCGAGAAATTGTATACAGCAAATTAGAAAAAGATGCTTTGCCTTTAAGTTTGTTTATTAAAAGTGTCAGCTTGAGTAATGAAACCATTTATGTACCTGGACAAGCGATTTTCTTAACGGGAAATACCAATATCGTACCCCATGCAATGTTACATAATATTAAGCATAACAAGGTCTTACATGAGCGTAATATTATGGTGACGGTGATTACCCGTGATGTGCCTTATGTCACTAATCAAGAACGTATTCGAGTTGAAGTTTTAGATGATCGTTTTCAACAAGTTTTTGTTTATTATGGGTTTAAAGATCAGCCGAATATTCCAATAGCTTTGGAACAAGCTTATGGTCAATTACGAATTCCGTATGACATGATGCAGATTAGTTTCTTTATTTCTCGTGATCGTTTGATTCATACCATTGGAGATGGAATGGCACCATGGCGTGAAAAATTGTTTATTTCGATGCAGCGTAATACCAGCCCTGTGAGTGACTTCTACCAAATTCCACCAAACCGTGTGGTAGAAATGGGCAGCCAAATCGAGATTTAAATACGACTGCGTGTTTGAAAGAAATAAGTAGATAAAAAGCCAAGGCATTCCCCTTGGCTTTTTATGTAAGATCATCATCAATTTATTGTTAATTGACTGCTGGGTCTTGGAAAGGTATGCCCTGTACATTTGCAGCAGGATCAGCTGTTGGTGATTGAGCTTCTGGTGCAGCTTGCATAGGACTATCTTGCGGTGCTAATGCCTCTGGCGCTGCTTGTGCAGGAATATCTTGTGGCGCTAAAGCTTCTGGTGCAGCCAGTTGAGCTGGAATATCTTGCAGTGTTAATGCCTCTGGTGCAGCCGCGATTTGCTGATTTTCAGGTGTCAAAAATCTGACTTTAGATAAACTTTCGATGGTTTCACCAGGTTGTATCGGAGGTTCAGCAAATGCACTTACACTTGCCATAGAAAGACCCGTTAAAAAGCTTAAACCCAATAATTTTAAGCGCATATTCATTTCCTCTTTGTATGTAAAATACAATTCATCACGACATTTTATGTCGTTTAATCATGGATTTGACCTCTGCAAAATGTCATACTTCAAAAGCTGATTTCAACCAAAGATACTGAACAATACAGATTCTCTAGAGGAAGTCTTTTACAAAGACAACAAAACATTACTCTGCAAGAATATGTAATTTGAGTAATTGTAGAAGATTTATTCAATTGAAAACTAAGCACATTTCTTTCTTAAAATTAGCCTGATAAGCTGATTTATACTCATGTGATCGTGTCATGGCTCGTAAAAAACGTGGTAATCGTAGTACAAGTTTAGGAAAAGATTTTTTGAATAATTCAGTGGTAAAAGTTGTTTTAGGTTTAGTTGCTACAGGTAGTTTTGCAATTGCATTTGGTCAAGAGAAAATAACTCAATTTATTCCTTTTGTAGGTTCCAACTCATCTGAATGTTTAAAACAGTTTTATCGGGATGAGCCGCCATTTTTAGTTAAAGACAGTTTGCAGAAAAATAGTTATCCCTTGTGTTTTAATGGGTTTAACGTGATGTATTCAGGGGTTTCAAAAACCCCTTTATGGACAGCAGAGTATTTATCACCAGAGCGTTTAAGCCAAAAAATTAAACGTGAAGATAATTTTCACGAGGAAACGCGTGTCAGTCAAAGTCATCGCGCATTACTTTCTGACTACAAAGCTTCGGGCTATGATCGAGGACATATGTCACCAAACGCAGATATGCCAGACAAAGCCTCACAATATGACAGCTTTTCACTGGCGAATATGGTACCGCAGGCACCAAAAAATAATCAGCAAGTATGGCGTGAGTTAGAAGAAGCTACTCGTGCGATCGTCACCAAGCAGAAAAAAGATGTATATGTGGTGACAGGTCCGGTATTCTCAGGAAAAAAATTAAAAACCATTGGCAATGGTGTGATTGTTCCTACCGCAGTATATAAGGCAATATATTTACCCAAAGACGGTATTATAGGGGCGTACTATGCACCGAATGACAATAGTTTGAAGGTGAAGGTGGTGAGTGTATGTGCCTTAGAAGAACAGTTAGGCATAAATCTATTTCCTCAGTTAACTGAAGAGCAAAAACGCAATACATATAAATTACCGTTGACTGCAAATCAGGTCAAAGCCAGTAGCAAAATTGAATATTCTCACTGGGACGCTGAAAGTCAATGTGCGCCAAATGTGTCGAGAGATCAACTCAAAGCTTTACAGAAACAGTTCCAACCTCAGAAGAGTTCCACAACATCCTCTGTCGATTTACCTCAGGTTGATCAACAGACTCAGGATGCTTTAGTGAAACAATTAGTTGAGGCATTGCTACAATATTTATTACAAATTTTGAAATAATCTCACTCGTTAAAATGAGAAAAGTCCTTATACTTTTCTCATTAAATCAGATTAAAAAATAAGAGAAAAATATGTTTAAGGCATTTGAAAATGGTACAGAATCCCATTCTATCCACGATTTAACCTTGGAAAATGGCGAAGATCGTATCAATATTTATGGAAATTTACAGATCGGCAAAGACCGAGATGGTTTACAAGCTGCAAAAGTTTTACAAGCTTATCTAAATGATATTGTAAAAACCTTAGAACAAACCTCGGACTTGCCAGAGAAAGTCACTACACAAGTAGAAGGTGAAATTGAGAATCCATTTTTATAAGGTTGATCATTTAAGTTTAAGTATGATGACATAAAAATAAAAAACCTGCATCAGCAGGTTTTTTAATGAGGACGCGATACGAGTATTATTTCTGTTCTTCTCCACCTACGACTTTATAGATGACCGCACCAATCACTGCCCCGATAATTGGAGCAACCCAGAACAACCACAGTTGACCTAATGCTGCTGTTTCAGCAAAAAGTGCCACTGCAGTACTACGTGCTGGGTTCACCGACGTATTGGTTACTGGAATACTGATTAAATGAATGAGCGTAAGCGCTAAACCAATCGCAATGGGTGCAAAGCCTGCAGGTGCACGCTTGTCTGTAGAGCCCATGATCACGATTAAGAAAAATGCAGTCAGTACAATTTCAATGATCAAAGCAGAAACCATTGAGTATTTCCCAGGAGATAGCTCACCAAAACCGTTGGTTGCAAAACTCCCCACTCCCGTAAAACCCGCTTGACCTTGGACAATCATATAAAGAATGAACGCTGCCAAAGCCCCGCCGACTACTTGTGAAATGATATAAGGCACTAAGTCTTTCGCATCAAAACGATCACCCACACACAACCCCACACTGACTGCAGGGTTAAAATGTCCACCTGAAATATGCCCAAACGCATATGCACCAGTTAGTACTGTTAAACCAAATGCAAGTGCTACACCTGCAAAGCCAATTCCAAGCTCTGGATATGCAGCAGCTAACACAGCACTACCACATCCCCCAAAAACTAACCAAAATGTTCCGAGAAATTCTGCTAAATATTTATTCATGACCTATACCTTTTGTTCTTTAAATAATATTAAATATTATAAATTGTGATTTATATCACAATTTAGTGATTAAAATTGGTTTTTTTGCGTTTTTTAATTGACTATTGCGCCATTGGCGTGGCGTTAAACCTGACCAAAGTTTAAAGGCACGTTGAAAAGCACTTTGTTCTGAATAACTTAAAAGTATTGCAATTTCATGTAAGCTCAGATGAGGATCTTGCAAATATTGTTTAGCAAGTAACTGACGGATTTCCTGAACACGTTCTTGATAGGTAGTTTCTTGTTGTTGTAAATGTCGCTGCAATTGACGTACAGACATTTGTAGCTGTGTTGCAATGGTTTCAATTTGATAATTATTTTTTTGTAATCCTTTTAAAATACTGTGTTGTAAACGTTCATCAATTTGTGTGCTGTTTGGCAGTTTAGCTAACAGTTCTTGCGCCTGTTGCTGCATAATCTGCTGTAGGGTTGAATCTGGATTTTTACATGGGGCAGAAAAAAAATTTAAAGAAAATAATAATTCGACTTTCGCTTGTGAAAACTTAATAGGTGCGTTAAAAAAATCTTGATAAATTCGAATATTTTTAGGCGCTGGCTGAATGAAATTCACCCCTTCAATTTGGATATATTCGCGTTGAATATACAATCGTAAAAACTGTACCAAAATTGCTAATGCGATTTCATCCGTAATTTGGGTTGTCAGGTCTACAGGCAAAACCTCCCAACGGATAGACAATAGATCACCTTGAGCCTCTACTTTTAATGGACCGCCATCATAAATTAAACGATGAAAATCATAATAACGTGTAATCGCTTCGCCAAGGGTATCGCAGGATTGCGTAATGTAGGCAATTACACCTAAATGTTTAGGCTGAATATATTCAGCAATTTCTAAGCCAAGCGCGGAAGAATGGACTTGCGCGTTGATTTCATCTAATAGCTCACGCCAAACCTGAAATTCAAAACGCTCAAGATTTTGTACACGTTGCAGCTTATCTGAAATTTCCAAGTTTTTGGCTTGTGCATAGACATAAAGAAGCTGCCCTAAGCCACCATACACTGTTCCTGTATAGTCTTTAAGTTGTTGCATCGTTGTTGTTTTTCAAATCGTATTAATTTACTTAATATTTAAACACGGGGGGGTGGGTAGGACAAGACTGTACACAGAGCACACAACAAAAAAGTAAAAATTTGTCGCAATTTGTCAATTATGCCATTTTTTAGGTCAATATCTTTGTGTAGAACTCTTCTATATTAAGTATAAAGTTTGAGGAAGAACACATATGATAAAAGGTTTTGTTGTAGGCATTATTGTTGCCAATGGCTTTGAATGGGTTGCACACAAATATATTTTGCATGGCACACATCGTGTAGGACAAGCACGCTTTAGCCCAGTACCTAAAAGTATGCAGTCACACTGGGAACATCACCGTGAAGTTCGTAAAACTGAATTTCATGATCATGGTTATGTTGAAGGGGTGAAAAACTGGCGCACAAGAAATGAAATCATGTCTTTAGCAGTTGTCGCGGGTGCAGCAAGCTTAATTTTTTATCCTATTTCCAAAGGTATGGTGGTTGCTTCACTATACAGCGCTTGCAACTATTATTATATTCATCGTCGTGCGCATCTAGCGCCAGAATGGGCGAAAAAGAAAATTCCTTGGCACTATGACCATCATATGAATTCAAATCAAGATGCCAATTGGTGTGTGACTAAGCCTTGGTTTGATTATCTTTTAGGTACGCGTGTCGTGTCTTCGGCAGACTTAAAAGAACAAAATCCTTTAGGAGTTATTTTACCGAATAGCGCAGCAAAATGGTTGTCGCATCACGTTGAAAAAGTTTTTCCTGTCAAATGGGCTCGACCAAAACAACTGCCTCAGATTAGCGAAAATATTAAACTGTCCTAAACTCAACAAATGAGATGTTCTGTCGTGAATTGTCATAAAAATAAGTTTTTTTTGTCAATATTCTAGTTAATAATCAGTGTAAATTTCATCTTACCGAATAGATTTGAATATACGTAGTGCTGTAGTTTTACTTTTATCGGTTTTACAGGGAGTCGACAAGACTCCCTTTTTTTATCTCTTAAAATATAGAAGTTCACCGAGATATAACGATGGTCATTATATAAATGATGGAGTGAATAGCTAAAATAGACTTTTATATGGTTGAGTTTAGCATTAAAGATGATTTTTATGCACCCATAGTCAAGCCTTGTGAATGTGTATGCCGTACAGAATGAGATGAATGAAGCTTTAAAAGAGAGTCTTTAACCTTTAACTAATTTTTTATTTAAAAATATTTATTGTTTAACCAAAGAAAACTATATAAATATGGAGTTCATATAAAATTTCTATTCGCTGACTTGTTGCAGCGACCGCACCAATAATGTTGTAAAAATTAGAAAAACGATTAAAACTTGGGGAAAATAATGCGAAATCGAATCATTGCGGAATATCGGCAAACTTTTATTTTAATAATTATGACAACAGGTCTATTGTTGTTTATCGCTTTTTTAGGGTCATCAGAAACACTGGTCGTGGGAGTAAGTATGTTGAGCCTTATATTGGTCTAGCTATGAGGTTTTAAAGCAAAAACTATTTTATTACCACATGAACTGCATAAAGAGAGTTTGTTTGGTCGTGTATCTGTACCATTAAATGCTCGAACTGAATATTTTTTATAAGTTTGTACAAGGGAATATACAAGGTATACCCACAGGTCAACATACTTATATTACTGTGAAAAATGCTCATCAACAGATTAAAGCTAATAGTAATTTTAAAGGTATAGAGGACTTGAGAGAACATTTGATTCAAATCGAGTTGAAAAACTTACAATCACAAATTGAAAAATCCTTACAGGAAAAAAGTAGTCTAACTTTTGGCGTATTAAAAGTTTCAGCTTCAGGCGTTGCCTATAAAAATAAAATGCTCACTTATGCTGAAGTCGAAGATTTCGGGATTGAGAACGGCTTTTTTTATATACAGAAAAAGGTTGTGCGAGGTAATTCTTTTAAAATAGCAGTATCTGAGATTCCCAATATGACCACTTTTTTGCTTTGTTGGACTATTATATACAACAAAAAAGGGTAGCTTAATATTTAAACTGATCGCATTAAAAATGATCTATATTGTATCAACTTGGGTGAATAGATTAACAACTGAATAATGCTCTGTTATATTTGCCCATTGATCTTTAGATGAGAAATTTTGCTTGGCTACTCCTTTTTGGTATAACGCAGCGCTTGCGATCATCAAACCTTTGTATCAATGGCGCATTAAAAAGCGTGCAACAGATTTTGCAGCATATCAACAGGAATATCTTGAGCGATTTGGTCCTTTTCAAGCCGTAAAAAATACCCAAGCAATTTGGTTTCATTGTGTATCAGTGGGCGAAACCAACGCAGCACAACCCTTGATTGAGCATTATTTAAAACAAGGACATGCTGTTTTGGTCACCAATACCACCAAAACAGGTCAGGCACGTGCCAAGTCCTTATTTTTAAAACCACCTTTTGCGTCATTATTTCAGGCAGTTTATTTACCTGCGGATCAAAAATATTTAATCGTTGATTTTTATAAAAAATATCAACCGAAATTATTAATTTTAGTAGAAACAGAACTTTGGCCAAATTTGATTGATCAAGCCAAACAGTTTGCTGTGCCATGTTTACTCGTCAACGCTCGACTTTCGGAAAAGTCAGCCAAAGGCTATGGCAAAGTCTCAAATTTGACCCGTCCTATGTTGCAAAAATTAGATCGTGTATTGGCACAAGATGCAGCAACGGTACAGCGTTTTATTGTCTTAGGTTTATCTGAAAATGTTGCCAATGTCGTCGGCAGTATTAAATTTGATATTTCAGCACCTGATATTTTTATTGAAAAAGCACGGCAGTTACAGCAAGAGTGGAATTTAAATTCACGTAAAATTATCACCCTCGCCAGTACCCATGCACCAGAAGAACAAAAATTACTTACTGCTTTAAAGCCATATTTACAACAACGACCTGAATTAGTGTGTGTGGTCGTACCTCGTCATCCTGAACGTTTTGATGAAGTTTTTGCAGTTGCACAAAGCTTGGATTTAGTCACACAGCGCCGTAGTTTAAATGAAAAGATTCAAACCAATACACAAGTGTATTTGGGAGACAGTATGGGCGAGTTATGGCAATGGTATGCTTTAAGCCAAGCCTGTTTTGTCGGTGGTTCTTTGAATGAACCGGGTGGTGGGCATAATATTTTAGAGCCGATGGCGCTACATGTGCCGACTGTGATTGGTGCGAATTATTTTAATTTCCAAGTGATTGTCGATGAGTTTTTACAGGCAGATGCAGTCAAAGTTGCCGCGTCTGTTGAAGATGTCGTGGTATTGCTTTTGCGTTGTGTCGATGAACCCGAGTTTGCACAAGAGCTTACTCAACAGGCAGATTGTGTGTTGAATCAAAATAAAGGTTCTTTGCATAAGCATATTGCAGTGATTGATACCTATTTATGAATATCGTCCTATTAGACCCACGACAAACGCAGTCTGAAACATGGACAATCACCTCAAAAAGACAACTTGAGCATTTACATAACCATGTGGAGGTTCAGGTTGGAGATACTTTAAAAGTTGGTATTCGTGAAGGAAAACGTTATTTGACTGAGATTGTAAATGTTTCAGAAAATGCTATTGAAATTCAACAGATTGAACAACAAGGCGTTCCTGCCAAATTACCTGTAACTTTGATTGTGGCAATGCCTAGACCCAAAGTTTTGCGTCGTTTGATCATGGATGCTGTGACCTTAGGTGTAGAAAAAATTATTCTTTTACATAGTTATCGGGTGGATAAGAGTTATTGGCAAACACCATTTTTACAACAACTTGAGCATTATGTAACTTTAGGTTTAGAGCAAGCAGGCGATACCATAGCACCGCAAATTGAACAGCATAAACGCTTTAAACCTTTTGTGGAAGATATCTTACCGACATTGATAACTCAGGAAAAACCTGCTTTTGTGGCACATCCTTATGTCACAGCAAAAATGCCTTGTGCAATTAATCATGCCTGTACGATCATCATTGGACCTGAAGGTGGCTTTATTCCATATGAGATTGATTTACTTGTTAAAAATGGCTGCCAAGCTGTGAGCTTAGGCAGCCGTATTATCCGTACTGAAACGGTGATTGCTTATGCATTAGGGCGTTTGTTTGGCACGACCTGAATCATCATCTTGATCCGTTTCACCACGATAGACTTTGACTTCCTGAACAGGATAAGGAATTGAAATATTATGCTCAGCAAAAGAGCGAACGACTTCCTCTTGTACTTTGCTCACGGATGCAGAGGTCGTAGTTTCAGTGGTATTTACCCACCATTGTACTTTGAGATTTACAGAGAAATCTGCCAAAGCAGCCACGTTGACACTAAAGATAGGCTGGCTAAGAATGGTTTGATCATGATCCAAAATTTTCATGATAATGTTTTTGGCTTCTTGAACATTATCCTCATAGCCAATACCGACCACAAATTCACAGCGACGACGTGCATAGGCGGTATTCACAATAACCGCACTGGTATAAACCGTTGCATTTGGAATTACGATACGGCGACCATCGGGAGATTGTAAAAAAGTCGCACGAATCTGAATATCCTCAACAGTTCCTTCTAGATTATTGACCACAATGCTATCGCCAATTTTAAAGGGTTCGCCAAGCAAAATTAAAATACCTGATAACATGTTTTGGAAAATGTCTTTGAAGGCAAAACCAATCGCAACTGAACCAATTCCCAAAGCACTCATCAATTGACCAGGCGTAAAACCAGGAATAGCAATCACCATGGCGATCAGAAAACCAAAGAAAATGATAAAGGTACTACCAACACGGTTCAGCACTAATACTAAATTTTGTCGAGTATAAGAGCGATTTTCTAAAGTTTTACGCACAAATAATTTAAATACTTTGGAAAGTAACCAGAAAATGATCAGTACTACAAACGCAATGCAGAAATAAGGTACACGCTCCCAAAAACCATCCATAATTTTGTCGATGGTGGTATAGGCATCATTATACTTTGCCGTGTGTTTAATGACGGTTGCAGCAGTTTTTTCACCTGCATCGTGTAGCAGTTGCGTAGTATCTTGGGCGACTTCACTTAACTTGGTTGATTCTTCAGCCACTATAAAATCCAATAGAATAGAAGGTTAAATTATTCTGTCTGAAATTTTGACAAAATAAACTGTAACAAGGGAGAGGCTCACAATCAGTCGAATAACTGTTGTGTTTCGTTAAAAATACACTGTGCTTTGTTGAAGGATTTTACTTGAGTTTTTACGTTTCACCCATTCCAACAAAATAAGAAAAGCACAGTTGAGCAAAAAAACATAACAATTCGCAGGTACACACGAACAGCACTAAATTATAAGATCAAAAAAGTACCAGAGATATTGAAAATTCGGATGTTTTTGCAAATGACGCAGCAATTTCCGATGATTAAAGTGGATAGCCCATCTACGATCAAAGCACAATTGCTATGCAAAATATACTATCGTAATACTGAAAACATGCAGCAAATAAAACCAATAACGTAGGCATACATCCTGTGATGGGATGATAATATCAAGGAAGGACGTAGAATATGAAAGAGATCTATCCTGTACCAGAACAATTTGTAAAAACAGCAAGAACCAATGAACAGCAGTATTTTGAGCGTTATCAACAGTCTATTGATGATCCTGAAATGTTTTGGGCAGAAGCTGCAAAGAAACTGGATTGGATCAAACCATTTACCCAAGTCAAAAATACCAGTTATGATCGAGAGAATTTTAAAATTGAATGGTTTGCAGATGGGCAGCTTAATGTCAGTGCAAACTGTTTGGATCGACATTTAAAAGAACATCCATTAAAGCCTGCAATCATTTGGGAAGGCGATCATCCTTCACGTCATAAAATTATTTCTTTTGTTGAATTGCATGATGAAGTCTGTCGCTTTGCCAATGTCTTAAAAAAACATGGAGTAAAAAAAGGCGATCGTGTCGTACTCTATATGCCAATGGTACCTGAAACAACCATTGCAATGTTGGCATGTACGCGTATTGGTGCAGTGCATTGCGTGGTCTTTGGGGGGTTTTCACCCGACTCGTTGGCGAGCCGAATTGAAGACAGTCAGGCAAAATTAATTATTACAGCAGATTCAGGACTGCGTGGTGGCAAACCCATTCCGATCAAAGAAAATGTGAATGCAGCTTTGAATTTAAAAGGAACAGAATCGGTTGAAACTGTGCTTACTGTGTATCGCACAGGTGAACCCATCGAGATGAAAGAAGGGCGTGATTTGTGGTATCACATGGAAATCATGACCGTCACGGATGATTGCCCGCCTGAACCGATGAATGCTGAAGATCCGTTATTTATTCTTTATACTTCAGGTTCAACAGGTAAACCCAAAGGTGTATTACATACGACAGGGGGATATCTGACTTACGTGAATTGTACATTTCGTGAAATTTTTGATATTAAACAAGATGATGTTTTTTGGTGTACTGCTGATGTAGGCTGGATTACAGGGCATTCCTATGTGCTTTATGGACCACTTTCTAATGGAACAACCACTTTAATTTCAGAAGGGGTTCCACAGTATCCAACGTGGGCACGTACAGGGCATATCGTTGACAAACACCATGTCACGATTTTATATACTGCACCCACTGCCATCCGTGCCATGATGCGTGAGGGTGATGCATATATTCGTGAAAGTGATCGTAGTAGTTTACGTTTACTAGGGTCGGTAGGAGAGCCGATTAATCCTGAAGCGTGGAATTGGTATTATACTGTGGTGGGTGAAAGTCGTTGCCCAATTGTGGACACATGGTGGCAAACGGAAACAGGAGGGATTCTCATTTCACCTTTGCCGGGTGCAACTGCACTCAAACCGGGTTCGGCAACACGTCCATTCTTTGGGGTGCAACCTGCTTTGGTGGATGCTGATGGGGTTGAACTTGAAGGCGAAGCTGAAGGCAATTTAATTATTAAAGATTCTTGGCCAGGGCAAATGCGTACCATTTGGGGCGATCCTGAGCGTTTTATTGAGGCATATTTCTCTACTTATCCAGGGAGTTACTTTACAGGTGATGGTGCACGTCGTGACAAAGATGGTTATTATTGGATCACAGGACGGGTAGATGATGTTCTTAATGTTTCAGGGCATCGTTTGGGTACAGCAGAAATAGAAAGTGCTTTGGTTGCGCATGAATTGGTCGCAGAGTCTGCTGTGGTGGGTATGCCGCATGATATTAAAGGTCAAGGAATCGCAGCCTATGTGACTTTACAAGCTGATGCCAATGAAACCGATGAGTTGCGTAAAGAGTTGGTAAGTTGGGTACGTAGAGTTTTAGGACCTGTGGCAACACCTGATGCGATCTATTGGGCACCTGCATTGCCTAAAACCCGTTCAGGTAAAATCATGCGCCGTATTCTGCGTAAGATTGCAGCCAATGAGCTGGACAGTTTAGGCGATACTTCGACTTTGGCTGATCCAAGTGTGGTCGATCAATTAATCAAAGAAGTACAAGCACATCCATAGTTTTTACAGTTTTAATCTGTGTTGAATACCGTTAGAACATTTCTAGCGGTATTTTTTATGGCTTAATTTATATTTTTAGAAGGCGAACATAGCACAAGATTATGTCTATTTTTAGATTGATTTAATATGGATTCAATTTTTTGATCACATAACCATTCAAATAAGTTACCCATAAAACTACAAGATGTAACCTAAAAAATGGCAAATGTGTGTTTTTGTACTGATGTAATATTTTGTTTAAATTTTATTATTTTAAAATCATATAAAATCAGTTGGAATTTTATAATTTTATAGAAATATATGTAACTTTATAATTTTATTTAATTTTTATTTTTTACAGAGGTGAGTATTGAATTATAAAAATTAGTTGAATAAAAATATGCAAGTGTCTTTTTAAGTTGCCCTACAAAAAGCTCAAATTTTAACGGAAAAATAATATATTATTATAATTAAATGTTAATACTGAATTCCTTTTTATTTCAAATGATAGCGCTTCTGAGAATGAAGATTGAGGAATAAATGAAAGAGCAAGCTTTATTAGAACGAATTTTTCCGAGTAAAAAAAATGAAGTCAAACGAGCGATACTTTATGATGCCTTAAAATGTTTTACTCAATTTGGTGCAGATAGCACCACGATTGAAATGATCAAACAACAGTCGAATATGAGTATTGGTTCGATTTATCACCATTTTAAAAATAAAGAAGGAATTTTAGCTGCATTATTTTTTGCAGCGATTGATGATCTCAATCATGTGCGAGAACAGCAACTAATTCAATCCCATAACTCCAAGGAAAGTGTGATTGCGGTGATTTTTAGTTATATTGATTGGATTGATGACCATCCACATTTTGCTGAAATTATGTTGACACGTGAATTAGATATTATGCACAGTGAACATGCTGAAAGCTTTAAAAAAAGAAAAAGTATGTATAGAAAAAGACTGATTAATTGGTTTTCTATTCCTCAAAATATACAAGATGTGCAACATATCCCCAAAGAGTTGATTCCTTCTCTAGTTTTGGGGGTGACTGAACATTATGCAAAATCATGGTTACTCGGACAGACGAAATCCCCACCTGAGCATTTAAAAGAAGAGTTGGCGCTAATGACTTGGGGGCTATTGGAATCTTATCAGTTTTAAATTAATATACAAAATCATGTGAAATATTGTGTAATAATTATTGTTAAAATATTATTCTAATCCTGTTTCTCAACTTATATTATTTTTGTATTAATTATTTGTTTTAATTTGATAATTATATTTTTGCTTAAACGTATTTTATTGATATTCATATTAATAATAAAATTTAAAAATTCAATCTTATACATTTTTTATCTTATTTTATTGTTAAATAATGTACATTGATTTGAAATGATTCACAAAAGTACAAAATAATACAATATAGATAACATATTTTTTTACCTAACTACGGGTGATTTTATGAAAAAGACTCATGTATTGGCTTCTGGATTGTTGGTTGCTTCTTCATTACTTGCAGCGCCTGCTATGGCAGCGATTACAGGACAAGTAGATGTAAAGTTAAAAATTTCTGCGGGTTGTACTGTAGAAAATGCTGAAGTCGAAGGTAACATGAACAAATTTGGTGTGCTTGATTTCGGTCAATCTTCATCAACTTGGGCAAACGTATTAACCGCTGAGGTCGCATCTGCGGGCGATGGTGGTGACTTAACTGTTGTGTGTGATGAGAGTGTTGGACAATTTAACGTTAGCGTAAATGGTGGTGAACGTAGTAATCGTACATTATCCAATGCGACTGATACCGTTAACTATAATGTGTATCAAGATGCCGGACGTACTCAACTTTACGCAATTGATCAAAATGTACCTTTTACTGTAGGTACGGGCAATACGCCAGTAAAAGTCCCAATGTTTGGTGCAGTACCTGCAAATGCTACTGCAGTTTCAGAAGGGGATTATAAAGATACTTTACTTGTAACAGTTTCTTTCTAATTTCAAAAAGGTAAGGAGTTGGGTATGTTTAAAAGCATGAAACTCAAAACCCTCTGCTTGAGTGGATGTGTTTTTTTAAATACCCAATTTGTGTATGCAGGTTCTGGAAGTGTGAGCTTAAAAAGTGAAATTACTTTAGAGCCTGCGTGCTTGATTAACCAAAAGAACGCTTTGCAAGGTGAGCATATTCCTCAATTAGGATTATTAGATTTTGGTGAACAAGGTTCAGCTTTTACCCATGCATCAGCGATTTTAAGTAATGAATTTAATAATGCGATCTCTATTTTATGTCCTGAAGGTAGCCATGTAAAAGTCGTGTTTAATGCAGGATTAAATGCAACACAAGTTCCTCCTCAGTTTGCAGCTGAATACCAACGTGCCATGGCGAATGGCGCTGGAGAATATATTGCATATCAGATTTATGAAAATAATAAAGCTGGAAAGGTGCTTACACCCGAAGCATCCCTCGACTTTTTAGGGGGAGATGAATATGTTTTTCGTATTTATGCGGAAGCTGTAAATCTACAGTCGCTTTCCAAAGGTGAATATAGCGACCAAATTACGATTAGTGTGAATTTTTAACGACTAGTTTTTAATAGTAGGGTAGATGTCTATGTTTAAACAGCTATTAAAAATGACAACGCCTATTTTTTTATTATTTTATTCAATGGCATGTGTTGCTGAACCATCAGCCACGATTGAGGTCAGTGCACAAATTGAGGCGGGTTGTGTTTTTCAACAATCACCCATAGGGCTGAATTTTGGGATACATGCGTCAACTGCTCAAGAAAGCACAGTAACAGCAAATATAAGTAATACACAGCAAACGTGGAAAATTGAGTGTACGCCGAATACACCCGTCAATATCACTTTTGGAAATGGAAAAAGTGTAAATACCCAGACACAAAACCGACGACTTAAGCATAACTCTGCTGAGCATTATCTGGATTATATGTTGTACCAAGATGCTAATTTAAGCCAGCCCATAGGCACTACCAGCGATAATACTTTAACCAAGCAAAGCACAACACAAAACTATTTACTCGACTTTCAAATTTATGGTGTGGTGGATTTAAGTCAAGGGGCAGTGAATAAAATGCCTGGTCAATATACAGATGACGTTTTAATTACGATTACATGGTGAGATTAATGAAAAACTTTTTTAAGCAACCCTCTTCCATTCACCAGTTATTGACACGCGTTGTTACTGTTGCTGCGATGTTGAGTCCTGCTGTGGCATATAGCCAAGCGAATTTTCTCATTTGGCCGATTTATCCTGTGATTGAAAATAATCAAAAAGCGGTCGCTGTATGGTTAGAAAATGTCGGAGATAGTCCTGCAACGGTTCAAGTCCGAGTATTTAAGTGGAGTCAAGATCAACACAAAGAACAGTTTTCAACCCAACAAGAAATTATCCCGAGTCCCCCGATTGTAAAAATTCCTGCGGGGACGAAGCAAATGATTCGTTTGACACGGGCAGTGGCGACGCCTGAACTGAAAGAACATGCTTATCGCGTCATTGTGGATGAACTTCCTGTCGCAACAGACGATCAAAATAAAGCCACCAGTGTGAATTTTAAAATGCGCTATTCCATTCCATTATTTACTTATGGTCAAGGGATTGGAAGTGGTTCAAATCAAGAAACCCAAAAGCAAAATGCAAGAAATCCCTTGGCAAAACCTATTTTAAAATGGAATTTGGCGCAGCACGAGTCGAAGGATGTTCTTGAGGTGAGTAATTCTGGGGCAATGGTCGCAAGAATTTCTGAGTTTAAAAGTGCAGGTCAGTCTTTTAAAGCACAGGCAGCAAATAATGCATATGGCTATGTACTGCCTAATAGCAAAATTTATTTTAATTTAAATGCTGATCTCAAAAATCAACTTTTAAAAAATAATTTATTAGAAGCGGTAGTGGGTTCAAAGAAAGAAACGGTGACTATTGAAAAACAATAGGTGTTTGCCAAATGAAAGAGTATGTGAGTTTGAAGCGAAGTACGCTTGCCCAATGTATTATCATTATTTTTTGTGCACCAAGTTTTCATTTGCATGCTGAAACTTTTTTAGAAATTCCAGATGCAGTTCAAACCATTCAAGAAATTCCACCGATTAAGCTATATTTGGATTTGGTGATTAACTCTTATTCAACTCAAAAAGTTGTCACCATCATCGCGGTTGATGATCACTACTATTTACAAAAAATAGTGCTAAATGACTTAGATATTAATCCTGAGCATTTTCATACGCAGCAAGCGCTGAAAAGTGAAGATTTGTTGCATCTTGGGATTAATTCTCAGCCTGATGAATGGGTACAACTTGATCAACAATCCGAAATAAAAACTGCTTATAACGCAAGTCACCAGCAAATTTTATTGGAAATGCCCTCGAATTGGTTACCTGAGCAACAATTAGGTAAAGACTATTGGTATAAGCGTACAACTGCACAAAGTGGAATGGGGTTGTTAAATAACTATGATATTTATGTGCAGAAGCCTCATCACCAATCAACCTCATATAATATTCTTACTGAACAGCGGTTTTTTAGTCCCTACGGTTCTTTGAAAAATACAGGTAACTTCAGATCCTTTAAAAATTCGATCAATCAAAAGACAGAAAATGATTACATTCGTTACGACACACATTGGCAATTTGACAGTGAAGACAATATTGCAACCCTAGAAATAGGTGATATTTATTCTGCTAGGAAAAATAGTTGGACGCAATCTGTGCGCTTAGGAGGCATTCAGTTGCGGCGAAATTATAGTATTCGTCCAGATTTAATTACTTATCCTTTACCACAGTTTACTGGTGAATCAGCCTTGCCGAGTACGGTGGATTTATTTATTAATGGCTTAAAAAGCTCAACCGATCATATTCAACCGGGGCCATATGTTTTAAACAGTGTCCCTTTTATTAATGGTCGTGGTGAAGCGGTTGTGGTAACGACGGATGCTGTTGGTCGGCAAGTTTCGACCACAGTTCCTTTTTATGTTTCAGGCGATTTACTTCAACCTAAACTTTTTGACTATTCTATCTCAGCAGGAAAATTACGTGAGAATTATGGCATAAAAAACTTTGATTATGGTGATCTTATTGGAAGTTTTGATGGGCGCTATGGGGTTACTCCTTGGTTGACTGCGGAAGCACATGCTGAAGGAAACAATGATGTATGGAATATGGGTTTTGGACAAGTGTTCAAGCTCTACAATTTTGGTGTTTTAAATACGTCTTATTCGTATAGCCAAGCCAATGCTAATCAGCACAACCTAGAGCATGATGTCAGTGGGCATCAGTGGACGGTTGGTTATCAATATCAACAACCTCATTTTGGTTTTAACGCATTACACTCTAAACAAAGTGAAAACTTTAAAAGAGTGGCGAACTATTATACAGATGGTTTGATTTCGATTAATGCACAAGAAAGTACTGTTGCCAATATGCACTTTTCCACAAAAAAATCTGGTGCGTTTGGTATTGGTTATTTTGGCATTAAACGTGATGGTTTTGATGATTCAGAGTTATTAAGTCTATCGTGGGCACCTGTATTGCCGAGCGAGTTAAAAGGTGCAACTTTATCTTTATCTGCCAATCGAGATTTAAAGCAAGATACGTGGAATGCTGGTGTTCAACTGACCATACCTTGGGGGCAAACACGAAGTTATTTAAATACAGGTTATCAATATCAGCAAGATGGGCGTAACTCTGCGTATGTAAACTATAATTATCAAATGCCTACAGAGGGCGGTTTTGGTGTCAACCTAACACATCGTTATAACGAAGGCTCAGATGGTTATAATCAAGCCCAAGTCAATTATCGTAATCGTTATTTTAACCTTCAAGCGGGTATTTCTGGAGATGATAATTATGACCAATGGTATGGTTTAGCAGGTTCTTTGATTTGGATGAAAAATACTATTTTTGCAGCCAATCGACTTGGGGAATCATTTTCTCTGATCAGTACCAATGGACATGCCAATATCCCGATTCGTTATGAAAATAACTTGATTGGTGAAACCAATAAAAAGGGATATTTATTTGTGCCAAATGTCACGCCTTATTATGGTGCTAAATATTCTATCGATCCACTTAATCTTTCTTCGAACTATGCAACGCCTGTGGTAGAGCAACGTACAGCAGCCAAACTGGGTACAGGGATTGTGGTTGATTTTCCAGTTAAAAAAGTACAAGCAGGTAGTATTTACTTAAAGCGTGAAAATGGTGAGCCCTTACCCGCAGGTGCTGTGGTTTATCAAGAAGGTCGTCAACCTACCTATGTGGGTCTAGACAGTATTGTTTATATTGAAGAATTGGAAAAGCGGAATATTTTAAAAGTAGATTTGGGGTATGGACAGTCCTGTACAGCTCAGTTTGCCGCAGAGTTAGATCAAGAACAGATCATTACCATTTCAGATGTCGTGTGTAGGTAGGAGAAGAAGGATGAAAAATAAATTACTTTCTTTGTTGGCTGTGGGATTCTTAGGTTTACCTGTAGAACAGGCGTTTGCACTAGGTTGCTCGACTTATACATCTGGCGTACTTTTGGGACCTGAAAGTTCTTTTGACATCCCATCTATAGGAGAACAAATCATGTCAGGAGGATTATCCTGCGAGATTTTATTGAGCGCCCTTTCAACACAATATATAAAATATAAAGTTATGGATATTCCTGCAGCTTTGATTCACGAGAATGGGATAAATCAGGCAAAGATTATCATTAGAGATTCTCAAAATACTATTTTAAAAAATAATTTTGAAAAAGATCTCAGCGAATGGGATTGGCTATCTGCATTTAACGGACCTGATAATAGTATTGCTTTTAAAATTACTATTAATGAAACAACTAATTTAAAACCTGGAGTTTATACGGGTACCTTAAAAATGAAATGGTATTATTACATTGGTGCTGTTGGAATCGGTGGTGTTAACCTTTGGACTTATAAGAGTCCTGGTACTTTATGGTTGCCTTTTGTAGGATTGGTGCGATGGGGTACTGGCGAAGACTCTAACATTCCACTTCAATTAATCGTAGATAAAGACTGTAAGATCAATGCACAAAATATTAATTTTGGTAAGGCTCCCCTAGTTTCCAAGTTTAATCCTGTCACAGGTACAGTACAGATCACCTGTTCAGCAGAAACGCCTTATAGTGTTGGGTTGAGTGATGGACAAAACTTTGATCAAACCAGACGTATGCTAAATACAACAGGCAGTGGTTATTTACCGTATGAAATTTATAAACATACTACAACTAATCGCTGGGGGCATTTAGGCACTGAACGTTGGGCAAGTGCAGACGCTACATTCAACCCAGGTATTTATGATGGTTCTGCTGTTCAAGGCTATGCTTATACTGCTAAAATTATCGATGATGCAAGTAATCCTTCAGTTGTGGGGACATATAAAGACACACTTACCATAGAAGTGGCTTTTTAGTATGAACCAAGATAAAAGCTTATAGTTTTAGGCGTTTAAATGATGCTGAGTTGAGCATAAAAAAATCCCTCAAGCCGAGTCAAGAGGGAAAAGTTCCACAACTTTTTGATTATTTATTGTTGTTTTGCCATCAAAATTAAGCTGATTCTGCATTGATTTGATTGTCTTCTGCCTCCTCTAATTCACGAACTAAAGGTAGAACTTTTTCACCAAAATATTCGACTTCTTCGATGAAGTGTAGAAAGCCTGAAAGTACTAAATCGACACCGACATGTTTGAGTTCAATAATACGTTCAGCGATTTGTTGTGGTGTGCCAATCAGATTGGTTTTAAAGCCATCATTGTATTGCACTAAATCTTCAAAAGTAGATTTTGCCCAGTTACCTTCACCTTCTTTAGAAGCTGCACCTGCTTCACGAGTTGCATCACTAAACGCATTGACCGCTTTGATGTTCGCTTTGTTAATAATTTCTTGTAACACTGCTTGTGCTTCTTCTTCGGTATCACGAGCGATAATAAAAAGCATTTACTCCAATCTTCACTTGGTGATTGTTGGCTTTGGCTTTTCCATGGATATCATCAATTTGTTTTTTCAGCTCAGCAGGGGTATTTCCATTGGTAAAATACCAATCTGATACACGAGATGCCATGTCACGTGCTGCAAGAGAGCTACCGCCTTGGAAGATTTCAATATGTGGTTTTTGTACAGGCTTAGGACTTAATGTATAGTCTTTAAATTGGTAATATTTCCCATTAAAACTAAAATGGTCTTGTGTCCAAATACCTTTTAAACTGTGGATAAACTCTTCAGAACGTGCATAGCGCTGATCATGTTCAGGCCATTCCTCACCTATCGCATCAAGCTCTCCTCTAAACCAACCACTGACCACATTGATTGCAATACGCCCATGCGTTAAATGATCAATAGTTGCCAACTGTTTTGCAGCCAGTGCAGGTTTCCAAGGACCAGGCAAGATGGCAGCAATGACTTTCAGTTTTTCGGTTTTCGCTAAAATACCATGACTAAAACTGACGGACTCATGCTGATTTTCTGCGTTATATCCTGCAGTAAAACGAATCTGAGTTAAGGCATATTCAAAGCCATTTTTTTCAGCCGCTTGAGCAAGACGGACATTGTAGTCATAACTCCAATCTGTGCGTTGTTCAATGTCACTCACCACCAAACCACCACTGACATTGGGTACCCAATAGGCAAACCTAATGTTTTTATCATGTTGTGACATAAGTAGGTCCTCAAGAATGTTAGATAATCATGCTACGTGTGTTTTTTGCTTTTTATGATGTATGCGTGCTTCTGCTGCATCTAAGCTTGGCACAGCAGCAGACGGTAAAACTTCCTCTTGCTCAATTTGCTTATTAATCCCTAAGTTTTGTGAAGCCTGTTGAGACTTTTCTTTAACCACAACGGCACGTTGACCTTTGGCTGGTGCCCATTCCAAAATGGGTAAAGCACGCGCAACAGCCAGCGTGATACGGTCACGTAAGAACTCACTCTGAATGGTGTATTCTGGTGTAAAATCACGATCTGTGGCATATACGCCGATCGGTAAAGTTTGGGCTTGGAAAAAGCTAAATAAAGGACGTAATTGATGTTCAAGTACTAAAGCATGACGGTCTGAGCCACCTGAAGCTGCAAGCAAAACAGGAACATCGACCAATGCAGTCTGTTCAATAAAGTCAAAGAAATGTTTGAACAATCCTGTGAATGATGCACGATAAACAGGTGTACCGACAATCAAAACATCTGCCGCTTCTACCGCAGCCAAGTCATCTTGTACACGTTGTGGCAGTTGATGACGGTAAATTGCACCGCCTAAGAGTTGTCCAATTTCGCTAAATTTAATCAAATGTACATGGATCGGGGTTGCCTCTCCCAATTCATCTAAAATCGCTTGAACTAATGCTTCTGTTTTTGATGGATGATTTAAACCGCCTGACACAGCAACAATATTTAAGGGCTTGTGTTGAATAAATGACATATCATTAACCTAAAAATTGAATTTCGTAATGACATTTATTAATCAATATTCAATATATTCTGTAAAATAAGCAAAAATAGATTAATTATCAGATTTTTAGATATAAATGAGGAGTAAAAATTTTATTGCCATTTTTATTTTTAAAAGATTGATATATTTATATAGTTTTAACAAGAATAAGTAATTCACTGATGCAGCTAAAATTTATATTTAAAAACGATAAAGAAATATAAAAAATGATAAATAACATAAAATGTGTAGGGAATTTATATTTAAAGCGACAAAATTATTAAAAATTCGTTATATTTAATTATCTTTAACAGCAATAGTACGGTTAAAATGAAAGACTGTGCTAGAGAGCTCTCACTTCGCTTATGAATATTTTAATCGTTGATGATCATCCACTGTTTCGCCATGCTTTAATTCAAGCAGTGCGTTATAGTTTACCCCAAGCTCAAATTCATGAAACTGCCGCAGTGAATGAATTTTATGAGCGTTTAGAGAATGGTCCTGAACCTGATTTAGTTCTGTTAGATTTAAATTTACCGGGTGCATCTGGGTTTTCTGCACTGGTGCATGTGCGTGCACAATATCCTTCATTGCCGATTATTGTGGTTTCAGCGCATGAAGAAACCTCGATTATCCAACGTGCGATTGCACATGGGGCGATGGGCTATATTCCAAAATCAGCACATCCAAGTCATATTGGTGAAGCAATCCGTCAGGTGTTAGAAGGTGATATTTGGTTGCCACCAAACTTACCTGCCAATATGAATTTCGACCCTCGTGCTGCAGATGAAGCAGCATTGGCTGAACGTATTCAATCTCTTACCCCACAACAGTTCCGTGTGTTGATGATGGTGGCAGAAGGTTTGCTGAATAAACAAATTGCCTATGAGTTAGAAGTTTCTGAAGCAACGATTAAAGCGCATGTTACTGCGATTTTCCGTAAATTGGGCGTGCAAAATCGTACCCAAGCAGTGTTGGCGATCAGTGCGCTTAATATCGAAGAGAAGAAAGTCTAGCTTTTTGTTATTTCTATGGTAAAAATGGATGCTAAAAGCATCCATTTTTTATTTTACTAACGTTTAACGACAATTGAATCAATACCACTGTGTTGCAAAGTTTGTTGTGCAATCACGGCTGCATTTTGTGAATCATATGGACCTGAAATCACACGATACCAGGTTTGCCCACCTTCTGTCGTTTTCACTACATCTGCAGATAGACCATTTAAAATAATTTCAGCACGACGCGCATCGGCACTATCAGGATCGGGATAGCTGCGTACTTGTAAAATATATTCAGGCTGGATAGGTGCAGCAGCTTGTTCAGATACATCTAAGCCCACATCCACTTCTTCATCACGTGGTGTAGCTGGAGCTTCCACAATTACTGGTTGAGATTGGGTTTGTGTTTCAGGTACAGCTTGTTCAGGAATGGGTGTCACTTGTTGATTGGGTAAGAGGTCGTAAAAACGGTAGTCTTTATTCGTATCTTCTTGATAGTGATCAGAAGTAACTTCGTTGCTACGTGTTTTCACTGGTGCCCACGGTTTCCAAAGCAGCAAAGCCACAGCAAAACTGAGGATGATTAAAATGACAACAAGCATCCCTAACCACTTTGGAACCAATGGTTTTTGGGGTTTGTTGGGTCGTTCAGACACGCCGCGTTGCGTTTTTCCAAACACGTGGAATTCCTCTTACTAATAAACAACGTTATATATGACAACGTCTTTGAGTACCGTCACGGTGGGCAATACTCAATAGATTTTTACAGTATTAAAGTGTATACCTTATTACATTGCCTCAGGTGCAGAAACACCTAGCAACTCTAAACCATTGAGTACCACTTGTTGAACATTTTTAGAGAGTAACAAACGTGCTTGGGTTAATTCAGCATCGTCACTCAGTACTTTATGCTCGTTGTACCAGCCATGGAATAAAGCAGCCAATTCTTTTAAATAATTCCCCACTTGATGTGGTTCATAATGGTTCGCCGCACGCACCACAATTTCTGGATAAGCTGCGAGTTTTGCTAAAATTTCTGTTTCTGCATCAAGTTCTAATTTTGCAGCAAACTGACGTGCATTTACTGTATCAAAATTGATACCAGTTGCTACGGCTTTTTCAAGCATACGACAAATACGGGCGTGTGCATATTGGATGTAATACACTGCATTGTCCTTACTTTGTGATACAGCAAGGTCTAAGTCAAAGTCAATATGCTGTTCAGACTTACGCATCACATAATAGAAACGAGCGGCATCATTGCCGACTTCTTTACGCAGATCACGCAAAGTCACAAACTGACCTGAACGAGATGACATTTGTACCATCTCACCGCCACGCCATAAACTCACAAATTGCACAAGTAATACAGTCAGTTTTTTAGAGTTATAACCCATTGCATCAATCGCAGCTTTAACACGTGCGATATAGCCATGATGGTCTGAACCCCAAATATCAATGATATCAGTATAACCACGTTGTAATTTATTCAAGTGATAAGCAATGTCAGAAGCAAAATACGTGGTTTGACCATTACGACGTTTGACTACACGGTCTTTTTCATCACCAAATTCAGTGGATTTAAACCAAATATTGCCATCTTTTTCATAAAGGAAACCACGTTGATCTAAAGTTTGTAAGGCTTCATCAATTTTTTCAGTCAATGTCGCTTCACTGAACCATTGATCAAAGGTTACACCAAACTCACCAAGGTCATCTTTAATGTCATCTAAAATGGCATGTAAAGCTGCTTGATGGAAAACACGATAACTTGCGCCTAAATGGTTTTGAGAATTATGAATTAAACCATCAATGTGTTTTTCTTTATCGCCTGAAAGGACGACTTTGTTGCCTTCAGCATCGAGTTCTGCCGCATATTGCACATCTTCAGGGACATCTTTATAAATATCTGCAACAGGGCGTACATGCGCATCGCCATCTTTGTCGATAATGCTTTGTGCGATTTGTTTTACATAATCGCCTTGATAAGCATTTTTAGGGAAAACTAAAGTTTGTCCAGTCAGCTCTAAATAGCGTAAATAGGTTGAAGTTGCCAAAATGTCCATTTGACGCCCAGCATCGTTGACATAGTATTCACGGTCAACTGTAGCGCCTGTGGCTTCAAGTAGGTTAGCAACAGTCATCCCATAGGCTGCACCACGACCATGACCCACGTGAAGGCTTGACGTTGGGTTGGCAGATACAAACTCAACTTGGACTTTCTTCGCAGCATTCGCTTGAGTTTTACCAAACTGTTCTTTTTGTGCTTCGATACGATCAAGCACTGCAAAACGTTGATCTGCATTTAAAAAGAAGTTAATAAAACCAGGTCCTGCGATTTCAGCTTTGCTGATGTCTGCAACTTCAGGCAAATTTGCCAAGATCTTTTCTGCAAGATCACGTGGCTTCATACCTGCAACTTTTGCACCCATCATGGCAATATTTGACGCAAAGTCCCCATGGCTTCGGTCTTTGGTTCGCGTTAAAACGCTGGTATTGTTCCAGTCAGATGGAAGAGTCCCTTCAGCTTTTAGGGATTGCACTGCATGATCAAGAGCTGCTTGTATTGCCGTATTCATAATCTATCAAGAAATAAATGTCGCAGAAAAACAGCAAATATAGCAAATTTCAGAGTCTTTAGGTAAAACCATTTGTACGCAAATATCAAAAGATGAAGTAAAGCTTTCGCTTAAAATATAATAAATGCTTAAAACTATTCAAAACTTAAACACTTTCAATTATTGTATAATGTTTAAACTGACTTAAAAGATAGCACTATGAACCAGAACAAACCTATGATTATTGGTAATATTCCTAAGCTTCCAGGAAAATATGCAGCTTGGATTTTGCCTTTATTTTTATCAGGATTAATGAGTGGTATCATTTCATTTATAAATACTGTGAAGAATTTAGGTTGGATTGAAAATTTATTTTCTGTTTTCTTTTCTGCATGGATGATGTCTTGGTTAGTGGCTTATCCTATTGTATTGATTGTATTGCCAATTGTGAGAAAAATTACAGGATTATTGGTTGATATGTCACCCAATCAACCTCATAAATAAGCAGTTTTATTGTTTTTAAAGCGCTATTACATGCCTAAATCTATCCGATATCATTATCAATTTACTAAATGCCAAAATGATGCAAAAAAGGACTAATCTATACATTGATATAGATGAAATTCTACTATTTTTGTCAGGATTTAAATCTAGATCTAAACATAATGAGATAGGACATGACCGCAGAAAATTTGAAAGCTAAAAAACCATTATATCTCCCTTATGCAGGGAATACCTTACTCGAACTCCCTCTTTTGAATAAAGGTTCAGCCTTTTCAGAAGAAGAGCGTAGCAGATTTAATCTGGATGGTTTAATTCCACACGTGATAGAAACCATTGAAGAACAAAGCCAACGCTCATATAAGCAATATTGTGATTTTAATGATGCAATCAATAAACATATTTATTTAAGAAATATTCAAGACACCAACGAAACTTTATTTTATCACCTCATTGAAAATCATCTCAGTGAAATGATGCCGATCATTTATACGCCTACGGTCGGGGAAGCGTGCCAACGTTTTTCGGATATCTATCGTCGCCATCGGGGGATTTTTATCTCTTATCCTGACCGTGATCGTATCGATGATATTTTACATAATGTGAATAAAAAAAATGTCAAAGTCATCGTGATCACAGATGGTGAGCGTATCTTAGGTTTAGGTGATCAAGGCATCGGTGGGATGGGTATTCCAATTGGAAAACTATCCTTATATACCGCATGTGGTGGTATAAGCCCAGCCTACACTTTACCGATTACCTTAGATGTGGGAACCAATAATCAACAATTGTTAAATGACCCAATATATTTGGGTTGGAATCAGCCTCGTATCGGCGGGGAAGAATATTACAACTTTGTTGATGCAGTCATCGCAGGAATCAAACGTCGTTGGCCAAAGGCTTTGATTCAATTTGAGGATTTTGCACAAAAAAATGCAATGCCGTTATTGGAGAAATATCGTAATGAGATTTGTTGTTTTAATGATGATATTCAAGGGACAGCCGCAGTTTCAGTAGGAAGCTTAATTGCAGCAAGTCGGGCGGCAGGCAAACAACTGAAAGACCAAAAAGTTGCCTTTTTAGGTGCAGGCTCGGCAGGTTGTGGTATCGCAGAGCAAATCATTGCACAAATGGTGGCAGAAGGTTTGACCGATGCAGAAGCACGTGCCCGTGTATTTATGGTGGATCGCTTTGGTTTAATTACTGAAAATCAGCCAAATTTATTGGATTTCCAGCGTAAATTGGCGCAGAAAACGCAGGAGGTTGCACACTGGGGCAATGCAGATGAAGTGATTTCATTGCTGGATGTGGTGAAGAATGCCAAACCGACAGTTTTAATCGGGGTATCTGGGCAGCCAGGTTTATTTACCGAAGAAATTATTCGTACTTTAGCTGCAAATTGTGAACATCCGATTGTGTTGCCATTATCCAACCCTACTTCACGTGTAGAAGCTGTACCTGCAGATATTATTGAGTGGACAGAAGGGCGTGCATTGATCGCAACAGGAAGTCCATTTGCACCTGTCAATTATCACGGTCAGATTTTTAATATTTCACAGTGCAATAACTCGTATATCTTCCCAGGCATTGGTTTAGGGATCGTTGCAGTGCAAGCAAGACGTGTCACGGATCGTATGCTCATGGCATCTAGTAATGCCTTGGCAGATTGTTCACCGAAATTGCAAGACATTCATGCAGACTTATTGCCTGATCTGAATGAGCTGCAAAAAGTATCTAAAATTATTGCTTTTAAAGTGGCGAAAGCAGCGATTGAAGATGGTGTCGCCTTAGCAATTAGTGATGAACATTTGCAGCGCCGTATTGAGGAAAACTTCTGGACACCTGAATATCGTCAGTATAAACGCATTCCTTTTTAAGTTGAGTTTGCCATAAAATTACATAAGATGGGGTCTAAATAGACTCCATTTTTATCTTTTAGCGCAATATTTATAGTGATTGATTCATGAAAAAAATAATTTTAGCCCTAAGCACTTGTTTGGTAGTTTCGAACGCATATTCACAAGAAAATTTATGTGAAAAATTGTGGCAAGCTGAACGAGCAAAAGCTATTCAAATACAAAAACTAAAATCTCAAACATGTGCTTTTATTTGGGATGATGCAAAAGTAGTGCAATTGTTAAAGAAACTGCATTTAAATCCTGATAATCCACAATGGATGGCAACGGATGACTGTGATGTAATCCAAGTGGGACAGCAAAAATATACGCTTTATAAAGGTTATTATAAAAATGATTTGAGTGATCTTAAAATTATTCGAGATTCATCGAATAACTTATATGGATTTTTTAGAGATTTAGGCAAATATTCCTTTGTAGATAATGCTTTTAAACCGACAGCAACAGCCAATCAGTATGGCGTAGATTTAAAATGTGCTGCTTTGGGGAATAATCCAAAATTACCTAATATTTTGATTCAACATATTTTTCAAAGTGGTATAGATTTAACCCGTTATTCTTTTGATGATAACAGCAAATAAAACATCATGAAAAATATTTAGTTTTGATTGTGCTGTTGAGCAGTACGCAGGCGTTTGCACATAACATTTCGTGTGTACAAAGCAGTCGTGATCTAATTTCCGAATTGTATCGGGATTATCCAGTGCAATCAGACAAAGATATTGCAGGTGAGCCTCGCCATATTTTACGTCATTATTTTGATGCAAATCTGGTGCAGCTTTTTTTAGCTGAGCAAAAGTGTGCGGCAAAAACACATGATCAATGTCATTTAGATTTTAATATTTTAAGTAATACACAAAATGTGGTTGATGATACTTCTGTCCGGGTTTTGGAAGCGACTGAGCATCGTGTAAAGCTCAAAGTCGGTGGACAATTTATAGATTTTAAAATGCGTATGCAGCAAAACTGTATGCGAATTCAAGACATTGAATATAATGGGGTTGGCAGCTTAAAAGATCTATTGAGTATAACATAAGAATACAGGCTATCACAGCTTTGGACGTACAGAACGGTCATGCTTTTTAAAGACCAGCATAAAATACTCTCCTTGGGAAAGGAGAGATTGATGAGATAGAATAAATTATTTTATGTCCAAGACCTCTTCAAGCAAATCTTCATTGGGTGCAAAGAAATATGCACCATCCACCGCAGTGACAAAATGCAATAAACGATCATGAATACCATCACCACTCGTACCGAACATACGCAGCAGCATTTGATCAATGCGCGTTAAATCTTTGGTATAGGCAATAAAGAATAAACCTTGTTCACCTTGACCATCACCATAAGGTAGTGAATGACGTAAGATTTCTAACTCTTCACCTTCATCATCTTCAATCACTGTACGGGCAATATGCGCATTCTCAGGTTTCAGATCATCATCAAGTTCAATACTTTCTAATTTGGTTCGTCCGATTACATGTTCTTGTACATCGACTTTTAAACGCTTCCAGCTTTCTAAGTTATGGACGTAACGCTGTGCAAAAACAAAAGAACCTTCCGCAAAAATGCCCGCATCTTCACCTAAAAGCGCAGTTTCTGCACGATCATCAGGAAATTGAGGGTTCTCTGTACCATCAATAAAGCCTGTTAAGTCACGACCATCTAAATAACGGAAACACACCCGTTCATCTAAAACTTCGACTTGGTCTTGAATACCGTCAAAGAAAGACTGACTTAAAGCAAAACAAATATCGGTACGTGCCGATGCAATGTGGATTAATACGTCAGCAGGGACAACTGGCATCGTAAATGAACCTTGAATGGGTTCAAGTTGCTTAAAGCCTTCTGGATTTTGTGGATAAAGTTTTGTCCACAGTTCAGGACCAAAAGCCACTGAAGTTTTGATTTCTGCATCAGGATGTTGGGTGATTAAACGATCTCGTGTGGTGAAAAAATCATTCAGTTGTTCTTTTAAAGCATCAATAGGGAGATCTTTTAAGTTTAAAACAATAAAACGTGCGTGATTTGAAGGTAATGGCAAAATTACGGATTGGGCTGTCATTTTAACGATGGCTCCTCAAATTATTGTCTATTCTCCTACTATTGTGCATGATCCAGTGCATATAAGGTAGTAAAGAGGAATCTTTTTAGCGATTAAATTAATCGAAAAGTGTTGTATTAAAATCGTTATAATACACTTTTTAAAAATGCACTCACATTGTTATGTCCTATCAAATTTGGTTTGCCTATATGTTGGCATGCTGGGTAATTAGTGTTTCTCCTGGTGCAGGTGCGATCGCCTCAATGTCGAGTGGTCTAAGCTATGGTTTTCGACGTGGTTATTGGAATGCAATTGGCTTACAACTGGCGTTGATTGTACAAATCGGCATTGTGGCGGCTGGGGTCGGGGTGTTATTTGCAACCACGCCTTGGGCATTTTTAGTGGTGAAATGGTTTGGGGTGTTGTACCTGTTGTATTTGGCATATCTACAGTGGAATGCTCCCATTCAATCCATTGAAGTAAAAACAGAAAATAAACCGAAAACCGTTCCAATGCTGATTTTGCATGGTTTTTTGGTCAATATGAGTAACCCTAAAGCAATTGTATTTTTATTGGCAGTATTACCGCAATTTTTGGATTTATCAAAGCCACAGTGGATTCAATATGTGATCATGGCGATTACCATGATTATGATTGATCTGATCGTGATGGCGGGTTATACAGGGTTGGCAGCGAAAGTTTTACGCTTACTCAAATCACCAAAGCAGCAAAAATATATGAATCGTACTTTTGCCGTATTATTTAGCTGTGCCGCAGCTTTGTTGAGTTTGGTGCATCAGTAAAAATAATGGTTTTAAAAAATAGAATTTTATAGAATGCTTTTAGCTAAATTTGGAGAATAAAAATGAAATTTAAAAGTATTTTGATTGCATATACAGTATTTGTGAGTGCAAGTGCTGTTGCTGCTGATTGGACACCTGTATTTAAAAATTTTGAAAATGGATGTGCCGATTCAAAACTATTACAACATATCGTGGATAAAAGTATTTGGACAGAACATGGCACTACACCAGATACTTTTGTGCGTAACTCAGCACTAAAAGGCAGTTATGCGAATGTGATTGCACCTTATAAGCATGATATGCTTGCTGCAAAATCGAAACTCTATAATGATGGTGAGCAATATATCGAAGTTACGATTCCTTTAAAAAATGCCACACTTTATGGCTTACCTCTGAAAGCTTTTACTGTGTATTCAGGTACAGCAAGTGGTTTAGCAGGACGAACTTTAGTTTTTGGTCAACTCAATGCTGCACAACTTCAGAGGCTTAAAAGCATAAATTTTAAAGCAGATGCAGAACAAGAGTTTAAAGCTTTTATTTCTAAAGATAAACAAAAACGAACGATTCTAGTATGTGATGTGAGTATGTAAGATTTAGGTCATATTTTAACTTTTCAATATGACCTTATTTAGATTGTCTGGAGGCATAGGTAGTAAAAGCGAAGAATAAAATCAAATAACTACTTAAAAGCCTTGCAGATCTTGCCCAATATTTTTGATATTCAAGTTGACTCACTTCAGCGACAAATCGAACTCTTTCAAATAAATGATAAGTATTATCAGCTTTTTCAACCCGAAAATTACCCACCAGTTTATAGAAAATAAATAATTGGATCAGTGCATAAATAAGTAAAAGAATAAAAATACTTTGGAAAGTAGTCGACCAATTGAAAAATGCTAAAGGTTGACGGTCATGATTTTGCTGCTTTAGAAGGATCCAAAAGGCATTTGAAAATAAGGGTAAAACTAAGCTGATAAGAATCCCAAAAGAAAATGGTAAATAAGAAAAGAAGCTATACAAGTGAATGAGTACACAAATCATGAAACACAACCCATTAAAGAGGGTCAGTCGGTTTAGTGATTTAAGATCATACATTTTTAACTTAGCTTTTTAACTTTTTGAATAATAAACACAGCAGCAAATAAAATTGACATGGTTAAAACGATACTTAAACCTGTGGAAATATTTAACCCGGCACTTGACCATAAACCGGCAGTCACACCAACTTGAGCAATCATAAATGCAGCAATGACCATTTGTTTAGGAGAGTGGGAAACTAAACGTGCGGTTAATGCAGGAATAACCAACAATGCACCCATGAGCAAAGAACCCACAGCACGCAATGCTAAAACGGTAAATAAAGCCAAAAGCAACATAAATACTAAGCGTTGCCATTTCGCATTGACTCCTTCACTGACTGCAATATCTGGGTCGATGGCAATTTGAATTTGGGCTTGCCAATATTTAAACAACACAGCCAATGCGGCAGCAATAATCAATACAAAAACGGGTAAATCCGACCATTCAATGGTCAGTAAGTCACCAAACAAATAACTCAATAATTCGGGTCTTAAAGCAGGTAAATGCTGAATCAACAGTAAACCTGAACAAAGTAAAGTCGCAGAACATAGGGCGAGAAGTGCATCATTCGGTAAACGTGGATCATGCAAAACCCAAAGAATCCCCACTAATAGAATCGCAGTAAAACTTACACCCACCCAAAGTGGCAAAGTCAGCACAGCAGCCAAAGCCACACCCAGCAATGTCCCATGTGCCATCGTATCGGCAAAAAAAGACATTCTGCGCCAAAGCATTAAACAGCCTAAAGGTGCAGTTAAAAAAACCAAAAGTGTGCCCATGATCCATGCAGGTAACAGCAGTTGTAACCATTCCATCATGTTTTAGGCTTCCGGTTCAGGGTGGATATGTGGGCGAGTATCATGTTCACAGGTTTTGGCTGTGTCGCCATGTGCACAATGATCATGATGATGTTGATAAGGTACACGATTTGTCCCGAAAATCGCTTGATACTCAGGATGCTGTTGAATATTTTCAGGTAAGCCACTACAACAAATATGTTTATTTAAGCAAATTACACGTTGTGTACCTTGCATGACCCATTGCAAATCATGCGAAACAATCAGAATCGAGCAACCATAACGTTCAGGTAAACTCCGCACATAATCATAAAGTTCAGCTTCGGATTGAATATCTAAACCTTGCATGGGTTCATCTAAAACCAAAACATCAGGTTGACGTAACAAAGCACGTGCTAAGAGTACACGTTGACGTTCACCTCCTGAAAGCTGTTGTACTTTTGAGTCTTTTAGTTTGGCAATACCTGTATCTCGAATAATTTCAGCTTTAATTGTTTTTTCGCATTTTTCTAAATTTAGCAAGTCTTTTACACGTAGCGGTAAACTATGCGAAGGATTGAATTTTTGAGGTACATACGCCAATTTTAACTTTTTAGAGCTAATGATTTTACCTGAGTTGGGTTTGACAATGCCCAATAACACCTTGATCAGGGTAGATTTACCAGCACCATTTGGACCAATCAGCGTGACAATTTCTTTCTCATGTAAAGAGAAATCAACATTTTTTAAGATCTCTCGCTCATCAATTCGAACATTAATTTGTTCTAATTGAACTAGCGAAGGCGGTAATGACATTAAGCCTTGCTCGAGCACTGCTGACATAGTCCAGAAATCTCAATAATACTATGGTGCGCTTTAAATCCATCAGAATCCGCAAGTTGGTCAAGTTGTTCGATTAAGCCTTTTGCTGAGGCTTCTTTCACTGTATGACAGCCTGAACAAATCAAAAAGGCAGCTTGATGTCCAGCACGAGGATGACAACATGGAATATACGCATTGATTGAAGTTAAACGGTGAATAAAACCTTTTTCTAATAAAAAGTCTAAGGTTCTATAAACTGTAGGTGGGGCAGCAGGGCGTTCAGAAGCGCCTTTGAGTTTGGCCAATAAATCATAAGCCCCCACAGGACCTGTGGCATTTAAGATCAGTTCCAAGACTTCTTTTCGTAAAGGTGTAAGACGAGCACCTGCAGCAGCACAAATACTCTCTGCTTCCAATAAGCGAGTTTCGACATTTTGATGGTCATGCACGCCATGTAAAGTATCATGATGCTCGTGTGAACATAGGTTCATTACACACCTCGAAAGACATTTAAAGAAATGGACAATCACAAATAGTAACATGAAGCCCGATCATGTTACGAATACCATAGGTTTTTTTTAAGATTTGTTATAATATAACATTTAAATATCTTGGATAAAAATCTCCGCATGAAACGCTTTTTTGCTTTGTGTATTGGCGCATTATTTGCTGGCATCACTTGGGCGCAAGCACCTTTGGTCGTATCTACACATCCTATCTATTTGATTTCAAAAAAAATCACACAAGGTATAGAAGAGCCTGTCTTACTGCTAGACAATCAAAGCGGGCATGATGTGCAATTGACTCCCCTAAATCGCAAAACCATGAAAGATGCATCTTTGGTGGTTTGGTTAGGCAAAGCGCATGAAGCACCTTTAGAAAAAGTGTTAAAAGATAATCCGAATGCGATTTCTATTTTAGAGTCAGGAATTATTCAGGCTTTGCCCTTAAGAAGTCCACGTGGTGCAGCCTTAAAAGACACAGTCGATACTCACGTTTGGCTTGATCCCAACAATGCCGTACGGATTGGATTTTTTATTGCAGCACTGCGTTCTCAGCAACATCCTGAAAATAAAACAGCATATTGGAATAATGCTAAAAAACTTGCCAACGAAATGTTGTTGGCATCGCAGAAATATAGCCGAGAAGGTGTAATGCGACCTTATTGGGCATATCATGATGCTTATCAATATTTGGAGCGTTCATTAAATCTAAAATTTGCAGGCGCAATGACGGATGATCCGCATGTTGCACCGACGATTGCACAGATTAAATACTTAAATGACAATCGCCCTTATAAAAAAATGTGCTTACTTGCAGAAGCCAGTGCAAGCCCAAGTCAATATAAAAAATTAGGCGCAATTTCTTTTCAATCTGTCGATGAATCTTTGGCAAAGCAACAAGATTTTGTGGTCGCATGGCAAACTTTGGCAGCACAAACACAAGCATGTATACTAAATGCACGAAAATGATGCAAATAATAAGCAACTCGTGTACAGATCAAAAGCAGTTGAATATGTGAAAAAAACACGACTAAGGTCGGGAAAAGATTGCATGTTCAGGGGGGTAACTCTATAATGCCTGCGATTAAAAACGATCATCAGCTAAACTTGTCAAGCATTTATGCTGTAAGTGGATAAAAAATGAGCCGAACTAGTCGCATGATTGACCGACGATTAGCGAAAGCTTTGGTCTATTTACAAGCGTTAATGATTCCTGTTTCAGCCTTGATAGGGTGGGTCTTGAAAGACTCGACTGCGGCTCTCAGTGCAGCTTTGGGTGCATTCATATGTTGGCTAGCCAGTTGTTATTTTTCTTGGCAGTCATTTCGAGCAGCAGGCGCGCGAGCATCGAAACAAGTTCTTTCGAACATGTATCGGGGCATGATGGGCAAATTTGCAATCGTGATCGTTGGATTCATTTTAATTTTAAGCAATGTCAAGCCGTTATCCCCGGTTGCGTTGTTTTGTGGTTTTATACTTGTACAAGCCATGACGTGGATCGCTCCTTTTTGGGCAACCCGTTTACAAAAATGAGTATAAACACAGCAAAAATTGAAAAGTTTTTCAGGAATAGGCGAGATATCAAGCAGCACGCGATATTCGTTTTATTCTATTAGTTTTTTTACATTGACCAGGTGTGATTTATGGCTGCTGAAGAACATGCCCTTACTTCGACCGAGTATATCAAGCATCACTTGACCAATATGACCTATGGCAAAATGCCAGACGGTACGTGGAAATTGGCTGAAAGTGGTGCTGAAGCTCAACAGATGGGGTTCACTGCTATTCACTTGGATTCAATGGGTTGGTCTATCGGACTTGGTTTAATTTTCTGTTTGTTGTTCTGGTGTGTGGCGAAAGCTGCTAACTCTGGTGTTCCGACCAAGTTCCAGTCTGCAATCGAAATGATTATTGAGTTTGTAGATTCAAGTGTTCGTGATACTTTCCACGGAAAGTCACGTTTGATTGCACCATTATCTTTGACCATCTTCGTGTGGATTTTCCTCATGAACTTGATGGACTTAATACCTGTTGACTGGATTCCGTATCTTGGTCAACAAGTTATTGGATCTATGTTGGGTGTTGACCCTCATAGTGTGTATTTCAAAATTGTACCTACGACAGATCCTAACATTACCCTTGGTATGTCTTTATCTGTATTTGCTCTCATTATTTTCTACAGTATTCGTGAAAAAGGTGTGGGCGGTTTTGTGGGTGAATTGGCACTTAATCCATTCAATCCTAAGAATCCAATCGCTAAAGCGCTTTTAATTCCATTTAACTTGCTTTTGGAATTGGTAACTTTCCTTGCACGTCCAATCTCTTTGGCTCTCCGACTTTTCGGTAACATGTATGCAGGTGAATTAATTTTCATCTTAATCGCATTATTACCGTTCTGGATCCAGTGGGCATTGTCTGTGCCATGGGCGATTTTCCATATTTTGATTATCACCCTGCAAGCATTTATTTTTATGATGCTCACCATCGTTTATCTAAGCATGGCAAGCGAAAAGCATTAATGGTATTACCTAACTATCAATCGGTGGTTAGGTACAGTTTTTTTAACTTAATTTGGTATACACCTAACCTCTGAGGAATTATCATGGAACTCACTTTAGGTCTAGTTGCAATTGCATCTGCTATCTTGATCGCTTTTGGTGCTTTAGGTACTGCGATTGGTTTTGGTCTTTTAGGCGGTCGCTTCCTTGAAGCTGTTGCTCGTCAACCAGAATTGGCTCCACAACTTCAAACTCGTATGTTCTTAATTGCGGGTCTTCTTGATGCTGTGCCTATGATCGGCGTTGGTATTGGTTTGTTCTTCATCTTCGCAAATCCATTTGTAGGTTAATCAGCTTAATTCCTAAATTAAACCATTGAGGAATTTGCAATGAATATCAACCTCACATTGATTGGCCAAGCGATTGCATTTGCGATTTTTGTCGCATTCTGCATGAAATTTGTATGGCCACCACTAATCAATGCGATTAGTGAGCGTCAGCGTCGTATCGCTGATGGCTTAAATGCTGCTGAAAAAGCAAAAGCTGACCTTGCCGATGCGCAAGCTCAAGTGAAGCAAGAAATTGATGCAGCAAAAGCACAAGCGGCTCAATTGATCGAACAAGCGAACCGTCGTGCAGCACAATTGGTTGAAGAGGCACGCACTCAAGCATCTGCTGAGGGCGAGCGTATTCGTCAACAAGCGAAAGAGTCTGTTGATCAAGAAATCAATTCTGCACGTGAAGAATTACGTCAACAAGTTGCTGCTCTTGCAGTTGCTGGTGCAGAGAAAATTCTGAACCAACAAGTTGACGCAGAAGCTCATAATGCCATGCTGAATCAGCTGGCTGCTAAACTTTAAGAGAGGCGAATATGGCTGAACTCTTGACGTTGGCACGCCCGTACGCTAAAGCAGCTTTTGCTTATGCATCTGAACAAAATGCAACTGACGTTTGGTCAAATGCATTACAGATGTTAAGTGCTGCGGTGCAAGACGAAGCATTTTCCGCTTATTTAAATCGCCCTGAGCTGACTCCTACTGAACAAGTAGGTGTGTTCTCTAAACTTTTAGGTGATGTACAAACGACGCAAGTGTCAAACTTTTTGACTTTACTTGCTGAAAATGATCGTTTGCTTCTTCTTCCTGAAATTGCTGAAGAATACGAACAGCTTAAATCACAGAATAACAATACTGTTGATGTTGTAATTGAATCGGCTTTTCCGCTTGATTCAGTACAAGAACAAAAACTTGCACATGCACTTGAAAAACGTTTTAACAGTGCTGTGAAAGTAACAGTGGAAGTCAACCCAGCTTTAATCGCTGGTGTTGTTATTCGTGCAGGCGACCAAGTGATAGATGATTCTGCGCTTAACAAGCTTGAAAAAATGCGGACTCGTCTTCTTGCGTAATTATTTCTAAAGAATTACAGCGTAAAAGAAGACTGAACTTAAAAAAGATTGAGGTATAGCGCAATGCAACAACTGAATCCATCCGAGATCAGTGCGCTCATTAAACAGCGTATCGGCGATCTGGACACCAGCGCGACCGCTAAGAACGAAGGAACCATTGTTATGGTTTCCGACGGTATTGTGCGTATTCACGGCCTTGCGGATGCAATGTACGGTGAAATGATCGAATTCGACGGCGGCTTATACGGTATGGCACTGAACCTAGAACAGGATTCAGTGGGTGCCGTTGTTTTAGGTAACTACTTAAGCCTTCAAGAAGGTCAAAAAGCACGTTGCACAGGCCGTGTATTAGAAGTTCCAGTTGGTCCTGAACTTCTAGGTCGTGTCGTAGATGCTTTGGGTAATCCAATTGATGGTAAAGGCCCTATTGATGCAAAACTGACTGATGCTGTTGAAAAAGTAGCACCAGGCGTAATTTGGCGTCAATCAGTGGATCAACCTGTACAAACTGGTTATAAATCAGTAGATACAATGATCCCTGTGGGGCGTGGTCAACGTGAGTTGATCATTGGTGACCGTCAGACTGGTAAAACAGCAATGGCGATTGATGCGATCATTGCTCAAAAACAATCAGGTATTAAATGCGTATACGTTGCGATTGGTCAAAAACAATCAACAATTGCAAACGTTGTGCGTAAGCTTGAAGAAACTGGTGCGATGGCGTACACCACTGTTGTAGCAGCCGCTGCAGCTGATCCTGCAGCAATGCAGTATTTAGCTCCATATGCTGGTTGTACAATGGGTGAGTACTTCCGTGACCGTGGTGAAGATGCGCTTATCATTTATGATGACTTGTCTAAACAAGCGGTTGCTTATCGTCAAATTTCATTGCTTCTTCGTCGTCCACCAGGTCGTGAAGCTTATCCAGGTGACGTGTTCTATCTTCATTCACGTCTACTTGAACGTGCTTCTCGTGTATCTGCTGACTATGTTGAGAAATTCACGAATGGTGAAGTTAAAGGTCAAACTGGTTCTTTAACTGCATTACCAATCATTGAAACTCAAGCGGGTGACGTATCTGCATTCGTACCAACCAACGTAATTTCGATTACTGACGGTCAGATCTTCTTAGAAACATCATTATTCAACGCAGGTATTCGTCCTGCTGTGAACGCGGGTATCTCTGTATCACGTGTTGGTGGTTCTGCGCAAACGAAGATCATCAAAAAATTGTCTGGTGGTATCCGTACCGCTTTAGCGCAATACCGTGAATTGGCAGCGTTTGCTCAGTTTGCTTCTGACCTTGATGAAGCAACACGTAAGCAACTTGAACATGGTCAACGTGTAACTGAACTTATGAAGCAAAAACAATATGCTCCATATTCAATTGCAGACCAAGCTGTATCAGTATATGCATCTAACGAAGGCTATATGGCTGACGTTGAAGTGAAGAAAATCGTAGACTTCGATACTGCGTTAATTTCTTACTTCCGTGCAGAACATGCTGCGTTAATGCAACAAATCGATGAAACTGGTGATTGGAACAAAGACATCGAAGCTGCATTCAAAGCAGGTATTGAAAGCTTTAAAGCGACTCAAACTTACTAAGATTCAATGAGATTGAATCTAGTTAAGGTTTGGTTCACGGATCAACCTTCGGAAGCTCGAAAGGGCTTTCGAATACTAGGTTAAGCGTATGGCAAATTTAAAAGAAATTCGCGCCAAAGTAGCTAGTATCAAGAGCACGCAGAAAATTACTCGCGCGATGCAAATGGTAGCAGCTTCTAAGATGCGTCGTGCGCAAGAGCGCATGGCTCAGGGCCGTCCGTATGCCGAAAATATGCACCGTGTAATTGCTCATTTGGTACAAGCGAATCCTGAATATAAACATCGTTATATGGTTGAACGTCCTGTAAAACGCGTTGGCTATATCATTGTGTCTTCAGATCGTGGTCTTGCTGGTGGTTTGAACATTAACTTGTTCAAAAAAGTGGTCAAACACGTCCAAGAGCAACAAGAGCAGTCAATTGAAGTTCAATTTGCTTTGATTGGTCAAAAAGCGGTTGCGTTTTTTAAAAACTACGGCGGTAAGGTACTTGGTGCGACAACACAAGTTGGTGATGCTCCAAGTCTTGAACAGTTAACTGGTTCTGTACAGGTGATGTTAGACGCGTTTGATAAAGGCGAATTAGATCGTATTTATCTAGTGTCAAACGGCTTTGTCAATGCCATGACTCAAAATCAAAAGATCGAACAACTTGTTCCTTTGGCTGCGGCTGATACAAGTGAGGATCTAAACCGTCAATACGGTTGGGATTATCTCTATGAACCAGAAGCTGAAGAGCTTTTAAATGGTTTATTGGTTCGTTACATCGAGTCGATGGTGTATCAAGGTGTGATTGAAAACATCGCATGTGAGCAATCTGCACGTATGGTAGCAATGAAAGCTGCAACGGATAACGCAGGTGAGCTTATCAAGAGCCTACAACTCATTTATAACAAGCTGCGTCAAGCCGCGATTACTCAGGAAATTTCTGAGATCGTTGGTGGTGCCGCTGCCGTTTAACATTATTTTGAATTGAGGAGACAGCAATGAGTAGCGGTCGTATCATTCAGATCATCGGCGCGGTTATCGACGTCGAGTTTGAACGCAATAGCGTTCCTAAGATCTATGACGCTCTCCACGTTGACGGTACTGAAACTACGTTAGAAGTTCAGCAACAACTTGGTGATGGCGTAGTTCGTACTATTGCAATGGGATCTACTGAAGGTCTTAAACGTGGTCTAAACGTAACAAGTACTGGTGCACCGATTTCTGTACCTGTAGGTACTGCGTGTTTAGGTCGTATCATGGACGTTCTGGGTCGCCCAATCGATGAAGCTGGTCCAGTTGCAACTGAAGATCGTTTACCGATTCACCGTCAAGCACCTTCTTATGCTGAACAAGCTGCGTCTACTGACCTTTTAGAAACTGGTATTAAAGTCATCGACTTACTTTGCCCGTTTGCGAAAGGTGGTAAAGTTGGTTTATTCGGTGGTGCGGGTGTTGGTAAAACCGTAAATATGATGGAGTTGATCAACAACATCGCAAAAGCGCACTCAGGTTTATCTGTATTCGCTGGTGTTGGTGAGCGTACTCGTGAAGGGAATGACTTCTATCACGAGATGAAAGACTCTAACGTTCTTGACAAAGTAGCAATGGTCTACGGTCAGATGAACGAGCCACCTGGTAACCGTTTACGTGTAGCGTTAACTGGTTTGACCATGGCTGAGTATTTCCGTGATCAAAAAGATGAAAACGGTAAAGGTCGTGACGTATTATTATTCGTTGACAACATCTATCGTTATACACTAGCGGGTACTGAAGTATCAGCACTTCTAGGTCGTATGCCATCTGCAGTAGGTTACCAACCAACACTTGCAGAAGAAATGGGTGTTCTTCAAGAACGTATTACTTCAACTAAGTCTGGTTCTATTACATCTATCCAAGCGGTATATGTACCAGCCGATGACTTAACGGATCCATCTCCAGCGACAACATTCGCTCACTTAGATGCGACTGTAGTATTGAGCCGTGATATCGCTTCTCAAGGTATTTACCCTGCGATCGATCCACTTGACTCAACTTCACGTCAGTTAGATCCTTTAGTTGTAGGTACTGAGCATTACGAAATCGCACGTTCAGTTCAAAACGTTCTTCAACGTTATAAAGAATTGAAAGACATTATCGCAATTCTTGGTATGGACGAATTGTCAGAAGAAGACAAACTTACTGTATACCGTGCACGTAAGATCCAACGTTTCTTCTCTCAACCGTTCCACGTAGCTGAAGTGTTTACTGGTGCACCTGGTAAACTTGTACCACTTAAAGAAACGATTCGTGGCTTTAAAGGTCTTTTAGCTGGTGAATACGATCACATCCCAGAACAAGCGTTCTACATGGTTGGTGGTATTGACGAAGTGATTGCTAAAGCTGAGAAACTTTAATTAGTTCCCTAATTTAGGAGATTCTCATGTCTACGATGCAATGTGACGTTGTAAGTGTAAAAGAGTCTTTGTACTCAGGCACTGTAACAATGCTAATCGCAAAAGGTGCTGGTGGTGAGTTAGGTATTATGCCTGGTCATGCACCGCTAGTGACTTTGCTTAAGCCGGGTGCAATTCGCGTTCTGCTTGAGAACGGTACAGAAGAGTTAATCTATGTATCTGGTGGTGTACTTGAAGTTCAACCGCATGTGGTTACGGTTCTAGCAGATACTGCTGTCCGTGCTGAAAACTTAGATGAAGCGGCAATTATTGAAGCACGTAAAAATGCTGAACAATTGCTTGCAAATCAAAAGAGCGACTTGGACTCAGCTGCTGCTTTGGCTGCACTTGCAGAAACTGCTGCACAGTTGGAAACCATCCGCAAAATCAAAAACCGTGCAATGTAATTGTTGGTTTGAGATTAAAGAACCGTCCGAAAGGGCGGTTTTTTATGGTTTATAGAAAATCTTTCTGTAATTGCTGAGTCATTTTTTAAACATGCTTCAAATCATAAAGACAATCTCACTTGAAAATGTCAAAGTTGTACCGCTAAAGTTGCATTGGACGCTGAGACGTTTACACGTATTTTAGAAGAAAGTCTAAAAGTAAAATAGATTATGATGAAATTGATTGAACAACAAGCACAATTTTGGGAATTGTATCAGGATGATGCACAGTATTATTTTGCTATTGCCATCGACATGAGCTCGGTGGTGTCCTGCTGGTATATTCATTTAGATGCGAAAGATGAGTTGTTGTATCAAGAAAATGGACGACAATTTTTAGAAGATTTTGCACAAGAAATCGTTCAACAAAGCTATCGTGGTGATTTTTCATTTTTAGAACAACGTGAGGTTTCTGAACAGATTCAACAAGCAATGCAACAAGCGTTTAAAGCACAAAACTAAGTTTAGAATTTAAAAATATTATGAAAACAGGATATTCAGCATTGCAGCGAATATCCTATTTAAAAGAAAATTAATTTGGAGGTGATGAAAATTAACTATTTTGACTGTCTGTAGACCCACCTTTAGGAATCATCATCCCTGCCAGTTTGATCATTTCAGATTGGATTGTTCCCATTTGTTTTTCGATTTTATCAAAATCAATTTTTGTAAAATCAACTTCACCATTTAACAGTGCAGAGTTTAAAACTTGTTTATTCGCTGATAAGACTTGTTGACGCATATTGTCGATTTCTTGACTTTTTAAATCCAAAGAAATCAATGCAGTATTAAAACCTTGTAACTCGCGACTTAAACTTTTGGCTGTTTCTTGTAGCTGTTGTTGGTCTTTGTTATTGATTGCAGTCTGTAAGTCAGTTTGTGCTTGTTGTAATTTCTCGATGTATGTTCCTGTTTTAAGCTGAACATCGGCAACATCACGTGCAATATAAAACATATTGCCACTTTTTAAATTTTGATTATTTTGGACTTGTGTAGCTTCGGTTTCAACTTCTGTTGCTAAGGTGGTATTTTGATTGGATTTATTTTGTGAGGTTTCAGCTTGTTCAAACGGTTCAGTATGTTGTTGTGGTTCAGCAGCTTGATTACAGCCAAGTAGAAGCATGCCTGAGCTAAAAATAATAAACGGAAGCAAAGCACCTTGAAGTAGCTTTTTCATAACATCCAAATCCAACAATAATCTTATGATTTTCAATATAAAACTGAATTATGGATAAAGATAGGATTGTTGCAAATGAATAACAGTTGATTACTCTATTTATATTTTTAGTATTTTAAGTGGATAAAAAGATGACCGTAGTCATCTTTTTGAGTATGCGAGTAATTATGCTTTAGCAAGTTCCGCTTCGATGGCTTGTACAATACGTGGGTCATCGGCGGTAATATCTGGGGCGAAACGTGCCACGATTTCACCATGTTTATTGACTAAGAATTTTTCAAAGTTCCACAATACTTCTGGTTTTGGATTTGGCGTTAAACCATAGTCCACCAAGTCTTTCCACCATGGACCTTCCCCGATACGTTCAGGAATAGCGTGAATCAAGGTGTCGTATAGTGGGTGTTTGTCATCCCCTGCCACTGAGATTTTGGTAAAAAGTGGAAAATGTACATCGTAGGTTAGTGCGCAAAACTGTTGAATCTCCTCATTTGTGCCCGGCTCTTGTGCTAAGAAATTGTTGGCAGGGAAGCCTAGAATCTCCAAACCTTGCTGTTTTTTATCTTGATAGAGTTTTTCTAAACCTTCGTATTGTGGTGTTAATCCACATTTCGATGCAACATTGACCAATAAAAGGACTTTGCCTTGGTATTGGTTTAAGGTGACATCTTCACCGTGAATGGTTTTGACAGGAATATCGTAAACAGATACGCTCATGTGGTTGTCCTAAATTTATTTTCAAAAATATCATGCTGTAATGTTGTAGCGATTATTCTCAATTTCAGCAAGATCTAATGATTAGAATCATACAATTTAAGACAAAAAAAAGCAGATCTAATGATCTGCTTTTTTCAGAATTAACTCTATGAAAGACTCATTCTTAGAAACGGAATTTTGCATTCACACCAACAGTTTGGGTGTCATTCGCAGCTTTAGAGTTTGCATTTACGTAGCTTGCACCCACTGCAATTGCAGGTGTGATGAAATAATTTACGTTTGCGCCCCAAGCCGAATCAGGTGTAGCGTCAAAGCTAGATTCTGCATAAGATGCACCCACACTTAACTGCGGGTTCAAATATAAATCAGTTTTTAATTGATACGCAGTATCATCACCATAAACGATACCTGTTTCAAAACCAACTGCCATATTGGTACCATCGATGTTGCCTACATATTTAGTACGTGCAGTTAAAGCATCTTGGTCTTCACCAATAGTAGCTGCTTCTGCAACAGCTTTTGCAACACCATTGCTCATGACATTGAATGCATCAAGCGCAGTTTGATCTGCAACACTTGTATAACCCACAGCTACCAAGAAGTTTTTAGTCGCAAGCGCACCAACTTCTAAGGCATAACGGTCACCATTGTCGTCAGTACGATTTTGATTTTTGCTGTCTAAAATCGTGTGGCTATAAGCAGCACTTGCATAAACGGGTACAAATTTTGTTGGAAGATATGCTTCCGCTTTAGCACCAAAATTATGTGCGATGATGTCCACACCATTTGAACCCACTTCGCCATAGTTATAAGCAAGCGAAACGTTAGAAGCCTGGTTTAAAAATGCAGCTTCAGCCAATGGACCTTTTGAAGCGTCAACATCTTTTAGGTAAACAGTCGCTTGAATACCACCTGTAAAATCTTTGTCATTTACAGTTGTATCGATGTATTCAGATTGACCTTGAACTTCAAATTGATACGCTTGAGCACCGGTCATGGCTAATAGTAAAGCAGTGGCTAAACCGAGTTTTTTCATAATCATTTCCAGTTGTTGAAATGGGGATAAACTTGCTGCATTGTATTGTAACAATATATTAAGTCAATGATGTATAAAGATATTATATTTGATTTGAACAAGTGAAAGTGCTAGAGATTAAAAAACAATCAAATGATTGAGTTAAAGTCAACCGAGTAAAAATATCAATCAGAACAATTAACTAAACTATGTAAATCCACAGAATATAGGCTGAAAGTAGTCAAATTACTTTCATATTTTAATTGTTTTTATAGATTGATTTTTAAAATTTAATTGAAATAATTGATTATTTTGGTTTTGTTTAAATCAGTTGTTAAAATATTTATAAATATATTTATTTGTAAATTTAAAGCCTGTTTTTTGCAATAAAATGACAAGATGAATGAAAAATGAACATATGAAAAATATAGTGTGATATTCAACATAATTTTAATTTCAGTTGTGATACATTTCAATTCATACTAAAACAATCGGCTTTACTTTATTGATTATTTTTTACATAATTCTTATATCAAATTTATATGACAGATTTGATTAATTTCTCCATGTTTTACTTTTTAATGCCCAATTTTCCCCAAGATTGGGCTTTTTTTGTTTAAATATTGAGTAAATTAATATTTAAAAAATATAAATAATGATGTTCATTTTAAACTTTAAGTTAATAAATAGCACAATCTAGATTTAGAAATTAAAGGGATAAATTATTTAAATTTTTATTGCTCTATTTTGGTGCAAATAAAAAACACTATCATTTTATTTGGACAAAAAAAATCCCAACTTCTTATCAAAATTGGGATTTTTCGCCAAAATCTTCGGAAAATTTAGAAATTCTGCTGAGGAATATTTCTAAATCGCCCTAATGGAGTGCATTATGCACTTAATTGTTGCACTTGTAAATATTTTCTTACATCCTATTTTATAAAACGCTACATTCTTTGAAATGTATGCCACTATGATGCCGATATACACCAAAGTGATGGAAGCATAATGCGTTGTATCAATCAAATTGCTATTCTGACTCTAATAATCTTCAGTACTGCATGTACAAATCAAAGCTTAATAGAGAAGTCATCAGACCTTAGAGTAACCTCGCATTATCAAAATCATACGAGAGCGCAAGAGATTCCGCATTTATTTGATCAAGCTCAAACACAAGCGGTTGTGGTGCTTTATGATGGACAGCAGTTTAAACAGGTGGGTAATGATTTAAGCCGAGCCAATACAGCATTTATTCCTGCATCTACTTTCAAAATATTAAATGCATTGATTGGCTTACAACATGAAAAAGTCAGTATCACTGAGGTCTTTAAATGGGAAGGTCAGAAACGTGCATTTTCGAGTTGGGAAAAAGACTTGACTTTGGCACAAGCAATGCAAGCTTCCGCTGTACCTGTTTATCAAGAATTAGCCAAACGTATTGGTTTAGAGCTAATGCAAAGCGAAGTTAAACGTATTGGTTTTGGTAATGCTGAGATTGGTACACAAGTAGAGCAATTTTGGCTCAAAGGTCCTTTAAAAATCACACCACAACAAGAAGCAGAATTTGTGTATCGTTTAGCGACAGAACAATTGCCCTTTGATATAAAAGTACAACAACAGGTAAAACAAATGCTTTTAATTGAGCAACGTGGCGATTTAAAACTCTATGCCAAAAGTGGTTGGGGGATGGATGTTAAACCACAAGTCGGTTGGTATACAGGTTGGGTGGATAATGGTCATGGAAAAATCACAGCATTTTCCTTAAATATGCAAATGAAAAAAGGCGATGATGCGACAGAGCGAAAACAACTGACTTTGGACGTTTTGGATAAGTTAAATATCTATAGTTACTTAAGATAGATAAAAGCATAGGCAAAAAAATGCCCAGTCGATAGAGGTGACTGGGCTGAAAAGGTATAACAAGAAACTTACAGCGCGATATAGATAAAAATAAGTTATCAATTTAATATGATTAATATATTTGGTTTTTTGATATATGTAAAACAGAGAATTTTGATTATTAAGATTTGAAAAATCGATAATTGTTTAATGTATCTTAATAAAACTATCTTTTATGCAAAAATATTATCCTTTAAATCGTTTATTCTGAGTTTTGTTAAGTATTTCATAATATTTAAATATGTTTTACATTAAGCATCGGCATATTGCTCAGTTTTTGACAGCATTTCTCCATCTTTTTACTTAAAGGAAAGCAGTTTCTCAATGTTCAATCGGCGTTCTGAACAAATAACGAAGCGATTAATGCTGTCGATGCTCATCATTATCATCTCGTTTTTATCTATTTCGATTCCGCTGATTATCAATAGTTTTTTTGAATATCAAAAAACTCAAAGAACATTAATGGAAATCAATAGCTTAAGTATTGTAGCTGATTTAGCCAATAAAATATCGCGTGAGCGAGGACCTTCTAATGTTGCGATGTCAAGTGCGGCTAAGGATAAGCAAAAAAATATTCAGGAATTAGTTAAATATCGTCAGACTGTGGATAGTCAAATCGAATTTACTTTAAATACTTTCCAAAGAACTGGCGCAACCACATTGGCTGACGAACTCAAGTTACATGTAGTGCCAAGTTTGATCCAAGGTCGTCAAGCGGTAGATCAATATTTATCAATGCAACAAAATCAGCGTAATGCACATGATTATGATCATGCGATTCAAAGCATGTTTAGTGCTTGGGATCAGGCATACAGTCTATTGAAAAATGTGGTGATGCAGGCGAAAAATAAACAAGGTGATGTAGCAAATTATTATACGTTGACTTTAGTTTTGGCTGATTTGAGAGATCAGGCGGGAAGAGTGGCATCGAATATTATGGCGTATGTATCCTATCAACAACCTTTGCCCAGTAATAATATTGCTCAAGCGTTGCAGACTCAAAAACAGGTGAATTATTTGTGGTATTTGGTCAATGCCATCCAGTTTGAAAATTATAAAACTCCTGAATTTGAGCAGCGTTATCAATTGGTTAAAACACAGTTTATTGATCAAGGGATTCCGATCATTATTCAGTTGATCGATGAAAATAACAGGGGAGTATCTTATCATTTGACTGGTGTGGAATTGAGTTATGCTGTTTCGGATAAATTTTCGACTGTTATAGATTTACAAAAATATTTATTAAATCAAAGTATTGAGGTTGCACAAAAACAAGCATTTAAAGCGCAGCAAAAATTAATTTTGGTGAGTTTGATTTCTATGATTTCTTTATTTGCTGCATTATTTACCATGATTTATGCACAAAAAAGAGTATTCTCTCCTTTGATTCATGCACGTGACAAAATTTTAGAGCTGATTCAACATTATGATATTGATACAGAGAAAGAACAAAAATTAATGACATCACATTCATTGAATGAAGCTGTTGATCGATTGAGTAATATGTTAAATCAGCGTGCCGAATTTGAATTTCAACTGAAAAATATGGCAAATACAGACAGCTTAACAGGTGTATCCAATCGTTTAGCATTGGAAAATTATCTCGATACGATGGCAATCAATCCGAGCCAGTTCTTACAATTAGGTTTGATTATGGTGGATATTGATAATTTTAAAACGGTAAATGATCACTATGGGCATATTGTTGGGGATTGTGTGATTGAACAAGTGGCAAATACTGTTCAACGCAGTGTAAAAAATGCAGATTTGATTGTGCGTTTTGGTGGTGATGAATTTTTAGTATTGGTTCAAGGGCAGCCTTTGGCGCAATTGCTTACACTTGCTGAGCAGATCCGTTTTGCTATTGCCGCTTTAAAAATTTCTATTCCTGATACAGATAAAAGTATTCATATCTCGGTGAGTCTTGGTGTTGCTGTGGGGGCGAGCTCATGGAATGAGTTGTTTATGCAAGCAGATCAGTCTTTATTTCGTGCAAAAGCACAAGGTAAAAATGTGGTGCATGGGTGAGAGGGGTGGAGATTGAAATAATCTATTGTTCACAACTAATTACCGTATTGCTAAATATTTAAGATTAAAATGCTGCATTAATAATCTTTTATATATTCTGTGATTGAATTTAAAAAACAGCTTAATCTTATAACTAAAAGCTTTTAAAATATTAAATTTCATCATTTTTAAAAATTGGATTGTTAAAAAGTAAGAAATTAAGAAATAACATCAATAATATGGATGAAAAATATCAGTTACACCTTCATACTGAAATTCAAAAGCGTCGATCATTGTGGAAAAATATTGCAAATCGTTCAGGAGAATTAGAGATTGATGATGTAATAAATGAGGCTTGGTTATTTGCATGTCATCAATGGAAGAATGGTGCTATTTTTAATAGTCAGGATGAAAATGATTGGAAGTATTTATATGGCGTAATAGATAAAAAATTAGTGAAATATACGGAGAAGAATATAAAATATGCAGTACAAATTGATCAGCCCTATCATCGCAATTCTTTTGAAGAAAAGGAACACCCTGTACTTAAAACGCTATTTGCAGATGAAACTTTAGAGCCATTAAAGAAACTTGAACAATTAGAACAAAACCAAGAATATGAGCAAAATTTTAATCAGCAAATTAGGCAGTTAGGATATTCAAAAATTGCAGCTTTTTTAAAACTCTCACATAGTTTTTATACCTCTCGTATGCAAACAGCATATTCTATGAATATGTCATATTCATGGTTTTATGAAAGTGGTAGGGTTTTTCAGAGAATTTATACCATTCAAAGATCACTTTTCGATGATCAAAATATAGAAATAGAATCAGACCAACTTAGGACTTGGAGAAAATTTAAAGAAAAGCATACTAAGAACATCGTAAATAAAAAACAGCTTAATTTTCAATTTTAAATTAAATCCTCCGCAACCCTCATTTGAAAAAGATGGAATTCCCCTCTTTTAAAAGAGGGGCTAGGGGAGAGATTCTTATTTCAACATCGGTTTTAAAAACTTCGCTGTATGTGAAACTTTCGACTTCGCTACGTCTTCAGGTGTGCCTTCCGCAATAATCTGACCACCACCTGCACCACCTTCAGGACCGAGATCAATCACCCAATCCGCAGTTTTAATCACATCCAAATTATGCTCAATCACCACGATGGTATTACCCTTATTACGGAGTTCATGAAGAATATCCAAAAGTTTCGCAATATCATGGAAATGCAAGCCTGTGGTTGGCTCATCCAGTACATACAAAGTTCTACCCGTATCACGTTTAGCAAGTTCACGCGCGAGTTTGACACGTTGTGCTTCACCCCCTGAAAGTGTGGTGGCAGATTGCCCCAAACGGATATAGCCTAAACCTACTTGGTTTAAAGTTTCCAAACGACGATGAATCACAGGAATTGCATCAAAGAAATGCATCGCATCTTCAACGGTCATTTCCAACACATCAGAAATATTTTTGCCTTTATAGCCAACTTCTAAAGTTTCACGGTTATAACGCTTGCCATGACATGCATCACAAGGCACATACATATCAGGCAAGAAGTGCATCGCAACCTTGATCATGCCATCACCTTCACAGGCTTCACAGCGACCACCTTTCACGTTAAAGGAGAAGCGACCAGCAGCATAACCACGTGCTTTGGCTTCAGGGGTTTGTGCAAAGAGTTCACGGATTGGGGTAAACAAACCTGTATAGGTTGCAGGGTTAGAGCGTGGGGTACGACCAATCGGGCTTTGGTCAATATCGACAACTTTATCGAGGAATTGTAAGCCGTCAATCGAGTCAAATTTTTCAGCCGTTAAGGTTGTTGCACCGTTAAGTTGGGTTGCAGCCAAAGGCAATAAAGTACGGTTAATTAAGGTTGATTTACCAGAACCTGACACGCCTGTAACACAGGTCATCACACCCAAAGGAATCGTCAAATCGACATTTTTCAGATTATGACCTGCTGCACCCATCAGTTTGATTCGCTCTTCAGGTTTTGGAGGCTGCACACGGGCTTTCGGCACTTCGATTTTTAATTTTCCAGATAAGTACTGTCCTGTTAATGAGTCTTGATTCGCAGCCAATTCATCATAAGTACCTTCAGCGATCACATGACCCCCATGCACACCTGCACCTGGACCGATATCAATAATATGGTCTGCTGCACGGATCGCATCTTCATCATGCTCAACGACCAATACCGTATTGCCGAGGTCACGTAAACGCACGAGGGTTTCAAGCAAACGATCATTATCACGTTGATGCAAACCAATCGAGGGTTCATCGAGGACGTACATCACGCCCATCAAACCTGCACCGATTTGCGAAGCTAGACGAATACGCTGTGCTTCACCACCTGATAAGGTTTCCGCAGAACGTGACAGGCTTAAATAGTTTAAACCCACAGAAACAAGGAAATGCAAACGCTCACGAATTTCTTTAAAAATCTTATCGGCGATTTCACCTTTAGCCCCTTCAAGATTTAAATCTTGATAATAGCTTTCCGCATCCCCAATCGACATTTTGGTAATTTCGGCAATGGTTTTGTCTTTGACACGGACATGACGTGAAATTTCATTCAGGCGTGAACCTCCACAGGCATCGCAGGCAGCATTGGATAAATATTGCGCCAAGTCATCACGGACATAATTTGACTCTGTTTCACGATAACGACGTTCTAAATGCGGCAAAATTCCTTCAAAGGGCTGCACTCGATTATGTTTGCGACCACGCTCATCGACATAACTGAGGTCAATTTTTTCCTTGCCTGTCCCATAGAGAAATTTCTTTTTGGTATCGGCATCGAGTTCATTCCATGGCGTATCCAAAGAAAAACCAAAATGATCCGCTACTTTTTGAATCATTGAATAATAATACGGACGTTGTCTGTCCCAACCCCGAATCGCACCTTGACTGACAGAAACTTCAGGATTTGGAATTAATTTTTCTGCACTAAAATGACTACGTGTACCTAAACCATCACAGACAGGGCAAGCACCAAATGGATTGTTAAATGAAAATAGACGTGGTTCTAGCTCGGCAACAGCGCGGTCACATTCAGGACATGAATGTTTTGCTGAAAATATACGATCAGGTTGTTCACCTTTCATCCACGATAAAATCGCAATATCCCCCCCTAAACGCAGAGCTGTTTCAAAGCTTTCAGCAATACGATTACCTAAGTCATCACGTACTTTAAAACGATCTACTACGACTTCAATGGTATGTTTTTTCTTTTTATCCAGTTCTGGCGGTGTGTCAATATCGATCACTTCACCATCGACACGAGCACGTACAAAACCTTGACTTTGTAATTGCTCAAAGAGGTTACTGTATTCGCCTTTACGCTCACGAACAACGGGTGCAAGCAACATTAACGCTGTGCCTTCCTCTAAGGTTTTAACCGCATCGACCATTTCCGAAATCGTCTGCGCCACCATTGGCAGATCATGCTCAGGGCAATACGGTGTACCGACACGGGCATAAAGTAGACGTAAATAATCGTAAATTTCCGTGATTGTTCCCACAGTTGAACGTGGGTTATGACTGGTTGATTTTTGTTCGATGGCAATGGCTGGACTTAAACCTTCAATCGAATCAACTTCAGGTTTTTCCATTTGTGATAAAAACTGGCGCGCATAAGCAGACAACGATTCAACATAACGACGTTGACCTTCAGCATATAAGGTATCAAAAGCCAGAGATGATTTACCTGAACCTGAAAGCCCCGTAATCACCACAAACTTGTCTCGTGGAATATCAAGGTTCACATTTTTTAAATTATGGGTACGTGCGCCTCGAATACGGATATGACTTTGGCTCATAAAGACTTTCTCGGAATTGTGCAAATGTAGGGTATATATGATAGCGATTTAAATTTGTTCAAGCTGTAAAAAATAGTTTTTAAACGACAAATTATGTCAGTCGTATCTGTGAATGCTGTTTTTTAAAGTCGAGGAGTTTTAGTGAAAATAAGGTCAGGTAACTCAAAGCGTATCTTTCTATTTTGCAGATTTAAAATTTAAATATCAAATATTTATGAAGTTGAATACATGCGTTTTATCAAAATTTTTTCATGAGGAAATTCATTTTTATAGCTTGAAATCTCAAGTAAAAGTTGAGATTGGCTTAGGAGTTGTATTTAACAAAGCATTCCATTTAACATGAAATGCTTTTAAATAAGTTTTTAATTATTTTTCATCCAAACTTAACCATTGTCTTTGATGATAAGCGCCATCCCAAAACAAATATTCAAGTTCAGCACCTTTGGTATAGGCTTGATGCATTTTTTCAATGGTGTCGGCATCACAACGTGCTGCAATACGGTCAATAGTGAGCAAAACATTTTTTACTGCTTCATTAAACTCTTCACCTGAATAAGTATCGACCCATGCTTGGTAAGGATTGTTTGGTACAGAAGTATTGACAATATCTTTACCGACTTCAGCATAAATCCAAAAACAAGGTAAAAGAGAAGCTAAAACCACAGGATAGCTTTCAGACCAAGCGGTTGCCGTTAAAAATGAAGTGTAATGGTGACACGCCAAAGTCAAAGGCGTATTTTCAAAATCATTTTTGCTGATACCAAAATCTTGCATAAAACCATCATGCAAACTACGCTCAACCACAATGGCTTCTTTGGCACCTTGAGTAAACTGAATAATATCATCGGCATCAAATGCTTTCGCACCACACACGGCCAAAGCACGACCATACGCCACTAAATAATGTGCATCTTGAATGACATAGTGACAAAAAGCGGCTTTGTCTAGAGTACCTGCTGCGAGTTCTTGGTTAAAAGGCAGTGCCAAGGTTTTTTGATAAAGTGCGTGATTACGCTGCCAAACATCTTGAGAAAATGACATGTAATGATTCCAAATTGTTTATAAATAATAATTTAAATATAACAAAAAATTAAAAATTTACGACCTGAAAAACCGTTTAAATCAAAGAGAGCATTTAAAAAAATCATACCAAGAATTTAAGTATCCTAGATAAAACTTGTCATAATTAGCTTATCTCGCTTAAACCTACTTTAAGTACTCTTCATTTATCAGTAGATAAAAAATTATTCATAGGTCGATTTATCATGTGGAAACATTTTGGTTTCTCAATCATTTTTACGGTCGTGTGTCTGGCTATTTCTGCGTACTGGGGTTTTCACCATGGTCCAGAAGCTGGCATAAAGACAATGTTCACGGCATTAACCATTACTGCAATTTTAGCGGTGATGGAAGTTTCACTTTCGTTTGACAATGCTGTCGTTAATGCTTCGGTTTTGCGTGGTTGGGATCATTTTTGGAAAATGATTTTCTTAACCGTTGGTATTTTGGTTGCTGTCTTTGGGATGCGTTTAATCTTCCCGATTGTGATCGTGGCTGCAACAGCAGACATGGGCATGATGGAGGTGGTGAATATGGCACTCAATGATCCGAAAAATTATTCAGCACGTTTGATTGCTCATCATGCTGAGATTGCTGCCTTTGGTGGTGCATTTTTATTGTTGGTTTTTCTGAATTTCTTCTTAGATGAAGGCAAAGATACACATTGGTTTAAATGGCTTGAAGCACGTTTAGCCAACTTGGCCAATGTGCCTGCGATGTCAGTATTTTTAGCGTTGATTGCTTTATTGATCATGGCTGCCAATGTTGAAGAGGCAAAACGCCTTGTGGTGACGATGGCTGGGATTTGGGGCATCGTGATTTATATCGGCGTCCAAGTACTGAGTCATTTACTTGGTGGTGAGCCTGAAGTCGACGAAAATGGGAATGCGATTGGTCATGATGCTTCTGGCGCACCAACGGGTGCAATCAAAGCAGGGATTGGTGGTTTTATTTATCTTGAAGTTTTAGATGCTTCCTTTAGTTTTGATGGAGTCATTGGTGCATTTGCAATTACTTCAGATGTCGTGATCATCATGCTTGGTCTTGCAATCGGAGCAATGTTCGTACGTTCGATGACCATTTATTTGGTTGAAAAAGGTACTTTAGATGCATATATCTATCTTGAACACGGTGCACATTATGCAATTGGTGCATTGGCATTTATTATGATTGCCAGTGGTACAGGGGTGCATGTACCTGAAGTAGTGACTGGTTTGATTGGGGTGGCATTTATTGTGTGGGCGGTGATTGCATCGATTCAATACAATAAACGGATTGCACAGCATTAATGCTTTTTTAAGAAAAGTGAATATCATGAGGGCGTATTTATACGTCCTTTTTTATGCGTAGAACTCCCACAAACTGGTGGCAATATGCGATGATAGGGCACAAATAAAGTGAAAAAAGTTTTGAAAAGTTTATTGATATGATGAATTCCATAGAGCGTCGTTCCACTTTTGCATTAAGTAGTATTTTTGCCTTACGCATGTTGGGGTTATTCATGATCATTCCTGTCTTTGCTATCGCAGGACAGTCATATCAATATGCTACGCCAACATTGATCGGTTTGGCGGTGGGAGTGTATGGTTTAAGTCAAGCACTTTTACAAATTCCTTTTAGCCTTTGGGCAGACCGTTTTAGTCGTAAGCCACTTATTGTCTTTGGTTTATTACTCTTTGCCTTAGGTGGCGCAGTGGCTGCCATGTCAGAAACGATCTATGGTGTGATCATCGGACGTGCGATTGCAGGAGCAGGGGCTGTGTCGGCAGTGGTCATGGCACTGCTTGCAGATGTGACCCGTGAGGAAAACCGAACCAAAGCCATGGCAGTGATGGGCATGAGTATTGGTTTATCTTTTACAATTGCTTTTAGTTTAGGACCTTGGCTCACGACATTAGTAGGGATTTCAGGTTTATTTTGGGTCACGACCTTGATGGGATTGTTGGCGATTTTGACTTTATTCTTAGTGCCTAAAACCACACGCCATCATAAAAATTTTAAACAGGGCTATATCAAACAACTTAAACAAGTTTTGAAAATGGGCGATTTAAATCGTTTGCATGTTTCTGTATTTTCATTACATTTATTACTTACAGCAATGTTTGTGTACATCCCTTCGCAGTTAATTGATTTTGCGAATATTCCTTTATCAAAACATGGGGTTGTATATTTGCCATTGTTGGTTGTGAGTTTATTCTTTGCGTTTCCAAGCATTATTTTGGCTGAAAAGTATCGCAAAATGCGGGGTATTTTCCTGACTGCAATTGCAGGGATTATTGCAGGTTTAACGATTTTAATTTTTGGTTACGAATCTAAATATATTCTTTTATTGGGCTTAGGCTTATTTTTCATTGCTTTTAATGTCATGGAAGCACTATTGCCATCTTGGCTTTCTAAAGCTGCACCGATCCAATCTAAAGCAACTGCCATGGGTGTAAATGCCAGTGGGCAGTTCTTAGGCGCATTTTTTGGGGGAACTTTGGGTGGTCAACTGATTTTGTTAAATAATACTGCGATGGGTTGGAGTGTCTTAACCGCTATTGCTATAATTTGGCTGCTAATCAGTTTCGGTTTGGCACAGCCTCGTTATTTGACCTCAATCGTTTTGCGTCTACCCGAGGATAAACAAACCGATGATTGGACTTCTCAATTACTGGCAATTCGTGGTATTGAAGAGGTCGTGGTGATGTCTGACCAACAAGTGGCATATATAAAGGTTGATAAACAGCAAATCGATGATGCTGGGCGACAACATTTAACGCACTTGTTTGGTAAAGAGGTAGCCATTTAAACATAACTCTTATAAAGTAAAACATAGAATCGAATAGGAAGATAATCTCTGATGCGTGGTGTAAATAAAGTCATTTTAGTGGGTACATTAGGTCGTGATCCTGAAACCAAAACTTTCCCAAATGGGGGTTCTCTGACTCAGTTTTCAATTGCGACAAGCGAATCGTGGACAGATAAAAATACGGGCGAAAGAAAAGAACAAACAGAATGGCACCGTATCGTATTGCACAACCGTTTAGGTGAAATTGCACAGCAATATTTACGTAAAGGTTCAAAAGTTTATATCGAAGGTTCATTGCGTACTCGTCAATGGACAGACCAAAATGGTCAAGAGCGTTATACAACTGAAATCCGTGGCGAACAAATGCAGATGCTTGACTCACGTCAACAAAGTGAACAAGGTCAAGGCTTTGGTGGTGATAGCGGCGGTTATGCGCAACCACGTTTTAATAACAATAATCAGCAAGGTGGGTTTAATAATAACCAAGGCGGTTATGGTAATCAGAGCAATCAAGGTAGCTACGGTAATCAAGGCAATAGCAACCAAGGTAACTATGGCAATGCAGGCAACAATGTAAACCAAGGTTTCCAATCCCCTAAACCAGCAGCACCTGCTGCGACACCTGCACAAGCACCTGCTGATTTAGATGATGACCTTCCGTTCTAGACTAAAATGGTAAATCATCATCCAAACCCTTTGTGAAAACAGAGGGTTTTTTGCTTTTGTATTCAAAGCTATTTCTGCGCTGACACCCACATGGTAATCACGGCTTTAAATACTGTATTTTGATGGAGATCTTTCACTTCCACATTCACCAAATAATCACGGCCTTGATTCCACTGAAAATTTGGCTCAACAGGCGTTGCAATTGCGATCAAATCCGTTTCTGCTTTCTTTAAATATTCTACCGTCATGCCTTTAGGAATCCAACGATGAGTTGAGGGAACAGTAGCATCAGTCATGGTCCCACCTGCAAGTTCAGCCATATTACACATCGCAATCGCATGAACTGTTCCAATGTGGTTTAACACAGAACGCTGTTTCTTGATTTTAATTTCACAATAATTTGCTCTAAGTGTTTCAAATACAGGTGAAATACTGCTGAAATAAGGGGCTTTTAGACAAATCAGCTTGGAAAATGTCCATTTTCCAGCAGGTTTGTTGACGAGGGTGTTCCAGATTTTCAATGCTTGGCTCATTGTTATTTCCTATTTTGATCGCATATAGGATATGATTCTAATGCAGAATAATATTCTGTTATTGGCTGAGAAGACAAATTTAGCTTAAAATTGGTCAAAGCACTGTGATGGAACTAACAATTGGAAAATATAGAATTATTAGAGCGCATTTATAGTGGGAAACGTGCACAATTGAAACGCCATATTCTAAATCAAGCTCTATTGTGTTTTTTGGAAAATGGACTAGAGGCGACTACCATTGAAATGATCCGTGAACAGGCGGATACCAGTGTAGGAGCTATTTATCATCATTTTAAAAATAAAGAAGGTATCATTGCAGCGTTATTTTTTGCAGCATTAGATGATCAAGCGCAGTACCGAGAAAATGCTTTAAAAAACACTGAAAATATGCAGCATGGCATTATGGCAATGGTAGAAGGCTATATTGATTGGGTGACGGATTATCCTGATTTTGCGCGTTTTTTATATGCAGCCAGATTTATAATAACACAAACTGCACAAGATCTAGATTTGAAAAAGCGTAATCATTCACGTAATAAAAGTTTACTGCAATGGCTACAACAACAAACGGATGTTGAGCATTTAGCCCATATTCCTCATGATTTGTTGTTGTCTTTGGTAATAGGTTCAACAGAGAATTATTGTCGTGCGTGGTTATCTCATAAAGTGAAAACCTCACCACAAGTCTATAAACACATATTTGCAAAAACGGCATGGCGTGCGATTGCTTATTTTCCAAAGTGATCTATAAAAATGATTAATCTTTATATTTATAATCTAAAAAATAGATTAATTTCATGTAAAACTTCGGTTTTACCAATTTAACTATTTTTCCTATTCTAGTTTCACAGACAAGCAATCCCTGAAACGAATTGAAGGAAAATAACATGAATTTGATTAATACTGAAGTAAAGCCATTTCATGCAAATGCTTATAAAAATGGTGAGTTTATTGAAGTTTCTGAAAAAGACATGATCGGTAAATGGTCTGTTGTATTTTTCTATCCTGCTGATTTTACTTTTGTTTGTCCAACTGAGTTGGGCGACCTTGCAGATAACTACGCAGCGTTCCAAAAAATGGGTGTAGAGATTTACTCAGTATCCACCGACACCCATTTCACGCATAAAGCTTGGCATGATAGTTCAGATGAGATCAAAAAAATTCAATATACAATGGTTGGCGATCCAACATGGACATTGGCAAAAAATTTTGAAGTGTTGATTGAGGCTGAAGGTTTAGCAGATCGAGGAACTTTTGTGATTGATCCAGCAGGTAAAATCCAAATTATCGAAATCAATGCTGGTGGCATTGGGCGTGATGCGCAAGAACTTCTTCGTAAAGTAAAAGCAGCACAATATGTACATGCACATCCTGGTGAAGTATGTCCTGCAAAATGGAAAGAAGGGGAGGCAACTCTTGCACCTTCAATTGATTTGATTGGCAAAATATAAATGTCAAATTTGCTCGTCTAGAGCCTAAACATTTAAATCGATCGATCATCAAAATCCAAAGTTTTGGCTTTGGATTTTTAGTATTTAAGTTAAATAACCTCGATGTTGATCAGCATAATCACGCATACCTTGAATGATATGCTCAATGAATTCTTCCATCACCATACGTTGACCTTTGCGTGAGGCATAGACCAGTTGTACAGTGCCCACATTGGAACACCATTCAGGTAAAAGATGAATCAAGTGACCTGTTTTTATATCTTTTTCCACCGTTAAATAAGGTAAATCAGCAATACCTAATCCGGCTAAAGCTGCATAGTAAATCCCTGACAAATCATTGCTTTTCACTCGAGGCTGTAGGTGAATGTCGATCTGTTCTACATGCTCCATATTATGTAAATGCCATTGTGATGATTGTTTTTGACTGCCTAAAGCAATACTTGGAAAGTCATAGAGTTCAGTGATATGGGTAAGTTCTCGACCTTGCAAAAGTATCGGACTTGCGACCAAGCAATGCGTAGTTTTGATGACATCCCGCACGATAATGCTTGAATCTTCATTTTCAGAAAAATTAGTTCGAATCGCTAAATCAATGTCATCATTTAATACATCCACTCTGCGACTGCTAAGCTCCATCTCAATATTTACTTTTGGATATTTTTTTAAAAATTGTGTTAAAAGCGGTTGAATCTGATGTTGCATCATCATCGGTGGACAACTAAATTTGATTAAACCTTGTGGTTCAATGGTGGTTTGTTTTAATAAAATATTTTCAATATGATCCGCATGTTCAATGATTTTTTTACATTCTTCAAAAAACTCCTGTCCCAAAGCAGTCACTTTAAAATGACGAGTGGAGCGTTGAATTAAAGTGACATTAAATTTAGCCTCTAAGTCCAAGATTCGTCGACTCAGTTTGGATTTGGTAATCTCTGTTGCTTCACTGGCTGCACTAAATCCACCATATTTGACGACCAAATAAAAGTAGTAATAATCATCAAAAGAATGCATATATTGTCCTAAAAACCAGTTTGAATAAGCATTAGCATAACTGAAAAATAAAGAGATTTATCCTATAAACAAGAAAAAGCGATCCAAAGATCGCCTTTTCATAAGCTTTTTATACTGACTTGTCTTCAGTATTAAAGAAGCTATAGCTATTCATTAGGTTGCGATAATCAGGGATATGGTTGGAGAATAAAGCCCCTAAACCTTCCACATCATTACGCCAGTCACGGTGTAATTCACATGCCATACCAAACCATGTCATCAATTGCGCACCTGCACTCGACATACGGTCCCAAGCAGCATCACGTGTTAAGGGATTAAATGTACCAGAAGCATCAGTAATAACGAAAACTTCAAAGTCCTCTTCAAGTGCAGCCAGGGCAGGGAAGGCAACACAGACTTCTGTGACTACACCTGCGATAATTAACTGTTTCTTGCCTGTGGCTTTGACTGCTTTAACAAATTCTTCATTGTCCCAGGCATTGATTTGACCTGGACGTGCGATAAATGGTGCGTCTGGGAACATTTCTTTCAGTTCTGGCACCAAAGGACCATTTGGACCATTTTCAAAACTTGTAGTTAAAATTGTGGGTAAATTAAAATATTTCGCTGCTGCTGCAACAGCCAATACATTAGTTTTAAATTTGTCTGGATCAATATCTCGTACCAATGATAATAAACCAGTTTGATGGTCAACGAGTAATACAGCAGCATTGTCTTTGTCTAAACGAACGTATGGTTTTCCCATTTGAATTATTCCTATGTTATTTAAAAATGATCTAGATACTGAGGTAAAATTGGATCGGTACCTAGATGAATACGCTTTTATACTAGGGTTAAAATATTTAAAGAAAAAGACGAGTTTTTAAGATAAATAATCTTATAAATAAGATAGTCGATTAAATATCTGAATCTGTTTTGAAATTGTTATTTTGATTTGTATTGTCCTGTCAGTGAGATAGAGCATGCTAGGAAAGTACTGGGTGAAGCGATTGAAATTAATTAAAATAAGACCATGTTTAGTCCTAGAGATAGGAGTTTGAAATGAAAAAAGTGATAGGCGTTTACCGCAATAAAAATATGCATTGGGTAGGTGATGGTTTTCCAGTAAAAAATCTATTTTCTTATGATCGCTTAGGTCAGGCGATTAGCCCATTTTTATTGTTAGATTATGCAGCACCATATCATTTTGATGCTACGACTGCACAACACGGAGTAGGATCACATCCGCATCGTGGCTTTGAAACGGTTACTATTGTCTACCAAGGTGAAGTCAGCCACAAAGACTCAGCGGGTGGTGGCGGAACTATTAAAACAGGCGATGTGCAGTGGATGACTGCAGGTGCAGGTTTGGTTCATGAAGAGTTTCATTCACAAGCTTTTGCTGAAAAAGGTGGTCTGTTTGAAATGGTACAGCTTTGGGTAAACTTACCTGCAGCGGATAAAATGACTGCACCAAAATATCAAGCGATTGAAGCAACGGATATTCCTGTAGTGAAATTTGACGATAACGCAGGACAACTTCGGGTCATCGCAGGGCAATATGTTGAGCATCAGGGTGCAGCTTCAACGTTCAGCCCAGTGAATGTTTGGGATGTTGAACTAAGTGCAGAGCATGTTGAAAACATTTTTGTACCTGTGGATCATAATACTTTACTGGTGGTACTCAAAGGTGAATTGATGATAAATGCAACTCAGCATGTGGAAGATCATTCGATTGTAATGTTTGCAAAAGATGCTGAAGCACATATTCAAATTGAAGCAATCCAAGATGCTAAATTTTTGGTATTGACGGGTAAACCTTTGAATGAGCCAATCCAAGGTTATGGTCCATTTGTGATGAATACGAAAGAGGAAATTATTCAAGCGTTTAATGACTTTAATAGTGGTAAATTTGGTGTAATTCCTGTCCAAAGTTAAATGAAAGCGGATCAAATGATCCGCTTTTTTTATGTATCAATGATTAATTTTTAACAGGTGAAATTTTTAGATAAAAAAAAGAGCTTCTATCCCACACTATAGAAGCTCTATTACGCTGTAAGTTTTCTTTATACTTTTCATACATTCACTTAAGTAAATGTGTGAATTAGTTATCATTTATGCCGCCCATAATACTGAATGCGTTTTTATTTGTAAATAGAATAAAAGGTAAAATAGTGAATTTATCTACATATTTTTAAATGGATTTTATTGTAAAATTAAAAATATCTTTATAAAAAAATAAGTTATCCACTATGTTGTGGAAATTTAAACTAAAATATTTTTCTAATTGTTGATTTAAAAACGGTCTAATAGTGAAAAACCATAAAAACTGGAACTTTTTAATAGCCTATTTTTAAGATGCTTCATTCATAATAAAAAAAATGGTTAACGCTTGGATAATAACTTTGAATATTGCAGTGATTGGTAGCGGCATGGCTGGGCTTGCTACCGCAAGAATTCTGAAAGATGCAGGACATTGCATCACCATCTTTGAAGCTTTACCTGGTCGTGGAATGGATAGCCATAGTCTAGCGTTTGAAGGTGGTCTGATTGATGCGCCATTACGTGTGATGAATCCGCATTTATGGAAAAATACGTTAAGTTTAGCCACACATTTGGGTATTAAAACGTTTCCTGTACGCACATTTATGGCATGCAGTTGGTTATTTGAAGATAAAACTGAAACATGGTTAACCACTACACGGTCAAGGATTGGTAATTTCCCGATTATTAATAATCGCAAAGGCATTAAGCAATACGGTTGGCGTTTAGTGAAAGGTATGTTGCAACTAAAAACCGCCATTCACCAATTTTTTAAATCTAAAAATCAAGATATTACGTTGGCTGAATTTATTAATCACAATGATATTGAAGAGGTATTTTGGCATGGAGCGGTGATGCCTGTGCTGTATACCATTTGCACTTGTGACCCAAAAACTATTGGTGAGTGGCCTGCAAAACCGTTGTTGGTGTTTTTAAGACAACTGACGGATGGTGATGCTTTATTGCGTTTGCATGGGGGGACACCTGCTTTAGTGGATAAACTGGTAGAAGGGATCGATGTTCATAGCGGTTCGGCAGTTTCCAGGGTTGAGCAACAAGGTGAACAAGTTTTAGTGGAAAATGAGCAGGGTGAACAGCTTTATTTTGATCGTGTGATCGTGGCTACCCCAACCACAAAATTAGAAAGCTTTTTAAATGCTGAACAGTTTGCAGAAGATATTGCCTTATTAAAACAATTCAAGTTTGAACAAGGTGAATTGGTCATGCATACCGATGCAACAGTGATGCCGCCTAACCGCAAAGATTGGTGTGTGCTCAGTTATATGATGGATCGTAAATTTACTCAGCAACAATTTACGGTATGGCTCAACTCAGTTGAGCCAAGCCTTGTGGGTAAATCTCCTGTGTTCCAAACGTGGCGACCGATTACTGCAATTGATCCGAAAAAGGTCATTTCAAGTGTAACGTTGACCCGCGCTGTGGTGAATTCTGAAACCGTGGCATTGAACAAAGAATTACAACAACGCCATCTGCAAGCCAACCGTAAAGTCTTCTATTGTGGTTCTTGGTCATGTAATGGCTTACCAATTTTAGAATCTGCGGTGACTTCTGCCATGCATATTGCAGAAATTTTTGGTGCGCCATTGCCATTTATGGGTTTAAAACCTAAAGTTGAGGTTGCACCCCAACTCGGCTACTGATGTGTTATGAACTGGATTCAAGCAATACAGCAACAATTTTCACAACATAAATATGCTATTAATGCAAAAATCTTAGGTGATGATGCGCTGTATGCTTGGACAAATTTAGGATATTGGACTGCAACCACGCAGTCCTATCCACAAGCTTGTCGCCAATTGGCAGATCAGTTGGCACAAGCAGTTGATTTAAATTCAAGCGATCACCTTTTAGATCTAGGCTGTGGACGAGGTGCAAGTATTTTGCACTGGAAAAATTATTATAAAACTCAAAGACTCAGTGCAGTAGATATGCAACAACACTGCATTGATCAACTACAGCATAATCTAAATTCAAACATTCAGTTTTACTCAGGTTCATTTTTAAATTTAAAAAATATTTTATCGGATACGCATTTTGATGTTGTGCTTTGCGTGGATGCTGCTTATCACAGCGATTTAAATTTATTTTTAGCGTCTGTGCGACCTTTTTTAAATTCAAAAGGGCGAATCGGTTTTCATTACTTAATGTTAACTGACAAATGGCAAAACTTGTCGAGCTTTGAACAAGAAAAATATCGTTTATTGCTGAAATCAGCAGATGTTCAGATCAAGCATTTACCTACTCAGACTGATATTCAACAGATCATGCAGCAGTATCGGTTGGAGAATATACAGATTGATGATTTGTCTGAGCGAGTTTTACTGGGCTTTGCTGACTATATTTCACAGCGAAAGTTTTCTGGAGAACATAAGCATCTCCTCGATAGTTTTAAAATAAAAATGACCGCCAAGCTCTGTAATAAACTGTATACGGATGGCTTAGTACGTTATATTCAGATTACCGCTCAAAAAGGGCAATGAAAATAATAAGGGCAATAACATGTCAGTAAAATATTCAGGTGGTTGTTTGTGTGGTGCAGTTCGTTATCACGCTGAAGTTGAACCGAAAGTCAGTTTTAATTGTCATTGTCGAGATTGTCAAAAGTCTAGTGGTGGAGCCTATGCACCGATCGCATTCTTTGCTCAATCACAACTCAATATTCAGGGCGATGTAAAGTATTATCAATCTTTGGGTGTTTCAGGGAAAATGATAAAACGTGGTTTTTGTGGCAATTGTGGTTCAAATTTATTTGGTTTACCAGAAATTGCGGCAGAACTGATTTCAATTCGTGCTGGAACTTTGGATGATCCTAATATGTTTCGACCTAAATTTGAAATATTTACCAGTCATGCAAGTCAATGGGATATTTTAAATCAAGATATTCAGCACTTTACACACGCCATAGAAAAGAAAAAGTAAAATAAAAACTAGTATTTAAAAACAACAAAACCTCACTAAAAAGCGAGGTTAAGTAAAATGGTGCCGGCACACGGATTCGAACTGTGGACCTACTGATTACAAGTCAGTTGCTCTACCAACTGAGCTATGCCGGCAACGTGGCGAGAATTCTACAGAAAAATGACGATATTGCAAGCCAAAAAATAAGCACTTGAACTATGTGAGTGATTTATTTTTAGAGTGATGAGATTTGATACATATTTTGATTCTCATCACATTGAAATGCTTAAAATAAACTTATAGTTTTGCCAGAGTAAGCTGTGCTAAAGCATGATTCGATTGTGCTGCTTTTTGCAACCATTGTTGTGCCTGCAATTGGTCTTTGGCAATGCCTATGCCTAGGCGATATGCTTGAGCTACCTTAAATTGTGCTTTTGCATCACCTTGATTGGCAGCTTTTAGGTACCATTGGAAGGCTTCTGTTTCATTTTTTGTACCGATTAGACCCATTTCTGCAATGGTCGCAAGACGATATTGGGCTTGAATATGATGATTTTTAGCTGCCATCTTTAACCATTGATAGGCAAGCTTTTGGTCAGCTTGAACTTCTTCCCCATTAAAATATTTCATTCCGACTTGATATTGTGCTTCAATATCATCTTTCTTCGCAGCCGCCAAATTCCATGCCAAAGATTGGCAATCGTATGCTAATTTTGTTGTGGTAGTAGTATTCAATACATTTGAATCTGCGAATGCTACATTGTGCATAAAAAGTGCAGCAGATAGAATCATGGTTAAATTTTTCATATTTTTCTTCTTTATGTGATTGAGTTGTCATTATTTTTATCAAAGTTGACTGATTTTGTAAACATTAGGAAAATAAAATATATAAATAATTTTAAATTATTATTTAATATATTGTTTTTTAATGATTTTATTTTAATTAAAATAATTAAATTTATATAAATAATGTATATTTAATTGTTAAGATATTTTAAATATAATGTTATTATAAAGATTAATTTTATTATTCATTTAGTAAATTTAAATAAATAGCCCGTATTTATTTACGGGCTATGTCGAATATTAATATGCTTTAAAAAGATGAAGATACATTAAAGTTTTAAATATATACATGTGGATCTAAAAATAAGCATTTATTTGCTCCTTAAAACTTGGTCTAGGTCTTGAGCGCATTCTTCTAAGGTAAGTGCCATGTCTATTTGCATTTGTGGCTTCAGCTCATTTGCTAATTTTCTCCATTGTTCAATTAAGCGAATTGCTTTTTGTACTTTATGTTTATTGATGTCCTTTGCGATGGTTGGGGTATATCCACCACGTTTAGCATTTTTGATTTGTTTTACATAATTGGCGCTGTTATTCATTCTAACTCCCGAATACCAGAATCTATGTTTTGAGTCTGCTTTTTTCGCTTGTTGATACTGCATCTTTGATAGTAGCCATGAAACATTGCATCTAAATGATATTTAATTCTATTTTTCTCCTCAGGGCTGTAGGCTATACCAACTACTAATAGCAAAATATTTATTTTAATCAACTGGATAAGATTGGTTTTTATAAAAATGATTGTCTTTTTAAATAGTTAAGATATAGGCGGATTTGTATCTATATATTTAATACGTCTTTAAAGGAACTAAAGCGTAGGGGATATCGATCAAAAATATGCAAATTGTCAGACAAAATCTAGCATATTTTGTCGGTAAAAGTTGAATCTTTTTATAATTGTCGTTATAAATGATAGATGAAATAGTCATCTTTTTGTCATAAGAAATGAGTATTTTTAGCTTGGAAAATACACATGTTAAATAGCTAAATAAAACTCTTATTCACAATAAGTCAATTGTCTAATTTAAAAGCGATGATAAACTTTGATAGTTTAGCCAAATAATTCAGCTTATTTGTGGAAAAGTGAAATAAAAAGCGGTATAAAAAGAGACAAATTATAAAAATAGATAAGGAAGGCAACTCATGGATTTAATGTTTCTTGCGACACTCACTATACTTGCAGTAGTCAGTATGATTGCTTATAAAGGACTGAAAAATAAGCAGAAACTAGATAGTGCTTTAAGACAGCGTGCAGTTTTTAATTCAAATGAATTAATCACTTATGCACGTATTAAAGAAATTTTACCGACTGCAAATATTTTAGCACATGTATCTTTCGATGCATTGCTTACCACAAAATATTTACATACTCGTCGTAAATATCAAAAGATGTTTGCAGATTTTGTGGTATTAGATCAAGAGTTTAAAGTGATGGCAGTGATTACTTTAGATGATCCAAATGCGATGAAATGGATAAATACCGATCGAAATCAAGATACTCTGCTAGAAATGGCGGGGTATCGAGTGATTCGCTATCAAGGTGTGCCAGAGTATCAACAATTACGTGAAGATTTTATGCAAGATTATGCCAATATTCACGATACATTCACGACACAAGCAACAGTAAATCTAGACGCTTATGCTGAACGTTTAGCTCGCTCGCGTGTTTATGGTTAATTGTAAATGCGCATGTGAATCATGCGCTAAGTAAATGGGTAGTTAGCAAGTAGCTTAAGCAAATAAAATTATTTTAAATAAAGTGCTTAAGCTAAGGTTTAACCGCAACGACTGTCATTTCAACTAAAACTTCAGGTTTATACATTTTTGCTTCAACGCAAGTGCGTGGAAGTGCTTGCATATCAGAACACCAAGCATCCCAAATCTCATTCATACTCGCATAATCATTTTCGATGTCTTTTAAAAAAAATCATTACAGACAGGATGTGACTTTTGTTAGTACCTGCGTCCGCAAGAAAAGTATCGATTGCAGCGAGCGTTTGTTGCGTTTGTCCTCGAATATCAAGACTGAGGTCGGTGGCTAATTGACCAGCTAAATGAACTAAGTTTCCCGAAATTGCAATTTCTGAAAAGCGTGGGCTAATGTGCATACGTTGTACAGTCATGCGGATTCTCACATATTTTTATCATTAAAGTTTACGTGAACATCTTCATTATGAATATGGTTTTTTATGCAAACGCATACAGCGGTTCTATTTGCTTTAGGTATTTTGCTTGAAAAATGAGAATTAAGCGTTGTTCTGGACACACGACAATATTCCCTAAATTTAAAAAGCAAATCTCGGCTTGACGCAGCTGATTTAAGCAAAATGCAATGGAACTTTGAAGAGGACAAAGTTGCGGAAGTACTGCTGTACTGGTGCTATTTAAAGGTATATTTTTCATGTTCTCACCTACAAATGAAATGGAAATGGATGCGAAAACGCATCCATCTTTAACTGTTTTTAGTACTGTGAAGGGGTGTAATTTTTAAGCTCGGATTTGGGTTTTGTACCGACTTGATACCAGTCGATATGTCGGGTGATGAACATCACAGCAGCAAGGACGATAAAGGAAATCACTGAGCCGATAAGGAAGGTTTTTCCTGATGATTGCAATAATAAATACATCACTGCATAAAGCGTACTTAAAATCAGGCTAAAGATTGCAGCAGCTTTGATTCCTCGCATTACGAAGAATAGATACCATGTCATCAAACCTACACAGGCGATTGCTGCGACTATATAAGCCCAAGCAAAGGCGTAATATTCACTGATTGAGAGTAATAGGACAAAGAAAATGCCTTGTGCCATTGCCACTAAAGCATATTGAATCGGGTGGATTCGCAAGCCTTTCATGACTTCAAACAAGAAGAAACAACCAAAAGTAATGATGATAATAACGATACCGTATTTAATTGCACGGTCAGTTTGGGTATAGACATTGACAGATTCTAGAAACTCGGTTGAAAGTCCAATTTTTTCTATATTTTGTCCACTTTCATAGGCTGTGACTGCTTCATTACTACTGCGAGTTAAGTAAGCGTGACTGAGTTGGCGCATACAATCACTATTTTCACAATTGGCGATTTTATTAAGATTTTGTTGTCCCAGTGCGATATTTTTCCACTGTGCGCTAAATTGTTCAGTTTGACTCATTTTTGCATAAGGTAGGCTTTGTCCATCGTATTTGGTGTCTGCCCAATTACCTTTTGCGTTATAAGTGACGTGATGACTGGTTGGAATCAAGTTGAATTTACTTAAACCCTTCGTTTGAAGTTGTAAGTTAAATTCAAAACCATTTTGAATCGCTTGCAAGATTTCAGGATGTTTTTGCACAGAAACTGTCATAAAATCAAAACCTGATTGATCCTTCGCTTGTTCGTTTATTTGAAATGTGTAATTTTGATTGTTAATTTTAATGGAAGGTTGTTTTTCTAAGCCGCGTGGATCATGTAAAGGAAAAATGATTTGCGCCTTATTCCATTCATAATTTTTTTGATCCAGTTCAGGTTTATAAAAAGCACCTTTCGCAGACAAATTTGCTTGATAGTCAATCGCACGATAAATCGTTCGTCTGTAATTATTATCCGATACATTAAAATTAGCTGTCCAATCGGTACTGTCAGCACCTAAGTACATAAAATATTGTTCGGTACATGGAAATGGCTTTTTTTGATCATCCAGACAGGTTTTTTGTTCTGTATAGGGAACTTGCACATAGGGCGCAATAATGGTTTGTGGTCTAATTTGGGTACTGGAAATATCTCGAATGAAGTCTTGTTGATAACTTTGACGTTCGGAAACGAGGTTTTGGATAAAGAGTAAACCAATGCCAAATATGCCAATCAATATAAAAATAGCAATGATTTTAAATGTAAGAAAATGAGATCTCATCATAATTTCCTTAAATATATGTAGATCTCAATAGTGTGTAAAAAGTAGATGTTTTTTATTTGAGTTGTTTTTGAGTTTTATGTGAAATTTGGGTGAAGTTGAAAATGATGCATCTTGGCATCAGTTTTGTAATACATTTTAAAATTAAGTGAGGTGTATCGTGACACCAACACCTTGTCGATGGGGTTGTATTAAACCAATTTGATTTTCATTCATATTTTCAATTTTAATCTGCCCATGATGTTGTTCAATCACTTGCTTCACGATGCTTAATCCAATACCTGAACTGCGTTGCTGGGAAATTGGACGTGGCAAGGAGAAATAAGTATCAAAAACTTGCTTGAGGGCATATTCTGGAATCCATTCACCTTCGTTAAAGATTTTAAACTCAATGCCTTGGTGATGATGTTGATGCAGTTGAAGCAAAATCTTGCCTGAATGGGGCGTAAAATCCAAAGCATTATCCAGTAAGTTCGCAAAAGTTTGTTGTAGCCAAAAACGATCAGCCTGAATCAGACATTCATTTTCAATGTCTAGTAAACATTGAATTTTTTTATTTTGAATTTGACTGGCGTATTGCTGTAAGACGTGTTGGACTAGTTGGGAAAGATCAAAATTTTGTAGTTCAAGTTGATGTTTGGATTTTTCTAAACGTGTCAGCAGTAACATCCGATCAATCAAGGTTTTTAAGCGTTGGCTTTGTTGATAAATATGTGTGGCAAATTGTTGTTGATCTGCTAAAGGTAAGTCTTCCTTGAGTAACTCGGCACTGGCTTGAATCGCTGTAAGTGGACTTTTCAACTCATGGGTGAGCGTATTGACATAGTGTTCAACATAGGCACGATCTTCAAGTTTTTCTCGCATGGTTTCAATCGCTTGTGAAACTAAGTTAAGCTCTTGCGCAGAACGAAAGTGTGGCGCTTGATTGACAGGTGCGAGTGCTTGGGCATATTTACGGACACGGTCAATACTGTGTTTTAGCCAATACGCCACCAAACTGGCAAGAAACAAACTCAATAATGCGATCCAAGCTGCTTGACGGAAAAGTTGATTTTCTGAACGTTGAATATAAGGTTGTACAGAACGATTGGGCTTGCCGATGCTCACCACGCCGATCAGTTGCTGCTGTTGATTGACCTGATAATAAATAGGTGCTGCAATAAACATAGTGCTGTAATTGCTCCCCAAATCATTGCCTTTCAGGTCATAACTGCGTGTAGAACGGACACCGTATTTTCCTTTTAAAGTCAGATAAATATCATTCCATTGTGAATAATCCTGCCCCGTGGCAATCCCTTGTGAATCATAAATGACAATGCCTTTTGCATCAGTAATATAGATTTGTTGGTTAATTTCCTTTTTATTGTGTTGCCAAATCGTGGCATTCAGTTTGCGATTTAAAGCTTGTTGAATTTTTTGATCAAATTGGGGCGTACTGACGTGATTTTCATATACATCTTCAGCTACTAACATGGCGATAATATTGGCATTTTCTGCAAGTGTATCTTCAACCACTTGGCGTACATTGGGTTTTACTTGTTGATTAAAAGTGTAGGACATAAACCACAGTCCGAGTAAAATGATTAAACCAAAGAAAAACCAAATGCGTATAAAAATGGACATCGTATTACCCATTTAACTTGATGAATAATTCAAATAAATATTGGAGATATTTATTCACTTTTGAAATATCCCCACAATAGCCAAAGGGGTGCCAATATTAGAAAAATTGTCAGTAAATAAAAGGTTTTAAAATACATTGCTATAGCAAAAATAAAAGCACTTAGACAGCAAGCGATGAAACTAAATTTAAACGTAAGATCGAAGAACTTTTCTATTGGGGTTTGAGGTGTTCGTTCATCATCCTCAACATAGAAATCCTCGTTATACACTTGTGAAATAAAAAAGAATATGCAAATGAACAGGTTAGCAAGAGCAGGAACTAAAATAAATAATCCAAGGTTGATCAAATCAACAGCCACTTTATCTATCCTTTGATCTATAGTTTAACTCATTCTTTTTAAGCTATAACCAAAACCGCGATGCGTTTGAATCGGGTCGTGTTCAGTTGAAATGTGTTTGAGCTTTTGTCTTAGACTTTTGATATGCGTATCTACAGTACGCTCCAAACTATGTTCGGGATGTTCCCAAATATGATCCATCAATTGTTGGCGACTAAATACCTGTTCAGGATGATCAATCAACAATTTCAACAAACGATATTCATAACGAGTCAGTTGCAGCAGCGTACCCAAATAATAAATCTGTAAGCACTCGTCATGACATTGCCAAACTTGAGATGTTTGCTGTGGATTATCTTTTATTTCATTGGATTGCGCATTTTTTAATTGATTTTGAATTTCCATTCTTCGCCAAATAGCTTTGATCCTTGACACAATTTCTCGTGAGCTAAAAGGCTTAGCACAGTAATCATCTGCTCCAATTTCTAAGCCAATAATTCGGTCAATTTCATCATCACGTGCTGTTAAAAAAAGCAAAGGTGTATGGTTGAAATGGCGAATTTTTTTACAGACATCAAAACCATTGATGTCAGGTAAACCCACATCTAAAATAATAAAATCAAAGCTTTGCTCTTGCACATAGTCAATCGCCTGCGTGCCTGTATTTGCCCAAGTGACTTGCCAATCTTCACGTTCAAGTGCATAGCGTAAAGGCATTACAATTGCGGCATCATCTTCAACACATAAAATATGTTTTTTATTATTCATTGGATTGTAAATTTCAAGGAATCGCTTCGAGTGTACTGAAAATCACATTGATAGGCGAATGAAATTTAAGTGAAGTTTGTGTGAACTTTGAGAAAGGGAGCGTGCAGCATTTAAAAAGTAGGAGGGCAATTATTCATGTGACATTCTGAGCGCCCTGTAATATTCGGATTTGATCGTCACGCCAATCACAGGACAGCAGAGTAAAAGTATTGGTGACTTTTACTCACTCAGCAGATACATGGATAATGTATTGCGAGAAATAGATTACTCTAATTTTGGTGAAGGTGGGAGAGTATTTGATTAAAATTAATTCTTTTGTCTGAAAAATGAACGACTCTTTTTCACTTTAATATTGAATAGACAGTTCACCACAATGAAAGTTGTGATTCATCTTGCTGTTCAGAGAGCTGGTACAGCCCTACACCGATTAAACGAAATTGAAAATGTTCAGGTATTTGCATTTCTGATAAAAGAATGTGTACCGCCTTTTGCATATCTTGTTGTGAATTGAGCGCATGTTTAAAGCTTTTACTGTGTTGTAAAACCTGAAAATTTTTTAATTTTAATTTGACCGTCACGCCACGTGCTTGGATTTGTTTTTTGACTAAACTTTGCCAAACACGTGCAATTAAACTCTCCCAATAAGGCAAACATTGCGCTAAAGTCAGATCATCATCAAAGGTGGTTTCATTGGAAATCTGTTGTCGTTGTCGCTCGACTTGCACAGGACGCTCATCAATACCTTGTGCATATAAAAACAGTTGCTTGCCATATTTTCCAAAATGCTGAATTAAAAAAATCTCCTCAACTTGTTGCAAATCTCCGAGCGTTTGCAAATTCAAATTTTTAAGTTTTTCTTGGGTCACTTTACCAACGCCAGGAATTTTCTTGAGTGGTAGATCATAAATAAAATGTTGGACTTGGCGAGGTTTAATGATGCAAATGCCATTGGGCTTATGCCAATCTGAGGCAATTTTAGCAAGGAATTTATTGGGTGCAACGCCTGCTGAGGCGGTCAGTCCCGTATGTTTAACGATGTCTGCCCGAATCCGTTCCGCAACTTCGGTTGCACTTGGGATATTTTGTAAGTTTTCAGTGACATCTAAATACGCCTCATCTAAGGATAAGGGTTCGATCAGTACTGTGTATTGTTGAAAGATTTGATGAATCTGTGCAGAAACTTCCCGATATTTTTCAAAATTCGGTTCGATCACGACCACATGGGGACACAATTTTTTGGCTTGTGACATCGACATGGCAGAGCGTAAACCAAACTCACGTGCAGGATAAGATGCAGCCGCAATCACTGCGCGTGGATGATGCGAGGCAATCACCACAGGTAAATGTTTCAAGTCAGGACGCTCTCGTAGCTCGACTGAAGCGTAGAAAGCATCCATGTCGATATGAATGATTTTTCTCATATTTTCAAGTCAAATTGACCAGATCGTTTTTATCTTAACTGAATTGGAGAAAGGACTCATCTTTAAATCTGATTTTACAAAATTTTCTGCGACAAAATACGACTTTTGACCTTCATATCAAGGTTGCAGGTGATTCTCCTGCAAAAATTGCTGCCACTCTTTTTCATCACCATAAAATACATTTAAATCGACATTTTTATGAATCCCTGAAATCTTAGCTTGATTGGTCTGCTGCCAAAATATCCAACCACGTTGATCTTTCAAATCAGGTTTGTCGTGATATTCACGAATCCAAATCGGCGTATTGTTAAATTCACCAAGCAAAATAATATTATAAAAATTTTTTGAGGTATAAAAAATTGGCTGTTTGCCATAATGAGCTTGCAAGCGATCATGCATGATTTTGATTTGTTTCAGTAATTGTTCTTTGGTAAAGGTATTAATGCAATTGCTGTCATATTCTAAATCCATCACGGGCGGTAGTGCATCGGATTTATTTGGCACCGTATCGATAAAATTTTGTGCTTGGATATTGCCTTCACGACATAAACGAAAAAAATGATAGGCACCTACACGCATGCCACGTTCACGTGCTTCGAGCCAATAGTTTTGAAATAACGTATCTTTAAAATCCCCACCTTCAGTAGCTTTCAGATAGACAAATTGATATTGCTGTGGAGAAATTTGTTTCCAGTTGATTTGACCTTGATGATGTGACACATCAAAACCTTTGATTGGATAAGGTTCAGCGGAAGCCGCATTATAGTGGACAATTACCAAAGCCAAACTGATCAGGCAGCCAACGATCACAATCGTCAATGCGACACGATTGTGACAAAAATTTGCTGAAATCTTGGTTAAATGTTTTGGCATCATCATTTTAAATATAGAGAAGCAGTCATTTTAATGCGAACCTTATCACAAGACTATGCGAGATCTGTTATATTTTAAATCTCTTGGTTTTTGGGAATCTGATAAAAAATAATCGCGGTAATAATGTTAATTAAACCTAAACAAATCAATGTGTAATGAAATGCTTGCGTGATTTGTGCTTCACCTAAATGGTTTGTAAATACATTCAGTAAAGTCCCTGCCAATGCAATTCCGATACTCATCGACAACATCATAATCATCGACAAAAAACTGTTACCACTACTGGCATCTTGTTGTGGTAAGTCTTTGAGGGTTAAGGTATTCATCGCAACAAACTGTAAAGAGTTTAATGTCCCAAATACAAAGAAATGCACAGCTCTAAGCCATGTCGGTGTATCTGCTGTAGTCAGTGCAAAACTTGCAATACATGCCCCGACCAAAAAGGTATTGATCAGTAAAAGTCTACGATAGCCGACTTTGGAAATCATTGGGCGGATAATGGGTTTTGAAAATAATGAACCTAATACCATAGGCGTTAGCATAATCCCTGTCATGAATGGTTCCATCTGAAAGGCAACTTGCAACATCAAAGGCAAAATAAAAGGAATAGCATTACTTCCAAAACGAGCAAAAAAGTTACCTAAAATCCCAATGGCATAGATTCTGTTTCTAAATAATTTACTACGAAATAAAGCATTTTGATGGGTATGCGCATGATAAGCATAGATCAGCGCAGCAATAAAGCCCGTGATAAATAAACCAAGACTAAAACTTCTGGATACCTCTCGACTGGCAATATTTTCAATGCCCAATGCCATTCCAACCATCGCAATCACCAGTAAAATAAAACCACTCAAGTCGAATTTTTTCACTGAAGGTTCGGTGGTATTTGGCATGGCTTTAAAAGTTACAAACATCCCTAATAGCCCAATGGGGAGATTGATCAAAAAAATCCAATGCCATGAAGCGTATTCAACCAACCAGCCGCCTAATGTTGGTCCCATCAAAGGTCCCATTAAACCCGCCAAACTCATTAAACTCATTGCAGACAAAAACTGTTCACGTGGAATAATGCGTAGCATCGCTAATCGCCCGACAGGCAGTAACAATGCACCACCGATGCCTTGTAATACGCGAAATGCAATTAATAGATTAAAATCATTGGATAAAGCACAGCCAAGAGAGGCAAGTGTAAAAATCACGATGGCAGCAAAAAAGGTATTTCTTACCCCAAAACGATCGGCGAGCCAACCACTTAAAGGAATACATGCGGCTACTGAAAGGACATAACTGATGACCACACCATGCATACGCAAAGGGTGCTCTTGTAGACTAGTCGCCATTGCAGGTAAGGCGGTATTGATAATGGTGGTATCTAAACCTTGCATGAAAAAGCCAATGGACACCAAAAAGACCAGTAGGTAAAACTCAGGCTGTAATTTTTGATGTAATGGGGTGGCTGTCATATTTCTTCAAAAGTTTAATTTTTCAATATTCTAAAGTAATCGTGAGTTTAAATCTGTAAAAAGCGTGTTGTGTTGTTGGTCAATAAACTGCAATCATTTTGTCACCGATTTGTCATAAGGATTTCATTCAAGTTGCATAAATTACTCAAAATTTAAGTGAAGAATGGAAAATAAATGAAATTTAAAATTTCAGCATTGTGTCTGGCAATGCTTTCGATGGGGTTAGTGGCATGTAATGAGGATAAAGACAATTCAACCCATGACAAACCACCTATTGTTGAAGAAGTAACCCCTGCAACGATCAGTTTAAGCCGTCTAGGTAGCTATGAAACGGGTGTATTTGAAGAAAGTGCTGCAGAAATTCCTGCATACGATGCAGCATCAAAACGCATTTTTGTTGTGAATGCTAAAAAAGGTGTAATTGATGTTTTAGATGCATCCCAGCCTGAAAAACCAGTACATATCGGTGAATTGTCAGCACGAGAACATTTGGCAAACTCTGAAGTGAACTCTGTTTCTGTTAAAAATGGGATTGTGGCACTGGCAGTACAGGCTGAAAAGAAAACTGATCCAGGTATCGTGGCGTTTTTTAGTGCTAAGGATTTGAAGTTTATTAGCAAAGTCAATGTTGGGGCATTGCCTGATATGTTGACATTTACCCCAGATGGTAAAACGGTATTGGTTGCAAATGAAGCTGAACCGAATGATGACTATAGTATTGATCCAGAAGGTTCGGTGAGCATTATTGATGTTTCAAATATCAATCAACCCGTGGCAAGTACTGCTGATTTTAAAGCATGGAATACCAAAAAAGCAGAATTGATCCAATCAGGTGTGCGTATTTTTGGACCCAATGCAACTGTTGCACAAGATTTAGAGCCTGAATACATCACCATTAGCGACGATGGTAAAACTGCTTGGGCAAGTTTACAAGAAAATAATGCGATTGCAAAAATTGATATTGCAGCGAAAAAAGTGACAAACATTTATCCACTGGGTTTTAAAGATCATGGACTTACAACTAATGCTTTGGATGTGAGTGATAAAGATGAAAAAATAAATATCCAAGCATGGCAAGGTTTGGTTGGCATGTATCAGCCTGACGCAATTGCACAATATACTGCAAATAATCAAACCTATTTAGTGACTGCCAATGAAGGCGATGCCCGTGAATGGTTCAGTGATGAAGCTGCCTATTTTACAGGAGATGCGAGCAAAGGCTATGTTGAATCCATTCGTATGAAGCACTTATTTAACAAAAAAGGTTTTAATGCTGAAGGGGATTATCCTGCACATCTCGCACAAATCGCCAAGGGGATAAAAGGTGCAAAACTTGATCCAACGATTTTTGCGTATTGTGGTGCAACAGCAACTGAAGCAGGTAAATGCCGTGATGATGAGCAACTTGGACGTTTAAATATCGCATGGAATATGGGGTATGAAACCAATGCGGATGGTTCACCAAAATTAGACGCAAATGGATTATTAACCTATAAAAAGCTTTATGCCTATGGCGCACGTTCATTCAGCATTTGGGATGCACAAGGTCAATTGGTTTGGGATTCGGGGAGCGAGTTTGAGCGTAAAGTAGCTGAACTTTTCCCAAATACTTTTAATACTGATCATGCTGCTGTGGCATTTGATGATCGTAGTGACAATAAAGGGCCTGAACCAGAAGGTTTGACGATAGGAAAAATTGGCAAAAAGACTTTTGCTTTTATCGGCTTAGAGCGTCAAAGTGGCATTATGGTATATGATATCAGCAATCCACAAAAGCCAATGTTTGTACAGTACTTTAATGACCGTAGTTTTAAGCAAGATCAAGTCCTCAAAGACAGTAAAGGTCAACCGATTTTAGATCAGAAGGGCAAGCAGATTTTGATTGAAAAAGGTGATTTAGGACCAGAAGGTTTAACATTTGTCGCAGCCAAAGACTCACCAAATGCCAAGCCAATGCTGATTGTGGGCAATGAAGTCAGTGGTTCTACTGCGGTGTACCAAATCAACCTGAAATAAGTTGATCAAAATAAATCATTCATCAAATAAAAATCGAGCTAAATGCTCGATTTTTTATATTATCTCGGTTTAGATCACGAATCTTTTGGGTGTATGTAAATTCCGAATAGCAGAGAAAATCTCATCTTCGGTGTCGCATACGATTAGTTTTGCCCGATGCTGTGGAGGTAAAAAACCTTCCTGAACCGCATGATCAAGTTGGGCAATCATATGGTTATAAAAGCCATTTACATTATAAAGCATCATGGGTTTTTGATGCTGATTCAGTTGTCCCCAAGTGGCAATCTCAAGAATTTCTTCAAAAGTGCCTAAACCACCAGGAAGCGCAACAAAAGCACTGGCACGTTCCGCCATCATGGCTTTTCTTGCATGCATGTTGGTGACAATGTGCAACTCAGTTAAATTTTTATGCGCAACCTCATAGTCCAATATAAACTCAGGAATGACACCTACGACCTCACCGCCATGCTCAGTAACAGTATCAGCCACCTGTCCCATTAAGCCAATACTTGCACCGCCATATACGATGCCAAAACCGTGTTCCGCAATCCCTTTTGCCAATTGAATCGCTGTTTCTTGATAAATCGGATTATTGCCAAAACGTGAACCACAATACAGGGCAATGAGAACCTGAGTTGCTTTATTTTCTGTGGTTAAAATGCTTTCTAGCGGATTCATAAATGCATTATTCATAAATTATTCTTTCACCTTCATGATCTTTAAATCTTTATTTTTCATTATGATTCTACGGCATAAATATGACAAGTTGAGATAGAGTTATGTTTTGTTTGCAATGTTTTGTAATGTAAACCACTGCAATACGTGCGATTTGCTGAGATTTTTATTGATTTTGAAAAAAAGGATGAATTCCCAAATAGTCTTGATATAATTGAAATCTGTTTTACAACAAACAAATGAATCAACATGGGTAGTGGTTGTCGTCGCTCCGAAATAATACATTTTTTTCCTATAACAAAAGCATTCTATCAATTGAAGCTCACGTCTATTTTATTCAGCAGTCAATTGTCTCTCTTGAATAGGGAGGCACAATCATGATTTTAGAATGGATGTCTGACCCATCGGCATGGGTGGGCTTGGCAACACTGGTTATTCTAGAAATCGTTCTTGGGATTGATAACCTGGTTTTTATTGCCATTCTTGCGGAAAAACTACCGCCCGAACAACGTAATAAAGCACGTATTATCGGTTTAATGTTAGCACTCTGTATGCGTATGGTGCTGTTAGCGTCTATTGCATGGGTGATTACCCTCACTAAACCGCTTTTTCATATTTTGGAACATCCATTTTCAGGACGAGATTTGATCTTGTTGTTTGGTGGTATTTTCCTGTTGTTCAAAGGTACGATGGAGCTGCGTGAACAGTTGGAAGGGCATGGGCCGATTAAAGAAGAAAATCCTGTGCATGCGGCTTTTTGGATGGTCATTGTCCAAATTGTCGTGCTTGATGCCGTGTTCTCTTTGGACAGTGTGATTACTGCTGTGGGGATGGTGAAAGAGCTATCAGTCATGATGATTGCTGTGGTGATTGCTGTGGGAATCATGCTGTGGGCATCTAAGCCATTGATGGAGTTTGTAAATAAGCATCCCACCATCGTGATTTTATGTCTATGTTTCTTGATGATGATTGGTTTCTCACTCATTGTTGAAGGCTTTGGTTATCATATTCCAAAAGGTTATTTATATGCAGCAATTGGTTTCTCGGTCATGATCGAGTTCTTTAACCAAACCATGCGTAAAAACCAAGAAAAAACAGTCACAACGACAGATTTGCGCTTCCGTACTGCATCGGCTGTAATGCGAATGTTGGGGGGCAAAACGGCAACAAGTTCTGATAGTCAAAATAGTAAGTCTGAAGATGTATTGGCGACACAAGCGTTGGCAGATGAGATTTTTGACTCTGAAAATAGTGCATATCACAGTGTGATGGTACAAGGTGTTTTAGGGTTATCTGAGCGTCCTGTAAAATCAGTCATGACCCCTCGTCCAGAATTAGAATGGTTAGATTTAGATGAGGATGAAGCGACAATCAAAGAAAATTTAATGTCGATGGCACATTCACGGTTAATTTTAGCGCATGGCGAACTTGATAATATCGCAGGGATTGTGCCAACACATAAAGTGCTGAATGACTATATCGAAACGGGTATTTTGGATTTTGACAAACATCTTCGTGAACCTGTGATTGTGCATGAAAATGCGCAAGTACTCATGGTCATGGAACAACTCCGTCAAGCCCCCCTACAAATGGCGATTGTACTGAATGAGTATGGCTCAATTGAAGGGATTGCAACCCCGATTGATGTATTAGAAGCGATCGCAGGTGAATTCCCTGATGAAGATGAAATGGAGGCTGCTGCAGAGAGCTTGGAAGATGGCTCATTAATGCTGGAAGGTTCGACCGATATCCGTCATGTTTCCTTATTGCTAGGATGTGATTTAGTCGATGAATCTGAACAATATTCAACACTTTCAGGTTATATCTTATTTCATTTAGGTCGTTTGCCTGAAAATGGTGTGAAGTTTGAAGCGGATGGTTATCTGTTTGAAGTCGTCACGATGGATGGGCATAAGATTGATAAAGTTCATATTGTTGCATTGCAAAAACCTCAAGATGATGACTAACAGGCATACTGTTTAAAAAATAGGATTGATTAAATAAGCTGCGTTATGCAGCTTATTTTTTGCCGATGGAAGATGTGTAATGAATCTTTATTTTTCTGAAGCAGTCAATCAGCAGACCTTTGCCTTTTAACTGGTTAGATCAATGAGATAGCGCGATGCTTTGAATAATATCTGGAATAGATTGACCTATTTATAAAATATCTGGCACACAAAGATGCATAAATAAAAAGAGCGTATATCAAATACGCTCTTTTTGGGATTATTTAAAAAAAGTTTTATTGCACTTCATTAATCAAGCTTTCTAAAGAATCATGCGGTTCTTGTCGAGGTGTCGTTGCTTGAGGACGGTTCATTGCAGGAGGCGCTTGACGGGTTGGATTCAGAATTTTTTCCACATCATTGCTTTCACCAGGCAAGTCATCAAAGTCATTTGATGGATTGCGTGCAGGTGTAACTGGCGCAGGACGATAAATTGGTCGTGCTAATGGTGGTGAGGTACGATATTCATCTTTCTTCGCTTGAGAGGTGTCTTCTGTTGCAATATGACCACGTTGTTCTCTTGAAATAGGATCTTTGGCATTTTTATCAAAATGCACCCAAGCTGATGGTGTCCCTTCAAGTGCTTTACCCATAAAGTTTGTCCAAATTGGTAAGGCTGCAATACCACCATATTCACGACGACCGAGTGTTGAAGGTTTATCAAACCCAACCCAAGCAATGGTTACTAGTTTGCCATTAAAGCCAGCAAACCATGCATCTTTGGCATCATTGGTTGTTCCTGTTTTTCCGCCGATATCACTACGACCAATTTTCAAAGCCGCACGACCAGTACCATGTACAATTACATCACGTAAAATATTAGCCATATCATAAGCAGATTGTGATTTTAAGATACGTTGTGCTTGGCGGTACTGACTTTGTTCTTCTTTGCTTAACGCTTTGGTAGTTGTTGATTCAGCTTCTTGTTCCAGTGTTTGATTGGTCATTTCAATAACTTCATCATCTGGTGTGCTTGCTTCAGCATCAACTACATCACCTTTTTGATTGATGCATGAAATACATGCATACTCAGGTTTTGCTTCATAGATGGTTTTGCCATAGGCATCTTCAATACGACTGATGAAATGCGGTTGTACGCGATAACCACCATTGGCAATGGCTGCATAGCCTGTTGCCATTTGTACAGGTAATACTTGCGGTGTACCTAGGGCAATGGTGAAGTTACGCGGAATTTGATCTTCTTGTAAACCAAAGTCCATCAACAATTGACGTGCACGCTCTACACCCACACTTTGCAATAAACGTACTGAAACGGTATTTCGGGATAAATACAAAGCTCGGCGTAGTGGAATCATTCCTAAATAACGACCATCAGAGTTCTTAGGCGTCCAACGACCAATTGTGATTGGACTATCATTGACCATACTATATGGTGTCATGCCACGCTCAAGTGCTAAGGCGTAGATAAATGGTTTAATGGTTGAACCAGGTTGTCGCCAACCCTGTAAAGCACGGTTAAATTTAGACTGATAAAAATTATACCCCCCCACAACAGCTTCAATTGCACCATCATTTGGATTAATCGCAATCAATTGTCCTTGAACTTTCGGCACTTGAACCAGTGACCAAGCCGTTTTTTCAGCATTTGGTCGTAAGCGAATAATATCTTTAACTTTAACAATTTGTGAAGCACGACTAAAGCCACCACCGACACTGTTGGCATTACGATAGGGACGTACCCATGACATACCTGACCAAGGTACAGTCACTTTAGAGCCATCTTGCATTAAAGCATCAAAGCTATTGGCATAAACTTTCACCACTTCGGCAGGATAGGTGTTGGCATAAGGTAGAAAGTCTTTCAGTGGTTTGTCATGTGCTTCAGGACCACGCCAACCGTGACGGCGGTCATAATCCTCTAGCCCTTTTTGTACAGCGTCTTCTGCATATTGCTGGCGTTTACTGTCAATCGTCGTATAGACCTTGTACCCTGAGTCTATTGCGAGCTCACCAAATTTTTCTACCAGTTCTGAGCGAACCATTTCACCCACATACGGGAATTTATTATTTATGCCACGGTTAGGCATACTTAAGCTGACAGGTTCAGCAACGGCTTTATTATATTGAGTTTGGTTAATATACCCTAGTTGCAGCATACGACCCAAAATCCAGTTACGACGCTCTAAAGCACGTTCAGGGTTGACCACTGGGTTGTATTTTGATGGAGCTTTGGGTAAACCTGCAATCATTGCCATTTGGGCAATGCTGAGCTGATCTAAGCTTTTGTCATAATAAATTTTTGCAGCTGCTGCAATACCATACGCATTTTTACCTAAAAAGATTTTATTGACATAGAGCGTCATAATTTCTTCTTTAAATAGATTTTGTTCAATTTTTCTTGCTAAAAAAACTTCTGTTAATTTTCTCTTTAATGTTCGTTCAGGGGTCAAGTAATAATTTTTTGCAACCTGCATGGTGATGGTTGAACCACCAGTTTGTGCACCGCCAGTCACAGATTCACTTACCGCACGTCCTAAACCTTTAAAACTTACACCGCTATGTTCAAAAAAAGATGAATCTTCCGCTGCTAAGAATGCATGAATAAAGTTTTTGGGTATTTGGTTGTACTCGACAGGGACAGAAAGCTTACCCCCATATTCTGCAATTAATTGATTATCCGCAGTATATACTTGCAAAGGCTTAAGTAATGGCGCCTTTTTTAAGGAGCCCATTTCTGGTAAAGATGGTGCAATATAGAGGTACATTCCATAAAAACCCATCGGGATTGCTATTAAAATAATGATAATCAGCAAAAAAAATGGGTGAACATACCCTGAACGAGATAGCTTTTTCATAACAAGTAAGTTTTAATAAGAGCTAATAGCAAACTAATTGATGGTCAGTATAGCTTTTCATTTAACAGATTGTTAGATGACTTATTGTATCTATAAAAAATTTAGACCAATTGCAATCAGTTTGTGACGTTTTTTGGGGATAAAAATAATAGGAATTTAATCGTGCTTAGAATCAGTCGTAAGCAAGCTAAGGGGCTTATAGGGGTGGATATTAGTTCGACCTCTGTAAAGATATTAGAACTTTCTGTTAAAAACGGTCGTTATTGGGTGGAAAGCTATGGATTAAGTCCATTGTTAGACGGAAGTGTGGTGGAGAAGAATATTCTCAACCCAGAGGCAGTATCAGATGCTTTAGAGCGTGCGGTGAATATTGCAAATCCCCAATCTATGAATGCGGCTGTTGCAGTAACCAACTCCATGGTGATTCAAAAAGTCATCGAAATGGATGCAGACATGAACGATGATGAGCGCGAAGTTCAAATTCGTATGGATGCAGAGCAATATATTCCATTTCCATTGGATGAGGTGAGTCTAGATTTTGAGGTTTTACCTGATAAGCTGCCGAACCCAAATCGAGTGAATGTAGTTCTTGTCGCAACACGGACTGAGAATGTCGATGCACGGGTTGAAGTGCTTGAGATGACAGGTTTGACTGCAAAAGTGGTCGATACAGAAAGCTATTGTATGGAACGTGCTTTTGAAGTGTTCTCAGATACGCTACCCATCGGTGCCAATATAGTCGGTATCTTAGATATTGGTCATACCATGACTACGCTTTCAGTTATGCAAAATGGTCAGATTATCTATACACGAGAACAAGTCTTTGGTGGTAAGCAGCTTACTCAGGATGTACAAAGCCGTTATGGTTTGTCTTATGAAGAAGCGGGTCGTGCGAAAAAAGATCGAACCTTGCCTGATGACTATGAAACTGAAGTTCTTATGCCATTTTTGGAAGCTGTTGTTCAACAAGCAGCACGATCTCTACAATTCTTTTTCTCCTCTTCGCAGTTTAATGAAATTGATCATATTTTGCTGGCTGGGGGGAATGCGAATATTCCTGGACTTGCGAAATTATTACAACAAAAACTGGGTTATCGTGTAACTGTAGCAAACCCATTTTTACAAATGGGTTTTTCACCCCAAATCGACCTAAAAAAAATAGAAAATGATGCGCCATCGTTAATGGTTGCGTGTGGCTTAGCAATGAGGAGTTTTGATTAATGGCAAAGATTAATTTACTCCCGTGGCGTGAAGAACTAAGAGAACAACGAAAAAAGCAATTTGTTGCGATTAGTATTGGTATCGCTATATTGGGGTTTATCATTGTATTGTTGGCTTGGATGTATTTTAATCAGCGATTAGAAGATCAAGAGCAAGCAAACCAGTTAGTTGTAAGTACCAATCAAAACTTAGATACTCAACTCAAAACACTAGATGGTTTACAAGAACAGCGTAATGCGATTATTGAACGTATGAAGTTGATTCAAGGTTTACAAGGTCAGCGACCTGTGACTGTACGTTTAGTCGATGAGTTAGTACGTGTGGTTCCGCCAGCCATGTATATCACTAAATTTAGCCGTACTGGAGATAAATTTACCATCGAAGGGAAAGCAGAGAGTCCAAACACTGTCGCGGATTTATTGCGTGGATTGGAAGCATCTGAGTGGTATAGAAATGCGTTCATGAATTCGTTCTTGGCAGCAGAAGAAAATAAAAATAAACCAGCAACTTCAGTCGTGCCACGCGCTGAAGAATCTTATGGAAGTTTTGTTGTGAGCGTTGATATTGGGGAAATTGCACAGGCTGCGAAACCTGATGCAGATCAAGCGCAAGCGAATGGGGGTGCTAAATGAGTCGTTTAGATCTTGAAAAAGCAGATTCAGTCAAAGATGCACCACAAAAGAAAAAAATGACGGTAGATAAATTCTTCCAGCAATTTAATACCTTAGATATGAATAACTATGGTAGTTGGCCAATGTCGGTCAAGATTACCTGTTGGTTATTTATCTTATTCGTGGTTGGTGCGATCGGTTATTTTCTTGTGATGAAACCGAAGCTAGATGCGATAGATTCGGCCCGTGCACAAGAGCAAACGTTGTTAAATGAGTTTAAAGAAAAAGATTCGAAACTTAGAAATCTTCAGCAATATCAAGCACAGTTACAACAAATGCAAATGGACTTTAATCAACAATTGGAACAGCTACCCAAAGAAACTGAAATTCCAGGTTTGGTTGAAGACATTAACGTGACTGGCGTAAGCTCTGGTTTGAAATTTAAAAATATCAAACTAGAAAACGAAGTGCAGCAAGAATTCTTTATTGAGCAACCAATTTCAATAGAAGCAACAGGGGATTATCATTCATTTGGTGGTTTTGTGAGTGGCATTGCTGCTTTACCACGAATTGTTACCTTGCATGATTTTACCATTACAGCTGAAGCACCAAAGGATGCCAAATCTGATATGCCTTTAGTAAATTATACTTTAAATGCAAAAACCTATCGTTATATTGGTACAGATGTTGAAACAGCAACAACAGAGAATGTTCCTCAAAGTACAAATGCAGCAACGACAGGTACAGCCTCAAGCTCAAATAACTCTTCACAAACAACAAGTAAAAAGGGGAGAAAATAAGCATGAATTTATTTAAGTTAATGAGCGGAATTTCTCTTGCTGCTTTATTGGTTGGATGTGATTCCAGAATTGATGCAGTCAATCAGCAAATGGCAGCGATTCGTAGTCAGCCACCTTTACCGATTGAGCCTGCACCAACATTTGATCCTGTGCCAAGTTTTAATTATTCCGCACAGCAATTGCGTAGCCCATTTTTACCAAGTTCATTGGCCAATGAGCTAAAAATTATGTCTGGGAAACGTGTTTATCCAAACTTCTCACGACAGCCTCAGCCTTTAGAAAGTTATGCGCTTGAAACTTTGAGTTTTAAAGGCAGTATGAAATCAAATAATGGGAAAATTGTTGGTCTGATTCAGACACCAGATAAAGAAGTGGAACGTGTGCAAACAGGAAACTATTTGGGAATGAATCAGGGGCGAATTATTTCAATCACTCCAACCCGAATTGATCTGTTAGAGATCGTACCAGATGGGCGAGACGGTTATATCGAAAGACCACGAAGTCTAGTATTGATCGGTCAATTAGATTGAGAATGAATGAAGGAATAAAAATGAAAAAGAGCATTAAAAACTTTTGGGGTGGGGACGGCATATTTATGAACACTTATTTACGTCAATTTTCAATGGCAGCAGTATCAATTGCGGTGATGCAAGCCGCAGCTGCACAAGTGACAATGACCAATGTAGTACCAATGCAATTAGCAGGACAAGGTACTGAGATTCGTGTCATGTTCAATGGTTTACCTCCACAGCCACAAGCGTATCAATTAGAATCACCTTCTCGTTTAGTGTTGGACTTTAATGATACAAAACAAGGTTTAACACAAACATCAATTCCAGTAGCAAGCGCAGAGGCATCTTCAGTCAATGTTGCATCGGATGCACAGCGCTCACGCTTAACTGTAAATTTAAATAATAGTGGTGCTTTTACAACGCGTGTAGAAGGCAATACATTTATTTTAAAAATAAATAATGCAAACCAAAACGGTGGTCTTGAAAACTTAGGACCGACTGTTACCAAACCCGCTCAAGGTATCGCAGATATCGGCTTCCAACGTGGTAGCAAAGGTGAAGGTCAGGTGAGCATTAATTTAGCAGGGGTGAATACTCCTGTGGATGTACAGCAACAAGGCAGTAAAGTTGTCGTACGTGTATTGGGGAATAAAATCCCAACGCATCTAATTCGTCGTTTAAATGTCAATGATTTTGCGACACCCGTGGCAACGATTGATGCGCATAATGATGGTAATAACGGTGTGGTTACCATTCAGTCTACAGGCAGCTATGAATACATGGCTTATCAAGCTGAAGATAAGCTAACCATTAGTCTAAAACGCCCAGAAGATACGCGTCCAAATAAACCTTCATCGAGTCAATCTTATACGGGTAAGAAAATCTCCCTAGATTTCCAAGATATTGAAGTGCGTCGTGTACTACAATTATTGGCTGATTTTACGGGGGTGAATATGGTTGCTGCCGATTCAGTACAAGGCAATATTACTCTGCGTTTAAAAGACGTTCCTTGGGATCAAGCACTAGATATTATTCTTAAAACGAAAAATTTAGATAAGCGCCGTAATGGGGATGTAATTTGGATTGCACCTGTTCCTGAGTTGATTAAATCCGAAGAAGATGAAGCAAAAGCTATTGCGCAAAGTATTAAACTTGCTCCAATTCAAACTGAATATATCCAGTTAAGTTATGCCAAAGTCGCAGATGTATTAAAACTTTTAGAAGATTCGAGAGATGGAAAAGGTGCCGAAAATAATAGAACAACCAACACTGACTCCTTAGCCTTAGAAAGCTTGCTGAGTTCACGTGGTAGTGCAGTGGCTGATATTCGAACCAATATTTAATCATCAATGATACTGCAAAAAATATTGATAAAGTCCGAAAAATGGTGGATTTACTCGATGTTTCGGTCAAGCAAGTCATGATTGAGGCGCGCATTGTTCGAGCATCGACAGGCTTTTCAAAAGAAATGGGGGTAAAGTGGGGGATTCTATCGCAAGGGGTAACACGTAATAATGACTTACTTGTTGGCGGTAGTAATGAAACATTATGGGAATTGAAAACACCTGATGATGACGGTAAATATACAATTACTACGCCACAGAACTTAAACGTTGATTTGGGTGTAGCAAACGCTGCAGGTAAAATCGCCTTTGGTTTAATTAGCTTGTCTGACTTTATGTTGGATCTAGAGTTATCGGCATTACAAGCCGATGGTTATGGTGAGGTAATTTCGACACCAAAAGTCATGACCGCAGATAAACAAAAAGCTAAAGTGTCTTCAGGTCAACAAATTCCCTATACCACCACTACGAACTCTGCTGCCGGCTCAACAGCGACCACTGAGTTTAAAGATGCGTTGCTGAGTTTAGATGTAACACCGAGTATTACCCCAGATGGTAAAGTGCAAATGCAACTGAATATCAGCAGTGACTCTCGTGGGGATACTGCACCAAATGGTGAAGTGATTTTGAATAAGAACGAAATCAATACCAATGTTTTGGTGGATAATGGTGAAACAGTGGTACTTGGTGGTATCTTTGAACAAGAAACCCAGAATACAACAACGAAAGTTCCATTCTTTGGTGACTTACCCTATATTGGGCGTTTATTCCGTAATGATGCCAAAATTGAAAATAAACGAGAGCTGTTAATCTTTGTAACACCTCGAATTATTAATGACAGCAGTGCGAGAAATCATTAATATACTTTTAATGAAAGCAATTCAATAGGTGACTCCTTGCCAAGCAAAGAGTTTGAGTCCCTACCAAATTTATATTTGGTAGGGCCCATGGGAGCAGGAAAAACTACTGTTGGTCGACACTTGGCGGATCTGTTAGGTCGTGAGTTTTTAGACAGTGATCATGAGATTGAGCGTAAAACTGGTGCAACAATTCCTTGGATCTTTGAAAAAGAAGGTGAACAAGGATTTCGTACTCGTGAATCCGTTGTCATTAATGAGTTAACCACCAAGAAAAACTTAGTACTTGCTACAGGTGGTGGAGTAGTCACACAAGCTGTAAATCGAGAATATTTAAAGCAACGTGGAATCGTTATTTACTTATATACCCCTGTTGAGCTTCAATTACAAAGAACATATCGGGATAAAAATCGTCCTTTATTGCAAGTTGAAAATCCTGAGCAAAAATTAAGAGATCTGCTGAATATTCGTGATCCTTTATATCGAGAAGTTGCCCATTATATTATTGAAACCAATCAAGGCGCAGCACGAGATTTAGCGCAACGCATTTTACAATTGATTATGTCTAAAGAAATTATTTAATACTGCTGGTTAGGTATAGGTATTCATGCAAACGTTACATGTTGAACTTGGTGATCGTCGTTATCCTATTTTTATCGGGAGTCACTTAAAACCTCAAGAATTACTTGAACCTTATATTAAAGGGCAGCAGGTGATGTTGGTGACCAATACCACTGTACAGGCTTTGTATTTACAGCATTATGTTGAATCAATTGAGAAATTAGGTAAAAAAGTTGCAACTTGTATTCTGCCAGATGGTGAAAAGTATAAAACTATTGAATACTTAAATTTAATTTTTGATGCTTTGCTGGAAAATGGATTTAACCGCGATGCAACTGTATTGGCATTGGGTGGGGGTGTCATTGGAGATATGGCGGGCTTTGCTTCTGCTTGTTTCCAACGTGGTGTGTATTTTATCCAAGTGCCAACCACATTATTGTCACAAGTAGACTCGAGTGTTGGTGGTAAAACAGGAATTAATCATCCACTTGGAAAAAATATGATTGGGGCTTTTCAGCAACCTCAAGTCGTTTTAGCAGATATGGCACAACTGCGCACTTTGCCTCCGCGTGAGTTATCAGCAGGTTTAGCGGAAGTGATTAAGTATGCCTTGTTGGGGGATGCGGAGTTTCTCCTATGGCTTGAGCAACATATGGAAGCTTTACTTGCACAAGATGCTACTTTATTGGCGGAAGCGGTCTATCGTTCATGTGCGCATAAAGCACGTATTGTTGCCAATGATGAAAAAGAACAAGGTGAGCGTGCATTATTAAATTTAGGTCATACTTTTGGTCATGCGATTGAGTCCTATTTAGGCTATGGTGAATGGTTGCATGGTGAGGCAGTTGCAACAGGTATGGTGATGGCAGCTGATTTATCTCAGCGTATGGGATGGATTTCGCTAGCTGATTTAGCGCGTACAAAAAAAATCATACAACGTGCAAAATTACCTATAGTATGTCCTCAAATTCCACTTGATGAGTTTTTAGCATATATGTCTCATGACAAAAAAGTGCTGAACGGTCAGTTGCGTTTGGTGTTGATGAAGCAACTTGGACAAGCAATAATTACTAAAGATTTTGATGTGGAATTGATGAAACAAGCAATTCTTGCTAACCAAGCATAAAAGGTTAAGTTAATGGCAGCAATTCGTTCAAATTGGCAAAATATTCAACAATATATTTGGTTAATTCTAGGATTGCTGTGTTTTCTTACAGCAGTCATTTTTTGGGCAATGACCGATACCAAAGAACTGGTTGAAGTCGGCAATCCCATTGAAGAAACTCAAGTACAGATTCAGCCTGAAAAAGTGGCAGCAACGACCCATCTTGGTGCATTAATGGATGAAGTCCGACCACTTGAAATGACGACACGTGTGGTTGCATCAGGAAATCACGAACCTGAGTTTCGAGGAAATAAATTTTTTGAAGAAAATAAGAAAAACTACATTGTAGAATTATTTAAATCATCAAATGAAGATGTAATTCGTGGCTTTTTAGTGAAACAAACAGATCGTAAGAATTTGATTTATTTTCGTTTAAGCGAAGAAGATCAACCCGAGCAATATGTGATAGCTTATGGTGTTTATAAAAATGCTGATCTTGCAAAAGCAGCATTACAACAACTGAATACATTAAAATTACCAAACACGATTCAACCTCAAGTCATTCACTTAGAGACATATGCAAGTTTAGTGAATGACTTAGGCTCAGAAGAAATGCTAGGTGGCAATAGGCTTTATGGAATTAATTTAAAACCAGCAGCTTTGCCCATCATCGATGAAACATTGCTTGTACAACCTAAACCAACAGTGCAACAGCCACGAAGCATAACTCAACCCAGTTCTTCAACGCCTAATCCTCCAGTAGTATCTGGGAGTACCACAAGTACAACAACAGAACCAAAACGCCCTGCAACTACAAGAACACCAACGACGAATACAGCACCTACAGCTCCAGCTAACCCCAATACAATACCAATGCCAGAAAGAAAACCGAGTAATAATGAAATTAGTGACCCATTTAACTAAATGGTACTAAAATAGAGCGAAATTAAAGTTAAATAAAAATATTTGCACAGAGTTGGTGCGATATTGTATAAACCAATTGAAAAAGAATTTTTTAAAGAAGCTTTATTTTTATAAGATTTACTTTATTTAGTGAATGGAAATAAGTTTTGGCATATTTATTGCTTTATTGGTGTGCTAATTAAGTGAATTGTCCCTGTTTTGGCGCAAGAGATTTGAATTAGTGTCCGATTTAAACCAGTTGTATTGCTTTAAATAAGTGCAAAAGTCAAATTATAGAAATGTTTTTGTAATTAAATTTAAAACACACTGGCAGTAGTAACAACCGAAAGTGTATGACTAATGATAAGCCCATATGCTCACTGGTTTTAGATATTAGAAATTTGCCCTAATGGGCCTCTGTTAAAAGAAGGGTACGCTATGCACATGCCATCGCCTAATACTGTAGCTCCCGCTCAAGGTTTATACCAACCTGATGAGTTTAAAGATAACTGTGGTTTCGGTTTGATCGCCCATATGCAGGGTGATGCAAGTCATGACTTAGTCAAGACCGCGATTCATAGTTTAAGTTGTATGACGCACCGTGGTGGTATTGCGGCAGATGGTAAGACCGGTGATGGTTGCGGATTATTATTGGCGATGCCAAAAGCATTTTTCCGTGAAGAAGCGAAAAAAATCAGTGATATTACCCTGAGTGAAATTTTTGCTGTTGGTACAGTATTTTTAAATTTAGATCCTGCTTTAGCGGCACATGCAAAACAAATTCTAACCAAAGAAATCGAAGAAGAAGGTTGTCGTGTCATTGGCTGGCGTGTGGTTCCAACCAACAATGATGCGTTGGGTTCGATTGCGATGCAGTCCTTACCTGCATTTGAGCAAATTTTTGTCAATTGCCCAATGGGTGTGACCGAAGTGGAATTCAACCGTAAACTTTTTATGGCGCGTCGTCGTGCAGAACAACAAATCAGTAACGACCCATATTTCTATGTGACTACGCTATGCTCAACTGTCATTACCTATAAAGGGTTAATGATGCCGGCATACATTGCTGAATTTTATACAGATTTAGCAGATGAGCGTTTAGCATCACACATTGTGGTGTTTCATCAGCGTTTCTCGACCAACACCTTACCACGTTGGCCGTTGGCGCAGCCGTTCCGTTATTTGGCACACAATGGTGAAATCAATACCATTACTGCCAACCGTAATTGGGCAGCAGCACGTACCCCTAAGTTTGAAAACCCATTATTACCTGGTTTGACTGAGCTGAATCCAATCATTAACCGTACAGGTTCAGATTCTTCAAGTATGGACAATATGCTTGAAATCTTAGTTGGCGGTGGGATGGACTTGTTCCGTGCCTTGCGTATGCTCGTACCACCTGCTTGGCAGAACGTGGAAACTTTAGATGCTGACTTGCGTGCGTTCTATGAGTTTAACTCAAAACACATGGAAGCATGGGATGGTCCTGCGGGTCTGGTGATTCAGGATGGTCGTCATGCGATTTGTATGTTGGATCGTAACGGTTTACGTCCTGCACGTTGGGTGATCACGAAGAATGGTTATATCACACTTGCATCGGAAATCGGTGTTTGGGGGTATGAGCCTGAAGATGTGGTGTCTAAAGGTCGTGTTGGACCGGGTCAAATTCTCGTTGTAGATACCTTTACAGGCAAAATGCTCGACACTAAAGATGTCAGCAACCACTTGAAAAAAATGCGTCCATATCGTGAATGGTTACGTGAAAATTCAGTGCGTGTGCAAGGTAGCCCTGAGCTTGAAGAATATTTATGTGATCAAGGTTTAAAAGGTGATGCGCTAAAAGCTGCACAAAAAATGTTCATGGTGACGTTTGAAGAACGTGATCAATTGCTGCGCCCAATCGCTGAAAGCGGTCAGGAAGCAGTAGGTTCAATGGGGGATGATACGCCAATGGCAGTATTGTCACGCCAAGTACGTCATGTGACTGATTATTTCCGTCAACAGTTTGCCCAAGTGACCAACCCACCAATCGATCCATTACGTGAATCGATCGTGATGTCATTGGAAACCTGTTTAGGTCGTGAGCAAAATGTATTTGAGCAAGGTCCTGAACATGCAGACCGTTTGATCATTTCAAGCCCTGTGTTGTCCAATTCAAAAATGCACCAAATTCGTACACTCGGTCGTAAGGGCTACGAAATTGCAGACATTGACCTGAACTATGCTGAAAACGAAGGTTTAGAAGCAGCGATTACACGTATTTGTGAAGAGGCTGCACAAGCGATTCGTAATGGCAAAACATTATTGGTGATTTCAGACAAGAAAATCCGTGAAGGTTTCTTGCCTGCCAATGCGACGATGGTCACAGGTGCGATTCACCACTATTTAATCGAAGTGGGTTTGCGTACCGATGCCAACATCATTGTTGAAACTGCGCTTGCACGTGATCCGCATCAATTTGCGGTGATCTTAGGCTTTGGTGCAACGGCGATTTATCCATATCTTGCTTATGACGTGATCAATGATTTGATTGCCAAAGGTGAGTTGTTGGGCGATCCAATCCATGCACAAGCGAATTTCCGTAAAGGCATTGAAAAAGGTTTGTTGAAAGTCCTGTCTAAAATGGGGATTTCAACAGTTGCGTCTTATCGTGGTGGTCAGCTCTTTGAAGCAGTCGGTTTGTCTGATGAAGTGGTTGCGAAATGCTTCACAGGCGTTCCAAGCCGTATCAAAGGAGCGACTTTTGTTGACCTTGAAAATGATCTGAAAAAACTCGCTGAAACTGCGTGGAAATCACGTAAGCCGATCGATCAAGGTGGTTTGCTGAAATTCGTTTTTGATAAGGAATATCATGCATTTAACCCAGACGTGATCAATGCATTGCATAAATCTGTACGTTCAGGTAACTATGCAGACTTTAAAGAATATGCAGAGTTGGTCAATCAGCGTCCGATTGCAACGATTCGTGATTTATTCAAATTGAAAACAGACAATTCGATTCCTTTGGAAGCGGTTGAATCTGTCGAAGAAATTCTGCCACGTTTTGATTCTGCCGGTATGTCTTTGGGTGCATTGTCACCTGAAGCACATGAGGCGATAGCGATTGCAATGAACACCATTGGTGGTCGTTCAAACTCAGGTGAGGGCGGTGAAGACCCTGCACGTTATGGCACAATTCGTAACTCGAAAATCAAACAGATTGCATCAGGTCGTTTCGGTGTAACGCCTGCGTACTTAACGTCTGCGGAAGTGTTGCAGATTAAAGTGGCGCAAGGTGCAAAACCAGGTGAAGGCGGTCAGCTACCAGGTGGTAAAGTGAATGGCTTAATTGCACGTTTACGTTATTCTGTGCCAGGCGTAACCTTGATTTCTCCACCTCCACACCACGATATTTACTCAATTGAAGATTTATCACAATTGATTTTTGACTTAAAGCAAGTCAATCCGCAAGCAATGGTCTCGGTGAAACTGGTGTCTGAACCAGGTGTAGGTACGATTGCAGCAGGTGTAGCAAAAGCCTATGCCGATTTCATTACCATTTCGGGTTATGACGGGGGTACAGCAGCATCACCATTATCATCGATTCATCATGCAGGTTCACCATGGGAGTTAGGTTTGAGCGAGGCGCACCAAGCGCTTCGTGTCAATGACTTACGTGGTAAAGTGCGTGTACAAACTGATGGTGGTTTGAAAACAGGTCTTGATGTGGTGAAAGCAGCGATTCTCGGTGCTGAAAGCTTCGGTTTTGGTTCTACTCCGATGATTGCTTTAGGTTGTAAATACTTGCGTATTTGCCATTTAAATAACTGTGCAACAGGTGTTGCAACGCAACAAGATCATTTGCGTCAGGAACACTACATCGGTGAACCTGAAATGCTGATCAATTTCTTCCATTTTATTGCAGAAGAAACGCGTGAATGGTTAGCGGCACTAGGTGTTGCATCATTAAAAGATTTGATTGGTCGTACAGATTTGCTTGAGGTTTTACCGGGCGAAACTGAGAAACATGCGCATCTTGATCTCAGTGCGTTATTGGAATCACATCCTGCCGCAGACGGCAAAGCACAATATTGCCAAGTTCAAGGTAATGCACCTTTTGATAAAGGTGTTTTGGCTGAGAAAATGGTAGCTGAAATGTTGCCTGCAATCGAAGCAAGTACAGGCGGTGAGTTTAATTTTACTGTGGGTAACTGTGACCGTTCAATTGGTGCACGTATTTCAGGTGAGATTGCCAAACGCTATGGTAACCTGAGCATGGAAGCGCATCCTGTTAAGATGAACTTAAAAGGAACAGCAGGTCAGTCACTAGGGGTATGGAATGCAGGCGGTTTGCATATCAAACTAGAAGGTGATGCCAACGACTATGTGGGTAAAGGCATGGCAGGTGGTCGTGTATCGATCTTCCCACCAAAAGGTTCTCCATTCCAAACGCAAGAAACGGCAATCATTGGTAATACCTGCTTATATGGTGCAACAGGTGGTAAATTGTTTGCTGCAGGTACAGCAGGTGAGCGTTTTGCGGTACGTAACTCAGGCGCATTTGCGGTAATTGAAGGTGCAGGCGATCACTGCTGTGAATACATGACGGGTGGTATCGTGACGGTACTCGGCAAAGTGGGTCATAACTTCGGTGCAGGGATGACAGGCGGTTTCGCTTATGTGCTTGACTTGGATAATGACTTTGTTGACCATTACAATCATGAATTGATTGAACTCAATCGTATTTCGACTGAAGCGATGGAAGAACATCAAGAATTCTTAACTCGCATTTTAGATGAACATATCACTGAAACAGGCAGTGCTTGGGCGTATAAGATCCGCAATGAGTTTGATTTCTATAGCCGTAAATTCTGGCTGGTGAAACCAAAAGCTGCCAATTTGCAGACTTTGTTAAAAACCACCAAAGCTGATCCACAATAATTTTTACGACTCAAATTTTAGGTAGGTGTGGATAACTTCGACGATATACACAAGATAAAGAAGTTATCCATACTCACCCACGGAGATTGACATGGCAGAACGCCTAAACAATGACTTTCAATTTCTGGATGTAGCACGTCAAGATCCAGAGAAAAAAGATATTGCTGTCCGCAAAGCTGAGTTTGTGGAAATTTATAAACCTTTTACTGCGGAAGTGGCTGCGAATCAGACTCACCGTTGTTTAGGTTGTGGTAATCCCTATTGTGAATGGAAATGTCCTGTACATAACTATATTCCAAACTGGTTAAAGCTGATTGCAGAAGGTCGTATTTTCCAAGCAGCCGAATTGTGCCATCAAACCAATACCTTGCCTGAAGTGTGTGGTCGTGTTTGCCCACAAGACCGTTTATGTGAAGGGGCTTGTACCTTAAATGATGGTTTTGGTGCGGTCACGATTGGTAATGCAGAAAAATATATCAATGACACCGCTTTCGCTTTAGGCTGGCGTCCAGACATGTCTCATGTGAAATGGACAAATAAAAAAGTGGCGATCATTGGTGCAGGACCTGCGGGGCTTGGCTGTGCAGATATCCTTGTGCGTAATGGTGTGAAACCAGTTGTATTCGATAAGCGTCCTGAAATCGGTGGCTTGCTCACTTTCGGTATTCCTGAATTTAAAATGGAAAAAGATGTGATGAAACGTCGCCGTGAGATTTTTTCAGGCATGGGCGTTGAATTCCGTTTAAACACTGAAATTGGTACAGATATCACCATTGATCAGTTGCTTGCAGACTATGATGCTGTATTCATGGGTATGGGAACATACACTTATATGAAAGGCGGTTTTGCAGGTGAAGACCTTGATGGGGTAGTTGATGCACTTGATTTCCTGATTGCGAACGTTAACCGTTGTCAAGGTTGGGAAAAAGATCCATCAGAATATATCAGTGTTGAAGGCAAAAAGGTGATTGTACTCGGTGGTGGTGACACTGCGATGGACTGTAATCGTACTTCAATTCGTCAAGGTGCTGAATCAGTCGTTTGTGCGTATCGCCGTGATGAAGAGAACATGCCAGGTTCGCGTCGTGAAGTGACCAACGCACGTGAAGAAGGGGTTGAGTTCCAATTCAACCGTCAACCGACCGAGATCGTGGGTGAAAACGGTAAAGTAACGGGTGTGAAATTTATCACAACGCAACTCGGTCAGCCTGATAGTCGTGGTCGTCGTAGTCCAGAGCCTGTACCAGGTTCAGAAGAAATTTTGCCTGCCGATGCTGTGTTACTGGCTTTTGGTTTCCGTACTTCGCCGGCAGATTGGTTTGCAACTACGAATATCAATCTTGATGGTTCAGGTCGAGTGATTGCTGCTGAACAGCAACAATATAAATTCCAAACATCTAATCCGAAAATCTTTGCCGGTGGTGACATGGTACGCGGCTCTGATTTGGTTGTAACTGCAATCCATGAAGGCCGACAAGCAGCAGAAGGTATTTTGGATTACCTTGACGTTTGATTGGACGATAACGTTTAAATTCCAAAGACCCATTTCCAAGACCCGCAGTGATGCGGGTTTTTTTTTTTTACGATAAAAGGTACGATAAAGTGTAAAAATATTCTCATCTAAATAATTTGTAAATTATTTTTTATTTTCATGGGTTTATATTTTTATTCATCAGAAGATAAATAGTACTAAATTGGCTGAAATGACAGAATTAACATTTTAGTCAATTGTGTGATCATTTCGGCAATGTACAATTTTAATTGATCTGTCAGTATAGTTTTAAATTCCAACAAATGTAGGATTATCCCGATGACAGTTGCACAAATGGCGAAAGAAAAATCATATTTAAACCGCCCAAAAGCGATTGGGATTAAAGTACGTAAGCCTAGCTTTAACCCTAAAAATATTCGTAGACATTTCTTTGCGAACTCTCCTGTGATGTCACATTTATTGACTGCACTTTCTTCTACATTTCCGATTGGTGAGCAGTTTTTTGTTCACAGTGTACGAAATGTGCGTGACAAAATTACGGATGAAAAGTTACAAGCTGAAATTGCGGCTTTTATTGGACAAGAGGCGATGCACTCTAAAGCACATGCCGAGTTTAATGATGCTTGGCGTCGTGATGATTATAATCTCGATAGTTTCCAAGCATGGTTAGGTCGTCGTGATGCATTTATAAAAAGTGTTCATCCTAAACTCCAGTTAGCGGTAACCTGTGCTTTTGAGCATTTTACTGCATTGTTAGGGGGGTATATTTTGCGTCACCCTGAAGTACTGCAAACCTTAGATGAGGATGCGATTAAACTTTGGGTTTGGCATGCGATTGAAGAAATTGAACATCGTGCAGTCGCCTTCGATGTTTATCAAACGATTTATCATGATGATAAAACGCGTCGTACTGTGATGCGTAATGTGACTACAGGTTTTGCCAGTCTAACGTTTTATTCTGCAACCCGTTTGTTTATGCAGGATTGGCGTAAGAGTTTGCCAAAAGTGCCACAAAATCTTTTTGGTATTTATATGATTTCAAAAATGTTGATTTCATTAATTCCTGAGTATTTGTCTTATTACAAAGCAGATTTTCATCCTTCAGAGATTGATTACACCAAGATAGTGGCATACTGGAAGGAAAAATTAGCAGATGAATATCATATGGAAAGTTTCCAAGAAGAAGCTCATCCACCCTTGTACAGCTAAAATTTGGATATAAAAAATTGATTTTAAAAAGCCAATGTTGATCATTGGCTTTTTGTTTGAAATTCTAAAAAATCAATGAAACGCATCAAAGCGTATCATCTTTAATTTTTTTGAGTTTACGTTGGCGTTGCCAAGGAAGTGGACGATCGAGTGCCTCAGGAACTTCCCCTGAAGTTGAACGTAAGCGTAAGTGAATTGCGGCTTGCGCAATCAAATTTGCCGATACAGGTGCAGTAATAAAAGCAAATAGGGTAATTAATAATTCTGCAAAACCAAAACGTCCTTGAAAAGCGGCATAAATCATCGCTGCCAACAAGAAACTTCCTAGCCCTAAAGTACTGGATTTGGTCGGTGCATGCAGTCGCATAAATAAATCGGGTAATTTAACCATACCGATTCCGCCCACCAAGAGGAAGAATGCACCCACAATTAAGAAAAATGATACGATAACTTCCATGATGAGTTGCATATTCATTATCATTCGCTCCTAATCGATCACATGACCAATGGTAAAATAACGTGCCAATGCTGCAGTTGAGACAAAACCCAGCATTGCCACCAATAATGCACCTTCAAATAAATTGGTACTTGCCCAATAAATGCCTAAAATTACCACCAAACAGGTTGCATTTAAAAATAAAGTATCTAAGGCTAACAAACGATCAACGATAGATGGTCCAATAATTAAGCGGTATAGGCAAAATAACATGGAAATGCTCAATGCCAATAAACTAATTCCCAAGGCAAAGGGTAAAATAGTCATGAGTTATCTCCTTGATTTGCATTAAAAATGGCAATTAAAGGCATTTCATAACGTGTTTTAATCTCATAGATTTCGGCATCAGGATCGTCTGAGCTTAAAGAATGAACCAAAATATCACCACGTTCTTGATCAATTCCTGCAGTCACTGTGCCTGGCGTTGTAGTAATGATCATCGCCAACAGAGTATTTACATGTTCATGATCTGTGTCTAAAGGCACACGATACCATTTTGGATGTAAGTTTTTGGTGGGACCAAGCACCTGTTTTGCTACACGAATGTTGGATAGAATAATATCCCATAGCACGACGAAAAATAGTTTTATGGCTAAAACCCACTGAATATTCGGTGTACGCACAATAAAAGGTTGTACCAATTTAGGAATGATCAGCCCTAAAAGTAGCGCACAGAAAATATCAAACAGCTCAAAACTATGCCCAAGCATGAGCCAACTTAAAGCCACCACCAATGAAACAAAAGGATGGGGAAAACAACGGTCAAGGAATGAAACTTTATTTTCCATTTATTGCTCCATTGGCTGTAATTTGCTGTCACCAAGTGGCGTTTCTTCTTGCGCTTGGTGTTGGATTTGACGCTGTTTGTATTCAGAAATATGTTCACCTTCTAATGTTTTTGGTGAAACGATATACGGTATAACGTAGGCATTGGCATCAGGACTTTCGCCACCATATTTGGTTTCTGGTAAATAGTTGCGATCAAATGGCTGTACGCTAATGACTTGATTTTTTTCATCCGTTTTTAAGATGCTATGTTGATACAGTTCTGCATCTTTTAATTGTTTCGCTGTTAACTCTAAATAATGCACAATCGGCTGCGCACATGCCACATACAAAATCAAACCTAACAATAAAAGATAAATGGTTTTATCATTTCGTGCTGGTGCTTTTTCAGGTAATTGTTGATAGGCTGCAAAGGCTTCTTCTTTGGGATTATTTTCAGGTGTGGTTGCTCGCCAAAACAGCACGAAGCCTGCACGGGTAAATGCAATGATACTAAGCAAGCTCACCAATAAGACAATGATAATAATCCATAATTGATATGCTGAACCTGCGGTTGCTTGCAAAATCAAAACTTTACCTAAGAAACCGCTAAAAGGCGGTAAACCTGCCATCATGAGTGCAATAATAAAAAAGCTAATAGAAACAGCTTTTTCTTGCTTCATTTTTGGTGCAACTTTCAAATTATCTTTGAATGAGCCACGTTGAGAGGTGATCCAGCCACAGAGTAAATAGAAAGATGCAGCGATGATGGTGCTGTGTACCATGTAATACAAACCTGCTGACCATGCAGTTTCATTGAGCAAAGCAATCGCAACTAAAATTGTTCCGACTGAAGATAAAATCATAAAGCCAACAAAACGTCTTAAACGTTCAGCACCTATTGCTGCGATTGCACCATATAGTGATGTAATCAGTCCGATTGGCAATAAATAATTACTGAAAATTTGTTGTGCCCATGCATCCTGAAAAACTGTACCATTGACCCTTAAAAATGAATAAATTCCGACTTTGGTCATGATGGTAAATAATGCGGCAATAGGTGTTGCTGCAACTGCATAGGTCTTTGGTAGCCAAAAACCGACAGGTAGCATGGCTGCTTTGATACCAAAGACGACAAACAGCAGTAAGCCACCTGCAACAGCCAGTGTATGTTGGTCATTTTCTAGTGTGGGAATAATCCGAGCAACATCTGCCATATTTAGGCTACCCACGCTGCCATAAATCATGCCTAAGCCGATCAGAAACAGTGCTGAAGCCAAAAGGTTAATGGTGACGTAATGAATACCAAGTTGGAAACGTGCTTTCCCTTGCCCATGTAACAATAAGACATAAGATGCCATGAGCAAAATTTCAAAAAAGACGAATAAATTAAATAAATCACCTGTTAAGAACGCCCCACACACACCCATAAGTAACAGATGTGACATGGCATGGAAATAACGTCCACGTTCATCCCATTCTTTACTTGCAAACCAGAGTAGCGGTGTGGCAAGTGCATAAGTTAACACCAACATTAAAGCGGATAAACGGTCTAAGACCAACACAATCCCAAATGGCGCAGACCATTCACTGAGCTGATAAACAAAGATTTGTCCCGTATTCGCCTGATAGAGATAGTACAGTGCGGTGGCAAAACCCAACACTGCAGAAATTAAACTGATACTGCGTCGCCAAGGTTGTCGCCAGTCATGGGCTAAAGAGCCAGAACCAGGATTGCCTAATAAAATCAGGATAAAGCCTGTAAATGCAGGAATTAAAATGCTGAAAATAGGAGTATGAGACAGCCAAAAATCAAGAAAACTCATTATGGCGTATCCTCACGTGGGTCAAAGTTACTCGGTTCATCCTTAGAGTCCACATGGTCTGTTCCTGATTCATAACGACTACGTAAAGCAAGTTGCACGATATAAGCAGTCGTGGCAAAACCAATCACAATTGCGGTTAAAACCAAAGCCTGTGGTAAAGGGTCTGTGATTTTTGATGGGTCTGTTAAAACAGCAGGCGCATTGATATGTATCCTGCCCATGGCAAACAAAAATAGATTCACCGCATAGCCGATCATGGCTAGACCTAAAACCACAGGGAAAGTACGTGCACGTAACAGTAAGTAAATGCCAGTGGCAACCAGTAAACCGATAGAAGAAGCGAGTAAAAACTCTAAACTGATCATGATTTACTCCTTAGGTACAGGACCAGACATACTTGAATGTCGAGAGTCGCCAAGAACTGAAATAAGCAACATTGTTGCACCCACTACACAGATGTAGACCCCTAAGTCAAATGCAGCTGCGGAAGCGAGATGGAATTTACCGAAAATACTGGTTTCAACATAAATATGTGCACTAGTAAGGAATGGACGTCCCCACAGCCATGCTGCAAGCCCTGTTAAACCTGCAATTACTAAACCTGTACCAATCCAGATTTCATATAATCGACCTGATTTAGCCCGTAATAATTGTTCAGCTTTGTCTTGCCCCAAACCGATATATTGAATCACCAATGCCATTGAGGTAATTAAACCAGCAATAAAGCCACCACCAGGTAAATTATGTCCACGTAGGAAAATATACAGACTTACCACCAAAGCCAGTGGCAATACCCATGATGCAGTCATGCGGAACATTAAGGGTGAAGGGTTAAAGCGGAAAGTTAAGCCTTGGGTCATGGTTGTCCCGTGCGCACGCATACCATCCATCAAACACAATGCACCAATCGCAGCGATGCCCAATACTGTTATTTCACCAAAGGTATCGAAGCCACGGAAATCCACCAAGATCACATTGACGATATTTGAACCACCACCTAACGGAATTGACTGCTGTGCAAAGAACCAGGAGATCGAATTATGGTCACGGGTTAAAAGTAACCATGCAATCCAACCCACCCCTAAACCACCGCCGATGGCTAAGATAGCATCACGCCAACGCCGTGTACGACTTGATTCATAAGGCGTGAGCTGTGGCAATAACGATAAGCTCATTAATAAAAGTACAGTGGTCACGACATCGACAGTGATTTGGGTTAATGCCAAATCAGGTGCAGACATACTCACAAAAACCATCGTCACGACTAAGCCAACAGCACCACTGATCAAAACTGCTTTGATACGTTCATGGTGAAACCAGAGCATCATCCAGCAGCCAGAGAACAATACAAGCCATAAAACGATGGCAACAAATGGTGCATGGGTTAGTTCACGCGTTCCTGTACTGAGCCCTTGATTAAATATTGGAGTAGCAACGATGACAATACTAAATGCAACAATCCAAAATAAATACGTTTGTAAAGAGCCTGTTTCGGTGGAACGTTTAAGCTTTTGTGCAAAACGTAATAAATATTTGAGAAAATTTTCAAAAATTAAATAACCTTGCAGTCGTCCAAGTTTTGGATCAAGGTCAATTTCTCGGATACGGCTGCCTTTAGCCAAAGCAAAATAGAAAATCACACCGCCGATTAAAGCGATTACACTCATCAGTAACGGTAAATTTAAACCATGCCAAATGGCTAAATGCACCCCAGCAAAGTCTGCCATTTGCGTGCTTGCACGTGTACCTGCATTGACAATATTTTCAACCAAAAGAGCAGGTAATAAGCCTACTGCAATACATAAAATTGCCAATAAAATCGCAGGAAAACGCATCCCGATTGGGGGTTCATGTGCATCTTTATTAGGTACATCTTTGCCCAGATCACCATCGAAAAATACGCCATGTACTAAGCGGGTTGAATAGGCTACAGCAAATAAACCTGCCAAGGTAGCAACGATGGCTGCCAGTACCACATAAGCCCCAGAAAGATTGGCTAAAAGTTCAGTAAAGAACATTTCTTTAGATAAGAAACCATTAGTCAATGGAACGCCTGCCATCGAAGCAGCCGTGATCATGGTCAATGTGCCAGTGAAAGGTAATAATTGCCATAAGCCACTGAGTTTTCTTAAATCTCGTGTACCAGATTCATGGTCAATAATTCCTGCGATCATGAATAACGCAGCTTTGAAGGTGGCATGGTTAATGATATGGAAAATGGCTGCGGCAACTGCAAGCGGTGAACCGACTCCAAGCAAACAAACAATTAAACCTAAATGGCTGATGGTCGAGTAAGCCAATAAACCTTTTAAATCTTCTTTGAAAATGGCAAAAAATGCTGCCATGCATAGGGTAAACAGACCAATGCTGGTCACAATATTATGAAACAGTGCGGAACCGACAAAGATGGGTAATAAACGTGCCAACAGGAAAATCCCTGCTTTAACCATCGTTGCAGAATGCAAATAAGCCGAAACGGGGGTAGGCGCTGCCATGGCATTTGGCAACCAAAAGTGAAAGGGAAATTGTGCACTTTTGGTAAATGCACCCAGCAAAATCAGCACTAGAATAGGAACAAATAGATGACTGTTTTGAATGGTATCAGTCATCGTTAAAATTTGGTCAATTTGATAAGTTTGGGTCACTTGTCCCAATAACACGAAACCGCCCAGCATGGCTAAACCACCCATGCCTGTAATGGTCAGCGCCATACGTGAACCACGTTGCGCTGCTTCATAATTACTCCAGTAACCCACCAATAAAAAGGAGGAAATACTGGTGAGTTCCCAAAATACCAGTAAAATAATTAGGTTATTTGATAATGAAATGCCCAACATCGCTGCCATAAACAGCATGAGCAAAAAATATAACTTACTGAGAGAGTTTTTAGGACTGAGATAAAAATAAGCGTAAATATAAATCAGTGTACCGATGCCTGTAATCAACAGAGCGAAAATCAAACCGAGCGCATCAAGACGGAAACTTAAATCAATCCCTACTTGTGGCAACCATTGCCAACTTTGTGAAATCACAGAACCTTGAACGACTTGCTTTGCTTGAGTCAGTAACAAGATGAAACTGGTTAAACTGACTCCAATCGCCCCTAAAGCTGTAGCCCCTCGCGAGACATGTTTTAGCCAAGAGACAAGGGTCGTGCCGAGTATGAGCGGTAGCAATATGATAATCGGTAGCACACGTATATCCATTGTCGTGAATAGGTGATGAAACCTATAGTGAATTTTATCTTTCAATGATTTGAGGAAAGCAAAGAACCATCCAATGACTTAAATCTTGAAAGCCGAAAATATGTTAGAAAAACAAAAAAATAAGTTGTATTGCACAACTTGATAAAACGATTGAAAAATCGATATGAATTGAAAAATCTAATTCATATTGATTTTTTCATCTTATTACATGAGCAGTTCAACATCAATTTATTTTGTTAGTTTTTGCACAAACACGTATGATTATACGTCTTATGCAACAATAAATTTGTTTAAAAATTATTCAACAAGCGTAAAGTTTTAATATGCTGTCGCCAAGAACTGACTTTTTCTTAGGACAATAGACACTAAGGCGATATTCATGATTTGAGAAATATGCGTATTTCTTGCAATGGGCAAAAGCAGACTTTTACTTCATTCGCATACATCTGATTACAACACAGACTTTTGAGAATTTTGGTCATCATCAATGTGCAATAATGCACGTAAGTGTTGTTGCTCTTGTGCTGACATTGTTTGGAATTGAGCAAAGAGTTGATCTACGGTAGATAAGTTTTCTTCTGCAATGTGTTCTGCTTCAGTATTGTCGGAAGCTTGGTCTTGTAAACGCATATAAAGCTGTTCTAAATCCGCCTGATATTGTTCGAGTTTAATTTCTTGAATTTTTTGTTGCTGAAGTTGTAAGCACTGTATATTTTCACCAGATTCAAATAAATATTCATGTAAGGTACTCACAATAATTTGAAGCTGTGGAAAAGCCTGATGCAAACGAGGCAAAATCAGTTGTGCATGTTCTTGATCTAAATCGATATCGATTTGGTCAATCAGTAAAATTCCATCACCTTCTAAACATGGGTATAAACTCAACGGATTCAGCAAACATAAGCGCCGTACGATATCCCCAACCAAAGCGATCCAGTTTTTAATACTATTTGAAAGTTGTTGAAAAGGTTGGGTTTTATGTTGATACGTCACCATTAATTGCAGCTTAGGTTGATATTCTATAAAAATATCCGTGAGTTCAGGCAGGACGGTATTTAAACTTTGTTTCAGAGCTTGTAGGTTTGGGCTATGTAAATGACTACGCGCTTGCAACAAAGCGCTTTGAAAATTTGAGTCGGTTTTAACTGAATCACTTGGTAGCGTTGAGCGTTCACTTTTATGTAAAATTTGTTGAAATAGCTGCGCTGCTTGTGCATTTTCAATGTCACTGATTTCTCGAAACCATTCAAAAAAACGTGCAAAAGTGGTGAATGAAATTGCTGTTAATTCATAGGCTGCATTACTTTGCATCACCGCAGGATTATTTTTATTGAGTAAATTAACTTCATTAATAAAACGGTCTACAGGATAATACGCAATCATAGGTAAACCCTGTAAAGGGTCTTGCTGAATGGCTTTTAAGTATAAAGCGACCAATTGTTCAAGCTGAGTAATTTCCGTGCGACTGATACCTATACCATTGGCATTTAAGGTTTTATAGAGTTGCCATGAGCAAATTGAATGATCTTGTGCATTTGAATCACTACTTTCTGGCAATGTGCCTAATTCATGCGGAATTTGGATCGCAATATCGATTTTAGCTTGTAAGCGATTTTGCATAATGTCTTGATCTAACATGACTACGCCAGGTGTGCGTAAGTCCTTAAAACGAGCTGCAAACCATGTTAATGATTGATAAATACTTTTTAAAATAGCAGTCTTACCTGAAGCCTGCGCACCTAAAATGACTGTAAGTGGCTGCTGGGCTGGGTTTAACTCTAGTTTTAAATCTGCAAAATGATAAACGTGACGCAGATGAAGAGAGAGAAGTTTCATACTATACCTGCAAATATCAATAAGCGTTTTAAAAGTTATGCAGTCGCTTGATTTCTTAAAGTTAACGGGCTTTTAACTGTTGAATAAGGTCATAAATATGATGAATATTTAGACTTACTTTGGCACGGGTACAAGCCACGTACAATAAGCGCAGCTCTTCATCACTGATTTTATGTTCAAGTCCATTGATTTTAAACTGGTAATCATCTTCAAGATGTACCCGATTCCATTCCAAACCTTTGGCTTTATGGGCAGTCGAAATGACATAATCAGCTTGCTCTATCGGGGTGATTTTGGCAAGTGCTTTTTTAAGTGGATCTGTGCCATGATCATCGACCAGTTTAACTAAAGGTTTGATATCACTCCCATCATTGGTTTCACAATATTCATGTACATCATGCCAAGAATTAAACCACGCCAGCTCAGGTACATCGGTAACACGTTTACCTTGTTTAAGCAAACTTGCGGCATCGACAAAACGATTTAAACGAGCATGGTCGGCTTGTAAGCTGACTTTGTCACCTTGTACTAAACCTGACAATAGCAATTCCATCGCACGGGCATTGGTACGGCATAAGATTGCATCACGCATTTTAGTATGTGGTTTATTGACCACAGTCGATTTTAAGTCAGGGTTGCCTAACAACGGTACAGTTTCATTCAACGCACCCAATAAACTATTGGCAACTTCGGCAACAGACTCACCAAAACGAAATGAAGTAGTCAGACGTGACTCAGGTAAAGGCATTTGTTGCATGGCATTGACTGCACCACGCCACGCATAGATTTGTTGGTGGGCATCACCCACATAGATGACTTGAGTACTGCGTTGACGCAATAAAATCCCGAGCATCAACGGGTCAGCATCTTGCGCTTCATCAAACAACACATAATCGGCTGGAATAACTGGATCAGACAGTGCCCATAATTTTAAATAAATATCATGTCCAATACCTGCTTGATGATCTTGATCAATTGACTCCAACCAACGTCGTTCAACTGCAGGATAAAGATGTTTTTGTAAGCTTTCTACATCATCAGGGTGTAACCAGTTTGGGGCTTGAATATGTCGAGGTGCGGGATACTGCGAGCTAGTCGAACAGAAATAACTGACAGCATTGGCAACAAGACTCGCCAAGCGACTTGGCATCAGCACATATTTTTCATAACGTCCGCCCATCATGCGGCGTAGAGTGATCGGTTCTAAACGATATTCTTTGGCAATGAAACTTGGACTTAAGCGTGGCAAGCGAAGCTTATCGGTAACTCCACGTGGAACGCTGCGAAACGCCAAAGAGTGAAAAGTACGACAGTCGACATTACGATGAAATTTATGTTGTGCTTCACTGGCAATCGCTTTGTTAAATGCCAAATACATGCCACGACGCTGTGGCATGGCATCACTGATCAGTTTTAACGTGGTGGTTTTCCCTGTGCCTGCATAAGCAATCACTTTAAAAGATTGACCTTTTTGAGCTTCTGCAATTGCAAAATTTTGTTCTGAGGTGGGTTTGAAAATATCAGGCACAGTATTAAAAATTCTTTGAATGATGCAAAAATGGAATACACCATCATAGCAAAAATTAACCAAGAAGAATGCTTAAATTTGATGAGAGTACTTCACCTAGCTTTGAGCGAACAGAAAAGAGCTTATTGAGGTGAATAGCAGTTATCGCTGAAATGCACGAGGTTTCTTTCTGCGAATATAAATGGTTTTATGCACTTCAGCGATTCTTGAGCCGGATTCATCAAAAATATTCAAGATATAAGAGCGATGCACAGGTGCAAAATTTTCAGCTAAAGATTTAACATGTTCAATTTCAGCAAAATCTAAGCGAATGTCTGCAAAAACTGTGCTACGTCCTGGTAGCAAAAATTGAATAGTCGCAGATTTATCCCAAACAATATATTTATCACCCAAATGATGCATCAAGATCAGCATATAAAATGGATCAATCATGGAATACAAACTACCGCCAAAATGCGTACCAACAATGTTTTGATTTTTATGCGTTAACGGCATTTTGACACGGACATAATAATTTTTCAGATCAATCTTTTCGATTTCGATCCCTGCACCTTTATAAGGTGAATAATGATTCAGGAAAAATTTAGAGATAAATGGGATTGTCTGTAGTTTCTTGATAACGTTGATCATGGTCAATTCTAGTTCGATATTTTTAGCTCATAATAAATAATCAAAAGTGATGTGACATTGATCAAAATGCACAGTACAGTCATTGCAAAGTCAATGTGAAAACAAAAAAGGTATTTAAATGCAAGCACAAACTCATTGGATTTTAACGCAAGATCAACAAAAAATTTTTGCAAAAACATGGGGTAAGCCTGAAAAGCCTGCTTTGGTTTTGGTGCATGGTTACCCTGATAATCAAGAAGTATGGGAACCGATCATTGAACAATTAGTCACAGATTTTTACATTGTGACTTATGATGTCCGTGGTGCAGGGCAGTCTTCAGTGGCAAAACGTATTCGTGATTATGCCTTACCGCGTTTATCTTTGGACTTAGAATGTGTCGTCAATGAATTATTACCCAATCGGGCTTTTCATTTGGCAGCGCATGATTGGGGTTCGATTCAGTCGTGGGAATCCGTAACTGAAGCAAAATTCAAAGATCGTATTTTATCTTATACCACGATATCAGGACCGTGTTTAGACCATGCAGCGTTTTGGATGCGTGATCAGTTTTTAAATGAAAAAAGTAAATTTTTTAAACAATTATTTAAGTCTTGGTACATCGTAGTTTTTCAATTACCTGTAGTCGCACCCACCATTTGGCATTTCTTTAATCCTGATCGTTGGGGCATGGTGCTGAGTCAATTGGAAAAAACCAAAGATTTACCATTAAATCCAAATATTTCTAAAGATGGTGAACATGGAATTGCATTGTATCGTGCCAACTTTGCGCCACGTTTGCTCAAACCTCGCCAGCGTCATGCAGTTTGTCCTGTGCAGGCTGTGGTATTAAAACGTGATAAGTTTGTCAGTCCAGAGCTAATTGATGAGATGCCGAAGTGGGTGGCGGATTTTGAACGTGTCGAAGTGGACGCAAACCATTGGGCTGTATTGAGTCGTCCACAAGAAATTGCAAGGTATATTGCTGAGTTTGCCAACAAGAAGCAAGGTTAATGTACCCAAAAATAAGTTGAATAATAACTCGATAGAAGGGGGTAATTTTATCCAGAATCTCTGTTAAAATGCCCCCTTTTTCTATTCATCTCATCTTATGATCGCAATTATTGCTGCTATTGTAGTCATGTTTGGACTAGCTTTAGCTCGTGTACCTGTGGTTTTTGCCTTAATTATAGGTGCAATGACAGGCGGACTATTGGCAGGGCTTGGGTTACAAGGAACTTTAGAAGCTTTTAATAATGGTTTGGGTGGTGGTGCAAAAATTGCACTTGCTTATGGTGTATTAGGTGCTTTTGCTGTCGCACTGGCGAAATCAGGCTTACCTGATTTATTGGCGTACAAACTTATTAAGGCATTAAAAGCAGATGCCAATGCATCAGCACAGAAAACAGTGAAGTTTGTAATTTTCTTTACCATTGCATTAGCTGCCATTTCTTCACAAAATTTAATTCCTGTGCATATCGCATTTATTCCAGTACTTATTCCCCCCTTATTGAGCGTGTTTAATCACTTAAACTTAGATCGTCGGGCTGTTGCGTGTTTGTTGACTTTTGGCTTATGTGCAACCTATATGTTAGTACCAGTAGGGTTTGGTGCAATTTTCTTAAATGATATATTAGGTCAAAACATTAACACTTTTGGTAAACCTTATGGATTTGCTATTACTTATGATCAAATTCCAAAAGCAATGGCAATCCCCGTCTTGGGTATGTTTGTGGGTTTATTATTTGCATTATTTGTCAGTTATCGTAAGCCAAGACATTATCAAGACATTCAAGTTGAAAATAAAACACAAAAAATTGCAGATGAAGTCAAAGCAGGTCAGGATGGAAAACCACAGATTGCAACTTTTACATTGATCATGGCACTGTTTGCAATAGTCGCCACCTTGTCCGTACAGCTATATTCAGAATCTATGATTTTAGCGGGTTTGGTGGGTGTTGCGATCTTAAGTTGTGCCGGTATCTTTAAGTGGAATGAGGCAGATGATGTCATTGTTTCAGGTATGCGTATGATGGCTTTGGTGGGTTTTATCATGATCTCAGCACAAGGTTTTGCATCTGTGATAGAGGCAACAAATCAAGTTCCTACCTTAGTTGCGGCATCGGTTGAGTGGATAGGTAACAGTAAAGGACTGGCTGCGATTTTGATGCTTTTGATTGGTTTGTTGATTACTTTAGGCATTGGTTCTTCCTTCTCTACTGTGCCAATTTTAGCCATTATCTATGTGCCTTTATGTATCCAATTTGGATTCAGTCCAATGGCAACGATTGCCATTATTGGTACAGCAGCAGCATTAGGGGATGCAGGTTCGCCAGCTTCTGATTCAACTTTAGGACCGACAGCGGGTTTAGGTGTGGATGGTCAACATGATCATATGAAAGACAGTGTTGTTCCTACCTTTTTACACTTTAATATTCCATTATTGATCTTTGGTTGGGTTGCAGCAATGGTACTTTAATCTCTAAAAACGTTCTAAATCATGATGACATCTTATCAATTTTTCGTTTATAAAAATGAGAATTGTTTGCAAAGATGTCGTCATTATTAATATAATGATTTAATAATAAAAGCATATAACTATTAAATATAAGCAATATTAAAGTTTAGTAATTAGGTTGGAATTAAAACCAACTTGTAAACTATGATTTAAAATAAAATTAAATTATAATCAATACCTTAAAAATAATATTACAAAATATTTAAAAATGTGACTTGCAACATAATTAAATGCTGTGTTTAATAATGCTAAGGTTTATTTTTTACTTGGGGTATTAAAATGTTAAAACAAATTGCTCTAGTCTCTTTAATGGGAATTTCAACTTTATCTTTTGCGGATTGGCAAGTAAAAGTAGGTGGCTCTGTTATTTCTCCTACTCAAGATACAAATACAGCTTTAGGTGTGGTGAAAGCCGATCATGAGTTCGCATTTACGCCTTCAGTAGAATATATCTTTGGTGAAACTCCATTCTCTGCTGAAGTGTTATTGGCAGCACCAATTGGTCATGATGTTTTATTAGACGGTAATAAAGCTGCAAAAATTAAACATCTTCCACCAACAGTAACTTTTAAATATAATTTGAATAACTCTTCTCCATTCACACCTTATATTGGTGTCGGTGGTACAGCTTTTATTGCATGGGATGAGTCTGGTGCTGCGAAGAAAGTCAAAGAAGACTTTGGTTTTGCAGGTCAGATTGGGGTGAACTTTAAACCTGCTGATGCGAAAAACTGGGGGGTATTCTTTGATGCCCGTTATGCACAATTGAGTCCAGAAGTGACTTTAATTGATGAGTTAGGTGGTGGTAAATTTGATTTAGATATCGACCCAATGGTATATACACTGGGTTATAGCTACAGATTCTAAGTTTTAGAATTAAGCTGTTCCTTAAAAACCTCAGATTAATCTGAGGTTTTTTTATGAAATAGACTTAAGAAATTAAGTTGAAAATTACCAGAATGAGACAAAAAATCATATTCAAAAACAGTGAAGTTTCTTATGATTAATCAAATAACTTTTGAAAAGAGCACTGTGAAAATGACGAATAAATTTTTAGGTATGGCTGTGCTTTTAAATGGCTTATTTTTATTTTCAAATGTCCATGCAGCAAGTTTTAAATGCGAAAATGCAAAAACCAAAACAGAACATGCAATTTGCGAACATCGTACATTAAATGATGCTGATGTCAAAATGGCAACAACCTATAACATCATTAAACGTTTAGTGCCCATGGGAACACGTAGTGCGATTCAAGATCAACAAGTCAAATGGTTACGTTTACGTGATCAATGCCAAGACAATGTAACGTGTTTGAGTGATGTCTATAAAATGCGTCAACAAAAACTTGATATATACATGGAGCGTGTCTATCAACAAGGACCATTTTAAATTTTTTTAGTTTATCCTATTGAAATATTCTTAAGTCACTCCATTTCTAAAGCATTCAATAAAAAAGTGTTATGAGTTTAAGGAGTGATTTATGAGTGAGCAAAGCGCACAAAAGCATAGTTTCCAAGCTGAGGTTGCACAGCTTTTACATTTGGTGACACATTCACTTTATTCAAACCCTGAAATTTTCCTACGTGAATTGATTTCAAATGCTTCAGATGCATGTGATAAATTGCGTTTTGAAGGGATTAACCATCCTGATTATTATGAAAATGATCCAAATTTGCATGTCCGTGTCAGCTTAGATAAAGAGGCAAAGACGATTACCATTTCTGACAATGGGATTGGTCTAACTCAACAAGAAGCGATTGATAACCTAGGAACCATTGCAAAATCGGGTACCAAAGACTTTATGTCCAAACTCACTGGCGATCAGAAATCTGATGCACAGTTGATTGGTCAGTTTGGTGTAGGTTTTTATTCAGGCTTTATCGTTGCTGAAAAAATTACAGTAGAATCACGCCGTGCAGGTGAACTAGCGACTGATGGTGTACGTTGGATTAGCGCAGGAACAGGTGATTTTGAAGTTGAGCAAATCAACAAAGAGAGTCGTGGTACAGACATTATTTTGCATTTACGTGATGATGCACTTGAATATTTAGAATCTTATAAAGTTAAACAAATCATCAATAAATATTCGGATCACATCAGCTTGCCAATCGAGATGCAAAAAGAAGTATGGCAGGAAGAAGAGGTTGCTGAAGGTGAAGAGCCTAAAGGCGGTCAGTATGTGAAAACTGATGAATGGGAAGCGATTAATTCTGCAAGTGCGTTGTGGACCCGTAACAAAAATGAGATCAGCGAAGAGCAATATGTTGATTTCTACAAAAATTTAACGCATGACTTTGAAGCACCTCTGGCATGGGCGCATAACCGTGTCGAAGGTAGTACGGAATATACGCAATTGCTTTATGTGCCGAGCAAAGCACCAGGTAATATTTTCACACGTGAAGCCAAAGCAGGCATTAAACTCTATGTAAAACGTGTTTTTATTATGGATGATGCGGATAACTTGATTCCAAATTATTTGCGTTTCGTACAAGGTGTGGTCGATAGTGCGGATCTTCCGCTTAACGTTAGCCGTGAACTTTTACAAGAAAGTCGTGATGTTAAAACCATTCGTGAAGGAAATACTCGCCGTATTCTCACCATGTTGGATGGGTTGGCAAAATCAGAAGATGAAAAAGACCAAGAGAAATTCAAAACCTTCTATGCTGAATTTGGTTCAGTAATTAAAGAGGGCTTGGGCGAGGACTTTGCTAATCGTGAACGTATTTTAAAATTATTGCGCTTTGCAACATCGACCAATGATGAGGTGTCGACTTCACTAGAAGCTTATAAAGCACGTATGAAAGAAGGGCAAAAAGCCATTTATTACGTGACGGCAGATAGCTTGGTAGCAGCGAAAAACTCACCACAACTGGAATTGTTCCGTAAAAAAGGCATCGAAGTTTTGCTTATGGCAGATCGTGTGGATGAATGGGCAATGGAGTTCGTGCATGAGTTTGATGGCACGCCAATGCAAAACGTGGCAAAAGGTGCAGTTGATCTTGGTGATTTACAAGATGCTGAAGAGAAGAAAGCACTTGAAGCAGCTGCAGAGCAGTTTAAACCTGTCGTTGAAAAATTGTCTGATTCACTTAAAGCCAAAACCAAAGAAGTACGTGTAACGACACGTTTGGTGGATTCTCCTGCATGTTTAGTGACCAGTGAAGGTGAGCTTTCTCCACAATTGATACGTATGTTGAAACAAGCAGGACAAGCTGTTCCGGAGTCAAAACCGATTCTTGAAATTAATCCAGAGCATCCATTGGTAAAAAAATTGGAAGGTTCAGCACAATTTGATGATCTTGCCAACGTGATCTTTGATCAAGCGGTGATTGCAGAAGGTGGTTTACCTGATGACCCTGCGGAATATGTAAAACGTATTAATAATTTATTGTTAAAATAAGCAATGCTGCTGAAAAAGAGCCTGTCGTGAGCGATGGGCTTTTTTATGTGCTGGCGTTATTTTTTGTTGAAAAATTAGATGAAAAAAATACAATTGTGGATAACATAAAAACATGAGTGGATAAGTCTTTACTTATCCACAGATCATTAAAATCACGCTTTAAAATAATGCTTCTAAACGGACTAAAGTACTTAAATAATGACTTTTGTCTTCACGGTGATCATTAAAGTAGTTTAAATCGCCTTGAATATAAAACCATTCACGTCCTAAAGGTTGACGCCAAGAAACAAAGGGTCCCCAACTATTTAAACGCAAATCGTCATTATTATAAAAACCACCTGTATAAATACCATAGTTAAAGCGGTTGCCTTTAAAAAATTGATGTTGGCGATAAGTACGATTATCCCAAGTTAAATCATCATCTTGCTCATCAGCGTAGGTTAAATTCAATTGATTAGATAAAAAGGCTTGATTAGGACGCGCATGGGTTAATTCTAAATTTGTCCGTAGATAATTTTCACTATCGATGCCATAACGATAAATTTGCTCAGCATGGAAGGTGAAATCATGACTGAGTTGCCAGTCTTTCTCTGCTTTTAAGCGTGCGTAAATATCATCACCAGAGCGAATACCAAGGTCTGCATCTACATCAAAAGGTAATTTCTTCGATAACTGTGACCAACGTAATGCAATGGAACTATTGTCATCACGGATACGTTTACCATCTACGGATTTATCTGGATTGCCGCTTGGGTTTTCATTGGTAATGGCAATATTATTTGTTATTTCATTGTCTAAGGAGTCATCACCAAAAACCAGACTCAGACGATTTTCTAATGCGGGTAATTTTATTTTCCCTCGAATACGCGGTTTGATATCATAACCATCATGTTCATTCCAACGATTATCGAGCAAAATTCGTAAAGTGGCTGACGCTGGATCATTTGGATCGCTTTCACCAAACCAATTATTCATACGAGTAGCTGTTCGATCCGCCCAATTTCGAACACCTTTTTGCTTTTGATCCATCCATGTGGCATTTTCTGTTTGCTGTGTAGAAGGGACAATAGGCTCATCCGATTCTTCTGGTAAAACAGTAGGCGTGGCATCTAATAACTTTGGAATATATTCTAATACATTAAAATCACCTTCAAACTGTGGCGAAGGGATATAAATTGGTGCAGTATTTGTGCTCGTCGTTGAGTTTGTATTTTGCGCATAACCATACGTACTCGCTAGACAAACAAGTAAAAGGATAGAGCTTTTATAAAATGGAACTGAGTATATAATTTTTTCCATAATGTTCTGTATCCAACTATTTGATTTAAAATATAAATATGGGTTCAGTCCGATCATTAGGATGAATACAGAAATTATAGTTGATTTTTCAAGCAAGTAATGAATATTTTCTTACAATTTACCTGTCGATTACAAAATTAGAACCTTCACTGAAATGCAGACTATAAAAAACCTCTTCTATTTAGATAGAAGAGGTTTGGTTGATTGTACAAATTTTAAAAGCTAAGCGGAATGAGGACAATATTTCTTTTCATAAACTTTGCCTGCAATACCACCCACCAATGCACCACTAAATGTGCCAAATACAGGAAGAATACTCCCCGCAACTGCACCAATTAATGCACCTTTAACAGTCGGTGAGAAACGTGATTTTTTATTGGGCTGGGCATTTTCTGTATGGGAAGAATTATTTGAATCTGTCGTCAATAGTTCTGAATTTGGGTTTGTATCAGTCATAATATCTCTCTACGTTAATGGATGAAAAATTTCATGCTGAAATTGTTATTCACATGAACCGATGTAACTACCATAAGATGGAATAGACTGATTAAGCTGTAGTTTAGCTGTAAGTTATTCCGCCTTTTGGTTAAGCTAAATTGCACTGCGTAAACAAAATGTACAAAGCTGTAAATAGCAGAGAAGTATTGAATTGAATACAAATAAATAAGCGGACAATTTTTGTTTTTAAAACCTTAGAAACTAAAAATCCTCCATAAAGGAGGATTTTTAGTCTTATAAAATAAGAAAAATAAAAGAAAACTTACAGCGCATGAATTTGGTTAACTAAATTCTGTCGCATAGAATATAGCAACTTGCGTGCGATGAATAGTCTTTAAAATACGGATCAAAGTTAAGCAAATAATGAGAACTGACAAATTTAAGTCATTTTTGGCGCAATAAGAAAATGTATTTTACATATATATTATAAAAATATAATTGATTTAACGATATTTTTTTATAAAACTCTATTTTAAAAGTTATTGTTATTTAACAAAATTTTGTTGTAATCTGACCAAAAAAAGCACATTAATAAAAAAATCAATTGCATACTAAATATACAGTTTCATCATTTAACTTTACATAAAGACGGCATATTTTTAGTTATGTGACAATCATGTTGCTAAAAAGTGTTTATTTTTTAAACGAATTAAAAATAGCAAAATAATCAATTATGATAAGTTTTTACCAATAAAAAGTGAGTATAAATCATGGCAATAGCAAAAGTTGTTGAAGTAAACTCAAGCAGTAATAAAAGTTTTGAAGATGCTATTCAAACAGGTATCCAAAAAGTCACTGAAACTGTAAAAAATGTCCAAGGGGCTTGGATCAACGAACAAAAAGTCATCGTAAGAGAGGATAAAATTACTGAATATCGTGTGAATTTAAAAGTAAGTTTCTTGGTTGAATAATCGAATCAATGTCAAAAATGATCTTGAGTGCCAAGCCCACAATGCTGTGGGCTTTTTTGATTATAGACGGTTAGATTATTTTTGATCGACTATTTCACAACTGTCCTCATTGCAAATATCGCTTTGTGAGTTTTCGAGCTCTTGGTTTGACGTCGTGGATAATGCTTGTTCGAGTACTTGTATAAAAACCTCACGTGGTTGTGCACCAGCAAGGGCAATACGTTGATCAAATACAAAGAAAGGTACACCTGTGACTTTGAGCTGTTCACGCGCAACTTCTTGGTCAAATTTGACAAAGTCTGCAAATTCATCTGAGTTCAATACATCATCGACTTCAACAGGATTTAAGCCAATTCGTGAAGCGACATCCTCAATCGTTTCCCGCTCACCAATTGGTAAACCTTGTGTCATATAGCTATAGAAAAAAGCTTCTTTGGCTTCTGAACCAAGTCCTTTGCTTTGCGCAAGGTGAATAATACGATGTGCATTAAACGTATTTCCTGAATTGGCATTTTCCCAATTAAACTCGATACCTTCCTCTTTTGCCATCGCTGCAATATTGCGTTGCATGTCTTCGACTTCAGCCAATGTACGACCATACTTTTGTGCAAGGCGCTCAGAGTTAGAAATTTCTTGACGAATTGGAGCTTCAGGATCGAGTTCAAAACTATGCCAATGAATTTCAAGTTCGATCTCGGCTTGTTGTGCTGCGGCTTCTAAGCGTTTTTTACCGATATAACAAAATGGGCAAACGACATCTGACCAAATATCTACACGCATGGGGATTCCTTAAATGGCTTAATTAAGTAAGAGGGTAGCCTCATCGTTTCAGGATTTAAAGCTTTTTTAGTGAGAGATATTGACGGAATTGGGATTGAGTACTGATTTATCTATTTTATCTATAAATGTGCATGAAAATTATACAGTTTATAAAATTTAGGTTAATCTAATGATTATTCCTTATGAAAGAGAGATTTATGCGTCGGATCATGAGCATTGTTGTTGTGGTTATTTTAGCGATTGTTGCTTATTTGGGTTATCAGCATTATCAGTTGAAACAGAGTGAGGCACAACGGCAAATGTTTGATGTGGTCATGACTGAAAAAATGCAGACTTTATATGATGTTGCGCAAGATTGGTCGAAGCCTGTCACGATGGATGTGCATGATGCACGTTTAAGTGGGGATTATCAGGTTTTGTCTGAGTTTATTTTAAATTATTGGCTAAATAATATTGAAACTCGTAATACGTATTTAAGGGATTTGGAAGCTGCAAAATGGAATCACGTTTTAGATGTGAATCGTTTAGATGCTGATCGTAAGCAGAAGTTCGTTGAAACTGAGCAAATGTTACAAACGGTGCGTCGGATCATGACACAGTATCAACGTCAAAATCTGGCAGATAAGCAAGATGCTTTGGCAAAAGTGAAGACTTTAGACATTGATCATATGTTGCAACAACCTTTACAGGAAAAATTAGAGAAAAATCTAAAGTTAGATCAGGAAAGCGCTTTGATTGTGGTGGAGTTGCAAATTTTAGATAAGACGGAACAGATGTTTGTGTTATTGAAAGAGAATGATTGGCATAAGGAAAATGGGCAAATCATGTTCCAAAAGGATGCTCAAGTGAAGCAGTTTAATGCTTTGTATCAGGATGTTTTAAAGTTAAATAAAGAGATTGAGCAGAAGAAAAAACAGAATGCTGAAGAGATTGAAGGGGAGTTTTGAGATAAATTTTAAGCCAATCGATTGATTGGCTTTTTTGTTTAATTTGGAGAAATAGTAAAATTATGTTAATAATCAAAATTAGAATGAAATTTTATTTATAACGACAAACTGTGTCGTAAACTACTTCTTTTTTTAACTTTAAAAAATTAATCTAGAGGGATCATGCAGGAAGATGTTGAGATTAAATATGCAATATATGATATTTCTGAATTTGATTCAGATTCTTTGGAGCAATTGGGTACTAAGAGTAAATTCTGGTATGTAAATCAGGATGATGAGTATTTATTTAAAAGTGTTACGTCAAGTACAGGTGAACGGTTAGGTGAAGATTGGGCGGAAAAAATAGCTTGTGAACTTGCTGAACTATTAAGCCTACCACATGCCCACTATGAATTAGCTATTTATAAAGGGGTACGCGGTGTTATCACAAAAAACTTCATCAATAAGAATTTAGCACAACGCTCTGAGTCACTTACAACAGGAAATGAGTTACTACAGGAACATATTTTACAATTAGGCGTAGAGAACCCTAATATTCAATATATAGAGCATGTTTATAAAGTAATGAATGATAAAATTGAGAGAAAGCCTTTAGGTTTTTCAAGTTTATCGAATATTAAAACTGCGAGTGATTTTTTTGTAGGGTATCTAATGTTTGATGCACTAATTTCTAACCAAGACAGGCATAATGAAAATTGGGGAATGATTATGACTTCAAAAGGTGATACTCATTTGGCTCCAAGTTATGATCATGGTGCTGGTTTTGCTAGAAATGAGAGTGATGAAACTAGAAAACTGAGACTTGAAAGTAGAGATAAAGGACAACTAGTAACAAATTATGTAAGAAAGGCTAAATCACAATTTCAAGACCCATTAACGGGCAAGCGGCTAAAGTTACTTGAAGCTTTTAGGCAATATGCTTTAATAGAGAAGAAGGCTGCTTTAACTTGGTTAGATAAATTGCAATCAATCGATTCTGATCAAATAAGGGGTATTATTGATAAAATACCTGATCAATTAATGTCAGATATTGCAAAGAGATTCACATTGGAATTAATCATTTGTAATAAAGAGAATTTATTACAATTGAATAAAGAGTTTAGTAAAGATGTTTAGGGTGAAAATGTCATGATGAAAAGTGTTTTCGTACTTTGGCAGGATACAGCAGATACAAGAATGTGGTATCCAGTTGCTAAGTTGACTCAAAAATCTGAACTTGAATATATCTTTAATTACACTAAAGGCGCTGAACATAAAAATTTTACTTATTTCCCTAGCATGGAAAATAAGGAGAAACAATATAAGTCAGAGAAGTTATTCACTTTTTTCAAAAATAGATTGATCCCAGAGAGTAGACCCGAACATGATAGTATGTTCGAGTGGTCTGGTTTGTCTCCTGATTCTAAAGACTATCTAGAGTTATTAGCTATTTCTGGTGGTGAAAAAAAGACTGATCATTTTCGTATCGTTGATATTCCTAAAAAGCATAATAATTATTATTGTGTAAAATTTTTTATTAGTAGTATTAATTATCTAACAGTAGATGAAAAGGAGTCTTTAAAGCTAATTTGTGCAGGAGATGAATTAAATTATCAATTTGATAATTCTAATGGTGTAGATTCCGATGCTACGATTCTACTTAAAGATCAGAAAGTTAAGGTAGGTTATTTACCACATTATTTATGTCGTGATTTAAAAAAATTGTTGTCCTTTGATAATAATCAAACCGTTGAGTTTTCAGTAGTCAAAGTGAATCATGATGCACCTTCTCAATTTCGAATCTTGTGTGAAATGAAAACTTTATGGCCTGAAGGCTTTGAACCTTTTCATGATGATGGTTTTACCGTGATTTAAAAAACCCCGCACTCAGCGGGGTTTCTTTATATCTCAGTATTTAATTAAGAATTAAACACGTTCGATAATTGTCGCGATCCCTTGACCAAGACCAATACACATGGTCGCAAGACCAATTTGCGTATCTTGTTGTTCCATCACGTTCAATAAAGTTGTTGTGATACGCGCACCAGAACAGCCCAGTGGGTGACCTAAAGCAATAGCACCACCATTGTGATTGATGATGTCTTGCTTGTCATAAATATTAAGACCTTTCATGACAGAAAGACCTTGCGCAGCAAACGCTTCGTTTAACTCGATAGTTTGGATGTCATCCATACTCAAGCCAGCACGTTTAAGTGCTTTTTGCGTTGCAGGAACAGGACCATAACCCATGATCGCAGCGTCACAACCTGCAATTGCCATAGAGCGAATCACAGCACGAGGCTTAAGACCTAAAGCTTGTGCACGTTCAGCAGACATGAGCAACATTGCAGATGCACCATCAGACAAAGCTGAAGAAGTTGCAGCTGTTACTGTACCGCCTTTCGGATCAAACACAGGACGTAACGCTTCAAATGCAGCTAAGTTTGCATCTGGGCGAATCACTTCATCCACATCGCACAGGATTTTGAAGCCATTCGCATCATGACCTTCAATACCCACGATTTCATTTTTAAAACGACCTTCTTGCGTTGCAGTCCAAGCACGAACGTGAGATTCAACACCAAACTTGTCTTGCTCTTCGCGGCTAATGCCATTCATACGACCTAACATTTCAGCAGTTAAGCCCATCATGTTCGATGCTTTGGCATAGTGCTTAGATGCTTCTGGATTCAGGTCAATGCCGTGCATCATGCCTACGTGACCCATATGCTCTACACCACCGATGATGAAAATATCACCTTGGTTAGTTGCGATCTGAGCAGCAGCTGTGTGGATTGCTTGCATAGATGAACCGCATAGACGGTTAACCGTTTGACCGCCAACAGTTTTAGGAAGATCCGCTAAAAGCACGATGTTACGAGCAATGTTCATCCCTTGCTCTAAAGTTTGGTTTACACAGCCCCAAACGACATCTTCAACTTCATTGACATCAAACTGGTTACGAGCAACTAAAGCACGTACGAGTTCAGCAGACATACTATCAGCACGTACATTACGGAACATACCGTTTTTGGTTTTACCCATTGCAGAACGTACGCCATCAACGATGACAACGTCACGTGGATTTAAAGTAGCCATTCACGTTGCTCCTTAACCGTAGAATTTTTTGTTGTTAGCAGCCATGTCACGCAACATTTGTGGCGCTTCATAAGCCTTACCTAAGTGTGCATATTTGTCGCAAAGCGCAACATATTCAGCAACACCAGTTTGGTCGATGTAACGGCATGGACCACCACGGAATGGAGGGAAACCTACACCCATGATCATTGCCATATCTGCTTCAGAAGCAGTAGATACGATGTTGTCTTCTAAGCAACGAACAGTTTCGTTACAGAAAGCAAGCATCATACGGTCAATGATTTCTTGAGCATCAAACTCGTGTTTTGCAGTTGTCGCCATAGATGCAACAAGCTCGTACGCAGTTGGATCAACTACTTTGGCTTTTTTACCTTTACGATCTAACTCATATTTGTAGAAACCAACGTCATTTTTTTGACCAAGACGTTTGTTTTCATACATGATATCGATCGCACCTTTGAAGTCTGGCTTCATACGGTCAGGGAAACCTTCTGCCATCACTTCTGCGCCGTGTACACCTGTGTCGATACCAACCACATCGATGAGGTATGCAGGACCCATTGGCCAGCCGAATTTTTCCATCACTTTATCCACTTGCTGGAAGTCTGCACCGTCTTTCAAAAGAAGGTCAAACGCACCGAAGTAAGGGAACAAGACACGGTTTACAAGGAAGCCTGGGCAGTCATTCACTACGATTGGTGTTTTACCCATTTTTTGCGCTAAAACAACAGTGGTTGCGATTGCTTCTTCAGAAGTCTTCTCACCACGGATGACTTCTACAAGTGGCATCATGTGCACTGGGTTAAAGAAGTGCATACCGACGAAGTTTTCAGGACGAGCCAATGCATTTGCAAGACGCGTAATTGAAATCGTCGACGTGTTAGATGCAATGATCGTGTTATCACGTACTTTGCTTTCAGTATCTTTCAATACAGCTTCTTTGATTTTTGGATTTTCAGTGACTGCCTCAATCACGATGTCCACTTCTTTAAACTCATCATAGCTTAAAGTTGGACGGATACGTGCAAGCGTTTCACCCATTTTTGCAGGGGTCATCTTTTTACGTTCAACTTGTTTAGTCAACAATTTGTTCGCTTCAGACATACCTAATGCAAGTTGTGGGTTACCGATGTCTTTCATGATGATTGGTGTGCCTTTGCTCGCCGCTTGGTAAGCAATACCGCCACCCATGATACCAGCACCTAGAACAGCCGCTTGGTTTACAGGATGCGCACCTTTTTCATGTTTTTTCGATGCTTTTTTCACAACTTGGTCATTGATGAATAAACCAATCAATGCACCTGCTTGTGGCGTTACCGCAGCTTTAGCAAATGCTTCAGCTTCAGCTTTTAACGCTTCATCACGTTTTTGGCTGACACCTGCTTGAAGTGAATCAAGGAGAAGTTTCGGCGCAGGGTATTGAGCAGGATTTGCTTTCGCAAGAACCACACCTTTAGATGAGTTAAACGCCATCATTTGTTCAAGCATGTCAAGTTTAACAGGCTCTAATTTTTCTTGACGTTTTGCTTTCCAGTCTAAACGACCAGAGATTGCTTGTTTTACAAGGTCAATCGCAGCTTCTTGTAGTTTATCGGCAGCAACAACCGCGTCTACAGCACCATCTTTGAGTGCAGCCTCAGGACGTTTGTTCGCAGATGTTGCAATCCACTCAACCGCATTGTCGATACCGATCACACGACTTAAACGGACTGTACCACCGAAACCAGGAATGATCCCGAGTTTAACTTCAGGTAAGCCTACAGTTGCAGCTTCAGACATGACACGGTAGTCACACACGAGGCACATTTCAAAACCACCGCCTAATGCGATGCCATTGATTGCAGCAACTTTAGGAATTTCTAAATCTTCAAAAGCATTGAAAATGTCGTGTACAGGCATTGCCCAATCGACAATCGCTTGTTCGCCTTGTGCAAAGTTTTCACCAAACTCAGTGATGTCTGCACCGACGATAAATGTAGATTTGCCACTTGTTACGATTAAGCCTTTTATTTCGCTGTTATTTTTTACAGCTTCGATAGCAGCTTTAAAGTCTTCAAGCGTTGCACGGTTGAATTTGTTAACCGACTCACCTTGTAAGTCAAAGCGGAATTCTGCAATTCCGTCCGAAAGCATTTGGACGGTAATGGCATTGCCAGCGTGGATCATGCCCTGATCTCCTTTTTTTGGAGGACTTCTAAGTTGATGTTTTGAAGTGCATGTGTATTTTTTCTACACACATTTCGACTTCTCTAATCTTACGATAACTATATCCAAAAATAACCTAACAAGTTGTATCAAGCCGTGACGCAAGGGTCATGAATTTTTTTATAATGTGCTATAAGTAATGCATGCCTAGAGTAAAAGCGGATGGGGTTTTTACAATTTAAGACTTTGTTTTTAATTGATATTTATTTTATTTTTTGAGCGGAGTTTAATCATTTTTGTAACTTTGTATTGTACTTATTGCAGTGGTAAACTGGTCATTTAGGTCAATACAGGCAACAAAAAATATTACCAAGAGATAACAGTGTACTACATCATATGTAACCTAAATTATTTCTGATAAATTTTGATCCTTAAAATTATTCTGTATTGTTAGCTTTAATTGTTTAATATTAATCATATTTTCTTACTGATAAATCTCTTTTTATGAGAAAATAACTGAATTTTAATGTTTTAGTTTTGCTAGAATTTATATACCTTGAGTTTAATATTTTGAACTCCTGTCTTGGTTTATAATGAAAGACTCCCCTGAATATTTGAAAAGAGTACCTTATGATTAAATGGATCATATTGGCGATTTTTGTGATTTCAGCGCTATATATTCAAAATCGCGGAACAGTGCGTCATTCGTTTTATCGGCAATTTTTTGACCATTCTACGCTGCTCGCACCAATTAACTTTCTAATGTATATGTTTTCGAAAGTACCGAATCAACCCTATATCGACACCCAATATTTTCAAGATTTGAAAGTATTAGATGAAAATTGGGAAATGATTCGAGATGAAGCACAAGCCCTGTATGCTCAAGGTGGTATTAAGGCTTCAAGTAGCTATGATGATCTAGGTTTTAACTCATTTTTTAAAACAGGTTGGAAGCGTTTTTATCTGAAATGGTATGACTCAGCACATCCATCTGCGTCAGAACTCTGCCCTAAAACTACAGCATTATTGAAAACATTACCCACTATTAAAGCCGCTATGTTTACGGAACTGGCACCAGACAGTCGTTTAGTACGTCATCGTGATCCATATGCAGGCTCATTGCGTTACCATTTAGGTTTAATGACTCCAAACGATGATCGTTGTTTTATTGATGTAGATGGTCAAAAGTATTCATGGCGTGATGGTGAAAGTGTAGTATTTGATGAAACTTATATTCATTATGCTGAAAATAAAACCGATCAAAATCGTATCATTTTCTTTGCAGATGTTGAGCGACCATTAACTGCAGGTTGGATGGAAGCTTTTAATCATTGGTTTGGCAAAAAAGTCATGACTGCGGCAAGCTCACCTAATGAAGCAGGTGATCAAACTGGTGGCTTAAACAAAGTCTTTGGTTATGTTTATCAAGTTCGAATTAAAGCCAAAGCATTGAAAAAAACGAATCGCTCACTGTACTACTTTCTAAAATGGTTTCTGATGTTAGGACTATTCTTCCTCATTTTTATTCGACCTTATGTTTTTGACTAAATTCATTTTTATGATTGAAACGCCTGTCAAGGCGTTTTTTTATGAATGGCGGATTCAACATAAATGAATAACAATTATCAACTTGAGTGAGCATGTAAAACTGCTAAATTTTTAAGACAAAGCAATAAGATGGAATCTCTAGATGTTTAAAAATTTAGCCTCTGAAGTCATGGGAACAAGTGATATTGGAGTCATTGTTGAACCACATGAGTTTAATAAAACCGATATTGATGATTATATTTTTCATGAAGACAATGAAAAAATTTTCTTTGTGATCAAAAGTAAAACGGATGAATATTGTTTTACCAATGTTGCGTTTATGCATTTAGATGGTAAAAGTGCTATGAGCAAAAAACGCATGCTATATCGTTATTTATATAAACATCATCCGATCAAAAATGTATTGCTTGAAACGGCGGGCACAGTTGATTTGGATGCAGAAATCAAATTTCAATTGGGTGAGCAAACTTTCTCGATTGATATTGATAAAAAACAAATCGAAAAAATTCGTGATTTGTATAAGGCTTTATTTACAATTGGTGAAACCTGTCGAGAGATCAATCGTAAGCGTAATATCTTGCTGCAAAGCAACGAAAATGTGCAGAAAATGTTTAATCTACGTGAGCTGAGTGAACAGGTGATTTTAAATTTACCAGAAATTATCAATCAGACCTCACACCAAGTTGAAGAGTATGCGAATCAACGTATTAAAGAAATTGAAAATTACGATTTCTCTGAAATTTTTGAGCGTTATTTAAAGAATTAAGTCTTCAAGAGCATGTGATTAAGATGCCCGAAAGGGCATTTTTTTCTATTTTAAACAATGTAGGTGAATTGAAATAAATCCATGAAAATATTAAGGGATTTGGCTAGAATAGCAGTACTAAATATTTGATGATGCGAATAGAGCAAAACAACATGCAGACATTTCGAAGTAAAATTGATTGGTGGGTTTTAGGTTTTATTATTGCCATGACGGGACTGTTATTACAGCTTTTGGTGACCATGTATGCAAAGGGGACGATGCAAGAATATACCGAACATACCGCAGTATATATCATAACCATTGCAGTGCTATGGTGGCCTATATTGAATACACGTTATGTCGTGGGCGAAAATACTTTAACCATTCATTGTCTGTTGTTCAAATGGAGGGTTCCTATCGTAAATATTGAAAAAATAAGTAAAACGAATCATTCTATTTCTTCTCCTGCATTGTCTTTAAATCGTTTAAAAATTGAATATTTAAACGAGGGTAAATCCAAATATATTTTAGTTTCTCCTCGAAACCCGCAAAAGTTTTATCAAGCATTGCAGCAGAAAAACTCAAAGATAGAAGTGGCTGTGTAGAATGTTTTTAAATAAATATTTCTCTGCAAACGATCAATCTACGCTTTTTGTTGTTTATCTTTAATGTGAGCTGTTTAAGATACTTTTTAAAAAATCGCCTTTTGAATCAATCAATTCTTTGAGTAAATAATATTGATTGGTGCTTGCAAAAAATGGTAATGTTTTTTTAAAGTGGAGTGGGTAGAGATGTAAAAAGGAAAATCATTAGGAATAGACTGAAGAAATTCAACTTTCATCAACAATGGAGCGTTTTTTAGCATAGGATTGTTTATAAAATATCCAAAAAGCGATTTTAAATTATCAGCGACTTAGTCTTTTAACAGTAATTTTTCTGTATCAGCATCTATATTGAGGATCATTTTTTCAGGATGCTTTAAAAAATAAATCGCTAAAATCGGTTCAAGCTCAGTTCGCATTTTGCGAGCTAAATGACGTGCGCCAAAACGAATATCATGCTTTTGATAAAAATAAGCTTTTGCTGATTCTGTGAGCATCACACTGCGTTTTTGATGTTGCAAACGTTGATTCAGTTTTGCGAGTTCAATCTCAACGAGCTGAGGTAAGGTATCTGCTTGAATGGCTTGGTAATGTAAAGTGCGATCAATCCGATTTAAAAACTCAGGATCAAATTTACGATACATCATCTTTTCAATCACTGTTTGGGTCGATACTCGTTTTAAACAAATATCCTGTAATTTCTTCGGTAAAAATTGTAATTTTTCTAAATAGTGCTGTGCTGCGTGTGCCCCAACATTGCTGGTCATAAAGATCATGCAATTACGAAAATCAATGCTTTTGGTACCTGCGGTTAAAGTCAATTTTCCGGTATCTAAAATATTCATTACACCACGAATCACTTCGGTAGATGCTTTTTCAAGTTCATCGAACAGCATAATTCCAGGGCGAGTATGTGATCCCGCAATGGCAGTTTCATCAAATAAACTATGACCTTCTTTGGAGCCGACATAACCCGGAGGTGCGCCTGTGATTGCTGCTGCATAATGCTCTTGTGCTAAAGTGTTCATGTCGATTCGGCAAAAAGCATCAGGGCGACCATAGATTGCTTCGGCAATTAAGCGCACCGTTTCGGTTTTTCCTACGCCTGTAGGTCCAAGTAGCAGCGTCACTGAAAGTGGTTTGTCTGGTGCAGAAAAGTCTGCTTTGACCACGTGTAACATTTTTTCTATTTCATTCAGTGCTGCATCTTGTCCAATAATTTTTTGACGTAAATGTTGCATGACAGTTTGAGGTTCAAAATGAAAACGCGGTTGTCCCATCAAATGATTTTTTTCAGACTGAGTTTGGTTTGACAGGGTTGATTTGACGAAATGGATAGCAGCATTTTCAATAGTCATTCAGCGTTGAACCTAGGAGCAATCGACATGCTCAGCATAGCAAAATTATTTTTTGATACTAATAGCTTTTAACAATCAGATGATCGTTACAAGGAACACTTTAATTTGTTAGATTTTTTACCTATAGCGTAGAATAGTCATTAATAATGTTTAAAAAAATAAGTGATGTGGAACAAATAATGAGAAAAATAGTATTGATCGCAACCAGCTCGTTCATATTAACCGCATGTGGAGGTGGTTCTGATGCCTCAGATGACCAAGCGAATCAACAGAATGCACCAAATATGTTGTATGCTTTTGTTGATAATGGTTCAGGAATAGGCATAGGTTTTAAAAAGTACCATTTAGATGGAGATAAAAAGCTCTTAGTTCAAAATGAATCAACAGAAGGAATTGCTAAAAACTATGCGACAGCGGATGGACTTTCTACAACTTCACCCCCTCAAATAGATGAAAAAACGTATATTTTGGGTGAAAATGCCTCGTTTGATGGTGAAAAATTACAATATTCGGTGAGTAATTTTGATCCTAAAAAGCCGTTGATTTTGACAAAAATGTATAAACAAATTGATGTCTCGGGTCGAGCGATTCGTGACGATGCCAATAATCCTGTACGGATTATGTACAGTAGTACAGGTGGTTTAATTTTAGCAGGGCTCTTAGGCATTAAAGACTTAACGGATGCTGATATCTTTTCAAAAGGTTCAATGTGTTGGCAATTGCTATCTTCGAGGAGTAATCAAGACTATATTCAATTTAATATGAGCTCTGATTATTCTGAACTATTTACGCAAGCGGAGGTTGAGCATACAGGGACTTGGAATAAAGTTGCATGGATTCGTTATAAAGATTTAACCGACTTTCCAAATACGAAGTTGACCATAGAGGGTAAAGATTACTGGGGACTTTATTATGCAAGTCATGAAAATAAAGTACCTAATACAAGTGAGTTAAAGTGTGATTTGATGAATGAGACTGCTTACAAAGTGGTAAACAAACCTTTTGAAAAATTAAATACACCAGTTTCATAGCTTTTGAAGATTAAAATTCACTTTCTTAGACTTGAAAAAAGGATGATCAGACGACATCATCCTGATATATTCCAAAGTTTAAAAAGCAGACAGTGAACGAAAACGCACGAGAAAATATCGAAAAGATTTTAGCCAATATGACTACTTTGCCAGGCGTTTATAAAATGCTGGGCAAAGAGGGCGAGTTGTTATATGTTGGCAAAGCCAAAAATCTCAAAAATCGTGTGTCCAGTTATTTTGTCAAAACGATAGAGCATCCCAAAACACAGGCGTTGGTTGCTCGAATTTATGATATTGAAACTTTGGTGGTGCGTTCTGAAACTGAAGCATTATTACTTGAACAAAATCTAATTAAACTGCATCGCCCACCTTACAATATTATGCTTCGAGACGATAAGTCTTACGTTTATATTTTCGTTTCTGCGGATCAGCCTTATCCACGCATCGCATCAGGACGTGGCAAAGGTAAACATCAAACCGGTAAATTTTTTGGACCTTATCCGAGTGCTTATAATGCTCGAGATACCTTATTGGTTTTACAAAAATTATTTAACGTACGCCAGTGTGAAAATAGCTATTTTTCGCAGCGTAAGCGCCCATGTTTACAGTACCAAATCAAACGTTGTACTGCACCTTGTGTTGGATTCATCAGCCCTGAAGAGTATCAAGAAGATGTCAAAAATTCGATTCGTTTTTTAAATGGTGACACCAAAGAGCTGAACCAAGAATTAATTCAAAAGATGGAACAAGCTGCTGAAAAATTAGAGTTTGAAAAAGCAGTATTTTATCGTGACCGTATGGCGTTATTGCGTGATGTACAAGCACAGCAAGCGATTTATAAAGTCAAAGGCGAAGCAGATATTTTGGCGATTGCCTATCAAGCTGGAGTAACCTGCGTCCAGATCATGCATGTACGTAACGGAAAAATGTTGGGTGGGAAAAGTTATTTTCCAGACATGCTAGGCGATGATCTTGGGCAAATGTTATCTGATTTTATGGCAAATTTTTATTTCCAAGTCGCCGATGAAGTACCAAATGAGTTGATTATTAATGTCGACTTGCCCAATAGAAAAGAAATAGAGGCGGCATTTCAGCAACAATTTGAGAAGAAAATTCAAATCAAACCCAATGTTCGAGAAACACGTGCAGAATGGTTAGAACTTGCTGAAATGAATGTTCAGCATGCCATTAAAGGTAAATTAGCCAATCATTTAGAGTTGAATGAACGTTTTCATCAACTTGAAAAAGTCTGCGCCCGTCCAATTGATAGCATTGAGTGTTTTGACATTTCCCATACCATGGGTGAGGCGACGATTGCGTCTTGTGTGGTCTTTGATGCAGGGGGGGCAAGGAAGCGGGATTATCGTCAGTTTGCAATCAATGACATTACCGCAGGCGATGATTATGCCGCAATGCGCCAAGCCTTAACCCGACGTTATAAGAAAGCCATGTTGCCTGACTTGCTTTTAATTGATGGTGGGAAAGGACAGTTACACATGGCAATGGAAGTCATGCAAGATCTTGGTTTAGACGCTTTTATGCTTGGAGTTTCCAAAGGCGAGGGACGTAAACCCGGTCTAGAAACATTGCATTTTACCGACGGCACAAAAATTCAATTGCCTGAGGACAATAAAGCCTTGCATTTGATTCAACAAATCCGTGATGAAGCGCATCGTTTTGCGATTACACGTCATCGGGCGAAACGCGACAAACGTCGTGGTGGCTCAGTATTGGAAGCGATTCCTGGATTGGGGCCAAAGCGTCGTCGAGATTTGTTGACCCATTTTGGTGGGATTCAGGGCGTGTTAAAAGCCTCCGAAAATGATCTAAAGCTTGTTCCAGGCTTAGGCGAAGTTATGGCGAGAACGATTTATAAAGTTTTGCATGAGTAAAGTTGTCATACTTATCGATCATTAGATGCATTTAAGAAGCGAATAGCAGTGAATGATTGTGTCATATCGATTCATCCTTTGCTTGTAAGGATGAATGTGTTGTACATACTGAGTATGTGTGTACTTAGGCTTAATATTTAATTTTGAATTTAGAACCATTGTAAAAATGATTTGCCATAAAGTGCATTGACTCCACAGTCATTGATCATTCACAACTAAAGTTTAAATAGGCAAGATGTCTAGCAATAAAAATGTAATGAGAATGATCATGCCATTAAAGGATTTATTTACTCAGATCGAACAGCAAGAATGGATTGAATTACCAGCAGGATGGTTACAAGGGCGCACCATTTTTGGTGGTTTGGTTGCGGGCATGTTGATTCATAAAGCCACAGTCACGATCAACGATCCATTGAAAAAGCTATTAAGCTGTAGCATCACTTTTGTTGGACCTGTGGAACAAGCACCTGTAAGGTTAAGTGCTGAAATTTTACGTCAAGGTAAATCTGTCACCAGCATTGAAGTTCGGCTTTGGCAAAATGATGCAGTACAAAGTATTTTAATTGCCAGTTTTGGCAGTCAACGAGAGTCACAGATTCAGGTGGCTTTACAACCACAAATACCTGATTTTCCAACATTAGATCAGATCCATATTGTTCCGAAGTACTTACCATTTCCTGAATGTGTACAAAATTTCCAACTGGCTTGGACACATGGCAGTTATCCGATTACAGCCAGTAAACAACCTGATTTTGCGGGTTGGTGTCGTTTTGACCCTGAACGACATACACAACGCAGCATGACCCTTGCTGATATTGTGAACCTAATGGATGTTTGGCCACCAGGCGTATTGCCTATGTTTAAACAGCCTGCCCCTGCCAGTAGTTTAACTTGGCAGGTGACGTTCATTCATCCGTTGCAACACCAACTGCATGATTGGTTTAAATATCAAGTGATCACAGATCATGCTGAGCATGGTTATGCAACTGAACATAGTTACTTATGGGATCAAGAAAATCGCCTGATTGCGATAGCAAGACAAACTGTTACAGTATTTGTCTAGTCGACAGTTTCATGTGAATCGTTTAAAGTATTAGCACAAATAGAGCTTCACTCTACATGATCGTTTGCCTTATTCATAGGCAAATAGGGGACTTACTGGCGGTGTCTATGACTACAGGTCGTATCCTGAATATTCCAAATATCTTGACGCTGGCACGTATTGCGTTAATACCTGTATTTTTAATCATTGCATATTGGCCACCTGCGATTGGGGTCGGTGGGCATGAAGGTAGCATGACACGTCATGTTATTCTTACTGCAATTTTTGTGATTGCTGCGGTGACAGATTGGTTTGATGGTTATTTGGCTAGAACTTTAAATCAAACTTCTGCATTTGGACGCTTTTTAGACCCAGTGGCAGATAAGTTGATGGTAGCTGCAGCTTTAATCGTTTTAGTGCAATGGAAACCGAGTATTGCGATGGCATTTGCGGCGATTGTAATTATTTCCCGTGAAATAACCGTGTCTGCACTGCGTGAGTGGATGGCAGAATTAGGTGCACGTACCAACGTTGCTGTTTCAACGGTGGGTAAATACAAAACCGCTTTTCAGATGATTGCGATCACAGTATTTTTATTGAATTGGCAGCCGCTTGAATTGGTTGCTTATGCGTTATTGTATACCGCAGTCATCCTTACGTTGTGGTCGATGTTTATTTACTTAAAAGCAGCTTGGCCGTATTTAAAACAGCCTTAATCATCTTATAGATTGCAGATTTAAAAAGCCTTTATTTCTAGAAATAAGGGCTTTTTAACAGAGCTATTTTTTAGTCCAGTGCATAAATCCTTTCAGCCAATACGCCATTTTTTCCAAAAGTTTGCATATCCCCATCTAAATCCATCCACATTTTAGTGATTGGAATTTGATCTAAATGTGTGGCAACCCATGTAAAAATACCTGTTAAATCATATATTCTACTGTCATCTTTCAGTGAAAAATCACAATGAGCAGCAAATCCACTGCGAACTAAGATGATTTTATTTGGATCCTCACTTGATCTTCCACCTGTAAGCCATTCAGGTTCACTGCTGATTTTGAACTCTAGGAGTTGTGTACTTGCAGATTGCTGAACAAACATATCCTCAACAGAATCAAGAATGTCTTGATATGGATTTTCTGAAAACCATTCAAGCATATTTTTAGAATCATCCAATCGTGTAAAGTCACTCAACATCATTTTTGATCTCGAATATTGTGCTATTTATATGAAAATAATCTCTAACTATGCGTTTCTTCCTCTGCATCATCTTCAAAAGTCTTGGCGATTTTTTCAATATTTAAACTCTTTGCCATCGCATCAAAAATCTCTTTATACACACCATCTTGATGATACAAATCATCATGCTCGCCATGTTCTGCAATACGTCCCTCTTTCATGACATAGGTATAATCCGCATCAATAATTTGCGATAAACTGTGTGAAATAATAATCACTGTCCGCCCTTGTTTGATCTCATCCAAACTCTGCTTAATTTGTTCAGCGGCAATGGCATCCAAACTTGCAGTTGGCTCATCAAGAAAAATAATCGGTGGATTTTTCAAGAACATCCGTGCTAAGGCGATGCGTTGTTGTTGCCCACCTGACAGCATCAAGGCATCGGCATCGTAAGCATGCGGCAGCTTTAAAATCTGCTCATGAATAGATGCTTTTTTCGCTGCATTCATCACATCTTCAAGTGTTGCATCGGTTTTGCCATAACGGATATTGTCAAAAATAGAGCCTTGGAAAATATGATTTTTTTGTAATACCAAACCGATATGATCACGTAAGTATTGTGTATCAATATCCTCTAAATCAATCCCATCCAACCGAATACAGCCCGATTCAGGCACATAAAATTTATCCAATAAACTGATCAAAGTTGACTTACCTGCACCCGATAAACCAACCAAAGCGGTAATTTTATTGGGTTGAATGGTCATGTTAATATCGTATAGTGCTTGATGTCCGTTTGGATAGCTGAAGTTGACATTTTCCAAAGAAAATTTGCCTTGAATTTGCGGTTTTAGTGAACCGCTTGATTCAATTTCATGATCAGCTTCAAGGATTTTGAAGAAGCTTTCTGAATAAATCATTGCATCATTCACTTCATCATAAATCCGATGCAATGAACGAATTGGCGCGGACACATTATTAAACAACAACACATGGTACATGATCATGCCGATACTCATTTGCCCATCCAAGACAAAATAAGCGGTCAGGATAATGATCAATACAATACCAATTTGCTCAATAAACGTTTTTAAACCGTCAAATATAAAACTGGTTTGACGGGTATGCATTTGGTTTTCAGTGAGTTCTTTTTGTAGTTTGAGCTGCTTTTCCGCCTCAATCGCTTCACGATTAAAGGACTTGATCACGGTAATCGAGTTGATAATGCCTAAAATGCCCTGACTTTTCTTTTCTCGTCCATCACGTAAATTTCTGCGCCAGCCACCCAGTTTTTGCGCTTGTTTATAGGTCAGCCAAAAGTAAATCGGTACAATTGCGGTTGCCACCAAACCCACCCAAAAGTTGGCGTAGTACATCAGTCCCAAAGCGACAATTGCACTGGTAAATAGCGGTAAAATATCAATAAAAAATATTTGTACCAAACGAGTCAGTGAGCCAATCCCTCGATCAATACGGGTCTGTAATTTACCTGCTTGGTTATTATCATCGTTAAAAAAAGCCAAACGATAAGTCAGAAACTTTTCAATAATACCTTGTGCCAAATCTTGTGATACTAAAATTCGCAGCTTTTCCCCATAAAATTTTTGCCCAAACTGTACAATTGCACTAATAATTTCTTTACCTAATAAAATGACTGTGATAGTGATCAGAATATGCCAGCCTGCATTAAGTCCTTGTCCTGCCTCAACTAATTTATTGATGCTATCAATTGCGTATTGCAAAGTGAGGGCATTCACCTGAGCAGTGAGTGAGCCAATCAGCGTCAAAAGCAATGTCGCAATGACTAACCAACGATAGGGACTGACAAAAGGACGTAATTTTTGAAATAACTGCCAAAGATTCATAGACACTTGTTTTTATTGGGAAGCTGATTTTAGTCTAATTCTGAAATCATTTTGTCACAAGCTTCTACAATGTTTTGAATTGTGAATAAGGAAATTGCATTAAAATATAATAATAAAATAGGGTTAATAGCGATGAATCTAGATCTATTTCAGCCTGAAGAAAATGAAAATGTTTTACCTTATGACGGCATCGTAAAAGATTATGGCTTAATCCTGAATGATGAACAGAGCCAAAAATATTTAAATTACTTTTTACAGCATTTGGCGTGGCAACAGGATGAAGTGTTTATTTTGGGGCAATATCACCAAACGGAACGTAAAGTTGCATGGTATGGCGATGAGCATTATCAATATCGTTACTCAGGCATGGTGAAACAAGCTCAAATTTGGCAGCCTGCATTATTTCGGCTCAAACAACATATTGAGAAGCTGGTTGGGCATCCATTTAATACTTGTTTAGCCAATTTATATGATGATGGCACACAAGGCATGGGATGGCACAGTGATGATGAGCCTGTTTTTATGGCTGAGCGTGGTTTAGAAACAGTGATTGCCTCTTTAAGTTTTGGTGCAACCCGAAAGTTTAGTTTTAAGCATAAAACCACCGCTGCAAAGGTCGATTTACAGTTACAGCGTGGACAATTGATTGTCATGCGAGGGCAGACACAGCAGTATTGGAAACATTGTTTAGCAAAAACCACCAAGGTTTTACAACCGAGGATTAATTTAACTTTTCGATATTTTTATGCAAATTAATTTAAAGTGAAATGTTCAAATGATCTAAAAACCTCTCTTATAAAAAGAGAGGTATTTCACTTAAGTTGAGTTATAAATTTATCCCTTTGCCAATGGATAAAGCTTGTCATCAAACTGTTCTAAAGTTGCAAACTCAATCGGTTGTAAATGCTCAATATTATGTAAATGCTGACGATAATCGACCAACATCTGCTCACGCGCTTCCTGTGAAATATACGGTACATGATAAGCAATAAATGGCGGTAAAACCTCATAACCAACATAAGCCAAAGTACCACGTTGGATCGGAATCAAGATATTTTCCATTGCACCATGAATCGCAGTTTCTCCAAACATATGATCACGCCCCCCTAATGTGAAACATAACATCGCCTTTTTACCTGCCATGCCGCCATGATTATAAAAACGTTTACCGCCATAAAAAATACCTGACACAAATACCCGATCAATCCAACCTTTTAATAGGGCAGGCATCGACATCCAATACATGGGGAAATTTAAAATCAAGAGATCTGCTTTTTGAACTTTTTCAATCTCAGTTTGAATGTCATCTGCCAAAACATGATGTTTACTGGCATGACGCTGTTCCAAAGCATAATTTAAATAATCAGGATTACCACGTTCAGTAAAATCCGCAGCAGATGCCACAGGATTAAAACCCATGGCATATAAATCAGAAACTTCAACCTCATGTCCAAGTTTTTGTAATACGTCAATCGCAGTGTTTTTAAGGGAATTGGTAAAAGAAAGTGGCTCAGGATGAGCATGGACAATCAAAATATTCATGAGTTGTATTTTCCGAAATTTTATAGGTGCTGTTGTTATTGCTTGTTGGAATTATTCACCAAATGATCTAAATCGCCAATTACCCAAAATTGATTTTCAAAGTCTACAAGGTAAATTTCGACATGCTTAGCACAGATGAGTTTTAGTACAGACATAAAAAATGCCAGTTCATGACACATCAACTGGCATCCCTCTGAGTGCGAATTATTTCCGTAAAAATAATTTCGCTAACTTGATAAACTGCTGGAGAACAAAATCATATTATGAGAATTATGGTGATTTTACAATCTTATAAATTGTAAAATTTCTTTCGATTATCAAATAGAACCTTGAATGTTGACTTGAAAATGCTTCGGAGTTGGATTTAATTCAGACAATTGATCATTTTCAGACAAGGCTTGATAGCGTTTTTCGATTTGTTCAGCCGAGTCTTGTAACGTTTCAATTAACTTTTGCAAATTTAAAAAATCAAAGCGATTTTTTGAGGCTAAAACAGTTAAAGCCAAAGGTGCTTCTTTGCTTGAAAACTTAATGGGAATTGACAAGCCAGACACATTGGGATCAAGCTCACCTTGAGAAAAATAGTAACCTTGTTTTTTGATTTTCTTCATTTTTTGAATAAAAATATCTTCGTTCTCCGCAAAGCCAACTTCTGCAAGTTGTGTCTGAAAGCGAGTGTAGTAATTTTGAATATGCTGTTTTGATAAATGCGCCATGATGACTTTCGGTGATGAACCCATATAGACAGGACGAGGGCAGCCACGACCATAGGTGAGCAAGGTTTCATCGCGATAAACTTCATGATGCACATCAATACAATAATGATCATTCAATTGGGTGAGTAGGCAGCACAGTTCGGTGCGTTCAGAAATTTCCTGCATAAAAGGTTTGCTGATTTGGACTAAAGGATCAGTCGTTCTAGAAATATAATCCATCACTGCAATTTTAGGACCTAAGGTATAGTCTCCTGATGTACCACTCAAGCGCTGTAAAATATCTGCTGAAACGAGTTCTTTTAAATATCTATAACTTGTTGGTCTTGATAGATTTAATTCTTCACAAATAATATCAACATTAATCACGGGGCGTGACACCGAGAATAAATCCAATACGGTGAGAATTTTACCAAAACTTGAAAGCGCCATTGATTACCTACTTAGTACCTATAGACCAGAAAAGAAAATTTATCATGTTACTTTATAACAAAAAAAAATGAAAAAAAATTGAATTTAATCATAAAACTGTTTGATTTAGAAAATCACCACAAATTTAGCCAAAAGTATGCCTCATTATCTAAAAAGCCAAACTGCTCTTTTTGAAAATATAAGAGAAATCTAGTCTATGCCTACAAGGCAAGATATTTGTATAAATTTATCTTTGATTTATGGGTGTATTATCGCTATTGGATATTTTTATTGACTAAAAATATTTTTTTTGAAAAAATAACTTTAAAAATATCTCATCATGAATTTATTTTTAATTAAATTTTGATCGTGGTGTTAAGCATATTTTCCCTCCTCGTAATTCAATATCATCGTTTTGCTTATTTAGGCTCATGATCTCGGCTTTATAGAGCGGTGCTTGAGTGGCTGATACAAAACGTAGAGAGGCGTATTCACTGGCATTTAGCAAATAAAGGATGATGATGTTATTTATTCGACAGTTATTGGCTTTTAGACCCAATAAATTAGATTGGATTTTTGCAACTAAAACCTTTATTGCAGCCATGCTGGCTTTATATATCGCATTTTCATTGAACTTGAGTTATCCGATGTGGGCGATGGGTACGGTCTTTGTGATTGCTAATCCGTATTCAGGGATGACTGCCTCAAAAAGTATCTATCGGATTTTGGGGACTTTAGGTGGCGCATGTTTTGCTGTCGCTGTTACGCCTTATTTGATTAATACGCCGTGGCTATTTAGTTTTGTTTTGGCGAGCTGGGTAGCACTGTGTTTGTATATATCTTTGTTAGATCGTACGCCACGTAGTTATATTACGATGTTGGCAGGCTATACCGCTGTTATTATTTGTTTTAATGCAGTTTTTTATATTGAAACTGTTTCAATCTTTGATATGGCACTTGGGCGTTTCCTCGAAATTTCTCTAGGCGTCGTGTGTAGTGCTGTTGTTACTACGACAATTTTTCCTATGAATATTGGTCCTGTCGTGGAAATGCGAGTGAGCAAAAGCTTAAAAGATATTAAAACTGTTTTTGATGCGATTTTGTCAGACCCGAAACATCAGGATAACTATACGCAGTTATTGGCAAGTATTACTCGTGATACGACTGATATTCACACCATGGCGATTCATTTAAGTTATGAAAAATCAAAACTTAAGGGAATGACCAAGCCTTTGCAAGAGTTACTCCATCAAATGACCATGTTGCTTGCAAACTTGGTGGCGATGTCTGAAAGGATTAAGCAGCTCGATGAAATTGATTTGGGATATCGTCAGTATTTGCAGCGTTTTCATCAACAGGTGGATGCTTTCTTAGAGGCTCATCATACGATTCAGCAAGATCAATTAAAACATTTACCAACAAATTTTGATCGCACATTTGATGAGATTGTGAAACATGCCAAAGCACAGCAGCGTATTGTTTTGGGGAGTTTGAAAATGGACATTCGTCACTGTATCCAAAATGTGCAAACGGTACGTTTAATTTGGCAATCTATTCAAAATGGACAAACAAACTTACCTGAGTCTGTGGTCAGTCTGACAACCACTTATCCAAGTTTACATCGTGATTATGGCGTGGCAATTCGGGGCGGTATTTCTGCTTTTCTCACTATTCTGATTGCTTGTGCTTTTTGGATTTTAAGCGGTTGGAAATATGGCTTCATGATGGCGGAAATGGCAGCAATCAGTGCGTGTATTTTGACATTTTTAGATAATCCTGTGCCTGCTTTAAAAATGTTTATTCAAGCGACAACGGTAGCAGCGGTATTTGTTTTTATCTATGCCTTCGGCATATTTCCACAGGTCAGTTCATTTTTTGAATTGGTATTGGTTTTTGCACCATTTTTAATGTTCTGTTTATTGTTATTTTTGCATCCGCCTTTAAACGGTTTTGGTCTACCTTTGATTATGGGCACGGTGATGGGATCAAATGTTCAAAATCATTATTTTATGGACCCAAATTTAGTATTGGACTTTTCCCTCGGAACCATCATTGGTCCAATTATTTCGATTTGTGTGGTGCATATGGTACGTGCCATGTCGCCTGATATGGCCGTGCAGCGGATTTTGGCATTACATTATAAAGCGCTACGAGAAAGCATTTGGATGGATTATGGAACGGGCTTTCGGATTCATCTGCGGAGTATGTTGGATCGTATCGGTGTGTTAAATACCAAACAGGTGCAATCTGAACATTTAAGTGCAGAAATTAATGCTGCTTTGATTGAATCGAGTGCTGTGATTGATTTAACCCGTTTACAAGAGTTGGTTAAAAAACTCTCTACAGAGTCGCCCGTAGTTGCTTCGATTTTTCAATTACAAAAATACTTAAATCAATGGTTTGGCTTAAAAGAAAAAGGGAAAAATGATCAGCAACTATTTACCTCTATTGTGCGACAACTCGATCAAATCCTTGAGCAAGCCCAAAGCTTAGGGGATGAAGATATACGGCATCGTATTGAAATTTCTATTAATAATATTCGAAATAGTATATGTCATATCCCCACGGTAACTGCTGAAAATTCAGCAATTTTAGTTGGAGTGTAAAAATGGGAGAACTGAATGTTTATGGTGTTTACGTGCCTATTTTTCTTATCCAAGCGGTGATGGCGTATGGCGTATGGCGAGTGGTGTGTTTGGGTACCGACCGTTTGATTGAACAGGACTGGATTGCATTACCGAGTATTTTTAATCTCGCTGTGTATTTGATTTTATTGTGGCTCATTCATTGGTTGTTTATTTAGATCATGAATACATAAAGGAGAGATTGGGTTCTACTCAAAATTGTTGGCTAAACCGTGTGTTAAAATTTGATGATTGGATAACTGAAATGAAAACGTTTGATCTACGTAAAATAATACAACCTATTTCTTTGGTGATTGTGGTTATTATCGCTATTTTATGTGCAAGGCATATTTGGAATTATTATAATGCCGAGCCTTGGACACGTGATGGGCGTATACGTGGAGATGTGATTCAGGTGTCTTCCGATATCGCAGGTTTGGTTACTGAAGTTTTAGTGCAAGACAATCAGACCGTAAAAAAAGGACAGCCGTTATTTAAAATCGACCTTGCGCGTCAAACTTTAGATGTTGAACAAGCCAAATCTGATTTAGCCAAAGCCAAATCAGGCTTAGCAGAAGCAGAAGCAGGACTTGCGCAAGCACAAGCCAGTTTAATTAAGTCACAAGCCAATCTTCAGCTTGCAGATAAAAATGCACGCCGTTATTCTGATTTAATGGATGGTGCAATTTCAAAACAAGAACAAGATCAAATGTTTGCAGTACGTGACCAATCGCATGCAGAGCATCAACAATTTCAAGCAGCGATTCAGCAAGCACAAGCCAATATTAAACAGCAAAAGGCATTGGTTGAAGCATCCACCAGTAATTTACATTTGGCTGAGTTAAATATGCATCGTGCTGAAGTGATTGCACCAGCCGATGGTACATTATCCAATTTTGATATGCGTGCAGGGAATTATGTCAAAGTGGGGCAAGCAGTTGCTGCCTTGCTTGATCGTAAGCAGTTGTATGTTGTGGGATATTTTGAAGAAACGAAATTAAATAAGATCCATTTGGGTGATCCTGCTTCTGTACAGTTAATGGGCGATTCAGTAAAATATAAAGGTCATGTGCAAGGAATTGCCTCAGGAATTGAAGATCGTGAACGTACCACTTCATCGGGTTTATTAGCCAATGTAAATCCAACTTTTAGTTGGGTACGTTTGGCGCAACGTGTGCCTGTTAAAATTGTCTTGGATGAAGTGCCTCATGATTCTTTGGCTTTCGTGGCAGGGCGTACTGCGACCGTGCATATTTTAAAAGCCCAATCATAAAATATTGACGTTATTCGAAGAAAAATATTTGAATGAGCAGATTGTTTTTTATTGGGAAATACATTGTGATATCAAATTATGCAGTGATAAAAAAACCCACATCGCAATGTGGGTTAAGTCTTTTAGAGAGCTAAAAATTAAAATAATTTAACAGGAATATCTAAGAATAAACGCCATTCATTGGTGTCACCAATGTAAGTGTCTTGGTAAGCATCGCTTGCACGGTAATAAGAATGACGTACACGTAAGCTGGCATCTTTAGCAAAACCATTTTGAACGGTATATTTAACTTGGTTAAAGAATTCACGTTCTTGTGCATCATCTACACCATTGGTTTTAATGTCCCAACCATAAACAAATGCAGTTGTCCAATTTAAACCAGGTACGCCATAACCACCGAAGTCTAAGTTATATTGCAGTTGCGCTGATTTTTCATGGTTACCAATGAAGTCAGACAAATATGAGTTTGGTAGATAAATACTTTGGAAACCATCAGCATTCATGTTGTAGTCATAACCCGTGTTACCAGTATTTTGTTGGTAAGCCAACATTAGAGTATGCGGTCCTTGGTTATAAGCGCTTGATAATGCCCAAATGTTATTGCTACGACCATCAACATCGCTATTACCAATAGTAGATGAATAAGTGTCTGCGTCTTTATCCCACTCTGTGTGATAACCACTAAAGTCAAATGTTAAAGAACTTTGGTCTGCAAGTGGAAGTTTATAGTTGGCATTAACATAATGACGTTCTAAAGCATCTTTAGAATCTAAACCAAAATACGCTGCACTGAGTTGATCATCAAATTTGTATTTTGCACCCCAAACGATCGCGCTATCTAATTCATTGCCATCGCTGTTGATTTGATCCGACATTTGATTTTTAGTGAATTTACCAGCGGTTAACTCTAAGCCTTTGATCTCACGACTTTTTAGCAATGTACCTTCGAAGTATTCAGGAACCATACGACCTGTATTGCTTGCAAGTACAGGTAAATCAAGCACTTGTGTTCCATAAACAACAGTCGTGTTAGAGAAACGTGCTTTTACATTGGCACCACCACGTCCCCAATGGTCATATGCTGAACCATCATTGTGTTTTGGGATCATGTTATTGTTAGCATTGTTATTTGAACCGAGTTTGATTGAGCCATCGCCCAATACACTTACGCCAAAACCAACAACACCTTGGGTAAAACCAGAATTTAATTCAACAATAGCAGACTGTGCATAAGAGCTTTGATCTGGATTGCCATTTTTTTTATCACGATGAATAAAACCAGTACGGAATAAAACTGATCCTTCAGCATCTTCGACAAAGCCTTTTGCTTCGCTTTGTTCGCTTGCATAAGCAGAAGAAAGAAGAGCAGCCTGAATGAGCACTGCTAATGTAAGTTTATGTGGGGTTAGCATTCGGCTTGCCTCTTACTGTATTTGTTTCAAAATATTTAAACTGCGTGAATTGTATATTTTATTTACAAAAAAACTAGTATTTGTAACAATTTTTTTGTTATTTTTAAGAATATGACTGTTATTTTTGTTTTGGCTTAATGCCAAGCCCTGTATAGCTTTTAATCAAAAAATCATTGAATAATTTACCAAAAGTTGTAAAAAGCAGTAGAATTTTGCTCTCTTTCTCCCTGTGTACATATCCCACAAAAATGACAATATTTTCATTCAAAAACATGATGGCTTTGCCATTGTTATGCTTCGTTTCTACTTCAATCTATGCTGAAAATACCGCATTGGTGACCTCAAATGGTATTTTATCTGGCGATTTTGGTGCAGTGTCTAAATATATCTATCGCGGTGGAGTCGAAAATGATGATGTGGCATTCCAGGCAGCTTTAGAGTATGCCCATAAAAGTGGAGTTAGTGTGGGATATTGGGGCTCAACGCTTGATTATGATGCAACAGATGAAAATCGTACGCATGGCTTTGAACATGATCTTTATATCGCCTATGGGGACGAAATCAACGCCGATTTAAGCTATAACTTACAAGCCACAGCATATATCTATCAGCATGGGGGAACGGTTTATGCAGATGCGCATAAACGTAAAACCACTGCTTTTGATGTGTTAGGCGAACTTGCCTATAAAGAATTCACTTTTGCTGCCTCTGTACTACTGGCGGATGCTTCTTTTGGTAATGCTGGAGATATGTACTTGAGTGCAGCTTATAATCATCCATTGCCTAAAAATTTTATTTTAAATGCCTCTGTGGGTGGCTCTGTTTACAACAGCGGTCGTGATGATGAGATTGTCCAAACAACTAAAGACTTTGCTTTTAATGAAGCACGTATTGGGCTGAGCAAAAGCCTTGCCGAATCTAGCGTGGTTGCATCATTGGACTATATATTAGGGGGTGAAGATCGCTTAGGTGAAGACTTTGATAATCATGTGGTTTTTGGGTTAAATTATCATTTCTAAGCAGATTTATTATTTGAACTTTAAATTTTAAAATAGTTGGATTAAGTGTATTTCTCAACGGAAATGCACTTTTTTTATGCGCTACAGAACTGAAAAATTAAATTATGCTTAAAAATGTGACAGTTTTTTTACTTTTAGGGGGGAATTTCAAATCAATATTTAAAAACTAAACTTTAAAATTTATAAGTAATTGTAATTTAAATATAAAATTAAATATTTCCTCATAATCACTTGCTCGCTTTTATAAATACTCCATGAATTTTTTATGCTCAATATGAATATTACAAATGAATCTTCAGAATATAAGATTACTCAGTGACAGCCTCAATTTTATATTTTTAATTATTTCAAATATTTGAAAATAATTATTTTATTTAAATTTATAAAAATAAATAACGCCTTTTGAATCAGGTTGGCATAGCAATTGCTAAATATCAAATGAGTTAACAAATCTAAGCAAAATAAACATCGAATGATGGGGGAGTACTAGACATGCAATTTACCACTAAATTTTTAGCATTCGGGATGTTGGCACTAAGCACAAGTATGGCTATGGCTGAAGATACAACATTATCAAAATTAGGTTTAAGCTTTGCAGGTAATGCTGCAGTGACCAGCGATTATCGCTTTCGTGGGATGACGCAAACCTTGTCAGACCCTGCTGTGCAAGCAAGTTTTACTTTAGCACATAAGACAGGGGTATATTTTAGTGCCTTTGGTTCAAATGTGAATTTTGGTGTATCTGAACCACATTTAGAGCTTGACCCATCGGTAGGTGTTTTAATTCCTTTAAATATTTCAGATAACTTTAAATCGACTTTGGATATTGGGGCGGTGGTCTATAACTATCCAAGTGCAACAGAGGATTTTAACTGGACGGAAGGATATATCAAACTGACTATTGCGGATGTTGGGGTGAAAGGCAGCAGTTTACTGACCAATGTCAACTATACAGATGACTGGGCAGACGTGGGTGGTAAAAGCTGGAATGTAAATGTGGGATATTCTGCACCGATTGCAGATACAGGTTTTGGTGCTTTGGCAAATGTAGGCTATACCACCATGGATAAAGCAGTTTTAGCAGATGGCACAGATGATTATGTCGACTGGAAAGTGGCGGTGAATTACGCTTTTAAATCAGTACAAGGTCTAAGTGCCGAATTGGCTGCTGTCTGTACAAATATTGATACAGAGGGTTTAGACCATCAAACTGAACGAGGCTTGGAAACAGGTACAGTGTTTACTTTAACCAAAGCATTCTAAGAACAAAAAAATAAAAAACATCATAAAAATAAGTGGCAAATAAAAATATCTTCTCCATCCCTCTCTTGCACAAGAGGAGGGATTTTTTATTTTTTAATCTTAAAGTTACTTATTCTGTTTAAGCTTCTTGCTGACGATAAGACAATGCTTCACTTAAATGTGCAGTTTCAATATCAGCACTTTGAGATAAATCAGCAATACTACGTGCCACACGCAAAATCCGATGGTAGGCACGTGCGGATAAATTTAAACGTTGTTGTGCGATTTCCAACATATTTTTAGAGGCTGTATTGAGCTGGGCATGTGCTTCAAGTTGTTGTGGTGACAGACTTTGATTACTGACTCCTTGTCGTTGGATTTGAAAATGATACGCTTGTAAAACCCGTTCTCTGACAGTTGTTGAGTTTTCGACATTTCCTGTACTTTGTAACTCTTGTGCTTTTAAAGGCGGCACATCGATATGTAAATCAATACGGTCTAGTAATGGTCCTGAAATACGATTTTGATAACGCTTAATTGCTTCAGTTGAACATTGGCAACGACTGTCTTGATTAAACGCATAACCACATGGACAAGGATTCATGGCAGCAATCAGTTGAAAATCGGCAGGAAAGGTAATTTGTCGTGAAGCTCTAGAAATGACAATTTCTCTAGATTCCAAAGGTTGCCGTAACACCTCCAAAACCTTTCGGTCAAACTCAGGTATTTCCCTAATATAAAATAGAATTGTCAAAATATACATAGCATTCAGGTCGTAACAGTACCTAATAAATAATTAGAACGTTAGAAGGGATGAGGTCAATATTGTAGTCATAATATGCTTGTTTATAATCAAAGCAGAATTTAAAAGGGTTTGAATTTTAAGATACGAAATCAAATAACAGAGGACTTTTATAGCTTAGTAACATAGAAGCTCCAAGTAAAAGTCTCCTGTTATCTCAGCGCACATCAAATATGATCATTCTATATTAATTGTTGATTAAGAGATGCTTAAAGTTTTCATAGATCTGAGCAGCAACTTCATTGGCATCGACTTCCCATATATCTGCAAGCTCATTAATAACTGGTTGAACCTGAGCTGGTAGTAAAGGTGTACCTGTTTTCACGATAAAAGGACCATCAGTTTCAGTAAGGATCATATTTTTAGGTATATGTTTTACTAATTGTCTCCCTTTTTCTGTTTTCAACATTCGCTCATTTATTGAAAACCAGCATCCAGCTTTCAAGGCCTCTCTTAACTCAGAAAGGTTGCCTGTAAACCAATGTAGCACTGGTATACCATTATCAAAATTTTCACTTAGGAGTTCTATAACAGGCCGTGTTGCTCTAAGACTATGTATGGTTAAAATTTTAGGTGATTCGTTGTTGGCTTTTTTCAAAATATGTGAGAAAACCTTTTTTTGGATTTCCCAATGATTTCGAAAGTTAGGGGAGCCATCTAGCCCAATTTCACCAATATATCTAGTTTGATTAACTAATGAATCAAATAGCGCAAGTTCGTCATAACGTTCATGAGCTAGCTGCGGATGTAAACCCAATGCTGTTTTGATTCTTGAACTATGACGAGTTAGTTTATCAGTGCCAAACCACGCTTTAGGCGTTGTGGTTACTGATAATATATAGCTTTTAGAATCTCCACATGCTTTGGCTACAGCATGTGGGTCATCATATAAATCTAAATGGCAATGAAAATCAATGTAAGGGTAAATCAAATATTAACACCTAAAGATTGTGACTTTAAATAGTCTTCGACCTCTTTAAATCCTCGAACCACTGTGTCTAAAATTTGCCTTCTGATCTTTAAATCAGTAGGCAGTGCTCCTGACTTAGAGATCCAAATTTTAGGATTTTTTACCTTTTTCAATTTTCTAATAGCTAGAATCATTGACATAAGATCATCGCGATTGTCTGGATCCTTTATTACTAAACCCAAATCGTTATAAACATAATTTACTGTTTGATCAGGCATCGCGGCTGAATGGAACGAAGCTCTCCTTATTATACATGGAACGCATTTCCCGCACTGAATTCCAGTCCTTTTCCATTTACCACAAGACACCGTATCTTTAGCTATCTGCTCCAAAACTATAGTATTTGAGCAGTTTTTCATCATCTCTCCTTTAGTCATAAATTGGTAAGGATTATCTAGAATCACAGGTAAATGCACTCGATGAAACAATTCGTTTAATAAACTCATATAATGAGGATGCGTTGTTCTAGTGCTCAGTGAACCAATTCGACGCGGAGTAAGGGGTGGGTTAATTGAAATCAAACCATTTTCTGGAACGTATAAGGTCGTTAATTTGCCTGCTTGATAATGTTGGCTTATTGCGGTACTGATTAATGTACCGAAAGCAATAAAGTTAAAGCTCCTAGTACGCATTTGCACATCAGTTGGAATATCACCAGCCTTTCTTGGATATGCAATAACTTGAAATTTTGAATTTTTTAAGCCCAATAAATTATACAGATTATCTTGTTTAGATTTATCCCTAGCATAGGCATGACTAATTAGCACTGGATTAATTTTTTTTGAAGTTAAATCAATAATACCAATAGCACTATCTAAGCCACCTGAAAAAAGACATGCAGAGTCATGCCCAACCAAAGGTATTTTACGGCCGCGTTTGATCTTATCTGGCCAAACAAAATTCCCTGTCCTAAATTGAAAATGCCACAAGTCACCACTCAAAAAGTGCAAAATTTCTTTCAACAACTCAATTTGCGGAATCCATACACTTGGATTGATAAGAGGAATTGAAAGCTTAAACTCTCGACACCATCCATCCTCAGCTTGTTTATTTCTCTCAACAAATGTATCGGCTGCTGTAATAGCCATTGCTATAGTCAAGAAATCTAGTGCTGTTTCATCTAAATCCTCTTTAATCCTTTTTATTTCATTTAATAAAGGGCGACCAATACTTGCATATTCCCCATTTTGTGCAGGAGGACCATATAAATGCACAGGAATCAAACTGTCTGATAAAGCAGGTAGTTGAGTGGTGTCAGTATCAAAATATAGTTCAATCATTTAAGTGATCCTCCCATTCACCCCAAATATCTTGGATAGCATTTTTTTGTATTGTTTCAATGTCTTGTTTGTTAAGTGTATTGATGTTTTCTAAATGAGTTCCGAAATTCAAATCCACTGATGTCTTAATTAACTCCAATAAGCTTGATTCAATCATTTCTACTTTTTCTGGTGTATCCGCTTTATCGAATGCTGTTTTAGAATCTAAAATAATTTGTTCAAAAATACATTGGGTGAGATAGTTAATCATCATATCTACGATAATATCATCAGTAATTTTTGAAAAATCGAATGTGGAGAATCCATCTAAAGCCTCTGCTAAAGCTTCATTCATTGCCGCTCTAATACGTTCAGAATCTCCATTGACGTCAATAATAGAATCAATAATTTTATCTATTACGACATCTACAGGTTGACCTTGTAAATCTGAAATATTTAAAGAGTTAGTATCTGAGCCTGACTGTAGAGACCTTAAGGCATCAAATAAACTACCTCCAGCTCCTATCATAGAGCTAAATCTTCTAGCTCCGTTAGATTTACCGCCAGTGGCACTCTTTGCATAATGACCAAGGGCTTTTTTTAGGTCACTTGTATTCCCGCCCCCAGCTGAAGCAGCTTGTCCTAAGGCTGCTCTAAATCCTCTGAAACGTTGTTCTAATTGATTATTACCTGGTCCTTGACCATCACTATCTGCCCATGAAGGAACGAGCGGTGATGTACCATGTGGACCTTTACTTGATGTAGATGTTCCCATAATTTATCTCCCCCTTAACTTTTTGGAAACCAGCTTTCTTTTTTCATCATTAAATTAAACCACGGAGTTTTTTCAACCATGACTGTATTCATAAAACTTATAAACTGAGGTCTAGTCTCTTCAAGTTCCTTAGCTAATAAAAATGCTCCCATGAAGCCATTTGGCTTTGACTCCCAATTATTATGTTTACTTAGTTCACCTAAGATTAGATCCATCACTAATGTTTCTTCACCTACAGGTATATCACCTATAGCTTCTGGTGCTGCTTTAGAAGAAGTATTTCTAATTTTTAATAATGTATTAAAAGCAGTTTCACCATCACTAGATAACCCTTTTGATACAGTTCTTAAAGGCACGGTTTCTTTACTTAGATATACTAATGGTCTTAGGTTTACATTTTTGAATTTTGGTTCCAAGCCAAACCAGCTTAGTAAAAAATCATAATGATCTTCCCATTCCTTAGGAAGTTTTCCTTTAAAACCATCTATATCATTGGTTAATTCTTCTAACTCTTCTAAAATTTTAGGTTTACCATCTGAGGAACTGTTAATTAAATTGTATAGATATGAAATACTTTTTGAATTACAACATCTTTCAAATAATGCCATTTTGGTGATTAGACTAATATCAATTGGCATTTGCCTAGCACTAGCAATGATTTGACGCGTACTAATAACATTAAGCATTCTTTTTACAATTCTTGGATTACCCTCAATGTATTTATTCTCAGCTAGAAGATGCGCTATACGGTCAGAGACATAAAAATTAGTAGAGAGATTTTGTGTACTAACAGCATTTGCATCTAATAGGGCAAGAGCATCGTTAACCTTAATAGGATCATCTTTCCAAGATAGTCTTAGATTTGATTCAAGTCCTTTGCGAAGACTCTCCAATTTTTCTTGCTGGATTCCGTATATTGGATGGATTGATGCATATAACAAAAATAAGTAGGCACGTACTTCTCGAGTACTTATACGAGGTACTTTTACGGGAAATTGGATGAGTTTATCTAGATAATCAGTAATATGCCTTTCATCGATCCCATTAAAATGATCTTTGACAGCAAATCTAACCATTTCTTCGTCAGCAGCAATAACAAAAGCTGTATTCTTCATGAATAAAAATAGTCTTAAAGATTCAAGTGTCTCAATTGTCTGCTTTGGAAGACATCTGTCCAAATTATCAACAAAAACAATAACTTTTTTATTCAAAGATTCCAACAAATCCTCAAATTCATTTTTTAAAGCCGTAATCTCTTTTGGTGCTGAGCTTTTTTCCTCATTAAGAATATCTTTTAGGCTTTCTTTTCCTTTATTAATAGTATCAGTAATATTCTTTGCATCTTCTTCCCCAGCACTACCGCTGATTCCATTACCAATAGAGTCAATCGCTTTTGAAAGTAGACCAAATGTAGGAACACCAAAAGCTAAAGCAGTCCCTTCAGCAGCCCAACCTAAAGCTCGCAATTTATTAATTCTTTTTCCAATACTTAATGCTTTTTCATATAATTTTTCATCTTGTTTAACTAATTTAGAAATTTCAGTATTAATGACCTCTAATAGTGAAGCCCTAGCATCATCAAAACCTTGATATAACCAAGCATCAAATCTAATAATTACATAATCATCATGATTTTCAATATGTTCTAGATTGTTTTGAATTAGATTTAAGATTGTAGATTTACCAGTTCCCCATGACCCAAATACACCTATTGAAATAGGTAACATTTGAGGATTCTGAAGAACATTAATAATAATTTCTGATGCTTCAGAATAGTTTAACCTGAGTTCGATGAATATTATTAGTTTGCAATCAAATTTTTAAAAGTTGGTTTGCTAGTATTTAAACAATAGGCGACTACTGCCGACATAATATTCACCATAAAATTATTAACCGAACGATGACGTGAATGATCTATTTGATGCAAATTTTTTAATTGGTCATTCACTGTTTCTATCAAACCACGTCGTGATAATAATTGCTTTTCAAATAATGTTTGTGACTCTTTCTGCTTCATATTTTTTCGTGAAGGTGTTAATAATTTTAACCCTCTTGCGATTAAAGCATCTTTTTTTGTTTTACTTAAATATCCCTTATCACCAAGCAGGATACCTTTAAATTCTGAAGTAAGCTCCTCAAGTACTGCAACATCGTGAACATTGGCTGATGTGACTTTTAAATTAATAATCTCTCCTAAGTTGTTGATCACAAGATGTAATTTAAAACCGTAAAACCATCCTGTACTACTTTTTCCACGATTCGCAAGGTCTTTAAACACACGATGTCGTTTAATTCTAAGATTATGACAAACAACAAGCTTAGTTGAATCAATGATACAAATTCCTGTATCTGCTCCTTTAATTTGATTAAAGAAACAGCTAAGTGCTTGCAAGCAACGAGGCATAATTTCAACAAAACGGTTATAGCTAAGAAGTTTAGGGAAAGCAGATTTCCAAAAAGGAATGACCATATGACAATAAAAATATTTAAAGAATCTAAATCCAGATTGGTGGAATAAAATCACGATTGTCATGATTTCAGATAAGCTTAGGGCAGACTTCTGTAACCTTAAATTTTGATGTGGAATGAGAGATTTTTCTAAAGATTCATCAAATATTTTGCAAAAATCATCTAAAAGACAAAATAATTCTGTAATATGATCCATAGAAAGCCTTAGGTTGTAATGTTTTGTCTTGAGAACCAATACGTTACAAACTTTAGGGCTTTTTTTCTACTCTTTTTTTGATCGAACTCAGGTTAGTTTAAAAAATCTACCTTTGATTCTATATCAGACCACATAAACTTTACCAAAAATTTATATTTCTTAGTAATCTACATTATTTTTTTAGTTTTAAATACGTTCGATTAACCATTTTATTAAATTTAGGTGTATTTGATAACTCAACAATCAACATTTTTTCATTCATGAAAAAGTCTAAACTTTGTATTAATGCGGTCTAACAGAAATTTCGAGTAAAGAAGTATAGATTTTTATTTTAATGGCATCCTTTTTTTAAGGATACTTTTGATATTCGATAAAAAATGATGAAAATTAAAACTCTAATGTTGGCAATAGCTCTCGAGGATTAATCTTGAGTATTTCTGCAATTTCATAAAGTTTTTCGACAGTGAGATTGACCTCACCACGTTCAATACGCCCCATATAGCTCCGATCAATTCCACATTGAAGTGCAAGAGATTCTTGAGTGATTTTCAATTCAGTTCATTGAAGATATCCTAAGCTAGGTACAACAGAGATAGGAGCGTTAGATTATGAAACCTATCATAGGTTGAATGAATTTTAGAGCCTGTAAATTATTTTTTATGCTACTTCACTCTGGTATGTCTGATCTATTTGTGAAGTCCAGTCTTTTGAATAGATATTCGGATTAGTATAGTCAATATTAGTGTTTAGCTTTAAATCAGTTCTATCCTTTATTATTTTGATTGCTGTGGTATAGCACGAATAGGAATGACTGGTATGGTACGAACAGGAATGACTGGTATGTTTATGCAGGAATATGCACTTGGATTCATAATCACAAAAATATGAATTTATTAGGTTCAACTGGTATTGGCAAAACATGGCTTGCTTGTGCTTTTGCAACTAAAGCTTGCTCGAAAGGTTACAAGACTAAATTCTTTAAATATTAAGAGTTTATTGCCTTATTTGAAAAGGCTGTAGACAATACAATTGATAAGCAGCTAATCAAAAAATTAATGACATTTGATTTGCTCATAATTGATGATTTTGGGCTTACCTCTATTCCATCAGCTGTAGAAGGAATTTTATTAGATTTTATTGATAATTTTTCAATGCAAGGCAGTTTACTTATTACAAGCCAATTCTCTTATGATATTTGGTATGAGAAATTTAATGACCCTACGATTGCTGATGCAATTTTAGATCGAATTATTCATAACTCTTATACATTCGAAATTAGTGGAGACTCGATGAGAAAAATCGGATCTTTTGATGAAATCGCCACTCTTTAAGAGTGGCTGGTTTTGTAGTGAAATACGTGGCAGATTTTAGGTGTGATATACACTTCTTAATTTAACAACTTTATACTTATTCTTTCGAATTTTAAGAACTACTTATTTCAAGAGTTAGTGATAAATTCAATAGTTTTGTAAGGAGAGTTCGCTTTTATATTGTTTTTGTCGCATAGTTGTTTGTAATGTCGCATAGTTCTTTAGAAATGACAACCACCACCGACCAAAGCAATTGCAGAAGCCGTATGATGTGGAGCACGAAAAGGGCGTTGTCCAAAATGATGTTGTAAATTGGCGATGGAATAAATACTCGCTACTGCCAAATTCTCTTGATGATTTAATGGGGGTAAAATACTGGGTAAACGTGAAGCTAATAAGGTTTTGCCTGTACCAGGGGGACCTTTAAATAAAATCGAATGTCCACCTGCTGCTGCAATTTCCAAAGCACGACGTGGACGAATTTGCCCCTTCACATCTGCCAAATCAAACTTATAGTGTTGTTGTAAAATCGAACTGATATTCTCAGTAGCTGCAATTTTTTGAGTTTCAGTAAAATGCTCACAGACTTGTTTTAAATGAGAGGCTGCAAACACTTCGATATCGGGAAGTTGTGCTGCTTCTTCAGCATTTTCTTTAGGGAGCATTAACCGACGCTGCGCATGTTGGCATGCCATCGCAATGGTTAATGTGCCTGTGGTTGGTCTTAAATGCCCATCGAGTGCCAATTCACCAATAAATTCAAAATCATCTGTTTGATTTTCAGGAATTTGCCCTGTTGCAATCAAAATACCCATCGCAATCGGCAAGTCTAAGCGTGAACCATCTTTAGGTAAATCCGCAGGTGCTAAATTAATGGTTAAACGTTTGGTAGGAAATTGAAAGCCACTGTTAATAATGGCGGAGCGCACTCGATCTTTACTTTCTCTGACCGCAGCTTCAGGCAAGCCCACAATGGTTAAAGAAGGTAAACCTGCACTGACATGCACTTCAACTTCGATCTGTGGCGCATGCAACCCGAGTAAACCTCGGGTATAAATTTTTGCAAAAGACATTTTATTATTCCAGTTCGCTTTATTTTTAATCGTTTTATTATTTTTATGCACTTTTTTTGTGCAAAAATGCCTAATTTTACTTTTGAATCGATGCTTCTAGGGTTTTCACTTGAGCTTGCAACTCCGCCAAACGGCTATTGGCATTTTGTAGTGCAGTTTTTTGCCGTTCAAGCTCATCTCGGGACACTAAATCCATTTTTGTCACTGCTTCATTCAATAAGGCACGTAAATTATGCTCTAAATCTTTCTTGGGTTGGTCAACCTGTTCCAAAATTGCTTGTAATAGTGTTTCAATCATGGCAATGTCCAAAAATTTGAAGAATCGGCTTAGTTTAACATTGCTTTGTAGTAGACCCTAGCATTAACACAACTGCATCGGATGAATTAATAATAAAATACAAAAAATCAATCACAAATATAAAATTATTCAAGTGAAAACGCTGAGAAAACGTATAAAATAGACCATGATAAGGCGATTTCATCCAAAGTGACTTAACTCCCCCCAACCGTTAAGACATCTTGGCATGAAAATTGAACATAAAACCTTACTGGTGAGAAAAGCCGAAGGAAAACAACATGAAACTCGTAACAGCAATTGTAAAACCATTCAAATTAGATGATGTCCGTGAAGCATTGTCTGAAATTGGCGTTCAAGGGATCACCGTCACTGAAGTGAAAGGTTTTGGTCGCCAAAAAGGTCATACTGAACTTTATCGTGGTGCTGAATATGTCGTTGATTTTTTACCAAAAGTAAAAATTGAAATCGCAATCAGTGACGAAATGGTAGATTCAGTAATTGAATCAATCACACGTGTTGCAAGCACTGGAAAAATTGGTGATGGGAAAATTTTTGTCACTAATCTAGAACAAGTCATTCGTATTCGTACAGGTGAAACTGGTGCGGATGCTGTTTAATTTGGCATGAAGTTTGCTGAGTAACACATAACTCAGAAAAACTTGGTTGGGGGATACGAATGAAAAAAATGCTACTTGCGCTCAGCCTGTCTGGCGCACTCCTTGGTGGATCAGTTGCGTGGGCTGAAGAAAGCGTAACTGAACCCACCGCTACAGCAGTGAGTGAATCAAATGCTGCTACATCGTCTGCTTCGCTTACAACAACTGAAAATATTACTCCTACCGAAGTTGCGGTAATCACAGAACAAAAACCAACCCTAAATACAGGTGATACCGCTTGGATTTTGGTATCAACCGCTTTAGTTTTACTCATGACTATTCCTGGTTTAGCTTTATTTTACGGAGGAATGGTTCGTAAAAAAAATGTCCTCAGCACGATGGCACATAGTTTACTGGCTGCTGCGATTGTCAGTATTGTTTGGGTCGTGGTTGGTTATAGCTTAGCATTTAGTGAAGGCAATACCTTTATTGGTAGTCTAGATAAAGTCATGCTTTCTGGCATTACAACTGATGCACTCAGTGGCTCTATTCCCGAAATTCTCTTTGTAATTTTTCAAATGACTTTTGCCATTATTACGGTGGCGATTATTAGTGGTTCTATCGCTGAGCGTATGAAATTTAGTGCTTATATTGCATTTATTACGGTTTGGGTGGTGATTGTCTATGCGCCGATTGCCCATTGGGTATGGGGTGGTGGTTGGTTAATGAATGATGGTGCGCTTGATTTTGCAGGTGGTACGGTGGTGCATATCAACTCAGGTGTGGCAGGTTTAGTCACCGCATATTTACTTGATAAACGTATTGGGCTCGGTAAAGAATCAATGGCGCCACACAACTTAACTTTAACTGTACTCGGTGCAAGTTTGATTTGGATCGGTTGGTTTGGTTTCAATGGTGGTTCTGCATTAGGTGCAAATGGTTCAGCAGCATATGCTTTGGTGACAACACAAGTTGCCGCAGCGGCAGCTGCACTCGCTTGGTTATTGGTTGAAAAACTGGTTCGTGGTAAAGCATCAGTATTGGGTGCAGCATCGGGTGCAGTTGCAGGCTTAGTCGTGATCACGCCTGCAGCAGGTTTTGTGACTGTCGGTGGTGCATTGGTCATGGGCTTGATCGGTGGCGTGGTATGTTTCTGGGGCATTTCAGGTTTAAAACGCTTACTTAAAGCAGACGACTCTTTGGATGCCTTCGGTCTACATGGTGTCGGCGGTATTGTCGGTGCGATCTTAACCGCAGTATTTGCAAGTGAGTTTATCATGGGTGATAAAGTCCCTACTGATATGATGCATCAACTTTGGGTGCAAGTTGAAGGTGTCTTAGCGACAATCATTTATTCAGCAGTGATGACTTTTATCATCTTGAAAATCATTGATTTGGTGGTCGGCATCAGAGTGGGTACAGATGATGAACGTATGGGATTGGATTTAAGTCAGCATGGCGAACGTATTGAATAAAGCTTAAAATAACATTTATCCAAAGCAGCACTATATATTGTGTAAAACAGCCCAATTGGGCTGTTTTTCTTCTATATATTGCGTAAAACTCAACAACCATCCATTTTTTTGATACACTAAAACAAATCCTTCAAATATAGTCTTTTCAACGCCTATGCATTGCCCATTTTGCAACGCCGCAGACAGTAAAGTGATCGACTCACGTTTGGCAGCCGAAGGTTGTCAGATCCGTCGACGTCGTGAATGTATTAAATGCGCAGAACGTTTTACCACTTTTGAAACCTATGAAGTAGTGATGCCGCGGGTAAATAAATCGGATGGTAAAAGTGAGCCCTTTGATGAATCAAAATTGCGTCGTTCACTGATGCATGCTTTGCAAAAGCGTCCTGTGACTCAAGAACAGATTGAAACGGTGCTTAGTGACATTCAACTAAAAATTCGCCGATTGGGAGAGCGTGATGTACGTTCACGTACGATTGGGGAAATTGTTATGCAGTCGTTATTTGCACTCGATCATGTCGCTTATGTACGTTTTGCGTCAGTGTATCAAGATTTCCAAGACGTGGAAGCATTTCGTCGTCAAATTGAATTGATGCAACATCGAGATCAAGAAAAGCAAGATTGATGGTCAATGTCTGAGAAAATTATGAGTCTTACTTCTTCTGAGCAATATGCACAGCATCAATATTGGATGCAACAAGCCATTGTACTTGCACAACAGGGGCAATATTCCACACGTCCAAATCCAAATGTTGGTTGTGTGATTGTCAAAGATGGAAAAGTTGTAGGAACAGGTTTTCATCCTAAAGCTGGTCAGCCACATGCGGAAGTGTTTGCTTTACGTGAAGCAGGGCAACTGGCGAAAGGGGCAACTGCTTATGTGACTTTGGAACCTTGTGCACACTATGGACGGACCCCGCCTTGTGCCAAAGGTTTGGTCGAGGCAGGTGTGGTAAAAGTGGTGGTGGCATGTTCAGACCCAAATCCTTTGGTTGCAGGAAAGGGTGTGCAAATTTTAAAAGATGCAGGTATAGAGGTTGAACTGGGCGTTTGTGAAGCAGAAGCTGAGGCGTTAAATAAAGGCTTTTTAAAAGCGATGGCAACAGGCATGCCTTATGTACGTTTGAAGGTTGCCTCAAGTTTAGATGGTCGTACAGCGATGGCATCCGGTGAATCAAAATGGATTACGGGTAGCGAAGCTCGTCAAGATGTACAACATTGGCGAGCAATTTCAGGGGCTGTGGTCACAGGGATTGAAACAATTTTAGCTGACGATCCACAGTTAAATGTGCGTCAGTTGGTTGATGTAAATATGGACCATATTGTACAACCGCAACGAGTAATTTTAGATCGACAAGGGCGTTTACCTTTAGATGCGCAGATACTCAAGCAGCCTGAAACGGTGATGGTCATGGGGCCTTTTCGTCAAGAGCTTGCACAATTGGGTGTGGTACAGTTAGAGATTCAATCTTTAGCAGACTTACTCAAGACCCTCAAAGATTTTCAAATCTACGATGTGATGGTCGAAGCTGGTGTAACATTATCCTCTGCTTTTTTACAAGAAAACTTGATAGATGAAATCATCAGTTATATTGCGCCCACATTTTTAGGTCAATCCGCACGTGCTATGTTCAATGCAAACTTTGAACAGATGTCACAACAACTTCGTTTTAAGCTTGAGGATGTAATCCAACTTGGTCAAGACATCCGTTTAAGATTAACTCCTTTGCAAGAGTCAGTATGAATTCAGAGACTTCTTCGGTATATCACAAACGTCGCCACGCTGCCCGTACGACGGATGAATATCTATTCAATCAACTTGTGCCCTATCTGGGCAATAAACGCCGATTGTTACATCTGATTTTAGAAGCGCTTGAGCAAACAGGAACTTTGCATCGTAAAAGCAAAAGAGCTCCGATCTTTGCTGATTTTTTTGCAGGCAGTGGCGTGGTATCACGTTTAGCACGACAAAATGGTTACCGTGTGATCGCTAATGATTGGGAACCTTATAGTCATGCATTGAATCATGCGATTTTAGCCTGTACTGATGCGCCTGCCTTTAAAGAGTTAGGCGGTTATCAAAAAGCCATTGATTATTTAAACCGTTTGCCTGAAGTCAAAGGTTGGGTGACACATAATCTTTGTCCGAGAAATGATGAAGTTTATGATCCGAGTCGTGACCGTTTATTCTTCAAGCGTCGTAATGGCATGCGCATTGATGCGATTCGCCAGCAAATTGCGACATGGCAAGCACAAGGCGCAATTGATGATGTCGAAATGAGTGCCTTACTTGCGCCATTACTCTATTCAGCAAGTTTTGTGAGTAATACCAGTGGCGTGTTTAAAAGCTTCCATCATGGTTGGGGAGGGCGTACGCAATCAGCGTTGGAACGTATCGAATCTTTATTGTGGCTCATGCCCAGCCGTTTTTGTGAAATTGGTTCAGATACCAAACAAAACACACCGATGGCTGAAATGTGGTGTGTCGATGCACAGCATCTCGCCAATCAAATGAGTGGTTTTGAGGTAGATGTTGCCTATCTTGATCCACCTTATAACCAGCATGCGTATAGCAGTAATTACCATGTTTTAAACTCTTTAACTTTATGGGATCAGGTCGATTTACCGACACCAGATACCAAAGGTTTTAAGAGTGGCATTGACCGTGCTTGGCGTAAAGAGCGCCCAAGTCCTTATAATTCTTCAAAATATGCACAAGAAGCCTATGAGAAATTATTGTCGACTATTAATGCGCGTTATATTTTAACCAGTTATTCTACGGACGGTAATATTGAGGCGAAAGACTTACTTGAAGCCAATCTAAAACGTGGCAAAGTGACCTTATTAACCCAAGATGTGCCACGTTATCGTGTTAGTAAACAACGTCAGTCTGAGCGTGCACGGGTTTTAGAGTTTATTGTGATTACCGATACCCACGCCAAATCTGGACCACCTCTGCGTCAACTACTCAGCCAGTTGTATCATTTTGCTGAATTAGGCGGAGTAGATACTTCTGGAGTGAGTACCCAGTTAGATTTATGGTAAGGTGAAATAAAGAGATGCTTGAAAACAGCATCTTTTTTGCGTTGAGAAATCAATGGATAGCATTTAAAAGTAGCTAGAATCGATATAGATTGTGAAATTGCTACAGCTTATAAATATTTTAAATTAATGCTTAGCAAGCATAGTTGCAAAGAAAAGATCGAATTAAATAACATTCTTGCTTAGAATAGCACTGTAACCCAAATGAAAGGTGAAACATGTTTACAGGCATTATTGAAAGTTTAGGTAAAGTAGAAAGTTTACAAAGCGTAGGCGGTGATGTGCGTTTGCGTATTCATACCGACTTAGATATGTCTGATGTGCATTTGGGTGATTCGATTGCAACCAATGGCATTTGTCTGACTGTGATTGATTGGGGAGAAAATTGGTACGCTGCAGATGTTTCACGGGAGAGCTTGAATCGTTCAACTTTGGCTGATTGGAAAGTAGGTCAAGCGGTCAATGTCGAAAAAGCTATGTTGCCAACCACACGTTTTGGGGGGCATATCGTCAGTGGGCATGTTGATGTTGTTGGTGAGATTACTGTAGTACGCAGTGATGCACGTTCATTGTATTTTGAAGTGACAGCACCTGTTGAAATTGCAAAATATTTAGCAGAAAAAGGCTCAATTACAGTAGATGGTATTAGTTTAACCATCAACCATTTACGTGGAAATATTCTCAGTTTAAATTTGATTCCGCATACTGCAGAACGCACCAATATTGGCACTTGGAAAGTCGGTACAAAAGTAAATTTGGAAGTAGATATTTTGGCACGTTATATTGAGCGGCTATTGCTCGGTGATAAAGCGGCTGAAGTTAAAGCTGAGTCAAAACTCAGTATGGAATTTTTAGCACAAAATGGTTTTTTGAAATAAATTTCGCTTACACTGGTATTTTACAGCCTAATTTTAGGCTGTTTTGATTTTTTGCTCAGTCGTTAAAATGAGTATGTTTGTGAATCACTAGCAGAGAGTTTTCTATTGATTGACTTTTTAATGCATATAGAACAATTATTGCCTGTATTGCTTGATCAGTATGGTTTGTGGATTTATGCCATTTTATTTTTGATCATTTTTGCAGAAACAGGATCAGTCTTTATGTTCTTTTTACCGGGTGATAGTTTGCTGATCGCCATTGGTGCTTTGTGCTCAACAGCAGAAGCGGTACATTTGAGCTATATGGGGATTTTGCTGATTGCTGCGTCTATTTTAGGCTATATTGTTAATTATTATACAGGGCGAGCACTGGGTTTTCGATTCTTTAAAAAGCATCCTAAAATTTTTAAACCTGAATATATTGAAAAAACCAACGCCTATTTTCTAAAACATGGCGGTAAGACCATTATGATGGCACGTTTTATTCCTTTTGTACGTTCATTTGCGCCTTTTGCTGCAGGGGCTGGGCGGATGAAAATGAGTAATTTTATGTTTTTCAATATCGTTGGCGGGATTATTTGGATTGGTTTATTGCTAGGGATTGGTTATGGCACGGGTAATTTAATCTCATATACGCTAGATGTGTTGTAATTTATGTAGATAAAATATAACCAAGCGCAATATACATATCGAACTTGGTTAAAAATAAAAATTAATTTTTGGTGATGGTTAAAGTTGTTTGTTCAAACCATGGATTTTTGGGCGTTTGCTGGTCAATTGAAAAAAGACCTTTTTCAGCTTCACGGAGCAAATACACAAAAATAGAATGAAAATCTGCCCGACTGATCAGTAAATCTTGAGCAGAAACTGTCCACTTTTCACCAGTATCCAGCACTGCAATTTGCTCAAAGATTTTGTTTAACATATTCATTTTTCCTAGTCATTCAGTTTAGAATTTCCAAAACTGTTTTTTATCATAAAGATATTTAAAACATGACTATGGTGTGACATTTATATGTCAGTTTTATGACATTTTAACTTTAAATGATGACTACTAGAGTTATTCTGAGGTGTCTGAAAACTTACTGTTTTTGAGAATATACTTGATTTCCTCATCTGAGGCTGCTTTAAGTTTTGCTCTAAAGTCTTGCACTGCGTGTTCAATAAAAGTTTCTGCTTCAAGTTCTAAACGTAAGCGTACACTTTCAAGTTCAGACATAATCTGATGATCTGCAACTTTAAAATGATTATTGGCATAATCTGGTGCAGGAGTGCTTGGATTTTCAGTATAGCGTGCAGTATATTCTATAATTTCACTTTGAATATCTTCGCGCATGGCTGCAAGAGATACAGTTTGTTGTTGAAATTGACGTATTTCATCATCTATAAGCTGTTGATTATATTGTTGTTGGAGGGCACGCTTTTCAGCCAAAGATTTCTCTAAAGCCAATTGTTTACGAACACGAGCCTCTTCGATCAATTGTGCTTTGAGATCAGCATAGGCTTGTTCAACTTTAAGTTGTGCCACTTGCATAGCACGTTTGTCATTGTCTAGCCATGCTTGGAGATTGGATTCGGGGGTTAATAAATCACAGATGCGATTGAGATCATCTAAATAGGTTTGGCGGACTGCCTCAGGCGCATCCAACCAACGTTTTTTAAAATCTTGACCTACATTTAATGCCACCACGCATCTCCTTGTTGAGATTTGAAAATACTTTTAGAGTTTAAATGTTTGAGGGGTAAAGCCTAAACGTCGGTATGTTTTATACTTTTCACGACCAAGTTGTTTGGCTAACTCATCATTTTCAACGATTTCAATAATGTGACTAAATTGTGCTACCTGTTCAAGTGCTTGATTGTTAAAATTAAACACAATCCACTCAGATGCGTTGGGTAAACGGGCAGAAATACAAATTGGTGCTGTGTCTTGATCAATGCCATGTGCAAGGAAACTACTAGGGTCAAATTCCCATAATAAGTCATCAAGTTGCTGCTGTGTGTCTACATCAGCACAATAAATCCAGATTTTGGCATGTTGTTTTGAAATTTTACGGCAGAGACGACAAGTGCTCTGCACTCGTCGTTCTGGGCTTTTTTCAAACAGATAAAAGCTAATCTTAGCCATTCGCTTTGGCACGATTGGCAATGAATTGCATTAATAACGGCACTGGGCGACCTGTAGAGCCCTTGGCTGCACCTGATAACCATGCTGTTCCTGCCACATCTAAATGTGCCCAACGGTATTCACGCGTGAAGCGTTCTAAGAAACATGCCGCTAAAATTGCGCCTGCTTGTGGACCTGCACCACTGATATTGCCAATATCGGCAAAGTTTGAGTCCAACATTTCTTGATAATCATCAATGACAGGTAAGCGCCATACACGGTCAAAGCTTTCTTCACCAGCAACATTGATTTCTTGCGCCAGTTCATCATCTGGCGTAAATAAACCACTTAACACTTTACCGAGTGCAACCACACATGCACCTGTTAAGGTCGCAATATCGATCACCACCGCAGGATTAAAGCGTTTTACATAAGTCAGTGTGTCACAAAGTACCAAACGACCTTCTGCATCCGTGTTTAAAATTTCAACGGTTTGTCCACTCATTGTGGTGACAATATCACCTGGACGTGTTGCATGACCCGATGGCATATTTTCTGCAGCAGCAATGGTACCAACCACATGGATAGGTAGATTTGCTTCACATAAAGCACGCAATGTTCCTAGTACTGAAGCAGCACCGCACATATCGTACTTCATCTCATCCATACCGACGCCTGGTTTGAGTGAAATACCGCCTGTATCAAAGGTAATACCTTTACCGACTAAGACCACAGGTGCTTGATCAGAGTTGGCTTTATATTCAAGGGTAATTACACGCCCCGGGCGTTCTGAACCTTTGCTCACAGCGAGGAATGAATGCATGCCCAAATCCGCCAATTGCTGTTCTTCAAGTACCGTTACTTTCAAAACATTGGGGAATTCAGCCGCTAAAGCACGTGCTTGCTCTGCTAAGTATTCAGGGAAACAAATATTTGCAGGGCAGTTGCCTAAGTCACGCGCAAAGTTTTGACCTTGTTGTACTGCTTCGATCAAACTGATTTGTGCAACATCTAAACTTGTGGATGCAGCAATCAATTCAATTTGTTCCAAGACAAAATTATTTTTTTTGCTTTTAAACTCATCGTAACCATAAGCCGCTTGTGTCAAACTCAATGCAAATAGATAGTGCAACTCATTTGGCAAAGCGGAAATATCAATACTGATTTGTTTGAATTTTTTTTGTGACGCTTTGATAATAATTTGTGCGATTTTTGCTAATTTTGCAGCTTTTAATTCAGCAGCTTTATCAATACCCACTAATATACTATGTGGATTTTGCGCAATTTGACCAAGCAAAGGTAGGGTTTCAGCTATGCCAGCTTTAAATTGCGTTGCTGCGATTAAATTGTCTAAACCATTGATTTGATAGTTGGATTTTAGTTCTGCTAGGTTCTCAGTGCTCGCCAAAATAAAAAGTGCTTGGCTGGTACTACTGTTGGCTGGTGCAGTATTTAAACTTAATTTCATATGCGATCTATATGCCTTTTAAACACGTTTTAAAACATTAAACCATTGAATCACTACCAATGATAGAATTTCAATGTGGTTTTATATTTTTAACATTCGGGTAAAATACTTAAACGCTATTCCCCCAACTCACTTTGGAAGATTCTCTTGATTATAAGACGTTATCTCGTCAAACAAGTTGTTTCAACATCTTTGGTTGTTGTTGCATTGCTCACCCTGATCATGATGGGTGGACGTTTGATCAAGTATTTTGGTGTCGCAGCTCAAGGGCGCTTGGATGCCACGATTTTATTTAGCATTATTGGTTACCGTTTACCTGAGTTTTTGACTTTAATTCTTCCTCTTGGATTTTTTATTGGTTTAATGCTGGTTTTTGGTCGTCTTTATGTGGATCATGAAATGGCAGTACTCAACGGCAGTGGCGTGAGTAAAATTCAGTTATCACGCTTACTGATTCCGCTTACTGTGGTGTATTTGGCAGTACAAAGTGTGTTAATGATTTGGATGTCGCCTTGGGGAATTCGTGAATATGAAAAATTAGTCTCCACACAAGCAGTACGCACAGGTTTTGATTTGGTACGCCCCAAAGAATTTATTTCTTCAGGACCCTATACGATTTATGCAGGGTCGTTGTCAGATGACCGTAAGAATTTAAAAGACATTTTCTTTTATCAGCGTGCAGAAAAAGCAGATAAGCCTGATGTCATGATTTTGGCAAAAGAGGCGACTCGAGTTGAAGTTGCAGATGATACTGCCAATGTCGTAGATTTATTGCAAGGGCGTCGTTACGAGATTTATCCAGGCACACCCAAATATACCCAAGCTGAGTTTCAGTCTTATCGCCTACGTTTGGAAAATGACAAAGAAGCGAAGTTTGAAAGTGCTGATGTAGAAGCGTTGCCATTTTCTAAATTGCTCAAAAATAGAGATGACCCTGTGGTGAGCAGTGAGTTGGGTTGGCGTATCTTTGTCCCTTTTAGCATGATTGTGGCGGTTATGTTAGCAACCGCTTTGTCTGAAGTGAGTCCACGTCAAGGACGTTATTTAAAACTTTTTCCAGCATTGCTTATTTTTGCCAGTTTGATTGTAGCGTTGATGGCGATCAAAACGCGTATCAGTAAAGATGAAATCGGTATATGGGCATATCCTACGGTGTTGGTATTCTATGCAGTTGCTGCTGCATTATTTTCCCGTAAACAAAAATTAGCCCCTAAAATCAAAAAACAAATTCAGCGAGTGAAATCATAATGTTAGCACGTAAAATTGTCGCCAAGCATGTGGTCAATACAACAGCACTCGCGATGTTGGGTGCAACAGCAGTATTATCTGTCCTGCAAATTCTATTTACCTATTTGGGTGAATTGGGTGATTTAAAAGAAGGTTATAGTGCTTGGAATGCGTTGCAATATGTGTTGTGGGGCGCACCAAAATACCTCTATGAAATTTTACCCATTTCCGCTTTAATTGGTGCAGTTCTCGGTTTGGGTACTTTGGCATCGAACAGTGAGCTGATCGTGATGCGAGCGTCAGGAATCAGTCTGTGGCGTATTGTCGGTTGGGTGATGCGTTCTGCGATGTTGTTAGTCGTTTTGTCCTTTGTGCTGAGTCAGTTTGTAGTGCCATATACCAATGAACAAGCCAAAAGTATTAAAAGTAAAAAAAGTGTAGCCGCTTTAGGTGAGGTTAAAGGCTATTGGTCACGTGAAGGACAACGTTTTATTTATATTGACTATGCCAACTCTAAAGGGAATTTAAAGCAAGTACAAGTGGTGGATTTTGATCAAGATTATCGTATGCAATCCGTGTTAAATGCTGAGCAAGGTAATTTTGTCAAAAATGGACAATGGAATCTGACTCAAGCTACACAAGTCCGCCTTCAAGAGGATGGAAGAGCAACAATCAATCAAGACAGCCAACATAATTTAGCTTTGGCATTACAACCAAAATATGTGCATATGGTCACGATTGATCCTGAAGACTTAGCACCAAGTCAGTTGATCAGTTTTATGCGCTATATGGAACAATACAGCCAAGTACCAAAAACGTATTTATTGGCATTTTGGCAAAATGTCGGTTCGCCATTTGCTTTGTTAGCATTAGTGCTCATTGCTTGCTCTTTTATTTTTGGACCATTACGTCAACAGTCGATGGGCTTTCGCTTAGTGATCGCCTTATTTGTGGGACTTGGTTTTTATTATATCCAAGACTTTTTAGGCTATGCGAGTTTGGTATATTCACCATCGCCTGCATGGTTTGTATTTGTACCAATTGTAATGATGTTTGGCGTAGGCAGTTATTTATTATATCGAGCAAGGTAATCATCTTTCTCATTTAAAAAAATAATGGTACATAAGTTATTGCCATTGATAGAAGATAGAGTCTTATCTAAAAAAAAGGTAAGATATGCCGATGAATTTGTAAACAGAAAAGAGTGTAAATCATGACGGATGCAACTGCTGGCAAAATCCCTCACGTTCTTGTGATCATGGATGGTGTGGGTCATCGTGAAGCGGTCGAAGATAATGCGTTTTTAGCAGCCAAAACGCCAAATCTAACCATGATGCAAGACAAGCATCCGCATAGTTTAATTTCTGGTTCAGGTGAAGATGTCGGTCTGCCTGATGGACAAATGGGCAACTCTGAAGTGGGGCACATGAACTTGGGCGCAGGTCGTGTGCTGTATCAAGATTTTACCCGCATTACCAAAGATATTCGTACAGGTGATTTCTTTGAACATGAAGTTTTGGTTGATGCAGTAGAAAAAGCCAAAGCAGCGGGTGGTGCAGTGCATATCATGGGTTTATTGTCACAAGGTGGCGTACATTCTCATGAAGATCATATTGTTGCGATGTGTGAATTGGCACTTAAACGTGGTGCAAAAGTCTATTTACATGCTTTCCTTGATGGTCGTGATACGCCACCACGTAGCGCACAGCCTTCTTTAGAAAAGCTGGATGCTTTATTTGCACAATATCCAAATCAAGGTCGTATCGCAACGATGATCGGGCGTTACTTTGCCATGGATCGTGATAATCGTTGGGAGCGTGTTGAGCAAGCCTATCGTTTAATGACCGAAGGTGAAGCAGTTCGTGTTGTAAACTCTGCAGTGGAAGGCTTGGAACAAGCCTATGCAGCCAATGAAAATGACGAGTTTGTCAAAGCAACACGCATCGGTGAGATTGCTAAAATTGCTGATGGTGATAGCGTTATATTTATGAATTTCCGTGCAGATCGTGCCCGTGAAATTACCAAAGCTTTTGTTGAAAAAGACTTTGCTGGTTTTGAGCGTAAAGTTGTACCAAATTTATCTAAATATGTGATGTTGACGCGCTACCAAGCAACCATTGATGCACCTGTGGCGTATATGCCAGAAGAATTAAAAAATTCAATCGGTGAATATTTATCTACACTTGGTAAAACTCAATTACGTATTGCTGAAACTGAGAAATATGCGCATGTAACATTCTTCTTTAGTGGTGGACGTGAAGATGAATATCCTGGTGAAAAGCGTATTTTAATTCCTTCACCAAAAGTGGCAACTTATGATCTACAACCTGAAATGAGTGCGCCAGAAGTGACTGAGCAATTGGTGGCTGCGATTAATTCAGGTGAGTATGACTTATTGGTAGTTAACTATGCCAATGGTGATATGGTTGGTCATACAGGTGTATTTGATGCTGCGGTGAAAGCAGTTGAAGCGGTTGATGTCAGTTTAGGTCGCTTATATGAAGCAGTGATGGCAAAACATGGTCACATGCTGATTACTGCTGATCATGGGAATGTGGAACAAATGCAGGACTATGTCAGTGGGCAAGTGCATACACAACATACCACTGAACTTGTACCCTTTATTTATGTTGGTCCAACCTCGGCGACGATTGCAGAGGGTGGTGTATTGGCGGATGTTGCGCCTACATTACTGCACCTCATGAATATTCCTGCACCCAAAGAAATGCAAGGGCGTAATCTGATTACGTTAAGTTCATAACATCACTAAACATAAGATCAATAAAGAAGGTAAGTGCATGGCTCAAACTTGGAAATATGGTGTTGTTTTAAGCGCTTTACTTGCAAGTACAAGCCATTCACTTTGGGCTGCGGAGCGATCCGCAGTGCTAGATTTTGATGATGAAATGGAACAAAGCACTGCAGAAGTACCGATCGAGTCCATTGAACAATTTGTGCAAATTTATGGCATTGTTAAAGATAATTATGTACAGGAAAAGTCTGATGATTTTTTGTTTTTGCAAGCAATCAAAGGTTTGGTCAGTGGTTTAGATCGTTACTCACGTTATCTTAGTGCTGAAGAATATAAGCAATTGATTCAATATACCGAGGCTGATTTGGCAACGGTTGATTTCAAACTGATTTTTGATTCACATACGCATCAATGGCAAATTAGCAACTTAAAAGAAAATACAGATCTTACTAAACAAGGTATTAAAAATGGTTTTAGTGTTTTTAAAATCGATAATCAAGAACTAAAAAATCTAAATGCCGAACAGGTTGAAGATTTATTACATGGTTCAATCGGTTCAAGCTTCCAGTTGCAACTCAATCCCAAAAGTCCTGCCATTACTTTATTACGCAACAAAAAATTAGAAATTGCAGATATCGAACCTGTGATGTTGCATAATCAAGTCTTAGTTTTAAAAGTTAAAGTTTTTCAGCAAGATACAGCTAATGAAGTGAAGCGTCTTCTTGAAGAGTATGATACAACACGGTTAAAAGCTGTTCTGATTGATTTGCGTAATAACCCCGGTGGATTGCTGTCTGCAGCAGTAGAAACGGCTGATTTATTTTTAAATCAAGGCACGATCGTGTCTACTAAAAGCCGTTCGGAAGGTAATCAACAATTCCAAGCATTGCCGGGCAATGAATTTCCTAATGTTAAAATGGGAATTTTAATTAATAATCGTTCAGCATCTGCGGCTGAGGTGTTTACTGCAGCGATGAAAGAACATCAACGTGCTTGGGTAATCGGTGAGAAAAGTTATGGTAAGGGGGTGGTACAAAAACTGTTCCCATTACCCAATGGCGCAGCCTTGCAAATGACAGTATCACATTATTTTACACCGAAAGGCAGTATGATTGATGGCTCTGGAATTGCACCAAATCAAGAATATGTGTGGCCTTTGGAAATGAAAGAAGACACATATTTAAATAATGTGTCTGAACTTTTATTGAAACATCGTTAATTAAGGTTTCGTAAGTTAAAACTTAATCATCCTCGCTGTCTAAGCCGAATTTTTTCAAACGATAACGCAAAGAACGGAAGGTCATGCCGAGTTTTTTTGCGGCTAAGGTTCTATTCCAATGCGTTTGGTTTAAGGCATTTAATAAAACTTCTTTTTCAACTTTTTCTAAGAACTGTTCTAAGCCTTCAGATGGAATTTGATTAGAGCTTTCTTGTGTATTAGAAAGGCTTTCTGAGTTTAACGGGGCTTCTACGAGAGGGGCACTAAAATTACGCTTTTGCGAATATTGTAAATGTTCTAGACCAATAATCTGACCATCGCATAAGGTAATGGCACGTTCAATCATATTGCGTAGTTCACGCACATTTCCAGCATAGCTTTGGTTTTGTAAAAAACGTTTACTTTCTTCGGCTAACTCTTTGCTTGGAATATCCCATTCTAAACAAATATTTTTTATAAAATGCTCTGCAAGCAATAGGATATCTTTACCACGTTCACGTAAAGGCGGTAAATGTAAGTCCATCACATGAATACGGAAAAATAAATCTTGTCTGAACTTGCCTTGTTGGACGCGTTCTTCCAGGTTTTGATTGGTGGCGCTAATGATTCGAAAATCTACATCAATTTCTTGTTCAGAGCCTAATGGGCGAATTTTCTTTTCTTGTAAAGCACGTAATAATTTACTTTGTGTGGTTAAGGAAAGCTCAGCAATTTCATCTAGGAATAAACAACCACCATTGGCAGATTGGATCAGTCCCAGTTTATCTTGGGTCGCACCTGCAAAGCTGTGGCTGACATAGCCAAATAACTCTCTTTCGATAAGCTCTTCGGAGATTGCGCCACAATTAATCACCACAAAAGGGCTGTCACTGCGGTTACTGAGTTTATGGATCAAATGAGCAACGACATCTTTACCTGTGCCTGATTCACCAGAAATAAAAACAGGTGCTTGAGAACGAGCTACTTTTTTAATGGTGTCTTTCAACTTCAACATAGGTTTAGATTCACCGATTAAAAGTTGATGCTCAAGTTGCAAATTATCTTCACTATAGTCGACCAAAGGTACATGTAAAGCTTTGGTCAGCAGTTGATGTAAATGCTGTTGATTAATCGGTTTATTGACGAAATCAAAAGCACCTGCTTTAAGTGAGGCAATTGCGATCTCCATGTTGCCATAAGCGGTAAGTACCGCTATAGGGACTTTAGGATAATTTTGCGTGACGTGTTTAACCAAATCTAAGCCACTTCCATCAGGAAGATTGAGATCAGTAATACATGCATTGTATTTGTGTTCACTAAAGAACAGTTTTGCTTGTTGTAGATGATGTGCGATATGGGTTTTGATTCCCATTCGTGCCAATGTCATTTGCATCAGTACGCACAAGTCATGTTCATCATCTACCAGTAGAACCAATGGTTGTTTTGTGGCCATATCCCCAATAACCTAACTTAAGTTTTCAATAGGCACTCAATTCTGAAGCATGCCCCTTTTTGTTTTTGCTCTATATAAATCAATTTTGCTTGATTTGCTTCACAAATACTTTGTGATAAATATAAACCCAATCCAGTTCCATTAATTTCCGTAGTGAAAAAGGGTTGGAAGAGTTGTGCAAGATTTTGTCGCGCAATACCTTCACCGAAGTCTATCACATCAATATACAGATGTTGAGCCTCTGCATGCACCAGAATTTGGATAAAATCAGCATCAGGTGCATTGTGGTGGAGTGCATTTCGTATGAGATTAATTAACACTTGTCTTAATTGTGAGTCATCAAATCGAATCACAAAAGGCTTAGGGAGGCTTAAGGCAATTTGATTTTTTACATCATTTAAATCATTGTTAAATAAATCTTTAAAAAAAACATCCAAATGAATATCTGACATACAGGTTTTTTTATTTTTTGCCATGTCTAAGGTTTGTTGAATGATGTGATTGATTCGATGACTTTGTTTATCAATCATTTGATTGAGCATGAGTCTTTGTTCCGGCTCAGCATCTAAGCTAAGTTCATTGGCTTGAGCGATTGCTGCCAAAGGATTACGAATTTCATGCGCAATACTGGCAGAAAGTTGTCCTAAAGACGCCAGTTTTAACTGCTGTACTTTTTGATTAATTTTTTGTGAGTCTTCTAGTGTGAGTAAAGTCAAAGCTTGATGCGGCACGATCAGCTTTTGGACTCGGATATCTACAGTATAATGGCTTTGACTCGATTTAAACTCAAAGCGTTGTCCTTCTTCTAAGGATTTATTCTGCAAAAGGTCATATAGCTCTTTTTGAAATTTAATTAAAGAATACTGTTCGTGTGCATAGGCATAGAGGGGGGCAATACCGATCAAAGAGCAAGCTGCAGGATTAGACACCACAATTCGATAATTTTCATCTAAAACCAAATAGCCAAGCTCAATTTGCTCTAAAATATAACGGTTAATATTTTGTAATTGTAGTAATTCTAGAGATTGTAAGGAATTAATAGTTTCAAGCACTCTAAAGCGTTGAATGGAAATTTGACCAATCCCATAAACAATAAAAAATAAAAAAGCCAGTAAGGCACTATTACTAATATTATTTAAATTAGAAGCGTCAAAAAAGCTCCCTACAAATTGCTGATAGATAACTGCAATAACAGAAACTAAAGTAACAATTAAAGCTTCATTTTTTTTGAGTAAAAAATTGGCTGAAAAAACCATGATTACAAACAGTAGACTGATGGATAGACTTGGTCCACCCAAAGCAAAAGTCAGGGTACTTAAAAATAAAATATCAACTAAAAAAATAGCAAAGAGTTGTTCAGAAATAAATTTAGTAAAAAATTTAAGAAGTAATAGCTGAGCAAGACTGACAACAATAAAAGTGACTAAACCATCAAAATATAAAGAACTGTGGGGATAATTAAGAGTATTATGCTCAGCAGTTAGCACAAAAATAAGAACTAAGGATACGGCTAAAGTAAGTCGATAAACGGAATACAATGTGCCTAGACGATAAATCGTTTGTTGTAAGGAAGTTGTTGCTGTCGTAGGCCACGTTGTATTCATTTTCATGTTATTTTATGGTTTGATTAGTCCATAACGTATGGCTAAATGAGTCAATTTAACATCGCTATCAATGCCTAATTTTTCAAAAATACGATAACGATAGGTATTGACGGTTTTGACACTGACAAAAAGTTTATCTGAAATCTCTTGCGCACTAATACAATTGACCACCATCATTGCAACTTGCATTTCACGTTCAGACAAAGCATCGAAAGGCGAGCTTTGATTGTCTGATAAATAAGAGCTTGCAAGCTGTTCGGCAATATCTGCACTAAAGTACTTACCCCCTTGCATCACTTTGTTGATCGCTCGCACCATCTCAGAAATCGGTGCGCCTTTTGTAATATAACCGCGTGCGCCAGCTTTTAATAATAATGAAGGATAAGGTTCTTCTGCTAAACCACTGACTGCTAGGACTTTCGTTTCGGGTGCTGTTTGTAGTAAACGGCGAGTTGTTTCCACACCGCCAATACCTGGCATATTGACATCTAATAACACCACATTAGGATGTTGCTGACGAACGATTGCAATCGCTTCTTCACCAGATTCAGCTTGTCCGATCACTTGAATATCTGACTGATCTTCAAGCATGCGACAAATACCTGTGCGGACTAATTCATGGTCATCTACCACTAAAACCGTGATCACTAAGACCTCCTTATATTTTGCAAAAAGCAACTTTTTTGTTACACAAAGCAAAAAGTACTTGCAAAGCCATAACAAAATTAGCAATGCTAGTCGTAATCTTTCTTAAATATTTATGCACAATGACGTCACTAATTTGTTTCTTCAATATTAGTCATGTTTAGGTATAAATGTAAGTCATAATTGAGGCAATAAGCAATAGCGCAAAAAGCCTCCCTGAATGAGTAAGTTACCGTGAAAAAGTCTAAAAAAACGTTAATGCATGCCCTGTCTGCCGCAGTGCTACTCAGTTTGAGTTCAGCAAGCTTCGCAGATCTTGTGATGAATGCTTCAGGGGGGACACAACGTGCTTCTATGAGCTGGTCAACTGACGATGCAAGCCAATTGTTAAATGGTGATGTTTCAATCAGTAATGAAGGTGAGGCGCCATCTCCACCAGGTTCTGTTACCTATTTATCTACTCCTCCTAGCAAATCTTATTCTACAACAAACGTTGCTCCAGTTCAGCGATCAGTTCAAATTACAGATACCAATCGTTATCTGAATCAGCCTTCTGTGAGTGCTCGTGCTGCTTTGGTGATGGATGCCAATACAGGTGAGGTGCTATACAGTAAAAATACCAATACGGCATTGCCAATTGCGTCAATCACTAAGCTGATGACTGCGGTCGTAACTGCGGATGCACGTTTAAATATGTCTGAAGACATTACCTTGCAATCCATCGATTTTGCGGGTGCAGGCGGTAAAAACTCTAGCTCAACTTTAAAAGTTGGCGATACCATGAACCGTGCTGAGATGTTATTACTCGCACTTATGAAGTCTGAGAACCCAGCAGCAGCAGCCTTAGCACGCACTTACCCAGGCGGTCGTCCTGCTTTTGTCGCAGCAATGAACGCGAAAGCACGTCAACTTGGAATGCATTCAACCTATTACACAGAGTCTACGGGTTTAGACCCTCGTAATGTTTCTTCAGCACGTGATCTTGGTATTTTAGTCAGTGCCTCTTCTCAGTATGGTTTGATTCGTCAGTTCTCAACGACTGCTCACTATGACTTTAACTTGGGTTATCGTGTATTAAAATCCAATAATACCAATGCGATGGTGCGTAATGGTGGTTGGAATATTAATATTTCTAAAACAGGATATATTAATGAAGCAGGTCGCTGTGTGGTGATGCATACGACTGTAAATAGTCGTCCTGCGGTTGTGGTCTTATTAGGTGCAAGCACTTCGCAATCTCGTACCAATGATGCTACCAATTTGTTGAATTGGGTGAGTAATTTACCGAAACGTATTTAATAATTTTTGGCCTCTTTTTTAAGATGAGGCCAATTTTTGATTAAATATATATACTTGAGGAAATGTACCTCCAAGACCGTCTTTTAATGCTGCTATACAATAATTTTTCTTATTTTCTATGAAGTAAAAGTTAACTTTATTGATTGGCGTTATTTTTCCCCAAGTTTTCCCTGATATTTTTTCACATTTTGTTTGTAGATTTTGATCAAGCTTTTTAAGATCAATTTCTTTATTTAAATCCATTGCAAGTAATTCTACTAACTCATTTAAAGCAGTGTCTGCAATAACTCTAAACTTTTCTTCATTGATATCTTCTACTTTATTGAAACTACGATCTCTATATTTATAAAGTTTGATTTTATTTTTAATTTCAGATACTAGAGTGAAATCTAAGAAAAAATCTTTTGGCGAAGATGAGATGAAAACAAAAGGAATTATTTTTAAATCGGGTTGATCAGAATGAATAATTTTTAAATGAATATTTTGCTCAGGAAAATTTTGCTTAATTCTTTCTTCCACCTGATTTGAAAAGTTTAAGGAATTTAAAAAATTAAGCTTATTATAAGTGCCTTTATTTGCTCCCGTGCCTGAAAATGCGATAGTAGTTATTAAACTTGTTAATGGTGCTATACCGCTATTTGGAGGGTTAATCGGAGATGGGCCAATTAAAACTTGAGAATTTGCAATGGATTTATCTGCAGGTTTACCATATCGTGCTTTGCTTATCGCATTGGATGAAATAGAAATGGTATTTTCTGCAGTATAGGTTGGGTAATTTGTTAAAGGTCTTGTGACACATGCAGATAACCCCATAGTTAAAATTATTATTAAACTTTTAAACATCATTTCTTCTTTTCCTAGTTTATTTAAATTACTTTAATTTTTTGTTTAATAAATATGTATATTTATTAATTTTTTACTATTCTGATTGTTTTAGCATCAACAGAGGAGATCCTCTGTTGATGTATTCAAACTTTACATATTTGAAAGAATAGAATCACGAACTTGGTTGAGTTCAGCATCAATTGATAACATCACTGCATCTTCACATTGTTTGATGGCAGTATCAGGGTCTTTCAAGCCATTACCTGTCACAGTACATACGATCACAGAACCTTCAGCAATTTTACCTGCTTTAATGTCACGGATCGCACCACCGATAGACGCAGCAGAAGCAGGTTCAACGAATACGCCTTCATACATTGAAAGCATACGTTGTGCTTCTAAGATTTCAGCATCAGTCAATTCATCAAACCAACCATTTGAATCACGTACTACTGCTTTGGCATGGTTAAAGCTTTGTGGATTACCGATACGAATCGCAGTTGCAACAGTTTCTGGATTTTCTACAGGACCACCACGTAGGAATGGTGCTGCGCCAGATGCTTGGTAACCGACCATGATTGGACGACCTATTGGAGTTTGACCTGTGAAAGCATCTGCTTCTGCATCATAAACCACTTGGTCTTTTTCAAAGCTGAAATTTTCAGTTAAAGCTTCGGTATAACCCATCCAGTGTGCAGTGATGTTCCCAGCATTACCTACTGGCAAGCAGTGATAATCTGGCGCACGACCTAAAGCATCTACGATTTCGTAAGCAATGGTTTTTTGACCTTGCAAACGGAAAGGGTTGATTGAGTTTACGATGGTGACAGGTGCTTGGTCAGCAACTTCTTTTACCAGGCGCATGCCATCATCGAAGTTGCCATGAATTTGTAAAGTCACCGCACCATACATCATGGATTGCGCCATTTTACCCATGGCAATTTTGCCTTCTGGGATTAAAACAAAGGCTTTGATGCCTGCACGTGCAGCATAAGCAGCCGCAGCCGCTGATGTATTCCCTGTAGATGCACAGATGATGGCTTTAGAACCTTCTTCTACAGCTTTGGTTACAGCCATGGTCATACCACGGTCTTTAAATGAACCAGTCGGGTTTAAGCCCTCATACTTCACATAGATTTCAACATTTTTACCGATCAAACGTGGAATATTGTCCAGTTTAATGAGCGGCGTATTACCTTCATTTAACGAGATAGCACGTGTAGTTTTAGATACTGGTAAGCGGTCACGATAGCGATCAACAAGTCCTGTATAGCGATTTGCATTAGACATGAGGGTGTTCCAAGTGTTGTGTAGAGCAAATAGTGATATTTGTTAATTTTCCTAAACTACGCATTTTCAATGAATTTATTTGCATAATGACTCCCCTTAGCAATAAGAGGAGTTTTAGGAAAATTTAAAACCCGATTAGTTATCAAGCAATTCTAAACGAATTCGTACGATTTCGCCATGAATCACTGGTAAAGCTTGTATTTGAGACAAAGCTTCGTTCATTTTAGATTCAACTACTGGGTCAGTTAAAATCACAATAGGAATCAAGTCTTTCAAACGAGGCTGTTGCATAATGGCATCAATACTAATGCCTGCACGACTTAAAATCGTGGTGACATCTGCCAATACGCCGGTTTGGTCTTCGGCATTGATGCGGATGTAATAACCTGTTGTCATTTCATCACTTTCTAAAATCGGTAAATCTGAAAGTGCTTCAAATGCCAGTTGAGGAATCGTACCTGAGCCATCTTCTGTATAGATAATGTCACGAACGATATCAACCACATCCGCAACCACAGCAGAAGCTGTTGGACCCGCACCCGCACCCGCACCATAATACAGTGTTGGACCCACCGCATTGGCTTGGACAAGGACTGCATTTTTCACGCCATTGACATTAGCGATCAATTCTTCTTCTGGAATTAAGGTTGGGTGTACTCGTAGCTCAATGCCTTTTGGCGTGCGACGTGCAATACCTAAGTGTTTGATGTTATAGCCTAATTCAGCTGCATATTTGACATCTTGTGCCGTCACTTTGGTAATGCCTTCGGTATAGACTTTGTCAAACTGTAATGGAATACCAAATGCACATGACGCTAAAATAGTTAGCTTATGTGCAGCATCAATGCCTTCGACATCAAACGTTGGATCAGCCTCAGCATAACCGAGTTCTTGAGCTTCTTTTAATACATCTGCAAAAGCACGACCTTTTTCACTCATTTCCGTCAGGATAAAGTTCCCTGTACCGTTAATGATGCCTGCAAGCCATTCGATTTTATTGGCAGCTAAACCTTCACGGATGACTTTGATGATTGGAATACCGCCTGCAACAGCAGCTTCATACGCGATTTGGACAGAGTGATCATCTGCAGCTTTAAAGAGTTCATTGCCGTGTTCAGCGAGCAATGCTTTATTTGCTGTCACAACTTGTTTGCCGTGCTTGATGGCTTCCATAATCACTTCATAAGCAGGGTGAATACCGCCCATAACTTCAACAACAACATCGACATCTGGTTGACGCACGATGTCGAGTAGATCAGCGCTTTGCTTCACACTTGCAGGCAAATTTAAATCAGGACGTGGACGGCGTGTACCGACATGGGTAATTTCAATTTCTCGACCGGTGCGACGTCTAATTTCAGCAGCGTTTTCTTGTAATAGTTTAAGGGCACCACCACCTACGGTTCCAAGACCGAGTATTGCCAGACGTACTGGTTTCACGTCACACTCCAAAATATATAAAAAATTTTATTCGGATTAGATCATAGCTAAAAAATGCGCCAGACTCTAGAGGTTGGCGCATCTTTATATTTTGCTATAAAAAATAGTAAATTAACTTATAAATGTTGGTTATTTAAGGCGAGCAGCTAACTCATCTGCTGTCATATAGGCACCAATATGTTCACCTTCTGCATTATAAATCGCTGGTGTACCATTTACACCCATTTTTAAGCCCAGATCGTATTGGGCACGAACAGGATTTTGACACGTTGCAGGTGGAAGTTGCGCTCCCGCAATGGCTTGATCAAAAGCTTCTTGGCGGTTGGCACTACACCAGACACTTTCCATCGCAGGCATAAATTGTTTACCACGAGGCCATGCGATATAACGCACCTCAATACCTTTGGCATTGATCGCAGGAATTTGCTCATGCAGTTTGTGGCAGTATGGACAACTTGCATCGGTAAAGACATAAATTACATGTTTGGTTTTGCCTTTGGCAGGGTAGACCAGTAAATCTTCTGTTTTTAATTGTGCTAAATGTTTTTTATTTTCGGCAGCTTGCAATGAATCCCCGATACTGCTGAGTTGTTTATCACCTAAGCGAATCACATCACCTTGGATTAAATATTTTCCATCACCTGTAGCATAGACTGAGCTCATCCCTTCTAAACTGACCCAATATAAATTTGGCATTTCAGTGGGTTTGACATCTAAAATTTTGGCATCAATGTTGGCTTTCTTTAAATGCCCTTGTAAGGTTTGGATGAGGCGTTGTTGCGCATTACGTTCAGTCAAATTCGATGCTTCGCCCGTTGCAGGTGCTGTCGCTGTTAAAGTGTCCTCTTTTTTTGTATCAGGAGATTTTGAACAAGCACTGAGCGCAAGTCCACTTGCGAGCATACACGCTAGCATCAATTTCGAACGTTTTAATTGCATAAATCACTCTTTGGGTTGTTCTGCATGATTTTTGAAAATATATTTTGAATCACTAAGCATAGCAAAAAATTATCACTTGTACTTTAAAACTTGATTAAGGGTACTAAATGAACGCTATCAAGATTGCCCTCATTGTTAAGTGATTATGCTCGTGGATGATGTTGTGCATGTAGCTGTTGTAAACGTACCTGTGCCACATGGGTATAAATTTGTGTCGTAGATAAATCACTGTGTCCAAGTAACATCTGTACCACACGCAAGTCTGCACCATGATTGAGTAAATGTGTAGCAAAAGCATGTCTCAAAGTGTGAGGTGACAGCTCTGTTTGAATATTGGCTTGCAAAGCATAGCGTTTAATCGCATACCAAAAGTTTTGTCGGCTCATGATGCCACCATGTTGGGTTAAAAATAAATAATCAGTCGAGGATTTATACAATTGTGGGCGTGCATCTGTTAAATATTGTTCGACCCATTCACAAGCAACTTGTCCTAAAGGAACCAAACGTTCTTTATTACCTTTCCCTAAAATTCTTAAATAGCCTTGCTTTAAATTAATCAAATCTAAACGTAAATTGAGCAACTCACTGACCCGTAAACCGCAGGCATACAGCACTTCTAGCATTGCCCGATCACGTAAGCCTAAAGCTGTACTTAAATCAGGGGCTTGAATCAATGTTTCGACATCCTGTTCAGACAAATCTTTTGGCAAGGCACGTCCTAACTTTGGGGTTTTATGCGCCACCATGGGGTTATCTAAGCGGATTTTTTGTTCACGTAAAAATTTATAAAATGAACGTAATGCTGAAAGACAACGGGCTATAGAGCGTGGGCTTTTACCCTGTTTGGTTAACGCAATCATCACATCGGAAATATCCTCATGTGACCATTCTGGCAGGTAGTGTTTAGAACATTCACTGCATTGGATTAGGTCGGAAAGATACGCATTGCGTGTATGTGGACTCACAGTTTGTGCAATGAGATAGTCTTTATACCCATTTAAAAAACTCAGTTTTTCTGGAATGGTGACAGCAGCAGGCGTACGTGGTTTTTTATTGAGCATGATTAATAGGGGCTAAATTTTTCATCTATTGAGGCAATGTAGACCAAAAAAATCAAGAAGTCGAATATGGGTGGGAAATGAGAATTGTAATCAAACCTTACTTGGTAATTATTCTCATTTGTATGTATAATTAGCGCAAATACCAGTTCCTTTTTAGGGTCAATTGCAGTGCGTTTGTCAGAATTGAAAGTAAAGCAGACTGCTATTATCACTAAGGTCAATCGAACATTGGCTGATAATACAAGTCAAACCGATCTCGTTGCGAGTCGTTTAGAAACCTTGGGATTTGTGCCAGGCACAACTGTGCAAGTAATTACCAAAGGTATTTTTGGTGGTGACCCTATCCTTATTCAAATTGGCTTTACACGTTTTGCGCTACGTAAAGTTGAAGCGGAGAAAGTTGAAATTGACTTAAGCACTGAAGGAGTTCCCGCATGAGCGAAACTTTACGTATTGCTTTGGTCGGAAATCCTAACTGCGGTAAAACGTCTTTATTTAACCATCTGACAGGTACACGTCAAAAAGTAGCGAACTATGCGGGTGTAACAGTAGAACGTAAAGTCGGTAGTTTTAATTTACCTTCTGGGCGTGCTGTACGTGTATTGGATTTGCCTGGTACCTATAGTTTAGATGCAACCAGTCCTGATGAAGCAATTACGCGTGATGTAGTGTTGGGTAAAATTGCCGAAGAGCAAGCACAAGATGCTTTCTTGTGTGTGGTGGATGCCACGAACTTAAAGCTACATTTGGGTTTGGTGCTAGAAGTCATTGCACAGGGTAAACCCATTTTACTTGTGCTGAACATGATGGACGAAGCCCGTCGTCGTGGTATGCAAATCAATTCTGAAAAGTTGTCTCAGCGTTTAGGTATTCCTGTGGTAGAAACGGTTGCAGTACGTAATGCAGGCATTGAGAACCTGATGGCGGCACTGGATCAAGAGAAGTTTCGTAAGCCAAGTACTGAATTAAGTGATGTTAACTTAACGGGAAGCAATCATGAGAAAGTCACTCAAATCTTAAAAGATGTAGTGATTTTTGTAGATCATGAAGACAAACGCACTGATAAACTGGATAAGATTTTTTTGCATCCTGTATGGGGCTTGATCACGCTTGCTGTGATGATGTTCATCGTATTCCAAGCGGTATTTGCTTGGGCAGCACCATTTATGGACTGGATCGAAGCTTTCTTTGGCTGGTTAGGTGAAACAGTTGGACAAGTTATTTCCCAACCCTTACTGAATAGTTTGGTTGTCGATGGTGTGATTGCTGGTGCTGGTGGTGTCGTGGTGTTCTTGCCACAAATTTTGATTTTATTCTTTTTTATCTTAGTCTTAGAAGAGTCTGGTTATTTACCACGAGCGGCGTTCTTACTCGATAAACTCATGTTTAAAGCGGGTTTAAGTGGTCGGGCATTTATTCCTTTACTTTCTAGTTTTGCCTGTGCGGTGCCTGGGATTATGGCAACACGCAGCATTCAAGACCCACGAGATCGTTTAGTTACGATTTTGGTTGCGCCTTTGATGACCTGTTCAGCACGCTTACCTGTGTATGCGTTGTTGATTGCTGCTTTTATTCCATCAACAACCGTGTGGGGATTTTTAAATCTACAAGGTTTGGTACTATTTGGTTTGTATATGGCAGGGATAGTCAGTGCATTGCTGGTTGCGACTGTGCTGAAGTTTTTCCAAAAAGACAAATCACAACATGCCTTACTCATGGAGCTGCCAAGCTATCGTTTCCCTGATCTGCAAAGTGTCTGGATCGGGTTGCTTGATCGTGCCAAGATTTTCTTAAAACGTGTCGGTGGCATTATCTTTGCCTTGTCTATTTTACTTTGGTTTTTGTGTACTTTCCCACAACCGCCAGAGGGAGGCACTTTACCTGCGATTGATTATTCATTTGCGGGGATGTTAGGGCATGTCATGCAACCGATTTTTGCGCCACTCGGTTTTAATTGGCAAATTTGTATTGCATTGATTCCTGCAATGGCAGCACGTGAAGTATTGGTGTCGTCATTAGGTGTGGTATATGCTTTGTCGGTAACTGATGAAGATGCTGTGGCAAAAGGTTTAGAAAGTTTGATTACGACGGGGGATCTAAGCTGGTCATTGGCAACTGGTTTATCATTGCTGGTATGGTTTATCTATGCGCCACATTGTTTGGCGACTTTGGCAACCGTAAAACGTGAAACAGGTTCATTGAGAACTGTGTTTGGAATGACAGTTTATTTGTTTGGTTTGGCTTATTTAATGTCATTCTTTACTTATCAAGTTGCGACACGTTATTTCGGCTTATAAGCGAATAAGGAGTCTGAAATGGTTGAGTTATTGATTATTACAGCTTTGGTGGTTTGGAGTGCTATTTTTGTATTTAAAAAAGTATTTCCAAAAACGGCATATAAAGTGTTTATGGTGCTTTCTCAGGCGTGTAGAGCCAAAGGTTGGACACGTTTAGCCAATTGGTTACAACCTGCGATGTTGAGTGGCTGTGGTGGTTGTGGATGTTCAAGTAGCGAGTCTGAAGCACCCAAAAAAACTGAAGTCCAAGCGGTCAAATGGAAATAAAAAGTTGAATTGTTTAAAAAAGCCATTCTGATTATAGAGTGGCTTTTTTGTTTTATATGACTGTTTTTTTACGCCCTGACACAAAATAATTTCAAGAAAGCCTAAACAGAAAAAGCTTTCAAATCGGCAAAGTGCTAACATTTTGCGAGTTTCAAAATTTACTTCGAGTGGGACAATAATGTTAATTCAACGTGGTGGCTTAAAAGTCGTTGCTGGACTAGGTATTTCTGGTGTTTCAGCGGTTAATTTTTTACATGGACATGGCTATCGTGTTGCAGTAACTGACTCACGTGAGGTACCACCAGGGCATGACAAGATTCCAAATGAGGTACAAACCCGTTTTGGGCATTTTGATCAAGAATTATTATTACAAGCTGAAGAAATTGTGATCAGTCCGGGGCTTGACCCGAAACTACCTGAAATCCAAGCTGCAATTGCCAAAGGTATCCCTGTGATCAGTGAAATACAGATTTTGCGCCGTGCAACCGATAAACCGATTGTAGCCATTACGGGATCCAATGCCAAAAGTACGGTAACGACTTTGATTGGATTAATGGCACAAGATGCAGGTGTGAAAGCTGCGGTCGGGGGTAATTTAGGGCGTCCAGCTTTAGACTTAATCCATGATGATCCTGATGTATATATTCTTGAGCTTTCAAGTTTTCAGCTCGAAACGACTTCAAACTTAAATGCTGAAGTCGCGGTAGTTTTAAACATGAGTGAAGACCATTTAGACCGTCATGGCGATATGTTTGGTTATCATGCTGCAAAACATCGTATTTTCCAAGGCGTGAAAAAAGTGGTGTTTAATCGTGATGATGCTTTGACACGCCCACTTGTACCTGATGTGACACCTATGCAAAGCTTTGGTTTGAATGCACCTGATCTCAATCAATACGGCATTTTAAAAGACAATGATGGTACCATTTGGCTAGCGCGTGGACGTGAGCGTTTGTTGAAAAGCGCTGACATGTACATTCAAGGTACACACAATGTCGCAAATGCTCTGGCATGTTTAGCGTTGGGGGAAGCGATTGGTTTGCCATTAGAGACAATGCTTGAAACATTGAAAACATTTAAGGGGTTAGAGCATCGCTGTGAATTTGTAAAAGAAGTGCAGGGTGTTCGTTATTATAACGACTCAAAAGGTACCAATATTGGTGCAACTTTAGCTGCAATTGATGGTTTAGGTGCGGCGATTGAAGCACAAGCAGGTAAAGTCGCCATTATTTTAGGTGGGCAGGGTAAAGGGCAAGATTTTACTGCTTTACGTGATTCTTTAACTCAATATGCCAAAGTCGCTGTATTGATCGGTGAGGATCGCTCAATGATCGAAAAAGCCATTGAAGGAACTACAACACTTTTACATGCCGAGTCTTTACAAGAAGCGGTAGAATTGTGCCAACAAAATACCCATGCACATGATGTGGTTTTACTCTCGCCTGCATGTGCCAGTTTTGATATGTTTACAGGTTATCCAGAGCGTGGTCATCGCTTTGTAGAATTTGTAAATGCACTAAACTAAAAGAATCATAAGGATAACAGTATGGCTGGGTTAGCTCAGACAACGGTCAGTAAAATTAGTGAAGTCTTTGAACGTTGGATTCCCAAACTTCCAACCGAAATTACGCCTCGAAATGTACTTATTTTCTGCGTCATTTCATTACTGTGTATTGGTACAGTGATGGTCGCTTCGGCATCTATGCCTTATGCAGAACGGATGCATGAGGCACCTTTTCATTATGTGATTCGTCATGCAATTTCGATTGTGGTTGCAGCAGTGGCTGCATTTTGTGTATATCGTGTCTCGTTGAATGTTTGGTTTAATAACACCTTTCCTTTATGGCTGATTACGATTGCTTTGTTACTTGCCGTATTGGTAGTTGGACGAGAGGTGAATGGTTCAACCCGATGGATCAGTATTGGTGGTTTTAGTTTGCAAGCCACTGAGATTGCTAAAGTCATGATGGCAATTTTTACCGCTGATTATGTGGTGCGTCGTGCTGAAGAGGTGAGAAACAACATTAAAGGCTTGATTCGTTTAGGGATCATCATGCTCCTCACTGTAGGTTTAATTATCGCTGAGCCAGATTTAGGGGCAACGGTGGTGATTGCGGTGTCGATGTTGGGAGTATTTTTCTTGGCGGGTGCACCCTTGATCCAATTTGGTATTGCCTTTGGTGCGATTGTGGGTGCATTTGTATTCTTGATCATCTTTGAGCCATATCGTTATGAACGACTGATGTCATTTTCTAATCCTTGGGCAGACCCACTGGGTACAGGTTATCAGCTTTCCAATGCCTTGATGGCATTTGGTCGAGGGGAATGGACAGGGGTTGGTTTGGGACACAGTATCCAAAAAATGTCATATTTACCTGAAGCACATACTGACTTTATGTTGGCAATTTTAGGTGAAGAGTTTGGTTTCTTTGGTATTGCCACAGTTTTGGTTTTATCGTTTGGTATGCTGTTTTGTTGTATTCGTATTGCGCATCGTGCCTTGAAACATCAATACCTACGTGCAGGTTATTTGGCGTATGGGATTAGCATCATTTTCTTATTGCAGATTTTGGTCAATGCAGGCATGAATATGGGAATGTTACCGACCAAAGGTCTTACCTTGCCATTTATTAGTTATGGGGGGTCATCATTGATTATGTGTGCGGTAATGATCAGTTTAATGTTAAAAATTGATGCAACAACCCAGCAGAAAAATCCTGCGCGAGAACAATCAAGTTTCTAAGTTTTTACTTAAACTTTGTTTTAGAAATGGTGCGATGACTTAATGGTCTAGCACCATTTTTGGCATATGCGTACCACAATTTAAACATACTACAGCACTTTCTCTTGGTTTGGATACTGGAAAAAGTTTAATAAAAAATAATGAAAAATAATTACGCTGCGTTTTAATTTCATAAGCACTGCGCGTTTTACAAATCGGGCAGACAAATTGCCCTTGATCCGTTTTAACAGTTTTCGGTGATATTCCAAAAATAAACAACATACAAATGCTCAAATAAAAACAAGATACGATCAATATAATGGATTTTTCTTGATTAAAACCAGTTGATCCGTGTTACTGAAAAGTACCTTGAATCTGTGTACCTTTGGGAATACGTTGAATATCCCATTGAGCGACTGCCTGAGCCAACATTTTATGCGGCTGATCTAGATCTATAGGTAATTGTCCCAGTGTTAAAATAGCTTGTCTGAGCAATTGTGGCGCATGTTGAATATCGAGGGCTTGTGCTAAGTTTTGCTTAGAGAGTTTTTGTCCTTGATCATTCATGGCAAGAGGAAGGTGCATATAATTCAGTTGTGGATAACCAAGACATTGTCCAAGCCAAATTTGGCGTTCAGTATTATCTAGAAGATCTGCGCCACGCACCACATGCGTTATGCCTTGTAGATAATCATCGACCACCACAGCAAGTTGATAATTTATAATGCCATCACGGCGTTTTAAAACAAAATCACCTAAATCACGTTGTAAATTTGAACAATGCTGACCTTGAAGACGATCTTCGAAACAAATTAATGCATCTGAAACTTTGAGTCGAATGGCTTGGTCTTGAAAATTTAAATGCTTTTCCCGACAAGTACCGACATAGACATGATTTGAACCCAACATTTTGCGGGTACATTCACAGGCATAAACCAAGTTTGTTTGTTTGAGTTGTTGAATGACATTGTCATAAATGTCTAAACGCTCTTTTTGATAAATAATCTCAACATCAGACTCAAATTCAAATGCATCTAAGCATTGTAGAATATGTTGTTCACTGTTGGGATAGATCCGAGGAATATCGGTATCTTCAATCCGCACGATCCACTGACCGTGGTGCGCTTTGGCATCACAATAACTGGCTACTGCCGTAATTAAAGAGCCAAAATGCAAAGGGCCGGTTGGCGATGGCGCAAACCGACCTGAGTAGCGATTAAGCGAAACATTGTTTCGCCGCTGCGCAAGAGCCAAGCTATGCTTGGCTGCTAAACTTTCAACAGTCATCATTAACCGTTATTTTGCTTCTCTTTGATCTCAGCAAGCGTTTTGCAGTCGATACATAAAGTCGCAGTTGGACGTGCTTCTAAACGACGTAAACCAATCTCGATACCACAGGTTTCACAGAAACCATAGTCATCATTCTTGATGGCTTCGATTGACTGCTCGATTTTACGAATCAATTTACGTTCACGGTCACGTGTGCGTAATTCAATTGCAAACTCTTCTTCTTGGGTTGCACGGTCATTTACATCAGGCAGAGAAGAAGACTCATCTTGCATGGTGTTTAAAGTACGATCCACTTCCGACATGAGTTCCGCTTTCCACGCTTGTAGAATGCTACGGAAATGCTCAAGTTGTCCCTCAGACATGTATTCTTCATTTTTCTTAGGCTGATAAGGCTCAATACCAAAAAGGCTTGCAGTGCTACCGCCTTCAGTTGCTTTTGGCTTGGTTTTACGTACACGTTTTACAGACTTTTCGTCTAAAACATCAGTTTGTTCGTCCAAGACTGGATTTTGGTTGTCATTCGCCATAAAGGGCATTCCTCATCATATACGTATGTTTATACGTAAAAAATATGGTGATATGCAAGTATTTTTATCGCTACCGATAGAATGCTGCTATCGGGGGTCGTCATCATATAGACTTTTTCACAAAGATGAAAGCAGTGAAGTTTTCAATTTTGTGCTCAAACTTCCTTAGAGGAGGAATAACTTAAAGCAAAACAACTAAAATGAAAAGCTAATAACCTGAAATTTCGCTATTTATACTTTGATTATAGTCTTTGAGGCGATAAATTGTTGTCTCAATTTGCCCATCGGATTTTAAATGTAAATAACGGTAACCAGGTGCCAGATCATCTAATGCAAACTCATTACTGCGTGGTTTAAATTGTGCGCATGTCGCAGGCACCGATAAAAATGCAATATTTTCCCAAAGTACTTTTGATTCTTGATGTACATGCCCAAACAATACGGCTTTAATATTTGTAAATTGTGACAACAGTAGGGTGAGTTGTTCGGTATTTTTAAGTTTATGTTGATCAATCCACTGTGACTTCATTTCAAATGGATGATGATGACATGCCAAAATCACAAACTTATCTTGGATCGTATTGAGGATTTTTTCTAAATGGACTAATTGTTCAGACTGAATCCACCCATCGACTTGATGTTTTACTGCACTATTTAGCAAAATCAGACACCAGTCACCTAAATCCACCACAGTTGGCTCTGGATGAGAATTTAAGAACGGAAACACTGCCAAATCATCATGATTGCCTGGGATTTGAAAAAAAGGAATCCCTAAGCTTTGCATATAAGTTTGGTAACGTTGATAGGTTTCAACAGTCGCTTGCTGTGCAACATCACCTGTATGCAAAATCGCATCAATATGTGAATGTTCTTGTAAGATTTGCGTGATAACGGCATGAAAATTTTGTTCAGGATTGATGCCAATAAAACTGTCATTCGGATCAGTCATCAGATGGGTGTCTGAAATCTGAATAATAATGGGATTGTGAGGATTTGAGATTACCTGATGGGCTGACATGGTGATCTCCTAACTTATATTCAGCGATGCAATATGTTGTTTTAGCCACTGCAATGCAATAATAATGGGGGCATTGCGTAAACGTGAACCTGCAAGTAACTCATCCAAAACTGCATACTCTAAAATGTGTAATTGGATATTTTCACCTTCATCAGCAACGCCAAATATTCCCCCAGTTTCAGGTAAATTCGCTTGTGCGGTATATAAATGAAAAATCTCATCACATGCACCAGCGGAGGGATAAAAACTGAAAATATGCTGTAATTGCTTAACCTCACAACCAGATTCTTCTAAACTCTCTCTACGAACACAGCTTTCAGGTGACTCATCCCCATCCAATACCCCCGCAATAACCTCAAGTTGCCAAGGTGAGATCTCATCATCTACAGCACCTATACGAAACTGTTCGATTAAAGCAAATTTTTGTTGTAAATCACTATAAATCAATACACCTGCCGCTTGTTTACGCTGGATGAGTTCCCGCTGAATGACTGAGGTATATTCAGTTTGATTAAATAAACGATGTCTTAAGCTGACTTTTTCGACCTGAATAAAGCCAGAATAAAGGATTTTGCGTGACTGAACTTCAACATCTTGGTGTGAATAAGTTGCGTGTTGGATAATATTCATGAATCAGGGTTAGGATGAAACATAGTCGTTCCATCCTAACGGAGAATTGATTAAAGACAAATCATTTTTTCACAGAATTTAGACTTTATGGTACAACTTTTGCCCATGTTCTTGATACGCCGTTTTCATAGCAGCGAGACCTGCTTCAATCTCAGGATTAACTTGAGTATTTTGCTCAACTTTATTTTGATTTTGTGCATAATCACGCACATTTTGTGTAATCTTCATTGAGCAAAACTTAGGTCCACACATGGAACAAAAATGTGCTGATTTATGGGCTTCTTTGGGCATGGTTTCATCGTGCATGCTGCGAGCTGTATCTGGATCAAGGCTTAAGTTAAATTGATCTTCCCAACGGAACTCGAAGCGAGCTTTGGAAAGTGCATTATCGCGAGCTTGTGCACCTGGATGACCTTTGGCAAGATCTGCGGCATGTGCTGCGATTTTATAGGTAATAATACCGTCTTTAACATCTTTCTTGTTTGGTAAACCTAAATGCTCTTTCGGGGTTACATAGCACAGCATTGCTGTGCCGTACCAACCAATCATGGCTGCACCAATTGCCGAAGTAATATGGTCATAACCAGGTGCAATATCCGTAGTGAGAGGTCCAAGGGTATAGAAAGGTGCTTCTTTGCAGACTTCAAGTTGCAAGTCCATATTTTCCTTAATCATATGCATAGGCACATGTCCAGGTCCTTCGATCATGACTTGTACATCATGTTCCCAAGCACGATGGGTTAACTCGCCCAAAGTGCGTAACTCAGAGAATTGCGCTTCATCATTGGCATCTTGGATACACCCTGGACGTAAACCATCCCCTAAGCTGAATGAAACGTCATAGGCTTTCATGATTTCGCAGATTTCATCAAAATGCGTATATAAGAAGTTTTCTTCATGATGCGCCAAACACCACTGCGCCATGATTGAACCACCCCGAGAGACAATGCCCGTTAAACGATTCGCAGTTAAAGGCACATAACGCAGTAACACGCCTGCATGGATGGTAAAATAGTCCACACCTTGTTCGGCTTGCTCGATCAACGTGTCTTTGAATATTTCCCAAGTTAAATCTTCTGCCACACCATCGACTTTTTCTAAGGCTTGATAAATAGGCACAGTTCCGATGGGTACAGGAGAATTACGGATAATCCATTCACGGGTTTCATGGATATTTTTACCAGTCGACAAATCCATGATGGTATCTGCGCCCCAACGGGTCGCCCATGTCATTTTTGCCACTTCTTCATCAATAGATGAGCCGAGTGCCGAGTTACCAATATTGGCATTAATCTTGACCAAAAAATTACGTCCAATGATCATCGGCTCACATTCAGGATGGTTAATGTTGGCAGGAATAATCGCACGACCTTCAGCCACTTCTTTACGCACAAACTCAGGCGTGATTTCCATCAAGTTGCGTGCGCCAAAGTTCTGACCTGCATGCTGACGCATATCTACGCCTTCACGTTGACGTTGGTTTTCACGAATCGCAATGTATTCCATTTCAGGGGTGATAATCCCTTGTTTGGCATAATGCATTTGGGTAACATTTTTGCCCACTTTGGCACGACGAGGCTTTTGGATGTGTGCAAAACGGATTTCAGCAGTACGAATGTCTTTCAGACGCTCTTGACCAAAAGCAGAGGTTAGCGTGTCTAAGCGTTCAGTGTCTGCACGCTCAGCAATCCAAGTTTCTCGGATGTTGGGTAAGCCTTGATTTAAATCAATCTGTACATTGGGATCGGTATAAACGCCTGATGTGTCATATACCCAAAGTGGTGGATTTTTTTCACCACCTAAACCTGTTGGAGTATCTGTTAGTTCAATTTCACGCATTGGGACTTGAATATCAGGGCGAGAACCTTGGATATATATTTTTTGGGATGCAGGTAAAATTCGAGTGAGATCTTTAGCATCTTGCTCATGTTGAGCTGAAATTTCTTGGGAAGAAAGATTCGTTAATTGGTTCATTGCAATGATCCTTATGAATGACATCAACGAATCAAGCACGACCAAAAACGTGGCAGTTGATCTATACGGATTTGAAATAAAATAATCCAAATAAATAGATAAACGAAGGCTAAGGTTTTTAGAGGCTTGATTCCTACGCAGGTGTTAACCTGATCAGGTTCAACGGTACTTAGATTTAAACTTTGGCAAGGAGATGCAAAATTGATCTAATCTCAGCGAGAAATTACTCGCGCTCCGTCAAGCGATACGCAGATACTAACATGATCAGATTGAAATAGTGCTGAATGTTGTATCAAATTACGTTAAGCCAAAATTCTTTAGGGTATTTTGTTTTAAGCTTTTGTTTTTAATAGTTGATCAACCGCATTTTGAATCTTTTCTTGTAACTGTGCTCTTTGTGCCCGAATCTGCTGTTGCTCGGGAGTATCATAATCATCATTTGGTTGAGAAGGTTTCGGCAGTTGCTGCCATTGTGCTTCACTTGCTTGAATCAATTTTAAAAACTTTTGTGCCGTTTGATTGCTAGAAGAGTGGCTGGCAGCAAGTTTTTCAATGGCTTTTAAGGCATCATGATCTGCAATTTTGTCCTGGTCAAACCAAAGTGTACGGGTATTTTCATGTCCATGAAATAGATCATCACGATAGCTCGAAATCAGTGCTTTTACTTGGGGACTATAGTGCGCTTTGGGATAATGCTGTAGATAATTTTCCCAAAACATTAAACGCTGTGCGACCTCATCAAAGCTAATTGCAAGTCCTGCATCTAAAATATAATTGGAACCTGTATATTCTTTGCGAAGTTGTTTGAAATAAATTTGATCAGCTTTTTCAAGATCAGGGACAAAAAGATCAATATAATATTGCGGATGTTGTACAAATGTATATTCACCCTCACCCACATAATATTTTTCTAAATATAATGCTTTGGCATGGTCCACAAGATATTGCTCTTCAGGCTTAAGTTGGGCATATAACGCTTTTTTAGACGCTGTAGTCATTTCTTCACGATCGCCAATCGTATCGGTCATATATTGATAGACTTCAGTAGAAGATTTTGCCAATAAATTGGCATAGATTTGTTCACTGTCTTGAATCCATTGATAGCGTTTTTCTAAAGCAACATGGGGAATGCATGTTTTTAAGGATTGGTTTAATTCATTCAGTTTTTTTGGCGCAAATTTGTTTGTTAATGCCTTGATTTTTAAATTAAGGCTTTGACATTTGGCTGTGAGTTGCTGTTCGGCATTCTGTTTTGTAGAAACAGTTGCTGTCGTTTTTTGTGCATCTTCTGTTTGCTCAGTATGTTTTTCTGTTTTTTGACAAGCAGTGATTACACAAGTCATTGCTAATAAATAGACTAAACGCATTTTATTGCTCATCTTCATTTTTCCCATTGCGCTTAAACCTTATGCTATTTTCAAAAAAATTGATCGAAATCGCTTTAAGGAGAATTTTTGCATAACGCAGCACGATGACAATCTCGATGAAAATCAGAGGGTGTTAATTGTAAGAGCGTTATCAGCGAATCACGTTGCTTGTCATACTCATCTTGTTTCCAATCAGGGTAGTAGTTCGACGTATGCTTTAAAAAAAGCTTTGCTTTTTCAGAGAGTTTTGAATGGGGTTGTTGGGCAAGCCACAGCAATGCGGGTTTGACCTCTTTAGTTTCAACAAAATAGTGTCCATTTGCAAAACCAAAAGTATCGGAGTTGTCTGAACCCATAAAACTCAAATATTCGTATTCTTTAAACAACAATTGTGCATCTTGAATAAAATAACTCTTGGGATATTGTTGAATATATTTTTCCCAAAACAGGGCACGTTCAACGAGTTCTTGCCAAGGAATCGCAATCGCTGCATCAGAATATAAAATATCAGAATTGTCCTTTGCCATGCGTTGAATGAACAGCGCTTCGGCTTTGGGTAAATAGGGAACAAACATATCTACTGCGTATTGGGGATTTTGTTTAAGCTCAAAATAACCTTCACCAATATCTAAAAATTGAATGTATTGTTTACCGATGTGATCAATTAAATATTGATCACGTTGTGGTAAAGTTTTCTTGATAATTGCTGCATTTTCATAACCCAAATCTTTTGCATTTTCAGGATAAGCTTTGGCGTAACCATAGGCATTTAGACCTTCCATCGACTCATCGCCTGAAGCTGTGGTCAAAAACCGTTGATACATTAGATCTGTGCTTTCAAGTAGTTGATAAATTTGTGTATTGTTCAGTTTTGGTGTGCATTTTTTGACTGCTGTATTGGCAGCGCTAAGCTGTTGAATAGAGCTTTCTTGGCTAATTCGAGATAAAATTTCATGGGTATCAGCAAAACAATCTACTTGAGTGATCAGCTCCGCTTTAGCTTTTTGTTGGGTTTCGTGGTGTTGTGCGGTTGAAGTTGGCTTTTGGTGGCAGGCAGCTAAAACAATAAAACTGAGCGTGCAGTAGACTATTTTTTTCATCATAAAAGCTTTGATTTTAAAATGTATTATTTAAATATGAGAAGCAGCATATCTTATTTTTGACTTCCAGATAAGCTCATCTTTCATAATTATGAGGGTTTTTAGTTTAGCTTTGAGGCGAAATACAAATAGAATCGCTAAAGCAATCTCGATTTTTTGCAGTCAAGTGAATGTTTTTTAAATTTAACAATTGATTTAACTGTGCAACAGCCAATTGGTGTGGATCATTTTTAACTTTCTGCAATTGTGCAGCAGGTAGCTTTATTTTCTCAAGGCGCTGTTCAGGTGTCATATTGACATATTGAATAAACTGATTGGCTTGTTTTGCTAAGATGCTATTTTGTTGCTGAGCCAATGCTTCAATTTCTAGCCAGACTGAAGTTGAAATGTCATTTTGATCAATATACTGAACAGAGGTAGGGGAGTTCTCTGTGCCTTTAAATAATAAAGCACGATAGCTTTGTTCTAGATATTGCGCATCTTTAAGATAACTACTCTTAGGATAGTTTTTGATATAGCTTTCCCAGAAAATTGCCCGCTGTACAATTTCATTGGGGCTAATGTTCAGTTTTTGATTTTGCAATAATGGATGACTGTTCTGTAATGCCAAGTGTTCAATAAAAACTTTTTCCGCTTCAGGTAAATAAGGTGCAAAAACCTTGGCTAAATATTGTGGATGACGGCGGTAATATATATTTTGTGGTCCTTGATCTACCAATTCAATATATGCCTGACCTTGATGACGAATCAGATATTGATCACGAATATTTAGTTGTTCAAAATGGCTCTGTTGAATCGTAGGATATTCAGATTTGTCGAGGGCATAATTTTCAAAGGCAAGTTGTTCTAAGGGAGTGCGCTCAATCGTTAAAAATTGTTTATACATCTGATTGGATAGATCTATAAGCTGCTTTTGCTCAGCCCATTCCATTAAAGGTAAACATAAACGAATGTCTTGGTTCACCTGTTCAATGGCTAAAGTTGTGCGTTGTGGCGTCATTGCCAACATTTCTTGTTTTAAATTTTCACAAATTAAGGTGAGATCAGGTTGAACATTTTCAGGTTTAGGGGTTGTTTGGGTTTCTACGACGATCTCAGGTTCAGGTTTTTGACATGCCAAAAGCACAGCACAAACGCTGACAATGATACTCAGTGACTTTAGATTATTAAATAAATTTAAATTCATGCGATCATTTGAGATAAACGGGGGGGAGAGATTTTTACTAAGCATATTGTTACTTAAAACTGCATCAAGGTATGCAATATTTTGTAGCTTTATGGCTTAAATGCGTTACATCGTATCAAGTTTTCAAGATAAAATTAGTCAAAAATGTATCCTAATAAAAGCATTTATATCGACAATTAAAATCTGTCATCAAAACTTCATAATAAGTATGCTTAAATATGGCAACTTCTTTATCATGCCATTTCACTTGTTGTGGAGTAAACACTTTGAGCCCAAATAATCCTGCATTAGGACACCATATTTCTTCACAATTTAATGAAGATTTACAGGCTGTAAATACAAAATTTATGACAATGGGTGGATTGGTTGAACAACAAGTTGCAAACGCAATTCATGCCTTATTGGATACCAATGCGAACCTTGCCATTGATGTGCAGTTTCAAGACAATGCAGTAAATCAGTTTGAACGCGAAATTGATGAAGCTTTAACTTTGATTTTGGCACGTCGCCATCCAGCGGCAATTGATTTACGCATGGTGATTGCGATGAGTAAAGCCAATACTGATTTAGAGCGTATTGGGGATGAGGCAGCAAAAATTGCACGTATTGCGCAAACCCTATGTGAAGAAGGGGAGTCGCCACGCGGTTATATGGAAACACGTCATATTGGAAACCAAGTACGTGTCATGATTCATGATGCTCTAGATGCCTTTGCACGAATTGATGCCGAACAAGCTTTAAAAGTTTTATTGGCAGATGCGGATATTGATCGCGAATATCAGTCTGCAACACGTACCTTGATGACTTATATGATCGAAGATCCTCGTCATATTAGTCGTGTGATCAATGTAATGTGGGTATTGCGTTCTTTAGAACGTATTGGTGATCATGCGCGAAATATTTCAGAACAAGTGATTTATATGGCAAAAGGATATGATGTGCGCCATACTAACATTGAAGAAATTGAAGAAAAAGTACAAGGAAAATAAAGTTTCAGTTTTGTACTTGTGTACAAGAGCCTTAGTGAAAAACTAGGGCTTTTTTTATTTTAGTTAAATAGAAACAGAGATCTGCAATATAAAAATTTTAGACAAAAAAATTCCTAGATTTTTGGGGGAAAATCTAGGAAAGAAAACAGAAATATTCTGGAGAATATTTACCTAATGTTTATTGCCTTGGGGAAACAATAGTTTCATTAGCTGATGTAGTTATCATACGAAAAAACTATGCAACAATCATGATGACTCGTGTGTGTTGAATGTAAAATTGCATTTCAGCATGTAATTAGCTCAATTAAAGTCATTGTGTAGTTATATTGCATAATGTGTTTTTTAAAATGGTAGAGCTTCTCGTCTTGCAATATAGCGGAGCAGTGCTCTTATGGCATTAAAAAGGAGCCTGCTTAGACTCCTTCTTGATCTTGGAAACTACGCGAACTTTGTCCTTGTTTTGCGTAATTTTTAGCGTAGCACTCTAAAAATTACTCAGGCTTTAGACCTTCCGCTTTTTCCAATGATTCATCATTGTTGAAGAATTTCTCACGCTGTTCTTCAAGAAACTTTTTCGCATCTGCTTCAAACACATTTAAGCGTTTTTCATTAATTAAAGTGGTTTGATGTTTGAGCCATTCTTGCCAAGCTTGTTTAGACACCGTGTCAAATAACTCTTGACCCTTTGCACCCGGAAATGGAGCAAAATCTAAAGCTTCCATTTCTTTTTGATATTTACGGCAAAATACTTGTCGAGACATATCAATACTCCAAATTGAATTAAGAAAATTAAGCGTAAAGTTTTTCTAAACGTGTATAGGCACGTTCAATTGCCGCTGCAACTTGTGCAGGCGCAGTTCCACCAATGTGGTTACGTGCATTTACTGAGGCTTCTAAAGTTAATGCTTTTTCAAAGACATCCGCTTGGATCAAGTCAGAGAATTGTTGCAGTTGTTCTAAGGTGAGCTCAGATAAATCTTTAGATTCTTGAACGCCCAAAGCAACTGCTTTACCGACAATTTCATGTGCATCACGGAAGGCAACGCCATTTTTAACCAAGTAGTCAGCTAAATCTGTTGCCGTTGAGAAGCCACGCAGTGCTGCTTCACGCATGATTTCAATATTTGGAACTAAGGCTGGGATCATGTCCGCAAATGCCATGAGTGAGCCACGAACTGTATCAATTGCATCAAACAAAGGTTCTTTGTCTTCTTGGTTGTCTTTATTATAAGCGAGTGGTTGACCTTTCATGAGTGTTAATAGACTCATTAAGTCACCGTATACGCGACCCGTTTTACCACGGATTAACTCAGGTACATCTGGGTTTTTCTTTTGTGGCATGATTGAAGAACCCGTACAGAAACGATCAGGGATATTCACAAATTTAAACTGTGCTGATGTCCATAAAATCATTTCTTCTGACATGCGTGATAAATGCATCATGATGAGAGATGCAGCAGCATTAAATTCGATACCAAAGTCACGATCAGAAACGGCATCAAGTGAGTTTTCTGTAACTGCTTCAAAGCCTAATAGTTCTGCTGTATAAGCACGGTCAATCGGGTAGGTAGTGCCAGCAAGTGCAGCAGAGCCTAACGGCATGCGGTTGGTACGTTTACGGCAATCGATTAAACGTTCAGAATCACGCACCAACATTTCAAACCATGCCATCAAATGATGACCAAAGGTCACAGGCTGAGCCGTCTGTAAATGGGTGAAACCAGGCATAATGGTGTCAGTATTTTTTGCAGCTAAAGCCAAAATACCTTTTTGTAATTTTTCTAATAATTTTAAGATTTCATCAATTTCATCACGCACATAAAGACGAATGTCGGTTGCAACTTGGTCATTACGGCTACGTCCTGTATGGAGTTTTTTACCTGTAATACCAATGCGCTGCGTCAAGCGTGATTCGATATTCATATGCACATCTTCAAGGTCGATGCGCCATTCAAACTGACCTGCTTCAATCTCAGCTTTAATTGTGTTCAGACCATTGATAATGTCATCACGCTCTTGCTCTGTTAAAACGCCAACTTTCGCAAGCATGGTGGCATGCGCAATTGAACCTGCAATATCTTGTTTATAAAAGCGTTGGTCAAATTGCACAGATGCTGTAAATTCAGCAACAAAAGCATCAGTTGCTTCAGAAAAACGACCGCCCCACATACCCGAAGTTTGGGTTTGTGACGGATTTGAGGAATTAGAAGATGTGGTCATGTCGGCTCATTTAAAAAGCAGTAGAACTGGAAAAGAGTATAGCAAATTCAAGCTTACTTTCCGTAATGCAGTAACATGAAACTGGTTTAAATATGCAAAATGCTCAAAATCGCTCACATTTTTTTAGCAAAATCAGCCAATGGCAATATTTTATTGAGCTTTTTATTGGCAGTAATGTCTTGGCTTTGCTGTTGGCATTGGCTGAGGCACAGGCATGGTCAAACTTACAATTGAATCATGTGCTGCAATATATTTTATATATTAATTGGGTGCTACTGGCATTTACGGCATGGATTGATTTTTTTCAACATATACTAAAAAAAATGAGTGATGTCCAAGCTGCAATTTTTGGATTTGTTTTGCTTGAGTTGATTGTTTGGGTGACTACAGTTGTTTTAAATATTGTCTTACACTGGGGGGGGCATTTTTCATTAAGCCAACTAAGCAGCGATATTGTTTTTGAAAATGTCATTTTACATTTGAGTTATGGCGCACTCTTGGGGGCGTTTTGTCTGCGTTATATTTATATGCGTGGACAATGGTTTAAACAACAAAACAGCGAATTAAATGCGCGTGTACAAGCCATGCAAGCACGTATTCACCCACATTTTTTATTTAACAGTTTAAACAGTGTGGTGAGTTTGATTAGTATTGATCCTGATAAAGCAGAGCAGATGCTCATTGATTTGTCGAAATTATTTCGGGTCAGTTTTCAAGAATTAAAACTGGTGACTTTGGCAGAAGAAATTGAATTATCTAAAAAATACATAGGAATTGAACAAATTCGACTGGGAGAGCGTTTAAATGTTGAATGGAATATTCAACAACCCGAGCTGTTGCATAAAGTCAAAATTCCTCTATTAACCTTACAACCTTTGGTTGAAAACAGTATTTTTCATGGGGTTGAAAAGAAACATATCAATGCAAAAATTGGGATACTGGTTGAAATATTGCAAAATCAAGTCACTATAGTCATTACTAACCCATTTATACAAGATAGAATGAATTTGAGAGAAGGACATGGTATTGCATTGGAAAATGTAAAACAGCGCTTATATGCGCACTTTGGGGATTCTGTTCAATTTCGAAATTTTGCAGGAAATGGACGTTTTACCACAGTCATGCAATATCAATATAAGTAATACAATTCGTGATGAATACATTAAAATAATGATGATGTAAAAGGAGGGAAAATGGACATCCTAATTTGTGATGATGAGCCTCTAGCAGTTGAGCGATTGTCACGGTTAGTATCGCAATTGGGGCATCATGTGGTTGCCACTGCGCAACATGGTCAACAAGCATTAGAACTCGCAGCACAATATGCACCTGATGTGGTTTTGTTGGATATCCAAATGCCTGAAATGGATGGTTTGGAGTGTGCCAAACATTTAAGTCAACTTGACCCAATGCCTGCAATTATTTTTTGCACAGCTTATGACGAGCATGCATTACAGGCGATTCAATCTCAAGCAAAAGGATATTTGTTAAAACCAATCGCGAAAGACGATTTAAATGCGGTATTGGAGAGTTTAACCAAGTTAACTCAAGCCCAAATAACTAACTTAGAAAAAAAAGAACTCATGGAAGAAAAAGTGCAAAGACAGCAAATTGCTGCAAAAACTTATCGTGGTCTGGAATTGATACCCATTGAAAATATTTATTATTTTTTAGCGGATCAAAAATATGTCACTGTACGCCATAAAAATGGCAGCGTGCTTATCGATGAAACTTTAAAAGATTTAGAGCAGGAGTTTGCTGATAAATTTATTCGTATCCATCGTAATGCTTTAATTTCTTTAGATTATTTAGATGGTTTGGAAATGGTGGCATCTGGGCAATACCAAGTTCGTTGTCGAGAATTAGGTGAAAAATTAGCCGTGAGTCGCCGACATTTACCGAGTTTAAGAGAGCGTATGCAAAACTTATAATGTGCTTGCGTTATACTTTCTCACATAATTTACTTGCATTTTTAGAGCAGGACGTTAAGTTTAGAGTGTTTAAACCTTTGGCAAAGCTGAAATGATGAAAACCCTGAAAATAGCGACCAGACAAAGTCCGCTGGCGATGTGGCAAGCAGAACACATTCGTGACCGATTAGAAGCACTTCATCCGCACATTTCTGTGGAGTTGGTGACCTTTGTGACACAGGGCGATAAAATTTTGGATACGCCATTGGCAAAAATAGGTGGAAAAGGGTTATTTGTTAAAGAGTTAGAAGCGGCATTGTTGGATGGGCGTGCTGACTTGGCTGTACATTCCATGAAAGATGTACCAATGCAATTACCTGAGGGTTTAGAGCTTGCGGTGATCTGTGAGCGAGAAGACCCATTTGATGCTTTTGTGTCAAATCAGTATGAAAAATTTGAAGATCTACCACACGGTGCAAAGCTCGGTACTTCAAGTTTACGCCGTAAATGTCAGGTTCTAAAACAGCGTCCAGATTTAGAGGTGATTGATCTGCGTGGCAATGTCGGTACACGTTTATCAAAGCTAGATGCGGGGCAATATGATGCCATTATTTTAGCCAGTTCAGGTTTAAAGCGTTTAGGTTTAGATGAGCGTATTCGTCATACACTTGCACCTGAAATAAGTTTACCTGCGGTAGGACAAGGTGCTTTAGGCTTAGAGTGCCGTCGTGATGATCAAGAGGTTTTAGATTTGATCCTGCCTTTAATGCATCATGAAACTAATGTCTGTGTACGTGCAGAGCGTGCTTTCAATGCATATTTGGAAGGTGGTTGCCAAGTGCCGATTGCAGGTTATGCAACTTTAGATGGTCAAACCATTCAGCTCGAAGGACGTGTCGGGAGTCCTGACGGTCAAACATTATTGGTACAACAAGTTCAAGGTCATGCCGATCAAGCTGAGCAATTGGGTGTACAACTCGGTAAAGCATTACTTGCACTGGGTGCAGGTGATTTACTTAAAGCACTCTATCATCAAGATTAATGTTATTTATAAATACGCGACCGACTGACCGTGCTCAGACATTAACCCAATGTCTGACACAGGCAGGGGTGGCGGTTGTTGAATTGCCTTTATTGGTGTTGTCTGCTCGTCCCTTTTCGCCAGAATTGCAAACATTGTATCAACGGTTGTGTGATACTGATGTGATTGTGGTGGTCAGCCCAACTGCTGTTGAAATTGGGATGCAATATTTACAACAAAGTGGCTTGCACCTAGCACAATTAGAGCATATTGAGTGGATTGCTGTGGGGCAAACGACAGCGCAAGCCTTAAAAAAATATCAGATTGAAAGTTTAGTTCCTGCTGTAGAAACCTCCGAAGGAATGTTGGGGTTGAGTATTTTTGAAAATCGAGAAAATCTAAAAAAAATTGCATTTTGGCGTGGTGAGGGTGGACGTCAGTTTATGATGCAACATTGCCAAAGTCGTCAGATCGAAGTGTTAAACTTTGTTTTATATGAGCGCCATTTACCAGCGACGACATTAGAAAAATATACTGCCATGTTGTTGATATTGTCTGATTTCTCTGTGCCTTATGTAGTTTGCATCAGTAGTGAGGCGAGCTGGTTAAACTGGCTAGATTTAAATGTATCTAATTTAAACTTGATTCCGCAATGTCATTATTTGGTATTGGGTGAACGTTTGTATCAAATTTTGCAAGAACATAAGAGAAAAGCTGGGATGTGTTTTAATATCAGCATCCTTGATAATTTAAAAGCCAGCACAGTGTTGCAGCAAATTCAGCAATTGCAAAGGAATGTATGAAAAAGTTTATCTATCTCTTATTTTTTATAGCGATGGCATGGCTGATTAAACTTAGTTATGACTTTTATCATGTATCCAAACAGCTCACAGAGATTCAAAATAGTTTGCATCAAAGTGAGCAAAAAAGTGCTACATTGAATGATCAGGTGGTCGCACTACAGCGAGATCCTACAGCGAACAGAGCAACACCTGCTAAAAACACACAAAATACTATTGTACCTAAACAGCCTGAAACGCAAACTATTCAAGCTTCAACTGTTATTAAGCAACAGTTAGAATTGGTTAAGTTTGCCTTGCAGCAACAGCAGTATATTTTTGCTTTAGAACAATTGGTTTCGCTAAATCAAAATCTTGATCAATACAATTTAGCAGAAGCACTTAAAGGAAGTTTGCATCAAGCGATTCAACAAGATATACAAAGTATTCAAAAGTTTAGTCAAGCACGTCAAGAACAACAGCAACAGTTAAATAATGTGCTACACCAATTCGACCATGATATTCACAGTGAAATTCAACATCCAAATTTAAGTCCTGCTCAACCTAATGCTGAGCATTTCTGGCAACGTTGGTTTCAGGTTCAACGAGTAGATCAGCACACTCCAGAACTGGTAAATCGCAGACTGATTTTAAAAGAAAGTCAGTTGAGAATTATCTTGGCACAGCAAGCGTTGCTGCGTGGTGAATATGTTGAATACCAAAATATATTAAAACTGGTGATTCAGCAATTAGACCAGTTACCTGATGCTAAAAGTCAAAAGCTCAAACAACAGTTAATCAAAATACAGCAAATACCAATTTTGACGGCCCCTAAACTCAATACAGCCACGGTATTGGGGTGAGTAGATGAAGCAAATTGTTTTAGTGTATGGATTTATTGCTTTAATTATATTGGCATTGCTGAGTCTGTTCAGTTATTCCGCAGGGGCGGGCTATATTTATATCTATTGGCACACGATACAAATCCAAACCAATATTTGGATAATGGTGTTTTTCTTTCTCATTTTAAGCTTTATTGCACATGCCACTTGGTATTTGATTAAACGTTATGTTAATCGAGAGCGTCGTAAAATTGAAAATGCCTTAAGCTTTAGTCGATTGCATCCTTATGAACAACTGGGTGTGGTTTGGTTATTAGAAGGTGAACGAGATAAACAAGATTTTATTGAAACGATATTTAATCAGTCTGCTTTATTAAAACAAATTGTTCAGGCTCGTCTTTTGTTTAGACAACAAGATTATGCAGCAGCATTAAAGATACTTGAGCAAAGTTCAACTGCTGCTTTTGAGTTGGCAGAAATCCAACGCATAGAAATTCATTTGGCACAAAATCAAGCCCAACACGCACTGACTCATTTAGAGTTTTTAAATGGACATCAACTCTCCCCTTGGTTAAACCAAGTCAGTGATGCCTATGCACATAAATTACAAGCATTATGGGGCGAGTTTGCTATTCAATATCCATTTCAGTATTTACATTCTACTCAATTTGGAAAGTTATTAAGTTTAGAAGCCAAACAACAGTGGTTAACTGAATTATTATCTCAAATTGAAAATGCAAGCTTAGAGGAAAACGAGCTTATTCAGCAGCGCTATTTAAATATAATGCCTTCTTTAGAGATGTTGCCTTATGCAATAAAAGTGCTCTGGTTAAAATTATTAACTCGTTATCCTGAAATGGCGCAACAGCATCAAAATCTAGCTTTGCATTTATTAAATGAAAAATTTGATCAAGATGTATTTTATTTGTTGTTCCAACAACATTTATTGCGTCAAAATCCAGATTATGAATATATTGAGCAGCAAATTGACGCTTTAGAGAAGAAATATTTAGGTATGCCTGTTTTTGCTTTTGCCAAATGGCATATCTATACTGCAACAGGGAAAATTGAGCAAGCTGAACAATTATTGTCTTTATATCCAGATGATATTTTAATGAATTATTTAAGGATTAAATCGACCTTAAAAGGTGATGAGACACTGATTTTACAGTTAAACTCAATTTTTGAAAATGATGCAAATTTTGTGAAATTTAAAATTTAAGGACAATTCATGATTGAACTATCGCATTATCCAGTTATTTATGAACAAAAAGTTGCATGGGGTGATATGGATGCATTTGGTCATGTGAATAATGTGCAATATTATCGTTATATTGAAAGCGCAAGAATTGAATATTTCGATGCCTTAAATGTATTTGCGGAAGAAACTTTAACAGTGGTTGCTTCAAGTCAATGTAAATATTTAAAACCCGTTTTTTATCCAGATCAATTAAAAATATATACTCGAACTGATGAAATGCGAAATAGTGCGATTCGTATGCATTATGTTTTATATAGTGAACAACAACAGCAAATCGTTGCGGACGGCGAGGCTGTAGTTGTCTTTGTGGATAAAATAAATATGAAAAAAATGGCTATTCCTGAAAGTTTAAGACAAAAAATAATGGCTTTAGAAAGTCAGGTTGGGAATTATTTGAAATAGAATATTTTTTTAGTCAATGCGTAAAATTTAATTTAGTTTATATTATGTTTGGCTCTTAAATATTTAAATTAAAATGAATAAAACCTAGGTATTTTAAAATATTAAGTGTTTTTATTTGGTTTTATAAAGCCGCAGGCTATATTATTTTTTTGTTTATTTATGTGAGTGGGTAGAAGGTTAAGTATTGCTAATTAATATGATTAAAAATATTATAAGCAAGAATTATTTCAAATAATTATTACATTGACTATGGAGTTAATATGATGCCGGATATTAGTAATCTTTCAGTAGAAGAGTTAGAGCGTTTAACAGCACAAGCAGAGGCATTGATTGAATCAAAAAAAGATCAAAAAATTGAAGACGCTTATAATAAAATTTTAGAAATTGCTGAATCCGCAGGTTTAACTTTAGAGCAATTTATTGAGTATGGTTCACACAAACGTAAAAAAACTACACGTAAAGCAGTAGAACCACGTTATCGCAATAAGAATAATGCTTCAGAAACGTGGACAGGGCGTGGCAAACAACCACGTTGGTTAGTTGCTGAAATTGAAAAAGGTGCAAAATTAGAAGATTTCTTGATCTAATCTTCATCTTAATGTCATTCAATGATCATAAAATCCAAAAACCAAGCAAATCTGCTTGGTTTTTTTATAAGAGTGAATTGGAGATATTCAAAAATTATGCATAATGTGTAGCTAGGGCATCATCTTGCATGGAAGAATAAATGAATATGTTGGTATGGCTAGATGAATAAAAAATCAAAACAGTTAACTTGGTGGATGATTGGCATCATTGCCTTTTTTGTTTTTGTATTGTTACAAGTTCCAGCGACATGGTTAATTTCGAAATTTTATAAAAATAATCAAAGCTTACAAAACGTCAGCGGTAATATTTGGCAAGGTCAAGCCGATTGGCATAAAGGCAATTTACGCGGTTCTATCACTTGGCGCACGCGTCCTTTAGATTTAATTTTATTACGTGCGGGTGCAAATATTGAAATCCATAGCGGACAAACACAACTCAAAGGAGTTGCTGCATATGGTTTGGGGAAACGCATTACGATTAAAAATATGACAGGACAAATCGCCCCTGAAACGTTAAAAACTATTGTGGATTGGCAATGGCCTACCAATGCCATTCAACTTAAAGATGTCAGTTTTAAATTTAAAAAAGACATAGGCTTTAGTGATAGTGATGGGCAGTTACAATGGGCAGGGGGTGAACTCATTTACACCTATGCACAACGTCAAGATCGTATGAATATGCCGTCACTGAATGGTCAGTTGAAAGATGAAGCTGGAAAACTTATTTTTGATATCCAAGATCAACGTAGCCAGAAAATGGTTAATCTGACGCTTGATCCCAGTATGATGTTAGATGTCCAATTAACACAGCGCTTTTTGTTGAATGTTCCGTCTTATGATGGTAAAGCGGGTTTGGATACCTATGTGATTAGTAGTCGTCAACCCTTGTTGCAAGGTGGGGTATAACGATGAATATTAAACAACAATTTGAACACATTTCTTGGAAAAAACTAGATCATCTTGCACCTGTGGTTTTGTTGTTGCTTATTTTGGCGTTATGTTGGAAATTAGCAGCTATGTTTTGGTGGACAATTGCACCACCGCAAGTGATGCAGCCTGAAACCGTACAGTTAGGGGCACAACAACCCCAAGTCCCGAATATTTCAAGTTTTGCGCTGTTTTATGAAGCGAATCAAAGCCAAGCACAAGCAGATGAGACTATTCCTATGCAGCTCCAAGGGGTTGTGGTGGGTTATCCAAGCCGTAATTCTTCCGCCGTGATCAAGGTGAATGAAGTGGCTGATCGTTTTGTGGTAGGGCAAGAGATTGAAAATAGTGGTTATCAATTATCGGAAGTGTATTGGGATCGGGTTATTTTACGTCAAGCTAGCGGTGCAACACGAGAGTTGAAATTTAATAGCTTAGGTAATTTGTATCAGCCGATTGAGCCAAATCCAACAGCTTCGGCAGGTGTCGCACCACTACAACAACAAGCGCAGCCTACCCAAGAGTCTTCGCCAAGTAATAGTCAAACTGCACTGACGCAAGCAATTGAGAAAATGAATCAAGACAAAGATCAATATCTAAAAAATATGGGTGTCAATACGCAAGGTGGGCAGGGATATGAGGTTACAGACCAAACCCCTTCAGCACTCCGTAATAAATTAGGCTTAAGATCAGGTGATCGCATTATTTCTTTAAATGGGCAGCCTGTAGGTCAAGGACAAAGTGATGTACAACTGCTAGAACAAGCAAAACGCGATGGCAAAGTACGAATCGAAATTAAGCGTGGTGATCAGGTGATGACCATTCAGCAAAGTTTGTAAGTGATCAGAACTACAAATAGAACTAGGAAAGATAATAAGTTATGGCTTTTTTGAATCATCGACCAGTCTGGGCTCTCGTAGCTGCTGCTCCTTTAATGACGGTTATCAGTACGGCAAGCTATGCACAAACGTGGAAAATCAACTTACGTGATGCGGATTTAACAGCTTTTATTAATGAAGTTGCGGACATCACAGGTAAAAACTTTGCAGTTGATCCTCGTGTACGTGGCAATGTGACTGTGATTTCAAACAAGCCATTAAATAAAAATGAAGTCTATGACTTATTTTTAGGTGTGTTGAATGTCAATGGTGTGGTGGCTGTGCCTTCAGGCAACACCATTCGCCTAATTCCAGACAGTAATATCCGTAACTCAAGTGTACAGTATGATCCTCGTAATAATGCACGAGGCGATCAGATCGTGACACGGGTGATTTGGCTTGAAAATACCAACCCCAATGATTTGATTCCAGCATTACGTCCTTTAATGCCACAATTTGCACATATGGCAGCGATTCAAGGGACGAATGCTTTAATCGTTTCAGATCGTGCTAGTAATATTTATCAAATTGAAACCATTATCCGTAACTTAGATGGTACGGGGCAAAATGATATTGAAGCAATTACTTTGCAGTCTAGCCAAGCAGAGGAAATTATTACTTTACTCGACTCTATGGCAGCCACAGGTGCTTCAAAAGATTTTGCAGGTTCTCGGGTGCGAATTATTGCGGATAAACGCACCAATCGTATTATCTTAAAAGGTGATCCAACTTCACGTAAGCGTTTACGTCATATGGTAGAAATGCTGGATGTACCTTCAGCAGATCTGTTAGGCGGATTAAAAGTATTCAAATTAAAATATGCCAACGCTAAAAATCTGTCTGAAATTTTACAAGGTCTTGTCACAGGACAAGCAGTTAATTCAAGCACTAACAATAATAATGGCACAAGCAATACTTCAATGAGTAGCTTAACCAATAGCAGTAGTAGCGGCTCTTCGATCAGTAATACATCAAGTGGATCAAGTACTACAGGTTCATCAATTAATTTAAATAGTAATTCATCCAATAACAACCAAAACAATATCAGTAGTTTTAATGCCAATGGTGTCAGTATTATTGCGGACAGTACCCAAAATGCACTGATCGTAAAAGCTGAACCGCAACTTATGCGTGAAATTGATACTGCGATTCAACAATTAGATCTGCGTCGTCAACAAGTTTTGATTGAAGCTGCGATTATTGAAATTGAAGGGAGTGATACCGATCAACTCGGTGTACAGTGGGCGATGGGAGATTTGAGTACGGGTGTAGGCTTGATTAACTTCTCTAATGTGGGTTCAAGTTTGGCAAATCTTGCAGCAGGTTATTTAACAGGTGGCGCGGCAGGGATTGGTGCTGCAATGGCTGGAAATAGTAATCAAGGTGCAGGTACATCTTTAATCTTAGGTGACTATAAAGAAGGGGCAAATGGTTCACGTAAACTCTATGGTGCGATGATCCAAGCCTTAAAACAGAAGACCAAGTCTAATCTATTGTCTACTCCCTCTATTGTAACCATGGACAATGAAGAAGCCTATATCGTAGTGGGTGAAAACGTTCCTTTTGTTACAGGTTCGGTGAGTACAACGGGAGGTACTGCAAATCCTTATACTTCAATTGAACGTAAAGATGTCGGGATTACCTTAAAAGTGACGCCACAAATCGGAGAGGGTGGTTCAGTGCGTCTAGCTGTTGAGCAAGAGGTTTCTGATGTTAAAAATAATCGTGGTCAAGCAGCAGATTTGGTGACCAGTAAGCGTGCGATTAAAACCACGGTATTGGCAGACCATGGGCAAACAGTCGTTTTGGGTGGGTTAATTTCAGATGACACTACAGTAGGTCGTCAGTCTGTACCCTTCTTAGGGGCGATTCCGGGCTTAGGGCGTTTATTTCGATCGGACAATAACAACAATCAAAAACGCAATTTGTTGATCTTTATTCATCCAACCATCGTGGATGACAATAATGATATGCGTCGTTTAACGCAGCAGCGTTATGATCAAGTATATGGTTTGCAATTGGCGATGGATAAAGATGGCAACTTTGCTAAATTGCCTGCTCAAGTTGAAGATATCTATCAACAGCGTTTACCCTTTACCTCAAACTCTCAAGCTCAGCCAAAGATAGTGCAGCCTGCACCTGCGCCACAAAATTATCAGCAAGTGCCTTCTGGTGGTAAAAATCAAGCTGTGACAACACCAGTAGCGGAAGATCAGTCACAAATTCAGCAACAAAAGATCAATTAAATTCTAGCGCAACTAGTTTTTATATAGGAATGATGTGGGATTCAGTGTGATGTGCGGTTGTTAGTACTATTAAAAACTGAATTTCACATGTTAATATGTTTTTGAATCAGAATGAGAAGATCATCATGACTTGGAAATTAAAGGCAATTAGCGCAGAACTTGAAGGCAAAGAAGTCCTCATTAACAAAGATATGTTGGTGGGTCGTCATCAAGATGCAGAAATTCAATTGCAATCGGCTGAAGTATCTCGCCGCCATGCTGCTTTTTTAGTAAAAGATGATGCACTTTGGGTTCAAGATTTGAAATCATCCAATGGTACATTTGTAAATGATGTTCGTGTCGATGATCAAAAACTATTAAAAGATAATGATATTGTTCAATTTGCCAGTTTAAAGTTTCATGTCTATGCTCCTGCTGTACAAGCAGAGGTGATGCCTGAACAGGCATCAACCGTTGTTGTTCCAGACGTTGTAGAAGAAATTATACAACCTGTAGAAGCGATTGCGACTTCAGAAATTGACCAAAAAGATGTAGAAAAGACAGCTGCACAACAAATGAATGAGCAAGGTATGTCTGAGCTTTCTGCACGAGATGAGAATGTTCAACTCTCTCGTGATGGTATGCCAACCCATATCGGTGTGCCAAAACCTGCACCAATTCCAAAAGATGTGGATATTCATGCACCAAGCACACCAGAAGCATGTGATATTAAAACACCTGATGTTTGTGTAGAGAAAGAAGCTGAAACGCAAAAAAATGCACAAATCGGTTTAATTACCATCATTGCTTTGGTGATTCTAGCAGTGATAGCTTGGCTATTTTTTAAATAAGCCTTGTTTTCGATTTACAATCAAGGCATGCAATCGCATGCCTTTGTTTTATCAGTGATCATTGGATGTAAAGTATGAATGTTGCAAAGTTGGATCAACGAGAACTTATTTTATTTGATTTGGATGGCACGTTGGTTGACTCTGCCTTTGACTTATATCGAGCAATGAATCTGAGTTTAGAGCGTTTAGGATTGCCTTTGGTCACAGAAGCGCAAGTGCGTATTTGGATTGGAAAAGGTACAGCATTGTTTTGTGAAAGCACTTTGCGCTACTTAAAAGGGGAGGTTGATCCAAGTTTACAGCAACAGCTTTTGGCGACATTTTTAGAGATTTATAATGCTGATCCTTGTGTGGACACGAAACCCTTTCCTGGTGTTTTAGAATTTTTACAATGGGGAATACAAAATAATAAGAAACTGATTTGTGTGACCAATAAGCCCGAGCAACCTGCACGAAAAATTTTAGAAATACTACAGATGGATCATTACTTTGTAGATGTGGTCGGTGGGGATCGCTTTGATCGACGGAAGCCTGATCCGATACAGTTAAACTACTGCATAGAGCGCTATCAATCATCGGCTGAAAAAACCTTAATGATTGGTGATTCAAGTAATGATGTCGAGGCTGCACGTCGTGCGCAGGTTGATTGTGTTGTGCTCAGCTATGGCTATAATCATGGTGAAGATATTCAATTGTGTCAGCCACAACAAGTGATTGATAATGTCATGGAATTATTCGCTTAAAATCATGTGACTCCTTACACTAGAGCCTGCAAAAATAAATTGATGAAAAGGAAAGAGGAATGAACAGTAAACAAGTTTTTCGATGGCGACACTAAGTGCAATCCATATTTCAATCAACTTAGTAAAATCGAAAAAGAGAAAATTTCCTGATGACTACATTCAATCAATTTGAGCAATTAAAAACGGCAGGCTACAACCTGATTCCTATCTATCGCCAACGCCTTGCAGATACAGATACACCACTATCTGTGTTTGCACGAATAAAAGATCATAAACAAGCGTATTTATTTGAATCTGTAGAGGGTGGTGAGAATTGGGCACGCTATTCAATCATTGGTTTAGGCGAATCAACAGTTTTCTCTTGTAATGCAGGACAACTAACTATTCAACATGCCAATGGTGAGTTGAGCCAACAAGCTTGCTCAGACCCATTTCAATACATTCGAGATTTTCAAGCGCAGTTTAAAGTGCCATCACATGATTTAATTCCAGTGTTGCCAAAATTCACAGGGGGATTGGTGGGGTACTTTGGTTATGATTCTGTGCGCTATATTGAGCCCCGTTTAAGCAATATGCCTGAAGCTGACCCTGTAGGGCTGCCTGATCTATGGATGATGTTGTCTAAAACAGTAATCGTATTTGATAACCTAAAAGACACCTTATTTTTAATTGTGCATGCAGATGTTCATGATGCAGAAGCGTATACAAAAGCACAGCAACAATTAGATGAATTAGAAGCTTTGCTGGCAACACCGATTAGCTTACAAGCCAAAACACACACAGCACCACACTTTGAATCCTTAACAGGCAAAGAACGTTATTTGGCTTCGATTGAAAAAGTCAAAGAATACATTCGTGCAGGCGATGTCATGCAAGTGGTACCTGGGCATCGCATGGTATCGGATTTCGATGGTGAGCCTTTACAAGTTTACCGTGCATTGCGTCATTTAAACCCATCACCCTATTTATTCTTAGTACAAGGGCAGACTTTAGAAAATAATCAACCCTTCCATATAGTCGGTTCGTCACCAGAAATTTTATCCCGTTTGGAAAATGGTATTGCCACAGTAAGACCACTTGCAGGTACACGCCCACGTGGAAAAACCAAAGAAGAAGATTTGGCACTTGAGCAAGATTTACTTTCTGATGAAAAAGAAATCGCAGAACATTTAATGTTGATTGATTTGGGGCGTAATGACGTTGGTCGTGTCTCAAAAATTGGCAAAGTCAAAGTGACTGATCAAATGGTGATCGAACGTTACTCGCATGTCATGCATATTGTTTCGAATGTGCAAGGAGAAGTGTTGGATGATGTCGATGCTTTGGATGTTTTTAAAGCAACTTTCCCTGCTGGAACACTTTCAGGCGCACCTAAAATCCGTGCAATGGAAATTATTGACGAAGTTGAACCTGTAAAACGTGGAATTTTTGGTGGTGCTGTTGGTTATTTAGGCTGGCATGGTGAAATGGACATGTCGATTGCGATCCGTACCTGCGTAATTCGTGAAAATAAGGTCTATGTACAGGCTGGAGCTGGCTTAGTTTATGACTCAAATCCCGAATCTGAGTGGAATGAAACCCAAATAAAAGCTCGTGCAGTGATCAAAGCGGTTGAATTATCATCAAATGGATTGATTTTATAGGTTTTTCGCAATTTTTTTTAAAAAAACACTTGCAAGGATTTTTGTTTTTGCTAAACTGCACACCGTTCCGATACGAAACGTACGAAACAAAAGAAACGCCGGCATAGCTCAGTTGGTAGAGCAACTGACTTGTAATCAGTAGGTCCACAGTTCGAATCCGTGTGCCGGCACCATCTTAAAGTTTTGTGATATAGTAGTAAAGGTTCAGCACTGAAAGTAAGTGTAATTGGTGAGGTTCCCGAGCGGTCAAAGGGAGCAGACTGTAACTCTGCCACGAAAGTTTCGAAGGTTCGAATCCTTCCCTCACCACCATTAACTTTGATTGAAGTGGTTTATACCAACATTAAGCGGGAGTAGCTCAGTTGGTAGAGCGGTAGCCTTCCAAGCTACATGTCGCGAGTTCGACCCTCGTCTCCCGCTCCAATCGAAGATGATTGCTCTTATAGCTCAGTGGTAGAGCACTCCCTTGGTAAGGGAGAGGTCTCGAGTTCAAATCTCGATAAGAGCTCCAGATTACAGTTTAGTAGATTGAAATCTACAAAAATTTTTAAAAAGCAGGCTTATTAGTCTGCTTTTCAAGTATTGGGTGTCTGGTTTTTAGACAATATGTCGATGGGTTGTATTTAGAACTGTGTTCGACGTAAACGAGGAAAATAAACATGGCTAAGGCTAAGTTTGAACGTAATAAGCCACACGTAAACGTGGGCACAATCGGTCACGTTGACCATGGTAAAACAACTTTAACAGCTGCAATTGCAACTGTATGTGCAAAAACTTTTGGCGGTGAAGCGAAAGATTACGCTGCAATTGACTCTGCACCAGAAGAAAAAGCACGTGGTATTACAATTAATACGTCTCACGTAGAATACGACTCTCCAATCCGTCACTATGCACACGTAGACTGCCCAGGACACGCCGATTATGTTAAAAACATGATCACAGGTGCTGCTCAAATGGATGGCGCGATCCTTGTATGTTCAGCGACTGATGGTCCAATGCCACAAACTCGTGAACACATCCTTCTTTCTCGTCAAGTAGGTGTACCTTACATTATTGTTTTCTTAAACAAATGTGACATCGTTGATGATGAAGAGTTAATCGAATTGGTTGAAATGGAAGTTCGTGAACTTCTTTCTACTTATGACTTCCCGGGTGATGACACTCCGGTGATCCGTGGTTCAGCTTTAGCTGCACTTAACGGTGAAGACGGTCAATACGGTGTTCCAGCTGTTCTTCAACTTGTTGAAGCACTTGACACTTACATCCCAGAACCAGAACGTGCGATCGATAAAGCATTCTTAATGCCAATCGAGGACGTATTCTCTATCTCTGGTCGTGGTACAGTAGTCACTGGTCGTGTTGAATCAGGTATTGTGAAAGTAGGCGAAGAAGTTGAAATCGTAGGTATCAAAGACACGGTTAAAACAACTGTAACTGGCGTTGAAATGTTCCGTAAACTTCTTGACGAAGGTCGTGCGGGTGAGAACTGTGGTATTCTTCTACGTGGTACTAAACGTGAAGACGTACAACGTGGTCAAGTATTGGCTAAACCAGGTTCAATCAAACCACACACTAAATTCGACGCAGAAGTATATGTACTTTCTAAAGACGAAGGTGGTCGCCATACACCATTCCTTAACGGTTACCGTCCACAATTCTATTTCCGTACAACTGACGTAACTGGTGCAATCCAGTTGAAAGAAGGCGTTGAAATGGTAATGCCTGGTGACAACGTTGAAATGTCAGTAGAATTGATCCACCCAATCGCAATGGACCCAGGTCTACGTTTCGCGATTCGTGAAGGTGGTCGTACAGTAGGTGCTGGTGTAGTTTCTAAAGTTACTGCATAATCATTATATCTCAAACCGAGGATTACGATTCTCGGTTTGTATTATAGGTCAGTAGTTCAATTGGTAGAGCGTCGGTCTCCAAAACCGAATGTTGGGGGTTCGAGTCCCTCCTGACCTGCCATATTTTTTAAATAAAAAGCTTGATGCCGACTGATCTGGTCATATAATAAGTCGCGAATCCTACGACGAGTAAAAGAATGTCGAATGATAAATCGCGTGACGCAATGGGCGGCGCGCCAATTCCTCAAAGAAATAACCCTGCTGAAGTAGTCAGTTCTGGTACACCATTTGATGTGGTGTTATGGATTGTCGCATTGGTATTGTTGGTCGGTGCAATGTTGGTAAATCAGTTTTTACCTGCATATTGGGCGCCTGCAAATAGTATTTGGGTGCGTATTGGGGTAATTATAGCTTGTATCGTAGTGGCTTTAGGTTTATTATACGCCACCCATCAAGGCAAAGGCTTTGTTCGTTTGTTGAAAGATGCTCGATTAGAATTACGTCGAGTGACTTGGCCGACGAAACATGAAACAGTCACAACTTCATGGCAAGTCCTGCTGGTAGTAGTAGTTGCTGCAATCATTCTGTGGTGTTTTGACTACATCATTGGTTGGTTTATGAAGTTTATTATCGGGTAAGAGAGCTATGAAACGTTGGTACATTATTCATGCCTATTCTGGTTATGAAAAACAAGTGATGCGTTCACTTAATGATCGAATCCAGCGTAGCGCTGTTGCTGATAGCTTTGGTGAAGTTCTTGTCCCTACTGAAGAAGTAGTGGAAATGAAGGATGGTAAGAAACGTAAATCAGAGCGTAAATTCTTTCCGGGCTATGTATTAGTTGAAATGGAAATGAATGATGAGACTTGGCATATCGTGAAAGAATGTCCAAAAGTATTAGGTTTCATCGGTGGTACAGCAGAAAAACCTGCACCGATTACGCAAAAAGAAGCTGATGCGATTCTTGCACGTGTACGCAATACGGGTGAAGCACCACGTCCTAAGACGATGTTTGAGCCAGGCGAAGAATTATTGGTGATTGACGGTCCATTCACAGACTTTAAGGGTGTGGTGGAAGAAGTTATATACGATAAATCACGTTTAACCTTAACGATTAACGTGTTTAATCGACCAACGCAAGTGGAATTGGAATTTCGCCAAGTCGAAAAAACAATTTAACTCTCAGTGGTTGAAAAGCGCCCGATTTAATCGGGCATTGTTATTATCGCAACAAACTGTTTGTTGTGTGAATAAATGGGGAGCCTAGCGGCGTTACTACCCAGAGGTAATAGATAATGGCTAAGAAGATTGACGGCTATATCAAGCTGCAAGTTCCAGCTGGTAAAGCGAATCCATCTCCACCGATTGGTCCTGCACTAGGTCAACGTGGTGTGAACATCATGGCATTCTGTAAAGAATTCAATGCTGCAACACAAAAAGTTGAAGCTGGTCTGCCAATTCCAGTTGTGATTACTGTGTACAACGATAAATCGTTCACATTCATCATGAAAACTCCACCTGCTGCGATTCTTCTTAAGAAAGCTGCGGGTATCCAAAAAGGTTCAGCTGTACCTAACAAAACTAAAGTTGGTAAGTTGACTCGTGCTCAATTGGAAGAAATTGCGACTACTAAAGAACCAGATTTAACTGGTGCTGATTTAGACGCACGTGTTCGTACCATCGCTGGTTCTGCACGTTCTATGGGCTTGGAAGTGGAGCTATAAGACATGGCAAAGTTAACTAAACGTCAAAAAGCCATTGTTGCTGCTATTGAAGCAAACAAAGTTTACACTTTGGAAGAAGCAGTTGCAGTTCTTAACGGCCTTCCTGCAGTAAAATTCAAAGAATCTTTGGATATCGCTGTAAATCTAGGTGTTGATCCTCGTAAATCTGACCAAGTTGTTCGTGGCGCGACTACACTTCCTGCAGGTACTGGTAAAACTGTACGTGTTGCTGTGTTTGCACAAGGTGCTGCTGCTGAAGCTGCTAAAGCTGAAGGTGCAGACGTTGTTGGTTTTGATGATCTTGCTGAAAGTATCCAAGCGGGTAACCTTGATTTCGACGTAGTCATTGCTGCGCCTGACGCAATGCGTGTTGTTGGTAAATTGGGTACGATTCTTGGTCCACGTGGCTTAATGCCAAACCCTAAAGTGGGTACTGTAACTCCTGACGTAGCAAACGCTGTTAAAAATGCGAAAGCGGGTCAAGCGCGTTACCGTGTAGACAAAGCGGGTATCATTCACGCTGCGATCGGTCAAGTTGGTTTTACTGCTGAAGCTGTTCGTTCAAACGTTGAAGCACTTGTTGCTGACCTTAAGAAAGCAAAACCAGCAACTTCTAAAGGTATCTACATTCAAAAGATCACTTTGAGCTCAACTATGGGTCCTGGTCTTACAATTGATGTAACAAACGTTTCTAAATAAGTTTTGGCTTATTTGACGAGATAAAAGAATTTTAAAGCCCTGAGTAGAAGTCAAAGTGCTACTTTGAATTTTGCGCAAGAAACGCTCTGTCGTATTTTGCAAGCTTAGGCGAACTTTGAATTGATAAATAAATATTTATCAGCGTCAAAGACCTCAGGCGAGGTCGCTTTTCGAAGTGACTTCTTAAAAATCCAGTCTGAGTAGACGCGGTGGTGTGATTTGTTCATCCTCCGCGTGTAAATCGAAAGATTTACGAATTGGGAGTGCATCATCTTTTGTAGATGCATAAATCACCGTTAGGAGGTTTTACAATGGCTCTTCTTATCGAAGACAAAAAACAGATCGTAGCGGAAGTAACTGAAGTTGCTTCAACTGCGTATGCTGCTGTTGTTGCTGACTATCAAGGTTTAACTGTTGAGCAATTAACTGCTCTTCGTGTTGAAGCGCGTAAACTTGGTGTTGCTACACGTGTTGTACGTAATACTTTGGCGAAACGTGCGCTTCAAGATACTCAATTTAATATCTTGAGCGACAACCTTGTTGGTCCAACAATCTTAGCTTTCTCGACTTCTGAAGATGACATGGGTGCAGCTGCACGCTTGTTTGAAGAATTCGCTAAAACGAACAAAGCATTTGAACTTAAAGCTGCTGCATTTGATGGCAAAGTTTATCAAGGTGCTGAAGTTAGCGTGATTGCGAATCTTCCAAACCAAGAAAAAGCGCTTACTATGCTTGCAAACGTTCTTCAAGCTCCTATTTCGAAATTGGGTCGCCTTATTACAGCGCTCAAAGAGAAAAACGAGTCAGAAGCTGCATAAGCTTAAATCTATTTACACACCATTCAATATCCATTTGGAGTTACTCTCATGGCTTTAACTAACGAAGAAATCCTAAACGCAGTTGCTGAAAAAACTGTTCTTGAACTTGTTGAATTAATTTCTGCTTTCGAAGAAAAATTCAATGTATCTGCTGCTGCTGTAGCTGTAGCTGCTGCTCCAGGTGCTGGTGCTGCTGCTGCTGAAGAGCAATCAGAATTCACAGTTGAACTTGCTAGCTTCGGTGCGAACAAAGTTGCTGTAATTAAAGCAGTTCGTGAAGCAACTGGTCTTGGTCTTAAAGAAGCGAAAGATCTTGTTGAAGGCGCTCCTTCTGCAATTAAAGAAGGCGTTTCTAAAGAAGAAGCTGAAGAACTTAAGAAAAAACTTGAAGAAGCTGGTGCTGAAGTTAAACTTAAGTAATCGCTTAGGGAGTCGATTATTTAAAAATCGACTCCACAAATTGGCTGATAGCTCTTGGGCTATCAGCCTTTTTGCGTTACAATAATCGGCTCGATTTTGGATTGAATGATATAAAAATCATCAATTTTAAAAATAAGCAAATAAAATCAAACGCTTAACAATATTTTTCCATTTTAAAAATATTGTTAAGCGTTTTATACCACTGAAAATTGCAGCATTTGTAAAAGGTGGTGGTCATATCGACCTGCGTAATTCCTTCTAAATCCGTTCTGCAGGCGGGTTTAGTTTACTTTCCGAGGACTCCAGATGGCATACTCATATACCGAAAAGAAACGGATCCGTAAGAATTTTGGTAAATTGCCCCAAGTTATGGATGCTCCGTACCTGCTCGCGATCCAAGTCGACTCGTACAGAACATTCTTACAAGATGGCAAAACTCCAAAAAACCGCGAAGATATCGGTCTCCAAGCCGCATTTCGTTCAGTGTTTCCAATAGAAAGTTATTCTGGCAATGCTGCTTTAGAATTCGTTGAGTATAGCCTTGGTAAACCTGAGTTTGATGTGCGTGAATGTATTCTTCGCGGCTCAACTTATGCGGCACCAATGCGCGTAAAAATTCGTTTGATCATTAAAGATCGTGAAACGAAATCAATCAAAGACGTTCGTGAGCAAGAAGTGTACATGGGTGAAATGCCACTCATGACTGAGAACGGTACATTTGTGATTAACGGGACTGAGCGTGTAATCGTATCTCAGTTACATCGTTCACCAGGTGTATTCTTTGACCATGATAAAGGTAAAACCCATTCAAGCGGTAAAGTGTTGTATTCAGCACGTATTATTCCTTATCGTGGTTCATGGTTAGACTTTGAATTTGATGCGAAAGATTTAGTTTATGTCCGTATTGACCGTCGTCGTAAATTGCTTGCGACTGTGGTTTTACGTGCCTTGAATTATACTAATGAACAAATTCTAGACATGTTCTATGAGAAAGTTCCGGTATATCTTGATATGGGCAGCTATCAAATTGACCTTGTTCCAGAGCGCCTACGTGGTGAAATGGCACAATTTGATATCCTTGATAATGATGGCAAAGCGATCGTTGAACAGGGCAAGCGTATTAATGCACGTCATGTACGTCAAATGGAAGCAGCAGGTTTAACTAAGCTCCCTGTTCCTGATGAATACTTGTATGAGCGTATTGTTGCACAAGACATTACTTTGCATGATGGTGAAGTGATTGCAGCAAATACAGTGCTTAGTCATGAAGTGATGGTAAAAATCGCTGAAGGCGGCGTTAAACAATTTAACGTATTGTATACCAATGATATCGACCGTGGTCCATTCGTTGCAGATACTTTACGTGCAGATACAACAACAGGTCGTGAAGAAGCACTTGTTGAAATCTATAAAGTGATGCGTCCAGGCGAGCCACCAACAAAAGAAGCGGCTGAGAATCTATTCAATAACTTATTCTTCTCAACTGAGCGTTATGATTTGTCGCCAGTGGGTCGTATGAAGTTTAATCGTCGTTTAGGTCGTCCATATGAAGTGGGTACTGACCAAAAATCACGTGAAGTTGAAGGTATCTTATCGAACGAAGATATCACTGATGTATTAAAAACATTGGTTGAAATCCGTAACGGTAAAGGCGAAGTCGACGATATTGACCATTTAGGTAACCGTCGTGTGCGTTCTGTTGGTGAAATGACAGAAAACCAATTCCGTGTAGGTCTTGTTCGTGTTGAGCGTGCTGTAAAAGAACGTTTAAGCCAAGCTGAAACAGATAATTTGTCACCACAAGATTTGATCAATGCCAAACCAGTTGCTGCTGCGATCAAAGAATTCTTTGGTTCAAGCCAATTGTCTCAGTTCATGGATCAAAACAACCCATTGTCTGAAATTACACACAAGCGTCGTGTATCAGCACTCGGTCCTGGTGGTTTAACACGTGAACGTGCGGGCTTTGAGGTACGTGACGTACATCAAACTCACTATGGTCGTGTATGTCCAATTGAGACTCCTGAGGGTCCAAACATTGGTTTGATCAACTCACTATCCGTTTATGCGAAATGTAATAATTTCGGTTTCTTGGAAACACCATATCGTAAAGTGGTCGATGGTCGTGTAACAGATGACGTTGAATATTTATCTGCGATTGAAGAAGTAGGGACTGTCATTGCACAAGCCGACTCCATTGTAGATCAAGATGGCAACTTACAAGAAGAGTTCGTATCTGTACGTCATCAAGGTGATTTTGTTCGTATGCCTCCTGAAAAAGTGACGCATATGGATGTTTCTGCGCAGCAAGTTGTATCTGTAGCAGCATCATTGATTCCATTCCTTGAACACGATGATGCCAACCGTGCATTGATGGGTTCAAACATGCAACGTCAGGCTGTTCCTACCTTACTTGCTGACAAACCACTTGTTGGTACGGGTATGGAAGCAAACGTAGCGCATGACTCTGGTGTATGTGTGATTGCAAAACGTGGCGGACGTATAGAGTACGTGGATGCTTCTCGTGTGGTAATTCGTGTAAATGAAGACGAAATGATCGCAGGTGAAGCAGGTGTAGATATCTATAACTTGATTAAATACACCCGCTCAAATCAAAACACCTGTATTAACCAAAAAGTGCTTGTAAGCCTTGGTGATAAAGTAGGTCGTGGTGATGTACTGGCTGATGGTCCATCGACTGATGGTGGTGAGTTAGCACTTGGTCAAAACATGCGTGTCGCATTTATGACTTGGAATGGTTATAACTACGAAGACTCGATCTTATTATCTGAACGTGTCCTCCAAGAAGACCGTTTAACCTCGATTCACATTCAAGAATTGTCATGTGTTGCACGTGATACCAAGCTAGGTGCAGAAGAAATCACTGCCGATATTCCTAACGTAGGTGAAGCAGCGCTGTCTAAACTTGACGAATCAGGGATTGTTTACATCGGTGCTGAAGTTACCGCAGGCGATATCCTTGTAGGTAAAGTAACACCAAAAGGTGAAACGCAATTAACACCTGAAGAAAAATTGCTTCGTGCAATCTTTGGTGAAAAAGCGGCTGACGTAAAAGATTCATCTTTACGTGTATCTTCTGGTGTGAAAGGTACTGTTATCGATGTTCAAGTCTTCACTCGTGATGGTATTGAGAAAGATGAGCGTGCTCAAGCGATTGAGAAAGCACAACTTGATGCTTATCGTAAAGACTTGAAAGAAGAATACAAAATCTTTGAAGAAGCAGCACGCGAACGTATTGTTCGTTTGTTGAATGGTCAAGAGTCAAATGGTGGCGGTACCACTAAACGTGGTCAAAAAATCACTGAAGATTTATTGTCTAGTTTAGAGCTTGTTGATCTTCTTGAAATTCAGCCTGTTGACGAAGCTATTGCAGAGCGTTTAACGCAAATTCAAGTATTCTTAAAAGAGAAGAGTCTTGAAATTGATGAGAAGTTTGCTGAGAAAAAACGCAAACTTTCGACTGGTGATGAGCTTACAACTGGCGTATTGAAAGTTGTGAAAGTGTACTTGGCTGTGAAACGTCGTATCCAACCGGGTGATAAAATGGCGGGTCGTCACGGGAACAAAGGTGTTGTATCAAACATCTTGCCTGTCGAAGATATGCCACATGATGCAAACGGTGTACCTGTAGATATCGTATTGAACCCGCTTGGCGTACCATCTCGTATGAACGTGGGTCAGATTCTTGAAACGCACTTAGGTATGGCTGCCAAAGGTCTTGGTGACAAGATTGACAAGATGTTACAAGAACAACGTACGATCCTTGAGTTACGTGAGTTCTTAGACAAGATTTATAACAAAGTGGGTGGCGAGCAAGAAGATCTTGATAGCTTAACTGATGAAGAAATCTTGGTATTGTCAGGTAACTTACGTAAAGGTGTACCTTTAGCGACTCCAGTATTTGATGGTGCTGAAGAAGGTCAAATCAAAGACTTACTTGAACTTGCGAATATTTCACGTACAGGTCAAACTGTATTGTATGATGGTCGTACAGGTGAGCAATTTGACCGTCCAGTAACTGTTGGTTACATGTATATGCTGAAGTTGAACCACTTGGTTGATGACAAAATGCATGCGCGTTCTACAGGTTCTTACTCTCTTGTTACACAACAACCATTGGGCGGTAAAGCTCAATTCGGTGGTCAGCGTTTCGGTGAGATGGAGGTTTGGGCACTTGAGGCTTATGGTGCTGCTTATACACTTCAAGAAATGCTTACTGTGAAGTCGGATGACGTTGAAGGTCGTACCCGTATCTATAAGAATATTGTAGATGGTAACCATTATATGGACCCAGGTATGCCTGAATCGTTCAACGTATTGACCAAAGAGATCCGTTCTTTAGGTATCAACATTGAACTGAAAAATGGTGACTAATTAGTTCCATTGAATCTCCCTTGCGAAGCAATGCTTCTCACCTCTTAATAAAGAGGGGCAAGGGGGATTTGTCAGTGAAAAAACAATATTTGTGACCCAGTTGTAGAGTGAAAATCTCCACAACACACGGAGAAAAAAATTGAAAGACTTGCTCGATATCATGCGCAAAAAGACGGATTCAGACGGTCATGCTCCTGTAGAGTTTGATCGCATCCGTATTGGTCTTGCGTCACCAGAAATGATTAAGTCATGGTCTCATGGTGAAGTTAAAAAACCTGAGACAATTAACTATCGTACGTTTAAACCAGAACGTGATGGTTTATTCTGTGCCAAAATCTTTGGTCCGGTCAAAGATTATGAATGCTTGTGTGGTAAATACAAGCGTATGAAATATAAAGGCGTCATTTGTGAAAAATGTGGCGTTGAAGTAACAACTGCGAAAGTTCGCCGTGAACGTATGGGTCACATTGAGCTTGCATCTCCAGTTGCACATATTTGGTTCTTGAAATCATTACCAAGCCGTATTGGCTTGCTTTTAGATATGACTTTACGTGATATCGAACGTGTATTGTATTTCGAATCTTATGTGGTAACAGATCCGGGTATGACACCGCTTGAAAAATATCAACTTCTTAATGATGAAGAGTATTTTACAGCGTTAGAAGAACACGGTGATGAATTCAGCGCGAAAATGGGTGCTGAAGCAGTTCAAGATTTGTTGAAAGACATCGATCTTGAAGCTGAAATTACACGTCTTCGTGAAGAGATTCCAAATACAACGTCTGAGACGAAGCTTAAAAAAGCCTCTAAACGTTTGAAATTGATGGAAGCATTCAACGATTCAAATAATAAGCCTGAATGGATGGTGTTAACTGTACTTCCAGTTCTTCCACCAGATCTTCGTCCACTTGTACCACTTGAAGGTGGTCGTTTTGCGACGTCTGACTTGAACGATTTGTATCGTCGTGTGATCAACCGTAACAACCGTTTGAAACGTCTTCTTGATCTTGCAGCACCAGACATTATCGTACGTAACGAAAAACGTATGTTACAAGAGTCTGTAGATGCATTGTTGGATAACGGTCGTCGTGGTCGTGCAATTACTGGTTCGAACAAACGTCCGCTTAAATCTTTGGCAGATATGATCAAAGGTAAACAAGGTCGTTTCCGTCAAAACTTGCTTGGTAAGCGTGTTGACTACTCTGGTCGTTCGGTAATTACAGTAGGTCCATCATTACGTTTACACCAATGTGGTCTTCCGAAGAAAATGGCACTTGAATTGTTCAAACCATTTATCTTTGCGAAACTACAAGCTTCAGGTCAAGCAACCACCATTAAAGCTGCGAAGAAAATGGTTGAGCGTGAAACACCAGAAGTTTGGGACGTTCTAGCATCTGTGATTCGTCAACACCCAATCATGTTGAACCGTGCGCCAACACTTCACCGTCTAGGTCTTCAAGCATTTGAACCGACCTTGATCGAAGGTAAAGCGATCCGTCTCCACCCTCTCGTATGTGCTGCGTTTAACGCCGACTTCGATGGTGACCAAATGGCGGTACACGTACCATTAACACTCGAAGCACAGTTAGAAGCACGTGCGTTAATGATGTCAACCAACAACATCTTATCACCTGCAAATGGTGAGCCGATCATCGTACCTTCTCAGGACGTGGTTTTGGGCTTGTATTACATCACACGTGATGCAATCAATGCCAAAGGTGAAGGCATGGTGTTTGCGGATACGCATGAGGTAAACCGTGCGTTGGCAACAGGTCAAGTGGATTTGCATGCGCGCGTTAAAGCACGTGTACATCAAACTGTAATTGATGAAAATGGTAATCGTGAGCATCAAACCATTGTTGTAGACACAACACCAGGTCGTTGCTTACTTTGGGAAGTTGTTCCTGAAGGCATGGATTTCCAACAAATTAATGTGGAAATGACCAAAAAGAACATTTCTAAGTTAATTAACTCTTGCTACCGTAAACTCGGTTTGAAAGATACGGTTATCTTTGCTGACCAATTGATGTACTTGGGCTTCCGTCAAGCAACACGTTCAGGTGTTTCTGTCGGTATGGAAGACATGGTTATTCCACCACAAAAACAAGCAATTATCGACAAAGCAGAAACTGAAGTTCGTGAAATTGAACAACAGTTCGAGCAAGGTTTCGTAACTGCGGGTGAACGTTATAACAAAGTGGTCGATATTTGGGCGCGTACCAACGACCAAGTTGCAAAAGCCATGATGGATAACTTGTCATTTACCACTGTTAAAAACAAACAGGGTGAAGACGAGAAACAAAAGTCATTCAACAGTATCTACATGATGTCTGACTCTGGTGCCCGTGGTTCGGCAGCACAGATTCGTCAGCTTGCAGGTATGCGTGGTTTGATGGCGAAACCAGATGGTTCGATCATTGAAACACCGATTAAAGCAAACTTCCGTGAAGGTTTGACCGTACTTCAGTACTTCATCTCGACGCATGGTGCACGTAAAGGTTTGGCAGATACTGCACTTAAAACTGCGAACTCTGGTTACTTGACACGTCGTTTGGTTGACGTGGCACAAGACTTAGTGATCACTGAGCCAGATTGTGGTACTTATGATGGTCTTGTCATGACACCATTCATTCAAGGTGGTGATGTTATTGAGCCATTAAGTCAACGTGTATTAGGTCGTGTAACCGCTGAAGATGTGAAAAAAGCAGGTTCAGATGATGTTATTCTGCCACGTAATACGTTAATTGATGAGAAACTTGCTCAATACCTTGAAGATGCTGGTGTTGATGAAGTTAAAGTGCGTTCAGTGGTGAGCTGTGCATCTACCTTCGGTGTATGTGCGAAGTGTTATGGTCGTGACCTTGCACGCGGTCACTTGGTGAATCCAGGTGAGTCTGTCGGTGTAATGGCTGCTCAATCTATTGGTGAGCCAGGTACCCAGTTAACCATGCGTACCTTCCACGTCGGTGGTGCTGCGAGCCGAACTTCTGCTGCAAATAGTGTTCAAGTGCGTAATAAAGGTACAGTACGTTTCCATAATGTGAAAACTGTACAACATGCCAAAGGTCACTTGGTATCTGTTTCACGTTCAGGTGAAATTGGTATTGCAGATGACTTAGGTCGTGAACGTGAGCGTTATAAACTTCCGTATGGTGCAAGCATCTTGATTAAAGATGGTGAAGCTGTAGAGGGGGGGGGTATCGTTGCAACTTGGGATCCGCATACACATCCATTGGTAACAGAAGTTGCGGGTAAAGCACGTTTCAGTCAAATCGCTGATGGTGTAACTGCAACCTCGAAAACTGATGATGCAACAGGTATGACCACTGTTGAAATCTTACCAGTGACTGCACGTCCTGCATCTGGTAAAGATTTACGTCCTGCGATCGTGTTGGATACAACCGATGGCGGAGAACAGTTCTACTTCTTGCCACAAAACACAATCGTAACTGTCCGTGATGGTGAAACGATTGGTGTCGGTGATGTTATTGGTCGTGTTCCACAAGAAACGTCACGTACACGTGATATTACCGGTGGTTTGCCACGTGTAGCTGACTTGTTCGAAGCACGTAAGCCGAAAGAGCATGCGATCCTTGCAGAAGTGTCTGGTATCGTCAGCTTCGGTAAAGAAACCAAAGGTAAGAACCGTTTAGTGATCACACCGGATGATGGTTCTGAGATCTACGAAGAGTTGATTCCAAAATGGCGTCAAATCAACGTGTTTGAAGGCGAGCATGTGAATCGTGGTGAAACCATTTCTGATGGTCCACAAAACCCACATGACATCTTACGTCTGAAAGGTGAAGTTGCATTAACCAATTACATCGTGAATGAAGTTCAAGATGTATACCGTTTACAAGGTGTAAAAATCAACGATAAGCACATTGAAGTCATCGTACGTCAAATGTTGCGTAAAGTTGATATCACTGACGGTGGTGATACGAGCTTCATCAAAGGTGAGCAAGTGGATTACATCCGTGTTGTTCAAGAGAACCAAGCAATCTTGGCTCAGAACAAGTTCCCTGCGAAGTTTGAACGTCAATTGATGGGTATCACCAAAGCATCGCTTTCTACAGACTCGTTCATCTCTGCTGCATCGTTCCAGGAAACAACACGTGTGTTAACTGAAGCGGCTGTAACAGGTAAAGAAGATGAATTACGTGGCTTGAAAGAAAACGTGGTTGTAGGTCGTCTGATCCCAGCGGGTACAGGTTTGGCTTATCACTTAGAACGTCGTCGTCAAGAAGCTGAAGCTGCTGAACATGAGCTTGTAAATGATTTCTCTGAAGTTGATCAGGCATTCTCACAAGCTTTAAATGAAGATACTTTCTAAGAAATACATTTAAAATTTAAAATGAAGAAGACGCCTGAGGGCGTCTTTTTTATGTTTGATTTCTCTATTTTTACAAAATATATGTGAAAAGTTGCGTTTCTTAACAGATCACTAAGATTCGATCCATGAAATAAGATTAAGATAAAACCAGTTAAAAAGGACTGATGGAGAAAGACATGAAAAAAGTAATGACAGTATTGGCAGTAGCCTCACTTTCAACTCTGATGCTAGCAGGCTGTGAAAACATGTCGAGTAATGATAAACGTGTTGCTTCAGCCGCATTAGGTGGGGCAATCGGTGGTGGTGTGGGGAACAATGTCGGTGGTGGTACAGGTGCTGCAATTGGTGGTGGTGCAGGTGCTGCTGTTGGGAGTAAAACATCGAATGGTTCAAACCGTAATGCAACCTATAGTGGTGTAGGTGGTGCGATTGGTTCTGCGATTGGTAAAGGTGTCTTCGGTGGCAATACAGGTGCAGCAATCGGTGGTGCAATCGGCGGTGGTGCAGGTGCAGCCATTGAACAAAAACGTTAAGTTTTATTTGTAAAATGTTGAATCAAAAATAAGCGCATAAAGCGCTTATTTTTTTATTGGAAAATTTTTTTAGTGTTGGCGATTGGCTTTTTCAACCAAGCCTGAAAGTCCCTGACGACGAGCCAATTCATTTAAAACTAATTGCACATCAAGGTCGAAATAACCCAACATCACAATGGTATGGAACCAAAGATCTGCCACTTCGTAGATTAAATCGTTTTTATTGTCTTCATTGGCATGTGCTTGATATTCTTTCGCCGCAATCACAGTTTCAAAACTTTCTTCGCCAATTTTTTCTAAAATTTTATTTAAACCTTTGTGATAAAGCTTGGCTACATATGATGATTCAGGATTGGCAGCTTTACGTTCAGCCATCATTTTGCCTAAGTAGTTTAAGACTTCAACTTGTTCAGATTGAGCATCTGAGGCATTCATGGCAATTGTATGTGGATTTGTTGATGGTTTGGCTTTATCAGCATAAATCACATTTGGGTCTTTGAGTTGGACATCCACAATTTCCCAACCATTTGGTGTGAGTTTACGATAGAAGCATGACTCACGCCCTGTATGACAAGCGATGCCACCTTCTTGTTCAATTTGTAACACGATCACATCGGCATCGCAATCTAAACGGATTTCATAAACGGTTTGGAAATGTCCTGATTCTTCACCTTTAAACCACAGTTTATTGCGTGAACGTGAGAAATAAACACCACGCATTTTTTCAGCAGTCAGTTGCAGAGCTTCACGGTTCATCCATGCCACCATCAAAATGCGTCCAGTTTGATGATGCTGCGCAATAGCAGGAATGAGTCCTTGTTCGTTAAATTTTACTTCATCGAGCCATTGCAAGTTATTCATAGGATTTCACCAGATAATTAATTAATTGACCTCTACGTAGGAAACGTAGAGGTCTATAGTTTACGTGATTTGGAGTGATTTGCGGATAATCTTAAAAATTATTTAATTATTAGGAATCCAAGAAACATAACCTTTATAGTGTTCTTTAACGAATTCAAAGATAAATTCTTTTTGGATATCATTAAAAACGTGATTATCTTTTTCCCATTGCGAGTTTAATCTAAAAATGAACCAATCTATATAAGCTTTATTTTGATCAGTTGTTAAAAAATGATATACAGCAGCAGGGAAGAATAATTTATAACCCTCTGAGCTTAAAAAGCTACAATTGTATCCAAAATAATATAAATATTGATAGCTTATATCTTTCCATGTTGTAATGCCTTCAAGAGGTCTAGTGCGTGAGCGAGCAGCTTCTAGTCCAACCTGTAAGTAAAATTCAGGCCAATCAAAGCCCCATTTAAGAAGTAAATCTTCTGCTGTCATTTCAACGGCAGATAAGTAATCATCATCAATTTGGTCAAAATAACGATAGTGTGTATCATAAAAATCACATTCAAGTAGAGATCTATTCTCGCCCAATGAAAATGGGGGGAATATTTTCTCAAGAGTTTCTTTCGTATTTATATCCATTTTTATACTCTTTTATCTGGGTAATATCTTCATACTTCATCTGACTAAACATGCCTGATTTTAAGCCTGAAACGGTAATCGCCATTTCTTTACGGAAGTAAGGAATTCGGTACATCCATGAAAATGTCAGATCACGCAATCCACCCGCCTACCAATGTCCTGATTGATACAAGGGCGTGAGTAAACGACTCAAAAATTGATAAAATGCAGTCGAACTTTGACGATGTTGATGATAAGTTTGCCAAAGTTTTGCATAGTCTAAAGCTTCATTTTTCCTTGAATTTTGAACTGCTTGTCCAAGTGCTCATGCATCTAAAAGTGCCATATTTGCACCTTGTCCAAGTTGTGGACTCATGGCATGAGCTGCATCTCCAATCACTCCAATCCGTCCTTCCCCAAACCTTGACATCACGACATCACGGTAATTTGCCGAAAGCCATTGTTGCTTTTCTTCAGGTTGGACAATGACTTGTTCTAACCAATCGACAACAGCAGACCAACGTTTAGAAACCTCTTTAAGCCAAGTTGAACGAGCTAGATTATTTGGTAAAAAATTCTCCAATTGATCTGTCGGTAAACTCCAAAAAACACTGGAAAGCCGTTGATTGGGGTGAGTTGGAATAGCACCTGTAGGAAGTATTCCCATCATGATTTTAGAATGATCATAAAACTGATGCAGAATTTGGGTATCAAAGTCTAGGCATTCAGGAACAATCGTCCATTTTGCACCCCAAGGATAGGCTTGATCGACTTTGACCCACGTTTGGGGTCTGAGTTCACTTCGCGCACCATTGGCAATAATCACACAATCAAAAGCTTGATCGAAAGTTTCACTATTCACAGTACCACCAACACAACTTTCATCAGTGGATTCTTCAAGCCTTTGAATATCGGTGTTCATTTGCCATGTGATGAGTTCAGGATATTCACGACATTTTTGTTCAAGTACATAGCATAAGGTTGCTCGGTGAATGCCAAGACCGTAAAAATCAGGATGTGCCTGTGCATAATGGCTATCGACCAATTTAAAACCATTGGGGGAGTTGACCTTCTAAACCTGTCACGATTGCACCAAGTTTTAAATCTTCGTTTAATACGCCTAAATGTTCAAATACTGCAAGCCCTGAAGGTTGTAGTAGTAAACCAGCACCTACGGGTTCGAGTTTTTCAGCTTTTTCAAAAATCGTGACATGAATATTTTGTTGGGCAAGTAGGATTGCAGTTGCAAGCCCTGCTGTACCTGCCCCGATGATGGCGAAATGAAGAGAATTTTTAGCATTCATGAATAAGGGAATTAACCATTCTCTAAAATAAATTTGAAATGTTCGGTTATTGGTTCTTTGAGTTGTTCAATGGTCCTGTGAATTAGTTCTTCCAAAGAGTTTGCTACAATATTTCTTTGCCATGATTCATTTTGTAATTCAATGATTTGACCATAAATACCATTTTCATTTGGGTCTAAATCTATCAGTAAGTAGTCTCCATTTCGACCTTCGGCAAAAGGAATCCAAAGAGGGTTAGTGTAATCATTTATTTTTGTTCGAGGGTCGTAATTCGGATAATTTGAGGAGTCGAGGTTTTCTTCTGTATTGAGTTCAACATTATTTTGCCAATGTTGATAAATATCTTCAAAAGGCAGTAAATCATAGCCCCAACCATTCACATTGAATTGAAATACTGAGGTCACAGCATCCCAATAGACATTATGCACTTTATAAAAGTTAATGAGTATGTCTGGCATTTTTATATCATGAATGGATTGCAGATCAGTGATATCTTGGTTTTGAATACCGTGTTTCAGATTGAAGTAACGATTATGTTTAGGCACAACGTGTTCAATAGCACTTATCCCTTCTTTCCATAGTTTTTCAAAATGCCTAAATTCAGTATCTAATATCAAAACTTCAGGGGGAGATGGCACTTCATAATGTGAAAAACTTATTCCATCTATTTGATGTTGCTTAAGGTCGCCATGAAACCATGCTGAAATATTGTGCGCAACTAAAGCTTTGTGAGTATCACCTTCATATATTGGAATTCGTAATTCAGGATGTTTAAAAAAATAAGAAATAGCATCTTGATTTTTATATTTAAATTGTCCATTGAATGGTTGTTTTGGTGAGTGCTCATAATTCTGATGTTGAAATGTAAGTTGTAACGTTGTTGTAATAAAGTCACTCGTTTGATCTGGTGGGACATAAGCAGAGATCCCCAATTCATCCCAAACATAGATTGTATTGGGATCATATTTTAAAATACGATTTGCTTCGCCCAATACAGCAATTAATTCTTGAATTGAAATAGGAAATTGAAATTCTTGTTGGTCAATTAAAAATGCATTGTCATTTAAATTTATAGTCAGCATGGAGAATGTAATCTCAATTTTTCTTTATTTTTAGATTAATTAAGATTACATCAATAAGCAATTTGTATTTACAAATCCACCATCACATCTACAAAATTCTGCTTTTCCACCAATTCTAAAAATTCATCACCCATACGTTGGCTTTCAGCTACAGATTGTCGCCATAATTTTTTACGCTCACTGTCCGATATACCTTTCATCACAAAGTCTTTGCGGTCTGGTAAACGTCCTAGAGGCAGTGATTCCAAATAGCTTTGTGAAGGTGAAAGTAGTAAAGTACGAGCTTGATTGATCGGATTAGCTTTGCGTGATTTAAACATTTTATCGAACCAACCTGGGGTGATGCTGTCGCTAAAATGCGGATATAAAACAATGCCTTTACTGTCGAAAGGCAAGTCGATGTGATAGTCGATCAAACCGCCATCACGGTATGCACCTTGTGGTGCATCGGCGATATTTTTCACTGCAGGAGTCACACCAGGAATCGAGCCCGATGCCATCAGCCAATCTGCGACATTGTCAGTATTAAAATTGACATAATGGGTTTTAAAGGCATCATCCTGAATTTTAAATTGTGGAAAATGTTCAGGTTGACAGATCACCCGTTGCATAAATTTATTGAGGTGGTTACGTGAAATTACATTGCTACCAATGATGCCCAATAATGAACCATAGAGCGCAAGCTTTTGATCACTTTGGAAAATATGCGCTGCTTTGGCAGCGATAATCGTAAGGTGATAATCAGGATGAGTGACTAATTTTTCAGATTGATTGCCTAATATCCCATGCAGCATATCACGTGATATTTTTTCAATCTCAGCGATTTTCATGCCTTTATGAAAAGGCAGATTGATATATAACTCTGCAAGTTGGTCTGCGCCTTTTTTCTCACCTTGTGCAATGAGACTTGCAAAACGCCATGCACCCACCGATGAACCAATTAAAAAGCGACGTTGTTTAGCACGTTGTAGGAAATCACCAAAAATGGCTTGGTCTAGACCCATTAACCCAATGCCTTTAGGACCACCTGCCGCACCAGGAATCATGTCGACATGATGCGATTGTAGTCCTTCTTTTTGAATGAGTTGTTTGGCAAGTGTGCCTGCTTGGATGGTTAATGCAGCAGGGCGTTTTTGTAGAATTTGGGTCATGGGTTCACTCACTCAAACGGATTGGTTTATTTTAGTGGTGAGGGATTGTTGGACAATGGCGAGAGGTTTCAGTAGGTGACTTGGGAGTCATGGGCTTTCTTTATACCAACATAAATGAAAATATTCTTCGAGATGGGGTGAATAGTCAAAAGTATATTCACGAGTACAGCTGTCAAAAAAGTTATTCCAATCATCTAAATCTAAGAATTCTTGTATTTCTGAATTAAATGCCTGACCAACTTCAGGTAAGTCCGACCTAAAAATATGATTAGAATTTTCTAAGCCAAATTTTTGAGTCATGACAATTTTATCTTAAATTAAATACTGTGCAATGTTGTATTGGATAATTCCATTTTCAAGTATTATAAATTGTGCATCTGCGCTAGTAGTTTGTAGATAACCAAGTAAAATTATGGTCTTATATTTTTTTGATAAATAGATTAAAAAATCAAAAATGAGAGGATCTGTTAAATCATGATAATTAAAGACAATATCAACCCAATGAATACTGTAGTTGCATGAAACGATAATAGTATCAGTCTTTTTATCGTAGTCGTGAAAATACCATTCTTGAACAACAGGTAAACTTAGTTGGTCAGTAACTTTATAAAATTTTTTTATTTCATCTAAGATAGTTTGGATGGAAGGATGGAGAATGCTTATTTTAGAATGAGTAGCCATATTATATTATCTTTGTATTTCTGATTTAAAAATCACACCAGTTTTGATGTGATTTTTGATGCTTTTCTTAATTTACTTTGCAATCCGCCAAACGGCTAAAATACTTGCAAGAATAATCAAAACAATAGAAATATACCACGGTGCAATAATCGCAATCGACAATAAAATTGCCATGATACTGCCAAACATCCAACTGCGTTTTTGTTGATGTTCCACTTCCAAACGCATCATTTGTAATTCATGTAACTGTTTAGCATGCCAAGCAGATTGATTTTTTAGACCATTTAAACTGTCGATCAGCAGTGTTGGAAAATCCTGCGCGCCTAAAAGTAAATCAGGAATTTTTTGTCCTAATTCCTTTAAGTTCTTTTGTGGATTCATTTGGGCTTTGACCCATTCTGTTAGAATCGGCTTCGCAAGTTTCCAAATATCCAACTCAGGATATAAGTCTGTGCCTAGACCTTCAACGTGCACCAATGTTTTGAGTAATAACATCAGTTGTGGCGGAATTTCTAAATGAAAACGACGCGCAATATCCATGACCTGAATTAAAATCCCTGCAAAGTCCAATTCATGCATTGGTTTTGACACCATTGGACCTACAGTACGGCGCATTTCACGCGCTAAAGCATCTTGATCTGTTCCTGGTGGAATCCAACCTGCTTGGTGTACAATCTGAATCAGTTGCATAAAGTCACTGTTCATCACTGCCAGTAACATGCGTGCAACGGTCATCTGATCGTGTTTCGATAACTCGCCCATGATGGCGCAGTCAAGCGCAATATAACGTGGGTGACTTGGATTGAGCGTTTCAACAAAGACGTTGCCCGGATGCATATCCGCATGGAAAAAGTTGTCACGGAATACTTGGGTAAAGAAAATCGTTAGACCTTTTTCAGCAAGGTCTTGACGATTCATTCCCAATTTTTCAAATGTTGCAATATCTGAAATCGGCACACCCGTAATGCGCTCAGCGACCATGACATCTTTGCTGTCCATATATACTTCTGGCACATACATCATGCTTGAGCCAGTGAAGTAATGGCGCATACGTCGTGTATTATCGGCTTCTAAAGTCAGATCTAATTCATTTAATATGACTTGGCGATAATCTTGAATAATTTCAGATAAATGAAAAGCACGTGCAGCTTCAAGACGTTTTTCGAGGGTATGTCCGAGCCATTCTAAAATTTCAAAATCTTGTAAAATTTGACTGCGAATATCAGGTCGAGTCACTTTGACGACCACTTCACGTCCATCATGCAAAGCAGCAGTATGCACTTGGGCAATAGATGCAGCAGCTAAAGGTTGTTCATCAAAACGGACAAATAGGGTATTGATGTTGGCTTTGAGTGATTCTTCAATACGAGTTTTGGCAACATCGACACTAAAAGGTTTTACTCGATCTTGTAATAATACCAATTGCTGTAAAATTTCAGGTGGAATCAAATCACGACGAGTCGAAAGTAACTGACCGAGTTTGATGGCCAAAGGCCCCATTTCCTCTAAAGCTTTTTTCAGTTTTAGCGGATTTTTTTTCTCTTTGCTTGACCATGCTGCAGGGTGCATGCGAATGATCGACAAAGCATGACGGGCTTTTTCAGGTAATTCTTCCGCAGGAACCAATGTATCGAGTCTATAGTGAGCTGCTATGCGCCACAGTTCGAGTAATCGGGAAATATGCGGAATCATAAATGCTCTTACCTAATTTTGTTCTTGATTGAGTTGGCTTTGAAGCTGTTGAACTTTTGCTTCAAGTCGATCAATATTTTGGTTAAGTGTTCGGGTATGTTGTTGCAAATCATCCATTTGCCAGCGAGGTGCAAATAAGCCCGTATCTTCTTTTAAAAAGTCTTCAGCAAAAAATAAATGACTTTGTAAAGAACGCTTTAAATGCTTTGGTGCAAGCTGGATTTTGGCGAGTTCATGCGCAAGTGTAGGACCAATCCACGGACTTAAGTGTGTAGCTAAATCAGGCTCAGCCTGTTGGATAATACGTTGAATATCCTGCAATAAATGATAATCACCTTGCAAAGGAATATTGCCCACATCATCTGAAATGAGCAATTTAATTAATTCAATCGCATTCTTTACATGTAATGTCGCTGTGGCTTCACTGATCACATGACGTTGATCAAAAGGACGTTGTTCAAAGATAGACGGTGTTGTACTTTGACCGGTTACAGTCGGTTCAAGTCGGACTTTATTTTCATCAAAAAAAACATCAACGGAGAGTTGTGGTGAGTTGATCACGACGCGTAATAATTTACCTTGCAACGCATTGAGTTGAATGCGAGTAATAGCATCCAAATCAATGAGCTGATGAATGAATCGTTCAACTGCGCCTAAGGCAAGAATCGACCACATGGCTATTTACCTTATTAAAGTTTAAAACCACGGTGAACAGCAACGATACCACCTGTTAAGTTATGGTAGTCGGTATTTTGGAAACCTGCATTTTCCATCATACCTTTTAAGGTACGTTGGTCTGGATGCATGCGAATAGACTCAGCTAAATATTTATAACTTTCTGAGTCATTTGCGACGATTTTACCCATGATTGGTAATGCAGTGAATGAATACAAGTCATAGAGTTTAGAGAAAGGCTCAAAAACTGGTTTTGAAAACTCTAAAATAAGTAAACGACCACCTGGCTTAAGTACACGATACATCGCAGCCAATGCAGCATCTTTATCGGTCACATTACGCAAACCAAAACTAATGGTTAACAGGTCAAAGCTGTTATCTTCAAATGGTTCTAGGGTTTCTGCATTTGCCAATACAAAATCAACATTGGTACAACCTGCATCAATCAGACGGTCACGTCCAACATTCAGCATAGATTCGTTAATGTCGGATAACACGACATGACCTGTCGGACCAACTTCACGGCTAAATACTTTGGCTAAATCGCCCGTACCACCAGCAATATCAAGGACACGTTGACCACGACGTACCCCTGACATATTGATGGCAAAGCGTTTCCATAAACGATGAATACCAAATGACATAAGGTCATTCATGATGTCGTATTTGCTTGCAACAGAGTGGAAAACTTCCGCTACCTTTTGAGCTTTATCTTCACTGCTCACAGTTTGATAACCGAAATGTGTGGTTGCACCGACATTTCCAGTATTTGCGCCACGAGGGAGATTATATTTTGGAACGCTTCCTGAAACAGGCGTATCGGTCAATTGTTGTTGTAAAGATTGTTGCTGACCTTGTGGTGTGCCTTGCGGTAATGGTTCAGTTAAAAATGGACTTACTTTGTCTGTGTCTTGTGCCGACTCGTTTTGTGCGGTTGGCTTTTGGTTTTCATTCGACATTCGAGTCACTCCTGAACACAAAAAATAAGAAATTTTGTCATATTTTTGCATGATGACAGATTTTGTGACTTTTTACAGCGTCCATCATGCAAAATTTAAAAGTCTGGCAACAGACACAATCAATAATATACAAAAGTATGACGTGTATGCCGTCATTAAGTTGCTAAAACCTTATCATATTCTAAACGGATTGGCTTGTCCTGAATGTACATTATTGACAATTTCACGCTCTTTTAGCGTAAATGCATGAATAAAATCAGCTGCAGATTTCATCGGTTTCATAGCCACAAAGCCTTCACCAATAAATTCATACATCAGTTGAAAATTGTATTTATGGGCTGTGCCTTTGCACATTTTAAATGCGGTATGCATTAAAAATGAACGCATATACTTATCCAATGCAACGCCTAAATCATCAAGTAAACTGAGTTGTTGCAGACGTTGTTCGGCTTGATCTAGTTTGATTAGAGTCAAACGCATCATTTCATCATCAATGCTTTGATCGGCAGGGTAGTCCTTGAGCAGTTGTTTGGCAACTTGTTCATCTAATTGCATTGCCAATACTGCAAGCCCAATCGATTTTAAACCCGTTTTAATGGCATTCTCAGGAATGATCTTTTCTGCTTTATGCGCATATTTGAGTAAGCGCTCAATTTGGACTGCCAAAGGATCAAAATCAGGTCCACCATATAAACGATGAATAAAATAATCTGCCATGAGTTTATTTTCTGGGCGATTAAATAACTCAGTATGCGTGTCTAAAATACGTGCTTTGAGCCAGTCTTGTGCTTCATGCAGACGCTTTTTTAGGAGAGGATCTTGATGATAATCAAACTGTTTATATTCTTCTAAAAGTTGGTCGAGTGCTGCGAGTTTTGACATAAATGAACTCAATTTCCATATATTTAACAAAATCATAATCACAGTTTATCTGAACAACCATGACGGTATTGCTTGAAGGTGACTGAAATTAAGTCAGTTGTTTCTCTATTTTGTTCGTTTTACGCAATTTTATCGGGGTTTAAACGTTATAAAAAGTGATACAAAAAATGTATTCAGCCTCAAAAAATCTTTGTAAACTTGAAAAAGTATAACGAAAACATAAGAAAAGAGCTGAATTCATGCAAAAAAATGAATCTTCATGTGAACTGGTTGATGCAGATCAACTTTCCGTAGCGTTGATTGAAGCCCAATATGCTTTGAAAAATACCCGAGGACAGAAAAATGCCAAAAGTTTGGTGATTTTGGTCAGTGGCATTGAACTTGCAGGAAAAGGTGAGGCAGTCAAACAATTGCGTGAATGGGTAGATCCACGTTATTTACGTGTCAAAGCAGATCCTCCTTACATGATGCAAAAAGATCGCGCTTTTTGGCAACCTTATGCGCGCTATATTCCTGCAGAAGGGCAGATTTTGGTGATGTTTGGCAATTGGTACAGTGATTTATTATCAACAGCTTTGCATGTTTCTGCACCGATGGATGACACATTGTTTGATGCTTATGTGGCACAAATGAACGCATTTGAGCAAGATTTAAAAAATAATCACGTTGATGTCATTAAAGTTTGGTTTGATTTGTCTTGGAAATCGTTACAAAAACGTTTAGACAAAATGGATGCTGAAGATCAACGTTGGCATAAACTACATGGTTTGGATTGGCGAAATAAAAAACAATATGACAATGTGCAGAAGTTACGTCAGCGTTTTACTGATGATTGGCTGATTATTGATTGTGAAGATGAAGAAATTCGAGATCAAGAATTTGCTCAATACATTTTAAAAAATTTAAAACATCTTCCAAATTATGTGACCCAAGTAAAAGAAAAATGGCAACAAGCTGAAATTCCAAATGAATTACTCAAACCTTCTACAGAGGAGATGGATGAGGATGAATATAAAGCCGAATTAAAGAAACTCACGAAAAAAGTCGCTGAAGCGATGCGTTTTGATGAGCGAAAAGTGATTATTACTTTTGAAGGCATGGATGCAGCAGGGAAAGGTGGAGCGATTAAGCGTATTGTCAAAAAATTAGACCCACGCGAATACGGCATTTATACCATTGCAGCCCCAGAAAAATATGAATTGGCACGACCTTATTTATGGCGTTTTTGGACGAAGCTGTTAGAAGATGAAAAGATTTCGATCTTTGATCGCACGTGGTATGGACGAGTTTTAGTTGAGCGGATCGAAGGTTTTGCCTCACCTGTTGAATGGCAACGTGCGTATGATGAGATTAATCGTTTTGAAAAAGATTTAACTGATAACCAGTATGTAATCGTGAAGTTTTGGCTTGCCATCAGTAAAGATGAACAAGAGGCACGTTTTAAAGCACGTGAAGAAACCCCACATAAGCGTTTTAAAATTACGGAAGATGATTGGCGTAATCGGAGTCATTGGGATGATTATTTAAAGGCAGCAGCAGATATGTTGCAACGTACACATACTTTTTATGCGCCTTGGCATGTAATTTCGACCAATGATAAATATACTGCTCGGATTGAGATTTTAAAGGCGATTTTAAAACAATTGAAAGCTGATTGATACTTTAAATAAATCCTTAAAGTACATTTAGACGGTTTTAGAAATTTTAAGTAATGTTGTCAGATTACTGTCGGGTGTCTGTCGTGTTAGTCATATTAAGGTATAGCTAGAATGAATTATTCTTAACAAGTAGGATTCTATTATGACTCAGCAACAAGCAAGAATAATTAATAATGATGAATTGGCAATATTAGTCAAAGTGCTGAGAGATGCTCGTAAGTGGACACAAGAGCAGCTCGCTGAAATATCAAATTTAAATATTCGAACAATTCAAAGAGTGGAAAATGGCGTGTCTGCAAGTTTTGATACCCGTAGAGCATTAGCTAGATCTTTTGAGGCAAGTGATATTGACTGTTTTAATAAGGCTCATGTATTTCCAACTCAGGAAGAAATTGAAACGGCAATCCACAAAGCTAATACAGAGTATTTAATATTGGATGCTAGAGAATTAAGAACGGGTCGGTTAGTGGGTGATTTAGCAGAATGGTGTCGAAGTGATATGAGTACGTGTGATTTCGAGTTACCGTTCGAAGTTCAACATGCTTATGCTGAATTTTTGGATTTATTTCGAGATTTTAGAGATTGTGCTGAGTTATATAGCCAAGTGGAAAAGCTAACTATTTATAATTCATTTGATACCTATTTAAATATAATTCAATCAAATGGATTTTGTATAAAATATGCTAAGCGAGCAGCAATTTTAAAAGCAAATCAAAGTGGCGAGATTGATTTACCATTGGATATTGTTTACTTAAGTATTTTTCCTAAAAAACAAGTACCTGATCAATTTTCAGTTGCTCGGAAAATAAGTTTTAAATTTTAAAATGAAAAAAAGCGGATTTATCATCCGCTTTTCACGCTTCAATAAATCTATCAAGAATATTTCACAATTTTCTCTTTTTGTTTATTTTGAATCCCTTTTGCTAATTTATAACATTCTTCCACATGCGCCTCAGCGACTTTTTTCATCACGATATAACCTAAACTCGCTGCAACAAGAGACCCACCTAATGGGATAAACTTGGTCACTTGTTTGGTAATGACTTTTGCAGCCACATTATTTAAAGATGATTTGACCGCAGTACGTGCCACCACTAAACCTGAAAACTCAAAACCACGTTTGCGTAATTCATTCCAATGAATTTGTTTGGTTTTTGGATCATATACACTGATTTGATCTGGCGCTAAGCCAAAACGTGCATTAATCTCAGGAATTAGCTGCGATAAAATACCAACATCAATCACTACATCAAAAAAAGGAATCGGGATCACAGCAGCACCTGCTGAAAAATACGCCCGTTTTTTAACCAATGCTAAACATTCCTCTCGAATATTTTCTAAGTTTAAACTTGGATCGATTGAATCAGGAATTTTGTCGATTTTCATAAAAAGTAACTCTCCATCAAACTGTTTATAATATTTTGTCCCAAAGCTGATTCGCTTGGTTTTTTAGAACATTTTCGTGCGAACTATACTGTAAAAATGGCATATTGTGTTTAAGATGTATAGTAATGAAAGTTTATGATTTTGTGTTTATTTACATAAAGAAAATGAGGAAATATGGGGATTCATGTTATTCAAAGCCAATCGATTGATATATTGGTTCAAGGTGTTTTACAAAGTGCCAGTACCGCTTCGAATGACCCATTTTCAGTTTTAAAGCCACAACATTTTATTGTGCCAACCCCTGCAGTACAAGAATGGCTTACACAACGCTTATCTGAGCAGCGTGGTGTGAGTGCCAATACTGTGTTTCATCAACGAATCCGTGGCTTTCAATGGTATGCCTATAAACAGGTTTTAAACGGTGAAGATGACCGTGTGGGTAAAGCCAACGTGCCACGCTTGATCATGAAATGGCGTATTTACCAGACTTTAAAAGAATTTATACAAACGCCTGACAATGCCTTAGCCACAGAGCATCCACTTCATCCCATTATTCAACGTATTTATGATGCGGCAGCGCAGCTTGAACAAGGTCTAGAAAAACAGCTCAAAAAACAAAGCATGTTGTATTGGGTGGCAGAGCAAGTGTCTTTGCTGTTTAGTAACTACATGATTTATCGTGGGCAATGCCAACGGGGTTGTGCTGAGCCGTGTACCTGTCCAAGCAATTGGCTGGGACAATGGGGACAAGGGCGTGGGTTGAACATTGAACAGCAATTTTTTAAAACGGATCAACAGCTTTCTGCCTTTCAGCTCAACCAAGCACAAGAACTAGAACAATGGCAACGTTGGCTGTGGGTGCATACTTTTCATGATGATTTTGTGGAAATGGGTTTGATCGATAATTTGTTTTGGGAAATTCTCGATAATCCTGATCAACGTCACAAAGCCTTACAGTGTTTGCCTGAAAAAGTAGTGGTATTTACTTTGTTAGATTTGCCGCCACAGCAGTTGGATTTTTTAAGACGTTTAGGGCAGTACTTAGATGTTATTATTTTACATTACAACCCATCTCAAGAATATTGGGCAGACAGTGTCGATCCAAACTGGAAAAAACGCTATGACTTGGGAGTAAAAGAACGCTTTATTGCTAAAAACCCCAAAGCTACAGATGCCGATGTACAGCGGTTTTTTGATGAATTTACCTTAAATTTTAATGCTGAAATTCGTGAGTCACGTCATCCTTTGCTGACCCGTTTTGGTAAGCAAGCACGAGATCATTTTTCATTATTGTCACAGCTTTCTTCTGGTGAGGAAGGGCAGTGGGTCGATGCGTTTGTGAATGAAGAACCGAGTCATCTACTAAGCAAATTGCAATCTGATATTTTGTATTTGCTTGAGCCAGAAACACATGCTTATGCTTTAGATCCACAAGATGATTCGATTCAAATCCATGTGTGTCATTCTTCTTTAAGACAGTTGGAAGTTTTAAAAGAGCAGTTGATTCATTGGCTTTCACAAAGTACAAAAGAACACCCACGCCGCCCAAGTGATGTTTTGGTTTTAGTGCCAAATTTAAAAGAAATAGAGCCGTTGATTCGCAGTGTATTTCCACATATTCCGCATCAGGATAGTATCCATGTACCTGCAAAAATTGCAGGTGTCACTCAGCTGGATGTGGACAATGCTTGGCGTGCAGTTTTGGGCAGTATTGAATGGGTACAAGGGCGTTTTACGGTTGAAGATTTTTCAGATTGGATTAATTTAGAAGCGACACAACTGCGTTATGGCTTGGATGTCGCCAATACTCAACGCATATTAGCGCTTTTGATCCAAGCAGGTTTTAAACGAGGTTTGGATGCAGCGCATTTACAACGTAGCTTAACGGAGGATGATCAAGATTTTCGTTTTAGTTTTAAATTTGCCTTAGATCGTTTGAGTTTGGGTGTCGCCATTCCTACCCATCAAATTTTTGCGGATACTTTAAGTTTTGAAAATGTGCTCTCCAGTGATTTTGAACTAATTGGCATCTTGATTGAAATTTACCAAGATTTTGCAGCACATCGGGATTGGATAATTCAGCATGAGCTGGGACAAAGTAAAACCGTTGAAGAATGGTTGAATTTATTAAGCGTCGAGGTCTATAAATTCATTGATACAGGTGTTGAAGTACTCAAAGTGGTACTCGATGCTTTAAACCTACAACATAAAATGCTGCGACATTCGTATTTGCGTTTGGGTAATCAACAACAAGATGCCAATCATTTAAAAGGTATTCATTTGCCTTTACCTTATGTGTTGGCAGAAATCCAAACCGCATTATCCACACAATTGGCTCAAACCTTACCGACGGGTGATATTACGTTCAGCCAAATTGGGCAAATTCGCCCATTGCCCTATAAATTGGTGGTCATGTTAAATTTGGACAGTGGTAAATTTCCAACACGTAACCAACATATTCCTTTTGATTTGATGGAAATATTACGTCCACAATTGGGCGATCGTTCGCGTTTAGAGGATGATCAAGGTGCATTTTTAGATACTTTGCTGTTGGCGCAGGACAGTTTATGGTTATTTTACAATGGCTTTGATGTGAATGATGGGGAAGTCCGTGATCCTTCTAGCGTTTTGCAAGAGTTGGTTAGTCATATCGCTTTGATTAGCCACACTTCAAATCTTCCTGTAGAAAAGATACCAGAACTTGTCTGTATAAATGGCATTGAAATTCCTGAGAATATTCGTTCGCTCTATCATGTGCATGCATTACAACCTTTTGAGCCACAAGGCTTTTTGGAAAATACTGCTGTGCGTTATCAAGACCAGTGGTATAACGTTGCCCAATATTTACAACAATCATCAAGTTTGGAGCAACGAGAAGCGTGGGTAAATACGCCTTATCCTGTGGTGCAAGAGAGTATGACGATCTTAGACGCAGGGCAATGGATTCAGGACATGGTATTTCCTGCGAGGTTGTATTTAAAAACTTTGGGTGTACAGAATTTAAAGTCACAGGATGTGCCTGCACAAGTTGAACCTTTGGTATTGGATGGTTTGGCACGGTATCAAATTCGTGATTATTTACAAAAAAAGTATTTACAAAAAAATCAAGTTGTCACTGACAAAGAGCAGTTTGGTTTACTACAAGATCAATTGCCGATTGGTAAAGCCCAATATAGTGCTTGGCAAATCAGTGTCATGGAACAAGACAACTTAAAAGCACGTTTAAAACAATATGCAGACAGTGTAACTGCGACCACTCAACGGCAATGGCGTATTTCTGTTGATGTCGTGATGAATATCAGTGTCCCTCAACAATTTGCCCAGCATTGGGTCAGCCTAAATGCATCGAGTGGACGCGCAAGTCGGCGTGCTAAAGTTTGGCTCGAATATTTACTTTGGTTGAGTTATCTCAATTTGGACGAAGCACAATCGGCAAAACTGCAACGAATCGCTTTGTTTAGTGATATCACCATTATCAATACAGGGGTAAGCTCACAACAAGCCAAAGCATATTTGGCAGAATGGTTTAAAGCATATGCTTATGCACAATCTGAACCTTTGGTGTTGCCTGCGGCATTGTTGTTATTGTTGGCTGAGAAAGGCAAAACACTGGAGTGGTTAGAGGATGAGCAAGCTCAAATGCAACTTGCAAACTTGCCTGATTTACTCAAGGAATGGAATAAAAGTGATGCATTTTTACCATTCGCATTAGAAGATATGGAATGGAGTAAAAAACATTCTGATTGGCAATTTATATTACAAGAACAAGATGCAACTGCATTATTAAAATATGCCTGTGAAAAATTTGCCTATGTACTGTATCAACCGATTTATCAATACCAGTTTATGGTGGAGGAATAAGTTATGCACCCAGTTTCACCACCGAAAAACCAATTAAATGCGCCTAAAAAGGTATCCATTCAACCCATTGCAGACATGCAGTTTGCAGGTTTACATTGGATCGAGGCATCTGCAGGGACAGGCAAAACTTATACACTTTCAAGTTTAATGGTGCGTATTTTTCTTGAAAAATATTTACCTAATCAAGTGATTGCAACCACTTTTACTCGTAAAGCAGCTGCCGAGTTAAAAAGCCGTATTCGAGCAAGATTACAGGAAACTTATCGTTATTTTGATGGGTGTCGTAGTCTGACAGAACAAGAGATTCTTGCTAAAGCTGCTCAAGAAAATGACCCGCTGTTTGCCAAAGTTTTAGTGACATTTGCGACACAAACTGCTTATGCCTGTGAACGTTTAAAGTTGGTGATTGATCAGTTGGATGAATTATTTGTTGGGACTTTAGACAGCTTTAGCCAAAAACTGTTACGTGAATTTGCCTTTGAAAGTGGCAAGATCGAACGTGCCGAAATTACCGATGATGCAAAAAGTTATACGTTTCAACTCATTCACGATGTTTTGCGAGAGTGGATTCAAAAGCAACCGCAAAATATGATTGATTATTTAATCTTAAATAAAAAACTCAAATCTCAAGATGTGTATGTAGCAGTAGTGGAAAATAGTCTGAATTTCACCTCAGCCAAATTACAAGAAATCCAGCCGCCACACATTGATCTTTCACAATTTGATCAGGAGGTTCAGGATTTATTGACACTGGATGTAACCCAGATTGAAAGTTTGTCTGATTTTTATTTAGAAAATGGGCAACATCATAAGATCATTGGTAAAAAATGGCGAGATCATGGCAGAATACAGTCACTTTTGACTGAGCAGCTACCGCGCTTGATCGCTGCAATTCGTCAACAAGGTATCTATAGCATCTTTGTCGCACAACATGCAGATACCTTAAAAGCCTTAAGTGAGTTGACCACCAAAAAAGTTTTAAATAAATGTTCTGAGGATATTCTGCAAAGTTTTGAACAAAATGCGGTGATCCTGAACTTAAAACAATTTATTGAGGCATTGACACAACTCCGTGGTGATTTGGACACACTAGACAGTTATTTGCAATTTCATCTGGCAAGTGAAGTCAAAAAACGTTTGCCACAAGTGCTTCAACAAAAAGGTGAAACCACTTTTGCCCAGCAAATTCGTACACTTGCTGAGTCATTACAAGGTGAACAAGGGCAGCGTTTTGCCAGTTTTATTCATGCACGTTATCCCTTGATTCTTGTGGACGAGTTCCAAGATACCAACCAAGACCAAGACGATATGTTGGCACAGATTTGGCGTCATCCGAGTCGGGTGAAAAATGGATGTATGATCATGGTGGGTGACCGTAAACAAGCGATTTATGGTTTCCGTGGTGGCGATATGTTGACCTTTTTAAAAGCACATCAAGATGTGTTTGGCAAAGACGGAAATGCCTACAATTTGGTCTATAATCATCGCTCTGTTCAGCCTTTGGTTGAAGTGATAGACGCATTATTCCAACGTCAAACCGATTTTGGTGAGCAAGTTTTCTATACGCCAGTACAAGCAGGAAGTCGCCCACATCCAGACTTGATTGATCATGGACAGATTAATCCTACACCTTTACGTTGGTTACAGTTAGAGGATAAAAATACCGAAGCGGAACAAGTTGCTTGGAAGATTCGGGATTTGCTGAATCAAGCCATTCAGGGTGAGCTTTACTTTCAAGAAAAGAATGGCAATCGGGCTTTAGATGAAAATGATATTGCGATTTTATCTAAAAATCATGATGGTTTAGACAAAGCACAGTCTGCCTTAGCATTTTTAGGGATTCGTACCAATCGACCTGCTAAAAAAAGTGTATTTAGTAGCGCACTTGCTCAAGATGTTGGCGCAGTATTGACTGCTATTATGTATCCTTATGATGAAGCCAAAGTCAAACGGGCTTTACTGAGTCGCTTAATGGGATTTGACTTAAAAAAACTGATTAAACTTGAGCAAAAAGCCGAAGGTCTAAGTCATTATATTGAACAATTTGATTTGATCCGTGAGATGTGGCTAAAACAAGGCTTTTTAACAGCTTGGCAATACGCCTTGACCAAGTTTAAGGTTTGGACAAATTTAGTTGCTAAACAAAGCCGTGATAATGAACGTGTTGTGGTGAATTTACGTCATTTAACTGAACTGTTGAGCCAGCACAGTGAGCGCTATCAAGGCGCACAAAATCTCTATCATTGGTATTTAAAGCAACTGACTTCACCGATGGAACGAGAATGGGAATTAGAGCGTAAACTGTCAAATGATGCAGGTGTACAGCTGATGACCATTCACCAGTCCAAAGGTTTGGAGTTTAAAATCGTATTTTTATTGGGTGCGGATAAGGACTTTCGTGAACCCAATAAAAGTTTAAATTTTTCTACTCAAGAAACTTTAAATCCCCAAACAGGACAGATTGAACAACAACGTGTTGTGGCTGTGAATGATAAAAATATTTTAAAACCTGAGGCGATTCAACAGCATGACGAACGTGCGTTGGCAGAGCATCATCGTCTTTGGTATGTGGCACTGACACGTGCCAGCTATCGTGTGTATGCCATGATGCAAGATGATGCTGGAAAATCAACTACAGGCTTAGCATTTTGGCGAGGGCATCCTGCGCAATCTTTTCAGCATGTGGGTTGTGTTGTAGAAGATTTATTGACCCAACGACCAGTTGCGCTTAAAGCCAAAGTGATTGAAAACTTTGAAGCAATCGAGGCAATGCCACTGCCAAATATGCGTTTTTATTCTAGAACTAAAACCAGTTTTAGTGCTTTGGCGCAACATCTGACGCGTCAGCAAATTCAGGATGCCTTGGCAGTGACAGAGCCGAGCAGTGCGGTTGCAGAAGATGAAAGCTATATCCATCCTCGTATTAAAACAGCTCAGCAAGCAACTGTACCGATCGCATGGATTAAAGATAATTTTCCGATGGGAACAACGGCGGGAACATTTTTACATAAGATTTTTGAACATCTTGATTTTCAAAATCCAGAGACATGGACGACTGAACTGAAACGCCGTTTTGCCAATGAAGATCAAAAGCTGAAAAATGAATTGCTTGAGAAATATCAAAAAGTATTTGCTGAGCCACAAGATGAAAAAGACATTGAACCTATATTGATTCAGATGATGCAAGATTGGTTGCTGGATGTCTTAGACACACCGATTTTGGATGATTTTAAACTTAAAAAACTCAGTCATACTCAGCGCTTAGCCGAATTTCCATTTCATTTGGCATTGGCAGATCGGGTGCTGACTATTCAACGGATTCATGCTTTATTTGCTGAGTATGATATTCAAATGCCTGAGTTTAAGGACGCTTTTGCTGCACGTTACTTAAAAGGTGAAATTGATCTTGTATTTTATGATGGTCAGAAATTTCATATTGCCGATTATAAAAGTAACTACTTAGGTGCTGATCAGCAACAATATAGCAGTACTGCGATTCAGGAGAGTATGAGTTTTGCCAGTTATTGGCTACAAGCAGCGTTGTATCTCGTGGCATTGCATCGTTACCTCAGTGTTAAATTAGAAAATTATCAGATTGATCAACATTTAGGTGGGGCAAGTTATTTGTATTTAAGAGGCATGAATGGGCAAGAAGGACAAGGCTATCATTATTGGCGACCAAATTCAGAATTTATTCTTCGATTAGATGCAATATTGGGCTATTTTGCTGAGGATAAACTTAGCAATATTGCATGATATTTTAAATGAATCTCTATATAAACAAAGCACTAGTTTGTGGATAAGTTTGTTGAAAACCTTGTAGATAACTCTGAGGATAACTGTGTGGAAAATAGTCAAAATTTAGAAAATGAATTACCTCAATGGGTTAGCAACTGGACAAATTATCTATTAAAAACCCAATTCCAAGATGAAAAAATACATGAAAATTCATTTAAATTAATCAGTGACATTTTGATGGCTTCTTTGCAAGGAGACAGTTGCTTAAAACAACAAAATCGAGATTTACACGGTTTAGAATCATTATTCATTACAGAAAATCAAGCCCAACAACAGCAGGTTGCACCATTTGTCTTTAATGATGAGTATTTATATTTATACCGTTATTGGCAGCTTGAACAACGTTTAGCGCAGCAAGTCATGCGCTTAAAACAACAAAATATACAAGCCATTAATACTGAAAATTTTGATGATTTGTTAAGTGATGTACATCAAAAAAATGCACTGAAGATGGTTGCAAAAAATGCTTTTAATATCATCACAGGTGGACCTGGGACAGGAAAAACCTATACCTTGGCACGAATTATTGCGGTTTTACATCAAGCTTTACCAGAGATTCGTATTGCGATGGCAGCGCCAACGGGTAAAGCCGCACAGCGTATGGGAGAAGCTCTACAAAAATCTTTAAATGATCCCAAACTACAGCAGTTTGGACTACGTTTAGAGATGTTTAATCCTGTGACGATTCATCGATTATTAGGCTTAGGAAATCAGCATATTCCACGTTTTTATTTGACACAACCTTTGCCTTATGACGTGATCGTGGTGGACGAAGCTTCGATGTTGGATTTAAATCTCGCGACTATGCTCTTTGAAGCGTTACCTGAACATTGCCGATTGATTTTATTGGGTGATGCCAATCAGTTGGCTTCTGTAGATGTGGGTTCGGTTTTAGCTGACTTACAGCAAGTTCCAGATTTAAAACAAAATCGAGTAAATTTAGTGACGACCCATCGCTTTAAACAAGATGCTGCGATTGGTAAATTAGCACAGTTTATTCAACAAGAAGCGATTGCAGACATCGGGATGCCACAACTTTTGCAACAGTTTGAACAGAAAATTGTGGTTGCAAGTAAGATTCAACATGTTGAGCTTAAAGCAGACATGCAAGATGTCATTCAGTTGGAATATTTGCCTGAAACGATCTCGACTACTGCCTATGCAGATTATTATCAAAAATTAAGTCTAGGTTTTCAGGACTATTTTGACAGTCTAAAAGCGTATTTGGATGATCCTGAGCCATCAGAAAAAATCAACAAGGTTATTCAAGCTTTTGACCAATACAGAATTCTAACAGCAGTACGACATGGTGAGTTGGGTTTAAACGCAGTAAATGTTGAAATGGAGCAAGCTTTATTTAAAGCTATTCCACATTTATATCGACAAGGAGACTGGTATATTGGACGTCCTGTGATGATGGATTACAACGATTATCAGCTTGGTTTATCCAATGGAGATATTGGTGTGTGCTTTAAGCATCGTCAAAATGCTGAACAGTTTGAAGTGTATTTTCCAAGTTTAAATAAATGGGTGCTGGCTTCACGTTTACCGAAGTCGATTCAGACGGCTTTTGCACTTACGATTCATAAATCACAAGGCTCTGAATTCCAACATACGATGGTGATTTTGGACACACCTGCACAGAAACTATTGAGTCAAGAGCTACTGTATACTGCGATCACTCGTGCTAAATCGGCAGTAAGTTTATTGGTGCAAGAAAATGCTTTTTATCAAGCTTTAACTGTTGCTACACAGCGACAAAGTGGATTGGTTAAAAAAATTAAAAATCTGCATTAATTGTTAATTAAAACTTAATAAAGTGACTTTTGTAAGAAATAGCTTACATGAATTCAAGATATTGACGCATAGAGCTAGCGTAAAGATTTTGAGATGATGGCTACATAAAGAGCTTGGTATGGAGCACTAAGCAAAAATCGCACAATAACAATAATTTAAAGTCGAGAGACTGCGAACTTACATGAAGTAGGGCATAAAGAGGAAACTTACAGCCGCTAAGCCTTGTAGTTTTGGGAGAGACTACAGGGCTTTTTTATGTCTATGTGATTTACATAAAATCAACATAGTATACATAATGTACGTTTTTTCTTACAAAAATATAAGAAAAATGCGACTTCCATCATATTTTGAATATGTCATGATGTGTTCATAAGGAAATCATAGATTAGATTGGGTTGAGTGAAGCACGGATGAATACACATTTATAAATGAACAGCAAAATAACAATAAAAATAAATAAAAAAACAAAAATCAGAAAATAACGAAACTACAGCGCAATGGAAAAGCCCTTAGAGTAATCTAAGGGCTTTTTCTTAACTATAACTTAAAAATCAGAAGAGCTAATATCAAGTATTTCACAACATGGAGAACATGAGTCGCAATACCCTTTCATTCAAAATAAGTCTAAGCTTTATTTAGACTAAGCCCTTTAAACCAAATCAGTTTCAGTCGCATCTGTACCAAATAAACCACGACGTTGTTCTTTAGAGATTTTTGGACATTGTCGTGAGATTTGCATCAGAACATTTGCCAAAGTCGGTAAGTGTGTACCAATGACAGATTTTCCTGTATTTAAAATACTCACACTAATATCACGTTCAGGATCTGCCCAGCATAAGATATTGGAGAAGCCAATATGTCCAAATGCCTGTCCTGTAGATGGACCAAAAATACCCACAGGATTACTTCCAAGCATTGGACCAAGTGCATAACGCATAGGCGCAAGCAAAGTGCGATCTATACTGGTCGATGAAGTCGGTAACGTTGCTCTAAATACAGTCTGTGGGCTCATGATTTGCTTGCCATTATATTGACCACCATTGAGCAGCATTTCAAAAAAACGGTTGGCTTGCTCAGCGCTAGTATAAATATTTCCTGCAGGACAAACCGTATCCATAAAACGTTGGTCATTGGTGACATTGACGGCGAGTTCTAATCCCCCTCCTAAGACATGATCAAGGTATAAATCAGTGCCGAGTTTGGGATGTATACCTGTTGCAGCATTGAGTGCCACTTGATCACGAAATTCTGGTTGAAGCCCATAATTAAAATAATCCATACCCATTGGTTTTTCGATATGCTCATGTAAAAACTGACGAATATCTTGTCCTGTGACCCGTTCAATCAATTCACCTAAAATATAGCCTGCTGTTACCGCATGGTAAGCCAAGTGTGTGCCTGCGGCTGTGATCGGCTTAGCCGCACAAAGGTGTTGTAAAATTTGTTCACGGTCAAACAAGAGTTCAGGCGTGACTTCTGTTTCGATACGGGGAATACCGCCACGATGTGAGAGTAAATGGAAAATCGTGGCACGGCGTTTGCCATTTTGTGCATATTCAGGAATGTAATAACTGATGGGATCTAGTAGGTTTATTTCCCCTGTTTCATCCAACATATGAATCAGCATGGCTGTTACGATTTTAGATGCTGAAAATAAGCAAATCGGAGTATCTGGATTTGCAATGGCGGCATCCCGACTTAAGCCTTGTGCGGTATTTCCTTTGACATAGCCAATGCTGCGATTCAGCATGATTTGCCCTTGCCGTCGAATACACACACTAATGAGCGGGTGATTACCTGTTTTATAAAGTGCTTCAACACTACGCCAAATGGTTTGCACTTGTTTTGGATTCATTCCTCCAAGTTCGGCATTTACTTCATCTTTGGCTTGAGTGATGCTATTTAGGTCTTTCGGCACATAGCAAGTATTGGTTGAAAATATTTTCACAATGTTTTCCATTTTATTTTTCTAACCAAGCAGTCTGCCTTTCAGTACTTCGCTTGTCAGTGTCCGAACTGCCTAGACATTGTCATAAATTTGCAAGAGCTTTGTGATCAAGTTGAAATATTCTCAGGATAGTTTTGCAATCTGAGGGTAGTTCCTTTAAAATAGTCGACTGCTGTAGTGATGCACGGCAGTTGAATTGGTTTTGAAGAATCAATTTGATTTGTATCAAATATTTAAATTTAAGCATCTCGGAGAAATCGAATGGCTTTAACAAACGCAGATCGCGCAGAGATCATTGCAAAATTCGCTCGTGCTGAAAACGACACAGGTTCACCAGAAGTTCAAGTAGCTTTATTGACTGCACAAATCAATGACTTACAAGGTCACTTCAAAGAACATAAACACGACCATCATAGCCGTCGTGGTTTGATTCGTATGGTTAACCAACGTCGTAAGCTTCTTGACTACCTTAAAGGTAAAGACTCTACACGTTACAGCGATTTGATTGCTGCTTTAGGTTTACGTCGTTAATTCGATTTAAACTTTTATTTTCGGATTATTGCATGACCAATGCTGTACTGATGAAAACTAAAGTCTGTCTAGCTTTGGCTAGATAATGGAAGGGGCGAATATTCGCTCCTTCTTCGTGTCTAAATTGTAGGTTTTATAAATGATGGTCTAGTGAGGTCGGCTTCTAAGCTTTGTCATTTACCCTTGCTTTGAGTTTTGAAGTGAATGCCAAACCTTAGGGGTCTCCACTAGAATAACTGTTCAAAAGAACTAGGATAGAAAATTATATGTCGATGTTTAATATCGTTCGTAAAGAATTCCAATACGGTCAACATCAAGTTGTATTAGAAACAGGTCGTGTTGCTCGTCAAGCCAACACAGTATTGATCACCATGGGTGGTGTCACTGTATTGGTTGCTGTTGTTGCACAACCTACAGCAAAAGCGGGTCAAGACTTTTTCCCGTTAACTGTAAACTATCAAGAAAAACAATATGCTGCGGGTCGTATCCCAGGTGGTTATGGTAAGCGTGAAGGTCGTGCGTCGGAAGCTGAAACTTTGATTTCGCGTTTGATTGACCGCCCAATCCGTCCATTATTCCCAGAAGGTTACTACAACGAAATTCAAGTGACTGCTACAGTTGTATCTTCTGACAAAACCATGGAAGCAGATATCGCTGCAATGCTTGGTACCTCTGCGGCACTTGCAATCGCAGGTACACCTTTCCGTGGTCCAATTGGTGGTGCGCGTGTAGGTTTAATTAACGGTGAATACGTTCTAAACCCAAACTTAGAGCAACTTGCACAATCTGATCTAGACTTAGTCGTTGCGGGTACAGAATCTGCGGTATTGATGGTTGAATCTGAAGCGAAAGAACTTTCAGAAGACCAAATGTTGGGCGCTGTGCTTTTCGGTCATGACGAAATGCAAATTGCGATTCAAGCAATTAAAGAGTTTGCTGCTGCGGCAGGTGCAACAGAGTCGACTTGGACTGCACCAACAAAAAATGAAGAATTACGTGCAAAATTAAAAGAAGCATTTGAAGCGAAAATCTCTGAAGCGTATACCATTGCAGTGAAGCATGACCGTTATGCGGTATTAGATGCTTTACATGAAGAGGCATTGGCTCAATTTGTTCCAGAAGGTGATGAAACGGGTATTGCTGACGAAGTTAACGAATTATTTGAAGACCTTAAATACCGTACAGTACGTGACAACATCCTTTCAGGTAAACCACGTATTGATGGTCGTGATACCAAAACTGTACGTGCTTTAGATATTCAAACAGGTGTACTTGATCGTGCACACGGTTCTGCATTGTTTACACGTGGTGAAACACAGGCGTTGGTTACAACAACACTAGGTAATACACGTGATGCCTTAATGGTAGATACTTTAGCAGGAACAAAAACTGACAACTTTATGTTGCACTACAACTTCCCTGCATACTCTGTAGGTGAAACAGGTCGTGAATCTGGTCCTAAACGCCGTGAAATCGGTCATGGTCGTTTGGCTCGTCGTGGTGTACAAGCGGTACTTCCACCTGCTGACCGCTTCCCATATGTGATTCGTATCGTATCTGACATTACTGAATCTAACGGTTCATCTTCAATGGCTTCGGTATGTGGTGCTTCATTATCATTGATGGATGCAGGTGTTCCATTGAAAGCACCAGTGGCGGGTATCGCAATGGGTCTTGTAAAAGAAGGCGAGCGTTTCGCAGTGCTGTCTGACATCTTAGGTGACGAAGACCATCTTGGTGATATGGACTTTAAAGTTGCAGGTTCTGCAAATGGGATCACTGCACTTCAAATGGATATCAAAATTGAAGGGATCACTGAAGAGATCATGGAAGTTGCATTGAACCAAGCATATGCAGGTCGTATGCACATCCTGAATGCAATGAACCAAGTGATTTCACGTGCACGCCCAGAAATTTCAATGCATGCGCCAACTTTCCAAGTGATCAGCATTAACCCAGACAAAATCCGTGATGTGATTGGTAAAGGTGGTGCAACGATTCGTCAAATCACTGAAGAAACGAAAGCTGCGATTGATATCGAAGACAATGGTACAGTGCGTGTATTTGGTGAGTCTAAAGCGGCTGCTCAAGCTGCAATTGCTAAAATTCAAGCGCTTACTGCTGAAGTTGAACCAGGTACAATCTATACAGGTAAAGTTATTCGTATCGTTGAGTTTGGTGCGTTCGTAAACATCCTTCCAGGGACTGATGGTTTACTTCACATTTCTCAAATTTCAAATGAACGTGTTGCTAATGTATCCGATGTTCTTGCTGAAGGTCAGGAAATCAAAGTACAAGTTGCAGATGTAGATAACCGTGGTCGTATCAAACTTACCATGAAAGACATCGAACAAGCTTAATATTTAAGTTGAATAAAAAGTCCGCTAGATGCGGACTTTTTATTTTTTAAGATTTGCTAAAAAAGATCAGTCTTGATCAGCTTTTTGTAAAATCTCATATAATTCCTCTTTAAGTTTTAGCTTCTTTCTTTTTAAAACATCAATTTCATCAATACCTTGCGTGACAGGATTCTGCTCTAAGCGAATAATTTCATGATCTAGCCCATTATGTTCTTCGAAAATTTTAGAGAAATGGGCATCATTTTGCTTAAGTTGACTGATTAAGTTGCGGTATTCTGGAAACATAGATGATCCTCATTGGTTTTGAAAATATTGTTCTATTTTGCTTGTAGCTGACTTAAGTCAAGTAAACCTTCAAGCATGTTGTTTAGATTTTCTTCATTCCATAAATATATTATGGGATTGTATCGGGTTCGTCTATATTTCAATGTACTTGTATGTTGAGTCGTTGCAACAGGCGCTATTTTTCTACAAAAATGCTGGATTCACAACAAAGTCGACGTTTAATTTACAGTAAGATATTCCAAATTAATTTTCTAAAAATAAAGCCAATTTTTTGTAAATAAAATTGTGTTTGAGAATATGATTTATGCAGACCTTTTATTTTTTTCAAGCTTCGGAACAACAGACTTGTATTCAAAATCAGCCAAATGCACAAGCAGAACAACAGTTTGTATGGGTAGATTGCACCCGTGACGATGTGGTCAATCGTAGCGAACTTTGGCAACAAGAAATTTTAGAATTAACCGATGTCTATCTGAATGAATATCATATTCGCGACATTTTAAATCTTGAACATCCTTGTGCATTTGATGCGATGGAGGATTATGATTTGTTGATTTTTAGAAAGTTAATTACACCAGATGACCATATTTTGAGTGGTGAGGCAGCAGTCGAGCAGCATGAAAGTATATTTGGTTTAACTTCATCTCCAATCAGTTTTGTGATTACACCACAAGTACTGATTAGTATTCATGAAAAGGGCAATTATGCCTTTGAGAGCTATTTAAACCGTATCATGAATATTATGAATAAAGGTTTTAATGAGCAAAACAAACCTCGAAAATTACCATCTACACCTTTAGACCTTGCATTAAGGTTGTTAAATAGTATGGTTGATGGTTACTTGGATTTGCGGAAACCTTTAACACGCCGTGTAGAATATTGGCAGCAAGACTTATTGCAGGGCAATCGACGCTTTGCACAATGGCATCAGTTATTCCAAGAAATGATGGTTTTTCAACAAATTGAGAATCTATGCGAAGAACAAATGGATGCGTTACAAGAATTACGTGATGAAATCGTGGACAATTACTCACATCTGAAAGGCAAGAAAAAATCAGATAAACAAGATTTAATGTTGGTACGCGTGGATGACTTAAGTAGTCACGTAGAGCGTATCCAAAAATATACTGCACGCTTGAGCAGTGCCATCCAAGCCGCGATTGATTTACATTTCTCCGCAATTGCCAATCAAACCAATGAAAATATGCGAATTTTAGCGATAATTACGGCAGTTTTTGCACCACTTACGCTTCTGACTGGAATTTATGGAATGAACTTTGAGTTTATTCCGGGGCTAAAAAGTCCACTCGGTTTCTGGCTTATGTTATCTGCCATGTTGATCTGCACCGTGGTTTTATTGGTTTATTTTTATCGTCGCCATTTGGTCGGGCGTGGAGAAAGAAGCGTCATTGATATGTTGGCGCAGCAACATAAAAATCAACACGTCAATCTCCTTTGGTTTTTAGACTATGAACCGATTAGGCAAACCATGAAAGAAGTCGAAAAAATCACAAAAATGAAATAATTTCTAACTATGCTATTTGTTGCTAAGTGTTGAAGCTTTCTGTAAAAGTAGATAAAGCTCATCTTTAATTTTTAATTTTTTACGCTTTAAAATTTCGATATCATCATGAATATGATTAATTGGATCAAGCTCTAAATGGGTGATGGTTTTATCCAGCTCCTCATGCTCTTGAAAGAGTTTGGAAAAATGTGGATTTTCATCTTTGAGCGTGTTTACAAGTTCACTATGTTCAGGAAACATATGCTTGATTTTCTTATTCATAATTTTGGAATTCATAGGAGCAGATCACCTCTTCACACCAGTTTTGATTGTATAAGAAAACTATCATGACAGGTTGAAGATTAACCTGTCATCTGTATTTAACAATTTGAAATGAATTAATGAACTTTAATGATGAATATGTCTGACTTGCTTGCGTAATTGTTGAACTTCATCAATCAAATCCATCATCATGGCAACTGCCGAAAAGCTGGCTTCAAAATCACGCTGTAAACGATAAGCACGTCGGGCACGGGTGACATCTTCACCAAAAAATTGATGAATACGGTCTTCAGGACGGGCTGCCAAAATATCATATTCTAATAGTTGTAATACCCATTCAGGGCTTTGGCCACACGCTTGGGCAAAATGCGTTAAATCAAAACATAATCGTTCATCGACGATCTCAGCGTCTTGATAGCCATTACAGACAATTTCACGGTAATGTATAGTTGTCATGAGTATGCTCCTTTAAGATGTCGAAAGTTTATCGCGCTTTAAAGTTCGGAAAAGCATTGGCATAGTCTTGATATGCTTGTTGCTCTTGGGCTGTATCTGCTTTTGGATACACAATATTTAAAACCAGATATAAATGTCCCGCAGTTTTATTTGGAATCCCTTTATCTTTTAAGCGTAATTGCTGGTTTTGTTTTGCATTTTTAGGAATATTCACTTGTACTTTGCCCGCAGGTGTGTTGATTTCTACGTTTTGTCCAAGTGCTGCCTCCCAAGGTGTGATATCTATTGTGTAGTACACATCCGCACCTTCGACACGAATTCGATCTGTGTCTTGATACAGAATTTCAATATATAAATCACCATTTTCACCGCCATTAATTCCTGCTTGTCCTTGTTTAGATAAGCGAATTTGTTGACCTTCTTTCATCCCTTTTGGGATTTTAACCTGTAAGGTTTTTCGTTGTACTTCAGGTTCACCATAGGCATTGTAGGTGGGAATTTGTAGGGTAATGGTTTGAGTGGAGCCTTCATATGCGACATGAATCGGTACTTCTATGCTGGCATGTTGATCTTCACCACGAAAGCTGCGCTGTTGACGAGATTGACGTTGTCCAAAGTCTTGTTGATGTCCGCCACCAAACCCACCACCAAAACGTCCAAATAAATCTTCAAAACCGCTAAAGTCTTGTTGACCACCCGTGCTGCTACGATAAAACTGGCTACCATCAAAGCCTTGTCCACCTGCTTGTCCACCAAAGCCACCCCCTGCAAACCCTTGAGGATGATCTAACTCAAAGTCATATTGCTTTTTCTTTTCTTCATTGCTTAATGTGTCATAGGCAACATTGATGGCTTGCATTTTTTCTTCTGCATCAGCTTCTTTGCTGACATCAGGGTGATATTTACGTGCTAATTTTCGATATGCTTTTTTGATTTGATCTGGAGTTGCATCTCTAGAAACTCCTAAGTCTTCATAATAATTTTGTGCCATGTTCTGATTCATTGTTGATCTTGATTTCATTCATTAATATGCCATTTTGAGCAAAGTTGAAAGGACTACTTGGTTAAGATATTGTTTCAAAAGCTAACAAGAGGCATAAAACTCAGCTTTTAAAATTATAAATCGCAGTTTTAAAAGGAGAAAAGAATCTCTGCTGAATACAATAAGAAAAAATAAATAGAATTATTTGTGAAAGATGGTTTTTAAAATTTGAATACTGATGAAAATGTGAAATTGAAACCTGGTTATTCATCGTAAGATGGAAGAGTTCAATGAGGGATAGAGTTTTAATAAAAAGAGCAAGATTATTTGCTCTTTTTATAAAGCCTAGCTGAAATATTTAGCTTAAATGTTCACCAAACAAACTTAAGGCATCTTTGGCTGTGAAGATATAACGTTTATTACAAAATTGGCAATCCATTTCAATTGGATTGTTAATTTCCAAGGTTTCCTTGACTGCCTCTAAACCAATTTGAATGAGAGCATTGGCGCACTTTTCACGAGAACAGGTACAACCAAACTTGAGCTGTTCTGCTTCAGGTAAACGTACTTGTTCTTCGTTATAGAGGCGATATAAAATATCTTGAGCATCTAAATCTGTTAATTCTTCAGGCTTTAATGTTTCAGTCAACATGGTCAGGCGAGGCCATAAATCCTCATCGACACGTTGCTGTTCTTCTTCATTGTTACGGGGTAAGAGTTGAATCAGTAACCCCCCTGAACGAGTTGCGTTGCTTGCTAAAACAATGCGTGTTGGAATTTGTGCTGATAAATCATAGTATTGCATCAAACAGCCAGCCAACGTTGGCTTTTCTAAAGCAATAATACCTTGATAACGCTCACCGAACTCAGGTTCGATGTTAATAAATAAGACTGGAGAAGTGAGGGCTGCAAGTACTGTACTGCTGTCTTCACCCTCCATAAAACGAGGGTCTTCCTCATAGTCAGCTAAGGCACGTATTTCTCCTAAGTGATTACATTCTGCCATTGCCCATTTAAATGTACCTTGTGCTTGGATTTGTAAGCTGATTCGCCCTTTAATTTTCAATGTACTGGCGAGTAAAGCTGTTGCACTGAGCATTTCACCTAAAAGTACTTGTACCGCAGGCGCATATTGGCGCTGGGCTAAAATGGTTTGTAGTGCAGTTTCTAGATGCACAACTTCACCACGAACAGGGCTATCTTCAATATAAAAACGTTGACGTAAATCAGACATAAAATTCTCCAAATCCCTGTTTAAATGGTGACGATATTCTAAATCACAAGCCATTTAATGTTGAATATCAGATGAGTTTTTTGTTTCATCATTGATACGAATATGCTCAGGATGCTGTGCTAAAACAGTTTTGCGTTCCAAGCCTGACTCATCTAAGTCAGGGTTGTCTTGAAATTGCTTCGGATCATGTTGTGTGGCTTCGGCATCACTCTCAAATAAATGTTCAAGTTCAGACAAGAAATCACGATAACTTTCATAGACTTTTTGTTCATCGGTATAAATGCGTTGCTGGCGAGAGAGCAGTTCTTCATCATAATTTCGGAACAATTCAATGCTGTCATAAGCAGCAGATTTGTCCAAACCTAACGCACATAAAGTCCGATATCCTATACCCAAAGAAGTTAAATAGGTTTCACGCCAAATATGTTTAACCCCTAAGTCACGTAATAAATGCATGTGATAACGATCACGAGCACGTACCAATAAGGTGAGATTTGGATAATTCAGACGAATATGTCGCGCGACATTCATCGAGTCCTCAACATCATCAATTGCTAGGACAAAGACTTTGGCTTGCTCAATCCCTGCTGCACGCAAAATATCAGGTAGGGTTACATCCCCATAATACAATGTACCGCCATAACGACGAACAAAATCTATTTTTTGTAAGCTCTGATCAATCGCTGTAAATGAAAAATGTTGCATGTGCGCCAAACGTGCCACAATTTGCCCCACACGCCCAAAACCTGCGATGATCAAGGGTGGATGCTGATTTGGAATCTCATCATAATGGGGTGCTTGAGGTTTATCGAATAATGGCAAAATAAATGTCCCCACAAGCCAAAAGATGACTGGCGTAAAGACCATCGATAAAGTTACCACCAGAGTAATCGGTTCTACAATTGCAGCAGTGAGGACTTTTTCGCTTTTGGCAACACTCAACACCACAAAAGCAAACTCCCCACCTTGTGCCAAACAGGTTGCGATCATCAAACTATTTGACCAACTTATTTTCTTAAATCGAGCAATCGCTGTCATGACTAGCATTTTGATGACAATCAACAACAAAGCAGCGCCAATGATTTGTACAGGAATATCGACCAATAAATTCAACTGTGTGGTCATGCCCACAGTCATAAAAAATAAGCCGAGTAATAAGCCTTTAAACGGGGAAATACTGGCTTCAATTTCATGACGAAACTCTGAATCTGCCAACAGCACGCCAGTTAAAAATGCCCCTAGAGTAGTACTGATGCCTAAACTGTCCATCAGCAACACAACTGCTAGAACAATGAATAAACCCACAGCAGTAAGCAATTCGGTTGCGCCACTTTTTGCTACAAATCTGAAAAACGGACGCATCACATAACGGCTAAATAAAAATAACCCTGTAAATGTCGCAATGATTGCGGCGAAATAAGCAATACCGTGATGTGTAGATTCAGCGCCAGAAAGCAAGGGAATAACTGCAAGTAACGGAATCGCAGCAATATCTTGGAACAGTAAAATTGAAAAGGACTGCTGACCATGTGTGGTATTCAGTTGTTGTTTTTCAGATAAGAGTTGCAGTACAAATGCGGTAGAGGAAAGTGCTAATGCAAATCCAATGACAAAGCTTGCAGAAAGTGATTGTTGTAATAATAAAAATGCTGTGCCCATGAGCACAATACCTGTCACGAGTACTTGCAAACTCCCCATCACAAAAATAGATTGGCGCATTTCCCAAAGACGTTGTGGTCGTAATTCAAGCCCGATGAGAAACATCAGTAAAATCACACCGAACTCAGCAAGGTGCATGATTTCTTCAGGATCGCGGGCAATATTAAAAACACTCGGACCGAGTAAAATCCCTGTAAATAAATAACCTAAGACTGTGGCGATGCCGAGTTTTTTGCCTAAGGGAACAAATAATAACGCAGCACCCAAAAAGATAGTTATTTGCAATAACGGTGACATTGAGCTGTCCTAATTTTTTACTTTGGAAATTGTACCTTGAATTTGAAATCTGCTCAGTACTTTCACTGAGATAGAGTGTTCTATAAGTACAATGTTTTTATATAAAGAATATTGTATGAAAAAGAATGTAATGAAAACATGTATCAACCTTCTATTTTAGATTTTCTAAATGAATCCTTACTTTCAGCACAGCCACATATTTCATGAACAACTTAGATTAATTTGTGTAGGCAATGCCTTACTTTTGACAGGGCAAAAGTAACAAAACCCTTTTGTTGGAGCAAAGGTTCATCCCTGAATCTTGTTCCAACATGGCGACATCCATGTCGCCTCACGTGATCGCAATAACGGTGTTGAATCTTATAAAATTAAAAGTTTTTTATAGTTTGGTAGGGTTTTTATATATAAATCAACTCAACTCTTGCGGATCTACATCAATCGTCAGTTTCATCTGAGAAGGTTTTTGCTGAAGCACATATTGCCACCACTGACGAATATAAAAATGCATCTTGGCACGGTCATGCGATAACAGTACAACATGGGCTTGATAACGACCTGCTTTACGCTCCATTGGTGCAGGAATCGGTCCCCAAATATCAATCAAATTTTCCTCACTATTGAGGCGTAATTGTTGCGTCATTTCTGTCAAGAAGGTTTGATTTTCATCCTGACTTTTCGATTCGCAACGCAGTAAAACGGCATAACGATAAGGTGGCATTTCTGCTATTTTTCGGTCTGCTAAGGTTTGTTTGGCAAAAGCTCGATAATTTTTATCCAACAATATGTTTAGTAGCGGATGGTCTGGGCGTAAGGTCTGTAAATAAACATCACCTTTTTTCTCACCACGTCCTGAACGACCCGCCACTTGCACGATCAACTGCGCTGTACGTTCAGTTGCTCGAAAGTCAACACTGAGTAAGCCAGCATCTATGTCTAAAATCGCAACCAAAGTGACATAGGGGAAATGATGTCCTTTTGCCAACATCTGCGTACCAAGTAAAATCGTCGGTTCACTTTTTTGGATTTGGTCATAAATTTTCTGCCAACTGCCGACACGACTGATTGAATCCCGATCTACACGTACCACTGGGTATTTTGGAAATAGCTCATTTAAAGCTTCTTCAACTTTGGCTGTGCCCATTCCAATCGGCTTTAAAGTATTTTGATTGCACGCAGGACATGCGTCAGGTAAGCGGTTAATGGTGCCGCAGTGATGACAATGTAAGTGTGAATACGGCTTTAAATGTAGGGTAAAATGTGCATCACAATGAGGACAATTGGCTTGCCAACCACAGCTTTCACAGATCAGTACAGGCGCATAACCACGCCGATTGAGAAAAATCAGTACTTGCTCTTTTTTCTCTAAGCGCTTGCCAATCTCACTGATCAGTTGCTCACTTAAACCTGCGGTTTTTTTACTGATTTTTAAATCAATCACATGCATTTTAGGCATGATGGCCGTACCAGCACGTTGATTTAGCTCTAAGCGAGTGAGTTTGCCTTGTTGGGCGAGAAAATAACTGTCAATACTTGGTGTAGCAGAACCTAAAATAATCGGACAATTCTCCAGATGGGCACGATAGAGTGCGACATCTCGAGCATGATAACGAAAACCGTCTTGCTGTTTGAACGAAAGATCGTGTTCTTCATCTAGAATAATCAAACCCAAATGAGGCATTGGGGTAAAGATCGCAGAACGTGTTCCTAAAATAATAGACGCTTTACCAGTTTCGCTATGTTGCCAAGCCTGTAGACGCTTAGTATCATTTAAACCTGAATGTAGTAGCGCAATATTACAATGAAAACGAGATTGGAAACGGCTGACTGTTTGGGGGGTTAAGCCGATTTCAGGCACAAGTACTAAGACCTGTTTGCCTTGTTTTAAAATCTCTTGCATGACTTGTAAATAAACTTCGGTTTTACCACTGCCTGTTAAACCATCCAGTAAAAATGCTTGATATTTTTTTTGTGCTTTTAAAATAGTTTGAATGGCTTTTTTCTGATCTTCATTGGCAGTGAGTGGCATTTGCGCCAAACTAACAGGTTCAGGCTTAAAGTTTTGTGGCTCTAAATCACAAATAATAATTTCTTTCTTTTCTAATGCTTTCAGGGTTGCAGTTTCGATTCCACTCAGATTTAAAATATTTTCTTGTGTACCTTGTGGATGTAACTTTAAAATTTTATAGGCTTCTTGTTGTTTTTCAGAGCGTTTGACTTTGTCTTCGGCATTTAAGTCTAACACTTTCCAAATCCGTGCCAGTAAGTTATAGGGTTTGCCTTGACGTAATAATATAGGCAAAGCTGTTTGCATGACTTCACCGATAGGAAATTGGTAATAGTGTGCAGCCCATGTCAACAAACTTAAAACTTTGTCATTTAAAATCGCACGATCGTCTAAAAACTCAGTCACTGATTTGAGTTGAAAGCGAGGATCAATCGGGGTATCTATTGCTAACTTTTCAGTAATAATTGCAACCAGCTTTTGCCGACCAAAAGATACTGCAACACGCATACCGACATCTGCCTGCGCATATTGTTCAGCACTGACTTTATAGTCAAAACAATCATATAAAAATACAGGTACTGCGACCCGTACACGATATATGATGTTTTGTGGTGTTACGTTGATATTTTCTGAATTTGGCATAAATGATTAATTACACTTGAATGAAAAAGTATCGTGTCGGTTTGTGCTTATGGTAGAGTGTAGCATTCATACATATCTTAGAATAACTGTTCAGAATATGAATGATTTTAAGGGTCTAATGCAACTGCAAAAGACACAAAAATTTTGGAAAACTAGAGCATTATAATGCCTGCATATCAATTTACTGCCATTGATGCTTCAGGAAAGCAGCAAAAAGGCGTGTTGGAGGGAGATTCAGCACGTCAAATACGACAACAATTGCGGGACAAAGAATGGATTCCTGTCACAGTTGATGCTGTTGAGCAAAAAGATAAAACCCAAAGTTCGGGTTTATTTCAGAAAAAGTTTTCAGCGTATGATCTGGCTTTGATGACACGTCAGCTTTCGGTACTGGTGGCAGCTTCTATTCCCTTAGAAGAGGCTTTGCGTGCGGTTGCCAAGCAAAGTGAAAAAACGCATGTGCAAAATTTACTTTTGGCGGTACGTGCTAAAGTTTTGGAAGGACATTCCTTAGCACAAGCCATGCAGCAGTCAGGACGTTTTCCTGATTTATATATTGCAACGGTTGCCGCAGGTGAGCGCTCAGGACATTTAGATTTAATTTTAGATCAATTGTCCGACTACACCGAAAACCGTTTTGCCATGCAAAAGAAAGTACAAGGTGCCATGATTTATCCAATCATTTTGATGCTGATGTCTTTTGGCATTGTGATGGGCTTGATGACCTATGTCGTGCCTGACATCGTTAAAACTTTTGATCAAAGTAAGCAAGCGTTGCCTTGGATTACGGTGGCTCTAATGAAAGCCAGTGACTTTATCCGCACGTCATGGCCATTTGTGTTAGTGGCAAGTGTATTAGGACTGATTCTACTAGTACGTTTTTTAAAGACACAAGCAGGGCATTATGCTTTTGACCGTTTAACACTCAAACTGCCATTATTTGGTAAATTATCACGTGGTATAAACTCAGCACGCTTTGCCAGTACCTTGTCGATCTTAACAAAATCAGGTGTACCCTTAGTCGATGCTCTAAAAATTGGAGCAGCCGTGAGTAGTAATTGGGTCATTCGAGATGCGGTGAATATTGCTGCTGAGAAAGTCACAGAAGGTGGAAACTTGGCAACACAATTAGAACGTTGTGGCTATTTCCCTCCGATGATGGTGCAAATGATTAAAAGTGGTGAAGCGTCAGGTGAGTTAGATCGGATGTTAGAACGTGCATCGAATATGCAGGATCGAGAAGTGACGACTTTTATTTCAACATTGTTGGCATTGTTAGAACCATTAATGTTGGTGTTTATGGCAGGTATCGTTTTAGTGATCGTGATCGCTGTGATGTTGCCAATCGTCAATATGAACAATATGATTTAAGCCAAGAATTTAATTATTTTTAGAATGAATTGTGTAAAGAGAGAATTGCAATGCAACGGAAAATGAAGAGCAACAAACAATCGGGTTTTACACTCATTGAAGTAATGGTAGTGATTGTAATCTTGGGTGTTTTAGCAGCATTAATTGTACCCAATGTAATGGGACGTGGTGAGAAAGCCAAAGTGGACACCACGAAAATTACCTTAAAAGGCGTTGCAGGTGCTTTAGATCAATATAAATTGGACAATGGGCATTTTCCAAATACACAAGAAGGTGGTTTGGATGCGTTAGTAAATCAACCTGCGAATGCTAAAAACTGGATGCCAGGCGGGTACTTAAAAGGTGGTTATCCAAAAGACAGTTGGGAAAATGATGTGCAATATGTCATCCCAGGTTCTGAAGGTCGCCCATTTGATTTATATTCTTTTGGTGCAGATGGTAAACAAGGTGGTGAAGGGAATGATGCAGATATTTATTACACGCCTTAATCCTTGATTTAAAATCATGGAAATAATCACTTCACTGAATCGAGTAAATCAATATTGAGTGAAGTGATAATGTTTCTTAGTTCCGAAGTTAATAGTAATGTATTGATATTTTTTAATAATTTATAAATGTATTTGTTGAGAGATATAATAAGAATTATTTCCATATTGAATAGTTACAAGAAAGTTAAATGATGGATAAAAATAGACTTTTTATTTATTTAAAAGCTTGCATAATGTTCTCTAAAGGCGATCAGATTACTAGGAGAATAGGATGAAAGCATTATTTTTATCAGATGAAATTAATCAATTTCATTGGTCTATGCTCAAATCTGTTCTTTTGATTTTGAGCTTATTGCCAATGAGTCAAGTATTTTTTAATGTATGGCAAGACTTAGATGCCAATAGCCAAATTATGATGGGCTTTTTAGGCATGAGTGTATTTAGTTCACTTGCGATTATTAGTTTTTATCATGCTTTAAATGCCACAGTGTCTAAATTCAATTTTGCTCATTTATCGGCATCTGATGTACTTTTAGTAAAAATTTATCGTTATTTGCCAATGTTGTTCTTGGCAGGCATGTTGTCTTATTTGGCAACACAAATTTAAGATTTTGAGTGTGAAAACCAAATTTGAATGCTGATGATGTGATGACATGATCAGCATTTTTTATTTTAATTTGCTATAAAAAATTGTCGTTGAAATAAAAATTCATTCCAACTTAAAAAGCATTTTCAATTCGTCCCAGGTTGGCAGTTTAGAATAGTCTATATAGTGTGTATTCTTCTCCCAAGCTGCTTGTGAGCTCATACAAAAATTAAGTCGTTGTTTGGGTTGAATGTCACTGTCAATCAAACCGAGTGGAATCCACATATAGGGATGTTGCCCGATTCGGTTAGGGACAGGTGAGCCACAATTTTGACAAAATGATGATGTAAATCCTGTGTCTTTTTTATAGGTTTTGATGTGGTCTTGACCCATCGTCCATGCAAAATTTTCAACTTTGAGCATACTAGCATGATTAGCGTGTGTACCTGATTGTTTTCGGCATAAACTACAATGACATTGGTAAATTAATTCAATATCGTTTAATGCTAGTTGAAACTGCACACTGCCACATAAACATTGTCCATTTAACATGATCTCTTGTCCGTTTTGCCTTAAGTGTTATTTTTCTTGTAGTTTAAAATAGCACAGTGAATATGAAAAATGAAAATAAGGTGAAGTTATGCAACACATTGAATGGAACGACTTTCTCAAAGTTGAATTACGTGTTGGGAAAATTAGATCAGCGGAAGTTTTTAGCAAAGCACGCAAACCTGCTTATATCCTGCATGTGGATTTTGGGACTGAGATTGGTATTAAAAAGTCCAGTGCACAAATTACAGACTTATATTCAATAGAAGATTTGATTGGAAAACTCGTGGTCGCAGTGATCAATTTTCCTAAAAAACAAATTGGTTCGATCCAATCAGAATGTTTGGTGACAGGTTTTCATAATACGGATGGGCATGTAGCACTTTGTGTGCCTGATGCGGAGGTGCCATTGGGTACAAAATTATTATAAGCCATAAAAAAACCTCTCTAAGAGAGGTTTTTTTGAGTTTATCGTCGAGACTTAAAACTCACATCAACTTTACGTGGACGATAAATCCATCCTACGATTAACAAAAGCAATGACAAAATTAAAATTGGCCAATCACTTAAACGTGTATAGAGCGTTTCACCTTGCATCGCAGGTAAATCACCACGTAACACCGCTTTTTGATCGATTGGGGCTTGTTTCACAATATGTCCATTGTGATCAATAAAAGCCGTTACGCCTGTATTGGTGGCACGAATAAACCAACGCCCATTTTCTTTGGCACGCATTTGTACCATTTGTAAATGTTGTTGGGGACCTGCGGTACCTGTAAACCAAGCATCATTTGAAACGGTCACCAAAAAGTCACTGTTTTCTGCATTACGACGCGTCAAATTTGGATAGGCAACTTCATAACAAACCGCTGCTGCAAGTTTATGATCTTTGATTTTAAAGGGTTTTTGGTCGCTTTCACCACGCGAAAAACCACTCATTGAAGGATCATTTTGTAAAGCAGGCAACACCCAACTGAGTAAACCAGACAAAGGAATGTATTCCCCAAACGGTACTAAGCGCTGTTTTTTATACAAACCTGAGGAGTCTGCACCAGATGCCATCATACTGTTGTAATACATTGGCTGACCGACTTGCTGTGACTCTTTTAAGTCCCAATATGGAATGCCTGTAACCCATGCTGAACCTGTTTGTTTGGCTCTTTGATCCATCATCTTTAAAAAATCAGGAATATCACTTTGAAATAAAGGAATCGAAGATTCGGGCCAAACAATCAGATCACGCCCCCATTCATTCCGGGTAAGATCAACATAAATCTGTAAAGTTTTAACTTGGTATTCAGTTAACCATTTTAAATCTTGTGGAATGTTACCTTGAATCAGCGAAACACTCAGTGGTTTTTCCGCTTTAGGTTGTACAAACGTAATGAATGATGCACCCCATGCGCCAAGTAATAACAAGGTGGAGGGAATTATCCAAATTAGTTTGCGATGTAAAATCTCAACCAAAGCACAAGCAAGGATGATGACCACAAAAGACACAGCAAAGACACCAAACAATGGTGCATAACTATCTAAGAAGCGTTCCGTAAAGGCATAACCTGCAAACAACCATGGGAAACCTGTAAAGACCCAAGTTTTAGTCCATTCAAATGCCACCCAAAGCGGTGCAAAAGTGAGCGGCGTTTCTGGAAAAAAGCGTCGATACAACCATGTTTGTACAGCGGTAAATAAGCCCATCACCAAAGCCATAATCGCAATCATCAAGACGCTTAAAACAGCGTTGGTGTCTCCATAGGTATGGATCGAGGTATACAGCCAAAATGCCCCAACAAACCATAAACCAAAACCGTAACTCCAACCTAAAAATAAAGCTTGTTTTGGGTTACGCCCTTTTAGGCAGGCATACAGTAAAGCAGGTGATAAAATTGCCAACCACCACCAATGAAAAGGTGCGAGTGCAAAACTAAACACTGCACCTGAGATGAGGCTGATTAAAAATGGAATAATAAAAGGAAGTTGCTTTTGTTGTTCTAATGGTTTCAGCAATTTGTCAAAGTAGGCTCTCATTTACGTACAGCTCGAATCAGATGAATAGTGCGGGCATCTGCTTCAATAATGGTAAATTGCCAAGCATCAAGTTCAATTACTTGACCTTGTAAATCACTCACCAAGCCAATTTCTTGAAGCAATAGACCGCCCATAGTTTCTACTTCATCGTCAGAAAAATCAGCATCTAAAACATTGTTAAAGTGTTCGATTGGTGTAAGTGCTTGTACAATCCATGCATTGGCTGTGTTATGGGAAGGGTCGGGGAGAATAAATTGTGCTTCTTCATCGACATTGTCGTGTTCGTCTTCAATTTCTCCCACGATCTCTTCCAAAATATCTTCTAAAGTAACTAAACCTGCGGTTGAACCATATTCATCAATCACAATCGCAATATGTGTTTGGGTGTTTTTTAACATACGTAGCACTTGGTCAGAACGCGCACTTTCAGGGACGAATAATGGCTGACGCATAATGCTATGCACATCGACTTTAATCGTACGATCAGTTAAATAAGGTAATAAATCTTTGGCAAGTAAAATGCCCACCACATTTTCAGGTTGATCTGCTGAAAATACAGGAAAACGAGAGTGAGCAGACTCAATCAAAACATGCAAAATATCGAGCAATTGATCGTCTTCTTGCAAGCTCACCATTGCAGTACGTGGGGTCATGACTTCACGAATTTTGGTTGCAGGAAGGTCTAAAACGCCTTCTAACATAGCAACAGTATCGGGTTCTAAAAAACGACGTGAATCTTGTACTAGTTTTAGCAGTTCATCGCGTGTTTCGGGTGCAGTGCCTAACCATTTGCGTAAGCCACGCATTCCCCACGACGTGCCTGATTCCTCGTGCATGATCTTTCCTAAAGACTCTAAATATCAAATAATCGAATTTTATCATACCTTAGAAAATAAAGATGTCTATCGAATAAATGCATTGATTCTATGAAACAATGCGTCATTTTGTAGAGAAATTACAGCGCTTATTCATAAATTCAGTTTGTGTTAAAATTCAATGACTATTTTTCTGATTTTGAGAATGAACATGTCTGAACAGTTGCCTACACCGAGCATCCAGCTTAATACTCGTGGTTTGCGTTGTCCTGAGCCTGTGATGATGTTACATCAAGCCATTCGTAAATCTAAATCGGGTGATGTGGTCGAGGTTTTTGCAACGGATAATTCCACTTCATGGGATATTCCAAAGTTCTGTATGCACTTGGGGCATGAGTTGTTGTTACAAGAAGAAAAATTGGATGAAAATGGCAATAAAGAGTTTCATTATTTGGTGCAAAAAGGTTAAAAGCAGTTTTTAAAGTTGCTAGAGCTAACATTCATGTTAATAAAAATGAGCAGATCATATGCACCGAATGAGAAAAATAACAGCTTTGTCATTTATTTTAACTACTTTGAGCATCTTGCAAGCTGTCTGGGCTAAACCGTGTGCGCTTCCAATGCAACAAATTGAAGTGGCGAGTATCCGACTGGCGCAACCTATTTTTGAGTTTAAAAAGCAACATCCGACAGCAAGTGTTGAGGTGTTAGGTGATGATCATGAGCGTTTTGAGTTTAAAGACGGGGTAGATGATCTTGCCAAAAAAGTAGGAGTGACTTATTTCGGGCACATCGCTTTTGACAGTAAAAAGCAGATTATTACCTCATTTAGTGCCAGCTTTCTAGATGGTCCTTTGGCAACTTATGAAACAGATTTAGAACGATTTAAGCAAAATATTTTAAAGCATTCTAATCTTCCAAAAGTAGGATGGAAAGCCCAAGACAATGCTTATGTATATCGTTGCCACGACTATGTAATTTATATTATTCAAGATCATGGTGCAGTAAAATCGGCAGTCGGACCTACAATCATGGTGTTTAGCAAATATTCTGATATTTGGGAAAGTATCCAGAAATAAAAAATACCCCGATGGTATCGAGGTATTTTATCTAACTCAGATGGATCAGCTATTCAACTCTGAGCCTTGTGTAATGGCTATCCAAATTACATATTTGGATAGTTTGGACCACCGCCACCTTCAGGGGTTACCCAAGTAATGTTTTGTGATGGGTCTTTAATATCACAAGTCTTACAGTGTACACAGTTTGCAGCATTGATTTGGAAACGCTTAGAACCATCATCATTTTCCATGATTTCATACACACCCGCAGGGCAGTAGCGCTGAGCAGGCTCGTCCCATTTCGGTAAGTTGACGTTTACAGGAATTGTTGGATCAGTAAGTTTTAAATGCGCTGGCTGATTTTCTTCATGCACTGTATTTGATACAAACACCGAAGACAAACGGTCAAATGTTAATTTGCCATCTGGTTTTGGATAATCCGGTTTAAACGTTGCAGCATCTACTGTTTTTAAGGCACTGAAGTCAGGCACTAAATCATGTAAAGTAAATGGCACTTGGAAAATGTTTTGATCGATGAAGTTAAATGCACCACCAATCCATTGACCAAATTTATGCATCGCTGGACCAAAGTTACGTGAACGGTGTAATTCTTCTTTTAACCAACTGTTATTAAACTTGTCAGTATATGAAGTCAGTTCTTTAATGAAGAAATCTTCACCTTCAACAACACGTGCATAACCAACTTCGCCACCTTTTGCAACACCTGCTTGAATGGCTTCAAATACAGCTTCACCACAGAGCATACCTGATTTCATTGCAGTATGTGAGCCTTTGATTTTTGCGAAGTTTAAGAAACCTGCATCATCACCCACCAAGCAACCACCTGGGAAAGTTAATTTAGGCAATGCGTTAATACCGCCTTTGGTAATCGCACGCGCACCATAAGAGATACGTTTACCGCCTTCAAGATATTGTTTGATCAGTGGATGAGTTTTCCAACGCTGCATTTCTGCAAATGGGTACATATGTGGATTTTGGTAAGATAAATCCACAATCAGACCTAGAGTAACTTGGTTGTTTTCTGCATGATATAACCACCAACCGCCTGAAGAACCCGTTTCATTTAAAGGCCAACCTGTACCATGCATCACTAAACCTGGTTTATGTTTTGCAGGATCGATTTCCCAAAGTTCTTTGATCCCGATACCGTAATGCTGTGGGTCAGCGTCCTGATCAAGATTATATTTGGCAATTAGGCGTTTACCTAAGTGACCACGGCAGCCTTCTGCAAAAATGGTGTATTTTGCATGTAACTCATAACCAGGGGTAAAGTTATGCGTAGGTTCACCATCTTTACCGATGCCCATGTCACCTGTTTGGATACCTTTTACTGAACCATCTTCATGGTAAAGGATTTCAGATGCAGCAAAACCAGGGAAGATTGAAACTTCAAGCTCTTCAGCCTTAGTTCCTAACCAGCGCACCACATTGCCTAAAGAAACAATATAGTTGCCTTCATTGTGCATGGTTTTTGGTACCATCCAATGCGGTGCTTGTTTAGACGTTGTTGCAGAGAGTGTGAAGAAGGTGTGGTCTTCAGTGACAGGCACGTTTAAAGGCGCACCTTCTTCTTTCCAGTTTGGAAAGAGTTCATTGATTGCACGAGGTTCAAGTACAGCACCAGATAAGATATGCGCACCAACTTCAGAGCCTTTTTCAACCACACAGACCGAAAGGTCTGGAAGGTTGTTTTCAATTGCTAATTGACGAATTTTAATCGCAGCAGAAAGACCCGCAGGACCTGCGCCTACGATCACTACGTCAAACTCCATCGATTCACGTTCGATGTGTTCCATGTAGGACTCCTCATATGTCTAAAGGTGGCAACCGTAGTCATTTCATTATTACAATAAAAAAATCGGTGCTGCCATGAGTGTTCTTAATTACGCGGTACAATTCTGTTATCGTACCTTTTATAATGTTGCGCTAGTATAGGGATAAACCTTGATCTAGCCAATTGGCTGAGTCGTATTATTTTTTGGTCAGCAAGGCATAAACCATGGTAAATCAAAATAATTCAACATCAGAGGTGAATCAATCACTAGATTCTGATGATAAAAACTTAATGGACATAGCACAATACCTAAAAGCTGTACAGTTGGGTCACAAAAGGTCAATTCCTCCTTTGCAGAAGTGGCAGCCAAAGCATTGTGGCAAAATGGATTTGTGTGTAAAAGCCAACGGTGAATGGTGGCACGAAGGTCAATTGATTCGTCGGCAAGCCTTATTGGACCTGTTTAGTAGTGTGCTTTGGAAAGAAAGTGGAAAGTTCTACTTAAAAACACCTGTTGAACAAATCGAAATTGAGGTTGAGGATGAACCGTTATTTATCAACACTGTTGAGCAAGTAGAGGTTGAAAATAAAAAATATTTACAACTGACCACAACCAATCAAGATGTGATTATTGTCGATGCAGCGCATCCTATTTTTATGCGAGAGTTCCAAGGCGAAGCCCGACCTTATGTGCATGTACGCTTTGGCATAAATGCTTTAATTCAACGTGCTGCATTTTTTCACTTAATTGAATATGGTGAATTGCTTGAAAATGCGCAAGGCGACACGATTTTATCGTTAACAAGTGGTGATTTGCACTTGCAATTAGGCACTTGAGGTTTAAGCTTGATAGCTTAATATTTTGACTCATACAAATAGTGGATCAAATGCGTGCCATTCTCCCTTTATATCCTTTAGAAAATCCTATGCCAAAAGCATCTGCAGATGCACCAATCGGTATTTTTGATTCAGGCATAGGTGGATTGTCCGTGGCGCAGGAGATTGCCAACTATTTACCGAATGAGCGTATTTTATATTATGCCGATACTGCACATGTGCCCTATGGTGCACGAGATGATCAAAATATCCGTGAGTTAACTGCACAGGCGATTGAATGGTTATATCGACAAGGCTGCAAAATTGCAGTAGTCGCGTGTAATACTGCATCTGCATTTAGTTTAGATTTTTTGCGTGAGCATTATGGTGAAAATTTCCCCATTGTGGGATTAGTGCCTGCATTGAAACCAGCGGTGTTGCAAACCCAGTCTAAGGTGGTGGCTGTGCTTGCTACACCTGCCACCTTTCGAGGTCAGTTGATCAAGGATGTGGTATTACGTTTTGCAGAACCTTCGGGTGTAGATGTGATGCCTGTCACTTGTTTAGAGCTGGTTCCTTTTGTGGAAGCCGGGTTACAAAACAGTGAACAATGTAAAACTGCATTAAAAAATGTTTTAGACCCCATATTGGCAAAGCAGGCAGATTATTTGGTATTAGGTTGTACGCATTATCCATTTTTAAAAAATGCCATTCAAAATCTCTATGGCGATCAGTTAACTCTAGTGGATTCAGGGCTTGCTGTCGCTCGGCAAACCGCACGAATTTTAATTAAAAATAATCTATTATCAGAGTTGCCATTACAAAATAAAACACAACTGAGCTGTTATGTGAGTGGTCATAATGCGGATACTTTAACACCAGTCCTAAAACATTTAATTCAAGAAAAAATTTCATGGTCAATTTGTGACGTTATTGATAAACTGCAGTAGGCAGTCCAACATATGAAATTAAGACAGTTTTAATTTTATTTATATTTATAAGTGTAGGGCATATAACTTCGTGATCTGTTTGGGGCGGATCAATATTTAAGCTATATGAGAAGGATGGGTTAACCTATGCTCGACAAACGTTATCAGGTGTTTATTACAACTTCTGGTAGAGATATGCAACCAGAACGTATGATCGTGTCACAAACGCTCATCGGAATGGGTTTCTTTTCTTGGGGATTAGAGCAGCGTACACCTTTGAGTACGGCTTTTGCTCGTCGGCAAATTGATGATTGTGATTATGTTTTATTGCTTTTAGGTAGCCAGTACGGTGAGCAATCCGTGTCTGGTGTGAGTTATATGCATTTAGAATATATCTACGCAGTCACTAAACAAAAACCAGTGATTGTATTTTTGCATGAAGCACCTGAGTTGCGTGAAGAAACTTTACAAGAGTCTCGTGCTGACTTAAAAGAAAAATTTTACGAATTTCGCAATCAATTACAAAAAGAAGTCGAGCAAGTGGTCACTTATCGTACATTGAGGGATTTAGAACTTAGTGTGCGTTCTTATATGCCACAAATGTTAGAGCGTTATCCTGTGGTTGGCTGGGTACGTCCACAAAATATCCAAGTTTTACAAGATGAGATTGATCGTTTAAAAACGCAGTTGGCACAAGTTAAAAATACGCAGGAACGTAAAGAAGTCGATCCATTTTTAACCCTACCTAAGGTTTCTATTCACGATGTCTTTAATTTTGATTATCGTGTGCATGCTTATCAGGATGGTAACTTTAAGGAAATGAATCCAATTCGTGAAATGACATGGATTGAGATTTTAAAAGTTTTATCGGTTGAGTTTCGAGAGTCAACTTTAGAAGATAGCTTTTCTAAAGTGTTGAATGAATATTTAAATAGAACGGGTTTGGCAGATGTGCAAGTGTCTATGCCTAGAGCGCATGCTGTTGCAAGAGCGCAGATCAATATTCGTGCCTTACATACCATTAAGCAACAAATGCGTCAAAATGACTGGATTGCGCCAGTAGGAAGGGATGATCGACAACGTATGTTGTGGCAAATAACCAACAAAGGCTTAAGGTTGTTAGAAGGTTCACAAATGATTGGGAAACATTCTTCTATTTTTTAAATAAATGTTTTTTGATCTGTTAAAAAAATGCCTGAAGTTCTGATACATTGACTGCATAGATTGATTCAATAAGGTTAAAAAATCATGCTTTTTAGACCCAAGGTATTAGTGATTGTTGCTAATTTAGGAACGCCTGATGAACCTTCTGAAGTTGCTGTACGACGCTTTCTAAAGCAGTTTTTATCTGATGGGCGTGTGATTGAAATTCCTAAATTTATTTGGCAAATCATTTTACATGCTTTTGTTTTACCTTTTCGTCCTAAAAGAGTGGCACATGCTTATGCGCAAGTATGGATGAAGGACTCGCCTATGCGAGAAATCTTATTGCAGCAAACAGCACTTTTAAAACAACGTTTACTTGTACAAAACCCGCAGTTGGATCTGCACGTCGTTCCTGCAATGACGTATGGTAATCCTGGAATTAATCAGGCGTTACAAGATGCAGCATCACAAAAATATGATCAAATCATTTTATTGCCGTTATTTCCACAGTATTCAGCAACCTCAACCGCACCACTTTATGATGCGGTGGCAAAATGGGTATTGACCCAACGTAATTTGCCAGCATTGACGATTCTTCGTGATTACTATCAACATCCTTTATATATCCAGGCTCTGGCGGATAGTGTTTTGAAATTTCAGCGACAACATGGACAAGCTGAAAAATTATTAATGTCTTTTCATGGTATTCCACAGCCTTATGCGGACAAAGGTGATCCTTATGCGGAACGTTGTCATGTAACTGCACAAAAAGTAGCACAAGCCTTAAATTTAAAAGATGATCAATGGCAAATTAGTTTCCAATCTCGTTTTGGTAAGCAAGAATGGGTGAAGCCTTATACTGATCAAGTATTACAGGATTGGGCAGCACAAGGGGTTAAATCGGTACAGATTATGAGTCCTGCTTTTTCAGCAGATTGCTTGGAAACTTTAGAAGAATTGGCATTACAAAATGCAGAACTATTCTTACAGTCAGGTGGGCAGTCTTACCAATATATCCCTGCATTAAATAATGATGCTGCACACATTGAACTATTAGCGCAATTATTACAGGCAAATTTAGAGCCTTTGCGCACAACATTTAGTACATTTGAGCCAAATTAAGGAAAGAATATGTTGCAAGTTAAAATTGTACCCGTTACTGCATTTGCTCAAAATTGTTCGATCGTTTGGGACAGTGAAAGTAAAGAAGCGGTATTGATCGATGCAGGCGGTGAGCCTGAAAAGTTAAAAAAAGAAGTTGAGGCACTCGGTCTAACTGTAAAAGCCTTGTGGTTGACGCATGGGCATTTAGATCATGCTGGTGCAGTCGGTGCATTGGTTAAAGAATGGAATGTTCCTGTGATTGGGCCGCAGAAAGAAGATGCTTTCTGGTTAGACATGATCAAAGAAGTTTCTGCACGTTATGGTTTTCCTATTCCAGAAGCGGTGCATGTCGATCAATGGCTGGAAGGCGGAGAAGTTCTGAAACTAGGTGAAGAAGAGTTTGAAGTGCGTTTTGCACCAGGGCACACACCTGGACATGTGATGTTCTATAATGCCAAATATGGCGTACTGTGGACAGGCGATGTGTTGTTCAAAGGCTCAATAGGTCGTACCGACTTTCCTAAAGGAAATCATCAGCAACTGCTCGACTCGATTCAAAGAGAGTGTTTTAGTTTACCTGATGAAACTCAGTTTATTTCAGGACATGGTCCAATGAGTACGATCGGTTTTGAAAAGCAACATAATCCATTTGTTGCAGGTCAGGCAGGCTAATAGGTCAATTTAAAATGGTTGAATGGTAAAATATAAAGGAAAGAAATCTTATTGACATCGGTGAATAAGATTTTTGAACTTTTTATTCAAAAGGATTTGAAAACCTTTTACGGATTTCTAAGCCCACTAAAAGCGTTGCAATAATAAAGAGAAATGCGATTGCAAAGAATAAACCATCAGCCGCATAAATGCCTAAACCAATAAAAAATAAGCTGAAAACAAGAAGAAGAGTGAAACTAATTTTTAATATAAGAAGCATAATTTTTCTCAATTACGACCAGTGAAGTGTAATAAGATAAGAATAATTTATAAGAGTATTGTTTATTTATAATGCAAACTGTTTACGTCGGGTTTGTTATATTGTAATAAAATATTACCTACGGTTCTCCATCTTCTGCTGGAGGCGCATCTTCTGTCGGTAATTTATAGTCTTCATTCGCCCAAGCACCGAGATCAATTAGTTTACAACGATCTGAACAAAATGGACGAAATTCATTATTTTCCCAAGTGCTCGCTTCACCACAACGTGGGCATGGAAAAGTGCGTGGCATGATTTAATCCTCATTTTGCAAAGTGAAATAGGCAAAGTGCATAAGACTTGCTAGACTTGTGCCGTTTTTTACTAGTTTGATCTGATTATGCCGATTCGTCAATTTCAAGCACAGCGTATGCATGCGCCACGTGATTTTCAATCTATTGAAAATAGTCCAATTTGTGTGGAAATTGGTGCAGGTAAAGGCAAACATGCCTTACTTTTTTCTGAGCAAAATCCGCAACTTAAATTAGTCGCTGTAGAAAGAACCCGTGAAAAATTTCTAGCCATGCAAAAACAGCATCAACTCGAAGGTCAAGATAATTTAACACCGATTCATGCGGATGCGTTGCCTTGGGTGGTGCATGCTTTGTATCCGCAGCAAGTTCAACATTTTTTTATTTTATATCCAAATCCTGAACCGCATAACCCAGCACAACGCTGGTTGAATATGCCATTTTTTGAATTTTTAATTTCTCGCTTACAAACCCACGGTACGATTACTTTAGCCAGTAATATTCCTGAATATATTGTAGAAGCCGAACAACAACTACAAAAAGTCTGGAATTTACCGTATGAGAAACAAGTGATTGCCTCTGATTCAGCACGGACTCATTTTGAGATTAAATATTTAGAACGTGGAGAGTTGTGCCAGCAGTTGGTTATCTCTAAACCTGAAAACTATGCAACACGTTTTGATGGCTTTCAACCTTTACAAGGGCAAAATACCCAAGTAATTGAGCCCAAAAATGTCAAGTAAGCAGCGCATTGCCATTGTGGGGGCTGGACCTGCAGGGTTAATGGCTGCTGAAGTGTTGAGTGCATTTGATTATGAGGTGCATGTGTATGAGCAAAAACCTTCAGCAGCACGCAAATTTTTAATGGCGGGAAAAACAGGGCTGAATATTTCTCATGCTGAGCCAGTTGCGCAGTTTGTGCAGCGTTATGATCAAGTCGAATGGCTCAGTCCATGGATCAAGCAATGGGATGCCACTTGGATTCGACAGTGGATGCAAGGTTTAGGAATAGAATCTTATGTCGGCAGTTCAGGGCGAATCTTTCCTAATGAGATGAAAGCTGCGCCTTTACTGCGTGCTTGGTTGCAACGTTTAATTGAAAATAAAATACAGTTCCATTATCGGCATCAAATTTTAGATTTAAAACAGCACACACTAACCATTCAAAATCTCAAATCTGAACAAATCTCCACACAAGATTTTGATGCAATTATTTTAGCCTGTGGCGCAGTGTCTTGGTCGCAGTTAGGCAGTGATGGAGCGTGGCAAAAATGGTTTGATCAAGCACAGATCGAAGCTTTTCAAGCCAGCAATGCAGGGGTTGAAAAAGCATGGTCTAAGTTTATGCAGCCTGTTTTTGGACAGCCATTAAAACGTGTTGATGCTTGGGTTAAGGGATGCGGTAAAACACAAGGCGATATTGTCATCACGCACTATGGGTTGGAAAGTGGTTTGATTTATAAGCAAGGACGAGCGTTAAGACAGCAGCTTAAGCAGCACAAAAATATGAGTTTATATTTAGACTTGTTGCCTGATCTCAGCATGTCTCAATTAGTTCAAAAATTACAAGCATCAAAGAAGCAATCAACAGCCAATATTTGGCGTAAAGCGGGTTTAGATATTGTAAAGTCTAATTTCATCCGTGAAATTGTAGACAAATCTTTATGGCATCAAACGGAAGAATTAGCGGATCACATTAAACACTTAAAAGTTGAACTGACAGGATTTCGCCCCATTGAAGAAGCTATTAGTTGTGCAGGGGGGATCAAACAAAATGCTCTGAGTGAACAATTACAATTAAAATCTAATCCGCATGTATTTTGTTGTGGGGAAATGTTGGACTGGGATGCGCCAACGGGAGGTTATTTACTGACAGCGTGCTTTGCGACAGGTCGTGCAGCAGGGAATGGTGTGCATCAGTATTTAATGAAGTGAACAACAATTTAATAAAATTATATTTAGATTAACTCTTGCAATATATGCTAATTTGAAATGGTTTTATATTTTAGGATTTAGTGCATGTCTGCGGAAAAATTATACACAGGAAGTTGTTTATGCGGTGGCATTCGCTATGAAATTCATGGCCAAATTGGGGATATTATCGAGTGTCATTGCCGTCGTTGTCGTAAGGCAAATGGTACCGCTTTTGCGACCAATGCACCTATCAAAAAGGCTGATTTTAAAATTGTGCAAGGTGAAACATTACTGAAGAAATATCAGTCAAGTGAAACGACACAACGCTGTTTCTGTAGTGAATGTGCTTCACCCATTATCAGTATTAAAGCAGAAACACCTGATACGTATCGGTTGAGAATCGGGACTTTGGATACCCCCCTTGAGCAGAAGCCAACTCAACATATTTTTACTGCATATAAAGCGGAATGGGAAACGATTTGTGATGGTTTACCGCAGTATGATGAACGCCCGTGATTGACCCCCTCATTCGCTTGTGGCGTTTCACTCCTTATCCCAAAGGGAGAGGGAGTGTCATGATTTGAATAGATTATTTAGCTATTAAAGCTGTGCCTTCAAACTTGATCCCATCCCAACCATTTTGCATAAACTGGCGAATATTTTGATGGTCAGTAGCTTGAGGTGTAGCCTGCACAGACGCATAATGTTCGGCAAATAAACTTAAGGTTTGGTGGTGATTTAAGCCATTTAGTTTGGCAAATGAAAAAACTTTAGCACTGCCTTGATTTTCAGTCGCAGTATTGTACTGTTGACCATTCTGAAATGCAGTGGGGATATGCTGGTAACGTGCTTCAATAAATGCAATCACATCAGCAAATTTTATTTCGCCTGCTTGAAGTTGTGCTAAAAGTTGTTGTGCCATAGGTGAGTTTCCAAGTTATATTCAGAATAGAGGTTGCCAAATCATAACTAAAAATAGGGGTGTGCAATATCATTATTCCATATAAAAAAATACTTTCGTTTTGATTTTTTGCTAAGATAAAAATGACTTACACGATAAAAATACAATGATAGATGCTTTATGAATCGCCACTTATTTAAATTTAAACAACACCAGCTTTTTTTCCGTTTGTTTGGGCGACTGCTTCGTTCAAAAATAATATTAAATTTACGTCGTGGATTGATGCGTTTTTTACCTTTTTTGCGCCTTGAAAGTCAAGCAACAGATACGGTGTATATGTCATGGTTGGTTGATGTTGATTTGGTTAAACAACGTTTTCCAGAGCCGATTCGCTTATGGGAACATCAAGGCAAAACGATTTTTAGTATTTTGTTTTATCACCATCATCATTTTGGGCTTCATTGTTTTGGGGCAGCTCGGAAGATATTTCCATCTCCACGACAAAGCAATTGGCGTTTTTATTTGGCAGATGATTTGCTGCCGAAGACAGTGATATTTGAACAAATTGTGGTGGATAAAATGCTCTATATCATGGGTGGTCGAGTGTTGAGTGATGCAATGCCTGCGCAATATGATCCAAATTTTCAACATCAGGTACAAACTACTGCACATGATTTAAATATTCATGCAAAAATTCATATGGATGAACGTTATTGTTTAGATGTAAAACTAAAAAATGTTGAAGGTAAACAGCTCACAGGGCAGTGGGCTAATATATTTCCTGAATGGAAGGATGCTTTAGCATTTTTTGTTCCGCAAGAACATGTTTGGGTAGAGTGCGTCGATCAACCACAGCAGCTTTCCCAAGGAAATATCCAAATCGTCAGTGATTTTGAACAAATCCGTGCTTTGGAAATACAACATCTGGATTGTCCTTTATTGGCTGAGCTTGGTATAAGTGCTGATAGTCAACCCTTATGTTTTTTTATACCCAACTTAGATTTCCATGTGATGGGTGAAACCCCCGTAACATCAAAACAGTGTGAAGGGGATGAGAATGAGTCGGCATACCTACAAAAATCATCGTAGTAACTGGGTCGAATCCTGTATTGCCTTTATTTTAAGTTTGACTTTTTTATTAAAAATTCGTCGTGTATTGATGCGATTTTTACCTTTTTTAAAGTTGCAAAGCCAAGTTAAAAATATCGTCTATCTGTCTTGGTTGGTAGACATTGAGCACGTTCGTTCTCGTTATCCAGCACAGGTACAGCTTTGGGAGAAACAAGGTAAAACGATCTTTACCATATTAACTTACCAACATGAACATTTTGGATTCTCCTTTTTAGGAAAATTACGCAAATTCATGCCCTCTCCTCAGCAAAGTAATTGGCGTTTTTATATTGATCCAAAACAACAAGAGAAAACCGTAATTTTTGAGCAAGTTGCGGTAGATCAATTGTTGTATGTTTTAAGTGGGCGTTTGGCAAGTGATGCAATGCCTGCGCAATGTGCAACAGTATTTCACCATCAACAACACGCAGAACAAATCCATACCCAACTATCAATCGATGCTCGATACCAACTCTCAAGCTCGGTACAGCTGAATGATGAACAACAATTGCCTATTGCATGGCAAACATTGTTTGATTCTTGGGATGAAGCGGTTTGTTATTTGGTAGATCAAGAGCATGCTTGGGTGGAATGGGTGGATCAGCCCAGCAAAATGTCACAAGGCGATATCCTTATGCCTTTTGATTTTGATAAAATTCAATCCGCTCAAGCAGTGGCAGTGAATTGTCCATTGCTTGAAGAATGGGGAGTAAACCCACAGGACGCTTTTGCTTTTATTGTGCCAACCTTAGATTTTTATGTACAGAATGAATATCCTGTTGCGTAAATACACAAGAACCCTAATACCTGTGGATAAAGTTTAACTTATACACAATTACATAATGATCAGGAGTGCTGTGCAAATGAATTGGCTACTCGTCGCATGCGGTGGGGCAATAGGGGCAAGCTTGCGCTATGGCGCTGGATTCATTATTTCTAAACCACACAGTTTATTTCCTTGGACAACCTGGTCAGTCAATCTATTCGGTTGCTTCTTGGCGGGTATCTTTTTTGCCTTAAGCCAGCGATATCCCATTTTACACAACGAAGCCCGACTTTTATTGATGGTAGGCGTTTTGGGTGGCTTTACTACATTTTCAAGCTTTGGTTTGGAAACATTTCAATTGATTCGACAAGGACAGTTACCCATCGCATTGGCTTATAGCATTTCTAGTGTGGTCTGTGGTGTGGTGTGCTTGGCGATAGGATTTTATGTTTTTCAAATCATGCTAAATAGCAGATAAAAAATAGCCTAAAGGGAGGAGTGCTTTAGGCTAGGGCTAAATCATGTAACTCAAATGTGAGCGCACAATTAGCGTTTAAAACGTGCAAAACGTTTATTAAAGCTTGCGATACGACCTTCATTATTGATTTGACGTACTTCACCTGTATAGAACGGATGGGAAGCACTCGAGATATCCAAAGCCACATAAGGATATTCTTGACCTTCGTATTCACGTGTTTGTTTGGTTTGAATGGTACTGCCAATCAAGAAAAAGGCATTGGCATTGGTATCGTGAAACAGAACTTGGCGATATTCAGGATGGATATTCGGACGCATGGTAGACTCCAATCATTTTTGTATTTAGTAAAATGTTATAACATAACATATAAAATGTAAAGTAAATTCTGAGTGTTTAAAATGTGCATGCGAATATTAAAAAATTATTTTGTAAATGAAGAAACAAAAAAATGAAGCCTAAACTGGAGGATGTGTTTAGGCTTCAAATTAAGTTTACTTTAAAATATCATTCTTAAAATAGACTGAATCAAAAATTGCGATAATCTTAATCTTGCTGAGGTAATAACTCTTCAAATAAATCACTTAAATCGTCATATACTTTCAGTTGAATCAAATTCCAATAATGTCCAGAAATGGTACGATTGACCATTAGGGTATCCGGTGAAGGTTTGAAAACATCCCAATATTTCAAGGATTTTTTCACCAATTTCATACCATCATGATGCGCAGAATTTTCAGCAAAATCATAGTGTGTGGTCAGCGGACGTAATAGAACCTCAAGCCATTCTTGGTATAACGCTTCAGGAAATTTATCTTTTTCAGCCAAAGCATCCAGTGCGGTTAATTCATTTTCAATGGTGCGAATATCCGCTTTACGACCCGCACGAACTAAGTTTTTAAAGTGTTGGATAATTTCATTAGACAGCGTTTTCACTCCACCAAAGTCATAAATAATCACGCTACCATCTTCACGAAAGGCGAAGTTGCCTGGGTGGGGGTCACAATGAAAACGTTTTAAGAAAAATATTTCTTGTCCCAAAGCGCGAATTAGACGTTCACCAATTTGGTTGCGAATCTCCAAATCCCATGTACTGGCTGTTTCAATACTTTCACCTTTTTCTAGGCTTAACGTTAAAATACGACGGCTAGAAAACTCAGGAAAAACTTGAGGAATAATGATTTGACGATCTAAGGCTTGGTGAAAGGTGCGGAAAACTTGTAAGTTTTGTGCTTCGATTTCGTAGTTGAGTTCCTCATATAAACTGTCTTGAATCTCTTTAAACAAACGATCTTGTAGTTTTTTATCAACTTTCAAAACGCCCATTAAACGTAAAGCTAAACGGACTTGTTTAAGGTCACTTTCACAGGCTTCATCTACCCCTGGATATTGCACTTTCACGACGACTTGATCACCATTGGGTAGCGTTGCTTTATGGACTTGTCCAATTGAAGCTGCGGCAAATGGTTGTTCTTCAAAGTGACTAAAAATTTGATCTAAAGGTTTACCCAGCTCTTTTTCAACTTGTTCTTTGATTTCAGCAAAAGGCATTGCAGGAGCTTGGCGTTGTAACTTTGCAATGGCTTTGGCAACTTCTAGTGGGAAAATGTCTTTGTACTGAGAAGCGATCTGTCCAACTTTCATGACCGCGCCTTTCATTTCTCCAAGTGTATCCGCAATTTGTAAGCCGATGTCTTGAAAAAGTTTACTGCGAGCTTCGTTTTTTTTGTCTTCATCAGCATTAAAATTACGAATAGAATTGGACACAGTTTTGGTGGCGATACTTGCGGTCATACCTGCAAGTTTCATAAAACGGCGACCGGGTGTACTTGAATTCTTAGACATTCAGACAAATCCTTAAACTTTGATGAAGTTTTTCTCATTTTGATCATAGGCGACTATTCTTAAACTGCCTACTTTAAATTGTTAAGATATTGTTTCTGCGTTGCTATTTTTTTAAATATGCTTTTATCTATTTAATCGTATATTAATTATTCGCATAGCGTTAAAATGATTTTAATTTAAAAAATGAATTATGACTATGAAAGTTTATCGTTATTTGACAGGTAGGGATGATGTGAATTTTTGTGCAAGGGTGACCAAGGCATTAAATGACGGTTATGAACTGTATGGTTCGCCTACGATGACCTTTAATGGTACAGAGGTGATCGTGGGGCAGGCAATTGTAAAAGAGGTTGCCAATGAAAGTGAAGTACCGCAAGGGTTGAAGGATGCGTTACAAAATCAAGAATGATGACTTTAATAACTCCTCACTCAAATAAAGTAAGGAGTTTCCAAAAAAGCAGCCCTGATTTGTTAAATCTGATTTAGCCGTTTATTCATAACTAACAAGCGACTGATTAAAAGTACGCAAGCAATGCTTAAACCCACAATTAATCCTGTCCAAACGCCTGCTGCACCCATAGGTGTATAGCGTGCCAAATAAATCCCAACAGGGAATGCAATCACCCAATAGGAAAACATGGTAATCCACATTGGACCTTTGGTGTCTTGCATACCACGCAAACAGCCTGCGGCACTGACTTGCCAAGCATCCATTAATTGATAACCAATCGCAAATAAAATTAAGTAAATCGCAACTTGAGAAACTTCGATATCTGAAGTGTAAGCAGCCACAATCTCAGGGCGTAAAAACCACATTAACAACATGGTGAATGCAGCAAAGCATGTGCCCGTCATTAAACCGACCCATTGGACTTTACGCATCGCTGCCCAATTTTTCTCACCATAATACATGCCGACACGAATGGTCAGCGCAATTGCTAAAGACATTGGAATCATAAACAATTGGGAAGTGATAGAGATCGCAATTTGGTGTGCTGCAACGGTAATATCCCCCAAAGGACTGAGAATAATTGCGCCTGTACTAAAAATGCTGACTTCAAAGAAAATCGCCAAACCGATCGGCAAGCCCAATTTCAAAATGCGCTTGATCAGTACAGGGTTAATTTTTTCCCATGCTTTCAATGGTTGGGTTTTCTGATAACGCTCGGCTTTCAAGACATAAAACGCCAAGGCAATAAACATAAGCCATTGCAAAATTGCGGTGGCAAAACCACAACCTGCACTGCCTAATTCAGGAATAGGACCAAGTCCATACATGAAAATAAAGTTCAGTGGAATCAGTACCACTAAAGCAACCAAGCTGAGCAAGGTAACAGGTCTAGGATAGCCCATTGCCTCAGAATAACTGCGCAATGCGGCATACATCGTTACTGCAGGCATACCCAAACCAATCGCATGCAAGAATAAACTTGCCTTAGGAATCAAACTTTCAGGTACATTAAACAAGGGTAATAAGAATGGCATGACTTGTAAAATGAGCCCTGCGATAATGCCCAAAACTAAACCAATCCATAAAGACTGACGGACAATCGATGGAATTTTTTCAGGGGTGCGTGCGCCCTGTGCCTCAGCGACCAATGGTGTGGCTGCAATCATAATGCCACTAAACAATAGCATCACAGGAATCCACAAGCCCACACCCACCGCAATGGCTGCCAAATCTTGTGCAGACATATGTCCCGCCATGATTGAGTCGATCAGACCAAAGCCTGCTTGGGCAAACTGTGTGACCAAAATGGGTAACATTAAATGAAAAAGTTGCTTTAATTCAAAGCGGGTCGTAGTGGCAGCATGATTTGACACGTATTACTCGTTTTAAATGTGCTTAGAAAAATGAAGGGTTAGCGTTGTAGAGTGAGAAGCACACCAATAAAAATCACCACGCCACCAAAAAGACGTTGCCAATTCAGTTGTGTTTTTTCCACACCGAGCCAGCCAAAATGATCTAACAGCATGGACATCATGATTTGCCCAAAAATAATTAAACCAGATAAACTCAAAAAACCAAGTTTTGGCGCAGTATAAATGCTAATACTGATCGCATAGACACCCAAACAACCTCCAAGCCAGAGATACCACGGAATTTGTCCTAAACTATGTAAACTTGGTTTGGGGGTAGACTGAAAAAACACAAAAATTGCGAGCACTATTGTACCAATTAAAAATGACAAAAGGGCAGCTTGTAAAGGCGAGTATAAATATTCTCTTAGTTGGGTGTTGATCGCAGTTTGGATGCTCATAGCAATGCCTATTCCCATTGCCAATGGTAAAAATAACAGAAATTGGCTAGTGAGTTTCATCATGTTGTTATTATCTCCCTCCTTGATAATTTTTAGTCTAATGGAAATTTATAACATGAGCGAATGAAAATATTGATGGGTTGAATGATCTGTTAATAATTGATGTTACACACTCAAAAGAATATAGGGGATTCCTTCTCCCTTTGGGAGGAGGGGGAGCTATGCAAGAGGATGAGCGCTCTTACATAGAAAACCTCTCCCTAACCCTCTCCTAAAAGGAGAGGGAACATTCAATACTGCTTCAGATCTTGCCGAAATTAACTTTCGCAAGAAGCTTGCTATTTTTAAAGCTTACTTGATAGAGACTTTCATTAAAAACTTTGATTTAGGGATTAAGCATAGTAGAAAAAATGACAAAGGTAGAGGTTTCCTAATATGGTTTAGAATGTAAAAATAGCGTAATGATGTTTTTGGATTTAAGATTTTGAAATTTAGAAATAAGTTTATTTTGTTATCAACTGTATTTTTATCAATATCAGTAATGGCATATACACCTAAACTGCTATTAATAGATCAAGGATATATGGAAAAACAGTTTTTAGATGAAAAATCGATTACTAGAATTGATAAAAGTCTGATGCGGGTTGTGATTTATGAGAAATATGAATATAAAAAGAATGATGAATATGCAAGAAATTATCAGTCTGCAATTAAGAGTTATATTGTTGATTGTCCATATAAAGCGTTATCTGTAGGAGAAGCAAAATTTTATAGTGGACAAACATCCAACAGCGAAATGATCAATAGGATGCAAAATATATATGGCATGGATGGAGAAACTGGTCAATCCTTTGAATTTTATGATGACCTAACATTTGAATCCATTAAGAATAGTTTTGTTGGTCAAAAAATTTATAAGCGGGTCTGTATTGGAAAATAAAAAACAATTAACACGAATGAATAGAACAACTTTTCATTTGTTTGATTTGAATAACCCTGAGTCATGTTAAAATTCCTCATTCTTTACACTATTTCGAGCTTGTTCTTTGGCTGATTTAAACCCTCAAAATATTCCATTGTCCCTCTACATTCACATGCCGTGGTGCGTGCGTAAATGTCCTTACTGTGACTTCAACTCGCATGCTGTACCTGATGGAAAATTATCATTAGAACTGGAACAAGAATATTTACAAGCATTGGTTGAGGATCTTAAAACTCAAGTTGAGTTTGCGCAGGGGCGTGCAATACATAGTATTTTTATTGGTGGCGGTACGCCATCTCTCATTTCAGCAAAAGCATATCAATGGTTATTTGCTCAATTAAAAGCACTGATTCCGTTCGAACAGGAGTGTGAAATAACCTTAGAAGCCAATCCCGGAACGGTAGAACACGATCCATTTGCAGATTATTTAGTTGCGGGAATTAATCGCTTATCGATTGGTGTACAAAGTTTTAATAGGGAACATTTACAAAAATTAGGAAGGATTCACTCCAATGACGATGCGATCTTGGCGATTCAGCATGCCAAACAAGCAGGCTTCAAACGTGTCAATGTGGATCTAATGCATAGCTTGCCTGAACAAACTTTAGAACAAGCGTTAAATGATTTAAAACTTGCGGTAGAAAATGGTGCAACACATATTTCATGGTATCAACTGACCATTGAACCGAATACGGTATTTTTTCGTACGCAACCAATTTTACCTGCCGAAGATATTTTGGAAGATATTCAGGAACAGGGCGAAGCGTACTTAAAAGTCAATGGATTTATCAATTATGAGGTATCGGCTTGGCGTAAAGAACAACCCTCGGCACATAATTTGAATTATTGGCAATTTGGCGATTATTTGGCGATTGGGGCAGGGGCGCATGGTAAAGTGACTCAGGTGGATGGCGTGTATCGTTTTCAGAAAACCCGCTTACCGAAAGACTATTTAGCCAAAGTTCCTGCGGAAAATTTGCAATTTAAACGGATTGAAGATGAAGATTTGCCGTTTGAATTTATGATGAATGCGCTGCGGTTGGTGGATGGTGTCGAAGCTCAGTTATATGCAGAGCGTACAGGTTTAGATTTGGCAGATTTAGCGGTTTTAGATGCTTTAAAACAACGTCAGTTAATGGTGGATAATACTAAGATATTGAATTGTACTGAGAAAGGGCATGTGTTTTTAAATTCAGTATTGGAAACGTTTTTGTAAAAATCTTCCTGTTATTTTGCTATGATGAGCAGGAAAATGATAAATCAGTGTTGTCTCTAAAAATGCAAAAAATAATCAAAAAAATTCTCATCGTACTGTCATTCTTCGTATTGGGGATGACAGTGGCTTATGCCAAAACCCATGTCCCTCAATTTAAGGATTATCCTGTTAAACCTTATACAGGCAAAACCGCACAATTGGATATGACGGATGAAAGTGCCCGAATGTTTCGCACTCGGCTACGTAATGCATTAAAAGAAAAGCCAAATTTTGCAGGTGAATATGTCATTACCATGTGGGGTTGTGGTGCGAGTTGTCGTAGTTATGCATTTATCAATAAACGTACAGGAAAGTTGTTGGAGGGCGGTTTTGGTGGTGAGGGTAGCCAGGAGGATGTGATTGCAAGCAAAGCCAATAGTCGTTTATTGGTGACTCAAGAAGAACATATGGATGAAAACTGGGAAGTGGAGAGTATCACAACACGGTTTTATCTATTTGAAAATAATAAATTTAAATTACTAAAAACAGTAAAAGAGACTGTGCAGAAAGAAAAGTGAAAATAAACAGCGCTAAAATTTAGCGCTGTGTTTTAAATGTAAAAGAGGATAGGCTTTGCCCTGACCATCTAATTCAGATCTGGAAATGACTTCAAAGTTAAGTTTTTGATAGAAACCAACAGCTTGTGGATTTTGCTCATTTACATCCACTTTTTGAATATTAAGCTTTTCAATAACAAACAGTGTTAAGGCTTTACCAATTCCTTGACCTCTAAAGTTAGGTTCAATAAATAACATTTCAATATTGTCAGGGCTTGTGCCAATAAATCCAATAATTTGATTATCTTGTGTATATTTATGTAGCAATACATGCTGGAAATATTCATTCAAAATTAATGGTTTTAGTTCATTAATCTCAGCTTCAGGTAGAAAATCATGTGTTGCTCTGACAGAGCGTTCCCATATTTCAATTAAAATAGGAAAGTCTTCTTTAGTGGCGATCTGTATCATAGGTCATCCAATTTGATATTTGAGTTGAATAAAAAAAAGAGCGCCGAAGCGCTCTTTTTTTATTCTAGCTTAAAAGCATTCAATCTTAGTAATCAAAGCTAAAATGTTCAGCTTCAAGTGCCATCATGGTCTTAGATGGATTGACCATAGATTCAGCATGACCTTGTGCACGCGGCAACAATTGTTCAAAGTAAAAGTCAGCCACTTTGATTTTTGCTTTATAGAATTCTGGAACTTCAGCACCCTCACCTGAAGCTAATTTTTCAGAAGCTACAGCTGCTTGTTGTGCCCAATAATATGCCATCATTGCATAACCAGAGAACATTAAGAAGTCTACAGACGCACTTGATACGATGTCACGATCTTTACGTGCAGCAAGCATGATACGAACAGTTAAAGCGTTCCACTGTGCACAGATTTTGGTTAAATCCCATGCAAAACGACGCATATATTTGTTGCGTGCATGTTGACCACAGAATTTCAAGATTTCAGCAGTATATTCGCGAACGACTTTACCTTTAGAAGAAAGTAGAACCTTACGACCAATTAAATCAAGTGCTTGCACGCCAGTTGTACCTTCATACAAGGTTGCGATACGTGCATCACGGGCAATTTGTTCCATGCCATGTTCTTTGATATAACCATGACCACCAAAGACTTGCATACCGTGGTTTGCAGCTTCTAAGCCCATTTCAGTTAAGAAACCTTTTAAAATTGGAGTATAGAAGCCAAGCTTGTCGTCATATTCATCAAATTTTGCTTGGTCGTCTTGTGCAAGTGCATCTGCCATTTTATCTGCAAGCTGTGCTGCATGATAAATCATTGCACGACCGCCTTCAGCAATTGCTTTTTGGGTCAATAACATGCGACGCACGTCAGCATGATGGATAATGGCATCTGCAACTTTTTCAGGATCTTTTTTCCCAGAAAGCGCACGCATAGACATACGTTCTTTGGCATACGGTAAAGCACCTTGGAAAGAAAGTTCAGCATGTGCTAAACCTTGAACCGCAGTACCAATACGAGCAGTGTTCATAAACGTGAACATTGCATGTAAGCCTTTATTTACTTCACCAATCAAATAACCTGTTGCAGCGTCAAAGTTTAGAACTGCAGTTGCAGAAGCACGGATCCCCATTTTGTGTTCAATTGAACCACAACTTACAGGGTTGCGTTCACCTACACCGCCATCCGCTGTTGGGATGAATTTAGGCACGATAAAGAGTGAAATGCCTTTGGTGCCTGCAGGTGCGTCTGGCAGACGAGCAAGTACGATGTGAATGATATTTTCAGTTAAATCATGTTCACCCGCAGAGATGAAGATTTTTGTTCCTGTGATGGCATAAGTACCATCTTCTTTTGGCTCAGCTTTGGTTTTCACTTGCCCTAAGTCAGTACCACATTGTGGCTCAGTTAAACACATCGTACCTGACCACGTACCCGCTGTAAGGTGTGGCATATAGGTTGCTTTTTGCTCATCAGTACCAAACTGCATGATGGTGTTCATACAGCCCATGCTTAAACCTGGGTACATGGTAAATGACCAGTTTGCAGTCCCCATCATCTCTGATTTGATCAGATTTAAAGACATAGGTAAGCCTTGCCCCCCAAACTCTTCTGGGTAAGAAAGACCTTGCCATCCTCCTTGGATGAACTGTTCATAAGCTTCTTTAAAACCTTTCGGTGTAGTCACTTCGCCATCTTTAAAATGACAACCTTCTTCATCACCCGATTGGTTTAAAGGAGAAAGTACATTTTCACAGAAATCTGCAGCACCTTCTAAAATCATATCAACAGTATCAGCATCAGCATTTTCGCCAATAGATAAAGTCTTATAATGACCAGCGTAGTCAAAAACTTCGTTGATTAAAAAACGAATATCACGGAGCGGGGCTTTATATGCAGGCATGGTTTAATCCTAATTTAAAAATAGTTGTGGATTTTTTAACGATAGTTTTATTATTCATAATTGGACTTGAATTACATTGATAATAGTCACTAAATAAAATGTCAGAAAGGCTAATTTGTAAGAATTAGTACAAGCTATTTCTCTTTTAGTTTGGTATAGTTTTAACCATTTTTTAAAATATTATTTTAAAGACTTCTGTTGGTAATTATAATTATTCAAGGTGTTAGGCAATCTTATGCGATTAAAATATTTAAGTTTAAGTTTATTGAGTTTAAGTTTGGCAGCATGTTCATCTCATGTCATTAAAACCAATCCTGCTCATTCAAGCTTAGACCAAGCACAACGTGCAAGCAAAGCGTTAAACGCAGTTTATGAATATCCGAGTTTTGATTATTCTGGTCAGGTCAAGGTCAATTTAGCTCAAGATCAGGGGGAGAAAACAAGCACTCTTGCCAATCCAGAAGTGCGCTTAGAGCCTGAAATTGAAAGAAAATTAAACCAATATTTAGCAGCACAAAACATCAAGCTCAACACAGCTGAAAAACAAGCACTGTATAAAAATGTCGCAAAAAAAGATGTGGCTTCATTAGCTGATGTGCTCGGCAAAGGGGCTAATTTTGTTGAAACGATGTTAAATGATTTGAATATCCAATATGACGGTACGGTCAATTATCGTCAGAAAATGGCTTCAATGAATATTTCAACTGAGTATAAAAAACCAAATTTATTGGTTGCAGTACGTGTCCCTATGGTAGTGGATTTTAATGACTATAAATTTTACACACAGATTTTTTCACTGGTTCCTTATTTAGCCAATCCACAAGACCAAGATAAGTACGCTTATTTTGATTTTTCAAAATATAAAGATCACTTTTCTAAAGTCAATAAACAGGCATTGATTGAGTATTTGAAACAGTCGAGTGCAACCAGTTATGCTCTAGCTTCGCAAGATCAACTACAAAGTTTACGCTTAACCGATGCTGAAAGACAGCAAGGTATTGTGGAAAAAATTCGCCTTAATAGTAGTGTGGAAGAGTTATTTTTACAGGCAAGTTTATATAATACGGTTAACCGTGAATATTTGATGCAATCTGTATTTGGTGTAGATGCTGCAGCAGCAGAGCAATCAGCAATAGAAGCTTTAGCTGCCCAAGCAGTGGCAGAGGCGGCGGCTGAGCCTGCAGAAGATAGTGAAGATGAGCGTGATGAAGCGACTGCTGCGATGTATAAACTTTATGAAGCAGTGAATAAAACTGTTTTAGAGATTTCTGATGAAGAGGATGAAATTGCAGTAGCAGAAACAGCGACAGCAGCTGAAGATGCCACAGACGCAGCGATTGCAGCAGCTACAGATGCAACAGCTGGCAGTGAAGAGGATGAAACAGCGTCAGAGGATGAGGAAGCAGAGTCTACGGCTGGTGCATTATTAACAGAGCAACAATGTGAGGATTTAAGTAAAAATAAATCTAGTCTGCGTATGGGAGATGTCACGTATTGCCAAGATTCTTACGACATTGATGTATTTGAAACAGTTTCAACACCATCATTGCTAGAACTGCAGTTATCAGAAAAAAGTAAGGCATTGACTGAGAAGTTTGCCTCTCTAGGCTCAAAAGATGAATTGGTTACTGCGCAACGCTTTAAACAATTGTGGTCAGATCATCAAGCGGATATTGATGCTATTTTAGTACCGAAAGCTAAGCGTAATCCATTCATTATGGATATTTCGTTGGATCAACAAGGGCGTATGGTCAAAGCCGATTATGACTTAAAATATGATCTCGATGAATTTGATCGCAAATTAAACGTTAAGTTTGATATGCAGTTCAAAAATTATGGCAATGCCAGCAAAATCGATCGTCGAATTTTAAATCAAGCCAAGTCATTTAAAGATATTTTTAAAGGCAGTCCGATGCAACAGGTGTTTGGCGCTGCTGATCCAACATCCGCATCTCCAGCAGTTGATTTTTCTGAATATTTAAATCAATTGGCAGAAAAGCTCTATCAACAAACACAGTCTTATGAAAAAACCTATAAAGCCGTGTTTATTGCAAAACTTACGCATGACTATCCACAGATTGTGAAACAATATTCGGCACAGGATTTACAAGAAATTGCAGCCGTTTATGCTTACGCTTATAGCGATGAAGATATTTATAATTTGAAAGGTCAAGCCTTAAAGCAAGTTCAGGCACTTCAGAAAAAACATCATTTGCAAGAAAATGAACAGTTTGATCACGATATGGGCAATGATGTAGATGAAATCGTGGTTGAGGCAATGAGTGCACAAAAAAGCATGCTTGAAATGCAAAAGCTGTTAAAGCAGTATAAAACCACTGAAGCAGTATTTGCACATCATTATGCAGAAAAATTTAAGGAAGACAATGAGCTTGAAGCAGCACAGCAAGCGGAGTTTAAGAAAACAGTCAATATACTTGGTAAGGCTTACGTGGCTTTAAAAAATAACAAGTTTAAAGACAGTACGATTGCAAGCTTAACTGAAGACTCAGTTGAGTTTATTGATTATGCAATATTTAAAGAAACTTATGAGGCTTTGAGTGATGCTAACTTAAAGTAATACCAATCTATAAAAGTTTTATAATATATTTTTGGAATGATTTTTCTGCTTTCAATCATAAGTTGAGACGCGAAAACGTCATCCGCAATTGTCTGAGGCGGGACTACCAATGATTGATCATGTTTTTGCAATACATCAATCAATTTGCGGTATTTGTCGAATTTTGCAGTGAGGAGCAACGCTCCGCAAGATGGTTTTCTTGCGAAGTTTCACTTCTCATTTTGTCGAAACAAAAGTAGGTCGAGCCTGAGTAAGTCAAAGTATACTTTTGACGAATCGCAAGACGCAGTGGCTAGTCTCTAAATACAAACTTTAGATGTAAGACTATGTAAGACTTCGTCAAAAATAAACCACTTATATGATGTCATTTTCCAAGAATGGTATAATAAGTAAAGACTATAAAAGAACCTCTACGGAGGTTCTTTTTATGTTAAAGCGAAACCATTTTTTAAAGAAAATCTTTAATATTTGGCTTAACCCCATTCCAGATATAAAATGCTTCTATTGCTTGTCCCACTAACATCCCAAAACCTTCAGCAGTTGGAACATTACGAGCTTTGGCTTGATCTAGAAAAGAGGATGCTTTGCCATACGCCATTTCATAGGCATGATTAAATTTCAAATTTTCAGGTAAAACCAAAACATCACCTGATAAACTGGCAGAGGTAGCATTAATGACAATATCAAACGTACCGTTTAAATCATCTAAACCACATGCAGATAATTGTGCTTCAGGTACTGCATCTTTTAAGTCAGTAATCAATTGTTCTGCACGTGCAAGAGTACGATTGGCAATGACGATTTTTTTCACACCTGCCTGTACTAAAGGATAAATCACGCCTCGGGTTGCTCCACCTGCACCAATGATTAGAATCGAGGTATTTGCGAGTGACCAGTCTAACGCTTGAATCGCTGCAACAAGACCTTGTCCATCTGTATTGTCACCGTGTAATTTGCCATCTTTCATCCATAAGGTATTGACTGCTTTGGCGATTTTGGCACGTTCAGAAAGATGTTCACAAAGCGCAAAAGCTTGCTCTTTAAATGGCACTGTGACATTCATACCATGACCATTTTCAGCAAAAAAAGTAGCAACGCTGTTTTCAAAACCATCTAAAGGCGCAAAACGTTTTACATAATCAAGTTCAATGCCGGTTTTTTCAGCAAACGCATGATGTAATTCAGGAGAGCGAGATTGTTCGATGGGATTACCAATAACGGCAAACTGTTTGCGCATATTGCAACATCCTTAGACTTAAATGAGCCTAATATACGTCAAAAATGCACAGTGCTAAAGATGAACAAGAATATTGAAGGGGAAACTTAAGGATTACAAATATCACGGATGGTATTCACAAAAATAGAACCTACATTCAAACATAAGCCTATGATTGCAAAAATGATTAAACTAAAGCCAAAATTATCATGCAAAGTTTGTTCTGAAAAAATCACAGTACTAATCGCACTCATTAAGGCTATAAAAAGTGTGCAAAAAATGACACAGTTTAGATTGATAGATTTCATGTGCATTTTAATTTCCTGTGTGCATGAGTACGCAAAATAACAGTGGAATAGGTCATTTTGATGTCATTCTATTTGAATACTATTTCAGTTTACGTGAAATGTCGCTGAAATAGGTTTAAAAGCTGTATGCAAATGTGACAAATTATGCCTGTAAGGAAAAACGCTATAAATCCAGAAGGTATTCAATCCGCATGTCAGAGCAAGTTTAAAAAGAACCCTAATGCTCATCTCTTGTCATTAGGGTTATGAAATTGAGATTTTTTTATTGAGTTTTGAGTTCTTTGAGCCAGTCTCTTGGTTTTAAATAATATTCCGTTAAGCGTTTTTCTGGAGAGTTTTCATCCCATTCAGGACGATATGACCATGCTGCAAGCGGTGGCATACTGACTAAGATGGATTCAATGCGTCCACCTGTTTGTAGCCCAAACAACGTACCACGGTCATAAACCAAGTTGTATTCAACATAGCGACCACGACGGTACAGTTGGAAGTCACGTTGTGCCTTGGTATAGGGTTGATTTTGATGCTTTTGGAAAATAGGTAAAATAGCATTGAGATAACCATTACCTACTGCTTGGATATATTCAAAGCATTTTTCAAAATCCCATTGATTTAGATCATCAAAGAATAATCCACCAACTCCACGCTGCTCATCACGATGTTTTAAATAAAAATAATCATCACACCATTTTTTATGTTCGGTATAAATCTGCTCACCAAATGGCGTACATAGATCATGCGCTTTTTGATGCCATGCTAATACATCGGCATCATCTGGATAAAATGGCGTTAAGTCAAAACCACCACCAAACCACCAAACAGGATCTTGACCTTCTGGTTCAGCAACAAATAAACGCACATTGGCATGTGAGGTTGGAACGTTTGGATTTTTAGGATGAATTACTAAGGAAACGCCCATAGCTTGGGCTTTTGCGCCCGCAATATTTGGATGGCGTTCTGTGGCAGAGGCTGGCAGTTTTGAAATATTAATGTGTGAAAACATCACACCACCTTTTTCAATCACAATACCATTTTGCAAAACACGTGAGCGACCACCGCCACCTTCTGGACGCGTCCAATCATCAATTTCAAAGGTTGCTGTGCCGCCACTTTCGAGTTCTCGTTTTTCTAAGCCTGCACAGATCCGTGCTTGTAAATCGAGGAGAAATTCACGAACACGTTGAATATCAACTGAAGTAGGATTCTGCATGATGATCCTCATTGGGAAGATGGAAAGTTAAAGTCGTATTAACTGAAGTATATAAAAACATAAAACCATAAAAAAAGTAAGGTTTTAATGATTTGTTTTCTCGATTTGCACCACAATACATGCTTAAGTCAAAAGACTGACCCTACAAAAGAATAAATTAAAGTCATAAATCCGACTGATCTACTAGGTTGAGTTTTGCTCATAAACACCGCACAATAACATAGAAATGAATGCCAAAAAATGTGTTGATTTAGCTTTATATATGAAGGGTTTACCGAGTGGTGGATATGAGTAGTTCTTTAATTCAAAAGTACAATGTTGCAGGTCCTCGTTATACTAGCTATCCAACGGTACCCTATTGGGATGAGCACACATTTTCATTGCCATTATGGAAGCAAACCTTAAAACGATCTTTTGATGAGTCGAATCAAAGCGAAGGAATCAGTCTTTATATTCATTTGCCATTTTGCGAAACGTTATGCACTTTTTGTGGTTGTCATAAGAAAATCACAAAGCGTCATGATGTTGAACAACCTTATATTCAAGCGGTACTCAAAGAGTGGGATTTGTATTGTCAATTATTAGGTGATAAACCCCATATTAAAGAAATCCATTTGGGTGGAGGAACACCAACTTTCTTTTCTGTAGCACATTTACAGCAGTTGATTGAAGGGATTTTAGCCAAAGCAAGTATTGCAGATGGATATGAGTTTAGCTTTGAAGGGCATCCAAACAATACTACACGAGAACATTTACAAGCCTTATATGATCTTGGTTTTCGCCGAGTGAGTTTTGGTGTGCAGGATTATAATGAAACGGTACAAAAAGCGATTCATCGTATTCAGCCTTTTGAGAATGTTGAAAATGTCACCCAGTGGGCGAGAGAGATCGGCTATAGTTCTATTTCCCATGACTTGGTTTTTGGCTTGCCATTTCAAAACTTAGACGATGTTTTATTTACCATAGAGCAAACTAAGCGCTTAATGCCAGATCGTTTGGCGTTTTATAGTTATGCGCATGTGCCGTGGATTAAGGGAAATGGTCAACGGGGTTTTAAAGATCAGGATGTTCCAAAAGATGATTTGAAGCGTCAATGTTATGAGGAAGGTAAGAAAAAGCTTTTAGCGCATGGTTATCATGAAATTGGGATGGATCATTTTGCTTTAGCGCAAGATGGCATGTATCAGTCTTTTAAAAATCGAACATTACATCGTAATTTTATGGGGTATACCGCATCGAAAACGCAACTTATGATTGGTTTAGGGGCTTCCTCGATTAGTGATAGTTGGTATAGCTTTGCACAAAATGAAAAAAAATTAGAAGACTATTATTCACGCCTTGAACAAAATGAAATTCCTGTGGTGAAAGGGCATGTTTTATCGCCAGAAGATTTAATTATTCGTCAACATATTTTAAATCTCATGTGCGCTTTTGAAACCTCTTGGGCTGACCCAGCCATGTATTTTCCTGAAATTTCAGATGTGCTTCAGCGACTCCAAGAAATGCAGAATGATCATTTGCTCGTGATTGAGCAAGAGCGAATCATGATTACTGAGCAAGGCAAACCTTTTGTACGCAATATTTGTATGGCTTTTGATTTACATTTAAAACGTCGTAAACCTGAAACGCAGATTTTTTCGATGACGATTTGATTGGACAGCGAGAAACCTTATCGCCATATAAACCTTGTTTATAGCGTGTGATTTATATGGCTGAATTTTATTTATCAATCTTCTAGAAAAGTACTGTTGAAAAGGTGATGACTTAAAAATCATCCTGATCATACATATGTGCCATACGATCATGTTTGGTTTTTAAATAATCTTCATTAAATTTATTTAAACCAACTGTCAAAGGTACACGATCTACCACAGCAATGCCTAAATCTGTTAATGCCTTTAATTTTAAAGGATTATTGGTGATGAGTTTGACTTGTTGAACGTGTAAGTGATTGAGCATAATGCTACACATGTCGTAAGTACGTGCATCAGCAGGCAAATTTAACAACAAGTTCGCATCCACCGTATCATGCCCCTGATCTTGCAAGGCATAAGCACGGATTTTATTGGTCAGCCCAATCCCACGACCTTCCTGACGCAAATATAAAATCACGCCTTGACCTTCATCATTAATCATTTGCATTGTGTTGTGCAGTTGTGGTCCACAGTCGCATTTGAGTGAACCAAAAGCATCACCTGTTAAACATTCAGAATGAATGCGAACCAAAACGGGTGTGGTTGGGGGAAGGTCTAAGCCTTTTGAAAGTGCGACATGCTCTTCACCAGTTTTAGGGTCTTGAAATACGGTGATTTTAAAATCACCAAAAGCAGTTGGTAATTTTGATGTTGCAACAAACTCAATAGGCACAGTTTCTTCCATCAATTTCTGATAAATTGGCTAAAGTATAGCGTAATGCTAGGGCATTGCTATATTCGTGAACCATGAATTTATACAGAATAATTTCTTTTTTGTATAAACAACACGATAATGGTTGATAAGTACTAAGATTATTCAGGATAATCGCAGCACAAATATATGCTGAATTGAAATGATTCAAATCGGCACTACTATAAATGTGGCCGTTCGAATGTGATATTATTCGTTCTCACAATTACGCTAACCCGTTACCTAGCTTAGGATTTGCCAGGCTTAAGAAGGCTTTGCCACATATGTTGTATACCGAAATACCAAGTCAACGTCCTGTTACGCCATTGTTAAATGGGATTGACCATCCTCAACAATTGCGTCAACTTGCGCAAGACCAATTGGCACAAGTCGCGGATGAGTTACGTCAATATATTATCTATGCTGCTGGTCAAAGCGGTGGGCATTTTGGTGCAAATCTTGGCGTGATCGAACTGAGTGTGGCTTTGCATTATTGTTTTAATACGCCATACGATCGTCTAGTTTGGGATGTGGGGCATCAAGCGTATCCACACAAAGTCTTAACTGGTCGTCGAGAACAAATTACTACCATTCGTGCCAAAGAGGGGCTGGCGGCATTTCCTGCCCGTGAAGAATCTGAGTTCGATACCTTTGGTGTTGGGCATTCCTCTACTGCGATCTCAGCAGGACTTGGAATGGCTTTGGCAAGTCGCTATCAAAATACACCACGTGAAGTTGTTGCCATTGTCGGGGATGGTGCAATGACTGCGGGTATGGCATTTGAAGCAATGAATGATGCGGTTGCCCATAATGCTGATTTGATGGTCATTTTAAATGACAATGATATGTCGATCTCCTGCAGTACGGGTGGTTTTGCCAAGCACTTAGCCGCTATTTGGGAAAAAGGTCAGTTTGTAAATATTGATGAGCAAGGTCAAGCTTTTATCCAAGAATGCCCTGAATGGACATATACCTCTCGTTTGCACCAATCTGCTACAGATGCCGCAGACAACTTATTTAAAGCGATTGGTTTTGATTATTTTGGTCCTTTTGATGGGCATGACGTTGATCAACTTGTACAAGTATTCAATGCACTCAAAAAACGTAAAGGACCACGCTTAATTCACATTTATACAGTGAAAGGTAAAGGTTTTGCACCTGCCGAAGCTGATCAAATCAAATACCATGCGATTGGCAAAATTAATGCCACACCAAGTCAAAATATAGCACCAAAATATTCGGATGTATTTGGACAATGGTTATGTGATGAGGCAGCACAAGATGAACGTCTTTTAGCTATTACACCTGCCATGTGTGAGGGTTCAGGCATGGTGCAATTTGCCAAACAATTTCCTGAGCGTTACTTCGATGTTGCGATTGCTGAACAGCATGCGGTAACTTTGGCTGCAGGCATGGCATGTGAAGGTTTAAAACCTGTGGTTGCAATCTATTCGACTTTCTTGCAACGTGGCTATGACCAACTGATTCACGATGTTGCTTTACAAAATTTGGATGTGACTTTTGGGATTGACCGTGCAGGTCTGGTCGGTGAAGATGGACCTACGCATGCAGGTGCGTATGATTATGCGTTTATGCGTACCGTACCCAATATGGTGATCATGGCACCAAAAGACGAAAATGAATGTCGTCAAATGCTACACACTGCGTATTTGCACCAAGGTCCAACCGCAGTGCGTTATCCACGTGGCAATGGTTTAGGCGTTGAAATTCAAAAGCAACTCACTCCACTGGAAATTGGGAAAGCTGAAATTGTTGCTGAGTTTAACCTTGAGCATGAGGAATGTATTAGTATTCTCGCTTTTGGTAGTCGGGTCGGCGTGGCTATTGAGGCTGCAAGAAAACTGGCTGAACACTTAGAGATCGCAGTTCGTGTGATTAATATGCGTTTTGTGAAACCACTGGATGAACAAATCATTCGAGATTTGGCTGAAAAAACCAGTTTGTTTGTCACTGTAGAAGAACATGCAGTAATGGCAGGTGCGGGTAGTGCGGTAAATGAATTTTTAGCGCAAGCACAGATTGTTAAACCGATGCTGAATCTAGGTTTACCTGATGCGTTTCTTGCACAAGCGTCACATGCTGAAATGTTGCAAACTTGTGGTTTGGATGCGCAAGGCATTCAAAACTCAATTGAGCAAGCATGGTTAAAGATGATTCAGCATATTTAACAGCAAGTTAAATGGCATATTTAAAAGTTTAGAAACAAAATTTCCCTTTCAGCCTGATTATTTGTTAAAATGGTCGGGCTTTTATGCATTATTCTTTATCAGTATCTTCAAATTTGTAGTGGGTGTTCAATGGAACCTATGGTGGTGATGGCTGCGCGTGCGGCTCAATTAGTTGGTCAAGAGCTTTTAAAAGCGCATCAAAATCGTCATAAACTCGATCTACAAGTCGAAGAAAAAGGTATCGATGGTCCTGTAACACGTGTAGATCGCTACATTGAGCAGTTGACGATTGATACGCTTCGTAAAAGTTATAAAAATCACAGCTTCCTTGGTGAAGAGTTTGGTCTGCAAGAAGGTAAAGGTCATGACGCTGATTGGTGTTGGGTGATTGATCCTTTGGATGGTACTTTAAACTTTATCAATGGTTTCCCTCATTTCTGCGTATCTATCGCTGTTCAACATAAAGGTATTACACAACACGGTGTTATTTATGACCCTGTGAAAGATGAGTTATTCTCTGCAAGCCGTGGTCGCGGTGCAATGTTGAACCAACGCCGTATCCGTGTAAATGTTAAAGACAGCCTTGAAAATACTTTCATGGGTGTTGGTCATGCATTCCGTAAAATCCGTAATGGTGAAGTGGTTTCATATGCGAAAAACCATTTTGATTCATTATTGAATGTAACAGAAGCAGGTGCGCAATATCGCCGTGCTGGTTCTGCTGCATTGGACTTGGCATATGTGGCTGCAGGTCGTTTAGACGGTTATTTTGAACTGGGTTTGAAACCTTGGGATATCGCTGCAGGCGAGCTCATCGTGAAAGAAGCAGGCGGTACAGTGGTGGATGCACGTGGTGGTTCTGATTCTATGGAAAACGGTCAAGTGATCGCATGTTCTATGAAAATGTTAAAACCATTGATGCAACAAGTTGTTCCTGCTTGGGGTGAAGCTGCGAAGTAATTTATGCTTTTGTAGTTTGAGTTTTGAAAAGCCTTCATAGTAGTGAAGGCTTTTTTATGTCTTAGAATTTGCTAATTTATGCTTTGTTTTGTTCTCTGAGCTTAATACGCATTTCCCATTCTTCGAATGGAATATTGTATTCATCTAGCTCTTCCAATTTTAAATCACTTACTCGTCGCATATATAAATTTACCCAACTATCTTCTCTAGGAATGTAATCAAACTCTGCATTAAAAATAGTATTATTATTGAGTGAAAATTTAAAATGTGACCACTTTTCTTTAAAATTTGTAAGGCTTCTCAATCCTTCAATTAAATTCATGATTTGATCTTCGATATCATAAGGTCTCTTGCCCATTACAAAGCTACTAATTTTATTGTTGGGTGTTAGCCATTCAGCTCCTCCTGCTGAATAGTCAGGATAAACACACCCTAAAAAATATATGTCAGTTGCTTCCTCAGGCATGATTGACCACAAAAGCTCACCGATTTTTTGATAAATTTCTTGTTCTTGCATAAATGTGTTCCATTTTTTGCTACTTCTTGAATTGTTGAGATTGTGAGTGAGTGGGTTTGTAGAATCAATGGATTTAAATTCATTTATTTGAATGAAGTATATCTATAGATATTATGAAAAGTGGATATGGAAAAATCACTCACAGGAAAAACAATAAAACTGCGTGACATTATTTTAAATTCTGCTATACTCTGCGCACGCACTAAATTCGTTCATTACCTGAACATTTCTCTTCTATATTGTGTATGCGCGTCCGGTCCAAAGAGAGGACAATATTTCGCGCCCCACCCAATCGCCTAAGCGATTCCTTCAGGTTGCGGCTGTAATCATGTGTGCGTTATACGCATCGTCGTTCTCGGATCGCCGCTGATTCTATATTTTCAGCGATTATTGCTGTGCCGCTTTTTGCCGATGTCCATCAGATCATATATTTAAATGGAGCACCCACATTCGGGTGAAAGTCTCTATGAGCAAAACTTTTGCTGATTTTCCTTTAGACGAGTCATTACATAAAGCACTCGAATCTCTTGGTTTTACTACACCTACACCTGTTCAAGAACAATCAATTCCAGCGGCTTTAGAAGGTAAAGACCTTTTAGTATCTAGCCAAACTGGTTCTGGTAAAACAGCAGCTTTTTTATTGCCAACATTAAACGTTTTAGCAGGACAAGACACATTTGTTCCTTTTAAAGAACGCATGAAAGCAGTAACACAACCTAATATTTTGGTGATTTCTCCAACGCGTGAACTTGCACAACAAGTGTGTCAAGACGCAATTGCATTTGTACGTCACATGAAAGGTGTTCGTATCGCTGCAATCATGGGTGGTATGCCATTTGGTAAACAAATTCAACAATTAAAAGGCGCGCAAGTTGTTGTTGCAACGCCAGGTCGTTTACTTGACCTTGTTAATCGTCGTCAGATCAAACTTGATAAAGTTGATTCTTTAATTGTGGACGAAGCTGACCGTATGCTTGACTTAGGTTTCTCTGAAGACCTAGAAGCAATTAGCGACTTAGCTGCAAACCGTAAACAAACATTAATGTTCTCTGCAACATTTGCACCACGTATCATTAACCTTGCTGAACGCATGATGAATGATCCTGAGCGTATTGCGATTGAAACAGGACATTCTACTAATACAGATATTACCCAAACTTTACATTGGACAGATGGCTTTGAGCATAAGAAAAAATTGCTTACCCATTGGTTAAATGAAGAAGATTTGGATCAAGCAGTGGTATTTGCGTCTACTCAAGAAGACACAGATATGCTTGCTGAAGAATTAACAGAAGCGGGTCTTTCTGTTGTTGCGCTCCACGGTGCAATGCCGCAAACAGTTCGTAACCGTCGTTTACGCAGTATCCGCGAAGGTCGTGCAAAAATCTTAGTTGCAACTGACGTTGCAGCACGTGGTTTAGACGTACCTACGATTTCGCACGTGATTAACTTTGGTCTTCCAATGAAAAACGAAGACTATGTACACCGTATCGGTCGTACAGGTCGTGCAGGTCGTACAGGTAAAGCGATTACATTGGCGACTTATCGTGAACGCGGTAAAATCCGTGCTTTAGAAGATTATCTAGAAACACGTTTAGACGTGTCTGAAATCGAAGGTTTAGAGCCATCTCCACCACCTGCACGTGGTAGCCGTGATGGTCGTGGTCGCAATGGCGGTGGTCGTGGTCGTGATGGCGGTCGTGGCTTCGGCGGTGGTCGTGGTCGTGATGGTGGTCGTCGTTTCGAAGGCGAAAGCAATTTTAAACGTCGCGAAGGTGGTTTTGAAGATCGTCCACGTCGTAATTTTGATGACAAACCACGTGGTGAACGTCCAGCATTTGGTGAAGATCGTCCACGTCGTGAGTTTAATAATGACCGTCCACGTCGTGAAGGTGGCTTTGAGGATCGTCCACGCCGCGAGTTTAACAATGACCGCCCACGCCGTGAAGGTGGTTTTGAAGATCGTCCACGTCGCGAGTTCAATAATGATCGTCCACGCCGTGAAGGTGGTTTTAATGATAAACCACGTTTTGACTCGAATGATGACAACCGTGGCAACCGTGTAGATTACAAACCACGCCGTGAAGGTGGTTTTGGTGATCGCCCTAAACGTTCATTTGGTGAAGATCGCCCACGTCGTGATTTTGGTGCCGATCGTCCGCAACGTTCTTTTGGTGATGACCGTCCTAAGCGTTCATTCGGTGAAGATCGTCCACGTCGTGAAGGTGGCGATCGTCGTCGTAAATTTAACGACTAAGATCCTAATTGATTTTAAAAACCAGCATTTATGCTGGTTTTTTTTTGTGGATAATTTTCTGACATTAATTTTAATATTTGTGATTTTAATCACATTAATGTTAATATGCCTATCTTTACATAGGGGGGTGTATTTGTGATTAAACAAAATTATGGAGAAATTATGCTATATATCTTTTCGATATTACTCATCTCAAACATTGCGTATTTTATTTACAGTAGCCTAATTTGAGCCAAATTTTAAAACTTGAATAGATAAAAAATAAACAATAATCTGTTGAATTATTCTCATAAAAATATCGTTAAGTTTTTATTTTGTAAAAATTAGAACCCGTTCTTTATCTTTAATTACAACAAAATTCTTGAATTCAGAGTATAGTATGCGAGCTGTTGAATGCAGGAAAATGTTCAGCTATGAATAATCAATCACTTCTCGATGCACAAGCTTTAATCGAAATAAAAAATTTAAGCTTTAACAGAGGGGAACGTGTCATTTATGACAATGTGAATTTAAAAATTCGTCGTGGGCAAATTACCGCAATTATGGGACCATCTGGAACAGGTAAAACTACTTTGCTGCGTTTGATCGGAGGACAGTTAACACCTGACCAAGGTGAAGTGCTGCTGGATGGTAAAAATATTGCAACCATGTCTCGTAATGAGTTGTTTACAGCGCGTGCACGTATGGGAATGTTATTCCAAAGTGGTGCGTTATTTACAGACATGACTGTGTATGAAAATGTCGCCTTTCCGCTTCGCGCACATACCAAATTGCCTGAAAACTTGATTGCAGAATTAGTCGCATTAAAATTAGAATCAGTCGGTTTACGTGGTGCTGAAAAGCTGATGCCATCAGAACTTTCTGGCGGGATGAATCGCCGTGTAGCTTTGGCACGTGCCATTGCCTTAGATCCCGATTTGATTATGTATGATGAACCCTTTGCAGGACAAGACCCGATTGTTAAAGGGGTTTTGACGCGTTTAATTCGTTCATTACGTGAAGCATTGGATTTAACGACGATTATTGTGTCGCATGATGTGGATGAAACATTATCCATTGCGGACTATATTTATGTGGTGGCTGAAGGAAAAGTGCAAGGTGAAGGTACACCAGCTGAATTAAAACAACATGCTTCCGCATTTGTACAACAATTTTTAACAGGTTCAATCGAAGGGCCTGTTGATTATCAATTTAGTCATCAGGCTTATTTAAGCAATGAGGTACGTTCATGAATGCTATTGCCTTATTAGGTAGACGCGTTTTAGAACGTGTTCAGGGAATAGGGGTTGCAACGCAGATGTTGCTGCGCATTTTATTCTCTATGCCTTCGTTATTGGGCGTGAAACTTTTTATTTATCAGATGTATCGTGTGGGTGTGCTTTCACTTTTGATCACGGCAGTATCTGGTTTATTTATTGGTTTGGTGATTGGTTTACAAGGCTACTCGATTTTAGTCAATATTGGTTCTGAGGCAATGCTTGGAACGATGGTGTCATTGACCTTGTTACGTGAGCTTGCACCTGTGGTTGCCGCTTTACTTTTTGCTGGACGTGCAGGCTCAGCTCTGACTGCTGAAATTGGTTTGATGAAAGCCACCGAGCAACTTTCTAGTATGGAAATGATCGGGGTTGATCCTTTAAAACGAATCGTTTCTCCACGCTTATGGGCAGGTATTGTGAGTTTACCCATGCTTTCCGTGATTTTCGCTGCAATTGGTATTATGGGCGGAAAAATGGTGGGTGTTGACTTTTTAGGTGTCGATGAAGGTTCTTTTTGGAGTGGAATGCAAAGTAGCGTCCAATTCGGAAAAGATGTACTCAATGGCACCATTATCAAAAGTTTTGTTTTTGCATTAATTTGTACTTGGATTGCAGTATATCAAGGCTACGCCTGTGTACCAACATCTGAAGGTATCGCAACATCTACGACACGTACTGTTGTGTATTCATCATTATGTGTATTAGGTTTTGATTTCGTGTTGACTGCGGTCATGTTCGGAGGGGTTTAATGAAATCACGTACTAGTGAGCTGGCCGTAGGTATTTTTGTTATTATTTTCGGTGTTGCTCTATTTTTCTTGGCAATGAAAGTCAGTGGTTTGGTCGGTACTAATCTCAAAGATAGTTATACAATGACTGCTACTTTTGACAATGTGAATGGACTTAAGCCGCGTGCGAAAGTGACCATGAGCGGTGTGAAAATTGGACAGGTTGATTCTATTTCACTTGATCCTGTGACACGCTTAGCAACGGTTAAATTCGATTTGGATGGTTCTCTCACCAGTTTTAATCCTACTCAATTAAAGACTGTGCAACAAAATGCTTTAGAAGAGTTGCGTTATAGTTCGGACTATCAAGCTGCTGATCCAAAGAAACAAAAAGAAATGGAACAGCAACTATTGAATAACATGAAATCCATCACAAGTATCGATGAAGATGCTTACATAATGGTTGCAACCAATGGTCTCTTGGGAGAGAAATATCTCAAAGTGGTACCAGGTGGTGGCTTAAACTATGTTAAACGTGGTGAGAGCGTTTCAAATACGCAAGGTACAATGGATTTGGAAGACCTTATTTCTAAATTTATTACTGGTGGTGCAGGGAAATCATCAGAGGGTGCATCAGGTTCACAAGGTGCATCTGCGTCGAATGAAGCAACAGATGCACAAACATCTTTTGTTGAATAAACATCAGAGGAATACTGACAGATGAATATGTTATTAAAACAAACTTTTACAGCAACAGTTTTAGCAACCATGGTCGCAACTGCTGCGAATGCTGCCCCTGCAGAAGCCCCTTCAGCTTTTATTAAGCGTGTAGCAGATGGCTTGATTTCACGTTTAAAAGTGGATCATGCAAAACTACAAAGCAATCCTGCTGCGGTAAAAGCGATTGTACGTCAAAACCTTGATCCATATGTAGACGGTCAAGCATTTACACGTATTGTGATGGGGACATATGCCACAAACCAATACAGTAATGCTGCACAACGTGCTAAGTTTGAGCAAAATTTCCGTAATACTTTGATTGAAAACTACGGTTCAGCTTTTGCTAAATACACCAACCAAACTTACACAATGCGTCCATTTAAAGATACTGGTAGTAAAAACCCAGTGGTAACCATCGACTTTAATAACAAAGGCGAGAAAATCCCTGTGTCATTCCAGTTGGCTGATCATGGTTCACAATGGAAAATCCGTAACATCAATGTGTCAGGTATTGATCTAGGCTTGCAGTTCCGCAATCAATTTGCTGCAAACGTAAAACGTAATGGTGGCGATATTGACAAAGCCATTGCAACATTTGAGCCAGATGCAGATGCAGCCGTAAATAAAAAATAAGTAGGTAGGTGTCGGGTGATTGAATTTAAAGATCAGGAAATGTATGTCAGTGGTAAAATTGCCTATGACAATGCTGAACAAATTTATTTAAATGGTTTGAAGATGATTCAGACTGAAAATAAATTTCCTTTAACTGTAAATTTGTCAAATTTACAGCACGGCAGCACCTTAGTTTTGTCTGTATTGGTGCAATGGTTACGTCAAACACCGAACCAGCAAGGTTTACAGTTTAAAGCTGTTCCTGAAAAAATGATGAAGATCATCCAAGCCTGCCATTTACAAGATGATTTAAAAATTATCTGATTGTAAATACTGAAAAGCACCGAAAGGTGCTTTTCTTTTAAATAACTTACTAGAAAATACTTAAAATAATGAGAAAGAAAAATGAGCATTGAATATTTTATTTTTGCAATGGATGATTCATGTATGAAGCAGAATGTACTTTCTATTTTTGCTCCACATTGGAAAAGTTTAGAGAAAGATCATATTTTTTTTGAACAATCAGAAAATTACTATTTACTCGATTATGGTGAGGATGGTGATTGTCATTTTGATATCACTTTGAATGATGATCAGACAGTAAAAGGTATCACGATTTTTAGACCTTGTGGTAGCGCTGATATGGAGCAGTCGGTTTATAAATTAATTTCACAATTTCCGATGTTTATGACTTATCCAACAGCTCCTCTTTTATTGGTCACTGCAAATTCGGAATGTGTTCAAATAATAACTGATGAAAATCCAGAATTATTAGAAGATTTAATTATTGTAGACAGCTTTGAAGATTATTTAAAAACTTAAATATTTAGATGATTAGGATTTATTTGAATAATTTAAGTCATTCAAATAAAAAAAGCACCCAATGGTGCTTTTTTTATAAGTAAATGCATAAGGAATAAATCAAATCCATTTTTTCCATCTGAAGTAAATCAGTGGACCAACAAAGAATGCAATCAAGATGCTAATCACCACAATAAAACTGGTTGTACCATGTGCAAAAGGCAGTACTTCTGTGTTCATTCCATAAATACTGGCAATCAGCATTGGTGGTGCAAGCATACTGGGTAAAATGGAGAATCGACGAATCGTGTCATTCTGCTCAGTGTTAATGAAGCCAGAAGTGGTATCTAGCAAGAAGCGAACTTTTTGAAATAAGAAAGCATCATGCTCTACCAATGATCGAACATCTTCGCTTAATTCTCGGATGTCAGCATCATAAATATGACTCCCTAACGCACGTGGACGAGAAAGAAAAGTGAGGACGCGACGTAAGTCAATTAGACAGAGTTGTGCTTTCCCAATCATATCTTCTTTTTGCGCAAGACGGGTAATCATGTCATCAAGATCAAGAATTTGCTCACGATGGCGCACATTGAGAACTTCGGTAGAGTATAACTCTAAGTCCTTGTGGACATCTTCTAAGATATCCGCAAGCTCATCGAGTTTAGCTTCAAGTAAACCTAATAAAATCCAAGTCGGATCTTTATAATCGATATCATAATCATTACGTCGAGCACGTGCTCGAAACGCCCGAAAAGCCACAAGTTTTTCACCACGTAGCGTAAACAAACGACCTTTATGCAAAATAAAAGCGACTGTTTGTACTGTAGCAAGCATATTGCTTGAGTCTTCAGGATCACCCTCGACTTGATAGTTTTTATTTTTCGTTAAAAAATAGGTACTGATATGTAAAATACCATCATCATCACGATAAAATCGAGCAGATGAAGAAATGTCTTCCAATGATTTGAGTGTTGGAAAGTTTTGCGCGTAAGCGTCCAATACCCATTCTTGTTCTTCTTGTGAAGGTGCAATAAGATCAATCCACACCAGTTCTGGGTGTAGATCAAATCCACCGTTAATGGTGGCATCTTCCAAACTACCGCGCTCAGTGGCATAAAAGGCTTCAAGCATAGTGTCTTTTCTCCCTTGCGCAGTATAGCGTTAAATTGATGCGTGTATTTTAGACAAGGATTTCATGAAAAACACTGATTACATTGTTCTTTTGTAAAAAAAATCTTAATCCGTTCTCTAAGATACTCGCATGGTAAAATTAAAACTAGGTTAAATTTATGAATTCTATTGCAATTTTCTGTGGTTCATCGTTAGGTTCTGATCAAATCTTTGCAGATATTGCCAAACTGACTGGCGAAACAATCGCCAGACAAGGTAAAACTTTGGTCTATGGCGGTGGACGTTCTGGCTTAATGGGCATTGTGGCAGATAGTGCATTGGCAGCAGGTGGGCAAGTGATTGGGGTTATTCCGCAGGGTTTAGTCGACCGTGAACTGGCACATCCGCACCTAACCGAGCTTTATATTGTGAAAAATATGCATGAACGCAAAACCAAAATATCTGAGCTTTCGGATGGTTTTATTGCTTTACCAGGAGGGGCGGGTACGATTGAGGAGATTTTTGAACAATGGACATGGGCACAATTGGGTATTCATTTAAAACCATGCGCATTTTTAAATGTTGAAGGGTTTTATGATGATTTATTAAAGTTTATTCAACTCACGACAGATAAAGGCTTTTCGCGAGCACGATTTACTGACGTACTTATCCATTCACCATCTTTAGAAGATATTTTAAACCGACTTGAACACTATCAAGCACCTGAACCAAAATGGGGCGTAAAAGACCGAGAAGAGCTAGTAAAATTAGAAGATCAGGATAAGACTTTTGATTAATTGAGAAATAAGTAATCAGGATGCTCCTTATTTAAACACAATATATTGAATATTAAATAGGTTAATATCACAATATATTGTGTTTTTTGTTTTTTTAATGCTCATGAATATTATTACTGTTGCTGCGGCAATCATTCTCAATGAAAAAAATCAATTGTTGCTCGTCCGCAAGAAAAATACCCAATTCTTTATGCAAGTGGGCGGTAAACTTGAGCCAAATGAAGAACCTCAACAAACTATGTTGCGTGAAATTAAAGAAGAAATAGGAGCAAATGCCAAAATTGAACAGTTTGTTGGACGTTTTGAAACACAAGCTGCCAATGAAGCAGGGCATCAATTGGTCAGTTATGTGTATCAGGTCAATCTCCACCAAGCCCCTCGAATTAATGCTGAAATTGCTGAGATGAAGTGGATTGATTTGGATGATAAACAAACTTTGCTTGCACCATTAACCAAAGAGATTGTGATTCCGTGGTGTAAGGCAAATCTTGTTTAATTATACTCTTTGAAATTGGTCGCAGATTCTTCAAGCTGAGAACGTTGTTTAATTCCTCCTGCTGCAATACATGCAGTATAAATCTGCTGACAGCCGAGTTTTTCTAAAGCTTGGCTCAGGGCATGAATCGAACTTCCTGTTGTGACCACATCATCAATAATCAGTACTTTTTTGTGTTTTCGTTTTTCTGTTTGAATGATTTGAAATTGATCTTCAATATTTTCTAATCGTTCAAGTCGGCTTAAGCCTTTTTGTGAATGTTGTGCAGCTCGGATCACGGGTTGCCAAACGGGTACTTTCAGTTCTTTTGCCATGATATTGGCAATGATCAACATTTGGTTATAACCACGTTCTTTTAGTCGTTCTGTGGAAATGGGCATCGGCACAATGGCTTGAACTTTGGGAGTTCTTAAATTCAGTAAACTATGCGCTAAAAGGTTTTGATATTGTAGTTGTTGTTCGTATTTGTAAGTTTGAATAATTCGATCAATCGGAAAGTCATAGTGATGTGCGCAAAGTATGTTGTGTTCATGACGCTGGATATGTTGTCTGTACCACGGCAATTGTTCCCAACAGTTGCTACAAAGCGAATGCTGTTGTTGGCGGTCAATGCCACAGAGTAGGCAAGGGGAGATGCTTTGTACGCCTTTGTGGAACAGTTGGTTAATGAATGAGAGCATTATATTTTCTCTATTTTTATTTGGAGTGAATCATGTTTGTTATGAATCAAGCCATTCTTCTGCTTTTTCTATAGCATAGTCTATTGCTTTAACCATATCAAAGAAATGCCAATCAGGTCGGTTTTCACCATATTCTGTAATGAGTGAGAGTAATCCTGATGACTTAGATGAAGATACTACGATAATTGGGAAAGGAGGTTCATTAGGATTGGTTTTATCATTTTTAAATTGGTGAATATCTCCAAATACGTCAAGTATTGAATCACCCCAGTGATAAAAAAGCTCTCTAAAATCTAAAATTATACAACTTGGGTTGAAGGCTTGTAACCCGAGCATGCTTATTGTTGCAATATATTCACCATGTTCATTTCCTGATGAACCATCAGGATATTCACCAAAAAAAGCAACAATTAAAATTTTGTGATAATTCGTTTGTTTTTCATCTACAAGAAAAAAATTACTATTAATGCTTTCAGGTTTTTGAAAATGTACTCGGTTGATATTGTAAGTCATTTAATTTTTCCTTATTGTTTTATACATACGCATATCTCGGTGCTTCAGGTAACCATCGTTTCAGTAATGCTTCTGCATTTTCGGGATAGTCTTTTAAAACTTGTTGCGCGACATGGTGGGCTTGATTGAGGAGGTGATCATCCCGTTCAAGTTTTGCGACACGAAAGCCCATATCCCCCGTTTGCTTTGTTCCAAGTAACTCACCGGGTCCACGTATTTCCAGATCCTTTTCTGCAATGATAAAACCATCATTGGTTTCACGCATGATACGTAAACGCTCTTGTCCATTTTGTGACAGCGGATTTTTATAAAGCAAGGCGCAGAAACTTGCTGTTGCACCACGCCCGACACGACCACGTAATTGGTGTAGCTGAGAAAGTCCAAGACGCTCCGCATTTTCAATCACCATAATGGAGGCATTGGGTACATCGACACCGACTTCAATCACGGTGGTTGCAATCAAAAGCTGTAATTCATTGTCTTTAAACTGCTGCATCACGGATTGTTTTTCATCAGCTTTCATTTTTCCATGCACAAGTCCGATATTTAGTTTAGGAAAGCGCTCTTTAATTTCTGCATAAGTGGCTTCAGCTGCTTGTGCATCTAAAGTTTCAGATTGCTCAACCAGTGTACATACCCAATAAGCTTGTTTACCCTCAGCGCAGTTTTTGGCGATGCGCTGTAAAACTTCTTCACGACGATCCAGTGGAATGGTCACGGTTTGAATCGGGGTGCGTCCGGGAGGTAATTCATCAATCACCGAAGTATCCAAGTCACCATAAGCAGACATGGCTAATGTACGAGGAATCGGTGTAGCCGTCATGACCAGTTGGTGCGGTGTGGTATTGTCCACGCCTTTATTACGCAATGCTAAACGCTGATCGACCCCAAAACGATGTTGCTCATCAATGATCACTAAACCCAATTTGGCAAATTCGACATTGTCCTGAAAAAGCGCATGCGTTCCCACGATGACATTCGCCGTACCATCTTTAATAGTTTGTTCAGCGGCAGTGCGTGCTTTACCTTTTTGTTTGCCTGAAAGCCAAGACACATTTAAACCCAAAGGCTCAAACCATTTTTTAAAGTTTAGATAATGCTGTTCAGCTAAAATCTCAGTTGGTGCCATCAGTGCCACTTGCCAACCTTCTTCCAAAGCATGACAAGCTGCCACGCCTGCAACCAAGGTTTTCCCTGCACCTACATCACCTTGTACAAGGCGTAGCATCGGTTTGTTTTGTTTTAGATCTTTGGCAATTTCATTGGAGACACGTTTTTGAGCATTGGTCATTTCAAAAGGTAGGCTTGCTAAAAGTTGTTTGGCAAAACTTTTACTGTAGGAAAATGACGGTGCTGCGATTTGCTGAATATAAGCACGACGGGTCAGTAAACTAATTTGATGTGCCACCAACTCTTCAAAAATTAAGCGTTGCTGTGCAGGATGTGAACCTTGAGATAGTTGCAACATATTGGCATCCACAGGGGGATGGTGAATATATTCCAGTGCTTGTTTGAGCGCATAACCATTGGTGAATTTTTCTGGTAGTAACTCAGGCAAATCATCGGCATGATGATTCAATGCTTGTTTGATATATTCACGCAGTTTTGGTTGGGTTAAGCCATCGGTTGCAGGGTAAATGGCTGTGAGTTCAGTCTGAGGTAAAGGCGTATGTTCTGTGATGAGTTGTATTTCAGGATGATACAGCTCTAAACCACGCGCACCGACACGGACTTCACCAAAGATTCTTAAACGATTGCCTGCTTTAGCGCGGTCTGTCAGGGCTTTATAAATATGATAAAAACGTAAGGTGACTTTACCGAAATCATCCTGTAGCAAAATCGCCATCGATTTGCGTTTTCCAGGGGGCATATCGATGGATTTGACCACGCCTTCCATGAGATAGCTACGCCCAACCTGTAATTGGTTCATGGCAATGATCGTGCTACGATCTTCATAGTCACGTGGTAAATGAAACAGCAGATCGTCTGTGGTGAAAATATTTAGTTTTTCAAGTAAAGCAGCGGCGGCATTGCCAACCCCTTGCAATTGATGGACGGTAGCCATGTCCCCTCAACTTAGGTTTATTTGATCTTGATGGATCAGTGTTCAGAATAGGTCATTTGATGCATATTCTATTTATCGGTTATGGTAAAACATCGCAGCGTGTTGCTAAACAATTATTTCAACAAGATCACCAAATTACCACAGTGAGTCGTAGTCCGAAAGAGGATGATTTTGCTGAGCATTTGATTCAGGATATTCAGCAACTTGATTTGTCATACATTAAATCTATTGATGTGGTTTATGTCCTGCTTGCGCCATCTCGACATACGACTTTAAGTTCAGTTGAATCGTATCAGCAGACTTATGTGGATTCTGTCCAACCCATTGTAAATGCTTTAAGCAATCATCCGATTAAACGGATTATCGTGGTGTCATCCACACGAGTCTACGGTGAGAATAACGGTGAAATCATCAATGATGATTCACCAGCGATTCCAAGTGATGAACAAGGTCATTTACTTTTAAAAATGGAACAGTTATGGCAGCAGGCTTATCCCAATGAATGTGTGATTGTACGTCCAACTGGGATTTATGGGACGTCTACAGTGAGAATGCTGAAGTTAGCTGAAACTACAAAAACGTATCCCAATATTCATTGGTCAAATCGGATTCATATCGATGAGCTTGCCAATTTCTTAGCGCATTTACTTCACGTGGAACATCCTGAAAAGTCTTATATTTGTACCAATAATCAACCCCAGCCTTTGCATGAAATGATTTTAAAGATTCAGCGAGAATTTGGGTTGCCTGAGTTGGTTTTGGAGAGTGAGAGGGAGAGTGGGAAAAGGATTTTTGCACGCAGAATAGTAGTGAATGGGTTTAAGTTGTAACAGAATTATTTTAATTGATCAGGCTGTTTTATAAAACTGTATTTGAATCTATCTGATGAAATCTGTGAAACATTATTTAAATGATAAGCGTGGAACGAGAAAAATCCTTTAAATAGCTTAACTATTGATAATTTAGTTGTTTGATGGATTTTAAAATTATGATTATTAAACAATAAATACATTGAATTTCGCATAACGTGTATTATGTTAATTTTAGAAAATCTTAATTTTAAATCATTCCAAACCTTTTATTGTCTTTTGAGCGATTTTTTAACATGTATCAAACACAAACGATTCAGACATTACTCAGACATGTTTGGAATCCTTTACCTTCTTTTTCTAATAAAAATATCGTACATATAGCTGATCAATTATATGAAATTATAGAAAATCTTGGTGATATAAATGACATTAGTGATTTCTTAATGGATATCTCAACTAATGAATACAATGGAAATATTTCATCAGAAAAATGCATGCAAGTAGCTACTCAAATTATGAGCTTTTATGGTGGGGAGCCTATAAAAAACGATTTTGGAAAAATGAGATTTTCAATAGGGCAGTATTATACTTTTTTATCATATAACACTAAGAAAGAAAATTTAAAAATGACATTCAACATGACCTTAGCTGGAGAAATAGTTTTAGATCCCAATAAGATTCCACTAAAAGGAGAGGAGAGACACCAATTAATCAAAGTAATGCAAGAAGCCTATGCTGATAGATTAATTATTGATAATGAAAAAAATTCTGCATATATAAGAGAAAATTTATCTTTTAGGTAATAAATCTATTGTTAATATTTTTAATTTTTCCTATAAAAAAATACTGTATTTAACATAATGGGCACTATGCGAAATACTATCAAGATAATCTATAGAATTTGATCACTTATTTGAAATATTGCTATAAAAAAGCGACTTAGAAAAAAGTCGCTTTTTAGTGTTTTCTAGGTTTTATCATTAATTTTAGATAAATCAATTAAAAGATACCTCTCCTAAAAGGAGAGGAAGTCTCTGAATCTTACTTCTTCTTCCGTTTTAAACGCTTCTTCGCTTGTTGCGCAGCTAAAGCATCTAACGCAGCTTTTAATTCATCATCGGTAAACGACGTAATGTGTTGAAGCATTTGCAAAGTCACATCATCCAACACCAAGTTGGCATATTGTGCAACATTACGGAATTGCGCATCAAATACAATCGCATTGTCTTCATTGGTCTTGATATAACCTTGCTCAGTTAAGACTTTCACAAAGCTTTGGAATAAGGCTTTATCAAAGAATTCTGGCGAATTGAACTCATACAACACAGACAAACGCTGACCAACAAGATGACTCAGCTCTTCAACCTGGCGAATTGAAATATTGCCCGAACCACGTTGCGTGATGAGCGCCAAAGTCATGTAATAACGCTCAAGACTTTGACGCACAGGCTCTGCCAACACTGCAAGCTGATTATGATCTTCTGAATTTGGTGTTGGACTATAAATAAAGTCTGCATCATCCACAAAAATCAAATTTGCTTGTGCCAAAGCATTCACATACTCAGAAACTTGTGCATTGATTTCACTATTATTCCACTTTAAAAATAATTCAGCTTTTAAGAATGGATACAAGGTACGGATTACATTGAGTAAATCCACCTTACTGATTTTACCATTATGCTCAACCAAAGCAGCAATTAATGATGGTAAAACAAAGGCATGTAAAATGTTATTACGGAAATAGGTCAGTAAAATGGCTTGATTGTCTTCAATCGCGATAATATCGCCAAGTACGTGTTGAACACGTTTAATCAGTTTCAGTTTTAGACCATAAGCAATGATTTCTTTACCAGACAATGGTGTTACTTGTGTGCGTTCATCATACGGCAAAGCGGTTAATAGCTTGCGATAAGTGTCGAGTTGTTTTTCACAAATCTCTTCATCTAACGTATGCTTAGGCGTTGCCAATAAGATCAATGACAAGAGCGAAACGGGGTTAATCACGACCGCACGGTTAATATTTTCCAAAATCATATGGGCTGAACTATTTACCGCATCAGACACTTGATCTGGAATCGGGTCATCATTATGTTCAATCTGAACTTGATCAGCTCCATGTGCTTTCAATACATCATCTAGAAAAACAGGTTCCCCAAAGTTGACATGCACTTTACCAAAAATCCGTTCAATCTTTTTCAAGGTTTGAATAATACCGAAAATAGACTCTGACTCCTTCGGTTTACCATTCATTTCCCCCACATAGGTTGCGCCTTCCATTAAGCGCTCATAACCGATATAGGTGGGTACAAAAGCGATCGGTTTGGTTTTACCGCGTAAATGACCATGTACCGTCATTGCCAACATGCCTGTTTTAGGCGGCAATAAACGACCAGTACGAGAACGGCCACCTTCAATAAAATATTCCAAAGGTGTATTGCGAGATAAAATACTATATAAATATTCTTTAAATACGGACGTATAAAGCGCATTACCACGGAATGAGCGACGAATAAAGAACGCCCCACCACCACGTAATAATTGACCTACAAATGGCATATTTAAATTATCACCTGCAGCGATATACGGCACCATTAAGCCACGTTTAAAGATCACATACGACAACAACAAATAATCGATATGACTACGATGACATGGGGTATAAATGATTTCATAGTCTTTCGCCAACTCACGTACCGTACTGAAATTATGTACTTCAACACCATCATAAAGTTGGGTCCATAAACGTGTCAGTGCAACTTCGGCAAAACGTATCGCTGAATAAGAATAATCAGAGGCGATTTCATTCACAAAGCCAATCGCTTTACGTTCAGCTTCAATCATGCTGATTTTAGAGCGAATACTTTCTTTACGAATGGCATCTTGTACATCGGGTGACTTGATTAAAGTCAGCATGACGTTACGGCGGTCAGAAAGGTCAGGACCAAGAATCACTTCACGTTGACGATCTAGATAGTCATTCAACTGGTTAATAATATAGGTTGTGGGTGAAATATTCGGATGTTGCGTTTTAGCAAAATCGACTAATTCACGTAATGATTTTGCTTCATGAAACTCAAGAAAAGACTGACGACCATGTAAGCCGATATTCATCAACTGCTTGACTTTACTCGGGGTCGCCCAAGTGTCTGTAAACAAAAGTTTTAACCAAGAATCTTCTTTATCTGGTGAGCGTCCCCACAAAACAGTCACAGGAATCAGTTCAATGTCTACATCAGGATGTTTTTCAATAAACTCAATCAGACGCACTAAACGAGGTGGGTAAGCATGGGATTGTTGCCCTAAGAATTGTGCATCATCATTATTTTGTAAAAATAAAACTGCAGCTTTTTCTTTGTGATTTTCTAGCACAATTGGATCAAGTGCGGGTTGTAGGTTTAGGCGACGAGTTTCTGCATCAACAACTAGTGCATTACTCCGTGAATAATTTTGTAACACATAACACACGAGTTTTTGTGTTTGTGTCGTTATATCAGATTGATTATCATCATCTAAGAGTGCAGTTTCTGTGCTAGGAACTTCTCCAAGAACATGTGGTGTGACCACGAGGTCAAGTAGCTTACTGGAAAGCCGACGATATATTTGACCAAAACCATTCTTGGACATATTGACTCCTAGTTCCTAAGAAATACTGTTGATGCAATAAAACTAAAATTAAAAACGTTGTAAAAACCGTGTGTTATTTTATGACAAAGGATCATCATACTATGCGGTTTTATCGTTAAAAATCGTATAGTGAAGAATTATAACAAAAAAATAAGTGACGATATTGTTTATGAAACTTTAGTAAAATACTCTGAAATTATGGCAAAATACTCAGTATTCTCACAGCTTTCAGGTATGTCGTGAATTTTACTTCACTACAGCCTAAATAAGAATAGGTTTTATATGAATGCTTTAACCCAAGAACTCATTGATTTACTCACATTAGAAAAGCTTGAAGCGCATATTTTTCGTGGGCAAAGCCGAAATCTCGTAGGTAAACGAGTTTTTGGTGGGCAAGTTTTGGGTCAAGCATTGCGTGCAGCGTCATATACTGCTGATCGTCCCGTGAACTCTTTGCATGCTTATTTTCTGTATGGGGGTGACATTAATGCACCGATTATTTATGAAGTAGATAAGCTACGTGATGGAAAAAGCTTTTTAAGCCGTCAGGTTCGAGCAATTCAACATGGGCGTACGATTTTTTCAGCGATGGTATCCTTTGCAACGCCAGAGGATGGTTTAGATTATCAAATTGCAGAGCCACAATATCCAAAACCTGAAGAGTTAAAGTCTGAGCAAGAATTAAAAGAGAATTTAGTCAGTTTTATTCCAGAAAATATTCGTACAGCATTTATGCGTCCACGCCAAGTTGAAATTCGTCCAACCACGATCAGCAATCCTTTTCAACCTCAGCCAGAAGCACCCTCATATGCGCATTATTTGCGCACGCATGACAAACTTGCGCCTGCCTTGGCAGATGATATTGCATTACACCAAGCGATTGTGGCTTTTTACTCAGATTATACGTTAATGATGACAGCACTACGTCCGCATGGTTTGAACTATCTATCTCCAAGTTTGCAATGTGCCAGTATTGATCATACGATTTATTTCCATAAAACTGTAAAAGCGGATGATTGGATGCTTTACGATATGGATGCAACTATTAGTGCTAATTCTCGTGGGCTAAACTTTGGGCGTATGTGGCAAAATGGCGAACTGGTATGCAGTACTGTGCAAGAAGGCTTGATGCGTGTACGTGAAATAGAAAATCAATAAAGTTAAAATATAACAACGTTATACAAGCCATCATGATTGATGGCTTTTGCATTTTTAAGATGAGACTTGTCACAAAAAAACGCTCGATTGTTCATGCTTTCAATGGCATAGTGCATGCAAGCAAAGAAAAATAGTCAGTGAAGATGAGCTTAAATACGCAAATTTTAATTGCCGCAATTTTAGGTGTTGCATTTGGATTTTTACTTAATCTGTTTCCCGCTACACAATTTTTTGACAGCAGTATTTATCTCTTAGGCATTGCCAGTAGTATATTTATTGGCTTATTGAAAATGCTGCTCGTCCCTCTGATTTTTAGTTCAATTGTGGTCGGCGTTTCTAACCTACAAGCAGGTGGGCAGCTCAGTCGTACATGGAAAATTACTTTAGCTTGTTGTGTAACCACCACAACTTTGGCACTGATTTTAGGTCTTACTTGTGCGCATTTATTTGATGTGGGTAAAGGCGTAGATATTGCATTGTTTCAAGATGCCATGACTAACCATCAAACCCCAGACACATTAACGCCAAGCTCTTTTTTTACCAATTTTATTCAAAATACCTTGATTAACCCATTTAAAGCATTTGCGGAAGGCAATGTCTTGGCAGTGGTGGTCTTCGCACTATTTTTGGGTGCAGCTTTGGTCAAAGGTGGGGATAAATTTAAAAGTATTCGTGTATTGAGTTTACAGTTTTTTGAAGTCATGATGTTTTTGGTGAGTTGGGTAATGAAACTCGCACCGATTGGTATTTTTGCATTATTGGCAAAACTCATTTCTACAGAAGATATTTCGATTTTGAGTCGTTTGGCAGAGTTTGCTGCGGTGGTGACAGGCACAACGATTTTTCATGGGGCAGTAGTGTTGCCACTATTGTTATGGGTTTTTGGGGAAATGAGTCCTATCACCTTTTTCAAAGGTGCACGAGCAGCATTAATCACCGCATTTGCAACCAGTTCTAGTTCAGCGACCATGCCATTGTCTATGCAGTGTGCGCAGCAAAATTTGGGTGTACGTCCGCAAACCGCAGGCTTTGTCATTCCACTTGGGACACAGCTCAATATGGATGGGACAGCTTTATATGAAGCAGCTGCCGCCTTATTTATTGCAAATCTGATGGGCTTGGATTTAAGCATTGCGCAACAAATTATTGTCTGTTTAACTGCAATGATTGCTTCACTCGGTGCACCAGGTATCCCGAGTGCAGGGATGGTCACTATGATTATGGTTTTACAATCTGTGGGCTTACCTGCAGAAGCAATTGCGATTTTATTGCCAATTGATCGCTTGTTAGATACGGTGCGAACGGTGGTCAATGTGCAAGGTGATATGATGATCAGTGTGGTGGTTGACCATCATACTAAAACGCTTGAAAAGACAAGCAGCTACAATTCATAGGGAAGGTTGATAAAGCGGATAAAGCTGATTTTCTTCACTGTGAATACGCTGTGTTAATACTTCACCAATCGCAGCGTATTCTGCTTGAAAAATGGTTAGGTTTTCATGTGAAATTACCTGAGTTTGCCACTTTTTAATAAACATGACAAAAGCATGTGAAATGCCATTCATTTCTTTACGATACTCTTTCACTGTTTCTAAGTGATTTTCATTTTCTGCAAACTGTTGCTCAAGATAGCAATAAAAACTGACATTTTCTTGCATGATGTGACGATTGAATTCAGTTTTTAAGGTGGCTAAAGCTGTTTGAATATCATCAAAGTTTTGTGTTTGAATGAGTTGATCGATTTGAATATACAGTGCAATCAATTGCTGATGATCATTTTTTAAAGAAGGGATTAAATCTTCGGAATACGAAATTTTATTTTCACTTTTTGTAGATGCAACATGACTGCGAGTGGTTGATGCAGAAGAACGGTGCACGAGTTTTTGAAAAAACTGGTAAAAAATAGCGAATAAATTTTTCATTCTCAGTAAAGTTATCTTGTGGCTTATTTACTGAAATTATAAATAAATGTGATATATTTAACAAAAAATAAACCATATAAAAGTGAATTTATATGGTTTATTTTTTAGTACTTTAAGCTGCTTGAGGCAATGCACGCTTAGCAGCAGGAGATTGATCTAAATAGGCAATCGCATCTTCTGTTTTTGCTTCATGCACAGGATCATACCACGGCATTAAATAACCGAGCTGTTGCGACACGAGCCAAAGCGGATGAGGCATAATGCGATTATCTTTTTGTGCAATACTTGCCCATTCACGCCATATCCAAGGTTTGTAAAATGCAGGTTTTTTATTTGCAAAGCGTGGGTCTTGTCCCATGATATGTGCTGCACCATCTACCCATAAACCTAAAATAGCAATAATAGCGATAACACTTTGATAATAACGGGAAATATAACCACCACCGAGGTGACGATATAAATCAAATGCCACTGTACGATGCTCAATTTCCTCTGCACCATGCCATTTTACCAAATCTAGCATATTGGCATCTGCACCAAGTCGCTCCCATTCTTTATTATAAAGTGCATATTTACCTAATACACAGGTCATATGTTCAACGGTTGCCACAATACCTAAACGAAATAAATCCCATTGATGTTCTAAAGCTTTAGGTACATGAATGCCTAGAGGTTGATCGGCTAATAACTTTCCAAATAAAAAATCCATGAGATTTAAATTACGTTGAATATCAATGTTACGTACAGTGAGATATTCTTTATTGGCAGAGGTATGGGCTTGTGCATGCATGGCTTCTTGGCGAATAAAAGCACGAACATCTTCAGCAAGTTTTTCGTCTGTGACTCTTGGTAATACTCGGTTATATAAGCGGCAAAACCAAAACTCACCTGCAGGTAAAATGTTGTGAATTTCATTAATGAAATAACTTGCAAAAGGTTGATTTGGAATCCAATCCACAGGCGTTTCTTGCCATTCAAATTTCACTTTACGAGGTTTGATATGATATTGAATAGACGATCCAATCTTACTATTTTTTAAACGAGAGAATAACTTCATCGTACTGTCCTAATTTTTTTAATTTGATTCCACATTCTTCTAGTATAAAAAAATGCCCTAAATTATTCTTAGCAATTTAGGACATTCCAATATCAATAGGTGATGGATTTGGTCGGACAATTATACAATTATTTTAATTGATCTAGATTATTGTTAGGGTTTTCATTGAGTTCTGCGGCGTTCGTGTCCTCCATCTCATCTTCTATATCATCTGCTGATGCTTCAGGAATACTGTCCAAATCAAAACCTGTTGGATTATCTAAAGTAAAATTCAAACGTCCCCCCATCACACTTGCTAACTCTTCTAAACCTTCTTTGTTTAAAGATGAAAACAGTTGAATCGAAAAATTTAATTTCATTTTCTTCAATTCTTGTTTGACCTCTAGTAAGGCTTTATTGGCTGGACCACGATTAAGTTTGTCAGATTTGGTCAGTAATACATGCACAAATAGTTGACGAGAATATGCCCATTCCAACATCATCACATCAAAATGTTGTAGTGGATGGCGAATATCCATCAGCAAAATTAAGCCTTGTAAACTTTTACGATGGATAAGATAGTTTTCTAGTTCTTTTTGCCAAACGATTTTCATTGCTTCAGGTACTGCTGCATAACCGTAACCTGGCAAATCGACCAAACGTTGGTGGGGGTTACCTAGACTAAAAAAGTTGATCATTTGAGTGCGACCAGGCTTTTTAGAGGCACGAGCCAATTGTTTTTGATTGGTAATCGCATTAATTGCACTGGATTTACCAGCATTTGAGCGTCCTGCAAATGCAACTTCATAACCTGTATCTTCTACACACAAGTCGAGTTTTGGTGCGCTCATTAAGAACTCAGCTTTGCGCAACCAATTTAAGGCGGTGCTTGCATATTCAGAAATAACGGAATCTACTTTTTTTTCGTAGCTAATTTTTTGCCGAGGCGCATTTGCTGTTTTACTGTTTTTCGACTTTCCACTGCTGCGATGCATAATTCAACTTCAAACTAAAAATTAGCTTTAGTATAAATCATCACGCTCTGTGTTACGAATTTCTGAGAATAAATTCAAAAAATGTCTAAACTGAAACTCAAATCAAAGTTGAATAAGTTCGATCGCTGATTGCTTTGAAGTTGGAACATTCGTTGAGCGGCTTAGTACATCGGCAACGGTATATTGATCTAAAACTTGATAAAACTGTTCAACTGCATTATCCAAAATACCTTTTAATCCACATCGACGACGTAAAACACAAGGGGGGGTATTGCATTCAACAATAGGTGCCTCACCTTGCAAAATACGAACCATTGCACCGAGTCGTAGAGTGCTAACTTCAGGATTTAAGCGAATTCCACCACCTTTACCTCGTGTGGTAATGAGCCATCCTTGTTTAGCCATAAAATGCACAATTTTAACCAAATGGTTTTCTGACACTTTCAAATCTTTTGCAATCTCAGCAATGGTATAAGGCGTATCTCTAGGTCGTGCGGTATATAAGACTAGACGCAAAGCATAATCAGTAAATTTATTTAACTGCATAGCACTTTCAATTCATTAACTTAAAGCCATGTTAACGTGAAAATTCTTGAAAAGAAAAGAATTTGGCGATAAATCCGACTAGTTTTATCAACAATACTGTGGGAAGAAGGGGAGTGCGTAGAAAAGATCGAGTTATAATAAACAGTAAAAAAAAGTAGGTCAATACAAGACTGACCTACTTCTGTAAGCAAAAGAGATTAACCAATAAGTGGTGCGGTTACTTGAACGGTGTCACCCACGTTATAATGGTCAAGTAAAATATTTGCCACAGAAAACTCAGTTTTTTGTTGTTCAGGTTTTACCACAATTTGATAGTCATTGCCTTGCTGTGCTTCAGCAAATGTAAATTGTTGTGGTTGTTGAATGTCGTGATTCGGTACCTGAACTTTTACTGAAATATAATATTTAGGCTCTGATGCAGGAATCGTATTGCCATCTTGGGGTTTAAGGGTAAATTTCTTGCCTTCTGCCGTTTCTTCAATCGCAGAAATCTCAAAAGTACGCCAACCAGCCCAGCCTCCATTTTGTGTAGCTAAACCGTCATATTTTGCTTTTTCAGCATTAATTAAAATATCTGCAAGCTGTAAATAAGCTTCTTTCCATGCTGCAATCAAGTCAGATTCAAAAGGAACATTTAAAACCTCACTAATAGAATGTAATAAATTTTCACCTACAATAGAGTATTGATCTGCTTGAATATCTAAGCTGACATGTTTTGTCGCAATGTGTTCAACAGCTTTTGCTAAGACACTTGGATTTTCAATATTTTCAGCATAAGCCAAAACTGCAGCTGCAAGTGCGCGAGGTTGGCGACCTGAACTTTGGTGATCCATATTAAAAATATTTTTGAGATCAGGATTATTGGTCAGCATGCGGTTATAAAAATATTGTGTTAATGCAACGCCATTTTCACGTAGCACAGGCACTGTAGATTTTACTAATTCGATATGTTGTGGTGTCATGGCTAGACCTTTTTATCTGGCTTTATAAGATGTATTTAAAATACATTTTTAATAAGCAAATTGCAATATGCTAAATATAAAAAACCATTAAAAAATTAAGGAATAATAGGTTACTTCTTAATTAATAATGATTTATTGGTATTAAAATAAATAGAAATTATCTTTTTCCAAATAGTGAGCCAAGTAAGCCACGAACAATTTTTTGTCCTGTACTACCACCTAGGCTGCGTGCTGCACTTTTTGCAAAAGTACCTACAATATCTTGGGTCAGTTTTTCACGTTGTTTTGCTGCGCGTTCAGCTTCCTTTTGCTGTTCTTTAGCAATACGTTCTTGCTCTTTGGCTTGTTGTTTTGCTGCAACTTCTTGTTGTTTTAATTGTTGCTTAGTGATTTCTTCAAGCTGCTTTGCTTGCTGCGCTGCCAGTTCAAAGGCAATTTTTTGTTGAGCGCTCTCCGTTACTTTGCGTTGTAACATTTCATAGGCACTATCACGATCAACTTCATTTTCATAGATACCCGCAACAATACTTTGCGCTATCAATGCCTTGCGCTCTTCTGGGTTGATTGGAGTAAATGCAGAGTAAGGAGGCATTACCATACCACGCTCTACAATTTGTGGTGTGCCTTGTTCATCCAAACAGCTAATTAAAGCCTCACCTACCGCCAGTTCGGTAATGGCTTGGTCTACTTTAAACTCTGGATTGGCACGGAAAGTATCTGCAGCAGTTTTGACGGCTTTTTGATCTTTTGGTGTAAAGGCACGCAAAGCATGTTGTATTCGATTACCCAGTTGCCCGAGTACATCCTCAGGAATGTCGAGCGGACTTTGTGTAATAAAATAAATCCCCACTCCTTTAGAGCGAATCAGACGTACCACTTGTTGAATTTTTTCTTGCAAAGCTGGGCTGGCATTATCAAATAATAGATGTGCCTCATCAAAGAAAAACACCAGTTTAGGTTTGTCCATGTCACCCACTTCAGGTAATTTTTCAAACAGCTCTGAAAGCATCCAAAGTAAAAAAGTTGCATAGAGTTTAGGTGTATTCATCAATTTATCAGCCGCCAATAAATTGATGTAGCCATGACCATTGGAGTCAGTTTGAATAAAATCCATGATATCCAAGCTAGGTTCACCAAAGAATTTATCACCGCCTTGATCACCTAAAGCTAAAAGATTGCGCTGGATTGCACCTAAACTTGCGGGTGAAAGATTGCCATATTCTGCTTTGAGTGCGGCTGCATTTTCACTAACATACGTCAGCATCGCTTTAAGGTCTTTAAAGTCAATTAGTAATGAACCTTGATCATCTGCAATCCTAAAAACAGCAGAGAGCACACCTTCTTGGGTTTCATTTAAGTTAAGCATTTGCGCAAGCAGTAAAGGACCAATTTCTGAAACTGTAGTACGGATTGGGTGTCCTTGCGCACCAAAAAGATCCCAAAAAATAGTGGGTGAAGCTGCAAACGGAATCTGATCGATACCTAAGCTTTTAATGCGTTCATCAAACTTTGGATTGCTTGAACCTGTTTTGGCTATACTTGATACATCGCCTTTTGCATCCGCTAAAAATACAGGTACACCAATGCGAGAAAAGCTTTCAGCCAAAACTTTTAGGGTGACCGTTTTTCCTGTTCCTGTTGCCCCTGCGATGAGTCCGTGACGGTTGGCAAATTGAGAATGTAAAACAATGTTTTGTGTGATATTAGATGTTTTTTTTGCAATAACCAGTGGCGTTGCCATAAGTGAACCTATTTTCTATATAAAATTTTGATGTTATTGGAATATTTTTTAACATACAAATTGTAAGTTGTGCTTAATTTTTAACTATTTTTACAATGCTAAAACAAAGCGTTATATGTAATCTCATTACTTTGATTTTAATCATTTAAAAGACTGAAAAACAATGAATAGCTGGTAAAAGAGAATAATAGACACACTTGAGTCTATTATTCTCTCTGGTTTTATTATGTGATGGTTTTTAAAGCTTGTTGAATATCTTGGATCAAATCCTCGGTATCTTCCAAGCCGATACAAAAGCGTACCAATACCCCTTGTTGTAAGTGTTGTTGTGGCAAAACACGCATAGTTTTTAAATCATAGAGCATGACAAGGCTGACCGGACCACCCCAGCTAAAGCCGAGTTTAAAGAGTTGTAATGCATCGCAAAATCTACGAACAGTGGTTATCTCATATTCAGGTTGGAAAATAACACTCACCAAGCCAGCACTCTGTTCGGTTTGACAAGTTGCTTTCCAGAAAGGATGGCTGATATTCTCAGGATCAGCAGGATGTAAAACTTGAGCGAAAGTATTTTGTGTTTTTAACCAGTTCAAAAGGTATAAGGCACTTTTTGATTGATGTTCGTAGCGGATTCGCATAGAAGCTAAACTACGTTGCACTTGAGCAGCATCATCTCCAGAGATTGCAATGCCTTGTATTGCATGCATACGAAATAATTGATGATGTAATTTTTGATCACGTGTGACCACAGAGCCCATTAAAATATCACCGCCACCACTAGGGTATTTGGTTAGTGCATGTACTGAAATATCGACAGATAAATGCTCTTCACTAAAATCAAAGGCATTAAAAGCTAGACCTGCACCCCAGGTATTATCTAAAGCTGTCAACAGATGATGTGCTTGGGCTTTTTTTACAAGTTTAACCAAATCTGGAAATTCTAAGGTGACCGAACCTGCAGCTTCTAACCAAATCAGTTTGGCTTTGGGAGTTGGTTGGAAGCTTTCAACATCAATTGAATTATATACTTTAATCTGAATACCATAACGTGATTCTAAATTGCGTAAATGTTCCATATTGGGACCATAAATATTATCCGCAACCCAAACCTCATCGCCATAACTTAAAAAGCATGAATTGACGAGGTTAATGGCAGACAACCCACTTGGCGCTAGTAAGCAATATTTCCCCCCCTCAATTTGTGCCATATTATCCCCCAAAGTAAAGGTCGTAGGGGTGCCATGGGTGCCATAACTATAATCATAATCATCTGTCCAATGACGATCGAACAGGGCATCGGTATTTTCAAAAATAATTGTTGATGCACGATACAGGGGAGCTTGGATTGTATTTATATATTGTGGGGCTTTACGTGGGGCATGGATTAATGCAGTTTGTGGTTTTAGTTTCACAGTGTCACTCAAAATAACAAGAAAAAATATGACACTTAGCAAACCATATTCATCCGTAGCCACAAAGCAATAATTTGTCAAAATTAATAACCAAACTCAATATTGGCTTCGTTTTTGCATTTTAGCTTTTGTATTTCTAGCAATGTTGGATTGTGTCAAGCACACATACAATAAAAATAGGTGAAGCCCATGAGAAATTTGAAAGTCCATTATTTTCAACATATTGCAGGCGAAGGCTTTGGCAGTTGCTATGCGTATTTAAAGGCAATGGGTGCTGAAATTACCGCCACAGAGTTTTTTGCTTTGCCACTAGACTCACAATTAGACATAGATGCATTACCGCATGTCGATGAGGTTGATTTACTGATGATCATGGGAGGTGAAATGAGTGTCAATGATGAAGCAAATTATCCATGGTTAAAAATCGAAAAAAGATGGATTCGACGTTATTTGGCGACTGAAAAACCCGCCATAGGCTTGTGTTTAGGAGGGCAACTCATTGCAAATGCGTTAGGGGCAAATGTAAGTCGCAATCCTATACAAGAAATTGGTTGGACTTTAATCAATAGAAGTCAGCCTGTATTAGAAAATGTATTTCAGATTCCAGACCGAATGAAGGTGATGCAATGGCACAGTGAAACCTTTGATATTCCTAAAGGTGCGATCAGGTTAGCAGAAAATCATGCATGCGTGAATCAACTTTATCAAATCGGTAAAAATGTCCTAGGCTTTCAGTTTCACCCTGAAATTACTCCACATAGTTTAAATATTTTTATAGACCACGAAGAAGAAAATAGGGTGTTTAATAATGCATCATTACAGAGTTTGAATACATTAAGGCACTCTCAACAGCAGGATTACCAAATGGGAAATATGCTACTTAATCATGCAATCGATTTTGTTTTAAAGATAGAGTGAAGTGATTAAGCAATAATCAATGTAGATTTACAATTAAAATGACCTAAATAAAGAAAAACGGTTAAATAGGTTTGCTTAAGCGTTAAACAGTCGCTATAATGGGCGACCCTTCGATAGGAAGGGCTGAATGTCCAAGAAAGTCATTCAGATCGTTACAGTCGTGGCATCGATCACGACCTTAGTGATAATTCACTGCTCTTGACACTTGCCTTTTTAGTAGGGTGAGATGCGTCAGGAGTGATTCTTTATATATTTGGCTTGGAGTTAACTGGTATGTCTAACCAGAGAATTCGTATCCGTCTTAAGTCTTTTGATCATCGCTTAATTGATCAATCTTCTCAAGAGATCGTAGAAACAGCAAAACGTACTGGCGCACAAGTATGTGGTCCAATTCCGATGCCTACTCGCATCGAGCGTTTTAACGTTTTGACATCACCACACGTAAACAAAGATGCGCGTGACCAATACGAGATCCGCACTTATAAACGTTTGATCGACATCGTTCAACCTACAGACAAAACTGTGGATGCATTGATGAAGTTGGATCTTGCAGCTGGTGTTGATGTTCAGATCGCATTGGGTTAAGGCTTTCGGTTAATTAACGCTCTAAGTTAATTAAGCCGCTTTTTTAGAGGTTTATGCACATGGCTATTGGTTTAGTCGGTCGCAAGTGCGGTATGACACGTATCTTTACAGATGCTGGTGTTTCTGTGCCTGTAACAGTGATTGAGGTTGATCCTAACCGTATCACTCAAATCAAAACGCTTGAAACTGATGGTTATCAAGCGATTCAAATCACTACTGGTGAACGTCGCGAATCTCGCGTAACTAACGCTCAAAAAGGTCACTTTGCGAAAGCGGGTGTTGCTGCTGGCCGTTTGGTTCAAGAGTTTCGTGCTACAGAAGCTGATCTTGAAGGTCGTGAAGTTGGTGGAACTATCGGTGTAGATTTGTTTGCAGTGGGTCAGATTGTTGACGTAACTGGTCAATCTAAAGGTAAAGGCTTCCAAGGTGGTGTTAAGCGTTGGAACTTCCGTACGCAAGATGCTACACATGGTAACTCTGTATCTCACCGTGTTTTAGGTTCTACAGGTCAAAACCAAACTCCTGGTCGCGTATTCAAAGGTAAGAAAATGCCTGGTCACTTAGGTGATGTGCGCGTAACAGTACAAGGTCTTGAAGTTGTATCTATTGACGCTGAACGTTCAGTTCTAGTTGTTAAAGGTGCGATTCCTGGTGCTACTGGTGGCGACGTTATCGTTCGTCCTACGATCAAGGCCTGAGGGGAAATAACGTGAATTTAAAAACTGTTTCCGGCTCTGCTGTTGAATTGTCTGAAGTTGCGTTTGGTCGTGACTTTAATGAAGCACTTGTACACCAAGTTGTTACAGCTTATTTAGCTGGTGGTCGTCAAGGCTCAAAAGCACAAAAATCACGTGCAGACGTTGCTGGTGGTGGTAAAAAACCATTCCGTCAAAAAGGTACTGGCCGCGCTCGTGCTGGTTCTATTCGTAGCCCAATCTGGGTTGGTGGTGGTAAAACTTTTGCTGCACGTCCACAAGATTGGTCTCAAAAAGTTAACCGTAAAATGTACCGCGGTGCAATGCAATGTATCTTAGCTGAACTTGTTCGCCAAGATCGTCTTGTATTGGTTGAAGAGTTTGCTGTTGAAGCGCCTAAAACTAAAGAATTGCTTGCAAAACTTAACGACTTGAACGCTACTCGCGCATTAATCGTTACTGAAGCTGTAGATGAAAATCTATACTTAGCTGCACGTAACCTTCCACATGTTGATGTGGTAGATGCTGCTGGGATCGATCCTGTTGGCTTGATCGCGTTCGATAAAGTTGTAATGTCTGTTGCTGCTGCTAAGAAAATTGAGGTAGAACTCGGATGAACAACGAACGTATCTATCAAGTCCTAAAAGGACCTGTATTCTCAGAAAAGGCACAAGTTTTAGGTGAAGCTGCTGGTGTTCAAGTTTTTAAAGTTGCACTTGATGCAAACAAACTTGAAATCAAAAAAGCAGTTGAACAATTATTTGGTGTTCAAGTTGTTAAAGTTAACACAACGATCACTAAAGGTAAGACTAAGCGCTTTGGTCGTACATTAGGACGTCGTTCTGATGTTAAAAAAGCATACGTCACCCTGAAAGCTGGCCAAGATGTCGAAATGGCTGACTTGGGCGATACCGCTGAAAGCGCAGCGGAATAAGGACGAAAATTATGCCGATTCAAAAATGTAAGCCAACGTCTCCAGGGCGTCGCTTTGTAGAGAAAGTGGTTCATAGCCATCTTCACAAAGGCGCACCTTATGCTCCGTTGGTAGAAGCTAAAAAACGTACTGGTGGTCGTAATAACAACGGTCACATTACGACTCGTCACGTTGGTGGCGGACATAAGCAGCATTACCGTCTTGTTGACTTTAAACGTAACAAAGATGGTATTCCTGCAACTGTAGAACGTATTGAATACGATCCTAACCGTACATCTCATATCGCACTTGTGCTTTATGCTGACGGTGAGCGTCGTTATATCATTGCACCTAAAGGCCTTCGCGCTGGTGATAAAGTACAATCTGGTAACGATGCTCCAATTCGTACAGGTAACTGCTTGCCACTTCGCAACATGCCAATCGGTTCTACACTACATAACATTGAACTTAAAATCGGTAAAGGCGCTCAACTAGTGCGTTCAGCTGGTACTTCTGCTCAATTGTTGGGTCGTGACGGTTCTTACGCAATCATTCGTCTTCGTTCAGGTGAAATGCGTAAAGTACACGTTGAATGTCGCGCTGTATTAGGTGAAGTATCTAATGCAGAAAGCAACCTTCGTTCACTTGGTAAAGCAGGTGCATCACGCTGGCGTGGCGTTCGTCCTACCGTTCGTGGTATGGCGATGAACCCAGTAGACCATCCACATGGTGGTGGTGAAGGGCGTAATAAAGGTATTCAACCTGTAAGCCCATGGGGTCAAAAAGCGAAAGGGTACAAGACACGTACCAATAAGCGTACGACTAAGATGATCATTCGCGACCGTCGCGTTAAGTAACAAGTAAAGGAATCTGACAATGCCTCGTTCTCTGAAAAAAGGCCCATTCGTCGATGCGCACTTGTTCGCTAAGGTTGAAGCGGCAGTAGCGAGTAACTCTCGTAAGCCGATCAAAACTTGGTCGCGTCGTTCGATGATCCTCCCGGATTTTGTTGGTTTAACAATTTCTGTACATAATGGCCGTAACCATGTTCCAGTGATTGTATCTGAACATATGGTTGGTCATAAATTAGGTGAATTCGCGCCAACTCGTACCTATCGTGGTCACGGTGTTGACAAGAAGTCTAAACGTTAATAGGTGCTATGATGGAAGTAACTGCTAAATTACGCGGTGCCGCTATCTCGGCACAAAAAACTCGTTTGGTTGCAGACCTAATCCGTGGCAAATCTGTTGCTCACGCGCTTAATATCCTTAATTTCAGCAACAAAAAAGCTGCGGTTTTGGTTAAAAAAGCATTGGAATCTGCAATTGCAAACGCTGAACATAATAACAGTTTAGATGTAGACGATCTTAAAGTAACTACGATTTACGTTGATGAAGGCATGAGCCTTAAACGTATTATGCCACGTGCGAAAGGCCGTGCAGATCGTATTACTAAGCGTACTTGTCACATCACCGTTAAGGTAGGGGTTTGATATGGGTCAGAAGGTTCATCCAATCGGTATCCGCCTAGGTGTTGTGAAACGTCATAACGCTAACTGGTATGCGAATCCGAAACAATACGCTGAATACTTGCTTAAAGATTTGCAAGTTCGTGAGTTTTTAACTAAAAAACTTAAGAATGCAATGATCAGCAATATTCTTATCGAACGTCCTACAGGTGCTGCTAAAGTAACAATTAGCACTGCTCGTCCAGGTATCGTGATCGGTAAAAAAGGCGAAGATATTGAGAAATTACAGCGTGAACTTACCAATATTATGGGTGTTCCTGCGCAAGTAAGTATCAATGAAATTGATCGTCCAGACTTAGACGCACGTCTAGTTGCTGAAGCAATTGCTTCTCAATTAGAAAAACGTGTAATGTTCCGTCGTGCTATGAAGCGCGCGGTACAAAACACAATGCGTGCTGGCGCTAAAGGTATCAAAGTTGAAGTTTCAGGCCGTTTAGGTGGTGCAGAGATTGCACGTACTGAATGGTACCGTGAAGGTCGTGTACCTTTACATACACTTCGTGCTGATATTGATTATGCTACTATGCGTGCTGAGACTACTTACGGTACGATCGGCGTTAAAGTATGGATTTTCCGTGGTGAGATTTTAGGTGGCATGAAACAAGTCATGAACCCTGCTCCTGCTGAAGAGCGTCCAGCTAAACGTGGTCGTGGTCGTGGTGAAGGTCAAGAGCGTCGTGGTCGTCGCAATGATCGTTCTGCTGAAAAAGGAGAATAATCCATGTTGCAACCTAAACGTACTAAATTCCGTAAAGTACAAAAAGGCCGTAACACAGGTCTAGCACATCGCGGTAGCACTGTATCTTTTGGTACTGTTGCGCTTAAATCTATCGAACGTGGTCAAATGACTGCGCGTCAGATTGAAGCTTGTCGTCGTACAATCAGTCGTCGTGTTAAACGTGGTGGTAAGATCTTTATCCGTGTTTTCCCAGACAAACCAATTACTGAAAAACCCTTAGAAGTTCGTATGGGTAAAGGTAAAGGTTCTGTGGAATATTGGGTTTGCCAAATCAAACCAGGTAAGATCTTGTACGAAATGGATGGTGTTAGCGAAGAATTGGCTCGTGAAGCGTTTACGCTTGCAGCAGCTAAGCTTCCGTTTAAAACCACTATCGTTACTAAGACGGTGATGTAATGAAAACTAAAGATCTACGTGAAAAATCGGTAGAAGAATTGGTGGCTTTGCTTGATGAGCAACAGTTGAATCAATTCCGTCTTCGCATGGCGAAAGCAACTGGTCAGTTGGGTAAATCGCATGAAGTTGCGCTTACTCGTAAGACAATTGCTCGCATCAAGACCCTCCTTACCGAAAAACAGGGGAACGCACAATGAGTGAGCAAACAGTTCGCACGTTAACAGGTAAAGTGGTAAGCGACAAAATGGACAAGTCTATTGTTGTTCTTATCGAACGCCGCGTTCAACACCCGTTGTATGGCAAATTAATCCGCCGTTCAACTAAATTACACGCTCATGATGAGAACAATGTTGCTAAAACTGGCGATCTTGTAAGCATCAAAGAAAGCCGCCCAATGTCTAAAACTAAGTCTTGGACTTTAGTTGAAGTAGTTGAAGCTGCTGCTGAGTAATTAACGTTCTTGTTGCATCATCGATCAATTTCGAGTACTCTTTGAGCCTTTCGAAATTGCGACCGGTGATGCGACTCGGTTTTGGAGTAGGGCAATGATTCAAACCGAAAGTATGCTCGACGTAGCAGACAACAGTGGTGCTCGCCGCGTACAATGTATTAAAGTACTAGGTGGTTCACATCGTCGTTATGCTTCTGTTGGCGACATTATTAAAGTTACTGTAAAAGAAGCAATTCCACGTGGCCGTGTTAAAAAAGGTGACGTGATGAATGCAGTTGTAGTTCGTACTAAATTCGGTATTCGTCGTCCAGACGGTTCTGTGATCCGTTTTGATGATAATGCTGCAGTTATTTTGAACAACAACAAGGCTCCGATTGCCACTCGTATTTTCGGACCAGTGACTCGTGAACTTCGTACTGAACAGTTCATGAAAATCATTTCATTGGCTCCTGAAGTTCTATAAATAGAGGCAATCATGGCTAAGATTAGAAAAGGCGATCAAGTAATTGTGATCGCAGGTAAAGAAAAAGGCAAACAGGGTACTGTTCTGTCTGTTTCTAATGACCGTGTTATGGTAGAAGGCCTTAACTTGGTTAAGAAGCATCAAAAGCCGAACCGTGCAACTGGTGCTGAAGGCGCTATCGTTACACAAGAAGCTTCGCTTCATATTTCAAACGTGGCAATTTTTAATGCTACAACCCAAAAGGCTGACCGTGTTGGTTACCAAGTGACTGAAGGCGTGAAAACTCGCGTATACAAGTCAAATGGTGAATCAGTGGCGGTGGCGAAGTAATAGGTTGAAATAGGCTATGGCCAGACTTAAAACGCGTTATAACGACGAAATCCGAGCTAAGTTAAAAGAAGAACTTGGCTTGGCAAACGTGATGGAGATTCCTCGCATCACAAAAATTACCATTAATATGGGTGTTGGTGCGGCTGCAGCTGACAAGAAATTGTTAGATGGCGCTTTAGCTGATATGCAAGCTATTGCTGGTCAAAAACCAGTACTTACTTTAGCTCGTAAATCTATCGCAGGTTTCAAAATCCGTGATGGTTGGCCGATTGGTTGTAAAGTTACTTTACGCGGCGAACAAATGTACGAATTCTTAGACCGTTTGATCTCAATTGCGATCCCTCGTATCCGTGACTTCCGTGGTTTCTCTGCGAAATCATTCGATGGTCGTGGTAACTACTCAATGGGTCTCAAGGAACAAATCATGTTCCCTGAAATCGATTTTGATAAGATCGATCGTATTCGTGGTATGGACATTACCATTACTACGACTGCTCGCACTGATGACGAAGGCCGTGCGCTTATGCGTGGTTTCGGCTTCCCATTCAAATAAGAGGTCGATATGGCTAAGAAAGGTATGATTAATCGCGAATTGAAACGCGAAAAAACAGTTGCTAAATACGCTGCAAAACGTGCTGAATTAAAAGCAACGATTGCAAACGTAAATGCTTCTGATGAAGAACGTTTCGATGCGATGATGAAGTTACAAGCATTACCACGTAATGCATCTCCAGTACGTCTTCGTAACCGTTGTGGTTTAACTGGTCGTCCTCATGGTTACTTCCGTAAGTTCGGTTTAAGCCGTAACAAATTACGTGACACAGTAATGCAAGGTGATGTACCGGGCGTTGTTAAGGCAAGCTGGTAAGGAGCGACTATAAATGAGTATGCAAGATACCGTTGCCGACATGTTAACACGTGTTCGTAACGCACAAATGGCAAAGAAACAAACTGTTTCTATGCCAAACTCTAAGTTGAAAGTTGCGATTGCGAACGTACTTCAACAAGAAGGTTATATTTCAAATGTAGAAGTTGCTGACAATGAAGGCAAAGCTACTTTGACTATTACTTTAAAATATTTCGAAGGCAAACCAGTTATCGAAACTGTGAAGCGTGTAAGCCGTCCAGGTCTACGCCAGTATCGCGGTAAAGATGCACTTCCGAGCGTTAAGCAAGGTTTAGGTATTGCAATTGTTTCTACAAGCAAAGGCATCATGACTGATCGCGCTGCACGTGCTGCGGGCATCGGTGGTGAAGTTATTGCTTTTGTTTCTTAATAGGTGATTCCTCATGTCTCGTGTGGCTAAAGCCCCAGTAACTGTACCAAATGGTGTAACAGTTACTCAGAACGGCCGGCAGGTCGAAGTGAAAGGCAGCAAAGGTACGTTGTCTTTCAACCTGCATGCGCTGGTCGAGCTAAAACAGGAAGAAGGTCAACTTCAAATTGCTCCTAAAGCTGAGTCGAAAGACGCTTGGATGCAAGCTGGTACTGCTCGCGCTGTTCTTAACAACCTTGTAAAAGGTGTTAGCGAAGGTTTCGAACGCAAGTTACAACTGATTGGTGTTGGTTATAAAGCTGCGGTTAAAGGTAACATTGTTAACCTTAACCTTGGTTTTTCACACCCAATCGACTACAACCTTCCAGAAGGTGTAACTGCTGAAACTCCAACTGCAACTGAAATCGTACTTAAATCTGCTGATAAAGCAGCTTTAGGTCAAGTGGCTGCAGATATCCGTGGTTACCGTCCACCAGAGCCATATAAAGGTAAAGGTGTTCGTTATTCTGACGAAGTTGTACTTCGTAAAGAAGCTAAGAAGAAATAAGGCGCGAGGTTCTTATGAACGAAAAGAAACAATCCCGTTTGCGTCGTGCAAAAAGCACACGCTTGCACATTCGTGCATTGGGTGCGACTCGTTTGTGTGTAAACCGCACGCCGCGTCACATCTATGCGCAAGTTATTTCAGCAGATGGTGGCAAAGTATTAGCGCAAGCTTCTACTTTGGATGCATCTTTACGTAGTGGCACTACAGGTAATGTAGACTCAGCTACTAAAGTAGGTGCTTTAATCGCAGAACGTGCTAAAGCTGCTGGTGTTACTAAAGTAGCATTTGACCGTTCTGGTTTTAAATATCATGGTCGTATCAAAGCCTTGGCTGATGCTGCTCGTGAAAACGGCTTGGAGTTCTAATCATGGCTAAAGTTGAACAAAACGAAGGTCTTGTTGAAAAGCTGGTTGCCGTTGATCGTGTAGCCAAAGTTGTTAAGGGCGGTCGTATCTTCTCTTTCACAGCATTAACTGTGGTAGGTGATGGTAATGGTCGTGTAGGTTTTGGTCGCGGTAAAGCACGTGAAGTTCCAGCTGCTATTTCTAAAGCACTTGAAGCTGCACGTCGTAACATGATCACTGTTGATCTTGTTGACGGTACTTTACAACACCCAATCAATGCACGTCATGGCGCTAGCCGTGTATTCATGCAACCTGCATCTGAAGGTACTGGCGTAATTGCTGGTGGTTCTATGCGTGCGGTGCTTGAAGCTGCTGGCGTACGTAACGTATTGACTAAATGTTATGGTTCTACAAACGCTGCAAACGTTGTAAACGCGACTTTTAATGGTTTGCGTGATATGACTTCTCCAGAGAAAGTAGCTGCGAAACGTGGTCTTTCAGTAGAACAAATTTTAGGGTAATCAATCATGAAAACGATTAAAGTTACCCAGACTAAATCTTCTTCGCATCGTTTGAAAAATCACAAACTTTGCCTACAAGGTTTAGGTCTGCGTCGTATTGGTCATACTGTAGAAGTGGTAGATACTCCTTCTAACCGTGGTATGATCAACAAAGTCTACTATATGGTTAGTGTAGAGGAATAAGCCATGACTCTGCGTTTAAATGAGCTTGCACCTGCTGAAGGTGCAAAACGTGAAAATCGTCGTTTAGGCCGTGGTATCGGTTCTGGCGTTGGTAAAACCGGCGGCCGTGGTGTCAAAGGTCAAAAATCACGTAAAAGTGGTGGCGTTCGTCCAGGCTTTGAAGGTGGTCAAACTGCGTTATATCGTCGTTTACCTAAATTCGGTTTCACTAGCCAAATGGCTTTGAAAACTGCTGAAGTACGTTTGTCAGAACTTGCTAAAGTTGAGGGTGATATCGTTTCACTTGAAACTTTGAAAGCTGCGAATGTTGTACGTAAAGATATGTTACGTGCTCGTATCGTTCTTTCTGGTGAAATTACTCGTGCGTTCACTGTACAAGGTGTTGCTTTGACTAAAGGCGCTAAAGCTGCTGTAGAAGCTGCTGGCGGTAAAGTCGAGGAGTAATCGCGAGTGAGTATGTCTCCTAGTTCTTCAGGTCATGTGAATATGATGAAAGGTCAACCATTTCATGTGAAATACCGTGAAATTATACGCCGATTAATGTTCTTAATTGGTGCATTGGTGGTCTTTCGACTAGGAGCGCATATTCCGCTACCAGGTATCGATAATGTCGCTTTAGAACGTTTTTTCAAGGCTAATGAAGGCACATTCTTAGGCTTGTTCAATATGTTCTCAGGCGGGGCATTAGAACGAATGTCAATTCTTGCGTTAGGGATCATGCCATACATTTCTGCATCGATTATCGTGCAGCTTATGTCTACGGTTGTTCCTTCGCTGGAAGCATTAAAGAAAGAAGGCGAGCAGGGTAAGCGTAAGATAAATCAATACACACGCTACGGCACACTATTACTCGCATTTGTGCAAGGTATTGGGATGTGTGCAGGTCTCATTAGTCAAGGCATTACTTTGACTTCTGGATTAGCATTTTACATTCCCGCGCTAACATCGTTAGTCGCAGGTACGATGTTCTTAATGTGGTTAGGTGAGCAGATTACAGAACGTGGGGTTGGTAATGGTATCTCGATGATTATCTTCGCAGGTATTGTTGCAGGTTTACCCAACTTAGTCATCCAAGCATTTACTTCAGTAGATAATGGTCAATCGAGCTTAATCGGTTTGGCTATCTTTGGATTGCTTTCTGTCGCTGTACTGGCCGCTATTGTGTTTATTGAAAAAGCGCAGCGCCGTATACCTGTTAACTATGCTCAAAAACAGCAAGGTCGACGTGTATTCACTGCACAGCAAACACATTTACCATTGAAAATTAATATGGCAGGGGTAATCCCAGCAATTTTCGCAAGTTCGTTATTGTTGTTCCCTGCAAGTTTAGGACAATGGTTAGGTAGTGCTGATCCAAATGCAGGAATCGTAAAACGTAGCCTACAAGATTTGGCACTCGTATTGTCGCCTGGACAACCTTTGTATTTGGTGCTCTTTGGTGCGTTAATTATCTTTTTCTGTTATTTTTATACGGCACTTGTATTTAGCCCTAAAGAAGTATCAGAAAACTTGAAACGCAGCGGAGCTTATGTACCTGGTATTCGCCCAGGTGAGCAAACTGCTCGTTACTTAGATCATATTCTTAATCGTTTGACGTTTATTGGTGCGATTTACATTACAGTGATTTGTTTAATGCCGATGATTCTACAAAGTTCATTTGGTATTCCGTTCCATCTTGGTGGTACATCATTGCTCATCGTAGTCGTTGTTGTGATGGACTTTATGGCTCAGCTACAAGCACATCTCACTTCACGCCAGTATGACAATCAAACGTTAATGAGAAAAACGACTGCTCATCCTAAGGGATAAGCGCACTTAGAGGTTTCATCATGAAAGTACAAGCTTCTGTAAAGAAAATTTGTGGTAGCTGTAAAGTTATCCGTCGTAATGGGGTTATTCGCGTAATTTGTAGCGCTGAACCTCGTCATAAGCAGCGTCAAGGTTAATTTAATTAAGACCTGTTGATTTCAGTAGGCTAATTGGGTTATTATCCGCCCCTCAAGATTTTGTGGGGCGGTTGATTATCTCTACTGCCTTTTTGGAGAAATTTGAATGGCTCGTATTGCCGGTGTAAACATTCCGGATAACAAGCATGCTGTTATCTCTCTCACGTATATCTTTGGTATTGGTCGTCATACTGCTAAAGTTATTTTAGCTGCTGCAGGCATTGCACCAACAACTAAGATTCGTGAATTAGATGATGCTCAGCTTGATGCGATTCGTGCTGAAGTTGCTAAGGTTCCGACCGAAGGTGATTTACGTCGCGAAATTTCCATGAACATTAAACGTTTAATGGATTTAGGCTGCTACCGCGGTCTTCGTCATCGTCGCAGCTTGCCTGTTCGCGGACAACGCACCAAAACTAACGCACGTACCCGTAAAGGTCCGCGCAAACCTATTAAGAAATAAGATTTCTGGAAGCTAAAAGATGGCTAAAGATACACGCACACGCAAGAAGGTCACTCGTACCGTCTCTGAAGGTGTTGCACACATTCACGCTTCTTTTAATAACACCATTGTTACGATTACCGATCGTCAAGGTAATGCATTGGCTTGGGCTACCTCAGGTGGACAAGGCTTCCGTGGATCACGTAAATCAACTCCGTTTGCTGCTCAGGTAGCTGCTGAAGTTGCTGGTAAAGCTGCTTTAGATTACGGTTTGAAAAACTTGGACGTCCTTGTAAAAGGTCCTGGTCCAGGTCGTGAATCTGCGGTTCGTGCATTAGGTGCAGTGGGTTATAAAATTAACAGCATTACCGATGTGACTCCAATTCCGCACAACGGTTGCCGTCCACCTAAAAAACGTCGCGTGTAAGGAGAAACATTCATGGCTCGTTATATTGGTCCAAAATGCAAACTCTCTCGCCGCGAAGGGACAGACCTGCAATTAAAATCTGGCGTTAAACCATTTGACGTCAAAACTAAAAAACATGCTAAGGCTCCTGGTCAACATGGTCAGGCGCGTGGCGGAAAACAATCTGAGTACTCACTACAATTACGTGAAAAACAAAAAGTACGTCGTATGTACGGTGTGTTAGAGCGTCAATTTAGTAATTACTATAAAGAAGCAGCTCGTGTAAAAGGCGCAACTGGTGAAAACTTGTTGAAATTGCTTGAAAGCCGTTTAGATAACGTTGTTTATCGTATGGGCTTTGGTTCTACACGTGCAGAAGCTCGTCAGCTTGTATCTCACCGTTCAATCACTTTAAATGGTCGTCGTGTTAACATCGCGTCTATCCAAGTTAAAGCGGGTGACGTGATCGCAGTTCACGAAGGCGCTAAACAACAATTACGTATTAAAAACGCAATTGAATTAGCTGCTCAACGTGGTACAGCTTCTTGGATTGAAGTAGATCATTCAAAACTTGAAGGTACTTTTAAAGCTGCACCAGATCGTTCTGATTTACCTGCTGAAATCAACGAAAGCTTGATTGTAGAATTGTATTCTAAATAATCCTTGAGGTAGCAATAATGACGCGTACTGCAAACGAGTTTCTTACTCCGCAAGCGATCAAGGTCGAAGCGGCAAGCGGGACCTCGGCGAAAGTGATTCTAGAACCTTTAGAGCGTGGCTTTGGTCATACTCTTGGGAATGCTTTACGTCGCATTCTATTATCTTCTTTACCTGGCGCAGCTGTGGTTGAAGTGGAAATAGAAGGTGTCGAGCACGAGTACAGTACTTTAGAAGGCTTGCAGCAGGACATCGTCGAGCTCTTGCTGAACCTAAAAGGATTGTCTATTAAGCTGTTCGATCAAAATGAAGCATATTTAACATTAGAGAAACAAGGTCCTGGCGATGTTACTGCTGCTGATCTTCGTTTACCACATAATGTTGAAGTGGTTAACCCTGAACATTTGATCGGCACGTTAAGTGCTACAGGCTCATTGAAAATGCGCTTGAAAGTTGCTCAAGGTCGTGGTTATGAAACATCTGATTCGCGCTTCCCTGAAGGCGAAACTCGCCCAGTAGGTCGCTTACAATTAGATGCTTCTTATAGCCCAATCAAGCGTGTGTCTTATACCGTAGAAAATGCGCGTGTAGAACAACGTACAGACCTTGACAAATTGGTCATTGATCTTGAAACCAATGGTACTGTTGATCCAGAAGAAGCAATCCGCAAAGCGGCAACAATCTTGCAACAACAAATTGCAATTTTTGTTGATCTTCAGAAAGATCAAGCACCTGTTGCTCAAGAGCCTCGTGAGGAAGTTGACCCAATCTTGCTTCGTCCAGTAGATGATCTAGAGCTTACTGTTCGTTCTGCTAACTGTTTGAAAGCAGAAAATATTTACTACATCGGTGATTTAGTGCAACGTACTGAAGTCGAGTTGTTAAAAACTCCGAACTTAGGTAAAAAATCGTTGACTGAAATCAAAGATGTTCTGGCTTCAAAAGGCTTGCAACTCGGCATGCGTTTAGAAAACTGGCCACCAGCTAGTTTACGTATGGACGATCGTTTTGCCTATCGTAGCCGTTAATTAAGTAGGACTATCACCATGCGTCATCGTAATAGTGGTGTGAAATTAGGCCGTACAAGCAGTCATCGTAAAGCGATGTTCCAAAACATGGCGAATTCTTTGTTTGAACATGAGTTAATTAAAACTACTGTTCCTAAAGCGAAAGAGTTACGTCGTGTTGCTGAGCCTTTAATCACTTTAGCTAAAAACGATACAGTTGCAAACCGTCGTTTAGCGTTTGCTCGTACTCGTTCAGCAGCAACTGTTGGTAAATTATTTACCGTTCTTGGCCCTCGTTATAAAGAACGTAACGGCGGTTATCTCCGAGTTCTTAAAGCTGGTTTCCGTGCAGGTGATGCTGCACCGATGGCTTATGTAGAACTTGTGGATCGTGAAGTAAACTAATACTTCGCTAAGAACTTCGGTTGTTCTGAAAAAGGTCGGTTTATACCGACCTTTTTTTATGTTTAAAAATTACTGATTGTTAGACAAAATACCAAAAATGTCCTGAACTGACATGTTTTCTGTCAGAAAAATGCAAACTTGACATTTTGTATTGTCAGATTTGTGCTTTAATAAAAATGTACTCTTCTAAAGGTTATAAAAAGAAAATGGAAAAGCAAGTTGATATTCTTATCGTAGGTGCAGGGATCTCAGGAATAGGTGTAGCTGCACATCTTTCAAAAAACTCACCGCAACGTTCTTTTGAAATTATTGAACGCCGTGAAAGCTTTGGTGGTACCTGGGATTTATTCAAATATCCTGGTATTCGCTCAGACTCGGACATGTCCACTTTTGGTTTTAACTTTAAACCATGGCAAAAAGCCAATGTTCTGGCGGATGGTGCGGCAATCAAAGGCTATGTTGGCGAAGTTATTGAAGAGTTTAAACTTAAAGATAAAATTCATTTTAAACATCGTGTACGTACTGCCAACTATGATTCTTCAATAAAAAAATGGGTTGTAGAAATTGAAGATGAAAATCAAAAAATGCAAACTTGGATCGCAAATTTTGTTGTAGGCTGTACAGGTTATTATAATTATGATCAAGGTTATCAACCAGATTTCCCAAATAAAGATGCATTTAAAGGTGAATTTGTAAACCCCCAATTCTGGCCTGAAAACTTAGACTATACAGGCAAAAAAGTAGTCATTATTGGGAGTGGTGCAACTGCGATTACACTTGTACCTGCAATGGCTAAAGGTGGTGCTGAACATGTTACGATGTTGCAACGCTCTCCGACTTATATTGCATCGATTCCTTCGATTGACTTTGTTTATGAGAAAATGCGCAAAGTATTGCCAGAAGATGTTTCTTATAAGTTAACACGTGCGCGTAATATTGGGATGCAGCGCGGTATTTATGCGATCGCACAAAAACAACCGAAGTTATTGCGTAAGTTTTTACTTAAATCAATTGAAATGCAGTTAAAAGGTAAAGTGGATATGAAACACTTTACTCCAACTTATAATCCATGGGATCAACGTTTATGTGTGGTTCCAGATGGTGATTTATTCAAAATCTTACGTTCTGGTAAAGCAAGTGTTGAAACAGACCAAATTGAAAAAATTACCGAAAATGGTATTCAACTTAAATCTGGTAAACATTTAGATGCAGACATCATCGTATCAGCAACAGGTTTAGAAATCCAAATTCTAGGTGGTATCAAAGCGACAATAGATGGTAAACCGATGAATACGTCTAAACACATGCTCTATCAAGGCGTGATGGTCAGTGATGTGCCGAATATGGCATTGATTATTGGTTATATTAATGCTTCTTGGACACTCAAGGTTGATATTGCAGCTGAATATATCAGTCGCCTTGTAAATTATATGGATAAAAAAGGCTTCGATGAGGTCATTCCTCAAGGTGATGCGACTGAGTTGATGGAAGATACGGTAATGGGTAGCTTAACTTCGGGTTATATCGCGCGTGCGGCTGATGTAATGCCGAAACAAGGTAAACATGCACCTTGGAAAGTCACCAATAATTACCTTGCTGATCGTAAAGAACTCAAAAATGCGAAATTTGAAGATGGTGTGTTGAAGTTTCATAAACGTGAGAGCCAGCCAAGCAAGAAACCAAAGTTAGTATCTTAATCGTTTTATTTATTTGAATAAAAATGGAGCTTAAAAGCTCCATTTTTCAATCTGTTTTAGATTATAAAGAACGTGAAATCAATTCTTTCATGATCTCATTGGTTCCTGCGTAAATACGATTTGCACGGTTGTCGATATAAGCGCGTGCAATCGGGTATTCAAGCATATAGCCATAACCTCCATGTAGTTGTAGGCACTCATCAACGACTTCAGAGAATAGTTCAGAAATTTTATATTTCGCTGCTGCTGCTGCATCGACACCAAGTGTACCTTCGAGTTGAAGCTCCATACAGCGATCTAAATAAGCACGGCAGAAATCAATTTCAGTACGCATTTCAGCAAGTTTGAAGCGTGTATTTTGGAATGCCCCAATCGGTTTGCCAAAAGCTTTACGGTCTTTGGTGTATTGAACGGTATGTGCAAATGCAGCTTCTGCACCTGCTTGACAAATGATCGCTACCAACATACGCTCCCATGCCAATTCTTTCATCAGCATGATAAAGCCCATGCCTTCCATACCTAATAAATTTTCTTTAGGTACACGCACATCTTCAAAGAATAACTCACAGGTGTCTTGACCTTTCATCCCGATTTTATTGAGTGGCTTACCTTTGCTAAATCCTGCGCGGTCAGCTTCAACAATGATCAAAGATAAGTTAGCAGAACCTTTGTCTGTATTGCCTGTTTTACACACAACGACAGCCATGTCACACAAATAACCATTGGTAATGAAGATTTTCGAACCATTGATAACATATTCATCCCCATCTAAAACGGCTGTTGTGCGTACGCCTTGTAAATCAGAACCTGTGCCAGGTTCGGTCATTGCAATCGCAGTCACTGTTTCGCCTGATGCCATTTTAGGTAACCAATGTTTCTTTTGTTCCTCATTACCAAAGTTATTGATGTAGTTGGCTACAATATCTGAATGTAAAGAAAAACCTGTTGAAGAATCCATTGCATAGGCTTGTTCTTCAATTAAAATCATACTGTAAAGGCGATCTACGCCATAGCCACCATACTCTTCCGGCATGGTTGCACACAGTAAGCCCATTTCACCTGCTTTGTTCCATAAATCACGATCAACATGTTGTTGTTCTTCGTATTTAGCAATATTTGGCACGACTTCTTTTTCGTAAAATTTACGTACGGTTTCACGAAATGCTTCATGTTCAGCATTAAATAAGTTACGAGGTAGCATATTTGCCAATGGTCGAATTGATCCTGATTGCATGTTTTTTATTCCAAATCATTGTTTAATATTTACAAATTAATTGAACATGAATTTGTTCTCAATGAGGTGAATGCTCATTTCATGGATGAAAATGATAAGTTTGGTCAATCTAGATAAATACACAGGTATTTATCATGGAATAAGGTAAACTAGTCACATCAATTATCTTCGGGGAAATCAATGTTTGAAGAATTAACTTTGGAAGAACGTAAAGTTATTTATCGTGCACGTCGTGGTTTGAAAGAAATTGATGTTTATTTTGATCCTTATGTAAAACAACATTATTTACAGGCAGACGCAACCGAAAAAGCTTTATTTAAAGAATTGGTTGACCAAGAAGACCCAGATTTACTCGATTGGTTTATGGAAGTATCTGAGCCTCCAAAACCAGAATTAAGACAACTTATTATTAAACTTAAACAATATGTCCATGGTTAATCTTGAACCTTATCGCTGTTTTAAGCTGAAACCAAGCCGATATTGGCGATGGTTTCAGCTTTTTTTGGGTGTAGCCATTATAATTCTTCTCTACCCAATCTTAACCCTATGGCTGTGGTTACCTTGTGTCTTACTTTTGACTGTTTCAGGTTATATGTTCAGTCTAAAACCGCAAGTTGCACAGTTTGAACAATTAGATGGACAGATTTGGTCGCTTAAATTTGTGCAAAATCAGAAGATACAACACGTAAAAATAAAGCAAATGATTGATCACATTTTTTATATTGTGATCTATGTTGAAGATGTTTCTAATTCAAATAAACTTTCAAGTTTTATTGTTTGGCAAGATCAATTAGCACAAAAAAGCTGGAAAATGTTAAAAACACAGGCAAAGTTAGCTTAATTGTTCGACATTTTATATTATATTTGAATATTAAAAATATTTAAAAAACAAATGGTTAGATTGTTTTTTGCTAATTTAGTTATTATTGTTAGACTAAAATCACAAAAAAGGAGTTAAAAGTAAGATTGTTAGACAATTTTATTTATTAATTTTTAATTTTACCTGTACATTAAATCTACCAACAGCAAATGAAGGATTTCAAAATGACTGAAGTTCAACAATGGTTGTTTCTAGTGATCGCAATTATTCTTGCGATTGTAGTGGGAAGACTAGGAACTGTGCTGAGGGAACAGATAGATAAAAGAAAACTTAAAACGAATAAACTCTCCTGAGAGTTTACCATTTAACAAGTAGCATGTGCTGAACCGTCGCAATGCTACTTTTTTTTGCCTAAAATTTAGTAGTCACTATTATACGGTCAATTCATTTTTATATGTATTATGGCAAATTATACCGATAAAATTAGAGCAATTACTCTTTTATTCAAGTAAGGTATCTGATATTTTAAGCAAAAAGGACATAAACACAATTACATAGAGGACAGGAAGTATGTCTAAAGTCCACAAAATTGGGCAATTTATGGCGACTGCTATTGTTGCTTCATCTATTTTATCTGGTTGTTCATATGTGATTAAGTCAGGCGCAAATGTTGCTTTGGGCTTCAGTGAAAATCATATTGTTCCACCTATCTTAGCAGGTGGTGATGCTGATATGGCATGCCAAACAGGCAATGCATTAACACCAGCGATTATGGCAACCAAGGACATGGGGGCTGATCCAACACGTATGGCAGTATTGCTTTATTCTGCAGCAGGTATGTGTGCGGAAAATCGTGCTTTGGATGCTGAACTTCGTTACTTACGTGCGTCTAAAGATGGTAAGGTGTCAGAAGCGCAAGATGCTCGTGTAGAACAAAAGCGTTGGGCTGCATTGGCGGCAAATCGTCAGTACACAGGCTATCAATTATTTGCTGAACGTTGGCAAGCCAAATATAAATATACTTTGGGCGACTCTTGTCCAACGATGAAAAAAGATTTAGATCAAACGATTTATCTTTTGGGGATGCTGAGTGGCTTACAAGCCATGACCAATGACATCAACTCTGGTGGTGCTGCCAATGTCCCGAAAGATATTGCTGCAATCGTTGAACGTGGTATGGCATGTTTGGATAATAATAAATTTTGGGGTGCACCAATGGCGACACGTGCCGTAATTTGGACATTGTTACCAGGTGCGGATGAAGGCAAACCAGATCCATATCAAACATTAAAACAGTCCATGCAAATCGGGGAACAAAAAGGTGTACGCTTAGCACATGCTTTATACGCTGTTTCAGCGCAAGCAAGTGGTGATGATGCACGTATTCGTGAAGCATTACGCACCTATGCAGCATCTCGAGAAGAAGATAAACCTGTTAATCCCGAGTTTAGATTAATTGATGCAATGGCAGGACAAATGGTACAAGCGATTGCTGACCGTTATTGGACTGAGCATACTGGCGTACGTGCTGGGGATGATGGCATGACTGTATTCTGGGATGACCAAGGTGCAACAGGGGATGATGAGCTATTTGATGGTTTAGGTGATTCAGCAACGGAAAGTTCTGCTCCTGCAACGGAAGATACTCCTGCATCTCCAAACCAAGAAGAAAGCTCAACACCAACTGAGTCTACACAGGAAGCAGCAACGCCTTAACAGCGAAAAAGCAACATTTTCTTTCCAGTTTTATATTTATAATCAAGAAAAGCCTCGGCTTTTCTTGTTATTTTGGAGAGACTTGATATGAAAGATATACAGTTCAATAAGCGTATGCTATTCATCGCGAGTTGTGCGTGTATCTCTGCATGTCTGCAAATTTTTCAATCTGATTTTATTTATTGGCGTTATACATTTTTTACAGAAATTTGGCGTTGGTGGACAGCCCATTGGGTACATGTGGGTTGGGTACATTTTGCATTAAATATAATTGCATTTGCGTGTTTGCCTTTTATTTTTCCCCATATTCAAAATCGTTTTATTATTTTACTACTGCTTATTTTAGCGCCTTTGTCCAGTTTAAGTTTTTATTATTTATATCCGAGTATTGAAGCTTATGCAGGATTATCAGGTATATTGCATGGCTTGTATGTGGCAGCGGCTTTTTTCTATTTAAAATTTCGTAAAGAACGCAACTTTGCGGTCTTGGTGTTGTTCTTAGTCGTAGTTAAACTGATTTGGGAAAATACTTTTGGACAGATTGGAACATCTCAACTGATTGGTAGTCCTGTATTGGTAGAAGCTCATTTGGTGGGTGCGTTTTGGGGGGCTATTTGTGCAATTGCATATTTAGCTTATCGACAAGTCTTTAAAGAAAATAATCATTAAAATTCAAATCACTTTATCATTTTTTAATGATATTTATAAAAATTAAGACAATATTTAAGATCAATAAATAAAAGCTTTATATAGCTGTGAATGCAATTAAGGTATTGTTTTTAATTATAATTACTCATTAATATGTATAGATTAAGTAAATTAATGTGCTTTTATCGCTTTATACTTGACAAAAATGCACGAAAAAAAATGTAGCGCTGCCATACTTTTTTGTTGAGAAAGCATGCAGATTTGGAAGTGGAAATAAAAATAGGAAATGAGGACGTTTCAGTAACTCATAACTTATAAAAATATTAGTCTTATAAAAGATTTATAAGATTATAGATAAAAATGGAATTATCATGAATGATAGTACAGAAAAAAAATCAGGCTTAGGACTGATTGGTCATATATGGACAGAATGGATTTCAACTTTTATCGTCCTGATGCTTCTCTTATTGACCTTGTTAATTGGTACAGGGGAAATGATTCATGGGCAAATGTTGCGTATTGGCGAACGCTTATATGGTGACGAAAAAATCGGAATGCAATATTCCTTTTTAAGAGCTGAACCCACGAAACCAAGTTGTGACCGTAATCCCAATATTGATGCGCTCGTTCAAGAACGCATGAAAGCTGAAGCAAGTGATCCTGATGCAAGTTTCTTTGGTGTGACACCAGAAGCAGATGTGCGTCAATCTTTCATGGCTGCAAAAACTGAATGTGAAGAAAAATTTGCATTCTATGATAAGTCAATGAAGCATTTGGAACAGCATCCTTCTATTCGTAACTACCGTACCATGGAAACAGGCTTTTTCTGGCTATTTAAGTTTGGTACAGAAAACCGTGTCTTGATTTTATTATTGATGGTTGTGATTTCAGCGATCTCTGCATCATTGAAAATGCATCATATTAGTTTGCGTCCACCAACAACCAAGCTTGATTTTAGAGTGTATTCACTTGCCATGATTTTGGGTAATGGCTTGTTGTCATACTCGGTCTGGAGTCAATATCAGTCTGTGATTAATTCTGGGGTAGAGTCAACGTATGAAACGATTTGGGGATATTACTTATGGATGATACTCTTCGTGAGTTTGACGCTCATTAGTTTATATCAACTGTTTTTTATTCCTAAAACTGCCAAAGAAGGCGGCAACATTGGACTTTCACTGATCAGTATTCCTTTGTATGCATTCATGGCAATTTTAACTGGGATTTCATTTACCTTCTTTATGGACTACCCAATGGGGCAAGGCATTTACCTTGGTCAATTGGTGGAATTCTCTGGAATCTTCCTGAACTTAGCCTTGTTTATTTGGGCGGGGATGTTATTAACACAAACCCGAATTATGGATGTTTTCCTTGCGATTTTACGTCCATGGAATCTTGCGCCTGAAACCTTGACTTGGATTATCTTGATTGCTGCTGCGATTCCAACAGCATATACAGGTGCTTCAGGGATTTTCGTTGTGGCAGCAGGTGCGATTATTTATCGTGAAGTGTGGAACTCTGGTGCACGTCGTCAATATGCACTGGCAGTTTCTGCCATGTCAGGATCGTTAGGGGTTGTATTACGTCCATGTCTATTGGTCATTTTGATCTCAATGTTAGACAGTCGTCATGTAACATCTGATGAATTATTTGATCATGGTATTTATGTATTCTGGTTAACTGCATTTATTTTCCTTGGGGTATCTTTATATCTTGCTGAAGATAAATTCCGTATTAACTCACCAAAAATTGCTGTTCCTGGCATGTTAAGAGCGTTGGTGCCAGTTATTCCGTATGTGGTCATTACAGCATTGGTGGTAGGTTTCTATAGCTATGGCTTGGATACGCAGATGGATGAGTTTACTGCGCCTGTGATTCTTCCTATCATGCTCTTGGCTTATATTTTGTTTGATAAATATTTGGGTGATCGTGTTCCAGTACCACAGTACAACAGTGCTTTGGCGCATGAGCATGAGCAAAAGTCAGAATATTTACGCACACATAATACTAATGCGGAAAGTAAACGTGGATTTGGTAAATCAATCTGGTTTGCTTCGTCTGAGAGTGTTGGACATATCGGTGCTTTGATCATTCTTATGGCGCTTTCTGCGAGTATGGGTGGTCTGATTGAGCGTAGTGAAATCGTCACAATGGTACCTACACATATGGGTAGTATCATGTTGTCATTGGCATTCTTGGCAATGTTACTTGCGATTATTGGTATGACAACGGATCCATTTGGTGCGGTGATTTTGGTTGCTGCAACGATAGCACCGGTTGCATATGAGAATGGCATCCATCCAATTCATTTCTGGATGATCGTATTGGTTGCCTTTGAATTTGGTTATGTTGCACCACCTGTGGCATTGAACCACTTACTGACGCGGCTCTCGGTCGGGGATGAAGAAGTCGCCGCCGCCGATGCAGAAGCAAAAGAGAAATATACAAGTTTCTACTATCGTTATGAGCGCTGGATATTGCCAATCGTGGTATTGTTCTCATCCTTAGTGATCGTCACTTTCGTACCGTACTTGCTAAACATGTTTGACTGGTATGCCAATAAATAATCTAGACTATTAAGAAAAGCACCTTCGGGTGCTTTTTTGTTTTGATAGGAAGTTGAAATAACGTCTTCTTAGTAAAGAAACTGACAGTATTGAAAACACTCTACTGGTTAAATGTATCCATTGAAAAATTGATTATAAATGAAAATATAAGGATTAAATTCACTGTATTTTTAATGTCTTATGCTATTAAAGTTCCGACTAAGAAATAGTCATAAGCATACTGTTTAAATAGTGTTTTTAGCTTCTCATTTATCTATGTTTCTTTAATGAGTAAACCTATATTTTCTTGAAGATTTAACTTTACTTTATAGGTAATGCTTTATTTATTTTCAATAAAAAAACATCATTCAATTTACATTGAATGATGTTTAGGTCGAAATATTAAGAGTGTTTTTGTTCGGCAGCTAGCTGTTGTTCGAGCAGTTTTAATTGTTCTTCTTTGAGCTTTATCAACTGATCTGCATCCGCATGTTGAGACTCTAAAGACTGTTGTTGATCTTGTAATTGTTTTTGAATGTCTTCAAGTTTTGCAATTTCTTCTTTTGCTAAGCTTTCATTCTCAGAAACTGGTTCTGTTAAAATCGTTTTATCTACAAGTGTATGTGTTGTGGCTTCAGAGACGGCAGCTTGTTCTAAAGGTTGAGCCAGTGGTGGTGCAGTCGCTTTCGGAGGTGCTTTTTGTGTAGAAGTGGCTTCCGTTTTTGTTTGATCTTGATCTGCTTTAAGCCAAAATAAAGCGCTGGCTAAAGCGATAATAACGACCAATCCCCCAGCAATAAGCCATATTAATTTTGAATTATTTCTTGTATCTAATTGCATGTTCGATCCAAATTTATTTTGATGAACGAGGTTTGAATTGAATAACCCCAATCTCATCGGGTGCTGTTTCCTCGGGCGCATCTACATGAGTAGGACGATTTTCAGAATAATCACACTCGATACATTCAATCCATTCAGCCTCGTCAGTGGTGAGCATAACGATTCGATCCATCGACTCACATCTTGGGCATTTTGCCCCAGCAATGAAACGACGTTTGATATTCATACACTCACCACATAATTAATTTTACATGCGTAGTTTAAGCGTTTTTAGAGGCATTCGTCCAACCTTGATGACGCAACAAAGCATCAATTTTAGGCTCACGTCCTCGGAAATTGACAAAAGCGTCTAAAGCCGTATCTTTACCGCCGACTGCCAAGATGGCTTTGCGGAACTCTTGACCTGTTTGTGTATTAAAAACACCTTCATTTTCAAAGCGATCAAATGCATCACTCGCAAGAACTTCTGCCCATTTATAAGAGTAATACCCTGCGGCATAGCCTCCTGCAAAAATATGACTAAAGCTATTTTGGAAACGGTTGGTTGCTGTGGTTGGGGCAACCGCAAATTTTTCACGAATATCATCCAAAGTTGTTTGGATTTGTTCTGCATTTAAAGCAGGCGTACGTTTGTGAATGGTTAGATCAAACAAAGCAAACTCGATTTGACGTAAAGTTTGCATGCCAGATTGGAAGAAACGGGCATCCAGTAAGGCTTTCAGCAAGTCTTCTGGTAAAGTCACTTTGCTTTCGATATGTTCAGACAGTAAGTCTAAACTGTCTTTGTCCCATGTCCAAAACTCCATAAACTGACTTGGTAATTCTACAGCATCCCACGCCACGCCATGTGTACCTGCCACAGCGATATTATCTACCTCAGTTAACATATGATGTAGCCCATGTCCAAACTCATGGAACAAAGTATTGACTTCGTCATGGGTGAGTAGTGCAGGTTGATCACCGACTGGTGGTGTAAAGTTTCCAACCATATAGCAAATCGGTTTTTGTAAGCCATTTTCAGTTTGCATACGAGAACGGAAACCACTCATCCATGCACCACCCCGTTTACCACTACGTGCATACAGGTCGAAATAGAAACCACCGATCACTGAACCCTGATCTTCAAGCTCATAATAATGCGCATCAGGATGCCAAAGCGGTGCTTCACGTTCTATGACATTAATTCCGTATAAACGATTGACCACATTAAATAAACCTTGAATGACTTTTGGTGCAGGGAAGTAGGGTTTTAAATCTTCTTGTGAAAGATTGAACTGTTGAACTTTGAGTTTTTCTGAATAATACGTCGTGTCCCACGCTTGTAACTCAGTAATGCCATCTTGTGCTGCAATAGTTTTAAGTTCGGCAATTTCTTTTTCAGCAGGCAGACGTGCATGTTCTGCAAGGTCAACTAAGAACTGGTTAACAGTTGCAACATCAGGTGCCATTTTTGAAGCAAGAGAGTATTCTGCATAATTGTCAAAACCTAAAAGTTTCGCCATTTCCTGACGCAGGCTTAAAATTTCAACCATGATAGGCGAATTGTCATATTGTGGATCAGCAGCTAAGTCTGAAGCGCGTGTGGTGTAAGCCTTATAAAGCTGTTCACGTAAATCACGATCATCCGCATAGGTCATAATCGCTAAATAAGACGGAATATCTAAAGTTGCAACCGCTTGATCGAGTTCACGTTGTTGACCATATTGTTTTAATAATTCAATGCTGCTTTGTGGCAAACCTTTAAGTTGCTCATCATTTAAAGCTAAGAAAAATGCTTGGGTTGAATCTAAAACATGATTAGAGAAATCAGAGGAGAGTTGTGACAAACGTGCTGAAATTTCTGCGTAGCGTTTTTTGGCTTCACCCTCTAAAGCCACGCCTGACAGTTTAAAATCACGTAGAGCTAGTTTTATTGCGCTTTGTTGTGCAGGAGGGAGGTCGTTAAATACTGCATTGTCAAATACGTGTTGATAGCTTTGATACAGTGGCACATGTTGACCAAGTTGAGTGTAATATTCACTTAGACTCGGTAGAAGTGCTTGATAGACTTCACGAGTCTCAGCATTATTCATCACAGCATTTAAGTGTGACAATACGCCCCAAGATTCGCTCATGTTATTTTCAAGGGTATCAATCTGTTCTAAAACATTGAGTTGTTCTTGAATGGTTTCTGGAACTTGAGTAAGTTCATTTAAAAAGTTTTGTCCATCTTGAATAGACGCTTCAATATTTTGTTTCAGTTGCGATAAAGTAATTTTGTCAAATTTTGGTACAGGCAAAGTTGCCTTTTCTAATGTCATGTCTTCTTTATGCCAAATATGTTTCGTTATAGTTAGATGTAGGGCTTTTAAGGTGGGAAATCAAGCTTTGTTCAAATAATTCACCCATATTTCACAAGTTTTATTTTTCAAGACCAAATTCGAAAGGAACGGAAAATCCACCTGCATCAAAACTGATGCCTAAAATATTTTTCTTGAGATAAAAACTATCCGCATTTTTGAGGTCGACCCTGTGTCGATCTTCAGCAAAATCTCGATATAAGAATTCTCTATCACCACTTGAACATTCTTCGTTGAGTTGAGCTTCGGATGTTATACAAGGTTCAAGTTCTTCAGCAATTTGTTTTGAAATCGTAGTTGCTGAAAGCTGATATTTTTTTAAAACTTGATCTAAAGTCATCAGTTTTTTATCTTTTAGATCAATCACATAATATTTATCTCGATAATATATACGACCACCTGAAATCTCTTGATGAACTTGAATGCTTAAATGCTCGTGGTCTTGATAAATTTTTTCTGCACTAAATTCGATGGGGGTATTATCATTGATTAAGAGTTGTTTCTGAATCTGTTTATTGATTTCATGAAAACCTTTACCTTTCAGCATAGGAATGTTACCTGAAAATGAGCTGAATTTTTTAGGGATGGGATAGGTAGAAAATGTCACTTCTGCATAAAGATTTACAGAAACAAGGAGAGTAAGCAGAATTATATTTTTCATCAATATATGCACTTTTATTTTTATATTTAAACTTTAGCATAGAGTTCATGCATATTTGAAAAGTTGATTAATTATTTTTTTCAGAGATGTGGATATGATCGATAGAGTGAATAATTGTTCCAAGTGAACTTTTTTGATGGGAGATTTGTAGAATTACTTTTTTGTTTTGATAAGCTTTAAATTCTTCATAATTTATTTTGAAAATAGGCAAACAAGAATATTTATTAGATAAACAATAAGTTGTGCCATTTTTGGAAGTAAGTTTTTTTACATTTACTTCTAAAACTTCAACAGTTTGTACTCCATATATTTTCGTGTAGATCATGGGAAGAGTTTTTGAAAAGTTGATCCAACATATTGGAATTAAAATTATGGGTAATAAAATTAGGCTATGAAATAAAGGAGAGATTTTGAAGTTTTTCCAGTTTCTAGGAATTACCCATAGTTGTTTTTTAGATAAATAAAAGAAATATAAAATAATGGTAACCTGAGTTCGATCAAAAAAAGAGTAGAAAAAAAGCCCTAAAGTTTGTAACGTATTGGTTCTCAAGACAAAACATTACAACCTAAGGCTTTCTATGGATCATATTACAGAATTATTTTGTCTTTTAGATGATTTTTGCAAAATATTTGATGAATCTTTAGAAAAATCTCTCATTCCACATCAAAATTTAAGGTTACAGAAGTCTGCCCTAAGCTTATCTGAAATCATGACAATCGTGATTTTATTCCACCAATCTGGATTTAGATTCTTTAAATATTTTTATTGTCATATGGTCATTCCTTTTTGGAAATCTGCTTTCCCTAAACTTCTTAGCTATAACCGTTTTGTTGAAATTATGCCTCGTTGCTTGCAAGCACTTAGCTGTTTCTTTAATCAAATTAAAGGAGCAGATACAGGAATTTGTATCATTGATTCAACTAAGCTTGTTGTTTGTCATAATCTTAGAATTAAACGACATCGTGTGTTTAAAGACCTTGCGAATCGTGGAAAAAGTAGTACAGGATGGTTTTACGGTTTTAAATTACATCTTGTGATCAACAACTTAGGAGAGATTATTAATTTAAAAGTCACATCAGCCAATGTTCACGATGTTGCAGTACTTGAGGAGCTTACTTCAGAATTTAAAGGTATCCTGCTTGGTGATAAGGGATATTTAAGTAAAACAAAAAAAGATGCTTTAATCGCAAGAGGGTTAAAATTATTAACACCTTCACGAAAAAATATGAAGCAGAAAGAGTCACAAACATTATTTGAAAAGCAATTATTATCACGACGTGGTTTGATAGAAACAGTGAATGACCAATTAAAAAATTTGCATCAAATAGATCATTCACGTCATCGTTCGGTTAATAATTTTATGGTGAATATTATGTCGGCAGTAGTCGCCTATTGTTTAAATACTAGCAAACCAACTTTTAAAAATTTGATTGCAAACTAATAATATTCATCGAACTCAGGTTAATGGTAAAATATAGAGTGGTTGAAATAACCAGAGCAATCAGATTGACCATCGGCGTTGCTGAAAAATTTAAAAATAAAATGCTATAAGTTCCACTTATGAATAAGATAACCATCATCAAAATCACATAATTGTGGTAATAATATTTAGAAAAAGAGCTTTTAGACATGATGAGTTTTATTTTAAATTCTAGGTAATTATAAACAAAAAGAGCGCCGAAGCGCCCTTATTCTTAGATCCAATTATTCACTTTGAGTCTTAGCATTCGACTTTTTCTTTTTCGCTTTTTTCTTCACTTTATCCTTAGTCTTCGTTTCAGACTTCGTTGCAGTGTTTTTAGCAGGCTTTTTGCTGTAAGAGCTAGGCTTGCCTTTGGGCTTTTTCTTTCGAATGAGGCGTTCTCCATCATCACTGATATTTGAAGGTTCAGAGCTGGTCTTTTTAGCAGGACGTTCAGAAAAAACTTCTTCCTTGGCTACAGGTTTAGCAATACGTGGTGCACGACTACGAATCACACGCCCTGCGTGAGAAAGTTGTTGTAAAAGCTCAAAGTCGATCTTGCGTTCTTCAAGATTTACACCAGCAACTTTGATTTTAACTTCATCACCTAAACCAAAAACTTGCCCACGATTTTGTCCAACCAGCGTTTGACTGGCTTGATCAAAGATAAAGAAATCATCACCGAGTTGGCTGACATGTACCATACCATCAACATATAAATCTTTTAGCGTGACAAATAAGCCAAACTCAGCCGTTGCACTGATCACGCCCACAAATTCTTCACCTAAATGCTGCTGCATATAATGACATTTCAACCAGGAAGTGACAGAACGAGAGGCTTCATCTGCACGACGTTCCGTGGCAGAGAAATGCTCACCTGCATCATCTAATGCTGCACCTGATAGCGGATATTTTTTGGTGCTTAAACTGGCTTTAATTGCACGATGTAACAACAAATCAGGATAACGGCGAATCGGTGAAGTAAAGTGTGTATAGGCTTCATAAGCTAAGCCATAGTGACCAACATTTTTCGCACCATAATACGCTTGCATCATTGAGCGCAATAAAACTGCATGAATACTTGGCGCATCAATACGGTCTTTGGTCGCTTCAATTATTTTTTGATAATCGGCTTGGGTTGGTTGATCTGGGAAAGGCAAACCCAATAATTTTACAAAATCTTTGACTTTTTGAATGCGTGAAAACTCTGGTGCTTCATGTACACGGTACAACATTGGCACTTCATTTTTTAAACAATATTCTGCGGCTGCTACGTTGGCAAGCAACATACATTCTTCAATGAGTTTATGTGCATCGTTACGTGTACGAGGTAGAATTTCATTGATGCCGCCTAACTCATCGAAAGTCATATAAGTTTCGACAGTTTCAAACTCCATCGCATGGCGCTCGGCACGTAAACCCTTGAGTACTTGATAGAGTTGGAATAGGGTATTTAAGGATTTGCGAACATCACGATTTTCAGGAACTGCTGCACTATTGCCTTCAAAGTATTCAGCAACTTGCGTATAGGTTAAACGTGCTTGTGAGTGCATCACTGAAGGGTAGAACTCAAATTTCGTCACTCGTCCCGCACGACTAAGATTTAAATCACAGACCATACACAAACGGTCAACATCAGGATTAAGTGAACATAAGCCATTTGACAATGCTTCAGGCAACATTGGCAAAACAAAATGTGGGAAATATACTGATGTTCCACGTTCTTGTGCTTCATCATCTAATGGTTTGCCGATACGCACATAATGACTCACATCAGCAATCGCCACCACGACACGATAGCCGCCCCCCGGACGTTTCTCAGCATAAACCGCATCATCAAAGTCACGTGCATCTTCACCATCAATGGTAACGAGTGGTAAATCACGCAAATCAATGCGACCTTCACGATCTTTTTCGGAAGGTTCTTTAAAGCTTTCAGCTTCTTGAACCACTTCTGCAGGGAACTCATAAGGCAGACCATATTCCAAAATGGTTTGTGGAATAATAATCTCAGTGTCGGCTTTGTCTGCCATCGATTGAATGATATGTCCAGTGGCAAATTCATCACGGGTTGGATAATCATCAATTTCAACCCGAATTGAATCGCCAACGTTGGCTTTGGCATGCTCAATCAGTTCTTTTTCTAAAGTAATCGGTTGATGTGCATTTGGATTGGCGGGTTGAATGAAATATTCATCTTCAAACTCTGCAACTTTACCAATCAACTGTTTCACTCGGCGCTGGGTGACTTCAGTAATATAGCCCCAAGCTTTGCCTTTACGATCGACCGACGTTTGCTGCATTTTGACACGGTCACCATGAAAGACTTGGCGTAACTCACGTTCAGGCAATAAAAATTCTTCTTTTTTGCCATCAATGTTGGCAACGCCTAGACCTTTTGAGTTGATATAAACAGTTGCATCTAATGTTGGTTGATCTGCCATCAGCTGATATTTAAAGCCATCTTTCATCAATTGACCATCACGCACCATAGCACTTAACCGATGGCTCAAGGCATCAATGCTTTTTTGATCAGCAATTGCAAAAAAATCCACTAAGTCAGCATGTGATTGTGGTTCTTGCTTTTGCTCAATTGTTTCAAGAATAAGGGTACGACTTGGGATAGGATTGTCGTAACGTTCGGCTTCAGCTTTGGCTTCAGGATCGACCCAATTTTTCATCATGTATTTGGTTTCTTGTCAGAAGATAAGATTAGCATAAGTCATACAGACAAAGACTGCACGTAAATGATTGCAAGAATCTATTTAAAATTTAAAATTTTTATGGATTTTCTTCGGTTTTCATTGAATTAGCGCAGTTTGTAGTATGAAAAAAGCACAAATATATAAAAATTGTTTAAAAAATATGTAATCAAGCAAAAAAACAGTATTTTTTTTAAATCATCACTTGCTGAATTAGCTTTTAGTTTGTATTATGGCGGCTCGTTACGGTGAGATGGGTGAGTGGCTGAAACCACATCCCTGCTAAGGATGCATACGGGCAACTGTATCGAGGGTTCGAATCCCTCTCTCACCGCCACGTTTTTTAACGATGCGCTCATAGCTCAGCTGGATAGAGCACTTGGCTACGAACTAAGGGGTCGGGAGTTCGAATCTCTCTGAGCGCACCATATTTAAAAAACCACTGGAAGTTAACGAAGTCGTTATACGACATCAAAGTAATGCGCTCATAGCTCAGCTGGATAGAGCACTTGGCTACGAACTAAGGGGTCGGGAGTTCGAATCTCTCTGAGCGCACCAACTTAAACATCTTTGGATGGTAAATTAATCGCACATGTTGCGATTTTTTTGTGTTTGTATTTAAAAAAATTAAAACAATTATACTGAAATAGACCATCTTATAAATAAAGATTTGCTCTTGTTGCTTTTATAATAAGGAGACAAAGTAGGAGTGGGAGTCATTCTAGATCAATTAAATGATCATAAGAGACAGGAATATGGCATTTATCGTTTTTATCTTAAGGACTTGAATTAAAAATAAGCATTAAGATGTATATTGTCCAAATATCAGACATCCAAATTTCAAATCATAAAATTATGCTTAACAAAAAAATGAAAAGGCGTATAATGCGTCCCATCAAGACGTCGCGCTCATAGCTCAGCTGGATAGAGCACTTGGCTACGAACTAAGGGGTCGGGAGTTCGAATCTCTCTGAGCGCACCAAATTGATCATCGACAGATGTAAAATTGACAATAAACCGCTTAATTGCGGTTTTTTTGTGTCTAAAATTATTATTCGTCTTTTTCGAGCTGAGGTGCTACATACAATTTTGCATGTTCAAGTTGTGAAATATCCATTTTAATATTTTCTGTAATTACAGCACTCTGCCCAAACATTCGTCCAAAAATGACACGACAAGAAAGTTCTTTAGGTAATGCTTTTAATTGTTTAAAGTCATAGATACATTCTAGTTTGGATGCGTCATTTTCAGGGCAGATGGTAAATGAAACATCATATTTAAAATAATGATTTTCATAAATAATCGGATTGTCTTCGAATTCATTCGCAGCAAGAGAACCAGTCACTTCAAATTTGTCGTCGATTGGGCACTTGAAGTGGGCATAATGAAAACGATATTCATCATAAATTTTATGTAATGGTTTTTCACTCAAAGCAGTTATATTAAACATGAGATAACCATGACGATTTAATTCGGGTATATTTTGTGGTGGTACAAACGTATATTGAGGTTCAAGAATAACAGGGACTTGATATTCAGGCATTTTTTCACATCCAATGAATAATAATGCGAATAAGCTGACTACATATCGACTGCGCCCCTGTAACATGTTTATTTGATCCTATGATTTGCTTTGCGCTTTAATTTTTTGAGTAAATACTGCATTTCCTCCCGTCGAAGGTAACATATCATGATAAGGCAAGCTGCGTGCAGCTCGTAGTAAAAAAGGCGCTTTTTCATCAACTTTTACCGCAGAAGTGACACGCATTAAAGTGCCTGAGTCTTGTGGATTCAATTGAACTTGTCCTTTTAAATAGCGTAAATCTCCGCCATTAGCAAAGAAGTTGTTTTCATTGTTCTTTGGAAAATTAAAATGCATTTTAAAGTCAAATGGGATGCTGACAACACCAAGACCAATACTGACTTTAATGTCGGCATCTTGACCTTGTGCGGTGAGTGTAGAAGTTGTAATTTTCTTAATTTGACGTGGGAAAACACTTTGATATGCGGCAGGCTGTAACCATTTTTGTAGTTGTTGTGGTGACTCCTTAAATGCTTGATAAGTCGTCGTAAAACGTAGCATTTCTCGTCCATGTGTATAAGGGATGGTGGTTGGCATATTGACAATGCTTACAGGTTGTCCTGTGCTTTCACTTAAAGCATCAATTTTTTGAATCTGCGTTGTAGAAAATTTTGGTTCTGGTAACTGACCTGCAGCAAGTGCAATGGTGTTTTTAGTGCCAAAACGTTGTCTAAGTGATTCTAAAACAAAAGCGCCTGTACCTGTGGGAATGCCGAGTTTGGCTTCAGGAATCGCATTTAAAATCTGTTTAAATAAGAATCCTTTCGGCTGACTGGTGTCTCCCCATTGGGTTAAGGTGACCAGTGTTTTTTTATCACCCAGAGCAAACCATTCTAATTTACCTACTGCATAAGGCAGTGGCGCATCAATCACAATAGTTGAAATACTGTTAGTAGAGACTTGATGTTGCATCACTACATCTTCATTAAAATTCAGTACAGGAATAGGTGTAGGAATCGACACCCGATACTTCATTTGACTGACATTGCCTTTTTGTTCGAGTAGTTTGGCTGATTTTAAAGTGGGAAATAGTCCAACATATTGATTGTAATTGCCTAAGGTCTTTGCAACTTCTTGGCTGCTGACAGGCACAATAATCGCAGCTGAAGTAAAGCGAGCGGTTGGATTTGGGTTGGCTTTTAGGGTAGGTAAACTGGTTTTTGTGGCGATTTGTGGATAAATGAAAATATCGTCTTGCACGTAACTGGCAAGTTGTTGAGCGTTATTTTGAAAAGGTTTGAGACTGCTTGGAATATTGTCCGTCCATGTCACAATTTGAGCAAAACTGAATGAACTGGCAGTGAAGCAAACGAATGTACATAGAGTTTGATGAATCGCTTTCATCTTTGTGTCCTTATTTTTGTATTCCATTTTTACATTTATGTTTTACATGAAAATGAAGGGTTTTGAATTGACCTAAATTTTAAAATTAGGCAAGCAAATTATCATCAAAACTCGGTTGAATGCGGTTTCTAGTGTAATATCTTGGCATCGTTTAATTTTATATTGAAGCACTATGTCAGACATTCAGCCTGCATTATCTGCACGTTATTATCTTAATTTAGAAGAATCACAAGATGGTTTTAAGCTCGCTGCTTTAGGTAAAAAACAAATTTCACGCTTTTTAACGCCCATCGTAAGTGTTGCGATCATCGGATATGGCTTTTACTTGGGTATGGAAACAGTGGGGCGTTATTATGTCTTTTTAGGTTTATTCTTTTTGCTTTTACAAGGTCTGACACGCTATTGGTTTTTACCGATGATGTTTAAACGCCAGTTTATTAAATATCAGTTTGGTAAAAGTGAGCAAGGTATTGAATTGTTTCAAGATCATGCCGAAATTTTTTCCAGTGGTCGCCCAAAGAAATCATTTCCATACAGTGATGTGCAGTATTTTCAAGAAGGCAAACTCACCTATATGATCGAGTTAAAAAATCGCACGGTGATCATTGTGCCAAAACGTGCATTTGCTGATCCAGCCGATCAAAGCATATTTAAAAATACCTTTAAAAAATAAAGTCTTTTTAGCAAAAATGAGAAAGGGAAATTTATGAGTATTCGTCCATCAAAAATTATCTGTGTTGGTCGTAGTTATGCAGATCACGCCAAAGAATTAGGCAATGCGATTCCAGATCGTCCAGTATTATTTATTAAACCACCTAGTAGTTTAATTTCATTAGATGATGGAATTTCATGGAATACGACTTTAGGCAGTTTACATCATGAATGCGAGCTAACTTTGCGTATTGATCACACTTTAAAAAATGAAACTGATCCTGAAAAAGCCGTTGCAGCGATTGGTGCGATTACTCTCGGTTTAGATTTAACTTTGCGTGATCTGCAAGATGATTTAAAGAAAAAAGGGCAACCTTGGGAGCGTGCCAAAGCTTTTGATGGTGCATGTGTTCTGGCAGATTGGGTGGAAACTAGCGAAGTTAAAGCATGGGATGCTGTGACATTTGACTTCAAAGTAAATGGTGAATTACGTCAAAAAGGTGATACATCATTATTATTATTTAGCATCGCAGATCTACTCTGTGATATGAGCCAAGTCTTTACTTTAGAGGTAGGGGATGTGGTTATGACGGGTACACCCGCAGGCGTGGGGGCATTGGCTTCAGGTGATCAATTGAGGATGACATTAAATGGTCAAACGCAAGATTTTGTTTGGCAAACTTTTGTAAAATAAAATTCAATTTCAATGAAGTAAATTCGTGTAAAAATGGACACTCTGTAGCTGCAAAGTGTCCATTTTTTATTTTTTGTTAAAACTAAATTTATGAATAATTTCAATAAATAGCAATAATTGTAACATTTTATTATTTGTAATTTTGATAATCTATTTAGAAATTAATAACTATTTATGATATTGTGTTGAAACTTTGTGTGAGTTTTACTGTATTTTTAGAGGTTGCCAATACGTTTAAGACGTATTTATTTTTGATCTCTAAGTTCTCACATTTCTACGCATAAGCATTCTAATTTGAGAGATAGTTTCATCTAGAATTAAGGTTCTATTTTCTTATTTTTTAAATCTAAAGATGATTTTCATAGGATTTTATTTCTAGATGATTCATCTGTGTTAGGAGCTTTTTCAAAGAACTCAAAACTAATGGAGATAGCAATGACGAGAATTGCAATTATTGGAGCTGGACCAAGTGGTATGGCTCAACTGAGAGCATTTCAATCGGCAAAGGCCAAAGGTCTACAAGTTCCAGAAATTGTATGTTTCGAAAAACAAAACGATTGGGGCGGACTATGGAACTACACTTGGCGCACAGGTGTAGATCAACATGGTGAAGCGGTACATGGAAGTATGTATCGTTATTTATGGTCAAATGGACCAAAAGAAGCATTAGAGTTCGCAGACTATACGTTTGATGAACATTTTAAAAAGCCAATCGCTTCATATCCACCGCGTGCCGTACTTTGGGATTATATTAAAGGGCGTGTTGAAAAAGCGGGTGTGAAAGATCAGGTTCGCTTTAATACTGCGGTACGTCATGTTGAATATGATCAAGGCATTGAAAAATTTACTGTTCAAGTGTGTGACCATACACAAGATCGAGTGTATTCAGAACAGTTTGACTATGTAGTGGTTGCTTCAGGACATTTCTCTACACCGAAAGTCCCTGAATATGAAGGTTTTGATCAGTTTAATGGTCGCATCTTACATGCCCATGATTTCCGAGATGCTGTTGAATTTAAAGGTAAAACAGTACTAATTGTCGGCAGTAGTTATTCTGCTGAAGACGTTGGTTCACAATGTTATAAATATGGCGCAAAGCAAATTTATAGTTGCTATCGTAGTCAACCGATGGGCTATAAATGGCCAAAAAACTGGTCTGAAAAGCAACACCTTCTAAAAGTGGATGAAAATACAGCCTATTTTGGTGATGGAAGTTCTGCCAAAATTGATGCGATCATCTTGTGTACAGGTTATGTACACCATTTCCCTTATATGGCAGAAGATTTACGCCTTAAAACGCATAATTGCTTATACCCACAATCCTTATATCAAGGTGTGGTTTGGGAAAATAATCCAAAACTGTTCTATTTGGGCATGCAAGATCAATGGTACACCTTCAACATGTTCGATGCACAAGCTTGGTATGTACGTGACATTATCATGGGAGAAATTGAATTACCTTCATCGGCGGATATGCAAGCACATTCTCAAATGTGGATCGCACGTGAAAGTAAGTTAAAAACGCCTGAACAAATGGTGAAATTCCAAGGTGAATATATCAAGCAATTGATTGCAACCACTGATTATCCAAGTTTTGATATTGATGCTGTAAATGATATTTTTATGCAATGGAAAAAGCATAAAAAAGAAAGCATCATGAGCTTTAGAGATAAAACCTATCGTTCTGTCATGACTGGAAAAATGTCGAAACCACATCATACGCCGTGGTTATATGCTTTAGATGACTCTTTAGAGGCATATCTTGAGAGTGAGAATCGAGAGCAGCAAGCGATGTAATTTTAAGTCAATCATGTAAAAGCGCGATTTATAATGATAAGTCGCTAAATAAAATATTGATCAATATTTTAAAAAGAGCTGTCAAATAACAGCTCTTTTTAAAATCAAAAATATAATTTAACAGTTCAATGATTTACGAAACTGATCGGGCGTGATCTCCATCCAGCGTTTAAACATGGCAATAAAAGCAGATGCATTGGCATAGCCCGAATCAAGGGCAATATTTTCCACGGTTTTGCCTTCACTCAACATGCTCATTGCTTTCATCACTTTTAAACGTTGTCGCCATTCATTTAAAGACATCCCCAGTTGTTTTTGGGCTAAACGTGCCAAAGTCCGCTCAGTAGTATTGATCTGTTGGGCAAGTTCAGACAAAGCACTTTGATCAGCAGGATTTTCATATAAATAATTTAAAATCTGTTTTAGGTTTGGATGATTTGTATGGGGTAAATAACTAGGAACGTATTGGGCGTACTGTAATTGATCAAGTAATACGTGTAATAGGCGCAGATGTTCAGTTGTATTCTTTATAGGATGTTGTTTTAAATGTAATAAAATCGCACTCACCAAAGGTGAGGTCAGTAAAATCCCAGCTTGTTGTGGCAGTTGCTGACACAAAGATGCATGAATATACAAAGTTGCATGAGAAACTGAGGTTCGATTTAGTCCACTGTGATGTAAATTTGGTGGTAACCACAGACCATAAGGTGGAGGCGTAAGATAATTAACTTGGTTAATATTTACTTCCATTACACCGTTAAAAGCATAGACAAACTCTCCCCAAGCGTGCCGATGTACAGGATAAACCGACAAAGCAGGATCATCCCGAAAATCAATCCAAAGTGGTGCTTGGATGTCATCATTGGTCAGTAATCGAGTGTAATCTTCAAGGCGTTGGACTTTTTTATTGCGCATTTTAAAACTGCCTGAAATACAAGATAAGTTGTCTGTTTTTAAGTATATCCTATAAAAAAGACAAGATTATAGTCATGACATTCTTTCTATGAAGATCAATCTTATGTAAATGCATCAAGCAGTTGATGTTAGAGCATCAGGACTTATGCGAGTGTGATGTATGAGTTGGGGGTTGCAACAAGGGGTATTGAAAGTTGCAGTCGTCGATATCACAGCGATCATGTAAATTGCTATTCAATGTGGACTTTCTGCATTGATGGTGTATCCATTGATCGAAGCTTCCACAAGGGATTACTTTATTTTCTAAGGCTCTAGACTAGCAAAAGCGTTATGTTCCTCTAGAGCCAAAATAATTTTGCATTTTTATAAATAATAGATGCAGAAATGATCATTTACTTTCTAAAATTGTCGAAAGTGGAATAGACAGTTTCGCTGCCAAATATTCATCAGACTCAATTAAAGCAGGACCGATGCGTTGCATCCAAACATCATCAGGATGAATGTTACCCACATCCTTACGACGAGGCAGTGGATAAGGCAAAGCTGTATAGAATGTCCAAAAATCAATCGTATCTAAATTTCGGGCAAGTACATATTCGTTATTGTCTGTACGGGTGACTAAATTTAACTTTTCTAACATCACCACGTAAGCAGGCCAACGCCCAATTTCCCCACGACCTAAAATTTTTAATACTTCAGCATCCGTCACTACTTTGCCTGTTTTTTGTTTTTGATAAAATAACTCTAAAACATCCAATAGCATCAAAATAGGATGACGAGTTTGAGTTTTACCTGTATAGAAGGCAGTAAGTGCATAACTAATCTCTACCCCAAGCAAGACAATATTCCATGACATAAAAATCCATAACAGGAAAATTGGTACTGCTGCGAAAGCGCCATACACGATGGTATAACTGGTGAAGTTGGTCATGATAAAACCAAAGAGATTTTTAAGCAGTTCAAAAACAATGGCACTAAATAAACCCGAAATTGCTGCTGCTTTAATCGGTACACTGCGGTTTGGAATTGTCCAATATAAAATGAAAAAGCCAATCACTGTTAAGGCAAAAGAAATCACCCACAATAAAGCTGTACCATCGACTTGGTAGCCTGCAAAGTTATTGCTTAACACATTCATAGATGCGAGTGTTGAAGAAATAACAAAAGCACTCCCCAGTAAAATTGGACCTAAAGAAATAATCGTCCAATAACGCATAAAACCAACAATACCATTACGGGTTTCTTGTACTCGCCAAATGCGATTAAATACAGTTTCGATACTGGTCAACATCATCACTGTGGTGATGAATAGAAAAAGTACCCCGATCACAGTTAAATTGCTTGAATTTTGCGTAAAGACATTAAAGGCTTTGTCAAAGGCAATACTGGTTTTAGGCAAAAAATTACTATAGATCATTTGTTGTAATTGTTGTCGGGCAGGCTCAAGCGCTTTAATGGATGAAATGATCACCAAAAATACCGTAAGCATGGGTACAACTGCAAATAGTGTGGTATAGGTTAAAGAGCCCGCTTGATCACGACAACGATCTGCTTCAAATCGCTTAATGACAAACAAAATAAACTGAAACCAAGTTTTGTCATAAAAGGGAAGCTTTTTCAGTAAATCCATCATATTTGATCTGTCTCAATTTATTTTCATCATGTTTATTCAGCTTTAGTGTTACAGCTTAACCAAAAACACAGCAAAATACCGTATAGTTTTCTTTTTCACTTGTTTAAAAAAGATTATGCAAGCATATGTTTTAGTTCTGTATTACAGCAAATATGGTTCGACCAAAGAAATGGCGCATTTGATTGCAAATGGGATTGAAGCCACAGGTGTTGCTGTAAAAATCCGTACTGTGCCAAATTTATCTCCTGTCGTGACAGAAGCACAAGCCAGTATTCCTGAAGAAGGGGATATTTACTGTACTTTAGAGGATTTACAGCATTGTGCTGGTTTAGCGTTAGGCTCACCGACGCGTTTTGGCAATATGGCTTCTGAAATGAAATACTTTTGGGATCAAACTACAAGTTTATGGCTCAATGGAGCTTTGCATAATAAACCTGCCTGTGTATTTACTTCATCAGGCTCGATGCATGGTGGGCAAGAAAGCACTTTACTGACTATGCTCCCTCCATTGTTTCATCATGGCATGATGATTATGGGGTTAACCAATGCTGAGCCAGCATTATCCAACACCAAGTCAGGTGGAACGCCGTATGGTGCGAGTCATGTTAGTGGTCCACGTCATGATTTAGGTTTGAGCCAAGATGAAAAAGTGTTGTGTGAAATACAGGGTAAACGTTTAGGTGAAATTGTAAAAAAGCTGAGTGTCTAATATAGATTAGAATTTTAGTTGTTTCTTGCAATTCATTGAAGTTTTACAAGAGCAATAAAGATTTACTACCATGATCTAGGAAGTGAGGCAAATCCCTCACTTCCTAAATTTAAACTGTATTGTATAAATATGTATTTTTAGACAGATTATTTTTGTGTATCTGCATTGAGTTGGATATTAAAGCGATGTTTACATTTTTTACATTGGTAATCTAAATAGATATTTTGATCAACCACGATCCCCGCTTTTTTACCAAAACGATGTCCTAAAAAGCCACCTGTAATGCCTACGCTGATCGCGCCAACAAAAGTACCAATGGTACCCCCCATAATCACGCCTAGTGGACCAGCCACAGTACCAATCGCAGTACCAATAGATGCACCAGATGCAGCGCCACCAACAGTACCTGCCGCGGCACCAGCCGAGCTTAACAGCACGCCACCTGCTTTTTGTAAGAGTTGTTCATGGTTGCGTTTTTCAATCTCATTTGAACCACATTTTGGGCAAGTTATAACAGTTTCATCAGTCATTGAATGGTACTCGTATCGGACAACGTCCATTTGCCTTCATCATATTATACTTGAACAATAATTCTTTTCAGCATCGAATTGAAATGAGTATTTCAATTCGATGACATTTTGATTGTAGCTGAATTAAAGCGATGTTTTTGCTAATTCATGTAAACATTAAGGATAGAAAATGAATGATTTTAATTGTTTGATGCATTTTAAGATCACCTGTATGTTTATTGAAATATTATCCCTTATCTATGTGTTGAAATATTACGTTGGCGCATCAAACTTTCTTGACTGACACTACAGACCAATTTCCCATTTTGCCACATTTCACCAAAGTTGAGACCGCGTGACTGGCTTGAGCGCGTCGCATACATATCATACAGCATCCATTCATCTACGCGAAAATCATGATGAAAATGTAAGGTGTGATCTAAACTGGCACTATAGACCCCACCATTGGCATAGCTGATCCCATGTGGACGTAAAGATGTCGTGAGCAAATTATAATCTGAATAATACGCAGCAATTGCTTGATGCATGGCAATATAGTCCATTTCACCTGTTATTTTTTCAAAAGTTCTAAAATATTCAGCATATTGAGTATCTGCTTTAACTGGTTTGAAAGGATTGTAAAACTCAACTGGATGAATCAAGAGGTTGAATTGCTGCATGACTATGCTACGACGACTTTCAGGAATGTCTTCAAGGATAGAAATTTTATATTCTTGTTCTGATTTGAGTGAGTCTGGATCTGGATATTGTGGGGCTGAACCTTGAAACTCTAAACCTTGTTCTGGTTTAGCGAAAGATAGCATTGCCGAAAAAATGATTTCACCATCTTGGTGCGCATGGACTTGACGTGTAGAAAAACTTGAACCATCTCTTAAATTGTCAACTTTGAATAAAATAGGTTGATCTGTACGTCCACTACGAATGAAATAAGCATGTAAAGAGTGAGCAGGGCGGTCTGTGGTTCTTGAAGCTGCGATTAAAGCTTGAGCTAAAATTTGTCCGCCAAATAAATGCGAACCAAAAAGCTGTGAGGTTTGACCTTGAAAAAGATATTGATCAATTTGTTGAACATGCAATAAATGGGTTAATTCTTGTGTAAGCGAAACCATGCTAGCGTTGACCTAATATTTTGTATTTTAAGATCATATAATGTGGCTAGATAAAAAAGAAATGAGAAAAATGCTTAATCTCTTTTCATAAAGTATAAAAAAGAGCGCCTAAAGCGCTCAATTTAAAATATTTTCACTTACTCTTGCACAAAAGTCACTGTGCCATTTGCTAAAGATTCAACACGTGCCAAAGATTCTACACGATAGCCTTTGTCAAGTAACAACTGGCGACCTGGTTGGAATGATTTTTCAATCACAATGCCAATCCCGACCACTTCGGCATGTGCTTGATGGATTAAGTCAGCAAGACCTAATGCCGCTTGACCATTTGCTAAAAAGTCATCAATTACAAGCGCTTTATCGCCTGCACTGATGTGTTTTTTAGAAATCGCAATGGTACTTTCAATTTGCTTTGTAAATGAGAAAACTTTAGAACGATATAAGTCATCTTTTAAAGTCAAAGATTGATATTTACGAGCAAAAATGACTGGAACACCAAGCTCAAGTCCTGCCATTACTGCAGGTGCAATACCTGAAGCTTCAATGGTAATGATTTTGGTGATACCTGCATCTTTGAAAAGACGCGCAAACTCTTGACCAATTTGCTGCATCATCACAGGATCAATTTGATGGTTTAAAAAAGAATCGACTTTCAGAACCTGATCAGATAGAACGATACCTTCAGCCAAGATTTTCTGTTCTAGTGCGTACACGGGAAGAATCCTCTAAGGGCAAGGTGCTTTTTCAAGCAAAGGCGTATTTTAAAAAGCACCCAAAAAAATGCAAGCCCAATTTCATAAAAAATAGGAAATTGCTTATTTTTTATAGCCAGTCAGAGAAAGGTTGTAAGATGTCTTACCATCTTGATGTGACATTTTTACAGGTAAATAATCAAGTTTTGGTGCTAACCAGAAAACAGATTGTTTGCTTTTATTGTCATGGGTCAGCACGACTTTGATGGTATCAAAGGTTCCGTAGCTGGTTTTGACTGATTCATTGCCTTGTTTAACAAAACGACGGGTATCCAAACCTTTGGCATCTGCGATCAGATAGCTTGATTTTAAACCTGAGCCTTTTAGATCCTCACGGACTTGTAATTCAGCATTTAATTCATCTAATGCGCCTGCTTTCCATGCAAAAGAACGTGCTTTGTCACGTTTATTGGTGTTAATGGTTTTTGCACTTGGATTGAATTTAATGGTCATGGTGTCATTGTGCACCAAGATTTTACTGTTACGGCTAAAATCCTTGGATTGAATTTGTTCATTACTAAAACCAAAACGACTGGTTTCAGTGGCAGAGGCAATCGCTGCGGCTTTTGCTGCAAAAACATAGGTCCAGTTATTGCCATTTTGAGTTAACGTACGAGTCGCTGAACCCATATTTTTACCATTATAAGAAAACTGATAAGTTGCTTGGAAGGGGCTCATGGCAAGAGCATGACTTGAAAAACCTGTTAATACGCATGCCGCTACAAGACTTGTGCTGATACCGATTTTTTTCATGAATGGTGTTGCCATAAGTAAATGTCCTATGCAATTTTTGTGTTATTGCTATTATGCGACTGAATTAAGTAGAAAAAATTAGAGTTTCAGCAAAATATGTGAATTTGTGTAGTTATTTTGCATGAATCTAATTAAAAGTTTGAGTTTAAACACTCACTTAGCTGTCTTTTTGCTGAATTGGAGTGACTTCTGTTTCAATCACGTCATCTTTAAGTGAATCATCCCAGTCATCTGCATCTACTTTACTAAAGAGCGCCATTAAATTGACATTGCCAATCACGACAAGTTCAGTTTCACGTAATTCAGCATGGTTAATATGTACTTTATTTAAAGTATCCATGATGGAGCGCTTATCTCCCAACCAACGATTAAGATCTAAATGTAATAGTTCATCTTTTACGGTTAAAACATTGAATTTTTCTAAGATCATTCCTAATGGATCTTTTTTAAGGATTTTTTGATAGAAAAATAATGCAGTATTGACCCCAATTTTATAAAAAACATTTGGATAAGTGGCTTCAATCACTTCTGTATCACTAATTTGCTCAAAAACAATCAACTGCATATCTTTGTTAAATTCCATTTGAATCAGTTTAAGGTCAACTGCCAAGACCAAATGCATTCCTTTAACATTCAGGGTTGCGTATAAACGCAGCCAATCATCATGCAAATCTGCATGTAAATCTTCTATAATTCCAACATTATCAGTCACAAATCGTTGCAAAGTTGCATTTAAAAAAACTTGAGAAACAGGGAACTCACGCTCTTCTTCGATAAAATCTCCCGCTTTTTGATATATACGTTGAATTCGTCGAGTAATTTTAGAAAGTAGCGATGACATAAATTAAGTTCCAAATCAGCTTATTTTATCTGGTGTATCTTGTCGATTTGTTTAAAATTTCCAAGCTTTATTCTTGCAGTTTAGCAAATTTAGATGCACCATTTTAAAGTTTTGTTGTGATGCTCTATTTTCTATTAAAAGTGGCATCGAAAAGTATTAAAAGTGTAATGCTAAATGGTTGTATTTTTTATTAAGTTGGGGAATGGCGGTCATTTGTCATGTTTAAAAAAATGAGTACTACATCTAAGGCTTTTTTACCTTGGTGGGAAGACAACATCTTTTTGGGTGCGGTGATTGTCGCAATTGCCGTTCATTTGGTGTTTATTTCTTTGCAGTTTGCTGAACCGACAGAGCAAAATACTCAAAGTAAAGAGATTGCGGTAACGCTTCGTCCTAGTGCGGATGAAGTAAAAGATGCAGACTTTTTGGCTCAGGAAGATCAACACGGCTCAGGGATTTTTCGCCAAAAACATCGTATGTCGAGTGAAATGCCCGCACAGGCTGAAGATTTGAGTGCAGGGGATCAACAATTACAAGCCTTAGAAAAAGTACAACAAAAGCGTGAATTAAAGTTTGAAGAAAAAGTGTTAATGACAGTTTTAAGTTGGCAAAAACAAGCTGAACAAAATGAGCGTAAAAAAGCCATGGATGAATTGCAAAGCCAGTTCCAAGCCAAGGCAGCAATGGTTGCGAGTTTGGAAGCACAGTATTTACAGAAGCAACAAAATTTTAGTAAGCAACAAAAAATTAAAACGGTAGATGGTATTCAAGCGAAAAAAGATGCTTCAGCGGGATATTTGGAAAAGTTCCGCGCCAAAGTAGAGTTGTATGGTAATCGTTATTATCCAGAACAAGCCAAACTTCAGCGTTTATCAGGTGAAGTGCGTTTGATGGTGATTTTGAACGCATCTGGCGGAATTCGTGCGATTCGTTTGATTGAAAGTTCAGGGCATCCGATTTTAGATGAGGCTGCAAAGAACTCGGTACGTAAAGGTGCGCCTTTTGGAAATTTTGATGCCAATATGAAAGATATTTCTGAATTACGAATTATTCGGACTTGGCGTTTTGATCCAGCAGAATCAGAGTTTGAGGTGCGTTAATCAGGTTTTGTTAAAATCATTTTCATATATGTAAATGAGTGAATGAGTATTTTATTTATTCACTCATTAGATTTTTAACTATTCATTTTATAAGTGAAAAATGATAATTTTTTATAAAATATCGTCAGCGCAATAGCAATCAATGAAATACCTATTACTTATCACAACAGTTTTATTGAGTACGATGAGTTTTGCTCAGACAAAATTTAAAGCAGTTGATACCTGTCAATATGATTATAGTGATATCGATTTTTGTTCAAAAGCAAATACTGCAACCTATCAGAAAGCTTTTTTAACTCGACAGCCAAATTTTAATCAAAAATATATTTTATTAAATATAGGTGATCGTTTAAACCATATCTATGTGGCATTGGATACACAAACAGGTGTTGTATTTACTTTAAAAGATGAAATGTCAGGTGTGCGGAGGAATAATCAGTCAACTGGAAAACCACCAATAGTGAGTTATTCGGTGAATAACCCTGACTTGTGTGTTGAGGGTACTGTAAATAGTTATCGGGATTCTTATGACAATGTCCGAGTGTGTTATCGTGTTCAAAAAGAAGACTTTGGAAAATATAAAAAACAATTTTGGAGAACCACTGTTCCTCAAAGTATAGAAGACAGATAAATATTTAAAAGAAAGAAAATACGCCTCATCTAATGTTGACTTTAAAAATGAGCACAAACTTCATGTATTTCACTCACTTTTATTTTGGGCTGAAAAAGGTTGTTGTAGTAATTGTAGATGAGGATAAGGAACATTAATTTTGGCATCTTGTAGTGCTTCTTTTACGTGTTCTAAAAGTTTTTCTTGAATGCGGGGTAAGCGCTCCATTTGGTAAGGTTCTAGCCAATAGCGCACAATCAATACAATGCCTGATTCAGCAAATTCATGTACATCTACGCTTGGTTCAGGAACTTTTAAGTATTCATCTTCCACAACTAAACGAGCTAAGATCGCAGTACGTGCTTTTTCCACATCTTCTTGGAGTGAAATCCGACAGTAACTTTCAAAACGCATTCTTTCATGTGCGGTTAAATTGGTCACTTCAGCATTAGCAACGGTTGAATTTGGAATAATAATCAATAAATTATCACGGTTACGAATATGAGTCGTTCGTAATAAAATTTGCGTAATTTTTCCTTCAAATTTATTGATTCGTACCCAATCACCAATATGAAAAGGACGCTCAATCAAGATCGTAATTCCTGCGATAAAATTTGACAGGGTAGATTGTGCTGCAAAACTGACTGCGATTCCGACAATCCCAAGACCCGCCATAATCGAAATAATGTTAAAGCCAAACTGTGCCATAATCGCAGCGATACCAAAAATCACCAATAACACCGAAATAATATTGCGTAATAGTTGTTTTAAAGAATCATCGATATAAAAACGATCCAAAAAGCGCATGGTCAGTTTGGTAAATAACATCCAAATAATATAAAAAATCAGTGAAACAATCGCAGCACGGGACACTGCTTGTAAATATTTTTCAGATAAACCAAATTGCGAAAGAATAGTGATACTTGAAGCGAGTAGCCAAAAAAAGTGGATGGTATTATTAATAATATTAATAATAATTTGATTCGTATTGAGTTTTTTAGAAATGTACCGAACAGCAAGTCGCAGACCACGACTCAACAACCAAAAAAATGCAATTAAAATCACGGCAATGAATAATTTGCTGAGCATGGTCGCAGCAACGACATCCCAATCCATATCTCGATTTTCAGGTGCCCCCATACTCAGAAAAATACTGCGTTTTAGGGTATCTATAAACTCTTCAAATAAGCGATCCAACATGGTTTAAGCTTTCTAATCTTGGATTTTAATGGGGTTTTTTGAGTATAGTGAAAAGCCAATCAACTTGATAGTAAAGAGTTTTTGCGTTTCAGCAGAGAAGTGTAAAGAAACATCAAATTAAAAATGAGCATTCCATATTTTAAAAAATGATGAGTAATATTATTTATCACTCATCATTCTAAATCGCCATTTTCAAGTGAAGAAAAATTAATCTTCTTTGACAATATAAGGGTTTTCAAAGCCAAGTTTTTTCAAAATTTCGATTTCCAATGCTTCCATTTCTTCAGCATCTTCATCTGAAGTTTCATGGTCATAGCCCATGAGATGTAATGTGCCATGTACGAGCATGTGAGTAAAATGTTCAATCGGTGTTTTTTGCTGTTCAATGGCTTCTTGTAAAACCACAGGAATGCAAATCACCAAATCACCAATTGGAAATGTATCCAAAATTTGCGCCATTTCATCAGGCAAATCACTTGGGAAAGACAGTACATTTGTGGGTTTGTCTTTCTTACGATATTCCAAATTTAATTTATGGCTTTCGTCAATATCTACGCAGGCAATACCGATTTCACAATCACTTTGTGTGTTCATACGACGCAGTGAAGTTTCAACAACTTTTTTAAGATAAGCACGTTTGAGCACCAATTCAGGTGCTTCAAACGCTTGTTGTAAGGTTAAACTGAGTTTCAAAATACATCCTTAACAATGAAGAACATTTTAGTCCTGTGCATCGGCTTTGGCATCATTGTCTGCGATCAACGCTTGTTGTAGCGCTTTGCGTTCAGCACGTGCAGCAGCACTTAAACGTTGTTGCTCACCTTCCCATCCTTCATAAGCTTCGACGATCTTTTGAACCAATTGATGACGAACCACATCACGAGAATGGAAACGGGTGATATGAATTTCTTTAACATTTTCTAAAACACGCAGCGCATGTGCAAGACCTGATTGTTGTCCACGAGGTAAGTCGACTTGGGTAATATCACCGGTGATCACTGCCCGTGAACCAAAGCCTAAACGGGTGAGGAACATTTTCATTTGTTCAGGTGTGGTGTTTTGCGCTTCATCCAAAATCACGAATGAATGGTTGAGGGTACGACCACGCATATAGGCGAGGGGTGCAACCTCAATCACTTGACGTTCAATCAGTTTGGCAACCTTTTCAAAGCCGAGCATTTCATACAAGGCATCGTAAAGTGGGCGTAAATAGGGATCAATTTTTTGGGTTAAATCGCCCGGTAAGAAACCGAGTTTTTCACCTGCTTCAACAGCGGGACGTACCAATAAAATCCGTTGAATTTCATTCCGTTCTAACATATCTACCGCAGCCGCTACAGCAAGATAGGTTTTACCTGTTCCTGCAGGACCGATCCCGAAAGAAATATCACTTTGTAAAATACGTTGCACATAACGCTTTTGGTTCATGCCACGTGGGTTGATGCGACCTTTAGGGGTTTGTAACCAAATCGCCTCCAAACCAGTATGTTCATTTTCTGACAAGTCTTCTTGTAATTCTCGGTCAGTTTGACTGCCTTGAATCATCAGATGTACGGTGTCTGCACTGATTTGTGAGGAAATTTCCGCTTCGTCATAAAGGCGCTGCAATAAAAGCTCCGCCCTTGTGACAGCATCAAGATTCCCATCGACAAAAAATGTATCGCCTCGATGGGAGATTTTGACATCTAAACGTTGTTCAATTTGTTTCATATGGCTGTTATAAGCACCAAGCATGCTTTTTAAACGTTCCATAGAAATGCCAGGAAAAGCTACTGTACGTCGAATTTCGGCAGTCAAGTGATATCCTTTTATAGTGTCTTGATGGATAGCTCTACATTACGACACGTCGGGCTCAAGATTCAAGAGTTCACCGTAAACTAAATTTAAGGTTTTAATCTCAGTAATCTCAATCTCTGCAAAGCGTCCGACCCAAGCAGCATCTCCTACAAATGTTACTAAACGTGTATTGTCTGCACTACCCACCAAAATATTTGGGTCTTTGTCAGAAACTTTCTCAACCAAGACCCGTTGAATAGTTCCAAGCATAGCATCCGTTTTTTCGATACTTGAACGTTTAATCCATTGTTGAACTTTGGCTAAACGTTCTTTTTTTACAGTTTCAGGCGTGTCATCCGCCAACTCGGAAGCAGGCGTACCTGGACGTTTTGAATAGATAAAACTATAAGAATGGTCAAAGTCCAAATCTTGGATGAATTGATAAGTCTCTTCAAAGTTTGCATCTGTTTCACCAGGAAAACCGATGATGAAGTCAGAAGATAAATGCATATCAGGGCGTACTTTACGTAACTTGGCAATTTTATCGATGTAAACATCAATAGTGTGATTACGTTTCATTGCTTGTAACACATCATTTGAACCACTTTGCACAGGTAAATGTAAATGTGAAACCATTTGCGGTAAGTCACGATAGCATTGAATTAAATCATCATTAAACTCAAGCGGGTGAGAAGTGGTATAGCGTAAACGACCAATGCCTGGAATTTCTGCAACTAAGCGCAGTAAATCAGCAAAAGTACAGATTTCACCTTCAAAAGTTTCACCACGGTAGCCATTCACGTTTTGACCAAGTAATGATATTTCACGCACGCCTTTTTCAGCCAAACCTGCGATTTCAGCCAAGACATCATCCAGTGGGCGAGAAACCTCTTCACCACGGGTATATGGTACAACACAGAATGAACAGTATTTTGAGCAGCCTTCCATGATTGAAACAAAGGCTTTAAAACCTTCAACACGAGGTTCAGGTAAAAAGTCGAATTTTTCAATATCTGGGAATGAAATATCGACCAACTTAATTTTTTCTTTTTTCGGCTTTTCAACTTGATCATGATGTTGATCAAGCATTTGTGGTAAGCGGTGAAGTGTTTGTGGACCAAACACCATATCGACATAAGGCGCACGTTTTTGGATGTTATCGCCTTCTTGTGAAGCCACACAACCACCCACACCGATGACTAAATCTGGATTTTGTTCTTTCAGTTTGCGCCAACGACCTAATTCAGAAAACACTTTTTCTTGTGCTTTTTCACGAATCGAACAGGTATTCATGAGTAAAATATCTGCATCTTTAGGGTCTGTAGTCAGTACATAACCGTGCGAGTCGCCTAAAAGGTCTGCCATACGATGACTGTCATACTCATTCATCTGACACCCTTGCGTTTCGATATACAGTTTTTTCACTGTACCGTCGGCTGGGGTGTGCTGTGGCTGGAGAACAGTGTTTTCTGAGGCAGCTTTGGCACCATTTGGAATGAAGGTTTGAACCGTCATGGAGGCGTTTATCCTATATAAAACCAAAAATTAAATTGAGTGAAGTTTCTTCAACTCAAGAAAAGCAGCGTATTTTACAGTATTTACATACAAAGCTATAATAAAAATCTATACAGTATGTGCAATAGATAAAATATGGAGAAAAATACTTAAAAAATGTAGGAAATTAATAACGTTGAATCATAAGGTTACATAACAGAACAGTAGAAATGGATGAGAATAATTAAACTACGCATTATATTTATGCGATGTTGAAAAAAGGCTAACCATGCAAGATGACATTTCTTTGGTGAGAGAAAACGTGTTAAATCAAAAATCGATCAAAAAAAATAAAATAACGTCGTGTGTTTTAGGTTTAATGGCATGTGCGAGTCTACAAGTTACACAAGCAGTAGAAGAACAATTTAATGATGTTTTACGAAATGCCAATAATCCAGCACTATTAGAACAATATAAATATTCAATGCAAAATGATGCCTTGGGCTATTATCCAGAATATTTTTCTTTAAATTCAAACTTAGCCTTTCAGCCACCTGCGAATATTGTCAGTTTTGCACAGCGCTATCCGCAGTCTGCAATGGCAGAAAAACTTGCCGCAGATTATGTTGAAGAAAAAGTCAAACAAGCAGATTTTGCTAATGCGCAACCTGTGTTGGCATATGTCAGCAACCCCGACCAAGCAGAAAGTTGTGCGATGGCACAGGTGCGTGCAAGAACAGGGGATTCCTTGGTTTTTGCAGAATTTAAAGATGTTTGGTTAGCCACCAATACGCAACCTGAATCATGTAACGGTTTAGGGCGCTTAATGTTATCTAGCCCATTGATGACGACAGAAGACCGTCAACAACGTTTATATGCACAGTTGAGAGCTGGACAGTCTGGTTTAGCCATTGCAACGGCACAAAGCATTGGCGTGAATTTGTCCTTAGCACAACTCAATCAGATTCAAGCCAACCCACTGAACTATCTATGGACAGCACCGAAAGCCAATGTACAAGATTATGCTTATTTGGTATTTGCGCTTGGTCGTGCTGCTGACACGGATTTGACTTCTGCCTTGCAGACTACACCACGTCTTGCACAAGGCTTACCTGCCAATGTACAAAAATATTTGTACCGTACTGTGGGTTATATTGGCGGAACCACAGTGATGAAAAATAATTTTAATCGTCAAGTTCTAGAAAGTTTAGATGCCAGTTATGGTGTGCCATTTAGTGCTGAAGAAGCTGAAATTTATGCACGACAAGCCATCCGTTTTGGCGCATGGGAAAGTGTAATTCGTGCGATTGACAGTATGAGTGTGACGCAAAAACAAGAAGATCGTTGGCAGTATTGGTTAGCACGTGCTTCAGAGCAACGTAATGATCGTCAGTCGAAAAAAACTGCTGAAGAAATTTTTAAACGTTTGGCAATGTCTGGTGATGATTATCACAACTTATTAGCCAAAGATCATATCGGACAAAAATATAATGATGGACTCAGTCAGGAGCAGCCTTCTTCAAATGATATGCAGCGTTTAAATCAAGATATTCATTTCCGTCGAGCCTTTGCTTTAAAAAATATCAATGCCAACGCAACATATACCAATCGTGAATGGAACTGGGCAGTTCGCCAAGCTTATTTAAAACAAGATGATGGTTTATTACTTGCCGCAGCACAGAGAGCGACCAATATGGGGTGGTATGATCGTGCTATTTATGCCGCAGATCGCACTAAGAATAAACACAATTATACTTACCGTTATGCGACACCGCATCAAGCTTTGGTCGTGAGTCATAGCCGAAATGCAGGGATAGATCCTGCTTGGGCATATGGTTTAATGCGCCAAGAGAGTCGTTTTGTCAGCGCAGCACGCTCACATGTTGGGGCTGGCGGTCTCATGCAAATCATGCCAGGGACGGCTAAACAAGTCGCACGACAAATGGGTGAAACATATAATCCTGCGGCACTGAGTGATCCAAATACTAATATTCGCTATGGCACTTATTATTTATCTATGATTCAAAGACAGCTCAGTAATAATCCAGTTTTAGCGACAGCAGGTTATAATGCGGGTCCAAATCGTGCCAAGCGTTGGCAGCCAGATGATCGTCCTTTGTCTGCTGATCAATATACAGAAGCGATTCCACTGAATGAAACACGTGATTATGTGAAAAATGTGATGACTAACGCAGTACATTACGGCAGGTTGTTGGGGCAAGGTGCACAAGTGATTGAAAGTCGTATGCCTGTTGTGCCAACACGTTCTTTTGAATAGTGGATTGAGTGGCTGTTGAAATAACTTTTGTGTGTATCGAAACAATGAAAAACGCTGTATTGAGTTCTTTGAATAAATCATCTGGAGTGTGGATTGTTATCTGCATCGGATTTCTTTTATTTTCAGTTCGTGTTCATGCAGCGCCAGCTCGACCGCAAGGTTATGTCATGCAAATACAACTCACACCTGCTGTGTGTGCCTTAGACAATTCTAAGCAAAAACAACGCAAATGTTTGGAAGGTTATTCATTGACGATCTCTGGTTTATTACCAGAAACTACGCAAAAAGATTGTACAACATCTTCATCTGCGACACTCAGCCCATTACAGTCTAAAGTTGTGGCACGTGTAATGCCTGATCCGAATTCACGGACACAATTGTGGCAGAGTGTTGGGGGTTGTGTTCCTATGAATGCGAGCCAATATTTTAGAACCATGATTAATTTGGCAGAAAAATTAAAAATTCCAGCGGATTTAACCAGTTCAGAAAGCAAAACTGTATATCATAGCCAATTAAAATCACAATTTATTAAACTCAATCCAAGCTTACCTGCTAATGGCATTAGTTTTAGTTGTCAGGCTGCAAGATCGAATAGCATTTTGACTGAAATTCAGGTGTGCTACAAAGTCAATGGACAATACACACAATGCTCGAATCATATTGTATCAAATTGTCCGACAAGCTTTTCCATAAAAGGCGCATATTAAGGTTTTGAAACATCTTATTTATTTTTTCTATCATACTTTTGTTGAAAATCATTTTCTTTTAAATGCATAACGGAAAAGATTGGAGTACAATCTTTGGCGTTTATGATAATTCGATTAAATGGAAACAGTCCTTTAATCACATTACGATCCTCAATTGGAGATAATTACATGAAGCAAGCAGTTCGTGTTGCCGTTACTGGCGCTGCAGGTCAAATCGGTTACAGCTTATTATTCCGTATCGCTAGTGGTGAAATGCTTGGTAAAGACCAACCAGTTATCCTTCAATTATTAGAAGTTCCATTTGAGAAAGCTCAAGCTGCGCTTAAGGGCGTAATGATGGAATTAGACGACTGTGCATTCCCATTATTAGAAGGCATGATCGGTACTGATGATCCTAAAGTTGCATTTAAAGATGCTGACTATGCATTATTAGTGGGTTCACGTCCACGTGGTCCAGGTATGGAACGTGCTGATTTATTAAAAGTAAATGGTGAAATCTTCATCGGTCAAGGTCAAGCATTGAACGAAGTTGCAAGCCGTGACGTTAAAGTTCTTGTTGTAGGTAACCCAGCAAACACAAATGCTTACATCGCGATGAAATCTGCGCCAGATCTTCCTGCGAAAAACTTCACTGCAATGTTACGTCTTGACCATAACCGTGCGTTAACTCAACTTGCTCAAAAAGCGAATGTTGCAGTTTCAGATATTGAACACATGACTGTTTGGGGTAACCATTCTCCAACGATGTATGCTGACTACCGTTTTGCAACTGTAAACGGCGAAAGCTTAAAAGACAAAATCAACGATGCTGAATGGAATAAAGATGTATTCCTTCCAACAGTAGGTAAACGTGGTGCTGCGATCATCGAAGCACGTGGCTTATCTTCGGCTGCTTCGGCTGCAAATGCTGCGATCGACCACATGCGTGATTGGGCGCTTGGTACAAATGGCAAATGGGTGACAATGGGTATTCCTTCAGACGGTTCTTATGGTATTCCAGAAGGCGTAATGTTCGGTTTCCCTGTAACAACAGAAAACGGTGAATACAAAATCGTTCAAGGTTTAGAAATTGACGAATTCAGCCGTGAGCGTATCAACCATACGTTGAACGAGCTTGAAGAAGAACGTGCAGCAGTTTCTGACATGGTTAAATAATTTAATCTTTTAGATTAAGTTAGAAGAAGCACTCCTTTTAGGGGTGCTTTTTTATTCATACCAGTATAAAAATGGATTAACAAACAATAACAAGAATAGCGCAATATCGAGCTGAAAATATCCTGAAAAAAAGTTAGTTTAAATTTATCAGTCAATATCTTGAAAATAAACATATGAGGAGAAGAAAATGTTTGATGGACAACCGACATTAGAATTATTGTTCGAACAATTAGGTTTAGATGCTGATCAAGCATCAATGGATCAATTTATTGAATCTCATCAGTTGCCTGAAGGTGTGATGATGCACCAAGCAGATTTTTGGAGTGATGCACAGCGTCAGTTTTTAAGTAGTCATTGGCAAAAAGATGATGAATGGGCGATCGTGGTAGACACACTGAATGAACTATTGAGCCAAAATCTTCAGAAAAACAAATAGCTCCTCATACAATTTGTAAGACAAAAAATGATCACAAATTGAAACAACAAAAAATAGCCGAAAGGCTATTTTTTATGCCTAAATTCTTATAAGTTAGTTATATAAATAAACACAATTTTATTGATATAAGTTTAGCCATGATTAAATGACAATGATTTAACCGAGGGAGGGCAGGAAGCTCATGAACAATAAACCATCTTTAGCGTTATTATTTTCTCAGCTCGGTTTGGCAAATAGTCCAGCTGCAATTGAGCTGTATGTGCGAACCCATCAACTGTCTGCAAACCAAAATTTACATGACGCACCATTTTGGAATAAATCACAACGAGATTTTTTGATTAGTCATTTGGTACAAGATGATGACTGGGCGATGTGGATTGATGAACTTAATCAGCAATTACATATGGATGCTTATAAGTTGCAAACAGCTTAATTAATATTTACTCTTAGATTTAAAAAAAAGATGGTGTTTATACCATCTTTGTTAGATCGAAAACTCAAAGCTTAATGTAATTTGTGTTGAATTAAATCATTAAACCAAGTTTGTTGACGTGTATGTTTAAATGCAGGATGTTCTTGCAAGAGTGCCACATCACATTCTGCTGTTTTGAGATATTTACTCAACCAATGACGCGTCAAAGCCAATTCATCTTTCACAGCCGACGCATAAGCAAGAAAGAAATAAATTTCACTATGCTCGTGTGGTGTTAATGGCTTTAAGATTTGCTGGGTAATCAATGCAAAACGATTTTCTTGCGTGATTTCAAAATACAACATATAGGCTTTTGCCAAATGCAAAGATAGGTTTAGATATAAACGCATCGGCATTTCTTCATATTCCACACGTGCACTTTCAAGTAACACAATCGCCTCTTGTAGAAAATGAATTTGTTCTTGACGTACATGGCTGAGTACGACCAATTGCAAACGTAAGTCAGCACGTTCCAAAGCGAGTTCAGGCGTATTTTCTTGCAAATACAATTGGTCTGTTTCGCCAATACGTGCAACGATTTGTTTTGTATTCTCAAACATGCGCCTTCATCCTCATTTTTAATGTTGCTATATATGAGGATGAATATCAGAATTTAAAGATGTAGTTTGAGTGTAAAAATAATAAAGAAAAATAACTTATAACAGTTGTTGATCTGAACGTAACCATGCAGTAATAGATAAACGCTGATGTTTAGCCTCGATTACTTCATGTAAAAGATCACTTTGGAACATGGCGATACGATTGGGTTTAGGTTGAATATTATGCCATTGGTTGTTTTTATCTTGTAAATGAAGTTGTCCGCCCCAGTTTTCTTGCCATTGTTCATGCAGATAATAAACAGCAGAGATCATTCTGCCATTCTTGCCTTGTGGGTTATCACGATGTAGTGCATAAAACTCACCTGCATTATAGCAAGCAAAATGGGCTTCAATATCATTGATCCCTAAGTAAAAAGCACGGTTGAGTGTGCTAGAAAGTTGTTTTAAGGTTTCAATATGGTGTTGGGCAATATTTAGATTGTCATTGATCCATAAAATATGATCACTGCGAATATTGCTGACGATACCGTTTTGAATGCCTGCTTCACGGAACTCATTCAGATGGGAAGAACATTCATTTACAAGCGCTTGTCTATAGTTTGTGGGGTAAACATTGTCAATAATGGCGAAACCGTGTTGATCTAAATCATCTAAGATTTGATCAACATTCCAAGACTTTGGGAGAAAGATCACTTCCATACATTTCCAAAAAGAATTAAAAAATAAGAGGATTATTTTAGAACAAGAACGGAGCAGTGAAGATATATTTTTTCGTGCTAAAATAGCAGTTAAACTTAGGAATGAATCGAAACATGAATTACCGTCACCATTTCCATGCAGGCAACTTTGCTGATGTTATGAAACATGTGTTATTGCTGCAAATTTTGACACGTCTTAATGCCAAAGATAAACCCTATCGTTATATCGATACACATGGTGGTGCAGGTAAATACGATTTATCTTCTGCGCCCGCACAAAAATCTGGTGAATATTTAGATGGCATTCATCGCTTGGTTAAGCTCGATGATTCTATTAAACGTAACGCACCTGAAGGTGTAAAGCAATACCTTAAAATTGTAGAAGATATGCGCACAGCTTCAGGCAAAGGTGCATATCCAGGTTCGCCTTGGTTTGCGCTTGAAGCGATACGTGATATGGATAAAGCGACTATTTTTGAAATGCAACGTGATGTATTTCAACAGCTTTATTTTAATATTCGTGACAAACGTGCAGGCTTGCATGAGCGTGATGCCTATGAAGGTTTACTTGGGGTAATTCCGCCTAAAGAAAAGCGTGGTTTGGTCATGATCGACCCACCTTATGAGTTAGAGCGTAAAGATTTTCCGCAGTTGGTTGAACTTTTAGTTGCAGCTTATAAAAAATGGCCTACAGGTATTTTTGCAGTTTGGTATCCGATTAAAGATCGTGCCATGATTGAACGTTTTGAAAAGAAAATGATCAAAACAGGCATTCGTCGTCAACTGGTTTGTGAAGTATGTGTGTGGCCAGATGATACCCCAGTGGGACTAAATGGTTGTGGTTTGTTGGTCATTAACCCACCTTGGAAATTCTCTGAGGATGCGGATGAAGCATTACAGTGGTTATTCCCTCATTTACGTATGAGTGAAAATGGTGGACATGCTGCGGTACGCTGGTTAGTGGGCGAGTAAAAGTAAATTCGAAGAGATAAAAGGTCACAGTAGGATCCAACAATGACAAATATAAATAAACCTGAACAGAATACTTCTTCACATGATGATCATGCTTTTGATGGTATTACTTTTGAAGTTGAAGAAGTAGAGCATACCCATGAGGGTGAAAAGGTGAAACGTCGCGGTATCTACTTGTGGCCAAATTTGATTACCACGGCTGCGCTTTTATCGGGCTTTTACTCGATTATTGCCAGTATGAATGGTGACTTTACGCAAGCGATTTATGCCATTTTTTTAGCTGCTTTATTTGATGGTTTAGATGGGCGTGTTGCGCGAGCAATTGGTGCGCAAAGTGCATTTGGTGAACAGTTTGACTCCTTGTCTGACTTGTTGGCATTTGGTGTAGCACCCGCGATTCTGATGTATAGTTGGAGTTTGCATGACTTAGGTCGTATCGGTTTGGCTGCATGTTTTGTTTACACTGCATGTGCTGCATTCCGTTTAGCACGTTTTAATGTGCAAATCGGTGTGGTGGATAAACGTTATTTTATTGGTGTTGCAAGTCCACTTGCTGCTGTCATGATTATTTCTTTGGTGTGGGTCGGACGAGATTTTCCATATATCTTTGACTTAAAGGATATTGCGATTCAAATCACCAATGCTGTAATCATTGTCGCTGTGGGCTTGTTAATGATTTCAAATATTAAATATTATTCATTTAAAACAGTAGATCGCAAAAGAGTGCCATTTTTTGTGTTACCAATTGCAGTATTTATTTTGGCGGCAGTCACTTATAATATTCCAGTAGGTATTTTGATTATTTCAATTATTTATGCAATTTCAGGATTTATAACGACTTTTCTGGCTAGAAAAAATGCAGTGAGCTAATAAAAAATAGGAGCTTGAGATGCAGTTGTTAATGAATTTGATCGATGAATCCAAACAGCTCAATCAAGCTTCATTTCCGCTCAAGCTTGATTATCATCCACAACGTGGGCGATTTAAAATTATCCATCAAGGCTTGATGATTCCAGATCTTCCTGCGCCATTACATTATTTAAGTTTTTTGAGTCTTATTGGGCAACCCAATATTCCTATGCTGCGTAATCCTAGTGCTATTCAAACAACAGCTTTAGATACAGTAACAGTGATTAGCAGTTGTAGCGCCAATATGGCAGGGCACTATGCACGTTATTCTATTGAAAACGACTGCAAGTTTGAGCCAAATTTTTATCAATTTGCCAATAAAGAAACGTTACAAGGTGATTTCCCATTCTTTCGGCTGACACGTGTAGATAGTGAGCTTAGTTTAGACCTTAAAATTCAAACTACACCGATTATTTCGCATTTTACTAAACTCAAATTAGGCATGTTTGACCACTGGTCTTTACTTTGTCATTGCCAAGGAAATGTGATTTATAAAGGGCAGACCTACGCAATTGATGGAATGGGTTCTTTTGAATATGCGCGTGCTATTAATATTCCATATTTACCACTGTGTTTTTTTACTTATCAAATAATTAACTTACAAAATCAACGTCAACTTCTTCTCGCACAGATTCGAAATAATTTTAATCAAATTATGCAATCTAGAATTTATCTTCGAGATGCAAAAACTGCTCAAACTGAAATGTTTGATGAAAATGTATATTTTAAGATTTTAAGAGTCTATCCAAAAGTTAAAACACCGAATCATCAAGAAATGTATTTGCCTCGAGAGTTCGGTTGGATTTTTCAGAATGAAAATAGAAAAATAGAAATACATGCAGAAAGTCGTGGGGATTATAAATTTGGTTTAGCAGCAGGTTATGTAGGGAGCTTTAAATATTGTGTGAATATTGATGGAATAGAAGAAACAGGCGAAAGTGGTTATTGCGAATATATTGATTGTCGTCCTTTAAAGTGGCAAGAAAAGAATCATGAAGAAAAAAAATTAGATGAAATGGTCAATATTGTGCCTTGTGCGCTCAAAAAATAGTAAAACAAGCTAAATTTGCTGAATAAATACACAGTTGAATAAAAAAATAAAAATAAACTAAAAAAAGGGGTTGCGTCAGTAATGAAATACTGTAGAATGCACATCCATCGGCGGCGATGAAGATTAAAACTTCTGCTAAAACAGTGGCTTAGCATTAAGTGGTTAAGTTGGGTTTTAGGAAGAGGGGTTGAAAATAATTTTCATTACATGTTGACTTTCTGCTTTAAGAGAGTAATATAGCCGACCTAGCTTGATGCTGATGAAGCATCGAGAGGATCATTAAGAGTATATGAAGAACAACTTGTGTGGATTTTTACTGGTTGATTGATCGAAATATTATCATTGATTGATTGGTTTAAATTACTCGAAGTTTATTTGAGAGAATTTGTCAGAAAATTGATGAGCCAGAATTGGTGTCTTATTCTATAATAAAGGCACAAATGATTTTAACTGAAGAGTTTGATCATGGCTCAGATTGAACGCTGGCGGCAGGCTTAACACATGCAAGTCGAGCGGGGTGAGTTACTTCGGTAACTGACCTAGCGGCGGACGGGTGAGTAATACTTAGGAATCTGCCTATTAGTGGGGGACAACGTTCCGAAAGGGACGCTAATACCGCATACGCCCTACGGGGGAAAGGAGGGGATCACTTGTGACCTTTCGCTAATAGATGAGCCTAAGTCGGATTAGCTAGTTGGTGGGGTAAAGGCCTACCAAGGCGACGATCTGTAGCGGGTCTGAGAGGATGATCCGCCACACTGGGACTGAGACACGGCCCAGACTCCTACGGGAGGCAGCAGTGGGGAATATTGGACAATGGGGGGAACCCTGATCCAGCCATGCCGCGTGTGTGAAGAAGGCCTTATGGTTGTAAAGCACTTTAAGCGAGGAGGAGGCTCCTATAGATAATACCTATAGAGAGTGGACGTTACTCGCAGAATAAGCACCGGCTAACTCTGTGCCAGCAGCCGCGGTAATACAGAGGGTGCGAGCGTTAATCGGATTTACTGGGCGTAAAGCGTACGTAGGCGGCTTTTTAAGTCGGATGTGAAATCCCCGAGCTTAACTTGGGAATTGCATTCGATACTGGGAAGCTAGAGTATGGGAGAGGATGGTAGAATTCCAGGTGTAGCGGTGAAATGCGTAGAGATCTGGAGGAATACCGATGGCGAAGGCAGCCATCTGGCCTAATACTGACGCTGAGGTACGAAAGCATGGGGAGCAAACAGGATTAGATACCCTGGTAGTCCATGCCGTAAACGATGTCTACTAGCCGTTGGGGCCTTTGAGGCTTTAGTGGCGCAGCTAACGCGATAAGTAGACCGCCTGGGGAGTACGGTCGCAAGACTAAAACTCAAATGAATTGACGGGGGCCCGCACAAGCGGTGGAGCATGTGGTTTAATTCGATGCAACGCGAAGAACCTTACCTGGTCTTGACATAGTAGAAACTTTCCAGAGATGGATTGGTGCCTTCGGGAATCTACATACAGGTGCTGCATGGCTGTCGTCAGCTCGTGTCGTGAGATGTTGGGTTAAGTCCCGCAACGAGCGCAACCCTTTTCCTTACTTGCCAGCATTTCGGATGGGAACTTTAAGGATACTGCCAGTGACAAACTGGAGGAAGGCGGGGACGACGTCAAGTCATCATGGCCCTTACGACCAGGGCTACACACGTGCTACAATGGTCGGTACAAAGGGTTGCTACCTAGCGATAGGATGCTAATCTCAAAAAGCCGATCGTAGTCCGGATTGGAGTCTGCAACTCGACTCCATGAAGTCGGAATCGCTAGTAATCGCGGATCAGAATGCCGCGGTGAATACGTTCCCGGGCCTTGTACACACCGCCCGTCACACCATGGGAGTTTATTGCACCAGAAGTAGGTAGTCTAACCGCAAGGAGGACGCTTACCACGGTGTGGTCGACGACTGGGGTGAAGTCGTAACAAGGTAGCCGTAGGGGAACCTGCGGCTGGATCACCTCCTTAACGAAAGATTGACGATTGGTAAGAATCCACAACAAGTTGTTCTTCATTGATGTATCTGAGGGTCTGTAGCTCAGTTGGTTAGAGCACACGCTTGATAAGCGTGGGGTCACAAGTTCAAGTCTTGTCAGACCCACCATTCTGACTAACAAAATATTTGAATGAGAGTTTAAGTATTGAATGCAGGAAATTAGATATATTGGTCTTAAGCTGGGGACTTAGCTTAGTTGGTAGAGCGCCTGCTTTGCACGCAGGAGGTCAGGAGTTCGACTCTCCTAGTCTCCACCAAGTACTTTCAAGAGTACGAGCTAAAATAGATTATAGAAATTAATGAATTTGATGAAAATTGAATTGATTAATTTCTGTGATTTATCACAGTTTACTACGTGCTGACGAGGCAGTAGTTAATCATTAACAGAATATATTTGAGTTGAAATAAATTGTTCATACTCGTTTCAATTAAACATAAGAATATGACACGCAAGTGACATGTTTGAATGTTTGAAAGAAATTGAGTTACTAGCGATAAAACTGAATCAAGCGTTTTGGTATATGAATTTAGATTGAAGCTGTACAGTGCTTAAGTGCACAGACAACAAACTGTAGGTTTGATAAATATGAATATTTATTAAATTGTCTTAATCCTACTTGTAGGGATTAACGACTGTTTGGGGTTGTATAGTCAAGTAATTAAGTGCATGTGGTGGATGCCTTGGCAGTCAGAGGCGATGAAAGACGTAATAGCCTGCGATAAGCTTCGGGGAGGCGGCAAATATCCTGTGATCCGGAGATTTCTGAATGGGGAAACCCACTTACCATAAGGTAGGTATCGCATGATGAATACATAGTCATGCGAGGCGAACGAGGGGAAGTGAAACATCTCAGTACCCTTAGGAAAAGAAATCAATTGAGATTCCCTCAGTAGCGGCGAGCGAACGGGGATCAGCCCATTAAGTTATATGTGTTTTAGCGGAATGCTCTGGGAAGTGCAACCGTAGAGGGTGATAGTCCCGTACACGAAAGGGCACATATAATGATGACGAGTAGGGCGAGGCACGTGAAACCTTGTCTGAATATGGGGGGACCATCCTCCAAGGCTAAATACTCCTGACTGACCGATAGTGAACCAGTACCGTGAGGGAAAGGCGAAAAGAACCCCTGTGAGGGGAGTGAAATAGATCCTGAAACCGCATGCATACAAGCAGTGGGAGCCGACTTGTTCGGTGACTGCGTACCTTTTGTATAATGGGTCAGCGACTTATATTCAGTAGCAAGGTTAACCGAATAGGGGAGCCGTAGAGAAATCGAGTCTTAATAGGGCGCATAGTTGCTGGGTATAGACCCGAAACCGGGTGATCTATCCATGAGCAGGTTGAAGGTTGGGTAACACTAACTGGAGGACCGAACCCACTGTCGTTGAAAAGCCAGGGGATGACTTGTGGATAGGGGTGAAAGGCTAATCAAACTCGGTGATAGCTGGTTCTCCCCGAAAGCTATTTAGGTAGCGCCTCGGACGAATACCATTGGGGGTAGAGCACTGTTTCGGCTAGGGGGTCATCCCGACTTACCAAACCGATGCAAACTCCGAATACCAATGAGTACTATCCGGGAGACAGACTGCGGGTGCTAACGTCCGTAGTCAAGAGGAAAACAATCCAGACCGCCAGCTAAGGTCCCAAAATCTATATTAAGTGGGAAACGATGTGGGAAGGCATAGACAGCTAGGAGGTTGGCTTAGAAGCAGCCACCCTTTAAAGAAAGCGTAATAGCTCACTAGTCGAGTCGGCCTGCGCGGAAGATGTAACGGGGCTAAAATATAGTACCGAAGCTGCGGATGTATACTATGTATACGTGGTAGGGGAGCGTTCTGTAAGCCGATGAAGGTGGATTGAGAAGTCTGCTGGAGGTATCAGAAGTGCGAATGCTGACGTGAGTAACGACAAAACGGGTGAAAAACCCGTTCGCTGAAAGACCAAGGGTTCCAGTCCAACGTTAATCGGGGCTGGGTGAGTCGACCCCTAAGGCGAGGCCGAGAGGCGTAGTCGATGGGAAATTGGTTAATATTCCAATACTTCTGTGTAATGCGATGAGAGGACGGAGAAGGTTAAGTCAGCCTGGCGTTGGTTGTCCAGGTGAAAGGTTGTAGGCATGTATCTTAGGCAAATCCGGGGTACTCTATGCTGAGAACTGATAGCAAGCTGTACTTGTACAGTAAAGTGGCTGATACCATACTTCCAAGAAAAGTCTCTAAGCTTCAGTTACACAGGAATCGTACCCGAAACCGACACAGGTGGTCAGGTCGAGTAGACCAAAGCGCTTGAGAGAACTCTGCTGAAGGAACTAGGCAAAATGGTACCGTAACTTCGGGAGAAGGTACGCTGCCGGTGGTGATAGAACTTGCTTCTTGAGCTGCTGGCAGCCACAGAAACTAGGCCCCTGCAACTGTTTATTAAAAACATAGCACTCTGCAAACACGAAAGTGGACGTATAGGGTGTGATGCCTGCCCGGTGCTGGAAGGTTAATTGATGGGGTTAGCGTAAGCGAAGCTCTTGATCGAAGCCCCAGTAAACGGCGGCCGTAACTATAACGGTCCTAAGGTAGCGAAATTCCTTGTCGGGTAAGTTCCGACCTGCACGAATGGCATAATGATGGGGGCGCTGTCTCCAGCAGAGACTCAGTGAAATCGAATTCGCCGTGAAGATGCGGTGTACCCGCGGCTAGACGGAAAGACCCCGTGAACCTTTACTGCAGCTTGACATTGAACTTTGATCTTACTTGTGTAGGATAGGTGGGAGGCTTTGAAACCGAGACGCTAGTTTCGGTGGAGCCAATCTTGAAATACCACCCTGGTAATATTGAGGTTCTAACTCTGTCCCGTTATCCGGGACGAGGACCATGTCTGGTGGGTAGTTTGACTGGGGCGGTCTCCTCCTAAAGAGTAACGGAGGAGTACGAAGGTGCGCTCAGCGTGGTCGGAAATCACGCGTAGAGTATAAAGGCAAAAGCGCGCTTAACTGCGAGACCCACAAGTCGAGCAGGTACGAAAGTAGGTCTTAGTGATCCGGTGGTTCTGTATGGAAGGGCCATCGCTCAACGGATAAAAGGTACTCTGGGGATAACAGGCTGATACCGCCCAAGAGTTCATATCGACGGCGGTGTTTGGCACCTCGATGTCGGCTCATCTCATCCTGGGGCTGAAGCAGGTCCCAAGGGTATGGCTGTTCGCCATTTAAAGAGGTACGCGAGCTGGGTTTAGAACGTCGTGAGACAGTTCGGTCCCTATCTACCGTGGGCGCTGGAAATTTGAGAGGATCTGCTCCTAGTACGAGAGGACCAGAGTGGACGAACCTCTGGTGTACCGGTTGTGACGCCAGTCGCATCGCCGGGTAGCTATGTTCGGAAGGGATAACCGCTGAAAGCATCTAAGCGGGAAGCCTACCTCAAGATAAGATTTCCCCGAGGCTTTATGCCTCCTAAAGAGCCGTTCAAGACTAGGACGTTGATAGGTTGGATGTGGAAGTACGGCGACGTATGAAGCTGACCAATACTAATTGCTCGTGAGGCTTGACTATACAACACCCAAACAGTTGTATGTTTCGATAAATTCAATGCAAAATACTTGATTTAGTGAAAAAGCTAGTTAAAATATCCAACTCAAATAAATTTCTGTTAATAACTCATTTGACCAAAGCTAGGCACATCGAAGCACAAAGCATCGTAATTAAGACCAAGTGATTAATCATAAACAGTTTGCTGGCGACAATAGCAAGAGTGAACCACCTGATCCCTTCCCGAACTCAGAAGTGAAACCTCTTTGCGCTGATGGTAGTGTGGGGTTACCCATGTGAGAGTAAGTCATCGCCAGCTTTTAAATTCAAACACCCTCTGTCAGAAGACAGAGGGTGTTTTTTATGGGTGGGAAAATAATATAAAAGAATATAGAAATGAAAGCATTTACGGCATGTAAAGCTGAATTTACCGATATTGGAGTTAATATTTAGATTAGAATAATTATATAACTTGTTATTTTAGAAATATTTTTATTAATGATCAAGGAGGGGAATTATGGATGAAGGAAAGCTATGGCAACGTCCCTTACAGATTGCTGTCTATTTATTATTATTTGTGATTCTCCTTGGTTGGCTATTAATTATTGGTCAGAACTTTCTTTTACCAATTTTTATCGCTGTTATTGTGATGTATATTGTATCCACTTTGACCGATTGGCTTGGCAATTTACCTCTTTTAAATAAAACGCCTGCATGGTTTCGACGAATTCTTGTCTTTATTGGTTTTATGATTTCTATTTTAGGTTTTAGTCATATTTTACTGACCACTGGTGAGCAAATTTTAGCAACAGCACCTTCTTATCAACATAATTTAGAAAAAATGATTAAGCAACTTAGTTTGAAATATGGTTGGGCTCAAGATGCAGATTGGAGTGTGATTCAAAGTTTTATTCTAGAACATCTGAATATGCAAAACGTAATTTCATATATGATTGGTGCAGTCAGCTATTTTACGAGTATGATCGTTTTGATCTTAGTGTATGCGATGTTTTTAATTGCGGAGAAAAGGCAATTTGCAAAGAAGTTGAGTGAAGCTTTTCCTCATGGAAGTGCAGAAAAAACCCAGAGTTTGATTTTAGTGATTAATCAAAAAATTGGTGATTACTTAGCTGTTAAGACCTTAATTAATTTTATTTTAGCTGTAATATGTTGGTTGATTTTGTGGATATTTGGGGTGGAACATGCAATATTTTGGGCTTTAATTATTGGAATCTTAAATTATATTCCTTATATCGGATCTTTATTAGCTGTTATATTTCCAGTCACCTTAGCATTAGTTCAATTTGGTTCGATTCAAATTGTAATTGTTTTAACGATATTATTGACGATTGTTCAAATGTACATTGGTAATGTGTTAGAGCCTAAAATGATTGGTAAACAAATTAATTTATCTCCATTTGTTGTGCTTGTTTCCTTATCGTTGTGGTCTGCAATTTGGGGGATATCAGGTGCAATTTTGGCAATTCCTTTAACTTCTATCATCGTGATCATTTTAAAAGAGTTTCAGTCTACTCAGCCATTTGCGTTATTGCTAGTAGATAAAATCTATGATGAAAATTTAAAAGAGTGAAATTTATCCCTATTATTTCAAATATTTATAAAACTAATCTATGAACAAAAACAGTTGATGCTATAAAATTCTATCATGAATAGAAGTTAGTTAATCAAGAAGATTAAGAATGTCTGTTTCTGTGAGTTTTATTTCATTTTCATGATCTATACTTAGAACAGATTTTGCTAAATCTGCTTTTTTGTTTTGTAAAGCTAAAATTTTCTCTTCAATGCTTTGATTAGTAATTAATTTATACACAAATACAGGTTTATCTTGTCCAATGCGCCATGCACGATCCGAGGCCTGATCTTCAGCTGCAGGGTTCCACCAAGGGTCATAATGAATCACGGTATCCGCAGCAGTGAGGTTCAAGCCAACACCACCTGCTTTTAAGCTGATCAAGAACACAGGCACATCACCGTTTTGGAATGCGGTAATGACTTCATCACGTTTTCGGGTTTGTCCTGTGAGTTTGACATTTTTAATTTGCAGTTGAGTGAGTTCATTTTCAATGATTTGTAGCATCGTCGTGAATTGAGAAAAAATCAGAATTTTACGACCCTCTTCCACCATATTACTGACCATTTCAAGTAATTGTTCAAGTTTGGCAGAAGTAATATGGTCATTTTTAAGATGCTCTAATTTTAACAAACTCGGATGACAACAGACCTGACGTAATTTTAATAAGGCATCCAAAATCTGAATCTGACTGCGGTTAAAGCCTTTTGCTTTGATCAGATCACGAATATTTTTTTGCATTGTGGCACGTACAGCTTCATACAATTTCGATTGCTGTGCATTCATGTCAATGTTGACTTCAATCGTGGTTTTTTCAGGGAGTTCTTTGGCAACTTCTGTTTTTAAACGCCGTAACATAAAGGGTTTAATTCGTGAAATCAGCTTATTTTTCATATGAAGATCGGCATTTTTTTCAATAGGATGACGATATTTTTTATTAAATACTTCCTGACTATATAAAAAGCCTGGCATGATGAAATAGAACAATGACCATAATTCACCCAAATGATTTTCCATCGGTGTGCCTGTCAGACATAGACGGTGTTTAGCTTGAATTTGGCGTGCAACCTGTGCCGCTTTGGCACGTGGATTTTTAATATTTTGTGCTTCATCTAAAATCAATAAATGATATTGATGTGCTAAAAGCTGTTCTTCATCTCGGCTTAAAAGTGGGTAAGTACTGAGGACAATGTCTGCATTTTCAATTTCTTGGAAATGTTCTGCACGTTGTTGCCCATGCAGTACCAAGACTTTTAATTGTGGGGTAAATTTTTCCGCTTCTTTGCGCCAATTGTGCATGAGTGAGGTGGGTGCAATGATTAAAGCAGGGCATTGGTCTAAATGACCCGCTTGTTTTTCCATGAGAATATGTGCCAAAGTCTGTGCAGTTTTACCCAAACCCATGTCATCTGCCAAAATACCACCATGTTCAGTTTCACGTAAAAACTGTAACCATGCCAAACCTTGTTGTTGATAATGTCGTAGCTCGCCGTTGAAGCCTTCAGGTGTCGCAATCTGTTGTTGATAGCTTTGATTGAGTTTATGCGCGAATTGGTATAGACGTTCCGAGCCATGCCACGGCATACCCAAAGTATGTCCTAAATCAATCAGTCGTGCTGCATCATAGCGGTCAAAACCAGCGGACTCAGGGGATTGTAAAATCTCTTTGAGATAAATCAGAATTGGTTTAATTTCTTGGACTTTAAGTGTGAGCTGCGGCTGTCCATTGCCCAAATTCAACATAAAATAGCCATCATCATCCAATTGTTCAAAGAACTCAGGCTCTAAAATGATCGGCATTTTCATGACAAGATGGGATAATAACTTAATCAAATCATAGCTATTGCCATTTTGATCTTGAATGGTGGCACCGACTTCAAACCAATCTTGGGAATGTTCAGATTCATTTAAACTGAGTTGTAAATTTTGCGTTGGTAAAAGATTAAACAAACTGTCAGGTGTATGTTCAACTTGCCAACCTGCATATTGCAATTGATTTTCAGGAATCAGTTGTTTGATCCAATCCGATGGATCTGCACAAAAGACTGAATTTTCAGTGACTTGATCAAAGGCAGGGCGTTTATTTTTACTGAATTTACTGATGTTTTGAAAGCTTGGAATGCTTTGTTTTAACTGCTGAATCCATTGTTTTTCAGCTTGTAAATCACGTTGTTGGCGAACAGATTTACTTTGGTAATAGACAATGATATTTTCATCCGCATTGCCTGCTTTGATGCGTCCACTCGGATACTCAAACTCGATTTCCGCCATTGCATAATCGTGCATGTGAGCAAGACGATCATATTGTGGGAATCCGCCAAAACGTAAGATGGGTTTGGGTTGTCCTGTGACAGTTTCGATACTTTGTGCCAACTGTGCTTGTGGTAAATCCTCAAAAATAGCATAAGGCTGAATGACTTGCTCAAATTCCGCTAAAAGCTCAAGCGGCATTTGTGGCATATTCATCAATTCATCTAGCATTTCAATCGAGTAGGAAGACTCAAGTGCACCGACTTGCTGTGTGGATGTATCTAAATAACTCAGGGGATGTGAATAAATAATATAAATGTGCTTGGCATGCTCAGCACTGATTTCTTGTTGTTGTGCATTTAAAAATTTGGCTTTTAATTTTTCAGTTTGTTGTTCAGGACGTGAATGCCAATCAAATTCGAGCTGAAAACGCTCTTCTGACCATGTGAGTGCAGGATTTAATGCATTTAGACTATAGCAAACACCTTTTTCAATCACGATTTTCAGTTGTTCTTGGTAAATGCCTGCAATATCCCATGTCGGTGGATAGTTATATACACTGGTATTATTGAAGTTTAATTTGGCAAAAAAATACAGATGATTAAAGATATTTTTGTCTTCAGCCGAGACTTTTAAGCGACCATTGGGCACATTGTCATAACTGGTATAGTGCTCTGTTTTACTGATGTTGCCATCTTTGGTACGACGTACTTTATTGACCACCAATTGTAACTTCTTGGAATTTTTCTTCGGCTCAAAAATATAGACCAATTGTGGTAGTGATACGGTTTGTTTGGATTTTTCAACAGCCAATTGCTGACGGAACTGATCTAGCCATGCTTTGGCGGTGTAATGGGTGGCGTGATTGGAGGATCTGACTGTGCGATGTTCAGTTATATTTTGCTGAAAATGATCGATGTTACTGTGCAGCTTTTTAAACGGTCTTTCATGTTGATGATCATAATAATAACGTGCCAATGCTGCAGCATGTTTGCAGTTAAAACCAACAGGACAGCTGCACTCATTGTCAGTGATTTTACTTTTGGCGAGATCAACCCGAATAAAGGTTTCGTACCAATCAGTGCCTTCGATTTGCGCTTCAATATCCAAGCGATCATTTTCAAGATGAGTATCTAAACTCGCCAATTCAATTTTTTTCACATAATTCAAACTACGTTGAATAGTTCCAGAGCTAAAGCGAGATAAAAATTGTGTCAGAGTCGTCATCGCCACATCAGATTAAAAAGCAAATAGTCCAAGATTGTAATGGATTTTCCTGTCATAAAAAATCAATATTTGTGAGTAAATGAAACTCATATTTTGGCGAAAAAGATCGTGACTATGGGGTTTAAATGATGCTTTCTGCAAACTTAAAAGTACAAAAATCTGTCAGTATAGATTTTAAAGTTAATAAGGATGTATCTAAAAATGAATCCAAATCCAATTTATTACACTCCACAACATTTTGAATTTGCTGACACTGTGCGTAAATTTGTACAAAAAGAATTAATGCCTTATGTGAATGAGTGGGAAGAATCAGAAACATTTCCGAAAGTGCTTTACAAAAAAGCCGCAGATATTGGATTACTTGGATTAGGTTTTGATGAAAATTATGGCGGTATCGCAGGTACAGATGCTTTTCATATTTTATTATCGTCGATTGAACTTGCTAAAACAGGTTCAGGTGGTTTGTGTGCATCCTTACTTTCACACTCGATTGGTGCGCCCCCCATCAATCACTTTGCTTCGTCTGAAATTAAAGAAAGCGTACTCACACAAATTTTGGCGGGTGAAAAAATTTCTGCTTTGGCAATTACTGAACCCACAGGAGGATCAGATGTTGCAGCGTTGAAAACCGCAGCTGTGCGTGATGGGGAGGATTATATTTTAAATGGTGAAAAAACATTTATCACTTCGGGAATACGTGCCGATTATTATACTGTTGCGGTACGTACTGATCCTGAAGCCAAAGGACCAAATGGTATTTCCATGATTTTGGTAGATGCACATAGTGAAGGCATTAGTAAATCCAAACTGGATAAAATGGGGTGGTGGGCATCGGATACTGCACATTTACATTTTGACAATGTCCGAGTGCCTACAAAAAACTTATTGGGTGCAGAAAATATGGGTTTCCTTGTGATTATGAATAACTTTAACATGGAACGTTTTTTCCTTGCAGCCAGTAGTTATGGTTTTGCACTCACGTGTTATGAAGAAGCTTTGGAATGGGCAAAAGAGCGTAAAACTTTTGGTAAGCGTCTGGTCGATCATCAAGTGGTACGGCATAAATTGGTTGATATGGCCACTCGTTTAACCACAACCTTGGCATTGCTTGAAGATACAGCTTATCGTTTGGGGCAGCCTGAGTTGCAAGGTAATGAGTTGATCGCACAGATTTGTATGCTTAAAAATGTTGCAACACAAACCATGCAATTTTGTGCCGATGCTGCGGTACAAACGCTTGGTGGTATGGGCTTTATGCGAGGGACAAAGTCGGAGCGTATTTACCGTGATGTGAAAGTAAATATGATCGGTGGTGGCGCTGAAGAAATTATGAAAGATTTGGCGAGTCGTCAGTTGGGGTATTGATTTTATTTAAATAAAATGCGGTGTTAGCTAGAATACCGCATTTCAATGTTGTTTAAAAAGGCAGTTTTAGCCTAATGTTGCAAGTTGTTCTAATGTGACTTGTCGAATTTCAAAAATCGGCTGTTTGAGTAAGGTATTTAGAGCAGATAAATCCTCAAAAGAAACATCGACACTATCGATTAAAATTCCATCAGGATTGACCTGATATTCAAAGAATGCTGAGTTATTTTGTATAAATGCATTGAGGAGTTCAGGGGTGTCGCTGAGTTCAGATAATGAACCTGGAATTAATAATGCATCCTTAAGAAGGTATGTTCCTACTAGTGCAAAATAATCTGGATTTGAATAGGTCAGAATTTTTGTGTAACCAAAATATTTTTGTTCTTTAAATAACCAAATTGCATATAGTTTTTCATCTTGTTTAAATTATAGTACTTCATAGGCAAGAATATTGACGATTTTTGCAAATTTTAGTACAGCCTCATCAGGTAAGTCAGAGGGAAGTTTTGCTATTAAACTACCATCTAAAGTACATAAGTGATGACCATATCCCTGTAACAGTTCTTCTAATTCTGCTTTAAATTCGTCAGATGGGTGGTTATGAGTATGATTTTCACATGGTGGGCAATACATAGATAATTCAGCATTACGCATAAATTGAACATTTTTTATTTCACAATGTTGTTGAGCTAACAGTAAGCTATCCTCAACTTGTTCAATATCACCATAGCCTTCGCATCCATCAAATTCGGGATCGGTAAGATATTGGCCTTCATCGTTATAAAAAAAGTTACGTTGTCGGATGACATATTTAATATTACTCATCTTCTTCTCCATTGGTGATTTTATGGAGTTGTTCTAAAGTAACTTGTCGGATTTCAAAAATAGGGTTTTTAAGTAAAGCATTAATCGCTTTTAATTGACTAAAAGAGATATCTTCCCAATCAATATTGAGAATACAATTGCGATCTTCGGCATAAACAAGTGCAGGAATACCAAGGATTAAACTTTTTAATATTTCAGGACTTTCACTGATCTTTTTTAGAGACTGATCAAAAACATGTCCATTAAAATCATTTTCAAAGATGTAAAGTTCAAAGTCATCTACGGTGTTGAAGTTTTCATCTGTACTGTCAAAAATATTATAATTTTCACTGCGTAAGTAGTCTTGTTCTTCATTTGACCATAAAATATAAATAGGTTTTTGTTCGTCAATTTCAATCAGTTGATAGTGTAATACGCCTGAAAGTTGCGCAAATTCAAATGCATCATCTAATTCCATTTCAGGAATTTCATCATCGATTTCAAATTCTTCACCTGTTTTTTCAAGCACAAATTGTTCTAACTTTTCATAGGTTTCTTCGCTCGCATAACCATTGCCAATGTCATAATTGCACAATTCACCATCTTCATATAAAGCATCCACAACAAGTTGTTTATATGCCTGAATGGCTTCAGCCTGATCAGTATAAATGGCTTGAATACTACCTGCGGCAGCTTGATGGTTTGATACCATTCATCATTATAAGAAAAATCATTACTGCGGATGACATATTTTATTGTCATTGTATTTACTTCCTTTTTATAAAGGTGGAATTAAGCGATTTTCGCTTTTAAGTCTTGTAATTTCATGGCACTGGGTGGAACAACTGTGCCATTGTCCATCCATAACTCAAAACGCATAGGATTAAAAAACATTGAAGGTGTAAGATCAAATTCGATAAACTTCGCTTCACTTTTACCCATCATCGGTAAAATGGTATTGATAAACCAACTGTTATGGGTAATCAGTAAAGATTTAAGCTGCCCTGTTACTGACAAAGGTGAGAGTAAAGTTGCAGATAATTTGGGATCATCAATCACTTCGGTATGAAATTTTTCTAAACGTTTGGCTAAACCTTCGGTGGGAATATCTTGCATCGCTGCCACAAAATCGCCCAAAGTAGGAATAAAACGATGATGAAAATCGACCAATAAATGATCTTTTTCGCAGAGGTCTTTGACTTCGATACTTGCGCCTGCACTATTCTGAAAATGATGCCCAAAGATCGGAATAATGACTTCTTGCACCCCCCAAAAGGTATGCAAAATACGATGACGATTATCCGTGCAAAGCATTTTGGTACTGTCGATTAAAGCATGAATGTCGATATAGTCTTCAAGTTCACCACCACGACGTTTTTGTGAAATTTGAGCATGTTGGACTGGGTTCATTGTTGTAGTTTTATTGTTGTAAAGTCAGTAGATTAGCAAAATATCATGACAATAAAAATCATTTTTTGATGGCGTGCGTTAAGTTGTGACGTAGAGATTTTTAGCTTCTATTAAGCGATTTAAGTTAATTCGATGGTATGCCTATCATGGTTTTAATGACAGTTCTAAATTCAGCAGACAATTTAAAGTTATTGGAATATACCATTCTGAAATAGTGTGATGCATTTCATTCATATTGTTTTAACTCATTTTCTAATTCTATTTTTAACTTATTGGGTTCTATGATCCATACGCTAATTTCTAAATTAGGTAAAATACCGATTTGAATATTCATGTTGTGAAGGTCTAATAACCATTCTTTGAGAAACGAATTGAGCATAATTCTACTAGGCTTATAGGTAGGATAAAGACTAGAAAATTGAGAAGCATATTCAGAATGTGGCCAGACAGGTAAATATTCAATATTTTTTTCAGGGGTTAGTATAAGAAAATGATCATTTGTATCTTCTAAAATCCATAGCTCCTCCCAATCACATACTTTTGATATAAAATGCTGGAATCTTAGCTCGCTGGTTAGAGAAAAAACATTTTCAATTTGCTTCTGATGTATTTTATAACTCATTTAATTCTCTTAGATTTTACTCTGTGTTGTCATGCTTTCTTTTAGACGAATTACCGCATCACCATTTCCCATACCATTTCCGTCAACTCATCCAACGAAATTTTTCCATCAGGTCTATACCAAGTTACTGTCCATGCAATCGCACCACCAAGTAGCCTACGCCAAATAAATGCATCATGCTGAATCTTGCCCAATACTTTTAATTCTTCAATCACATTCAGCCAAATATTTTCATAATCATTGCGCAGTTTTAACAGTTCGTCTTGGCGCTGTTTAGACAGAGCAAACCATTCATAAACCAAAACTGCCATCGCAGAACCTGTGTCACCCGTGATTGAAGTCAGTTCAGCATGAATTAAATTTTTCAACTGTTGTTCTAGGTTGTCTGACTTGGCAACTGCCTGTTCCAAACGTGCATGATTATAAATAATGGTTTCATGCATCACATTTGCCAAAATATCATCTTTACTTTTGAAATGATGAAATAAGCTACCTGATTGAATACCAATAAAATTTGCCAGTTCTCTGACGGTGGTTTTGGCATAGCCTTGTTTATGAAATAAATATGCAGCACCCAATAATAAACGACCACGAGGGCTGTCATCAAAACAAGCAATAGGTTCAATTTCTGTAATAGACGTTGCAATCATAACAATGCTTTCATCCTTGAGCTTTAAAATTTATTGACATGAAATTTAACAGATTTGCCAATTCAGCATAGCATTTTGCACTTTACAAACCAAGCGCTTGCTTGGTAGATTAAGTATGAATTTTATTCACTACAATGAAAATAAGATAGGTAGGAAAATGGAAGATCAACGTGTAGTCAAAATTGGATGTGCTTCAGGTTTTTGGGGCGATACCAATACAGCAGCATTTCAGCTCGTACATTTATCCGATATCAATTACTTGGTCTTTGATTATCTTTCTGAAATTACTATGTCGATAATGGCAAAAGCCATGATGACAGACCCAAGTCATGGTTATGCCTTAGATTTTGTCAGTCGTGTGATGACACCATTACTCAAAAAAATTAGTGATAAAAAAATTAAAGTGATCAGTAATGCGGGTGGTGTCAATCCATTGGCATGTCGTGATGCTTTAGAAAAAGTGATTCAGACACAAGGACTAGACTTAAAAGTGGCTGTGGTTTTAGGAGATGATTTATTGCCGCAAGTCGCCGAATTACAAAAACAAAATATTAAAGAAATGTTTAATGGTAGTGATTTTCCTGCCCAACTTGCCAGTTGTAATGCTTATCTTGGTGCGATTCCTATTCGAGATGCGCTTGATCTAGGTGCGGATATTGTGATCACAGGGCGTGTAGTGGATTCCGCAGTTGTGCTTGCGCCATTGTTGCATGAATATCAATGGTCACTGAATGATTATGACAAACTTGCACAAGGTTCATTGGCAGGGCATATCATCGAGTGTGGCGCACAATGTACAGGTGGAAACTTCACGGATTGGCGTTTGGTTGAAGGCTTTGACAATATGGGCTTTCCGATTGTTGAAGTAGCTGAAGATGCAACATTTATTGTTACTAAACCGCAAGGTACTGGTGGTCTGGTGTCGACTGCAACCGTTGCAGAACAGATTGTTTATGAAATTGGTGATCCACAAGCATATTTATTGCCTGATGTAACTGCGGACTTTTCCAAAGTACATTTAGCGCAAGTCGGTGAGCATCGGGTGCAGGTTACAGGCGCACTTGGACGAGCACCAACAGCGCAGTATAAAGTGAGTGCTACGTATCCTGATGGCTATCGTGTGCAAGTCAGTTTTATGGTGGCAGGGCGTGAAGCACCTGAAAAAGCACAAGCCATTGCCGATGCAATTTTAAATAAATGTGAGCGTGTTTTGGCATTACGATCAGTCCCACCATTTACTGAAAAATCAGTTGAACTTTTAGGTACTGAAACCACTTATGGCGCACATGCACGTATTCACAATAATCGTGAAATCGTGGTGAAAATGGCAGTGAAACATCTGTTTAAAGAGGCGTGTATGTTCTTTGCCTCAGAAATTGCCCAAGCTTCGACAGGTATGGCACCCGCACTCACAGGATTGGTCGGTGGTCGTCCAAAAGCTTCACCAGTAATTAAACTTTTCTCTTTTCTTGTCGATAAATCAAAACTACATGTCGAAATCGACATGAATGGTCAACGTCAAAAAGTTGAGATTCCTCAAGGTTCGACAGATCAGTCATTGCCTCAAAATATTCAAGGTAAAGTTGCACAATTTACAGGTGATGAAATAGAAGTGGCGTTGATCGAGATTGCGCATGCACGTAGTGGTGATAAAGGTAACCATAGCAATATTGGTGTCATTGCACGTCAGCCTGAATATTTACCTTGGATTCGTGCAAATTTAACAGAAGAAAACGTGGCGAAATATATGCAGCATGTTCTACACCCAGAAATCAGTAAAGTAATTTTTTATGAGCTTGAGGGTTTAAATGCGCTGAATTTTATGCTGGAAAATGCACTAGGTGGTGGTGGAATTGCCAGTCTACGCATAGACCCACAAGGTAAAGCTTTTGCACAGCAGCTATTAGATATGCCAGTAAAAGTAGCGAAGGGGTTGGTGAAATAATTAGCAGGAAATACTAAAACTATTTTAATCCCTCCCCAAAAGGCAGAGGAAACTTTTAAATTTCGGAATAAAGAACACTAATTGGAAATAAAAAATGCAATATCACTCAATCTTTAGACCAGATGCTTTTCAAGACAAAGTCATTATCGTGACAGGTGGTGGCTCAGGCATTGGTCGTTGTACTGCACATGAGTTGTCAGCTTTAGGCGCACAAGTGGTGATCACAGGGCGTAAAATTGAAAAGCTTGAAAAAGTCAGCAAAGAAATTAACGAAGATGGTGGCAAAGTCCATTTTATTATCTGTGATAACCGTGATGAAAAACAAGTCAAAGACATGATTGCAGAAGTGATTGAAAATTTTGGAAAGCTGGATGGTTTGGTGAATAACGCAGGTGGTCAATTCCCTTCAAATCTAGAAGGCATTTCAGCCAATGGTTTTGATGCAGTTGTTCGCAATAACTTGCATTCAACTTTTTACTTGATGAAAGAAGCCTATAACCAATGGATGGCAAAGCATGGTGGCAGCATCGTCAACATGGCAGCCGACATGTGGGGCGGCATGCCGGGCATGGGTCACTCAGGCGCAGCACGTTCAGGTGTGGATAACCTGACCAAAACGGCTGCGGTGGAATGGGGACGTTCAGGGGTACGGGTGAATTGTGTTGCACCCGGGTGGATTATTTCTTCGGGAATGGACAATTACACAGGCGATTTTGCCAAATTTATCATTCCAAGTTTAGCATCCAATGTACCATTGAAACGCATGGGTACAGAGTCTGAAATTTCATCAGCAATTGTGTATTTACTTTCAGAAGCAGCAAGCTTTGTTTCAGGCGTGACCATTCGTGTAGATGGGGCTGCATCACAAGGTACCCGTATGTATCCGCTGGCTGATGCCACCAATAGTACCTCGTTCAATGGTTTCCATCGTGCTTTTATTCCAGATGTTTTAAAAGATCAACTTGGAAAAACAGAGCACAGTACTACGCAAGCGGAAGGTGAAAAACCTCAACAGCAAGGAGATTCAGCATGACGATTCTTCAGTCTGAAATTGCGGTGGGCAGTGAGCAATATCAGCAAAATCAAGCCGCTTTATTGGCACAAATCGAAGAAATTCGTGCCATTCAAAACAAAAGTGTTGAAAAGTCTTATGCTGCAAAAGCGAAGTTTGATAAGCGGGGCAAAATTTTACCGCATGAGCGTGTGCGTTTAGCCTTGGATGCGGATTCACCATTTATCGAGTTATGTAGCTTGGTTGGCTACAACATGCATGATGATAAAGATGGCTCGGATGCGGGTGGTGGCATCATTTCAGGGATCGGTTTTGTGAATGGTGTACGTTGTCTGATTTCAGCGAGTAATAGTGCGATTAAAGGCGGAACAGTTGCACCGATGGGCGTACATAAAACCTTACGTTTACAAGCGATTGCGATGCAACAAAAATTGCCCATGTTGACTTTAACAGAAAGTGGCGGCGCAAACTTAAACTATGCAGCAGAAGTCTTTACCGCAGGCGGAACAACATTTGCCAATCAAGCTCGAATGTCCGCAGCAGGGATACCGCAAATCTCAGTGGTGCATGGTAATGCAACGGCAGGTGGGGCATACCAACCGGGTTTATCTGACTATGTCATCACGGTACGTAAGCAAACAGAGATGCTGCTTGCAGGTCCACCTCTGTTGCTGGCTGCAACAGGTGAAGTGGCAACTGCTGAGGAATTGGGTGGTGCAGAAATGCATGCACAAGTGGCAGGCACAGCAGAATATTTGGCGGAAAATGATGCCGATGGGATTCGGATTGCTCGTGATATTTTTAAACATCTAAATTGGAAAGAGCAAACCACAACCTTAAAGAGCGCCTATCAAGAACCTCGTTATGCCATTGATGAGTTGCTTGGCATCATTCCTGCCGATCCGAAGCAACCTTTAAATATGAAAGAAGTGATTGCCCGTTTAGTGGATGATTCGGATTTCTTTGAGTTTAAAAATGAATACGATGAGCATACTGTGTGTGGGTGGTCGAAAATCGGTGGTTTAAATATTGGCATCATTACGAATAATGGCCCAATTACACCACAAGGGGCAGCTAAAGCCGCACAGTTCATACAACTCTGTGAACAAACTCAGCGACCATTATTGTTTTTACACAATACCACAGGTTTTATGGTTGGCACGGATGCGGAGCAGAACGGTATTATCAAACATGGTTCGAAGTTGATTCAAGCAGTTGCCAACAGCACTGTGCCAAAAATATCTATTGTGGTGCATGGTTCATATGGTGCAGGAAATTATGCCATGTGTGGTCGTCCACTGGCACCAGATTTCATTTTTGCATGGCCAAACTCACATGTGGCTGTGATGGGCTCTGCCCAAGCAGGCAAAGTCCTTCGCATTGTGGCAGAAGCCAAACAAAAAGCTTCGGGCATGGAGCCGAATGAGCAAATGCTTGATTTCTTAGAGCAAAGTACAGCTGCAAAATTGGAGCAACAATCGACAGCTTTAGCCAATACAGCCATGTTGCATGATGATGGCATTATTGACCCAAGAGATACACGTAAACTCCTAATTTTTTTATTACAAACCGTTTATGAAGCACAACAGCGCCAGTTAAATTCGACACGTTTTGGCGTACCGAGGTTTTAAAAATCTCCCCTAATCCCTCTTTGATAAAGAGGGGGACTCCTCCCTTTAAAAAGGGAGGTTGGGAGAGATTAAGAGATTAAAAAACAAATATTTAAATTAAGGACAAAACAAAATGAAATTTACAGCAGAACATGACGCATTACGTCGTACCGCACGCCAGTTTGTAGAAACTGAACTCAACCCTTTTATTTCTGAATGGGAAGCGGCTGGACGGTTTCCGATTCATGATGTATTTAAAAAAATGGCAGCTTTGGGCTTGCTGGGTATTTGTAAACCTGAGGAAAATGGCGGTTCAGCACTGGATTATTCTTACAATCTCATAGTTGCTGAAGAGTTAGGTCGTGCTGCTTGTGGCGGTGTTCCTTTAGCAATTGGTGTGCAAACCGATATGGCAACGCCTGCATTGGCACGTTTTGGTAGCAAGGAATTACGTGATGAATTCCTGACCCCTGCCGTTGCAGGGGAATATGTCGCTGCCATTGCTGTGTCAGAAGTTCATGCAGGCTCAGATGTTGCAGCCGTGAAAACTACTGCCAAAAAAGATGGCGATGATTATGTGATTAACGGCAGTAAAATGTGGATTACCAACTCACTACAAGCCGATTTTTTCTGTTTATTGGCAAATACTTCTGATGACAAACCGCATGTCAATAAATCCATGATTATCGTGCCTGCCAAGTCGGCAGGAATTAGTTTCTCAGAGCCATTAAATAAACTCGGCATGCGTTCAACCACAACTGCGCAAGTGTATTTTGACAATGTACGTGTCCCACAGCGTAACTTGGTTGGTGCAGAAGGCATGGGCTTTATGATGCAGATGATGCAATTCCAAGAAGAGCGTATGTGGGCGGCTGCCAATGCTATCGGTGGTTTAGAGCATGTGATTAAACAAACCATTGAATATACCAAAGAGCGTACTACTTTTGGACAACCGTTGATTAATAACCAATATGTCCATTTCCGTTTTGCTGAAATGATGACTGAAGTCGAAGCCTTACGTGCTTTGACCTATCGTGCATGTGAAATTCACATTGATGGTGGTAATGCCACAGAAATCGCCTCTATGGCAAAGCTCAAAGCAGGGCGTTTAACCCGTGAAGTTGCAGACAGTTGCTTACAGTATTGGGGCGGTAATGGCTTTATGTGGGATAACCCTGCATCACAGCTATATCGTGATGGTCGTCTAGGTTCAATCGGTGGTGGCGCAGATGAAATCATGCTCGGGATCATCTGTAAGCTGATGGACATTTTGCCACGTAAGCAAAAATAATCAGGAGAATGATATGAGTTTATCGAGTTCTCTACAGGATGTGCAGATAGATGACAGTATTCAACTAGAGCAACACTCCAGTATTTTAACGATCTGGTTAAATCGTCCTGAAAGCCGTAATGCCATGAGTTTGAGTATGGTGCAGTCCCTTCAGGTAGTTTTTACTGCTATCCAAGATGATTTGAGTATCCGAGCAGTGGTGTTGCGTGGTAAAGGTAGACATTTTTGTGCAGGCGGCGATATTAAAGATATGGCTGCCATTCGTATGCAAGCGGCTTCGGCAGGCAATAATCAAGCTTATGTCGATTTTAACCGTACTTTTGGGGCTTTGATTGAACAGGTCGATACTGCACCACAGACCGTTGTTGCAGTTCTTGAAGGGGCTGTCTTAGGTGGTGGTTTTGGTTTGGCATGTGTGTCTGATGTTGCAATTGCACATGTTGATGCTCAGTTTGGTTTACCTGAAACAGGTTTGGGCATTTTACCTGCACAAATTGCACCTTTTGTGGTGAAGCGTGTTGGCTTAACCCAAGCACGCCGTTTGGCATTATTAGGTTCACGTTTTAAAGGGCAAATGGCATTAAATGTTGGCTTGGTTCATCAGATTGCACAAGATGATACAGATTTGGACGCACAACTTGCGGAAGTCACTCAGCAAATTAAGCGCTGTGCGCCAAAAGCCTCTCGTGCGACCAAAGCTTTATTGCACCGTACTTTAAATGAAGCGTTAAGCCCATTACTTGATGACGCAGCACGTCAGTTTGCTGATGCAGTTGCCAGTGAAGAAGGCGTTGAGGGCACGATGGCATTTATTCAAAAACGTCATCCAAATTGGTTTAATGGAGAATAAGTTTTTCTATTGATTAAAACATGTATAGCAGAAAACTGATTCAATATTTTTAAAAGTATAAAACCAAGAATAGGGAAAACGAGAATGGCATTTTCAAAAGTATTGGTGGCGAATCGCGGTGAAATTGCTGTTCGCGTCATGAAAACAGCAAAAGCAATGGGCTATGCAACTGTGGCGGTCTATTCAGATGCCGACCGTAATGCACGCCATGTACACGTTGCAGATGAAGCGGTAAATATCGGAGCTTCTAAAGTTTCAGAGTCTTATTTGTCGATTGAAAAGATTATTGATGCATGTAAAAAAACAGGTGCAGATGCCGTACATCCAGGTTACGGTTTTTTATCGGAAAATACGGACTTTGCAGCTGCATGTGCAGAACATGGGATAGTTTTCATTGGTCCTCCAGCGGCTGCGATTGAGCTGATGGGCAGTAAACGCCTGTCCAAAATTGCTATGATTGCGGCTGGTGTGCCTTGCGTTCCGGGCTATGCAGGCGATCAGCAAGATATTGATTATTTAGCACAACAAGCCGATCAAATCGGTTATCCACTGATGGTTAAGGCTTCGGCAGGTGGTGGTGGGCGTGGCATGCGCTTGGTTGAACGTGCGACGGATATTATTGAAGCGTTAAAAACAGCACGATCTGAGGCTGAAAATGCTTTTGGTTCAGGTGAACTAATCCTTGAAAAAGCAGTGATTGCACCACGTCACGTCGAAATCCAAGTGTTTGGTGATATACATGGCAACTATGTGTATTTGTTTGAGCGTGATTGTTCGATTCAACGTCGTCATCAAAAAGTCGTGGAAGAAGCACCTTGTCCAGTGATGACTGAGGATTTAAGACAAAAAATGGGTGAAGCAGCTGTGGCTGCGGCACGTTCATGTGCGTATGTCGGTGCGGGAACAGTTGAGTTTTTATTGGATGCGTCTGGTGAATTTTATTTCTTAGAAATGAATACACGTTTACAAGTCGAACATCCTGTGACTGAAATGATTACAGGTTTAGATTTGGTCGAGTGGCAGCTCCGAGTTGCGAATGGTGAAACACTGCCTTTACAACAAGATCAATTAACATTGAATGGGCATGCCATAGAAGTCCGTTTATATGCTGAAGATCCACGTCAGGACTTTTTACCCCAAACTGGCAAAGTTCTGCGTTGGCAAGCTGCACAATTACCGAATGTGCGGATTGATCATGGCATGATGCCAACCGATGAAATTAGTCCGTTTTATGATCCGATGGTAGCGAAAATCATCGTCCATGCTCAAACTCGTCAAGATGCTATTCGACTTTTGGCACGTGCAGTGGATGATTGTGTATTGTTGGGAGTAAACAGTAATAAACAGTTTTTGGTCAATTTATTGCGTCATCCAATCATCGTGGCGGGTGAGACCAACACAGCATTTATTCAAGAACATTTTCAACAAGATGTCAGTTTGCATCCACAAAATTTGAGCTTAGAAAATTTAGCTATTGTGGCGGCATTATTTACTGATGCTTCAAGCAATAGTAGTTGGAATACGGGCATCGCTTTGGCATTGCCATTGAAACTAAAAGTGGATGAGCAGCAATTACAGGTTCTGGTTAAACGAGATCAGAATGTAGTGTCCGTTGAATTGTGTGGACAAATACAAAATATCGAACTGGTGGAACAGACAGCACAACAACTAATTTATATCTGTGAAGGTGTACGTCGTAAAATTGATTATGTTCAACAAGGTGACCTGCTGTATTTAGATGGTCAGCATGGCAATATTCAAGTCCACAATATTACTTACTTGCCACCTGAAACAGCCGATGTGGCAGGAGATGGCATGATTCGTGCGCCAATGGATGGCGCAATGATTAATATTTTGGTCAATAAAGGTGACACAGTGAGTAAAGGACAAACCTTGATTGTGTTAGAAGCAATGAAAATTCAACAACAAATCAAATCCGATGTGGATGGGGTGGTTGAAGAAATTATTCCCCAGATTGGACAACAAGTTAAAAAGCGTCAAGTGTTATTAAATATTCAAGCTGATGTCTAATTAATGTAGAAAAAGCCATCTGTTGTTAGATGGCTTTTTGTTTAATTAGTCAACATGATCGTGTTTAAGAATGTTATTGCTCGCTTCTTTTAAACTATACAGTAATTGCCCCAATAAAATATCTTTGGCAGTGAGTGTCACAATAACCATCGGATGTTTACTCGCAGGTACAGCAGTGAGAACAGCTTTACCATTTTCAGCATCAAGAGTAATACTTTGACAACCGACCAATTCAATTTCACCTAAAAAAGCACTGACCATCGCTAAAATCGAGCTACTCACCGCAGCAAGCTTACTAGAATTATAGGTGTTTTTTCGATATACCGAACATAATTCAAAACCATCGGTTGAACATGCCATGATGAAATCAATGCCTTTTACATTCATTAAAACATCATGAATTTGGGCTTTGGTAAAATTGATTAATTCATCTGGTGCGCTACGTTGTTCAGCGATATTCAGCATATGATTCCTCTATACTATACATATTTAATTTCTAATGTGGTAATAATGGTTTCAAGTAACATTAACACATCATCTTTTTTGCGTGCGTCTATAAAAAATAACGGATAACTCAAATTATTTTCAATCAGCCAAGTACGGTATTGATGGCTAGATACTTCTGTATTTTCATCTATATGGCTAATGCCAATGACAATGTTTTCACCATATTGTTTAAATATATCAACATAATATTGAAGTTCTTCGAGGCTTTTAGGACTGCTATGATCAATTAAAATAATCGTGCCAATCGCACCTTGGCAGATCACACCCCACATAAAATCAAAGCGCCCTTGTCCAGGTGTACCGTATAATCCAATTTTATTGCCGTCTTCAAGTGTAATCTCACCATAGTCGATACCTACAGTGGTATTGAGTTTTTGATGGCGCTCTTGGTCAGTATTTAATGCTTCAGTGGCTAATACAGAGATTTCCGATAAGGCTTTGATTGCTTCGGTTTTGCCTGCCCCCATTGAACCAGCAAAAACAATTTTATATTTTTGAATTATCATAGGTTGCTATCCTAAAAGCCGAAACGGCGTTTTAATTTCCCAAAAAAACTGCGAAGAGTACTGACATCTTGATGACTTTCTTGGGAATGGTTCTGGTCAAATTGACAAGTTTTAGCGTTGACCAACTCCGCATTGTGTATAGCTAAATTTGCATTAATAAAACGCTGAACCACTTCGATATCGATGCCTAATTTATTGGCAACGTGTTGAATTTCTGCACCTTGTATAAAGCATGCAGAAAGTTGCAAAATTAATTTACGATCAGTTGCGGTGGGTTGTGGCCAAAACTTGATTTTAAAATGTGCTGAAGCATGAGGGAGTATACATAAGTGGTGTGAGTTCCAAACTAACTCAAATAACCAATCTTCTAAATTTAAAGGATATTTTCGAGAAACATTTGAAAAGTCTTCAATAATCGCAGAGTTATATTGCAATGAGCCGTCAGTGTGTGCTTGTGTACGTTGGCTATTTATCCAAACACAATGCTGATGATGATCAACAATCGCTAAACTGCCTAATTGATCAAAAATATGCACTTTACGATGTAAATTATCATAAATATCAGCAATAAACTGAACGTCTAAAAGAGGAAAATCTGGCGATGGCGTTGATAGATTGCCTAGAGGGGGGGCTAGCTCAATCTGGAGCTTAGCCAAAACATGAGTTTCCAACCAACTTTTTAAATACTTTGTATCCTGAATAGGTAGATACAAGGTATGGTCTATAATGTCTTTTTGAGAAAAATTGTCTTTAGATATTTTTAAATAAGCGAGATTGTTTGAAAAAATAATTTTTTGGATATTTGCTGTTTCAAAAAAGAATTCATGAATAAGCACTAAATGAATCTCTGCTTCATTTAATTTTCCCCAATGAATATCCAAAGAAGATGGAATAACTTCACGCAATTTTAATTTGAGTTTTTCAGTTGTAACCAGTCCGAGCCCTGAAATTGCGATATTGATACGTGGTTTATTCATAATATCACTTTAAGGAAAATGAAAGAATACAAAATATCTAGTGCTATAAACCAAAGTTATACTTTATAAATAAGTTTCTCTGAGCTTGAGTAAACATCATCATGTAAACTCAAGTAAAAACTCCTTTGAAAGATTTTAAATCTAATAAAGAATTTTATAACTTATAAGCTAGGCTTTAATTTGTGTTCCATATCACATATTTAAAATATATGTGATCAATTAAACATTTAATTAAAAATCAAAGATATAGTGTGTATTTATTATATAAAATATAGTATTTAAAGCAATAAATTTTATTTATTATCGTATGAATTTTTATATTTAAAAGAAAAAGTAAGGAATTTAAAATATAGCATGGCTAAATTATTTTAGCTTAATTTTACAAATATAAAAAATATAAGGTTTTATTCGGAAGTATTATGTAAAGTTAAAAAATATAAAACTGCAATAAGCTTATAATGTCTTATTGCAGTTTAAATTATGTCTAAAGTCGAGCTTAAATAAATTTAAGCAAATACCTTTTGTAAGGCTTCAAATAGAATCCAAAGAACCACCAAAGCCACGATAGGCTCGCATACTTTTGCCCATGCTGGATTTAGAGGTGCTGTTGTTTCTATCGAGATCGGTTCGGCTTGAACCTGTTCTTTTTGCATACTGACCATTTGATTAAACTCCTTCATGGTTTCATCCAATGATATCTCTTCTTGTACAATAGGTTTAGAACCTTTCAACTCTTTTAGCTCATTGGTTGACCAAACCCAATCATCAGCATGCCCAGATAAATGCTCAACTTGCCCTAAAATCAGTTCACGTAAACCTGCTTTTCCAAAACTTCCTGTTTCATCGAGTTGTTTTAACTCCTTCAGTTGTAATTCTAAAATTTCAATGGTGGCATTTTCAAGTTCAGTTTTTTTGAGTTTTGAATGGTTGTGTGGTGAAGTTGTGAGATGTCGAGCAATTTCTTGCACATATAAATGATCAACATTTTGTATTTCTCGATAAACCACGTCTTCATTTTGCTTCCAAAGATGCACCAATTTTCCTAAAGTAAGTGCATTCATCTCAAGTAAATAGTTCTTTCTTTCTTCTGAAGTGTATTGGTTTAAAAGCTGAGGCTTTTGGATCTTAATCTGCTCAGCAAAATATTGTACGAGATCAAAAGCCATTCAGGTCTCCTTATATCAGTAAGTTTTTAATCTAAAATTCTTAGGCTTGGTTTTTTCTTAACTGTTTCAACGTCTTCCGTTGTATCAGCTTGTGATGTTTCAAGGGTATTTTCAACATTAGCATATTCTTCAGGATCAAAAAACAAACCTTGTCCGTTTTCACGGGCATATAAACCGAGTACAGCATTGATAGGGACATAAATATCTTTAGAAACCCCACCAAAACGCGCAGAGAAGGTGATCGCTTCATTGCTCATGTTCAACATATGCACGGCATGGGGCACAATATTCAAGACAATTTGCCCATCTTGAATAAATTGCGTTGGTACATCGGTGTAGGGTTGTGTGGCATCGACTAGAAGATAAGGGGTTAAGTTATTGTCACAAATCCATTCATAAATTGCACGAGCAAGATATGGGCGTGTTGGTGTTAAGTTTAATTCTGGTTCAGACATGAGAAATTACTCTTCTATTCTTTGGCTAAAAATTCTTGAAAACGATTTTTTTCTTGAAGGGTCATAGACTTCAAAAAGCTTGGTCGATTAAAAATTCGTTGGCAATATAATAAAATTGGACGACATTGTTGCTTTGGTAATTCAATTCCCATTTGTTTTAACCGTATGAAAATTGGCGCTAACATGCAATCTAAAATTGTAAAGTTTTCTGACATAAAATAAGGAAAATGCTGAAACAGTGGCGTTAATGAAACCAAAGTATCACGTAATTGTTTTTGGGCTTTTCTTTGTGCATCAACATTTAAAGTATCGGGATGACGTAGCATAATGTCGGCAAGTTTCAACCAATCTTGTTCAAAACGCCAAATATACTGACGTTGTTCAGCCCGAGGTGCAGGCGCATCAGCATAAAGTTTATTTTGACGATAACGATCATCAATATATTCAGAAATAATCGCAGTATGAAATAATTTTAGATCATTTTCGATGAGCATCGGCAGTTGGTTATAGGGGTTTAAACTGGCTAAATCCTCATCATCTTCATCGACAATAATCAAGTTATGTTTAATTTGTTTCTCTGTCAGGACAAAACGAACCCAATGCGAGCGAAAATCATCTGCATGACTATAAAGTGTAATCCCTTGCAATGGTGGGTTTTCGAGGTTCATATTCCAAAAAGTAAGCTACGTGAATCAGATAGGATACTAAAATTAGACCTTAAAATCACGGAAACAATTTTATTTCACTACAAAACAAGAGAAAAGAAATACCAAGGCTAAAAATTATAATTTATCTTTTCATTTTGATTGGAATGATCGGTTTAGGCACGGAAAATGGCTATTTTAGTCGTGCATTCTGGCGTGGCGAAGCATTGTGGTTAGATGAGGGTGATTTTGATGAAGATGTTGATCGTTGGATGCAGTAGGGCAATCTTACTTTAAAAACCAGTATGTGGAGTTCTGTGATTGTGGTTCTTCTTGGTGTGTTTTATTGGATCTTAAAGATGTAGTCTTTAGGACATAAAAAAACCTTGGCAAAGGCCAAGGTTTTTTGTCCGATTCGGTAAACGAATTAACGTTTAGAGAATTGAGGACGTTTACGTGCTTTACGTAAACCAAGTTTCTTACGTTCAACTTCACGAGCATCACGCGTAACGAAACCAGCTTGACGAAGAGCAGGTTTTAAAGTTTCGTCAGCAGCGATCAATGCACGAGTAATACCGTGACGGATTGCGCCAGCTTGACCACCGATACCACCACCAGCAACAGTGATGTAAAGGTCATATTTGTCAGTTGCTTCTAAAAGCTCAAGTGGTTGGTTTACAACCATACGAGCAGTTTCACGACCGAAGTACTGTTCAAGAGTACGGTTGTTAATTACGAGTTTACCAGTACCAGCTGATAGGAAAACACGTGCAGTTGCGGTCTTACGGCGACCTGTACCATAGTTAGTAGCCATGTGCTGTATCCCTTAGATGTCCAAAACTTGTGGCTGTTGAGCAGTATGTGGATGCTCAGTACCAGCGTACACTTTCATCTTCTTGATCATTGCATAACCAAGAGGACCTTTTGGCAACATGCCTTTTACAGCACGTTCGAAGATTTCTTCTGGTTTGTGAGCAACTAATTTTTCGAAATTAGTTTCACGGATACCACCAGGGAAACCAGTGTGGCGATAGTATTTCTTATCAAGTGATTTTTTACCAGTCACTTGTACTTGTTCAGCATTGATCACTACGATGTAGTCACCAGTGTCAACGTGAGGTGTATAAGAAGTTTTGTGTTTACCGCGTAAACGACGAGCGATTTCAGTCGCAAGGCGACCTAAAGTTTTGCCAGAAGCATCAACAACGTACCAGTCGTGTTGAACTTCAGCAGGCTTAGCGCTGAGAGTTTTCATTAAACCACTACCTATTATAGTTGGTTTGGACTATGGAGTCTGTCCAAACAAAAGGAGCGCGAATTCTACCTGAAACGTGAAGAATCCACAATCGAAATTTAGAATTTCAAGCGCATTATTATATTGAGTGTGAATTAAAAATGCAAAGCTTAGTTTGCAGTATTTTTTTGTGTTTAAGCATTGGAAATAAATATATCGGACAACCCTTATAAAAGTTTGAAGTTGAATCTAAAAATTTGAAATTATAATTATGCTGCATAATTTTATAGGTATATTTGTTTTATAGATATACTGCTGAAATTGATAAGGAAAGTAAAATTTTTAAATGAATAGGCTTTTCACGCTTATAATAAAGCAAATGCAATGGGTATGATGATAATGCTTCCTTTATATATTACCAGTGGTGAACCTGCCGGCATCGGTCCTGATATTTGTTTAAGTCTTGCAGATCGTGTCGATGAACGTCCAATCGTGGTCTTAGCAGATATCAATATGTTGCGTGATCGTGCCAAAATTTTAAATAGAGAAGTAGACATTATTGCATATCAACAACAACAGCAATCATCCGCACAAGGTCAACTGTATGTAGAGCATGTGCCTTTATATGAAGATGTCGAGTTAGGAGAATTAAATCCTAAAAATTCTGCATATGTTTTAGAGCAACTTCGCCGCTCGGCTGATTATGCTATGCAAGGGCAGAGTGTTGGGGTGGCGACTGCACCTGTACAAAAGTCAGTAATCAATGATGCAGGCATGCATTTCAGTGGGCATACTGAATATTATCAAGAGTTTGCAGGTGTAGAACGTGTGGTGATGATGCTTGCCACCAAAACGTTACGGGTTGCATTAGCAACGACACATTTAGCCCTACGTGATGTTGCTGATGCCATCACTACAGTGCGTTTACATCAAGTACTTGATATTTTGATTCACGATTTAAAAACTAAATTTAAAATTGAACATCCCCGTATTCTTGTTTGTGGTTTGAATCCTCATGCAGGTGAGGGCGGTTATCTCGGTCATGAAGAAATTGATATCATTAATCCTGTGCTTGAAAGCTACCGTGCACAAGGCATAAATATCAGTTTAAGTTTGCCTGCAGATACGTTATTTACTCCTGAGCATTTAAAAGATACTGACGCAGTTTTAGCCATGTATCACGATCAAGGTTTACCTGTGTTAAAATCTCAAGGATTCGGTGAAGCAATTAATATTACTTTAGGTTTACCATTTATTCGTACTTCAGTTGATCACGGCACCGCACTCTCCCTTGCTGGTACAGGACAGGCAAAAAGTTCGAGCTTACATGTTGCTGTTGACCTTGCACTTGATCTGGCACGACACTAATTCACGTTGGAAAATATTTTATGTATCAAATTAATGCCTTAAACCCAAAAGATGAAGGGCATCACACGCGTAAGCGTTTTGGACAAAACTTCTTACACGACCAACGTGTAATCGCCAAAATTGTACGTTCAGTAAATCCACGCTCAGGTGACAATATTGTTGAAATTGGTCCAGGCTTAGCTGCACTGACTTCACCTTTAATTGGTGAATGTGATGCCTTAACAGTAGTTGAATTAGACCGTGACTTAGCAGCGGGACTACCAGGACGAGTGCCGCACCCAGAACGTTTAACGATTGTGGAAACAGATGCCTTGAAGTATGACTTTACTGCGCTTTTTCAGGAAGGTCGTCCGCTTCGTGTAGTGGGAAATTTACCTTATAACATTTCTACACCATTACTTTTTCACCTCTTAGAGTTTGGTAATAAAGTCAAAGACATGCACTTTATGTTGCAAAAAGAAGTGGTTGATCGCATCACGGCTTCACCAAATACCAAAGAATATGGACGTTTGTCGGTAATGATTCAGTATTTCTGTAAGCCAACGTTCTTATTTGAAGTGCCACCAGGATCATTTAATCCACCTCCGAAAGTGACTTCTGCGGTGTTTCGTTTAGAGCCCTATGAAACTAAACCCATTGTGGCAAAAAATGAAAAGGCATTGGCACGTTTAGTGGCGCATGTGTTTACTCAGCGTCGTAAAACCTTAAGGAACAGTTTAAAAGGCATGCTCGTAGAAGATGGGTTTGAACGAGCAGGTGTTGACCCAATGGCGCGACCAGAAACCTTAACTTTGGCACAATTTGTCGCATTGTCAGATCAAATGGTGGCTTAACTGATGACCCGTGCAATCCGATATAACTATGTAATTGGTGATGTACAAGGCTGTTTTGAAGCTTTGAAAATGTTGCTGAAAGAAATCCAATTTGATGCAGATCAGGACTTTATCTGGTTTGCGGGTGATCTTGTCGCCCGTGGTGAGAACTCAGTGGGTGCGATTCGTTTCATCAAGAAACTCTGTGAGCGTGGTTCAGCCGCAACAGTCTTAGGAAATCATGATTTAAATTTACTTGCAGTTGCACGTGGTATTAAAAAGCTCAAGGACAAAGATCGCATTGATGATGTGATTCATGCTTTAGAGAGCGATGAGTTGATTGAATGGTTGCGTAGACAGCCTTTGTGTTTATTTCCCAATGGACACACGATACTGGCGCACGCAGGCATTCCATGTATTTGGGATGCGGCACAAACTGCGCAATATGCCAAAGAGGTTGAAGCTGTAATTGCACATGAAGATTTCGATGTTTTAGATACATTTTTGAAGGAAATGTATGGCACTGAGCCAGATGTGTGGTCAGAGGGTTTGACTGGCAATGTGCGTTTACGTTGTATTACCAATTACTTAACCCGTATGCGTTTAACTGATGCGCAAGGTCGTTTAGAGTTCAGCTTTAAAGATGCATTGGATGAACCGATGCCTGAGGGTTTTCAGCCTTGGTTTGAATACGACTCCAAAGCCGCTAAAACTCATCAACTGATTTTTGGGCATTGGGCAGCCTTACAAGGTAAAACAGTAAAACCACAGATTCAAAATGTAGATGGTGGTGCTGTTTGGGGCTATCAACTGTTGGCTTATCGTTTAGAAGATCAGAAAATGTTTGCGGTAGATAATCCTGTACCTCTTTATTAAACTGCATCTTTATACATAAAATATTTATAAAATAGCTGCATGTTGTGCACTGACCTTATTTGTGAAAATCGGGAATAGAGGATGTTGTACTTTGGATTTAACCTAAAGCACACATATATAAAATGTACATGTATAACATAGTAGATTTTATATACTGGCTCTGACTTTACCGCAGCAGAGTGGCGACATACATGTCGCCACTCAAGGGATCAATGAAAAATTATTTTTTAGCTGGTGCTTTGGCTTGCTCAGCAATCATTTTATTGATTGCATCTAAAGATTCTTTTGCATTTGGAATATTTTCTTTAACCATTGCTTCATAAATCTTTTTCGCTTCTGGTAAGTTCTGTGCAATCACATCACCTTTTGCCATCATATTTGCGATAGCAATAAGTGCAGGAATATAGCCTTTTTGTGCTAGCCCCTGAATCGTGGTGATTCCTTGTTGTAAGGATTTGGTATTTTTATTTTTTAAACCCTGTTTAATATCATATAAAGCTTTGTAATGTATGGCTTGCATATTGCCTTTTTTAATTAAAGGAGCTAGTTTTTGCAATGCCAACTGATCAGAAGCAGGTTTATCTTCTGCAAAGAGTAAAAATGCATATTCAGTGGTTGCATCATCAAAACCTTGTTTGGATGATTTCTCTAAATATTGGCGTGCTTTGGCTTGATCTTGTTTTACGCCTAAATCACCTGTTTCATAAGCTTTGGCAAGTGCATAACTGGCAACTGAATATCCTTTATCAGAAGATTGTTGATAGTATTGCAGCGCTTTCTTTTTATCTACAGGTGTGCCTTGACCTGCTTGAGTGAGAAAAGCCAAGTTATATAAAGCCTGTGCATCACCTGTTTTAGCAAGGTTTTCCAGTTCTTTATACGCAGCGTTATAATCTTTCTTTTGAATCAGTTGCTCAACTTTCGCAAACTTTGGATCGACAGGAGCGGGTTGTGGTGCAGCAAATGCAGTTGCACACGAAAAGCTGAGTAAAGTAGAGAGTAGAATTTTTTTCATGAACACATAACCTTTTTAATCATTTCTTCCTGAAAGAAATTTTTTAGTTTTCAAACGATATAATCATAAGTGCTATAAAAATAGGAATAAAGGCATGTAGGTCGTGTTTTCTTTAATTTTTTGTATGGGAATGTGAGTATCTGAAATTTTTTTTATTTAAATTCCATACAGCAACTATTTAGAATTTTTTAAATTAAGTATTTAAATTTTATTACTTATTCATGGGTTTTAAGTTTTAATGGAAATAACTCACCTGAAAAAAGCTCATTTTCAGATGAGTTTAACTTCATAATCGCTTCTTAATTGACAGTAAATTTACCAATCAACACAGCACCATCATCACCCGTTTGTAGTCGCTCTTTGGTCATTTTCACACGTAAAACTTCTTCGCTTTGTTTGCTCGTCCCCCAGTTACGAATTAAACGGACAAATGCGGTGGTTGGTCCAGTCACGATTTGCTGACGATCACCATAATAGTGCGCTTTGATACTATATTCGCCTTTCATGGGGTGCTTGAGCCAGAACGCTTCTGGTCCATATCCACCTGTAAAGTCATTGGAAATTTTACCGCCTTGTACACTGTTACGATGTGCATAAAAGGTCTTTTCATTATTTGGATCAATCACCCATAAATCCATATCAGAATTATCACTGTCCCATGTTAAGACCACTCGGATACCAACAGGTAGATTGCGGATTAACTTTTTGTCTATGTCTTGAATGGCGGCACTATTCGGTGCTTGATGTATGATATTATTCAACTCATCTGTCGCAATGAGATGGATACCACCAAAACGTCGATCCCATTGATTGGTGACCACATGATACATCGTACGAATAGCATCATCATATTGTTTATTTTCAGCATATGCTAAGGCTAAATCACGCCAAGATTGTGGTTCTTCCTCTGCCATTTTCAGGACTTTTTGATAAATCACAATCGCATCTTGATACTGTTTTAATAACATCAATTGTTGTCCTAACAGGCGTAAGACATGACGATTTTCAAGATTCAATTCAGCAAGGTTAGAAATAACTAAAACAGCTTCATCATTTAAACCTTTTTGTCTGAATATTTCGGCAACAGTTAAGTAAAATGAAGGATTATTTAAGTTATTTGCACGTTCATCTAGATAGACTTGATAGGCGTGTTGTTTGCTTGCTTTGTCTAAGCGTGTCACATACGGTGCATCTTCTTTCCATGGCTGAATTTCAATTTTAATATTTTGATTTTCAATATTCTTTTTGCTTTGAGAAATACGAGAAGTTGTCGTTTCTGCAACTGCATCCGCAGCGTATTCAGCCGATGCTGCTTGTGGTGCAGGGGCTACAGGTGCAACAGGTTCGATCGGTGCAACTTCTACTACAGGTGCATTACGATTTAAACGTTGCTGTAGTTTTTCAACCAATGGCTGTTTAACTTTTTGTTTAGGAAAATCAGTTTCCCACCATTGTTGATGTGCTTGATATTCCTGGATACTTTGATTAAGGGCATGTTGTTGCTTTTGTTGTAAGCTGTCTTTTTTCTGTTGAATACGTTGTCCGTAGTCAGCTCTCAGGCTTGCTGGGGGAGTAATTTCATACTGTACATAATCATCCAAATTTTCTAATACAATTAAAGATGTATTTGGCGTCACAATATTAAAATCTTGCGCAATGTTTTGAATTTGTTGTTGATTTAGGGTTGCTTGTGGCAGAAGCTCAGTAACTTTTTGTTTTGCCCATAATGCTGCAATTTGTTGACTGTTCACACTATTTTTAAATGGCATTTCAAAATTCTGAATTTGTGTACCATTTTGTAGTTTAAATTTTAGTTTGGCTTGATCTCCCATCACAGGTGAATATTTTCCAAGCACACGAACTATGCCATTTTCAGGAAAGTAGGAAGGCACATATAACTCACTAACGCCAGTACCATCGACCTGAATTAAACGACTCTGATCATGGAGCAGCGCATGTTGTGCTTGTTTAAATTCTGTTGGATTGTGCCAAGATAGATATTGCCCATGATTTTTTTCAGCAAGTTGACGCAGTTGCAGATGATTTAAACTCTCAGCATTGCCTTGGAGACTATATAAACGCTGATTGGCATTGAGTTGAATATTTTGTGGAATGCCGTAATTTTCTAAGCCATCACTGAACAGTAAATATTCTTGAATTTTCGTGTTGTTTTTCCAATCTGATATATTGGTTGCACCATCATAGATGAGATTTTCTAAAAATTTTTTCAGTGCTGACCAATCCCCATTTTTAATTTTAAAGCTGTGTGGTGACGATGCTTTGTGACGTAACAAGGTGAGTTCTACATTGGCATTTTGCACTTTTTGAAAATAGGCATCGAGCAAGGCAAGTTCACTTTGCACATCACGTTGTCGAGCAGATAACGACGCATCCCATAGAATGCCAATGTTTTGCGGAAGCTCACGGGTTTGTGAGATGTTATTTATAGGAATTTCAGCATAGAAATAATCGGCATTTTTAAAGTGTTGTATAAAAAGCTGTGCTTGCTGACTGTTTGGAATCTGAATGTCGATGTGTTTCAGCGCAGTAAGTTTTGGATTTTTAAGCGTTGCAGTATAACTATTTTGTGCATAATTTTTAAAACTGAGTTGATCGCTTTGGGGCGCATTTTCAACACCTTTCACATTGACATCAAGTTGATAGTTTTCAACCTGATTGGCAAATTGTAAGGGTAAACGATACAGCTTTCCTTGCGCTGTATTGGATAATGTTTGTTGATAACGAATACGAACTGTTCGTGTGCCTTGGGCAGGGATGGGATAAACACGGAGTTTAAAGTTATTACCTTGGGTTTGCTCAAGCAGTGCTGGGTCGACATTGCGTCGTTCTATGGCTTCAAAAACTTGCTGTCCTTTGACTTTCGGCACAGGCACAGCATCACTCACGCATTTCGCCATTGATGTCTAATGCAAGTGCAGTAATTTGCTGTCCTTCTTGTAATGGAAATTCTAAATTGCCCTCAAGTGAGCGATTGTTGGGATTATATAATTGCATTTCCAAAGTCGTTTCAGCCAAACCGTTGATGATTTCCACTTGGGTTTTGACACTTTTAAGTTGAATTGCCACTTCATTTTTTGCAGTGATGACCTGAATCGGACGAGGCATAATTTCTACAGGTGTAATGGTAATGCGAGGTTGCGCTACAACATCTTTGGCGGTTGAAAATGTGAATGGTGTGAGGCTTAAGACTAAGCAAGTAATGAGATTTTTTTTCATCATTTTCAATTCTTAAAATAAAAGTTTATGAAGGTTTTACAGTAAAAATAGTCAATAAAAATAGGGATTCGTGAAATTTTTTTTCACAGCGGTTGATTTAAATATAACTGAAAAAATAAGCTTGGAAAATTGTATTTTGGTTCTCAACATGGATGGTGAATGTATTGCGAATATTCACCATCCTGACTATTTTATTTTAAAACTTTTTCTAATTCTTCTGCACTACGAATACCTGAAATTCGTGTACCATCTTTTAAGAAAAGGGTCGGTGTGCCACTGATATCAAATTGTTTGCCTAAGGCTGAAATTTGGGGAATAGGTGAGGCGCAATTGCTGATTTTATTCGGCTGCTTTTTATTCAGCGTATAATCAAGCCATGCCTGATATGGGGTTTTTGAGCACCAAATTTGGTTGGAAATATTAACGGCATTTGGATGTAAAGATGGGATCGGATATAAAAATAAATATACGGTTAGGTTATCAATTTTTTGTAGTTCATGTTCAAGTTTTTGGCAATACGGACAGTCAGGATCACTGAATAAATAGATCACCCGTTCGCCTTTGCCTTTTACATGCTTAATGGCTTGATCTAAAGGCAGCTTTGCCACCTCAACTTTACTTAACGTTTGCATACTTTCTTCAGTTAAGTTTTTTTGTTGTTTTAAATCAATTAAATTTCCAACAAAAAAGTATTTTGCTTCATTAGTTGTATAGACAATACGCCCACCCATATACACTTCGTAAATATCTTTAACTGGGGATGTCTTAACGGATTTAACAGGAATGTCTGGAAAGTTTTGTTTAAGGTTTTGTTCAACGGTTTTAATGTCTGCGTGGCTTGTAGTGAGCGCAAAAAAACTAAGAGAAAGGGCAGTGAACCATGTTTTCATGATAAAGCTCGAAAAAAATATTGGCTTTATATTGGCGAATTTATCTAAAAAAATATAGCTCAATCCTGTAATTGCATCTCAAAAGATGATTGAAATTTATTCTCCTAAATAGGGCGGTACAACATCTTGCAAAAGTGCGATCAGTGCTTCATCCATATAATGATAATCATCAGGGATATCAAGCACGATAATCTTTTTGTGTTGTAGTTGTTGAGGAAATTTTTGTTTGTGTTTTTGTTCCATTACAGAAATCAGGTCTGTCCCTGCGACATCTTTGCTCGAAATGCTATGTTTGGCATGGCGGCTTGTGCCTGCGGAACGAGTGCGAATGCCATAGTCCACTGCAAAGACTCGCTCAGCAGTAGGACTGCGCCATTGATTACGGCTACAAATAAATAGCGTGTTAATGTTAGTTTCTTGATGAATTAAATTTTGAAGAAAAAGTCTACTTACCTACTGATCGCTTTAAATCGTTTCATTAATATTCTTTTGCCATAGCACTTCAGTACCCCCCTCAGCACGTTGTAATGTACGTGAAGCCACAAAGAACCAATCAGACAAACGGTTGAGGAGTTGTAAAGCTGTAGCTTGAATATTTTGATCGCGTGTATGCACAGTCATTAAACTTCTTTCTGCACGGCGACATACAGCACGTGCTTGATGTGTATAACTACACACGATCGTCCCTGATGGTAAAATAAAGTCTATTAGCATCGGAAGGTCTTCATTCATACGGTCAATTTCTTCTTCAAGAAATTTTACACAAATGGGTTGTAGTAAGTTGTAATTAGGAATACAAACTTCACCGCCTAGATCAAACAACCAGTGTTGAATCAAGCTTAAAGATTTATCCCATTCTGCTTTATTCTCAATTGTGCTCAGCGCAATCTGAGAACGTAATACACCTACGATCGAGTTGAGCTCATCGACATCACCTAGGGCAGTAATGCGTAAGTCATCTTTGGCCACACGTGAGCCATCGCCCAAACCTGTTGTACCAGCATCTCCTGTACGGGTATAAATTTTACTTAAACGATGTCCCATGATGAATCCTTGAAAGTTTTATAAATTTTAAATCAACTGTTAAATTAAAAAGGATAATGCCTAGTACTGACATTATCCGCAAAATCTTATGTACTTGAATGCTGCATTTTAGTATTTAAATGTCACACCAGCAGAGGCTAGACGACCACCATCCACATAGTAAATGCCAGGGTTATAGGATGCTGTTTTGTATGTTACATCCCCGACATTTTCAATGTTGGCAAAGACTTTTACATTGGGATGTACATTCCAGTAACCGTTGAGGTCAACAGTGGCATAACCAGGGGTTTCTTGTAAGTAGTCTTTTGCTTTTGATTTTGCTGAAAATGACGCACTGATTCCATACACTTCATTTTGTAAACCTGTGGTGAAGGTTAAGCTGCGACGTGGGCGACGGGTGAGTTCTTGATCTGTATCGTCATTCATGGCTTTGACGTAGTTAAATGCTGTCTTGAAGAAGAGTTCATCTTCTTGCCATTTTGCGTACCATTCACCGCCTTGCATTGAGGCTTTATCAATATTGATATTTTGATAAATTGGGAAAGTATTCACCCAATCGCCATCACATACAGCCACACATTTAGATTCAATTAAATGATCGATTTTGGTGTAATACGCTGAAATACCTGTAGAGATATTATGGTTCAGCTTTTGATCGATACCGATTTCATAAGAAATACTTTCTTCTGGATCAAGTGCGGGATTGCCACCATAGCCATACATGTCATTTAAAGTCGGTGCTTTAAATGCTGTACCTACATTGGCATAGATGCTGGTTGTTGGCAGGAGTTGATAACGAATCGCAGCTTGCGCTACCGTATGAGAGCCATATTTTTCATTGTCTTCAACTCGTACACCTAGCTGGGTATTTAAACCATTGTCATTGTTGAGTTGGTGCTGAATGAAATAACCTGTAGAGTCAACATTTTCATCGTAAGGTGAGCCGTAAGACAGTACATCACCTGTTAGTTTTTGATGTGTGACACCCACTAAAATATTTTGATGAGGTGTAAACTTCCAACGTGCGTTGAGTTCAGCTTCTTGTGTCGTGCTTTCTACAAAGTCAGCAGATTGATTTTGCTGAATGTCATCTTTAAATTGTGACAAGCGTGTATTTAGTTCCAGACTGTCCGTCACATTTAAACGACTGCGCAAATTGATAATTTCATTTTTAAAATCTTGGGAAATTAATGAACCATCATTACGATAAGCATCGTAATAACTGTTCCCTTCATTTTGGTTATAATCTAATGAAACCGCATAGTCCTTTTTGTCGACACCAAATTTAGCACTAAAGCCTTTTTGCTCATAAGACGCGGGTTGAATATTTGCACCTTTAAGATCGGTGATTTTAGAACCATCGGTTTCTAGGCGTTGTCCACGAATTTGAGCATAAATGCCATCTTCATTTAAATCTGCACCTACCACGGCTTTATAAGTAGATTGTTCACCGATTTCGCCGGTAACAAAAGCCCCCGTTTTTTTAGGTGTTTTAGAAATAATTTGAACAACCCCACCAATAGCATCTGTTCCATATAAAACAGAAGCAGGTCCTTTGAGGACTTCAATTTGTTTAATGTCAGTGGTATCTAAAAATGACAATGATGCTGCACCTGTCGATGCTGTATTTAAGCGTGCGCCATCACGTAAAATCAGTGCATGTTCAGAGTTTGTGCCACGAATAAAAATAGAAGCTGTTTGACCAAAACCACCACTTTGCACCATGTTAATTGCTGCATCATTCATGAGTAAATGCGGTAATTCAGCAATTGGAGATTGGGCAACGATTTGTGGAGAAATAATATCAATACGGGCAGGGACATCCTCAATTTTTGTTTCAGAACGTGTCGCTGTAATCACCACAGGCGCTAAGGTGACAATATCCGCAGATGCTTGAGTTTCTGCAAAAGTAGAACAACTAAACCCCATCGCAACAGCGATTGCACCTACAAGTGTTGTAGGTTTAAAAAAAGTAGACATGATATGCTCCATACATTCACCCCACGTGAATGATTGAGTTGAGAGGCACAACAAGCTGGTATCCGGACTTAAATATAGAATGTTTGACATTCCTCTTATTTCTACCTTCCCATACTGCAGTACAGTGGCTTAAATTAAAATTTAAACGAAATAAGATTCTTTATTACCGTTGCGGGGGCAGTGTTGGATTTGCACCAACTTCCCAGAGCCGAAGCTATAGACTTGTTGTCTTTGCGCGCAGTATAAAGTTAGATGTTGAATTAGACAATCTAAAAAAAGAGCAAGAAAAAGATGAAAGAATTTATCTTTGAAAATGGTGCAAAAGAAACTATAACTGTGATTGTGGAGCCATGGGCAATAGAACTTGAAATTCAACCAAACTCAAAAGTTTTAATCAAAGATGATCAAGGTGAAATACTTGATTTTGAGATGAAGTATTTCATAAAAGGTGTAATTTTTTATTGTAATAATAGTGCAATATCGGTTTATGAGAACGATAAGAAAATATTTTAATTATAAACTGAACAACAAATCGGACAGGATTAAAAAAATTGCATTACAATGACTGCGCTAAAATAGAGACAATATCTATTTTATAAAAATGGAATTAGAGTTAAAAACTATGCGAACGCGTGCCAAAATTTGTGGAATCACCCGTACAGAAGATATTTATGCAGCAGTCAATGCTGGTGTGGATGCGATTGGTTTTGTATTTTATGCACCGAGTCCACGTGCTGTAAGCATTGAACAAGCGAGAGTGTTAGCACAGCATATTCCTGCTTATGTCAGCATTGTGGGTTTATTTGTCAATGCAACCAGTGATGAAATCGCACAAGTTTTGGCAGAGGTTTCACTGGATATTTTACAATTTCATGGCGATGAAACAGCAACACAATGCCAAAAAATTGCGCAAGAAAATAAACGCCGTTGGTATAAAGCCATCCAAGTCAAAGCTGATTTAGATGTGATTGCAGAGATTAAGCAATATCAACAAGCAGGTGCAAGTGCTATGCTGTTAGATGCATGGCATCCTGAACTTAAAGGTGGAACAGGGCATTGCTTTGATTGGGAAAAATTTCCAAAACTCGATATTCCTTTGATTTTGGCTGGTGGCTTAACACCTGAAAATATTGAAGCTGCGATCAAGACAACGGGTGCTTATGCTGTCGATGTCAGTGGCGGTGTAGAGTTCGCAAAAGGTATAAAAGACCAACAACTTATTCAACAGTTTATGCAAGGAGTCCAACGTGGATCAGCACAGTAATCAACAAAATGATTTACAAGATCAAGTGATTGACTATACCCAATTTCCTGATGCAAAAGGACATTTTGGTATCCATGGTGGACGTTTTGTATCAGAAACTTTGATGGCGGCTTTAGAAGATTTAGAAAATCTTTATAACCGTATGAAAACGGATGAAAAGTTTTTAGCAGAGTTTGATCGTGATTTAGCGTATTACGTGGGACGTCCTAGTCCTTTATATTATGCTGAGCGTTGGTCAAAAGAGTTAGGTGGTGCACAAATTTACCTGAAACGTGAAGACCTCAATCATACAGGTTCACACAAAGTAAATAACACCATTGGGCAAGCATTGTTGGCAAAACTTTCAGGTAAAAAACGTATTATTGCTGAAACAGGTGCTGGTCAACATGGTGTGGCAACAGCGACCATCGCAGCACGTTTAGGTATGGAATGTGTCGTATACATGGGCGCAGAAGATGTCAAACGTCAAGCCATGAATGTGTACCGTATGCGTTTGTTGGGTGCGAAAGTTGTACCTGTTGAAAGTGGTTCGAAAACCTTAAAAGATGCCCTAAACGAAGCGATGCGTGACTGGGTGACTAATGTTGATTCAACTTACTATGTGATCGGTACAGTTGCAGGTCCACACCCTTATCCACAATTGGTACGCGATTTCCAATCGATCATTGGACGTGAAGCACGTAAGCAAATCTTAGAGCAAGCAGGGCGCTTACCTGATGCGCTTGTGGCTTGTGTTGGTGGGGGTTCAAATGCGATGGGTTTGTTCTATCCATTTTTAAATGATCAAGATGTGAAAATCTATGGTGTTGAAGCAGCAGGTTACGGTATTGAAACAGGCAAACATTCAGCGCCGTTAAATGCAGGGCATGTCGGTGTATTGCATGGCAACCGTACATATCTCATGTCGGATGAACAAGGTCAGATTATTGAAACACATTCAATTTCAGCAGGTTTGGACTATCCGGGTGTAGGTCCTGAGCATAGTTTCTTAAAAGACATGCAGCGTGTAGATTATGTACCGATTAACGATACGGAAGCATTACAAGGTTTCCGTGATTTAACCCAAATTGAAGGGATTATTCCTGCACTAGAAAGCTCCCATGCGATGGCATACGTGACTAAACTTGCACCGACCATGTCCAAAGATCAAATCATTATTGCGACGGTTTCAGGTCGTGGTGATAAAGATTTGATGACTGTTGCTCGTATTGATGGTGTGGAAATGGTTGAGATGTAATAGCCTTGACTAAGCCCTCTCCTTGGGAGAGGGTTGGGTGAGGGGGAATGACTTTTATTTTAATAACAGGTGTTACGCACTTTTTAATGAGTGGATTTTTTCTAATAATCATAAGTATAAAATCATAGATTGACAAAAACACTGTAGAGTTTTATGTGAAATATATCACAATAGCTTTTCTATCAGATTCAATACGATTTTCATGGCTTCATTTTTAACTTTGGTTCGTGCTGAACAATTTCCACAGAAAATACAATGGAATATTCGGGACACTTTTGCTGTTTTACTATTGCCTTTTATTTTTCTAAATAGTTTGATTTTCCAACATTTTCATTTTTCTCATGTTGAAATGGGCATTGCGGATAGTCTTTTTCGAGGCATTTTATTTGGCATGGTATGTGTGTTGTATAAAACCATGTTGTATGAACATTGGCAAAAGTATAAAGCAGCTTTTTGGCGTTCAAGTTTATTGGTTTTGGTTGGCGCTGTTATTTTACAAATTGTGATTAGTGTAACACGGGCAATTTTACCGATTTCGACCTCATCAGATATTGAAAATACGGTTATTCCACCTGAATCTGTGCCATTTTTGAGTTTATTGTTGATCAGCTTAAGTCCACTGTTTACCGCTTTACTCGAAGATATTGTTTTTCGCTATACCTTATTACACAAGCTTTTTATTCCCAATTCTTTATGGCGTATTGTTATTTTATTGCTCAATTCCATCATTTTTGGTCTGATTCATTTTTATAATTTTGATGGCAATTTTATTGCAACCATTAGTTTTATGGCAGCAGGATTATTTTTAAACTTAATTTATTTGTGGACACGCAATATTTGGCATGTGTTACTCATTCATTTTCTCAATAATGCAGTATTATCTGTCGGTGGATTGATTTTGCTGCAAATTGTACAAGCTTTAACTTAGAGTGTAGAAATGTCGAGTTTATTTATTGTGATGTTGGGCGGTCGTCATGCACGGGCTAATACTGAAGTCCATGACGTAGTACTTGCTGTTGGTGACTCTCTTGAACAAACCTATCCTCAACTCAAAAATGCATGGTTTGGTGAACCACAAGGCCTACATATTGATGCCTGGGCGAAGTTACAAGGGCTTGAGTTTTAAAATAAAAACTATCAAATTCATTTTACAAATGCAGCGCCTAATCAAGCCGATCAAAAGCTGTGGTTGATCAATTTAGGAGGGTACGATGTGCGTGAATTTGGTGAATTACATCGCTATGTTTTGGTGATTGCACAAAATGCTATGGTTGCCAAAGAAAAAGGAAAGCAATATTTTGCACGTCATTGGCAAAAATTACACACAGATCGTGTTCTTGAAGTAGATGATTGTATTGCGATCGATCATGTTTATGGTCGCTATGTACAATTGGTTGAAGGTGATTTTGAACAAGGACAATGGGAAAATACCTATTTAACGCTTTAAGAATACAGCAATTTTAGTAAATGAGTCTTTATCACTTAATGAGATAAGCAACGAAGAAAAACATCAATACTGTGAATATTATGATGATTTATTCTAAAAGCATTGCTGCTTATGTCTCTGCACAATGCTTATCAGTAAAATCGCTATGAAATATGTAAAAAAAGCATTTCGCTGATAGATCAAATCTCGTTATATTGTGCATCGTTATAATGAAACTACTAGCCGTACGCCATGTATTTATATACTGATTTTGACCAGCAATTGGTGAATGAACGTGTTGCACAATTCCGTGATCAAACGGAACGTTATTTAGCGGGTAAGCTTACTGAAGATGAGTATCGCCCTTTACGTCTACAAAATGGTTTATACGTACAGCGTTATGCACCGATGTTACGTATCGCTGTGCCTTACGGTTTAATGAACTCAAAACAATTACGCAAAGTTGCTGAGTTGGCGCAAGAGTTTGACCGTGGCTATGCGCACGTTTCTACACGTCAGAATATTCAATTTAACTGGCCTGCACTGGAAAATGTGCCTGATATGTTGCAAGAACTCGCAACAGTACAGATGCATGCGATTCAAACCTCTGGTAACTGTATTCGCAACACGACCACTGACCAATATGCAGGTGTGGTTGCAGGCGAAATCGCAGATCCACGTCCGACTTGTGAGTTGATCCGTCAGTGGTCAACGTTCCATCCAGAGTTTGCATTTTTACCACGTAAGTTCAAAATTGCAGTGTCTGCACTTGAAGAAACAGATCGTGCAGCGACATCATTCCACGATATTGGCGTGTATCTAACACGCAATGAAGCGGGTGAACTCGGTTATAAAATCAAAGTCGGTGGCGGTTTAGGTCGTACGCCAATTATTGGTTCTATGATCCGTGAATGGTTACCACGTGAAGATTTAATTGCTTATCTTGAAGCAGTTCTTCGTGTGTATAACTTGCATGGTCGTCGTGACAATAAATATAAAGCGCGTATTAAGATTCTTGTAAAAGCATTAACCCCTGCGGTATTTGCTGAAAAAGTTGAAGCAGAATTTGCACATACCATTAAAACTTTAAAAATTGATGCAGAAACTTTAAAGAAAATGGATGAAGAGTTTACGCCATTTGACTATCAAAACTATGCAGATGAAGATTTTAGTGAGTTGTTTACGCAGCATCCTAAATTTAAACAATGGTTTAATATTAATACCAATGCACACAAAGTTGCAGGTTATCGTATCGTGACGATTTCACTGAAACGTGCAGGTGTTGCACCAGGGGATATGACCACTGAAGAAATGAATTTGATTGCTGATCTTGCAGACAAATATACCTTTGGTGAGCTTCGTACCACGCACGAACAAAACATTTCTTTGGTTGATGTACCACAGAAAGACTTGTTTGAATTGTGGCAAATCCTTGAAAAGAATAATCTTGCTCGTGCACATATTGGTTTTATTACCGATATTATCTGCTGTCCGGGCGGTGATTTCTGTTCATTGGCAAATGCAAAATCAATTCCAATTTCAGAAGCGATTTCACGTCGTTTTGATGACTTAGATACCATTTATAACTTGGGTAAAATTGATCTGAATATTTCAGGTTGTATGAATGCCTGTGGTCACCATCATGTGGGTAATATTGGTATTTTGGGTGTAGATAAAAAAGGTGCTGAATTCTACCAAATCTCTTTAGGTGGAAATGCAGACCATGATGCTTCACTTGGTGACATCTTAGGGCCATCATTCTCAGCTGAAGTGATTCCAGATATTGTGGATGAAATTTTAAATACTTATCTTGATCTTCGTGTTGAGGGTGAAGAATTTATCGAAACGTATCGTCGTGTCGGCATCCAACCATTTAAGGAGCGTGCATATGCTTAATACAGCACTTCAAGTCCTCTCTAAAGATGGCACAATCGCAGATAACACTTATCAAATCATCGGTGAGGATGGTGTGTTGCCACAAGGTGATGTACTGTTGACCGTTGAGCAATTGGATCAAATTAGCAATGTTTCTGGTAAAAAAGCCTTATTTATCACTGTGGATACCTCTCCAGAGGTGAATCAATTTCCACTTGATCAGTTAGATGCGATCTTTATTGATTTTGCAGGCTTTAATGATGGTCGTGGTTATTCATTTGCTGCATTGTTACGTCGCCAAGGCTATCAAGGCGAGCTTCGTGCCACAGGCGATGTTTTTAAAGACGTTTTAAACTACATGAAGCGTTCTGGTTTCGATACTTTTGTGATTAAAGAAGGTAAAGATATTACTGAAGCAGCGGCAGGTTTAGGTGACTTTACCAACCCTTACCAAGCGTCGACGGCGGTTGCACAAGCAAGTTATCAAACAGGTGCTTAAGCCTGTTTGATCACTTAAAGCCTGCATCGAGCAGGCTTTTTTGTTTTTAAAAATGATCAGAAATTTATATATTTTATAATGTTAGCACTGCTCTATTTTAGTGCATAGTCATGTAGAATAAGGTCACCTAAGTTTCAGACTTTAGGATGATTATTTTCGGAATATTCAAAATAAAAGTGAATATCTAATTTTAAAACCTTAGGCATTTACTTTTATTTTTAGTCTTTTATTTCTAGTTTTTTTATTTAATAGTGACATTGTTTTATGCAAAATTCTATTCGTATTGGTATTGCGGGTTATGGCAACCTTGGACGCGGTGTTGAAACTGCGATTCAAAAAAATCCTGATTTACAATTGGTCGGCATTTTCAGCCGTCGTGATCCTGCAACAGTTTCTCCATGCTTTGCTGAAACTCAAGTTTATGCAATGGATTCGCTAAGTGATTTTCAAGATAAAATTGATGTCCTCATTTTGTGTGGTGGCTCAAAAGATGATTTGCCACAACAAGGTCCAATCTTGGCTAGCCTATTCAATACCGTAGACAGTTTTGATACACATGCACGTATTCCTGAATATTTTGCTGCGGTAGATGCGCCTGCTTTGGCAAACAAGAAAACTGCGATGATTTCGATTGGTTGGGATCCTGGTATGTTCTCGATTAACCGTTTATTTGGTGAAGCACTATTACCTGATGGTGAAACTTATACGTTTTGGGGTAAGGGTTTGAGCCAAGGGCATTCTGATGCGATTCGTCGTGTAGAGGGTGTGAAAGCGGGCGTGCAATATACCATTCCTTCAAATGATGCGATTGAAAAAGTACGTAGTGGTTCACGTCCAACTTTAACGACCAAAGATAAACATCACCGTGAATGTTATGTGTTTCTTGCAGAAGGTGCGGATGCAAAAGTGGTTGAGCAAGCGATTGTGACCATGCCTGACTATTTTGCTGACTACAACACCACTGTAAATTTCATTGATGAAGAAACATTGAAAAAAGATCACCAAAAAATGCCACATGGTGGTTTTGTGATTCGTAGTGGAAATACCAGTGATGAGCAAAATCAAGTGGTTGAATTTTCATTGAAACTTGATAGTAACCCTGAATTTACAGCGAGTGTGTTGGTTGCCTATGCACGTGCATGTTATCGCCTAAACCAAATGCAACAGTATGGTGCGAAAACTGCATTTGATGTTGCGCCAGGTTTATTGTCAATGAAATCACCTGAGCAATTACGTAAAGAATTACTTTAAAAGATTGTCTAATACTGAGTAGAAAGCCGAATGAAAATTCGGCTTTTTTATTTTCTTCGTATGGGACTGATTGTTATTTATTAGGTGGTTTTCAAATATTGATCTTTAAATATTTGAAGATAAAAGCAGTCTGATTCAGTACCACTTTTTTATTTAAAAATAGACCTTTAAAGCTGACAGTTTATCATCCATTTAATGCCAAATTGGTCGCTAAAAGTGCCATAAATTGCACCACAGAATGTTTGTTGCAAAGGCATTTCAATTTGACTTCAGATAAAGCTGTAAATAAAAACTCTGCTTCGATCTATTCATCTGCGTCAAGGTTTAATCGAAATATAATGATTTGTACCTAGAATAAAAAGGAATGTTGTTTTGTATACCGAGCTGATCATGGAGATCTGAAGCCATTAAAACTGTAAAACTATTGATTGGAAAAGAAAAGTGTATGATCCTATGACCATCTTGTTCTGATAATTGCCTACTATTTTCAATGGGAAGATCACGATAACGCATGACATTTAAAAACTCTCTACCAAAAACTGATTTATAAAAATTAAAAGCGGCTTGCGTTGTTCTTTGAAAATTAAAATAAAGATAAAAATGAAATGTTGATCAGGCAAGGTTCTTTTTAAGATGAACGCATAAAAAATGAGTGTATTTACATACACTCATCGTTATTAGCTTGTAAGCTAGGTGGATTTAACTGAGTACATTTATCCAGATAAACCATTTTTTAAAACACCGTATTAATGTGGAATCTGTTCTTCATCTTCAAATTCAGGTTTGACCTGAACAATGAAATCTTGACGATTTAGACCACGCCATAAAGCGAAGGCTGTACCGATATAAATCGAAGAATATGTCCCGACAAAAACACCAATACACATTGCTACAGAGAACCATTTTAAACCATCACCACCTAAGAACATCATCGCAAGTACTACGAGTAAGAGCGTCATTGAGGTATGAATGGTACGACGTAAGGTTTCTGTTAATGCTGAGTTCACAACTTCAATGGGGCTTGCACCACGAATTTTACGGAAGTTTTCACGGATACGGTCAGATACTACGATGTTATCGTTGAGTGAGAAACCGATCAATGCAAGGATGGCAGCCAAAACTGTTAAGTCAAATGGCCATTGCATCATTGCAAAAATACCAATGGTCACGATTACGTCATGCAGTAAGGATAATACCGCACCTAAGGCTAATTTAAATTCGAAGCGGATGGTGACATAAACCAGCATCAATAACATTGCTAAAGCGACAGCGCCTGCTGAACGAACATAGAGTTCATTGCCGACTTGTCCACCGACCGAGTCAACTTTATGGACATTTGCAGGGTTATTGGGCAATTGAACTGCTTTGGTTAAAGCATTGTTTAAGTCTTCAACATTAATGTCTTGTACAGGCATACGTACAATCAAATCTTTGTTTGAACCTAAAGTTTGCACCACTGCATCTTTAAAGCCTGCTTTATCTAAAGTACTAATTACTTCGGCTGGTTTTGCTTCGTGTTGATAGTTCAATTCGGCAGAAACACCACCTGTGAAGTCTAAACCGAGATTTAAACCTTTGGTCACGATAAAGAAAATACTTGCGATGGTCAGGATGATGGAAATGATTGCCGCAGGTTTGGCAATCTTCATAAAGTTTATGACTTTTTCATCATCAGGACGACCATACTTTTTGGTTTTTGGCACTTCAGGTTGAGTCACATCAGTCATCATTGATCTCCTATATGCTCAACTTTTTCAAGTTGCGTTTTTTACCATAAATGATTTGGACAATTGCACGTGTTACTGTAATCGCAGTAAACATCGAGCAAACGATACCAATCATCAAGGTGACAGCAAAGCCTTTAATCGGACCTGTACCAATCGCAAACAAGATAAAAGCAACCAAGAAAGTGGTTAAGTTCGAGTCAAAAATGGTGTTATATGCTCGATCATAACCTGCCACAATCGCCTGTTTCGGGGAGGCACCCCACCGCATTTCTTCTCGTATTCGTTCACAGATTAGTACGTTAGCATCGACTGCCATACCGATCGTGATTACGATCCCTGCAATCCCAGGTAGGGTAAGGGAGGCGCCAATCCAAGACATGACAGTTAATAGCATGGCAAGGTTAATCACTAACGCTAAGTCAGCAATCACACCAAATACACGGAAGAATACCACCATCCAAATGGCAACAAGGATGAAACCGACTTGGGTAGAAAGTACACCTTTATCGATATTTTCTTGACCAAGACTTGGACCAACCACACGTTCTTCCACAAAGTACATTGGCGCAGCCAAAGCACCTGCACGAAGCATTAGCGCAAGTTCAGCTGCTTCTTGTGGAGAGTCTAAACCAGTGATACGGAACTGTGAGCCAAGTACTGCTTGAATGGTGGCTGCATTAATGACGACAGACTCAGTAAATGGGGTGCGTACTTCAGTTTGTACCCCAGTTGTTGGGTCTGTGATAAATTCAATTTTTTGCTTATTTTCAATAAATAATACTGCCATACGTTTGCCAACAGCATTACGTGTTGCGTCTGCCATGAGCTTACCGCCAGCATTATCCAAAGTAATGTTTACTTCAGCACCGCCAGTATCTTGGCTAAAACCACTTGACGCATTTTGAACACGTTCACCGGTTAAGATACGGTTACGGTTCAAGAGTAACTCTTTGCCGCTGTCTAAAGACTCATAAGCAAATAATTCTGTGCCCGGTGGAACAGCTTGGCCGTTAGATGCACCATTTGGAATGACGTATTGATCATTTAAATCAGACACCAAACGGAACTCTAAGTTTGCAGTACGGCCTAAGACACGTTTTGCTTCAGCAGTATCTTGCACACCCGGTAATTCAACCACGATACGGTTGCTACCTTGACTTTGTACTAAGGCTTCAGCTACACCTAACTCATTAATACGATTACGCAAAGTCGTTAAGTTTTGGTCTAAGGCATAAGACTGAATTTCTTGTTTGGTCGTATCGTTATAGGTGAGTTTTAAGGTAGAACCAGTTTCTGTTGCAAGCGCTTGTTGATTGTACTTATTACCATCACGACGTAAGAAATCCATCGCAGCAGCACGATCATCATTATTGGCAAATAACAAAGTAAGTGTGTTGTTATTTAACGTTAAGCTATTAAATTTAATTTTTTGCTCACGTAAATCACGACGTAAATCGGTTGCAGAGGTTTCCATACGTTGTGCAATTGCTTTATCCATATCTACTTCAAGTAGAAAATGAACACCACCACGTAAGTCTAGACCGAGTTTCATTGGTTTAGCACCAATTTTCTGTAGCCATTCTGGTGTGGTTGGTGCAAGGTTCAGCGCAACAACATATTCATCCCCTAAACCTTTACGCAAAGCTTCTTGGGCTTTGAGCTGGGCATCAGATGAACTTACACGCAACAATGCGGCATTGTTGGTAAAAGTATTGTCATGAGTGGCAATATTGTCACTCTTTAATATTTGCTCTGCTTTTTGTATGACAGACTGATCAATCTGCGTACCAGCCTTGGCACCAGAGATCTGAACAGCAGGTTCATCAGGATACAAACTTGGCAGGGCATATAATGTACTGACCACAAGGACAACCAGGATCAGTAAATATTTCCATGCAGGGTAACGCATTCGCTTTCTTCTTAAAATTAAAAAGTCGTGCGTGGCACGACTACTTTATGATTAAAGGTTATTTAATGTGCCTTCAGGAAGTACTGAAATAACACTTGCACGCTGGATTTTTACTTCATTACCACGGTTGAGTTCAATTACTGCAAAGTCACCGTCAATTTTTGTCACACGACCCATTAAGCCACCTGCAAAAACTACCTCACTGCCTACACCTAAGCTGTCGATCAGTGCACGATGTTCTTTGGCGCGTTTTGCTTGAGGACGCCAGATGAGGAAATAGAAGATTGCAACAAAAACAGCAATCATCAATAAGTTAGCCATCATACTGGGACCTTGTGCAGGCGCATCAGCTGCATGAGCAGCAGAAATAAATAAACTCATTTTAGTTTCCTAAAGTTAAATAACTGGTGTCAAAAACATGACATTTAAACTGACTTGTTCTGCAATTTACATGGTCTTGTGGTTCAGCGCAAATCTTGCTGCATGAAATATGCATCATCATTTTAAGATTTAGTCGACTGGGCAATGTGGGACATCTAAACCACGGCGTTGATAAAAGTCTGCGACGAAATCATCAAAGGTACCATTGTCTAAAGCATCACGAATATCTTGGGTAAAACGTTGGTAATAACGCAAATTGTGGATCGTTCCAAGCATTGAACCTAACATTTCGCCACATTTTTCTAAATGGAATAAATAGGCACGGGTAAAGTTTTTACACGTATAACAATCACAATGTGGATCAAGCGGACTTTGATCATGACGATACTTCGCATTACGAATACGCACTAAACCATCAGTCACGAAATAATGACCATTTCGTGCATTACGGGTGGGCATCACACAATCAAACATATCGACACCACGACGGATTGCTTCAACGATGTCTTCTGGTTTACCCACACCCATCAAATAACGGGGTTTATCTTCTGGCATTTTTGCAGGCAGATAATCCAAAACCTTGATCATTTCTTCTTTAGGTTCACCGACAGATAAACCACCAATGGCAAAACCATCAAAATCAATTTCTTTTAAGCCATTTAAAGACTCATCTCGTAAGTCTTCATACATACCACCTTGGATAATTCCAAACAGTGCATTTTTATTTTTTAAGACATCATGATGATGTGTTTTACAACGTTTTGCCCAGCGTAATGAAAGCTGCAATGATTTTTGCGCTTCTTGATGCGTTGCAGGATAAGGCGTACATTCATCAAAAATCATGACGATATCTGAGTTTAAAGTTTTTTGAATTTCCATAGAAATTTCAGGAGATAAAAATACTTTTGAACCATCAATCGGGGAGCGAAAGGTGACACCCTCTTCTTTGATTTTACGCATCGCACCTAAGCTAAAAACTTGGAAGCCACCAGAGTCGGTTAAAATAGGTTTATCCCATTTAATAAACTCATGCAAACCGCCATGTTCTTGAATCACTTCAAGACCTGGACGTAAGTATAAATGGAAGGTATTGCCTAAAATAATTTGTGCTTGAATTTCTTCAATATCACGCGGCAACATGCCTTTAACCGTTCCATACGTACCAACAGGCATGAATACAGGCGTTTCAACCACGCCATGCGCTAAGGTTAAACGACCACGACGGGCACGCCCCGACTGACCTAATTTTTCAAACTTCATAAATGACCTAAATCTGGCGAAAAAACAGTTCGCTGATTGATTTGCTGCAAAAGGTGGTTATTTTCCCATGTTTTGATGGTGAATTGCTAGTCATGTTAAAGACTAAATATGAATTGAAAATGAATGGAAGACATAAGCTTGCAAATCAATAATCTTAGTTATTTTTAGGATAAAGTATTCTTGTAATTTAAATCATTGATATAATTGTAAATAATAAAAAAGCCTTCAAGGCTTAATGTGCTTGAAGGCTTTTATTTTATATGGTCCCGAGGGTCGGACTCGAACCGACACGTCATCGCTGACAGTGGATTTTGAGTCCACCGCGTCTACCAATTTCACCACCTCGGGAGAGGTTGTGTGGCTATAATAGCGTTTTTCAGCTCATTGTCAATTAAGAATTTTTACATTTGTTTATTTTTAATTCATATGTAATTTTTTTCGATTAAAAATCGGCAATTTCTACGATCAAGCACAAAAAAGACTATACTACACCGAGTTTTATTTCTAATCGTTTGTGTTTTATGCAACTTTCTGACTTTAATTTTGATCTCCCTGATGAGCTGATCGCTCGTTATCCTTTGGAAGCTCGCAGTGCTTCACGTTTATTACATTTAAATGCAGATGGCAGTTATCAAGATCACCATTTCACAGACATTCTAGATCTGTTTGAAGCAGGTGACTTAATGGTGTTAAATGACACGAAGGTGATGAAAGCGCGCTTAAAAGGCAAGCGTGCAACAGGCGGTGCGGTTGAAGTTTTGGTGGAGCGTATTTTCGATCAAACCATTGCACATTGTCATATTAAAGCCAGTAATTCACCTAAGGCAGGTGCAGAATTATTTATGGGTTCAGATGAAGTGAAAGTCACTGTGACAGGTCGCCATGAAAATTTATTTGTAGTTGAGTTTTCGCAACCGATTTTACAAGTTTTGGATGCTTATGGTCAGCTTCCAATTCCACCATATTTTAATCGTGAGGCGGAAGCGATCGACACAGAGCGTTATCAGACGGTATTTAATGATCCGACCAAGCTTGCTAGTGTTGCTGCGCCAACAGCGAGTTTGCATTTCGATGAAGATCTTTTGGCAAAACTTGCACAAAAAGGAGTGAATAAAACCTTTGTGACCTTGCATGTCGGTGCAGGTACATTTTTGCCTGTGCGTACGACGGATATTGAAAATCATATTATGCACAGTGAATGGTGTGAAGTATCGGAAACTGCCGCACAAATGATTCAGGAAACCCAAGCACATGGCAATAAAGTGATTGCCATTGGAACAACGGCAACACGAGCAGTGGAAAGTGCAGCACAAGCGTGTGGTGGAAAGATCGGTGCATGGACAGGGGACACCCAAATTTTTATCTATCCAGGTTATCCGTTCTGTGTTGTGGATCGTTTAATTACCAATTTTCATTTGCCTGAATCTACTTTGCTTATGCTAGTTTCAGCATTGTCGAGCAAAGAAAATATTTTGAAAGCATATCAACATGCGGTAGAAAATAAATATCGCTTTTTTAGTTATGGTGATGCCATGCTGATTGAAAAAACATCTGTTTAACGTGAGTTCGATGAAATATTTTATAATTTCATATAGATAAGGAAAAATCACAACGGAGTCTTATCGATTTTATTTATATTTCAGGATTAACCTTCGGTTCGAGTTACTTTTGTTTCGACAAAAGCAACCAAAACCATTGTCCTTGGCAAAACTCGCAGAAGACCGAAATTTTTTAAAATGATCGCAGAAACATTATCTTGCGATAATTATCCTGCTCAAACAGTTGCGAAGGCCGTTTCTGCGTATCAAATTTTGGGTGAAATTCTACTTCGAAGTTAGGTTATTTAATTTTTATATTGAAATTGAGCAATAAAAAACCGATGCAATTGCATCGGTTTTCTTTTACACCACTCTATGATTTAGTGGGGTATAGACTTATTTGGCTGCTTCAAGTGCTGCATTAAATGTTGCACTTGGACGCATTACTGCACTTACTTTTGTAGGATCAACGGCATAGTAACCACCGATATCCGCAGCTTGACCTTGAACTTGTGCAAGCTCTGCAATAATTTTCTCTTCATTTTCAGCAAGTGCTTTTGCAAGAGGCGCAAATTTTGCTTTTAAGTCTGCATCTTCATCTTGTGCTGCAAGTGCTTCAGCCCAGAATTTAGATAGATAGAAGTGGCTACCACGGTTGTCCAACTCACCTGTACGGCGTGAAGGTGACTTATCATCGTCAAGCAATTTATCTGTTGCTTCATCTAAGGTTTTAGCAAGCAATTTTGCACGTGGATTGTCTTCTTTAATGCCCATTTCTTCTAAAGAAGCAGCAAGTGCTAAGAATTCACCTAGAGAATCCCAACGTAAGTGGTTTTCTTCAACAAGTTGTTGTACGTGTTTTGGCGCAGAACCACCAGCACCAGTTTCGTACATACCACCGCCCGCCATTAACGGCACGATAGAGAGCATTTTCGCAGAAGTACCAAGCTCCATGATCGGGAACAAGTCTGTTAAATAGTCACGTAAAATGTTACCCGTTACAGAAATCGTATCTAAACCACGTGCTACACGTTCAAGCGTATAACGCATCGCACGGACTTGTGACATGATTTGGATATCTAAGCCTGTAGTATCATGGTCTTTTAAATAAGTTTGAACTTTTTTGATGAGTTCATTCTCATGTGGACGGTATGGGTCTAACCAGAAGATTGCGGGCATACCAGAGTTACGCGCACGCGTTACAGCAAGTTTTACCCAGTCACGGATCGGTGCATCTTTCACCTGACACATACGCCAGATATCACCTTCTTCCACATTTTGCGACATCAATACTTCACCTGTTTCAAGGTCAGTAATGTTTGCCACGCCAGCTTCGGTGATTTCAAACGTTTTGTCGTGTGAACCGTATTCTTCCGCTTTTTGCGCCATTAAACCAACGTTTGGCACAGTACCCATGGTACGTGGGTCAAAATTACCATTCCATTTGCAGAAATTGATCATTTCTTGGTAAATACGTGCAAATGTTGACTCAGGCATTACAGCTTTACAGTCATAAGGTTTGCCATCAGCACCCCACATTTTACCGCCACCACGGATCATTGCAGGCATAGAAGCATCAACAATTACGTCATTTGGTGAGTGGAAGTTGGTGATACCTTTTGCAGAATCCACCATTGCAAGTGCAGGGCGGTGTTCTTGGCATGCGTGTAAATCTTCGATGATTTCTTCACGTAAAGAGGTTGGTAAAGTTTCGATCTTTTCATAAAGACCTGCCATACCATTGTTTACGTTAATACCCAGCTCATCAAACAATTTGGCATGTTTTTCAAAAGCTTCTTTATAGTAAATTTTCACACAGTGACCGAAAACGATCGGATGTGAAACTTTCATCATGGTTGCTTTCACATGCAAAGAGAACAAAATGCCTGCTTCTTTACAATCATCTAATTCTTTTTCATAGAAATCACAAAGTGCTTTCTTGCTCATGAACATAGAATCAATAATTTCACCGTCTTGCAGTGCAACTTTTGGCTTAAGAACGATGGTTTCACCATTCTTTGTAACCAATTCCATTTTTACGTTGCGTGCACGGTCTAAAGTCATCGACTTTTCGCCATGATAGAAGTCACCATGATCCATGTGTGAAACATGAGTTTGTGACCACTGTTTCCATTCACCCATAGAGTGTGGGTGTTTTTTTGCATAGTTTTTAACTGCTGTTGGCGCACGACGGTCAGAGTTACCTTCACGCAATACTGGATTTACAGCAGAACCTAAACATTTACTATAACGTGCTTTGATTTCCTTTTCTGCTTCAGTGGTTGGATTTTCTGGATAATCAGGAATCGCAAAACCTTTAGCTTGAAGCTCTTTGATACATGCTGTTAATTGGGCAACAGATGCACTAATATTCGGAAGTTTAATGATATTCGTATCAGGATCTTGAGTAAGACGACCTAATTCTGCTAGGTTGTTTGGAACCTTTTGTTCATCGCTGAGGTAGTCTGTAAATTCTGCAAGCACACGTGCAGCGACAGAAATATCGGTTTTAACGATTTCTACGCCAGCGGGCTTAGTAAAGGTCTCAATGATCGGCAGTAGTGAATAAGTCGCCAATAACGGCGCCTCATCGGTCAGTGTGTAAATGATAGTTGACTTTCCACCAGCCATATATAGCCCCTTGCTTTGGATTATGTTTTTGAGGACTAAACTTGTGGTTCAGTCCCTACGAACCGATTTGCTTAAATAAAAACATTGAAAGTATCAATGTTCCTTGCATTTCAGTCAATGTAATATCTAGTGATAACGACATTTCGCTAGAAAATGATACTCTGCTTGCATGACTAATCTATTGCGTGATCTACCATATTTGTTTCAAAATTGAAAAAGTCTTCAGTTTCTAACAAATATAACAAGATAAGCGAATAAATAAGTGATGATTTTGAGGTTTTAAATTGAATGCTGTACAAGCAATAGGTATTTCTTATTTTTATCTTGTAAGACAGATTCGTGTTAAAACTTGATCTGTTCTCATCAAAGAACACAGATGCACCAATTTATAAAACTAAAATTACTATATAATAGTATAGCAGCTTTTGTTTATTAAAGCTTAACTCAAAGCTAAGTTATTATTTGGAATTTAAATTTTTAAAATAGTCAAGAATTTTTGCTATAGTTATTCTTAAAGCATGTGCTATTTATTATTCTAAAGATATATTTAAAGCTGCAGAACGGATAATGATGTGAATATAGACAAATTTGCTAAAACATAATCAATTAAGATAAGCAAAATAACTTAGTGTGATGGTCATATCGTGTAAGTTACAAGTATTATTAAAAGCAGCTAAAAACTTCACAAGTTATTCATACTCACTTTCAATAAAATAAAAACAGCATCACAAACTTGAAGATTTTATTGAACAAGATGCAAAAATAAATGACTTATTGATAAATATATCAAGTTTATATCATGTAAATATAAGAAAAATAGATCAAATTAAAGCTTTTAAAAATTTAACTCATTATATTTAATGTTTTGTTTTTAAATATGATAATTTTTAATTAAAAGTTTTTTATTGAATTAAGCTTTATTTTTAATCAAAATGATTATAGATAAATGGCTATATAATTTCCTAATTATTGTTGCTATATTATAAAGCGTAAAATTATGTAAAGCGTTAAGAGTTGTATTTTAGCCATTTTTAAAAATAATGAGGCAGCCATGAGACTAAAACTCTTAGAAATGGGGCAGACAGATAAACTGAGCGCATGTAAATTATCGTTATTGCTTGGAGTATTAAATCCACAAAACTCTGTTGAGCGATTTTTACGCATTTCAAGAAAATTATTAAATATTGAAAAAGCGGTGATTTCTTTCGTGGATGAACCTTATGTTTGGTATTCCACTCAGAATGAATTTAAAGCTTTTCAAGCCAGCCCAGAAGCAAACCTACATTTTTATTTTAATAATCAAAAAATAATAGACTCATCTCATGAAAATTATGCAAAATTTTCACAGCATATCGTTAAGATTGGGGTAGATCATCAACGCATTGTTTGTTTTGATTTAAGAAAAGATGAACATACTTCATTTGGGCATGTCACTTTTTTTGATGATAAGGATGTTGAATTAGACCGAGAAAGTTATACATTTGTACAAGATATTATTCAAGGTTTGATTAAAGCCATTGAAACACATGCAGAATATCAAGAATTAAAAGAAAGCTATGAACAACAATTGGCATTAAACTTTAGTAAAACTAAATTTTTCCAAATTATTGCGCATGATCTAAGAGCACCATTTCATGGTTTACTCGGGTTTTCAGAGGTTTTGTCGCAAGAGCGTGATAGTTTAGATGATGCTAGCGTAAAAAATATTGCAGAATATTTATATGATACAGCTCAATCGACTTATAATTTATTGGAAAACCTACTGAATTGGGCAATGGCAGAAGGTGGACGTTTTGTCTATCATCCGATTAATTTTAAACTTAAACAAAGTTCTAAAATTGTATTTGATGTTTTAAATAGCCTTGCGATTAATAAAAATATTCGCCTAATCGATGATATTCCAGAAGAGCTAAAAGTCTGTGGGGATATCAATATGATTACTTCGGTATTACAGAATCTTGTGTCGAACGCGCTTAAATTTACCCATGTTGACGGTACAGGACATGTACGCATGTCGGCAAGATCCATAAGTCAAGGGGTGGAGATTCTGGTTCAGGACACAGGTTTGGGAATGACAGAAGCCCAGATGCAGAGCATTTTTGAACCTGAAATAAATGCCAGTTTTAAAGGGACTGCGGGTGAAAAAGGGACAGGCTTAGGTTTGGTATTATGTAAACGTTTCGTTGATTTAAACCAAGGGACGATCTCAGTCAGTTCAAAAATGGGAGAAGGCACAACATTTAAAGTTATATTGCCTGAAGCTAAAAATCATCAAGCACTGGTAACAGAGCATGTCGAGCAACGAGCAACACAAGAAATGAATCCTCTGGTACATTAAAAAAGCCTAAGCAGAGTTTCTCTTGATTTAACGAGAAATTTTTTTTCAAAGTGACTCTAAGCGGAATAATAATTAAAATATTGCCCCCTAAACTTGTGTGTACCTGATATAAATATAAAGTGAATTCAAAGTATAGGCTCTTTTCCGATGAACGCTGAGCAGTTGCAAAAAACCTTACGTGCAAGTCAGTATGCAGAACAAGTATTAAGTTTACATTCAACTTTTTTAGAACAAGACTATGCTGTAGATCAGTTTCAGTATTCGCTTACAACGGAAAAGATTCATCAACTCGTACAAGAAACTTTGGCTAATCTTGCAGATGAAATCCAATGGATGAAAGCCATTCGGATTTTACGTGCACGTTTAATGTTTCGCTGGATTTGGCAAGATGCTAATCAGTTGACCAATGTGGTGACATTGACCCAAGAATTATCTGATTTTGCTGATGCCAGTATTAATGCGGCGAAGGAATTTGCTCGTGTTCCCTTGCTTGCTAAACATGGTGAACCAGTGGGCTACAATGGCAAAGTACAAGACTTAATTGTGATAGCCATGGGGAAGTTAGGTGCACAAGAGCTGAATTTATCAAGTGATATTGATCTAATATTTGCCTTTGATGAACAAGGTGAAACCAATGGTCGTAAGTGTATAGATGTACAACAATTCTGTATTTTGTGGGGACAAAAACTTATTTATTTACTGGAACATATTACCGCAGATGGTTTTGTGTTTCGTGTCGATATGCGTTTGCGTCCTTGGGGGGATGGCTCCGCACTTGCTATTAGTCATATCGCCTTAGAAAAATATCTTAGTCAACATGGACGTGAATGGGAGCGCTATGCATGGATTAAGGCACGGGTTGTTTCTGGCGGAAAAGAAGGTGATGATTTATTAGAAATGACCCGTCCTTTCGTGTTCCGTAAATATGTCGACTACACTGCTTTTGAAGCAATGCGTGAAATGAAAGCCATGATCGAAAGGGAAGTGGCACGTCGTAATATTTCAGATGATATAAAACTGGGTGCAGGGGGAATTCGTGAAGTTGAGTTTATTGTTCAAGTTTTTCAGTTGATTTATGGGGGTTCAAAATTAGAGCTACAAGACCGTCAATGTTTGGTAAGTTTGCAGCACTTAGGTGAAGTTGGTTTGCTTGATGAGCAAGCCGTGATTGATTTAGAAGATGCATATTTATTTTTACGTCGTTTAGAGCATGCTATTCAAGCTTTAAATGATCAACAAACACAGTCTTTACCGACAGAAAAAGATTTGCGTAATCGGATTATTGAAACCTTGAGTTTTGCCACATGGGAGCAGTTTCTCGATGTCTTAAATGAAAAACGCAGTAAAGTCATTTATCAGTTTGAGCATTTAATTAAAGAAAAAGGATGTGACTCTCCTGCAGAAAACTTTAGCCAACTAGAACAACAACTGGATGATCTGCTTGATGAGCATGCTAAAAATTTAATTCATGAATTTTGGTATGGGCATGCCATTAAAAAATTGCCTGCCAAAGCGGTGCAACGTTTAAAAGAATTTTGGCCACATTTGATTGAAGCAGTTTTACAGTCAGATCAACCACAAATGGCATTGGTGCGCTTAATGCCACTGGTGGAATCGGTGATGCGCCGTACTGTCTATCTGGTAATGTTGATTGAAAGTAAAGGGGCATTGCAGCGTCTAGTCAAAATGGCAACAGTCAGTCCATGGATTTGTGAGGAACTTACCCATTATCCTGTATTGCTAGATGAATTTCTATCGATGGATTTTGAATTGCCCAAACGTAAAGATTTGGAAGATTCGCTTCGCCAACAATTATTACGCATTGAAATTGATCAAGTCGAAGATCAAATGCGGGTACTACGTCTATTTAAAAAATCCAATGTGTTAACCGTTGCAGCGAGTGATGTACTTGCTGAAAGTCCTCTCATGAAAGTATCGGATGCATTGACTGATATTGCGGAGGTTTCTGTCACTGCTACTTTACATTTAGCCTATCAAATGGTGGCAAAACGACATGGCTATCCTTTGGATGCAGAAGGGCAACGTTGTTCACTGCAACATATTGCTTTTGCCGTTATCGGTTATGGCAAAGTGGGCGGAATAGAACTAGGTTATGGCTCTGATTTAGATTTGGTTTTTATTCACTATATGGATGAACAAGCCGATACTGATGGTCAAAAAGTCATTAGCGGTTTTGAGTTTGCCATGCGTGTAGCACAAAAGTTTATGTCACTGATGACCACGCAAACTTTAGATGGACGGGTTTATGAAGTAGATACACGTCTACGACCTTCAGGTGAGGCAGGATTACTGGTTACAAGCTTAAAAGCATTTGAACAATATCAACTCAAAAGTGCGTGGGTGTGGGAGCATCAAGCGATTGTACGTGCCCGTTCCATTGCAGGTGAAACCACACTACGAGCAAAGTTTGAAGAGTTACGATGTAAGATTCTAACTTTACCTAGAGAAGAGCAATCTGTTCGCCAAGAAGTATTAAACATGCGTCAAAAAATGAAAGATCATCTCGGTTCTTCTAAAGAGCAGAAAAAAGATGGAATTTTTCACTTAAAACAAGACGCAGGTGGTATCGTTGATATAGAATTTATGGCACAGTATGTAGTGTTAGCCTGGAGTGGGACGAATCCTGATCTCGCCCATTATTCCGACAATGTTAGAATTCTTGAGGATGCCGCAAAGGCAGGTTGCTTATCCAGTGACGATGTATCCGCTTTGATTCAAGCTTATCTCAGTGAACGCGCCGAGAGCCATCGCTTAGCCCTTGCAAATCATAATATGCAAGTGAGCGCAGCCGATTGGCACGATACCCGAGAGGTCGTTTGCAAGTTGTGGCAAAGATTAATTGATCCAACAGCGACTTTCGCTTTGGAAAGTGAATAATTGTGTAAAAATTTGGAGTGTGTGCCATGAATTTGGCTGATCGTGATGGTTTTATTTGGCAAGATGGGCAATTGGTTGACTGGCGTGAAGCAAAAACTCACGTCTTAACACATACATTACATTATAGTATGGGTGTGTTTGAGGGTGTCCGTGCCTACGAAACTCCGAATGGAACGGCTATTTTCCGCTTAAAAGAACACACAAAGCGTTTATTAAATTCTGCAAAAATTTATCAAATGAAAGTTCCGTTTGATCAAGCAGCATTAGAACAAGCTCAAATCGATGTGGTTCGTGAAAATAAATTAGCATCTTGCTACTTGCGTCCAATTATTTTTATTGGTTCAGAAAAGCTCGGGATCGCAGCAACAGACAATACAATTCATGCTGTGGTTGCAGCATGGAGTTGGGGTGCTTATCTTGGTGAAGAGGCGATGGCAAAGGGTATTCGTGTTAAAACCTCATCATTTACCCACCATCATCCAAACGTGACCATGTGTAAAGCCAAAGCATCAGGTAACTACACCTTATCTATTCTTGCGCATCAAGAAGTTGCACACTCAGGCTATGATGAAGCAATGCTTTTAGATCCACAAGGTTATGTATGTCAAGGGTCTGGTGAAAACGTATTCTTAGTACGTGATGGCGTGATTCATACGCCTGATATCGCTGGTGGCGCATTGGATGGGATTACTCGTCAAACGATCATTACCATTGCCAAAGATTTAGGCTACGATGTGGTTGAACGTCGTATTACGCGTGATGAATTCTATATCGCTGATGAAGCATTCTTCACAGGTACAGCGGCAGAAGTTACTCCAATCCGTGAATATGATGATCGTCAAATTGGTGAAGGGGTTCGTGGTCCAATCACTACTGAAATCCAAAAAGCTTACTTTGATGCTGTTCAAGGAAAAAATCCTAAATATGCAGACTGGTTAACTTACGTAAAATAAGTTGATCAGTTAAGATGAAAAGGCGGAGCTTAAGTTTCGCCTTTTCTATTTTGAGTGTTTAAGATTAAGTACATTGAAGGATGTGTTATGCATATTGTCTATGTCAGTGATGGTAAAGCAGGACATCGCTCGCAAGCGATAGGACTGTTTAAGGCAATGCAAAGACAATCTACAAAAGACATAACTTTTGAAGAAATTTCGATTGAAAAATTGGCTATTTTTTCATTAGTAATGGGCGTTTTTAAGAAATCAGTTCAGAACGTTGAACATGTACCAGATTATATTTTGGGTGTAGGGAGTCATACACAACTTCGAGTTTTATTATTGGGTATAGTTTATAAAAATGCCAAAACTGTAATTTTGATGAAACCCAATTTCCCATTTTTTTGGTTTGATTTTGCAGTGATTCCTGAGCATGATGAAGTGCAAGCATCTGATCGTGTCATTGTGACACAAGGTGCACTGAATCCGATTGTAAATGAGCAGCGACATCAGCAAAATCGGATTTTGATTGCATTAGGCGGCTCATCGAAACGGCATCAGTGGAATGAGCAGAAAGTTTTAACTACCATTCAAAATATTGTGCAAAACGTTACTCAAAGTCATCCTGATGCAGAAATTATACTGACTAGTTCACGCCGTACCCCAAATGAGTTTTTAACACATTTACAGTTGCATGATTTTGCAGAAAAATTGCAAATTTTTCCTGTCGAGCACACTCCCCAAGGTTGGATTTTTGAGGAAATGCAATTGGCTGAAGCTGTATGGGTGACAGAAGATAGTGTTTCGATGATTTATGAGGCATTAACTGCAGGTTGTAAAGTTGGTGTGATTAAGATTGATCGGGTGAAAGAGGATCGGATTACACAGTCGGTAGATCAGGCTGTAGCAAAGAAACTCATTGCAACACAGGCACATTTGTCACGATTACCAACTGCACAGACTTTTAAAGAAGCAGATCGTGTGGCAACATATCTTTTAGCAAAATAACTGGTTGTCACCGTGATTTATATACTCATTTTACTGTTGGTTTTGCTGATTGCATTCAGCATGAAATATGCATGGTGGAAGCCCGCTGTAGATTGGAAGCGTCCACGGGTACTGATGTATCACATGGTACGTGAACATATTGATGGGGCGAAATTTAATAAATTACGGGTTAAACCGACTGAGTTTGAGAAACAAGTGGCTTGGATGAAAGCTGAGGGTTTTCATTTTGTGACCATGCAAGAATTACAAGATAATTGGGGACAGCACCCTGAGAAAACTGTTGCCATTACTTTTGATGATGGTTATTTGGATAATCTTGAAAATGCCTATCCGATTTTAGAAAAATATCAAGCCAAAGCTACGATTTACGTGGTTGTTGATCGTCATAATCGAGATTGGTCGACCTATAAAAAAGCCCATCATAATAGTGGCGAGTTGGCACGTGAAGCAAAGTTAAATGATGAACAAGTACAGTTTTTGGCACAAAGTGGTGTGATGGAAATCGGTTCGCATACTTTGACTCATGCTAATTTAGACAAACTTGATGATAAAGCTTGCTTGGCAGAGTTAGTGGATTCAAAACAACAACTTGAGCAGTTGACTCAAACCTGCGTGAACAGTTTTGCTTATCCATTTGGAATTTATTCACAGCGTGATGTAGATTTGGCAAAGCAGGCAGGCTATCACAATGCAGTGACCACCAAAGAAGGGATTGATGGTTTAAATCCTGACTTTATGCAGTTACAACGGATTAAAATCAGTGGTAAAGACTCGATGTTTGCGGTGAAGTTACGTTTGAAGTTAGGAAAACGTGCATAATCACTTGAAAAGGTGATTAAGCTCTTTGTTGAAAAGCTTTTCTTGGATGTAATACATATAACCACAATTTATACAGAATATAGTTGAAAGTATTTAATTGAACCACAGGGTTGATTTGCAAGCGGTAGTGGTTTTTATTGACCACTGTCGTATCAGCATTGATATAAATCAAGCCAAACTCACTTGCAAAACGTTCATAGCGATATGAATGCTGTTGGTTTTGAATGACGTTTTCAATGGCAATCGAATAGGGCACAGGACCGGTGGTATTTAACACACCTTTACGCCCAACGTGATATTTCATCGGGGTGTAATCGTGGATGCGAAAGCGTACTTCATCAATCACCGCTTTTAAAAATGGCGAATGTGGTTTTGCAATAATATTCCATTGCTGATATTCACCATATTTTAAAAATTTCAAATGCTTATTGATCCCATAGCCTTGATATTGTTGTCCGATTTCATTTTCCCAACCACAAATAATAAATTCATCATCTTCATGTAAAATGTCATTAAAAGGCACAGCACACGAGCTTTTTAAATCAAGATAAACTCCACCTTCCTGATACATGAGTAAATAACGGAAAAAATCAGAACGAGCAGCAGCATAATTTTCTGCAATCAGGAGGTAAGTCGCTAAAGTCTCTTGATCATAATGGTCTTGGATGTAGTTCAAAATCTGTGTTTCATCATATAAACGATAGTCCCAATCAGGATTGCGCTGCCGCAATTCAGCCACTGATTTTTTGATATTGTCAGGAATATTGGCTTCACCTTGTAAATAAATTTGGTGAATGATTTTAGGAATTGACATACCGAAGGCTCAGATCAAGATTGGGAGAGATTAAAACAATCATTTATTTGGGTGACGGACATGATCAAGTTGGGCAAAATAAGTTTTCAGTGCTTCTGCACGACTTGCCCACCATTTTTCAGGATTTCGTTTGGCAAGAACATAATAAAAAAACTCTTTTAAGCTTTTTTGATCACGGGATTTTAAACTTTTCCAATAGGTAGAAAGGGCTTTTTTCTTGAGTAAATTTTGCTGTGTTTGATCCAAATGATGCGTATTTAAAAAATCATAAATCGTCAAAAACATATCATGGTGTTGCTGATTCAGGTTTTGTGATAAACGGTTATTTCCCCGTTTAGTCTTGGTTTCTTCAGCATCTAAAATCACAAAAACAGTCGCAGTTTCGGTAAATAACAACTTTTGTGCAACCACACCTAACTCTAAAGCTAAAGATTCATCTTGAATAAATAAACTTGCATTACAACCATTGGATTTATGCCACAGCGCTTTTGAACACATCACACACATTTCCATAATATTGTGCTGAATCATGTAGCTGAGTGGTTGTTCAATGCAATGCGTGTCCATTTGGGGATAATTATTGATGTCAGCCAAATCATAAATTTTGACTTTATTGCCATAAAATAGGTCACAATTTTCAGCTCGCATCAAGTCGACGATTTGCTTCAGGCGATGGGGCGCAAGAACATCATCTGCATCCATAAAAAATAAATAATCGCCTTGTGCTGCATGACCGCCTTGATTCAGGCGATTGGCAGGACCAAGATTGACAGTATTGCGAATAATTTTAACTTTAGGATATTGTTGTTCTAATTGTTGTGAAAAATCCGCCCAATGGGGATCCGTTGAGGCATCATCCGCCACAATAATTTCTAAAAGTTCAGGCAAGTCAGGTTGTAACGATTCAATTGTCCGTTGTAACAGCGGACCTTTATTAAAATGGGTTAAAACAACCGAAATGGAAACTGTCGCCATATCTAGTTCACTTGCTTATATTTAAGGGTTTTATTTAACCATAAAAACAAAGTTTTGAGATGCCCTGAAAAACTGTTGGTTGCTAAAAATTGTACTTGAACATAGGGAATATTGTATTTTCGGCAAAAAAACATACGATGATGCCCTTGATGCAACTTATCTTTTACCCCCAAACCACGACACAACATGATCGCCATCGGATAAGTTTTATCATAACCATGCTCTTTAAAGGACAGATCAATGTCATGAAAACGGCTTTGACGTTGATCTTTGGGCACCCCCCATTTATTACGATCACTGTAATTATAAGCCGTTTCTTCAGTTTTTAAATTACGTTCGAGATGATTATCAATAATATCACTGAGCGCAATTTCATAACTTTGCGTTGAAAAATCAAGATATTTCTTACGAATCGGTTTAAGTAGTGCCAAAATTCCCAATTGTGGTGCACGTTGCTCAAACATGATCCATGTTGGAAAATGGGTTAAACCTTGTTGCTGTGCTTGGCGTAAGACTTCACGCCCTTGAAATAGGCTGTCAGCAATACTTTTGGATTCTTTACCAATAAATAAAATCACATCATCTGTTTGAATATGTGGATGATCATTTTTCAGTTGCAGATCCGCATTTGAATCACTGAGTTGAAGCAGTTCTTCGATCTTTATATGGTAATACTCAGAAGAAAAACCAAGTGCAGTCATATCAAGTGATCAATCCAATAAAAACCAACATCATAATCGTGTTACTGTAAAAAATCTATTCATCGACCAGATGAGAAATACTATTTAAATGGTGAATGAAATATAATGCTTCTTTTCCAAATTAATGTTTCAGGTTCGTGCAGTGAAAAAATATTTAATCAGTATTGAAAAGGAAGGCAGCGAAAGATTGGCAAGCTTCTTTGCACAACCAACATTTGGAAAATATCAAAGTGAATTTACCAAAATGGGAGTGATCGGCGCACAACTGCCAACGGCTGAATATTTTAAACTTGCTGTCGCAGGGCGTAAAAAAGCACTCAGTCCTGCTGAACTAGGTTGTACTTTGTCGCATGTCAATGCATTTAAAGACTTCTTGGCATCAGATGAACAATATGCCTGTATTTTTGAAGATGATGCGATTTGTTTAAACGATATAGATTTAAATGACTTAGAGACACAAGTTACAGCTTTAAATTTACAAGAATGTTTTTTTCTCAGTATGGGCGGTATTCAACTGAGAAGTAGTAAAACTGTACGTGGTACTTTTTTAAAAAATAAGATTAATCAAGCCCAAGTATTGAAACTACACCCTGTATATTTTGGACGCTTATTTTATACTTATGCTTATATTATTGACCGAAAAATGGCTGAATTATTAATTCGTTATCACGAGATTCCAAAAGGTTGTGATCATTGGTCGCAGATGCGTGATTATGACGCTCACTGTCAGTTTTATGCGACATTCTTATTTGATCACCCTGAGCTTGATGAAATGCGTTCAGGACAGAGTTATATTGAGCAAGAGCGTAAATTGTTAAATAAAGAAGATAAATTCAAAAAATCTATTTTTGATAAATGGAAAGTTTCTCTTTTAAAAAGAATTTTTAAAATCATGTTAAGTCAGTATCCAAAATAGGTGAATAGAATGTCGATTACGATTATTACCGCATTCTTTGATATTGGACGTGGCGGATGGAGTGTAGAAAATGGACACCCATGCTATTTACAACGTTCCAATGATAAATATTTTAAATATTTTTCGAATTTAGCCCAGCTCGAAAATGATATGGTAGTTTTTACCAGTCGAGATTATGTTGATCAAATTAAAGAGATCCGAGGTAATAAGCCAACGACGATTATTGATATTTGTTTAGATGATAATTTTTTTAATATTAAACAGCAAATTTCAAAGATTCAGAATAGTGAAGCTTTTCGAGAAAATATTGGCACTGAGCAATTACAGAATCCTGAATACTGGTCACCTGAATACGTGCTTGTTACAAATTTAAAATCATACTTTGTTAATCAAGCAATTCAAAAAGGATTAATTCATGGTGATTTAGCGGCATGGGTTGATTTTGGTTATTGTCGTAATTTAAAAACTCTCAGTAAAATTAAAAAATGGAATTTTACATTTTCTAAGCATAAAGTTCATTTTTTCTCGATTAAAAAAACCTTTGAGCTAACTGCTGAAAATGTACAGCATGCAATTTTTAATAATCAGGCTTTTATTATTGGGGGGGTGATTGTTGCAGCACCTGAAAAATGGATCGATTTTTTTAAATTAGTATATACTTGTCAAAAACAAATGCTTGCACAAAATGTAGTCGATGATGATCAAGGGGTTTATTTACAAGCATTATTGGAACAACCTGATTTATTTGAAATACATTATTTGGGTGAAGATCAGTGGTTTGATGTGTTTAAACGTTATGATGAAACAACATATAAAAGTTTAAACAATCGCTTTAAAAAATTAATTGGTTATTTTTAATAGATAGTTAGTTAGACAGTAAACCAAGGCACATTAGACAATAGTGAAATTATATGCACCAAGTAGAAAACCTATTTGCCCAAGATGAAGAGCAAACAATTCGTTTAAAGCGTTTAAAAAAGCAACCATGGCGAACTTTCTATTCAACCTTTATACCAAAAGAAAAACGTAAACTAGAGCAATACCAAGCCAACATTTTGCAGAAGAAACATGTTGCTCAATTGTGGAATATTTTTTTAGATCAATACTTTTCTGGAAAGTTAGAGTCTTTTCAATTAAAAGCAAAAAAACAATTCTCTGATCAAAAAATTATTTGGCAGTACTGGGGACAAGGTTTTGCAGCTGCACAGCAAAATGACACAGTAAATTTATGTTTTGCTTCTATTGACCGTTTTAAAGGTGATTATCAAGTCATACGATTGGATGAAGAAAGTGTAAAAGAATATTTGGATTTTCCAGATTTTGTGTGGGAAAAGAAAAAAAATCCAGAATTTAAACCTGCATTTTTTGCTGATTTAATTCGTTTGGCTTTGTTAGATGTATATGGGGGGGTTTGGGTTGATGCGACCATTCTATTAACTGCACCCATTGACTCCGTTATTTTACAGCAAGATTTTTTTATGTTTCAACGTATGGATTCTGCACAAAATAAAGAATTTTGGACAGCATTTAATGCAGATTATTTTGGCTGGAATGATGAGCATGTAGTTAATGTATTAAATAGTTTTATTGTAGGAAAAAAAGATAATCAGCTCATGCATATTTGCGTAGAAATAATGTTGAATTATTGGAAAACGCAAAGCCATATTCCACACTATTTCTTTTTTCAAATTATGTTTAATCAATTACTGGAAAAGTATTTAAATGAAACAGATTTTTTAAAATTAGATGATACTTTGGTTCATTTATTGCAAATTGTACAAAATGAAAAACTAGATCAAAAAAAATATGATGAAATACTAAATAACACTATGATTCATAAATTAAATTATATAAAAGATATTATTCCAAATTCATTTAATGCCTATCTATTATCTCAATATAAATAATTGATAATAATTCTCAATTACTTTTTTGGGTTCAATGGGTTAAAAATATTCCAAAAAAAAATGTAAAATATATTTAAATTAATTATATGAAAGTAATTGATTTTAAATGTTATTTTTCAATGATTTTTAAAAAATGAAAAATAAAATAGACTATAGTGTATACTTATTAAGTATTTAGTTAACTCTAAATTTTTTATGCAAAGTTCTCCTTTAGTCTCAATTATTACACCATTTTTCAATAATCAGACAACAATTATTGAAACTATTATAAGTGTAAAGAGTCAGTCATATAATAATATTGAGCATATTATTATTGATGATGGTTCTTCTACGCCAATTTTTGAAGTAAAAACGATTAAAAATTATTTATCAGATATTATCACTATTCAGCAAAAAAATATGGGCGTTGCAGCTGCACGCAATAATGCTGTTCAGCAAGCAAAAGGAGATATTTTAGTCTTTTTAGATGCAGATGATTTGATCGATACTTTGTATGTAGAAAAAGTGGTAAGCGCTTTCTTACAATATAATAATGCCTCAATGGTCGCATGTTATGTTCAAGAAATTGGGCGTTCCCAGAAAAAAATTAAAATTAAAAAATTTAATTTAGAGGAGTTTTATTTTCATAATACGTTATTTCCCTCTATTATGGCAGTTAAAAAAGACTTATTTGATCAAGTGGGGGGTTATAATACATCACTAAAAGTTTGTGAAGATTGGGATTTATATTTAAAAATAGCGAAAATTAACCCGAATGTTTTTATTATTCCTGAGTATTTATTTTATTATAGAAAACATAAAAATTTATCAAGTTTAACTGATTTGATGAGTAAAGATAAGCATATTGTACATCAAGCTTATTATCAGTTATATAGGGAACATTATAATTTTTATGATGAAGTTTTAGTTTCTCCATTAAATGTTGCTTATTTAAAACTAAAAACGGATAAACGTGTAAAGAAGGTTTTTAAAATAATTAAAATTTTGTTGGCATTTATTTTATTGTGTGCAGTTCTAAACTTAAAAATATCTTATATTGATACTTTTGGATTGATTGTAAATATTTCTGGAATTTTTTTAATTTTAATTTTATTTTTTTTAATGTCCCATGCGGAAAAAAAGCTAAAGAAATTTAATTTTGATAAAATTCCACAAATTCACACAACAAAGGAATAGAGTATTCAATGAATCTCAGTTATATCGCATCAGGTAAAAGCATTTGTATTTTATGATTTAAAACTTTGGATAGAATTTTGAAAAAATATCTTATTAGTATTGAAAGTGCTGAAAGTCCACGTTTAAAAGCTTTTTTTTCTCAGAAAACTTTTAAGCGATATCAGCACGATTTTCAAAAATTTGGAGTAATTGGTACACATATACCTACCTCAGAATATTTTAAACTTGCGGTTGCATCAAAGCAAAGGGCATTAAGTCCAGCAGAACTTGGCTGTACTTTATCTCATGTAGCTGCTTTAAAGGATTTTTTAGCATCAGATGAAAAATATGCTTGTATTTTTGAAGACGATGCTGAGACTAGATCTGATTTTGATTTAGATGAATTACAGGAAAAAATTGAGCAATTAGGTTTAAATGAGAAGTTTTTTTTAAGTCTCGGTGGTATTCAGTTATATGTGAATCGATATGTGAGAGGACATTTTTTGCCAGAAACCTTAGTGGAGAAAAAGGTTTTAAAGGTAAATCTACTTTATATTCGCCGTTTTTCTTATGCTTATGCGTATATTGTAGATCGCAAAATGGCGAAAACCTTTGTTGATTATCACCATCTGCCAAAAGTTTATGACCATTGGGGTGAGTTATATGACGAGGATAAAAACTTAAATTTTTATGCAACACATTTATTTGATCATCCAGAATTAGCAGAGTGTGCCACAGGACAAAGTTATTTAGAAGAAGAGCGGCAAAGTTTACAAGCAAAGAAAATTCAGAAGAAGTCTTTTTTTGAACGTTTGAAAATTTCATTGATTAAAAGATTATATAAGTTAACTTTAAAAAAATATTATTCTTAACTTAGTGCAATATAAAAGTACTCCCCTAAAATTATATAAAATAGGGGAGTATTTAAATTATAGTTTTTTCTTGAATTGATGTTTTTCTAACTGAATAAAACTGATTAACGTAGCAACAATTAAAAAGTACATATATGTCGTATTTAGGAAGAATAAATAATATTCTGTCAAACCACATACTGCAAAATAAAACACGAATGCTGCACCCGAGAGTGTTAATAATTTTAAATTTTCATTTGATCGACTGAAGTTTTTAACAAAATAAATAAAAGGTAAAAGCAGTGTAATTAATAATCCAAATATGCCAAGTAAACCATGTGCGGCTAGCTCATTAAAATAAATACTGTGTTGATGTTGAAAGCATTGTGGAAGTTTCCCTTGAGTTTGTAATTCACAATTGTTTTTTTCAACACCATAAAGACTAATGCCTAAAACGGGTTGTGTTTTAAAGAGTTCAATTGAGTTTTTCCAAAGTAGCAATCGAAGACCTGTACTATTTTGATAATCACTTTCTTGAATATTTACTGAGTCTTGTTGAAAAGCATTCATTCTATTTTTTAATGGTGAGTTAGGTAATGCAATATTTACTGCAATAAATATAAATAGTGTAGCAAGGAAAAATAAGCACTTTTTATTTTGTTGTTTAAAATAACTGCTGATAATAAGAAAATAAATAAAGGGAAGAGCTAACCATGCTCCGCGAGTGCCTTGTAGAATTAGACTAAACATGCTGATCAAACTTATCGTTAAAAGTACATATGATTTCTTGCTTTGATCATAAAATGCATAAAATAACCCTAAGACACTCAATGAAATTAAACCAATATTATAAGTAATAATAGGATTAAAAAAAGCTGATAATTGTCCTCGATTAAAGTCAAAAAAAATATTAAAATATGTGATATAACCTCCTGTAAATATTAGTGCAATATATATAGTTGTAAAAAATATCTTTGGTGTAAATTTATAAGCGTAAAATATTGTAGGTAAGGTTAAAAAAGCTAAAAAATAAAAATATTGATCAATTAAACGTTTATAAGTTTTTAAGTAGCCTTTACTCGGTAAGTCATCTAAGCGATCAAATAAATAATAACTTAATGTACAAGTAAAAATGCTAATACAACAAAGTATCATAAGTGTTAGATTAGGTTTTATTGAAATTATATTTTTTTTAAATGTATACAAATAAGCAACTACAAAAGCAAGAGAAATATACCAGAGTCGAAATTTTTCATTTAAAATATAATAAAAGAAAAAAACGAGAAATAATATTGAAATGAATACTGTGGCTTGTCTCGAATAAAGATTGCTCTGCATAATTTTAAACATAATGTGTTTTGTCAATATCATTCTATAATATTAGATGAAATGACTACTCTGTAGTAAAGTTAATATTATATAATTATTACTTTATTATTAACCAATAAGACTCCTATTTATTTATCATGGTTAAGTTAACGATCCGCATTGCCTTTAATAACCAAATAAATTAAAGAAGCCATAATCAGAAAACCACCACCAAAACAACTCAAGCAAAATAATAAAATGCGTTCGGATTTATCTAAGTCAAAAAGTTGATGATTTAAAATATATAAGACAAAACCCCATTGAATAAGTGAAAAAGCAATAAGAACAATCGTATGACGACGAACATCAGGACGCATAGCCATGGGGAAATACCTATGAAAAGAACGCAGATAGTATGCCATCTTTGAGAACTAATCTCAATTTAATCCAAAATTTGATGATTTGGGTACTATTAAGTAGTTTATTTTATTGGATATAAAAAACCCTGCAAGTGCAGGGTCTTAGCATCATCTAAATGATTATTTTGATTCTTCCGCTTTAGGTTTTTCACGTAAACGAATACCTAAGTCACGCAATTGATTTGACTCAACTGGTGCTGGTGCTTGCGTCAATGGGCATTCAGCAGTCTTAGTTTTCGGGAATGCAATCACATCACGAATAGACGATGAACCAGTCATTAACATCACCAAACGGTCAAGACCGAATGCTAAACCACCGTGAGGAGGTGCACCGAATTTCAAGGCATTTAATAAGAAGCTGAATTTCTCTTCTGCTTCTTCTTCACCAATACCTAAAGCTTCAAAAATGGCTTTTTGCATTTCTAAAGTATAGATACGCAGTGAACCGCCACCGATTTCAGTACCGTTCAATACCATATCATAAGCAACAGACAATGCTTCCCCTGGGTTGTTCTTCACTTCTTCAACACTTGATTTAGGTAGTGTGAATGGGTGGTGAACAGATGTCCATTTACCATCGTCAGTTTCTTCAAACATTGGGAAGTCAACCACCCAAAGAGGCGCCCACTCACAGGTTGCCATGTTCATGTCGTGACCGATCTTGATACGTAAAGCGCCCATTGCATCGTTTACAACTTTGGCTTTGTCTGCACCGAAGAATACGATATCGCCATTTTCAGCGCCAACACGTTTCAACAAATCAAGCACGATTGGCTCGATGAATTTAACAATTGGAGATTGAAGACCTTCGATACCTTTTTCAAGTTCGTTGACTTTGATGTAAGCCAAGCCTTTCGCACCGTAGATACCCACGAATTTAGTATATTCGTCGATTTGGCTACGTGGAAGTGAACCTGCACCCGGTACACGAAGCGCAACGATACGACCTTTAGGGTCTTTTGCAGGACCTGCGAATACTTTGAATTCAACGTCTTGCATCATGTCCGCAACGTCAACCAATTTCAAAGGAATACGTAAGTCGGGTTTATCCGATGCATAGTCACGCATTGCATCTGCATAGGTCATGCGTTGGAATTTGTCGAATTTTACGCCAAGAAGTTCATCGAACATCTTAACGGTCATACCTTCCATCAAATCCATAATGTCGTCATCGTTTAAGAACGATGTTTCGATGTCGATTTGAGTGAATTCAGGTTGGCGATCCGCACGTAAGTCTTCGTCACGGAAACATTTTGCGATTTGATAATAACGGTCAATACCACCCACCATTAACAATTGTTTGAATAATTGTGGTGATTGTGGAAGTGCATAGAAACTACCATTGGAAACACGGCTTGGGACTAAGTAGTCACGTGCGCCTTCTGGCGTTGCGCGCGTCAAGATCGGTGTTTCAACGTCAAGAAAACCGTGTTCATCTAAGTAGTTACGAATTAATGTCGTTACTTTAGAACGGAAACGCAAACGGTCAATCATTTCTGGACGACGAATATCAAGGAAACGATATTTCAAACGCACTTCTTCAGAAATGTTGGCATTTTCATCATTCAATGGGAATGGAGGAGTTTCAGACGCAGCAAGAACTTCGATTTCTTTACCTAAAACTTCGATTTGACCACTCACCATATTGGCATTTTCAGTGCCTTCATAGCGACGACGTACACGTCCTACGATTTTTAATACATATTCTGAACGTGCTTTGTCAGCAGTTGCAAATGCTTCAGGGGTATCAGGGTCAATCACCACTTGCACAAGACCATCACGGTCACGCATGTCAAGAAAAATGACACCACCGTGGTCACGGCGACGGTGAACCCAACCGCATAATGTAACGGTTTGGTCGATTTGGGCTTCAGTCAATGAGCCGCAGTAATGAGTTCGCATCATAGCGTTAGAAATCCAACTATATGGGTTAAGGTTAGCGTATGCGTAAACAGCGCACCGCTTTTATTCGAAGGTAGGATTATGCCTCTTTGGGCATATAGTCACAAGGACTTAGCGGGAAAACTATAAAAATTCAGGCTGATTTGACATAGAAAAACAGGGTTATGTGGAAGATTTAGAAAATATTGAACCACTTCGCTTTAAAATGATGAAAATTAAACTACCAAAACTCAATGTGGTTAAAAAAGCTCTAAAAAAATAATTAATAGATTTGCCGACATAGCTATACAAATCGTGGGAAAATGCATCGGAATATGATCCTTCAGCAAAATATAAATAACTTAAAATGCCTGCCCATAGAGAAAATAAAAATACAGCAATTACATAAATTTTGATATTTTTATGTACTGCTTGAGTTTGTCGATAATGTTGATGATGTCGATAAATCATCCACAATAAAACTGGCAATGCGAATGCGGACATACCGATTTGTAACACGCGGTGCAAGGGATAACTATGCTGAAAAATGTGGATTGGGTAGCTTAAAATCTCTTTGAAGGCGAAAGTCCGAAAGTCGACATGGGTAATCCCATCCCAAAGAATATGTGTTGCCACACCGACCCAAATTGAGAAAATAATACCAAGTATAAATCCTGAAAAATTATTTAAATTATTTATATTTAAAGGTTTATTTAGTCCTGAAAATGCAAAAAACATTGGGCGATACAATGCATACCAAAGTATACAAAAAAATAGCCCAATCAATAGATTTGGGAAAATTAAACCTGACCATTGATGTGACTGATTGTAATCTGCATTGGTAAATAAACGATATAAATCAGGTGTCATACAACCGATCGCCAATGCAGCAATCGGTAGTCGATGCCCAGTAAGTTTAGAAATAGGGGGCGCTAAGACAGCATGAGAAATGGTGAAAGGCATAAACAACAAAAGTATAAATAATCAAAAGCTCTAGGCAGTGTACTGAATTTAAGTAAATCAAATGTTTTTTATTGCAAATATGTTGTAATGTTATATTATAACGATAATTTAAAAAATGATGCTTTGCGAGCGATCACATGTCTTTTTCAAAACATATTTTGGCACTTTCAATTACAGCCGCTTTTGCAGGTTCTGTGTGGGCGGATGATATTTCTCAACCTATTCAAAACAACCAAAGTAGCAAAGATGAAGTACAACAATTAGAAGCAGTTACCTTTACAGCTCACCCTTTGGAACAAAGTACGCAAGATTTTGGGGTTGCTGATCAAACAGTGAATCGTGCACATTTACAACAAAGTGGTTCAACACTCGGTGAAGCACTTAAACAAGAACTAGGTGTTTATTCAAATAGCTTTGGTGCAGGTTCGAGTCGCCCTGTAATTCGTGGGCAAGAAGGCGCACGAGTGAAAGTAACGCAAAATGCAACGGAAACTATTGATGTTTCAAGTCTATCTCCTGACCATGCCGTAACCGTTGATCCTCAACTTGCAGAAAAAATTGATATTATTCGTGGTCCATCGACTTTACTTTATGGCGCAGGTTCGGTGGGTGGTTTGGTGAATGTCACGGATTCAAAAATTCCAAGTAAAATGCCTGTAAATGGGCAAGAAGGACATGTTGGGGTACGTTATAACTCTGGCAATGATGAAAAACTAGCAAATGCTGGTGTAACTGTTGGCTTAGGTTCAAATGTTGCTTTACGTGTAGAAGGTTTAACTCGTGAAGCCAATGATTATATTTCACCAAACTATTTTCATGAACATGAAGATGGTGACTTTGAAAAAGAACGACGTGTAGGCAATACCTTTGCTGAGTCTGACAATGTTAATGTTGGTTTGTCTTGGATCGGGGAGCGTGGTTTTGCAGGCGTTTCCTATAGTAATCGTAAAGATAAATACGGTTTACCTGGACATAGCCATGAATATGAAGCATGCCATTTACATGACTTAAAATTACATTGTGAACCGCACGAAGAAGACCACGATCATGAGCATAAAGACGAACATGGACATGATCACGGGCATAGTCATGGACACGACCATGATGAGCATGATCACGAGCATGGTGCTGGGCCGTGGATTGATTTAAAATCAGAACGCTATGATTTCCGTTCAGAGTTAAAGGATCCATTTACAGGCTTTAAAAAACTACGTGCCCAAGCCAGTTATACCGATTATCAGCATGATGAAATTGAAGGTGATGAAGCGATGACCACTTTCAAAAGTAAAGGTTATGATGGGCGTATTGAATTAGTACACAATCCTTTGGCGCAATGGGAAGGTGTATGGGGTGTACAAGCGAGCCAACAAAAACTGGATATTACTGGTGAAGAAGCACTTTTTGCACCTAATAAAACCCAAAAATATAGTTTATTTGGTTTAGAACATCGTCAATTTGGCGATGTACATGTGGAGTTAGGTACTCGCTTTGATCATCAAAAAATAGAGATTGATTCAACGCAAAAAGACTATGATGGCAATGCAGTCTCGGTATCGGGTGCTGCAAATTGGGAATTTATACCTGATTACACCTTGTCATTGTCTGCATCACATCAGCAACGTCTGCCTTCAGCACAAGAGCTATATTCGCATGGTGGACATTTTGCGACCAATACTTATGAATTGGGCGATGAGAACTTAGATAAAGAAAAATCCAATAATGTCGAGTTAGGGCTGCATTATAAAGGTGATCAATTAAGCTATCATGTTCATTTGTATCATAATTGGTTTGATAACTACATTTATGCACGTACTTTAGACCAGTATAAGAATTTCCGTTTGATCCAATATAGCCAAGATGAAGCAAAATTCTATGGTACCGAAGCGGCAATTGCGTATCAGTTCAATGATGTTTATAACGCAAGTCTATTTGGTGATTATGTCCGTGGCAAAATCGACAATAAAAATGCGCCACGCGTTCCAGCAGGGCGTTTGGGTACCCGTGTGACAGCTAACTTTGATGATAATTGGTCTGGTTCGGCAGAATACTCTCATGTATTTAATCAAGATAAGTTTGCTGCATACGAAAAAGAAACCAAAGGCTATAACATGGTCAATGTAGGGGTGGCTTATAGATACCCATTTGCATATAAACAAGAAGCCACAGTTTATTTAAATGCCAACAATTTACTGGACGAAACAGTCTATGAACATAGTTCATTCTTGTCGAGTATTCCACAAGTTGGACGTAACTTTGTGGTTGGGATTAATTATAAATTCTAAAATTTTCAATCCTTCACCAAACCATCATTGAAAAATAAAGCAATTCAACCTAGTCTGCTTATAACAGACTAGGTTTTTTAATATGCGTATCTTCAATAAAATTCACAGTAAGTTGAATTGGTCTAAACGACGTTATTTAGGTTTAATTTGTGCAGTCTTGATCTTCGGATATTTATCTTCTGCGATCTATCATACAGTTAAACCTATACCAAGTGGACTGAACTTTACAGGTCCTTTACGCCATGCTGACGTGAAGTTTATTGCAGACCGAACCTATATGGATGCGCAAGGTAGACAACACTTAGACCATTATATTTTTGATGAAATTTTAAATCTCATTAAACAAGCCAAAACCACGATTGTCGTAGATATGTTTTTATTTAACCAAGAAATTGGTGATTCAAAACTTCAACATCGGGCATTGACGCATCAACTCACAGAAGCATTGATTAATCAAAAAGTGGTGAATCCAACCCTTGAAATTAAATTTATCACTGATCCAATCAACTCCGTTTATGGTGGGGTTGCTCCTGAACAATATCGGAAATTACGTCAAGGGGGCATTGAGGTGATTGAAACCAATCTCACACCACTTCGTGCATCCAATCCGACATGGTCAGGTTTTTGGTATTTATGTTGTCAAGACTTGGGAAATAATGCTGAAAAAGGCTGGTTGAATAATCCATTTGGCAAAGAGCCGATTACCATTCGTAGTTATTTAAATTTATTTAATTTCAAAGCCAATCATCGTAAAACCATTGTGGTGGATACCAATGAGGGGTGGAAAACCATTGTCACTTCGGCAAATCCACATGATGGGAGTTCTCGTCATTCTAATGTGGCATTGTTGGTGAATGGTGCTGTCGCAACTGATGTGTTGAAGTCTGAACAACCCGTAGCACAGATGTCAGGTGGAGATACACCTTTTGTGATCGTGGGCAAATTACCTGAAAATAGCAATAACCCACAAGTGCAAGTGCTGACGGAACAGGCGATTTATGATGCAGTTTTAAAAATGCTAAAAACTGCAAAAGCCAATGATCAGATCGACTTGGCAATGTTTTATTTATCTGAACGTAAGATCATAAAAGAATTAATCGCTGCAAAACAACGTGGCGCAAAGTTACGCATTTTACTGGATCCGAATAAAGATGCTTTTGGACGTCAGAAAAATGGCATACCCAATCGTCAAGTTGCATCAGAGCTCAATGATGCGGGTATTGATGTGCGTTGGTGTAATACCCAAGGGGAGCAATGTCATAGTAAGATGTTGATTAAACACAATGCTCAATCGGCTGAAATGGTTTTAGGCTCAGCAAATTTCACGGCACGTAATTTAAAAAATTATAATTTAGAAACTGATTTACGTGTTGTAGGCACCCCACAACAGCAAGTTTTTATTGATGCAGAGCAGTATTTTAATACGGCTTGGTCAAATTTAAATGATCGCCATATGAGTGTGGATTATTCGAAATATGCGGATGAATCGAAACTGAAATACGGTGTGTATCGTTTTATGGAGTGGAGTGGACTTTCAACATTCTGATTTAATTTATAAATTTGTAAATTATGTACTGAATGGTGAATGATTCAGTGCATAATTGCTGCTCAAAATAATTTAATTAAAAACTTGAGCTTAAATATGCAAAAAACTCTGCAAAAATATAAACTTTCGAAAAAATTTAAAGCACCATTTCTAAACCTAGTCCTTGCTGTTGCAATGTTGAGTTCAACTTCGGCTTTTGCGGAAAATCCTTTAGTCACGCAAGCGAAAGAGTTGCAAACAGGCAGTGAAAAAATCGGGATAGATCATCAAAAAGCCATTGCACTCCTCAAAAAAGCTTCAGATGAAGGGGATGCTGAGGCGATGTATTTGTTGAGTCAGTATTATCTTTCTACCAATGATTTTCGATATTTACCTGCAAATTATAAAATTAACAGAGATTTATTACTTAAGTCAGCAAAATTAGGCAATTGGGATGCGATTAGCCAATTAATGACTGAGGAGCGAGTTACGCAGGCATTCTCCATACCTGCACAGATGAAAAAAGAAATGAATGCGCTAAAACCTGTGATTGCGCGTGGTATTAAAAATAAAGATCCCAAAGCTTTTATTGCGATGGCAGATACTTTAGATGAGCCGTCAAATTATAGAGGTTTTAGTGCTGAACAATGTCAATGGTTATATCGAGGTTATCGTTTAGGGGATATATGGGATGCAGGTTACCGCTTAAAAAGTTGTGATGATGATGATTTAAAGAAAATGAAAGCACCATCATCACAAGAGTTTAGTCAGATTTATGATAATAATGTGCGTAAAGAAATTCAAAACTATAAACAGATAACCCAACCGACTTTAAAACAGAAAATGGCAGTTTTGGATAGAATTGGTTGGAATTTAACAGAGGAATTTACCGATTTTCCGACAAAAATTGAGAAGGAAATCAAAGATTTTTATATTCAGCAAGGTCAACGAGGCTATAGCGATGCTTATATACATCTTGTAAAAGATGACTATGATTTTAAAGTAAAAAAGCCTTGGTATGGAAAAGCTGCACAATTAAATAATCCCATTGCTTTAACTGAATTAGGCTATGCTTATTTATACCCTGAAGATGAAAAGCAAAAGCCAAATACTAAGCTCGGTATTCAGTATTTAGAAAAAGCGATTCAGTTAAATGATGCGGAGGCAATGAACTATTTAGCAGTGTGGTACACAGATCAAAGTGATAAACAACAAGATCAAGATAAAGCCAAACAGCTATATTTACATGCGGCACAGTTAGGTTCCGTTGATGCAATGCAAAACTTAGCTCGTGTTTTAGATGCGCCAGAAAGTTATAAATGGGCAAGCATCGCATTCCAGCATGGCGGTAAAGATGATGATATTTTACCGATGGCATATCAAGCATATGCTGAAGGTATTGGCGTAGAAAAAGATGCAAAAATTGCGGCTGAAGTACAGCAGCGCATAGATCGTATTGAAAATAATAGTCAAGCGATGAAAGAAGCGTGGGGACTTGGAGAAGAATAATTGAATAAAAAGCCAAAGTTTAACTTTGGCTTTTTATTTGTATCGCTTGTTATGGTTGCGGATTTGGTGACACCATTTTATCCAAATCTTTATCTGAGATTTTATCCAGTTCATGCAAATCAGTTTTAATTTTCCACTGACTTTCATCTTCAACAGGTTTTGGCAAACGCGCTTCTAACCAGTCACAGACCACATCGGGTGGAAAATCAGCATGATTACACTGAATCACCCATGCTAAAAATTGCTTCGCTTCACCATTCATATAAGGTGGTGGAGAAATAGGTAAAAACTGGGTGGGTAGACGCTCATTTTTAGAAATATAATTTAGCACATGTCCCAATTCTTGTACGGTTTGCCATGCAAGCGGATGATCGATATTAATCTGAAACTTAAACCACCACGCAGATTTACCATCTGTACCATAACTGTCGATAAAAGCTTTTTGCACACTGGGTACTTTACAAAAAAATTGATGTAGACGGTCAAAACTTAGTTCAGCCACAGCACAGCATCCATCAGACTAAAACAAATATCTTAGCAGATTGCAGTTAAAATGGTGTGTTTGAAAGATAGCGAATATTCAAATGAGATTTAACTTGTTTATAAAATATTCATTATTTATCTTTAATTTTATATTAAAATAACAACAACAGCATTTTGCTAGGGGGGGAGATGAAACATTTACTGAGTCTGAATGTCATAGTCGGTATATTGGGGATGATGTCTACTTCTGTATTTGCTGATGCTAAAGATTGGGTAGGCTATGGGAGTGTAGAGCGCTATCAACATCGTGTTCCTACAACCACTTATCAATACACAGATCAAAATGGTCTGACTAAAACCAAACAAATCCCGGTGAGACCACCGCAAAACTCAGGTCAATGGGGACATTATCCAAGTTATCCTCATTACCCAAATCGACCTTATCCAGTATATCCACAGCAAAATGGCGTTACCATTATTTATCGACAACAACTGCCGACAACGAATATTTACCATTCTGAGAGTCATGGTTATGTAAATGGTAATGGAACAATAGAAAGTTCACAGTATATGTTAATCAGTGATTGGCGACGTTATGGACTACCTGATCCTGAAGTAGGAATGCATTGGATATTTGAAAATGGACGATATCTACAAATACCCAATGATTAATCATATTTATTGTATTGTCTGATTTAGTAATTAAATCATGTGCCTATTAGCACTTTAAGCCAACTCATCATCTTCAGGTTTTGGCGTTTTACCATACGGTAATGGCTTATCACGATGTTTTTCCCGAATGACTGATGGGGGAATTTCCATGAAGCAAAACGAACCACTAAAATAGAAATCGCCAAAATTAAAATAGAATCTGTCAAAATCACCTGAACCATATCTGCTTTGTGATCCATGTTGAATATTAGAGAGGAGCAGAAGAGTCAGTAGGGTAATGGCGATATAAATCAAAAAACGAACAGTTATGTAATTGTTTTTAAATTAGATTTCAACAGAAAATTTTAAAAATAATCTTTAGAAGGTTTTAGTAAAATGCTGAACTATAGGGTTCACTATTTTGCTAAAAATTGGACATTTCTGTTTAAATTGAGTACAAAAATACAATGATTTAATTGTATAAATTACTGGAATATTATTTTAATTATCAAGATGCAGGGAAGAGTATGTCAAGCTATTATCAATTATTAAATCGTACTGTAGATGAACAAGGTGTAGTCACAGCACATTATCAGTCGACCATACATGCACAAGGGGCTTGGAATGAACACGAGCAACACATGGCACCCGCTACAGGGATTATTTGTGCTGAATTAGAACGATTTTCTCCTCGAGATGATGTGCGGATTGGACGGATCAGTTTAGATATTTTTGGGTTGATTGCTGCGGGTGAGTTTAGCATCCGAACAAAAGTAATTCGTGGTGGTAAAACCATAGAACTACTTGAGTCCGAAATGATTGCACAAGGAAAAATTTGTATCGTGGCAAGAACTTGGCGCATGATGACCAATAACAGTCAAAATGTCGCAGGCCTAGAAGATCAAAATATTGGCACACCTGAAAACTTGCCAATTTGGCAAGAAATTCGTCAGTGGCCAGGGGGATATATTCAATCTATAGAAGCACGTACAGAACAACGCCGCCAAGGTGCGGGTATTGTGTGGTTAAGCAATGCATTGGATATGGTTGAAGGTCAAAAAACCACAGACTTTGTCAAACTTATGGGCATGGTTGATACGGCGAATGGCATTGTGGCAAGACAAAAGCCACCTTTTAAATGGGGTTTCCCAAACTTAGATTTACAGATTCATTTATATCGTTTACCACAAGGTAAATGGTTAGGTTTAGAAACAGTACAGCAATATGGTGAAGATGGCATTGGCTTAACCAGTTCGGTATTACATGATGTGCATGGACCATTTGGACGCAGTGAGCAAATTTTAACGTTACGACCAATGTAAACAGGCTCTAAATGTTTAATAAATGGCGCAATAGTGTGAGTGAGTTTTAAACATTATTCTACAAATGATTACAAACCCTTAGTTTTGGTACAGTTTATACTGAGTTGAATAATTCTAACAACAGGATCATGCGATGAAATCACACTATTTACTCTATCTTATTTCTATAAGTTTGCTTGCTGCGTGTTCCTCACAACCTGTGATGCAACAAGGTAGCCAATGCTGAGCCTTATGCGCCTGCGCCAATACACAGCGCAAAAGCTTCAGCCATACAAGCAGAAAATATCAATCCTCATTTAGCATTATATCGTGATGGGAAAAACTATTTTCTTTCGGGAAATGATGGGTAAAGTTACTAGTTGCACTATAGCAACAGCAGCGCTCAAACCTTTGAAGTGGTGGCAAGTATCGATGGTTTGGATGTCCTCGATGGTCGCCAAGCTTCTCGTCAAAAAAGTGGATATGTACTCCGACCTTATAGTTCGATTTCGATTGAAGGATTTAGAAAAAGTCATGTTTCAGTTGCATCTTTTACATTTAGTTCACCACAACAATCTTATGCAGCCAATAGCAAACAGGGTTCGATTAAAAATACAGGGATTATTGGTACTGTGATTTATGAGTTAAAAGCACCGAAGGGTTATTCACCACAGCAGGATAAAGGATATGCAGCTGCACCAAATGCATTTCCAGCAGACTAAGTGATTTTTTAAGGATTGTATTTACATAAATGCAAAAAATAGCAATTGCTAAACTGAAATATACACAGGTATGCTGAATCCGATAATAATCTAAATGCCTTAAAATGACTGTTCAATTGAACTCAGCATCAATTTTGAAGCGTTGCTGAGTCGTATTTGAAAAAAGGTGATAAGAATGAAAATTATAAATTATTTTATCTGCTTGTTATTGTGTGTATTTCTTGCTGCTTGTAGTAAAAAACAATCACAAAATGATGTGTCCCATAATTCATCAACTACAGCCAGTGCGGATGTCGCTGCCGATGCTGCAAATAATGAGGTGGCGAGTGATGAAAAATTGGGAACCAAGTGGGGCGATGAAATCGGCTCACAAGTGACCGAAGTGGATTTAAAACGTAAGTCAAATTCTCCATTTGCAGAAACCCAAGTCCAATATGCGGATAAGCAATATCAGGGTAAACCCATTCAAGGTATATCTGTCGCAGGTGGGAAAATTAGTTTTACGATTATTGATGATCGTGGCGATACGATTCCTTTATATCGGGTCGGTTCAAACTATTATTTGGCTGGTCGGGAAGGACAAAGTTATCAACTGCATTATGAAAATAACACTAGTAAAACCTTTGAAATTGTGACCAGTGTAGATGGAATTGATGTCATTGATGGAAGTGCTGCTTCACGTAGTAACTCAGGTTATGTGCTACATGCGCATGACACATTAACCATCGAAGGTTTCCGTAAAAGTGCTGATGCGGTGGCTTCATTTACTTTTGGTAAACCTGAGGAATCCTATGCTGCAAACTCAGATAATGGTTCAATCGATAATGCAGGAATTATCGGTACAGTTGTGTATGAACTTGAAGCACCTGAAGAAAACAAAAAACCAATCAATAAATATGCACCACCACCGAATGCTTTCCCAGCAGATAAAGATTAATCCAAAAATCCATAAGGTATTTTTTAGTCAATGAAAATACCTTTTTAATTCACTTAGATAAAAGAAAAATCTATGAAAAAAATATTATAAAAGCAGATAGAAAACGCTGCTTTTATAACTTAAAGTATTTGTTAACTCACCACTTCAATGGTACTTGCACCCGCACCTAATGGTTTAACCTGAATTTGCACAGGAATTCGCTCATGCATTTCCTGAATATGGGAAATCAGTACAACTTTACGTCCTTGATTTTGTAATTGATCCAGTGCATTCATGACCATGTGTAAAGATGATGCATCCAAAGTACCAAAACCTTCATCAATAAACAGTGATTCAATTTTCATCGAACCTGATGCCATATTGGCAATTGCCAAAGAGAGGGCAAGCGCTGTGAGGAAAGATTCACCTCCCGAAAGTGAGGCGACTGAACGGGTTTCGCCATCCATATCATGGTCAATAATGGCTAAACTTAGAGAGTTTTCTAAACGTTTTAAAGTATAACGCTGTGACAACATCGTTAATTGTTGATTAGCATGTTCCAGTAAAATATCAAGGTTAAATTGTTGCGCATAGTCTCGGAATTTTTTACCTGTTGCATCTCCCATCAAGCCTGAAATCTTACTCCAACGGTGTTCTTCTTGCTGAATGTGCAAAATTTCATCTGCAAACTGTTTCTGCTTTTGTAAGTTACTTTGGTGTTTGGCAAGCTCAATTTTAATTTGATCACGAAGCTCAGATTGGGTTTTTAAGGATTCTGCATTCTCCAGCATCACGTGTTTTAATTGATTAAAATCAAGTTCAGGCTGTTGCAAAGCGTGTTCAGCCAATTGTGCTTGAATGGTTTTTAAAGCAGACTTTGCTTCATGTAGTAGACGTTCAATATCTTGTAATTGCTGACGGATTTGTTGTTCTTGCGCGGGACTGACTTGAGCCAATTCTGCTAAATCAGAGGCTTGAAAATCAGTATGAGCGTCCAACCAATTTTGAATCACATTGTTAACTTGGTTTAAATTATGCTGACTTTGTCGTTGCTGCGCTTGTAACTGCTCTAAACGACTTTTTTGCTGTTCAAATTCGGTGCGAGATTGATCAAACTGTTGCTTGTGCTGTTGATATTGCGATTGAATTTGCTGACGTTTTGTATCATGTTTAGCCAACCATTCATTCGGTTTAACATCCCTTAATCCTGTCATGGCTAAAATTAATTGATTGGCTTTTTCTGTATTTTTTTGACCTTTCAGTTTAATGGTATTTAAATTTTCTTGTGTTTCAGCAATGTGTTTCGCTGCATTTTCTAAGTTTAATATGGCCGAATGTAATTGCTGCGAGGTTTGGTCGAGTTGCAACTTTAACTGTGCTAATTGCTCTAATTGTTGAAATCGCTGCTCAAGTTGTTGATACAGATGTTGAGCTTGAAAGGTGGTTTTTTGTTGCCATTGCAATTTTTCAGCATCTGTTAAACAAGCAATAATATGTGAAACATTTTGCTGTAGGTTTTGTGCATTTTGTAGTAAATGTTCAGCCTGCTGAATATCTTGTGTTAATTGCTGTTGTGCTTTTAGATGTAAAATGAATTGGTTAATTTGAGCTTCAAAATGCTGGCAGTCCATTTGATTTTGCTGACTGATTTGTTCAAATTGCTTTGAAATTTCAGTTTGTGTTTGGTCTAAATTTAAGTTTATTTGTTCAGTTTTGCATTGTTCTCGCAATATTTTTGCAATTGCTTTTGTTTTCTCCACACTATTTTTTAGTGCAGTTTTGAATTGTTCTAATTCCGTATTGAGTTTGGTTTGTTGCTGTTGCTGTTGTTGCCAAATTTTTAAGGCTTCTTGTTCTTTGCTTAGTGCATGTTGCTGCTGCTGTTGTTGTAATTCAAATAGGGCTTTAGATACAACTGAATCATCCTTTTTATATGGGTGTGAAGTGCTACCACAAACCAGACAAGGTTCACCTTCTGTAAGTTCTGCACGTAAATTTTCTACATTTTCAGCATGTAAAAGTCTTTGTTGTTGCAAAACTTCTTGAAGTTTGAGACGTGCGTCTTTACTCGATTGAAATTCTTGTTCCGCAATTAAAGTACTTTTTTCGGTTTGCTGTAACTGTGCTGTGAGATAGTCTAATTTTTCTTGAATGTGTAAAGATTCGCTTTGTAGCTCAAAGTATTGATTAAGCTTTTGTTGAATTACACCCAATTGATTGTGGTGATTAAGTTTTAATTCACGTTGTTGTCGTACTTGTTCTAGTTGTTTTTCTAGTTGATCAAGCGTTCCAACGTGTGCAATGCATTGCTGTAATTCTGCTTTTTGAAGATTAAGCTTATATTCAGCATCTAGGGTGCAGCCGATTTGATTTTCAATATTTTGATAATGCTGAATAAATTTTGATAATTGTTGTAAATGAGCCGATAGTCCTTTATCTAAGTCTGTAAAGTGTTGTGTAGCTAAAAGCTCCGTATTGACATGTTCTTGTTTTCCTTGAATCTGCTGAATCTGTTGGTCAAGTTGTTGCTTTTGCTGAGTTAAAGGTTGTTGAGCTTGTACTAAATCCAATAGTTTTTTCTTTACTTGATTAAATTCAACGCCAATTCGTTCACGTTCTGAATTGCAATCTCGCACCTGATGAATAGCGCTAAGATTTTTATTTTCAAAATCTTGAATTTCAGTAAGTGCTGTTTCTGCTTGCAGATATTGAGTTTTTTGTGTTTCAAATACGGCAGCCAGATCATTAAAAACTTGTTGTTGCTGTTGAATCTGTGGTGCAAGGGCTTGTTCTGTTTTGAGAAATTGTTGTTGTTGAAACACGTTTGAACGAATTTCAGAGAATATTTCTAAACGATTTAGACGTTCGCGTTCAGAGGCTAATTTGTGTTGCTCATTTAAATATTGATCAACACTGCTTTGTTTTAGAATAATCTCTTGATCAAACTTTTGTTTACGTTCAAACCATTGCTGTTGTTTTTCCAGTTGAGATTTTTTCGCTTCTAACTTTTTATAATCTGTATCGACATTTTGAAATTGTGTATGAAGTTCCGCTACTGCTTCATCGGAGAGCACTTCGACATGACCAAGTAAATTTTCAAGCTCTTTGCGTTTAAGGGCAACAGCTTTAGTGCGTTCAAAAGCCAATTGACCAATTTTGGCAAAAATAGAAGAATTGGTTAAATATTCAAGTAATTCACCCCGTTCATTGTCACGTGCTTTTAAAAATGCCGTGACTTCAGATTGCGCTAAAAGTACCGCACGTGTGAATTGCTCAAAACTCAATTGCGTGATTTTAAAAATACTACTATCAACGGCTTTGGCTTTATCTGCAACGACCACGCCATCTGTAAGACATTTTAAATAGCGTTGTACGCTTTGTAATTTACCATCGGCTTTTTCACGTGAACGTTTCAACTCCCAACGAGCCAAATAATGTTTTTGATCTTGTGCAATAAAAGTCAGTTCCGAAAAACCATGTGCAGTGCCACGACGTAAAACAGTTAAAGGTGAGTTGGTTAAAAGTTCTGAACCATCGATATCTTGTAGTTTGCCATCGCTATCTTTTAGGCGTGGAATTTTGTTGAAAAGAGCAAGGCACATCGCATCCAAAATAGTGGACTTGCCTGCACCTGTTTTTCCAACAATCGCCACTAAGCCTGCTGAAGCCAAAGGTTCAGATTCAAAATCAATAAAATGCTCACCCGAAAGAGATGCTAAGTTTTTTAAACGGATAGATAAAATTTTCATGACAAATTCTTAACCTTTATGCTCATCTTCAAGTGATTTTTCGGCTTCATGAACCAAGCTTAAAAAGTCCTTCAGTACAGCATCATCATTGGCATAACCATTTTTCTCCCAAATTTGTTGGAAGAGTTTTTCAGGTGTTGGTGGTTCTAAACTGACTTGAACTGTGTCATCTGCATCTTTTTCTATTGCGAAATACTGACGAGAAATACGCACTAAACGATAGCGATTTGTAGGCAATGCATCTTCGAATTGTTGTCTTAGATTAGGCTGTGGTGGGACATCGGTATGGTATTCAATATCGACATATTCACGTTGATCAATTTCGGTAATTTCACCGCTTTCTAAGCCTCTTAATTGGGTGAAAACCTCATTTAGTTCGCCTTTGATTTTATGCAGTTTGATACTGCGAGGAATGCTAATCGCTTCATATTGAAAACGTAATTCATCGTTTTTTGCTGGATCAATTGTCACTTCAACAATCTGATGTTTATAATTTATTTCACTAAATGACAAGGGAATCGGTGAACCACTATAACGAATATGTGTTTGTCCTACTTTTTGCGGTTTATGTAAATGACCAAGTGCCACATAGTCAATCACATCATCAAACAATGCAGTGGACAACGCTTCTTCATTACCAATAATGATAGGACGTTCAGAGTCAGAGGTTTCTCCCCCCTGCATATGGGCATGTGACATTAAAATCAGTGCTTGATCATCTGTTTTGCGTTGTTTGGCTGCAGCAATAAGTTGTTGATGTAAATAGGCAATGGCATTTTGACTGTTGGTGGTTTGTTCATTAAACCCGGTAATTTCCGCAGGACGCAAAAAGGGCAGCGCTAAGCACCAAGCTACTATATTTTTATTTTCATCATAAATTGGAACAATTAAACGATCTAAATCAAAATCACCTTCAGCATTTTTATGAATCACACCGACTGTTTTTGCATTATATTTTTCAAGTAAAGGTTCAACTTGTTCGATGCGATAACCAGAATCATGATTGCCTGCAATCATTAAGGTTTGCATGTGCGGTGCAAGTGCATGTGCATCTGCGAGAAATTGATAAAGTTGTTTTTGGGCACTGGATGCAGGATTGATCACATCGAAGATATCTCCTGCGATCAGCAGGGCATGGGGTTGTTTGGCTTTAATTTGTTCAAGTAACCATGCGAGGAATTGTTCATGTTCGTACTGACGAGAATGGTGATAGAAAAATTGCCCTAAATGCCAATCCGAAGTATGAAAAAAACGTACAGTCATGTGAACTCAAACAGGAAAAATAGCCATAATAACCTTAGCATATTTTAGAGTGAAACAATGCCTGAATTGCGCTTTACATATGATGAAGTGCATTCAACTTTTGAACAATCTGGATAAATGAGTACTTGATTGATTTAACGATACTGAGATTTCATTTTCCTTAAAGCATTGAGAAGATAATATTGACGTTCATCGTTTAAAGACTCACCAAAGGTAATTGAACTTTTCCCTTCCATTACAATAGCTTCTTGGTCATAGCGTTGAAAGATTGGGCGTGTCGTACCACTGTGAATATTTGAAATATCACGCCATAGAAACTCTGTTTTACGTCCAATTGAGCCAACGCCTGTAAAAATAACTCCACCTTCACGATTAGCATGGATTTCCACTTTCCCAAATACACTCATTAAGATCATTCTCAACATAAACAATGTTCCGATCAGAAAAGGAATACCAAAGAGGGAATCAGATAAACTGAATTCATGATTGGCAATTTGTGATCCATAAATTGAACCAAGTGAAAATCCTGCCCAAACACAAGTAAATGGAATCAAATATAAGGCAGCAGCACTGCGTGTGGTTGCACCTACAATGACTTCATTGGGTTGGGGCTCATACCAAGCACCATGAGGAGGTTGATTAATTTGAAATTTTGAGTCAGACGTATCTAAGCCTTCAGATGCTTTAAATACATTTTCGCAGCTTATACATTTTGCAATATTGTCTTGAATGTTGATATTTTCATTTAAAATGGATGAATTACATTTTGGGCATTTCATTATTCGGGATTACCAATTTTATTTTAAGTTAATCAAATGATAAAAATACATTATTCTAGATTTTAGTGTGTGATTTTTCCTAAAAATATCACGCTTTATTTATTTTTCAGTCTTTGACCCAAATCGATAATTTTAAAAGAACAGGTAAATGTATTGATTTCCATAATACATCGCTAAAGTTTGATCAGCGTTGGAGTAAACTTCCGTACATATTAGTTATTTTGATTTGATGTATTCAGTTGGTAAGCCTTCGACTTCTGTAAATATCAACCAAAGACTTTACTATAAAATTTTATTTCTCGTTCAAGAGTTGCTTTAAAAAGTATGCTAGCTATTTTGCCTAAAACTTAAATCTGAGTAAGTATTGAAAATACTTTACTGATTTGTAAATTTTGTATTGGCAGAACGATCTAGCATACAGTTTAGAATTAAACATGAGGTACTTACATTAATAAACCTAGAAAATTATTCAACACGGATCCAGGTTTGACTACGCCCTAAAACCGCAGTACCTAAATAACCTCTTAATCTTAAAATTTTACCATTTTGATTTAATTTGGCTTTAAGGTTATACGTCTTACCAGTTAAAGGATCAAGGATTTTGCCCTGATCATAGTCTTTATCCTTAATATGCTTAAGTCCCGTAATAATGTTTAGACCAAGCACAGGTTTGTTGGTATAAGGTGCAGGACAGTTTACACACAGCTCTTTGGGAGTATAACCTGGTCTTGGTGTGATTTTGATAATCGTACCTGTATATCTTCCAACACTATCTTTTTTAAAGGAAATTTGAGCCTTTGCCTCACCAGATTGATCATCAATTTGTTGCCAAATACCTGAAATATCTTGTGCTAAAGCCAATGTACTTATACAAAAGCCCAGCAGGAATGTTGCGATTTTTATTTGAGTTTTCATCTTACTTTCCCTGTGAATAAGATATGAGATTAAATGCAATGAGGCATTCATAAAACATGAAAAGTAGCTAATGGTCAAGCCATAGTTGTGAGTGCTGTAGTCGCTTATTTGTAATGAAAGTTTCAAATAAATTTGTTATTTGAACAATAAAATAATGTTTTAGAAGGCTGTTAAAAATGTGTTAACGATATTAATTTTTAAAGTGTTATTATCTAAATTTGGACATCCTTGTCTATTTATTTAGATTCACTAACGACGCTTAAAATGCTACTTATAAAATAAAATCGGTCGTGTTCACACTCATTTTATTGAACTCTGATCCAAGTTTGGCTACGTCCAATAGTTGAAAATCCATAATAACCACGAATATTAAGTTTACTGCCATTTTGCGACATTTTTGCTTTTAAACTATATAAACGTCCTGTGTTTGGATCTAAGATTTTGCCTTTATCATATTCAAAATCATTAACTTTTTGCAGATTTGTAATTGCTTTCATACCTATAATAGGCTTATTGGTATAAGGTGCGGGACAATTTACACATAATTCTTTCGGTTGATACCCGACCCGTGGTGTCACTTTGGTAATAATGCCGTAGTATGTACCGTTCGCATCTTTCTTAATCTCTACAATACCTTTCGGTGAGCCTGTTTTATCATCAATACTTTGCCAAGAGCCTATAATATCTTGTGCACAAATTGCTGTACTTATACAGGTTAAAGTACCCACCGCAAGCATTTTAAATACATTTTTCATAGTACGTTTTCTCATTCACATTGCAATTTTTGATATTGTACAAATGTTCATTAATTATGATGAGTTTGCCATATTATTTAAATCATGAGCAAACATTATTTTTATAGTGTGAATTACATCACGTATTTTTAACAATAGTGACATTTTTTGTTAGCAATATGGAATGCGTATTTGAAGATAAAAAGATTGTTAGATCAACAACCTTTTTTAAGTGAATTATTGAATAAATAAAATAAAACTAGGTAACCAAATTGCAGTAAATACAGCATTTACTGCCATACCAAAGGCAGCATAACGACCTGCAACAGCACCACGTTGCCATGCTTGTGCCGTTCCAATGGCATGTGCCGCCAATCCCAAAGCCAACCCTGATGCACGTTCATCATTGATATTACGTAGAATAATTGAAGAAAATGCAGCACCAATTACTCCTGATAAAATCACGATCAAAATCACTAACGATACAGGTGAGTGCAACAGTGTTGCAATATTAATGGCAATGGGTGTAGTCACTGCACGGGTTGCAAAAGCCATGATGGTCGGCTCAGACATATGTAATAGATAGGCTAAACCCATAGGCAGTGCTACAGCACTGATGCTAGCAAATACTAAAATTCCCACGACTGATTTAATGGGTAAATCATCATAACGCATGGCTGCTAGAGGTATGGCAAGTGCTACTGTGACATAACCCAAAAGATGGCTAAAAATACCGTTCATTTGCGTATTATATTGTTCATAAGGAATTTTAAATAACATTAAGATACCAATCACAAAGAACATCGCAATGACCAATAAAGGTACTTGAGGAAATCTTTTATTTACAGGTTTTGCAGCCAAATAAGCAATGAGAGTGATTAAAAAACCAGTTAACACACTGAGCATGATGATCTCCCTATAACCATTTTTTTGCCATTTTTGCGTAGACCCACAAAGGGATCAGGGTACTGACAAACATCACTACTAAGAACAAAGGAATTTCTTTACCCATACTTACCAACATGAGCAGTGAGCCTGCACAAATGGGTAGAAAAGCAAAACCACTTTCTTTCATTAATTTGTTGTTGGTGTCAACTAAGCGAGGTGGAATTTTTTTAAATCTACGCCAGATCACTAAAACAATGAGTAAGCTTAGTAAACCAGTTAAATTTCCCAGTTCAGGATGGTGAAACAGACCCATGATCCATACTGAAGCTTCACGAAAGAAAATGATCAGTGCAATGGTGCAAATCCATGCCAGCCAATCAATGTTTTTGAACAAGTCCATGCTATTTTTTAATCAACTCAATTTATCTTTCACGTTTTAACTCATTCAGCGCTGAATTTCAAACTCTTCTAAAGGTCTTGTAAATTGGTGTGCTTTTTCACCTAAAATTTGATCAATCGGTAAATGTGCTTGTTTGATCAGTTGCTCAAGTTTATACGGGGCGATATTTACCACTAAAAGCAATTGTCCTTGTTCATCATAGCTTTCAGACTGAATCACATTTAGCGCATAAAGTTGTGTGCGTAATTTTCCATACTCAGGTTTAAGAACAAGTTGAAAACTTTGAATTTGCCCCATCAAACATTCTTGAACTGCTTGACGTAATAAGTCTAAACCTTGTCCTGTATGTGCAGATACATAAACACGCTCTGGTTGATGTGGACGTGCATAGATGATTTTAGGTTCTTCGCCAGATTGATCAATTTTATTATAAACCCGCAGTGTTGGGATATCGGCACCAATTTCTTTGAGGACGTTTTCAACGGCTTCTATTTGCTCCAACATGTCTGGACTACTTGAGTCAATCACATGTAGCAATAAGCTGGCTTGTAATGTTTCTTCTAGTGTTGCTTTAAAGGATTCAACTAAAGAATGGGCAAGATTGCGCACAAAGCCGACAGTATCTGCAAGGACTAATCTACCGATACCATCCCAATCTAAGCGTCTTAAAGTGGGGTCTAGTGTGGCAAACAATTGATCTGCAGCATAAACGTCGCTATTGGCTAAGATATTAAATAATGTAGATTTTCCTGCATTGGTATAACCCACCAAAGACACAGTTGGAATATCCGCTTTTTGTCGAGCTGCACGACCTTGTAATCGTGTCTTACGCACTTTCTCTAAACGATCTTTGAGTTGATCCATGCGAATCCGCAATAAACGGCGGTCTGTTTCTAAGATTGTTTCACCAGGACCACGCAGTCCAATCCCACCTTTTTGGCTGTCTAAGTTACTGTGGCGGCGAACCAGGCGAGAAGAGAGGTGATCCAGTTGAGCCAATTCAACTTGTAATTTTCCTTCATGCGTGCGAGCACGTTGGGCGAAAATATCTAAGATTAAACCAGTACGGTCAATCACACGACATTTTAAAATATTTTCTAAATTTCGTTCTTGTGCAGGGGATAACGCATGATCAAAAATAACCAATTCAATTTCTAGATCAGCTACATTTTGGGCGATTTCTTCGGCTTTGCCTGAACCTATAAAAAACTTTGGATCAGGTTTTATGCGTTGCACATGTAAATGTTCTAAAATTTCTGCACCTGCGGATTTGGCTAATAATCGAAACTCTTCTTGATCAATATCATCTAAAATTTGAACTGCAACACTGACTAAGATGGTACATTCATTGATTTGTTTTCGATTTACATATTCCACAGATATTTAGACTCTCAAATAGATTGATTAAATGCCATTCTAGAGTAATTTATGAGGAAAAGTGCAATTCTTGTCAAAGAAATGCAATAAATATTTTAGACATAAACACCAAGCTTCCGCAGTATAAAATGATATAACCTAAGAGCTTGTTAAATGGAATTTTAAAGTGAGAATACTGGGGAGTATGCACATGTTTACTTTGTGACATCATGCTTTTTGCTTCATTTTTACTCATGTGGTCAACAAACTTTAATACAATGTCGTGTATAGAAAAATGAGCTTAAGTTATGCAATTGTTGTGTTTATATGATCAATGCAACTTTCTGTATATCTGTATACAATATACTTAGATGTAAATGAATTTGACTAATATTCAGTTTAGTGAGTCCCCATGCCTCAACCACAGACAAATGCCACAATACCGTCAAACGCAAAAAAGAAATTAAATCTATTTTCGAAAACGTTTTTATATACTAAAAAGCTGGTCAAAGGTACCAGTGTCGTTTCAGAAGGCTTTTATCTGGTTTTCCGACATCAATTGTATAAAGACCCAAATAATTCAAATAACACACGTTATGTGCAGTATTTTTGTCGTCGTCTTGCTGACGTTTTTAATGTCGATGTACATGTTCATGGGGAAATTCCACGAGAACCCGCATTATGGGTGAGTAACCATATTTCATGGTTAGACATCGCAGTGTTGGGGTCGGGTGCACGTATTTTCTTTTTAGCAAAAGCAGAAATTGAAAAATGGCCAATTTTAGGAACTTTGGCAAAAGGTGGTGGGACTTTATTTATTCAACGAGGTTCGGGTGATTCGATTCGTATTCGTGAACAGATTGCTGAGTTTTTAAAGCACGATGTGCCCGTTTTATTTTTTCCTGAAGCCACCACAACAGATGGTACCAAAGTTAAAAAAGTCCATGGTCGTATCTTAGGCGCTGCGATTGAAGCCAAAAAACCCGTACAAGCTTGTGTGATTTGCTATGTCAATCAAGAAGGTAAGCTAGATAGCGTTGTGCCATTTATTGGTGAAACTACGTTTGTGGATCATGTTCAGGCTGTTCTAGAAATGCCGAAAGTTACCGCACATTTAAAAGCCTTGCCTGCGATTTCTGTTGAAGGACATACAGTGGAATCATTAACCAAACTGGTACAGCAGCAAATGCAAGAAGGCTTAGCTGAATTACACAAAGAAGTTTTAGGCTGATTTTAATTGTTCAGAAATGAAAAATCTGATTGAAAAACTCAATCAGATTTTTTGTATTTACATAAAACCTTCGATCGGCAACCATGAAATAAATTTTACACCTGCTTTTTGCCACCACTTCATTTTGGGTTCTTTACGAATGGTACGAATTTCAGTCTGAGTAGTCCGAATCCAGTGAATTTTTTCTTGTGAATTTAATACCAACTTATACGCATATTTGGTCAGATTTTTATCCATTGTAGAGTGTACGGCTTGGGCTAATGGTGGACTATTTAAAATAACGCCAATTTCCGTATTTAAATTAGCAGAACGTGGGTCAAAGTTAAAAGAACCAATAAAAACTTGTTTGTCATCCAGCGCCATCAGCTTGGCATGTAAACTGGAACGACTTAAACCTTTTAAACTAATTTTGGTTTCTTTCGAGAGTTTTTTAATATTCTCATCCAGTTCTTCTTCTGGAATTGCAGGCAAAAACTCATACAATTCCACACCATTTTTGAGTAGGCTTTCTCGGTACTTGGCATAAAATGCATGCACCAAAGCGACATCGTTGGCTTTAAATGAATTAGTCAAAACGCGTACTTGCACACCATTTTGTGCCAGTTCGATTAATCGTTTTTCACCCTCTTGTTCGGGTACAAAATATGCTGAAACGATATCCACACTCGTTTCAGGCTTTTCTAAATACGTCAGCATTTGAAAGTTGAGGTGTTGTTCTTTTTTAGCTTTGGCTTTAATTTTTTCTGGTGAGTCCTTCACCACTTCAGCTTTGACCCAGTCGAGTTGGATATGATGATTTAACCAGTTTTCAAAATCATTAGAATGTGAACTTAAATTCATATAATTTTGTGTGGTAATTTCCTGATAATGTTCGGTTAATTGCTCTTTTAAACTCTCATAACGTAAAGTGTATTTTTGATGACTTACAATATCTCGAACAGGGAATGCGTATTCGTGGTTCCAATATTCATCAAAAGAATGGTTGATATCATCGACTGCTTTGCCGACTAACATGACATCAACGTCAGAGAACTGATAGTTCTCGCTGATATTGTAATATTGGTTGCTCATATTACGTCCACCAATCAAACTGATTTGTTGGTCTGCCGTAAAAGTTTTATTATGCATACGACGATTGATTCTTTTTAAATCAATCACCATTTCCAACGGGCGAAACGAGCGAAAACGATAGGGGTTAAATAGTTTTACATCAATATTGGCATGTTGGTCTAAGGCTAAATAGACAGCTTCCATCTTTTGTGCATTGTTATCATCTATCAATAGACGAACTTTGACGCCACGATCCGCTGCTTGGATAATTTTATAGAGTGCCAACGAACCGATTTTGTCATTGTCCCAGATATAATATTGTAAATCCAAAGTTTTTTCAGCTCGATCAATGAGATGAATACGTGCCGCAATCGCATCAAAAGGATCGTATAATACGTGAAAGCCAGTTAAATCTGGATTTTGTGCTTTTAAAGGCGTAATAATTTTAGCCAAAGAGGTTTGTTCTGTGTTGATATCTTTGGCATATACAGGTGTCGTGGGCTGTGGCTTAGGTAAAGTATTACAGGCAGGTAAACCGAATACGATCACGGTGCAGAGAAACAAGTTTTTTGTATTAAAAACCTTGTGTTTGTTATGTGATTGGTGATGTTGTCGTATCGTATTGATGGTTTGCGTCATAATTTAATCTAAGAATTTACAGAGCTAGAGTATAATTGCCAAATTTCAAAAGATAAATAAAGTTAATCGGCGCTAGTCGCCTTTTTCGAGATTTCGTATGTGGATGACAAATTCAATTATTTTTTACTTTTTTGTGTGCTTTGCCTTTGTTGCACTTTGGGGGATTGCACAAGCTTGGATTAGTCAATCGCGTACTGAAACCATTCATCCATTGAAGTCTTTTGTCCATTTGTTGGTATTCTACCTGTCTTATTTATTATTTCCGTTGTTCTTTTTTAGTTTATATGCGGGTTGGGTCGAATATTTTTCATTACATGAAAGTGTTTTTATTTTCTTATTGTCGTGTTTATTGATCTATGCTCGTTTTATTGAGCCACATTTGGTACGGGTAGATACGCATCAGTATAAATTGAGTGCTGAGCAAGCATTTAAAAAGCCATTCAAAGTCGCTTTAATCGCTGATTTACATATTGGATTATTTTCAGGGCATGAACGTCAGTTAAAAATCATCGTGAAGAAAATTAATGCACAAAAGCCTGATATTGTGGTCGTAGCAGGTGATTGGACGTATGAACCTGAAAATAAATTGGCTGAAGAATTGGCTATGCTGAAAGATATAGAAGCACCGATTTATTCAGTCAACGGCAATCATGATGAGCAATATCCAGGTCCTCCGATTCAAGACTTATTGGCACATGCTTTAAAGGTGAATAATGTTATCGACATCGAAGGGCAAATGCTTGAGTTTGAGGATTTCCGTTTAATTGGTGTTGGAGATCTGTGGGCAGGTAAAACGGATATGCGCAGCATGCCATTATTACCACAAGATAAACCTTGGCTGATTTTGTCGCACAACCCTGATACGGTTGATATGGTGCCTAAATTGGCATCTCGTCCCCTGATGTTGGCAGGGCATACCCATGGTGGGCAAGTCGAGTTGCCTTGGGTAACCAATTATGTCATGAAAAAAGTGTCTATTCTTGGGCATAAACGTGGTCTGTATCAGCATGAAAATGCCGATGTTTTTGTCAGTGTGGGTACAGGTATGGTGGGTGTACCCTTTCGTTTTAGAGTGCCGCCAACCATTGATATTATTGAGTTGAGTTGATATTAAAATGTTAGAGCTTAAGGCTCTGATAAGGATGATCTTCTGAACTTTTTGCTACCAAATATGGCTATTTTGCAAATAGCAAAGAAAAGCAGCAACAACGCTGAAGTTAGGATCTTGAGTCTAGATCTAGATGGATTGTTGAAAAGGAAATACAGTATTTTTATACAAGATCGTGAAATTCGATATTTTTTATGACTGTCTATTTGACTTAAAAATATTCAAAGTAAATAAAAAGCCTGCAAATTTTGCAGGCTTTTTATTTGTAATCACACCATTAAATCTGATTATTTACATCATCATTTTTGGTTTCACGAATGGCTAAAAACGCAAGTAGTGAAAGAATAGAGGCAGCAGTTAAATAATAACCCACCGCATATAAACCATAAGTGGTTGCCAGTTTAGTGGCAATCAAAGGTGCAAAAGATGCCCCAAAAATACCAGCAAGGTTAAAAGTCAAAGCTGAACCCGTATAGCGTACAGAGGTGGGGAAGATTTCTGACAGTACTGTACCGATTGGACCATAAGTTAAGCCCATAATCGCAAGACCTGTACATAGAAATAGGAATACGACAAAGGTATTTCCAGACTCCAACATACTCGAGAAAACCAAACCGAATAATGCTGAAACGATACACACCCCAACAGATGTGGCTTTGCGTCCAAATTTCTCAGCTAAAATCGCAGAAAGAGGAATGAATGCTGCAAAACAAAGCGTTGCCAATAATTGAAGTTCTAAGAACTCAGAACGAGAATAACCAAGTTTTGTCGTTCCCCAGTTTAAGGCAAAGACAGTGGTTAAATAGAATACCACAAAAGTACAAATCGCTGCGATTGTTCCTAAAATCAGCATTCCCCAATGTTTAGTCAGCACTTCTTTAAAGGGGATATTTACTTCTTTTTGTTTATTTAACACTTTTTGGAAGGCAGGGGTTTCATGAAGTTTTAAACGGATCCAGAGACCGACAATGACCAAGGCAGCACTGGCAATAAAGGGAATACGCCAGCCCCATTGCATAAAGTCCGCTTCAGACATGAATGCACTAAGAGTTAAGAATGAACCCGTAGCTAAAATAAAACCAATTGGTGCACCTAGTTGAGGGAACATACCATACCAAGCACGTTTGCCTTCAGGTGCATTTTCGGTCGCCAATAGCACTGCACCAGACCATTCACCACCCAACCCAAGCCCTTGGCCTAAACGACAAAGTGCCAGTAATAATGGGGCGATGATGCCAATTTGATGATAAGTCGGTAACAAACCGATACATACTGTCGATATTCCCATGGTTAGCAGTGCTGCAACCAATGTGGCTTTACGACCGATACGATCACCTAAATGTCCAAATAAAGCAGCACCAATTGGGCGAGCGATAAAGGCAATGGCGAAAGTCGCTAAAGATTGAATCGTAGCAGTAGTTGGATCTGTGCTTGCAGGAAAGAACAAATGCGGAAAAATGATGACTGCTGCGGTTGCATAAATATAAAAGTCAAAAAACTCAATGGTTGTGCCTACAAGGCTTGCAAAAAGGACACGCGTTTTTGAATTCGGCTGAACTTGGTCAGTCGCAGTGATATTAGATGACGCCATGGTAGACCTTACACTTTTAAAAGTAAAAAATTAATTTTCTAAAGCGTAATCTTTTTAAAAAAGGCGTAATTTCTTAAAAAAACAACGAGATAAATCCACACCAACTCGATCAGGGTCGCTGATATATGCGTAAGTGAAGATTAGATAACGTAGAGATAGATTGCGAAGAATTGTAATCCCGCACCCATCAACACAAAGATGTGCCAAATAGCATGGGTATATCTTACTCTTTTTAAGGCATAAAACAATGCACCAATGGTGTAAGCAAGCCCACCTGCGACCAATAATTTGATGGCACCGCTACTTAAAAACCGTTGCATATCGTCCATGACCAATACAGCAAGCCATCCCATAACCAAGTATGCAATGAGCGAAATTTTTTGAAAGCGATGAATGAAAACTAACTTGAATAATGTACCAATAGCAGCAATTACCCAGAGTGCAATTAATAAATAATGTGCTTTTGCTGTAGGAATTGCGATACCTAAAAACGGTGTATATGTCCCTGCAATCAAATAATAAATAGCGGTATGATCTAATTTTTTATACCAATGGCGTTTTTTCTCATCGACAGAAAAATGATAAATTGCAGAACTTGAAAATAACAACACCATGCTTAAACCATAAACCACTAAACCAAAAAATTGCCAAGTAGGTAAATAGCTACCCTTGATTAGCATAAAAATCATAGCAATTGCAGCACAAACAGCACCGATCGCATGACTAATCGCATTTATACGTTCTTCTTGGGGGGCATAAACGTGAATAATATTTGAGGTCATGATTGTAATTTTCTTAAAAATACATTTGTATAGTAATAGAGTTTTACCTTTAAAGTAAGAACATTTAAAATAGTAACTTGTATCAATATGAGTTTGCACTATGTCACAGTTGGCTTCGATGTCCGAGCAAGAACAACAATTTATCAATGCTGTACAGCAAGCCATTGAAACACAAGCTTTTGAACGATTGATACTCAGTCAATATAAAGGAGCATTAGAACATTTAGAAAAAATGACTTTTCGTATTATTTCACTACAAAATCAAGAGATGATGAGTTGTCTATATCGTTATAAAACCCAAGATGTCACCAAAAACTATCCAATCAATGAAAGTTTAACTGTTATTCAGCAATATTTTGTCCAATGTAAACAAGCTAATTTATTTACGAATACACAAGAAATTCAACTGAAAAAAAATAAAAAGAAAGCCTTACTCAGCTATAGCAAAGCAGCACCGAAAAAATCCAATGTGAATGAACAACATGACCGAGCGAAACAGCGTTATGTTGAGCAAGAGAGTTATTTTTTACAGCCGTTGGGCATTACCGATGCCAAAGCGCAAATCATTCCAAGCATGGCAAGAAAATGGAAACAGATTAATAAATTTGTGGAAATATTTTCAGGTGCTTTAGAGAAAATTGAACAATCAGAACCTGCTTTACATGTGGTGGATTTTGGTTCAGGTAAAGGTTATTTAACTTTTGCACTATATGATTATTTGCTGAAAAATCAAATAACACCTTATGTCACTGGGGTTGAGCTAAATCCTAAAATGGTTGAGTTTTGCCAAAACGTAGCTACAGCATCAGCCTTTAAGCATTTGGAGTTTTTCCAAGGCGATGTGCGCACCTATGCGCCTGAAAAATTGGATGTGATGATCGCACTACATGCCTGTGATGTCGCAACAGATTTTGCGATTCATACAGGAATTCGTTTAAATGCACAGATGATCATGTGTGCACCCTGTTGTCATAAAGAATTACGTCCGCAGTTAAAAAGTCCAACAGTACTTGCACCAATGTTGCAGTTTGGTATTCATGCAGGGCAGCAAGCGGAAATGCTCACAGATACCATTCGGGCATTACTCTTAAATGCTTATGGCTATGACACCAAAGTTTTTGAATTTGTGGCTTTGGAACATACCAGTAAAAATAAAATGATTTTGGCGACCAAACGAAAGAACTTTACTAGACCTGATGAGCAAGTTTTGGCACAAATTGCAGAGTTGAAAAAAATGTATGGCATTCAAAAACACTCATTAGAACTGTTGTTGAATGATCAATGGGACCTGCAAGGTATAGGTTGTAAATGTTAATTAATCATGAAAGAGATATTATGCCAGATTATGCAATTCATAACGGTTCTTGGGATGATCTAGCAATAGATGCTAAAAAAGTGCGTACAGTGGTATTTATCCAAGAACAAAATATTGCTGAAAATGACGAATGGGATGCAGAAGATGAAAAATGTTTGCATTTCGTGATGTACGATAAAAATCAAGCCATTTCCACAGCACGCTTACTGGAAAATAACAGTATTGGGCGCGTTGCTGTGCTAAAAAATTATCGAGGACAGGGCATTGGACAGCAATTGATGCAACATATTATTGCGGTTGCAGTGACGGAACAGAGAGATTTTTTAAAGTTATCGGCACAAGTTTATGCGATTGGATTTTATGAAAATTTGGGATTTAAACTGAGAGGAGATCCATACTTAGATTGTGGTATTCCACATGTTGATATGTATATGAACATTTAAGCAAAATAATTTTTTTGTAATGAGTAAGTAAAGTTACAACTTTATTATTTCTAAATATGCAGATGCTAATTTACATCATTTTTCAGAATTTATGGCGATCTTGACTAAAATGATATAAGAGGTTTTATCACAAGCAATAGACAATAAAGAAGTGATAAAACCTAATATTGATTTTAATGAGCGCTGTGTTCTGAGTGAGTTTCAGTTGCAGCCTGCTGCATATTTTTCATACCTGTATCAGCAGCTTGAGATTCTGTAGTTGCTAAACGTTGTTTTTCTGCTTCTGCCAAAGCTTCTTTTGACATTACAGGTGAGTTTTTAAAAGAAGTTTGATTGGTTTCTTGCTGCTTACTTGGCATATAGTCAGGTTCATTTTCGATTGCTAAATAAAAAATAACCAAAAAAAGAACACTTAAAACTGCTGCAACTAAAAGACCTTTCCAACCTTTCTTTTCATCAGCGACTTTTTGAGACTCAATAGCATTTGACATGGGAGTATTCCAAATTGAGAAAATGAGAATCCGTGTAATGTTATAACACAAAAAATGATGATCTCCGATTTTTTCAAAGAAAAGTCTTAATAAAATGATGGTTGTTTACACGAAAAATGAATACCTAGATAAAAGAAAAGAGGCTTATTTGCCTCTTTTCATTCACCCAACAGATTTAAAAATCAGTCAATTTTTCCACTCGCCACTTTATCTTTGAGTAATTGTGGTGCTTTGAAACGCTCACCGTATTTAGCCTCAAGTTCATTGGCACGTGCTAAAGCTTTGTCTAAACCATATTGATTTAAGAACTGAATCGCACCCCCTGTCCACGGCGCAAAACCAATCCCGAAGATCGAACCAATGTTGGCATCGACCACAGATTCCAATACGTTTTCTTCATAGCAACGTAATGTGTCGAGTGATTGTACAAACAGAATACGATCAATCATTTCCTGCTCGGAAATATCAACATCTTTCTTCCAATGGCTCAAGCCATCCCAAAGATGTTTTTTGCCACCTTCAGGATAATCATAGAAACCTGCACCTGCTGCTTTACCTTTACGTCCAAACTCATGAATCATGGTTTTTAGTACATCTTCAGATGGAGAATGTGGTAAGTCTTTACCTTCAGCTTGTAATGCTTTACGGGTTTCATTGGTGACGTGCTCAGACAATGTCAATGCAACCTCATCCTGAATCGCCAATGGTCCAACTGGCATACCTGCTTTTAACGCTGCCATTTCGATACGGGCAGGGTGTACGCCTTCAGCAAGTAAGCGTAAGCCTTCGTTAACGAAAGTACCAAATACACGACTAGTGAAGAAACCACGGCTGTCGTTGACTACGATTGGGGTTTTGCCGATTTGTTGAACATAGTCATACGCTTTCGCTAAAGTTTCAGCAGAGGTGTTTTGTCCTTTGATAATTTCAACTAAAGGCATTTTGTCAACAGGGCTAAAGAAGTGTAAACCGATGAAGTTTCTGTCATCTTTAGAGGCTTTTGCTAAACCTGTGATTGGCAATGTGGAGGTATTTGAGGCAAATACACCACCATCAGCAAGGAATGCTTCTGCTTCTTGGGTCACTTTGGCTTTGAGTTCCTGATTTTCAAATACCGCTTCGATAATCAAATCGCAGCCTTTTAAGTCTTCAGCATTGGCAGTTGCAGTGATTAAGTTTAAAACTTGGTCACGTTTTTCAGCCGTCATACGACCTTGAGAAACTTTTTTATCCAAGAGTTTTTGGCTATAGGCTTTGCCTTTTTCTGCATTTTCAACAGATACATCTTTCAGTACAACAGCGATGCCTTTAGTCGCAGTTGAGTAAGCAATACCTGCACCCATCATGCCTGCACCTAAGATACCAACTTTGGTTGCTTGCCATTTCGCGACATCTTTCGGACGGCTTGCACCTGCTTTAATCGCATTCAAACCATGCCAGAATGTCCCGATCATGTTTTTCGCAACTTGCCCTGTTGCAAGGTAAGTGAAATAGCGTGATTCAATGGTCAGTGCTGTATCAACATCGACCTGCGCACCTTCAACCGCAGCAGCCATGATCGCTTCAGGTGCAGGATAGCAACCTTTGGTTTTATCACGCAGCATTGCAGGCGCAATCGCAAGAATCTGAGCCACCGCAGGCGTTTTCGGATCACCACCTGGGATTTTATAACCTTTTACATCAAATGGTTGTTGTGATTTTGGATTGGCTTTGACCCAGGCAATTGATTTTTCCATCAATTCGTCAATTGAATCTGCCGTGTCATGGATTAGACCTAAAGATTTGGCTTTGTCGACACCAAACTGCTTGCCTTCCATCAGGAATGGGAATGCATTTTGTAAACCAAGTAGGCGTACCATACGCACGATCCCACCACCACCTGGTAGCAAGCCTAAAGTCACTTCAGGTAAACCAAACTTAGACTTTGGATCATTTAAAGCAATACGTGCATGACAACCGAGTGCGATTTCCCAACCACCGCCTAGTGCAGTACCATTCAGTGCTGCAACCACAGGAACACCTAAAGTTTCAATGTAGCGTAACTCTTTTTTCATGAGTTGAACCACATCAAAAAACTCTTTTGCATCTTCAGGGCGGGCCTGAATCAAATCATCCAGATCACCACCTGCAAAGAAGGTTTTTTTCGCTGAACGGAAAATAATCCCTGTAATACCTGCGTCTGCTTTTAATTTTTCAACAGTTTCATTCAATGCTTTTTGGAAATCTGCATTCATGGTGTTTGCAGATTGGTTTGGAGAATCCATGGTCAGAATAACAATACCATCCGCATTTTTTTCGTATTGAATTGCGCTCATTCTTATTCTCCTTATACCAACTCAATAATGGTTGCAATACCCATGCCACCACCCACACATAATGTCGCTAAACCACGTTTTTTGCCTTGACGTTCAAGTTCATCCAGCAATGTCCCCAAAATCATCGCACCTGTAGCGCCCAATGGATGCCCCATGGCAATTGCACCACCATTCACATTGACTTTATCGCTTGGCACTTTGAGTTCTTTCATAAAACGCATAACGACTGACGCAAATGCTTCATTCACTTCAAATAAGTCAATATCATCAATGCTTAAGCCTGCTTTCGCCAAGGCTTTACGTGCAGCAGGCGCAGGACCTGTCAACATGATTGTTGGGTCTGTTCCTACAAGTGCTGTAGCTAACACTTTGGCACGCGGTTTTAAACCTTGTTCTTTGACTGCTTTTTCAGAGGCAATTAAAACCACCGCAGCACCATCCACGATCCCTGATGAGTTACCTGCGTGATGTACGTGATTGATTTTTTGTGCTTCTGGATATTGCTGTAATGCTACCGCATCAAAGCCCATACTCCCCATCATTTCAAAACTTGGATTGAGTTTTGCTAACCCTTCAGCTGTGGTGGTTGGTTTAATAAACTCATCTTTATCTAAAATGGTCACACCAGCTTGATCTTTGATTGCTACAATCGACTTATCAAAATGCCCAGCAGCTTGTGCAGCTGCAGCTTTACGCTGTGAATTTGCCGCAAACTCATCAACATCAGAACGACTATAACCATCTAAAGTGGCAATCAAGTCTGCGCCAATCCCTTGCGGAACAAATTTAGATTTTAAATTGGTTTCAGGATCAAGTGCCCACGGTCCGCCATCTGAACCCATTGGAATACGTGACATTGACTCTACACCACCTGCAACAACGATATCTTCCCAACCCGAACGAACTTTTTGAGCTGCTAAGTTTACAGCTTCAAGACCAGATGCACAGAAACGGTTGATTTGCACACCAGCGACATCATTGTCCCAACCTGCGGCAATCGCAGCAGTTTTGGCAATATCCCCACCTTGGTCTGCAATCGGTGTTACACAGCCCAACACGATGTCGTCTACTTTAGAGGTATCTAAGTGATGACGATCTTTTAATTCATTGAGTAATGTCGTGAGTAAAGTAATCGGTTTCACACTATACAGTGAACCATCTTTCTTTCCTTTTCCGCGTGGTGTGCGAATGGCATCAATGATATAAGCCTCGCTCATAGCTATTCCTTCTTATGACTTCTAAAATTGTTATGTGACTTTGAGTGTACTTTATAAAAGGTGAAGTGCAATGACGAGAACGAAGCAGTTTAATGATATTTTTTGTCAATTCATGCACAAATTTATTTTTTTATTTATAAAATAAATCAAAATCTTATGTGACTTATTTGAAATAATATGCGGTATAAATAGCAAATCACCCAGTTTCAATACAATATTTTAACGATTTTCAAAAATGTTTTTATGGGAGGGTAAAGTGAATTGCATTGCACAACGACTTTCACGTTCAAAACCTTGTGTAACTTCATGGTCTATTTTTTGTTTTAAATAAGGTTTTAAATTTTGCGGATTGAATCGTTTAAAGCCTAATTTTTCATAAAATGGACGATTCCAAGCCACATCTGTAAATGTGGCCAATGTCACTGCTTGAAAACCTTGCTGTTTGGCAAAATCAATCATATATGTCATGAGCTGACGACCAATGCCTTGTTGTTGATATTCAGCAGCAACATCAAGTTCAATAATATAAAGATCATTGCCTTGCTGTTCAGCATATAAAAACCCTAGCGCTTGATCATGTACGTTCACAGCGACAAAAGCATAATGCTTTTGAATGAGTTGTAAATGCTCATCACTTGACATGACGGAGCTTTTAGCAAGCCATTTTAACTTTGGAATCTGGGCAAAGGCTTGATTGGCAGATTGTTCGATTTGAATCAGAAGTGAGATATCCGAAACTAATGCAGGTCGAATCGAATAGATCATATTAGATACCTTTAAAATCAGTTTTATTTTTAAATCGCTATTAAATATTTGAAATAAAAAAAGCCCAAGTCGAACTTGGGCGGAGGTAAAGCAGGAAATAAAAATCAGTGATAACCATGTAACTGACGATACAAACCAGGCGTTACACCTGTCCATTTTTTAAATGCACGATGGAAAGTTGAGGTTTCACTAAAACCGACTTGTTGGGCAACATCTTCAAGTGTGAGATCTGGGTTTAGAAGCAAGTGAATTGCGGCATCACGACGTAAGGCATCTTTTACACCCTGATAACTTTTACCTTCAGCAGCCAAACGACGGCGCAATGTTTGTGGTGATAAATACAACATCGAGGCAACGTCATTTAATGTTGGCATTTCCTCACCAATTTGACTTTTCAGCACATCGCGAATACGCGAAGTTAAAGAGTTGGTATTTTTGAATTTTACCAAAAGCTGTGCAGGCGCTGCTTTTAAAAACTCTTCCAAACTCGCTTCATTCTGGCGAATGGGTAGGTCTAAATAATCTGCTGCAAAGGTAATTTCAGTGCGTGGCATATCAAACTGCATCACAGGTGCAAAGAAGAGTGCGTCATACTCATCTGCATGATTTGGACGTGGATAACCAAAATGCACACGCTCTAGCGGAATACGACGCTCAATCAGCCATGATGCTAAACCATGCCAAATCATTAACATACTTTCAGTAATGAAGTGATCAGGATCCATTGTTTTGGGAATGAGAGGCACTAAGCGTGCTTCATGCTTATCACGTTCAACAGCAACCGACCATTCATCACCAAATAGTTTATAAAATTGGGAAGAAAGCTCTAAAGCATCCCCTAATGTCTTGGCATGGATAATCAACTGACACATGATGGCAAAAGATCCCAAACGTCTTGGCTGAATGTCAAAACCGACATGCTCGTCTTGGGTGACCATCCACAACATTTTCACAAAACGTGTGTATTGCTCAGGTGAAATCCTCGCTTTGGGTTGGCGCAATAGTTCTGCCTCAATCCCGACATGCGAAAGCAAAGTTTCGACATCCATGCCTAGGCGTTTGACACCTGTAAGGGCTGCATTCACGAAATGGATACTGATCGTATCACGACTCATGTTAAATCCTTCTGACTCTTTGATGTTCACTAGCGATTGACCTAATACACTCTAAAAAATGTTGGATTGGCGATTTACAACAATGCGAATCACCTTTTTACATCTTAAATTGCCGAAATGATCAAGGTAAATGGCTGAACATGACATTGTTATGTTAGTTTTATATTTCTAATATGGACTAAAAATCAACATAAGAATGGTAAATATCATTATGACAAGTGCACTAAATGGATTGAAAGTACTCGATTTTTCAACATTATTACCTGGACCATTTGCAACGATGTACTTAGCAGACATGGGGGCAGAAGTGATTCATGTTGAATCTCCAACACGTCCTGATTTAGTACGTTTGTTTCCTCCTTATGCCAATGGACAGGCAACCTCACATAGCTATTTAAACCGTAATAAACAATCTGTGGCACTTGATTTAAAAGACCCTCAAAATATTGAACTGATTAAACAGAAAATTTCTGAATTTGACATTGTCGTTGAACAGTTTCGTCCTGGCGTCATGCAACGTCTCGGCTTGGACTATCAAACCCTTGCTGAAATTAACCCAAAACTGATTTATTGTTCCATCACAGGTTATGGGCAAACAGGCGCTTATAAAGATAAAGCAGGGCATGACATTAACTATGTATCTTTGTCAGGTATCGCTGGGCATAGTGGTCGTCAGGACAGTGGCCCACCACCGATGGGGATTCAAATTGCAGATGTTGCGGGTGGTTCGCTGCATGCTGTTATTGGTATTTTAGCTGCGGTGACTGAACGTCATCAAAGTGGTTTAGGGCAATATATTGATATTTCTATGACCGATTGTGTGGTCAGTATGAATAATATGGCGGCAGCGGCAAGTTTGGCGGGTGGACAGCATCAAAAAGCTGAAAATGAGCAACTTAATGGTGGAACATTCTATGATTATTATCGTACCCAAGATGGACGTTATATTTCAGTAGGAAGTTTAGAGCCGCAGTTTATGAGTGGTTTGGCTGCAACTTTAGATTTGCCTATAGTCTTACAAAAAGGCGCATCGTTTGATGCTGAAGATCGTCAAGCGGTGAAACATGCAATTCAAGAAAAAATTCTCAGTAAAACTTGGGCAGAGTGGAATGAAATCTTTGGGGAGTTGGATTTTTGTGTAGAGCCTGTATTGAGTCTTGAGGAAGCTTTGAGTTCACCATTGGCACAACAAAGAAATTGGGTGGTAGATGTTCCTTTAAAAGCTGACGCTGAGCAAAAAGAACAGCAGTTGGCATGTCCAATTAAATTCTCTCGCTCACAAATGCGTTATGACTATATTGGTCAAGAGTTAGGTGAAGGACGTTGGTAAATGTCGTGCTAACTTTGTTTAGAGATTTGCATAAAAATATGTGACTTCCTTAAATGTTTTAATTTATAAAGTAATCTTTTACCCAATAGAAGATTACTTTTTATTTGCCTATCTGCTGCGCCTATTTTAAATACAAAAAATATCTAGCTTTATAGTTGAAAAGGGTGAGCTATGGTTATATCAAAAAATCTTTTTATTTAAACCATTTATCAGTTATTTGATGCGAGATCTAAGTCAAAAGGATTGTCTATTCACTTTAAAATAAGCAATAATCGGATGTGTAGACTAAAGTCTAAAGATTTTTTAAACGAAGGATTGGGTTAAAAATGGATTTAATACAAACGAATGGATTACCTCGTTATGGACGCTTTACGACATTACCCAGTGCTATCAGTACAGATCGTTATATCTATAAAACGCCCTATGGTAAAACCTTAAAAGGTTGGCGTAAGAGTTTAAAATATAAGAAATTTAAATTTTGTGGTATTCAGCATGAACATTATAGTATTGGTTTTGCCATTGTTGATATTGGTTGGGTTGGGCATGCTTTTATTTATATCTATGATCATGAAAGTGGAGATGTGTTGGAGTGGAATTCAAATAATATTTTAGCCCATCATACTTTTGTAGATGAGCAACCTCTCTATAATCAAAGCCGTTTTAACAAATCACCTTTTCAAATCGAAATGCAACATGCCAATGGCGTGCGCTATATCAGCATTACCAAACATGGTGATGAAAAACTGAAAGCTCGTATTTTCTGTGCAGCAACAAACCCATTAAGTTTATGCAGTCCGACAGGGATTAATGGCTGGACTTATACTCAGAAATTGACAACTTTAGGTGTCGAAGGCTTTTTCGTTAATAAGAAAAATGAAACTATACATTTTAATGAAAAAAGTTTCGCTTCTTTAGATGATACTTGTGGATTTTTACGTCCTGAAACAGCATGGTTTTGGTTGTCTTGTAATTTTTGGGATGAGCAGGACAACCGTATAGGATTAAATCTAGCTTCTGGTGTAAATGAAAGTTTTGGTAACGAAAACTGTCTCTGGATAAATGGTATTTTATACCCAATCAGTGATGTATTGTTTGAAAAATTAACTGATACTACATGGTCAATTCATTCACTTGATCAAAAATTAAATTTAACTGTAGAAACGGGCTGGCGTCGTTATGAAAACCTGAATTTACGCTTAATCGGTAGTCAGTTTAGTCAGTGGCAATCTAAAATCAGTGGTACAGTACAAGCTGAATCGGGAGAGTTAGTCACGTTAAATCAAGAATATGGCTTACTCGAACAGCATTACGCAAAATGGTAATGCTGTGAGCGAGATTTAGAAACTTATACTTATAGGGCAGCATTCCAAAATGCATCGCCTGCTGCGATTGGGTCACCTGTTTCATTCAAGGTATCAACGAAAGTTTGATATTGTTGAATAATTTTATGTTGGCTTGGATGAAAGTCTGGTCTGTACCAGTCTAAGTACTCATGCTTCATTTTCGATAAAATACCTTGACGACCAATAAACCACGGTAAACCTTTTGCCATCATGCTTAAGCGTTCTCGACGACTAAAACCATCGCATTTGAGTAAACCGTTGGTACGTTGCATGGTAAAACCAAACATCATTGCAGTAACCAAGATCAATGCCGTATAACGCACGGCATTCGGTGTATTGCCAATTTTACTCATCACATCAAAGGCGACATCACGATGTTCCATTTCTTCAATCGAATGCCAAGCAAATAAAGCACGGATATAAGGATGTGCTTCTGCCATGGTTGATTTTTCAGTAAAAAAAGCATCTGCCATGAGTGCTGTTAAATGCTCACAGGCTGCAGTAATGGCGATATTTACTTGCTTTGGATAACGTTTCAGCGCATGTCCAAAACGACGATTAACATGACCAATAAATTTTTGAACAGGCATGCCTTGATTGATCAAAATTTTATTCATATTGTTATGTGCAATACCATGCTGTGCTTCTTGCATGATAAAGTTAGCAACACGTTGCTTTAGGTCGGAATCTTGAATTTGATCTTTAAATAAACGTACACATTGAATGAAATAACGTTCACCATCAGGAAAAGTCAAACTCAAGGCATCAAAAACACGGGTACGAAAACGGTCATCGCCAAACCAAAAACGTGGAATTTCATCGAGTTTAAAATCGAGGTGCGTGCGAACAATCGGGTCGACTTGATATTGGACTAATGCATTCATTTTATTTTACTTCACATTGTCAAAAAACTTTTTGGCTCAGGCAATTATCGCAAAAAAGTAGAAAATATCCGTTGTCTTGTCATGCCAATTTAAAGGTAAAAGGTGACACATTTAGTCAGAATTGAATTAAAACAAGTTTTAAAACAGCACTGCCGTCAGTGCTGTTTTTTTAATAGTTTGATTCACCACACTACAACGCTGCTTGCCAAAATGCCTCACCTGCAGCAATCGGATCATTGGTTTTGGCGAGTGTGTCAACCCAAGTTTGGTATTGACGAATAATAGGATGCTGACTTGGATGGAAATCTTTTTTATACCAGTCCATATAAGGTTTTTGCATCATGGAAAGTTTCCCTTTTTTTCCAAAAAACCAAGGTAAACCTTGCGCTGCCATTTTGGCACGCTGAAATGCTGAAAAACCATCATATTTCAACATGACGTTGGCACGATAAAAAGTAAATCCAAACATTTGCAAAGTAATAAAAGCTAAGGCGAATTTACGTAGGGTTTCAGACACTTCACCCACGTGTTGCATGACATCATAAGCCACATCACGATGTTCCATTTCTTCAATTGCGTGCCACGCAAATAAGGCACGTGCATACGGGTGAACATCTGCGAGAGTTTCTTTTTTACTATAAAAAGTTTCAGCCATCAGTGCAGTTAAGTGCTCGGCTGCTGCGGTCATCGCAATATTATATTGCTTTGAACGATGCTTGAGTACGTATTGTAAATGTTGATCCAAAAAAGCAATAAACTGATCGACAGGCATGCCTTGCTTTTTCATTTCCTCATTCATTTTGTCATGGGCAATGCCGTGTTGTGCTTCTTGTTTAATAAAGTCCGTGACTTTTTGTGCTAATTCAGGATCACTAATTTTATTACGTAAGGCACGCACACTTTGAATGAAGTAACGTTCACCAATTGGAAAAGTTAAACTTAAAGCATCAAACATGCGTGTCTTAAATGGGTCTCCACCAAACCAAAAACGTGGAATCTCATCAATTTTAAAGTCTAAATTACTACGTACAACAGGATCAACTTGGTGCTTGATATATGCATTCATGATTATTTTTCTCGCAAAATAGGAAACACTTTATTTCCTTCTGTTTAAAATAAGGACTATTATTCAGCTGCTTGCCAAAAAGCTTCTCCAGCAGCAATTGGATCATTGGTTTCGGCTAAAGTATCTACCCAAACTTGGTATTGGCGAATAATCGGATGTTGGCTTGGATGAAAGTCTGGCTTGTACCAGTCTAAATATTGACGTTTCATTCGACTCATGACGCCTCGTCGACCGAAGAACCAAGGCAAGCCGCGATAAGCCAATTTCAAACGTTCAAGACGGCTAAAACCATCATGACTGAGCATGATGTTGGCGCGGTATGAAGTAAAACCAAACATAGCGACTGTGGTCAGTGCAAGGGTAAACTTTCTTAGATACTCAGGTACTTCACCGACTTGTTGCATCACATCAAAGGCGACATCACGATGTTCCATTTCTTCAATCGAATGCCAAGCAAATAAAGCACGTACATAAGGATGTGCGTCAGCCAATGTTTCTTTTTTGCTATAAAAGGTTTCTGCCATCAATGCTGTGAGATGTTCTGCTGCTGCGGTCATGGCAATGTTGTATTGTGGTGAACGATTTTTCAGTTCTGATTTAAACAAACGCATTAAAAAGTTGATGAATTGGTCAACAGGCATGCCTTGTTTACGCATTTCTTCATTCATTTTGTCATGTGCAATGCCATGTTGCGCTTCTTGGCGAATAAAATCTGCAACACGTCGCTGCAAGTCAGGATCAGTAATTTTGTCACGAAACAAACGGACACACTCAATAAAGTAACGCTCACCATCAGGGAAAGTCAGGCTGAGTGCATCGAACATGCGTGTTTTAAAGGGATCGCCACCAAACCAAAAACGTGGAACTTCATCAAGCTTAAAGTTCAGTTTGGTACGAACAACAGGATCAACTTGATGTTTTACATAAGCATTCATTGAATTCACCTATAAAATTTTCTATTCATTTGGATAGGCTGCTTGCCAAAAAGCATTGCCTGCTGCGATAGGATCTGGGGTTTGTTGTAACACATCGAGCCAAGTTTGATATTGGCGAATAATTGGATGTTGACTAGGGTGGAAGTCATGTAATTTAAACTCTAAATTTGGACATACAACAGGTGTCACTTGAAATTTGACTAAACTGTTCATTATTTTATTTCGTCAATAGCCAGTTATGTTTTCAGTATGCAATGAATAAAACAAATTGTTTTGACAGTTGTTGCCATTTTTTATACATTTTACGACAAGTGACAATTTTTATTTTCAAAATGAGTTTGCCATGGAACATCAATTAAAAATATCAAATGGCTATTTTCAACTCTTAAAAGTTTTTTTAAAGGAACAACATGTTGATCTAGCTGAGTTAGCTTTGAATGACGAACAACGCGTAGAATTAGAAAAAACGTTAGGTGCAGCGATTGACCAACAAAGCAGTTATGATTTTTTTATGGAGGTTGTTACTGCAATCCATCTTCGTATCGACTGTCCAGATCTTGCTTTTGCACTAGCGAAATGTATTACACCTGCAAACTTTGGGCTTTTAGGCTATATGGCATCTCGAAGTGAAAGTTTGGCACAGGCATTAGAATACGTTGTGCGGTTTAGTCCATTGGTGGTTGCTGGATTAAACGTGACGTATATGCGTTATGAAATCATCGATAACACGATTCGTCTTTTTTGTCCCTTGGGCGCAGATAAATATATTTTTCTACATGAAGTGACTTTTGCTGCAATGATTTTTTTAGCAAAGCAATTCGTTGGCTCGCAGCACTTCCCCTTAATTCAAATGAGTTTTGTCAATGCGCCAACCATGCCTTTATATTTATATCAGCAGTTTTATCAATGTATTATAAAGTTTGAACAGCCAATGTATGAAATCATCATTTCTATAGACGCTTTACAAATGAAACATGAACAAGCTGATCCAAACTTGATTCAGCTTTTAGTCAAGCAGGCGGAAGAAAAGCTTGCACACACATCGCAACACACAACAGTTGTGCAACAAATTCGATTTATTGTGGCTGAGTATTTAAAGCTAGAACAACAAGCCCCAAAAATTGAAGATATTGCTCAAGAACTCTTTGTTTCTGGACGAACATTGCAGCGTCAGTTAAAGCAATATGACACATCGTTTAAGCAAATTTTGGAAGAGGAGCGTATGCAGCGTTGTGAAACGCTATTGATGCAAGATAAGGATTTGACAGATATAGCCTTACAACTTGGCTATAGCGATCAGTCCGCTTTGGCACGTGCTTATAAAGCCTTTAGTGGGCAAACTTTGTTGCAAAAGAAACAACAGTTAAAAGAGTAAGCGCTATAAAATCAATAAAATAAGCAAGATATCACGCTATTTAAAAATTATAGCGAGAATGATGAATAGAAAAAATATGCTAAGTAAGCTGTTAAAAAAACCTCTTTACTTCCAATAAAGAGGTTTTATTCCCTTAGCCAGTTTTTAACTTTGGAAATCTAAAAATGATCGCCAAGATAGCAAATATTGCCAAAATCCAACAATAATAAATCGACCCAATCAACTCGATCGGTGACATTTTTGCAATCGAACATGCCAATAAAAGCTGAGCACCATAAGGAATAATTCCTTGTACCACACAAGAAAAAATATCCATCAGTGCCGCAGCACGTTTCGGGTCAATGCCATATTCTTTGGCAACTTCACGTGCCATATCGCCCGACAAAATAATCGCAACGGTATTATTCGCCACAAAAAAGTTAGAGAAAATTACCAAAAAGCTGATCCCAATTTCGCCTGCACGTTGTGTACCCACTTTAAACGAACGTGTTACTGCATAAATACGTTGAATCAGCCAGTCTAGCCCACCTTCTTTTTGCATAATGGCAGACAAGCCACCTAACAACATGGACAGTAATGCCACTTCAAACATGCCAACAAAGCCATCATAAATGGCATTATTAAGTTTTAAAATGTCAAAAGAGGGGTGTTCGAGTAAACCTATAGCCCCTGACAGCACGATGCCGATGCAGAGAACGGCAAGCACATGTAAACGGGTAAATGCCAAAAAGAATACAGCTAAATACGGCAACATTAACCAAATGTCATAATCTTTATAGCTAATGTGTTGAGAGGCTTGCGTATTTAAAATATAAATAATAATCGTGATCAGTGCTGCAGGCAGCGCAATCCAGACATTCACCCGAAATTTATCTTTGAGTTCAACATTTAAACTGCGCGTTGCGGCAATAGTAGTATCTGAAATCATCGACAAATTATCGCCAAACATCGCCCCACTCACCACTGCACCAATGGCATACACAGGTTGAATATCCGTTGCCTGAGAAAAGCCAAAGGCAATCGGTGCACAGGCAGCAATGGTTCCCATGGACGTGCCCATTGCAGTGGCAATAAATGCCGAAATGACAAACAGCATCGGCAAGACAAATTCAGGTGCAATAATGGATAAACCAAACTGTACGGTCGCATCAACACTACCGATGCTACTTGAAACGCTGGCAAATGCGCCTGCAAGCATAAACACCATAAACATCAAAATGAGATTTGGATGACTTGCACCTTTTAAGAAGGTATCGATTGCAGCATTGAGTTTGCCTCGATAGAGTAGGACAGCCAGTATAATGGCGGGTAAGGCTGCCACAGGTGCTTTGATTTGATAAAAAGCAAATTCAGTGCCAATCATTGAGTGGTAAATACCACTGCCTAAAAAAATGGTTAAAAAGACAATAAGCGGCACAAGTGCAAGCGCCCGAGCTTGCACTGCTTCGGTGGGGAGAGTGGTCATAACACAAAAAATAAAAAGATAAGCCGCTATAGTATAAACAGCTTTTGCAATATCCCAAAAATTAAAATGTAATCACTAAATAACGTTTTTTTATCAGATTTTAGAATTTAATTTATATTTTTCTGATTTTTCATGATTTTTAAAAAAGCCAAAATTAGTAAGCTTTGATCATTGTCCATAAAATCAAAGTATAGCTAAATGTAGCACTTGGGTGGATATATAAATTTTGTAGGGATATAAGATAGTATTATGCGGTTGTATCGCTCTATCTATTGGATAAAAAATAGCGGTACAATGCAGTGTCTTGTATTTTTACATCAATTCCTCAAGTTTAAATAATCCAAGGAAAGTCAGCCCTATGTCACGTTTAGCCACTCGATTTGCACAGCTTAAATCTCAACAGCGTAAAGCTTTGGTTTCTTATGTTATGGCGGGTGACCCACAACCACAGGTAACAGTGCCATTGTTGCATCAAATGGTTGAAGCGGGCGTAGATGTTGTGGAACTTGGATTACCATTTTCCGATCCAATGGCAGATGGACCAGTAATTGCACTTGCAGCAGAACGTGCTTTAGCTGCGGGAACAAATACCCTTGATGCTTTGAATATGGTCAAAGAATTTCGTCAAAAAGATACTACAACACCAGTCGTTTTAATGGGCTATTTAAATCCTGTTGAAGTGATTGGCTATGAAAAATTTGTGGCTTATGCGAATGACTGTGGGGTGGATGGTGTGCTTTTAGTGGATTTACCACCAGAAGAAGCAGCAGATTTTGATGCGGTATTACAAAAATACAGCATGGATCAGATTTTCTTGCTTGCACCCACAACCACCGACGAACGTATTCAGCGTGTAGTGAAACAAGCCAGTGGCTTTATTTACTACGTATCACTCAAAGGGGTGACTGGTGCTGCAACGCTCGATACCACAGAAGTGGCAAGTCGTATCGAAAAGATCAAAAGCATGACTGATATTCCAGTGGGTGTCGGTTTTGGGATCAGTGATGCTGCTTCTGCACAAGCTGTTGGTCGTGTTGCCGATGCTGTCATTGTTGGAAGTGCATTTGTAAAACCATTTGCGAACTTAGCACCAGAACACGCTGCTGAACAAGCAGTGAATAAAGTCAAGGAGCTTCGAGCTGCGCTCGATGAGTTAGTATGAATCAAGAAGTGAAATCAGGGAAAATTCTCAGCCCAGCAACACCGTGGACTGAACGTTCGATTCCAGGCATTCATATGCCTGATCAACAGCAAACACTCAAAGCAACATTTACTGAACCAACCATTGAGTGCCCTGAGTGTCATGCTTTAGTGACTCGTACAGCGATGTCGTTCAATGCCTATGTTTGTCCATCATGTGACGAACATTTGAAAATGAAAGCACGTGATCGTTTAAACTGGTTTTTTGATCATGTCACTGCTGAACTTGGTCAAGAGTTTGAAGCCAAAGATCCATTACACTTTGTTGATAGCAGAGCCTATCCTGTGCGTATGAAAGAAGCACAAGATAAAACAGGTGAGTCAGAAGCACTTGTGGTGATGCAAGGGCAACTTAAAAACATTCCAATGGTGGCATGTGCATTTGAGTTTGACTTCATGGGCGGCTCAATGGGAACAGTAGTTGGTGACCGTTTTGTGCAAGCTGCGGAAAAAGCAATTGCTTTGAAACAGCCTTTGATCTGTTTTGCGGCATCGGGTGGTGCACGTATGCAAGAAGGCATGTTGTCTTTGATGCAAATGGCACGTACCTCAGCAGCAATTCAAAAAATGAAAGAAGCGCATCTGCCTTATATCGTGGTGCTTACTCATCCAGTTTACGGTGGCGTAACTGCTTCATTGGCAATGCTTGGTGATGTACATATTGCAGAGCCTAAAGCGATGATCGGTTTTGCGGGTAAACGTGTGATCGAACAAACTGTGCGTGAAAAGTTAGAAGAACCGTTCCAACGTGCAGAATTCTTGCTTGATCATGGTGTAGTCGATCAAATTGTTCATCGTCATGCATTACGTGATACTGTATATCGTATCGTAGCGAAACTGATGAATCTGCCTTGAATAACATTGCTCCATTAAATACTGATAGTTTACAAACATGGCTCGATTATTGGAGCCATGTTCACGTTACAGGGATTGATTTAGGTTTGGAACGGGTCATTCCTGTGGCTGAAGCTTTAGGCGTGACGAAACCTCAAGCCAAAGTTTTTACCGTTGCAGGAACCAATGGTAAAGGCTCAACCACGACCACATTGGCTGCGATTTTAAATGCACAAGGTTTTAATGTCGGTTTGTACCAGTCCCCCCATATTTATCGTTTTAATGAGCGTGTGAAACTGGCAGGCAAAGAAGTTGATGATCAAACTTTGATTGATGCTTTTGTCTTGGTAGATCAAGCACGCCGTGAGTGTGAGCTGAGCTTATCTTTTTTTGAAGCAACCACTTTGGCTGCTTTTGTCATTTTTAAAAACATGCAATGTGATGTCTGGGTGCTTGAAGTGGGACTCGGCGGTCGTTTGGATGTCGTGAATGTTGTTGACCCTGATATTGCTGTGATTACGAATATCGGACTCGACCATACTGATTGGTTGGGCGATAGCATTGAAAAAATTGCGTTTGAAAAAGCAGGCATTATTCGTCCAAATATTCCTGTGATTTTCGCTGGATTACAACCCTTACCGCAAGCCATTCAAAAAAAAGCACACGATTGTCAGGCTAAATTATACGTGGTGAATCAAGATTATTTCTATGAGGATGCTAAAGATGGGCAATCATGGAATTTTGCAAGCGCTGGTTTAACACTAAAATTTCCATTCGGTCAGCTTGCACTTGAAAATATTTCAACAGCAATAGCTGCGATTTTACTTAGTGGGTTGAACGTTACGCAAGATGCAATGACACAAGGCATTTTAAATGCACGGTTACAAGGTCGTTTTGAAATACAACAAATACGTGGCAAAACAGTAATTTTCGATGCAGGGCATAACCCACATGGTGTTGAATTTTTGTTAAAGCAATTGCGAAAATTCTTAGAATACAATAAACAGTACACAGAAGTTGTTACTGTTTTTTCAATGTTGGCTGATAAAGATATTGAATCTGTAATTGCCTTATTGAAAAACACTGTATTAAAGTGGAAAATTGCGCCATTGACTGTAGCTCGTGCAGCATCGATGGATCAATTAAGATCGGCTTTGCAGAATGAAACAGTTGAACAGTTTGAAAATGTACAAGCTGCTTTTTTATCAGCGCTTGAAGAAACAAAAAATAATCAACTGATTTTGGTATGCGGTTCATTCCATACCTTAGAAGCGGTCTGGGAGTATTTAGAAGAATGTCAATGAATAACAAACAACGCTGGATGGGTGGCGTTGTTTTATTAGGTGGTGGTGTTTTATTAGCGGCATTACTTCTAAAAGGTAAAGAAGAAATTCATCAAAATCAGGTGACACCACCATCATCTGCTGCAACAGCTTCGCAACAAGGTAAAGCTACCCCTGTCGAAGAATCGGTACAACTACAACCGATGACGGTAGATGTGGCAACAGAAAAACGTTTGCTTGAAGAGCAGCGCCGAGCACGTGAAAAAGCAGTGGCTGAACAAGAAGCCAAAGCAGCCGAGTTCTTACGCATGCAACAACAAGCGGAAGCTGAGGCAGCACGTAAAGCTGCTGAGGAATATGCTGCTGCCAATGCCCGTCGTAAGGCTGCACAAGAAAGCTCAGATAATATTCCACCTGAATTAAATGTAGACGATAAAACCAAAGCACAGTTAAAAGCTGAAACTGATAAAAAGCAACAACAGCAAAAACAAGCACAACAAAAGGCGGAGGCTGAAAAAAAGCTCGCTGAGCAGAAGCGCCAAGCTACTGTAGATGCAGCAAAGAAAGCGGCTGACGAGAAAAAACGTCAAGCTGAAGAAGCCCAGAAAAAAGCCGAGGCGGATAAAAAAGCTGAAGCGGATAAGAAAGCAGCCGAAGACAAGAAACGTAAGCTTGAAGAACAACGTAAAGCTGAAGAAAAGAAAGTTGCCGATGAGAAAAAACGTAAGGCTGACGAAGCAAAGAAAAAAGCGGAAGCAGACAAAGCGCGTGATCTCTTGGAAAATGGCGATAAACAATGGATGGTACAGGTGGCACTGGCGGCAAATGAAGCCAATGCGGATGCAGTGGCTGCAAAACTGCGTGCTAAAGGGTATAAAGTCACCAAGAGCCCAACCTCAAAAGGCATTCGCATCATGGTTGGACCAGCTAAAGATCGTGAAACTGCGGATGCAACACGTAAGAAGATCAACTCAGATGCAAGCTTAGGAATGAAGTCTGCGTGGGTGATTGATTGGGTACCTTTAGATAAGCGTTAAGTTCTATTGTGATTCTGCTATGAAAGATGGATTTGTGAGTTGCTCACGAATCCATTTTATTTTCTCCGCTGTAAAATTTTTCTCGATATTGACCCAAATCGGGTGAAAACCATAGCCGCCATGCTTCATTTCTTTTAAGGCATCTTCGGTTGACCAATTTTCAAAAACAATTCGATACATGGCAATACTTGCACCCGTACGATCAGAGCCATGATAACAATGTAATAAAACTTTTTGATTTTTCCGTTGTGCTTTTTGGATACTTTGCATCACTTTTAATAAATCATGTTCATCAATTGCCCATGTATTGATGGGAATATGCACCAAATTCAAAGCTTGCCCTGCAAGTGTTGTGCGATCTTTATCTCGACTGCGTAAATTAATTACCACATCAATTTGATGCTTTTTCAGCAAGGGAATGAGTTGAGCAGTAGGTTGTTCGCTACGGAACATAGTATCACTCATTTGATAAAAATTAGAAGACTCTTGGATTAAATCTCCCCACTGTTGTGGTCGTTGTTCTTGTGGCAGCGTTGATGAAGTAATGCAGCCTGTCATTAGGCTAGAGCTGAGTAAAATTGCTAAAAAATGTAATTTCATAAAGAAGAATAACGCTGTAATTCAAAAGGATCATGCGCACAAATAATGTCAATGTGCGTTTGATTTTGGGCTAAAGTTTGGATGGCTTTTAAACTGTGTAGACGTTGTTGATTATTAAATGCAAATAAACGCTCAATCAAATTTAACCCCAAAGACTTATACTTTGGATCAAGTTCAAGATGAGAGTAATAAGCATCACCGCAAAACAACAGCCATTGATCTTTTTGGCGAATGGCAATGCCACAATGTCCTGCAGTATGACCAAGCAAAGGAATCATCAGAATTTCATCTTTAAAAATATTAAAGCTTTGCACACGCTGAAAATTAAACCAAGGTTCACCCGCTTCATGTTCTAAAAAATGCCAATAGGTATGATTTTTAAACTGTTGTGGACGATAACGTAATTTATTTTTGCTAGAAAATGTTTGCGCTGCATTAAACTCATTCGACAAAATATGCACAGTTGCATGGGGAAAATCACTAATACCACCTGCATGATCAAAATCTAAATGACTCACCAAAATATGTTGAACATCGCTCGGTTTAAAACCAAGTTTTTGAATTTGATGAAACGCTGACAAATATGGATCAGACACAATTGCACTCATTTTTGTCATGAGCTTACCTAAGCGTTGCTGTGGGCGTAAGTAGTCTTGTAAGCCTAAACCTGTATCGATCAAGACTAAACCTCGATCTGTTTCAATCAGTAAACAATGACAGACCAAATTGGCTTTTAAACCCTTTTGCCCAAACAAAGGTGCGCACATGGGACACATGCTACCGCAGTGTAAATGGTGAATGTTATAGATCATCTTGTTCTGTTTTTAAATTTTCTAAAATATTTATACCTTATTTTTAAATAAGAACCAATGCTTAAAAAATCAGCAGTATAATCCTCGCATTTCATATCTGATTTTTTGATATTAAATTAAAAAAAGAACTCCAATTGTAATATTGGAGTTGATGGAGAAAATGAATATTTTAATTTTATGTACTAAATATTAATCTTTATTGGGTTGTGGCGTTAAACGCAGATATGGTTTAACCGCCGTATAACCTTTTGGGAAGCGTTCTTTTAGCTCAGCCTCATCCTTGATGGATGGCACGATCACTACATCCTCACCTTCTTGCCAGTTGGCAGGCGTTGCCACTTTGTAGTTGTCTGTCAGTTGTAAGGAATCAATCACGCGTAAAATCTCATTAAAATTACGCCCAGTCGATGCAGGATAAGTAATGATTAAACGGACTTTTTTATTTGGATCAATGATTACCAAAGAACGCACTGTTAAAGTTTCGATAGCATTGGGATGAATAAATCCGTATAACGCAGATACTTTACGATCTTTATCCGCAATGATTGGAAAATTTACGGTTGTGTCTTGAGTTTCATTAATGTCTTGAATCCAGCCTTGATGTGACTCTACGTCATCAACAGACAGGGCAATTGCTTTGACGCCACGTTTTGCAAATTCATCTTTAAGTTTTGCTGTATAACCTAGCTCAGTCGTACATACAGGCGTGTAATCTGCAGGATGTGAAAATAAAATCCCCCAATCATCACCTAAAAACTCATAAAAATGAATTTTACCTTCACTTGAGTCTTGTTCAAAATCTGGTGCAACATTACCTAAACGAATCGTCATTATTTTTACCTCAAAATTTAAAATGCTAAAAAGTTGTGTATTTGCTCGTCAAAAACACTATCACCTAAATTTCTTATAATTAAAAATAGTGTTTTTGTATTTCTTTATGATTATTTTTCATAAAAAGACTGAATGATGCATAAAATTTGCAGATTTCTGTCGAATAATCTATCGGTCTATCGTGCAAATTTGCTACATTAGGTCGCCTAAACTCATACACGCAAAAATCGGTGTGCAGATTTTTTTAATTGGTTTTGTGTAAAAACCTTGTACTTGAAATTTCTAACACCATAATAACGTCTGAGAAAAATTTATTTTGATAAGCAAGTTTTAGAGAGTCTATACATGTTGGCAAGCCTGATCGGAGGAATCTTCGGTACTAAAAACGAGCGTGAACTGAAACGCATGCGTAAAATTGTCGATAAGATCAATGCGCTTGAGCCGACAATATCTGCTTTAAGTGATGCTGACTTATCTGTAAAAACCGAAGAATTTAAACAAAGATACAAAAAAGGTGAAAGCCTAGATCAGTTGATGCCAGAAGCATTCGCTGTCTGCCGTGAAGCAGGTAAGCGAGTGATGGGGATGCGTCATTATGATGTGCAGCTCATCGGGGGTATTACCTTACATGAAGGTAAAATCGCAGAGATGCGTACTGGTGAAGGTAAAACCCTGATGGGTACTTTGGCTGTCTATCTGAATGCTATTAGTGAACAAGGCGTACACGTTATTACTGTGAACGATTACTTGGCACAACGTGATGCGGAGTTAAACCGTCCGTTGTACGAATTCTTAGGCTTAACTGTTGGGGTGATTTACTCCATGCAAGCGCCTATGGAAAAGGCTGAAGCTTATCGTGCAGACATTACTTACGGTACCAATAACGAATTTGGCTTTGATTATCTACGTGACAACATGGTTTTCTCGATGTCCGAGAAAAAACAACGTGGACTGACCTATGCCATTATCGATGAGGTCGACTCGATCCTAATTGATGAAGCACGTACACCATTGATTATTTCGGGTCAAAGTGAAGATTCATCACAGCTTTATCAGTTGATGAATAATATTCCACCAAAACTCACTCCTCAGAAAGAAGAAAAAGTTCCTGACGGTGGGCATTTCTGGATTGACGAAAAACAGCGTTCTGTTGAAATGACCGAAGTAGGTTATGAAACAGTAGAGCAAGAACTCATTCAAATGGGCTTGTTGGCTGAAGGCGAAAGTTTGTACTCAGCGGGTAACTTAAACCTTGTACATCATGTTTCAGCAGCGATTCGTGCGCATTTCCTCTATCAACGTAATGTGCACTACATTGTCAATGAAGGCGAAGTAATCATTGTCGATGAAAACACTGGGCGTACCATGCCAGGTCGCCGTTGGTCAGAAGGTTTACATCAAGCAGTCGAAGCCAAAGAAGGTTTAGAAATCCAACCTGAAAACCAAACCTTAGCAACGACGACATTCCAGAACTATTTCCGTTTATACAAAAAACTTTCGGGGATGACAGGTACGGCAGATACCGAAGCTGCAGAAATGAAAGAAATTTACGGTTTGGATGTTGTGTTGATTCCAACCCATCGCCCAATGGTGCGTAAAGATTTAAACGATTTAATCTACTTAAATCGTAATGGTAAATACAATGCGATTATTGAAGAAATTCAAAAAATCCATGCCGCTGGTGTTGCGCCTATTTTGATTGGTACAGCAACCATTGAAGCTTCAGAAATTTTATCGGATAAACTCAAAGAAGCAGGCATTCACCATGAAGTTTTAAACGCAAAACAACATGAGCGTGAAGCGGATATTATTGCCCAAGCTGGTGCGCCAAATGCAGTCACGATTGCTACCAACATGGCAGGTCGTGGTACAGATATTTTGCTGGGTGGTAACTGGAAAGCCTTGCTTGCCAAAATCGAAAACCCAACGCCTGAAGATGAAGCACGCCTTCGTAGTGAATGGGAAAAGAACAATGAAATGGTGTTAAGTTCTGGTGGTTTACATATCATTGGTTCAGAGCGCCATGAATCACGCCGTATTGATAACCAATTACGTGGTCGTTCAGGTCGTCAAGGTGACCCTGGTGTGTCACGCTTCTTCTTATCACTTGAAGACGATTTGATGCGTATATTCGCAGGTGACCGTGTTGTGGCAATGATGCGTGCGATGGGCTTGCAGGAAAATGAAGCCATTGAGCATAAAATGGTGTCACGTTCAATCGAAAATGCACAACGTAAAGTCGAAGCACGTAACTTCGATATTCGTAAAAACTTATTGAAATACGACGATGTAAATAATGAACAACGTAAAATTATTTACTCACAACGTGATGAAATCTTAGAAGAAGCAACGCTTCAAGATTATATTGAGGAAATGCATCACGAAGTCATGAAAGGCTTAATCGAAACTTATATTCCGCCTGAGTCGATCCATGACCAATGGGATATTGAAGGTTTGGAAAATGCTTTACGTGTCGACTTTGGGATCGAACTGCCTGTATCACAATGGCTTGAAGAAGATCGTCGTTTAGATGAAGAAGCATTAGTGGAACGCATCAGTGATGAAGTTGTAGAGCGCTATCGCCGACGTCGTGAAAGTATGGGTGAAGAGTCAGCTGCAACCTTAGAACGTCATTTCTTGTTAGGTTCACTAGACCGTCATTGGAAAGACCATTTGGCTGCGATGGACTATTTACGCCAAGGGATTCATTTACGTGGCTATGCACAAAAGAATCCTGAGCAAGAATATAAAAAAGAAGCATTTAACTTGTTTGTAAATATGTTGGGTGTGATCAAGTCGGATGTAGTGACTGATCTTTCTCGTGTACATATCCCAACGCCAGAAGAGTTAGCGGAAATGGAAGCGCAGCAACAAGCGCAAGCAGAAGCAATGCGTTTGAACTTTGCGCATGATGATGTAGATGGTTTGACAGGTGAAGTCAGTGCTAACTATCAAACAGAAGATGAGCAGTTGAATTTAGACAAACCACAAGCAAGCTTTACGCCGCCTGAAAGCCGTAATGCTCCTTGTCCATGTGGTTCAGGTTTAAAATACAAACAATGTCATGGTAAATTGTAATTTACCGCTGATACTTTAAAAAAGCAGGACTTTGGTTCTGCTTTTTTTACAAGTTATTACAATGCGTGAATATTGATTGCGCCCAGTGTGATTAAATGGTATTTACTTTCTCGACCCGTTTGAAAGATTTAGGAATGATAATGAAAAAACTATTCAAACCCTTATTTGTTGCAGTTTTAGCAATGCCCGTGCTTGCTTTTGCAGATACGCAACCACAAACCCAAACCACGACGGTTGCAAACTTACAAGCTGCGGCAGGCACAGTGAAAGCACAAGCAGAAGTAAAAAATGACTCAACTACAGTGATTAGCCCACGTACAGGCATTCGTTATACTTTGGGGAATACAGGTGGTCGTCCAATTATTTTAAAAACAGCAGCGATTGCAGCAGTAACTCCTGCAACCATTAATCGTGTAGTTGCTTCAAATCCAGCACTGTCTGCTTCAAGCCAAGAAAAAGTAAAACAAGCACTTTTACCAAATGAACAAACAGTTGCTCAAGCGCAAGTGCAGCCAACAACGACTGCACAGCAATAATTTTTGTCACGATAAAACAAATCAAACCAGTATTTAGAAAATGCTGGTTTATTTTTATATGATTTTGAATATTTATATTCTATGAAAGGTTTTATTGCCAACATCTTAGAATGAAAAATTGGTTTAAAAGTCGCTTGAACATGATAAAAAACAATTCACTGAGCAATAAACTCGATTTTTGATGCATTTTCTAATAAGCTGTTGTTTTCTTAATTTGATTCTGGACATTTAAAAATGGCTGTAGGTGACGTAACTATGCCACATATGCATGTGGTGCAAGGGGTAAAAATTGGCTCTGCAGAGGCGTATGTACGTTATCCAAATCGACGTGATCTAGTCATTTTTGAATTTTCTAAAGGAACAAATGTTGCGGGTGTATTTACACAAAATGCATTCTGCGCAGCACCAGTGCATGTGTCTAAACTACATTTACAACAAGCTAATCCGCGTTATTTAGTGATTAATACAGGAAATGCCAATGCCGGTACAGGCAAGTTAGGTATGCAAAACGCACAATTCACCTGCTTAAAATTAGCCGAATTGGCACAGGTTGAGGAGTTTGAGGTTTTACCATTTTCAACAGGTGTGATTGGTGAGCAACTTCCAATCGAGCGTTTAACCCAAGGTTTACAGCCTGCTTTAGATTCACTAAGTGAAAGTGCTTGGCATGATGCTGCAACAGGGATTATGACCACAGACACCACGCCAAAAGGTGCATCTGAACAGTTTGAGCTAGATGGCATCACATATACCATGACGGGTATTTCCAAAGGTGCGGGCATGATTCGTCCAAATATGGCAACGATGTTAAGCTTTGTCGCAACGGATGCACCCATTGCTCGCCCATTGGTTCAGACAATGTTAAAAATTAGTGCTGATCAGTCATTTAACCGTATTACAGTGGATGGTGATACTTCGACCAATGATTCATGTATCTTTGCGGCAACAGGATGTGCAGGTGGCGCAGAAATCCAGTCAATAAATGATCCACGCTATGCGGTGGTGTTAGATGTTTTATGTCGCGTGATGAAACGCTTAGCGCAGTTAATTATTCGTGATGGTGAAGGTGCAACCAAATTTATTACGGTTGCTGTTGAAGGTGGAAACGATACACAAGAGTGTTGTGACATTGCCTATAGTATTGCGCATTCACCTTTGGTTAAAACGGCAATTTTTGCCTCTGATCCAAACTGGGGGCGTATCCTTGCTGCAATTGGTTATGCTGGGGTGAAAGATTTAGATGTCGAAAAAATCCAAGTCTGGTTAGATGATGTACAAATCTGTAAAGATGGGGGCGCTGCTGCGGACTATATCGAAGAGGCAGGTGCACGAGTAATGTCACAAACTGAAATGACCATTCGTGTTGATTTAGGACGTGGTACTGCAAAAGATACGGTTTATACCTGTGACTTGTCATATGACTATGTCAAAATCAATGCAGATTATCGCTCTTAAAATCAAAAAATTGAAAAAAGCCTCCGTTGTGAGGTTTTTTTATAATTATATGTTTTTTAATAACTGGTCAAATAAGCCGACGCAAAATTGCCAGTGAATTATATGAAACGCTTGTTGATGAACAGGCATATGGATAGAGAATACGTTTTATGAATGATGCGACCAATTTAATTGCCAATGAAGCAAAATCAATTGTACAAGCGCATTTAGATCGTTTGGGTGAACCTAAAAGTAACGCTTTGACTGAGGAAGCAAAACAAACGAAATTTGCTCAAATCAAAGCTGAGCTAGAAAAACGTGATGCGGTATTGGTTGCGCATTATTACTGCGATCCTGAAGTGCAAGAGTTGGCTGAACTCACAGGTGGTTGTGTGTCTGATTCGTTAGAAATGGCACGTTTTGGGCGTGATCACTCTGCCTCAACTTTGGTGGTTGCAGGTGTCAAGTTTATGGGAGAAACTGCCAAGATTTTATCTCCTGAAAAAAAGGTTTTAATGCCAACACTAGAAGCAACTTGTTCACTTGATTTAGGCTGTCCAGTGGATGAGTTTACGGCATTCTGTGATGCACATCCTGATTATACTGTGGTGGTCTATGCCAATACTTCTGCCGCTGTAAAGGCACGTGCAGATTGGGTAGTTACCTCAAGTTGTGCTGTAGAAATTGTTGAGCATCTAGATAGTTTAGGTGAAAAAATTATATGGGCACCTGATCAACATCTTGGGCGTTATATTCAAAAGAAAACTGGCGCTGAAATGTTACTTTGGGATGGTTCATGTATTGTGCATGAGGAGTTCCGCGCTCGTGGTATTAGCAATATGAAAGCTTTATATCCACATGCAGCAGTACTGGTTCATCCAGAATCGCCTGAATCCGTGGTCGAAATCGCAGATGCGGTAGGAAGTACCTCGCAATTGATTAAAGCAGCACAAAATTTAACGCAAGACACCTTAATCGTGGCTACAGACCGTGGTATTTTTTATAAAATGCAACAAGCTGTACCAAATAAGACATTGATCGAAGCACCAACAGCAGGTGAAGGGGCGACGTGTCGCTCATGTGCACATTGCCCTTGGATGGCAATGAACGAATTGGAAGGAATTTTGCAAGTTTTACAAAAAAATGATCAAGAAGTATTTGTGGATGCTGAATTAGCACAACGCGCTAAACTCCCTTTAGATCGTATGTTGAATTTTAGTGCGAGCTTAAAACGTTAATAATTGTATAAAAAACATTTGAAATGCTTGATTAATATACATTTGACGTGTTTTTTTCATTTTTTTTGAAGATAGGTGTTGACGTCCAAGGGCGTCACGCCTAGAATGCACACCGTACCGCACGATGTGCGATACACTAAAGCTGAGATGAATCGGAGCATAGCACAGCCTGGTAGTGCACCTGGTTTGGGACCAGGGGGTCGTAGGTTCGAATCCTACTGCTCCGACCAATTCTTCAAGGCAAAGGTTTATTGATAATGTTAAAGTTATCAGTCATGCGCCTGTAGCTCAGTTGGATAGAGCATCCGCCTTCTAAGCGGATGGTCACAGGTTCGAATCCTGTCAGGCGCGCCATTTGCGACTTGATATTGTAGAATCTGAAGCATGTTGTAACGGTGGATGTAGCTCAGTTGGTAGAGCCCCGGATTGTGATTCCGGTTGTCGTGGGTTCGAGCCCCATCATTCACCCCAATCTCTTGATGAGAAAAACGGAGCATAGCACAGCCTGGTAGTGCACCTGGTTTGGGACCAGGGGGTCGTAGGTTCGAATCCTACTGCTCCGACCAATTTAAGTAATAAAACTTAAATATAAATTATCCGCTATATAGCGGTTTTTTTATGCCTAAAATTTAATGCAATAAAAAAAGGTCTATTAAGACCTCTTTAGCTTGAAAGTGTTTATGGCACAATCGTTACAGTGACTCGACGATTTTCAGCGCGATGTTGTTCAGTATCATTTGCAGCAATAGGTTGTGCTGCACCTCGACCAATGACATAGATATTTTGTGGGTTAAAATGTTCGGCAATAAAGATATCGGCAACACTTTGCGCACGTTTTTTTGAAAGTGCGAGATTGTACTCTGTGCTGCCGACAGCGTCTGTATGTCCAACAATTTTAACTTTGGTGAGATTATACTTTTGTAGCTGTTGTGATAAGCGCACTAAGCCTTCTCGCTTTTGTGCATTAATTTCAGCTTGGTCAAACTCAAATAGTAGACGCTCAGGTAATCCCAAACTCCAGCCTTCTTCAGTTAATACAAAGCCTTCTTTTTTTAATGCACGTACCTGATTGTATTTAAGACCACCAAGATTTAAACATCCAGTTAATGCAAGACACAGTAAAGCAAGTACAGAAAATTTAAAATGATTTGCAAACATGATGAACATTCCAAAATAAATTAATGATGGTAAATAAACCAATGGTGTGTCAGAGATTTTGCTTTATACATAGCTTGATCTGCTTGAGAAATTAAATCCTCGGGTGACATGGCTTGGTTTGAAAGTGCAATACCTAAACTAAAACTGAAATAAATACTTTGATCATTATAAAGCAAAGGCTCTTCAGAACTCTTAACCAGGTTTTCTGCAATCGAAATTAGGTGCTCGATATGTTGAATTGAGTTTAAAATAATTGCAAATTCATCGCCACTCAAACGAGCCACAAAATCATCTTGTCGGATATTTTTTTGCAAACGGTGCGCCATTTCTTTAAGGACTGCATCGCCAGCTTGATGCCCATATTGGTCATTAATAGTTTTAAAGTTATTGGTATCAATAAAAAGTAAAGCTATTTGTTGTTTTTCTGAAGTACTGTTAAATGAATTTACTAAAACTTGATAAAAGTAATTGCGATTGGGTAAACCTGTTAAATGATCATGTTGAACTTGATAGGACAACTGTTGATTTTCATTTTGTAAATGCGTGTGCCATGATTGAATTTCTTCAAGTAGTTGATTGAAAACGCTATTTAGATGATTGAACTCTTGAATATCATTATTGGGGAAGCGTAAATTATAAGCGCTTTGGGTACTCACCAGTTGTGCTATTTGTACAATAGGCATCATGGATTGCATAATATGGCGATAGGTCAAATTGATTGACCACCATAAAGCAAGTGTCATAAACAACATCCCTACGCCTAAACCAATAAAAATTTTGATGATAAACATCATAATTTCATTCGAGCTACCGTATAAAATTATTTTTCCAACATAGTTACCATTGTGTGAAACAGCAACATGAATGGCATCTCGTAGAAAAATATGATCGAACAAATTTTGAAGCGCAGAATAATGATCTACATTTTTAATACTTTCAGAAATCTTTTGATTTTGAACATTGTAAACCTCGATTAAGCGTACAGAATGTTGTTGAGTATATTCGTGTAAAATTTGTGATAAAGCAGATTTGTCTTGAAATACCAATGCGGGTTGAATACGTTCTGAAATAGTGCGACTAATCAGTTGTAGGTTTTGTTTTGCAAAAGACTCCATCGTAAAGACTGAAATCGTGACAAAGGTGAAAGTACAAATTGCGAAAGTAATTGCAAATATAGTGAATTGAGATTTACGGAATAATGTTTGTAAGGATGTCGACTTATAGAGCTTATGGATCATCAGGGTTACTCCGAATTTTTGGCTAAGAGTAAAACACGAGGATCTACATGTACTTTTGAGCGTGCTAAGCTATCCAAGTTAACTTTAAAAATAGTATTGCCATTTTTTGTACTTTGTAAACAAAAAACGCTTCCGATTTCACAGGCATGATTATTTGAGCTAAAGGAAAGCACAGACTGTTTCGCCGAGGAATTTAAGAGTTTCTGTTCGAGAGTCGGAGAAGTATTAGAAAAATAAACAGCATCACAGTTTTCTCCCTTTATCTCATCATAAGATATATTTTTTACGCTAAAAGGTGAATTTTGTTGTTTTAAATAAAATAAAAATTGTTTAGCTGCATTCTGATTTTCTGTAACGCATAGCGTTGGAGTTGGATCATTCCATTTTGCATAACTTAAAATAGAAAGTGTCATCATATATATATTGTGGGTAGAGTTTGCCTGAGAAATGTTGCTAAAAAAAAGCAAAACTCCCATAACAAAAATAACTCTATACTTATTTAACGACATATTTATGATGATGGTGAAATAATAATGGGCTTATTCTAATAAAAAATGAGACATAGTTCAAAAAATCAATGTAAAACTAATTTCTGAAAATATTTTTCTGTATTTTAAGTTGAAAAAATGAGCGAAATGACTTAATTGTGCTGAATAAACGTACAGTTGAATAAAAAAATAAAAATAAACTAAAAAAAGGGGTTGCGTCAGTAATGAAATACTGTAGAATGCACATCCATCGGCGGCGATGAAGATTAAAACTTCTGCTAAAACAGTGGCTTAGCATTAAGTGGTTAAGTTGGGTTTTAGGAAGAGGGGTTGAAAATAATTTTCATTACATGTTGACTTTCTGCTTTAAGAGAGTAATATAGCCGACCTAGCTTGATGCTGATGAAGCATCGAGAGGATCATTAAGAGTATATGAAGAACAACTTGTGTGGATTTTTACTGGTTGATTGATCGAAATATTATCATTGATTGATTGGTTTAAATTACTCGAAGTTTATTTGAGAGAATTTGTCAGAAAATTGATGAGCCAGAATTGGTGTCTTATTCTATAATAAAGGCACAAATGATTTTAACTGAAGAGTTTGATCATGGCTCAGATTGAACGCTGGCGGCAGGCTTAACACATGCAAGTCGAGCGGGGTGAGTTACTTCGGTAACTGACCTAGCGGCGGACGGGTGAGTAATACTTAGGAATCTGCCTATTAGTGGGGGACAACGTTCCGAAAGGGACGCTAATACCGCATACGCCCTACGGGGGAAAGGAGGGGATCACTTGTGACCTTTCGCTAATAGATGAGCCTAAGTCGGATTAGCTAGTTGGTGGGGTAAAGGCCTACCAAGGCGACGATCTGTAGCGGGTCTGAGAGGATGATCCGCCACACTGGGACTGAGACACGGCCCAGACTCCTACGGGAGGCAGCAGTGGGGAATATTGGACAATGGGGGGAACCCTGATCCAGCCATGCCGCGTGTGTGAAGAAGGCCTTATGGTTGTAAAGCACTTTAAGCGAGGAGGAGGCTCCTATAGATAATACCTATAGAGAGTGGACGTTACTCGCAGAATAAGCACCGGCTAACTCTGTGCCAGCAGCCGCGGTAATACAGAGGGTGCGAGCGTTAATCGGATTTACTGGGCGTAAAGCGTACGTAGGCGGCTTTTTAAGTCGGATGTGAAATCCCCGAGCTTAACTTGGGAATTGCATTCGATACTGGGAAGCTAGAGTATGGGAGAGGATGGTAGAATTCCAGGTGTAGCGGTGAAATGCGTAGAGATCTGGAGGAATACCGATGGCGAAGGCAGCCATCTGGCCTAATACTGACGCTGAGGTACGAAAGCATGGGGAGCAAACAGGATTAGATACCCTGGTAGTCCATGCCGTAAACGATGTCTACTAGCCGTTGGGGCCTTTGAGGCTTTAGTGGCGCAGCTAACGCGATAAGTAGACCGCCTGGGGAGTACGGTCGCAAGACTAAAACTCAAATGAATTGACGGGGGCCCGCACAAGCGGTGGAGCATGTGGTTTAATTCGATGCAACGCGAAGAACCTTACCTGGTCTTGACATAGTAGAAACTTTCCAGAGATGGATTGGTGCCTTCGGGAATCTACATACAGGTGCTGCATGGCTGTCGTCAGCTCGTGTCGTGAGATGTTGGGTTAAGTCCCGCAACGAGCGCAACCCTTTTCCTTACTTGCCAGCATTTCGGATGGGAACTTTAAGGATACTGCCAGTGACAAACTGGAGGAAGGCGGGGACGACGTCAAGTCATCATGGCCCTTACGACCAGGGCTACACACGTGCTACAATGGTCGGTACAAAGGGTTGCTACCTAGCGATAGGATGCTAATCTCAAAAAGCCGATCGTAGTCCGGATTGGAGTCTGCAACTCGACTCCATGAAGTCGGAATCGCTAGTAATCGCGGATCAGAATGCCGCGGTGAATACGTTCCCGGGCCTTGTACACACCGCCCGTCACACCATGGGAGTTTATTGCACCAGAAGTAGGTAGTCTAACCGCAAGGAGGACGCTTACCACGGTGTGGTCGACGACTGGGGTGAAGTCGTAACAAGGTAGCCGTAGGGGAACCTGCGGCTGGATCACCTCCTTAACGAAAGATTGACGATTGGTAAGAATCCACAACAAGTTGTTCTTCATTGATGTATCTGAGGGTCTGTAGCTCAGTTGGTTAGAGCACACGCTTGATAAGCGTGGGGTCACAAGTTCAAGTCTTGTCAGACCCACCATTCTGACTAACAAAATATTTGAATGAGAGTTTAAGTATTGAATGCAGGAAATTAGATATATTGGTCTTAAGCTGGGGACTTAGCTTAGTTGGTAGAGCGCCTGCTTTGCACGCAGGAGGTCAGGAGTTCGACTCTCCTAGTCTCCACCAAGTACTTTCAAGAGTACGAGCTAAAATAGATTATAGAAATTAATGAATTTGATGAAAATTGAATTGATTAATTTCTGTGATTTATCACAGTTTACTACGTGCTGACGAGGCAGTAGTTAATCATTAACAGAATATATTTGAGTTGAAATAAATTGTTCATACTCGTTTCAATTAAACATAAGAATATGACACGCAAGTGACATGTTTGAATGTTTGAAAGAAATTGAGTTACTAGCGATAAAACTGAATCAAGCGTTTTGGTATATGAATTTAGATTGAAGCTGTACAGTGCTTAAGTGCACAGACAACAAACTGTAGGTTTGATAAATATGAATATTTATTAAATTGTCTTAATCCTACTTGTAGGGATTAACGACTGTTTGGGGTTGTATAGTCAAGTAATTAAGTGCATGTGGTGGATGCCTTGGCAGTCAGAGGCGATGAAAGACGTAATAGCCTGCGATAAGCTTCGGGGAGGCGGCAAATATCCTGTGATCCGGAGATTTCTGAATGGGGAAACCCACTTACCATAAGGTAGGTATCGCATGATGAATACATAGTCATGCGAGGCGAACGAGGGGAAGTGAAACATCTCAGTACCCTTAGGAAAAGAAATCAATTGAGATTCCCTCAGTAGCGGCGAGCGAACGGGGATCAGCCCATTAAGTTATATGTGTTTTAGCGGAATGCTCTGGGAAGTGCAACCGTAGAGGGTGATAGTCCCGTACACGAAAGGGCACATATAATGATGACGAGTAGGGCGAGGCACGTGAAACCTTGTCTGAATATGGGGGGACCATCCTCCAAGGCTAAATACTCCTGACTGACCGATAGTGAACCAGTACCGTGAGGGAAAGGCGAAAAGAACCCCTGTGAGGGGAGTGAAATAGATCCTGAAACCGCATGCATACAAGCAGTGGGAGCCGACTTGTTCGGTGACTGCGTACCTTTTGTATAATGGGTCAGCGACTTATATTCAGTAGCAAGGTTAACCGAATAGGGGAGCCGTAGAGAAATCGAGTCTTAATAGGGCGCATAGTTGCTGGGTATAGACCCGAAACCGGGTGATCTATCCATGAGCAGGTTGAAGGTTGGGTAACACTAACTGGAGGACCGAACCCACTGTCGTTGAAAAGCCAGGGGATGACTTGTGGATAGGGGTGAAAGGCTAATCAAACTCGGTGATAGCTGGTTCTCCCCGAAAGCTATTTAGGTAGCGCCTCGGACGAATACCATTGGGGGTAGAGCACTGTTTCGGCTAGGGGGTCATCCCGACTTACCAAACCGATGCAAACTCCGAATACCAATGAGTACTATCCGGGAGACAGACTGCGGGTGCTAACGTCCGTAGTCAAGAGGAAAACAATCCAGACCGCCAGCTAAGGTCCCAAAATCTATATTAAGTGGGAAACGATGTGGGAAGGCATAGACAGCTAGGAGGTTGGCTTAGAAGCAGCCACCCTTTAAAGAAAGCGTAATAGCTCACTAGTCGAGTCGGCCTGCGCGGAAGATGTAACGGGGCTAAAATATAGTACCGAAGCTGCGGATGTATACTATGTATACGTGGTAGGGGAGCGTTCTGTAAGCCGATGAAGGTGGATTGAGAAGTCTGCTGGAGGTATCAGAAGTGCGAATGCTGACGTGAGTAACGACAAAACGGGTGAAAAACCCGTTCGCTGAAAGACCAAGGGTTCCAGTCCAACGTTAATCGGGGCTGGGTGAGTCGACCCCTAAGGCGAGGCCGAGAGGCGTAGTCGATGGGAAATTGGTTAATATTCCAATACTTCTGTGTAATGCGATGAGAGGACGGAGAAGGTTAAGTCAGCCTGGCGTTGGTTGTCCAGGTGAAAGGTTGTAGGCATGTATCTTAGGCAAATCCGGGGTACTCTATGCTGAGAACTGATAGCAAGCTGTACTTGTACAGTAAAGTGGCTGATACCATACTTCCAAGAAAAGTCTCTAAGCTTCAGTTACACAGGAATCGTACCCGAAACCGACACAGGTGGTCAGGTCGAGTAGACCAAAGCGCTTGAGAGAACTCTGCTGAAGGAACTAGGCAAAATGGTACCGTAACTTCGGGAGAAGGTACGCTGCCGGTGGTGATAGAACTTGCTTCTTGAGCTGCTGGCAGCCACAGAAACTAGGCCCCTGCAACTGTTTATTAAAAACATAGCACTCTGCAAACACGAAAGTGGACGTATAGGGTGTGATGCCTGCCCGGTGCTGGAAGGTTAATTGATGGGGTTAGCGTAAGCGAAGCTCTTGATCGAAGCCCCAGTAAACGGCGGCCGTAACTATAACGGTCCTAAGGTAGCGAAATTCCTTGTCGGGTAAGTTCCGACCTGCACGAATGGCATAATGATGGGGGCGCTGTCTCCAGCAGAGACTCAGTGAAATCGAATTCGCCGTGAAGATGCGGTGTACCCGCGGCTAGACGGAAAGACCCCGTGAACCTTTACTGCAGCTTGACATTGAACTTTGATCTTACTTGTGTAGGATAGGTGGGAGGCTTTGAAACCGAGACGCTAGTTTCGGTGGAGCCAATCTTGAAATACCACCCTGGTAATATTGAGGTTCTAACTCTGTCCCGTTATCCGGGACGAGGACCATGTCTGGTGGGTAGTTTGACTGGGGCGGTCTCCTCCTAAAGAGTAACGGAGGAGTACGAAGGTGCGCTCAGCGTGGTCGGAAATCACGCGTAGAGTATAAAGGCAAAAGCGCGCTTAACTGCGAGACCCACAAGTCGAGCAGGTACGAAAGTAGGTCTTAGTGATCCGGTGGTTCTGTATGGAAGGGCCATCGCTCAACGGATAAAAGGTACTCTGGGGATAACAGGCTGATACCGCCCAAGAGTTCATATCGACGGCGGTGTTTGGCACCTCGATGTCGGCTCATCTCATCCTGGGGCTGAAGCAGGTCCCAAGGGTATGGCTGTTCGCCATTTAAAGAGGTACGCGAGCTGGGTTTAGAACGTCGTGAGACAGTTCGGTCCCTATCTACCGTGGGCGCTGGAAATTTGAGAGGATCTGCTCCTAGTACGAGAGGACCAGAGTGGACGAACCTCTGGTGTACCGGTTGTGACGCCAGTCGCATCGCCGGGTAGCTATGTTCGGAAGGGATAACCGCTGAAAGCATCTAAGCGGGAAGCCTACCTCAAGATAAGATTTCCCCGAGGCTTTATGCCTCCTAAAGAGCCGTTCAAGACTAGGACGTTGATAGGTTGGATGTGGAAGTACGGCGACGTATGAAGCTGACCAATACTAATTGCTCGTGAGGCTTGACTATACAACACCCAAACAGTTGTATGTTTCGATAAATTCAATGCAAAATACTTGATTTAGTGAAAAAGCTAGTTAAAATATCCAACTCAAATAAATTTCTGTTAATAACTCATTTGACCAAAGCTAGGCACATCGAAGCACAAAGCATCGTAATTAAGACCAAGTGATTAATCATAAACAGTTTGCTGGCGACAATAGCAAGAGTGAACCACCTGATCCCTTCCCGAACTCAGAAGTGAAACCTCTTTGCGCTGATGGTAGTGTGGGGTTACCCATGTGAGAGTAAGTCATCGCCAGCTTTTAAATTCAAACACCCTCTGTCAGAAGACAGAGGGTGTTTTTTATGGGTGGGAAAATAATATAAAAGAATATAGAAATGAAAGCATTTACGGCATGTAAAGCTGAATTGAGAAAGAGTAGACTTGTTTTTATTAGGAAAGCTATTTTAAAGATATTCCACAAATTTAGAATATCCCTTAACGAAGGCTAAGGGATAAAGTTGAAGTGATTAGACTACCATTGCAATTTTATTTAGGAAAAATTTAGTGCGCTCATGTCTTTCTTCAGGCTTATTAAAGAAATCATCAGTTTTACAATCTTCTAAGATTTTTCCTTGATCCATAAAAATGACGCGGTCTGAAACTTTACGTGCAAAGCCCATTTCATGAGTCACGCACATCATGGTCATGCCTTCTTTAGCAAGTTGACTCATCACCTCTAGAACTTCCCCGACCATTTCAGGATCAAGTGCAGAAGTTGGTTCATCAAATAGCATACAAACTGGATCCATACATAAGCCACGTGCAATGGCAACACGTTGCTGCTGTCCGCCAGAAAGTTGACCAGGGAATTTATCTTTATGTGCAGCAAGTCCTACACGGTCTAGATACTGTAAAGCTTTCTTTTTTGCTTCTTCTTTAGAGCGTTTTAAGACTTTAATTTGTCCAATGGTTAAATTATCTAAAACTGTCATATGTGGAAAAAGCTCAAAATGTTGGAACACCATGCCTACACGTGAGCGAAATTTAGCAAGATCTGTTTTTGGATTTTTTAATGCAGTACCATCAACAATGATATTACCTTCCTGAAAAGGTTCTAGTGCATTCACTGTTTTGATGAGTGTTGATTTTCCTGAACCAGAAGGACCACATACCACTACAACTTCACCTTTCTCAATTGAAGTTGTGCAATCAGTGAGAACTTGAAAATCTCCATACCATTTTGAGATATGTTGTATTTCTATCATCGGCATATTGATTCTCCCTTATCGTATGATTGCTATTTTTTGATGTAAACGCTTCACTAAACGTGAGAGCGCAAAAGAAATACAGAAATAAATCACTGCAACAAGTAAATAGAATGTTGCTTTTGTTTCAGAGCCATAAGTGTTGGCTAATGTATTGGCATTCCCTACAAAATCTGGCGCACTAATTACATAAACTAATGAAACATCTTGGAACAGTACAATGGATTGTGTCAGCAAGACAGGTAACATATTTCTAAAAGCTTGCGGCAAAATAACATTTGACATGGTTTGTCCATAAGTAAAACCTAAGGCATAACCAGCATTAACCTGACCTTTGGAAACTGATTGAATTCCTGAACGCACAATTTCTGAGAAAAATGCAGCTTCGAAAATAGCAAAAGTGACCACACTTGAAAAAAGTGGACCATAGTAGGTGTCATATTGAAAATCGAAGTATTTAGGTAATAAAAAATAGAAAATGAAGATCACTTGGATAAGTGGAACACCACGAAAGAAATCAACATAAACTTTTGCAATATTACTTAGAGCTTTATTATTGGATAGGCGCATCATGGCAAGCGGTGTGCCAATTAAAATACCGCCAATAATTGAAAGTACGGTAACAGTAATAGTGAATTTAAAACCATACAATAATGTGCTAATCACATCTTCATTTTGTAATACACTGAAATCCATGATTACTTACCTCCTGAGCCAAGACCAGGAACAGCCATGCGTTTTTCAACCCATGCCATCAGGAATTTAATGCAATAAGTGATAACTAAATATACAGGTGTAGATAAAATCAAAATCACAATGTCTTGTGAGGTTTCTTCACGCATGGTTTTAGTATAAGCAAAGAAATTTAAAATACTGAGCGCATAAAGAACGGCGGAGTTTTTGAAAATATTCATTGCTTCAGATGTCAGTGTTGGCCAAACAATGCGATAAGCGACAGGTAAGATGACATAATGATAACTTTGGCTTTGATCTAGACCAAGAGCAAAAGCTGCATTTTTTTGACCACGTGAAACTGTATTTATCCCTGAGCGGACTTGTTCAGCAATACGAGCAGCTGTATATAAACCTAATGCAAATACACCAATCACTGCAGGATTATCATTGAGGATATTTTGCCACCAACCACCATTCACCATTTCTCCACTTCCTGTACTTAAACTCAAAGGAAGTAATTCTGGAAATACGAAAGCCCAGAAAAATAGCTGAACAATTAAAGGAATATTACGGAATAGTTCGACATAGCATGTGCCAATAAAAGATAGTGATTTATTGGGTAATGTACGCATAATCCCAATCAGTGAACCCAGTAGAAAGGCAATGAAAAATGCTGCGACAGCAGTCCAGATCATTGTCCAAACACCTGAACCTAAAAGTTGTAACCAAGTAGGTGCATCTGCAACAGGAGAATAACTTTCACCACCAATCGCTTTACACACTGATTCAGCCCAAGCAGCTTTGTCTAAACTATATTCATTTGAGGGAAGGCAGTATGCCGTCCAATTAAGCGAGCCAACGGACATGTGTGCTCCTTGGATTTATAATCTCTAAAAGTTCTCTAAATAAATATAGATCAAAATACAAAAAATGCATTTTGATCTATAATGTGCTAATTTTTATAAAGTATTAGTTAATACCAGCGTCATTCGGTTTTGCCATAAGTGCTTTATATGAAGAACTCATCGGCATATTCATGTTGACATTTTTTGGTGGAATTGGAGACAAGAACCATTTTTTATACAGTGCTGCCATTTGACCATTTTTCCACATACCTGTAACGACACGGTCTGCAATGGCTTTATACGCTGCATCACCTTTTGGAATCATGATGCCGTAAGGTTCAGATGATAAGACAGGACCTACGATTTTAAAATCTTTAGGATTTGATGATTTTGCAATTAAGCCTGCAAGAATATTGTCGTCCATGACAAATGCTGCAGCACGACCTGAAGCAACCATTGCAAATGAATCAGAATGGTCTTTACCGTATACGTTATTTACGTTAACTTTTTGACCTTTTTCACCCATTTTGATGTATTTGTCAGAAGTTGTCCCTTGTGTTGTTACAACAGCTTTACCATTTAGATCAGCAATTGTTTTAATTGTTGAGTTCGCTTTAACTGCCATGCGAACTTCAGTTGCATAGTAGTTGGTTGAAAAGCCGACTTGTTGTTGACGTTGAATAGAGTTTGTCGTAGTACCACATTCCATATCAATATTACCCGCTAACATTTCTGGAATACGTGTAGATGAAGTTACTGCTTTATATTCAACTTTTAAGTTCGGCATTTTGAGGGATTTTTTAAGCTCATTTGCAAAGTTATTACAAATATCAACTGCATAGCCTAAAGGTTTACCCCCTACAACATAAGAAATTGGATCTGAGGATTCACGATAACCAATTACTACTTTGCCTGAGTTTTTGATTTTAGCTAATGTGTCTGCTGCTTGAACCTGAGAAAATGCACCTGATGCCAAAAGCACACCGAGTGTTGTTGTTAAAACCTGAGTGGTTAATTTTTTCATTTTACGCTCTCCATACATATTTTATTGAGCAAATTCGCTACTTACCTGAGTATTCGGAAGCACGAAATATGCCAATACTTATTCAAAAATTATGATCCATCATATTTCTTTACATCACTATTTTTATACCACTACTTCACCAAGTAAAGAAGAAAAAAATAATAAGTCAACATTAAAGAGTGTGATGTTTATCACGATTGAAAAGTATTTTATGGAAATAATTTTAAATAAAAAGATCGGAAGATATTTTTTTTGATTATAAAAAATGCGCAAGTATTTAGCAAAATGATAATGGTTTTTAAAATAATTTGTCGAGATTATTATGTGATTAATCATTAAAAATATTATATAAACAAGGGTTTATTTTAGTAAATAAATTATAAACATTTTTTCATATAAATTGGTTTTTTATGACTAGGTTCAGTATTATCTGTATGTTATAAAGAATAAATAGGCATGAATTTTGCTTAATTTATAGAAAGTAGATTTAGAATGATTTAAATTGATTTAGGATATGATTTATGAAGTTATCGGTCGGGTTAAAAGTTGCAAATACGTTGTCATTAACGCCACAATTGCAACAGGCGATTCGATTATTACAACTTTCAAGTTTAGAATTAGAACAAGAAATTCAAATCCAACTCGACAGTAATCCTCTACTTGAAAAAGTTGAGGAAGAATCCTCTATAGAAAGTCTGCAGCAATTACAAGAACAAGAGTCCAAAGACTTAACTAAAGAATTAAATGCGGATCATTTACCTGATGATTTGCCTGTGGATACAGATTGGGACGAGGTTTATACCCATCAATCAACTGCAATGGAACGTCCAGAATTTGAAGAGCGTGAAGATAATCGTCAAGGGCATACCTCCTTAAAAGAGCATATGTTGGCACAGATTAATTTACTGCACTTTTCACCTGTAGATAAGTTAACCGCGTATTGCATTGTAGATGCTTTGGACGAAAAAGGCTTTCTAGATGCTGAAATTTCAGAAATTGTACAATCAGTGACTCATCTTTTGACCCAGATGAACTATGACGTTGAACTTGAAGAAGATGAAGTCTTGGTTGTGCTTAAGCATATTCAGCGCTTAGACCCAGTAGGGGTAGGTTCACGTCATTTGGCTGAATGTTTGTCATTACAAGTCGATGTCTTGCCAAATGAAACCGCATATAAAAATGAAGCACTAGCATTATTAAAGCATTATGAGCTTTTGGTGAGTAATGAATTGCCAAAATTACTCAAACAAACGGGTTTGAATGCAGAGCAGTTAAAGTCTGCGGTAGACTTATTGAAGACTTTAAAAGCTTATCCTGGTGTTGAATTTGCGGAAAAAGATGTTGATTATCAAATTCCAGATGTGGTGGTATCTAAGAAGAATGATGCTTGGCATGTACAACTTAATCCTGATGTGATGCCTAAATTAAGAGTAAATAGTTTTTATGCCAATATGATTCGTAGGGCAGATCAAAGCGAGGATAATCAATATTTACGTAATCAGATGTTGGAAGCTAAGAACTTTATAAAAAGTGTAGATGAGCGTCATAAAACCTTATTGAAAGTAGCAACTTGTATTGTGCAACATCAACGTGAGTTTTTGGAAGTTGGTGCAGAAGGGATGAAACCTTTAGTACTTCGAGAGGTTGCAGAAGAAGTGGAGCTACATGAATCAACAGTATCGCGTGTCACGACCAATAAATATTTACTTACCCCTCGTGGTTTGTTTGAGCTGAAATATTTCTTTTCAAGTCATGTGGGGACAACATCAGGAGGCGAGGCATCTTCAACTGCGATTCGAGCAAAAATTAAGAAGCTGGTTGCAGAAGAAAACCCACGTAAGCCCTTGTCTGATAATACAATTGCAAATTTGTTGAAAGAAGATGGTATTGATGTTGCACGCAGAACGGTTGCCAAGTATCGAGAGTCTTTAAATATTCCATCTTCTTCTGATCGAAAGGTCTTGATCTAACTTTTAAAATGCGGCTATTCTAGAGATTCATTATGACGAAATAATGAATCTCTTTTTTGTTTTGGAGTAGCCTAAATGATTATATAAAGTAATGAAAGCAGAATATTCCTAAGTGGATTCTGTCATTCGATCATTTCGGCTATGACGTGTCACATCCTTATCTAAGGAGAGGGTTATAATTATGCAAATTACAATTCGTGGACATCACCTAAGTATTACCCCTGCAATAGAAGACGATATTCGTAATAAATTTGCTCAAATGACCAAGCATCTAGATCAAGTCAATAGTATGCAAGTCAAACTGAGTAAAGATCATCAACTAGACAAAAGATCAAAAAAGGGCAGTGCCAATCATATTGCTGAAGCAATCGTGCGTTTGCCAGGCGTTGAGTTGTTCGCTCAGGCAACTGCAGATGATATGTATACTTCAATTAAAAAATTAACCGAAAAATTAAAAAGACAATTGCATCGACATCGTAAAATGCAGCTCGACTATCAGCCTATAATCGTTTCAGCTTAAAAGTGAATTTTATTTTAAAAGAGGTATACTGAATACCTCTTTTTTATTGATAAAAATTGTAGTAGTTACTGAATTATTTTTAATAATTATAGTAAAATAGCCAGTTTTTACACTGTCAGTCCTATGAGAGGTCGATGCAATGAATAGTGAACAGCTCACTGAAATCTTAAAATCAGCTTTTCCTGATGCTGAAGTTGCTGTGAGTGGACAAGCAGGTAAATTTGACCTCCGTATCGTTGATGATCAGTTTGAAGGTAAACGTCCTGTTGCTCGTCAACAAACAGTATATGCTCCATTAAATTCATATATTGCGAGTGGTGAAGTGCATGCCGTCACTATTCGTGCGATGACAAAAGAAGAATGGCGTAAAGCAAGCCTATTTGGAGCATAAGCGTTAATGGATAAATTTTTAATTCAAGGTGGTGTAAAACTACAAGGTGAAGTGCGTATTTCGGGGGCAAAAAATGCTGCGCTTCCATTGTTGGCAGCGACTATTCTTGCAGATACACCGATAACATTAACCAATGTTCCAAATTTAAAAGATGTGAATACATTGGTCAAATTGATTGCTGGCTTAGGTGTAAAAATCAGCTATGAAGGTGAAACAGTTGTTGCTGATACTTCGACATTAGACAATCAATTTGCACCCTATGAATTAGTTAAAACCATGCGTGCATCTATTTTGGTGCTAGGTCCTTTGGTGGCGCGCTATGGTAGTGCAAAAGTATCTTTACCAGGTGGCTGTGCAATTGGTTCACGCCCTGTAGATCAACATCTAAAGGCTTTGGAGGCTTTAGGTGCACAAATTGAGGTCGAAAATGGGTATGTGCATGCCAAAGTTGATGGTCGCTTAAAAGGTGGCGAAGTTGTCTTTGATATGGTTACAGTCGGTGGGACAGAAAATATTTTAACTGCTGCGGTTTTAGCAGAGGGCGTCACTACGATTCGTAATGCTGCGCGTGAGCCTGAAATCACAGATCTTGCACAGATGCTGATTAAGATGGGTGCAAAAATTGAAGGTTTAGATACCGATACGCTGGTCGTCACAGGTGTGGAAAGCTTGCATGGCTGTGAATATGCCGTTGTTGCTGATCGTATCGAAACAGGCTCATATTTAGCTGCTGCTGCCATCACAGGCGGTAAAGTTAAAACGACACATACTGATCCCAATTTACTAGAAGCAGTTTTAGATAAATTTGAAGAAATGGGTGCAGAAGTCACTCGTGGTGATGATTGGATTGAACTCGACATGATGGGCAAACGTCCCAAAGCAGTCAGCTTCCAAACTTTGCCGCATCCAGAATTTCCAACAGATATGCAAGCACAGATCATGGCAGTCAATGCGATTGGTCGTGGGTTTGCCACAATTTCGGAAACGATTTTTGAAAATCGTTTTATGCATGTGCCTGAGTTGTCACGTATGGGGGCAAATATTCAGGTGGAAGGTAACGATGCTGTGGTGACAGGGGTAGAAAAATTATCTGCTGCACCTGTGATGGCAACAGATTTACGTGCTTCATTCTCCCTCGTTTTAGCGGCTTTGGCGGCTGAAGGGGAAACATTAATTGACCGTATTTATCATATTGATCGTGGTTATGAAGATGTAGAAGCAAAATTACAAGGTATTGGCGCCCAAATTAAGCGAGTAAAGCGAGAAAGTTAATGAGCGATATGAGAAACGATGATCCTAACTTTGACGTAATGGGCAATTTTGATCATGGTTTAACTTTAGCATTAAGTAAGGGACGTATTTTAAAGGAAACTTTACCACTGTTAGAAACAGCTGGTATTAATTTATTGGAAGATCCTGATAAATCCCGTAAGTTAATTTTTCCAACGACACATAAACACGTTCGTATTTTGATTTTACGGGCTTCTGATGTGCCAACCTATGTGGAAAATGGTGCTGCGGATATTGGTGTTGCGGGTAAAGATGTTTTAATGGAACATGGCGCACAAAACGTCTATGAACCATTGGATTTGAAAATTGCCAACTGTAAATTAATGACAGCAGGTAAAGTCGGGATGGAGCGTCCAAAAGGCCGTTTAAAAATTGCCACTAAATATGTCAATTTAACTCGTCAATATTATGCAAGTCTTGGTGAGCAAGTCGATGTGATTAAGCTTTATGGTTCAATGGAACTTGCACCACTGGTCGGTTTAGGTGATTACATTGTGGATGTGGTGGATACTGGAAATACTCTGCGTGCCAATGGTTTAGAGCCGTTGGAGGAGATTTGTAAAGTGTCTTCACGTTTAATTGTAAATAAAGCAAGTTTTAAGCGTAAACAAAATTTGTTGAATCCGATTCTTGCACAGCTTGAAAAAGCGGTGGAAGAACGTGAGTATGCAAAAAAAGCTTAATTTTTACTATGCATAAACTGACCGTCCGAAAGGACGGTTTTTTTATACATAAATATTTTTAGCAAAGCTTTTAACCAAAGTGAGTCTTCATTCCATAAAAAACTATGCTACAAAGTATGAGGTGATAAAACCTTAATCAATAAGTGATCTTATGAAAACACCACCACAACGTAAAGAACAATCCATAGAGATTTTGAAGCAAAGAAATATTCCATATATTGATTGGTTACCCGTTATTGAGTCAGCAGAAGAGATACTATCTCGAAGTGCTGAAAGTATTGCTAAACGTGCAATTGCATGTTTGTGGGTAATACAAGTAGCGTGTGATATTGATAATGGACGATATGATCATGAGATTAAAGATTATGTGATCAATGTTCTGAGAAAGATGCAAGCTTTAGATGCATTAACTGAAAAAGAAAAGGCAATTTTATATGAAGAAGTGTCTCAGCAAGATGTCATCAATATGATTTGGAAATATGAAGCTTATTGGGTTTTATTATGGGCTTTAGGTATTGTTGATGAGCTAAATTATCCTGAAAATATTGTTGATTGTGATTTTGCAACTCAAGCGGTGGTTTCAGTCAGTACGTTTGAAGAGTTTATGAAGAAAGTAAAGCTTCGTGAGATTGAGGAAATTTTAGACCAAGCGGATTTAATTTATCGCTATGATTGGGCATGTGTGAATGCGCGATTAAAACAACAGCAAGCACCTGCGCAATTAAATTCATCTGTAGTCGTAGAAAGACATGGCGCATTAAATTGGTTAATTCAGTCAGATAGTTATTGGGATTATCCTGATGTCAGTACTTAAGTTCAGATGAGATACCAGTTCCCCTATTTTGATTTCACTTTTCTATCAAACTAAATAGAATTGATCATGCGATCTTTGTCCACAAGTTACTCAAAACAAGGTAAACTAAATCTTTCTTAAACAACCTTGTGGGTAAATTGATGCGACGTTTATCGACTCAAGAGCCAGACTTTAAACAAGTCTTTGCTGACTTATTGGCTTTTGAAACAGTGAGTGATCCTGAGCTTTTAAAAACCGTAGACCAAATTATTGCAGATGTACGCCAACATGGTGATGCACATGTATTAAAACTCACTCAACAGTTCGATCGACATCCCGCGCATCAATTTTCAGATTTAGAACTGTCACAAGCAGAGCTTAAAGCAGCATTTGAAGGTTTAACTACAGAAGTGCGTGAAGCTTTAGAAATGGCAGCTAATCGTGTTCGTGAATTTCATCAAGCACAAAAGCAAGATGGTTGGACTTATGTCGATGTATTGGGCAACACACTCGGTCAAAAAGTAACCCCATTAGACCGTGTTGGAATCTATGTACCAGGTGGCTTGGCGTCTTATCCATCTTCTGTATTAATGAATGCTGTTCCTGCACATGTTGCAGGTGTGCAAGAAATTATCATGGTAGTTCCTGCGCCGAATGGTGAGTTGAATCCATTGGTGCTTGCTGCGGCTTATCTTGCGGGTGTACATCGTGTTTTTACCATTGGTGGCGCACAAGCTGTTGCAGCCCTAGCATATGGAACAGAAACTATTCCACAAGTCGATAAAATTACAGGACCTGGAAACCGTTTCGTGGCTGCGGCAAAACGTGCAGTATTTGGTCAGGTCGGTATCGACATGATTGCCGGACCTTCAGAAATTTTGGTTTATGCAGAAGGTCAGAATAATGCAAAATGGTTAGCAATGGATTTATTGTCCCAAGCTGAACATGACGCAGTTGCGCAGGCGGTATTTATTACGCCAGACGAACAATTATTGAATGAGGTGGCGCAAGCCATTGAAGAGCATTTAGCTGCATTACCAAAAGCTGAAATTGCACGAACTTCGATTGCCAATCGTGGTGCATTGATTTTAGTCAAAGATCGTGCCGAAGGTGCTGCGCTTATTAACCAAGTTGCGCCTGAACATCTCATGTTGTGTTTAGACGAAGCACAAGAAATGTCAGAAGATATTCGTCATGCGGGTGCAATCTTTATGGGACGTTATACACCAGAAGCGATTGGTGACTACTGTGCAGGTCCAAACCATGTCTTGCCGACATCAGGAACAGCACGATTCTCATCACCATTGGGTGTGTATGATTTTCAAAAGCGTTCAAGTTTGATCATGTGTTCTGAGCAAGGGGTAAAACCACTTGCCAAAACTGCTGATATTCTAGCGCAACAAGAAAACTTGGATGCACATGCGAGATCTGCGAGATATCGTTATCAGTAATAAAAATAACCTCTCATTTTCAGTAATGAATATTCCTCTCCTTGGGGAGAGGTTAGGTGAGGGGAAATATTAATAGTTCATTTTGGGACATGATTAACTTCTCCCAAACTCTCTCCTAAAAGGAGAGAGCTTACAACATTGTAAGTTGAGTATATTAGAGAAAAGAAAATGCCAAATATTAGCTCTGAAAAAATGCGTTTCTGGAGTCCATCAGTACGTGAGTTAGAACCTTATGTGCCTGGTGAACAACCCAAAATTCAGAATTTATTAAAGTTAAATACCAATGAAAACCCGTATCCACCTTCACCAAAAGTAGTCGCTGCGGTACAAAAAGTATTAGAAAACTCAGCAGATGCATTACGTCTATATCCAGACCCTGATGCAACTGAGTTGAAACAAGCCATTGCCAAACAGCAGCGTGTTCCTGTAGAGCAAGTTTTTGTCGGAAATGGCTCAGATGAAGTTTTAGCACATATTTTTAAAGCATTTTTTGTGCAAGATAAACCGGTTTTATATCCTGATATTACCTATAGTTTTTATCCTGTTTATAGTCAGTTTTTTGGAATTTCAGCACAATCAAAAATTATTCCATTAAATGATGATTTTGAAATCGTAGTGGATGATTATAAGCAAGCAAATGGTGGGATTATTATTACCAATCCAAATGCACCGACCAGTATTGCGTTAGGGCTATCAGCAATTGAAGAAGTATTGCAAGCCAATCCTGACTCTGTGGTGGTTATTGACGAAGCTTATGTGGATTTTGGTGCTGAATCAGCGGTGAAATTGGTTAAAAAATACGAAAATCTAGTGGTATGTCAAACTACCTCTAAATCTCGTTCACTTGCTGGTTTGCGTGTTGGTTTCGCAATTGCTCAACCCCATTTAATTACAGCACTTGAAGCCGTGAAAAATAGCTTTAACTCATATCCAATGGATCGTTTTGCGATTGCTGCTGCGGTGGCTTCATTTGAAGATCAAGATTATTTTGAAGTACAATGTCAAAAAGTTATTGCTAATCGTGAGAAGTTGATTGCTCAACTTGTAGAGCTCGGTTTTAAAGTATTGCCATCGAGTGCAAACTTTATTTTTACGACATTGCCAAATAAAAATGCAGGCGAGTTGGCGCAACAATTGCGTAATTACGGCATTATTGTGCGTTATTTTAATAAGCCGCGAATCAATCAATATTTGCGCATCACCATTGGTACGGATGAACAAAATCAACGTCTAGTCGCCACATTGAAAAATGAAATTTTGAAATAAGTCGTATGATGAGCTGTTTAATTAAATAGATGTCAAAATAAAAAAGCGAATTTTAGAATTCGCTTTTTTATTGCTGAGCTTGTTCTGGGTGATACCATGTATTAAGTAAATCAATTAAGGCTGAAATTTTATCAAAACATTCTTGATATTCAGCATCACAATCGGAAGAAATGGTGATTCCGCCACCTGCTGATAAGGAAACATCATCTTTATATTTTTGAATTGAACGAATTAATATATTCCATGAGCCTGTTCCATCAAAATTAAAATATCCTAATGTTCCACAATAGGCTCCTCGTGGTGCATTTTCTAATTCTTCAATAATTTGCATCGCACGAATTTTAGGTGCACCTGTGATTGATCCACCAGGCAAAGCCGAAATTAACATTTCAAAAGGATGGATATTGTCTTTTAATGTGGCGGTTACTTCACTGACCATATGGTGAACTTGATTAAAAGATTCAATTGTGAATAGCTTAGGGGTTTTCACTGAGCCTATTTCAGCATAAACACTTAAATCATTTCTTAAAAGATCAACGATCATTAAGTTTTCAGCTTGATCTTTTTCTGAATGAATTAATTTTTGTTTTGATTGTTCATCTAAAATAGGATCATGATAACGCGGCATGGTTCCTTTAATTGGTTTCGTTATAATTTTTTTATGCGACATAAATTCAATAAATAATTCTGGAGAACAACTGAGTAATTCAAAATCATTTATTTTTAAATAACCAGAATAAGGTGCATTGGTAAGCTGCCAAAAATCTTGTGCTATATGTACAAGTGAGCCTTGAGCTTTAGTTTTAAACTCTTGTGTGAGATTAATTTGATAACAATCGCCAGACTTAATATAATCTTGAATTTTATTAAAAGCTTGATTATATTGTTTTTTTGACCATTGTGCTTGGCATTTTTGTTTCAACTTAAAATGTTTGTTTTGAGTATGTTGAGCGGAAACTTTTGATTGAATAATTTCAAATAATACTTCAGGAGTGTTGTCATAGCTATAGTAAGTCCATATACCATCACTATATTTTAAATAACTTAAATACTCCCCTATAAATAAATTGGGTTGTGATCGGAATGTGGTGTTAATATTTTTTTGAGCTGGAAAGTTATAATCAATAAAGCCGATATATCCACCCTGAAAACCTGCACTTGTAGATGTATTTATATTGTTGTGATTAATTTTTATAAAATGATTCAAATTTTGCTCGGACTTACTTTCTAGATATTCATTATAGTTTTGGCGTTGATAAAATTTAGCGACATTGGTTTGAAAGATGACATATTTTTTTGGTAAAAATGCGATGACAGGATGATGGTTATCTTCAAGAAATACGCATCCCAAAAGATCACCTAATTTTAATAAAAGATGTTCAGCATTAATGTTGTGCGTATTTAAGTTTTTCTTGAATATAGCGTGATTTAGCATCATGAAAGTTGAATAAGAACATATCTTTAGTTTACTACAAAATGTGTATAGTAGTTCTTATGAAGTTTGTATGATGGTTCACAAAAATACCGCTTATCGGGAAGTGAGGCTTTTTTCAAAACAACTATTGAACAAAAAATAACATAAGGTTAATTTAATAGTGCAAATCGGACTACTCAAGGAAGAAAGTTTCTGTTGTACAAAAAACAAAAACAACATGAAGCGACGGCGAGTGGTTAAAAATGAAAAAAAATGCTCTTGGGAGAGTACAGATGAAATTATTTACTAAAGTTGCTTTAGTTTCTGCAGTTGCAATCAGTTCAAATGCAATGGCAATGCAAGCTATGGATGATGCGGCATTGAGCGCTACAACTGGTCAAGATGGTATTAGTATTGGTGTTAAACTTGGTTCTGGTGGTCTTTCAATTGGTAAAGTTTTAATTCATGATAATGACGGTTTAGCTGTTAATGCGACAACTGGTGGTACAGGTAAAGCAGGTGCAATTGTTTTAGGTAAAGATGCTGTTGCTGGTGTTGGCGGTGCTGCTGGTACTCCAGCTGTTGCAGGTATCAAACTTACTCAAACTGATGCAACTAAAGATTTGGCTACATTAGTTATCGATACAGATGCTGGTGATGCTACTAAAGGTGGCGCTTTCCTTAACGTTGCTGCAAACATTACAGGTATGAAAGCAGAGATTGGTCCAATCAGTGTTGCTGCTTCAGGTACAAAATCAGGCATTACTCGTGGTACAACGGGTACAGCAAATGAAATTTTATCTGGTTTAACTTTAACACTTGGTGATATTTCAGCAAATGTTCAGTTGGGTGCTACTCCTCAAGGTGCAATGATTAATTTAGATACTACAATTACTGGTGGTTTAGTAATTGATAAACTTGGTATCAAAGATGCAGCTGGCGGTGGTCAAATTTTTCTTGACAAAATTGAAGTTGCAACCACAGGTACAAATAATTTAGCTATTAATGCTGGTGTTAGTGTTAAAAATACTGGTATTGAAATTAAGCCGAATGCAATGAATATTGGTGCTTATATCACTGGTGTACATTTAGGAACTCAAACTGGTGCATCTATTGGTGATGTAGAAATTTCAGGTCTTAACTTGAGCAACTCTACAATCCGTATCGCTGGTCACTAATCAGATCGAAAGTAAAAACGCGTGATTTTTCACGCGTTTTTTTTTACTTAAATGATAGAATCAAACAAAAGTAAAAAAAAGCTGTCTTTTTTGGAAAAAACAGGTATCTTAAAGACACACGGAAGTAGAGTGTTCACTCTAAAAATAAAATTAACACTTCGGGTAATTTATTACCGATACTTGAATAGTTTAAAAATATGTTAGAGATTACTTTAGGTTCGGCAATAATTTACTATTTTGCCAGCCATGCATTAGACATCAAAGAAAAACCTACCGATGCAGTGTATTATACTGAGCTTGCAGACCCACGTAATGCATCTTTTTCACGTAATCACCGTGAAATGGTTCAAGTAAAACCCGCGCTAGAAAATCAGTTTAGAGGAATTGTTCGTCAAGCTTATGACTATAGTTGTGGTTCTGCAGCTTTAACTACGCTGTTAAATGGCTATATTGGAACGAATTTGACTGAACAACAAACTATGGAGGGTTTATTGCGTTATGGAGAATATAATCGCATTATTGAACGGCGTAGTTTCTCATTATTGGATATGAAACGTTTTGTAACAGCCATAGGTTTTGAAAGTGGTGGATATAAAGGTGAGTTTTCTGATTTAGTGAAACAACAGCAACCTGCTATCGTACCTATTTCATATGCTGGGTTTAAGCACTTTGTTGTATTTAAAGCATATAAAGATGGACGTGTCTACGTTGCAGATCCAGCTTTGGGAAATATTAGTTTTGATCAAGAGCGTTTTAAAGAAATTTGGGAAAATAATACCTTATTCTTAATTAATGTCCCTAAAGATCAGCAAAAAGATTTATTAGCATTACAAGAAGCAGATTTAAGGCATGTTGAAGATGCGACCATTAATCGGTATGCCTTAGTTGATACACAGTACTCATATGATTATATTAATAAAATTGCAGATAGAGCATCAACCATGCGTCGTGTAATTGACCAAGGTGATAACTCGGATACCAAGGGTCAGCCAATTACAACATTCATGCGACTGTATTATAAACGTAAGTAAAAGCAGATTAGAACAAATTAAAGAATCAAACTTTTAGGTAGGAATAAAATGAATAATCATTGGATGAGACGAACTTTACTCGCTGTAAGTATCCAACTTGCGATTGGTGGGGCATATGCAGCAGAAAGTTCTGAACCTGTAGTTGAATCAGTTCAAGAACAAGTCAATAGCGAGCCCGAAACTCAAGCAGCGGCATATTCAGATACAACTGCTGCTGAGCAGTCGATAGTCAGTGATGATACGCAATCGACCTCTTCATCTCAACCTGTAGAGATTGATAAGGAGGCAACGCCTTCTTTAGTTCCATCAGCAGGTTCGCAGGCTGCAGATGCGTTACAACAAAAAGAAGGGGATGCGACTCAGGAAACTAACTTGCAAGAGGTATTTACATCCAATGAGCGTCAATATTCTTTAATCAAAAAAGGTGATATTTCAGCATTTTATGATTTAGATTATTCTTATTATCGGGATCAGCAATTCAATGCTGCAATGAATGATGGGAATTTATATCAACTACGTGTTGACGAAGATGCAAGTCATACAATTACCAACACTTTCACTGCACAGTATGGCGTATTAGACAACTTAACTTTTAGTGCTTCTATCCCATTTATTGCAAAATCAGACAGCTTAAAAGATACTACCGCTGCAGGTATCGGCGATATTAACTTGGGGGCGCGTTGGGAGCCATTTCCTTTAAAAGCTGGACGTTTACCACTTATTTTATTTGGTAATATTTCAACCAAAACGGGCGATAGTCCATATGAAATCAATCCTGTGACTGAGTTATCAACAGGTAAAGGCTATTATTCTGTAGGTGTTGGAGCGAGTACACGTAAATATATTGATCCTGTTGTCCTATTTGCCTCAGTTTCAGGAAATTATGGTTTTAAAGAAACGGGATTAAATCAGGTACGTGGGGGCGGGGATGCTGGTCCTCGTATTCTAGATGAGTTTGAGCCTGGCATTACAGGGGGCTTCTCATTTGGTTTTGCTTATTCCTTTAACTATGATGTTTCAATGACAATGTCATATCAGCAAACATTTAATACCAATACTTCATTTACATATACCAATGGGGAATCCTTTAAAGCCTCAGATCAATCAAGTGGCATGTTTTCGATTGCGTTAGGGGTGCGTGTATCTCCTGAAACAATTGTAAATGGAACTTTAGGAATTGGTTTAACAGAGGATTCTCCTGATATTTCTTTAGGTTTATCTTTCCCGCTAGATATTTTAGGTTTCGGTAAGAAAAAAGCGAGCTAATGGAGAGGTGGTATGAAATACCCACGCTTACGCCCGTTAGTGACTGCGCTTTTTTTAACGGGATGTTCAACACAGGTTTTTGCACATTTAGGTTTAAACTTATCTGTTGATGTTCGCTCATTATCTATGGGGAATGCTGTAACTGCTGATCCACCAGGTATTAGTGCGATTCACTTTAACCCTGCGGCATTAACAAAATTAAAAGGGTTGCAAACAGATGTACAAGGTATTGTTGCAAACTTTGATATTCAGAAAGAGTTCAGTGCGCCACCAGGATATAATGTTTTTGGTTATTCTGATGATCCTCTGATTTGTAATGATACGCCAGATAATCCTTCTAATTTATGTACAGATTATAAAGGCTCTGTCGCTGGAGATGTGGAATATGCAAGTTTATATATTCCAATACTAAAAAAGGTAGTAGATTTAGGTGAAGGTTGGCCAGTCTTAGCCCCTACAGGCGGAATATCTTATAATCCTCCAGGTTCTAAACTGACTTATGCAACAGCGGTGTATGCGCCATTGGTGGCGGGCTTTGGCTCTGAAAATGGTAACCCTGGTAATTATATGGGGCAACAAGTAGCGATCGAACGTATTACCTATCTATCACCTTCTATCGCATATGAAGTAAATGATGAGCTATCCATCGGTGCATCGATCGGTATGTCATATAATGCGATGGCTTTAAAAACTGACCTACGTTTCCCAAATGAAATGATTGGCGTATTGCGTATGGTGGATGAGTCTGTATGTGCACCATTTAGAGAGAACTCTAACGTGATTACTGACTTATTGTTATTTGGCTTATGTAATGCGGATGAAACGATCAATCCTTTTAATAAATTTGCGTCTTTAGATGTTACTTTAGAACAAAGCTTAAGCCCAAGTTATAACCTTGGTTTGCTCTGGGAACCAACTGAAGAATTTGGTTTTGGTATGGTCTATCAAAGTGCTGCAAAAATGCGCATGAAAGGTAAGTACTTTATTGATGTTGCAAATGCACCGCGTGAGTTGATTAAAGGTTTAAACTCTTCTGCAACCGGGCAAATTCTTGCCGCAATTTTAGGTTTTCCTGGTTATATCCCACCCACAGAATCTGGTTTAATTGCGATGGATTTAGAATATCCAGCGCATTTCCAAGCTGGGGTCAAATATAAGATTTTACCTGACTTACAAGTTAATTTTGATTTGGGATGGACGGATTTTAAAGCATGGGAAAAATTCCAGTTTGAGTTTGATCGACAAATTTCAGCACTTAAAATCGCCAAACTATTATCGAATAACGTAACAGATACTTCATTATCTGTTCCTTTAGGTTTTAAATCTCCGTGGAGTTGGGGAATAGGCGTTGAATATTCTGCAACAGATCGTTTAAAACTGCGAGCAGGTTATGAACCTCGTGCAAGTGCTATTCCAAATGATAAACGTAATACCTTGGTTCCGATTAACAATGCTCAATTGTTTGGTTTAGGTTTGGGGTATCGATTTGATGAAGATACTGATATTGACTTGTCAGTTGGCTTCTTACGCAGTCGAGATAATATTCCTGCCAATACAAGTAGTATGGCCAACAAAACAGGTGTGGATAACCTTTTATTAAACCCTTACGCTGGTTTAGATGTCAAAACCAACACAAAAGTAACCATTTTGGGTCTGAATTATAGAACCAGATGGTAATATTGTTTCATAATAAGGAAATTAGCATCATGAGACTAAGTTTAATATTTTTAGCTATGAGTATTGTACCAGTAACTTATGCTGCTAATTTTTATACTATTATTGGTCCAGATGGGCGACCAATCATCGTCCAAAAACCTATAGAAAGTGAAAATAAGCAAAAAATAAAAACGCAGTCTCAAGCTGAAAAGAAGCAAAACTCACAAGCAAGTACGGCATCCTTACAACAAGCGCCTATCGCTGAAAAATCTCAGGCTACAACAGCAGTTGTTCCTTTATCCTCTCAGCAAAAACAACAAAATAGCAATCATGCAACAAATATTGCGCAAGATAAGTTGGCTGTTCAGCCTGACCAGCCAAGCCCCCAAACAACTATAAATCGTTTAGGAGATAGTTCAGGGATTAAAAAAGTTGAAACGGTTGAACAAAAAGATATACAACCCACTCATCAAGAAATTAAGCCAATATCTCCCTCTAAGCCAGCAAGTTTAACCCCCACAGAAAATAATCAAGTCATATCTTCTAATAACAAGACTGAAGTTTTCCCAGAAAAGAAAGTAGAAAAAGTACAGGAAAATAAAAAACCTGTAGATACTCCAAAAAATGCAAATATTACTGAAATTGATGGTGTTCAATATGTTAATAATGAATATTTAGAGGAGCGTGAATTTAACTTGGAAGGCAAAAAACGTTTTTATGTTATGCCTGAAACAGGTGCAATGGTTGGAGGGCGTTTTGAAACGGTTGAACGTCAAAAAGGTCTGAGCCAGTCCTTATTGGATCGGATTCGTCAACGTAAGCCTTTAGAGCATAAAGCAATTACCTTAGCGACAACATATTATCGCTTACCTAAAGAACAAGTCATACAAACTTTAGAGCAATCGTGTTTTACGGGTAAAAAAGTGGAAAAAGCAAAAACTATGTCTTTGAAAAATCAAGAAGTGAGTTTTTTTCCTGTCGCGCCTATTAAAGAAAATTTCGCCTATGAGATTGTTAAATTAGATGCAGATATCCAAAATATTTTATTTTCATCTTATGCATCCTCTCAAAAGAAACCCAGCTATTATTGGCCTTTAGTTGTATTTTTAGATGAAAAAGGCTGTGTAGTAGAGGGTGTAAGTGGCTTTAAGAATGAAGAGCAAAATGAAAGTACAACACATTATGCCTCGCTTGAAGGTGTACTTAAGAAACCAGACTCAGCACATTATTTATTTATGACCCCTTTATCGGAAGCAATCGATATTCAAAATCATGAATTAACCAATCAAGGACAAATTAAACTGAGCGTTATTCAGTAAGGATATTTAACAGTGAAAAAAAAATTTATATTACCTTTTGCTTTAACAGGTTTAGTTGCAGCACTTTCAGCATGTGGCGGTGGTGGTGAGAGTGCGGTTATTCATGAAGATCCGAACAAAGGGGTAAGCACGACTAGTAATGGTTGTGAAGATAAAGTTGATAATAAATGTCAATCTTTTGTTGTGGATTATCCAATTGCTGGGCTTAATTTTGATTGTAGTAGTGATAAAAATAATCATTTTGTGACTGAAATGGTGAGCAGTGTTGCCACGGGGGCATGTCTTGCTGGTGATAAGGTAAACTTTTATATTCAAGGTGCACAATCCTCAAGAAAAATATCTTTAGGTACGGTTGATTTGGCTAAAATTCGACCATTAAAAGTAAATAATCAGCCAGCTCAAATTAGTCTTATGGATATGGCAAATGGGCTTACCGGTAAGGCAATTGCAAGCAGTAATGTTAATGATGAAACGTTTAGAGTCCTAACGGCTTTAGTTCGCATCTTCCAAGCAGCTGGAGTTAAACAAAATATAGAAATGGTTGCTGGTGATATCCAACCATTGACTTTATCAAAAGAATTCAAAGAAGATCTTAAAAATATTGAATCTGATATTAGTGTACAAAACTTTAAGGATGGTACTTATATTGGAATTATTAAGCCTTGGTTAGATGTTAGCTCTATTACTGAAGAAACTGCACAGCAAGCGGCGGATCGTTTAATTAAACAAAATCAAGTAGGTATTTATACAACTAACTTCTTGATCTTTAGCGGTGCAAATGTTGATATTCGTGGTTTTAGTGGTAAAAGTACGATCAATAGTAAAAAAGAAACTGTTGCAAATATGTATTTGTTGACCACTCGTGAGGGGTATAGTACAGGTTATGCAATACAGTGGACAGGTGTACCAACCCAAAAAGAAACTGGGAATCAAATTAGTGATTCATTACTCAAATATGCACTTCTGACCCAAGCAAAGCCACAAAAATTAAATGCAGATGCGCAAGGTGCGTTGCTTAGTCAATATAATAATAAAATTGAAAAACCTTTTATTTTTAAATCAGTGAAAAATACAACGGATAACTTGCAGCTAATACAAGGCAGTTTAATCAATGGTAGCAACATCGCTGGTACAGAAGATATGTATAAGCGAGTTCTAAATACAGATAAAGTACCAACGGATAAAACGGTATATGGTGAATGGCGTCAAACCCAAGGCAATGAAAACTTTACTGGTACAATTGATATTTATAAGTCAAATCCTGCAACCTACTTAACCAATAAAGTTTTCCGTACGGTAAACACTGTCAAAACAGGTCAAAAATATATCTTTCCACTATATGCCAATATTATCTTTAACTTTAATGATAAAAGCATTTCCCCAGTGAAGTTAGGGATTGTAATTGATGAGCATGGCGATATTCGTACCAATATTGGTCCAAATGCGACAGCAAATGATCTGACATCAAAAGAATGTAGTACTGTAAATCCCGCAACTTATATAGACAACAATAATGTACAACAATATCGTATAGGAACAACTGGCGCTGCAAACTACACCACGACTGACCCAGATAAATCAATTACGATTCGTATGATTTTAGCCAATCCTATCTTTGGAAATATTGATGGTGCTTTGGTGGGGTTAAATGATGCAATTGTCTATTTGCCAGGCCCATCAATTAGTGAAGATAATACGTTATCGGCAGGCGGTGTGCGTTTGAATTTGCAACGTTTGTTAAGTGATGGAACGACAGAACGTGGTATCAATATTACAGGATGGAATGGGAATAAGGCGACCACTGCACAATGGGCAAATATGCAAGCAGTTTATCAAACTATCTATAATGCAGGGAATAAAGATAAAATTACTGACACACAAAAAGAGTTAGCGAAGCGTACTTTTGGTGAGTTGGATGTCGAATTACCAAGCTGTTATCAAATTAAAACTAAGCAGTAGTAAATACATCATTTAAAATAAAAAACCATCTTTCGAGATGGTTTTTTATTGCTTAAAATTAACCAGTTTGATCTAAACGTGTACCTAAGGTTTCTAAATGTGTTGGAAACTGATTATTTTTACGGTCTTCAAAATAATGACGTAAGGTTCTTTCTACACTGGGGAACGCAAGTTCAGTCCAAGGAATATCTTTTTCTTCAAACAAACGGCTTTCGATGGTTTCTTCACCTGCACCAAACTGTCCCTCAAGGATATTGCCTTTAAATAGTACATAGATTTGCCCAATTCGTGGGATATTGTACATACAATAAAGTTGTTCGATTTCAATTTCAGCTTCGGATTCTTCGCGTGTTTCTCGTGCAGCACCTTGTTCCATGGTTTCGAACAACTCCATATAGCCTGCGGGTAAAGTCCATAAACCATAGCGCGGTTCAATTGCACGGCGGCACAGTAAAACTTTGTTGTCCCAAAGTGCAAGTGCGCCACAAATCACTTTCGGATTAACATAGTGAATAGTGCCACAATGGGTACATACTTTACGAACTTTATGATCACCCAAAGGAATTTTTTCTATTGTTGTATGTCCACAGGCTGTACAAAAACGCATAGGCTTCATTGAAAATAAAAGATCACTCAGCATAACTGAATTTTAGTACTTTCGCATCATTTATAGCCTTATGTACAAAATTTCATATATGATGTCTATATAACAAAAAAGAGGTGAGTAGAGGTTTTATGCAGGAGCAATTATTAACACAAGTATTGCAGCAACGATTACGTTTTGCTAAGCGAACTTATCCTGCACAAGCTGCTGTATTAATCGCAATTACTCAAGAGCAAGATCCTAAGATTTTATTAACACGACGCTCTGCATATTTAAATAATCATGCTGGCGAAGTTTCATTTCCAGGCGGCAAAAGAGACCCAGGAGATACCAGTAATATTGTGGTGGCTTTGCGTGAGGCTTGGGAAGAAACCGCATTAAACCCATATCAAGTTACTTTGTTAGGTGACTTGCCAATGGAACGGGCACGTAGTGGTATGACAGTAAAACCTGTCGTAGGGTTGATTCCACCTGATGTCAAATTAATTGCACAGCCGACTGAAATTGACCGAATTTTTTATGCACCTTTAAAAAATCTTATGGAATCGCAACCGATCCCTTATGAAGTGCGTTTGGCACATCAATCTGTTTATTTCCCAAGTTTAAGAGTGGAAAATGAAGTAGTCTGGGGATTAACCGCACGTATTTTAATGTCTTTATTTCAGTATGGTTTGGATTATCAAAAAAATTGGCCTTTTTTACTTAATTCACCCAATTTTCATTCTCAAATAAGAAATAAAAAATAGGATTTTGCGACAAGAAGATTTACATAGGAAAATTCATTCAGATAGGAGTATTGCACATGATGTATAAGTTTAAAGGACATTCACCTAAAGCCTTACATGAGCCATTTGATGGTTGGATTGCGGACAATGCGACGGTAATTGGTCAAGTTGAACTTGGACAGAAAGTTAGTGTGTGGTATGGCGCAGTCATTCGTGGCGATAATAGCTGTATTCGAATCGGTGATTTTAGTAATGTTCAGGAGAATGCTGTTCTGCATACAGATGCTGGCATTGATTTGAATATTGGTAACTATGTGACGATTGGTCATCAAGCGATGTTACATGGCTGTACAATTGGGGATAATAGCCTGATTGGTATCAATGCTGTGGTGTTAAACAATGCAGTGATCGGCAAAAATTGTATTGTCGGCGCAAATGCATTGGTGCCAGAGGGTAAGGTGATTCCAGATAACGCTTTGGTGGTCGGCTCACCTGCACGTGTTGTCAAAACTTTGGATGATCAAGCAGAAGTGCGCTTAAAAATGAGTGCAATGCATTATGCTGCTCATTTTGAAGATTTTAAAGATTTAGAAGAAATTAATTTTTAAATTTTAGCCAAGCATTTGCTTGGCTTTTTTGTATTGAGTGTATTGGAATATACGTGGAAATAGTCGCATGAATGCTATGAGTGGAGTATCATAGTAGACATTTTTAAGACAGATTAGGTTGTGCATGAAATTGCTGGCATTGGAAACTGCCAATGAGCAGTGTTCCGTTTCAATTGTTGATGAAACAAAAACACTTTTTTTTCAACTTGATGCACGAGCAAAGGCACAAACTCAAACCATTTTACCAATGATTGAGCAAGGTTTTGCACAAACTCAAATACAAAACTCTGATTTAACTACAATCGCTTTTAGTCGTGGTCCTGGTTCATTTAGTGGTGTGCGGATCAATGCTGCAGTCACACAAGCTTTGGCTTGGGTCAATGATATTCCAGTGATTCCCGTATCGACATTACAGGCTTTGGCACAAGCAGCGTATCGTTTGCATGGACTTGTTGAAGTATCAGCAGTACTCGATGCACGTATGAAAGAAGTCTATATGGCAAGTTTTCGTTTAGATGAAAATAACATTATGCAACTTGTAGACGAAGAAAAATTATTAGATTATCAACAAGCTTCTGAATATCAAAAATTTACCTTAGTCGGCTCTGGTTCATCTTTAGTTAAGGATGGTGCGATAGAGTTTCAAGCTTCAATTGCAAATGCTGAAGATATTGCAACAATTGCACGTCAACAAGCTTTACAAAAACAATGGCTAAGCGCTGAATTGGCATTGCCTGTTTATTTGCGTGATGATGCGTGGAAAAAAATTCCAGAACAAGGTAAACCTTAATTTTTAGGATTAAATATGGATCTTTTACTGCTCTTAAAAGCAGCAATTATGGGGGTTGTTGAAGGGATCACCGAATTCCTTCCAATCTCAAGTACAGGGCATTTAATTCTTGCCTCTGAGCTGATGAACTTTTGGACCAAAGAAAAAAGTGATGTTTTTGTGATTGCCATTCAGATGGGCGCAATTGCAGCAGTTATTTATGAATACTGGGCAAAACTTTGGGGTGCTGCAACGGGTTTAGTTTCGGGCGAACCTAAAGGACGTCATTTAGGTATTAGTTTAATTCTTGCCTCGATTCCAATCATGTTGATCGGGGTGACTTTTGGACAAACAGTAAAAGAATTATTATTTAATGATATTTCAGTTGCGATCGGTTTAATTGTCGGTGGTTTGATTATTTGGTGGGTTGAGAAACATCCACCTAAGGTCAATGCACAAGAAGTTGAAAATATTTCCATTAAAGAAGCGGTTTATATTGGTTTAATTCAAGTTTTGGCTTTGATTCCTGGGACTTCTCGTTCAGGCGCAACCATTATTGGTGCAATGATGCTTGGGGTTTCACGAAAGGCTGCAACTGAGTTTTCATTTTTCTTGGGCATTCCTGTCATTATTGGTGCTGGGGTATTAGACTTATATCAAAGTTATCATGTGTTTGAAGGGACACAGGACTGGCTGGTTATAGGATTTGGGACTTTAGTATCATTTGTTTCAGCGCTGATCCTTATTCGTGTGTTAGTGGCGTATGTTGCAAAACGTGATTTCATGGTTTTTGCATGGTATCGTATCGTTTCTGGTTTGATTATTTTGTTATTTGCATTAACAGGTTGGAGATTATGGTAAGCGAGTTTCGCTTATTTGCCGAAATCAAATACTTAGAGAAAGCACAGTCTTACCAGTCTGTGCTTTCTTTACGTGGGGTTGAGGTAAAATTAGTGCAAATCGATAAATTGAATGCACGATTTTTAAGATTAAATCCTGAAATAGCATTGTGTGTTGATGAGCAGGGTTTATGGCTCTGTGCCAATGGGATGAAAATGCAGCCGGATTGGAAAGCAGAGATTCCCCGTTTAAAACGTGCCAGTTTAAAGTCGGAAATGATTGCACGTGCATGTAACTTAGCAGAGAAGCCAAAACTGATAGATGCTACAGCAGGTTTAGGACATGATAGTTTGTTGATGGCACATTTAGGTGCTGATGTGACTCTAGTTGAGCGTCATCCGATTTTATTTACCTTACTGGAAGATTCCAAAGCACAAGCTGAACACGATGCTTTTTTAGCTAAAATTGTGGCAAAAATTCATTTGGTATTTTCAGATTCGAACCAGTTTTTACAACAACAAACTGAACAGCAACATAGCTTTGATGTGGTGTATTTAGATCCCATGTTTCCACAGCGTGATCAAAATCAAAATGCCCTCAAAAAACAGGCACAAGTTAAAAAACAAATGCAGCTTCTGCATATGTTGTTGCCCGAAGATGGTGAAATGGACTTGGGAGATCATCTTTTAGTCTTAGCCCAAACTATTGCGAAGCGAGTTGTGGTAAAAAGACCAAGACTTGCTGTTTTTTTGAACGATCAACAGCCTGATCATCAATGGCAAGGAGATGCTTGTCGCTTTGATGCCTATTTTCATTGATGGCTTATGAGGATTTTGGTAACTGCCTCAAAAATCAACAGAAAAATGTTATATAGTCGAAATATACATTGATAATATTTTAAGCAAGCATAAACTAACTATGCTGATTTAAGCCACCTGCAACTATAGAAGCTTTATGATAGACCTTAAACCCTCCATTAATTTTTGGCATGATTTCAAAAGTAATCAACGTGCGGGACTTTGGTTGTTTCTTGGATCGCGTAAAGCATTACAAATTGTTCGTCCTTCTATTTTACAGTTAATTTTTTGGGGTATCTTGGGGGGCTGTGCCAATACGCTATTTAGTTGGTTAGTCGCAGGCGAGGGTGGTGTTTTTAATCGACAAGGTCTCGTCAGTTACGCTTTGTGGCCTTTTATTGCTTTAATTGTGGGGATTTTCTTATCACAACGCACTGAAAATCCTCGTTTAATGCTTGTGCCTGCCTTGTTATGGTTGGTACTAGATACGCATATCGCATTTTTACAAAGTTTTATTCAGTTTTTGGGTTCTTTGGATTACCTCCCAAATTTTACCTATGACTACCTACCTATCATTTTTATGGTGTTGTTCGTTTGGCAAAGTTTGGCGGTAGTTTGGGTGTTTGCTCGTGAGCTTCAGTGGCCGTGGTGGGAACGAGCGCTTATTATTTTAGCGACACTTTTTACTTTGGTGGTGTGGCAAATGTCGGTCAAAGACCAGCCGATTTGGAAAGTTGAAGATGTTCCACCAACTTTTGCAGAAGATGCTTTTTATGCCCAAAGCAATGTTTTAAATAAAGCACTGGAGCAAATCCAATATGGCGAGTTTGCACAGACGCATTGGTATTTTTTAGGTGTGGCAGGTGTAAGTTATCAAGATGTTTTTAAGTACGAAATCGAACGCATTAAAGAGCAGTTTGATACCCGTTTTGGTACTTTTGGACGTTCAATAGCACTGATTAATAATTTAGAAACACGTACCACAATTCCATTGGCATCAAAAACAAGTATGGAGTTAGCACTACGCCGTATTGGTCAGCAAATGAATCGTGAAAGTGATGTTTTGTTTTTATATATGACATCACATGGTTTACAAAATCAGTTCGAAATGGAAAATGATCCTTTAGATCTGAACGATGTTGATCCAAAATGGTTACGTGATACCTTAGATAAGTCAGGTATCCGTTGGAAAGTAATCGTGATTTCAGCATGTTATTCAGGAAGCTTTATTCCTGCTTTACAAGCACTTGATACCTTAATTATTACTGCATCAGCAGCAGATCGGGCATCTTTTGGGTGTTCAAATGAGGCGGATTATACTTATTTTGGACGTGCTTTTTTTGATCAAGCAATGCGTGAACAAACAACATTGAAAGCTGCATTCGAACAAGCTTCTGAAACTGTGGCAAAATGGGAAAATGCTCAAGGTTTTGAACCCTCTGAACCGCAATGGGTAATGGGTAAAAATATCGAATTGGTCTTACCTCAGTTAGAACAGCATTTATTTCCACAAAGTAACTTGTCAGCACCCAATACAGAGCAACCTCTAAGCTCAGTAACTAAAGCTACCCCCGTGTTAAATGTTGCAACGCAATAGTGAGGTAATAGATTTAAGCTAAATCTCTTAGTTGGAGAGTAATATGTTGATCATAAAAGATGGCTGTTTTTAGGCTGATTATTAATTTAATTGAGTGATTTAAGGGTTAGTATGTGCTTCATACATCCATTTTAAAATCCAATGCTTAGATTCTCTGCGATATGATGTCATCATATAAAAATATCAAGCCTGTGCATTGATATTGCTTGATTAAATCAATCTCCAATATTTTTTGCTTATTTCAGCGTCTATAGATAAATTATAATTGTAGGAGTATTCATCGTGGAAAGATTAGAAAGACATGCTTCATTTGGTGGTTGGCAGGACGTCTATAAGCACGAGTCAGATGTATTGAAGTGTTCAATGAATTTCTCAATTTATATACCATCACATGAGCAAGATGAAAAATTACCTGTAATTTATTGGCTTTCAGGTCTTACTTGTAATGAGCAAAACTTTATTACTAAAGCTGGTGCGCAAAAATATGCTGCTGAACATAAGGTAATTATTGTTGCGCCAGATACTAGTCCGAGAGGTGAGGACGTTCCAAACGATGCTGCTTATGATCTAGGACAAGGTGCAGGTTTTTATTTGAATGCAATTCAAGAACCTTGGTCAAAAAATTATAGAATGTATGATTACATTGTTGATGAGTTAAGAACTTTAATCGATCAAAATTTCCCTACAAATAAAGTTCAAAGCATTATGGGGCATAGTGCTGGAGGGCATGGCGCATTAACCATTGGCTTAAAAAATCCGAATATCTATAAAAGTATTTCTGCATTTTCTCCGATTGTGGCACCCTCTCAAGTTCCTTGGGGGCAAAAAGCATTCACCGCTTATCTTGGAACAGATCAGACGCTTTGGCAGCAATATGATACGGTTGCGCTGATCAAGGCAAATGCGGTGCAATTGCCGATTCTAATTGATCAAGGAAGTGAAGATGCATTTTTGCAAGAGCAATTAAAACCTGAGCTTTTGCTGAATGCTTGTAAAGATCAAAATTATCCAATCACTTTAAACATGCGTGAAGGATACGATCATAGTTATTATTTCATTGCGAGTTTTATTGAGCAGCATATTCAATTTCACTCCGCATTTATCAAATAACTTTAAGGCGCTGAGCAAATCGTTGAGCGCCTAAGACTTATTTTTTGTAATTTTTCAGAAATAAAGGCAATTATAAATCGAATAAAATATAACAAATTGTTAACTGTATATTGTCTAAGTGATGTTCAGGTGCATCATCTAAATTTTTAAAATTCGTTTTTTATGCAAATGTGCTTTAAAAAATATTATTAAAACAACAATTTAAAAACTTTTAATTTTGATATAAGTGTTTGTAATAATTAAATATATTAAAATAGTTAAAAGTGAAATATAAGTTAAAGCTACTAAAATATTTTGAATTTAAGTATTCAACGAATATCGATAGTCAAATTTTATTTGAAAATCATGTTTAGCCTAAATGCCAATATCAATTGGCGAAATGATCAATAGACATTCATCACAAGAGGGTTATACTGATCCTACCATTTCTAAAATCATATGGAGAACAAAAATGGTTACTGCTGGTCAAAAACCTGGAACAGGCTTCTATTTTTGTGTTCAATGCGGACACCGTGTCTACTTAGAAATTGGTACTGATCGTTTACCTCCGTGTACCAAATGCCTTGGCAATCAATTTAACAACAAGAATGCCTAAGCAGCACAAGCAAAACAGCTATTTCCTGTTTTAAAAAAAGCCCTATTACTCAATAGGGCTTTTTGCTAACTTATTAGCATAAATATCAAATGGGCAGACAAACAGCATGGAAACAAGTCTTGGTTTATGTATCGGCATTGGTTTAAGTGCTGCTTGCGGTTTTCGCGTTTTTGTACCTTTATTGGTCATGAGTATCGCAGCGTTGATTGGATGGTTTGAACCCATGAAAGGCTTTGAATGGTTAGCCTTACCATCCGTGTGTATTGCTCTGGGGATCGCAACACTTTGCGAAATTGCAGCATATTACATTCCTTGGGTCGATAATGCTTTAGATAGTATTGCGACACCTGCTGCGATGGTCGCAGGTACATTAAGCACGATGGCGGTCAGTAGTGGGGAAATGTCTCAATTTGCAGCTTGGGCAGCAGCCATTATTGTAGGAGGTGGTACAGCGACTGCAGTACAAATGAGCACAGTTGCAGTACGTGGTGTGTCTACCGCAACAACGGGTGGAATTGCTAATCCCATCGTATCTACTGCTGAATGGATTGGGGCAATCCTAGTATCAATCTTGTCTTTTCTTGTTCCTGTCTTGGTGGTGATCGTGGGTGTGATAATGATGATTTGGGTTGTACGTTGGGTGCGTTCAAAAAGCAAAAATAAGATTAATCCATCAGCCTTATAAATTGAGAATAATTCAATACTTATCCAGTATTTTTCTTATATATTTTGAAAAATATTAAAATAAAATTTTATCTAAAAAGTTTGATTTTTATTGATAAAGAGCTTAATTTTAAGTTGTGGTTAAACACATAATTTTTTTATGGTTTTCTTGTTGTTGAATTTTATAAAAATAATTTGGGGAATGACATGATTAAATTTATTGTAGATGAAAATCCGTTAGTCAACGGATCATATCAAATGCATAATGCAACCCTCGGCTGTGTGGATATGCCGAAGTTAGATAATCAAATTTTAATCGGTTATTTTGCCGATTTTGAACTTGCACATAAAAGAGCCAGAATGAATTGGCCCAAAGAAAAAATAGAGGCATGTAAAAAATGTTGTGTCTTTTAATCTATTAACCATTTAATTTTAATGGTATTTTTTTGTTTGTTATGCACAAATAGACTTGCGTAAAAATGGGCTATGATTTGTTTATTCATCGGAAATTCAAAGGATTAGCCTCAATTAATTGTTAAGATGTTCCTGTTTAACAGGATGAATAACAATGAAAACATTTGATTTAGTGATTCATACACCGAAAAACTTACAAGAAGGTGGTGATGAAGCATCAGGGAAATTGACAGCAATTCAAACATTAATCAAATTTGATAATATAAACTGGCGACAACTTTTGGTACGTCAACTTCAATTTGATGGTGATAATGCGAGTTTTACTGTGACTGATTTGGAAACAGAGCAAACGCTAAAATTAAGCTTAAATGCATTTTCGCGCTCGGCTGATTTAGAATTTAGAATCGAAAGTGACATTGTGGTTATCACGCCACAAAAAGATGTCTTTGGCTTAATTACGCGTAAAATTAAAGACTACATTGATTTCAAAAATATTGATTTTGGTACAGCACGACAATATTTATTATATTTTTTAAATGGTGAAAGTGACGTTTTGGCACAATGCTATAAACAAACTAAAGTTAAGACTTCACTCAGCCATTAAACTTTTTTGAAAACCTTAAACTGAAGCTTATACAATTTGACGTTAAAAATTCGAAAAAATGATGATTTTAAGCATAAAAAATTAGGTTATTTTTATAGATTTGGAAAAAAATATGCTTTAAAGCTATTTTTGTGGAAATTTTTTTTAAAATTTTAATGAAAAGGTAAAACTTAGGAAATTAATCCCGCTCAGATTTGACTATTATAAATCGCAAGGGTGTGATGGGATCGAAAAGAGTAGCCTGCTACCAGTTGCGTACAACGTGTGTGTAGTACAAATCTACAAGATCTCGATTCGGCTTAGGACGCTATAGACCAAAAGTTTATAGGCAATAGGATTAAAACTTACCAAGTTTTAATAGTTGAAGTAAACCATATGATGTTTTCCCAAATACCCTAAAAAATTCTCAGCAAAATTATAAGATAAACAAAAATAGCCATACATTTATCAAGCACCATTTTAGTTTAAAATATACGAGCTATTTTTTGCATACTGTCCATAGAGCATTTTCATTTTTGCTTTTAACTAAATTACTTTTGTCATCAATTTTAATTTCTAATAATCCTTGGCAATTTGCATGCAATTATAAAAGTTAGTTTGGCATTCAGTAGATATTTTCTAATGTATAGAAGTGTACTACTTCACATTTACATCTAATCTTTGGAAAATTAGAGTTTTGATACAGAAAAATATCTCATTTTTAGCGATAAATAGCGTAAAAAAATGCATAAATCAGGCTTAATTGGAAATTTTTTTTGATATTTATAAAATAGTGAAAAATATTTTCAAATTTAGTGAAAATATTGCATTCTTAGGGAATTAATCCCGTATTCATTTTACTATGATAGATCGCAAGGGTGTGATGGGATCGAAAAGAGTAGCCTGCTACCAGTTGCGTACAACGTGTGTGTAGTACAAATCCACAAGATCTCGATTCGGCTTAGGACGCTATAGACCAAAAGTTTATAGGCAATAGGATTAAAACTTACCAAGTTTTAATAGTTGAAGTAAACAACATGATGTTTTCCTGAACGCCCCAGAAATTTTAAAAATAAGAAAGATTAAATAAATTGTGTTATGAATTTAAAATGATAATTGTTCCTATTAAAAATTACTTTTCTCGTAAAATCAGAATAAATTTTTATAATGTTTAAGTCAAAACCCAATTAAATCAAGGTAAAAAATTACCTTGATTTAAAATTAATAACAATATGGTGGTTATGGATTTGAAATTAAAAGCTGCATCTTTTCAGAGGCTTGCTGTGTCGTTAAAGCAGGAAGCAATGACGGATTACTTGGATAAGCTGTTCCATCAAAAGTTAATTGCACTGCGCCTAAACCACGGGATTGGACGATGAGATTTTTCCACCCATGACTTTTTTGTTGGCTGACGTAAACTGGTGGGTTAGTCACAGTAGTTTTATTAACCAATTTAAACTGCTGATTTGGTAATCCTTGATAAATTAATAAGGTACAGCCACCAGAACCACACCAATCTAAACCTTGTAATAATACCACAGCATCAGATTGACCATCTTGATTTAAGTCATGAAAAGCCGATAGATATTGGGTTTTGTCTTGCGTATATTGATATACACTTTGTTGTAAAGTATGTTGCGCAGATGGATGGAGAGTTTTAGGTGATTGTTCGCCTACAGCTGTGCAACCAGTAAGGCATAATATAATGCCTAAATTTAAAAGTTTCATCTTTATATAACTGTTTAAATACCCTATTTAGTCAGCCTATTATACAAACTTTTATTGATGCTACTTACCAAACTTGATCCGAATCCACAACTGATGAATCAATTAAACAATTTAAACTTAGTAAAAATGCTAAATTTAGTTCTAGGTATTTTAATTGAAAATTGAGAGTATGAATAAGATGAAAATCCTTGAAAAACTACTTTCAACACATGCATTGCTTCGTCGAATGATTATTCTCTTGATTATTTTCATTTGGGGATGGATCGATATTGTGACAGGTTATGAATACTCTTTTGCAGTCTTTTATTTAGTGCCGATTTCAATTGCAGCTTGGTTTGATAATAAAAAAGTAACGATCATCACTATTCTTGTTTCAGGTTTGACTTGGTTGTATGCAGATTTTATTTCTGGACATCAATATAAACATATTGCTGCTCCTTATTGGAATGCGATTGCACGTTTAGGTTTTTTTAGTGTTGTGGCTTTTCTATTAATCAAAGTACGTGAAAATTTAACTGCAATGACCAGGATGGCGATGCAAGACAATTTAACAACTTTAAATAATACACGTGCTTTTGCTATTCAATACCAGCAACTACGCGAAGGTAAAATCAGAGGAAGGCAAAAAATAGCGGTAGCATTGATTGATATGGATGGCTTTAAAGCAGTCAATGATCAACATGGTCATAGTAAAGGTGATGATGTGCTGATTACATTTGCACAGGTTTTAAAAAGTGTAGCACGTTCAAGTGATATTGTGGCGCGTATGGGCGGTGATGAATTTATTATGCTCCTCAAAGATACTGATCAAAAAGGTGCAGAGGTTTTTGAAACACGCTTACGTGAAGCTTTTTTAATGAGTGGTTTGAAACGTCAATACGGTGTAGATTTTAGTATGGGGATTCGTATTTTTGATGAATTGCCTAAAAATTTAGACGATGCTACTCATCAAGCAGATCAGTTAATGTATCAGTCTAAAGCACACGGCAAATCACAAACTACGATCTGTATGGCTTAATATCGAATCTAATGCTTATATTTTAGGGGCTTAGGAAGTAAACATATCTAAATTATATGGTAACTTCCTAATATGAAACATAGAAATAGATACTATTTGCGTTCTAAAATTACAGAAGCGAAATTCAGACAGATTATTCGCTTTTTTGCCATGGATTTTACTGCTACAGACACCGCTGAATTAACCAATATTTCTGTCCGATCTATCAATTCTATCTTCATCAAAATTCGTCATAAAATAGCCCAAGCTTGTGAAGAAATTTCTCCTTTTGAAGGTGTGGTTGAGCTTGATGAATCTTACTTTGGGGCACGTCGTGTTCGTGGTAAACGGGGACGTGGTGCTTCAGGAAAAACGATCGTTTTTGGATTACTAAAACGAGAAGGTAATGTCTATACAGAAATTATATCTGATTGCTCCAAAGTCACGCTGCAAGGGATTGTCAGAGGTCATATTGAGCTGGACTCAGTGATTAATACTGATGGATGGCGTGGTTATGATGGTCTGGTAGATTTGGGCTTCAATAAGCATTTACGTGTTAATCATGGCAACAATGAGTTTGCATGTGGTGATCGGCATATAAACGGGATTGAATCATTTTGGGGATATGCAAAAAAGCGTTTAATTAAATTCAATGGAATTGACAAGAAAATGTTTTATCTGCATCTTAAAGAGACGGAGTATCGCTTCAATCATCGGCACAATAATTTGTACCTCAATTTGCTTAAACTACTCCGTGAAAATCCTCTTTAGCTTCCTAAGCCCCTATTTTATTTACGATCAGTGTTGATAAATTTTGTATTTAGAAATTAAAATTCGCTCCTGATTTAAGTTAAAAATTGGTTTTTACCATGCCTTTAGATGATAACTTTGTGTATATGCCTCCTCAAGAGCCACTTAAAATTTTGTATGAAGATGCGGATTTGGTGGTGATTGAAAAGCCAGCAGGTTTGTTATCTGTTCCAGGACGCTTGCCTGAGCATCATGATAGTGCCTATTTTCGTGTATTAGATAAATTTCCAAACGCAAAAATTACTCACCGTTTAGATATGGCGACGTCAGGGATTCTTATGTTTGCTAAACATCGAGATGCGGAAGTGGCTGTCAGTAAAATGTTTCAAGCCAGAAGCGTACACAAAAACTATATTGCTTTGGTTCAGGGGCGGTTGTTAGGTGAGGGCAGTGTGGATGTGCCTTTGATTACTGATTGGGAGAATCGTCCTCGTCAGATGGTTCATTTTGAGTTAGGAAAGCCAGCAAAAACCTTGTACCAAGCGCTAAGTTATGATGTAGAACAAGCGATTACTCGTGTTTTGCTGACGCCTATTACTGGACGTTCACATCAGCTACGTGTGCATATGATGCATATTGGGCATCCAATTACAGGGGATAAAATTTATCACCCTGAACCTAGCCGTAGCCCATTAAAACGAATGGCTTTACATGCCAGTTATTTGGCATTTACTCAGCCTTTAAGCGGTGAGCAGGTTGAGATTCAGGGGAATGTGCCTTTTTAGTCATAGCGTTGATTTAAATATACGCTATGACGCATTGAATGAGATTATAAAAAACACCAGTAAAAACGTATATGTTTCCCTTATTGCGATACGTTATTCGGGGAAATCACATTTTTATTTAAGCTCATTATTTATGAAAAATACGCGCTTTATCTCGTTGCCAATCACGGTCTTTTTCAGTGGCACGTTTGTCATGCAACTGCTTACCTTTTACCAAAGCAATTTCAATTTTAACCAAATGACCTTTCCAATAACAGGCTAAAGGTACACAAGAGTAGCCTTTTTGATTGACGGCACCTTGTAGTTTTTCGATTTCACGCTTAGAAAGCAGTAGCTTACGTGTACGAGTTGCTTCAGGAACAACATGTGTAGACGCAGACAACAGCGGTTGAATCTGTGAACCAAACAAAAATGCTTCGTTATTTTTAAAAATAATATAACTTTCGGTAATGGTCATACGTCCAGCACGTAAAGATTTGACTTCCCAACCTTGTAAAGCCAAACCTGCTTCAAATTTTTCCTCAATAAAATAATCATGGCGAGCACGTTTATTTTGTGCAATGGTGCCACTATTATTTTTCTTTACCACAATATTTTTAGACATAATTCAAAAATTCCAAGATTAATCCTATTTTGCCTCAAACTTGACTGTAGGTGAAGTGCTTTCATTTGCAATGAGATGGTTCGCTTAAAAATAAGTTTTTGTTAAACTATATGCCTACATAAACAACTAGAGTAAAAATGGATGTCTAAAACTCGTGTCATCTATCCTGGAACATTTGATCCTATTACCAATGGGCATATCGATTTAGTTTCCCGTGCATCAAAAATGTTTGATGAAGTCGTAGTCGCGATTGCAATTGGACATCATAAAAATCCTGTATTTACTTTAGAAGAGCGTGTGGCATTGGCGCAAAAGTCTTTAAGTCATCTGCCAAATGTTGAATTTGTTGGTTTTGATGGACTTTTGGTGAGTTTTTTTAATGAGCAAAAAGCAACTGCTGTTTTACGTGGTTTAAGAGCAGTTTCTGATTTTGAATATGAATTTCAGTTGGCAAATATGAACCGTCAACTGGATGCAAAATTCGAAGCTGTATTTTTAACACCTTCTGAGCAATATTCATTTATTTCATCAACATTGGTGCGTGAAATAGCGCGTTTAAAAGGTGATGTGACCAAGTTCGTACCACAAACCGTGGTTGAGGCTTTTGAACGCAAACATCAACAAGGTTGGTAGAGTGTCTTTATATATAACTGATGAATGCATCAACTGTGATGTGTGTGAGCCTGTTTGTCCAAATGAGGCGATTTTCATGGGTGAAGTCATTTATGAAATTAATCCTGATTTGTGTACAGAATGTGTGGGGCATCATGATCAGCCACAGTGTGCCTTATTTTGTCCTGTAGATTGTATTCCTTCCGATCCAAATCATGAAGAGAGCCAAGAGCAGTTGATGGATAAGTATAAAAAACTAATTGCTCAAAAAAGTGCGAGCAATTGAGTTGAAAATTTGCTAATATGCGCCCCTTGAAGTGAGCCAAACGATCGCTGCTGTGGAGATCTCCGTGATTGAAGCAGGGGAGGAAAGTCCGGGCTTCATAGGGCAGGGTGCCAGGTAACGCCTGGGCGGTGAAAGCCGACGGCAAGTGCAGCAGAGAGTAGACCGCCATCTTTGCAATTTCCTTTTGAGGAAACCAAGAAAGAGGGTAAGGGTGAAAGGGTGCGGTAAGAGCGCACCGCGTGTCTGGTAACAGTTCACGGCAAGGTAAACCCCACCAGAAGCAAGACCAAATAGGAATCCTGAGGTACGGCCCGTACTGGATTCGGGTAGGTCGCTTGAGCGTATGAGTGATTGTACGCCTAGAGGAATGATCGTTCTCGACAGAACCCGGCTTATCGGCTCACTTCAAATAAATTTTTAAAATTAGTGCTTGACGTAGTGGTGATTACAACACATAATGCGCGCACAGTTTACGGCTATGTAGCTCAGTTGGTTAGAGCACAGCACTCATAATGCTGGGGTCACAGGTTCAAGTCCCGTCATAGCCACCATTTTTATAGACCACGTTCCAAAACGTGGTCTTTTTTTATTTGGCTTGATCTTGGGCTTTCTATAAGTTTTCGGCTTATTGAGCTGTTAACGATTAAGAAGAAATAAGAAGAAGCGTTGAAATAAAAAACGCTCGAATGATCGAGCGTTTTTTATTTCGAATGAAATTAAGCTTGATTCGTAAAATAATCTTCGCTAAAGCTCATAACTACTTCTGCACCAGACTTAATCTTTGCAATACGTGAGCTTAATTCAGGTAATACACGTTGGATGTAGTAATGTGTGAGTGATAATTTGTCTTGGTAGAACTGACCTTCTTTAGCTGATGCTGCTTTTGCAATACGCGCAAACATATAGGTAAAGCTTAACAAACCAACTGCGTGTAAATAATCTACAGCAACAGTATTGGCAAAATCTGCATTTTCTTTAGAGCGTTCGATAATACGATTTGTTGCTACTTCAATTTCAGTGGCAGCATCTAAAGTGGCATCTTTGATAAAGTTGAGATCAGCATCTAAATCGTTGGCAAAGTCACGGATTTCAGCAATATATTCTGCAATGAAAGCTCCATCACATTTAATGGTTTTACGACCAATCAAATCTTGTGATTGAACACCGTTAGTACCTTCATAGATTTGCGCGATACGTAAATCACGGACACATTGTTCCATACCCCATTCACGGATATAGCCATGACCACCAAAGCACATTTGTGCATCAATTACTGCGTCAAAAGCTGTATCTGTTAAATATGCTTTCGCAATAGGTGTTAAGAGTGCAACACGGTTATTGGCTTTTGCAACCGCTTCAGGATCTGTTGAGAACTTGGTGATATCTAATTGCTGACCAACATAGACTGCAAATGCACGAGAAGCTTCGTTGTTTGCACGAGCATTAAGCAACATACGACGTACATCACCATGCACTAAAATGCTGTCTGCAGGTTTATTTGGTGATTGAACGCCATTGGCACTACGACCTTGTAAACGATCAGTCGCATATTGTGCTGCATTTTGATAAGCAAATTCAGAAGCACCTAGCCCTTGAATCCCCATAGAAAGGCGTTCGTAGTTCATCATCACGAACATTGCCGCTAAACCTTCATTTTCTTTACCAACCAGATAGCCTTTCGCAGCATCAAAATTCATAACGCAGGTTGCAGAAGCTTTAATGCCCATTTTGTGTTCAATCGAACCAGGACCGACTGGGTTACGCTCACCTAAAGAACCATCTGTATTTACAATGAATTTAGGCACGATAAATAAAGAAATACCACGTGAACCCGCAGGTGCATCAGGTGTTTTAGCTAAAACAAGGTGAATAATGTTTTCAGCGAGGTCGTGATCACCACCTGTAATAAAGATTTTTGTACCTGTGATGTTATATGTACCATCAGCATTCGGTTCAGCTTTGGTTTTGATAATGCCTAAGTCTGTACCTGCATGTGGCTCAGTCAAACACATTGTACCAGACCATTCACCTGAATAAATTTTAGGTAAATAGGTTTCTTTTTGCTCTTGTGAAGCGTAGCTGTTCAAAGCCATACCCGCACCCACAGAAAGCAGTGGATAGAGCATGAATGAAGGATTTGTTGCGAAAAGCATTTCATCTGCAAGCACAGTTAGCATTTTAGGCATGCCTTGACCGCCCCATTCTTCATCCGCACCTAAGCCGATCCAACCGCCTTCAGCATATTGCTTAAATGCTTCTTTAAAACCAGCAGGTGTGGTCACAGCACCATTTTCATATTTTGCTCCTTCTTCATCACCTGTACGGTTGATTGGAAGTGTTACATTTTGAGCAAATTTTGCCATTTCTTCTAAAATAGCTTCTGCTGTTGCCGCATCAAGGTGTGCTAGGTTTTCATTGGCTTGCCAGAATTGTTCTGCGTTAAAAACATCATTAAGGATAAAACGCATATCCGTGAGGGGCGCATTGTAAATTGGCATAGTCAGTCACCTATTATTCGATTAAAACTAAAGTTAAGGGTCAGTCTAAACTGAAACATCACGCTTAGACTGATAAAAGTAAAATTTAGGTCTATTTATAAAGAAAAAGGACAATCAAAGCTATGACTGTCCTTTCTTGATTTATGTACGCATGGGTACAGTTTTTTCAGTCACTTAGAATGCAAAGTGTTCTGCATCTAAAGACATCAATGGCTCTAAACCACCTGCAATCACGTCAACGTGTGAACGTACACGTGGTAAGATTTTCTTAAAGTAGAAACGAGCAGTCGTTACTTTAGCATTGTAGAAGTCTACATCTGTCGTACCTTCAGCAAGTTTTTGTTGTGCAACAAGTGCCATACGTGCCCATAAGTATGCAAGCGTTACATAACCAGAGAAGTACATATAGTCAACTGCAGCAGCACCCACTTCATCAGGGTTTTGCATTGCTTTCATACCGATTTGCATCGTTAAATCACCCCACTCTTTGTTTAGAGCAGCAAGTGGTTCTAAGAACTCTTTCAAGTCCGCATTGTCTTTGTTTGCTTCGATAAATTTGTGGATGATCTTGGTGAAGTCTTTCAACATCGCACCTTGAGTCCCCAATACTTTACGACCTAATAAGTCAAGTGCTTGGATTTCAGTTGTTCCCTCATATAGGCAAGAGATACGTGTATCACGTACAATTTGCTCCATACCATGTTCTGAAATAAAGCCGTGACCACCAAAGACTTGAACACCGTGTTTTGCTGATTCTGAACCTGTTTCAGTTAAGAATGCTTTTGCAATTGGGGTAAGAAGTGACAAGATGTTATCTGCAAATTTACGTTCTTCTTCAGTTCCACCTTGTTCTACAATATCAGCATATTGCGACAAGAAGTAAACTAACGCACGACCACCTTCAGCAAATGCTTTTTGAGTTAACAGCATGTTACGAACAGCAGGGTGTACAATGATCGGGTCTGCTTCTTTTTCAGGTGCTTTAGGACCAGAAAGAGAACGCATTGCTAAACGATCTTTTGCATATGCAAGCGCACCTTGGAAAGACGATTCCGACGCTGTTAAACCTTGAACAGCAGTACCAATACGTGCAGTGTTCATGAAGGTAAACATACAGTTTAGACCACGATTTTCAGGTCCAATCAAGAAACCTTTAGCATTGTCAAAATTGATCACGCAAGTTGCGTTACCGTGGATTCCCATTTTATGTTCAATCGAACCACAACGCACCGCATTACGCTCGCCAACTGAGCCATCAGCATTGACATTGAACTTTGGTACGATGAATAAAGAAATACCTTTAGTACCTTTCGGTGCGCCTGGCAAACGTGCAAGTACAATATGGATGATGTTCTCAGCCATGTCATGCTCACCTGCTGAGATAAAGATTTTCTCTCCAGAAATTGCATAACTACCGTCAGCTTGAGGTTCAGCTTTAGAGCGAATAATACCTAAGTCAGAACCTGCATGAGACTCTGTTAAGCACATGGTACCAGTCCATTCACCAGATACAAGTTTTGGTAAATAGGTTGATTTCTGCTCTTCATTACCATGATGCTCAATGGTACGTACTGCACCATGAGATAGACCTGGATACATTCCCCAAGCCCAGTTTGCAGAACCGACCATTTCAGAAATCGCAGTACCTAATGAGCCTGGTAGACCTTGACCGCCATGTTCTTCTGGCACAGAAAGAGATGGGAAACCAAGTTCGATATACTTTTGATATGCTTCTTTGAAGCCTGTTGGTGTTGTTACAACACCGTCATTCCAAGTACAACCTTCTTGGTCGCCCACTTGGTTTAAAGGTGAAAGCTCATTTTCACAAAAATCAGCAGCAGCTTCTAAGTACTGGTCAACCAACTCACGGCTTACGTTGTCTTGGTATGCAGGGAGTTTAGCGTAATGTTCTTCAGCATTTAATAATTCATGTAAAACGAATTGCATATCACGTAAGGGTGCTTTGTATTGTGGCATATCGGTTTCCTCAATACTGGTTAGACCAGATTTATAATCCTAATAAATACGATGTGTGTCTTCATCGACACATAGTTGTTATGTACATCGTGCAACAACTTATAATAACGTACAAGTATTTCAGTGTGATTTCTCTGTGACTGTAAAGTCAAAGAAAAATAGTTGGAATAGTGTAAGTGCTTTGAGTGTAAACAGTTTTATAGGGAAAATAAGGTCACAAATAGTCAAAATCGTAAAAAGATATTTCCAGTCATGCTTTTGTCAGAATGACGAATTGTAAAAAGTAAAAATAACATAATTTTTTCAAAAAAATTTAAATACAGAAACAAATCATGTAGTTTGAGTTAGATAATGCCAATTTCTCTATTTTTGCTAAATCAAGAAAATAGAATGCAAATTTAACTGATAAATAAAAACTGTGAGTAGTAAATTTGGATAGAAAATAAAAAATCGCCCCGAAGAGCTAATGCCAGTCAGTTAAGCAAAAAAAGTTAAAATGCTGTAAAAAGAGTGTATGTAAATACGCTCTTTTTTTTATGAAATTATCTCAGAATTTAGATATAACATTACAACAAACCTTGCCTTCACTTTCTCAATTTAGTGAGTTAATTGATTTAAACTGGATTGAAGATTGCTTAAATCAAACAGGTAAAGCATCCATTCGAAAAAGAAAACTTCCTGCTGAACATGTTGTTTGGTTAGTCATTGGACTTGCTCTATTTCGAAACCAACCAATTTGGTATGTAGTTCAGCAATTACAACTTGTTTTCGGTACAACAGAATACTGTGTACCTAGTGCATCGGTACAGGCAAGACAGCGCTTAGGTTTAGAACCTATGAGTGCTTTATTTTCAACATTAAGTCAGGCATGGCTTAAAGACTCACAACAACAATATAATAACTTTCATGGTCTGTGCGTTTGTGCTGTAGACGGCGTGGTTTGGTCTATGCCTCATACCGAAGAAAACTTTAAGCACTTTGGCTCTTCTAAAGGGAAAACAGCAGTTGTTCCTTATCCACAAGTTAGAGCAACTTGTCTTGTGAATACCAATACACATGAAATGATCGATGCCCAAATTGGCAGTATGGATCAAGGTGAATTAACCTTAGCTAGTCAATTAAAAGCACCTGCTCATAGTATTACCTTATTTGATCGTGCTTACTTCTCTGCTGATTTTTTAGTGAGTTGGCAATCTCAGGCAGAAGAAAGTCATTGGTTGATGCGTGCAAAAGATAACCTTCGTTATGAAGTTATTCACAATAATGCCGCCCATGACTTTCAGATAAAAATGCCTGTTTCACCAAGAGCAAAAAAGATCAATCCAGCATTAGGTGATTATTGGGAAGCCCGTTTGCTTGAAGTTGAATATGCAGGAAAAACGAGGCGTTACATTACATCATTGACAGATTCTAAAGCGTATCCATTCAAAGACCTTGCGATGCTTTATATGCAGCGTTGGGAAATAGAAATGTGTTATCGAGAAATTAAAAGTGATTTACAGGATTCAAAGGTTTTAAGAAGTAAGCAACCTGATTTGGTGTATCAAGAATTGTGGGGTGTATTTATAGCTTATAATATTTTGAGACGACAGATGAAATTTATCGCCCAACATGCAAATGTCAGTCCTTTAAGGATCAGTTTCCATATTGCATCCATAGGTATTATCAATATCTTAAGACATACGCCTTTAGAGTCAGCAGGAAACTTACCTAAACATTTAGCACAATTATTTGAACAATCAAAAATATTTGTATTACCTGAAAAAAGGCAGAGAGAATGTTCACGAGTCGTGAAAATTAAAGCACAAAAATATCCAAGAAAATGCCAGTCAATTTCTTAACTGACTGGCATTACCCCGAAGAGCGATTTTTATTTGTTCTTTTAAATTAAGATGTTTTTAGATTTGTTGCAGGTGTAAGTGGTTGCATCGGTCGTTGCGGTTGAAATCTTACCACGCATGTTCCATTAATGATTTTTTCACCTAATTTCACTTGAATAGCTTTACCATTGCTTTGTCCTACACAAGCCTTTTGCATCGCATCCCAACGAGCCTGACGTTCTGCACGGTTTTGTTCACGCTGTTGTTGAATTTGTATCCGCTGTTCCTCAGTCATTGCTTGCATTTGACGCTGACCACGATGATGATTACCCGAATGACCATGCATCATACGACCTTGATCATGACGAAACTCACGTTTCATTTCACTCATAGCTTTACGGTCAGCTTGGAACACCATATTACATGTGCCATCTAGTGTTTTTTCGCCTGCTTTGATTTGAGTCATCTGACCCACAGATTTTCCATCACATGCTTTTTGAATTTGATTATGAAATGCTTGGCGTTCAGCACGCATTTTTTTAAATTGGGCACGCTGTTCTGGGCTCATATGACGATCATATTTATGATATCCCATCATGCGAGTATTTTGTTCATTTTGCGGTGTAGCTGTTGATTGACAAGCAGTTAATACCCCGATGCTAAGCATACTTGCTGTAACCAACGCAATTTTAGTTGTTACTTTCATTGTGCTGCTCCAATGATGTTGTAAATATTTGCATTCTTTAAAGATTAAATAATAATGATGTAGAAACAATGGAGAGTATTTTGAGGCACTGTTGGTTACAATGTGAAATAGAGAAGAAAATGTGTGAGAGCTGATTTGAATATACGTCGAGTTCCCATTGCATTACGTCTATTTTTGACTGTATTACTGACAACTTTAGTCATTACCACAGTCAGCTTGGGGGTTTTACATTGGACGATGCAGAAAAATTTCGCTAAATATGTCGCAGATGTTGAGATGCAAAAACTCGATCATTTGATTGAAAATTTGGCAGGCGTATATGGTTTGTACCATGACTGGGGCAATGCTGTTCAAGCACAGATTTTACAGATCGAAGGACAGGCTGCACCTGATGATTATGATAAATTGTCACGTTGGTGGCTGAGACGGCAGTATGATATTGCTTTGCAGCAGCGTTATTTTAAAGAACACACGTTAGTTAGTCAGATCAGCCAAGATTCAGGGATGAATCAAAGCAAACTTGATCCTGCTGAATTGCAAATGTTACAAGAAAACCTACCTTCCGCTTATCAGCCTTTTGAAGGTTTAAAGTTTCCACTCAGCTCTAATCAAAGCTTTTTTAAAGCACCTGAAAAGAATAATAAAAGTCAGACATCCGTATCATCTTTAAAGCAAGAAGGGAAAAAACGTTTTATTTCAATGCCTGACCGCTTAGGTTTAAGTTCTCGTTTGTCTTTGTATGATGCCAAACATCAATTCATCATTGGTGAACCCTCGGAAGACCAAGTGTCATTTCGCCCCATTATTGTCAAAAATCAAGTGGTGGGTTATTTAGGGCTAAAACCTGTTTTAGATCAAGATGATGCTTTAAGTATTAATTTTTTTAGTAATCAGAAAAAGTTTCTGGTGTTGATTTATATTTTATCTGTAATTGCCAGTTTAGTTACAGCATTATTACTTGCAACATATTTTAAAAAGCCGATTCAGCGCTTACTCAATGCAACCCGAGAACTGACCAAAGGTAATTATCAACACCAAGTTGTAGTTAAACGCAACGATGAATTGGGGGATTTATCTACAGAAATTAATCAATTGGCAGTGATCTTAGATCAGCATGAACATTCACGCCGTCAATGGGTTGCAGATACTTCCCATGAGCTCAAAACGCCTTTAGCTGTTTTGCAAGCACAAATTGAGGCAATGCAAGATGGTATTCGTAAGCCAACACCTGAGCATTTTTCTGCCATGCTTGGACAAGTCACCAGTTTGAAAAAACTCACTCAAGATTTGGCAGATTTGGCACAGGCTGAAGCGCAGCAACTGACATGTTATTTTGCTGAAGTTGATCCATGGCAAGTGGTTTTACAAGAGGTTGAAAATTTTAAACCAAAATTTGAGAAAGCTCATTTGTCCATTGATGTGCAAGGTGAGGGTGCAAAATTACAATTAGACATAGACCGTTTTAAACAAATTATGGTGAACTTGTTAGGTAATAGTATTCGCTACACTGAAGCTGGCGGTGAAGTTCAGATTCACACTGCGCAAGATGCACAGAGCTGGACGATCTATGTAGATGATAGTCCACTGGGTTTAAGTGATGAGCAGCTATCCAAACTCGGTGAGCGTTTTTATCGAGTGGACGACTCTCGCACACGTAGCACTGGTGGTACAGGTTTAGGCTTGGCATTGTCAGGTAAAATTGCGCAAGCTTTAGGTGGTCAGTTGAGTTTTGCGCATTCTCCATTGGGTGGGTTGCGTTGTAAATTAACTTTCCCAAAACAAACAAAGCGTTAAAAAAGGAAAATACAACATGAAGCATATTATGCTTGTAGAAGATGAAGTGGAACTTGCAGCGTTAGTGCGAGATTATCTTGAAGCAGCAGGCTTAGAAGTCAGTATGTTTCATGATGGACAAGAAGCATATGACAGTTTCTTACAACGTAAGCCAAGTTTGATGATTTTAGACTTGATGGTGCCACGTATGGATGGTTTGACCATTTGTCGTAAAGTCCGTGAGCAGTCTGACTTACCGATTATTATGGTAACGGCGCGTACCGAAGAGATTGACCGTGTATTGGGGCTAAACATGGGTGCAGATGATTATGTCTGTAAACCGTTTAGTCCAAAAGAGTTAGTCGCACGTGTGCAAGCAGTATTGCGTCGTTTAGAACGTAAAGCTGAACCTGAGGAAAATAATTTATTTCGTATGGATAAAGCACAACAACGCATCTGGTATCAACAAAAATCGTTGAATTTAACACCAACTGAATTCCGTTTATTGGAATTATTCCTAGAGCATGTTGGGCAAGTGTATTCACGTGCGCAACTTTTAGACCACATCAATCCAGACAGTTTCGATGTGGCTGATCGAGTTATTGATAGTCATATCAAAAACTTACGTCGTAAAATATCAGAGGCAGCAGAAACTGGTAACCGTCATGAATGGGTGCAAGCTGTTTATGGAGTAGGCTATCGTTTTGAATATCCAGAAGATTAAAAAATTTACAATTTAAAACATGGTTTGTGGATAAACACAGGTTTATCCACAGATTTTGGGTATAACTGCTGATAACGTATATTAAAAAATAAACAATCAGATGACATGCTTCTATGATGAAAACTGCTTTTGATCTGTATTTTTATAAGAATTATGCTTAAATTACAATCAGTCGAATAAGCTCAATAGAAAACTAAAATGTCTAACTCATCCGATTATTACCATTTGCGTCGATTTTTAGCAGTGCTTTGTTTTATTGCGGCATTTGTTTGTTTAGGGACATTTTTTCTTACTGATTTAGAGCATTATATTTTACTCATCTTGATGGTGATCTTTTTTGTATTGGCTTATTGTATTGCACCATATTCGCAAAATAGAGAGAGTAGGCGAGCTGATGTTATACAGGAACTATTTTTAGATCAATGGATTATCCAAGGATTTTTTCATTTAATTGCCTATCCGATTCGGATGATATTGACACTGATTCGCCATATATTTGATTAAAATATTTAAGAAAATATGCTAATTTGAGATGTTAAATAATTTCAGAATAGACAGTTAAAACTTGTTTCTGTTTTTTGGTTAATTTATCCGTGACCAATTGATATGAGGTTTTAACTAAATCTTCAACTAATGCCTGATCAATTTTTTCACCTGCATAGACTGAAATCCAATGCTGTTTATTCATATGATAGCCTGTATGAATAGAAGGATATAAGTCACGTAAAATTTCAGATTGTTCAGGGTTACATTTGAGATTGATGATTTTCTAAGTTGCATGTCTAAAACTCATCATAAAAATTTTATCCATGACTTTAAACACATAAATATCTTCACCAAAAGGATAACTGAGCTCAGCCAAAGGAAGTTGTTCGGCAATATGCATTGCGTGGGTTTGGATTTCATCTTCATTCATATTTTTACTTCCTATTTTTACATATCATTTATGGATAAATGGTGATGATCGTTCCATCATCAACCAATGCCCAGATTTCATCCATATCAACATTGCGTATAGCGATGCAGCCCCAAGTCCAATCATTGCGGGGTAAATACTCCATCAGTTTGGGGAGTTTATTCATTTGTGCGGTGGTCGCTGAACCATGAATCATGATATCGCCACCTACAGATACACCGAGCTGCTTGGCTTTGGCTTGATCTTGTGCATTGGGATAGGAGATATGCAAGGATTTATAAAATGCACTTTTGGGATTACGCCAATCTAAAACATACTGACCTTCAGGTGTTTTTCCATCACCCTCTTGAACTTTATGTCCAAACGGATCAAAACCTAAACGCATCGGATAAGTACGAATATTTTGCTCCTGATGTAACAGTTCAACGATACGCTTGGACTTATAGACTTTAACCTCGGTAATCGGGGTTTCTTGGCGGATTTTTGCCATTTCGGTAGATGTTAAATTATGGTTGGGTATTGTAGTTGGTTTAGATGGGAGATATTTACCATATTTTTGATAAGCAAAAGTCCCTACAATTGCAACTAGAATCAAGGTGATCAAGAGAATAATTTTTTTATTCATTTCTAAAAGTAACGAGAAAGTTTTGAGATTTATTCTACAAGGAAATAATTTCTAGCGCTGTGTTGATCTTGTTTTTAAAGATTTCAAGGATTGCAAAGGGTAGAGTGTCTACCCGTTTACAATTAAACGAGTGCTTTAGGAAGAACAACTGACCATCACTTCGGGGACATCACTTGGCAACGGTGCTAAATCTTCTGCTTTTTCTAGCTCAGGTTGCTTGGTAAATGGTTCACTTAGTAATTTAAACAGGCGATCGACTTCAGAAAAATCATTTCTCTCTGCTGCTTCGATTGCCTTTTGCGCCATGTGATTACGTAAAATATAAATCGGATTGGCTGTACGCATTTCAGCATCTAAGGCATCGGTATCTTGATTTTTACGAATATTTTTATACCGTGCCAAGAAACTTTCAAACTGTCGGCGATCTAAACAGTCATCTTTAATGGCTTCATAGTGCTTGTTCTGTAAACGTATAAAACTATCAGTATAATCTAACTGTTCACTTTGCAAAATTCTTAGAAATGCCATTGCACAATCAAAACTGTCTTTATGGAAGCTCGGTAAGCCCATTTTTTGACATAAGCCATGTGTGTAATGCTCTAAAAATGTCGGTTCAAAATGTTCTAAGCAATCGGCAAGGTCTTTTTTAAATTGTTCTTTGGTTTCAATCGGAGCAAGAGGAATGAGGTTATTCAGCCAGTTCCATAAATTCCAATGTCCAATACTCGGTTGATTTTGATAGGTATAACGACCATTATAATCACTGTGATTATTGATCCAGCTTGGACGGAAACGTTCCATAAAACCATAAGGTCCAAAGTCCAAAGTTGAACCTGTAATATTTAAATTATCCGTATTCATTACCCCATGAGCAAAGCCCACTAATTGCCATTTAGCGATCATCACAGCCGTGTTTTGAATCACTTTGCTGGCAAATGCTAAAATAGGATTTTCAGTTTCTAAACACTCTGGATAATGCCACTCGATACATTTCTGGGTAAATTCAGTCAACAATTCAGGTTGGTATTGATTAATCCATTCAAAATGTCCAAGACGAATGTGACAATCTGAAGTTCGTAGCATCATTGCGCCTAACTCTAATTTTTCACGTTGTACACCTTGTGCTGAGCTGGTAAATCCAACAGCATTACTTGAAGGCACACCCAAAGCATTTAAGGCATGTCCTGCCAGATATTCACGGATCACTGAGCGTAAAACCGCACGACCATCGCCCATACGCGAGTAGGGCGTTGAGCCTGCACCTTTTAAATGTAAGTCTATGGTTTTGTTATTTTGATCTAAAATCTGTGCAATGAGTAAGCCACGCCCATCACCGAGTTGTCCTGCCCATTGTCCAAATTGATGTCCTGCGTAGACCATTGCCAATGGATGAAATTCAGGAAATGTTTTTTGTCCGCTACAAATTTCAACCCAATCAGTTTTATCCTGTTCTGACCACTGTAATTCATTTGCCAAAGCTGTATTGAAATGACCTGCTTTTGCACCTTCGAGTGGTATAGGCATTTGCTCATGATAAAGTTTAGAGTTAAGTGAAGGGTAGCGGGAGTTGAATTTCATAGCAGGTCATCAAAATGGCTTTGCTAAAACTATAGCAAAGTTATTAGAGGGATTGGATGAATTCCAACTGTTTGAGTACACTTTAATATTAATCAACAATCAACAATCAACAATCAACAATCAACAATCAACAATCAACAATCAACAATCAATAATCAACAACTGTGCTCCAATTCTTGTTGAAGAGCGATGTGCTTCTGCATTGTCTACGACCTGATAACTCATACCTGCGCTGAGGGTAAAAGTTCGACCATCTTCAAGTTCAGTATGTAATTCACCTTCTAAGCAAAGCAGAATATGCCCTTTAGAACACCAATGGTCTGCAAGGTAGCCTTCTGAATACTCGACCATCCTGACACGGATATTGTCAAACTGCTGAGTGCGCCAAAGTGCATAGCCTTGTTCGCCTTCATGACGAATTGTGGGGATATCATTCCAATTGGTCGTGCCGAAAAGGATATTGTCCAGATTCATTTTTATTCTCTTATTTATGTTGTTTATCATGTGTAAGACAAAGGCTATTTTTTATGAGATAACTTTCTCTTGATCTTTTTTTAATGATAAAAGAAAAGCCCCATGTCGGAGCTATTCTTGAATATTCATTTGATTAAGAAACAACATTCTTTTTAATGCCACGCATCAAAGTTTCTAAGCGTTCACGATGGAAAGCAAGTTTTTGCTCTACCAATTGGAAGTCAACTTTAAGTTTACTGTCCATTTGATGTAGTTTTTCTGCCACAGAAGCTTTTTTTGTTTGTAACTCTTGTTCTTTCAATGCTGCCCAATCATTTAAGGTATTGGTAAATGCTTCATATTCTTGAGCAACTTTTTGTTTCATTGCCAAAATATCTGCATTAACATCATGTCCATAAACGGCTAAGTCTTGTTCTGCATATTTAAAACGCATTGCTAATTCAGCTTTTTTAATATTAAAGCTTGGGATACGGCGTAAATTTTTTGCAAGACCCACTTTAGAGCAAGACCAGATTAACCATTTTGTTGGATCATACTGCCACCACTTCACACCATTACGATAGTCATACTGGAAAATATGATGATAGTTATGATAACCCTCGCCCCAAGTTGCGATCGCAAGGATGAAGTTATCACGTGCTGTATTTTCATCGGTATAAGGACGTTTGCCCCACATATGACACAATGAGTTAATGAAGAATGTGACATGATGGCTAATAATTAGGCGAATCAAACCACCTAATAATAAAACACCCCATATATCACCTACAGCCCAACCGATGGGTAATAAAATCGCAGCATGAACACCAATTACCAACGGAATATAGTATTTATGTTGGAACATAACCAGTTTGTCATTCAGCAAATCTGGCGCATTTTTATAATTAGGCTCAGACGCTGGATAATTACGCAACATCCAACCAATGTGCGCGTACCAAAATCCATTATTAATCGAATAAGGATCTTGATCGACATCATCTACATGACGGTGATGAGTACGATGACCTGAAGCCCAAAACAAGATACTGTTCTGAACGGCAAAAGTTCCCATAATCATTAAAATGATTTTAAGCGGTAAGGTCGCTTCATAGGCACGATGTGCCCATAGACGATGATAACCCGCAGTAATACCTAAACTACTAAAACCAAGTAGCACGAATAAGCTGATCCACGCCGCAGGACTGAAATCATGATGCCAAGCATACAAAGGAATGGCGATAAGTGCGACGATAGGTAACAAAACTAACGCGAATACACCGATCCAGTTAATTGGGGCTTTGGGTAAGGGAGCATTCATCTCCAACAGCACTCCTAAAAACCTTTAAATATTAGGTAAAAATAAGATACAGCCAACACTTTTTATAAGGCTGCAATGCGTGAATAATAACATGCTAAAACGATTGTTCACCAGTATTATTGTACAACTGTATTGTGCAAAACAGTAACAGAATAAAACATATTTTTAATAGATTTTATCGGAAAAAAGAAACTACGAATATCATGAAATTTTAGGTAAAGCCCTGTGGTGGAATTGTGCGAAAATTAGTCTTTAATCTTTGATTTTATACAGAATGTGACATTGTAATATTTCATTTAAAAGTCAAAGTAGAACAAAATATCAACAATTTTATGACGTGTTATCGGCGGTGTTGTAAAGCAATTTGCATCATTTTAGGAAAATCTGTAATTAAACCTTGAACACCAAGTTCGCATAAATGTCGAGCACGCTCAATATCATTTACTGTCCACACACTGATATTTAACTGTGCCGCTTGAGTTTTTTGAAGGATGTAATCGGTTGCAAGTTGATTCATCCAACCGATCTGAACACAATTGAGTTCAAGTGCTTGTTCAATCGCATGCTCACCAATGTCATTTTCGATCAACAATCCTTGTTTAAATTGAGTTTGTTGCTGTTTTAAAGCTTGATGAATTTTTAAATCAAAACTGGTAATCACCGCAGATGTTTCAAAACCTTGTAATTGCTTTTGGAGTTCGATCACTAATTTTTCAGCTTGTTGTTGTGTATCAACTGCTTTGACTTCGACTTCAATATGATCAAAATTTTGAATAATATTCAAAGTTTGTTTTAGTGTGGGGGTGATTTGCTTGTCCCAATCTATCCAAATGTTGGCTTGATTATACTCACCTAACTCTGTGCTTGCTAATTCATACAGATTTTGATCAATACCTGTAGTTCTCAGAAAATTATCATCATGCATGATGATCAGTTCATCGTCTTTGAGTTGTCGCACATCAAACTCGACTGCACGAATGCCTAAGTCATGAATGTATTCAAATCCACCTAACGTATTTTCTGGTGCTTCGCCACGTGCGCCACGATGTCCGATGATGATCATAATCAGCTCTTAACTTTTTAATCATTTTATGAAAACGTATTGTATAGTGTAAATGAGGTTGAGCTAGTAAAATATATAAAGGTACAGAATTCATCTAAACAAAATAGCTAGTTTAAATGATTGTTTATTTCTATCTATACATAAAAAAGGAGGGTTAAAACCCTCCTCTAATTACTTACAGTAAATGACAGATAATGTGAGATTGGTTTTTTTAATTAAATCAATAGCTTTTAATTTTTTGTGACACATGGTCTGAGCTACTTTTGACACATAAGTTAAGATTTTCTAAGAATCTGTGTCACATAAGTTAAGATTTTTCTCACTATGTTGATTTCCATAACCTGAATGAAGTAAATTTTCTACATCCTTTTTTTTAAATAACCTGATGGAGTAATGATGATTGCCATAAAAATATGGTTTGATTAATCCACGCGTTACTAAATTCGTAATGTGCGTTCGATGCATGCCTAGATATTTATTAGCTTCCGAAGCTGTAAAAAATTCCTTTTTAATCTCTAACACATGATTGAATTGTTTCTTAGTGAATAATCGGCAATAACCAATAGATTTTATTGTTAAGAAACCAGTCATAATCCAATTTTTTTGTAGCTGATTGAAAGTACAATTTAGAGTTCTAAGCACTTCATCTATTTCAATATATGAAGGATCATTCTTTTGTTGTAGTAGTTTATTAACACTGCTTCTAGGAATGCGGTAAGGCCGTGCATCTAGATCTTCGACTTGAATCCAATTATGTTGAATTAGTTGGGCTACTTGTAACGATGAAATGCTCAAAAGCTCAGCTGCTTCATTTAGACTCATAAAATTATTTTTTCTATCCTGAAATGTAGTATTTTTTTTATTACGCCTGCGATTGTTTTTATATGTTGTTATTTTTTCAATTATATCTTTAGTTAAATGGTTAACTGAACTTCTATTATAGTAAGCAGGATAAGTTTTATCACTATCAATTGGGTTGATATTTAAACTTGAAAGTTTATCTCTTAAAGTAAATACTGAAACATCTAAAGTCCTAGCAAGAGAACTTAAAAAAATATAATTTTTATTGAATTTAATAACGAATTCCTTCTCAAGACATAGTTGCATAGAGCGATTGATATATTTTTTGGTTGCTGGAATGGTTGGCATTTTAAGAAATAAACGTGTATTAGCAATATTAATGTCAAGTATTTTCATGATTTCAGTAATGGTATAATAGTGACTGGATTCATCTTCTAATGCTGGTGGACGGTTATATTTGTAGTTGCCATTGATATTTTGTTTTTCATAAATAAGCCAGTCCTCAAGAATTTCTATAGTGAAATTAGTTTTATCGCTATTGATAAATTGCTCATGATATAAAATTCCAGCTTTCAATCTTTTATTGAATGATACGAAAGTTATCCCAAGTACATGAATAACATCATTTTTGTTGAATTTTTTACTGATGGGTAGGGATGATTTTTTTTTATAATCTCTAAAGTAGGATTGCACATCATTTACAATATTTCTAAATCTAGTTTTATTTCTTGAAAATGGTAGTATTTGAATTTGAGGATGAGCATAATTTAAATTATTCTCGATTATCTTTGATAAATATAGATGCAAATCTTTTTTCATTGTGAAAATACTCGTGACATAATTTTAAAATATAAGAATAGTTTGCTGTAATTTCTAAATTGGAAAAATATTCAATTAATGCTATCCATATATCAAAAAATATTTCAACAAAATTTTCTTCATCTGAATTTAGTTTTTCTATGAACCAGCTGTTAGTATTAATTTTGTCAGGATTAGATAGTTCTATCTGGCTTTTTCGAATATCAAAATTGCAATTTGAACATTCAAATAATGATCTTCGATTTGTTTGCAATGGATTGAGGCATTCTGGACAGTTGCTTATTAAATTAACTTGATGATCTGGACAAATTAAGAGAGGGGTTAATAACCAATTTTTTTTCCAATATCCATTTTTATCTAAGCAAATTGGACAGAACTTATTCAATCCAATGGTAAGCAGTTTAGGTTGAATTATTTGATTTTCATTCCAAAAGAAATATTGAGACGTTGGAGGAACTTTTTTTATGACTAATTCTAATAAATCATATGAAAGATCTAGACGCTCTATGATTTGTTTGAATTTATTTTCGTCAGTAAATATAGAATCATATGATAATTTATAAACTGGAATGCGAACACTATTTAGCATTTGTTTTGGCGATTGATAACCGTTTGAGTATGATGCTCTAAGTAGAAAGCTTGCTAAAAATTCATCATCAAATGGAATTGGCGTATGAGAAAGAGTCAGTTTTTTCATGATTTAAATTAGAATTTCAGTAATTTGAGAAGGATTGAGTTGAAAAATATTTTTTTGAGTCATTGGTTTATATAAGATACTTTTTGAAGCATAGGCTTCATGAAAGTCGCTCATTGAAACAACTAGGCGGTTATTGTTCATCGCATTTAAGCAACTCTGGTGTACAAGCTGCATAACATAAGCTTGAAAGCCACTAGTCGCTAAAAATATTCGCGTGGATAGATCTTTTGAGCTAATTTCTGGATCAAATCTAATGTCAAAATTCTTTAACATATATATAGAAATTTGCTTTAAAAAAGGTATTAGTGTCGAATTTTCTGCATGTACATCTAAAGTCAGAGGGTTGAGTTTTACAACACATGAGAACCTTCGTGCTAATTGGCTATCAATGAACAGATTGTGTTGAATATTCGGTAATCCGACTAAACATATAGATATTTTCGTTTCATCCGCTAATGTCTTGATCCAATTCGCAACATTTTCTGAAGTCTTATTTTTTTGAGCGCTTGAGCTGTAAATGTGATGAAACTCATCAAGCATAATCAGTTGTGTTTTGCATTCTTTTAAAAGAATGCGTAATCGATAATTTAATTGCTCACTAGTACCTTTGTGGTCAGTACATCCAAGCTCTTCTAGCATTCTGATTGCTAGGCTCTTGATCGTGATTGGAGATGGGACTGGAAAATAAAAAGCGGGAACAATTAACTTCTCCATATTATCTTCAATAGATTTATATGTTTTATATCTACTTCTAATAAGCTTACATATCGTTGATTTACCAACACCTCCTTCACCAAGCAATAATGAGCCGATAGGACGATTATTCAGGTAACTCATCTGCATACATTCATCAATACAGGTCAAAGCATTTGAAAAATCAGAATGGTGACAAATGAAGTTTCTTAACTTAGAGAGAACTTCAATATTTGTATTATTATTCATCGAAATTAATCTCTTCGTAAAAAAAATCAGTTAAATCTGAATGTAAATTGTCATATGCAAGGTGAGGGACATCGTCTATATGAATATTGGATGAACGTACATCAACTTTTTCATCATTTAGACTTGTTAGCTTTAAACGATCTTCCTGCTGTTTAATCATTAGTGGTAAATCATTTTTAACTTGTCTAAAACGTTTATTCTTTTTATTAAGTGTTTGTATTTTTAATAAGAAGTTTAAGCGTGCTAGATATAAAGTCTCTTCATTTTTGATCTCATTAGGATCAGATTTATACTTTTCACGTATTATTTCTTTGGCTTCAAGCCATTCGGCTAAAGTCAAATCTTTAGTTGCGTTAGGATAAATGGAGTCGGCTTGAATTAGATTGCTTTTATTGAAAGGATCTTGAACATAGATAGTGCTTAAATCTAGCTGGTCGACATAAACGGTAACTTTCTCTTTGAAATGAGAATTTAATGTTGCGAGGGCATGAGATTTATATCTTAGTCCTTTTAGATTTATTTGATCTTTACTTATTTTATATCGAAAAACAGTTCTACATTTTCTTTCAACTTCTAATTTTGGAATAGTTAGTGGAGGTAGTATTTTTGAAGCATCATCCCACATTTTTTCTGGTCGCTGTTGGGTGCCAGAATGCACTCTTTTATGATAAATATTTTCAATCCATTCATTCACTAAATCTCTCAATGTATCAAGTGTATAACAAGCATTTCCTATAGAGTCATAATCACCACGATGCAATGGTGATGAATACGTAGTACCTCTGAGTTTATGAATAATACTTTCATTAAGTGATTTAAAGAAACTTTCAACATGCGCTTTGTTATTTGGCAAATATGGTTGTGATTCAGATTTTGTAATATTGAAATTATTACAAAAATTAGCTAAGGCATTATTGTTAAATTCGCAACCATTGTCTGGGATTATTACCGTTGGAAGGCCTCCAGTTTTTCCAATATAGGGTCTCATTAACATATTTTTAAGCGTAAGTAATGTTTTTGTTGCTGATGGAGGTAACATGCATAAGTGCCATCCAACGATTGCTCGTGTATAAACATCTATAGCAATGCAAAGCTGTGGTCTACCAAGTACGTTTCCGTTTTGATCTATGATAATGCAATCAATCTCATGTGTATCGATTTCAACTATTGCAAGTAGTCCATAAGAGATTAAACTCTGACCCGATGCCTTAAATTTTCTATTTGCTTCTTTTGATCCATTTTTATTTTTAACCACAATATAGGGATCAATTCTTTTAAAACGTCGATATATAGTTCGTTCTGACGGTATTTTTGAATTTGTATTGAGTGACCTAATTCGTTCTTTAATAATTACATAGGCATCATTTGGACTGAAACTTTCTCTTTCCTTAATAAAACTGAAAATTACTTCATTAATAATTTTCTCAACTTCGATCGAAAATCTAAGACTTTTATTTCCCCCCTTTTCTTGATAAAACCCGTGGAATGAATCTGATTTGTCACGATATATTTTTATATATTTTGCAAGTGTACTTGCAGATATTTCTCTAAGATCAGGATTTTCTTTAATTATATTTTTAATTGCAAGTTTCAATTTCCTATTTGAACATGGGATTTGTTTTGAAAAAACGTAGTTAAGATACTTAAAAATTTCTTCAAGTGTCAGAGCTTTGTTTTTGTGAAATTGTGGAATACTTAAATTAGTGAACTTTACATCTCCATTTAAAATCTTTTGAATTAAATCATCTTTGGTTATGAAATACATGTTTCCATTAATGAAATTTGAGTATCGGATGACATCTTGTTCTATATAACATATTTCATAAAATTCATCGTTATATGTGATGCGGTCACCAATATTTATACTAAGTTTATTTTTCATAATTAAACTCCTAAAATTTTTTTATAAAAAATAAAGTAATCAGCAATCATTGGGTTTAAATTATTTGATTGCATCAAAAGGTATAGGTCTTCTTTTATTTTAAATTTTGCATTATTAATAATGATTTCTGCTTTATCTAAATCAGATTTATTTAATATTTTATGGTTTGCGCGTTGATAGCTGATATTTAAAAATAGATAATCTTGTTTTGAAAGAAGATTATGGCGATCAAAGGTCTTGAATTTAATACAATGATTTTTTAAAATTTCCTCTGCAATTTTAAATCTTGAAAAAATTCTTTCCGAAATTGTTTTTAAATTTGGTTTTATTTCATGAACTTCAAATCCATTTGATTTTTTGATAATGAAATCTGGAATAATAAAATGTTGATCACTAATAAAGATTTGAACTGCTTGTGTTCGATACTGAAGTATATTTTCATCACGCTCTAAACTTATTGCATGAGCAAGTTCTAAATTGCTTTCAAGACAGATGAGGCCTTCATTTTTTGTGCTTGGAAAGAGTGAAACACGGCTACCAATACGTGATTTTATTCTACGTTCACCAATGAACTTTGATGATACATGTGTTTGTTTTCGAAAAGCATCTTCAAATTTTTCATGTAGGTTTTGATTCAGATGCTCTAATTTTTGTTCTAAATAGCTTGATTGCATTGCTGTTCTCACATTTTTTAGGATGAGATAAAACGCTGAGCAATTTTGATTTTATTGCTCAAGGCTTGACGGAACCTTGCAATCAAGAGATACTAAAAACGCCAATAGTTAGCTTTCTCTTGATTGCAAACGGGTAGAGCGGATTCTATGAGTCCGCTTTATTTTTTAAGTCATTTTTCTTTCTCCTCTAGAATTAATCCAAGAGCAACAGCAATTCGTCGACTTTCGCCACGCTGAGGTAAACGATTGGTATTTAGGATTCTATATACTAAATCTCTTGAAAAATTATGTTTTAAGCTCCAATCAGAAACACTCATTTCTGACTGCTCAAACTCTTTTTTTATCTGATATCTTGTCTTTGTCATAGTGATAATAATAAGAAAAATTTATATAAACTTATGTTCTTTTTTTGATTTTATCAAGTGTTTTTTTTATTTATTATAAAAAAATTAATGGATTAATTAATGTTTATTTTTTAATTATTGATATTTTATATTTATTATTATTTAATGTTTTGTGATTGTTTATTTTGTTTTTCAATAAGTGCAGTGTTGTAGGTTTTTAATAATATCTATTATTATTTCTTTCTCATTATTAAGTTTATTAATATTTTTTTTAATTAATGAAATATAATTATTGAAACAAAAATCAATGGAATTGACCTTTTTCTTAATTATCTCTATATCTTTGATTTTATTGTTTTTTATTATGATTTCTAATTGTAGTTCTTCTAATCGTTTTTCTAATGTTTCTTTTGCTTTTTTCTCGCAGTGATATTGTCTAAATTTAGCCAATTTTTCTGTTTCTGAGTAGAGTTTTTCATTATCTTCATAATAAATAATTAGATATTCATAATTAACTAACTCTTTGATTAAAGAGTACGTTTGTTGCTGAATTGAATCAGAATTTGGATTGATTTCTTGCCAAATTCGTTTTGGTTTAAATGCAAACAAAAGTGGATCATTTTCTACAATTTTTAGAAAATCCTCCTTTAGTGGATGATTGAACTCATTCATGAAGACATACTTTTAATTTCTAAAAGAGGATTATAGTCCGTGGATGTTTAATCCTCAAATAGTGATAGTTCTGTTTTTTGAGCAATTGATTCAAATGACAGAATTATCGATAATATTAGGTCAAAATATACGCAAAGCAAGGAAAGAGAAAAACCTTTCACAAGAAAAGTTAGCATTGTTATGCGAATTTGATAGAAGCTATCTGGGGCGTATAGAAAGAGGAGAAGTAAATATAACGGTTTTAAAACTATATGAAATAGCGAAAGTTTTAGAGGTTGATATTCGAATATTGCTTGTCTAATTCAAGATATACGATTTTATAGTTAGAAATTAGAATAATTTTTCTGATAATAGTCTGATGAGAATATTTATTGTTAATCTTTTGAACTATATTGGTTGTATACAGGCTCATATTTTTATTTATGATTTTTTTAGAGGAAAGTTTAATTTATTATGAGTTTTTAGAATAAGCGACTATATAGTTAGTATCTATGAGATTTATATGGAAAATTCAGTTAAAAAATATGGCGTTAAAATAGTTTCTCGTCCGAAAATAAAGGCTTCTAAAAAGCTTGATTTAACTGGTAAAGAGGGAGAGAAAATTGTTGAGTATGAAACGAAATTGCTTCTAATTCGCCATAAAAAAGCATTCGAACGTTTGGCTGATTTATAGTGTATTTCTTCAAATACCTATATGTTGTAGTTAATTCTTAATTTTTTTATGAAAAATATAGACTTATAAAAAAATCATCCCAATTAAATATAATATTTATATGATGGTTTACCCCCCGATTTCTTGTCTAAAAACATTAAATGTGTTAAAGAAATACGAAATATAATTTTTTATAAAGTGGGTTTATATGGGGCAATTAGAAGAGTTTAAAGTAGGGAAAAGTACGATAACTAAGCTGTCATTCAATGATCATGAGCACTCACCCGATTCAGTTTTTAAATCATGGTTGAAGTCTAATTTGATTTTTATTGAAGAAAATCAAGCTTTAGGAGTTATTGGACTTAGACCACCACAATTAGGTGGAATATTTGCAGCTCTGGGCTATGAAAAATCTGATGAGAAAAATGCAGCGACAATTGTTATGCCAACGGGCACAGGTAAAACTGAAACGATTCTATCAATTGTAGTAGCTGGTAAGTTTAAAAAAACTCTTGTTATTGTTCCATCAGATGCCCTACGAGAGCAGACAAAAACTAAGTTTGTTGAACTTGGTTTATTAAGAGAGTTAGGTCTAGTTACGAATGATATTCTTAATCCAGTAGTTTCAACTATCAAACATGGGATTACTAATACGGAAGAATTATCCAAAATATTAAATGCTAATGTTTTAATAGCATCTGCGGCTTCATTATCAAAATTTTCAAAAGAATTTTTTGATAAGCTTACTAGTGAATGTACACATTTAATAGTTGACGAGGCTCATCATGTAACGGCTTCTACTTGGGCAAGGATTAAATCACAATTTAGAGATAAATCAGTCTTTCAATTTACAGCCACTCCATTCCGAAGTGATGGTTCAAGGGTAGAAGGAAAAATAATATTCAATTACCCTTTAAAACGGGCACAAGAGGAAGGATATTTCAAACCTATCATTTTTCATCCTGTACGAGAATTTGTTGAAGAAAAATCGGATGAGGCGATAGCTAAGCAAGCTATATTGTTATTAAGAGAAGATTTAGAAAATGGGTTAGATCACATAGTTATGGCTAGAGCTTCATCTATGAAGCGAGCTAAAGATATCTTCAGTATATATTCGAAAGAAACAGATCTTAAACCTGTATTAATAGATAGTAAAACTAAGAAGAAAGCAGAAGTTCTTAAAGCAATTAGAAATAGAGAACATAAGATCATCGTATGTGTAAATATGCTTGGAGAGGGATTCGATCTTCCTCAGTTGAAAATTTCAGCCATTCATGACCCCCATAAAAGTATCAATGTAATGCTCCAATTTACGGGTAGATTTACAAGAACGACTAAGAATGTTGGTGATGCCAAGTTTATTGCAAATATTGCCAATCCTAATGTCAATGAAAGTTTGGAAGAACTTTATAAAGAAGATTCAGACTGGAATACAGTAATTAGCAGTATTAGCTCTAGAAAAATTAAAAATGAAAAAGAGTATCAAGCATTTCGAGAGGAATTTTCTGAACCTAGTAAATTATTAGATTTGGGATTAACTCCGAGTATAAGTACTACTATTTATAAGATGAAGTTTGCTAAATGGAAGCCAGAGCGGTTTAGTGAGTTTGGGAATAAACAGTTTCAGATCGTAGATTCAGTAATTAATGACGAACAGGATACATTGATTTTTTCTGTTAAGTCTTATCTACCCGTAGGCTGGACAAGTTCTAAGGAGCTTTTTGATGAATCATGGGATTTATATATTGCTTTCTATGACAAGGATACAGATTTACTTTTTATCCATTCCTCTTCGAAAGATGGATTAGTCAAGAGATTAATGCAACTAATCGCGGAAGATGCTATTCAGATCAAAGGAGAATATATATTTAGAGCATTGGCTCATTTAAAAAGATTAAAGCTTCAAAATGTTGGTCTTAATAAAAATAAGAAGGGGCTACGTTATTCCATGCATACGGGAACAGAAATTAATGATCAAATTCCCGACATAGAGGCAAATAGAGCAACTAAATCGAATATTTTTGGTAAAGGGTATGAAAATGGTCAGCTTGTAAGTATTGGCTGTTCATATAAAGGTAAAATTTGGGCAATGGATAGTGATTCTTTAGACCAGTGGGTAGCATGGTGCAAAGGAGTGGGTACTAAAATACTAGACGATACTATTAATACAAATGATGTTATGAAAACAGCCATGCAAACTGAGGAGTTGGAAGAGTTTCCAAATGTTCAGGTACTTGCTGTTGAATGGCCAATAGAAATTCTTAGAAAAAATGAATCGAAAATAATTGTTAAAACGACTAAATGGCAAGAATCATTAATAAATTGTGACCTAATTTTTAGTGATGAGCAGAATTTAGATCTGAAAGAGCTTAAGTTCTGTTTAAGAACACAATATGGACTTAGTAAAATTTCCATGAGGATTAAAAGTCGTGGAGAAGTAGTCTTCCATTCAGAAGATAGTCTGGAGATCAAAATAGGCGAACAATTATATTCAATTGCTGAGTTCTTTGAGGAAAATCCTCCGACGCTCTTTTTGAGAGATACTTCAATAATCGATGGTGGTTTTAGATATTACCCTAATGATAATTATGCTTACAAATATGACATTAATAATACGGAAGACTGGGACTGGCAGGGTGTTGATATATCCGTTGAATCACAAACAGAAAGTAAGCTAAAGCATTCAATTCAATATTCTACGATTAACAAAGTTATGAATGACTATGATTTTATTTTTGATGATGATGGCGCAGGTGAAATTGCTGATATCGTCGCAATAAAGAATATTGATGATAATAAACTAATCATAGACTTATTCCATTGTAAATATTGTTCTAAAAAAGATGGAGTAGCTAAACCAGGTGCGAGAATTGATGATGTATACCAAGTTGTAGGGCAAGCAGAAAAAAGTGTTAAGTGGTTTGCAGATAAAGAAAGATTAATTTTGCGTTTAATGGAAAGAGAACGAGATCGTTTGAGCCAAGGTAAAGCTTCTAGAATCGATAAAGGAAAGTTCGAGGACTTAATCAACTTAGCAAAAATTGCAAGGTATGCTGACTTTCAGCTAGGTATTGCTATTGTTCAACCTGCAATTTCCAAAAAGAAGATTTCTGATGATCAATTGACTGTGATTGGTGCTACGGCTGCATATATAGATGAAATTAGTGGTGTAAAGCTACGAGTAATAATTAACCAATAATATTTTTTAGCTCAATTATTTTATTATTAACGGATTGATTGGTGACCAAAAAAATTGTCACCAATCTAACTCAAAGGTGTCTATAAAATTAGTGGCTATTCAGCCAATTTATAGAACAGGATTTAGTGTAACAAGCATTGAACGTGGATATGACCAAGTTAATGCATTAATAAATAAAAAACTCATAGAGTTATACCCACATCACAACCCTAGAAAAACACCATGACAGTTTATGTGTCGCACAATCGTCACACAACATAAGGCTTGTTATTACGAGATTTTTAGATTCAATAACTCTAAGCATTGGACTGCTCCCAATATCCTAGACATGAGATAGCCTCATTTTGACGTTACCTTAAATGCTTTTGTCTCATCTCGTGGAAAATCGAATGATGCCTAGTAGCCCAATTGCAAACATCTCAATTTAATCAAACACAGCATATTTCATTCTATATACTTTGTAGCTCCTCCCTTTAATCCTTTCCTTCTTTATATGCGGTAGAGTATTGTTGGCTATTCAGAGAGAAATTTAAAATATTTACTTTGAGCCTGAAATTTAATTTATATAGTATAAACAGTATATTAAGTTGTTTTAAGAGAGTTTTATGTTTGATTTTTCTTCTATTAAATCAATTGATGCAAGTGGACCGAGAGGTGCATTTGAAGAGCTTATGTGTCAACTAGCTCAATTAGAACAATTTACTGGCTTTAATGAGTTTAGAAGAGTTGAAGGTGCTGGTGGTGATGGGGGACTTGAGGCTTATTGGTTACTTGAGACTGGAGAAAAAATTGGGTATCAAGCCAAGTACTTTCTTAAGAGTGGCGGAATTGATTGGTCTCAAATCAATGGATCTGTAGAGGAAGCTTTTAATAATCATTCAAAGTTAACCAAATATGTTATTGCTGTTGCATGTGATTTGACTGATGTAACAGGTAAGCGAGGAAAGACAGGATGGGAGCATTGGAAAAATTGGAGTAAACAATGGAGTGATAAATATAAAAAGCCTTCTGGCGAATCAGTCGAGTTCGAGATATGGACCGCAAGTGAACTTTCTAGTCGATTAATGCAGCCAGAATATGCGGGTTTAGTCAAATATTTTTTTGGAAAAACTTCTTTAACTCCTGAATGGTTTAGAACTAAATTAGATGAATCTTTAGCTACTTTAGATGAGCGTTACACACCAGAGCACCATGTTAATGTTGAAGTTGAGATGGTATTTCATGCTCTTTCAAGATCTGAAGATATTTTTAATCAAGTATATGCTTTTAAAGAAAAAATTTATAATTGGGAGTTCTTAACCCAAGTTTTATACAAGGTAAACAATTTTACTTTTGATGAACAATTAATAACTAAAATTTACCAGCATAAGAGTGATTTTCTAAAAATATTCGATGAAATTAATGTATCGGAGTACAACCATTGGGATATAAATAAGTGGTCTGATTTGACTTCCAACTTTTTAAACATAGTAGTGCAATTGGAGAATATATTTGGGTATAACCATAAGCATGAAAACTATTATAGTTTAAGGCAAATCTACCAAAATCTCAGTTACCTTGAGGGAATTTTAAATGACTTTAAAAGTCTAATTAATAATAAATATTTTAAATGTATCAATAGTAACGTTGCTTTAATTCATGGATCAGCAGGAACTGGAAAAAGTCATCTTCTAGCAAAAGGAACATTAAGTGCACTTAAAGAAAATCATCCTGCTATCCTTATGCTAGGTCAAAATTTCAACGATGAGGCTTTTGGAATACAGATTTCAAAAATATTGGAATTACCAGATTTTACTCTAGATGATTTTTTATCAGCTATGGACGTAGCTGGGAAAGTAAATCGCCGAAAATCGCTCATTACAATTGATGCTATTAATGAAGGCATAGGATGTAGATTTTGGTCAAATAATTTGTCTATTTTTTTATCCAAGTTGAAAAAATATAAGAACTTGTGTTGTATTGTTTCATGTAGAAAAGAATATTTTCACTTAGCGGTATCTGAGAGTTTAAGAAAATGTCACCCTACTTTTGAAATAAAAGGTTTTTCAACTTATGAGGAACAAGTGAATGCAGCTAAAGTTTATTTAGATAAGTTTAATATTGCTAGACCAAGCACTCCTTGGTTAGCCCCCGAGTTTGTTAATCCCTTATTTTTAAGGTCACTTTGTAACTCATTAAAACAGAATAACCAAACAGAAATTCCTACTGGATTACAGGGTTCGACGAAATTGCTTAGATACTATATGGAAAGTATTTCTAAATATATAGAAAATAAGGAATCAATAACTAGTAGTTTATGGCAATTATTTGGTCGAACTCTTAAAAGCTTAGCTGGTCAAATGTTTTTAATGCGTCGTGATTATTTATCGATTGATGAATGTCATGGCTTAGTTAATCAAACTTTTCATCAAGTCATCTTAAGAACTGAAAGTTCGTGGTTAGATGTGTTTTTAAATAATGGCCTCTTAAGAAATGATCCTAACCCTAATAAATTAGATGAATTTGATAGTGATCATGTTATTAGATTTACTTTCCAACGTTTTCAAGATCACTTCATGGCTGAGAAATTTATAGAATGCCAAACAAATATTCATAAGATGTTTGAGTTTTCTGATAATCAATTTCTTTTTGAAAATGGAGTAATAAATTGGAATTGGAGAGGGTTATTTTCTGCTTTAGCATTTATATTGCCTGAAAAGCATCAACTAGAATTAGTTGATGTTCTTCCTTCCACAGTAAATAGTAATTGGTGGGACGAATGGGATATTCAAGAATCTTTCGTTGATAGTATACAATGGCGTTCAAGAGATGCTTTCTTTGATAGATCTCGCGAACTACTCAATAAATTAACTTATCAAGACCCACTAGATGTTTTAATTAAAATTTCTACAGCTGATCATCCTTGGAATGCTGAGTTCTTGAACTCGAAGTTACTGCCATTGAGCATGCCTGTAAGGGATTCATTTTGGACCGTATGGGTTAATCAGCAGTCAAGTGAAAGTGATTCAACAGTAGGTATTTTGTTAGATTGGTGTTTGAAAGGCCAACAACGTGGCATTAAAACGTATAACCAGTATTTGGCTAGCTTAGCTATATGTTGGATTTTTTCTTCAAGTAATAGATCAATTCGTGATAATGCAACAAAATCTTTAACTCAATTATTTTGTATAAATCCAGATTTATTTCCACAGCTTTTAGATAATTTTATAAAGGTTGATGACCTTTATATTCTCGAGAGACTTTTAGCAGCAGCATATGGAGCATGTTGTATAAATTCTGATACTTGCGTAATCAATAGATATTCAAGAAAAATTTTCGATTTAATTTTTTTCAATAATACTCCGCCTTATGGGACACTCCTTCGAGATTATGCTTTAGGTGTCATTGAATTGGGAGATTATCTAGGTTGTCTTGATAGCGATATTAATTTAAATATTGCTAAACCTCCTTATAACTCTCCTAAGCCAAAATTCAATATCACTAAGAATAAGATTGAAAGATTAGCTAAATACTCTGGTTGTGAGGCAATTTTTTGGTCGGCTGCTCAGAATATGGGAGATTTCTCAAATTATGAAATTTGGCCAAGAGTGAGAGAGTTTATTAAAGTACCTTTGACAAAAAAAGTTTCTTTAACCAAACGTCAGAGAATTTCAAATTTTAGTAATGTCATTCAAGGTTTAGGTGGCAAAATTTCAAAAGAGTTTGAAGAATTACAGCGGGTACTTAATCCTTATCAATATGGAATTTCAAGTATAGAGGATATATTCAAAGAGTCTCCTGCTGTACCTCAGGAGAAGCTAATACAATGGGAAATAGATAAGAAAATCCAGAAAGATAAATTTTTAAAGCTATTAAATGATCGATTAAAAGCAGAAGCATTTGAAATAATTCCTTTGCTATTCAGTAATGATAGGGATCCTCTAGATGAAAGAGGATTTGATAAAAATTTAGTTTGTAATTGGGTAGCTTATAGAGCCTATAGATATGGTTGGACAGCTAAACTTTTCCCCCGTGATAGAAGTATGGGGGATTCCTCTCGACAACGTGCTTTGACAGAAAGAGTAGGTAAAAAATATCAGTGGTTAGCACTAGAGGAATTACTTTCCCGATTAGCCGATAATTTTTGGATAAGTGAGGATTACTCGGAGAGTGTACCAAGAGTATACGTCAATCCATTATCTCTTGGATTTCAAAGAGACATTGATCCAACTATTTTATTTGATTTACAACAGTTAAGTAGTAATAAAGTTAAAGATATGCAGGAATTTGAACCTTTTATAACTTTGGAAAATACAGATGAAAAAGATTTGCTTGAATTCCCTTTTAACAAGGATCTCACTTTAAATATTAATAAATTGCCCTTTAGGCAGTGTAAAAATGGTGAAAAATGGTTAGTACTCTATGAGCACCAATCTGTAAAAGAGAAGTATCCTGAGGGAGTTGGTATGCATGGGTTAAGACGTGAAGAATTTAGATTTCTTGTTACTGTCTTAGCTAATAAATCTCAAGCTAGCTCAATTGCAAATTTTATTTTAGATAAAGGTCTTAGAGGTATCGATACATACATTCCAGATATAACTGACCAAGCTTACTTTTTAGAGAATCCTTGGCGAAATACATGGGATCAAAACAAATTTGAAACCTCATCATGGAATGTGCCAGAAAATGCCAGTTATGCTCGGTGTTTAAATAATTTCATCTGGGAATCTCATTTAGATGCATCCATATCAGATGGTGTCAATTTAAATTTGCCTACACCTTGGGTTTGTCATGAACTAAATCTTAATTTTAATAAAGACTCTTTAACATGGGATGACCATGAAGGTAATGTAGTAATAAGGAATATTAGTTTTGAGGCAAATACATGTACTTTGTTGAATTATAAAGCTGCGGAAAAATTCTTTAACGAAGATAAAACTTTTATATCTATCTATCTCTCTGAAAGGGGGGCTTGGCTCAAAGGAAGTAATGGAAATGTTTCATGGGTAAGGGTTGAGGGCGTATGTTGGAAAAATGGAACAAGAGTTTTCGAGAAAACTAAAATAAAAGAAACAAGAAAAAATACGGAATGAAAAAATAGAGCCATTAGGCTCTATTTTTTATGCTTTAGCATAGCTGATTAAATTTGTAACAGTCTTGAAATATGTGTCAAAAATCTCGCATTATCTGTCATTCAGCGACTTAACTTACCAACTTAATGCACCACCAGTTTGATAATCAGTGACACGTGTTTCAAAGAAATTCTTCTCTTTACGCAAGTCCATCATTTCCGACATCCACTGGAATGGATTGTTCACTCCTGAGAACTGTTCAGGTAGTCCTAGTTGCGCTAAGCGACGGTTACAAATGAATTTCAAGTACTCTTCCATCATTGCAGCATTCATACCCAATACGCCACGAGGCATGGTGTCACGCGCATATTCGATCTCAAGTACTGTGCCTTCAAGAATCATTTGAATAATTTCTTCTTGGAACTCAGCTGTCCAAAGGTGTGGATTTTCGATCTTGATTTGGTTGATCATGTCGATACCAAAGTTCAAGTGCATCGATTCATCACGTAAGATGTATTGGAACTGTTCAGCAACACCATTCATCTTGTTACGACGACCCATTGACAAGATTTGGCTGAAACCACAGTAGAAGAAGATCCCTTCAAGTACACAATAGAATGCGATCAAGTTACGCAGTAAGATTTGATCATTCTCAGGTGTTCCTGTTTTAAATGTAGGATCACTTAAAGACTGCGTATATTTCAAGCCCCATGCTGCTTTACGTGCAACTGATGGAACTTCACGGTACATGTTGAAGACTTCGCCTTCGTCCATACCTAAAGATTCGATACAGTATTGGTAAGCATGGGTATGAATTGCTTCTTCAAATGCTTGACGTAAAATATATTGGCGACATTCTGGATTGGTAATATGACGGTAAATCGCAAGTACCAAGTTGTTTGCAACCAATGAATCCGCAGTTGAGAAGAAACCAAGTGAACGCATTACAATGGTACGTTCATCTTCAGTTAAACCATTTTCAGACTTCCAAAGTGCGATGTCATGGTTCATATTGACTTCTTGTGGCATCCAGTGGTTTGCACATCCATCAAGATATTTTTGCCAAGCCCATTCGTATTTGAATGGTACAAGTTGGTTTAAGTCAGCACGGCAGTTGATCATCGCTTTATCATCAACTTGGACACGCTGCGCACCCATTTCCAGCTCTTCTAAGCCAGGTGCTACGTCTAATTTTTCTAAAGCGTCAGATGCTCTTGCCAACGAATCGGTTGGATTTGTTGATCGTGTTGAATGGGTTCCAGTGGATTGTGCAGTTGCCAAATTCTGCGATGATTGCTGTGCATCAGGTACCACTTGCGAATCAGTCGTTTTTTTCGGTTCGACGGGCGCAGGCTGGTGAGCTTGTGCAGCTTGTTTCGGTTCATCATCTTCAAAATCGTCCCAACTTAGGATAGACATATCAATTCTCTCTTCGTTGCTTTATATCTTTTATTTAGACATCTCAACTTGAGATATCCCACTATACGCTCAATTTGTGTAAGTAAAATTAAGTTTTACCAATCATTGTTTTGTTCTTGTTCGAAAGAACAAATACTTCAATCATTTATGGTGCTTACGTTTTTGTTGCTTACGAATGGCAAAAAATGCGTAGAGCGCAGGCACATAAAAAATTAAAAAGGCTAAGATTAGTGCAATTACGCCTAACTCATAGTTATGACTTAAATGAAACATCTCTTAGTCCTTTTGGGTCTTGAGAACTTTAAAAATGAAAGTTCAAGTTTTTAAATCATTTTTTAGATGATTTAGTTGGCTTTACTGTCTCAATCACTGTAGTTTTGGGATGCTTTTTTGCATATTCCAAAGTTACATATTGACCTGTGATTGCACTTCGAGCCATTTTATTTGCCATGAGCAAGTACCTCATTGATACAAAAATCAAGATGACTGTTACTGGCTCGAAAGATAATTCAGTGCTAGAATCAGCATCGCATTCACATATGCCAGCCTCGTTGTGACCATCTTGGTATCACGTCGAGATTGAAAGCCTTCTAGTTAGTTTTGCCGACGCTAGAGGGCTTTTTTATTGCCTAAATTTATAATCCCCCTAAATCCCCCTTTGTTAAGGGGGATTTTCTCCCTCCTTTGAAAAAGGAGGGTCGGGGAGGATTAAAAAATTACTGACAAGCCTCACAATCAGGATTGTCGATTGAGCATGCTTGTGGTACTGGCGCTGCATTTGAAAAACCATCTTCCTCAGCAGGCGCAGTAGGTTTCGCTTCTGCAACAGGAGCAGCAACCGTTGTTGGTTTAACTGCGTTTAATGCACCAGTATTAATGGTTGATTTCTCAGCAGATGTCGCACCCAATGCACGCAGGTAGTAGGTTGTTTTAAGACCACGTAACCATGCCATTTTATAGGTTAGGTCAAGCTTTTTACCATTCGCACCAGAGATGTAAAGGTTAAGTGACTGTGCTTGGTCGATCCATTTTTGACGACGTGATGCTGCGTCTACGATCCAACGCGGTTCAACTTCAAACGCTGTAGCAAAAATTGCTTTTAATTCTTCAGGAATACGGGCAATTTTTTGTACTGAACCTTCGAAGTGTTTCAAGTCATTGACCATTACTGAGTCCCATAGACCACGATCTTTTAACGCACGTACTAGGTACGGGTTGATCACTGTGAATTCACCAGAAAGGTTAGATTTCACATATAGGTTTTGGAAGGTTGGCTCGATCGACTGAGAAACACCACAAATATTTGAAATTGTTGCAGTTGGTGCAATTGCCATCACGTTTGAGTTACGCATACCATCTTTTTGAACTTTGGCACGTAGAGTATCCCAGTCCAAACGTTGTGTACGATCTACTTCGAACATACGTTCAGGGCGTGATTTTGCAACGATGTCTAAAGAGTCGATTGGGAGGATACCTTGATCCCACAATGAGCCTTTAAATGTTGAATACACACCACGTTCAACAGCTAAGTCGCTAGAAGTCTGGATTGCGTAGTAGCTGATCACCTCCATAGATTCATCAGCAAAATCAACTGCTGCATCAGAGCCATACGCAAGTTTCATTTCGTATAAAGCATCTTGGAAGCCCATGATGCCCATACCCACAGGGCGATGTTTCAAGTTTGAATTTTTCGCTTGTGGAACAGCGTAGTAGTTAATGTCGATCACGTTGTCGAGCATACGTACTGCTGTTTTGATGGTACGTGCTAACTTTTCACGGTCTAATACACCACCCTGTACGTGTTGTACAAGGTTAATTGAACCTAAGTTACATACTGCGATTTCGTCTTTATCTGTATTTAGGGTGATTTCTGTACATAAGTTAGAAGAATGCACTACACCTACATGTTGTTGTGGTGAGCGTAGGTTACATACGTCTTTGAATGTGATCCATGGATGACCTGTTTCAAATAACATTGATAACATTTTACGCCATAAGTCTTTTGCACGGATTTTCTTATGTAGCAAGTTTTGTTCTTTGGCAATGCCTTCGTAGTACGCATAGCGTTCAGCAAATGCTGCACCTGTTAAATCATGCAGATCTGGCGTTTCAGAAGGTGTAAATAACGTCCATTCAGCATCTTCAAATACACGTTGCATGAACAAGTCTGGAACCCAGTTCGCAGTGTTCATGTCATGGGTACGCCGGCGGTCATCACCTGTGTTTTTACGCAGCTCTAAGAATTCTTCAATATCCAAGTGCCAAGTTTCAAGGTATGCACACACCGCACCTTTACGTTTACCACCTTGGTTTACCGCAACGGCAGTATCATTGGCAACTTTAAGGAATGGCACAACACCTTGAGATTTACCGTTTGTCCCTTTGATGTATGAGTTCAAAGCACGTACTGGTGTCCAGTCATTGCCTAAACCACCTGCCCATTTAGAAAGTAGCGCATTGTCACGCATCGCACCATAGATGTCATATAGATCATCTTGGATGGTGGTTAAGTAACAGCTTGATAACTGCGGACGTAAAGTCCCTGAGTTAAATAATGTTGGGGTAGATGCCATATAGTCGAAGCTAGACAATAAGTCATAGAATTCGATAGCACGTTGCTCTTTATCATCTTCATTGAGCGCAAGACCCATCGAAACACGCATGAAGAACAATTGCGGTAGTTCGAAACGTACACCATCAGAATGGATGAAATAGCGGTCAAACAAAGTTTGTAGACCTAAATAAGTAAATTGGTTTGAACGTTCAGGTTTGATCGCATCAGCCAATTTTTTAAGGTCAAAATTTAGTAGATCAGCAGAAAGAAGCTCTAATTCAACACCTTTGTTTAAGTAGGTTTCTAAAGCGTCATTTTCTAAAGTATCAGCAGCCAAACCTAAAAACTCTAAACCTGTCGCAACCAAATTGTCACGCAATAAACGTGCAGTCACATAAGTATAATTAGGTTCTTGTTCAATACGGGTACGTGTCGCCATCATCATAGTAGTCGAGATGTCAGACTGTTTTACACCGTTGTATAAGTTTTTAACTGTTTCATCGACAATGGCTTGAACATTAATGCCTTCTAAGCCTTCACTTGCTTTTTCAATTGTGGCTTGAAGTTTGCCCAAATCTAGAGGCTGAAGCTGACCATTCGCATCTGTGATTTGTAGCGTTGGGTGATGATGAGCACCCATTTGCTTACGTGCTTCGGCACGTTGTTCACGGTAGATGACATAAGAACGAGCAACTTTTTGCTCACCTGTACGCATCAAAGCCAGTTCAACTTGATCTTGAATTTCTTCAATGTGGATTGTGCCACCTGATGGTAAACGACGATTAAAAGTATTTAAGACCATTTCTGTGAGTTGTGTAATACGGTCATGAATACGGCTTGAATCGGCACTTTGTTGACCCTCAACTGCCAAAAAAGCTTTGCCAATTGCGACAGCAATTTTTTCTGCATCAAACGGGGCAACATCACCAGTGCGTTTAATCACTTGAAGTTGACCTGGGGTAGTCATGGCGTTCATTGTCAGCGTAGCTCCATTGTCATCATTGTTATGTTTATGGACCATTTGAATCGCACGAATATCGTCGGATATGTAGTTGCGATATTTAAGGACTAAACACAATACTTAGTGGTTTAATTTAACTTAGGACACAAGATACGGTAAAAATTAGGGGAGATCAATATTGACATTTCGATAAATTTTTTTCTCACTACAGCAAGAAAAAATTGAAATATTGAGGTGCTCTTGTGAGCTTGTTATATATGCCTTATTAGACAAGGGCATAGCATAACAAACTCTAGTAAAGCTGCTTATAGATAACCTTGTGGATAACTAAAAACAGTAGGTTTAAAGAGACAGAATGTGAACAATGAAATATTTTGTATAGAAAACGTACTTTTAAATCACAAGAAATTTAAACAATTAAAAAAAACGTGATTTTATCCATGAAAATGGTCGACAATTCAATGACTAGTAAAAATATAACAAAATGCTACTGTCGTGTATCAGTTTGGTGAATGGGGTCTTGTTTACAATGTAAACGTGTGTATATTGCAAAACATAGCGTGTTGAATCTGCGAGATTTGTACGCAGATACCAAATTAAATAAGGGGCATATGAATGAGCCAAGAAGAAAAGTTACCAAAAATTTTAATCGTTGAAGATGATGAGCGTTTAGCACGTTTGACTCAAGAGTATTTGATCCGTAATGGACTTGAAGTTGGGGTAGAACCAGACGGCAACCGTGCGATTCGTCGTATTATTGCAGAACAGCCAGATATGGTCGTATTGGATGTGATGTTGCCAGGTGCAGATGGTTTAACAGTGTGCCGTGAAGTTCGTCCACATTATCATCAACCGATTTTGATGTTGACAGCACGTACAGAAGATATGGATCAAGTTCTTGGTTTGGAAATGGGCGCGGATGACTATGTGGCTAAACCTGTACAGCCGCGTGTACTGCTAGCGCGTATCCGTGCATTGTTGCGTCGTACAGATAAAGCACCTGAGGATGAAGTTGCACAGCGTATCGAGTTTGATGACTTGGTCATTGATAATGGTGGTCGTTCAGTGACCTTAAATGGTGAGTTGGTTGATTTCACCAGTGCTGAATATGACCTTTTATGGCTACTGGCATCAAATGCTGGACGTATTTTGTCACGTGAAGATATTTTTGAACGTCTTCGTGGAATTGAATATGATGGTCAAGACCGTTCAATCGATGTGCGTATCTCACGTATTCGCCCAAAAATCGGCGATGATCCTGAAAATCCAAAACGTATTAAAACGGTACGTAGTAAAGGTTACCTATTTGTTAAAGAAACGAATGGGATGTAATGCTATTTTCCTCTAGGAAATATAGCGCTAGATTAAGGTCGTTTTCGTGTCAAAACACAGCATATTCCTGCGTATTTACGCAGGATTAGTTATTCTTGTCGTCTTGGTTGCATTGTTTGGTTATTTGCTGGTGCAAATTATCAACTATCAACGTGCACAAGAATATCGTGAATCTCTCACAGACGGTATTTCTTATGTTATTAGTGAGGGTGTGGCACGACAACAAACAGACCAACAAAGAGCAGACTGGATTTCAGATGCTTCTGATTTGCTTGAACTGCCTATTCATTATGTAGATGCCAATAAAGTTGAGTTATCTAGAACTGAAAACAAGCGTATAGAGAGTCAAAAAGCGGTTGTACGCTATGATGCAGAACATGGTGTAGCATATTTGGTCTTAGGGATTCGGAATGATCCAAAGCATTACTTATATGTCAAAGTGGATCAGTTTGCTGAAAGACAAATGCGTGCTTTACCTGTCTTTATCATGGATTATCTTGTTTATTATCCAGGTCAAGAACAAGAATATCTAAAAAAAATACAAGAACATTTTTACTATAATGTTTCATTAGAAAAAGTTTCCGAGTTAAACCTTGATCCTGAACAGCTGGGGCGATTGCGTTCTGATCAATCGGTAATTTTATGGCGAGACAGTGCTACTGCACGTGGAACAACACTTTCTATCGTTTCACCCTTGCCAAACTCCCCAAGTGAAGCCCTTGTGATTGGTCCAGTCCCAATGTTCAACTGGATGCCAGTTAAACTTGCGGCTGGTATTACTTTACTCAGTATGTTTTTACTGTGTTTAGGCGTTTATGGCTTAATTGTCCCAATGCAACGTAAATTAAAGCTGGTGAATGATGCTTTAGATGTTATGAAAACAGGAGATATGTCGCATCGTGTACCTGTAGAAGGACATGATGAGTTGGCAAGTTTGGCAACCAGTTATAACAGCATGTCAGATCATATTCAGCGTCTTATTGAGGCGCAACGTGAATTGATGCGGGCAGTATCACATGAGCTACGTACGCCTGTAGCACGGATTCGTTTTGGTATGGAAATGCTAGCGGATGAGGATGATTATGAATACCGTCTGCAACAAATGGAAATGATTGATAAAGATATTGAAGCACTTAATACTTTGATTGATGAAATCATGACCTATGCCAAACTAGAGCAAGGTACGCCATCGTTAGATTTTGAAAAAATCGTTTTAATTGATGTATTAGATCAAGTCGCTGTAGAAACAGAAGCGTTAAAAACACAAAAAGAAATTCATCTGGTGCCATTGGCGAATGATATCGTGGTGGAAGCAGAGCGTCGTTATTTGCATCGTGTCGTGCAAAACTTGGTTGGGAATGCGATCCGTTATTGTGATGATCGGATTAGTATCAGTGGTGGGATTGATGCGAATACAGGCATGGCATACGTTTGCGTTGAGGATGATGGGCCTGGTATTGCCGAAGAGGATCGTAAACGTATCTTTGAAGCTTTTGCACGCTTAGATGATAGTCGTACCCGTGCTTCAGGGGGGTATGGTTTAGGGCTTTCGATTGTGAGTCGTATCGCATACTGGTTTGGTGGAACGATTGAGGTTGATGAGAGTCCAACATTGGGTGGCGCGCGTTTTAAAATGTCTTGGCCTGCAAAAAGAATGAAACCAAAAGCTAAATAATCTTTTTAAAATAATATAAAAAAGCACCATAATTTTGGTGCTTTTTTTTATAGAATTACTTTATTCAATCATACTTATAAGACTATTGGTGTAAAGTCGCATCAGGTGCAATGATTTGCTTACCATCTCTTAGTGCTTGTAAGGCATCAGCATTAAAATCAATCAGTAAGCTATTTTGTTCAGCATCAATTTTATATTGACTGATAATTTTTTGATCACCGTTGATGGTATCCACAGTGTATTCATCTGCAATATTTAAGATGCCATCTAAATTAGTTGTGGTTGAAGCCAAATCTTGACGGAACAATTCGTAAATATCACGTAAGTCAAAAATCGCATTATTTGCATCAGGATGCTTTTTGATATACCCCTCAACATGACGTATTAATAATTGAGCAAATAAAAAATAGTTTGGTTTATGTGCAAAGTTCATGCTCATTGGTTGTACTCCTTATTATTGATTACTAGCATACACAGAATAACTTAATGAATTGTATAAACTTTATTAATGGTTGTTATGGATTTGAAAAATGAAAAAATAAAGCTTTAAATTTTTTAATTATTTTTTAGAAAATGTGATTTGGTTAAATTGAAGGTAGGTGAGAAGTAGGAAATAAAATTATATTGAAGGGGCTATTCAGTGTTTAAATCATTCATATGTTTGTGTTGATGATAATAATGCTTATTATTTAGGGTGAAATAGTTTTTATTAGGTTTAATTTATCGTATTAAGATATTTTTATTGTTCTTTGTGGGGCGGTGAGCTTTCTTGCCTTGAACAATGTAACAAAATATTTTCAATAGATGTTTTTAAACAAATTCTGTGAAAATGATCAAGATAATATCGAAATACTTGATAAAGCATATTGTTAAAAATGAAAAATAAAGTATTAAGTAACTGATTTAAATTTAAAAAACATGAATTACAGCTGTTTTTTTGAAAAAACTTATAAAAATATTGTTTTTTATTTGAGAATACGATTGATCTAGGGGATATCTGTGCGAAATGTGTGTCAATACCCTAAAAGATTAAAAAATCATCTGAAAGACTTATAGCTATAAACTAGCAACAGATGATAGCAATCGGGTACAATTGTTCAGATTTATTTTGTGTTTGGTGTATTTTTAGGCCAATACATACATTCTTTGTTAATAATAGGCCTGCCAGGAGTTATCCCCGCATGAGTGCCATTACTCCATACGATTGGGCAATTATTGCCTTCGTGATCGGTGTTACATTTCTATGTGTCTTTATGCTCACAGTCCCTTTACTCCTTGGGGGTAAAGCATGGGGGCGTGCTAAGCAAGAGCAATTTGAATCTGGTGTGGTAGGTGCTGGTGGTGCACGTATCCGCTTATCTGCAAAATTCTATTTGGTTGCAATCTTCTTTGTCGTCTTCGATTTAGAGGCGCTTTACCTCTATGCATGGGCAAACTCTGTTCGTGAAGTGGGATGGATAGGTTTTGCAGCCGCTGCTGTATTTATTTTAGTTTTACTTGTTGGTTTGGTTTATGAATTATCTACAGGGGCTTTAAACTGGTCACCTTCTGATAAACGTAAAGCAGCAGGAATTAAAGCTAAAGTAGGTTCACCAAATATGGATCTTGCAGAAATCACCCGCTTTAATTCTATTGAAGAGTTGGTTACTGACCCTACTGGTATGATTCCAGCTCAATCATCTGGTCGTGTGAAATCAAAAACACCGACTATGTCACTGAACAAGGAGTAAGTCGGGCATGAAATATACTTTAACCCGTGCGAATCCAGACGCTGATCAATATCCACTTCAAGAGCGTCAGATCGTCACAGATCCGCTTGAAGAAGAAGTGAATAAAAATGTGTTTATGACTCGTTTAGAGGACTTGGCACATACAGCTGTGAACTGGGGGCGTAAAAACTCATTATGGCCTTTTAACTTTGGTACTTCTTGCTGTTATGTGGAATATGCAACAACCTTAACAGGTGTGCATGATTTATCACGTTTTGGTGCTGAGGTTATTCGTGCTTCTCCACGTCAGGCTGACTTGATGATTGTTGCAGGCACATGCTTTGTAAAAATGGCGCCTGTGATTCAACGTTTGTACGAGCAAATGCTTGAACCTAAATGGGTGATCTCAATGGGTGCTTGTGCAAACTCTGGTGGTATGTACGACATTTATTCAGTCGTACAAGGCGTGGATAAAATCATTCCTGTAGATGTGTATGTTCCAGGTTGCCCGCCTCGTCCTGAAGCTTTAATTCAGGCATTGATGTTATTGCAAGACCAAATTCAGTTAGAGCGTCGTCCACTTTCTGCGGTAATTGGTGATGATCTTCAGCCAGTGTATAAGCCAAAGATGATGCCTGAACGTGATCGTAAGAATGCTGAACGTATTGCAGTGAAAAACTTACGCTCTATGGATGAAATTGAGTAATTTTTTCTGATGAATGTTTGACATAGCTGAAGGCTATGATCATCGGGAAATTTGACAGAATTTGTATTAAATAGGAAGCCAAGCCAATGGCTGAAACTGAAATTGCTATGCCAGAGTCAACTCCTGTTGATTCACGCCCAGCATTTGCGATTGTAGAAGATCTCAAAACCAAATTTGGTGAGAACTTTTACGTGCAACCAACGTTTGAAGATTTTCCAACGGTCTGGGTTGAGCGCGCACGTGTACAAGAAGTTTTAATGTACTTGCGTACAGTATCACGTCCTTACGTGATGCTATTTGACTTGTCAGCGGTAGATGAACGCATGCGTACACACCGTGATGGACTCCCTGCATCTGACTTTACTGTGTTCTATCACTTGTTATCGCTTGAGCGTAATAGTGATATTCGTATTAAAGTTGCGTTGAGTGATAGTGATTTAAATATCCCAACAGCAACCAATATTTGGCCAAATGCCAATTGGTACGAACGTGAAGCTTACGATATGTTTGGCATTAACTTCGAAGGGCATCCAATGCTTCGTCGTATTTTGTTGCCAACGTATTGGGAAGGTCACCCACTTCGTAAAGAATATTCTGCACGTGCAACTGAATATACGCCGTATATGCAGGACAAAGCCAAACAAGACTTTGAACAAGAACATTTGCGTTTTGTTCCTGAGGACTGGGGCTTAAAGCGGGGCAATAAAGACGAAGACTTTATGTTCTTGAACTTAGGTCCAAACCATCCTTCTGCGCACGGTGCGTTCCGTGTCATCTTGCAGTTAGATGGTGAAGAAGTGAAAGACTGCGTACCTGATATCGGTTATCACCACCGTGGTGTGGAAAAAATGGCTGAACGTCAGACTTGGCATTCATTCATTCCTTATACAGACCGTGTGGATTATTTAGGTGGTTGTGCGCAAAACATGCCTTATGTGATGGGTGTGGAACAAATGGCAGGAATCACTGTTCCTGATCGTGCACAATGTATCCGTGTCATGTTGTCTGAATTGTTCCGTATCAATAACCACTTGTTATACATCGGTACTGCGATTCAGGATGCGGGCGGTATGACCCCAGTATTCTATATGTTTGCAGATCGTCAAAAAATCTATGATGCGATTGAGGCGATCACAGGTTTCCGTATGCATCCAGCATGGTTCCGTATTGGTGGGACAGCACACGATCTTCCAAACAACTGGCAAAAATTGATTCGCGAAATTTTAGACTGGTTACCAAAGCGTTTGAAGGAATATCACAAAGCAGCACTGAAAAACTCAGTGTTTGTTGGTCGTACCCGTAATGTTGCGCAATACGATGCAAAATCTGCATTGGCTTGGGGGGTAACAGGGACTGGCTTACGTGCGACAGGTATTGATTTCGATGTGCGTAAATATCGCCCGTATAGTGGCTACGAAAACTATGATTTCGAAGTGCCATTAGAATATGAGGGTGATGCGTATGCACGTGTGATCGTGCATTATCGTGAAATCGAAGAGTCATTAAAAATTGTCAAACAATGCTTGGATAATATGCCTTCTGGTCCTTATAAAGCGGATCATCCTTTGGCAGTTCCACCACCAAAAGACAAGACTTTGCACGATATTGAAACCTTGATTACGCACTTCTTGAGCGTGTCATGGGGTCCTGTAATGCCTGCAGGTGAAGCGTCTGTGATGGCAGAAGTGGTAAAAGGTGCGTCAAACTATTATCTGACTTCAGATAAGTCAACGATGAGTTATCGTACCCGTATTCGCACACCAACTTTCACGCATTTACAGCAAATTCCTTCTGTGATTAACGGCAGTCTTGTATCTGACTTGATCATTTATTTAGCGACGATTGACGTTGTTATGGCTGACGTGGATCGCTAAGGGGTACGCATTATGATGATTTTGACTGATAAAAAACCACGTGTGAATGTTGAAGGGATTTTAACTGCGGAAGAAATCCATGAAATTGAACATCACATGGGTCACTATCCGTACCCACGTGCAGCATCTTTGGATGCTTTGAAGTGTGTACAACGCCGTAATGGCTGGGTGGATGATGCACAACTGAATGCGATTGCACAGTTGTTGACAATTAGTGTTGCGGATTTGGAAGGTGTTGCAACGTTCTATAACCGTATTTACCGTCAACCTGTGGGTCGTCATGTGATTTTATTGTGTGATTCGATTGCATGTTTCTTGATGGGGGCGGAAACTTTGGCTGAAGCATTCCAACGTGAATTAGGCATCCAATATGGTCAAACCACTGCTGATGGTCGTTTTACTTTATTGCCAATTTGCTGTTTAGGAAATTGTGACAAGGGTCCAACTTTGATGATTGATGAAGATACTCATGGTTTGGTTGAAGTAGCTTCTGTGAAACAATTATTGGAGAAGTATGTATGAATACTGAACCAAAACCAATTTATGGCGACGGTAATCCAGAAACTCACCCATTAACATGGCGCTTGAGCAAACAGGAATTCGTTCGCAGTGCGGACGATTACGAAGCACTCGAAGGTTATGCAGGCTTCAAAAAAGCACTGGGTATGAAACCAACAGAAGTGCTGGAAGTGATTAAAGCTGCAACCGTAAAAGGTCGTGGTGGTGCGGGTTTCCCAGCAGGGATTAAATGGTCATTGATGGCGCCAAATGATGGTGGTCCTCGTTATCTGATCTGTAATGCTGATGAAATGGAACCTGGGACATTCAAAGACCGTTTGTTGATGGAAAAACTTCCACATCAATTGCTCGAAGGAATGTTGATTGCGGGTTATACCTTAGAGGCAACTCAAGGCTATATCTTCATTCGTGGTGAGTACATCGAAGCTGCACAATACCTAAATGAAGCGTTAGAGCAAATTCGTGCTAAAGGTTATTTGGGTGACAACATCTTAGGTACAGGTTGGAACTTTGAGTTACACGTACATACAGGTGCAGGGCGTTATATTTGTGGTGAAGAAACTGCATTAATTAACTCACTTGAAGGTCGTCGTGCCAATCCACGTACCAAACCACCATTCCCACAAGTTGCAGGTGCTTGGGGTCGTCCTACGATTGTGAATAACGTAGAGACTTACAACAACTTACCTGCAATTATGCTACGCGGTCCTGAGTGGTATATCGCTTTATCTGCAGATAAATCCAAAGACCCAGGTACCAAGATTTATGGTGCATCAGGTAAAGTAAAATTCCCTGGTTTATGGGAACTCCCATTTGGTACAACTGCACGTGAAGTGATTGAAGAATATGCAGGCGGTATGCGTGATGGCTTGAAGCTCAAAGCATGGTTGCCGGGTGGTGCATCGACTGACTTCTTGGCGGCAGAGCATATCGATTTGCCAATGGATGCAGAAAGCATTATGAAAGCAGGTTCACGTTTAGGAACGTGCTTACTCATGGTCGTAGATGAAACCCAATGTATGGTGTCTGCAACCCGTAACTTAGAAGAATTCTTTGCACGTGAATCATGTGGCTGGTGTACGCCTTGCCGTGATGGTTTGCCATGGGCTGTGAAAGCGCTCAAAGCACTCGAAAATGGTGAAGGCAAGAAAGAAGATATCGATCACTTACAAGAGCTGACACGTAAGCTTTGGATCGGTAAAACTTTCTGTGCGCATGCGCCAGGTGCAATGGAGCCACTCATGGGTGCACTCAAACATTTCCGTGGTGAGTTTGAAGCGAAAGTCGTCAATGCGGCAGCTCAAACTGACAACGTAGAACAAGCTTAAGGAATTCGACTATGGCTACAATTCATGTCGATGGCAAATCGTACGAAGTCAATGGCTCAGAGAACTTGCTACAAGCATGTTTGTCTTTGGGAATTGATATTCCGTACTTTTGTTGGCATCCGTCCTTAGGTTCTGTCGGTTCTTGCCGTCAATGTGCCGTGACTCAATACGCAAATCCAGAAGATACGCGTGGTCGTTTGGTCATGTCATGTATGACACCTGCTGCTGACAATACCTATATTTCGATTGAAGACAAAGAAGCAAAAGATTTCCGTGAGTCGATCGTGGAATTCTTAATGACGAATCACCCACATGACTGTCCAGTCTGTGAAGAGGGCGGTCACTGTCATTTGCAAGATATGACTGTGATGACAGGTCACGATCGTCGTCGTTATCGTTTTACTAAACGTACGCACTACAACCAAGAATTAGGTTCGTTCATTGCACATGAAATGAACCGTTGTATCGCGTGTTACCGTTGTGTTCGTTACTATAATGATTACGCAGGTGGTACGGACTTTGGTGTGTATGCTAACGCTTCACGTGTTTACTTTGGTCGTCCAGAATCAGGTACATTAGAGTCTGAATTTTCTGGTAACTTGACTGAAGTATGCCCAACAGGTGTATTTACCGATAAAACGCATTCTGAGCGTTATAACCGTAAATGGGACATGCAGTATGCGCCAAGCGTATGCCAAGGCTGTTCTTCAGGTTGTAATATTTCACCGGGTGAGCGTTATGGTGAGTTACGTCGTGTAGAAAACCGTTTCAATGGTGAAGTTAACCAATACTTCCTCTGTGATAAAGGTCGTTTTGGCGCAGGTTATGTGAACCGTGAAGATCGTCCACGTCAACCACAATTCCGTAAAGGTGCTGATGTTCAAACTGTTTCAGTGGATACAGCATTGGATACTGTTATTGCCAATGTTCAGGGCAAAAAAGTCTTGGGTATTGGTTCGCCACGTGCATCACTCGAATCTAACTATGCACTTCGTGCGTTGGTTGGACAAGACAACTACTCAACAGGTATGTCTCAAAAAGAGCAAAGCTTAGTTGAACTTGCTGCATCGATCATGCAAACCGAGGGTATTTATAACCCGAATATGCGTGAGATTGAAAGCTATGATGCGGTATTGATCTTAGGTGAAGACCTTACCCAAACTGCGCCACGTATGGCATTGTCAGTTCGTCAAGCGGCAAAAAATAAAGCCAAAGAAATGGCAGCAGAACGTCGTACCCAAGAGTGGTTGGCTGAACCTGTTAAACGTATTGGTCAAGATGCAAAATCTCCGATTTACATTTTGGCTGCAACGCAAACACGTCTGGCAGATGTAGCAACAGGTGAAGTGGTTGCCTCTCCAAATGATATTGCGCGTTTAGGTTTTGCGGTTGCTGCTGCGGTAAAAGGTGAAAGCATTTTAGGTTTAGATGAGGATGCGAAAGCATTTGCACAGACCATTGCCGACACCTTAAAAGCTGCGAAAAAACCGTTGATTATTTCTGGTACAAGTTTACAAGATGCTGCGATCATGGAAGCTGCTGCACAAGTTGCACAGAATCTTGGTGCAAATGCAGGTTTAAGCTTGACTGTGCCTGAAGTGAACTCAATGGGCTTGGCATTATTTGGTGGTTTAAGCTTAGAACAAGCATTTGCTCAAGAGTATGAGTCAATCATTATTGTTGAAAATGATTTGTTCCGTCGTTTACCTGCAACACAAGTACAAGCGGCATTGGCTAAAGCACAAAACGTGATCGTATTGGATCATTCAGAAACTGCAACAGTACAAGCTGCAGATGTGGTACTTTCTGCTGCGAGTTTTGCTGAGGGTGATGGTACGGTTGTATCACAAGAAGGTCGTGCACAACGTTTCTACCAAATCTATGATCCAAGTTACTATAAACCAGAACTTGCGATTAAAGAATCATGGCGCTGGTTACATGCCATTGAAACGGGTGTGAAAGGTAAAGCGATTTCTTGGACATTGTTAGATGACGTGATTGAAAGCGTTGTAAATAATGTTCCTGCTTTAGAAGCGATCCAAGATGTTGCACCAGATGCAGGCTACCGTGTGCATGGTTTGAAAATTGCACGTGAACCTCGTCGTTACTCAGGTCGTACCGCAATGCGTGCGCCTCTGAATGTACATGAGCCAAAACAGCCTGTAGATGTAGACTCTGCATTAACATTCTCTATGGAAGGTTATGTTGGTCCACAAAAAGCAGCGTCTTTAGTGCCATTTGCATGGGCACCAGGTTGGAACTCTCCACAATCTTGGAACAAATACCAAGACGAAGTGGGCGGTCACTTAAAAGGTGGTGATGCAGGCGTACGTTTGTTTGATCGTTTACCGAAACGTCCTACACGTAGTTATGTCGCACCAACTGCACTCGTTGCAAACCCTGATAGTTTCCGTTTAGTACCGATGCATCATATTTTTGCCTCTGGCGAATTCACAGTAAAAACACCTGCCATGGAGTCACGTATTCCTGAAGCAATGTTTGCAGTCGGTGAGCAAGATGCAGCACGTTTAAATGTTCAGGATGGTCAGAAAATCACTGTGAAAGCAGGTGAAACAACGATTAGTCTTCCAGTGCAAGTGATTGAATATTTACCTACAGGTTATATTGGATACCCAGTTGGACAAGCACCAACCGTTTCTCTTGCTGAACCTGTATCTGTGGCGGTAGGAGTGTAATTCATGAACGAAACTTTACGCGCCCTCCCGACATGGGCACAAGATTGGCCAATTGCTTACAGTGTGATTCAAGCAATTGTAATCATGTTGGTTGTAGTTTTATTTGCTGCGCTCATGTCATTTATCGAGCGTCGTTTACTCGGTTTATGGCAAGACCGTTACGGTCCAAACCGTGTTGGTCCAGGCGGTATGTTCCAAATCGTTGCCGACATGTTGAAAATCATGTTCAAAGAGGATTGGACACCAAAATTCGTAGATAAACTCACTTTCCGTATGGCTCCAGCAGTTGCAATGGCAACTGCGGTACTGTCATTCATGGTTATTCCGATTTCACCTTATTTAGGTGTAGCGGACATGAGCATCAGCTTATTGTTCTTTATGGCAATGGCGGGGATCGCAGTCTATGCTGTGTTGTTTGGTGGTTGGTCATCAAATAACAAATACGCATTATTGGGTGGTTTACGTTCTGCAGCTCAAACGATCTCTTATGAAGTATTCTTAGGGATTTCGCTCATGGGTGTGGTGGCGATTGCAGGTTCTTTTAACTTGCGTGACATCGTAGAAGCACAACGTGATGTTTGGTTTATTATTCCACAATTCTTGGGTTTCTTGATCTTTGTGGTTGCAGGTGTTGCGGTAACGCATCGTCATCCATTTGACCAACCTGAAGCTGAACAAGAGTTAGCTGAAGGTTACCATGTCGAGTATGGTGGTATGAAATGGGGGATGTTCTTCGTTGCTGAATACGTCAACATTATCCTGATTTCAGCATTGATCGTGACATTATTCTTTGGTGGTTGGTTAGCGCCATTTAATTTAGATATTCCATTCATTCCAGATGCTTTCTGGTTCATCATCAAAACAGTATTCTTTGTCATGATGTTTGTTTTGGCACGTGGTTCGTTAATGCGTCCTCGTTATGACCAAGTGATGAATTTTGGTTGGAAAGTGTGTTTACCACTCGCATTGGTTAACCTTTTGGTGACTGGTGCTGTGATTCTGATGAATCAAGCCTAGGACAGCAGGGAGTACAAAATGTATAAAATTCTAGCTGGAGTAGGAACAATTGTTCGCTCACTGTGGATGGTGTTTACACACGCTGTTCGTCCTCGTGATACGATTTTATATCCTGAAGTTCCAGCCGAACAAATCGTACCACCACGCTACCGTGGTCGTATCGTATTAACTCGTGACCCAGATGGTGAAGAGCGTTGTGTTGCGTGTAACTTATGTGCGGTTGCATGTCCTGTAGGTTGTATTTCATTACAGAAAGCTGAAAAAGAAGATGGACGTTGGTATCCAGAATTTTTCCGCATTAACTTCTCACGTTGTATTTTTTGTGGGATGTGTGAGGAAGCTTGCCCAACGACTGCGATTCAGTTAACACCAGACTTTGAACTTGGTGAATATGTACGCCAAGACCTTGTCTATGAGAAAGAAAACTTACTGATTTCTGGTCCAGGTAAATACCCTGATTACAACTTCTATCGTGTAACGGGTATGGCAATTGACGGTAAAGAAAAAGGTCAAGCGCAACGTGAAAGCGCACCTGTTGACGTACGGAGCTTACTACCATGATGTGGCCATTTTATTTAATGGCTCTCGTGGCCATTGTTTCTACAATTCGTGTTGTGACCAATGCGAATCCTGTACATGCGTTATTAAGCTTAATCGTGTCATTGCTTGCAGTTGCAGGAATTTTCTTAATCATTGGCGCACCATTTGCAGCAGCATTAGAAGTGATTGTCTATGCAGGCGCAATTATGGTGTTGTTCGTCTTCGTGGTGATGATGCTGAATCTTGGTCAACATACCGTTGATCAAGAGCGCAAATGGTTGACTTCTGATGCTTGGGCATATCCAGCATTGATGAGTTTCTTGATGGGTTTATGTCTAGTTTGGATGTTAGGTTCTGACTATACCCAAACACAGCATGTTTTAGGTACGCAAATGGTGGGACCTAAAGCAGTCGGTCAAGCACTCTTTACACACTACTTATTATTGGTTGAAGTAGCCGCAATGTTATTGCTTGCAGCATTGGTTGCAGCATTCCACTTAGGCAAACGTGAACCAAGTGCAGAAGAGGATACAGAATAATGGGCAATATCCCTTTAGAGCATGGTCTAATCGTTGCATCTATCCTTTTTGCACTTGGCTTTTACGGTGTAATGGTACGACGCAATCTTTTATTTATGTTGATGAGCCTTGAAATCATGATGAATGCTGCTGCGTTGGCATTCGTTGTTGCAGGAAGTGCTTGGGTACAACCTGATGGTCAAATTATGTTTATCTTAATTTTGACCCTTGCTGCAGCAGAGGCGTGTATCGGTCTTGCGATCGTCCTTCAGTTCTATCATCGCTTCCATCACTTGGATGTAGATGCTGCTAGTGAGATGCGCGGATGAGCTATTTATATTTAACAATTTTATTTCCGCTGATTGGCTTTATCCTTTTGGCGGCAGGGCGCAATAAACTTCCTGAAAATGTTGCTGCAATCATTGGTGCAGGTTCTGTAGGTTTGTCTGCATTATTTGCCTTGATTGCTGGCATGGACTTTGTCAACAATGATTCTGTTGCACAAACACAGCATTTGTGGACTTGGTTTAATGTTGGTGGTTTTGCACCAGGGGTGAGCTTACATTTAGATGGCTTATCATTGTTAATGATGGGCATGATCACAGGTGTAGGTTTTCTGATTCACATTTTCGCAACATGGTATATGCGTGGTGAAGCGGACTTTGCACGCTTCTTCTCTTATTTCAACCTATTCGTGGCAAGCATGCTTGTGCTTGTGTTGGGTGACAACTTAGCGTTGTTATTCCTTGGTTGGGAAGGTGTAGGTCTGTGTTCTTATCTGTTAATTGGTTACTATTACCAAAACCCTTCAAATGGTATGGCTGCGATTAAAGCATTTACCGTAACACGTGTAGGTGATGTTTTCTTACTCATCGCATTGTTCTTGCTTTATCAACAGTTTGGTACTTTGCATATTGGTACAATCGTTGCCAATGCTTCTCAAGTGCTAGCGCTTGACCATAATCTTGCACTTTGGACTTCACTCATGTTGTTCTTAGGTGCTGCGGGTAAATCTGCACAAATCCCATTACAAACATGGTTAGCGGATGCGATGGCAGGTCCTACACCTGTATCAGCATTGATCCACGCTGCAACAATGGTAACTGCAGGTGTTTATCTGTGCTGCCGTATGTTCACTGTGTTTGAAATGACACCTGAAATCATGCAATTTATTGCCATTACAGGTGCAGTAACATTACTGGTTGCTGGTTTTGCGGCATTGGTTCAAACCGACATCAAACGTATTCTTGCTTATTCAACCATGAGTCAGCTCGGTTATATGTTTATGGCTGTAGGTGCAGAAGCTTACCAAGCAGGTTTATTCCACATGCTTTCTCACGCATTCTTCAAGGCATTATTATTCTTGTCTTCTGGTGCGGTGATCTTAGCTTACCATCACGAACAAAACATTTTCAAAATGGGTGGTTTGTTCTACAAAAATAAATTCTTATTTGCTTGCTTCGCCATCGGTGGTGGTGCACTTGCTGCAATTCCGTTTGTGACCATTGGTTTCTTTTCGAAAGATGCGATCTTGGGCGCAGTTTGGGTACAAGGTCAAGCAAATGCAGCATTCGGCTGGTTATATTGGGTCGGTGTAGCAGGTGCATTCTTAACCTCGATTTATACATTCCGTTTAATTTGGGTTGTATTCTTCGGCAAAGAAAATACGCCTTATCATGAAATCAAAGGTGCAACTTACTGGCTCCCTTTAGGTATTCTTGCGGTACTTTCTACAGGTTTGGCTTATTTCTTAAAAGCACCAGTAGAAAAAGCACTCACTGCTGCGCAAATTCCTGTGTTCAATGTACCAACAGAAGCGTTGATGCATGGTATGCATTCTGCTGAATATACCGCAGTGGGTATTGCACTTGCTGGTTTAGTCGTGGGTGTAGTGTTGTTTGCATTTGCATACAATGCGGTCAAAGGTTTTGCAACAACTTCATTTGGTGCAGGTTTAGCCAATATTTGCCGCAATGCATTTGGTTTCGACTCATTATATAACCTTGTATTTGTGCAACCTTACTTATTGATTGCAAAAGTTCTTGGTCGTGACCCAATTGATGGTTTATGGCTAGTTTTACCTGCAATTGTGAAAGGTGGTAATAAATTTACAAGTGCCCGTCAAACAGGTTCATTACGTGAATATGCATCAAGTATGTCACTCGGTGTAGTGGTATTGCTGATGATCTTGATCGTGATTCAGGTAGTGGGGAAATAAGATGGAAATCACAAACAATTGGATTTTACCCGCATTAATTCTTGTACCTTTTATTGCAGGTTTTCTTTGCTGGGTAGTCGATAAGCTCGATGACCATTTACCTCGTTACATTGCATTGATTGGTATGCTCATTACTTTGGGCTTAACAGGTGTGCTTTGGAGCCAAGGTGGTTTTACATATGAGTTGGGACAACAAGTCCCATCTTGGGCAGCACAATTTCAGGTTGAGTGGATCAAGTCTTTAGGGATTAATATCCATTTAGCTGTTGATGGCCTTTCACTTCTTATGGTCGGCTTAACTGCATTGCTTGGTGTACTTGCAGTAGGTTGTTCATTTGGGGAAATTCAAAAGAACGTTGGTTTCTTCCACTTAAACCTTTTATGGTCTTTGGGCGGGGTCATCGGTGTTTTCCTTGCAATTGATTTGTTCTTGTTCTTCTTCTTCTGGGAGATGATGCTTGTTCCAATCTACTTCTTGATCGCACTTTGGGGTCATACTGGAGCAGCAGGCAAATCGCGTGTATATGCAGCGACTAAGTTCTTTATTTATACACAAGTTGCAGGTTTGATCATGCTTGTGGGTATTCTAGGTCTTGTGATCTATGGATACATGATGTCAGGTACGATTGGCTTTGACTATTATTACTTGATGGCGGTTGCACGTACTTTAGATGCACAAGCACCTCATATCGCTTATGCATTAATGATCTGTATGTTCATCGGGTTTGCAGTAAAACTTCCTGTGTTTCCATTACATGGTTGGTTACCAGATGCGCATGCGCAAGCACCTACAGCAGGTTCTGTCGACTTAGCAGGTATCTTGATTAAAACTGCGGCTTACGGTTTATTACGCTTCGTGATTCCGTTCTTCCCAGCAGCATCTGCACAATTTGCAGATATTGCGATCATCTTTGGTTTAATTGGTATCTTCTACGGCGCTTGGTGTGCATTCCAACAAACAGATATGAAACGCTTACTGGCGTATACGTCTATTTCGCACATGGGCTTCGTGTTACTTGCTCTATATGCAGGTAATATTTTGACCTTCCAAGGTCTGATGATCATGATGTTGGCACATGGTTTATCTTCTGCTGCATTGTTCATTATGTGTGGTCAAGTGTATGAGCGTTTACATACCCGTGATTTACGCTTGATGGGAGGTATCCGTGGTCAGTTCCAATATTTACCATTCTTCTTAATGTTCTTTATTGCGGCATTAGTCGGTATTCCTGGTTTAGGTAACTTTATTGGTGAGTTCCTGATCTTGATGGGTGCGTTTGGTAAATTCCCAACATTCACGATTATTGCTGCGATCAGTTTAGTGTTTGCGGGTCTGTATGGTCTTATTTTGATCCACAAGGCTTTATTTGGAACACCAAACGAAGCGCAGAAACAACATTATGCAACACCACTCAAAGACTTGACTGCACGTGAAATTGTTCTTTTGATGGTCTGTGCAATTGGTTTGGTATGGTTGGGTATGTATCCACAAACATTCTTAGATGTTTCAAACTCAAGTATGCGGTGGATTGCAAATAGCTATATTCCTGTTCAAGAAATTGTTGAATCAACTCAACAGGTTGTTTCTCAAGCAAATGTGGAGATCCAATAATCATGAACTTCACAATGTCATTTTCGGATCTCATGCCTTTGGCACCTGTCATGATTGTAGCGTTGACTGCAGTCGTGGTGATGATCTTAACTGCAATCAAACGTAATCATAATTTGATTGCAACTGCCTCAGTGGTGGGTTTAAACCTTGCAGCGCTTGATGTATTGATCATGATGTTTGGTGGTGATTTTGCACCATCTAATGTCATGGGCATGTTTATGGTTGATCCATTTACATTGTTCTATCAACTGCTTGCTATTGTTGCTGCTTTGGCTTGCTGTACTTTAGCGCATGCCTATATCGAAACCTATAAAGATCATCGTGAAGAGCTTTATATCTTAATGTTGATCTCTGTAGCAGGGGCAATGTTAATGGTGGCAAGCTCACACTTTGCCTCGTTCTTTATTAGTTTAGAGTTGATGTCAATTCCTGTGTATGGTCTATTGGCATATACACATCAACGTGCAAAATCGTTAGAAGCGGGGATTAAATATTTAGTTCTTTCAGCAACGGCGTCTGCAATGTTGTTGATGGGGATGGCGTATGTATATGCATATACAGGTTCATTAGCATTCTATGATGCTGTACCAGCTTTATTCCAAGCAATTCAACAACCGATGGTGATTTTAGGTTTAGGTCTGATTGTGTTTGCAATTGGCTTTAAACTCTCACTTGCACCATTTCATAAATGGACACCTGATGTTTATCAAGGCGCGCCTGCGCCAATCGCAACATTCTTGGCGACAGTAGCAAAAGTTGCAACCATCGGCTTATTGGTTCGTTACATTTTGACTTCTGGTGCAATTTTAGTACCATCAATCGTAACAATCATTACCGTGATTGCAGTACTTTCTATCTTAGTTGGTAACTTCCTTGCAGTGCGTCAAGTAAACTTAAAGCGTATTTTAGGTTATTCTTCGATTGCACATTTTGGTTATTTATTGATTGCTTTAGTTAGTACAAGCTATGCAAGCTTAGGCAGTGTCACAGTTTATATTGCAACTTATACATTAACGACAATCGGTGCTTTTGGTGCAGTTGCGTTGATGTCAAGCCCATATAACAATGTGGATGAAGCTGAATCACTTGCAGACTATCGTGGTTTATTTTGGCGTCGCCCTGTGTTGACTGCAACATTAACTGTAATGATGTTGTCACTCGCAGGTATTCCATTGACTGCAGGCTTTATCGGCAAGTTCTTGGTAGTAATGTCAGCAGTAACAGCGCAGCATTGGTTCTTGGCTGCAATGATTATTGTGGGTAGTGGTATTGGTTTATACTACTATTTGCGTGTGATGGTTGTGATGTATATGACTCCACCTGAAAATCCTCGTATTGATGCGGTTGATCATTGGGGACAAAAAGTAGGTGGTCTTATGGTTTTAGGTGCTGCTGCTCTTGTTCTAATTATTGGTGTCTACCCAGATCCACTAATCGACTTAGCACTTAAATCTGAAATTCTTTCACCGATTCATATGATGTTGAGCCAACAGCAATAATCTATAAAAACGATCAGATTTAACAAAAAAAGCCCTCAAACATTGAGGGCTTTCTTATATCTTATATAAAAAACATTTATAATAATGGAAATTTACTGTTATCTTTTTAGGTGTTCTCCCGTGCCCATTCAAGAAATTCGCCATCCGCTTATTCGTCATAAATTAGGTTTATTACGTCGTGCTGATATTAGTACCAAGAATTTTCGTGAACTCGCACAAGAAGTCACAATGCTCCTGACCTATGAGGCGACTAAAGATTTACCTGTATGTGACCATGAAACTGAAGGGTGGAATGGCAAAGTCACTGTAGATCGTATTGCGGGTAAAAAAATTACAGTTGTACCAATTTTACGTGCAGGGATTGGTATGTTAGAAGGTTTTTTAAATCTGATTCCAAGTGCTAAAGTGTCTGTACTTGGTTTAGAGCGTGATGAAGAAACTTTAGAAGCACGTACTTATTACAAAAAACTTGTACCAGATGTGCAAAACCGTATTGCGATGATTATTGATCCAATGCTTGCAACAGGTTCATCATTGGTTGCAGCGATTGATGTACTTAAAGCGAGTGGTTGTAGAGATATTCGTGTAATGGTATTGGTTGCTGCACCTGAAGGGATTCAACGTGTAGAACAAGCACATCCAGACGTCACCATTTTCACTGCTTCAATTGATGAAGGATTAAATGAAAATGGTTATATCGTGCCAGGACTTGGAGACGCAGGCGATAAAATTTTTGGTAGTGTGCAAAAAGACTAAAATTTAGTAAGATGATCAGGAAGCTTTCGAGCTTCCTTTTTTTATTTGACATTATTATATTATAAAAAATTAGAGAACCAACTTATGTTTTATAAAGGGAAAGTTATTCAGTATGATTCTAAAAATAAAATAGGATATATTGAATTACTTGAAGATCAACGTATTATTCATTTTCATTTATCTGATTTCCCCAATTCAGATATACAGCCGCAAATTGGTGAAAGAATCAAATGTGCTGTATTCAATGCTACAGATCAATTAGCTGCAAATTGTATTGTGCGTTTAGATATCAAAAATGCAGCTCCCCTGACAGATGCTTATACCTCGTTATTAAAAGAAAAGAATAAAACTCGATCAAAACGTTTAAGTCGAAAGTCGGTACTCACACGCCTACGCTTGTTAAGCAGTGAAGAAAAAGCCTATCCTGCTGTTGAAGCTGTTGAAGCTGTTGAAGCTGTTGAAGCTGTTGAAGCTGTTGAAGCTGTTGAAGCTGTTGAAGCTGTTGAAGCTGTTGAAGCTGTTGAAGCTGTTGAAGCTGTTGAAGCTGTTGAAGCTGTTGAAGCTGTTGAAGCTGTCACACATACCCAAGAACGAATTGGGCAGATAATCCAAAATCTTGCTCCACAAGCCAAAAAACAATTAAATGACAACTTAATCGTTCTCAATGATGAATATTCAATCAAAGAAAAAACAATCTTAAAAATTACAAACGAAGTTAGTACTGCACCTTCTTTAGATAGAGCTTCAAGTGATAAATTTGATTTAGAAATCAATAATGCAAGAGATATACAGCTTTTAAGTCATACAGATGATCCAGCTGATTTAGATGTATCACAACATATGAAAATACAGCAGGAGATATTTGACCCTAAATCTCCTACAGATAAACAATTAAAAATTGATGAAACAATAACTTCTGCTATTCACCACAATTCTCAAACCATCTTTACGCAGCAAAATATTCAAGGTGCGTCTGATAGTCTTGTTGGACTTGTAAGTGATGATACATCGTTATTAGAAGAACCGCATATTGATGATAATCATCCAGTTATGCAATCAGAGGTAGAACATAACTCTACACACATTTCTGAGTCTATTCAAAGAACAGAACCCTCTGAAAGTCGAGCTGCAAATGTCCAATTAGAAGCTCTAACGCATGAGAATGACATTGAGGCAAAATTAGAAAACTCTCATAGTGTTCAAAATCGGCTTCAAACAGATGAAGATCTACTAAATTTAAATGCTGCGGTTAAATTAGACCTAAATCAAGAGATAGCCCAACATTTACCATTTGAAGAGAATAAAACTTTAGATTTAATCTCCAGCGTTAAAACTATCACAAGCTTAGAAAAGATACAGCCTGATGATTTACAGGCAAAAAAACAGGCAGATGATGAATTAACAGACCGACAAATCCAACAAGCAGAAGCCGAGATTCTTAAAAAAATGTCGAGTTTTAAGGAAAATTCGATGTATCTCAATTTAAAAACTCAAATACTCTATGGAAAATGGAAACCTATTAAAGAGAAAAAGGAACGCAAGATCCATATCAATCCTTTCTATATTGTGACTGGAATTGTTTTAGTCTTGGGCACAAATGTAAGCTATTTAGCTTATCAGAAGTATCAAAAATATCAGCAAGAACAAGATATTAAGCTAGAGCTATATAAAATAGAACAAGAAAAGAAAAACGCTGCGCAAAAAAATGCTGCTTTAAGAAAATAAGCAGCATTTTAAATATCAATCTTATTTTTAAAAGTGATTTTCGGTGAATCACTTAGGATTTAAACTTCTAGGTTATTCAGCAACTTGGTCTTCACAGAACTTTAAAAAAGAACGTAAGCCAGGTCCTTGATACTTTTGACGATGCACAAGCATATAAAGAGGACGCGTCAGTGACCAAAAAGGAGTATTTAAAATGACCAATTGTTGCTTTTCTAATAAAGGCTCAATCGCTAATTTTGAAATACAAGACATTCCTAAACCGCCCGCCACAATTTTTAAAATTGCTTCATTGTGACCCAGTGTCAAACGAATATTTGCGTCAGGTAAATCTTTTAAAATAGCATGATCAAAAACTTCACGTGTACCAGAACCTTCTTCACGTAAAATCCATTCTACAGCATAAAAATCTGCGGGTGTCAGTGGACGATTTAACTGTGCTAAAGGATGACTAGCGGCGCAGCAGACAGCAAGCTCATCATCACGCCAAGGAATACATTGTAATTGGGGTAAATGACAAGAACCTTCAATCATGGCTAAATCAAGCTGAAATTGATTCACAGCTTCAATCATTTGACGAGTATTGCCGACTTGTAATTGTAAATGAGCCTGCGGGCGAATTTGCAAAAAATCTGCCATCAAATCAGGCATCAAATAATCACTAATGGTTAAAGTCGCACCAATACGTAAATCGATACTTTGTAATTCACCTTTTGCTGCTTGTTCAAAAGCTTCGCAACGTCCTAAGATTTCTAACGCTTGGGGTAATAAAAAACGACCCAAATCATTAAGCTGAAGTCTTTTCCCCAAACGATCAAATAATGGCGCACCGAGTCCATCTTCTAAATCTGCCAAAGCCATACTTGCAGCACTTTGTGTTAGCCGAACCGCATCACTGGCTTTGGTTACGGTACCTTCTTGAGCGACTGCTACAAAAACAGCCAATTGGCGTAAAGTCATGCGCATGTGAATAGCCTTAACTTGAGACGTTTTTCATAAGCATTTTAAATCTGTTGGAGATTTCACCGATAAGTGAAAAACGAGATTTATGAAAGAAGTCTATTTAAATAAATATTAATAAATTATACTGACATGCTACCATGAGCACAGTCATTCATGCCACGTTGAAATTATGTCAATTGAAAAATTTAGCGTAGAAAAAGTTTTATCTGTTCATCGTTGGACCAATACCTTATTTAGTTTTACGATGACCCGCCCAGCACATTTTAAATTTACAGCAGGACAGTTTGCCCGTATCGGACTTAAAGTTGCAGATGATCTGGTGGTGAGAGCATATTCTGTGGTTTCATCTCCTTTTGATGAAACTTTGGAGTTCTTTTCGATCGTGGTACCCGAAGGTGCGTTCACATCAAATTTACAGCATCTACAAGTAGGCGATGCGCTATATTTAGAAAAAGTTCCTTATGGTTTTTTAACACTGGCTCGCTATCAATTACCTTTACCCAATGATTTATGGTTATTGGCAACAGGTACAGGTTTAGCGCCATTCATTTCTATGCTTCAAGACTTTGACACTTGGCAAAAATACCGAAAGATTACTTTAGTGTATAGTGTGCGTACCGCTACTGAGCTGGCTTATGTGGAACGCATCCAAGAAATTGCAGCCAATTTTGGTGAAGGGCATACAGGCTTTAAATTTGTGCCAATTATCACGCGTGATCCAGAAGCCGCTTTACATGATCGTTTACCGATTTTGATTGAAAATGGTCAGTTAGAAAAGTTTGTGGGTTTAACATTCAATCCTGAAACCACACATGTCATGTTATGTGGTAATCCACAAATGGTGGATGATACGAAAGATGCCTTGAAAGCACGAGGTTTAACCATGAACAGACGTGGTGAGGGTAATATTGCGGTTGAAAACTATTGGTAATATGTTCGGATTAGCACACTATAATGCTGATCTAGTTTTTGAAAGTAATTTGAGTATTTAAATAGAAGAGCATTTATAGAGGATATAAATGCTCTTTTTTATGCTTAATGTACAAACATATCCATAAATTCGCGTAATTCATGGATGGCAGATTCGGTGTCTGTACTGAGCCATGTAGGTTCAAAAAAGCCTGAATAAAACTCTAAGCGCTCTTGTGGAACCACAATACGAATCGGACACTCTTCTTCAACCAAACGCCAAGGAATAATCGGAACGTCACTATCTAAATAAGGGGCAACATTTCGAATATCAATAATCATGGCATTGATACAGTCAGGAAATGGCATGACTGATAATTCTTCAGTACGACGACGGAAGTATTCTAAATCTCCCCACTTTAGAACATAACTTTGCTTTGTAAACTCAATAATCCCAATTAAATGTTCATCACGTGTAGTATGCAAAAAGCATTGATGGGTGACATCTGTGTCTATATCTAAGAAGACACTTTGCCGTTGATAAGCCATATGATCCATAGCCAAATAAGAGGGGCATTAGTATAGCTTAAATTATACGCCGATACTAAAAACTAGGCTGAATAAGCACTTTTTCTCATTCGTTTTGCTAAAAATAGTTTTTTTAAAGTGCTAGAGATTTGATTTACTAACAAATAAAAATTTTTACACAATACAACAATAGAGCTTGTTAGTATAAAAAAACACCATTTACGTAAATTAAGGGGGAAAGCATGGTACATGATTTTAATAAACCGCCCCATGTTGAGGGAGCTGAGGAAAAACAACAAAAAAGACGTTTACCTGTCTATATTTTAATTGTTGTTGGGATTTTTTTGGCAGCTCTAATTTTTTATATGTTTGTAGATATTAATCCTTCACCTAGAGAAACTTCTGCTGATCAGTCTATACCTGCTGCAAGTGAACATGATTCAGATCGCCAGCAAGATACGATTGGTACAGCAATAGATGAAACTACAGACGCCGCAAAAGATAAGCGTGATCCTTAAAGGACACGCTTTTTTATTGCTTATAAAATTATCAAACATGCTTTTATAAAATTAAGGATGTGAGATTTTTAAATTATTTTCATCTTTGGTGCTTAAAAATTAATAAGTTACTTAAGCCATTTGTAATAAATCATGTTTTATAACTGATCAAGATAATAGAGGAAATAACAATGAATGATTATTTAGGTGCGCGAGGAGGGCGATTTGACGCCATGTATTATTGGGAACAGTTTCAGCCCATTATTGCAGCCATTGCAATTTTATTGGTGGGATGGATTCTAGCACTCATTATTGCAGCAGGCGTTAAGAAAATACTGACCAAATTAGGAACCAATCAAAAACTTTCTAATGCCACAGGTCATCGTTCAAATATTGAAAATATTGTTTCAAGGGTGATCTTTTGGGTAGTCATGGTGATCGCTGTAATCGGAGCGCTGAATGTACTGAATTTAAGCAGTATCAGCAGTCCATTTAGCAATATGATTCAGCAATTTTTATTGTTTATTCCACAGTTGCTTGCTGCAATTGCCATTGGTTTTGTGGGATGGATTGTTGCCAATTTGGTCAAAGTCGGGCTTAAAAATTTATTAGACCGTACCCAATTGGATGAAAAACTCAGTGCAGAAGTGGGTGTAAATCCAATTAGTCATAATATTGCAGATATTGTGTATTGGTTGATTTTATTGTTATTCCTGCCAATTGTATTGTCTATTTTAGGTCTACAAGGCTTGCTCATCCCTGTACAAAATATGGTGAATGAAGCTATTTCATATCTACCTAATATTTTCATTGCTGGTGTGATCGTTTTTGTCGGATATATTTTGGCAAAAATTGTACGTGGTATTGTGGAAGGATTGAGCAATAGCCTAAATCTACAAGCACAAGCTGAAAAAATTGGTTTATTTAAAAATAGTAACTTAGCAAAACTTTTAGGTTCTTTTGTCTTTGCGGTTGTGATGATTACGTCATTGATCGTGGCATTTGAAGCGCTAGGTATTCAAGCGATTTCACAACCTGCAACAGCGATGCTAGCAGAAATTATGTATGCGATTCCACATATCATTGCAGCAGGCTTGATTTTAATCGTAGCGTATGTGGTATCCCGTTTTGTCGGACGCTTGGTAGCCGAAGTGGTTGCGGGTACAGGTGTGGATGAAGTTCCTGCAAAACTGGATGTACAACGCTTTTTGGGTACCACTAAAATCTCAAGTGTGTTGGGTTATCTGATTGTATTCTTTACTATGCTATTTGCCGTGTCTGAAGCAGCAAACCGTTTAGGCTTCGAGCAAATCAGTGGGTTGATTTCGATGTTTATCCAGTTTGGTGCCGATATTTTACTCGGTGCGGTGATACTGGTGATAGGCTTCTGGCTTGCAAACCTCGTAGCGAATGTTGTGCAACGTGGTGAATATAACAGTTCCCGTTGGTTGGGTAACTTAGTTCGTATTTTGATCATGGGACTTGTGATCGCAATGGGATTACGTGCAATGGGTATTGCAGATTCTATTGTTAATCTTGCATTTGGTCTAACTTTAGGTGCTGTTGCTGTTGCTTTCGCTTTGGCATTTGGTCTGGGGGGACGCCAACCTGCAGAACGAGTACTGACTGATTTGATTGATAAAGCTAAAAAAGAAGGCAATAAACCAAATCCTTTAGCACAACAAAGCACAGTAACGACCACACCGCCTGTACCGCAAGATCAAGTTACTACTGATACACCAACGATTGAGTCTGAATATCAAACTAATTTAGATCAATCAAGTACTTCATCTACTCCAAATTCTGATTATCCGTTAAAAGATGACCTGAATTAACCTGTAATTTATAATCAAGATCGATCAGGATGCACTGACCGGTCTTTTTTATTTGTAAAATGAAAATATAAATTAGGAGAAACAACATGTCAAAAAAACAGCCAAATAAATTTATTGCTCCTATTGTAATTGCGGGGATTACCGTTGGCTTTTTAGCCAGTGCCTATAAGTTTGTTTTTGCTAAGCCTAAAAAGAGAGATACTGAAGAAGTTGCCACGCAAGAGCAGGACAATACGCAAACAGAAATGAAAGAGTGAACTTAATCACGACTTTAAATAAGCTAAGTTGTAAATATTGTTGTATAAAATATAGACACCTAAAAAATAATCAGATAAATTTAAGTAATTCATATTTATGACATAAAACTAAATTATCTTGATATGAATTTTTAGGAAACAAAGTTTAAAAAGGAATTAAAAAATGAAACTTATCTATATTATGCAGTCTATTTATCAACGTGTTGTGGGGAGTCGTGGGAAGCAAGCTTCTGAATATCAATGGATGGATATTGCTACGCAACGTATTGAAAGTAATCCAAAAATCATGCTATTGAGAACAGATTATTTAGAATAGTCAATTTTTTATAAATGATGAATAGAACTGCGTAAAAGGAATATTATGCAGCTCTATTTGAATTTAGAAGTGAATTATTTGAAGCCTAATTTATTTTATTTGTGATTAAACATATTCCGATGCAGCATGGGCAGATGCCCAAGCCCATTGAAAATTAAAACCACCCAAATGTCCTGTAACATCCAAAATTTCACCAATAAAAAATAAACCTTTTTGTTTTTTACTTTCCATGGTTTTTGATGAAACTTCTGTGGTATCTACACCACCCAAAGTGACTTCAGCAGTCCGATAGCCCTCTGTTCCAGAAGGTTTAACTTCAAATTGCTGTAACTTATGGGCGATATATTCAAGCTTTTCATCGCTGAGTTGAGCAATCGCAGTGTCGGCATATTCTGCCCAAATTAAGTGTTGTAATTCTAATACCACACTTTTAGGTAATCGTTCTGCCAACAAGGTACGCAGTAAAACTTTAGGTTGGGTATGTTTTTTAGCTTTAAAGAATGCGAATAAATCTTCAGAAGGTAAAAAGTCAATTTTAAAACTTTGCCCGACATCCCAGTAATTTGAAAGTTGTAACGCGCTTGGACCACTCAGCCCGCGATGGGTAAACAGTAATGCTTCAGTAAAACTATTTAAGTCATTGGAGAGTGTTGCTTCAACTGCATTGCCACTTAAACGAGTGGTTACTTCTTTGAATTGATCAGAAAAAGTGAAAGGGACTAAACCTGCTCGTGTTGGGAAAATATGATGTCCAAACTGCTTTGCAATTTTATAGCCAATATCCGAACCACCTAAAGTTGGAATGGAAAGTCCGCCACTTGCGATCACCACAGATGTGGCTTGAAAATAGCCGATATTGGTCGCAACTTGGAAAGCTTGTTCATCTATTGCATGAACAGTTTTGACTTCACAACTGGTTTTAATTTCAACGAAACCAGTTTTTTCACATTCATTTAGCAACATGGCTAAAATTTCTTTGGCACCATTTAAAGTAAATAATTGTCCATGTTTACGCTCTTCGTATTCGATGCCGTATTCGCAGACCATGCCAATAAAATCCCAATTGGTATAGCGGCTAAGTGCTGAAATTACAAAATGAGGATTATGCGAAATAAAGTTTTCAGGCTCAACATACAAGTTGGTAAAGTTGCATTTTCCACCGCCTGACATCAGAATTTTTTTACCAATTTTATTGGCTTTTTCAACCACTAAAACTTTACGACCTCGTGCTGCGGCTTTGGCTGCTAACATTAAGCCAGAAGCACCTGCACCAATAACCAGAACATCGTAAATTTGAGGAGACATTTCAAAACTCGAAGAGGGAAGGAAAGCAGGCAATTATAGACAAAATCAAGTTAAAAGTTCAGCTCCTTAACCAGCAAAGTTAAATGAATTGTTATTTCAAACTCACTGAGCACTCATTTACAAATGATTTAATTTTGTAAGACAGCTTAAATGAAACTTAAAATATTTTTGTAGTATAAATAAGCTTTATAAATATAAGGTTAAAACATGAATAATTTATCAAAAACTGACACAGACCTTGCTTCACTTAAACAATATAATCAGATTAGTTATATCCTATATCTCGTAGGTTATGTGGTTGGTTTTACATGGCTTATTGCAATTATTATGAATTATATTAAGCGTGATGAGATGCGTGGCACATGGTTGGAAAGTCATGTAAATTATCAAATTAAAACTTTTTGGATCAGTTTGGCAGGATATGTCATTGGTGGATTATTAGCGATTGTACTGATTGGGTTTGTCATTTTATTTGTGGTTTTTGTTTGGAATGTCTATCGTTTAATCAAAGGCTTAATTGCGTTAAATGACAATAAATCCATACAAGTTTAAGTTCTTTAAGTGGCGTTTTTCAATGGTTTATAAAGCAGCTTTGCCTTGTAAACCGCCACTATGAATCGCCAATATTCGGGTGTTTTCAGAAAAATAGCCTTTTGAAATGAGATCAAAAATACCAAATAGCATTTTTCCTGTGTAAACTTGCTCTAAAGGAATCTGATATTTTTTTTCAAAACTTTCAATAAATTCAAATAATTCTGGTGTGGTTTTGGCATAACCACCAAAACAATAGTTATCTAATATTTTCCAATTTTTTTTCGATGTTAATTGAGCGACCACATCGTTTAGAAAAGTTCCTTTTAATGCTGAAAATCCTAAAATATGTTGGTGGGCAGTGCTTGCTTCAATTAAGCCTGTAATCGTGCCCCCTGTACCCACAGCACAGCAGATCACATCATAATTTTCTCGATCATATGGGGTTAAAATTTCACTACAGCCCTGAATCGCAAGTTGGTTTGTCCCACCTTCAGGAATGATATAACTATTTGGATAGTGTGTTTCGAGTTCCGCTAAATATTCTCTCTGGTTTTTTAAACGATATTGTTCACGGGAAATAAAATTTAACTGCATGCCAAACTGTTGTGCTGTAGCTAAAGTTGGATTTAGTGGTTTTTTTGCCAATTCTTCTCCACGAATAATGCCAACACTTTGAAATCCAAAACGATGCGCAGCATAAGCAGTTGCTGCAATATGATTAGAATATGCACCACCAAAGGTGATCAGTGTATTTTTGGCATGTTGCTTGGCTGCTAAGAAATTGTATTTTAATTTAAAAAACTTATTGCCTGAAATTTGTGGATGGATTTGATCCAGTCGTTTAATGGTCAGTTGAATAGAAGAGTCTAAGCTTAAGGTTTGGTCAGAAAGCGTATGAGCGATGGTATTAAACACAAAATTTTGACAGAGTTTTATCGTGGAAGAATCAGTTTAAAATGATTTTATGAAATAAACAATCGAACCAAATTTTTGGAAAATATTTTTCTTTTAAATCAATACGCATGTGCTTTTTTGTAAATAGAAATGCAATATTTCTAAAACTTACCTAGAATAAGTGATTGAAGTAAATCTATTAAAAATAATTTATATATCAGTAATTAGAGTAATGCTGTGACCTATCAACAAAAAGTAAAAACGATTCTTTTCATGACGATTTGTTTGCTCGCTGCATGTTCGCAACAGTCTGAAGACGCACCGCAACAAAAAACACAAGCGACTTCAAAATTGAAGCAGCAATATTTAGCATGGAAACAACAACAAGACCCGAAACTTTTTAAAGAATATCAGCAATTTTTTGCAAACTTTATGAAACAACCTCCGCCAATGATGGAACTTGTCACTAATCGAAATTTTATGCCTGAAAAGTGTGAATATGCACGTTTTAGTATTCCACCGAAAAAATACTGGAATAATCTCAAACCAAGTTTGATTTTGTTAGAAAAACTACAGCAGAGTGAGTATTTTAAAACGTATACCATCACCGCAACTTATCGTAATCCTGAATTAAACCAATGTGTGAAAGGCGCTAAAAAAAGTAAACATCTGCAAAATTTTGCTGTAGATTTTCATGTGTTGAACCCTAAAGAAACAAACGCAGAGACAAGCCAAAAACTAGAACAAGGTTTATGTGAATTTTGGCGTAAAGAAGGCAAGCGCTATAAAATGGGATTTGGGGCATATGGTAACAACCGCTTTCATATAGATACGCAAGGCTATCGAACTTGGGGTAAAAACTATTCCTCAGCGACATCACCATGTCTCAAGCATTGATCATATCAGGAAAGTATGTGGGAAAATTATGTCTAAAATACAATTTAAAACCTTTATTTTCTGCCTAATAAGTCTGAATAGTCCTATGCTTTTTGCCCAGTCGTCAACAGCTTATGAGGTTGATCCCAACGCAGAAGTGTTAGGACGTGCTGCAAAGGTAAAGATTCAAAAAGAGTTTTGTGATCAAAATGGTTTTCACTGTGATTATGTTTTATATAATGCAAAAGGGCAGCGTGAAGTTCTAATTGAAGATTGGTCACATCATGTCAAGCTATATCAGTTCTCAGCAAATCGTATCGGGTTTTTATATGGCGCTACAGGTTCAGGACATATTTTGACTGTCATCAGTGATCAAAATCAACAAAAGCAATATGCTGATTTTAAAGCCATGAATGCTGCACAAAATTGTATGGTGACTTATGAACACAGTTTAAAAAATATGCCTGATTCATTGGTTTTTTATAGTGTTCCCGATTTTCGTGTGCGTTTGGTGTTAAACAATAAAGTCCCTCAATTTAAATCACTGACTGACCCATTAACGGCTTATTTTGAAGATAATGGTGACTTTTCTTTTAATTTCAATACAGGGCGAAAAGGCGAGAATGGACAACAACAAGTTTTAATCCAAAAACCATGTTTAGTTGATTATCGTATTGTGATGAATTGAAATACAACTTTAAAATAGCGTCCAAGCGCAAATTTCTGTTGTTTTTAAGTAGCTAAATTGTGTGTTTGAAATTACTAGAAAATGCAAATAAATAGATTCTTTTGGTGTCTGATCAGTTAAAATATCTGAAAATTTGGTGTAGGTAGATTTCGTGGAATCTTTGATTGTTTTAGGTTCAATTGCTTTAGCACTGATGTTAGGTGCAATCAGTCCTGGACCTGCATTTATCTATGTAGCAAAAAATTCAATTGCGATTTCACGTAAGCATGGTTTATTTACCGCTTTAGGTACAGGCACAGGCGCAGCGATTTTTGGTTTTTTAGCGGTGATTGGTTTACAAGCTGTTTTATTGGCTGTGCCTTCTGCTTATCTGGCTTTAAAAATTTGTGGTGGTTTATATCTGCTTTATTTGGCTTATAAAATTATTAAGCATGCCAAAGAACCAATCGAGCAAGTAAGTGCAACTGCTAGAGTAATGAGTTTCGCACAAGCGTATCGTTTGGGCTTAATTACACAGTTGAGTAATCCTAAAATAGCCATTATTTTAGCCAGTGTTTTTACTGCACTTTTACCGAAAGAATTCCCAACCTATTATTATTTTGTTTTGCCAATTTTATGTTTTTTTATCGATGCTGGTTGGTATTCGTTGGTTGCGGTTGCTTTGTCTGCGGAAAAACCTCGTAAAGTGTATTTAAAGTTTAAAAAAGTCTTTGATCGTATTGCAGGTGGAGTGATGACCTTGCTTGGCTTGAAGTTAATTTTTGGGATGAAGTGATAAGAACTTTAAAATAATAAGGAAAAATAATGTTTTATAAAACAATATTGATGCTAATAATCTCTACTACATGGATGACTGCTCATGCGAGTGAAAGTAAGGTTTCATCTCGTTATGGTAAATTTCAGATCAAAGAATCACAGACTTACCCTCAAGGTGCGCTCTATTTTAATCAAAAGTTGGTGACACCTGTGATAGAGGGAAATAATGGTTTATCTATTGAAAACATTTATAAATTACAGAACAATGATGTAGCTTTAGTGGAGGAAATCGGCGGAAGTGGTTGTCCTGTCACTTTATATTTTGTGAAAGTAACACCTACCAAGCAGTTAACTGTTTCACCAGCATTTGGGTCATGTTCAGATTTAATCAAAGTTTCTGCACAAACAAATCAAATCGTCATCACAATGCCAGATTTTATGGGTGCACCTGAGAGTGAAGAGCAAGAACGACAAGTTGCAAAGCATAAAATGACATATATCTATGATGGAAATGTTGTGAAAGAAAATGGGAAGATCTTAAAAAGAAGTGAATAAATGTATTTAAGTTTCCTGAGCTAAGCTTAAAAAAATCAAGTTGCTATCTAAAATGAAAAATAAAATAGAATTACTCGCTTCTGCGAACTGGTCAAAAATCAATTGGGATTTAAGTTGGCACCAAACATTCAAATATTTGTAGATGAAGGTCAGGTACAAGGCGCTTTATACTATTAAGAAGCCCCCTGTAAAAAGAGCTTCTTTCGATTTTAAATCAATCCTTAAAATGTACAGGAATCCACTGATAGCTTTTCCCATCTGCTGAATAAATATGTCCAATGCCTGGAAATGGTAAATGTGGTGCGGCAATGGTTTGTCCATGTTTCGCATAATCAGCAAACTGTTTTAAGCGGGTTTGTACTGCTTTTTTCGGATCAATATCGTATTCAATCGCTGTTTCAGGTTGATCAAATTGTACGGTATGAGAATGCACAATATCACCAATAAAAATCACATCTTCGCCCGTTGTTTTAAGCTTATAACTAAAATGCCCCGGTGTATGACCTGCGGTATTGATGACTTCAAAACCTTTGATGTTGTCGCCTAATTTAAAAGTTTTAAATTGCTGTTTAGCCTGATATGGTGCAAGTGCTGCTTTAATTTTTTCGACTGTGCCTGTGTAATTGTCTTTTTGTTCTTTCGGAATTTTACTGAGTTGTTTTGGGTCTAACCAATAATTCGCTTCATCTTCTGAGACATAAATCGTGGCATTGGGATAATTCGCTATACCATCTTTACTCACGCCACAGACATGATCAGGGTGTAAATGGGTCAGTAAAATCGTATCCACTTGTTCAGGTTGATAACCTGCAGCTTTGAGATTTTTCAGCACAGAACCTAAATGTGCACCAAAGCAATCGGCTGTACCACTGTCGACCAAAACGAGAGAATTTCCTGTATTGACCAAAAAGGCATTAATGGAAGTTTGTACGCCTTTGGCTTGATCTGTATGGTATTTTTTTAAAATTTCATGCACTTGATCTTGGGAAATGTCTTTAAACAAAGTCGGTGACATAAAGTTTGTGCCATCGAGCAGGGCGGTGATTTGGGTATTGCCGACTTGATGTTGATAGTAACCTGCGACTTGGGATTGCTGTTCAATGATTGGTAGAGTCTTTGTAGTTTCTGCCACAGTTGAAAATGAGCTGAATAGTGTGATGGAGACTGTAATAGCTAAAATGGATTTTTTCATGATCGTTTAAATAAAATTATTGTTGTTTATTTTTTAACATGGATTGATGAGTGTTTGGACTTTTTATTGATGAAAAAATATTGGTGTGAAAAGGCAGATTTTTTATGGGTAGTTTTTAGAAGATAAATTTAAGTTGATTGGTTATAAAATATAATAAGTAATATTTTGTATGATCATTTTTGAGTGGAAATCAATGAATAAAGAAATGCTACCAATTTTAGCGGGTCTTATAACCGCAATTTCGACTTTAACGGCTGTATTTATTACTAACTATTTTAATATGAAGTCTTTAGAGAGAAATTTTAGGTTTCAATCAGGATTAAAAAACAAAGAACTTAGATTAAATAAACTAGAGGAAAGTTATGAATTGTTTGAAAAATGGTGTACATTTTTTTCTGTTGGTTATCTGAATTATTTATATTTTCATAGTAAAAAAATTAGTGAATCAGAATTATTTGAACTGCTAAAGAATCCTGAAAATTCTCTTTCTGGTGAGTTTCAAAAATTAATTACTTTATTAAATATACATTTTCCAGAGTTGGAAGTGGAATACGAAAAAGTCAATTTAGCTAGAAGTGAAATTGTTAAATATATGAACATAGATAAGAAAATCGATGTTCAGGATTTCGTAAAAGCACAAGTAAAATTTGAAAATATAGCAAAAAACTTTAAAAATGAAATAGCTCAATTGGCAAAAAATATGAGAATGGAAGAATAGATGTAATAAAGTATATTATTAATTAAACACATTTATTTGATTAATTAAATTTATTGGTTTTTAAAGCATCTTTTCCATAAAATAACAAGAGCATACAATTTGAGTTAAAAAAGCCCCTACATCAGTAGAGGCTTCCATCTTAAAATTTTAGAGGTTAAGAAACCTTATCACCCGCTTTAGCACCGCTTTCAGGTGAAATGACCCAAACACCTTCGCCATTGCCCGCAGCTAAAACCATACCATTTGAAATACCAAAGCGCATTTTACGAGGTGCAAGGTTCGCCACCATCACGACTAATTTGCCTTTTAAGTCTTCAGGTTGGTAAAACTCACGAATACCACTGAATACATTACGTGGTTCAGCTTCACACACATTCAAAGTGAGTTGAAGAAGTTTGTCAGAACCCTCAACAGTTGCTGCATCTAAAACTTCTGCCACACGAAGATCAATTTTCATAAAATCTTCGATGCCAATAACATTGTTTTCAGAAACAGCTTCACCCACTTTAGGCTCAGGCTTTTTCTCTTTAGCTTTTTCTTTCTTCTTCTCAACTTTTGGAGCTTCGGCAGCAGCAGCTAAAGAATCTTTAGAAGCATCCACCATCGCAGTAACCGCTTTAGGATCAACACGTTGCATTAACGGTTGGAATAAAGCAATTTCATGATCAACCAATACAGTTTTATTCGATACAAAGTCGAAAGATTCAAGTTTTAAGAAGTCTTGAACTTGCTGTGCAAGTGTAGGCAGTACAGGCGCAAGGTACACAGCCAATTGACGGAATAGGTTAATCCCTACAGAACATACGTCATGAACTTGTTGTTCTTCACCTTCAACTTTAGCTAAAGCCCAAGGCTTTTTCTCATCAATATATTGATTGGCTTTGTCTGCAAGCGCCATGATTTCACGGATTGCAGTCGAAAATTCACGTGCTTCATAAGATTTGGCAATCGAGTCACCAGCATCAATAAAGCTTTGAACCAGTTCAGGTTCTGCACAGGTTACAGATAACTTATTCTCAAACTTGGTGTTAATGAATTTTGCACAACGACTGGCAATGTTTACGACTTTACCAATAAGGTCAGAATTTACTTTTTGTACGAAATCATCAAGGTTTAAGTCAGAATCTTCAACTTTATCAGACAATTTAGACGCAAAGTAATAACGTAAATATTCAGGATTTAAATGCTCTAAATACGTTTCTGCTTTGATGAATGTGCCACGAGATTTCGACATCTTTTGACCATTGACTGTCAAGAAACCATTTACAAATAAACCTGTAGGCGTACGGTAATTTGCACCTTCAAGCATTGCAGGCCAGAACAGCGCATGGAAATACACGATGTCTTTACCAATGAAATGATAGACCTCATTTTTAGAATCTTTTTTCCAATAATCATCAAAGCTTAGGTCTGGACGTTTGGTTTTCACGTAGTTTTCAAAACTGGACATATAACCAATCGGTGCATCCACCCAAACATAGAAATATTTATTTGGTGCATCAGGAATTTCAAAGCCGAAATAAGGTGCATCACGTGAGATGTCCCAGTCATTCAAGCCATTTTCAAACCATTCATCCAACTTGTTTGCGATAGAAACAGGGAGACGACCTTCGTCACGTGTCCATTTTTGCAAATATTCTGTAAAGTTAGGCAGTTTAAAGAAGTAATGATCTGATGATTTTTCGATTGGTGTTGCACCACTCAAAGTAGAACGTGGGTTTAATAATTCTGTTGCGTTATAGGTTGTACCGCAGACTTCACATGAGTCGCCATACTGATCTTCCGCTTTACATTTTGGACATGTGCCTTTGATGAAACGGTCAGATAAGAACATTTGTTTTTCAGGGTCAAATAACTGTGTCACAGGACGAATCGCAATATTGCCTGCTTCACGGTTTTTGATATAAATCTCAGAAGAACGGTTTTTATTTTCTTCACTATGTGTAGAGTCATAATGATCAAAAATTACATTAAAACCATCAAAATCACGGATATGTTCTTTTTGAACATTGGCGATTTGCGCTTCAGGTGTAATACCGTTGGCTTCTGCACGCAGCATAATCGCTGTCCCGTGTGCATCATCCGCGCAGACATAAGTCACGTTATGACCCATTGCACGCATGGCACGAACCCAGATATCTGCTTGGATGTAACCGAGTAAATGACCCATATGAATCGGACCATTTGCGTATGGAAGGGCGTTAGTGACTAAGATATTTCGCACGGATATAACTCTCTTTCTCAAAGTTAATGCAAGGGCATTGATTTTAACGTAATTGCTATGAAGATGCACAATAGAATAGGGGAATTCTTTGCAAATGTAGATTTTTATACAAATTCACATTTTCAATGAGTCATTCAGATAGAATATTGTTGTCTATTTCCAAACTTGTCATTGCTGAGAGTAATCTAAACATGATTCATAAAAATACCTTTGATAATAGTACGTTAGAGCATCGTTTTAATGATGAATTTGATTTCGACCGAACTGTGAACCGTATTCCACAAAATAAAGGCAGTCAGCAGCAATTTGGAAAAAATATCTTAAAAGAAGCACAATACTACCTTGAAGATATTACAGAAGATGAGCATCGTTATTTACAAAAAACTTTGCATCAGTTGGCAGAAAAAGAGCCTTATTTCAACGTGCTCGCCGATGAGCTAAATCAGGAATTAGATGCTAAAGTTGCCAATGATGCGTTGCATTTACTGTATGTTTGGCAAGATATTCATGACGTTGAAGATTTAAACAATTTTAATCTCTTAAATGTGGTAAATGGTCAGCGTTTTCAAACTACATTTTTTCAGGCTTTGGATGTATTAAAAATCGGTGAAAATAAGGCTTTACGCAAAAACGTGATTGAAGAAGCGTTTAAACTGTATGAACTAGGATTTTATGCAGGTTGCGTTCCTATTCTTTATGCACAGTTAGAAGGTTTATTGACCGATATTTTGATTCAGCAGGGCTATTTAAAGCAGCAAGACACCAAGTTTGTCGATGTCTATAAAATCGTACCGGGTTTAAAAGGTCATGAAATTAAAAGCTTGTGGCACAAAGTTAAAATTGCCCGTGAATTGAATCCGTATTTTTCAGAATTAGCTGCCTATAAAATGGACAATAGTTCGACTGTGACAGCAACTCGGCATAATATTTTGCATGGCACAGAGTTAAATCATTTTCATCAAGGGCGTTGTTTTGTGTTGTGGGTTTGGTTGTTGAGCGCAGTGAGTTTTATGAGTACGATCAGGTGTTAAGCAACTTCACCTAAATTTCACATTTTTCTCATATAAATCACAATTCAAATAGGCAGAATAAGACCAAGTTCAAAAAAAGGATAATGAAAATGAGATCTTGGACATTATTTTTCTCGGCAATCTTTGCCAGTGTGGTGTCGGTATTTAGTCTTGTGATTCCTTTTTGTCTATTTTTAAGCTTTTATCATGGTGATTTATTTGTTGCTGCATCTGAACGAACTGCTTATCGTGGGATTGAAGTTATACTTTATCTCACGCCATTTTTGGTGTTAATGGCATTTATCAGCTATTGGCTTATTTTTAGATTTTTAAATGCACCTCAAAAACTATTTGAAATACAACGTTTTTTTAAAGTCTTCCGTTTATTTGCCCTAGTTTGGTTTATCTTAATTTTTCTCTTTCAATTCCTCGATGGCAGAATGGGCGAAATCGTAGAAAGCCTATTATTTGGTATCATTAGCCTAAGCATATTTTTGATTCCCTTACTAATTGGAATATGGAGTGGTAATTATATGTTTTTGAATATACGGAAAATGATTAAAGTAAGTGTTACAAGCAAACGTCATAAACACACTTATCATCCCCTTTGATTAAGTATTTCATGGCTTATTTTCCATATTCCTCCTCAATCATTTTCTTGATCTTTATCGCTTTTTCGAAATGATCGAGTTGATGGGTTTGAATCCATCAAATTGCAACTTGCATCAATGTTTCGGGATCATCATTTTTATTTGCAAAGAACGCATAAAAAGACAGTCCAACATTTTCACCTTTTTTGCTGATTTTTTCATCACAGATGCGTCGTATTTTTTCAATGATTTTGGGCGACATAGTACTAACTTGTTGACTCCTAAAATTATTACTCTACTGAAATAGTTTATCTATATCAATGATTTGTGTATTATTTAGAATATATTTATAAATAACAAATTGGCATAAATGTTCGTTCGTAACATTGCGTATGGTATTTATTGCAAATTGCAGTGAAATAATTTATCAATAAAAAATCAGTGTATAACTGAATCATCAAGCTTAGAAAGCTTAAATTTGATTCACAATAACCTGAAAAGAGGGTGATGACATGACAATAGAAAATAAAGTTGAAGATTTAAAAACAAAAGCATCGGAATTGGGTGATGATCTGAAAATTAAAGCTGACGAGGCAAAACTTGCAGGCGAAAAAGTTATCAATGATGTAAAGCATGATGCCAAAGCAGCACAACTTGAGGCTGAAAAAAAGCTCAATGAATTGAAAAAAGATGCTCAGACGGAAGAGCATACAGCGACTTCACATTCGGGGTTAGAGGATGCCAAAGCCAAATGGAGTGATGCTCAGCAACAAGCACAAGAAAAGTTTGATCATTTAAAAACTGAAGCCAGTCATAAACTTGAAGAAGCTAAAATCAAAGCAAATGAACTGAAACAAGAGGCTGCAGTTAAGTTTGATGAGCTAAAAGCACAAGCAACCACCAAGTTTGATGAACTTAAAAAAGTAGCCACTGAAAAAATGAATGCTTTGAAAAAAAATGATACTGTAAAAACAGATGAGCAAGATAAAGATCAGCAAGGCTAATATATGGATTTAAAATGATTTAAATGCGTTTTATGTGATCATAAAGCGCATTTTCTATGAAAATAACTACAGTATTTAGCGAATATTATAAAAAGTACCAAGCAATAAAACCAACTAAATGACTAAGATTTATAAGTACATTCAGAAAGCTTGATAGAACTAGACTTAACCTGCGTGCAATTTACCGCTAGACTATAGCTTTAGATGCATTTCCACTTTTGGAGCAAACATATGTCGTGGCTTTCTTCTTTAAAATCTGTTTTTTCTCCTGCACAAGAGGTGAAAGAGCAAGAAATCCAAAATGTGCTTCAAAATTATATTTTGCCAAACTCAAACAATGCTTTAAAAGATCGAATTACCCAAGTCAATGTGGAAGGACGCATCTTACAAATAACCATCAATACCTTTCCTGAAGAAGCCGATCATTTACAAAAGATTCATGATGACTTGGCGGATGCTTTAGAAAAATGTGGCATTCAAGAACTCAATATGCACGTTATTCAACAAAAAATTCAACACGATCATACGCATGGTCATCGCTGTTCAAGTGAACAACATGGACAAACAGGGCACAGTTGCTCATCTGAACCTAAACCTCAGAATCAATCTAAAAGTCAAAATTTACCGCCTGTGGTGGATGCTTCTTCACAGGCTAAAACAGAACAAGATCCAAATAACCCACCGATTCAAAAAGCTGCGCCCCAACAACGTGATGTACCCAAGCATCCACGTATTCAAAATGTGATTTTGGTTTCCTCTGGTAAAGGTGGTGTAGGCAAGTCAACCACAACTGTGAATTTAGCACTGGCTTTACAAAAAATGGGCTTAAAAGTTGGTGTGTTGGATGCTGATATTTATGGTCCAAGTATTCCGACGATGCTTGGTAATGCTGGACGCACACCCATGATTGAAGCGGAAAATTTTGTGCCGCTTGAAGCCTACGGTATGGCAGTACTTTCGATTGGTCATTTGATTGGCAAAGAAAACACCCCCGTGGCTTGGCGTGGTCCAAAGGCAACAGGTGCTTTGATGCAGTTATTTAATCAAACCTTATGGCCAGATTTAGATGTGCTTATGATTGATATGCCACCAGGTACAGGTGATATTCAACTGACGCTGGCGCAGCGTATTCCTGTGACAGGTGCCGTGATTGTAACGACACCACAAAATGTCGCATTAATGGATGCTATTAAAGGGATTGAGCTGTTTAATAAGGCGCAAATCCCTGTCATGGGTGTTGTTGAAAATATGTCTACTCATATTTGCTCAAACTGTGGTCATGAAGAGCAAATATTTGGTCAAGGTGGTGGTGATCAACTATCTACACAATATGATATTCCACTGCTTGGACGCTTACCTTTAAATGTACAAATCCGTGAAAATGTCGATGCAGGTAGACCCTCTGTGGTAGCGGGTGATGCTGCAGCAGAGAGTTATATGGCAATTGCTGAAAAAATAAAAAACTCTTTGACGAAAGTCGAAAAAGACCCCCATCGGATTTTCTGATATTGTCATTTTAAAACCTCTCTTCTGCTTTAAGAGGAGGGGATATAAACCAAGACAATAGCATGGAAAATAAATGAAAAATCTAAATCTACTCAATAATAAAATCTTTATGAGCCTTGCCAATACAGCAAATGGCGATGTGAATGGGGCAACACGTTTTTATTACAATCAAAAAGGCAAGGTCATTACAGCAAGATATGAAGGTGGTGTGGTAGAAGTCGGTTCAATCATTGGGCAAATGCTGACAGATGATAGTTTTGAGATTTGCTATCAGCATTTAACTGTTACGGGTGAGTTACGCATAGGACAATGCAAAACCAAAATAGAATTACTAGACAATGATGTCATCAAGTTGGTTGAAGATTGGCAATGGTTAAATGGAGATTTGTCGACAGGACATTCAGAGTTGATTGAAGTGGTGTTAAATTAAGCTAAACGAGGATAGAGACATAAAACTGTCATATTGAATGACGCTTACGCCATTTTTTTATGGTACTCCAACGCCAATATAAACGCATACCAATAAAAAATAGAAAGGCAAAAAATAGGGCTTCACAGACAAGCCCTGTTGCTAAAATTTTTGCCAAAATAAAATCAATATGACCCTGTCCGAAATTTTCGATCCAATGCACAATTTGATGAAAAACACCAAGTAACATATCGGTATTGATCATATGTACATGATAAACTTTAGAGCCAATCCAAAATGCAAAAAATAAAATAGGTACGATTGTGAATGGATTCATAATCCATGCCATCAATAAAGCCACAGGTAAATTGGCTTCAAAAACTAGCACTGTTAAAATAATCAATAGGCTATGTAAGGGAATCGGTAATATTCCCCAAAAAGTTCCGATGAATATCGCTTTAGAAATAGACTTGCGATTGACATACCAAAGCTGTGAACTTAAGGTGCGTTGACCAAAAATCTTCATTATTTTCATATTATTGACTTTTTCAGGAGAAGGAAGCCATGCTTGAAAAAATTGCTTTGCCATAATGAGAGTATTAAAAATTAGAAAATTATTTTGTATGAATGTTTAGAAAAACAACAGTAAAATGGGATATAAATCCAGAATATCAGTACTAACTGAAAGAAAACTTAAATAGAATATGTGAAAACAGCTATTTTAGAATAAAAAATATGCAAAATTAAGAATTTATGTCACATGTTGCAAATAAGTGACTTTAAAGTATGTTTTTTGTAACCTGTTTTAAGTTTTTGATTTAAAGTGATATTTAACTTTTATAATCTAAGTTATATCTCTACTTACAATTATTTTTTTGATAACTGAATTGAACTGATTTAATCTGCGCTCAATGATTTGGTGAGGTCATTTAATGATTTCATGGTTTTTTATGGGACTGATTGTCACCATTTTACTGACTCCTGGTCCAACCAACACCTTGTTGGCATCTTCTGGCATCCAAGTGGGGGTGCGTAAATCTTTGAGCCTGATTCCTGCCGAAGCATTGGGTTATTTTATTTCGATTACAGTTTGGGGGGCATTGATTGGGAGTTTAGCCAAACAATTCCCGATGATTCCTGTGATTTTAAAGTTGTTTAGTGCCGTATTCATTATTTATTTGGCATTTAAACTTTGGCATCAGGCAGAGCGGCAACAAGATTATTCCCGAGCGACCATTCGCCCGAGTGCCTTATTCTGTGCTACTTTGCTTAATCCGAAAGCCTTGTTGTTTGCATCTGTGATTTTTCCAAGTTTTGTTTGGCATAATTTCGCAGCTTATGTATCGCACATGCTGATTTTTTTGATTTTGATTATTCCGATTGCTTTTTTTTGGATATTTTTGGGTAAAAAACTAACTTCAAATAAAATTTCTTGGTTAAATCCATTTAATATGCAACGCACAGCTTCTTTAATTTTACTTGGATTCTCAGTGCCCATTGGTTATTCTGCGATTTCGAGCTTATAGAGAATGGTGTGAATGCAATACAATCTTGCATTTTAAAGTACTTAACATTTCAATCAAACGCATTTTCAGTTAAAGTACGCACAGTTATAGAGTTAAGCATTTGGAAAAAACACATGGCAATTAAGTCTGATCGTTGGATTCGTGAGATGAGCGAAAAACACGGCATGATCGAACCGTATGCTGAGAACCAAGTTCGTTTTGATGAAAATGGTGAAAAGCTGATTTCATACGGTGTGTCTAGCTACGGTTATGATGTTCGTTGCGCACGTGAGTTTAAAGTATTTACCAATGTGCACTCTGCCATTGTCGATCCTAAAAACTTTGATGATAAAAGCTTTATCGACATCGAGTCAGATGTTTGTATCATTCCACCTAACTCTTTCGCTTTAGCACGTACTGTTGAATACTTTCGTATTCCTCGAAATGTTTTGACGGTATGTTTGGGCAAATCCACTTATGCACGTTGCGGTATTATTGTAAATGTCACTCCTTTAGAACCAGAGTGGGAAGGGCATGTCACACTTGAGTTTTCAAATACTACGAATTTACCTGCACGAATCTATGCGGGTGAAGGTGTTGCACAAATGTTGTTTTTTGAGTCTGATGAAGTGTGTGAAACATCATATAAAGACCGTGGTGGTAAATATCAAGGTCAAACAGGTGTGACTTTACCAAAAGCATAATTTATTCAATGTGATAGCAAAAAAAAGCGAGTGAAATACTCGCTTTTTTCTGTTTAAACTCTTGAAAATAGCTTTAAGAATTTTGAAACAATTATCTCTAAAAAATAAGCTATTCATTTTTATAATGAAAAAACATAGATCAGCGGCATTTTATCGGAAATACATTAAACACACGGTATTTTTTTTGCATTTGATAAAATTTTAAGCATAATAGAAAATGAGAATAGGTTGGCAAATTTGGATTTTTGCCGTATTTGGACAGGAATTATGAAGGTTTATTTGTCCAAAAATATGCAGTTTTAGAAAAATAAAATATGGTGCGGAGCATCGTATACATAGGAAGGTCAAAGATGACTAAGCTCGGTTATACGGTAAAGTTTAAAAAAACGCTACTGGCTTCACTGCTAGGACTCAGTTTGTCTCAAACGTGTTTTGCTTTGGAAGCATTAACGGATGAAAACTTAAGTGAGTCTACAGGTGAAGGTATTGCTTTTTTACCAGAAAATTTCAAGATGGTTTTTCAAAAAGCTGAAGATAGCGTTGCTGACCCTAAAGCATCATGGGGAGATCGTACTAAAGATACTGGCTTGATTCGTATTATCCCTGTAGGACCTTTAACCTCTGTTGCTGCTAATGCAGGGGCGAAAAAAGCCGATATTTTTATATATGGTTTAGCGCTATCACAAGCAGATTTAGAGACGAATTCACGGTTTAATAATACGGCTGATCCAAGAGATGCTACAAAAAGTGGAGTAAACTTAGGGACTGAAACTAATCCGTGGATATTGAATGTAGTAACTGCAACAGTCCCCGATTTTGCTGGCTTATCAACATCTAATAATTTGAGTTATCTACAATTAGAAGCACCTTTGGCGTTACAATCACAACCGATAAGATATGACACAATGAAATTGGGCTTATGGGGAGATTTGTTCGCCCGTAACCAAACAGTTGCTGCTCCTCCTTTAAACTTTTTAACGGGTGCACCATCCACTTTGGCTGGTTTGGATGAAAAACTACGCTTTCAAATGATTGCAAATGGTTTATATCTAGATGGTTCAAAGTTAAGAGTTTTTCAGACTTTAGATGGCGCTACAAATACAGGTGGAATGTCTACTAGCTATAATAAGACTTTGGGTTTGGGTTTATTACTTCGATTAAATACACATTATTTATCAGATAGTGGTGGAAATAATGACGATAAAGTTTTAAGAATTAGTACCCGAGAAACGACAGGTACAACTAAGGATCTAACCACTCCAGCCATTAGTGGTACGGGTGCAGCGCAATTTAGTGATAAAGAAGGTCTTTATATTTATAGTCCAAACATCAACTTGGTTTTAGGAAGTATTTATCAGCCTTTAATTGTCGATACGCCAGATGGGAAGAACTTAAGTCTTGAAGTGACTCGTATTCCAAATCAAGCAAGTGTTTATAAGAATATTTATACAGATTATTCGGGAACGGATACAACTTATAAAGGTTCAACCTGTAATGTGCGTTACTGTGGTTCTGATATAACATCTATTAATAACATTGCATATCAAGGTTCAAATGCTACTCACAGTAGTATTGCAATCGGTAAAGTGGGTTTTTCAGCAGATAATAAATCGTTGATAGCAGATAGAAGCATAAATGCTACAGGTATTGTAATGAAAGGAGGTGCGACTGGCGATGTAAATTTAGGCTCTGCTGCCATAGATGGTTTACTTATTCAGCATTTCAAAATTTCAACGACAGGTTTGTAGGAGCTTAAATATGAAAATGATATTGGGTTCTTTATTGCTTTTAGCATCTTCGGCTCATGCAGGTTTAGTCGGTTTAAATAACCAGCAGTTAGGTGAGATTAATGGACAAGGTGGTGCTGATTTAAACTGGACATTGTCTTTAAATCATAAGGTAACAACAGATGGTTCTCTTTCTCGTGAATATGAATGTAAAGATGCAGCTTCAGTTTATTGTCGTTTAGCCATCTCAGCTAACAATCGTAAAGATGCGAATGGTAATCTGTATTGGTTGGTATTTAAGCAATTACAAGGAACATTGCAGCTAGAAAAATTTCAGCTAGATGGTGTTAGTGTTGGAGGGGGAACTAAAACGGCTTTACAATTACGTTTTGGTATAGATGATAAAGGTAATTATTTGCAACCTCTAAAAATTCGTAACTTCGGTTATGCAGCGTTACAAATTGAGAAAGATTCAGGTGCGACCACTACTAATCCTGCTACAGCTGCAAATAAAGGTTATTTAAATATAAGTAATTATCCAAATGTATCCAGTACTTTTACTTCTGCATTTGATGCAGGTAAAGAAACAGGTTTTACTGGTTTAAATGTACACGGCAACCTTGCACTTGCAGGAACGTTAAAAGTATTTGGTTGTAATGGTTCTAATGGATCACGCTGCTAAAGTTTAACTACATTTTATCAAGTATAAATGTCACAGGTAGGGATAAGTGATGAGAAAAAGAATAATACAATTGAATATTTTAACATTGAGTATTTTATGTGCTCAGCAGAGCTTTGCGTTGCAAGAGTTGGAAGATAGCTCTCTCAGTCAAATTTCAGGTCAGGATGGCATTAGTTTACAAATTGAAGCAGATAAAGTTGAAGTTGGTGAAGTTAATTGGAAAGATAGTACTCAAACCTCTGCAGGTACAGACGATGTACTGAATTTAAGTATGCAAGGTATAAAAACTACTCCTTATAACGGTGCTACTAGTTTAAGTGCAAAATTTACAGCTGATGTCGGCGGAAAACCGGGTGCACCTGCTGCTGCATCTAATGGGCTGCGTTTAAATGCTGTTTTGGGACCCGCAACCATGAATATTGCTAATGTGGCTGTTTGCTCAAATGCTGCTGGGGGTAGAGGAACAGATTGTAGTAACAGTGCATCATTAGGTGCTTTAACTTTTCAGAACCGTAAAGACTTAACTTTTTCATTAGAAACACAAAGTGGTTTATTTAATTCGAACAGTCCTGCATCATTAGGATTTGGTTTAAAAAACTCTCATATTTTTTATACATTAAATAATAGTGGGACAGACTATAACCAACTTATATTAAAGGATTTTAATTTTAATTTTTCTGGCGATGGATATTTATATTTAGACCCGACGGATGGGGTGGTATTATCTACCAATAAAAAGAGTGATGTATCTAGTAGCAATTCAGTTGTATTGGGTGATGTTGATGATCCTGATTTCTCTGGGAAAAAACAACCTGGTTTAAATGTTGATTTACGTTATAAGAAAGGCGTAGGTTTAGATTATACAAAATATAAAGCGACTGGATTAGATTCGGACATTTTAAGTTTTGGTCGTTTAGGTGCTTCTGGTGTATTAAAAAATGCCTATATAAAGCTGAATGCTACACAGCTAAATGATTTAGGTGCCGCAACTTCTGGTACCGCCAATACAGGAACTGGTAACCTAGTCGGTAAAGGCGGTTTACATATGCAAATGAAAACGGACTTTGTCAATGATCCACAAACTTATTTCGATTTGGGATTATCTGGTAAGAATGCTTATGCGATTCGTTTTAGAAATTTGACACCGTTACAAATCCGTAAAGACACAGTTAGTAATCCAACATCATTGAATTCTGATTTGGCATATATAAATTTTGGTGATATTTATATTAATGCAGCTAAAACCAATACTGTTAATTTCCCATTAAAAGCTGTATTAAATAAAATTTATAGTGGAACTTTTTCAGACTCAACCTTAAAAACAGCATTGTATGCTTCACCGACTACTACACCTGCGAATGCGATAGTGATTGCCATTCGTGGTATGGATTTCCAAGCAATTGCTCGTCAAGGAGCATTTGTTGCGGATAATAGCATTAATAATCCACCAAGCAGTAATATTGGAACTTGGGGGTTAGGGTTACCTATTTATAACTTAAATAGTAATATCGGGCTGTACGGGATTAAAGGTTCGAATGACAGGCAAAGCCTTGGTTTTGGTCTGTCAATGAGTACAGAAGGGCGCAATAGTACTGGTTCAAAAACTACCTCTATTATGTTGATTGATGGTGCCATTAGCTCTAAAAGTGGTGAAGCGGTAAACTACTATGCTGGATTAAGAAATATTAATTTATTTGCAAATTTAACTGGTACAGTGAATTTGTCTAATAGTGGTTTATGGTTAAATGTACCACAACTAGTTGCAGCTTTAGATGCTGAAGTCGCAATTGGTCAGTTACCTGGGTCGCGTATAGTTTCTACAGCTTGTGCTGCAGGCACTTCAGATTCAAGTTGTTTTGTCCCAGGTAATAATTTTACAACTTATAATGATGTTTTATTTGGAATAGCTGCCCGTATTGATGGAAAAGCAAACCTAATAGTAGAACCAAACTCAGGAACAGGTTTAGCTATTTATGGTGATGTAACATTAAATGCAGGGAGCACAGGAGCTGTTCCTAATAACTATCTACGCATTAGTGATAAACCGAGTAGCGGGCAATATGACTCTCCATCACAATTAGGGATTGATGGTTTATCAGGAAAATTTAATTTAACGAGTACAATAGGTATAGATGCTAAAACCATTAGTTTAAACAATACTGTGAAATTAAATGACACTAATGCACCTACTGATGTATTACGAGCAGATGTCAATTTATATCCAAAGGTTGATGCTACAGGTTCAACGATGGCAGCTTTACCTCCAGCGCAGCCATTAGGACAAATGGTAATGACAGGTGGAAATATCCGCAGTAATTTTGGTATCACCCCTCGGTAAGTTTTCGATAATATCTAGTCTTAAACTAGGTTAATACTATTTTTGGAGGTGTTTCATATGCTGTCATTTAAACACTTCCATTGTTGATATAAAAACACTAAATCAAAGGCTTTGAAATGGTTCTCGATGTTTTAGGAGAAGTGGGAGCTTCTCCTACAGGTCCACTTGATCATATGGTGTAAGCAACAATTTGAAACATCATCAATTTTATTAAACTGGATAATGCTTTTAAATACTGAGCCTTTTTATAAACACCTGCTACACCGTCCTTTACGTGTGCCAATGCAGCTTCAATATGACGCTCATCAAAACTACGATTATTAAAAAGGGTACTGGTGAGATGTATAAAGCCGTGTGGTGTTTGTCGTCTCTCATAACCCATTCGGCGCAAAGCTATAATAAAAACGGTATCTGATTTAGGCTGGCTCTTGTCTGATCTACAGTTTTACCATCATTTCTTGTATATTCTATTTTCACCATTCTCACATGCTCCAAGAATAGCCATTTGTTTGATTTCTTTGCATGTCTTATCAGTTTTGCACCAATCATTTAAAATATCAGATAGTTTTAACCATTCTGCATGTTCAGAATACATTGAACAATCATTGAGATAACTGTTATACATAATGCCTCCCACCGCATCCCAACAAAAACTGCTAAGCCAATCGAATTGGGTACTCGATTTTCGGGGATCAACCTAGACTTAGCAAACTGAATATAAAAGATATTTAATTATAATTGTACATACTTTGGTATATTGTGCGGCATAAATTGTCACTTTGCTTTTTTAAACTGGATGCGGCATAAATTGTCACTTTGCTTTTTTAAACTGGATAATGCTTTGATCTGCTATTTCTTCTAAATAATTAGCGTACCATTGCATCATATTGGCTCTGTCCTCTAAATACTGAGCTTTGTTATAAACACCTGCTACACCATCCTTTACGTGTGCTAATGCAGCTTCAATATGACGCTCATCAAAACACGATTATTTAAAAGGGTACTGGCGATAGCCTAAAGCCGTGAGGTGTTTGTCGTCCCTCATATCCCATACGGCGCAAAGCCATAATAAAAACGGTATCTGATTTAGGCTTACTCTTGTCCGATCTGCTTGGAAATAAAAACTCGGAATTAGTTTCATAGCTTTTTAATTCTTGCAGAATGGCAACGGCTTGCTTTGATAAAGGTACAACATGCTCACGGCGTTTCTTCATACGTTCTTCAGGGATATTCCATACAGCATGATCAAAGTCAAATTCATCCCATTTTGCTTGTCTTAATTCACTTGGACGACAAAACAGCATTGCTAAAAGCTGTAAACCGAAATGACAACTCGAACGCCGTGTTCATTAAAATTAAAAATAGATGGGCTCATGCTTGCACCTCATTTAATTCATATCGAGCATGTGTGCCTTTATTGTTTAGGTTCGGCTCTTGGTGGGTCACAATGTCATGACCTAAACGGCGTAAACGCTGAATAACAGCACTCAGGCGATAGCAGTCGTAATAATTAATAGCTTCGGCTTGGCTTAAAGTTTTACCTTGTTTGAGGTGGGCTAAAATTTGGGTTTGGTGGTTCATGTTTAAGCCTCCAATTCTGCATTGGTTAGGCTTTGCATTTGATTGTTATGCCATTCGATTAATTGGGCATAGTCAAAATAGACAGGGGCTTGTTTTGCTTCACCTGTCTTGATTGCTTTGGGGAAAGTTTTGTCTGTACGGACTAGATGACGCAATGATTCACGGCTAATGTCTAAGATTTGGCAAGCTGTTTTAAACTGCACTCGAATTGGTTTGATAGTCATAAATAAACCTATACATTAAAAAGTATGTATAAATTTAAGCACTTACCAATGGTGACTTTAAATATATGAAATTCAAATACTTGGTTACTTGTAATCAAAAAAGCAGTTACTGATTTTCCTTATAGATTTACTACTTTTATCAATACAGTAACTATTAATCATCTAAAGTTACTTTTACTTTTTTAAGGTAACTTTTATTATTGTTGTGAGTTACTTTTTATATTTCTCGGTTACTTTCTCTTTTGTTTCTACTTCTAAGTCACTTAAAATTTCGACTGTTGTCTTTTGGTCTTTAATTAGATCAATTAGTGATGAAATTGCCTTATAGTTAAATGGTTTAGGGTCTCTAAAGCCATATTCTTCACCATTATCTCTTAAAAAATCTTTAATTTTATCCTCTTTATTGCTACGTCCTCCATAATTACCTAATACATTAAACTCATGATTCAGCCTACCTAGTAAAGCCATCTCTCTGCAATACAAGTGGTTATCTTTATTTAAGAAGGTTGCATGTTGGTGAATGTCGCTTAGTTTTTGAGGTTTTTGGATATTCATATTTCGCACTTTATTTAAATCTTTCATTAAGTCATAACATTGATTTTTATAAAAATTATCATCACTTTCAGAACAAGATTTAGACATATATGGGCTATTTCCTATTAAATCATCATTAATGCCTAATCCAATATTTTTTAAATCTTTTAAAACTCTGTAGCGAGCAAAACCTACACAATCCGTATAAAATACTTCTTCTTCATCAGCTATTAACCTGATAGTTGTAATTGGGCAATTATAAAAATCATTATCGTTATATTCATACTCAACAAGAGTGTATGAATTTTTGAGAATCAATTTTCTTGTTCTATTTAATATTTGAATATGATTCATAAGCCATTGAGCTGATTTTATTATTGTAGTTTTTTCACAATCGGCAAGAATTTTTAGCAATTCATCAACGGAGATAAATTGTTCTGGAATATTGTCTATATATTCATTTACACCAATCAAAACTGCCCCCACAGCATCCCAATAATAAAATAGCTAAGCCAATCAGATTGGGTATCTGACTTTCGGGAGCAAACCTAGACTTAGCAAACTGAATATAAACGATATTTAATTATAAATGTGTATATTTTTGTATCTAATGCGACAAATTATGTCATTTAGCTTTTTTAAACTGGATAATACTTTGGTCTGCGATTTCTTCTAAATAATTGGCATACCACTGCATCATATTGGCTCTGTCCTCTAAATACTGAGCCTTGTTATACACGCCTGCTACACCATCCTTTACGTGTGCCAATGCAGCTTCAATATGACGCTCATCAAAACCACGATTATTTAAAAGCGTACTAGCGATATGCCTAAAGCCGTGAGGTGTTTGTCGTCCCTCATATCCCATACGGCGCAAAGCCATAATGAAAACGGTATCTGATTTAGGCTTACTCTTGTCCGATCTACTCGGAAATAAAAACTCAGAATTGGTTTCATACGTTTTTAATTCTTGCAGAATGGCAACGGCTTGTTTTGATAAAGGTACAACATGCTCACGGCGTTTCTTCATACGTTCTTCGGGAATATTCCATACAGCATGATCAAAATCGAACTCATCCCATTTTGCCTGTCTTAATTCACTCGGACGACAAAACAACATAGCCAAAAGCTGTAAACCGATTCTTACGTCCATAGTCGGGTAATTATTAATGGCTCTGATTAATGTCGGTAACTCCTGTTCACTGACATGCGCCATGTTTTCTTTTTTGCCTTGTTGCAAATACTTTTGAATACCCTCTAAAGGATTGTAGTCAATACGACCAGTGACCTTTGCATAGTCATAAATATCTCGGCACATTGCCCGAACTCGGTTGACCTGTTCATAGATGCCTTGCTTCTGTTGAATACCTTGTAAATGATTCATCCATTCAATTGGCTTGATCGTGGTATACAAGCGTTTGCCAAAAACTGGGAATATATGCTTTTCCAATGCGCCTTTATTTCGGGTCATGGTGTCATTCACCCAAGTATTTACTTTGGTGTCTAACCATTCTCTAGCCAATAATTCAAAAGTAGCATTATTCTGTTCTAGCTCTTGGCGGTTTCTTTCCTGTTTGGTAATGATTGGGTTATCGCCGTGAGAAATATCCTTAATAATCTCAGATGCTTTTTTTCTTGCACCTTTACCCGACAATTCAGGATAAGTACCTATCCCAAGCCATGACCATTTACCATCAGCCTTTTTGTATCTGAATAACCATGCTTTCTTACCATCAGGCTTTACACGGAAATATAGACCCTCACCGTCTAGTTCCCGATATTCTTTTTCTTCGGGTTCAAGGTTAGCAAGTGTTGTGTCTGAAAGGGGACGGCGTTTTATATCTGATCTTTTCATGGCTTGTACACCAGTGAGTTCAATAAAATGTGCAATGTACAAGACAGTGTACACGGTACATGTACACTATAGCTAGTTATGTTTGGTTATGTTTAGGCAAGAAAAAAGGCTTAATCCCTTTAGAATCAAGCCTTTTGTCTTTAAAACTTGGCATATTTTGCCATGTTTTGGAAGGTATTTGGTGGAGATGGCGGGAGTTGAACCCGCGTCCGCCAACACTACACTCGAGAATACTACATGCTTAGATATCGTCTATTATTTTAACGTTTAAAGACCCGACGAACAGGATTAAAAACGCGATCCTCTAGATTTAGTACAACACCCCGAGGCTTGATGTTATACGGACTTGTGTGCGTGCGCTTCAGTCGGGATCTCTAACCACAAGTATTCAGAGATGCGGACAAGCGGCCCTTAGGCAGCTAGAGCGTAAGATTCGTCGTTTGCGACTATTTAAAATGCAAATTTTATTTACGAGAGGAAATGCGCTCTCGGCATGCATCTATGAGCTTCATCATCAGCGTCGAAGCCAATAACATCCCCAGATAACAACGCCATCATAGCATAAAAGTTATAAATTAGGATGGTAATTCACAACTTTTGTTTGCAATAATGCGCTTAATTACATAATTGCGTTACTATCTAATTTTTTCAAGGGTTAAAACTAAAAAACATGAGCTATTTACTCGCACTTGATCAAGGAACGACCTCTAGCCGAGCAATAATCTTTGATGAACATGGAAAAGTTCATGCTACAGCTCAAAGAGAAATCCAAATAAAAACCCCACATTCAGGTTGGGTTGAACAAGATGCACAAGAAATTTGGACGACCCAAATTGCAGTTGTGCAACAAGCGATTGCTTCAGCACGATTACTTGCCAAAGATATTCAAGCCTTAGGTGTGACTAATCAACGTGAAACCACAGTCGTTTGGGATAAACGTACAGGTCGAGCTTTAGCGCCTGCGATCGTGTGGCAAGATCGTCGTGCAGCAGGATGGTGTAATCAATTACTGCAAAATAATTATTTAGAAAAAATACAATATAAAACAGGTTTACGTATAGACCCTTATTTTAGTGCTGGAAAATTAGTTTGGTTGTTGGAAAATGTGAATGGACTTAGAGCGCTTGCAGAGCAAGGACATGTTGCTTTTGGCACCATTGACAGCTGGTTGGTCTGGAACCTTACACGAGGCGCTGAGCATGTGATCGAATCCAGTAATGCTTCTAGAACCATGTTAATGAACTTAAAAAAACAACAATGGGATGATGAGCTATTAGACTTATTTAATATTCCAAAATCCATTTTACCTAAAATTATTGATTCAGATCAGTATGTTGCTAATACTGCAACGGGTTTGCTGGGAGCTGAAATTCCGATTGCAGGGGTATTGGGCGATCAACAATCAGCATTGTTTGGACAGTCTTGCTTTGACGCAGGTACAGCAAAAAACACCTATGGCACAGGTTGTTTTATGTTATTCAATACGGGAACAGAGATTCAACTCAGTCAAAATCAACTTTTGACGACATTGGCATGGAGCTGTCAGCAGCAATCCGCGTATGCACTCGAAGGGAGTGTGTTTATGGCAGGAGCGATTGTGCAATGGCTAAGAGATGGTTTAGGGATTATTAGAAATAGTACAGAAGTGGAAAAGTTAGCTTGTCAGGTGAGTACAACCGATGGTGTGGTTTTAGTACCTGCATTTACAGGTTTAGGTGCACCACATTGGGACAGTGATGCACGGGCTTTACTGTGTGGCATGTCACGAGGTACACATAAATCACATATTGCACGTGCAGCCTTAGAGTCGATTGCATTTCAAGTGTCTGATGTGTTGACTGCGATGCAATCCGATATTTCCCAACCCTTAAAAGAACTTCGAGTCGATGGTGGTGCAAGTCAAAATGATATGCTGATGCAGTTTCAAGCAGATCTTTTAAATGTCCCTGTATTACGTCCTAAACTTTTGGAATCAACGTCATGGGGTGCAGCAGCGATGGCGGGCTTGAAAATGGGAGTATTTGCAAATTTAGAAGAAATTTCAGCCTCTTGGCAATTAGATCGAGCATTTGAACCGAATATGCAAGAAGACGAAAGACAGTTCCATTTACGACAATGGAACGATGCTTTACAAAGAGCAAAAAGTCATTAAAAAGTATTAACTTAGGGGTTAATTGAAAAGGCCTTCAGAACCTTAATCTTATTTTTGGCTTTTACAGATAGATGAAGCATAGTTGAAAAATCACTTGTGTAGATTTTTTAATGTCTTGGTTGTCTAAAGTTTAAATGTTTTAAATTATATTTGGTATTTTTGTTAAATAGATAATAGGTGAATTAAAAATGCGGATTCAAAGTTAGAAACCTCATTCAATGAGGCTTCTATGTAAATGGAAATTATATTCTGATACCATCAATTCACTTCAGATGTAGAGTGAAAAGACAAGCGGATAGATTTGAGAGAGTTCTGTTTTTCCAATTGTGAGTTGAAAAATCATCATGATTGTAATTCACCTAATTTTCTAAACTCATTACAAATGTGTTGCACTTAACTTTTGAGTCCGCGATTTTAAATTAAAAATATCGTGAAAAAATTAAAAATCCAGAGCTTCGTTGTCAATTTACCAATCAAAAAGGTGAGGTCGAAGAAAATATTTTTTGGAAAAACGTACTCAGAGAATGACTCAGACAAAATAAAACCCGCGTATTGCGGGTCTTATCGAATTCTTGGTACTTAAGCAACTTGTACAGGAATACAGTTTGCTGTGTGATTCACTGTATTGTCTGGGTTTGCATAAACAAGACGAGGTTTGTGTGCATCTGCTTCAGCATTGGTAAAGTCACCAAATGTTGCGATGATCATCAAATCACCTACATCCGCTTGAAGCGCAGCACCACCATTGACAGAAATGATGCCAGAGCCTTCTTCACCACGAATTGCATAGGTTGTGAAACGCTTACCATTTGTCACATTCCACATATGAATTTCTTCGTATTCACGAATGCCAGCCAAATCTAAAAGAATGCCGTCAATTGCACAAGAACCTTCATAGTGCAACTCTGCTTGAGTCACGACACAACGATGGATTTTAGCTTTTAATAAACGAGATAGCATGGCTTGCGTCTCCTAATTGTCCTACGACAGTTATATGCGGTCAAACAATAACTTTTGCAATGGGATGCTTTTTGAAAGCGCATTTTGCTCTTAAATTTAGCGCATAGCAAGAAGAATTGTTTAACAAAGCTTGAAATTGAATAAATGAAGTTTACGGTTTGTAGGCATTTATTTGATTCATTGCCTGCTGAATCTCACCGTTCACTAAAAGATCGATCTTACTTAAAGCATGATGAATTGCATCATCCATTAAAGTTTGTTCACTGCTTGGGGCACGGCTTAATACGTGACCAGATACTTTTTCTTTTGCACCTGGATGACCGATCCCAATGCGTAAGCGGTGAAAATTTGCACCGATATGCGGAACAATATCACGTAAACCATTATGACCACCATGACCACCGCCTGTTTTTAAGCGAATGACACCTGGGTTCATGTCAAGTTCATCATGTGCAATCAGAATTTCTTCTGGTTGGATTTGATAAAATTTGGCGAAGGGTACCACACTTTGACCAGAGAGGTTCATAAAGGTGGTTGGTAATAATAGACGAACGTCTTGACCTTCGATATTACCACGACCACTGATGCCTTTATATTTAGAATCAGTTTTAAGTTGAATGCCATATTGATCTGCAAGGCGTTCTACAAACCAAAAGCCTGCATTATGGCGGGTTTGGGCATACTCCGAACCTGGATTACCCAAACCAACAATCAGTGAAAGTTTACTCACACTCATTTACACCATTCAACACTTATGCGCGTTTGAAGTCAGCGTGCATAGGTGTATTTTTAGCTGGGTGACGTTGTAAAGCTTGGATTTTAACGCTTTCAGCTTTACCTTCGATGTTGATTTCTACAACTTCTTCAAAGAAAGCATTGCTTTCTAAAGCTTTAACAAGCTCACGAAGCTCTAAAGTTACTGCTACAGGCTCAGCTGAACCACCATAGATGATTGCAGGTACTTTGTTTTGAAGACGAAGGCGGCGGCTCGAACCTTTCCCTTGTACTGCTTCTTCACGTGCTACTGCATTTAATACGAAGTTTGCCATGATAGACATTCCTAATTTAAGTTTAATTGACTAGACCTTCGACCAGTCTAGTGATAGAAAGCCCCACCAAAAGGCAGGGCTTTTAAATTTTAGCGCTATATTATAGATAAGAATCGAACATTGCGCTAATAGATTCTTCGTTATTAATACGACGAATTGTTTCAGCAACCATGCTTGCAACAGAAACTTGACGAATTTTACCAAGTTTCAATGCTTCTTCAGAAAGTGGAATGGTGTCAGTCACAACCAATTCATCAATCACTGAGTTTTGCAAGTTTTCAAGTGCTTTACCAGAAAGAACTGGATGCGTTGCATAAGCAACAACTTTACGTGCACCAAATTGTTTAAGTGCATCAGCAGCTTTACATAATGTACCTGCTGTATCCACCATGTCATCGACGATCACACAATCACGATCTTTTACATCACCAATCAAATGCATCACTTGTGATTCATTGGCTTTTTGACGACGTTTATCGATGATCGCAAGATCAATATCACCCATTTGTTTTGCAACTGCACGTGCACGAACCACACCACCAACGTCAGGTGAAACCACCATGAGGTTGTGATGAGATTGTTGACGCAGGTCAGCAAGCAAAGCAGGCGTACCGTAGATATTGTCTACAGGAATATCGAAGAAACCTTGGATTTGGTCAGCATGTAAGTCGATCATGACCACACGGTCAATTCCTACAGTGGTCAGCATATCTGCGACAACTTTTGCAGTAATTGGTACACGAGTTGAACGTGGACGACGGTCTTGACGCGCATAACCGAAATAAGGAATCACAGCGGTAATACGACCAGCACTTGCACGACGCAAAGCATCTGCCATGACCAAGATTTCCATGAGGTTATCATTGGTTGGTGCACAAGTTGGTTGTACGATAAATACGTCTTTACCACGCACATTTTCAGTAATTTCGACAGTGATTTCACCATCAGAGAATTTACCTACTGATGCAGCTCCCAATGGGATATGCAAATGGCTAACGACTTTTTGGGCGAATTGTGGATGAGCATTTCCACTAAAAACGACAAGATTGGGCATGAAGCACCCTTGGCGGTTGGCATGTTTGAAAATAGATGGCAGGGGCGGCTGGATTCGAACCAACGGATGCCGAGATCAAAACCCGGTGCCTTACCACTTGGCGACGCCCCTAATGCGGCAGAATTTTAATATTTTTACTAAAATTTGTCAAGGTATTTATGAGTTAACCTTAGAAAAATCTACAGTAATACTGTTCTGTCTTTTTGAAAGTAAATGGCAGGGGCGGCTGGATTCGAACCAACGGATGCCGAGATCAAAACCCGGTGCCTTACCACTTGGCGACGCCCCTAAAACTTAGCTGAAACACACATCTACAGATGAAAATGATGGCAGGGGCGGCTGGATTCGAACCAACGGATGCCGAGATCAAAACCCGGTGCCTTACCACTTGGCGACGCCCCTATCATGACACTTGAAAATGAACTAAAGGTGACTCATTCAGACTTTTCACCAAGTAAGCTTTACATGGAGAGTGTGCTAAAATCTCATCAATATTCATATTTTTAGTGACTTCAACAAAAACACAAGCACCTGTACCTGTGAGTTTTGCTTTACCGAACTGGTCTAAGTAATGCATGGCTTCATCCACTTCTGGATATAATTTTCGAGCCAGTGGCTCAAAGTTATTTCCAAAACCAGATGAGTTTTGTTGATAGGCGCAAAATTTAGTAGGCTTCGTATCTCTTGTCAATGTTTTTTGTGAAAAAAGCAGTTGAGTGCTGATAAAACAATCAGGTTTTAACAAAATGTATTGTTTTTGATCTAAGTCTATGAATGTTAAGTGTTCACCAATGCCTTCTGCCCACGCATTTTTACCATGCACAAAGATTGGTACATCTGCACCTAATTGCACTCCCAGTTCTGCTAATTCAGAAATGCTTAAGCCACATTGCCAAAGTTGATTGACCACAATCAGTGTAGTCGCAGCATTGGAAGAACCACCGCCTAGACCAGCACCCATTGGAATGTTTTTTTCGATGTTAATCGTCAAACCTGTCAAAGCTTTAGCAAATGGTTTTAAAATTTGTGTGGCTTTGTAGATCAGATTTTTTTCTAGATCAACACTGTTTAAACCCTCAATGCATATTTGATCCGCATCGTTTTGAGTAAATTCCATCCAATCATATAAATCAATCAGTTGGAAAATACTTTGCAACTCATGATAGCCATTTTCACGGCGACCAGTGATGTGTAAAAACAAATTTAATTTGGCAGGAGAGGGCACACGAATCATAACAATTTAAGCTTTTGCAGATTAACGATTTTGGATGATCATTGTAATACGATTTTCCTGCCCTTCCGCTAAAGCTTGTTTTAAAATTAGCTTATTCGGTAATGCAGCCGCATCGTTATAACTGAAATCAACTGTCCAACCATCCTCAATAATGGTTTTCGGGCGTTGTTGTTGATCTTTTTCAACTTGTGCTGTGGTGGTTGCAGGTTTAGCTTGTACCCAATACACAATATGGGTAATCGGTGCGACCCAACCTGTAGCACGTTCGAGTAATTCTTCAGGCGTTGCTGCGGTAATTTCGCCAGTTTTAGCACTGTTTAATGTCACTTTCCCCGGTTTTCCTTCGATAATGGTTTTCCCAATTCCTAAAATACCCGTCAGCTGAATGTCAAAATTGTCATGATTTTGTTGCCAAGTATAAAATGCGCTGCCTGTTTGTTTGGGAGTTTTGACGCCAATTTTTCCTTCTAAACTGAAATTTTGTGCATCTTGAACTTGTAGGACAGTGGTTTGTGGGGTTTTTACATATTGCTGACAACCTGTTAAGGCAAAACTTGCTGTCGCAATCGAAGCAAAAAATACTTGAGCCATAAAACGCATAAAAATTAACTCTTATGTAAATGTTGAGGTAACAATAAAGAATCTAGTTGCTGTAATTCAGCATCATTTGGGTGATTTTGTTTGAGTTGTTGTAACACTTGATTAAATTTGTCTAATGCACCTTGCATATATAATGATTTTGCGTAACGTACACCAATATTAATACTGCCACTCATTTCATATGCTTTAGCAAGGACTTTGGATGAGGTTACAAAGTCATTTTGCAAGAAGGTGATATAACCTAAAGTATCTAAAATAGAGGCTTGTTCAGGAGCAAAGTCGAGTGCTTTTTCTGCATAAGTACGTGCTTCATTCAAACGACGATTTTGTAAGGCGAGTGTATAAGCATAAGCATTCAAATAGGTTGGACTGTTAGGTTCTATGCTGAGCAATTGTTTTAAAGCTTTGTCCAATTGTTCTTTATTTTCAAATGGATCTAGCAATAAAACTTCTGAGTAGAGCAACTCAGGGTCATCAGGTAAGTTTTGCACAGCCTCACTGAGCAAACGTAATGCTGCTTTTTTATTGTCCATTTTCTTTAATATTTCAGCTTGTGCTTGATAAAGAAAACTTGCATGTTGAGGATAATTAACACGTTCTTGGGTTAAAAAACGTAAAACATCATTAAGCTTGCCTTGCTTATCATAAATTGAAATCAGGTTACGTCTAGAAACGGTGTATAAGTTTCCATCTACCAGTCGATAGTACGCTTTAGCAGTTTCAAGTTGTTGTTTACGCTCAGCATTTACAGCCAAATAAAAATAGGCATCATTTTGATATTTACTTGAATAGCGTAACTCAACCAAATAGTGTTCAGCCAAATCATATTTTTTTAGATCGATTGCGGTTAAGCCTGCAATAAATAAGGCTTCTTCAGCATCAGGCCATGTTTTGATGATTTTTTCTAACTTTTCTAAAGCTTGTTCAGCTTGATTGACCTTAATCAGGTAACGAACTTCTGCCAGTCGCACTTCCAAATTATATTTGTGCTTACGACTACTGCGCTCGTACCAGTCTAAAGTTTCTTTTTCATTGCCTAAAGCCATCAGTAAATTGGCTTTCATTAGAATAAAACCCGTTACTTTTGGACGTTTTCTTAAGGCTTTATTTACCGTTTCTAACGCTTTTTCTATGTTGTTACTTTGCGCTTCAAGACCAGCAATAAGGATCAAAACTGAAGGGTTATTTTTTTCTTTACTGGCATAAAGCGTGTTGAGAAGATTTACACGATCCTCCTCAGATTCTGGGGTGATCCCTGCCAAAATTTGTTCTAAATCCGCATTTGGATCAATATTTAAAATATGATCTAAAGTTTCTGCTGCAAGTTGGTATTCATGGGCTTTTAATGCAATGTGTGCCAAATAAAACTTGGCAGGGACATCTTCTGGCTCTTGTACTACCCAATGAGTGGCAACGTCTAAAGCGGCTTGTAAGTCTTGGTATTCAATCGCAACATCTAGCGCACGTTGCTTGATTGAGGTTGAATTATTACGGATTGCAAGTACGGTATAGTTGTGCAAAGCTGTAGGTATGTCATGATATGCCAAAGCAAATTCAGCAATCATGCTTTGTTTTAGTGCTTCTGTATTATAGTTTGCATGATACAATTCGCTAGCTGCTCGAATATGAGCGCTAGAAGCCATACTACCAACAAGTAAGAATGTGGTAGAATATTGCTTAATTGTCGTGCCGTTAATGCGGCTGCTTATTTGACGCAATTTTTCTTTATCCAAGTATGCTTTTTATGACACCGTTATTGCACAATAGCATAAATTTAGCGAAATGATGATCTGATATGTCTTTCTTTGCATTGGGTGTCAACCATCAAACTGCTTCTGTAGAGCTCCGTGAAAAAGTCGCTTTTAATCCTGAGCGCTTGACCACATTGCTGACAGAACAGTACCAACACCATAAGATGAATGATATGGTGGTGGTTTCGACTTGTAATCGTACCGAAGTCTATGCCATGGCTGAAAATGCCGATATGGTATTAGATTGGCTCGCTCAAACAAATGGCATTGATGTAAAGCAATTGTCAAATCATGTATATCGTTATGAAAATAGTGATGCTGTTTCACACTTAATGCGTGTTGCAAGTGGTTTAGATTCACTGATGTTGGGTGAGCCACAAATTTTAGGGCAAGTTAAGACTGCGCTTGCACTAGCAAAAGATGCAAAGGTCGTTTCTCAAAATCTGAATCAAATTTTTGAATATGCTTTTTATGCAGCCAAACGTGTACGCTCTGAAACTGCGGTTGGAAGTCATGCTGTTTCGATGGGCTATGCAGTTGCACAGTTGGCTTTGCAAGTATTTAGTCAACCTGCAAAACTTACTGTCATGGTGGTTGCAGCAGGTGAAATGAACAGTTTGGTAGCAAAACATTTAGCCGAAATGGGTGTGGCTAAAATCCTTATTTGTAACCGTGGGCGTGAGCGTGCTGAAAAGCTTGCACAAGAGATTGCACATCGTGTCGAAGTGGAAATCATTCCATTTTCAGAGCTTGCTGAAAATCTATATCGTGCAGATGTAATTTCAAGCTGTACAGGCAGTTTATATCAGGTGATTTCATTTGCTGATGTGAAAGCGGCTTTAAAAAAACGCCGTTATCAACAAATGCTGTTGGTTGATCTAGCGGTACCACGTGATATCGACTCCAAAGTAGAAAGCTTGGATGGCGTGTATTTGTATGGGGTTGATGATCTGCAATCCGTCATTGATGAAAATCTTGCCCATCGTCGTCAGGCTGCGGTTGAAGCTGAAGTGATGGTGAATCAATTGGTCACGCAATTGGTTACACAGCAAAAAATTAATGATGCAGGTGAAACGATTCATCATTATCGTCAGCAAGGTGAACAGCTTAGTCAGCTTGAATTAATTTATGCTTTGCAGCGGATTCAAGCAGGAGAAGATGCAGCCACCGTTTTACAAGAGTTTAATCATCGTTTAACGCAAAAGCTTTTGCATCCAACCTCAATTTTGCTGCGTCACGCTGCCAAAGATGAAGATCCTTCGCATTTTGAATGGTTAAAAGAAAATATTCAGGATATTTTTGAAAATACACGTCAAGTAAAAGTAAAAACTTGAGTCTTAATCTTGTGGTGCAATTGCCTGTATTGAAAACTCTTTTTGAGCAATAAACTCACAATAACAATGCTGTCCAAGTACTAAAAAGCGCGTCAGATTTAAACGACCAAGCGCATCAAAATCTTGAATTTTTTCTAAGTCAGCATGGTCACATCTAAAAATTCCACGATAAGCATGCTCTGAAATTGTTGTAAGATCATATTTTTTAGCAAGTTGTTCTAACCACATTTCATCATTTTCATAATAGAAACTGGCGATATTCTTAAAATACAAACTAAAATAAATAATATGTTCATGCCCAACATAGCCACCATCCAAAGTGATTTTTAACTGTTCCTGTTGGTGTGAGAGTTCAATTTGAAAATCACAACCTTCAAGAAAAATATGATCTAAGGGAATTGCTAAAAGTGAATGTGGCATCATGAAAATTCAGTATGTAAAACTTAACTATGCACCAATTTTAAACTAATTTTCTTGGTGAGTTCATTGAGTTGTTGACGTAAATTACGAGATTCACTTAAGGATGCAGGCGCTTTCATTTTTTGACGCAGATACTTTTCTTGCAAAGACAATGAATATTCAGCTGCTAATTTATCCGCCATTTCAGGGGCTTGGATTAAGTTTTGAATATTGGTGCGCTGCATAATTTCAGACAGCTCTAAATGATAAGTGCTGCAAGCACCTAAAATATAATAAGTTGCAAGCTCTTGATCATCGGGTAAATCATCAAAAACAAGGTCAAAAATAGCAAGCACTTTGGCAAGTAATTCATCAGGATGGATAAATGCCCGTAACACCTCAAAATGAATGTATAAGAAAGGATGCTGCATCAAGATTGCTACTGCAAAATCTTCATCTTTGGTGCGAATGTTAAAAGACAAAGAGGCATCTAAGCTCACTTGTGGTTGCCATTTTTTATTAAAACCTAATTTCTCACGGAAAAATTGTCTTAATAAATAACGATATGAACCTTGTTTTGGAAGTAGTTCAACCAATTGATTCAGTTCTGCCATAACCTGACTTTTGCCTTCAGGCGTATTTATCGCATAGTTTTGACTGAGTAAAGCAAATAAAAAATCAGATAGCAGGGGAGCACTTTGCCACAAACGTTGAAAGGTTTCCATGCCTTCTTTACGGATCAATGAGTCTGGATCGTGTTCCTTAGGTAAAACGAAAAACTTGAGTTCACGTCCGTCATTGAGCAAGGGTAAAGCGATTTCTAAAGTACGACGGGCAGCTTTTTGACCTGCTGCATCACCATCAAACGCAATCGTAATTTGATTATTTTGTTTAAATAAAATACCCAAATGTTCAGCATTACTCGCTGTGCCAAGCATGGCTACAGCCCCCGAAATGCCATACTGTTGTAAGGCGATCACATCCATATAACCTTCGACCATCAGCCAGTCTTGAGAACGTTCTTTACGCCCCTCATATAAGCCGTAGAGCAATTGGTTTTTATGGAAAACTTCAGAGTCTGGTGAGTTGATGTATTTCGGTTTAATTTCATCATTCAGCGCACGACCACCAAAACCAACGACACGACCTTTTGAGTCACGAATCGGAAAAATCACCCGATCACGTAGTAGGTCAAAATCACGTCCACTATCACTGGTACGGATCAGACCGAGCAGCTTTAAACCTGCAATATCTTGTGGAAAGGCTTTTTCTAAGTGTTGCCAGTCTTCGGGTGCATAGCCCAAACGCCAATATTGAATCGTATTTTTACTTAAACCACGGTGTTTAAAATAGTGCTGTGCGGTTTTGCTATGTGGCAGTTGTTTTTCATAAAACTGTGCGACATTTTCCAAGAGGTCATATAAGTTTCCGTCTTGTGGAATTTGCTCAAAAGGCGTAGTTTCAAACTGTGTTGGGTCAAAATGATCAAAATCAGGATATTGGTTAAATGCCTCAAAAGGGTCAATTTCCGAAGGCATTCCCTCATTTTGTAGCGTCGGTTGCGTACTTTGCGGATCAGCAACTTTATGCTCTATAACAGGTTGTTGCTTAGGGGCTTCACGTTTATAAGACAATTTTTTATTGTCTTGATTATCTTTTGGAAGCTCGATGCCTGTTTGACTGGCTAAGTCTTTCATGACATCAACAAAGTTGCGATGGTCAATATCCATTAAAAAACGGATGGCATTTCCATTGGCTTGGCAACCAAAACAATGGAAATATTGTTTGTCACGATAAACATGAAAAGAGGGCGTTTTTTCCTGATGAAAAGGGCAACAGCCTGAATAAGTACGTCCTGTTTTTTTCAACTTCACACGTTGACCAATCAAATCGACAATGTCAGTTCGATCTAAAATTTGATCAATGGTGTGCTGAGGAATAGCCATAAGTTAAAGCCAAGTCGAGGAGATAAACCAGTCGGTCGATAAGTTTAGCTTAGATTTGCCAAGGCGTATATGTGTATTGGATTTGCTTACATATAAAAAAGGCAGAATATAAATTCTGCCTTTGTGAGATATTTAAATCATTGTTGTTGAGGTTGTTCCGTCTGCTCGGTTTGAGTCTGTGGCTGTGTACGTTGACCATCATAGAGGCTTTCATTGGCATTTGCATAGTCACCAGAACTTTGGCGATCAGGACGATCTAGCAAACCAAAAGTTGCACGGTTTAACCAACTTGGTTTATTTTCTGAGGAATCTTGCGCTTGTGCATTTGACTCATTCGTTTCAACTGCGCCACCTGTTTTTTCGCTACGTCCAAAAATACCCAAAGTTGCACGGTTCAAGAAGCTACCTTCTTTACGTGCAGCACGTAAATTCACCTCACCGTTTGATTTAACTAAATTTGGATAATTCAGTTTTAAAATTTCAACATATTGTTGAGAAGTAGCTTTGTCGCCAAGTTTGTCATAGCCATACGCCATGGTTGCAAGTGCTTCAGCGACTTGAGGGGTTTGTGGATAATGTTCAATTACCCATTGTGAGCGTTCAACAGCGGCTAAATACGCTTTACGTTTAACGTTAAAGCGTGCAGCATTCATTTCGCTTTCAGCAAGTTCTTGCCCAATAAACTTCATACGTTGCGCAGCGTCAACTGCATATTGGCTGCTTGGGAAGCGGCGAATAAAATCTACAAAGTTTTGGTAGGCATTTTTTAAATAACTGGTATCACGGTGTGATTGCTTGAGCGAGGTATAACGCATCAAGCCGTCATAATTTTGTTCCATATTCGCCACACCACGAACGTAGTAAGCATAATCAACATTTGGATGTTGTGGATTTAAACGAATAAAACGTTCAGCATGGGCAATCGTCGCCTCATAATCTTTTTGTTTAAATTTGGTATAAATCATTTCCAACTGTGCTTGTTGGGCATATTGACCTGTTGGGTAATAGGTATCAATTGCTTGAAATGATTTTTCAGCATCGCCATATTGACCCTTATCTAAGGCTTTCATCGCTTTGTTGTAATAGCTTTGCTCGCTTGACTGAGGACCAGTATCGACAACATCTTTTTTACTTGGATTGCTGCTACAGCCTACAAATGCCGTTGCGATGCTCAAAGATAAAGCAAGCATTGTAACTTTATAACGTGGTAGCGACATAAAAATTCCTCTGTTTATACGGGCAATAGGCTACAATTGCGCTATTAAACCACTTTTGTCCGAATGAGCAAATGACTTCAGCACAATCTTCTAATTCTAATTTCTCAGAAAATGATTTCAATTTACTTGAAGATTCTGAGGATGCAGATAATCATACTTCAGCCTTAACTGCAACACGTTTATCGTTGCAATTTCAATTGGATGACAGTTATTTAGGGCAACGCATAGACCAAGTTGCAGCCGCCGTTTGGAGTGACTTTTCCCGAGAAAAGCTCAAACAATGGTTGAAGGATGGTCATTTGTTGGTAAATGGTAACACTGTTAAGCCAAAGTACAAATGCGAAGGCAATGAGTTACTGACTTTAGAGGTTGAGTTAGAAGCGCAAACTTCAGCACAACCTGAAAATATTCCATTGGATATTGTCTATGAAGACGATGATATTATTGTGATCAATAAACCTGTAGGCATGGTGGTGCATCCAGGTGCAGGCAATTCAAATGGGACACTGGTTAATGCCTTATTACACCATTATCCAAAATCATCTGAATTAACCCGTGCAGGCTTGGTACATCGTATAGATAAAGATACCAGTGGCTTGTTAGTCGTTGCGAAAAATTTGGAAGCACAGTTTTCACTCAGTAAACAACTGGCTAAAAAGTCAGTTTATCGTGTGTATGATTTGATTTGCTATGGCAATATCATTGCAGGCGGTACGATTGATGAACCTATTAAACGCCATCCTGTTGATCGTATTAAAATGGCGATTCTCCCAGGTGGGCGTGATGCAGTGACACATTATAATGTCAAAGAGCGTTTCCAAAATTTTACCCGTGTTCAAGCACAACTTGAAACAGGGCGCACCCATCAGATTCGTGTACATTTCACTTATATTGGTTATCCTTTGGTGGGTGATCCTGTGTATATGAGTCGAGTTAAAGTGCCTGCGGGTGCATCTGAGTTGCTCAGTGATACTTTGCGTGGCTTTAAGCGTCAAGCCTTACATGCTGCTAAATTAGGTCTAATCCATCCACGTAGTAAAGAGGAAATGTTGTTTGAAGCACCTTGGCCAGAGGATTTTACGACTTTGGTCAACACGTTACGCTCTGAAAATAAAGCGTATTGATCACGTTCTAAAAAGGAGAATCACATGCAATTTGTTCAAGGATTACCGCAAGGCGTATTTGTCGGACAAACCCAAATCCAACATCCGCAAGCATTGCCATCAGCGCAAGCTGAACTTGCAGGGTTCAACTTGGCATTGCATGTGAATGATGATCCTAAACGTGTGCAAAAACATCGCATGATGTTATTAGATGAATTTTCTAAATACGGTGTCAGTAAAATCACATGGATGACGCAAACGCATAGCACAATTTGCCATACCATCAATGAGCAAATGCCATTGGAAGCTTTGGTGGGGGATGGTTTAGTTACCCAGAAAAAAGCCCATGCTTTAATGATGATGACGGCTGATTGTTTACCTGTGGTATTGGGAAATGCTCAAGGCACAGAAATAGCAAACTTGCATGCAGGGTGGCGTGGTTTGGCAGGTGGTATCATTGAAAATACCATTGCAGAGATGCAAACCCAGCCAAGTTGGGCGTGGCTCGGTGCTGCAATTAGTCAACCTTGTTTTGAAATAGGTGCGGAAGTAAAAGCTGCTTTTTGTGATAAATATCCTGAGCTTGTAGATGCCTTCAAAGATGGCGAAAAACAAGGTAAATACTATGCCGACCTTTATGCCATTGCCCGTTTTATTCTCAAATTAAATGGTGTCGAGCATGTCTTTGGCGGGGAACAATGTTCATATTTGCAAGACCAAGATTTTTATTCATATCGTAGATCTGCAAAAACAGGACGTATGGCGACATTCGTGTTTATGCAGTAATTCATGTAAACTTGAGTAAATCTGTTTGTTTTAATTGCTATGTCTGTACCTACCCATTCTCTTGCTATTGTTTATCATAGTCCTTATGGACACACTGCAAAAGTTGCCCAATATATTGCACAAGGTGCAACACAAGTGGGCGTCATTGCACATTTGATGAATATTGAAAATATAGATTGGGATCAATTAGACCAAGCGGATGCCATTATCTTCGGTTGTCCAACATATATGGGCAGTTTAACCTCTGGATTAAAACAATTTATGGAGCAGTCCTCTAAACGTTGGCTAGCTCGTTCTTGGCAGGGCAAACTTGCAGCAGGTTTTACCAATAGTGGTGGGTTAAGCGGTGATAAACTCGCAGTATTACAACAGATTAATCTATTTGCGATGCAGCATGGTATGTTGTGGACGGGTTTACCGCTGATGCCAACAGGTCGTAGTGCAGATGACTTAAATCGTATGTCAGGTTTTTTAGGATTAATGACCCAGTCTGATAATGCGCCTGTAGAAGTTACTCCACCAAAAGGAGATTTGGAAACTGCAATTTGGTTTGGTGAGTATGTTGCCTTATTGTTAATGAGAATATTTAAATAACTTCCCTTTAAACAAGTGTTTAAAAATATAAAATGTGAAGCACATCATAAAATAATACTTTTTATATGAATTGTGTAAAATAATTGCCTGCAATAATTTTAAATTTAATGAATAATACTCCGACTTGCTGATGGAATTGGCACGTAATAAATAAAATAAAAATTTGGAGTAAATCAAATGACAACTCAGAGACTGGTCATCTCTAGTGCTTTGCTTACGTTGGCTATAGGCTCAACTTATGCAGATGACTCTACTTTAAAATCCCTTTCAGATTCCGAGCTTTCAGAAGTGCAAGGTCAAGCATTAATGAATCTCACCTATACAGATCCCTCAAAAGCAAACTCCTCCATGGCATCGCAAAATATCGGTTTTTATAAGCTCGGTATGGAAGCGGATGTTGAGCTAAATGCCAATATTAAAAAACTACAATTAGGATGTGGTGGGGTGAATGGGGCAGGCGGATGTGATATTGATATTGATAATTTAAGTTTGTCGGGCATTTCAGATACACGTGAAGGACGTGTTGGTTCTTCTGCAAAATTGACCAATCCTTTTGTTGAATTTGCCATTAAAAATCCAAACTCTGCCTCTACACGAGAACTGATGGGTTTTCGTTTAAGTGCTGAAAAAGTATTAGGGATGTTGACGCTTGGTGAGGAAAACACAGATAAGCCAAATGGTATTAATAGCCTAAGTGGGTATATGAAAATTAAAGATACAACAGGGGTGGGATATACACAACCAAGAACCATGAGCTATGCTGATACAGGCATGAAAATTAATGGAAATGTGAAAGCATGTGTTCTATTTCTTTGCCCAACACTTGGGTTTGATTCTAACAATTATAGTTTGAATTTAGATTCTGCTTCTGCGGACATTTTTATTAATGGAACAACTGTAAATGGTCGTAGAATGAACAGTGTTCAGCTAGATGGTTATGCAAATATTAATCAATTAAATTTTTCTGGTGATTTAAACGCTTCAATTAGTATTTTATTAGGATTATTAAAACTTCAGAAAAAAGTAGATGGAAATATCACTGGTCTAAAAGCTGATATTAAAGTGGATGAAAATTTAGGTTACATACATAAATTGAAGTTAAATAATCCTTTTTCTCTTTCTATGCAGAAGCAGGATATTTTTTGGAATGGTGCAGCAGCAACAGCTCAGCGAGGATGGTGGCTAGCTGTGGAAGATCCAATTGATATTGGAAATGTTAATCCAAGTAAAAAAATTGATATTACCAATGATGTTTTAAAACAAGTTGTTAATCCAATTAGTAATTATATACAAAGAAATCCACCAACTTGTAGTATTCTTGATTGCTTATTTGGTGACTCTTTAACTGTTGGGAACGTCGACTTGCCCAATACTCGTGTTGATTTCCCATTAAAAAATTTACAGCTTCAAAATCAAACCTTCGCTCCTAACTGTTATGGAACTCTTAAATTCTGTTAATTGAACATGTAAAAATTATTAGAAAATAGTGATTCTTGGAAGAATATGTTCTCAAAAATGAGCATATTCTTCTGCTTAAAAGCAATAGAATGTCATCTAAAACTTAGCCTGACAATTTTCTTTCTGCATATCAAAGTTTAATGTTGCTTGAACCTTATAAAGATCATCAAGGTTTTTTTGATGTTCAGATAAAGAAAAGATTTGGCTATCGACTAAATTGAGCTTTTTCATAGAAATACGTTGAGCTGCGCAATAACGTCCAACAGCACGGTCATAAGCAAGTTGCTTTTGTTGCTCAGCCGTTAACTTATCAAAATTTAAAACTTTTTGCTGCTGTTTGGCATATTCCACCAATACTTTTCGATCAGCAATACTAAAAAACATCGAGTTATTAATATAAGTAGCAACATCAAGCCGTACACCATTATAATCAATAACCAGTGGGCTAATCAGTTGACAAGCTGAAAGGCTCAGCAGTAAAGCGCTGCACGCAAAAACTTTAGTTTTCATCATATAAACCCCTGTTTAGATCAGCCTATTTTGCCTAATTATCACAAGAAAAATGTATTAATTTTAAACATTTGTTTTGCGGTTGTTTAAAGCGTGATCATTAGTGGCGAAGAGTGCTTGACGGAGTATAAATAAATTTAGATAATGCGCACACAGTTTACGGCTATGTAGCTCAGTTGGTTAGAGCACAGCACTCATAATGCTGGGGTCACAAGTTCAAGTCTCGTCATAGCCACCATTTTTATAGACCATGCTCACCGCATGGTCTCTTTTTTTGTGTAAAATAAAAATGAAAAATATGAATAACATCAAAGATAATTAATTTTGAATTTGGTGTTGGTTTATATAGTTTTCAATAAATTTCTGAGTATTTTCATCTAAGTAAAAAGGTGCAATCAATGTACTGATGATATCATCTAAGAGCCTATTTTCATTTAGCGCTGCAAGACAGAAGGGAGCAAAGCGCTGTGCTTCTTTCAATAAATCTGCTTGGTCTAAACTTACGGCATGTAAAAGTTCTTGTAATGAATAATCATTAAAATATTCATAAAAAGCATCAACAATATTGAGAATGATTTTTTGCATATAGGGGGTTTGACGTAAATCTTTCCACGTTTCATATGCCAAAATAAAAAATTCTTCAAAGTCGATAGCTTCAAACTGAGAGAAAGTTTCTTGTAAGGTTTTTTGTTTGATCTCTGTCCAAAGTTGCAAGACGATTTCTGCTAATTCTTCATTGGGCAATAAAATGATATTGCCAATTTGATTACGAATTGCTGTAGCAAGTTGTTGTTCTAGTTTTAGTTCAATCAAGTGTTGTTGATCTTGTAAATAATTGATAACTTTAGCCCCGATACTTTTATTTCTTACATTCAACTTACGAAAGTAATCTAACCACGGGGTATTGTGTTCTAAAATTTGATTAGCAAGTTGTAAGCTCACGTGTTTAATTTGTGAATTTTCTTGTAAATTTTCCTGAATATAGTGACGTAATTGTTGTAGCTCTAAAATCTTATATAGCCATAATTCAAACTGTTCATCAGACAAAAAATCCTTGAACTGTGCAGAACTTGAGGTTGCTGTTTGGTGAACTTTTTGTGCACTAAAGCCGATAAACTCTAAAATATCCGAACCGAGTGTTAATTCAAACGCATATTTTTGTACCACTTCATGTAGTGACTGACGTTGGATCACTTCTTTTAAACTTATATGTTCAGCATGAGCATATACTTTTTGAATAAAATCATGGATATAACTTTGATCTTGGCTATCCAATAATTTATTTTTAATAAAAGCCACCTGCTCAAGCAAAAGCGCTTGAGCAAAGTCTTGGCTAAAACTTTTTGGCAGCTTTAAGGTATCCATTAGGATCAGTTACCTGCTTTCCAACCATTGACGATCGGATAGCGGCGTTCACGGCTAAATGCACATGAGGTAATGCGTGGACCAATCGCACCTTGGCGGCGTTTATATTCGTTACGGTCAACCAGTTTAATCACTTTCTCGACTACCTCTTTATCAAAGCCTTTGTTAATGATGTGTTCTTGGCTTTGGTCTTCTTCGATATAAGCATACAGAATGGCATCTAAAACATCATATGCAGGTAAAGAATCCTGGTCTTTTTGGTCTGGACGAAGCTCTGCTGATGGTGGACGAGTAATCACACGTTCAGGAATAACTGCAACTTCACTTAAACTATTACGATATTTTGCTAATTCAAAAACAATTGTTTTATAGACATCTTTCAGAACCGCAAAACCACCGACCATGTCACCATACAGTGTACAATAACCAACAGCTAATTCAGATTTATTACCTGTAGATAGCACTAGGTTACCAAACTTATTAGACAAGCCCATGAGTAAAGTACCACGCGCACGTGCTTGAAGATTTTCTTCAGTTGCATCTGCAGGTGAGTTACCAAAGAATGGATAAAGTGTTTGCATAAAGCTATTAACAATCGGATGAATTTCTGCAATTCCAAAAGTTACGCCCATGCGTTTTGCTTGTTCAGCAGCATCTTCTACACTGATTTGTGAGGTATAAGTATAAGGCATCATGACGGCTTGTACTTTATCAGCACCGATGGCATCAACTGCGATCGCTAAGGTTAAGGCTGAATCAATCCCACCAGACAGTCCTAAAATTACACCAGGAAAGCCAGAACGCTCAACATAATCACGTGTTGCCATGACTAAGGCTTGATAAATTTCAGCCATTGTATCTAAAGCAGGTGCAGTTTCTACAGTTTTATAGGCTTTATTCTCAACTTCATAATCTACAAAATAAAGCTGTTCCTTATAGCTTTCGGCACGTAAAGCGACTTCACCAGTATTGTTAATCACAAAGCTTGAACCGTCGAAAATCAAATCATCTTGACCACCGACTTGGTTGGTATACAGCACATGGATATTGATCTGTTTTGCCAATTCTTGCAGTGTTGCAATACGGTGTTGTGGTTTACCCACTTCATAAGGCGAAGCATTTAATACTAAAACACTTTCTACATTGAGTTGTGCAAGCTGTTGAACGGTGTTAAGTGACCAAACATCTTCACAGATTAATACACCAAACTTATGTCCTAAATATTCAAAGACAAGGTGTTGATGACCTTCATTAAAATAACGTTTTTCATCAAAAACACTATAGTTTGGAAGGTTTTGCTTGTTATAAATGCCGAGGATTTGCCCATCTTTCATCACAGCAGCAGCGTTATAACGTTGACCATCTTCAGTGGCATTCACAAAGCCAAAAACCATGACAATATCTTTGACTGCTTGTAATTGCTCAAAAGCTTGGGCAGTACGTTTATTTACGCTTGGACGAAGCAATAAATCTTCAGCAGGGTAGCCAATGGTGGCAAGTTCTGGAAAAACGATAATATTGGCATCTTGTTTTTTTGCTTGATTGGCTTGTTCAATCATTTTTTGAACATTTGTTTCGATATCGCCAATATGTGGAGAGAATTGCGCGAGAGCAACTTTAAAACTTTTCATTTAAACCTTGTCCTATTCCTATAGGGTAGTAAGCACACAACAAATTGATTTATATCTATATAGTTATTCAATTGTGTGTAATTTAACGTTTCAAACACTGCCAAAAGGCACAAAATAAAAAATCACTTTCATGACAAAAAATCTTTATTTCTTGCATGGCAAAAACTACAGATTGGGGCTATTTTAACGAAATTAAAGCCAGATGCTAGAGATTTAAAAAGATTGTCAAGAATATATCTAACATCTCATTAAATTTAGCAGAATTTGCTTGAAAATATGAAGAAATTTAGTGCTTTATTTTGTGTTTTTTATGTATATGAAGAAGTATCAAAATTAATTGCTAAGAAAATTAGAATACATTGATCTGATCGGTTAAATAGGTTCTAAGATAATGTTTTTAATTCTTTTTAAGAAAATATCTCTGGCAATATCACCTTGTTGCTCAATATTATAATCTTGGTATTTCTTATGCATTTGTAAGGTATAGTGATAAGGATTATATTTGCCATAACTGGCATATAAAGCGATTTGTAAAATTGCACCTTGAAGTAACACATTAATATTTTTTTGGTGTTGATAAATATGCGCCATTTCATGAATAAAAATAGCTTGATTGGATAAGTTTTGTTTGGAAAAATCACAGCAAAAATCAGCATCTTTCATGTGAATACAACCATTGGGTGCCATTAAAATTCCAACGGGTTGCCAAGGTAAATAAGGCTGATTCATGATTAGAACTTTCGAATAATCAATCAAATTTCCAAACACAGACTGACTAATACGAATTTCTCCCTCAGTTAAATGACGGTATTTAAATAATTCAATTTTAAGAAATTTATATAACCAACAATAGAAATTAAACACAGTATTTGCCTGATGATTTTAATGTTTAAAATTATAGCGAGGCTGACTATAAAACACGATATTTATATCAAAATGTCATATTTAAAACTTATGCTACATCAGCTCAGATTCAGTATAAGGATATTTTTAAGTGACATAGACAGTCATGCAGGTAGTTTTTCCAGCTGAAGTGAATAATCAAGTAAAAAGAATAAATTTATAAAAATATCCTTAGAGGACAAAACTTGTTAATAGGTGTTATCAAAAAAAATATTGTCTAACAATTTTTAAAAAAGTAAGAAAATGCTAGTTGAATGACTTTAAATGCTAATAGGATTTGACAAGGCTTAGCGTAATTTTCTATGCATCAAATAGAGTTTTTACTCAAACATGAGCAGCAGATCACAGGATGAACTGCTGTTTATACATTAATCAAATAAAGAGTATTGTAGCCATGTTGTTCGCTAAGCCAGTTAAGTCTATTCTTTCAAAAGTATTTACAGGTTCGCCGCTAAGTTTAGAAGAGCAGACCCCCATTATTCCGATTCGTCATATGAAATTTGATTTTGAGCCAGAAAAACTTGACCCGAAATTTTATCGTAATGCCGAATTGGCAAGTGCTTACTTTGCGTCTTTATCTATTTTCTTGACCTATGGTGAGGATTTAGTGATTGATACTGCACGTTATCATCGTGAATTTATTAAAGATCCATTATTAAAGCAACGCGTGACCTCTTTAATTGGGCAAGAAGCAATCCATTCTAAAATGCACGAAGAAATGAATGATGCTTATGCTGAAATTGATTTACCAGTAAAAATATTTAGATATTTAGCAGAAATTGTTTTTGATTACGGTTTTAATCGATTACCACAGCCAATGAAACTCTCTCTAATGGCGGGTATCGAACATTTTACAGCTGTTTTGGCTGAGTATATGATGAATCATCAAGAAATTTTCTTTGATTCTCAAGACGAAAAGCAGCGTGCAATATGGATGTGGCATATGCTTGAAGAGTCTGAGCATAAAGATATTGCTTATGATGTATTTCAAACCTTGTCAAATAATTATGCCTTGCGTATGGCAGGCTTTTTCCCTGCATTGATTACGATTTTAGTTTTAATCTATGTTGCCTCATTTACAGTTCCTTTGTATCGCAAGCCAAGTAACATTATTAGTTTGAAATATTGGAAAGATGTACCGTACAACTTCGGCTTATTATTTGGTTTCAAAGATGGTGTATACGGGAGTACTTTGAAACATATCTTTGATTATATGCGCCCTGATTTCCATCCAAATGATCATGATACTTCAGACTTTTTAGCATATTACAAAGAAACACTATTGCATCCAGAAACGGGTGTATTAACCCCGTATCTCGTGAAAGAGTTTATTCCTGCATTACGCAGCTAAATATTTAAAAATTAATTGGATGAATTAAATGGGATTTTTTTCAAAAAAAAGAAAGCCTACACAAAATGCATATGCTGTAGTTACAGGTGCAGGAAGTGGAATTGGACGCAGCTTTGCAATGGAACTTGCAAAGCGCGGTGGTACAGTAGTTTGTGCAGATATTAATTTAGCAGCAGAAGAAACCGTAAGTTTGATCGAAACTCAAACTTCAGGCAAAGCTTTTGCAGTGCAATGTGATGTGACAGATAAAGCACAAGTCAAGTCATTGTCTGAACAAGCTGAACAGCTCATGGGGCATGCGGTCACTCTCGTGATCAATAATGCAGGTGTGGGCTTAGGTGGTAAGTTTGACGAAGTATCTCTCGAAGATTGGCAATGGTGTGTCAATATCAATCTTTGGGGCGTGATTTATGGCTGTCATTACTTTGTACCGAAGTTTAAACAGCAAGGTTATGGCGCGATTATTAATGTTGCATCTGCTGCGGGCTATACTGCCGCACCTGAGATGACCGCATATAATGTGACCAAATCAAGTGTATTAGCACTGTCAGAAACATTATCTGCTGAACTGCGTAAAGACAAAATCAGTGTAAATGTACTGTGCCCAACTTTAGTGCCAACCAATATCATGAAGAATGGTCGCTTACCAAAACAGTATGCAGGCGTTGCCGATGATTTGTTAATGAATCATGCCTTTACGACCAGTGAAAAAGTTGCAATAAAAACTTTGGATAATTTGGATGCAGGTAAGCTTTATACCATTCCTCAACCCGATGCAAAATTATTCTGGTTAATGAAACGCGCATCTCCAAGCTTATATACCAAGATGCTTGGTGTTGGATATCCAGTTTTTAATCGATATTTTAAGTAATCCGAAATTTGAGTAGAACAACATGACCACAGAAACAACATTAGATACTTTGCCTGAAGATAAAAGCACTGCAAAAAATACTTCAACTACAGTGGAAGAAGTGAAACAAGTCACTCAGCCTAAAGCAGCAGCGACAGAGAAAGCACAAGCCAAACCTATAGCAAAAACAGCTCCTAAAGCTGAGGTGAAAGTTGAAAATAAACCTGAAGCAAAGGTTGAACAAAAAACTGCTGACAAAGCTCAAATTGCTGAAGAAAAAACAGCAAAAACGACTGAGCAACAAACAACAACATCGAAAAAAGATGAACCAGTGCGTGTATTTGATACGATTGTTGTAGGTGCTGGGATTTCGGGTATTGCTGCGGCATATAAAATGAACCAAGCAGGTTACCACGACTATATCGTGCTTGAAAAAGCAGATCGAGTGGGTGGTACTTGGCGTGATAACAACTACCCAGGGTGTGGTTGTGATGTGCCATCAGCTTTGTACTCATTCTCCTTCTCACCAAGTCACAAATGGAGTCATTTGTTTGCAAGACAGCCTGAAATTCTAAGCTATTTAGAAGAAGTGGTTGAAAAACATGACTTAGGTGGAAAAATTGAACTTGGCATTGAACTGTTAAGCGCCAAATGGGACGACACCAAACACATTTGGAATTTAGAAACATCAAAAGGTAAATTCCAGTCTAAAACGGTGATCTTTACTACAGGTCCAATTACTGAGCCCTCTATGCCAAAAGTGAAAGGCATTGAAAGCTTTAAAGGTAAAATGTTCCACTCTGCACGTTGGGATCATGATTATGATTTAAAAGGTAAACGTATTGCTGTGATTGGTACGGGTGCATCAGCAATTCAGTTTATTCCCCAAGTGCAACCTTTAGCCAAAGAATTATTTGTATTCCAGCGTACCGCACCTTGGGTATTGCCAAAAGCAGACCGTGAGCTGGGCGATACTGCGAAAGGTATCGTGAGTCGCTTCCCTGTGATTCAAGAAACATGGCGTAATAGCGTTGCACAAATTTTAAATGGAATTAACTTCGGATTGCGTAATCCAAAAGTTTTAAAACCAGTGAATTTTTTAAGTAAACAATTGCTTAAACTACAAGTCAAAGATGATGAATTACGTGAGATTTTGACGCCTAACTTTGATATCGGTTGCAAGCGTTTATTGTTCGCTAACAACTACTATCCTGCATTACAACAGGATAATGTTAATGTTATTCCTCATGGCTTGGTTGAGATTGATGGAAATACCGTAATTGGTGCAAATGGTGAACGTCATGAAGTGGATGTCATCATTTGGGGAACAGGTTTTGAAGTTTCTCATCCACCGATTGGTCAGCGTGTGACTAACTCAGAAGGTGTTTTACTGTCTGAGTTGTGGAAAGATAGCTCACCAGAAGCGTATTTAGGTACGAGTATTGAAAAAGTTCCAAATGCATTCTTGGTGTTAGGTCCAAATATTTTGGTATATGATTCTTTCATTGGTATTGCAGAAGCACAGTTAGACTATATTATCAGTGGCTTATTGAAAATGCGTGATCAGAAGTTCACACGTATGGAAATTAAGAAAAATGTGGTGCGTTATCATAACCTGAAAGTTCAAAAAAACTTAAAAACAACAGTATTTAATGCAGGTGGTTGTAAGTCATATTATCTAGATGAAAATGGTCGTAACTTTGCTGCATGGCCATGGTCATTGCAAGAGTTAAAAAATCAATTAAAAGAATTGAACCTTAAACATTATGATATTGCATCTTAATTGATTATATTGTGGAAGCCCTAACACCGTTTAGGGCTTTTTTATTTTTGATGAAGCTTAAAAATAATAATTTCTGCAATAAGTAGATTTATGCTCCAACCCAACCAAGCTTCAAGTTGGTAAATATGCAATGGGGTGAGCCAATCAAAATAGGGTTGTAATTGATATAAAATAATCTTCCATGTCCTTAAACTTAACGCTGACAGTGCGAGCGCAAAGCTGCGAATCATCCAGTCACGATGTGCTAACCAATCCTTTTTTATGATTTTATCCAAAGCAATAGATGTGCTCACTCCCCATAAAATACTTAAAATAATAAAGCATAATTGGGTTTGCCAACCGCCTGCCGCTGAAAAAGCCATGATAAAACCGCTTGGCAGTGCAAAAATAAAAACGCTAAGGATATAAAGCCAGCCGCTATAACGATGGATTTTGGGGAATTTTTGTCGAATTTGACTAAAAAATTGTGTGAAACCTGCGATTAAAACCAAACTACTGACGATCACATGAACTTGAAAAGCAAAACGCCAAGGTTGGGTAGACACAACATCTTGTTTGAGTGCTAAAAAATTGGTGTCAGGTTGCCAAGGGAAATAGTCTAGACAAATTTTAACCATGAGGACGCATAAATAAAAATAGATGCTCATGATTAAAATCAGTCTTTTTTTATTTTTGATTGTGTGCATATTCACCAGTTTTTAATTTAAGTCTGCTGCTCTTGTGCCATTGAGTTTTAAACAGACGACTTTCATGATAAATCTTTACGTTTTAATGGATTTAAAAATTTTAAATTTGAACTAGACTAATTTATAAAATCATAATGCTTAACGTAGAGGAATAACAATGAAAAAAACATATTTTGCCTTATTGGGTTTAAATGTATTGCTGATCCAATCCAGTTTTGCTTTCGATTTACAACAATTAAAAACCTCATGGACAGGTGTTTATGATGGTCAAAAAATTGGGGTATTTATCCAATCTATTGACCGTAACCAAATCAAAGGGTATAGCATTTTAGGTAAAAATAAGCAGGATTTTTCAGGCAAGGTTCAAGTAACATCGCAAGGTTATAAAATTACTGTGGTTGAAAGTGGAGCAAAAACCAGCAGTGGTACTTTTACTTTTCAAGTCAGTCAGAATCAACCTCGACTTTTACAGTCAAGTTGGGAGTCTGCATCGGGTAAAGTCAAACCAAAATATTTCGATCTCAAACCACAACAATGTCGTTACGCAAAAAATCAAGGTTCGTTTGCTGAGGCTTCTAATCGATTGTTGAAAGATGATGATTTACAGCTCCCACCAGACGAGCTTGACTATATGCGTAATAGTATTTATGCGCGTCATGGTTATTCATTTGCCAATAAAGAAGTTGCAAGTTTATTTAGTGATGCGGACTGGTATATGCCGTGTAGTACCAATGTTGAAAAGCAATTGACTCAGATAGAAAAGACCAACATCCAACGTATTCAAAAAGTGCGTCCTTATATGGCAAAAATGGAATGGGCACGCTGATCTATTTTCAAAAGTAAATTTGTATAAAAAGGATAATTAACTCCGATTTACTCAGCGCTTAGATGATGTTGAACATACCAGCAGCTTTAAAATTTATAATGTGCAATTTGGTCTATTTTAATGGTTGCAAAGCTTATATTGTTGTAACTGCTGCGTCTTTATGTGATTCAAGCGCTAAGTGAAGTTTAGAAGAAGCTTATAAAGTAAGGTATGAGATTGAAAGCACATTAAAAGTTATACTACAAGCAAATTATATTATAACTACCATTAGCACAATCAATGCATGTAAGGGGGCAAAAGTGACAGTAAAAGAAGATAAATTATCTTTTAAGATCCAAGAAGCAAGCAATAAAAAACCACCTAAAAGGTGGTTTTTTTAAAACATAAAACGAATTAACGTTTAATGTCACGTTGTACTTCGCCAGTATAAAGCTGACGAGGACGACCGATTTTGTAAGGTGCGCTGTGCATTTCTAACCAGTGGCTGATCCAACCTACAGTACGAGCAAGAGCAAAGATTACAGTAAACATTTCTGTTGGGATACCAATCGCTTTAAGGATGATACCTGAGTAGAAGTCTACGTTAGGATATAAATTACGTTTGATGAAGTATTCGTCAGAAAGTGCGATACGTTCAAGTTCCATTGCAAGTGCAAGTTGTGGATCATTGATACCAAGTGCGCTAAGTACTTCATCACATGTTTCTTTCATTACTTTCGCACGTGGGTCGAAGTTTTTGTAAACTCGGTGACCGAAGCCCATAAGTTTAACTTCTTTAGTTTTCACTTTTTCCATGAAGTCAGCAACGTTTTCTACCGAGCCGATTTCATCAAGCATCTTAAGAACAGCTTCGTTCGCACCACCATGCGCTGGACCCCAAAGAGCAGAGATACCCGCAGCGATACATGCGTAAGGATTTGCACCAGTAGAACCCGCTAAACGTACAGTAGATGTAGACGCATTTTGCTCATGGTCAGCATGAAGCGTGAAAATACGATCCATTGCTTTTGCAAGGATAGGATTTACTTTATAGTCTTTGTCAGCAGGTGTAGCAAACATCATGTACAAGAAGTTTTCAGCGTAACTTAAGTCGTTACGTGGATACATGAATGGTTGACCTACTGTATATTTGTAGCTCCACGCAGCCAAAGTAGGCACTTTAGCAATCAAGCGAATCGCTGTGATTTCACGGTGGTTAACATCTTCAATATCAAGATTGTTGTGGTAGAAAGCAGACAGTGCGCCCACAACACCAACCATGATTGCCATAGGATGTGCATCACGACGGAAGCCATTGAAGAAACGGCTTACTTGATCATGCACCATTGTGTGGCTAAGAACTTTAGTTTCAAATTCTGCTTTTTGTTCAGCAGTTGGAAGCTCGCCATTTAAGAGCAAGTAGCAAGTTTCTAAGTAGTCTGCTTGAGTCGCTAATTGATCAATAGGGTAACCACGGTGTAAAAGCACACCTTTGTTACCATCGATAAATGTAATTTTAGACTCGCAAGCAGCAGTAGCCATAAAACCAGGATCAAAAGTAAAGTGACCTGCGGCCAATACATCTTTAACGTCGATTACATCTGGGCCCAATGTACCACTGTAAATTGGTAATTCAATTTCTTTGCCATCAAGTTGTAAAACGGCTTTTTTGCCAGTTGCTGCAGACATTCAATTGATCTCCTGTCCTGGTGAATGTTTTATCTAACTTGCGTTTGTTTATTAATTACCAAACAAGTTAGACCGATCAAAATTGCTATTAGCTTAGTGAGTACTGAAATTTTGTCAATTATACTTATGGATAAAAAGTGACGTTAGCACAGTAGCTTAGTCATACAATCTCATTCAAAGAATTTTAAATAAACTTGCAGTATCGGCTCAGTATAATAAGGCAAATTCTAGATTTGGTGCATAAAAATAATTATTTCTGCTAGACAAAAACACACTTTGAAGTACAGATTTGTTGAATTTTTAAATAACGAGATAAATCTTGGAAAAATTTAAAATTATCTAATTCCCATAACTTACAAATACAAAAAAATAGGGATGATTGAAAAATAATCATAAAAATGGCTGAAATAATTTTTTTCATTTTAGTTGTTAATTGAGCAAAAAATGGTTTAAAAAAACTTTTAAATGATTAAAAAATAAACTTTAGTGTAAATAATAACCTAAGATTTGATTTTAAAATGAACAAATATTTGCGCTTAAATATTTTGCTACTATTTATTTACAAACTAAGTCATTATTTCTACACATAAACTGTGAAGTCAAATTACATATAGCTTATAGATGGTATTTACTATCGAAATAGTCATTAAAATTTCATCTATTCATGCCAATATAGATCAGCATAATAACTAGACTGATCTGATCGGATTTTTTAATAAAAAATAGTTTAAATAGATGTTGTGCTTTAGTCTAAATTTTAAATGACTTAAATTCTGCAACAGATGTGAGTGTGAATACATATTTAATTATTAAAAAATAATAAGATAAGCAGTTTTAAAAGTTTTATAAATAGAATAATAGTATTATTTTTTTTGTAAATGATTCTTATTTATAGATGTTTTCCTAAAAAAGCCAAACGGCATCGTTTGTATTTTAACAGTTCACGATTTATAATTCGGTGTCGTTTATAAGTTTAGGCAATTTGCTTGCCTAACAATGCCAGCTTTCCTTCGAATTAATTCCAACAAACTCCGGATGGAGTTTTTACTTACAGGATGCCCGCTGTGAAAAGCAACAGACCTGTCAATTTGTCCATGGGTCAAGTTTTAGACGTAAACTTAAAATCCCCTGTGGCTATTGCATCAATTTTACACCGTCTTTCAGGTGTCATCGTATTTTTACTCGTACCGGTACTTTTGTGGCTTTTAGACAAATCATTGTCTTCGCCTGAAGGTTTTGCTCAAGTTCAAGCAATCTTTGGCGGCTTCGTTGTACGTTTCATCGTATGGGTGTTTGTAGCAGGCTTATTATTCCATTTTATTATGGGTATTAAGCATTTACTTGCTGACCTCGGCTTTGCTGAAGAACTTCAAAGTGGTCGTGTTGCAGCTACAATTGCATTAATTTTGGCTGCGATTTCAATCATCGCATCATTTGTATGGATTGTTCTCTAATGAAAAGTGCTACAGGTTTAACGGGTTCAGGTTCTCGTGATTGGTATATCCAACGTGTGAGCGCTGTTGTTCTTGCTGTTTATACTGTTGTCGTATTAGGTTGGATTCTGTGCAATGGCGGATTTAACTACGAGCAATGGTTTGGCTTTATGATGACACTTCCAATGAAGATTTTATCTTTATTGGCAGTCTTATCTCTTGTTGCGCATGCTTGGATTGGTATGTGGCAAGTATTCACTGACTATGTGACTACTCGTCAAATGGGTCCTTCAGCTTCAGGTTTACGCATCGTATTAACATCAGCAGTGATTATTGCTGTTATTGCGTATGCAATCTGGGCAATCCAGATTTTTTGGGCGAATTGATAGGAAGATGTCATGGGCGCTTTAACCCCTAAAGAAGATTATTCAAATATTCCAAGCCAGTTCTTCGATGCAGTCATCGTTGGTGGTGGTGGTTCTGGTATGCGTGCTTCATATCAACTTGCTCAAGCAGGGTTGAAAGTTGCAGTATTAACCAAAGTTTTCCCAACGCGTTCTCATACAGTTGCGGCGCAAGGTGGTATCGGTGCATCTCTTGGTAATATGCAAGACGATAACTGGCACTATCATTTTTATGACACGGTAAAAGGTTCTGACTGGTTAGGTGACCAAGATGCAATCGAGTTTATGTGTCGTGAAGCACCTAAAGTTGTTTATGAATTAGAACACTTAGGTATGCCATTTGACCGTAACGCAGACGGTACAATTTACCAACGTCCATTTGGTGGTCACTCTGCAAACTACGGTGAAAAACCAGTTCCACGTGCATGTGCTGCTGCCGACCGTACTGGTCACGCTCTATTGCATACGCTTTATCAAAGCAACGTGAAAATGGGTACTCAATTCTTTGTTGAATGGATTGCATTAGACTTAATCCGTAACGAAGAGGGTGATGTATTGGGTGTGACTGCGATTGACCAAGAAACAGGTAAAATTGCGGTATTCCAAGCAAAAGCAACTTTATTTGCTACAGGTGGTGCAGGTCGTGTTTACCGTGCATCTACAAACGCATATATCAACACTGGTGATGGTCTTGGTATGGCTGCACGTGCAGGTATTCCATTACAAGATATGGAATTCTGGCAATTCCACCCTACAGGTGTTGCAGGCGCAGGCGTATTGTTGACTGAAGGTTGTCGTGGTGAAGGTGCGATCCTTCGTAATAAAGACGGCGAACCATTCATGGAGCGTTATGCACCGACTTTGAAAGACTTGGCACCGCGTGACTTCGTATCACGTTCGATGGACCAAGAAATCAAAGAAGGTCGTGGTTGTGGTCCTAAAGGCGATTATATCCTACTTGATATGACGCACTTGGGTGCTGATACGATCATGAAACGTTTACCCTCTGTATTTGAGATTGGTAAAAAATTCGCAAACGTGGATATCACCAAAGAGCCGATTCCTGTAGTACCAACAATCCATTATCAAATGGGTGGTATTCCAACAAATATTCATGGTCAGGTTGTTATTCCTGAATATTCTAAAAATGAAGCTGGTTTCCATGCAGGTTATGACAGCACAACTAAAGAATATGCTACAAATGGCACCATGGACTACACAGTTCCTGTAAAAGGTTTCTATGCGATTGGTGAGTGTTCTTGCGTATCTGTACATGGTGCAAACCGCTTAGGGACTAACTCATTGCTTGACTTGGTGGTGTTTGGTAAAGCGGCTGGTGAACATATCATTGATTATGTGACTAAACATCATGGTGATGATTATCAACCACTTCCAAATAATGTGCTTGAAAATACATTAAAACGTATTCGTCATTTAGATGACTCTACTTCTGGTGAAAATGCCCAAGAAGTTGCAGATGCGATTCGTGATATTGTGCAAGATCACGCAGGTGTATTCCGTACGCAAGCTTTGCTTGACGAAGGGGTAAAACAAATCCTTGCGATTGAACCGCGTGTACGCAATATTCATCTAAAAGACAAATCGAAAGTATTTAATACAGCACGTATTGAAGCGCTTGAAGTTGAAAACTTATACGAAGTGGCAAAAGCAACCTTGATTTCTGCTGCTGCACGTAAAGAATGTCGTGGTGCGCATACGGTTGTAGATTACGAGTTACCACCTGATCACCCAACTTATTCATATGGTCGTCGTGATGATGAGTGGATGAAACATACTTTATGGTATTCAAGTGATAACCATCTTGAGTACAAACCAGTACGTTACAGTCCGTTGTCTGTAGAAGCAATTGAACCTAAACCACGTACATTCTAATCGGGAGAAATAAGATGAGTAGAGGTACTCGTACGTTCGAAATCTACCGCTATGATCCTGATAAGGATAAAGCGCCGTACATGCAAACTTTTAAACTTGAGTTGACTGATAAGCACCGTATGTTGCTTGATGCGCTGCTCGCTTTAAAAGTGCAAGATGAGTCATTAACATTCCGCCGTTCTTGCCGTGAAGGTATTTGTGGTTCGGATGGTGTGAACATCAATGGTAAAAATGGTCTAGCATGTTTATGGAACTTAAACGATTTACCAGAAAAAATCGTGATTCGTCCATTACCAGGTTTACCAGTGGTTAAAGATTTAGTTGTGGATATGAATCAGTTCTACGATCAGTATGATAAAATTCAACCCTTCCTAATTAATAATCAACCTGCACCGCCTAAAGAGCGTTTACAGTCTCCAGAAGAGCGTGAACACTTAAATGGTTTGTATGAATGTATTCTTTGTGCATGTTGTTCAACATCATGCCCATCATTCTGGTGGAATCCTGATAAATTCTTAGGTCCTTCAGCATTGTTGAATGCATATCGTTTTATTATTGACTCGCGTGATACAGCGACTCAAGATCGTTTATCCCGTCTTGATGACCCGTTCTCATTGTTCCGTTGTAAAGGAATTATGAACTGCGTGTCAGTATGTCCTAAAGGTCTGAACCCAACCAAAGCAATCGGTCATATCCGTAGCATGTTGCTCGACCAAGCAGGTTAATGCCCTAAAAATCAAAGAGCGCACCTTAAATTTAAGGTGCGCTCTTTTTTTATATACTTTTTGTATAGCTTGTATGTGCGTGAAATAGTATTTTTCTATAATGGGTTGAATTTTTATATAAACAACTCCATATAGTATTCGATTATAATAGTTATGTATTTAGCTATTTTATAGATGGTATGTGTCAAAAAAATCAATTGAAGCTTAAGTTCATGTTAGGATTTAACAAATTGCTGTAAGCAGAAAAAATGCAGTGCTTATGTACATTTTTTAACATAAGTGAGGTGTGCTTAAGTTTATAACTTAAGTAAGTGCTTGCGAAATGAGCCGCTTTAGAAAAAACAAATCAAAACTTTGTTTTTTCTAAGTCGATTTGCAAAAAAATTGCTCAGCTGCGGTTGAGTATAGATGAGTGGTGATGCCATTGAGGGCGTTATGATTCATTGTCTGCATTAGTAAAATTCTAATGCCGTATAACGCCCTTTGGTTTTTGGGATCTAGGGGTGAGTGCCAATTTACCAGTTTGGCATGATCAATCTTGGGTGTGCTTAAAAAGCATCCTCTAATGTTTTTGCAATAGGAAATGGGTCCACAAATGCAAGAAGTTGCTGACGCACTGCGTCTTGACACTGAACTTTCCGCTGATAGTGCAGCGTATATTGAAGAGCTTTACGAGCAGTACCTGTCTTCTCCAACCTCAGTCGGTGAGGATTGGCAACAATATTTCGATAAATTCCCTAAAGGTGATCAGCCCCACGGCAACATTCGTGAGCAATTCTTATTATTAGGTCGCAACTCAAGTCGTGTTCAACCTGTTGTACAAAGTGAAGTCAGCACTGAACATGAACGCCGTCAAATTGGTGTGTTGCAACTGATTGCTGCGTATCGTAACCGTGGACATCAAAAAGCAAAACTTGATCCTTTAGGTTTGGCTAAACGTGAAGACGTGCCAGATTTAGATCTTGCAGCACATGGTTTAACCAAGTCAGATTTAGATACTGTATTTAACTCTGGCAATCTTGCGATTGGTAAAACTGAAGCAACTTTAGGTGAAATGGTTGAAGCAATGGAGGCAACGTATTGTGCTTCTATCGGTGCGGAATATATGCACATTGTTGATACCAAAGAAAAACGTTGGATTCAACAACGCTTAGAAGGTGCACGTGGTCAATTTGGTTTCTCTGCTGAACAAAAGAAACATGTACTGGAGCGTCTAACTGCTGCCGAAGGTCTTGAAAAATACCTTGGCAATAAATACGTTGGCGCAAAACGCTTTGGTGTTGAAGGTGGTGAGTCCTTCATCCCGATGGTCAACGAATTGATTCAACGCGCAGGTTCGGTTGGTTGTAAAGAAGTTGTGATCGGGATGCCACACCGTGGTCGTTTAAACTTACTTGTGAACATTATGGGTAAAAACCCAGCTGATTTGTTTGGTGAGTTTGAAGGTAAGGCACTCAATAAAAAAGGTTCTGGTGACGTTAAATACCACCAAGGTTTCTCATCAAACGTGATGACTCCAGGTGGTGAAGTTCACTTGGCATTGGCGTTTAACCCATCGCATTTAGAAATCGTTGGTCCTGTAGTTGAAGGTTCGGTACGTGCACGTCAAGTACGCCGTAAAGACATTGGTGGTGATGACGTATTACCAATCATTGTACATGGTGATGCAGCATTTGCAGGTCAAGGTGTGAACCAAGAAACCTTCCAAATGTCACAAACGCGTGGTTATACCGTAGGTGGTACAGTTCATATTGTTGTAAACAACCAAGTTGGTTTTACCACCTCTGATCCACGTGATGCGCGTTCTACAGAATACTGTACTGACATTGCGAAAATGATCCAAGCACCGATCTTCCATGTGAATGGTGATGATCCAGAAGCTGTATTATTTATTTCACAATTAGCACATGATTTCCGTCACACTTTCCGTAAAGATGTTGTGATTGATATGTTCTGTTATCGTCGTCGTGGTCATAACGAAGCGGATGAACCAGCTGCAACTCAACCAATGATGTATCAAGTGATCAACAAAAAAGCGACAACACGTACGTTGTATGCTGATCAATTGGTTCAAGAAAAAGTATTGGATCGTGCTGATGCAGATGCTTTGGTTGAAAAGTATCGTGAAGACCTTGAAGCCGGTCGCCATGTAGCTAATGCACTTGTACTTGAACCAAACAAAAAAATGTTTGTGGATTGGACACCGTATTTAGGTCATGATTACACTGATGTTTGGGATACAACTTTCCCAATCGAGCGCTTAAAAGAACTTGGTCGTAAAATGCGAGAGTTGCCTGAAGGCTTCGTGATGCAACGCCAGGTGTCGAAAGTGATTGATGACCGTTTGAAAATGCAAACAGGCGAAATGCCATTGAACTGGGGTGCTGCTGAAGTTTTAGCTTATGCATCACTGTTAGATGATGGCTATCTAGTGCGTTTAACGGGTGAAGACGTAGGCCGTGGTACATTCTCACATCGTCATGCTAAGCTTCATAACCAAGTAGATGGTTCGGTTTATATTCCACTTTGTCACATTAAAGAAAATCAACCACGTACCGCAATTTATGACTCTTTATTGTCAGAAATGGCAGTACTTGCGTTTGAATATGGTTATGCAACGACATTGCCACACAGTTTGATTATTTGGGAAGCACAATTTGGTGACTTCGCAAACTGTGCCCAAGTGGTGATCGACCAGTTCATTTCTTCTGGTGAAACCAAATGGGAGCGTGTTTGTGGTTTAACACTACTTCTTCCACATGGTTTTGAAGGACAAGGTCCAGAACATTCATCTGCACGTTTAGAGCGTTTCTTACAGCTTTGCGCAGAAGAAAATATGCAAGTGATTACGCCAACTACACCTGCCCAAATCTTCCATGCGATGCGTCGTCAAGCGATCCGTCCAATCCGTAAACCAATGATCGTAATGTCTCCTAAGTCATTACTTCGTCATAAACTTGCAACGTCTACTTTAGATGAGCTTGCAACTGGTACATTCCAGACTGTGATTGATGAAGTTGATCAAATCAACAAAGCGGACGTAACACGTCTCGTACTTTGTGGTGGTAAAGTGTATTACGATTTACTTGAAAAACGTCGTGAACAAAACTTGAATATCGCACTTGTACGTGTTGAACAATTATATCCATTCCCAGAACAACGCATTGCTGAAGTTCTTGCGACTTATCCAAACATTCAAGAACTTGTTTGGTGCCAAGAAGAGCCGAAGAACCAAGGCGCATGGTTATTTATCGCACCACGCTTATATGAAGGTGTGATGAAATCTGGTAAACAAATTCGTATTAGCTACGCAGGACGTGAAGCTTCAGCTGCACCTGCATGTGGCTCACCTTACTTGCATGCAAAACAACAAGCTCAGCTTGTCAATGACGCTTTAGCGATCGTAGCTGAACAATCAGGAGAATCTAAATAATGGCAACCGAAATTAAAGCACCGGTGTTCCCAGAGTCAGTTGCTGACGGAACAATTGCAACTTGGCACAAACAACCAGGTGAAGCTGTATCACGTGATGAAGTGATCTGTGATATTGAAACGGATAAAGTTGTTTTAGAAGTTGTTGCTCCTGCTGATGGTTCTATTTCTGCAATCATCAAGAATGAAGGCGATACAGTTCTTTCTGCTGAAGTGATTGCAACATTTGAAGAAGGTGCAGTTTCTGGCGCAGCTCCAACACAAGCTGTAAGCGATGGGAATGTTGAACAAGCGGCAGCTCAAACTGAAGCGGGTGCAGCTCCTGTGGTTGAGCGTGCTCAACCTGTTGCTGATCAAGCACCAGCTGTACGTAAAGCATTGTCTGAAACAGGTATTGCTGCCTCTGAGGTAGAAGGTACTGGTCGTGGTGGTCGTATCACCAAAGAAGATGTTGCAAACCATCAAGCGAAACCAGCTGCAGCAGCGGTAACACCTTTAAGTGTTGCGGTAGGTGAGCGTATCGAAAAACGTGTTCCAATGACACGTCTGCGTAAACGTGTTGCTGAACGTCTTCTTGCTGCAACGCAACAAACAGCAATGTTAACTACATTTAACGAAGTTAACATGAAGCCAATCATGGACATGCGTGCACAATATAAAGACGCATTTGAAAAACGCCACGGTGCGCGTTTAGGCTTTATGTCTTTCTTTGTGAAAGCATGTACAGAAGCACTTAAACGTTTCCCAGCTGTAAACGCATCAATTGATGGTGATGATATCGTTTATCATGGTTTCTATGACATCGGTGTCGCAGTATCTTCTGATCGTGGTCTAGTTGTACCTGTACTTCGTGACACAGATCGTATGAACTATGCTGAAGTTGAAAATGGTATTCGTGCATTTGCTGGTAAAGCACGTGATGGTAAACTTGCCATTGAAGATATGACTGGTGGTACTTTCACAATTACTAACGGTGGTACTTTCGGTTCATTACTTTCAACTCCGATTTTAAACCAACCACAAACTGCAATTTTGGGTATGCACAAAATCCAAGATCGTCCTATGGCAGTGAATGGTCAAGTTGAAATTTTACCAATGATGTACTTAGCACTTTCTTATGACCACCGTTTAATCGATGGTAAAGAAGCTGTAGGTTTCTTGGTGACTGTAAAAGAATTGTTAGAAGAACCTGCTAAACTAATTCTTGATCTTTAATTCTTTAGAATAACAACACGGGCTTAGGGTGATCCTCTAGGCTCGTTTTTGGAGATAAACATGTCTCAATTTGATTTAGTGGTAATCGGCGGTGGACCAGGTGGTTATGAAGCAGCAATCCGTGCAGCTCAGCTTGGTTTTAAAGTTGCGTGTATCGAAAAGCGTGTACACAAAGGTAAGCCATCTTTAGGTGGTACTTGCTTAAACGTAGGTTGTATCCCTTCTAAAGCACTTTTAGATTCTTCACATCATTATGAAGATACGCTTCATGGTTTAGATGTGCATGGTATTTCTGTAGAAAATGTACAGCTTGACCTTGCTAAATTGCTTGCACGTAAAGACAAAGTTGTAGACAACTTGACTGGTGGTGTTGCGCAATTATTAAAAGGTAATGGTATTGAATGGTTACAAGGTACGGGTAAATTACTTGCGGGTAAAAAAGTTGAATTCACACCATTAGACGGTAGTGAAGCTCAAGTTTTAGAACCTAAATATGTGATCCTTGCAACCGGTTCTGTTCCTGTAAATATTCCAGTGGCAAAAGTAGATGAAGACTTAATTGTTGATTCTACGGGTGCATTAGAATTCCAAGAAGTTCCTAAGCGTTTAGGTGTAATCGGTGCAGGTGTGATCGGTCTTGAATTGGGTTCAGTTTGGCGTCGTTTAGGTGCTGAAGTTGTGGTGTTTGAAGCATTAGACAGCTTCTTGCCAATGGCGGACAAAGCACTTTCTAAAGAATATCAAAAAATCTTAACCAAACAAGGTTTAGATATTCGTATTGGCGCGAAAGTTTCTGGTACTGAAATCAACAACGGTCAAGTTACTGTTCAATACAACCAAGCTGGCGAAGATAAAACTGAAGCATTCGATAAATTAATCGTTTGTGTAGGTCGTAAAGCTTATGCAGAAGGCTTATTGGCAGAAGATTCAGGCATTAAACTAACTGAACGTGGTTTAGTTGAAGTAAATGATCAATGCTTAACATCTGTTGAAGGTGTGTATGCGATTGGTGACTTGGTACGTGGTCCAATGCTTGCACATAAAGCAATGGAAGAAGGCGTAATGGCAGTTGAGCGTATCCACGGTCATGCTGCACAAGTGAACTATGACACGATTATCAGTGTAATTTACACACATCCAGAAGCAGCGTGGGTAGGTTTAACTGAAGAACAAGCCAAAGAGAAAGGTCACGAAGTTAAAACAGGTCAATTCCCATTTGCGGTGAATGGTCGTGCTTTGGCTGCCAATGAATCTCAAGGTTTTGTGAAGTTCGTTGCAGATGCCAAAACGGATCGTTTATTGGGTATGCATGTCATTGGTCCTGGTGCGTCAGACATCGTACATCAAGGTATGATTGCACTAGAGTTTGTATCTTCTGTTGAAGATTTACAATTAATGACATTTGCTCATCCGACCTATTCTGAAGTTGTGCATGAAGCGGCATTAGCCGTTGATGGTCGTGCGATTCACGCAATTCAACGTAAGCGTAAATAATCTAAAGAGAGCGGTTTCGACCGCTCTTTTTTTATCATGATGGTTGTTTTTATTTGAATAATCATCTAAAAATAAAAGAACAAACTTAAATAAATGTCAGTGTTTAATGCGATGGAAGTTTAAATACTGATTGTTATAACAACGTGAAAAGTAGTAAAAGGTAAAAAATGAATCTACATGAGTATCAAGCAAAAACGCTGTTAAAAAAATATGGTATGCCTGTTCAAGAAGGCATTTTAATTACGTCACCAGAAGAAGCAGCCGCTGCATTTGAGCAGATTGACGGTAAGTTTGCCGTGATGAAAGCGCAAGTGCATGCAGGTGGTCGTGGTAAAGCAGGTGGTGTAAAAGTTGTAAAATCTGCTGAAGAAGGGGCTGAATATGCAAAAAATCTACTAGGTACAAATCTCGTCACTTATCAAACCGATGCAAATGGTCAGCCTGTAAATAGCATTTTGGTTTGTGAAGACGTTTATCCAGTAGAGCGTGAATTGTATCTTGGTGCGGTTGTAGACCGTTCTTCACGTCGTGTAACTTTTATGGCATCTACAGAAGGTGGTGTCGAAATTGAAAAAGTTGCAGAAGAAACACCTGAAAAAATCTTTAAAGTAGAAGTTGATCCTTTAGTGGGATTATTACCGTTTCAAGCACGTGATGTTGCGTTCAAATTAGGTTTAAAAGACAAACAAGTTAGCCAATTTGTCACTATCATGACAGGTGCATATAAAGCATTTATTGAAAATGACTTTGCATTATTTGAAATTAATCCACTTTCAGTGCGTGAAAATGGTGAAATTTTATGTGTCGATGCCAAAGTGGGTATTGATTCAAATGCACTGTATCGTTTACCTGAAATTGCAGCAATGCGTGATAAATCTCAGGAAAATGAGCGTGAGCTCAAAGCATCTGAGTTTGATCTCAACTATGTTGCACTCGAAGGTAATATTGGTTGTATGGTGAATGGTGCTGGTCTTGCAATGGCGACCATGGACATCATTAAACTTTATGGTGGACAGCCAGCAAACTTCTTAGACGTAGGTGGTGGCGCAACTAAAGACCGTGTGATCGAAGCATTTAAAATTATTTTATCTGACAGTTCAGTACAAGCTGTTTTGATTAATATTTTTGGTGGGATCGTACGTTGTGACATGATTGCAGAAGCAATTATTGCAGCGGTTCAAGAAGTAAATGTAACAGTTCCAGTTGTGGTTCGCTTAGAAGGTAACAATGCGGAATTGGGTGCAAAATTACTTGATGAATCTGGTTTGAAATTGATTTCTGCGACTGGGCTTGCTGATGCCGCAGAAAAAGTTGTTGCTGCAGTGAAAGCGTAAGGAGTATCAATCATGAGCGTATTAGTAAATAAAGACACCAAAGTATTGGTACAGGGTTTCACAGGTAAAAACGGTACATTCCATTCAGAGCAAGCTTTGGCCTATGGCACAAAAGTTGTCGGTGGAGTAACACCGGGTAAAGGTGGTACGACACATTTAAATTTACCTGTATTTAACACCATGCGTGAAGCAGTACAAGAAACAGGTGCAACAGCAACCTCAATCTATGTGCCTGCACCATTTGTATTGGATTCGATTGTTGAAGCGATTGACTCTGGTATTGAATTGATTGTTGTGATTACTGAGGGTGTACCAACTTTGGATATGCTCAAAGCAAAACGTTATTTAGAAACGAATGGTAATGGTGCACGTATCATTGGCCCAAACTGTCCAGGGATTATCACACCGGGTGAATGTAAAATCGGGATTATGCCAGGGCATATTCATCAACCAGGTAAAATTGGTGTAATTTCTCGTTCAGGTACATTGACTTATGAAGCAGTTGCACAAACAACTAAGCTTGGTCTAGGTCAGTCTACATGTATCGGCATCGGCGGTGACCCGATTCCAGGGATGAATCAAATTGACTGCTTAAAACTTTTCCAAGAAGATCCACAAACTGAAGCAATCATCATGATTGGTGAGATTGGTGGTACTGCGGAAGAAGAGGCTGCTGAATATATCCAATCTCATGTGACAAAACCAGTTGTGGGTTATATCGCAGGTGTAACAGCGCCAAAAGGTAAGCGTATGGGGCATGCAGGCGCAATCATTTCTGGCGGTAAAGGGACTGCAGAAGAAAAATTTGCAGCATTTGAAAAAGCGGGTATGGCATATACACGTAGCCCTGCTGAACTCGGTTCAACCATGATGCAATTGTTAAAAGACAAAGGTTTAGCTTAATCCAAAATAATTTGGAGCTTTTAAAATAAACCAAAAAGAGAGCTTAATGCTCTCTTTTTTATGGAAAAGTCATTAAAAAATGCATCCAGATTTTCAAAGAATGTTATAGTTTGAAAAGAATAACAAATCAGTTTTATTGGTTATGGATGGATCATGCACCTAAAAACATTATGTAGTATTTTATTGATGTGTATAGGACATGATGCATATGCGGATACTACGATGACAACTTCAAATACGCGGCTCGAAAATAGTTTTTCTAAACCCAAGCCATTTTTTAAATATGATTTTTTTAAACATCTAAAGCAAAAGAAAAAACAAATCACAGATACAGAAACTGCGATCGAAATCGCTAGTGCAGATTTAAATCAAGAGCAAAAAAAATTAGCAGAAGAGCATGAACAAGAGCTTAAAAATTATTCAGTTTTAAGTAATCAATTTTATGAAGATGGGCATTTTAAAGTTTTTAATTATACCGCATTTACTACCGATGATTTTAAAAGCCGTGTCAGTGCAGGGCAGTCTATTCAACAAGAAGTACAGGGTCTAAATATTTCTGTGGGTTATGGAATGGAATTTAAAATCAACAAAACTAACACACTCGGTTATGAATATTTATCAAGCTTTCCTTATGATCGTGGGCAGATGGTACGTTTATATTGGGTCAAAGCATTATAATTTATTTTTTAATAGTCGTCCTTACTCGTCTAAGCTGCTCGTCTGGACAAAAGATTGTTGAGAATATAACTTCTTAAATTTTAGCAAAATAAAAACCGAGGCATCTGGCTCGGTTTTTAAATATTGTATTAAATGATAGTTTTAAAATGACTTAACTTAATAGACATCACGTTTATAACGACCATTTTCACGTAGTTGATTCAGTTGTGTTTCTCCTAAAATCTCTACAAGTGCGTGATCTACATCACTTGCCATACCTTGAATACTTCCACAAACATAGATGACTGCACCTTGTGTAATCCATGTTTTCAGTAAGTCTTGCTGTTCATGTAGTTTGTGATGCACATAATTTTTTTCTGCTTGATCACGTGAAAAAGCAAGGTCTAAACGTTTTAGCATACCTGTGGTTTGCCAAGCTTCTAAAGTTTCTTTGAAGAAGAAGTCATGTGCTTGTTGACGCTCACCAAAGATCAGCCAATTTTCAGTATAATTCAAACGAACACGCGCATGAATTAGGCTCATTAACCCAGCAATGCCTGTACCATTCCCGATACAAATGATTGGACGATTGTCATTAATCAAATGGAAAGATGGATTGGTACGGATACGCATCGCGATCTGCTCACTTACTTGAGTATGCTGTGTGAGCCAACCTGAACCTAAGCCTAAATTTCCATCTGTATCACTTTGTTGGCGTACCACCAGACGTAAAACTTGTTGTTCTGGAATACTGGCAATAGAGTATTCACGGGTAGGTAATATCGGTAATTGTTCAAGTAAGTGTTGCATGTTGGCAAAAGGTTCAACTTCAACAGTAAGGTTGCGGTTCCAAAGTGCCTGTTGAATTGTGAGATTTAATTCATTTACAGGTGTGTTGCTAGCAATGTGATACTTATCCAAAAATGCTAGGATGCGCTCAAGGCTATTGCCTGGTTGGATCTCAGCTATATCGCCAGCTTGCCAAACAACTTCGTGTACTGTATGGAATTCAAGATTAAATACAGGTCCGCCTAAACTATTTGGATTGAGCAATTCACGTTTTTTGAATGTCCATTCATCAAAAACTTTTTCAATATGCATATGACTAAGTTCAAGTTTACTGATTTTTGCCAATGCAGTGGTCCATTTTTCAATATCAGCCGCATTGGCATTGTCTACTTCAATGGTGTTAAACATCGCTTGTGCTTGATTTTGCTGTAACCATGTATCGAGCCAATGACCAAAACTGCAATACGTTTCTGGATATTCTTTTGAGCCCAAGGCTAAAACCGCATATTTTAAATGCTTTAGATCGAAAGAATGTGGCATGATTTTTTTAACAAATGTGATTGCTAAATCAGGTGCCTCACCTGTGCCATAGGTGCTGACGATAAATAAAATCTGAGGACAGTTTTGTAAATCTTCTATGGTTAAATGTTGTAAGGCTTTCACTGTGACAGGTTGGCGAGCTGCTTGTAAATTGGTTGCCGTACGCCAAGTCAGTTGTTCAGAAACACCTGTTTGAGAAGCATAACTGATCAGCCAAGGCGTTGCATGTGGGTCAACATCAATAATCGCAGTGTGGTGACGTGCAGCCAAAGTCAGTTGCTTTTGTTTACGACGTTTGAGATACAGCATCCATCCCGTTACAAAGAACAGAGGCATAGATAATGCAGCCAACATCACTAAAAACTGATAAACAGGACCAAAGAAACTACCACGATGAACAGGGAGCATGCTACTCATGATTTTTTCATTGAGTTTTTTATCTGCATAAAGCTCAATTTTCTCGATTTGATTATTTTGATAATTATAGATTGCCTTATTTCTTGCACGCTCATGTTGTGGAATCGCATCCACAAAAGAAACGTCCATAGTACCATCTGCTTTTTTGGGTGTAGAGAGGGTAATAGAAGAGTAATCTTGCTTGAGTTGTGCATGAAAGCCCGTCCATGTTTGCGTATAGGCAAGGGCAATTTGCTTTGAGTCAAGCTTAGATTGCTCTCGCCCTTTGCCGTGACCTTCAGCATTTGCTGAAGTAGTTTTTTCACCTCTTACTTGTTCTGCTGATGTACCAGCACCACGCATCTGTTCAGTTTGTTTTGCTTTACCTGCATTTGCTTGCATTTCAGGTTGAGGGCGATCCACACCTAAAACTTTGAACATACCGTTACGCCACCAGTCATATGACCAGTACAAACCTGTAACTGCTAAAAGTAAATAGAAAATAACTACCCATGTTCCAACAACAGCATGTAAATCCCAAAGGAAATTACGACCTTTGAGTTTTGGTTTAATGCTGAACCATTGCTTAAATGAATGCTTTTTCGGCCAACGTAAGTACAAACCACTTAAAATGAAATAAATCAAAATTAGAGTACATGCAGCTGTGATTTGTTTACCAACAGGTCCAACAGTTAAATTACGGTGGAGTTGTTGGATAAACTGGAAGAACTCACGCCCTTTCACCTCTGGCAGAATTTCAGCACTATAAGGGTTGATCATGACATTGAAGCCTTTACGGGCGCCTTCTTTCTCAATATTGATACTAGAACTGGCATCAGGGGCTTGATGAATGGTGATACTATTAATTTTAATTTTAGGTTGTGTAATCTGAAAATGTTGGTAAATTTCTGCGGGAGTTAATTTGGCACGATTTTCAACTTGAACAGTATAACTGTCTGGATTTAGCCATTTTTGAATCGGTTGCTCATAAGAATAAATCGCCCCAGTGACTCCCATAATAGAAAGAATCAGACCAGCAGTGATCCCAAAAAACCAATGAAGTTGAAAAAGTATCTTTTTAAACATGTGTGTTTAGGTTGAAGGTAGTATTTGAATAGCGCAATTATAACTAAATAAATTGTAAAGAAAATAGATTTGAAGATAATATTTATTCTCATTATCATTAAGGTTTAAGGTGTAAAAAAGCCTCCTAATACAGGAGGCTTAATATTTAATTGAAATTAAAGGGTTTTTGGCTCACCGACAGTTTCTTTTAAATGTTTACGCACAGTTTCAAAGGAAAAGTTTTTACTGTTCATACGGCTAGGCAGAATATAAGCACCTTGTTGACCTTTCACCTTAAAGTTCACCAATAAAAACTCGGGGGTGTTATACCATTCGTAAATGTCTTTCCAACCAATCGTACCAACACCTTCTTGTAAGCCCATTTGTTGACGCATTACAATACCATGAGGTTGCACACCCAGTTTAATGCCTTTAATTTCTTGTACTGGAAATTCATTCATTTTACGTTTAACGTACCATTCCAAACCAAATTTTCGCACAAGTAGATAAATGACCACACAGGCAAGCAATACCCAAAAAATCACAGTTGAATAGTTTTTAATAAAAATTAGACCTAGCAAAGAGAGTGCAACAATCACGCCCATGATTGCCCAAGCTTTTGTTCCAATTTTATTGGTACTGCGCCAAATTGCGAGTTGCGCATTGCGTTGTTCCGCCTCAGTAACTTCATACGGCACAGGTTGTAGGGTATAAGCGTAAAGATTTTTGGCAGTCATAATGTCAGTATTAAAAAAATATATAGAGCTATGCAGAGTTTAGCATCATTTCAAATCAAATCGTCAGTATATTCTACCAAAATACCCGCAAATTCACTGCAAGCCTATAAAGAAGCAAGTTCAGTTGATTGATCATCACGTTCGTGGCTTAAACTTTGTTTTAAGGTACTGAACTGTTTTAAGATGCTAAACATCAAAGATAATTGCTGTAAAATAATCAAAGCCTTTGCTGACTCTTCATCAGACTGATTTAAACGTAAACGAATGGTTTGCAGCATATTATGTGCAGTTAAATCAGGCATTTCATCTCTAAGCAAAGCACCTTTAATATCATCTAAGGCTTGATCCAACAAACCTAAAATCTCTGGGTCATGGACTTTTTCACGATGCGCACCGAGTGCTGCGATATAGCTAATAAAGGTATGATTTAAACATAAAAATTCAAAAGCAAGACTTTTTTGAGTCGGATCAAAATCAGGTTCAGTGGCTAGCGTAGAAATTAAAGATGCAACTTCAGCATCAGTATTGTGTGCTGCACGTCTTACAATTCTATAATTCAAAGCATTGTTGCGACCATGATGATATTGATCCACGACTTCAGCCAAATATTGACATTGTGCTTCTAAAGAGCGATTGATGGTGCGTGGTAAACGACGGAATTTCCAGTCTGGAAAAATAAAGCTCACACCAAACCATGCAAAAGCACATCCGATCACGGTATCGATTAAACGAGGCAATGCAGCTTCAAAACCTAAACCATCTAGATTAAAATTAATTAATGCTAAAATGGTAATAAAAGCAGTCGCTTGAGCATATTGTTTACTGCGTAAATCAAAGAATAAAACGCCACTAAGAATCAATAACAGTAATTGACCTTCGACTGTCGGTACAAAATACAAAATCGCATAACCAACGATGATGCCTGCTAAAGTACCAATAATGCGTAAACGCAAACGGCGCTTGGTCGCATTAAAGTTGGGTTGACTGACAAAGAGGGCAGTCAATAAAACCCAATAGCCGTATTCAATCTGGGTAATTTGTACAAAAACATAGCCAATAAATAACACCACAGAGACACGAATCGCATGGCGGAAAAGTACTGATTCAGGCGTTAAGTGTTGTGTGATACGGCTCTTAATATCCTCCCAACCTTTTAAGTCATCGTCTTTGAGTTGGTTTTCAAACTGTTTGCTTTGATCGTACTTGATATGACGTTCAGTTTCGACATTTTGTAGTTGAGCATCAATGGATTTTAAATTTTGATATAAAGAAAATAAGGCATTGACCCAAACTTGGTCATAATTTTGCGATTGTCGCAGTCGATCTAAAGAATGTCTTAGGTTTTTAAATGCATGTTTAAAACGAGCGTTATGTTGATAGGTATTGCGATTTAAAATGCTATCACTCAAGTCCTTACACGCTTTTCCTTGTAAAGATAAAATCCGTTGAAAGCGAAACAGAATGTCGCTATGTTCGAACATTTTCGCTAATTTTTGATAATCAATATGAGCAGAATCAGCACGTTCATGAATATCTTGTGCGACAAAATAGTATTGTAAACTACGCCGTGTATCTCGTTGACCTCGATCGCCTTTTAATCGAGTGAGCAAGGCAGTTCGCATATCGTTAAAAATACCGATCAACTTACCATTTTCCATAGACAAGCCAATCATACTTTGTTGATAACTCTCGGAAGTCATATCGACATCAAATAAATTGGATTTGGAAAATAGAAAATCGCCTAAAGACGCATAACATTGTGAAAGTTTGTCTTGTACTTGACGTACAGGAAACAGTAAAAAGCTAATGGTTGAAATGAGACCATACCACGCTGCCCCAATGACCAATAAACTCGGTTGCATATACCACGGTTCAAATAAACCTACCCCAAGCATCGAGTAAACGGAAATGACCAAGCAACCATAGGAAATGGTGGCATAACGCCGACCGAGGGAACCTAATAAAATCCAACCAATACAAGAAATAATAAGACCGAGTGCAAAGAAAACTGGATAAGGAAATAGCAATGTGACTGACGCTGCTGTCACAAAAAATCCAATATAGGTATACAGCAAGTTCATGATTCGCACAGAAAAGCGATCATCAATGTCACTGAGACCTGCTGCAACGACTCCCAAAGTTAGCGGAATCGTCATGAGCTGTTGATCTAAAAAATAAGGTAGAAAAGCCGTGCCTGCAAAAGCAATGATCATGCGTAAGTTATACATGATACTGGTATTGTAAGTTGCTTTTTTAAGCCGATTCAGCCAAGTATTCAAACCAATTCCCTTGAAAAACATTGTTTGTTATGCCTAAAAAATGAAAACTCTATCGTGTGAAATTTCAATTAATCAGCAATAGAAATAATACAATGCAAGGGTTACACTTGTCTGCATTTCCTCTCATTAAATTCATACTTTCTATGTCTCAACAACAGGTCAAACCGCAATATTCGACGGGCTGGATTTTACTCCTAGCGCTCTTTACATCGCTTGGACCCTTATCGATCGACATGTATTTACCTGCTTTACCACAAATGGCACAAGACTTTAATGTTTCAACTCAGCAAGTTGCAAACTCTTTGCCTGCCTATTTCTTTGGTTTGGCTATAGGACAATTGATTTATGGTCCGATTAGCGATCGGATTGGGCGTAAAAAACCCCTGTACTTTGGGATGACTTTGTTTGTTGGTGCCAGCTTGCTTTGTGTTTTGGCGGATGGTCATTGGTCATTGATTGCCGCACGCGTTTTGCAAGCTTTGGGGGGCTGTGTCGGTGTGGTGATGGCACGTGCTGCGATTCGTGACAAACTCGATGTACAAGGTTCTGCCCAAGCTTTTGCAAGCATGATGATTGTTATGGGAATTGCACCTGTACTTGCGCCTACATTTGGCGCATGGATTTTGTATTTTTTTGAATGGCACTATGTTTTTATTGTGCTGATGTTAATCGGTTTATTTTGTCTGATCTGTGTACATTTTTTCTTTGAAGAAACATTGGCAGAAGAACGTCGTTTAAATTTAAATGTCACACAAGTACTTCAACTATATGTTGTCATTTTTAAAGACCGCAGTTTTTATTTGCCGATGTTGGCTGGCTGTTTAACAGGTGCCGCATTATTTGCTTATATTGGCTCAGCTGCTGCCGTGTTGATGGATCAATATCACTTAAATGAGCAGCAGTTTGCTTATGCATTTGGTTTGAATGCCTTAGGTATAATCTTTATGTCATTTTTGAATAAAAAATTGGCAAATAAGTTATCTATAGTGCAGCGTTTGCAACTGGGTGGAGTTAATCAAATTTTAGGATCAATCATAATTGTGATGGCTGGATTAGTGCTCAATGCGCCGCTCTGGGTGATTATGATCGGGATGTTTTTAACTGTTTCAGGCATCGGTTTTACTGGTCCAAATGCGATGGCTTTAGCAATGGCAAAGCAAGGGGAGCGTGCAGGAACTGCAAGTGCAATTATGGGAAGTACACAATTTGCATGTGGTTTAATCGGGGGCATACTACTTAATTTCTTAGTATTTAATCATGTCTTAAATATGGGAATCTTAATGCTTGGTTTTACTTTAGCTGGTGGTGTAGCGATTTACTTGGTTAAAAAACAACAGCAATTACACGTCTAATCATTACTAAATTTTAAAGTAGTGTTCTAAATTGTATGTCAGTCAAATCTATCGATAGAAAAACTGAAAATATATAAATTAAATGCACTATATTTTCAAAATCTGATAACGTTTAGGTGGTGGGTCAAACATAGTCAGCATGATTTTTGAAGAATCTGCTATAAATCATCTATTAATGAAAATTTTTCTTCAACTTCTTTTAGACTATAGAAATCTGTTTGATATATACCTGTATCATTATTAATGTATTGAACATAGAAAATAGGATTATGTGGAGTACTTTTTGACGGGCTTAAATAAAGGTCGAGAACTTCATTACAGTTTGGTTATCTTCTGACAACTTCCGTAGGTGTGCTTAAAGAGAAAATACCGAGTTTGGTATCTTTCATATTAATGATATTTTGAAAAAATTGTTCAATTAAGGCTAAGCTATTTGAATGTTGATAAAAAATCTTTTTTAAATTTTCTATTTGTTGTTGATCATCATCAATTGAAAGCAGTCCTTCGCAAGGATCGTTGAGTTGACTTGTGTTTGATGCCCAAAATAGATCATTTTTAAAGATTTTAAATCTCTTTCAATAAGCTCCACCGAGATATTTATATACAAGCATAAGTTAAAAAAATTCAATAGTATGATTGATTTTTATATTGTTGTTTTAATATAAAATTCAAGGTGTATTTTTATATCTATTTAATCCCACTCAACCTCTCTTTCTTACACTTCATTTAAAGTAGTACTTTAAATTCTGTTCAGGGAGGATCTATCACGTACTTCATTGAATACGCGAAAATCCCCCTTTGAAAAAGAGGGATTTAGGGGGATTAATTTAGAAAAAAAGAATTAACTCACCGAATCATCCAAATTCGGTGCTAACCAACGCTTCGCCTCATCCATTGTCCAACCCTTACGCTTTGCATAATCCTCAAGCTGATCCTGAGCAATTTTACCCACGTTAAAGTATTGACTTTCAGGATTTGCATAATAGAAACCACTGACAGATGAAGGTGGCCACATCGCAAAACTTGTAGTGAGCTGCGTACCAATCTTATCGGTAGAACCTAACCAATCAAACAAAGATGCTTTTTCAGAATGCTCAGGACATGCAGGGTAGCCTGGTGCAGGACGAATCCCGACATACTTCTCTTTGATCAATTCTTCATTACTTAAACTTTCAGATGCTTGGTTGCCCCAGAACTCTTTACGGATACGCTCATGCAAATGCTCTGCAAACGCTTCAGCAAAACGGTCACCTAAAGATTGTGCAAGAATCGCAGAATAGTCATCACCTTTCGCTTTGTATTCATGCGCCATTTCTTCCGCACCAAAGATTGACACGGTGAAGCCACCTAACCAATCTTCCGCTTGATCTTTGCTTGCCACGAAGTCAGCCAATGATAAGTTTGGCTTGCCTGTGACTTTATCTGATTGTTGACGCAAGTGATGGAAAGTATGCGTCACAGCTTGTCCATCTTCGCTATAAACTTCAACAGAATCAGCCGCAGAACGGTTGGCAGGGTAGATGCCAAATACTGCACGCGCATCAAAGCGTTTATTTTCAATAATGTCTTTCAACATTTCCTGCGCTTGATTGTACAAATCAGTTGCAGCTTCACCCACCACGTCATCCGTCAGAATTTTCGGGAATTTACCTGCCAGACTCCACGAAATGAAGAACGGTGTCCAGTCAAAATATTCCACTAAAGTTTCAAGTGGATAATTAGTAATGGTTTGCGTACCAATGAAGTTTGGCTTCGCAGGCTTATTCGCTGCAAAGTCAATTTTTAAACCATTTTCAATCGATTCTGCATAAGACAGTTTTGCGGCTTTCGGTTGTTTGTTGGCAATACGTTCACGGACTTTTTCATATTCCGCACGGGTTTCCTCAACAAACTTTGGCTTCATTTCTTTAGAAAGTAAAGTCGTTGCCACACCCACTGCCCGTGATGCATCGGCAACATAAATCACCGCATCATTTGAATATTGCGGATCAATTTTTACAGCGGTATGCGCTTTAGAGGTGGTTGCGCCACCAATCAGTAGTGGTACATGGAAACCTTTACGTTGCATTTCTTTGGCAACAAAGACCATTTCATCCAAAGATGGCGTAATCAAACCTGACAAGCCGATAATATCGACATTTTCATCAATCGCAGTCTGTAAAATTTTCTCAGCAGGTACCATCACACCAAGGTCAACGATGTCATAACCATTACAGCCTAACACCACACCCACAATATTTTTACCAATATCATGTACATCGCCTTTTACAGTCGCCATCAGGACTTTACCTTTGGATTGACCGCCTGATTTTTCAGCTTCAATGAATGGGTTGAGCCAAGCCACCGCTTGTTTCATGACACGGGCAGATTTGACCACTTGTGGGAGGAACATTTTACCTGAACCGAACAGGTCACCGACCACATTCATACCGTCCATCAATGGACCTTCGATCACATCGAGAGGACGAGCTGATTTTAAACGAGCTTCTTCAGTATCTTCATCAATAAAAGTCGTGATACCTTTGACTAAAGCATATTCTAGACGTTTTTCTACGCTCTCATTACGCCATTCGAGGTTCTCAACCTGTTTTTGTGCTGCACCCTGACCACGGTATTTTTCAGCGACTTCAAGCAGTTTTTCAGTCGCTTCTTGATGGCTTTCACCTTGATTCTGATTCAGAATCACATCTTCAACCGCAGCTTTTAACTCAGGGTCAATATCATCGTAAATTGCCATTTGACCGGCATTTACAATCCCCATGGTCATGCCTTGTTTGATGGCATGGTAAAGGAACACAGAGTGAATCGCTTCACGTACAGGCTCATTGCCACGGAACGAGAAGGATACGTTAGATACACCACCTGAAATCATCGCATGTGGCAGATTTTGTTTAATCCAACCTGTTGCTTCAATGAAATCAACTGCATAGTTATTATGTTCTTCAATCCCTGTTGCGACTGCAAACACGTTTGGATCGAAAATAATATCTTCAGCAGGGAAGCCAACGTCATTGACCAGTACATCATAAGAACGCTTACAGATTTCACGCTTACGTGCTGCGGTGTCTGCCTGACCTGTTTCATCAAATGCCATGACGATGATTGCTGCACCGTACTGACGACATAAACGAGCTTTATGTACAAACTCGTCATAACCTTCTTTCAAGGAAATTGAGTTCACTACAGGTTTACCCTGAACGCATTTCAAGCCTGCTTCAATAATTTCCCATTTTGATGAGTCAATCATGATTGGCACTTTAGAAATTTCAGGTTCAGACGCAACAAGATTAAGGAAATGCACCATCGCACCTTGCGAATCGAGCATCCCTTCATCCATGTTAATGTCGATCACCTGTGCGCCTGCAACCACTTGTTGCAACGCCACATCTAAAGCTTCGGCAAAGTTTTCTTCACGGATTAAACGTAAAAACTTCTTTGAACCTGTAACGTTGGTACGTTCACCGACATTCACAAACAAAGAATCATCATAGATGTTAAACGGTTCTAAACCACTTAAACGACATGCAGGCTTGGTTTCAGGAACTTGACGAGGCTTGATGTCTTTCACTGCATTGTAAATGGCACGGATATGATCAGGCGTGGTACCACAACAACCGCCTGTAATATTGATCAAACCGCTTTCCGCAAATTCTTTTAAGAATGCTGCTGTTTCTTCTGGGCTTTCGTCATAACCCCCGAAAGCATTGGGTAAGCCTGCATTTGGATGCGCTGAAACAAAAGTATCAGCAACATCGGAAATGGTTTTGACATGCGGACGCATGGCATCTGCACCGAGCGCACAGTTAAAACCAATGGATAATAAATCGCCGTGACGCACCGAGTTCCAGAACGCTTCTGCGGTTTGCCCTGTGAGGGTACGACCTGAAGCATCGGTAATCGTGCCTGAAATCATGAGTGGCAATTCATAGCCAATTTGATTGAATACTTCTTTGACTGCAAAAATTGCAGCTTTACAGTTCAGCGTATCGAATACGGTTTCGATCAGAAGAATGTCTGCACCCCCTTCGATCAGGGCATGAGCAGCTTCGATATAGTTTTCTTTCAGCTCATCAAAGGTAATGTTACGAAAAGCAGGGTCATTCACATTCGGAGAAATTGAACAGGTACGTGATGTAGGACCTAGCACACCTGCAACAAAGCGTGGTTTGTCAGGTGTCGAGTATTTTTCACACGCTGCTTTGGCAATACGTGCGGCTTCACGGTTGATCTCAGGAACGAGGTCTTCCATATGATAGTCAGACATAGACACACGTGTACCATTGAATGAGTTAGTTTCAATGATATCTGCGCCTGCATCTAAATACGCTTCATGAATGCCCTGAATGATTTGGGGTTGAGTCAATACCAAAAGGTCATTGTTGCCTTTTAAGTCCGAAGCCCAGTCGGCAAAACGCTCACCACGATAGTCGGCTTCTTCAAGTTTGTGACGCTGAATCATGGTACCCATTGCACCATCAATAATCAGAATCCGTTGAGCCAATAGCTCTTTTAGGGTGGTAAGCGTGGACATAAATAACCCAATCCGATGGAATATAAAATCGGCATATATGTTAGCAGAATTCACATCAGTTTTATTGTTATTCATGATTTAGAGGGACTCAAATTATTTTCTGCTGCTTTTATCAGCAGTTTTTGAGAAAAATGAATGTATTTTTTCTTGAATATTCATGTAAATGTCATGCTTAAAGTATAAATTAATTCGCCAAAAAAAATAATATGAAAATTTTTATTGCAAATATTACAAATATTTCAAAGGTTAAAAATGATAGAAAATGTGCATAAATATGACTTTTAGTAATTGTAAGTGTCTGAATTTTAAATATTAAAATAAAAAATATATAGTTGTTTTTTAAATTTTATCTATTTCATTTAGTAAAAATGTTGCTTTATATGACAGCTATTTGTCATATAATTGTCACAATTTAATTGAACAATAAGCGCATTTTATTATCCGCTTAAACCGTCTGCATGAATTCTAATTTACCTCCCGTTTCAGATTCATCACACTCATCGACTCCACACAAGTCGACGAATGTTCATGTTCCGACACCAAAGTTTTTTATGCCAGTGTTTCTCACGATTATTATTTCTACACTGATTTATATCGGTGTTCAGCTTTCTGCTGATTTGGCGCATGTGCCACCTTTGAGCTTATATTCGGTTGTGTTGCTGGCGACGGCTTTATTTATTGCGTTGGGTTTTGAGTTTGTAAATGGTTTTCATGACACAGCCAATGCTGTCGCAACGGTAATTTATACCAATGCACTGCCTGCACCAGTTGCAGTAATGTGGGCGGGTTTTTGTAACTTTCTTGGGGTGATGGTGGCAAGTGGTGCGGTAGCTTACGGTATCATTGCATTACTCCCTGTCGAACTGATTATGAATGTGGGGAGTGGTGCTGGTTTTGCCATGGTCTTTGCCATGCTGATTGCAGCCATTTTATGGAATTTAGGAACTTGGTTCTTAGGCATTCCTGCTTCAAGCTCACATACGTTAATTGGTTCGATTTTAGGTGTAGGGATCATGAACTACATTTTGCACTCAGCAAGTGGTGCAAGTGGTGTAGACATGGATCAAGTCATGAAAGTGGGTAAAGCTTTATTATTTTCCCCATTGATTGGTTTTGCTTTTGCTGCTGTTGTATTCTTGATTGTGAAAAAGATTTTCAAGAAACAGCTGGAGTTGTTCCAACCGCCAGAAGGCAATAAACCACCCCCACCTTTGATTCGTGCGATTTTGATTTTCACATGTACAGGGGTAAGTTTTGCACATGGTTCAAACGATGGACAAAAAGGCATGGGCTTGATCATGTTGATTTTGATCGGGTTAGTACCATTGGCATATTCTTTGAATAAGAACTTAGATCAGCAACATTTACAATCTTTCTCTCAACTGTCTGAACAGACAGCATCTGCAATCTATGCACAGCATGCAGATATTCCAGATGAGCAAGCACGTAATACCATTACCAAATATATTCAAACCAAAGAAATTACACCTGAAGTTGTGCCTGCTTTGGCAAGTTTGACTGATCATTTAGGTGAGCGTGTCGGTAAATTTGGGGATTTAAAAGATATTCCTGAGTCTGAAGTTTCATCATTACGTAATGATATGTACTTAAGTACAACGGCTTTTAAACGTTTAGATAAAGCTGAGCAATTGCCAAAAATGGATGAAGCGCAAGCAAAAACAGTGAAAGAATATCGTAGTAACTTAGATTCGTTCCTTCAGTATATTCCAACATGGGTGAAAGTTGCTGTTGCACTTGCGCTTGGTCTAGGCACAATGGTGGGTTGGAAACGTATTGTAGTTACCGTAGGTGAACGTATTGGTAAGCACCACATGACTTATGGTCAAGGAATGTCTGCTGAACTTGTGGCGATGTCGACAATTGCAGCAGCCGATGGTTTAGGAATGCCTGTATCCACGACGCATGTTTTAAACTCTGCTGTAGCTGGTACGATGGTCGCAAATAAATCAGGTCTAAATTTTAATACTGTTAAAACCATTCTTTCCGCTTGGATTTTCACATTACCGGCAACGATCTGTTTATCAGGTGCTTTGTATTGGTTGTTATTAAAAGTATTTTAATCCTTAGATGAATATTTGAAGCTCAATAAAAAAACGCTGCAATCGCAGCGTTTTTTTATTAGGATTATTTTTTAAATTTTCCAAGTAATTGTTGGATCGGCAATTTATCATTAGCAAAGCCATAAATTGCTGCAAAAGGCAGGGCAGTACGAGCCAAATATGCGACACGCCATAAGCCACCATGGTTTGCACCCTCCATGATCAGCTCCAAAGGATGTTCAATCTGTGTTTCAGGATTTGCTACTGAGGTTTGGTTTTTTAAATCATGCACCCATAGTGCTGCCATCAAGGCGTTGGTCGTCTCAGGTGCAAAAGCTTCCACATCAAATAAACTTGCACCATTAAATGCAGCTTTGAGTAATGGGTTTTTAGTCACAGACATGGTTGTGGTCGAAGGAGCGATATTAATACTGACTTTTTGTCCCTGATGACGTGCCAAAGTTGCTCTCCACTGTTGGATACGTTTGGCTAAGGCATAGTTTGGTCCTTGTTCAACTACTAAACAATCGGCAATACCATAACTTTTTCCATTATCAGAGTTGATTAATTGCTGACTGTTATGTTTAAAGAAATGTTTCATAGATGCGGTTGCAACGCTTTTACTTAACCATTTTTCAATTTTTGAACGTTGTTGGTATTTTTGTGTAGACGCTTGAATGACGTCTTTGGGTACAGCATAGACATCGGTAGGCGTACACATATACATCAATGATGTATCTGGTTTTTGTGCGCTGACATAACTCATGATGCTGTCCATTGCCATCGACACTCGCACGTGTTTCTCACCATCTAAATAGGCAATTGCAGCTAAATCTAAGCTATTTGGGTTTTGCGCTAACCAGTGGGCGATTTCGGGTGTTTGGGTGAGTAGGTTGGTGCCCAGTTTATTTTTTAATTCATGTATTTCAAAATTTTCAGTCAATGGTTCAGTGCTTGGTGCATATAGAGTCGCGTTGCCGTGTTGTACTGTGTTTAGAATTTTTTCCCAAACTTTGGCATTAGGTAAATCAACAGCAATGAGGTTGGCTTTCCATTTGGCTAGCCAAGTGAGTGGACCTGCTTCGGATGCCGCGCCAAATAACACCATGGTACGATCAGACAAATCAAACCATTCAGGATGGGCTATCACCTGACGTAAGGCATCGGCATGGCTAGTTTCAACAATGCCACACTTTTCCCAAGTTTGGATTTGCTCAAGTAAGGCTTGTCCTTGTAATTTTTGACCATGATAAGGTACATACCATTCAGGTTCAGCTGTACTTTGTCCTTGATACTTAAATGTATGTAATGTTTGAATATTAGGCACAGTCATGACATCTTTTAAGCGATAACATTTTCCATCTCGATAAAACTCAAAACTATGGTGTGCTTGGGCTAAACCTTGTTTTGCGATGGTAATGGGTGCATTCACTGAACGGATGCCATGTGCAACTAAGGCTTTAAAATGTCGAGGATAATTTTTACGCCAGTTTTTTTCATTTAAAGCATTTTGTGAGCTAAGCTCATCCACCAAAGAAAGTGCTGCTGCAACAATTTCTTTGCCTGTGCTTGAAGAGCTTACTTTTTGGGTTTCAGGCTGAACGGGGAATTGTAAACCGTCAAATGAAGTAGACATGCAAAAAATCTCTATTTTTTCGTCATTAATATACAGATGTATACATTATCCACGTCAAGTTTAAATGTAGGGTGGCAATATCTGCCAAAATAGAGCACTTTTTAATAGAATATTCAGTGATGTTCCAAACGGTATGCTAGTCAACTTCCCAATAGAAAATCAAAAATATATAAATTAAATTCACTTAAAACTCAATATCTTATGAAACTGCTATAATGGTTAAAATATACTCAAGATACTGTTTGAACCCCCTCCAAAAAACTAGAAAGAAAATTGCATTAACTGATTGAAAAAATGTGGAATGACTCTCGGTTCAATGATGATGGTCATGACTACACCATAAGCGGCACCCCACAAATGTGCACTATGATTAATACTTGAGTTACCTTTTTTCGCTGACCAAATACTATAAGCGACATATAAAACTGCAAAAACAATCGCAGGGACGGGAATGAAAAATACGAAAATTAATTTCCAAGGCTGAAATAAGATATAAGCGAAAAGTACTGCGGATACGGCACCTGAAGCGCCTAAACTTGCCCATTGACTGTCATTTTTATGTTTTAAATAGCTTGGAAGTATCGCAAAAATTAACGCTCCCATATAAAACAGCACAAAGCCTAAGTCATATAGGTATTGGCGATAAAAACTTTCAATTACGCTACCAAAGAAAAACAAGGTAAACATATTAAACAGCAAGTGCATACCATCGGCATGAATAAAACCATGTGAGATAAAGCGATCATATTGCGCTTTTTGCTGAATCGCAGGCGGCCAAAAGATCAGACGATCCATAACTTGGCGATTTGAAAAAGCGATTAGAGAGATGATCACGGTAATTAAGATAATCGTGATGGTATGATTAAAGGGTAAATGCAGCATAAGTGTATATAAGGAAAAGATAGAAGATCAATTTAACAGCAATTTAGCAGTTATACACAAGAAAATCATAGGCTTTAACATCAATTCCGACAAATTTAGTTGATTTTTTATCTTTTAGCCGCATCTTCAGTTAAAATGGCAGCTTCAGCTTGAGGAAATAGTTATGTCGACTGAGAACACCAACACTGCAGTTGCAGAAGAACTTCCAAATTTATTGATTACTCCGACTGCGCAAGAGTATTTAAAAGACTTGTTGGAGAAGCAAAACACTCCAGGGATTGGCGTTCGTGTATTTGTAGAAAATGCAGGCACGCCACGTGCTGAATGTTGTATGGCATATAGCGCACCTGAAGAAGTGATTCCAACTGATTATCGTCAAGATTACGCAGACTTTCCAGCATTCATCGATACGCCATCTATCCCATATTTGAAAGATGCTGTGATTGACTACAATAAAGACCGTTTTGGTGGACAGTTAACCTTTCGTGCACCGAATTCAAAAGTTCCACGTGTTGGTCCAGATGCTTCGATTGAAGAGCGCATTACCTATGTGCTACAAGCCGAAATTAATCCAGGTTTGGCAGGGCATGGTGGTAACTGTGCTTTGGTTGAAGTACTCGAAGATGAAGAACATGGCTTAACTGCTGTACTTAAGTTCGGTGGTGGTTGCCAAGGTTGTTCTGCGATTGATGTGACCTTAAAACAAGGTGTTGAAACCACTTTAAAACAACATATTCCTGAATTAATGCGTGTGGTGGATCAAACTGACCATAGCCAAGCAGATGGTGCATATTTCAAATAACTTTTGATCAAAATTGTTAAAAAAGCTTCTCAGATTGAGAAGCTTTTTTTTTGCGCAGTGTTTTTTTAGATAATTTATTTTTTTAATAATAAAAAATATTATTAAAAATAAATAGTTTTGTTGAAAGACACGGTAAATACATTTAATTATAATGATAATTATTATCATTATTATTGTAATTCAAGATTTATTTGTTACACTTAGTCACGAAAAATACACTTTCTATCCTTTTTTAAACTTCTTAAAACGTTCGGGGATGCCTTTATGTCAAACCGTATTATCAAATCTATGCTCTCTATTTCTGTTCTATCCCTGATGATCGGACATGTTTATGCAGAAGATTCACAAGAAAATTCTAATAATTCCCAATCACCTGTGCAATTAGATGAGATTGTAATGACAGCAAAAGGTTTTGAGCAAAGTGCTAAGAAGGCTGCTGCTTCTATTTCTGTATTAACTCAAGCGCAAATTAATAAAAAAGCCTATCGAGATGTTACTGATGCTTTAAAAGATGTACCAGGTGTAGTGGTCACAGGAGGAGGAAGTTCGAGTGATATTAGTATTCGCGGGATGGGAAGCGCTTATACGCTCATTTTAGTCGACGGTAAAAAAGTAAATACACGTGCTGTACGACCAAATAGTGATAATTCAGGTATTGAGCAAGGGTGGTTACCTGGAATTGGTGCAATTGAACGTATTGAAGTAGTACGTGGTCCAATGTCAGGTTTGTATGGTTCAGATGCCATGGGTGGGGTGATTAATATTATTACTAAAAAAACCTCACAAGACTGGACAGGTACAGTGAAATTAGATTCAACATTGCAAGAAGATCACCATTCTGGAAATCTCTATCAAGCAAATGCTTATGTTTCTGGCGCTTTAATAGAAAATTTATTAGGATTCAAAGCCAATGGAACTTTCTCACATCGTGAAGAAGATGAAATTATTGGGGGCTATAAAAAGCAAAGAATGCGTGCAGGTGGTGCTACTTTAAGCTTTACACCAAATGATTTGCATACACTAGATTTGACATATCAACGTTCCATTCAAAATCGTGATGGAACTGTAGGAAAAACCATTGAAGACAAAGCCAGTAAAAATGGTCCTGCAACAAACGCTTATAATGATTATTATCGTACAGAATACACACTTAGCCATCAAGGCGAGGTTGGCACTGTTCGTACTTCATCTTATATTCAACGGGAAGAAACTGACAATAAAACACGGGAAATGCAAGCAGTAAATACAACATTTAATACAATTAATCAGTTTTATTGGGGAGATCACGATCTGAGTTTTGGGGGCTCATATTTAAAAGAAGAATTAGATGATCAAGGAAATCAGTTAATAATCAGTGGTCAAAAAATCACAAGTCTAGACCGTTATAGTTGGGCATTATTTTTAGAAGATAACTGGAGAGTTTTTGAACCTTTTACCTTAACCACATCTATTCGTTTGGATGAAGATGAGAAATTTGGCAGTCATTGGAGTCCAAAGATTTATGGGGTGTGGGAGTTAAATGATGAGTGGATTGTAAAAGGGGGCATTTCAACTGGATATAAAACACCAGCTTTAAGAGCAACAGTACCGGGTTGGGGGCAGGTCACAGGCGGTGGACTGCGTAATGGTGTAATTATAGGCAATGAAAACCTAAAACCTGAAAAAAGTGTCAACTATGAAATGTCTTTGAACTGGGCAAATAATAAAAATTTAAATGCTTCTCTGACGGTGTTTAATAGTGAATTTAAAGACAAAATCACTGAAGTAGGAAACTGTGACATTCAAGTAAATACTGAATGTGTGCTTTTTGGCGAGCAGTTCGATTTTATTCGTACGCGTGAAAATGTAGATAAAGCCAATATGCGTGGTGTTGAAGCAACCTTGGGTTGGAAAGTAACACCTGATTTGAATTGGACGGCAAACTATACATTTACAGATACTGAGCAAAAGAGTGGGCAGTTTAAAGGTAAGCCTTTAAATGAAATGCCTGAACATATGTTTAATACCACACTCGACTGGCAAAGCACAGATCAAGTCAATATGTGGGGGCGTTATAACTTTAGAAGTGAAACCTCAGACTATCTTGGTCGTACCAGCATGTCACAAGGTAAACCTGCCTATGGCATGATTGATGTAGGAATCAACTATAAACCAACCAGCCAAATTCAAATCGCTGCAGGTATTTATAACGTATTTGATAAGGAAATTGATACAGCGACATATAGTTATGTGTTAGATGGTCGCCGTTATAATTTAGGTTTGACTTATAATTTCTAAAATTGAGTGATTAAAAATAGCATACACAAAGACTTGATGAGTTTGTGTAGGGTGAGTTTTTTCCAAGAAAAACACGTAAATATTGAGATACTTACGTGTTTTAAAATATTCAAAATAGACTACGCATTTTTATCTATTTGGAGTATCTTTAAAGTCTGTTTAGAATAATAAAACTTCTCTAGATAGCATCGAGCTCGTGTTCTAAGTTGTTCTGATGAAACGAGATGTTGAATAATTGGGCTAAGTAAGCTTTGCAATTCATGTTCAATCAATGCTTCATCAATATTTAAATCACGTAACAATAAATCAAAAGGGCGTTCTTGATTACGGATATACCAGGCATATACACCATCATGAACTTGCTGTTGAAGATAATTCGTTTGACGTAAATGTTCCCAAACTTCATGCCCCATGCCTACGGTATTTGGTAAATCATTTACTTCGACATAATTACGCACAACGTTTAAAGGCTGCTTTTTGATTTTATGCCATAAATTTGCTTGGAAATGATAGAGCTTGTCATCATCAAAATGTTGGTTAATCACCTGCTCACTGAGTTGACTGATTTTGATGATATTTTTTTGCAAATAATGTTTTACCGTATCATCTAAATTGGTATCTATGACCGTTTCTAAAACAGATTTGCCCATTTTCATAAAGCGGCCAACGCCTGGCACTTTTTTATTCATCACTGAATTATCCATATAGTCTTGGATCGAGTGATGAATCAATTGCGTAAGCATCACTGAAAATGCTGGATTATTCACGACTCTATGAATCAAGGCTTTACGGTGTGAAGACTTACTTGCAACGTATTGTGCGATTTTATCAATGGTTTTGACAGGGATAATCTCTTCGATACTGGTGTTGTCATTGCTTGGATGAATCAGCGCAAAACGGATATGCTCCCAGATTTGTTCAATTAAAAACTCACTTGCAGGTGTTGCTAAGATTTGTTTTTGCAACAATTGGTTAATTTGCTCAAAACTCCAAATATTTTGCAGAGTTTGTTTTCTAAACCAAAGGTAAAATTCTTTAAATTCAGTTTGAATGGTGTCAGACTGAGCAAATTCTTGATCTAAAAAAGCCAGTTGCGCGTCGATTAATTGTTCAATTACTGGATGAGTCATAAATTAAACCTTCATTATAAAATCTTTTGATCAGCCAAAGGATTTTTTTGCAATTGAACTTTATTTAAAAAACTGAGATAGGCATCTACAACCTTTGTGGAGGCTTCTAATAAGGGCATATGTCCAACTCGATCTAAGAGTATAGGTGTTTCGCTACGTTTAATAATCGTTTTTAATTCTTGTGCAACTTCTACATTGACGATCTGATCTTGTTTTCCCCATAAGATCAGGGTGGGTGCTTCAATATTTCTGACCATCGTTGCAAATGAAGTGGTGGTGTAGAGTTTATTTAAGGCATCAAGTTGATCAATGACTTTTTTATTGTCTTGGGCTTTTAATATTAATAACTTTTCACGTTCATTGTTAATAATGCTCGGTGTGAAAGGAGGATTATACATGACTTTTTTCATGACAAAATTCAAATCCCCAGACTGTGCCACTAACAACTGTTTGAGATAGACAGGATTTTTTAAGTAATTGGTATTGTTACTTTTAAACACACCACCCGAGCTCAATAGAAATAAACTTTGCGTATCAAAAGGATATTGTGACGCGTAGAACATCGCAATTGAGCCACCTAAAGAATGTCCAACCACATTTAAGTTATTTTGAATACGTGCTGCCTCAATAAATCGGCGCAGTTGTTCGGTTACATTGGGAACGGAAATATCAAAATTTTCAGAAACTTGTGTTGTACCTGCAAAAGGTAGATCAGGAATAATCACATGATAATATGGTGTAAGTTGCTGAGCTACATCATTCCATGTATCTCGGCTACTGCCTAAACCATGAATCAGTAAAATAGTTGGTTTGCTACGATCACCGCCTTCGCTATATGACCAAGCCACATCCCCTACACGTAACGTTTTACTAGATAGACCTGCCCAGGCTCTCTCTTCTTGTAATATCTTTTGGTAATCAAGGGTGTCTACTGCTGCATGTGTGCTGCTCAAGCTTAAGCCAGATAGACCGATACTACTGAAAATAACTGCTGCTCTACAAAATTTGAGAAAAGTTTTTGAGGGCATTTGAGGCATGTATCTGATTCCTTCTGAACAATTCATCATTATATAAAGCAAACACAAATTTTTGATGACCTTATTTGCGGAAAATCTTGTCATATTTTACACGAGCTATTATTTCTAATAGACATTGTTTATAAAATAATCTGAAAATATGAGGAAAACGTTAAGTAATTCAAATTATTTGTTTATTGTGTAGATTAATTAAATAGTAAAAGTATGTTTGAATGAAAAATTAACATTTAACTTAAATTGTAACAGAGTTTATATTTAGTCAGTGACTTTCAAAAAACAGAAGATTAAAATAATTTAAAATTTAAAACATGAATGGAAACTCCCCATGCTAACTGCAGAAGAAGCTTTAGAACGTTTGAAAAAGGGCAATCAACGTTTTGTTAATGGTGAAACTAATCACACCAAGATGTTGTCCCATCAACAACGTGCAGAAATGGCAGAAAGCCAAGAACCTTTTGCGATTATTTTAGGATGTTCAGACTCGCGTGTACCTGCTGAAATGGTATTTGACCAAGGTTTGGGTGATTTATTTGTGATCCGTGTGGCAGGGAATATTGTCGCACCTTCACAAGTGGGTAGCGTAGAGTTTGCGGCTGAAAGTTTTGGTTGTCCTGTGGTGATTGTACTAGGGCATACACATTGTGGTGCGATTAGCTCTACCATCAAGGCATTACAAAACCCACAAACACCACCCTCTGCAAACTTAATGTCGATTGTGAATCGTGTACGACCATCTGTGGAAATTTTGATGCAGACTGAACTAAAAGATGATTTAGAAAAATTATCTAAGCATGCAGTTCGTGCTAACGTATTTGGCTCTGTTAATCAGCTTCGTCATGGTTCTGCGGTTTTAGAAAATTTGATTGCCAAAGGTAAACTTAAGGTTGTAGGGGCTGAATATTCACTGGAAACGGGTGAAGTATTATTTTACGATTTTTGAATTTAAGTCTTTATAAATTCAGATAGACAGTAGCAATAAAAAATCCCACAGCGAGGTGGGATTTTTTATGTGTTTACATTTTAGAATTTATAACCAATTTTTAGACCATATGCGATTGCATTGCTATCAGAGAAGCTAGCAACTTTGCGATGGCTTTCACCTGCTTGTGCACCAGTTTGAGCATCAGCATCACCCAACCAGAAATACTTCACACCACCAGCAATAAATGTTGCAGGTGTAGGGCTATATTGAACACCTAAACCAGCATTCCAATAACCTTCAGTTGGACCAAGTGTAGAGACAGGATTACCCGCACCAGAGTCCCAACCTACTGAAACATTACCTGCCCATTTATCGTTAAGTTTACGACCTACACCAGCAGTTACAGAATATTGATCATCCGAGTATTCAACAAGATTAAAACCATTTGGACGATTAACAAGATTACCAATTGCTTCAGAAACCTTACCGAACTTATAAGGTCGAATAGCGAAGTCTTTCCAATTCACCCAGCGAAGATTCGCAAAAGCAACTGTATTTTCCATGATTCCTGTTTGGAAATCTAGATTCACAGATTGTGGTGTAGTAATCGTTGTTTTTCCTGGCGTTTTCATCGCTGTGATTTGTTCAGCTGTAACCCCCAACCCAGCCAATACTGCTGGATGACGATCTAATGCACTTTCCACGGAAAGACGTTCAACAGCATTAACGTCATGATCAATTTCAGAGCGATAAGTGATTGATGCTTTTAAAGCGATTTCTGGAATTTGATAAGCTGCACCAGCCAACCAACCTGTACCACCAGTTTCTTTAATGTTGGCATCATAACCATTGTATAGGCTATAAGCAGTACCACGTAGGTTTACGTTACCTTTAATAGTTTGATAAACTCCACCAGCATATAAGTTAATATTTTTGGTCGGTTGAAAACCGAAAACTAAAGATAAGTTTTGAGTATCTACTTCAACATTGGTATTACCTTTGCCTAAGCTCGCATTTGCATCAGCTAAACCTGTTGCTAAAGCTACTAGGGGTTTACTAGCCTCTTTTAAAACAGCATTAGTTGCATCTGCTTGACTTAGACCCTTTTGCATCAATGCACCAATTGCTTGTTTAGCAGCATCAGATTGCATATATGCTTGAATTTTAGCTTTACCAGCATCAGCTAATGCGTCAAGTTTTTGTTGAGGTAAAACAGTATCTGCACCAGGATGAGACACAAAAGCATTTTCACCATGATATGCTGCCTTAGCACCAAATGGTTGATCATATAAAAGACCAAATGAAATATTGTCAGTCAGTTGCAGTTTTAGTGCTGCTGAAGGAAAGTAATAATCGTCAGCCATATCTTCGATGTTACGTCGAGTTGGTGTTTCTCCACTTTCTACTCCTTCAACCGTTGGATCTAAAATAGAAATGCCTGCTTCAAAATAGTTGTTTGGTTGTAAAAAAGCTGCCATCGATTGACCAGATCGATCTAACGCTGCTGCAAAAACGCTTGTTGCTGGTAGTGTTGCAAATAAAATTGCAGTTGTTAACGTTTTTAATTTCATTTTAGTTTTTCCCTAGACCATAAAATGAATGATTTGAAGCATTTGTAAACAAAACTTAGAATATTTGTGGTTTACAAATAATGTTTGGAATTTACTACTTTTTACAAAATAACATATAAAAAATAAGAGTAAATACTCTAAGTATTGAAAATACGAAAAAAATGTAAACGGTATAGTTTATAATTTATGCTATATTTTATTAAGACTATATGAATCAAATGCTTAACTAGTTAAGCTTAGATGAAAGTATATTAAAATGAAGATGTTCTTTGCTAAATAAAAATACATTGAAAACATAGCGTTTTTATTTGCTGGTTTTTGTGTTGAAAGATTTAACTGAGGCATAACATACTAAAGCACTCACTACGATCAAATAGATAGTATGTGTATAAATAATTGACGTTGAAAAAGTCCTATAGAGAGTTAGTGATTATTAATGATAGGAGGATTGATTGTAATATTGTATTTGCTATTGCAATCTATCTAATATGAAACAAATCTGAACAATAGGATAGTGTTGTGGCAACCACATTTTTTGATTTAAAGTTAACAGTACAACCTGAACATATTGATATTTTAGGGCATGTCAATAATGTGGTGTATGTGGCGTGGATGCAGGAGGTTGCAAAAGCACATATAGACGCTTTAGGCTTGGGCGTGAAAGATTATTTAGAATTAAAACATGCAATGGTTGCAGTAGAGCATCATGTCCAATATCGCAAAGCTGCGTTTGAGGGGGATGAAATTATTTTAAGAACATGGCTCAATGACATCAATGCGTTATTTTCATTCCGCCAATATGCTTTTTTTCGTGCAGCAGATCAAGTATTGTTATTCACAGGTAGTACCAAATGGGCATGTGTAGAGATTGCCACAGGACGTCCAAAACGTTTATCTCCCACATTTATTCAAGCCTATCAGCCTTTAGATGAAAATATTAATCCTTATGATTTTAAGTGAGCTAAAAGTATTTTAAAAAGCTTTTGTTGAGTTGCTTCGTTTTTAAATAATTCAAGTGCCTGATGATTATTATGGATACTTTAAAAAAACCATCTGCTATAATCCCTCGCAATTTCTATTCAGCTTTTGTTATGTATATTTTTCAGTACATAGCGTGTTTTTCTTCAAGGTAGCCCATGGCGCAAGCTAAAAAATCTGTCGATATTAAAAATATTCGTAATTTCAGTATCATCGCGCATATCGACCACGGAAAGTCGACACTTGCAGACCGTTTCATTCAGACATGTGGTGGTTTACAAGACCGTGAAATGCAAGCGCAAGTTCTGGACTCCATGGAATTAGAGCGTGAACGTGGGATTACCATCAAGGCGACTTCTGTGACCTTATATTACACTCATCCTAATGGTCAAGAATACCAGCTGAACTTCATTGATACCCCAGGACACGTAGACTTTTCTTATGAAGTATCACGTTCTTTGGCTGCGTGTGAAGGTGCATTATTGGTCGTGGATGCTGCACAAGGTGTAGAAGCCCAGTCTGTTGCTAACTGCTATACAGCGATTGAACAAGGTTTGGAAGTTCTTCCAATCTTAAATAAAATCGATTTACCCCAAGCAGAACCTGAACGTGTCATTCAAGAAATTGAAGATATTATCGGGATTGAAGCAACTGAAGCCCCTACTTGTTCAGCAAAAACAGGTTTAGGGATTGAAGGTGTATTAGAAACATTGGTCAATGTTATTCCTGCACCCGAAGGTGATCGTGATGCACCCTTACAAGCATTGATTGTCGACTCATGGTTTGATAATTACTTAGGGGTTGTGTCTTTGGTGCGAGTAAAACAAGGACGTGTCAAAAAAGGCGACAAAATGTTGATGAAATCAACAGGTCAGTCGCACATTATTACCTCTGTCGGTATTTTTAATCCAAAACATACTGAAACAGGTATTTTGGAAGCTGGTGAAGTCGGCTTCGTGATCGCGGGGATTAAAGATATTTTTGGTGCGCCAGTGGGTGATACCATTACTTTAGCAACAACACCTGAAGTTGCTTCATTACCGGGCTTTAAAAAGGTTAAACCTCAGGTATATGCAGGTTTATTCCCAATCGATGCCAGTGATTTTGAACCATTCCGTGAAGCATTACATAAGCTACAAATTAATGATTCAGCATTATTCTTTGAACCTGAAAGCTCTGATGCTTTAGGTTTTGGTTTCCGTTGTGGTTTCTTGGGAATGCTACACATGGAGATCGTGCAAGAGCGTTTAGAGCGTGAGTACGATTTAGACCTGATTTCTTCAGCACCGACTGTAATCTATGAGGCGGTGATGAAAAGTGGTGAAACGATTTATATCGACAGCCCATCAAAAATGCCAGATGGTTCAACCGTTGAAGATTTACGTGAACCGATTGCAGAGTGTCATATTTTGGTACCGCAAGATTATTTGGGTAATGTCATGACTTTGTGTGTTGAGCGCCGTGGAGTGCAAAAAGACATGAAGTTTATGGCAAACCAAGTGTCGATTACCTTTGAAATCCCGATGGCTGAAGTGGTGATGGATTTCTTTGACAAATTAAAATCATGCTCGCGCGGCTTTGCCTCACTTGATTACAATTTTGTACGTTTTGAGTCTTCATCTTTGGTTAAGGTTGATGTGCTAATTAATGGTGAAAAGGTAGATGCTTTAGCCATGATTTGTCACCGTCAAGATGCTCGCCATCGTGGTATTGCTTTGGTTGAAAAAATGAAAGATTTGATTCCACGTCAAATGTTTGATGTTGCGATTCAAGCAGCAATCGGTGCACAAATTATTGCGCGATCTACTGTAAAAGCGATGCGTAAAAACGTATTGGCAAAATGTTATGGTGGTGACGTTTCACGTAAGAAGAAACTGTTATCGAAACAAAAAGAAGGTAAGAAACGCATGAAACAAGTGGGTAGTGTTGAAATCCCACAAGAAGCGTTCTTGGCTGTATTAAAAGTCGATAGATAAGAAGTAAGAGGTCGTATCGCTCATGGATTTTGATTTTAATTTAATTCTCGTACCCGCAACACTGGTGTTCTTTGTGTTGTGGTTACTCGATAAATTCGTGTTTAAACAACGCGAAACAAAGGGTAAGGGGAATGAACATTTTATCATTTCATGGGCATATGATTTTTGGCCAGTGCTTGCGGTGGTATTAGTTTTACGTTCATTCTTATTTGAACCTTTTAATATTCCATCTGATTCTATGGTACCAACCTTAGAAACAGGTGATTATATTTTGGTGAATAAATACCAATATGGCGTACGTTTACCGATTACCAATACTAAAATTATTGATATTGGTGAGCCACAGCGTGGTGATGTTGCGGTTTTTCGCTATCCTGAAAATCCAAAAATCAGTTATATCAAACGGATTATCGGTTTACCAGGTGATCATATTGTCTATGAACAAGGGCAATTAATTATTAATGGTAAAAAAGTTGAACAAAAAACAACTGAATTTAGTCGTGAAAAAGATGTTTTAGATACACCAAAATCGCTGTATTACACAGAAACTATGGGTGAACATAAACATCTTGTGCGCATTTTAGAAGGTCAAAATACGTTGGTTGGTGCTTTCCAGTATGCACAGAAAAAAGAAGATTTGCCATTTGTTGCACGTGATAATGACCGTTTTGTAAAATCAAATGGACAAAGTTGGGAAGTCACAGTACCCAAAGGTCATTATTTTGCAATGGGTGATAACCGTGATCAAAGTGCGGACAGTCGTTTTTGGGGCTTTGTACCTGAAGAAAACTTAACAGGGCATGCGATTTATGTGTGGATGCACAAAGAGCCAGGTTTCAAACTGCCATCATTTAGCCGTAACGGTGCGATTGACTAATTGTCATGTCTCATAATATTTAAATTCTAAAAAGACCAATTTATATTGGTCTTTTTACATTTGCTGCTGTTTTTAAATTACAAACAATCAAATTACAAAATATTGATAAGATATTTAGTTTTAAAGTTTTTCTCTAAGTTATTCATAATCTTCGGCATCAAACTTTGTATTTTACTTTGTATGAGCGTCATACTTTTATTTATCACCATGGGTATTTTTTTCAATGGAGGATTGCCCAATAGGAGTTTTATAACATGCAATTAATCGGTCGATCTCTTCTTGATTAAATGATTTTGCATAAATTTGAATAAAGCCTTTTTTAATGCTTTCCAGTTTAATTTATTTAAAATCAGTGTATTGCTTTCTGTTAAATACTTTTCAATTTTAATTTTTTCTTTGTCAGTGAGTGTCCGTGCTTGTGATTCAAGTGACTGATTGATATTTTCTTGCATGACAGGCAGCACTTAAGCTTGCGTTTGTTTAATCCATTGTTCGGTTTTAGTGATTTTCAAAAGCTCTTCAATTGATTGGCTTGAGGCAGTTGCTGCAAAGCTCTGTTTTTTATGTGGCATTACACTAAAAAATTGTTGAAAAATAAATTTTTCATTTTTAATTCTCAGCTAAGAAAGTTATTTATATAACAATATATTTTAAAAAATGTGAGTGGAGGATTAAGCATTGGCTTTAAATCAACTCATTTATCATACTGTTAAAATATTGTAATAAAACAGTTTCACCATTGAAAATTTTCGTTAAAAAAATTATGGTGGAGCACAGCAATGTTTAGAGAATAAATGCGCATGTTTTTTAAGAAATCATTATATGCTGCTGTATTGGCAAGCTTATCTTTGCCTATTTTTGCACAAGGTTTGGTGCTAAATAATGAAGATATTCGTACAGATTTAAACTGGTTAAACCAACAAGGTGTCATTCAAATTAGTACATCAACTTGGCCAATGAGTGGTGATGAGATTCAACGTGCGCTTTCAACAGCCAAGGTGAGCAATAACACGCAGCAAAAAGTCATTGATTCTATTCAAAATGCTTTAAAAGCAGATAATCAAATTGCAAAACTTGGTTTATTTGCTGAAACTGATCAAAAAAATGTGCCACAAGCATTTGGTGATAGTCAAAAAGCACAATACGCGGGTTCACTTGAATTTAATGCAGGGGGGGAAAACTGGGATGCAAAAATTCGTGTGAATGGTGAAAAAGATCCGCAAATTGACAACGGTCAGGATGTCAATGTTGAGGGTTCTTATCTTGCAGGAAAATTATTTAATCAATGGTTAATTGCGGGTCAAATGCCAACATACTGGGGACCTGGGCATGATGGTAGTTTGATTCGTGGTGATGCAAGTCGTCCTGTCTATGGATTTACTGCACAGCGCGCAGAACAAAAAGCATTTGAGTCTAAATGGTTATCTTGGATTGGTCCTTGGCAATATCAGGCATTTGCAGGACAACTTGATGATTATAAAGCTGTACCAGATGCAAAACTACTAGGTTTTCGTTTAACAGCCCAGCCTTTGCCTTATTTAGAATTAGGAGCTTCTCGTATTTTACAATGGGGGGGAGAGGGACGTTCAGAAAGTTGGGATACACTGTGGAATGCAATTAAGGGGAATGATAACTTCGATAATGGTGATGAAGATAAATCAAATCAGATAGCAGGTTTTGATGCCCGTTTAAATTTACAACCATTAGTAAATGTCCCTGTAAGTTTTTATGGTCAATATGTGGGTGAAGATGAATCAGGTTTATTGCCCTCTAAAAAAATGTATTTAGCGGGTGCAGATTATTCATCATCGTATAAAGATATGCCATTCCAACTGTATGCGGAATGGACCAATACTGAAACCAATGGGGATGTAAAAGGTATTTCTTATAATCACTATATCTATAAAGATGGATATTATCAACACGGTTTCCCACTCGGTCATGCGATGGGCGGAGATGGTGAAATGGTTTCTGTGGGCAGTGATATTCGTTTTGACCTCATGAACCGTTTAAGTGGTCGAATTTTATTTGCTAAAGTGAATCAGTCTAATCGTTTAACAAATGTGGCTTTTCCTGAAAATGATAAAGTTAAGGTTTTAGATTTAACTTGGACTCATTACATAAAGCCGACGATTCCTTTGAAAATCAATGGTTGGATCAGTGATTCAGATCGTGAAGGGAATGATGCTGGTGCATCTGTGGGTGTTGAGATTCCATTAGATAAAGCAATATTTGGTCATTAATTAAACGAAAAATTTTTAAAATATCTGAATTCAGGGATATTTAAAAACTTTCTTGAGCAATAAAATAAAACTACTTCTTTAATGACCATAGAGAAGTAATTCCTACCATTAAAAATATAATGCCAAAGTTATATTTTTAATTGTTTTAATAGCTTATCCAACATGGATAAGCTTTTTTTTGCCTGATTTATTGGAGAGCTAATTGGATACGGACTTTCATTTCTAACGCTTGTTGTAAAATAAAATCTTTCATCCAAGCAAAATTTTGACCGTGAGGATTAACTTTTAAAGCAGTATCTAAAAATTTTAATTCTGGTTGATTAAAAAGTTGCTGTTCAAAAATATACTTAAACTCTGAGATTTGCGCAGTAAAAGGAATTTTAAGTAAATAAAACTTTTTGGGATAATTATAAAAGGCATACATCAGATTAAATGCACTTTTTTCCCCTTTTAAATTTCCAGCAGAAATTTCATAGCTTTTATCTTGATTGCTCAATGTTACGCCAACCATATATTCAATATGTTGTTCAACGATTTGCAGGGCAAACTGCAAGCCCACTTGCTCACCAGCGTGTTGGTGTTGTGCAAAAACATTGAGCGCAGAACCGTCATCTTGATACGGGGCTTGTAAGACTAAGAGATTGTCTTGCTGATAAATATTACCTGCGAGTTTCGCATTTTCCAGCTTTTCTCGAACGAGTTGTATATTTTGCATAAGAAATTTAAACTGAAATAAAGCCTATGCTAAACAAAATATAGCAATAACAGTCAGAGTTGTTTTCGCTTACTGATAAGTTTTTAGGTCTAAGTTTAAATGTAAAAAATACATCAGTTTAGTTTTCTCAAGCTGCAAGGTGAAGTACTTTGGAAGCTTGATCAAATCTAAAATTCGAGCCATAAAGTAAAAACTCTGCTTAACTTAGACTTTGCTTGTATTGAATAAATCCTGTTTTTGTTGCGATGCGATCATATAAAAGCTGAGCTATAGTATTAGACTGTTGAGTTAACCAGTAAACACGATCAAAATCACCTTTACAAACTTGATAGCTATGTTCAATTAGTTTTCGTGCTAGACCTTGGTTTCTAAAATTTTGATCAACAAATAAATCTTGTAAATAACAATATGGCTTTTCAGTCCACATACTCATATGTGAAATAAGATGTACAAAACCAACAATTTGATGATCTACTTGAATGGCAAAACCAAACATATCGGTTTGGTTGCGATCAATGATACGTTGCCAAGATAAACGTGTTTGTTCTTCGCTCAGTGAACATTGGTAAAAATTTAAATAGCTTTGCCAAAGAGGTTGCCATTGTTCAAATTCAATTTTTTCTAATGCAAGAATTTGTATGGTCATCCGAATCTCTAATTTTCTGTTTATGATGTTTTTATATATCAATATAAAAAAACAAGCAAAAGAATTGCAGTGCAAATCACTATAATGCATATAAATTTTAATATGTGTAATAAGTACACCTTTTTGTGAGCTGGTGCTGTCAATGTCTATATCTGAGGAAAGACTTACTCATCTAAAACAGCTTGAAGCTGAGAGTATTCATATTATCCGTGAAGTTGCTGCTGAATTTGAAAACCCAGTGATGCTTTACTCAATCGGGAAAGACTCAGCAGTGATGCTGCATCTTGCTTTAAAAGCATTCTATCCTGCAAAACTCCCATTCCCACTGTTGCATGTCGACACAGGTTGGAAGTTTAAAGACATGATCAAATTCCGTGACAACATGGCAAAAGAGCATGGTTTTGATTTGATCGTACATCAAAATCAAGAAGGTAAAGACGCTAACGTCAATCCTTTTGACTATGGTAGCTCAAAATATACCGATATTATGAAAACCCAAGGCTTAAAGCAGGCTTTGGATAAATATCAGTTCGATGCAGCATTCGGTGGTGCGCGCCGTGATGAAGAAAAATCACGAGCCAAAGAACGTGTGTATTCTTTCCGAGATAACAAACACCGTTGGGATCCAAAAAACCAACGTCCAGAACTTTGGAATCTTTACAATGGTAAAGTGAACAAGGGTGAAAGTATTCGGGTATTCCCATTGTCAAATTGGACAGAGTTGGACATTTGGCAATATATTTACCAAGAAAATATTCCTTTAGTTCCTCTTTATTTAGCTGCTGAACGTCCAGTGGTTGAACGTAGTGGTACGCTGATCATGGTAGATGATGAGCGTATGCGTTTAAAAGAGGGCGAAGTTCCACAAATGAAATCGGTACGTTTCCGTACTTTAGGTTGCTACCCATTGACAGGTGCGGTGGAGTCAACCGCGACAACATTGCCTGAAATTATCCAAGAAATGCTTTTAGCTACGAGTTCAGAACGTCAAGGTCGTATGATTGACCATGATGAAGCTGGCTCGATGGAAAAGAAAAAGCAAGAAGGTTATTTCTAATCGGATTCTTGTCTAAATCGATTTCAACAAATTAGTGGAGCACTGAGCAATGTCTCATCAATCAGAATTGATTAGCCAAGATATCTTGGCCTATTTAAAACAGCATGAAAATAAAGACTTATTACGCTTTTTAACCTGCGGTAACGTGGACGATGGTAAATCGACTTTGATTGGTCGTTTACTTTACGATTCAAAATTGATTTATGAAGATCAATTACAAGCGGTGACCCGTGACTCGAAAAAAGTGGGCACAACAGGCGATGCACCTGACTTGGCGTTACTTGTTGATGGTTTGCAAGCGGAACGTGAACAGGGTATTACCATTGATGTGGCGTATCGTTATTTCTCAACTGAAAAACGTAAGTTCATCATTGCCGATACTCCAGGACATGAGCAGTACACACGTAACATGGCAACAGGTGCGTCTACCGCTGATCTTGCGATTATCCTGATTGATGCACGTTATGGCGTACAAACGCAAACACGTCGTCATACCTTTATTGCCAGCCTTTTAGGGATTCGTAATATTGTGGTTGCGATCAATAAAATGGACTTGGTTGAATTTTCAGAAACACGCTTCAATGAAATTCAAGCGGAATATAATGCTTTTGTGAACCAATTGGGTGATCGTAAACCTGCCAACATTATCTTTACACCAATTTCTGCGTTGAATGGTGATAATGTGGTCAATCCTTCACCAAATACACCTTGGTACGCAGGGAAAACCCTGATGAATACCTTGGAAACGGTTGAAATCTCACGTGATACCAGTGCGCATGAGTTCCGTTTCCCTGTGCAATATGTCAACCGTCCAAATCTCGATTTCCGTGGTTTCTGCGGTACGATTGCGCTAGGTGAAGTTAAAGTTGGCGATGAAATTGTCGCTTTACCGTCAGGCAAAAAATCGACTGTAAAGGAGATCGTAACGTTTGATGGCAATCTTGATCATGCGATTGCAGGTCAAGCGGTGACATTGACATTGAATGATGAAATCGACGTTTCTCGTGGGAATGTCTTAGTCAAAGCAGGTGAGCAACCGTCCTTATCTCGTTCTGTTCGTGCCACTGTAGTATGGATGGCTGATCAGCCACTGATCGTTGGTAAGCTCTATAATGTAAAAATCGGTACACAAACTGTGCCTGCAAAAGTTGAAAAAATTAACTACCGTACCAATGTCAATACCTTGGAAAAAACCCAAGTTGAGCAATTGGAGTTGAATGCCATTGCCGATGTTGAGATTGAGTTTGATGCACCTGTGTTGTTTGACCGTTATCAAGAGAGTCGTTATACAGGTTCGTTTATCTTCATCGACCGTTTAAGCAACGTCACTGTTGGTGCAGGTATGGTTGAGGCTGCGGTGGAATGGACTGCACATGATGAGCCTGTGACTGCTGAAGCACGTGCTGCACGTTTAGGTCAAAAGCCTGCTGTAGTTGCGGTATCAATTAAAGCACTTGAGAATGCGCAATCACTTGAAAGTTTGCTTATTCAACAAGGTGTTGTGGCAATTGCGAAAGCAGGGTTATCTGCTGAGCAAGTTGCATTGCTTCGTCAGACTGGTGTAGTAGTCATTAGTGATGTTGCGCAAGGTGCTGATGTGAGTTTTGCTCAGGAAACTGTTGAAGAGTTAGCTGAAAAGATTGTGGAGTTAGTCCGTCTTTAAAAGATTGGATTAATTGAAATAAAACCCGCGAAAGCGGGTTTTTTTATGATGCCTTAAAAGAAAAGACAAAAACTGCTTAATTATAAAACACTTAATAATACTCTATATTTCACATAAATTACGATCCCGATACAATAATGATAGGGAGATGTACAATGAAAAAGTTATTATTTTTAATGGGGTTATGTTTTACTTTTACAGCTGAAGCTAAGAAAAATAGTGAAAATGTAGCTGCAATTAAACAAAAAATTATTCAACAGTCGATTGAAAGTTATCCTGGAAATTGTCCATGTCCTTACAATACCGCCAGTAATGGTAGCCGATGTGGTAAACGTAGTGCGTACAATCGTGTGGGTGGTTATGCGCCTTTATGTTATCCTGAAGATGTGAGTGAACGTATGATTAAAGAATATAAAGAACGAAGTTAATTCAGTTTTCATTTTAAAAGTATCTGGAAAGTAATTTTTAAAATTCAACAATGACTAAGTTAAATGGATCCAAGGTAAGAGAACTTTGGAAATGGTGATAGATCCGATATAAAAGAGTGCAATACCAGTGATTGCGAAACCAATGATATTGACATCATTCTCCTGAAAATTTCGAAAAAACCAGAAAAAGACAGAAAGAATCGCAAATAAAATACTGGTTGGCATAAAGAAGAAGAACAATTTACGTTGCAATATAATCTTAGCTTTAATTTTTGATGAGGTTAAATATTCCGTTGCTTTAATTTTTAAAACATTGCCATCTTCGAGTAGTAATTCACCTTGAATAAACAGGATAATGGAGGAGGTGGGATTAACGACACTTTTTTTATGACTTGTCATAAATATTGCATGATCTAATTTATATTTTTTCTTACTCTCTAAGTGGTAGATGGATTTGAGGTCATAGATGAGCGTTGCATTTAGATATGAATATTGTTTTTTAATTACATGATTTTTTAATTCAGGATTATAAATTGAAAGTGTTGGGGTTTCTTTATGAGTATTAAATCCTGAGTTATTATAGATTAATTCTAAAAGATGATCGGATTGGCTGACTGTTTTCCAATCTTTAACTTGGTGATATTCATAATGCTGCATTGCTTCTCTTAACTCATTTAAAGTAAGTTTTTGAAAGAAAAACCCGGTAAATATAAAACAAATAATAAAAACAATTGCAAACGAAAAACTTGATTCTTGTTCAGTACTCTCTGATATAGGATTAACCATTAAAACCCCGACACGTTCCCTTTACTCGGATAAGTAAATTGATGCTGTAGGTCTATCGTAAATTTCTGTTTTGGACTTAACTCAATATTCCACTGATTAATATTCGGTTGACCTTGCCAAGTTGTACTATTCGGTTGCGGCTGATAAGTAGAATGCGTTACTAATTTTCCATTGCGACTTTGCGGTTCAGCTTCAAAAACAGTCAGTTGAACAGGGTAAGGGTGCAGGTTCTCAATGCTATATTGCTGCTTTTGAATGGTTTGAGATTTTGCATCCGCAAGTGGTCTTTTTTGGTTTGATAAATCAATGACATGGATTTGAATCTGTTCATCTGTACCGAAGCTGATTTGCATACCGTCATTACTTGTATTTGACCATTGACGTTCACCAACAAAATCACCATCACGGTATAACTTCACCAAACCATTCGGCAAGTTTGAGTCTAATTTCGTAACATTCGCAATGATAGAAGCCTTTTCACTTTGTTTCGGAATTACCCAAACTGAAAGTTGAGCAGGGATATTTTCACTGCTTAATGGTAAATAAATCTGTTGTTGACTACTGTAAATGGTGGCTTGAGTATTGGAGCGGAACTCAGTACTTAAATTTAATTGATTGGCTTGAAATTGTGGGAATAGGGGTTCTTGAGCATCATCAAGTGGTACAACCTCTGGTATAGGTGCAGGCATTACTGCATCTTTGAATGTATATCTGGCATTGAGAGGTGTTATATGAATTGGCTGAGGCTCATAATAATCCACCCACCAACTCTGAGGTGTGAGTTGTTGTACATAACCTTGTGGCGTGGCAGTTGAAAGTGTCAGTTTTACATTGTTCCAATCTTCACCTGTTTTTTGTGCAATCATCGCCATACGTGTCAGTTTGACTTGTTGAGTGCCAGTATCTAACTCAGCTTTATACATCGGCTGCCAACGCGCATAAGGAACTAAATAACTCATTTTAATTACACCATTTTGCGGTGCTTGAACATAAAATTTTAAGCTACGTTGTTTAAATTGATGATCGCCAATAGCATTTAGATCTTGGCGAAGTTCGTGTAAGCGTTGCTCTAATTTAACTTTTGCAGTTTTAGCTTGATCGATTGCGATAAAAGCATCATAAGCTTGTTGGCGAACTTTATTGGCAGAGCCTTTGGTGATATTGCCTAAAAACTTATTTTGTAATTCGGCTGCTTGAATAATGGAATTTTGTTCAGAAATTTGCTTTTCAATTTGTTCGATTTGTATTTTTAAGGCACGTGATTCAGCACCAGAGGGTTTGTCCAAAGCACTGTCTTGGTGGGAAACCGCATTTACCTCTATATTATTTTCAGTTTGGTATTGCAGTTGTGAAATATCAAAATTAGCAGCAAGTCCCTGTAGACTAACAATGTTCTCTCCAGCTTTTACGGGAATATTACGTTCAATTTTGGCTGTACTTGGATATAACGTTACGTGTTGAATAGGTGCATCTGCAAGTGTTAAAGCGAAGCTTATACTGATTGGAAAATTTAAAAGTCCAAAATAAATAATTGATTTTATTTTCATGATTACAGCATTTAAAGTCATAAATATTTTAAAATATTAAACAGTTCTATTTGAAAAGCAAATCAACAAATAAAAAAGCCTCTTTCGAGGCAGTCAATTAATGTGAATTAACAGAAGAGAGGTATTTTTGAATATATTCCGCTCGTAATTCATTTCTTTGTACAGTAGTCGTTGCTTTTTGCATTTTTGTGCGCATTTCATTACGTTCAGAGGTACTCATTTGCTGCCAAACTTCACGCATTTTTTGCTTTTCTTCTTCAGGTAGCTGTGTAAACCAATCCATGCGTTGCTGTAATGCCACGCTTTGTGACTCTGGAATTTCTTTCAGATTTTGATAACGTTTAATTAAAGCACGTTGTTCATCTTCAGATAGCGTGTCCCACGTATCACTGACTTGGGTATTGGCATCTTTAGAAAAAATCCAAAAACGCTCAAAGCCTGCAAAACTTGTTTGTAGAAAACCAATCGCACAAAAAGCCAAAACGAGTTTTTTAGCTGCCATGGGAATGACTATCCTCACCAAATACAGACAACATCTCTAGATCTTCCATCATTTGTGGTGAAAGTTTTGGACTCACAGCAACATGTTGCGTTGTTGGGTTTGCTGGCTCTGCATCAAACACATTCGGTAAAATTACAATACCTGTTAATGCTGCTGCTAAGGCAAAACCAGTTATCTTCCAATTGCCATAACGAGAAGCAGGCTTGTCATGAATATGTTCAAGCACATTATTCATGACCACCGCTTTGTTACGGTGATTGCGAGCAAGACCGTCCAGTTTTGACGTAACTTGTTTCGTGAAATCATCATTATTCATCCGATGATCCTCCATAAGGATTTAAATGCGATAACGTAGTTCTCAGTCCTTGAATCGCCCTATGGTAATGGGTTTTAACGCTACCTTCTGTACAGTTCATAATTGATGCTGTGGTTTGAGTATCAAAGCCTTCCCATGCTCGCAACATAAAGGCTTGTTGCTGACGCACAGGTAAGCGACTAATCGCTTCTTGAATTTCTTCAATGGTCAAGTCTTGATCTAAAAACTGTAAAGGATTCGGCGTAGATTCATCCACGATGTCCATCACCTCTTCATCATCGCTGTCGATATCAACTTTACGAAACAATGAAAAAGGTGAAGCACGGCGTGCTTCTTTACGGCGCCAATCCTGCAATTTATTGTTTAAGATCGTATAAAATAGGGGATACCATTCCTCAGTGGACTTTTCAGCATAGGATTTATGTAAGGAAATAAAGGCTTCTTGAACCAAATCCATTGCAATGCCATTATGACCCTGCGTTGCACTTTCCATCATCACCAACGCACGACCTGTTACGTCTTGCATAAAAAACTTTAGACGTTGTTCAGCCGTACTCTTTAGAGCAGCAGTTGTTTCAGACTGTGACTTCTTTGGTGCTAAATCCATAGAGATGGAAAATCCCGTCATTGGGCACCCACCATAATTTTATAAACCTATATCTATAACGTTTAAAAATGAGGGTGGGTTGACAAACAATACAATTATTTTTATCAGTTTAAAGGATTTTTTAAGGTACAGCGCAAACGATAAAATAATTTAACGAATTAAAGGCGTTGACGTACCATTTCAAAGAAGCAAATCGAACCTGCTACAGCAACATTAAGCGATTCTTGTCCCCCTGGTTGTGGAATGCTCACCGCTTGTGCATGTCGAAGTGCAAATTCAGAAACCCCTTGACCTTCATTGCCTAAGATCCAAACGCATTGGGGACGTAAGTTTTGACTATATAAACTTTCAGATTCATGTGAACTGGTGACATATACTGGGATTTTAAATTGCTTAAGAATATCTTCTAAAACAATATTTTCATAAGTCTGTAGAGAAAAATGCGCACCCATCCCTGCACGTAGGACACGTGGTGACCATAAAGATGCAGAGCCTTTGGTACAGACAATTTGTTCAATGCCTGCTGCTGCTGCAGAACGTAGCAATGTACCCACATTGCCTGGATCTTGGACATTTTCTAAGATGAGGGTGTCTTCAGTAAAATTCAAAGCCTGAGTGGATGTTGGTAAATCAACAATCGCTAAACAGGCTAAGGTTGTGCCGAGTGTACTTAAATCTTTATACAAAGTTTCACTCAGGACAAAAATTACACCTTGATAATATTCTGCAATTTTTTCAAAGTCTTCATGTTCAAGTGCACGTTCAGTGGTAAAAATTGAGTTGATTTTACGTTTTTTCTCAAGCCAAGATAGGCATAGATGTGTACCTTCAAGTACCGTTTGCGCTTGTTTTTTACGATAACTATTTTGTTCAATCAAGCCACGTAAGTGTTTAATTTTGGGGTTGTCACGAGATTCTAAAAAAATGGTGGGCATGGGAGTGTATCCAAAAGATGTAAATTGGGGTTGTGCATCTGCAACAACCCCTGAATGGACTTACTCCCTGCGATAGAGAGTAAAATTTTTAAAAACTATTACAATTTAATTATGGTAGCGAGTGACCAACTCAACTTCATTTTTAGAGCCGATTACTACAGGAACACGTTGATGTAGTTCCGTGGGTTGAATGTCTAAAATACGAATACGACCTGTCGTCGATGCACCACCAGCTTGCTCCATCAGCATGCTCATCGGGTTTGCTTCATACATTAAGCGTAAACGACCCGCTTTTTTCGGATCTTTGGTGTCGTATGGATATAAGAAAATACCGCTACGGCAAAGGATACGGTGAATATCACCCACCATACACGCCACCCAACGCATATTAAAATCTTTTTCACGGATAGAGGTTTTGCCTGCTTGTAATTCATCAATATAACGTTTTACTGGCGCTTCCCAATGACGTTGATTTGATGCATTGATCGCATACTCTTTGGTATCAGCAGCGACTTGGATATTTTCAGACGTGAGTAAAAACTCTTTGCTTTCAGGATCAAAAGTAAAAAATACTGTGCCTGCGCCTACCGTTAACGCCATCATTGTTGATGGTCCATAAAGTACATAACCCGCAGCAGCTTGCTCTTTGCCTGCTTGCATAAAGTCTTCTGCTTGGGTGACTGCATTTTTAGCATTTAAAATGGAGAAAATCGTACCAACACACATATTAATGTCGATATTACTTGAACCATCCAGTGGATCAAATAAAACTAAATATTTACCATTTTCTTGGGCAGGGGTGAATTCGTCTAATTCTTCTGAAGCCAAACCGCCAACATTTTTATTGACTTTTAAGGCATCAATTAAATAATCATTTGAAATGACATCAAGTTTTTTCTGCTCTTCGCCCTGAACATTTTCATGTTGTGCACTTCCTAAAACACCAGCCAATGCACCTTTTTGTAGGAGTTGGTCAATAGATTTACAAGTGCTTGCAATTGTTTCAATAACATCAGCAAGTTCAGGTGTTAAATTCCCTTGTTGTTGTTCTAAATACTGGGATAAAGTGCGATTTGACATAGCAAAGCTGCTCCAATAAAGCGATAATTTTCTAACAAATTAAACAATCGGGTTATTTTAGATGAGTTTGCCTCAAAATAAAAATTATCCTGTGTTATTTGTCGTGATTTTGCCCTTGCAAGTATTTTAGAAAGTGCTATGTTGACAGTACTAAGGATCGCGTTTTAAGGAGCATCGTTATGACTACGAAAAAGTTTGAAGCAACGCCAACTCCAAGTGATGGTATTGATTTAGATGAAATTAGTGCTGAAAATGTGAAAGATGCATGGAAAGATTACGAAGCAAAACCTGAATATAAAAAGTTCAATAAGCATGACTTAATTGAATCCATGCAAAGCCCCAAGCACACTGAAACTGAATCTTAATTTATAAAAAAGCGTCCATTTGAAATGAGCGCTTTTTTTATTATTACTCGCTTGGTCGAGTAACTTGTCTTGTAACGATTATTTTAATAACGGTGGAACCGCTTCATAATTAAGTTCTACACGACGGTTTTCTTTCCATGCTGCTTCATTGTGACCAGCATTGATAGGCATTTCTTTACCATAGCTCACTGCTTCTAATTGACCTGGGTTTACACCATTGGTGATCAAGTAGCTTTGGACTGCTTTCGCACGACGCTCGCCCAAAGCCATGTTGTATTCACGTGTACCACGTTCATCGGTATGACCTGTTAAAGCGATTTTAGAGTTTGCATTTGCAACTAAGAATTGAGCGTGTGCTTGCAAAGTTTGATAATCTTCATTTGAAAGATCACTGCTGTCATAGTCAAAATGGACTACACGTTTCGCAAGATACGGCTTATTTGCCTCAGTCACACCTTTTGCAGATGCACCAGCTAAGTTTTGTGCGTTGAGTGCTGCATCTTCACTTAAACCAGAAGTATTTACACTGCTGCTTGGCGTAGTTGTGACGTTAGCATCTGTAGTAGGTTTGCGGTTTGCACAACCAGTCATGACCAAGCTAACAGCTAAGAGGGGCAATGCTAAGTATTTAATCGTATTCATTGTTAACTCCATAAAGTTATTTTAAAAGTTACAGCATTATTGACATACAAATTGGATTTGAATTACTTCGGTGCCCATGCAGGCTCACGGACTTCACCTTGTTCACTTGGTAAATTCATACGGAAACGACCATCAGTTGACATGATGGACAATAATCCACGATTGCCTTCACGTGTTGCATAGACCACCATTTGTCCATTTGGTGAGAAGCTTGGTGACTCATCTAGGCTGGTTGGTGTCAGAATATTGGTAATCCCTGTCGAAATCTCTTGAATAGCAACTTTGTAGTTACTGCCAGATGGGCGGTGTACCAATGCAACGTATTTGCCATCTGCACTGAGCGAGCCACGCGCGTTAAAAGCACCACGGAAAGTTAAGCGTTTGGTTGTCCCATCTGCTAAGTTATAGCGATAAATTTGTGCTGAACCACCACGATCTGAGGTAAAGATAAAGGATTTACCATCTGGGGCATAACGTGCTTCAGTGTCAATCGCACTGTCATTGGTCATGCGTTTCACTTGACGAGTTTCTAAGTCCATTTGATAAATTTCAGGATTATCATGCATAGATGCGGTAAATAACATGAATTTTCCATCTGGAGAGAAACTTGGTGCGCCATTTAGACCACGGAAGCTTGCGTATTTTTCACGTTGACCTGTTGCTAAGTCTTGTACATAGATTGCAGGACGTTTGGTTTCAAAGGAAACATAGGCAATTTTTTGAGCATCAGGTGTCCAAGCAGGCGATAAAATAGGATCACGAGAAGTCAAAATGGTTTTTGGTTGTTCGCCATCCGTATCGGCGATTTGTAAAGTATAGCGTTGCTCAGGTGTCGCAGGATTACGCAGCACATAGGCAATGCGCCCACTAAAATCACCTTTAATCCCTGTTAATGCCTGATAGATCGCATCTGAAATCATGTGAGCAGCAGAGCGAAGGCGAGAAGCAGGTACAGTCAGTAATTCATTTAGTAAAAATTGTTGTTTTTCGACATCATAAAGTTGGTAATGTACGGCTAATGAGCCATCAGGATTCGCCTTACTTTCACCCACAACCACATAAGGTACACCGCTGGCTTTCCATGCAGCAGCATTTATATTATTAATACTTGCCGTTGCAGGAAGATTTTTTGATGCACTACTAAAACGACCTGAACGGTTTAAGTCATTTTCAACAATAGGATAAATCGTTTGGTCATTTCCAAATGGGAGAATCGCAATTTTGGGTGCTTGCTCTGGTGCTTTGGCAATTTCTAAATGCAATTGTGCATACGTTGATGTCACGAAGGCAGGGCTAAAAGAAGCCAAGATTACTGCCAAACCGAGTAAGTGTTTAGGCGTCATTTTCATGGGGGTTCATGTACTCAAATATTGATTTTTTAACTATGAATAACGTTGTAGCATAAAGACATGATTTTAATCTATATAAAGCATGTAATTATGAATGTTCAATGAAATAGTAAATACGATTTGGCAAAGCGGGTATTTATTTTGATATTTCATTTTCTAAATAGTTGTTGGCAACTTTGACATAGTGTCGTGCCGAATAGGGTAAAAACTCTTTTTCCGCTTCAGTTAATGGACGAACTTGCTGTACAGGACTTCCTACATATAAATAGCCACTTTTAAGGACTTTGCGGGGCGGGACTAGGCTGCCAGCACCGATCATCACATCATCTTCGATAATCACATCATCTAAAACTACAGTATTAATACCGATCAAAACACGATGACCAATATGACAGCCATGCAAAGTTACATGGTGTCCAACCGTTACATCTTCACCAATGATCAAGGGTGAACCTTCAGGTTTAGATGCTTTTTTATGACTGACATGTAGCATGCAATGATCTTGTACATTGCTATTTTGTCCGATCTGAATCGAATTTACATCTCCGCGAATCACGGCAAAAGGCCACACAGATACATTTTTTGCTAGGCTTACATCACCGACAATGACACTCATCTCATCAATATAACAAGTCGAGTCAATTTTAGGATGATGTTCTAGATAACTACGAATATTCTTTTTCATAAGATCCATTTATTTTCAAAAAACAATTGATTTGATTATAAAAGAAAAGCACTCATATCCTAGACATGAATGCTTTCTTTTGTTGCTTTAAGCAAATTAGAATAAGTTGCTAAAGAACATTTTAATGTGGTCAAGCATACGTGAGAAGAAGCCTGCTTCTTCAACAGCGTTGATTGCAACTAACGGTTTTTCAGTAATGACTTTACCATTTAATGTTGCAGTCAATTTACCAATCACTTGTCCTTTTTGTAGTGGTGCATTTAGATTAGGTTGTACAGAAATTTGGGTTTTGATCGCATCAGCTTGACCTTTTGGCATGGTGACATTGAAAGCTTCAGGTAAACCAACTTGAACTTCATTTTCTTTACCAAAATAAACTTTGGCTTTGGCGATCACTTTATTAGCAGGTTGAACATTCACTGTTTCAAAGTTTGAATAACCCCAAGACAATAACTCACGTGTTTGCGATGCACGTTCATTCATAGATGGCGCACCAAAAATTACGGAGATTAAACGCATTGGACCACGTTTTGCAGATGTTGTTAAGCAGTAGCCTGCTTCATCTGTATGACCTGTTTTTAAGCCATCAACACTTGGGTCAGTATACAGTAGGGCATTGCGGTTACCTTGTTTGATGCCATTAAAGGTAAATTCTTTTTCTGAGTAGATTGGATAATATTTTGAACTGTCATGAATGATATGTTTTGCAAGCATTGCCATATCTTTTGCTGTTGAATAATGACCTTCAGCAGGCATCCCTGTGGCATTAATAAAATGCGTGTTGGTCATGCCAATACGTTTTGCTTCTTGGTTCATTTCATGTGCAAAAGTACCTTCATTTCCAGAAATATGCTCAGCCATTGCTTTAGAAGCATCATTTCCAGATTGGACAATAATCCCACGTAACATCTCAAGTGCGGTCGCTGTACCATTGAGTGGGACATACATACAAGATTCAGTACTACTACCACGACACCAAGCCGACTCGTTCATACGAACCTTTTCGTCTTCTGTCAGGTCGCCTTTTAGTAATTTTTGTTCGATGATATAACTCGTCATCATTTTCGTCATGGACGCTGGTGCGAGTTTTTCATTTTCATTCTTAGATGCGAGGATTTGCCCTGTTTCATAGTCCATCAAAACATAAGATTTGTTATTTAATTCTGGTGGATTCGATAAAACAGTTGCTGCATAGGAAAATGAAGGAAGAAGTAATAATGCAGCGAGGGCGCTTTTTCGGGTCATTCTAGGTAGTTCCAATCTTTGTACGAGCACTAAAAGAACCTAGCATTTTAGGACAAAGCAAAGCCGACTTCTATGGGTTAAGTCGGCTTATTTGACTGGATTTGTAACTAATTCGTGACTGGCAGTTCGGTCAATCAGTTTTGTGGCTGATAGTTGAGCACATCTTCACACACGCCAGTATTGGCTGCTTTTCCTGCTTTTTTAGCATCATTTTGTGCTTCTTTTAGCACGCTTTTAAAAGATTTTTCTTTGGCTAATTTTTTTAATTCAGCTGCTGGGTCTGCCGAATCAGGTAAGAAATCTTTGACTAAACGTGCATAACCTGCCTCGAATGCCTCATCATTTTTGACCAGTTTCGGACAAATGTCTGAAAGTACATAAATTGCAGCAAGCTCTTCATTGGTTACATTGTGTTGAGTTACTTCAATATTTTCATCTTGCGTAGCCGTTTTTGCTTTTTTGTCAGCAGCAAATGCATTTGGCATTGCGATAAAAGAGGTAGATAAAATCCCTACAGCAAGCGTTTTTAAAAGAGTACGCATAACCAACCTTATTAACTTAATGATTCGACTAGAATAAACATATTCTATGAAAATAAAATAGAGAAAATGTATTGAAGATGTTGGATTTAAATAAAATTTGAGTGTTAAGTAAATTTACTGCCTAGATCTAGATACGTAAATACCACAATCAATGCAAATGTTATCCACTTTTATCAAAGATGCTCATGCTTATAGTCAAGGTACGGTTTACAGCGCATTTCTATAAAATTTAAACTTTAGTTTAGATTAAACATGTCGTTTTAAATGATAGCGCTTTAAATACCGATGCAATAAAAAAACCTTTCAATAATCAAAGTGTAAAATGATGGGGGTATATTTTTGCTACCATATCAGGCAATTGTTTAAACTTATTTTGATTAAAGAGAAACTGTGTGAATATTCTGATAGCCAATGATGATGGTGTGTTTGCACCTGGAATACAAGCTTTAGCACAAGCACTAAAACCGTTAGGTCGTGTGGTTATTGTTGCACCTGAAAGTGAGCGAAGTGGGTTTTCGAGTGCTTTAACCTTGGATCGACCTTTACGTCCTATTGAGGTCAGTCCAGATATATGGGCGGTGAATGGTACACCTGCGGATTGCGTGTATTTGGCAATGAATGGTTTGTTTAACTTTGAGTTTGATTTGGTGGTTAGCGGTATTAACAGTGGTGCGAATTTAGGTGATGACGTCTTGTATTCGGGTACAGTGGGAGCGGCATTTGAAGGGCGTTTGATGAGACAAGCGGCGATCGCTGTTTCACTCGCTGGGAGTAATGTGCGCTCTTATAACAGCCCAAAAGATTATGCTGTGGCAGCTAAATGGGTACATGATTTTATTGCAAAAGGTATTCCTATCTTACCTGAGCGTCATATTTTAAATATTAACATTCCTGATGTTGCACAGCTCAAAGGTGCACAAGTGACTTATCAAGGGCGTCGTATTCAATCCAAACCAATTACTAGTCAGGTTGATCCACGTGGTCGCCAAGTGTATTGGATTGGGCTGGCAGGTGAGGCTGTAACTGATCCGAAAAAGAATGAGCTGAATATTCAGTCAGACTTTTTTGCTGTAGCGAATGGTTTTGTAAGCATTACGCCTATTCACATGGATGCCACCAACTACAGTATTTTAAATCATTTGCAACAGCAGTTCTTACAAACCTAGGTGCTTGCTCGAACGCTATGTTATAAGTTTGTGAAAAAGCTGAGTTAAACCATCAAAGACCAAGCTTTTTTGCTAATCTTAGAACATCTATTTAAAAAAATTGTATTCTGGAGAGGAAATTCCATGCTTTCGTTACGGTCACAGCCATTTTATCTATCCCCTAAAAGCTGGATAAATGCAGTTGTATTATCATCCGCTGTGATTACAACCTTAGTCATGACTGGGTGTGCATCAAAACCACAAATTAACAATCCTGTCCGCTATGCCAATGCACCTGACTATTACACCGTACGCTCAGGTGATACATTAAGTGGGATCGCTGCACGTTATGGATTGAGTTATATTAGTATTGCAGAAATGAATGATATTGCACCGCCATATCGTATTTATGTCAATCAATCCATTCGTTTGAAAAAGTCAGGAGGCTCAAATAATAATCGCCCAACGACACAAGCTTTAAATAATTCAAATACTGAAATTAAACGTCAAACGATTAATCTACCGAGTGCACAAACAGCAACCACAGCTCCTCAGCCTGTAACGCCAGTCCAAGTCGTACCGACTGTACCTGCCACAACGACACCGAGTTCATCAATAGCTTCTAATTTACGTTGGGTAAAACCTTCAAATGGTCCAGTGATTGCAAATTATAATTTGGCACAGAATATTAAAGGCATTCGTTTTGGCGGAAATGTGGGTGATCCAATTTTTGCTGCTGCAAATGGTCAAGTCGTTTATGCTGCAGATGGTTTAAAAGAATATGGAAATCTGGTTTTAGTGAAACATGTAGATGGTTACATCACAGCTTATGCGCATAACAGTAAAATTTTAGTGAAAAGTGGTGACAATGTCACAGCAGGACAAAAAATTGCGGAAATGGGAGCATCGGGTACCACAAGAACCATGTTAGAGTTCCAGATTCGTTTAAATGGGAAAGCCATAAATCCCGCAACTATTTTACCGTCTGTATGATTTATTTGGTGCAAATATAAATTTTCTTCGTATAATACAATGAGTTGCTTTTAATAAAAAGTGTGAAGCATCTCATGATTTCAGAGGGAAATTTATGTTAGATCAACTTCGAGCAATGGGTGTATTTGCTTGTGTCGTTGAAAAAAGCTCATTCAGTGGTGCTGCACGCGATTTAGGCATTACCACGAGTGCCGTGAGTCAACAGGTTCGCTCTTTAGAACAAGAAATGGAGGTAACTCTACTTCATCGTTCTACAAGAAAATTGAGCCTAACAGAAGCGGGTCAAGCTTTTTTCCATAGTTGCCAAGAAATGTTGGCAGCAGCAGAGCGCGGCAAAATTCGTATTAATGAATTACGTGATGATTTAGTCGGTGAATTGCGTATTGCAACAACACCTGAACTTGGTGCAACGCATGTTGTTCCAGCTTTGTCACATTGGATGTCTGCGCATCGTGGATTAATGGTACATTTTGAAGCAGATAATCAATTTATTGATTTAATTCAAGAGCGTATTGATATTGCGATTCGTATGTGTTCAAAAGTTGAAGATTCAAATCATTTAACCAGTATTCCACTTGCACGTGTTGATCAAGTGCTGGTGGCATCACCAAGTTACTTAAATCAAACGGCACCAATTTCACGCCCAGAAGATTTAGTCAATCACGATTTGATTCCAGTTAATATTATGAAAAATTATCAAAATTTTTCATTTCAACAGGTGACATCGGGCGAAAACATTAAGGTAGATATGCGCAATCGTTTACAAACCAATAATGTTTTTGTTGCAAAATCTTTATGTCAAAACGGTCATGGGATTGCACGAATTTTATATTTAGATGTGCAAAAAGAGTTGAAAAATGGCACATTGGTTGAAGTATTACCAGAGTGGAAATTGCCAGCTTTTACCTTAAATGCGATGATTTTAAAGCGTGAACAACAGCCAATGAAAATTCACCGTTGTTTAGATGCTTTAAAGCAGTACTTTAGCCAGCTCCCAGGTGGACGTATCTATCAGGAAGCTTCTTAAAGATGCTACAACCCGATTCTCTAAATAGCCAATGTTGCTTGATTTATAGTATTGGTGAATTAAACCGAGTTATTTAAATAGCTCGGTTTTTTTATGTTTTGAATGAGATTAACATTTTAGAAAATATAAGAGAATAAAAAGGGCATCTGATGACACCCTATTTGATATTTAGTTTGAAGAACACAGAAGCTTTATGCAACAAAGTTTTTAATTGCAGGCACCAAACGTTGTAGTAAATCATCCGCTTGTTCTTTGTTCATATTTAGCGCAGGAAGTAAACGTACCACATTACCTGAGGTTACATTAATGATAAGTTTGTGTTCATCACGGGCAATATTGACCAACTCGGCACAATCTTTCGGTAATTCAATACCGATCATCATACCAAAACCACGTACAATTACATTTTGCTCAGCAAGTTGGCTACGGAATTGATCAACCAAATATGTACCAATATTAGCAGCATTTTCAACGATATTTTCTTTTTGGATTAAATCAATCACGGTATAGACAATACGTGAACCTAAATGCGTACCGCTATAAGTAGAACCATGATTACCCGCAGTTAGCACCCCAACACCACGACCTTGTGTCATCACCGCACCGATCGGAAAACCATTGCCTAAACCTTTTGCAGTGGTTAAAACGTCTGGTACGATGTTGGTATGTTGATAGGCAAAGTATTTACCTGTACGACCATTCCCCGTTTGTACTTCATCCAACATCATGAGCCAGTTGTGTTGGTTACAAATGTGGCGAATCTCTTCAAGATAGCTAAAGCCTTGCGGAGCAGTGTTTACACCGCCTTCACCTTGGATCGGTTCAACCAAAATCGCTACAATATCTGGATGCTGAATCGCAGCTTCTTCAATGGCTTCAATATCACCAAAAGGTACACGGATAAAACCTTCGACCAAAGGTGCAAAACCTTCTTGAACTTTTTTATTGCCTGTTGCAGACAATGTAGCAAGCGTACGACCATGAAAAGAATGATCAGCGACAATAATTTTAGGGTGAGCCACACCTTGCATATGACCAAATTTACGGGCAATTTTGATCGCACCTTCGTTGGATTCTGCACCACTGTTAGAGAAGAAAATTTCTTCCATACCTGACACTTCTGCAAGTTTTTGTGCAGCCGCAGTTTGCCAAGGCACTTCATAGATATTACTCGTATGAATCAAGGTCGCAGCTTGATCGGCAATTGCTTCAGCAAGCACAGGGTGTGCATGACCCAAACCACACACCGCAATTCCGGTTAAAGCATCTAAATATTCAGTGCCATCTTCGGTATAAAGATAAGAACCTCGTCCTCGTACAAAGCTGATCGGTTGACGGCTAAATACAGGCATCAAATGCGATGGTTGATCAGTTTGTACCGGAGCGAGGGTAATGTTGTTCATGACTTACTCTTATCTGAGGAGTGAAAAATTAAAAGATTATATAAGCAAAAACTGAGGCAGATTTAAAGCCTAAATACAAATAAAATTGGAAATAATCGTCAAGTCATACTCTTTACGTTGGATTTAGGTATAATGCAGACAGATGAGTTGAGGATTTAATCAATGACTGAACAAGCGCGTGATACAGAAGCGTTAATTCGCGACCAAATTGCTAAACATGCTGTACTTCTTTATATGAAAGGCACACCACAATTCCCACAATGTGGTTTTTCTGCGCGTGCAGTAGAAGCACTTAGCCAAATCGGTCGTCCATTTGCTTATGTTAATATCATGGAAAATCCAGATATTCGTGCAATTTTGCCACAAATTGCAAACTGGCCTACATTCCCACAATTATGGATCAATGGCGAGTTGATCGGTGGCAGTGATATTATGCTGGAAATGTTCCAAAATGGCGAGTTAAAACCATTAGTTGAACAATACAGCCCAGCGCCTGACGCTTAATCGCTAAAGATGTAGGCGTAAAAAAAGCACCGTAAGGTGCTTTTTTATTGCTTTAAGTTAGCCTATTTATATAACTATTTTATTTATAATAAAATGAAGGGTTTATTAAAAAATACCAAGCTTTTGATTTATCTTTAAAGGTTATCTGTCCAATTTTTGCAAAATAGTCATTGAATTTAGTTGGTTTTGACCACATCTTAATGAAAAAGATTTATCTTATTTTAGAGACTAGAATTTATATGTTATTTCATTTACCTAAGTTGCCTGCTGAAATTCGTGTGAGTCATTTAAATACACGTATTAACGAACAACGAAAAAAAATTGCACAAACCACCGCATCAAAACTAGAGCTTTTACAGCTCACCCAACAATTTGCTAAAGAAGCCCGTGCACGTAAAAAGACCAATCAAAAAATTTATGTTTTAGATTTCAAAGGTGATGTACAAGCATCCGCAGTAGAAAATTTACGTGAAGAAATTACGTTGATTTTAGCAACGGCCAAAGCAGGGCGTGATCGTGTGGTGGTACGCCTAGAAAGTCCAGGTGGAATGGTACATGGTTATGGTTTAGCGGCAGCACAGTTGGTACGTTTGCGTGATGCAGGTTTTCATTTAACCATTTGTGTCGATAAAGTTGCAGCAAGTGGTGGTTATATGATGGCATGTATTGCTTCAGAGATTATTTCTGCGCCATTTGCTGTGGTTGGCTCAATCGGTGTTGTGGCTCAAGTACCTAATTTTAATCGTTTATTGAAAGAGCATAATATTGATTTTGAGTTATATACCGCAGGGCAATACAAACGTACTGTAACCATGTTTGGTGAAAATACGGAAGAAGGTAAAGCCAAGTTTGAAGAAGAGTTGCAACAAACCCATGCTTTGTTCAAACACTTTGTTGAAAAGTATCGTCCGCAGTTAAATGTAGAAAAAGTAGCAACAGGTGAGCATTGGTATGGTGAAGATGCTTTAAATCTTAATTTAGTAGAGAAGTTGCAAACTTCAGATGAATATATTCTGAGTTTGTTACCACAGCATGATGTATATGCGATTCAGACTCGCCGTAAACCAACTTTGGGTGAAAAGTTAGGTTTACAAGCTGCGCAAATGGCAGATAGTTTAATTCCATCTATGGTGAATAAATTAGTGGATACTTTTACCCAAGCGAATGCCAATTTAGTGCAAATGCGTGATCCTAAACTTTGATTTAGATCATCTTAAATGAAGAAAAAGCACTCAATCGAGTGCTTTTTTATTTTTATTAGTCGTCATTAACATAACTAAGCCTGTAAATATCGCGCCAAGAGTGGCTAAAAACATATCTTTGTGAGCATCCCAAATATCGCCTTGTTGCCCATTATAATTTTCAGCTTGTTCAGGCGATAAACCAATGGCAATCCACCATTCGATCCACTCATAAAATAGACTACTTGCCATGATGAATTGCACTGTGATTAAAAATAATGCTTTATGCGTTAAAGCAGGTAACCACACTTGAAATAAACGATAAAAAAATGGGTACAGAAATAATCCATATACGAGATGAACCAAACGATCATACATATTCCGTTGCCAACCCATTATTTGATTTAAATCAAAATGGAAAATCGCTTTAATCCATGCATTATAAGGAACGTATGAATATAAATAATGGGCAGCAGAAACGTGGATCAGTAAAAATAAAATATAGAGTAAAAATGCAGAATAACTTAGCCCAAATTTTTTTAAACAAATAAACAGCATGATCAGCATAAGTACTGTGCCTACTTGGTGGAGCAGGTAGGACTCAAACTCTAAAGGCTGGATACTTGCAAAGAGAATGGCAATGGCAAGTACTGCTAAGGTCAGCCAATGTTTTAAGGTAAGTTGATAATAGATCATTTAATTTTTATGGTTTAAAAAAATAATCTGAATGATATAGGATAATAGATACTTCTAAAATATTTTTATGCCATAGATTTTATTGATAATACAAGTGAGTTTGAATATTTTGGATAAATAAAAACGAAGCCGAAGCCTCGTTTTTATTTATCTTTGAAATTAGATTCTAAACTTAGAGCTTAGCAATCAAATCTTTGATTTGTTTTGCTTGATCTGCTGCATTGCCTGTATAGGTGGCAGGTGTCATTTCGGCTAAACGAGCACGATCTGCAGCAGGCACAGCTTCAAGCTCATTACCATTAACAAAATCAACCATCATGTCACGAGTCATGGCTTGCCCACGTGTCAGTGCTTTTAATTTTTCGTATGGTTTTTCAACATTGTAGCGACGCATAACGGTTTGAATGGGTTCAGCCAAAACTTCTTGTGCATGATCCAAATCTTCAAGTAAACGTGCTGCATTTAACTCAAGTTTACCGATGCCTTTTAAGCAAGCTTCAAACGCAATTAAACTTTGCGCCAAGCCTACCCCCATATTACGAAGCACTGTAGAGTCTGTTAAGTCACGTTGCCAACGAGAAATTGGTAGTTTTTCGCCTAAATGTGCCAATACAGCATTGGCAATGCCTAAGTTACCTTCAGAGTTTTCGAAATCAATTGGATTGACTTTATGTGGCATGGTTGAAGAACCCACTTCGCCTTCTTTCAAGCGTTGTTTGAAGAAGCCGAGTGAGATATAGCCCCAAACGTCACGGTTAAAGTCGATCAAGATCGTGTTGAAACGACGTAAAGCATCAAATAACTCAGCGATATAATCGTGTGGCTCGATTTGTGTGGTATATGGGTTAAACGTTAAACCTAAAGATTCAACAAATGCTTGCGAGTGTGCAGGCCAGTTGATTTCAGGATAAGCAGAGTAGTGTGCATTGTAGTTACCTACAGCACCGTTAATTTTACCTAGCAACTCAACTTGGTTAAATTGTTTGATTTGGCGTGCTAAACGGTAAGCCACGTTCGCCATTTCTTTACCCAAAGTGGTTGGGCTAGCCGTTTGACCATGGGTACGTGACAACATTGGTTGTTCTGCATGGGTTTCAGCTAAACTCGCAATTGCATCAACGATTTGTTGCATTGATTCAACAAGTACAGCACGACCATTTTTCAACATTAAAGCATGTGACAAGTTATTGATGTCTTCAGACGTACATGCAAAGTGAATGAATTCACCTGCATTTTTAAGTTCTGCGATGTTCGCAATTTGTTCTTTTAAGAAATATTCAACCGCTTTCACATCATGGTTGGTGGTGCGTTCGATTTCTTTAATGCGGTTGGCATTGTCTTCTGAGAAGTTTGCAACAATCGCATCTAAAGCAGCGTTAGTTTCTGCTGAAAAAGGAGGAACTTCTGTGATTTCAGGACGGTTCGCAAGCGCTTGTAACCAACGCACTTCAACAGTCACACGAGCATGGATCAAACCAAACTCAGAGAGGAAAGGACGGAGAGCATCACATTTGCTCGCATAGCGTCCATCTAATGGCGAAAGTGCAGTTAAAGCGTTCATAGAGATTCCTTAGACTTTGGAATTAAACGAAAAGCGAAAAAGATGCTGCTTCATTCAAGTTATGCAACCTGATATTGAAGGCGAGCAAGCTCTTGAATATCTCGTAGCAATTTACGTTTGCTAAAAATCATTGCCCAAGAACTACCACCGAGCTGACGCCAAAGGTGCGCCATTTGTAACCCTGTAAATAGACAGGCACGAATACGGTTGGTATGTGAAGGGTCTTTAAATGCTTCGGCATTGCCACGCACTAAAATACGAGGATTGATTTGTCCTGCAGTATCGACATAGGTCTGTGCAAGATTGGCAATAATACTGGGATGGGTATAGTCATTATCGAAAAAAGACAATTGTTTTAATATTTTTTGTTGAGATTTTTCAATGATTTCGACAAATTTAGGATTGCCATAGACTTTTTTTTCTAAGGCTAATAATGCCATCGCATAGGACATAGGGAGTTTGGCATTAGATAATTTGGGAATTTTAGACTTTGGTGCGGGATTAAAGGGTTGGGTAATGCTGCCTTCTAAAGTTTTTAAGCCTAAGGAAATATCAGATAATTTACAGAAAAAGTCTAAAGTTTGTGAGGATTGATTATCTTGTGGGCGGATATTTAGGCTGGCTTTAATGAGTTGCTCAAAATAGAAATTACCACTTTCACCAATACTTTGACGTCCTGACATTGCTGTCATATGGGTAAGCTGTGTTGCTTGAAACACTGCTGCCAACGCCAAAGCTTTATTTTGGCGCTGATTCAAAGTTTGAGGCTGTTGAAAGGGAAGATCAACCATGCCTAAATTCCTTTCAGTTTGTTAAATAATTTTAGTCAATAAAATCAGGCTTTGGTGCATTGGTATGATGAATCACGCCACCACCTAAGCAGATTTCACCTGCATAGAACACCACGCTTTGACCAGGTGTGACCGCACGTTGAGGTTCATCAAACTCCACACGTACCCCGTTCGGCGTACTTGGATCTTTAAATAAAGTACACATTTGATCGGGCTGGCGGTAACGTGTTTTCGCAGTACATTTAAAACCAGCTTCAGGAATGTCCTGCTCACCAGCAACCCAATCAATCGCCTCTGACCATAAAATGGTACTTTGCATGAGAGGATGTTCATGACCTTGACCGATCACTAAACGGTTATTGGCAATATCCTTATGTAGAACGAACCATGCCCCTTCTTCAGCACCTTTAAGACCGCCTAAGCCAATCCCACCACGCTGACCGAGCGTATAGTACATTAAGCCATGATGTTCACCAACCTCTTTTCCTGTATCAAGGACAATTTTTCCAGGTTGGGCAGGCAAATATTGCTTTAAAAAGTCATTAAAACGACGTTCACCAATAAAACAAATCCCTGTAGAATCTTTTTTCTTAGCCGTTGCTAAGCCAAGTTCTTCTGCAATTTTACGTACTTGTGGTTTTTCGATTTCCCCGACAGGAAACAAAGTCTTGTTAATTTCACGACCATGTACAGCATGCAAGAAATAAGTTTGATCTTTATTTTGATCTACGCCACGCAGTAAAGGTGCATATTCTTCACCACGGCTATTGATCAAGGTTTCCCCACGACGACAATAATGTCCCGTCGCAATAAAGTCTGCACCCAAGTTCACCGCATGGTCTAAAAATGCACGGAATTTAATTTCTTTATTACATAAAATATCTGGGTTTGGTGTACGACCTGCAGCATATTCTTTTAAGAAATGTTCAAAGACACGATCCCAATATTCCATGGCAAAATTTGCGGTATGTAGCTTAATCCCGATTTTGTCACACACGGCTTGTGCATCAGCAAGATCTTCCATTGCCGTACAATATTCCGTGCCATCATCTTCTTCCCAGTTTTTCATGAAAAGCCCTTCAACCTGATAACCTTGTTGAAGTAAAAGCGCAGCAGAAACAGATGAATCTACACCACCCGACATACCGACGATGACACGTTGTTGCATAGGACTAAGCATCCAAATTTGAAATGAAAGGAGAGTTTTGATGCTCATAGATGAGCGAAAGTGGGTATTTTTGCCCAGAAAGCGCATCTTGTACAGCTTTAATCACCAATGGGCTGCGGGCACGTGCTGATTCGATCAATTCATCGAGTGTCATCCACGTTGGTCCAATGATGCCTGTATCCAGTTCAGCTTCAGGGAAGTATTCAAGCACATGGGCTAAAAAACAGAATCTAAAATAGGTGCGATCTGGAAACATTGGGGGGGTATAAGTGTAAATTCCTAATAATGAATCGACTTCGACAGCATGACCTGTTTCTTCCATCGTTTCACGAATTGCGGCTTGAACAATGGATTCACCATATTCGACATGACCTGCAGGCTGGTTAAATACCGTGTGCATTACACCTTCGGTATGTTCTTCAACAAAAAGAAATTTTCCGTCTTTTTCGACAACAGTCGCGACAGTAACATGAGGTATCCAAGAGGTCATAACCAAAACCGTGGGAAATAAAGCGATATTCTACAAAAAATAGCCATTGATGGCTATTTTTTAATGTTCTGTATCGGAAAATCGAATTTAGTTTATATAAATTAATTGTGTTTAGATTTCCGATATTGATTGGGTGTCATTCCCGTGTGTCGCTTAAAGAAATGATTTAAGGCACTTTGCTCTGAAAATGATAATAAACTTGCAATATCGGATAGCGAGAGCTGCTCATCCTGAATATAGGTTTTTGCGAGTTCAAGACGCATTGAGGCTAAAATAGTTTTAAAATTTAATTTCTGTTCACGTAATAGATTCAGCAATTTAGATTTGGAAATCGCCATTTCTTTTGCCACAAAATCAAGTGTCGGTGAACCTTGATCAATCCCCAAAGCTAACGCTTTTTGTACTTTATTTAATATTGTATTTTCAGGGGTAATATGCAAATGATGCATGTATTTAAGTTGCGCCTCAGCTTGGCGATGATATAGCGCTATAAAATAGTCATGACTCAGATTAATTGGTTGCTTTAGATTGTTTTTTTCAAAAATGATAGCTCCGACTTTGCATTGAAAATACAGGGGGCAGTTAAAAAAGGATTCGTAAATAAAGATGTTTTTTGGCATTGCACCAGGTAGTTCAATATATTGTGGTTTCAAAGTTTTTTCATCTGGGTTGAGTTGCCACAACATTTGCATAAAACAACTGATACCTAGTTCATACCCGATACGGATAGTATTCATCAATATACTATTGTCAGCATAGTCTTCAAGTTGTGGCACATTCCATTGAATTTTAAGTGTTTGATCATTTTCAATAATATCAACCACAAAACCATCCCACATCAGCGCATAATATTTTTTAAATTGCAAAATAGCCTGCTCAAAATCACGACTATGTAAAATTAAATAACCTAAGACTCCTGAATAAGAAGGTTGAAAATGTTGTGCGATTTTTAAGCCCAAAGCATCGCGAGGATGCAGTTGGGAAATAGAATGCAGAATAAAACCCAATTCAGTGAGTTGCACCCGATCATCAGGCTGCCAAGACTGCATGTAGCGAAATAATTCTACATTTTGAATATTTTGTTCTGTTAGAAAATCACGGAACATGCCTGCAATAGCGCCATTCACTGTTGCTTTTTGATTCATATTCTTTGTTAAGTTTTATTTTAAATAGAGCCAAATCATAGCAAAGCACATACAGAATAAAAGCTTAATGTTGCAATAAATTATGCAATTTTCTGCAAACTTTCAGTAGAACTTGGATTTTTGGAGTAAATCATTGCTTGATGCATCAGTTGATAACCTTGCATCGCTATTTTTTCTTGAAATATTTTCAGCACGGCAGGCGCTTGCATGGCTTTGACTAAAGCTTTGCCTGATTGAATCGCAATTTTATCTTTCATAGCTGAACGTGGCAGTCCTGCAAGTTTGCAAATTTCTTTTGGCGTTAAAGCAACGACAATGGTTTTCAGCACAGGATAAAATTTTAAAATCATTTGCATGACTTGATCATCAGTTTCAACGCCTGATGGATCAAGCAAGATGTTGATAATGTCACGCGTTTGTTGGGTGATGGCTGCTTTACTATTGGTGAGCTGAATATAGGTACGAAACTCTTGACGTGTCTGTGGAAGATCAGTCAAATCGCCAATTTTTTCCATTGCATAACCATGTTTACGGGCACTTTCCTTGACGGTTTCAATACTCAAATTAGGATAAACTTCCTGTAAAGAAATCAGATATTGCACACTTTCCCTAAAAAATTGCGCTTCTTCTTTAGCAGGTAACTTTCCTACAAGTTTTTCATAGGCATAATAAACCGAATGCCACGTGATCAAATGTGTACCTACCACCAATAAAGGATCGAGGGCACTATACTGTTGTCCTGTCAGTGGAATATCACCTTTTATATGAGAATGTAACTTAAACAGGCGTTGATTGGCTTTGCTTACGGTTTCAGTATCTGCAAAAATCACAGTTAGAAAATAGGTCATGGTACGACTTAAACGCCCAATCGGGTCGGATTTATAGGTTGCACGATCTGATAGTGCTGCAGCAGCATCAATACTTGCCAAAACTTCGATATAAAATGATCGTGTGAGTCCGATGAACGCAGCAGGATGAGACCAAACTTTCCAGCTGATTGAGTTAGGACCAAATAATCCATGATCTTTAAAGTTGGTATTTATAGCATTTAAATCGAAATGAATAGAGGATTCAGACATGGCATTCCCTAATGTGATTATATTGCGGATTAAAATATAAGAATGATGCTAAATCAGAAAAAAATGCAAATATTGATTATAAGTTGCGAAATTTGATTTTAATTGCAATTATTTGAGTAATACCTATAAGTTTGTTAATGATCATTACACATGCTGCATGAGCAACATGTGTAATTGGGCTTTATTTGACTGTAAAATTAGCTGTAAAACTACGTGCTTCACGTCGTGCATCTGGATCAGATGGCATAGGGAAGGGCGCAGCATTTCGTACCGCTTGTTCAACACTGGCTTTTACATCTGGATCAGAAGCATTGACAACCACTGAAGCTACAGCTCCACTGTCTGTTAAAGTGACACGTGCCGATGCTTTTTGTCCAGAAGAATTACTAGGCATACGCCAAGCACTACGGACTTTGTTTTCAAAATCACGTTTTGCAGAAGATGCAATTTTTTTTGCTTCCGCTTTTTTTGCTGCAGCTTCTTCATTGGCTTTTTGAGCAGCAGTGGCTTTGGCTTCAGCGGCTGCTTTCTCTTTGGCTTCTGTATCTGCTTTACGTTTTGCCTCTGCTTTTGCAGCAGCATCCGCTTTGGCTTTTTCATTTGCCTCTTGCTTGGCTTTGGCAGCAGCGTCAGCTTTTTCACGTTTGGCTTTGTCCGCAGCCTCTTGCTTAGCTTTAGCAGCAGCGTCAGCTTTTTCACGTTTGGCTTTGTCCGCAGCCTCTTGCTTAGCTTTTGCAGCAGCATCAGCTTTTTCACGTTTCGCTTTTTCTGCAGCCTCTTGCTTGGCTTTAGCAGCTTGTGCAGCTTTTTCCTGTGCTAATTTTGCAGCACGATCTTGGCGTGCTTTTTCAGCAGCATCCGCTTTAGCCTTTGCATTTGCTTCTTGTTTCGCTTTTGCAGCAGCTTCTGCTTTTGCCTGACGTGCTTTTTCATTGGCTTCCGCTCTCGCTTTTTCGACTGCTTCACGTTTAGCTGCGGCTGCAGCTTCTGCCTTGGCTTTGGCATTTGCTTCAGCTTTAGCTCTTTCAGCATCATTTTTAGCTTGGCGAATTTTTTCGGCAGCGTCTAGACGAGCTTTTTCTGCTTCTGCTGCTTTTAAGCGTGCTGCATCAGCAGCTTTGGCTTTGGCTTTTGCTGCTTCAGCGGCTGCCTTTTGTTCAGCTTCAGCGGCTTTTGCCTCAGCCGCTGCCTTTTGCATGTCAACTTTAGGCGTTGGTGTTGGAAGAGGTAGGGCTATGATTGGAATGTTTGGTGCATCCGTTACAGGTTCAGCCGTTTGTTGAACATTTTCGGCAACAGTGCTATCCGCAGTTTCGTTTGCATCTGTAATTTCCAAAGGCTCAGCTTCTGGTGGTGGAATATCTTCAGGTTTGACCAATACCGTTTTGATCTGCTTAGGTGGTTCAAGTGGTTTACTCATACCCAAAAAAAGTAAGCCAACAAGCGCCACGACATGGACACCAACGGTGAACCCAAGTGCAATCGCATTTTCTTTGGATTGTGGCTTATTAAAATCTTTCATAGCTTACTTTAAAGGCTCGGTCAGTAGTCCAACTTGGTTAAGTCCTGCTTCTTGCAAGGCAGACATTAAACTCATCACATCACCATAAGGACGAGATTCACTACCATTAATGAGAACATTAAACTGCTTTTTATTTTCTTGCGCTTGCGCTTGTGAATCTGTCAAGGCAGTTTTGAGCTCTTCTAAGTTCATCACATCATTTTTATATTGACTGTATTCAAGCTTAATCGTTCCATCCGCTTCTAAAGTCACAATAGCAGGACGATCTTGTGATTGAATCGGAGTACTGTTCGCTTGAGGTAGATCTACTTTAATACCAGTGCTGATCATCGGTGCAGTGACCATAAAGATCACCAAAAGCACCAACATCACATCAATATAAGGAACGACATTCATGTCGCTCTTTAAAGGCTTTTTGACGCGTTCAAAGCGTCCTGAACGTTGAATTGCCATTAGTCATTGTCCTGTGTTGAACCCACAGACTGACGTTGTAATAGCGCCACCATTTCTTCAGCAAATAATGCACGATCAGAATAGATTTCTTCACCTTTAGCAGTGTAATGGTTAAATGCCAAAACAGCAGGAATCGCAGCAAAAAGACCAATTGCGGTGGCAATCAACGCTTCAGCAATACCAGGTGCAACGGTGGCTAAAGTCACTTGGTCGACTTGCGCTAAACCGATAAAGGCATTCATGATGCCCCAAACAGTACCGAATAAACCGACATAAGGTGCAACAGAACCAATACTCGCCAAAGCACTTAAGCCTTGTTCCAAGCGACTTTGATCACGACTTAAGCCAACACGTAAAATACGTTCTGTGCCTTCGATCATCGGGGCAGTATCTGCATGACGTTTTTTAAGTTTTAAAAACTCGCTTAAACCTTGATAGAAAATATCCTCTAAACCATCACGTTTAGAGTTAAGTTGTGCATTGTTATATAAGGTATTTAACTCTGCACCCGACCAGAAAATTTTTTGAAAGTGATCATCGCCTTGGCGGGCTTTTTTATAGCCCATATGTAACTTGGCAATCAGATACCAGCTAAATAAAGAGGCGAGTACCAGAACCAGCATGACCAGTTGTACCACTGGACTTGCTTGTAAAATTAAATCAGAAACGTGCAGAGAAGATTCGAGTTGAGTTGCCATAGTTACATGTGCCAAGTAAATTTTTTTTATTCGTGGGCTAATTCTCTAAGAATCAACTCACGGATTTCATCAGGAATACGGCGAGGTTTCATTTCAGTACTTAAACATGCCAATTCAACCTCACCAGAAGCAAGCATGATTTCACCACGATAAATATTTTGTTGCAATACAAATGACGTTGCTTTACACGAAACTACACGCGCTGTAACAGTAATTAAGTCATCCATAAGGATTGGGCGCATATATTTGACATTTATTTTATGCACAACAAAGTTATAGTCTTTTTGATGCCAATAATGATCAATACCTGAAGCACGTAACCATTCTGTACGGGTGCGCTCCATAAAACGAATGTGATTGGCATGATAAACAATTCCACCTGCATCGGTATCTTCAATATATACACGGATTTGAAACTCAAATTTGTTTGCCATGACCCTTTCCAGTTTTTACATTGACCAATAAAATAAGCTTTTTGATTTTTACAATTATAACTGATTAAAAATTGTATAAAACCAAGCGCTACAATGGTTTGCAGTTTAGCATTCTGAGTTGATTGTCCAATGGCACAAGGTTTCAATGCTTACAAAAAATAGCGGTGGTTCTGTGCGATAATAAAACTTTTGTGGTGTATAAATTTTAACCATAATAAAGGTGAACTACGTATTTTATTTATTTTTTAAGGAAAGTTTGGAATATATTATGATGCTAAATATTTGTTTTAAATAAAAATAGAAAAACTTAATACACAATCATATTTAAATTCATTGTGTATTAAATTTTTAGACTGGTCATAGCTTAATCTATTTAGGCTTCGTCCATAGCGTTTTTTAATAAATATTGTTCAGCATATTCATTGGTCAAACGCTCTTTGTCTACATTTGATAGATGTGGATTATTTAAAATTTTATTAATCTCGCGATCAAATTCAAGTAGCTCGTCACTGCTAAGTTGTTGTGATGAATGGTGAATAGGTTCTGAATGAACATGATTTAAGTGCTGAAAACGAAAATATAATAAAAACGCAAAAACAGCAAAACTAACTAAAATCATGATCATTGAAAAACTTAGCATTTTTGTGCTCCTTTTTATATTTGTAGCAAAATTAATATTTTAATTTGATTAAGTTTTGAATTAATTATATTTAAATAAAATAAGGTAAATATTATTTTTGTAAGACAATTTTAAAAATTAATAAAAAAGGAGAAGTTTTTTCTTCTCCTTTGGGCTCAACTTGGTTTTAGTTTTTTGGCTCAGGTGGTGTCATACCAAACTGTAGATATGCCTGATTAGTCGCAATACGTCCTCGAGCTGTACGCATCGCATAACCTTGCTGAATTAAATAGGGTTCAATCACATCTTCCAAAGTACCAGAATCCTCTGCCATTGCTGCGGCTAGAGCTTCAACTCCCGCTGGACCACCATCAAAACGTTCTAACAACATCGACAAATAACGACGATCTAAAGTATCTAAACCATCTTTATCAACATTGAGCATATCTAAAGCACGTTGCGCCATTTCTTGGGTCACTTCACCAGTACCCTTGACTTGTGCATAATCACGTACACGGCGTAACAAACGATTGGCAATACGTGGTGTGCCACGTGAGCGTCGAGCAACTTCTACTGAACCTTCATGGGTAATGGGAACATCCATGAGATTCGCTGAGCGAGTGACAATGTGAGTTAAGTCTTCAACTGAATAAAATTCAAGACGTTGCACAATCCCAAAACGATCGCGTAATGGCGAGGTGAGTAGACCCGCACGGGTTGTTGCTGCAACTAAGGTAAATGGTGGTAAATCGAGTTTGATCGAACGTGCTGCAGGACCTTCACCAATCATAATATCGAGTTGATAATCTTCCATTGCAGGGTAGAGAATCTCTTCAATGACAGGTGAAAGACGATGAATTTCATCAATAAATAACACATCACCTTCTTCAAGATTGGTCAACATCGCCGCCAAATCGCCCGCACGTTCAAGTACGGGACCAGAAGTGGACTTGAGATTGCCACCCATTTCACGTGCAATAATATTGGCAAGTGTGGTCTTACCTAAACCAGGTGGACCAAAGATAAGGGTGTGATCGAGTGCTTCACCACGTCCTCGTGCTGCGCCAATAAAGATCTCCATTTGCTCGCGTACCACAGGCTGACCAATATAATCCTCTAATGAAGTTGGACGAATAGCACGATCAAAATGATCTTCAGGTTTTTCAGAACCACTGATTAAACGGTCTTGCATGTTTGATCTATCTTATTTATTCATGGATTTAAGTGCAGCACGGATAATGTCACTGGCTTCTGTAAAGTCACCTTTGGCAGCATTCACTAGTTTCTGTGCCTCTAGAGGTTTATAACCTAAAGATTGTAACGCAGCTTCAGCCTCAGCAACCGCTGAATTACCCGTAAATTGGATTTGTTCAACAGTTGAATTACTCGCAACTGTGCTTGAGGACATCGTTTTAAAACGATCACGTAATTCAATCATTAAGCGTTCAGCAGTTTTTTTCCCTACGCCTGGCACTTTAACTAAAGTATTTATATCTTCATTTTCAACAGTATGAATCAACATTTCAACACTCAAGGTGGATAGAATCCCTAAAGCCATTTTAGGACCAACACCATTGACTTTGAGGAGTGTACGGAAAATGATTTTTTCTTGCTGATTTAAAAAACCATAAAGAAGTTGAGCATCTTCACGAACGGCTAAATGCGTCCATAGTGTGACTTTTTGACCTTTTTGCAGTTGGCAAAAAGTTGAAAGGGGGGTGTCAATTTCATAACCCACGCCATTTACATTTAAAAGTACAGTTGGTGCTTCTAAAGCCAAGACTTCACCAATTAGACATCCGATCATTGCATGTGTTCACTTATTTTGTTCATGGTTGAATAGTAGTTGCCATTTGCTCTAAACGCAAAAGTGCTTTGAGGATTTCTTTGCGATTCCGTGTGGATTTGATCTAAGCAACAGGCAATAGTTGATTATTTACTTCTCTAACTATGGTCAATGGTTCTGATCGTTAATATCTGCTCGGGGTGATGTTGTAAATAATAAACTTGATTCAGTCTGATGAGTTCAAAGTCTAACCAATGTCCATTTATTACAGATTTTTGAATATACGAAATCAAAAAAGGCAACAGATCAGAGCATTTAACCTGATAATAATTGATTAGAGAATCTAACTTTTCAGTCATTAACTCCATTTGATTAGTCCGGTCTAATTCAAAAATGTAATCTACCAGTTGATGAGCACTGCTACGGATGAATACATGATGGATAAGATGTTGGGACGGATTGGCTTCTATAGATAAATATTTTTGATAATCAAGTGTATAAATGCTCGCACTAATCATTGAATACTCCAGCTGTTTGGATTGACTCATGTATTACAAAATTTATGAAACTACAGCTTTGTTGCTTTTAGATACCTACATTAGAAAATGATAAATATTAAAAAAAACCAACCTTATTACCCTGTAACTCTTGCGCCAAGTTATAGGCTTGATGATCTGAAAATTTACTCACAATATCGAGAACTTGCATAATATTGTCATAATGATCAGCACTAAAACGTGCACCAAAACGCTCTAAAATCGACATCAAACGTCCATCTTTAAAACTTAAAGTTTTGTTTGGTGTGGTAAGTGGAATAAAAGCATCCAAAATATGTTGCAAACTTTGGTGCGCAATAATTTCCAAGCCTGACTTTTGTGGATGTTCAAAGATTTTCTCACGTGCCAGATTTTTCGCACGATCGATACCAATCTCAATATCTTCTGAGCAATATTGCAGTAATGAACCTTTGAGTTGCCCTGAAATAATCTGAAAATGGTGTTTGGCAAATGCTGTGGTGACTTCATCGACCAAACGTTTCATCACACGACCTCGTAGAGCTGCGATTTTTTGTTGCCATGTTGTGAAAGGCATATTTAACTCTTCAGGAATCCCATAATCACCAATTAAATTGAGAAAAATAGGCTCAACCTCTTCATAGCTCAGCATATTTAAAATAATGCCATCTTCAAGGTCAATCAGCGCATAGCACATGTCATCGGCTGCTTCTAAAAGATAAGTCAAAGGATGACGACACCAATGATATTCACCGAGTTGGATCAGTCCGAGTTGTTCTGCAATTTGTTGTAAAATATCTTTTTCTGCTTGATAACAGCCAAACTTTGCACGTTGACTTGCTGGCATATTACCTTGGGATTCAATTGTTTTTGATAGCCAAGGATACTTGAGGTAAGCACCTAAGGTGGCATAGGTCAAGCGCATACCACCATCGTTGGGATGATAGTCAATTTTTGTGAGTAATCGTAAGCCTTGTGCATTGCCTTCAAACTGACGAACATCCGCTTGTTGCTCGGGGCTTAAATCTTTTAAAAAATTGGTATGTGAGGCATCATCAAACCATTCTCGGATTGCGTATTCACCTGCATGTCCAAAAGGAGGGTTGCCGATATCATGGGCTAAACAAGCCGCTTGAATGATCGCTCCGACATCCGCAGGAGTAATCCAAATCGGCAATTCACTTTGAATTTTTTCTGCCGCAAGCATGCCGAGTGAACGTCCGATACAGGAAACTTCTAAAGAGTGGGTCAAGCGTGTGTGAATACCATCGTGTTGTGTCAGTGGATGAACTTGGGTTTTACGATTGAGTTGTCTAAAACTTTGCGAAAATATAATACGGTCATAATCTTTATGAAAGGGGCTGCGTGCCTGTTCAGTACTTTGTTTTTTACGACCAATACGAACTGTGGAGAGCAGTTCTAACCAACGCATTTGAGTCATTTAGCATTATTCTGTGATTACCTACTTGCATCATGCCAAATTTATAAATAAATCACTAGAGCAGGGCGACATAAGTTGACGAATTATATAAGAAAGCAAAACACATAAAAAATAAGCAAAGTTAAAAATAGCAAAATATAATCATATCCTTTTAATTATATTCTGCTCATGCAAACTAAAAAATAAATGAACATTTATGATTCTGAATGTCGAATATGTTCAGAGTCTGTTGGTAACTCTTCCATACATTTTAAAGTGCAGTAAGTGTTGTTGGCATACGTTGCTAAAGGACCATCATAATTAGGGTCAATTTCATTTTTTTGCATAAGCTCTGTACAACTGCTGCAACGCTCAAGGTTACTTGATGATGTTTCTTCAAAATTTGATGGAATGCTTTTTGACATATACCTTGTCTCTTTTAACTTTAATTAAAACACATAAAACTATTAAGGATTTGAAGTATATGCTCAAATCCTATAAAAATGTGATAAAAATTATTGTATTAAAGAATGAATAGTAGTTTTTTTATCGAAAATTTTGATTCTTTTAAGTAGTAAAATATTTCATTTTTTTTTAAATTGTTAATAAAAGCTATATAGTTGATGTATTTTAAAATTAATATTTTTAATGTGGTGCATTTGAGATAAATAAATTAAAAAATCAGTCTTATCTGCATTTTGTTTCAAGTGTTTATGAGTTTTTATAGTGAGTGTAATTGCAATATGGTCGGTATACTTTTTGAAATAGCTCAAAATGGTAAAGTTGAAAAAGTGTATGTAGAGGTGGTCCCACTTGTTTGAACAACTAAAAGCGTATTTATAAGTGATATTCCGCTCTAGTTAAGCCACCTTGTTTTGTTGGGGTAGCTGATCATAGTAAAACTCATTTGGTGTCATTTTGTCTAGACTCGAATGAGGTCGTTTCAAATTATAAAACTCAAAATATGCACTTAATTGCTTTTTCGCATCTGTGACACTGCTATAAGCTTTGAGATACACCTCTTCATATTTAACGCTCCGCCATAATCGTTCAACCATCACATTATCTACCCATCGACCTTTACCATCCATACTGATTTGAATGCCATTTGATTTCAATACATCAATAAATGCATCACTGGTAAACTGGCTGCCTTGGTCTGTATTAAATATTTCAGGTCGACCATATTTTTCAATTGCTTCATTTAAAGCCGAAATACAAAAATCCACCTCCATACTAATCGATACCCTATGCGCAAGTACCTTGCGGCTATGCCAATCAATCACAGCACATAAATAAACAAAGCCTTTTGCCATAGGGATATACGTTATATCCGTAGACCACACTTGATTACTGCGCTGAATAGCCAACCCTTTGAGCAGATATGGATATTTACGGTGAGCTTGATTAGCCTGGCTTAAATTTGGTTTGCAATATAACGCCTGAATACCCATTTTCTTCATTAAAGTACGTGTATGACGTCGTCCTATATGATGTCCTTGACGATTCAACAAATCACGCATCATACGACTGCCTGCAAAAGGATATTGCATATGTAATTCATCAATACATCGCATCAGCTTCAGATCTGATGCACTCACAGGTTTTGGGCGATAGTAATAACAACCACGGGAGACTTTCAGCAGCTTAGCTTGCTTAGATACTGAAATCTGAAGTGAGTCGTCGATTAACTTTTGTGGTTGAAGCGGCCCAGTTTCTTCAACACACCTTCTAAAAAATCAATTTCTAATGCCTGCTCACCGATTTTTGCATGTAGTTTTTTTAGATCGATGGGTGGTTCTGTTGGAGCTTTTGATTGATCGAAAGCTTGCGAGGAAGCTGAGATCAATTGATTTTTCCAGTCAATAATTTGGTTTTGATGAACATCAAACTCAGCACTCAATTCAGCAAGTGTTTTTTCTGCTTTAATCGCAGCAAGTGCTACCTTAGCTTTAAAATCATTTGAATGATTTCTTCTTGGTCTACGTGCCATAAAATACTCCATATATTGATGTTTATAACATCATTTGAGGAGCAGAATATCACTTATAGGAGTTGTTCAAATTTACGGATCCATCTCTATGTCTCCTACAACATAGGAAAGATATATTTTTATTGAAGCATCACCCAAGTAGCCTTATATACAGCCATACATCATGTGGATGTGTAAAATTCGGCTAAGCTTGATGAAGATATTTAACGTAGACATGGGATTTACTAGAGAAGTGGTCGTATCCTAAATACAATGCACAAACAGGAAAAACAAGTTATACCCTCGATTAAATCAATTGTTACTAATCATGTTTGAACTTGAAAGTCAAAGTAAATAGCGCATTTAAAACAGAGAAATCTTAAATTTTTCAGGCATACATGACTAGCTGAAAATGCGCTTTCACAGTAGAATATGCGCTCTCTTCAAGTCACATTGCGGTAGGTTGTTAAAATCTGCCCGTGGAGCCAAAAACAGCATGTTTATCATTGCCGGTGCACCCGCACACTCTTCTTTTAAGCAAACACAACTATTAACACGTTTATCGTCTATCAGTTCTGTTCAATCAATAGAAAGCCAATGGGTCTATCTGTTTGACCAAGCGCTCAGCGAGCAACAACAGCAATCTGCTTTACAGCTTTTAAATGATGGTGCATCGTTTGAAATACGTCAGGCTGCAAACGACGAAGTACAAGTTTTAGTGACACCACGTGTCGGTACAATTTCACCGTGGTCATCAAAAGCGACTGATATTTTTGCCAACTGTAATACGCCTGTACACCGCCTAGAACGCGGTGTTTTGTTTATTTTAAAGGGTATTTCTGAAGTATCTGATGCAGTTAAACAAGTTTTACATGACCGTATGACTGAAAGCGTATTCAACCAAATTGAAGATGCAGCAGCATTATTTTTAGAAACAGAACCAAAACCTTTAAATGCAATTGATATTTTAGGTCAGGGCAAAGACGCACTCGTAAAAGCTAACGCTGAGTTTGGTTTTGCATTGTCAGATGAAGAAATTGATTATTTGGTTGCGGCATTTAATAAATTGGGTCGTAACCCGCATGACATCGAACTAATGATGTTTGCACAAGCAAACTCTGAACATTGCCGTCATAAAATCTTTGGTTCTGAATGGACAATTGATGGTGAGGTTCAGCCATTGTCATTGTTCCAAATGATTAAAAATACCTATAAAGAATCTCCAACCGATGTATTGTCGGCATATAAAGATAACGCTTCTGTGATCGTGGGCTTTGATACACAACGTTTTTATCCGAAAAAAGACGAAGAAACAGGGCATCACGTTTATAAATATAAGAGCCAAGCCGCTCATATCCTCATGAAAGTGGAAACGCATAACCATCCAACAGCAATTGCGCCATTTGCAGGTGCTGCGACAGGTTCAGGCGGTGAGATCCGTGATGAGGGTGCAACAGGTCGTGGTGGCAAACCTAAAGCGGGTTTAACAGGTTTCACAGTTTCTAACTTAAACATTCCAGGTTTTGAACAACCTTGGGAAGACAACTACGGTAAACCATCTCGTATGGCATCACCTTTACAGATCATGATTGATGGTCCTTTAGGTGGTGCAGCATTTAACAACGAATTTGGTCGTCCTGCCTTAAACGGTTATTTCCGTACCTTCGAACAAAATGTCAATGGTGATGTGAAAGGTTTCCATAAACCGATCATGATCGCAGGTGGTTACGGTAACATCCGTCCTGACCATGTGGAAAAAGATGCAATCCAACCAGGTGATTTGTTGATCGTACTCGGTGGTCCTGCAATGCTGATCGGTTTAGGTGGTGGCGCGGCGTCTTCTGTAGATAGCGGTAAATTGGGTGAAAACCTTGATTTTGCTTCTGTACAGCGTGAAAACCCTGAAATGGAACGCCGTTGCCAAGAAGTCATTGATGCATGTTGGCGTATGGAAGACCATAACCCAATCGTATCTGTACATGATGTGGGTGCGGGCGGTATTTCCAATGCCATGCCTGAGCTTGTTAATGATCACGAACTTGGTGCAATCCTTGATCTTCGTAAAATTCCATCTTTAGAGCCGGGTATGTCACCAATGGAAATTTGGTCAAACGAAGCGCAAGAGCGTTATGTATTGGCAATTCATCCATCTTCTTTAGAATTATTTGAATCGCTTTGCGAACGTGAACGTTGCCCATTTGCAGTATTAGGTGAAGCGACTGAAGCGCGTCAATTGATTGTAAATGATCCATTGTTCGACAATAAAGCTGTGGATATGCCAATGCAAGTGATGCTTGGTGGTACGCCACGTATGAGTCGCTCATATGAAACCATTGAACGTAAAGGTGATGATTTTACAGCAGCAAAAGTGACTGATTTAAAAGATGCGATTTACCGTGTGCTTAAAAATCCAACAGTTGCATCTAAGTCATTCCTCATCACCATCGGTGACCGTTCAATCACAGGGATGGTGGCACGTGATCAGTTTGTAGGTCGCTGGCAAGTGCCTGTGGCAGATGCTGCTGTAACAACCACAAGTTTAGTGGGGTATACAGGTGAAGCAATGGCAATGGGTGAACGTCCACCTGTGGCGTTGTTAAATCCAGCGGCATCAGCGCGTTTATCAGTTGCAGAATCGATCACCAATATCATGTCTGCAAAAATCGAGCAAATCAGTGACATTAAATTGTCTGCAAACTGGATGGCAGCTGCGGGACAGAAGGGCGAAGACCAAGCATTATTTGAAGGTGTAAAAGCCATCGGTATGGAAATGTGTCCTGCGTTGGGTATCGCAATTCCTGTTGGTAAAGACTCTTTGTCAATGCGTACCACATGGAATGACGAAGGCGAAGACAAGTCTGTGACTTCTCCAATGTCAGGTGTAATCACGGCGTTTGCACCTGTGACCGATGTACGTAAGACATTGACACCTGAATTGAAAAATGAAGATTCAGTACTGGTTCGTATTGATTTGTCGAAAGGTCAATTCCGTTTAGGTGGTTCGATCTTAGCGCAAGTGTATAAAGCGATCGGTTCAGTGACACCTGACGTAGACAGCTTTGACGATTTCAAAGACTTCTTTGCATTGGTACAAGATTGGAACAATCGTGGCTTGATCAAAGCCTATCACGATATTGGTGATGGTGGTTTACTCGCAACTGTTGCAGAAATGATGTTTGCTTCACGTTTAGGTGTAGCACTTGAAGATCAATCCATTGAAAGCTTATTTGCTGAAGAAATCGGCGCAGTATTGCAAATTTCTAAAGCCGACTGGGCGGCATTGGCAGATCAAGTTGCAGCTTCAAGCTTAAAAGATGCGATTGCTGTTGTCGGTACTGTAAATGATACCGATACTTTAACAGTCAATGGGTTGATGCTTGAACGTGCTGATTTACAAGTGGCTTGGACTGAAGTTTCTCATCAAATCCAACGCTTACGTGACAACGTGGAAACTGCAGATCAAGAATTTGCTTTAATTAGTGACAAAGCTCATGAAGGTTTAATCGCTAAAGCAACATTTGATTTGAATGAGCCAATTGAAGCACCTTATATCAACGAACGCCGTCCAAACATGGTGATTTTACGTGAACAAGGCGTAAACGGTCATGTTGAAATGGCTGCAGCATTTGATAAAGTTGGCTTCAACACAGTTGACGTTCACATGAGCGACTTACTTGCTGGACGCATTGACCTTGATGACTTTGAAGGGCTAGTGGCGTGTGGTGGTTTCTCTTACGGTGACGTATTGGGCGCAGGCGGTGGTTGGGCAAAATCAGTTTTGTTTAATCCAAAACTGCGTGACCAATTCGAGAAATTCTTTAACCGTGATGAAACTTTCTCACTGGGTATCTGTAATGGTTGTCAAATGTTGTCACAACTTGCACCATTGATTCCGGGTGCAGAAAACTGGCCACGTTTCCATCGCAATACCTCTGAAATGTTTGAAGCACGTGCAGTCAACGTTCGTGTGGAAAAATCAAACTCTGTGTTGTTGCAGGATATGGAAGGCTCGATTCTCCCAATCGCTGTGGCACATGGTGAAGGTCGTGTCGTTGCAAGTGCAGAAAACTTAGCTGCGTTAAAAGCAGGTAATCAAGTGATCTTGCGTTATGTTGACAGTCAAGGTAATGCAACACAACATTATCCAATGAACCCGAATGGTTCACCTGAAGCGATTTCTGGTGTGACGTCGAAAGATGGTCGTGCAACGATTATGATGCCACATCCTGAGCGTAACTTCCGTGCGATTCAGCATTCGTGGAAACCTGAAGAATGGACGGAAGATGGTGCATGGTTACGTATGTTCCGTAATGCACGTAAATTTATTGGTTGAGATTTTTAAATATCAATTGATTTGAAGAAGCCCCGAAAGGGGCTTTTTAGTTTATGATGATAAAAATATTAAAAATTTGAATACATGAAAAAAAGATTGTTGAATGTAACAGGTATCATTTTAGATAAATTTACCAATCGGTATCATGAATATGGTAATTTTTGGGCTATAGGTGTGCTTTATACACATGCAAGGCATTTAAATCGTTCAGGTTTCATATTTAACTTATTAGATGACAATTATATTGAGAACGATGTCTTTTTGGGGAAAGTACATTTGAAATTTATTCAATATTTAGAACATTATTTGAAAATTCATAATAAATCCAAGCAAGATTTAACTGCTGCCATAATCAAAATTCAGTTTGATAAAAATCATCTCCTAAGATCCACAACTTTATACGGTGATTACTTTACCGTTCAGGTAGAACTAATTGATTGTAAAGGTGCGCATTTTACCCAGAAATCTGATGGTTATTGTTTTCCACATACTGAATGGTTGGCGCAGCGTAAACTTATTGATTCATTGTCCATTGAAGAAAAGAGATTTTATTAACATATGTGCTAAGTATTTAATTGTAAATATTTTAAAACATAAATATTTTCAGTTGCATATTTACTTTTAAGAGTGTTGATGGGAAGAAAGTTCTTGCCCAACTTTAAAAAGACAAGCGGTTTTAATTTTTTTTAATTCATCATGCATGACCAATTGATCAAAATCATTTTGAAAAATATATTGGGTGATTTCCAACAGTTCATGGTGAATCAGATCTAATTGTTGTTGCATTAAGTCATTTGGACTATGTTCATTAGAGATGGATCCGTAAATTTGAACAACTCCTATAAGTGATATTCTGCTCCTCAAATGATGTTATAAACATCAATATATGGAGTATTTTATGGCACGTAGACCAAGAAGAAATCATTCAAATGATTTTAAAGCTAAGGTAGCACTTGCTGCGATTAAAGCAGAAAAAACACTTGCTGAATTGAGTGCTGAGTTTGATGTTCATCAAAACCAAATTATTGACTGGAAAAATCAATTGATCTCAGCTTCCTCGCAAGCTTTCGATCAATCAAAAGCTCCAACAGAACCACCCATCGATCTAAAAAAACTACATGCAAAAATCGGTGAGCAGGCATTAGAAATTGATTTTTTAGAAGGTGTGTTGAAGAAACTGGGCCGCTTCAACCACAAAAGTTAATCGACGACTCACTTCAGATTTCAGTATCTAAGCAAGCTAAGCTGCTGAAAGTCTCCCGTGGTTGTTATTACTATCGCCCAAAACCTGTGAGTGCATCAGATCTGAAGCTGATGCGATGTATTGATGAATTACATATGCAATATCCTTTTGCAGGCAGTCGTATGATGCGTGATTTGTTGAATCGTCAAGGACATCATATAGGACGACGTCATACACGTACTTTAATGAAGAAAATGGGTATTCAGGCGTTATATTGCAAACCAAATTTAAGCCAGGCTAATCAAGCTCACCGTAAATATCCATATCTGCTCAAAGGGTTGGCTATTCAGCGCAGTAATCAAGTGTGGTCTACGGATATAACGTATATCCCTATGGCAAAAGGCTTTGTTTATTTATGTGCTGTGATTGATTGGCATAGCCGCAAGGTACTTGCGCATAGGGTATCGATTAGTATGGAGGTGGATTTTTGTATTTCGGCTTTAAATGAAGCAATTGAAAAATATGGTCGACCTGAAATATTTAATACAGACCAAGGCAGCCAGTTTACCAGTGATGCATTTATTGATGTATTGAAATCAAATGGCATTCAAATCAGTATGGATGGTAAAGGTCGATGGGTAGATAATGTGATGGTTGAACGATTATGGCGGAGCGTTAAATATGAAGAGGTGTATCTCAAAGCTTATAGCAGTGTCACAGATGCGAAAAAGCAATTAAGTGCATATTTTGAGTTTTATAATTTGAAACGACCTCATTCGAGTCTAGACAAAATGACACCAAATGAGTTTTACTATGATCAGCTACCCCAACAAAACAAGGTGGCTTAACTAGAGCGGAATATCACTTATAAATACGCTTTTAGTTGTTCAAACAAGTGGGACCACCTCTATTATCTATTTTTCGATCCAAAAAAAATACAGGCAGTTCTTGATAATTTTTGATAGTGGGTGCAAGATAATTTTTAATAACTGATTGAATTTTCAATATTTCATTTTGCATATTGAAGTCTTGTGTACGCTTAAATTTTTGCACAAGTACAATAATCAGGGCATGAATATCTTGAAATTTTGCATTTGCTGTAGCGGGTAATAAGTCACCTACTTGAAACTGGAGTTTAAAAAAATCATCAAGCAGTTTTTGTTCGGGTGAAACGCTTTCTTTTACTGTCGGTTTCGCCAAATGTTTGGGCTGTGGTGTGATATTTTGAGGTGGTGTAATGGGGTTATAAATCGGTTGCGTATGTAATTGCAGCAATACAAAATAGATTAAGCGTCCAAGCACATAGCCTAAAACAGAACAACCAAACCAACCAAGTGGAATTACTTGTATTAAAGCCAATAAACAAAAAAATAATTGCGCCATAACAACCGAACAAATGATCAGTAGTTTTCCAGTAGGGGAGATGCGAATTTTCTTGTGCCATTGTAATTTAATGCTTGTTTCTTTTGGTTTAGAGTTTAAACAATATTGTGTTATTTTGCATGTGTTTTTAAATTTATGCATTTAAAAAATTGTCGTCAATAAAATTTAAGACAATAAAAAATAAGTTTTGATTAAATCTGCTATGGGTAAACACCTACACAGGGTAGTTAATCTATGAAAAAATCATCTTTTATATCTAATTTTAGGACTGACCGCCTATTTTGCTGTGTATAACAAATGAAAAACTTAATATGAGGTGGACGTGTTTGAAACTGAAGAAGAAGACTACAAAGTACTGGTGATGATTGTTGTGCTGTAGAATAAAAAACCACCCGCAGGTGGTTTCTGATTTTAAATCTTAAAATTAATGCATTGCATCAAAGTTATACGATTTTTGTTTTTCCATGTCGAATTGACCTTCCCATTTACTAATCACAAGCACAGCAAGTGCATTTCCGATTACATTCAACACAGTACGTGCCATATCTAAGATACGGTCGATCCCCGCGATAAATGCAAGCCCTTCAAGTGGAATACCAACACTACCAAGTGTCGCCAATAGAACAACAAAAGATACACCCGGTACACCTGCGATGCCTTTAGAAGTAATCATTAAGGTTAAAACTAAAATGATTTGCTGTGTAATGCTTAACTCAATTCCATAAAGCTGAGCAATAAAAATCGCAGCAATACTTTGGTACAGGGTGGAACCATCTAAGTTAAAAGAATAACCAATCGGCACAACAAAACTGGTGATGGATTTTGGTGCGCCATAGGCTTCCATTTTTTCCATCATACGCGGTAAAACTGTTTCTGAACTAGCAGTCGAATAAGCTAGAATTAGTTCATCTTTGAGTATTTTGATAATTGTCCAAATACTAAAACCACAGAATTTAGCGACCAAACCAAGTACGATAAAGATAAAGAATATAATTGCACCATATACTAAAGCTGCAAGTTTAATGAGCGGTAAAAGTAAACTAAAACCAAAGTTTGCCACAGTTGCAGCGATCAAGCCAAATACACCAAAAGGTGCAAACAGCATGATCATATGTGTGACTTTAAACATGGTTTCAGAAATGGCTTTTAATACATCGATTAACGGCTGTTTGGTTTCTTTGGCAAGCGAACCTAAACCGATCCCGAAGATCACAGCAAAGAAAATAATTGGCAGCATATGCCCATCATTCATGGCAGTAAAAATATTGGATGGAATCAACGACAGAATCGTATTCACCAAGCCGTGAGCTTGTTGGCTGACTTCTTGTGTAGTTTGTTGATACTGTGAAATATCTGAAGTAGTGAGTTTAGACATATCAATGCCAGCACCTGGCTGGAAGAGATTGGCAGCAACAAGACCGACCACAATCGTAATGGTTGTAATGACTTCAAAATAAACAATGGTTTTAAAACTGAGCTTACCGACACTTTTACTGTCACCTGCATTGACAATGCCTAAAATCAGCATAGAAAGCACCAATGGGATCACAATCATTTTGATGAGATTAATAAAAATCTTACCCAATGGTTGTAGAAAGTTCGTCACAATATCATCACGGAATTCTGGGGAGTTGTGCAGAAATGCCCCAACGAGAATACCGAGGAAGAGCGCAATAACAATTTGCCAAGCAAGGCTAATTTTGATTTTCTTCATACTGAGCCCTTAAAATTCAGATTTTGGCGAAAAGAAAAACTCTATGAAAAACACGCAAAAAATCCCCCGACAAGAACTGTGGGAGTGGTCAATTGGGAGATTTTAAAAATGTTTAAGAGTATTCTGAAAGTGCTTTATTTTGCGCTTATTTACATAGTGAACCTAAATTTTTTCTGTAAAGTGACGATCAACAGCATAAAAATAATTCAGTTTAATTTAATGATCCAATTTTATATTTAAGATTAATTAATTTTATAAATTATAGTTGATATATCTATTCTTATTTTTTATACATAGAAGTCAGCCGATAAAATGCTAAAACCAATAAAATCAAAGCTAAAGTTGCAAGATAAATCAGTTTAGGAAACACAATATCTAAAGTGACCCCCATTTGGTTCAGTTGGATAAATAAATTAATCCCTTGGGTAGAAGGTAAAATCTGTGAAAAATATTGCATCCAGATCGGCATTGCCGATACTGGCCAAGCAGCGCCAGACAATAAAAATAAAGGGATAGAAGTAAATACAATCACATGTCCAGCACGTTCAGACAGATCCAAAAAACTGGCTAAAAGCATTGCTAACGCAATCACACAACTGATGTAAATTGGAACAGCGATAAACATTGCGGTGAAATTTCCACCATGTGGATAATCATAAAACCAATAAGTAAAACCAAATAAATAAAAACAGCCTAAACACCCAATGGTCAACGCAGCACCATAAATTCCGAAAAATGCACTAGGCGATGCACGCCAAAATTTTTCTCTATATCCTGCGATCAGCATACATAAGCCAAGTAAAATGGTTTGGTGAATAATCAAGGGTGCAATGGCAGGAAAAATATAACTGCCATAGCCTGAAAGCGTGTTAAATAAGGGAATCTGATGAACTGAAAGAGCAACCTTAAAATCAGAAATATGTCCAAATTTTTCAGCATATTCCACAAGGGTATTTTCAATGGCACTGACTAAACCTAAACCGATTTGTTTGGTTTTTAAAAAATAAGCAGCACTGAGATATAAGCCAATGCCACCCGTTTCTCCTCGAGCAACGCTATTGGATAAATTGCTGGGTAAATACAAAATCCCATCTGCTTTTTGTCGCTGGAGCAGTTGCTTGGCTTCTTCAAAATTGCCAGTGATGTCTTGAACTTTTACATTTGGGCTTTTATACACTTGTGTAATGATCGCATTGCTTAAATAACTCTGCTCCTCATCCACAATAATAATTGGTAATGATTCGGCTTGTTGTGCTTTGTAGGCAGTAGGATAGAAAAAACTGTAAAAGAATACTGATAAAACCATTGTGGTTAAAATGGACGAATTTGTTGCAATATCCTTGAATGTTTTTAGATAATCACGATAAAGTTGTTTGAAAAAGCTACTGAATTTAGACATGAGTAGCTCCTTGTGTTAATTTTCTTGTCATTTTTTTCAATAAAATTGTGGAAATCGCAGCATAAAAAATGCAATAAAGCACAAGAATCGCCAATGGAATCAGTGAAATGCTGATCGGGCTGCCGACGACCCATTGTTCGGTTTGTAACTTGGCATAAGGCGTATAGGGAATAATATTTGCCCAAAATTGCGTGAAAATTGGTGCATTATTTAAAGGCAATGTCACGCCAGCAAAGCTAAGAGATGATCCACCATAGACAGCAATAAAACCGAAAGTTTTGGATAAGTTTTGCGTAGCAAGCACAACTGTTGTGCTGATCAACGCATAAGCCAAATAGAAAAAGAATTGCCCCACTAAAATCAGCCACAGTTGACCCGCTACAAACCACCCTCGAATTTCAATCAACCAAAACATCCACAGCCATGTCCAAACACTAAAAATCAAAACATAGACTAAATTTTTTGCCAAAATTGCTTGAAGAAAACCTTGATGATGCACCCATTTTGCAGTGCTGTTATATTTAAGTTCTTGTCCAACTGCAAAAGCCACACAACAACAAAGTAATAAATGCAAAATCGCAGGAATCATGAAAGGTTCTAAATAAAACTCATAACTTAGGTTTGGATTGTATAAAGGTGAAATTTTTAGGCTTGCAGTCGGAATATTTAAGTAGGGCAGTTTATTTTGCAAATACGTATTTTTACTAAAATCTGTGATTCCTTCAATCGTGGACAGTAGCATTGCTGAAGAAATGCTATTACCAATACTAAAATAAGACTGATTAAATGCAATACTAATCCCTGCATCTTGTGCTTTGACCAAACGCTGTTCTGCACCTTCAGGAATATGCACATAGCCCCAGACTTTGGTTTGGTTAATTAATTTTTCAACCTCATCGACATTGTCAGAAACTTCATAGATCTGCAGTGTGCTGTTATGACTTAAATATTTTTGAATATTTAAACTCAGTTGGCTTTGATCTTGGTCAATGATCGCAATCGGTAAATGTTCTGCTTTGCCTGCATAAAACATACTGCCAAATAAAATCAGCAAAAATAATGGTGCAAGCGTGACCAAAGCCAAATCCCATTTATGGCGTATTAAATAACGTAACTCACGCAGCATGCAGCCCCACATTTTATTTAAGCTCTTGGAGTTTAAAAATGACGCTCATGCCCACTTTTAAATTGTCAATTTTTTCAGCAGGTACGAGCTTGAGTTTAAAACTACGCACATCATATCCACCTGTTTGACGGGTATTCTTGATGGTGGCAAATTCTCCTTCAGCATCAATGCTGTCGATTTTAAAATCAGCAGTTTGATTTAATGCAGGAATGAAACCTTGTAAGATTTTGGCTTGATAGACTTGCGCATATTGGTCTTCACGGACATTTAGACTGATCCATTGTGCATCGGTTTCTAGCAAACTCACCACAGGCACGCCCATTGCTACCAATTCAGATGCTTTGCCGTAAATTTTAGAAACAGTGCCGTTACCTGGTGCACTCAAAATAGTTTCTGCTTCGAGCGCATTGGCTTCTTTGACCGCAGCTTGAGCAATATCGACTTGTGCATCGGCACTGGATTTTTGTTGTGTGGTACTACCACGTTTGGCACGTGCATATTGTTGATAAGCTGCCTCGGTCATTTGATGTGAGGATTGTGCTGCGGCATGCATTTCATCTCTGCGTTGACGTGAAATCACGCCCTCACGAAACAAGTTTGCACCCCGCTGATAAGTTGTTTGTGCGAGAGCTTCCTGTGCTTTTAAGGCTTGCCAATTGGCATATAAACTATCGATATTTTCTTGTTGTGAGCCACGTTCAGCGGTTGATTGTAAGGCAAGTGCAGATTGTAGGGCTGCCAATGCTTGCTGTTTTTTTGCCTCAACTTCTGGGCTGCTTAGTTTCACTAGAACTTGACCTTGAGTGACCGTTTGACCTTCTTTTACTAAAATTTCTTCAATGCGACTCGGTATTTTAGTGCTAATGTGCAAAGTTTCAGCTTCAACACGACCTTGCACATCAATGGTTTTGGGCTGATAGGTTTTCCATAAGCCAAATGCAATTAACCCCAGCAGGGCTATTAAAATCACCAACCCCAAAACCATCAACAAAGTCTTTTTAGGTGCTGGATCTGATAGTGGAGCTTCAACCACTTTAGAGTCAGGTGTTGGCTCAGGGCGAGTTTGATCAGCTTGATTTTGTGCTTCTTGTTGAGAATTTAAATCAAGACTTTCCTCCGTTGTATTTTTTGCTGCTGAGTCTGTATTTGTAACTTTATCAAGTTTTGGGTCGTGTTCTTGTGTCATTACTTTCCCCATTTTAACGAATATAATCAGTATTTGACTGATCTACATAGCTTTTAAATTGATCAATTGAGCCATGACTTTGTAAAAGAGTCGCCAATGACATGACATATTTATAAGCATTTATTGCCATTTCCGTTTTCAAGGCGCTGAGTTGATTTTGTGCATCAATGACTTGGGTGGCTGTGCCCATATCTTCTTTAAAAGATAAGTTTTGAATACGTAAATTTTCCATTGCCGCCGCTTCATTCTGGCGTAACAGTTGCTGATTCATTTGTGCAGTTTGCAGTGCGTTATAGGAAGTATAGATCACATTTTCAATTTCTTGCTTCGTGCGTGCCGTACCGAGTTCAGCCGCATAACGTTGAAGTTCAGCGGCTTGCACATTTTTATTTTTATCAATGCCTGAAAATAAGTTGTAGCGAGCAGCAACGCCGACGATCCAATTCTGATCTTTGTCTAGGCTATATTCACCAAAAGCAAAAAGTGTTGGTTTTTTCGCTGCTTGTTGTGCTTTGATATTTTCATCTGCTAAGCGTGTATCCATCTGCATTTTTTGCACAAGATTTGAGCTTTGAGGATAGGATGCTAACAATTGATCTATGCTGTTTTGTTGGACTCTGTTAATAAAAAGCGGCGTCGTAAGTTGATCAATCGACTGTTTATTAAGTAGGTTTTTCAACTGAAATTGGCTTGAAGATAAATTTGATTCGGCATTTTGATAGGTTCGGGTTGCATTATTTTTAGCAACTTCAAATTGCATGCGTTGCCCTTTGCTAATAAAACCCTGATGTTCAAGTTTTAGTGCATTATCATAATGTTGTTGCATGGCATGTAAATTAAAAGCACTGGCATTGTATAATTGTTTTTGTAATTGTACATTGAAATATGCTTGAATAATTTCAAAACGTTGCGTGTCTTGCTGTTGCTTCGTGTTGAGTTGACTGCGCTCGGCTTTGAGATTGGCAATATTTTTGGTTGTGGTCGTCAGTCCACCTGTATAAATGGGCATCATGACGGATAGTGTTGGGCGAATGGTTTCGTCTTCAAGCACCACATTGGCGGTATCCGGAATTAAGCCAATTCCACTATGAATCCCCTGATTTAAACCCTCTTTTAAAGGATCAGTTAAAGTCGTTGGCAGATTTTGTTGTGTTTGCCATTGGTCTACTTTTTCATTGACGCCATAAGATAAAGTATTTTCTAGATTATTTTTCACACCATCCAAAGGAATATCTGTTTCTGCATGGAATTTATAAGCACGAACATTTAAATCTACACGTGGTAGCCCAATATTTTTCACGGCATCCGCTTGTAATTTTGAAGCTTGATCTAATGCAGCATTGGCTTGAGAAGTATAGGAATTTTCCAGTAAATACTGTTCGGCTTGGGCATAACTGAGATTCTCAGCAAAACTAGGGTGACTTAAAGCCGTATTGAGTATGAATAAGCCACATAGTTGCATAGATGCACATAATGTTTTTTTAGGATAATACTTTGTCAATTTCATCTGCAAAATCATCAGTATTTGTTTAAATTTGAAACTATTCTAACCTTGAATGACTAGAATAAATAATCTAAAAGTCATATTTATCCTGTGTGGTTTTTGTAGTGATCCCACATTATTTATATTTAAAGAGCATATTACTATCTGTAAAGATAAAAATATTGATCTAGTAGATGAGGTTAATTTTTTCTATGATTTAAAATGAAACTGCAAAACATTCAGTGTCTATAAAATAGGTTCAAACTTTGTTATTGAAATATCAATTCTAAATTCTGAAACATATTGAAAGATTGACTAACAAAGCTGCTGCAAGAAAAGTCAATTTGTGGTTAAATGCGCCTATTTCATTCGTTTCACTTTCATAAGGGAAAAATCATGCGCGCGTACAATTTCTGTGCTGGTCCTGCTGCATTACCTACTGCCGTTTTAGAAAAAGCTCAACAAGAGATGTTAGATTGGCAGGGTAAAGGCTTATCCATCATGGAAATGAGCCACCGTAGTAAGGACTATGTGGCTGTCGCTGAAAAAGCAGAAGCAGACTTGCGTAAACTTATGAACATTCCTGAAAACTACAAGGTTTTGTTCTTACAAGGGGGTGCATCATTACAATTTTCTGCGATTCCTTTAAACTTGTTGGGTAAAAATCCAAAAGCTGATTATATCCATACGGGTATTTGGTCTGAAAAAGCCACCAAAGAAGCACAACGTTACGGCGAGATCAATGTTGTTGAAGCAGGTACTACAATTGATGGTAAATTAGCAATTGCTGATCAAAGTCAATGGAACTTATCTGATGATGCTGCTTATGTCCATTATGCAGATAATGAAACAATTGGCGGTATTCAATTTGCCAACATTCCTGAAACCGATAAGCCTTTGGTTTCTGATTTTTCATCAAGCATTTTATCTGCGCCATTAGATGTTTCTAAATTTGGTTTAATTTATGCGGGTGCGCAAAAAAATATCGGTCCTGCAGGTTTAACGCTGGTGATTGTGCGTGATGATTTACTTGATCAAGCAAAACCTGAAATTCCAAGCTTATTAAAATATGCTTCACAAGCAAAAAATGACTCTATGGTGAATACGCCTGCCACCTACGCATGGTATTTATCAGGCTTAGTATTTGAGTGGTTGCTTGAGCAGGGCGGTGTAGATGCAATGCATAAAATTAACCTTGAAAAAGCAAAATTGTTATACGGCTATATTGATTCAAGCGACTTTTATGCAAACCCAATCGCAGAGCAAAATCGTTCAATTATGAATGTGCCATTTACTTTAGCAAATGCTGATTTGGATAAATTATTCCTACAAGAAGCAGAACAAAATCATCTGCTTAACCTTGCTGGTCACCGTTCAGTAGGAGGTATGCGTGCAAGTATTTATAACGCTGTACCTTTAGAAGGTGTACAAGCGTTGGTTAACTTTATGGATGATTTTGCTAAACGGAATGCTTAAGTTTAAGGAACGATAATAAAAAATCCCTCGTAATGAGTAATGCCAGTCAGTTAAGCAAAAAAAGTTAAAATGCTGTAAAAAGAGTGTATGTAAATACGCTCTTTTTTTTATGAAATTATCTCAGAATTTAGATATAACATTACAACAAACCTTGCCTTCACTTTCTCAATTTAGTGAGTTAATTGATTTAAACTGGATTGAAGATTGCTTAAATCAAACAGGTAAAGCATCCATTCGAAAAAGAAAACTTCCTGCTGAACATGTTGTTTGGTTAGTCATTGGACTTGCTCTATTTCGAAACCAACCAATTTGGTATGTAGTTCAGCAATTACAACTTGTTTTCGGTACAACAGAATACTGTGTACCTAGTGCATCGGTACAGGCAAGACAGCGCTTAGGTTTAGAACCTATGAGTGCTTTATTTTCAACATTAAGTCAGGCATGGCTTAAAGACTCACAACAACAATATAATAACTTTCATGGTCTGTGCGTTTGTGCTGTAGACGGCGTGGTTTGGTCTATGCCTCATACCGAAGAAAACTTTAAGCACTTTGGCTCTTCTAAAGGGAAAACAGCAGTTGTTCCTTATCCACAAGTTAGAGCAACTTGTCTTGTGAATACCAATACACATGAAATGATCGATGCCCAAATTGGCAGTATGGATCAAGGTGAATTAACCTTAGCTAGTCAATTAAAAGCACCTGCTCATAGTATTACCTTATTTGATCGTGCTTACTTCTCTGCTGATTTTTTAGTGAGTTGGCAATCTCAGGCAGAAGAAAGTCATTGGTTGATGCGTGCAAAAGATAACCTTCGTTATGAAGTTATTCACAATAATGCCGCCCATGACTTTCAGATAAAAATGCCTGTTTCACCAAGAGCAAAAAAGATCAATCCAGCATTAGGTGATTATTGGGAAGCCCGTTTGCTTGAAGTTGAATATGCAGGAAAAACGAGGCGTTACATTACATCATTGACAGATTCTAAAGCGTATCCATTCAAAGACCTTGCGATGCTTTATATGCAGCGTTGGGAAATAGAAATGTGTTATCGAGAAATTAAAAGTGATTTACAGGATTCAAAGGTTTTAAGAAGTAAGCAACCTGATTTGGTGTATCAAGAATTGTGGGGTGTATTTATAGCTTATAATATTTTGAGACGACAGATGAAATTTATCGCCCAACATGCAAATGTCAGTCCTTTAAGGATCAGTTTCCATATTGCATCCATAGGTATTATCAATATCTTAAGACATACGCCTTTAGAGTCAGCAGGAAACTTACCTAAACATTTAGCACAATTATTTGAACAATCAAAAATATTTGTATTACCTGAAAAAAGGCAGAGAGAATGTTCACGAGTCGTGAAAATTAAAGCACAAAAATATCCAAGAAAATGCCAGTCAATTTCTTAACTGACTGGCATTACCTCGTAATGAGGGATTTTTTATATTTAAAATTTAAACAGTCGGAAAAATACCTAAAAGATGAAAAATCATGGCGGCTAAAAATATCCCTAAGATAAAAAAGCAACATGCGCCTTTATCCCAAGGTAAACGGAATGTACTATGTTGTTGAATAAGATGGGTCGGTTGTTCCGGTGTAATTTTCATCACTGAGCCTGGATTTTAAATTATTGTTAAATCTATCGGTTCGAGCTATTTGTAACATAAAAAAATGTGCAAATAAAGTGCTGTTTAATATGAATGTCAAAATCAAGCTGAATTTAGGACAATATCTTAAAGATAAATGATCTTATCGAAACCTAGAAATGTGGATAAGTTTAAATTTCTATTTAAAATCTACAAATCAAACTGAGTGAAGAAAGACAGCGTTTCCTGCTAGTTTTTATATCTATATGAAAATTTGAGTAATTATTTCAACTGCTAAACAGAAAATAAATGCGTATTTATTAGGGAATCCATTTGGAAAATCATTTTTAAATTCAAAAATGCAATGAAATCCGTTGTGCTATTTTACATAAATTAAACAAGAATGATGAATCTTTTATTTTAGAAATGTACCCATAAAGTTGAATTATTCAAATAAAAAGCCCAATTTAAAATATTGAGCTTTTTAAATGAAACCTATTTAAATTATTTTGTTTTGGCTTCTGAATAAATATTTGCCTGAATCCAAATATTGCCACGAATATATTGTCCAATTTCAAAGTTTTTAAAATCTGGATTTTTTGTAGCGATACGCACCAAAATAGCAGGTTGATTTTCTTCTAAAATTAAAGTGACATCATAAAGAGTATAGTCTTCTTGCATAAATTGCATTTGGGTTTTGCCCACAATTTTACCTTGAAACCATGCTTCATCTTCTTGACCTAAAGTTTCGCCATACAGATATGCCACCATTTTTGAAAAATCGACAGTGACAGGTTCTTTATCTGCCTCAGATTTTGGTTCCCAAGCATCAATTAATGCCTGTAGATTGTCTGGGGCAATTCCATTATTTTTCGACAAAATTTCATTGAGGGCACGATGATGTTTGATCGAAGCTGGGTCATCGACTACGATTTGCTCATGATCGGATACTTTTTCTAACTCGTATGCCCATGCATTAAGTTGTACTTGATAGGATTGATCTTTTTTGTAGTGCGCATGATTAACGCTGTATAAGCTATCAAAAGCATAAACGGTGCTTTGACCTAGTTGAAGGCGTAATACGGCTTGTGTATTGGTTTTACAGGTAATGATACGATCTATTTCAGCCTGAATGGAATACGGGCTTTCAAAACTAGGAAAAGCAGTTTTCATTGCTTTAGGTTTATTGTTTTCAACAGCGATGACCTGAACAATTTGAACTTTTGCACCATTTGGTCCTTGGATTAGCCAAGCACTTTCATCCATGTCTGTTTCTTTTTGACATAGCCCCATAGGCATCACCGGCGTATCTAAAGCCAGACCTAACCATTTTGGAACTTCAGCCGTTGGGTTATCGGTCAGCAAACTCCAATGTTCAACATGACTACCGAAGTTATGATCATCAATGGTAATTATTTCAGGTCTGTTTTGATTATTCATATCATTTATGCAAAAAACTGGTCTTGTGATATTAAATCGAGGGTGATGGCTATTTTTCAAGTCCTGAAATGTAAATTCATCAGTCAAAGCAGTGATTTATTTAAGAATAGAAGAAAAAATATGCAATTTTAGGAAAAATGATATTTTGGAAAATAATAATGGAAAAGTATTTTAAAATTTATAATCAAAGAATATATGGCGACCCTACGGGGATTCGAACCCCGGTTACCGCCGTGAAAGGGCGATGTCCTAGGCCTCTAGACGATAGGGTCAATAAGATGAGGCAAATTTCTGAAATCCAAATTTAAAATAAATTGGCGACCCTACGGGGATTCGAACCCCGGTTACCGCCGTGAAAGGGCGATGTCCTAGGCCTCTAGACGATAGGGTCGTTTCAGAGGTGGGCGTATATTAGGGTGAATATTTAAAAGTGTCAAATATTTTTCTGCAATAAAACGGGAAAAATAAATCAAACGTGTAAAAATAAAACAATCTCTGTATTTTTTCAGCTCTTTTTATAATTTAAAGCATTTTCCGTAAATATTATTGCGAATAAGATTTCTCTAAACCCATCGTTAATCACATATTTTTAATGCGCTGATCTTGTAAAGTCGACTGTATTGTATAACAAAAGTCATTTATGGTGCATTCAGAAAAATCCTTGATAAAAATGCTCAACAATCGCTCAAAATTAGTATTGTTTAGCCTTAAAACAGTATGACTGCTTTGGCACATCATTTGCATATTTCTATCTATCATCAAAGTGATCTAGGGTTCCGATACAGTTCGATGAAGAACGTATGTCTGAGACCGAGAGTTCACGGCTTAGTTTTGAACAAAAGCAGAGCTACACGGAGGGATAAAAGCCCGGGAGGTTGAATAACCTGAAAAAGAGGTGGAGCAAATGACTAAGAGTTATAACTATCATAATGATCAAGCACTTTGGGCTGAAATTTTACCCGGTGGGCACCATTGGTCAGGGCGGATTCAACGTGGCACAGTGTTACAGATTAAGGCATTGGCTGCGCATGCCAATGTATCTTTATTTTGTGTCAATGCTGAGGACAAACTTGAACGCTACAACATGTCTGACAGTTTAAAAGCACAGCACACAGCATTTTTAAGTACAGGTCATATTTTAGCTTCTGACTTAGGTCGTGCGATGATTTCAATTGTTCAAGATGATCATGGGTGGAATGATGCGATCTGCGCACCGAGTAGTGCAGCACAAATAAAAAAACAATTTGGTGTTAAGACGTTTCAAGATGCACGTAATGACATGTACCGCAACGCCAAAGACAGTTTGATTTTGGAAATGACTAAATTTGGGCTAGGGGCGACGGATTTAAGCGCAACAGTTAATTTCTTTTCTAGAGTAATACCTGATGATACAGGTCACTTATCTTATATTGAATCCAATAATACCAATCAAATCATTCAGCTACGTTTTGAGATGGATTGCTTGGTATTTTTATCTGCTGCACCGCATGGCTTAGATACTTTGAATACATATGTACCTGCTGATATTGAGCTGAAACTCTTTAAAGCCCTTCCTTTGGCTGAGACGGATATCTGTCGTGACGCCTGTCCACAAAACCAACGAGCATTTCAAAATAATGCCCGTTACTACGCACTCGATGCAGTTTAGTCTAAAGGAGGACACATCATGTCAGCATTGGCTAAATTTGAAAAAGAAGTATTAAATGACGTATGTCCTGCAGGTGAAGCATGGATGTGTGAAGTGAAGAAAGGTCAATACTTCCGTATTGTCGATGTTGAAGGCAATCAAGCAGTAGACACACTATTTATCGCAGCTTCAAACCCTGAAGAACGTTATAGTGCAACCGATACTTTGGCGCTCAATCAACAGATTTATTTAGAAAAAGACACAACGCTTTATACCAATTTTGGCAATAAAATCGCGACTATTAATGATGATAACTGCGGTCGCCATGACACTTTGGGCGGTGCATGTTCTTGCGAAAGTAACACTGTGCGTTATGCCCATGATAAATTCCCTATGCACAGTTGCCGTAATAATTTCATGATCGCCTTGTCACAACATGAGATTGCCAAAAAGTATGCTTTAACGGTGCGTCATATTGGACCCAATATTAATTTTTTTATGAATGTACCTGTGACTTCTGAAGGAAAATTGAAGTTTGATGATGGTATCTCTGCACCCGGTAAATATGTCGAAATCAAAGCTGAAATGGATCTGATCGTACTGATTTCAAACTGTCCACAATTGAATAACCCATGTAATGCCTACAACCCAACTAAAATTCAACTGATCATCCGTGAAGGCGAGGTGTAACTATGTTTAATAAAGTACTCATCGCCAACCGTGGGGCAATTGCCTGTCGTGTTATTCGCACATTAAAAAAACTAGGTATTCAATCAGTTGCAGTTTATTCAGAAGCAGATCGTGATTCATTGCATGTGACTTTGGCGGATGAAGCCGTATTTATTGGTGATTCTCCTGCAAGTCAAAGCTATTTAAATGTCGATAAAATTTTGGCTGTGGCGAAGCAAACAGGTGCAAATGCCATTCATCCAGGTTATGGCTTTTTGTCTGAGAATGCAGAATTTTGTGACCTTTGTGAAGCACAAGGCATTGTATTTTTAGGACCAAATGCCGCACAAATGAAGTCTTTTGGCTTAAAACATACTGCACGAGAACTCGCGATTCAAGCCAATGTGCCGTTATTGCCAGGTAGTCAACTGCTTGCTGATGAAGCTGAAGCTTTAACAGAAGCTTCACGTATTGGTTATCCTGTGATGTTAAAAAGTACTGCTGGTGGTGGCGGTATAGGGATGCGTTTGGTATGGAATGACGCAGAGCTGAAAGATGCGTATGCCACGGTTTCTTATCTTGCACAAGCTAACTTTAATGATGCCGGTTTATACCTCGAAAAATTTGTACAAAATGCCCGTCATATCGAAGTACAAATATTTGGTGATGGTCAAGGTCAAATTCTAGCTTTGGGTGAACGTGACTGTTCTGTGCAACGCCGTAATCAAAAAGTGATCGAGGAAACGCCTGCGCCACATCTAAATGACGAACAACGTGCCTATATCCAAAATGTCGCGATTCAACTGATGCAATCGGTGAATTACCGCTCGGCAGGAACAGTTGAATTTGTAATGGATACCGACACACAAGAATTTTATTTCTTAGAGGTGAATACGCGTCTACAAGTCGAACATGGTGTGACAGAGCAAGTCTTTGGTGTTGATTTAGTGGAATGGATGATCACCTTAGGCAGTGGTGATTGGGTTGCGCCCATTGAAAAATTGGAATCTAAAGGTCATTCAATTCAAGTGCGTTTATATGCCGAAGATCCAATTAAAAACTTCCAACCCAGTGCAGGGCTTCTGACGTATGTCGAGTTTGATGAGAATGCTCGTAATGAAACGTGGGTAGAAACAGGCTCAAATGTGTCATCGTTCTATGATCCCATGATTGCCAAGATTATTGTGACAAGCGATTCTCGTGAGTCAGCGATCCAAGCCATGACAGAGGCTTTGGCGAAAACCCAAGTGGCAGGCATTGAAACCAATCTTGAATATTTAAAAAACATTGTTGATTGCGAGGTATTTAAAGCAGGCACACAAACCACACGCTTCTTAAATACTTTTGAGTGGAAAACGCAAAAAATTGAAGTGTTACAAGCAGGTATTCAGACTGTGGTGCAAGATGTCACAGGCCGTTTGGGCTATTGGGATGTGGGTGTACCGCCATCAGGTGCGATTGATCCATTGTCTTTAAACGTGGCAAACCAATTGCTTGGTAACCCATTTAATACCGCAGGCTTGGAATGTACCCTTCAAGGTCCAACTTTAAAGTTCCACTGTGATAGCCAAATTGTCATCACGGGGGGGGATATGCCTGCCACACTTGATGGCGTTGCAGTTCCGATGTGGCAAACCATCAATGTGAAAAAAGATCAAATCCTAAAAACAGGAAAAATTGCCACAGGTTGCCGTAGTTATATCGGCATTAAAGGTGGTTTGAATGTACCTGAATATTTAGGCTCACAAGCGACTTTTACGTTGGGGCAATTTGGGGGGCATGCAGGACGTAACTTGCTGCTTGGTGATATGTTGCCGATCACAGCGTATACATCAACTGAAAGCAAAGCACTTGCCGAAGATCAAATTCCGACATTCTCAAATCGTTGGGAAATTGCGGTAATGTATGGTCCGCATGGCGCACCTGATTTTTTTACTAAAAACGATATAGATCGTTTTTTTGCAAAAACTTTTGAAATCCATTTTAACTCTAGCCGTACAGGCGTGCGTTTGATCGGTGAAAAACCTGAATGGGCACGTATTGATGGTGGTGAAGCTGGTTTGCACCCCTCCAACATCCATGACAATGCTTATGCGATTGGTGCGATAGATTTTACAGGTGACATGCCAATTATCTTGGGACCAGATGGTCCAAGTTTAGGTGGTTTTGTTTGTCCTGCGGTGATTGTCAGCTCTGAACTTTGGAAAATTGGACAGCTCAAAGCAGGTGATCAAGTGAAATTTACTCCTGTGTCTTATGAGCAAGCGCATGCACTTAACCAGACTTACAGCACAGCCTTAAAAGCAGATCATGCAGATGCAATCGATTTTAGACAAAGTTTTAGTGCCGAACTAGAAACTTTAAACGATGCTGTACTTGCGACTTTAAAAGGCAAAAATAGCTTACCAGATGTGGTATATCGCCCTGCAGGTAATAACTATATGTTGGTTGAATATGGCGAGTTAGTGCTTGATCTCAACTTACGTTTCCGTATTCATGCCCTCATGCAATGGCTAAAAGATCAGCATTTTGATGGTATTATTGATTTAACTCCAGGCATTCGCTCGCTACAAATCCATTTTGATTCATTGGTTTTGGGTCAGAAAAAACTGCTTAGTTTATTACAACAAGCGGAAAGCCAATTGCCTGATGTTACGCAAATGGAAGTCTCATCACGTACCGTCTATTTACCGCTTGCATGGGAAGATTCGCAAACCCAATTGGCAACCGAACGTTATATGCAAACCGTGCGAAGTGACGCACCGTGGTGCCCTGATAATGTTGAGTTTATCCGCCGTATTAATGGTTTAGATTCTAAACAAGCGGTGAAAGATATTGTGTATAGCACCAATTATTTGGTGATGGGTTTAGGTGATGTGTATTTAGGTGCACCTGTGGCAACGCCACTCGACCCGCGCCATCGTTTAGTGACGACCAAATACAACCCTGCACGCACATGGACACCTGAAAATGCTGTCGGTATTGGTGGAGCGTATATGTGTGTGTATGGGATGGAAGGACCAGGTGGTTATCAGTTTGTGGGTCGTACCACACAAATGTGGAGTCGTTACCGCAAAAATCCTGATTTTGAAAAAGGCATGCCGTGGTTACTGCGTTTCTTCGACCAAATCAAATTTTATGAAGTATCAGAACAGGAACTCATGCAAATGCGTGAGGACTTTAAAGCAGGTCGCTTAAAACTCCGTGTAGAAGAAGGTATACTAAACCTAAAAGAATACAATGACTTCTTGATTGAAAATGAAGAATCTATTGCTCAGTTTAAAGCGGTACAACAAGCCAACTTTGATGAAGAACGTAACCGTTGGCACGAGGCAGGGCTTGCAGAATACGTATCTGAAAGTTTAGATGCTGTAACTGATGATAGTGAGATTCAAGTTCCTGAAGGTGGATGTGCGGTTGAGTCACATATGCCGGGGTCAATTTGGAAGATTGAATGTGTATCGGGTGATATCGTGGAAGAGGGTGCAACGCTTGCTGTGATTGAAGCAATGAAAATCGAGATACCCATTATTGCACCTGAACGGATGAAAGTTGAAGTTATTACCATTGAAAAAGGGCAAACGGTGAAAACAGGGCAGGTGTTGTTTACGTTGTCGCCTGTGGCTTAATTGAAATGATGATAAAAAATACCGTCTGTCAGGGCGGTTTTTTCTTATATTAGTCAAAGAAATAACATATAAAGGAAATTAATATTTTTTCAGCACAATTAAAAATTATAAATAATGGAGCTGATCAAATATCTATTATTTTAGAAATTTTAGTTAATAATTTGGGTATTAAATGTGAACCTACAAAAGAGCAGGATAATGTCTATGTAAAAAATTCTTCTGGCGTAAAATTTCCTTATGTATTCTCCTCTAAACTGCCATTTACACCATCCATCCCTCAAGTTTCTGCCCTGACTCCGTTAAATTATACGTGGGGTAATATTTTACAATAAACCTTCAATATTATTAAAAAAGGATGGTAATTATGGTCGCTAATTTTATAAGTAGTTTTAATTATTTTACCTTTATAAATTAAAAGCTTGACCGAATGTATTTAAATACCCAGAAAACAAAAAAGCCAATCATTACAGATTGGCTTTAGATTTTCAAAGTAAAAAATTAATTAAGCTTCGATCGTTTGCACTGCGATTTTCTTTGCAGGATCAGTTTTACGACGCACTTGTGGCACAGGCTCACCGTAGTATTGACGATCTGCAAAGTAGCTTGAACGCACCATCGGCGCAGCCCAAATATTTTTAAAACCTAATTTTTGCCCATGCGCAGTATAACGATCAAACTCTTCAGGCGTTACAAAACGATCAATTGGTGCATGCTCTTTCGACGGCTGTAAATATTGACCAATTGTCACATAGTCCACGCCATGTGCATGCAAGTCATCAAGCAATGCAATCACTTCGTCTTCAGTTTCACCGATACCGACCATCAAACCACATTTAGTTGGAATCTCAGGGCAGTATTCTTTAAACATTTTTAATAAATTAAGGGAATGCTGATAATCAGAACCTGGACGCATCGCTTTATACAAACGTGGCACCGTTTCGATGTTATGATTAAACACATCAGGTGGACATTCAGTCATGATACGTAAAGCAATATCCATACGACCACGGAAGTCAGGTACCAAAATTTCAAGTAAAGTATGAGGGCTTAGCGCACGGGCTTCTTTAATACAATCAACAAAATGTTGCGCCCCACCGTCGAGTAAGTCATCACGGTCTACAGACGTAATCACAGCATACTTTAAACCCAAATTTGCAATAGTTTCAGCCATATGCCGAGGTTCATCAGGATCTAAAGCATTTGGACGACCATGTGCCACATCACAGAATGGACAACGACGCGTACAAATATCACCCATGATCATAAAGGTTGCAGTACCACCACCAAAACATTCAGGTAAGTTGGGACAAGCGGCTTCTTCACAAACGGTATGTAATTTTTGTGCACGTAAAGTTGTTTTAATACGTTGAACTTCATCAGGTGCAGCCATTTTCACCCGAATCCAATCAGGCTTTCGAGGTGTTTCAACCGTTGCTACAACTTTTACAGGAATACGAGCAACTTTTTCTGCACCACGTAATTTCACACCCTGTTCAGGTTTACGGTTTTCTGACATATTCAACTTTTCCACTGTTTTTGACGGTAGCTATTTGGTTATATTATAGCGGAATTGAAAAATGAAAGGGTAAAAACACTATTCATTTACTAAATGTGGCTATCACGCAATATATACTTGGTAAATACAGCAAAGTGATAAACTTTCAGTCATAATATAGCGCAAGAATAGTGTACCAAATCAGTATGAGGAGCTTTGGATGCCACGTAAAAAAGAACTGGTGAGTGGGAATTTTTCAAAATACGATGCAGTCGTACTCGGTTCTGGCCCAGCAGGTGAAGGCGCGGCAATGAAGCTGTCAAAATCAGGCAAGCGTGTTGCTATTGTTGATGTGCGTGAACAGCTTGGTGGGAACTGTACCCATGTGGGCACAATTCCAAGTAAAGCCTTACGTCAAACCGTTTCCAGTATCATTCGTTACCAACGTGACCCAATGTTTAAAAAAGTGGGGGATTGGAAACAATTTACGATGAAACAAGTGTTGCGCAATGCACACAAAGTTATTCAACAACAAGTAGACACCCATTCACGTTTTTATGATCGCAATAATATCGATGTATTTCATGGTCGTGCCTATATTCAAGATAAAAATACCGTCCTTATTTTTAATGAAGATGGTGTAAAAGAAAGCTTGATTTGTCAACAAATTGTTGTTGCAACAGGTAGTCGACCATATCGTCCACAAGGTTTGGATTTTAATCATCCCCGTGTATTTGATTCGGATAAAATTTTAGATTTAGATTTTTCTATTCATAAAATTATCATCTATGGTGCAGGTGTTATTGGTTGTGAATATGCGTCTATTTTCATTGGCTTAGACCATAAAGTTGATTTGATCAATACACAACATCAGTTATTGAGCTATTTAGATGATGAGATCGCAGATGCATTGTCTTATCACTTACGTGAACAAGGTGTACTCATTCGCCACAATGAGCAAATTGATCATTTAGAAACTTTTGATGATCATGTTGTCTTATATTTACAAAGTGGTAAAAAAATTAAAGCTGATGCAATTCTGTGGTGTAACGGACGTTCAGGAAATACCGATGGCTTAGGTCTGGAAAATGTAGGGATCACACCAAACAGCCGTGGTCAAATCACTGTCAATGAGCAATACCAGACTGAAGTTGAAAATATTTATGCTGCTGGCGATGTAATCGGTTGGCCTTCACTGGCTTCGGCTGCTTATGACCAAGGTCGCTGTGCAGGTGCAAATATGGCAGGCGAGGAAAATGTAAAACCTGTAACCGATATTCCAACAGGGATTTACACTATTCCAGAAATTTCATTCTTTGGTAAAACTGAAAGTCAGCTTACCGCTGAAAAAATTCCGTATGAAGTCGGTCAAGCATCATTCCGTCATTTGGCACGTGCACAAATCACAGGCGATACCGTAGGTGAGCTAAAAATCTTATTCCATCGTGATACTTTGGAGTTGTTAGGTGTGCATTGTTTCGGAAATAATGCTGCTGAAATTATTCACATTGGTCAGGCAGTGATGCAAAGTAGCAATAATACCATTAAGTATTTTGTAGAAACGACATTTAACTATCCAACAATGGCAGAGGCGTACCGTGTAGCCACTTTGAATGGAATGAATCGTTTATTCTAAGATGAATTTAAAATTTTTGTTTCTATTTTATATTACCCGTAAGTTTAGGCTTGCGGGTTTTTTATCCACTCAGTACAACAATAAGAGTTTTACAAATTCTATAAAATTTGGAAAATACTATGATTCAATCAGTCACGATTAAAGGCTTTCGTTCCATACGAAATATGACTTTAGCATTAAAACAACTCAATATTATTAGTGGTGCAAATGGCTGTGGAAAATCAAATCTTTATAAAGCTGTCCGTTTGTTACATGAAGCAGCCAATGGTCGTTTATCGCAAGCGATTGCTGAAGAAGGTGGAATTCAAAAAGTTATGTGGGCAGGAGGACATCGTGCAGGAGATCGAGCCAAAGACCCCAAACGAATGATTTTGTCAGTAGATATGCAAGATTATGACTATCAAATGGAAATCGGTTTTCCTGAACCTTTGATCAGTTTATTTGCACTAGACCCACTGGTCAAAAAAGAAAATATTTGGCTCAGTGGTTATCAGCGTCGTCGAATGAGTGAGCTGATGGAGCGAGTCAATCAAGCTGCATTTTTAAAGAACGTTGAGGGTGAGCGTATGAGTTACCCGATGACTTTAACGCAGGAAGATTCAATTTTTGGTCAATTGTCTGATCCGCATTTGTATCCTGAAGTATCCCAAGTCCGTGAAACTATGAAAAATTGGCGCTTTTATCATGAGTTTTCGGTAAGCTCAAACTCACCTATGCGCGTACCACAAGTTGGTATTCGTTCCCCAATTTTGGCGCATGATGGTGCAAACTTAGCAGCGGCTTTTGAAACATTGCGAGAGCGTGGGCAGAGCGAATCTTTGTATGCTGTGTTAGAAAAAGCTTTTCCGAACACTCAGTTTTATGTAGAAGAATTGGGTGGACGTTTTCAAATGATGATGAAAAGAGCAGGGATTTTAAGAGCATTAGAAAGTGCTGAGTTTTCTGATGGTACATTACGCTTTTTATGTTTGGCTGTGGCTTTACTTAGTCCACGCCCTCCGAGTTTTATGGCATTAAATGAACCAGAAAATAGTTTGCATCCTGATTTGCTGCCTGCATTAGCGATGTTGATTGCTGAAGCTAGCCACTATACCCAGCTTTGGGTGACAAGCCATTCGCCTGACTTAGCAGAAATGATTGGTCATTATAAAGAAGTACAACATATTCAACTAGATCAAAAAGATGGAGAAACGATAGTCGTTGCGATGTCTGAAAGATAAAAATAGTATAAATAATAAGTTAAACCCCATAAGTTGAATTCAACTTATGGGGTTTAGTTTAAATGCTGTTTATATTGAACAGATTAAATTATTTGTTTTTGTCTTTAAGCTGTGGAACTGCAGAACCTGTACCGACTGCGAGTAAACCTGCACCAGTATAGATACCGAGTTTTGCACGTGTATCCGTAATATCTAGGTTACGCATGGTCAACTGACCGATACGATCCATTGGGGTAAACATTGAATCACCTTTTTCCATTGTTAAGCGTTCTGCTTCGTATGTAAGGTTTTCAGATTCAGTGTTCATAATCGTGTAGTCATTACCACGACGAAGTTCTAAAGTCACAGTACCTGTAATGGCTTTAGCAACCCAACGTTGAGCAGTTTCACGCAGCATCAATGCTTGAGAATCGAACCAACGACCTTGGTACAATAAACGACCTAAACGTAAACCGTTGATACGGTATTGTTCAATCGTATCTTCATTATGAATACCCGTCACAAGACGCTCATACGCAATGTGAAGAAGTGCCATTCCTGGAGCTTCATAAATACCACGAGATTTTGCTTCGATGATACGGTTTTCAATTTGATCCGACATACCTAAGCCATGACGACCACCGATACGGTTCGCTTCAAGAATCAACTCAACTGGATCTTCAATACGTTTACCGTTTAATGCAACAGGAAAGCCTTCTTCAAAAGTGATTGATACTTCTTCAGCGTCGATTTTTACGTCATCTTTCCAGAAGGCAACACCCATGATTGGGTCAACGATTTTGATACCTGCATTGAGATATTCAAGATCTTTCGCTTCGTGAGTCGCACCTAACATATTCGAGTCAGTTGAATATGCTTTCTCTTTCGACATTTTATAGTCAAAACCATTGTCGATGAGGAACTGTGACATTTCCGCACGACCACCTAGTTCATCGATGAATTGTTGGTCTAACCAAGGTTTATAAATTTTAAGGGCAGGGTTGGTCAAAAGACCATAACGATAAAAACGCTCAATATCGTTCCCTTTATAGGTTGAACCATCACCCCAGATGTTGACATCATCTTCTTTCATTGCCGTAACAAGCATTGTACCTGTTACTGCACGACCTAATGGCGTCGTATTGAAATATGGAACGCCACCAGTGCTGATATGGAATGCGCCACATTGAATTGCAGCAATACCTTCTAATGCAAGTTGTAAGCGGCAGTCAACTAAACGTGCTTTAACAGCGCCATACTCTTCTGCTTTACGTGGAATTGCATCATAGTCATCTTCATCAGGTTGACCTAAGTTTGCTGTATAAGCATAAGGTTCTGCGCCTTTTTGTTTCATCCACAATAAAGCTGCTGAAGTGTCTAGACCACCAGAAAAGGCGATACCGACTTTTTTGCCTACTGGTACATTCTGCAAAATCGTTGCATTATCAGTCATTGCTATTCCTAACTTTTACGAATATTGACACTCAAGGTGTGCCGAAAAAAATTATATGGGCAATATGATAGCACTTTTTAATTGATGTTTTACCAAGATTCAACAACTCTCGTTAAAATTATTCAGTACTTTTCTATCTAGAATAAGTAAAAATATTTATCAATTTAATCAGCTTGCAATAAGCTGTATCTAATACGAATTTTAATGACAGATAGTTATAGGACATGTAAAATTTTAGCGTTTTTATACATTAAAATAAAATTAAGGAAGAGTATGAAACTCAATAAAACACTTTATTATACGCACAACACCTTATTTGCACTGTATTCTATTTTCATTGTTCTTCTGATTTTAATGATATTTACGCTAGGTGGAAAACAAACAGATTGGCTAGCTATTATTGTCATTTTTTTGATTGTATGTGGACTGGCATATTTTCATTATAAAGCGGCAATCGAAGTTGAAATGGGTACAGAAACAGGTAAGTTAATGTCTACATTTATAGGTTGTTTATTTTTGATTGGTTTTCCAATAGGGACATGTATTGGATTACTTATTTTACTCAATTTGAGAAAATCAAAATGGCAATCTGGTCAAAAATTACAAAATGACGTGATGACTAATCAATAAATAGCAAGATAAAATTGTGCGCTCTGAGGGACTTGAACCCACGTCGGTCGCTTAGGAGGCAACTGCTCTATCCAGTTAAGCTAAGGGCGCATTAAAAACATTAATGTAATGCAAAAAAAATAAAAAAATAAAGTTTAAATCAGATGTTTATTGAGCAACTAAATACAGAGCTTGATTTAAAAATTAGAAAAACTTCTTTAAAAAATACGTCCAAATCAGCAAATTTAAAGAGGTCTATGACTAAAGTTTATAACCTGTCTTTAAACTTAAACCATAGGCAATGGCATGATTGTCACTAAAATCCGCAATATACTCATTCTCTGCATATTTCATGAATACATACTGTGGATGATTCGCTGTACAATTTGAACATAGCATGTTTAAAAATAAGCACAATATTTTTTTTGGTAAATTTGACAAATGGGGCTGTCAAAATGGTCATTTTTAAAGTAAATAGATCGTTTTTAGAACCAATGAAGCTGGAAAATTTTGATTATTTTTTAGATGGTTAATTTGCATGATATATAAAAAAAGAGATATTGAGCACAATTCAATATCTCTTTTTGACTCAGTTGTTTGAGTGATTGTCGTTGCTTTATTATGAGGAATTAATTGAAATTTATCGCAATTTATTCCTCAAAATTAACATTAATCGCTTTTCGGTTGCTCACTGTTGAGAACCTTATAAAGACCATACATTAACAAAATCCAAATCGGAATCATATATACAGACTCTTTAAAACCTTGAGTCCACATGATATAGAGCACAACTGCGATAAATCCTAATACCAGATAGTTACTTAGAGGTGCCCACAGTGCAGGAAATTTGGTTTTTAACCCTTGTTTAAGCATTGCTTGTTTAAATTTTAAATGGGTTAAGCTAATCATCGCCCAGTTTAAAACCAATGCACCTACGACGATATAGATTAAATGGCTTAATGCTTGTTCTGGTACAAAGTAGTTAAGTAATACACAACCAAAAATCAATAAGGCAGAGAATAATACCGCAGGAATTGGAACACCTTGTTTATTCACTTTTTTAAAGATATTCGGTGCATTGCCTTGTTCAGCCAAACCATACAGCATACGACTATTGGCATACATACCACTGTTATAAACAGAAAGTGCGGCAGTAAGGATAATAAAGTTAACCAAATTTGCTGCCCAACCAATACCAATTAAGCTAAAGACCATAACAAATGGACTTTTATCTAAACTTCCCCCATCAAACTGATTCCAAGGTACCAATGATAATAAAATCGTAATAGAACCAATGTAGAAAATTAAAATACGAGGAATAATTTGATTGATTGCTTTAGGAATAGTTTTTTCAGGGTCTTTTGCTTCAGCAGCAGCCATGCCGATTAATTCAATGCCCCCAAAGGCAAACATTAAAAAGGCAAGCATGTAGAATAAACCTTCAAAACCATGTGGAAAAAATCCACCATGTTCCCAAAGATTACTAAAGCTATAACCAACTGTAGGATCTGCAGTAAAAATCAAATACAAACCAAACACAATCATGGCAATAATAGCCGTGACTTTGATGATAGAAAGCCAAAACTCTGATTCACCATAAAATTTAACATTGGCTAAATTGATGGCTGTGATCGTAATGAAAAAGAACAGAACCGATGACCATGCGGGAATATGAGGCCACCAATAATTAATGTATTTTGCGGCAGCAGTCAGTTCAGACATTGCAACTAAAATATACAAAATCCAATAATTCCAACCCGCCAAGAAGCCAGCAAATTTACCCCAGTATTTATTAGCAAAATGGGCAAAAGAGCCTGCGACAGGTTCTTCAACAATCATTTCACCAAGTTGGCGCATGATTAAAAATGCAATAAGACCGCCAATGGCATAACCCAAAATAATGGATGGACCCGCAGATTGGATGACTTGCGCAGAACCTAAAAATAAGCCAGTACCAATTGCACCACCCATTGCGATGAGTTGGATATGACGATTCTTTAAGCCACGCTGAAGGGAAGTTGACTCTTTACTCAAAATGATCAGCCCGACAATGGATAAGAAAGCGATTGTAATTGATTGATTTCAGTTCTCCTAGTATTCCGCAGTTGATTTTAACTGACTGATAAGATTTTAATTTTATACTTATTTAAAAAATCATTAAAAATTATATAAATAGAGTTATTTATATGTCTGGAAAACTTATCAATTCTTTGAATTATTTCTCTTATTTTTTATACTTAAGTCATGGGGGCAATGATTTTCCTAAAAAAAAGAGTAATATAAAATTGAATGAGGATTCATAATTGTTGAACAACAAAGATAAACCAAAGGAATAAAACCAATGAGTTTCGCACCGCAAATTAAAATCCCTGCAACTTACATGCGTGGTGGTACCAGTAAAGGTGTTTTCTTTAAACTTGAAGATTTACCAAAACGTGCACAAAGTGCAGGTGAAGCACGTGATCGGATGTTGTTACGTGTGATTGGTAGTCCAGACCCATATGGAAAACAAATTGATGGCATGGGTGGAGCAACTTCCAGCACCAGTAAAACTGTGATCTTATCAAAAAGTTCACAGCCTGAGCATGATGTAGATTATTTATTTGGACAAGTTTCGATTGATAAAGCATTTGTTGATTGGAGTGGTAACTGTGGAAATCTCACTGCTGCTGTGGGTTCATTTGCTATTTCCAATGGTTTGGTCAACGCTGAACGTATTCCCGAAAATGGAGTTTGTACAGTACGTATTTGGCAGGTGAATATTCAAAAAACCATTATTGCACATGTGCCAATCACTCATGGGCAAGTACAAGAAACAGGTGATTTTGAGTTAGATGGGGTGACATTTCCCGCTGCGGAAGTACAAATCGAGTTTTTAGACCCTGCCGATGATGGGGAAGATGGCGGTGCAATGTTCCCGACAGGCAATGTGGTGGATACTTTAGATGTACCTGAAGTGGGAACTTTCCAAGCCACTTTGATCAATGCTGGGATTCCAACCATTTTCTTAAATGCAGAAGATATTGGTTATCAAGGTACAGAGTTACAAGAGGCAATTAATGGTGATGCAGCAGCGTTAGCGCGTTTTGAAAAAATCCGCGCATATGGTGCAGTAAAAATGGGCTTAATCCAAGATGTCAGTGAGGCGGTAAACCGCCAGCACACGCCAAAAGTTGCATTTGTTTCAAAACCAAAAGCTTATGTTGCATCAAGTGCTAAGCAAGTTTCTGAAACAGATACCGATTTATTGGTACGGGCACTGTCGATGGGTAAATTGCATCATGCGATGATGGGAACTGCTGCGGTTGCAATTGGTACAGCGGCAGCGATTCCAAATACTTTGGTGAATTTGGCGGCAGGTGGTGGCGAGCGTGAAGCAGTACGTTTTGGACATCCATCAGGCACTTTACGTGTAGGTGCACAAGCACTTCAAGAAAATGGGCAATGGGTAGTAAAAAAAGCCATCATGAGTCGTAGTGCACGTGTTCTAATGGAAGGCTGGGTGCGTATCCCAGAAGATAGTTTTTAATTTTTAACGGCTGTTAAATACTTAAAAGTATTTAACCGATTTTTCAATATAAATAGAATCTTAGATCAAAAGTTTTGATTGAGAGGTTTGGTTTGCATATTGGGGTTGGTTCAAGTTGTGCTTTAACCTCCTCAGGTACTTGTTTTTACGAAAATGAGAATCGTAGCTTCACAAGATAGTTTTCTTATTATCAAACTGCGATTCTCACTGTAAAACTTGTTAAAGAATATTTTTAACTGATATTTTGTAGAAATATTCATTTGCCGATGTGGTTCTGTATCACACACTTGCGGATGATATTAACGCGCATCTATATCTAGCAAGATCAAAATATGCTTTTGATATTACTGCTTAATATCAATTATAAAAATAAAATAATCGTCCATGTCATAAAAATAATAGATAGCGCAACAAATTGCGCAGCACTTCCCATATCCTTGGCATTTTTGGAAAGTTGGTGACGCTCCAAAGAAATACGATCGACGACTGCTTCTAAGGCAGAGTTAAATAATTCAACGATGATTGCCAATAAACATACTGCGACCATCACAGCTTGTTCAACGGCACTTACTTCTAAGAAAAATGTGATGGGAATTAAAATTATATTCAACAAAAGTATTTGTCGAAAAGCGGCTTCATTTTGAAAAGCAGCTTTGAAACCAGCTAGAGAATATCCAGTGGCATTTAGAATACGTTTAAAGCCAGTTTTACCTTTAAATGGGGAATAAGAATGCATGGGATTCATTGAGAGAGAAAAATAATAGGAATGTTATTATTTTAAACTTAAAAGGGAATTAATTTTAGTCTAACGTCGTATTAATATAACAATTGCCCAATACATCATTTCAATTTATTGGGCAAAAGGTAGCTCAGAATCGATTTATTTTTGAGTTGGATTCATTTTCCAATAAGCATCCAGTGTTTGGCGACCTAAACCAGGATCATCAGTGAATACGCCATCTACTCCTGCATTAAAGTACATTTCAAACTCTTTTTTCGCACCTGTTTCACAGCGTTGAGCGGCATCTGTCTCTTTTTCACTACACTTTAAGTTTTTGGCTAAGAAACTATTTTCAGGTCGGAAGGTATAAGGATGAACTTTTAATCCAACTGCATGCGCATTTTTAACAAAATCTGATGGCGCTGTGAATGTTTCATTGAAAATATAAGGTTTCCAAGGACCAACACCATCAGCATATTCAGCCACAGTTTTTAAGCCTTGTGCTGTTGCCATGTCTGCATATTTGATGGTGTTTTTTTGTTCCACAAAGTCAGCAGGTTGTGTGTCTTTGGCATCATAAAGTTGGATGATTTTAGCGTGTTTCAACGACTTATGCAGTGTGAGCTGATCTTTTAAATATTTTAAATTGCTTACTTCAAAAGATTGTAGATAGATCGGTGCAATATCACGTGTATATTCGTATTTTGCCAAAGTTTTTAGTAAAGTATCTTCCATGGCTAAGTTTTGTTTCTGGAAATAGGTAGGATGCTTGGTTTCGATATATAAACCAATAATTTTACCTGTTTTTTTGTAATGAGCATCAGCCAGTTCAATAATTTGCTCTAAGGTTGGAATTGCAAATTGATCGTTATACTGGGTATTTGAAGGACGCTCTTTCGGGATACGTTCACGTGCTTTGATTTGATTTAGCTCAGCCAAGCTAAAGTCTTCAGTAAACCAACCTGTATGTGATGTACCATCAATGACTTTGGTTTTTTGACGGTCGGCGAATTGGGGGAGGGTACTGACGTTGGATGTGCCACCGATTTCATTTTCATGGCGTGCAACCAATACACCATCTTTGGTCGAAACTAAGTCTGGTTCGATAAAATCCGCACCATCATCAATCGCTTTTTGGTAAGCTGCCAAAGTATGCTCTGGACGTAAGGCACTTGCACCACGATGCCCAACAATAATAATTTTAGGTTCTTTATATTCAGGTTTGACGGTATTCGTTAAATTATCATCATCATTATTGTCATTACATGCGGTTAATACAGCCAAAAGACTGAAACTTAATATCGTTTTTTTAGGCATAATCCTATTATCCTGTATTTTTAGATAAATGAAGTCAAACTAATGTGCGTAAAATTTCTTGCAGAATCATGAAAAGCAGGCTGAGGATTACAAAATATAATGTTTAGATTTCTTCATATTTCCTTCTTATTGTATTTTCTACACAGTTTTTCTGTTATTTATTCTTGTTTTTTATGCTTAAGTCACGGAATATCAATATAAATGGATTTAATTATAAAGACATTGCTACTTTATACAGATCTGACTAAGAACCGACACTAATGCTCTCAAAATTTTTTATTCAACGCCCTATTTTTGCAGGTGTACTTGCGATTATCGTGATGGCACTCGGTATCTTTTCCGTAATGAATTTACCAGTGGAACGCTATCCTGATATTGCGCCTCCGCGTATTACCATTTCGGCAACTTATACGGGTGCAGATGCTGAAACCGTTGAAGAAAGTGTAACCCAAGTCCTTGAGCAACAGATTAAAGGCATTGACCATTTATTATATTTTAGTTCGAGTAGTGATTCTTCTGGGCGAGCACGAGTCAGCCTTAGTTTTGAAAATGGCACAGATCCAGATACCGCCCAAGTCCAAGTACAAAATAGTATTAACAGTGTGATTAATCGACTTCCTGAAGACGTGCAACGACAAGGTGTTAGCGTCTATAAATCACTGAGTGATACTTTTATGGTAGTCGGTATTTATGATGCCAATAATAAAAGTAGTAATATTGAATTGGGAGATTATGCTTCTAATCATATTGAGCAAGAAATTGCACGACTTGAAGGGGTGGGTGAAGTTGATGTTTTTGGTTCATCTTATGCGATGCGTATTTGGCTCAATCCAAACTTATTGCGTCAATATCAACTCATGCCGAGTGATGTGCGTTCTGCGATTGAAGCACAAAATACCCAAGTTGCCGCTGGTGGTGTTGGAGATTTACCTGTTATAGCAGATCAATATTTAAATGCCAAAGTTACTGCAGGTTCTCGTTTAAGAACAGTCGAAGAATTTCAAAACATTGTGGTCAAATCCAACCCGAATGGCAGTTATGTTTATTTAAAAGATATAGCACGAGTAGAGTTGGGTGCAGAAAATTATCAATCTTTTAATACCATTAATGGCTATCCATCTTCAGGCATGGGAATTTCTTTGTCTTCAGGAGCAAATGCTTTGGCAACCTCAGCACTGATCAAGGCTGAATTGGCAAAGATTTCAGAAAATTTACCTGATGGTTATAAGATTGTATATCCACGAGATAACACGCCCTTTGTGCAAGAATCAATTAAAGAAGTAGTAAAAACACTGATCGAAGCGATTATTTTAGTGGTCATCGTGATGTTCGTATTTTTACAAAGTTGGCGCGCAACCTTGATTCCGACGATTACTGTGCCTGTGGTGATCTTAGGTACTTTTGCTGTACTGTATGTGCTTGGTATGAGTATCAATACTTTGACGCTTTTTGCTTTGGTACTTGCCATCGGTTTATTGGTCGATGATGCGATTGTGGTGGTGGAAAATGTTGAGCGTTTGATGCATGAGCAAGGCTTAGATGCCAAACAAGCTTCGATTGAGTCTATGCAGGAAATCACAGGTGCTTTGATTGGGATTACAGTCGTACTCACAGCTGTCTTCATACCAATGGCATTTTTTAGTGGTTCTACAGGTGTGATTTACCGACAGTTCTCGATTACTTTAGTTGCTGCTATGAGTATTTCTTTAGTTGTTGCTTTGATTCTAACACCTGCGCTTTGTGCCATTGTTTTAAAACCCAATATACAGCCTGCGAAATGGGCTGTATGGGTCAATCAAAAATTAGATCGGCTTAAACATGCCTATGTCAAATTAGTCCATCACACCTTACGGCTAAAAGCATTAATTGGGGTTGTTTTTGTGGGGTTAGTGGTTGCATTTGGCTTAATTTATACGCAATTACCCACCAGTTTTATTCCAAGCGAAGATCAAGGTATTATCAGTGTAAATTTCCGACTTGCTGATGGTACGCCTATGAGCCGTAGTCAAGTCGTTGGAGAAAATATTCGTCAATACTTCTTAGAGCAAGAAAAGCAAAATGTTGGGATTGTATTAATGCGTTATGGGCGAAACTTTTCAGGCACAGGGCAAAATTTAGGCACTGGTTTTATTGCACTCAAACATTGGGATGAACGTTCGGGTGCTGAAAATTCAGCACAAGCGATTCGTGAACGTGCAATGAAACATTTTAAGAAAGATCCCAATGCCATTATTAATGTGAATTTACCTGCATCTGTTAGTGGCTTGGGCGATAGTGATAGTTTGGAATTTTGGCTGCAAGATGTGGATGGTCAAGGGAGAAAATTTTTAGATCAGAAGTTTGGTGTGTTGAAGCAAAATGCAGCACAATTTAGCAGCTTTGAAAATTTAGATAAAAAATCTAACCCTGACAAAGCCAAGCTAAAAGTCCATATCGACCAAAAATTAGCGATGGCAAATGGTTTAAGTCAAACGGCAATTAATAGTACCTTAGCAACTGCTTGGGGTGGTTCTTATGTTAATGATTTTATTGATCGTGGACGGATTAAGCGAGTAATGATGCAGGGCGATGCCGAGTTCCGCTCTCAACCTGAGGACTTAAATGTATGGACTGTGCGAAATGCACAAAATCAAATGATTCCATTTAGTAATTTTGCGACAGTGGATTGGGAAGGCGGACCTGATGTGGTCAATCGTTTTCAAGGTTATACAGCATTACAAATGGAAGCCAATAGCGCTGCAAATGTCAGTTCTGGTCAAGCCATGCAGGATGTACAAAAAATGATTGCCGCTGAAAAAGGGATTGGCATCGCATGGAGTGGTTTATCCTTTCAAGAGCAGCAATCAAGTAGTCAGGCGATTTGGTTGTATTTGATTTCAATTGGTTTTATTTTTCTATGCTTGGCAGCGTTATATGAAAGTTGGTCAATTCCAACAGGTGTACTTGCAGCAATTCCTTTGGGGATTGGTGGGAATATTATTTTTAGTACTTTGGCGGGTTTTCCAAATGATATTTATTTCCAAATCGCATTATTAACTACCATTGGTTTGTCATGTAAAAATGCCATTTTGATTGTAGAGTTTGCGGCTTTGGCACAAGAAAAAGGTAGAACCATTGTTGCAGCAGCAATTGAAGGTGCAGGCTTGCGATTGCGCCCAATTTTAATGACATCTTTGGCATTCGGTGCAGGGGTGATTCCTTTGGTCTTTGCTTTTGGTGCAGGGGCTGCTAGTCGTCAGGAAATTGGTGTCAGTGTCTTAGGTGGGGTGATTTTTGGAACAGTTTTGGTACTGATTTTTATTCCTTTTATGTATGTGATGGTGCGTTCAGCTTTCAAAAACAAATCTTCAGTTTAAATCAAAGATATCAGCGAAGCATCCTAAGCTAAAATCTTTGTATTTTTAGCTTCTTAAAGTGGTTAGCCTACTGGAATTTCTGGTTTTTATGCAATAAATACGGAGTAAATTTGCTTTATTGAAACAGCTCATTTTATGATGTAGCAAAAAACGGGTGTGATATTTATGCAGTTATCTTCTCAACTTATTTTAAGTCTAGAACAAGCGATTCAAAACCATCAAATTGAGGAGATTAAGCGTTTAATTACCCAAGTCAATCATGCCGATTTGGCGGATTTATTGGCAAACTTGAGTTTTGATCAACAATTAAAATTAATAGAATATTTACCACATGCTGCTTATGTTTTTGAGTTTTTAAGCTTAACGGAACAGCTTGAAATTGCATTGCGTTTACCCAAAGCGCAATTGGTACAACTCATTTCGGATATGCATTCAGATGACAGTACTGATTTATTTAAAGTATTGCCTCTCAAGCTACAACATGAAGTATATACGCAATTAAATACAGAAAAACGCCAGCAAATTAAACAACTTGCTCAATATGCTGAACAGTCAGCAGGGGCAATTATGAGTTCAGATTTTGTGACTTTATCACCTGATCTGAATATGACTCAAGCTATTGAACAATTACGACAGCAAGCGTCTGACCGTGAAACTTTATATCTGATTTATATTACCGATGAAGCATTGAAGCTCTTAGGCGTAGTATCTTTACGAGAAATTATTTTAGCTGAAGCACATAAAACGATTGCTGAAATTATGAGTACTGATTTGGTTGTAGGTTATGTTTATGATGACCAAGAAACTATTGCTCAAAAACTAAGTCATTATGATTTTATAGCATTACCGATCATTGATGATGCACAGCATTTACAAGGAATTGTCACTTATGATGATGCCATGGATGTTGTACAAGAAGAAATGATAGAGGACTTTTTAAAGTCAAGTGCGGTGAGCAGCTCTCCTAATTTTAGTTTGAAAACCGCACCTATTTTATTTTTATATAAAAAACGAGTGTTTTGGCTGGTCATTTTGGTGTTTGGAAGTTTGTTGTCGGGCATCGGTATAGCCCATTTTGAAGACATTATTGCGGCTAATATTGTACTGGTGTTCTTTTTACCATTGTTGGTTGGGAGTGGCGGGAATGCAGGTTCACAATCAGCCACCTTAATGGTACGAGCATTGGCAATGGGTGACGTCGAGTTAAAAGATTGGTTAAAACTGATTGGGCGTGAAACCCTCGTTGCATTATCTCTAGGGGGTACAATGGCATTTGCAGTTTCTATATTGGGCTATATACGTGGTGATGCTATGGTAGCTTTGGTGCTGGCGCTTAGTATGATGGGAATTGTGCTCCTAGGATGTTTGATTGGGATGAGTTTGCCATTTATCTTAAATCGTCTTAAATTAGACCCTGCAAGCGCCTCTGCTCCACTAGTCACCTCTATCTGTGATGCAACAGGGGTGATCGTTTATTTATTTATTGCTTCTATTTTTTTAGGTCAAGTAGTTGCATAGTAGGTAGCCGCTAAATATTAAACTTATACACAACATGCTGAATTTATTGGTTATCATTTAGAAATAAAATCGAATTGGATGTATGTTCTGAAAATGAGTACACAAAAAAAATTAACCACTCAAGAAGTCATTCGACTGGAACGTGATTTGGCGAAATTTGCCAATATGATGGACTCAGTTGTGCGTATTCCTTTTACCAAGCAAGGCGTGGGGGCGGATGCTGCACTGAGTACCATTCCTGTCGCAGGGGATGTGGCTGGTTTTATTTTGACTTGTTATGCTATCTACAAAGCCAAACAATTGGGCGTGCCTCAGTCCAAGCTGAATGGCGTTCTGAAACTTGCAATGATGGATGCTGTGGTTGGGTTTATTCCTGTACTTGGGACTTTATTTGATATTTTTATTCGTCCAAGCCGAAAAGCATTAGATCTAGTCCATGAACATATCCAAACAGAATATCAAATCAAAACAGAAGATCATGTGATTCATCCATTTTTACATGAACGCTTAGAGCAAAAACAACAACACTCTGCATTTTGGCGTAACCCAGTGGTTGCTTGGCTATGGATTCATATTCCAGATTTACTTGGTATAGTAGTTTTCATTTTAATCGGTCTGGCGATGTGGTTTGGACTGAGTTGGTTATGGGAGGTATATCAAACATGGTCTCAGCATTAATTCATTGACATCTAGTATATTTGATTAAACTTGTTCCTCACTTGGAATTGCTTAACAAGAAAGCGATGAGTATCAACTATTATAAAAAGAGCCATTTCTTTTAAGATGAGGTTTTAAAATAGCCAAGCTTCCCGAAGGAAGCTTTTTATAATTTCAACATCATCGTTTGATGAAATCTATATTAAGGTACGTTGAGTTGACGTAAAGCAGCAACACGTTGCTCAATGCTTGGGTGAGTTTGGAACAGTGCAGCCAAACTAAAACCTTGTTCTTTCCCTTCCGCAATCGCAAATGCTTTCATTTCTTTTGGCATTTGATCAGGCATTTCCGATTCTGCTTGTAAGCGTAACAATGCAGAAATCATGGCTTCCTTACCTGCTAAACGTGCACCCGCTTCGTCAGCGCGATATTCACGATAACGAGAAAACCACATCACAATCGCTGAGGCTAAGATACCAAACACAATATCAAGCACAATAGAAATAATGAAGTAAGCCATACCGGGTGCTTCGCCATCTTCACGGCCAAAGACATTACGGTCAATAAAATCACCTACCACACGAGCAAAGAACATCACGAAAGCGTTCACAACACCTTGAATCAAGGATAATGTCACCATGTCACCATTAGCAACGTGGCCAATCTCATGGGCAAGTACAGCGCGTAGCTCATCTTTATTCATACGCTCAAGCAAGCCCGTGGACACTGAAACGAGCGCATCGTTTTTATTCCAACCTGTTGCAAAGGCATTGGATTGATAAGAAGGGAAGATCCCGACATCTGGCATTTTAATTCCAGAACGTTGAGCAAGTTGAGCAACCTCTTGAATTAACCATGCTTCGGCTTGGTTACGAGGTGCATTGGGATCAATTAATTCAGTACCTGTTGTTTTTAATGCCATCCATTTAGACATAAACAGTGAGATGAGAGAGCCCACCATACCAAAAACAAAACAGATGACTAATAGGTTGCCTAAGTTTAGACCGCCAGCGCCGTGGTAACTACCAACACCTAAAACCGATAGGAGAATGCCAGCTACAACCAGTACTGCGAGGTTGGTAAGCAAGAACAAACCAATCCGCATCATTGAGAAAATCCTCTTAATAATAAAAATAACATGATTTATAAAATATAAATCCAAAATGAAATATGAGGATTATCCTATGAAAATTCAAGAAGGATTGAAAAAATCTATACTAAGAAATTAGCTTTAATTTTGCTATCAGTAGAGTAAGATAAAAAAATAGCCGAAATTATTCGACTATTATTTTTTAATTCTCTCATCTAGAGAAATAGCTTTATTTTTAGATCATTTATTTAAGACATCATTTTCAAGTGATCTTTTAATTGGATATATAGATTCGAGCAGATGCAGTCGCATGGTTGGTTGAATAAGAACCTGCAGGCGCATCCGTAAAACTATTACCATCGCTTGCTACAATAATCTGACGCTGTGAATATTGTGATTTTGCAATCGTATTTTCACTTGGTGCATTGTAATTGCTTGATTGTGCGATAACTTGACCTTGTGAAGAAGTATTTGTGGTTGAATTACTGCTTGGGTTTGAATTGCTCGTTGTTGTCAAGCCTACGCCACCAGCGTATAAGTTATTGTAACGACTGGATACTCGTCTGACATAGTCTTGTGTTTCACGAAATGGGGGAATGCCGCCATATTTTGCAACATTCCCTTCACCAGCATTATAACCTGCAAGTGCCAATGATGTATTGCCATTAAAGCGTTTAAGTAGCCATGCTAAATACCGTGCACCTGCAAAAATATTTTGTTGGGGATCATAGGAATTAGATACATTAAAACGCCGTGCTGTGGCTGGCATCAGCTGCATCAAACCTTGCGCACCGACAGGAGAGCGAGCATTTGCATTAAATCCTGATTCAGTGTGCATTACCGCTTTAATTAAGCCTTCAGAAACGCCATGTGCCGCAGCAGCTTGTTGAATGATGTGGTCATAAGCATTTTTATTACGACTATAGCTTGGTAATACCGAGGCTTCTGAACTGCCCCAATTGCTATAACTATGAATATTACTGTCTGGATAATACGTAACTTTGACTTTTTGCAGTGAGCGATCAGAACTTTTTTTGTTGGTCAGTAGGGTACTGCCTTGTTGATCTTTGTAAATATAAATTTGTCCCGCATAGCTTGAAGTCGCTAAAATCCCCAGATTTAAGCAAAGCCCACAAGAGACTATCGATGTACGGATAAAGTTTCTCATTTTAATATTATATTTTTCCCCAATTTGCTTGGAGTTTAGCAAAGTTCGGCTAGGAGTAAAACCTTGAATTGATTTTTATCAAGACAAATAGAAAAAATCAAGTCTCAACTGATCTGCAAATAATCAAAAAAAATTAATTTTATTTTTTTATTTTAGAGCTCTTGACTATTATAACTGTTTGAAATTTATTTAAAAAAATAACTGGTTAAAAAATACACAATCCAAAGAGAAAGCCCATCTCTTCGGCTATATCGTTTGTCAAGCCCTCAACAATCCACAATTTTATCCACAGGTTTTGTGGAAAACTGTGGAAAAGTTTAAAAGATAAGCACTTAGCACGTATTTTGTACACGATCTATTATTTTATCCTGCGAGGTACGACAGTTGCATGACAAAATCGCATTATTGTAAAAAACAAAAATCTTTAGATGTTATATACCCACAAATCGGCTAAAATTGTGCAGCATTTTTATTTGGGTAATTTTCCTCTATGTACTCGCCAGTTGAGTCCGATCAAGGATTTAATTTCAAACCAGAACTTCCTACAAGTTCAGCTTATTATCGCTTGTTAAAAAAACTTCGTCGTCAAGTAGGTCATGCAATTCGTGATTTTAAAATGATTGAGGATGGCGATAAAGTCATGGTCTGTGTTTCTGGAGGAAAGGACAGTTACACATTACTTGATATTTTGTTGCAATTTAAACGTATTGCACCGATTCACTTTGATGTGGTTGCAGTGAATCTGGATCAAAAACAGCCCGGCTTCCCTGAAGATGTTTTACCAAAGTTTATGGAAGAAAATAACATTCCTTATTATATTTTGGAAAAAGATACTTACAGCATCACTAAGCGTTTAACCCCTGAAGGAAAAACATACTGTGCAGTATGTTCTCGTTTGCGTCGTGGCTCACTCTATGGTTTCGCCCAAGAAATTGGTGCCACCAAAGTGGCTTTAGGTCATCACCGTGATGACATCATGGCAACCTTCTTTTTGAATCTATTTCATGGTGGTAGCTTAAAAGCAATGCCACCAAAACTGTTATCTTCGGATAAAAAGAATATTTTGATTCGTCCACTGGCGTATGTGGAAGAAAAAGACATTATTAAATATGCTGAAATGCGTAAATTCCCGATTATTCCGTGTAATTTGTGTGGTTCTCAGGAAAACTTACAACGTGCCATGATCAATGACATGTTACGTGAGTGGGATAAACAATATCCAAAACGCTTGCACAGTATTTTTGGTGCCATGCAAAATGTATCGCCCTCACAATTGGCTGACCGTGACTTATTTGACTTTGAAGCACTCGATTCACAACGTGAATTTGATATGAAATGTGACACTGAAGAGTCTAAAAAACGTTTAGATGTTGTAAATTTAAGTTTTGCAGCAGATTAAGCACTTTTGCTATTTTAATGAGCAAATCAGACATTTATATTGAAATGAATGTCTGATTTTTAAAAATAAAACGATAAAATCAATAAAAATAGAACAGTCAGTACAAAAAACTTTAGCCTAAATTGAAATTATCATGTTATAACCTTAAACAAGCGAAAAGCTTCATGATGTTGTTTGGATAGACAACACAATAAATGAATAAATAATTTTTTGAGGAATGAACATGCCTGCATTTTTAACTGATGATTGGTTTGCAACTGTAGAAAAACTGACTGCGGAAGCGGGTGATCTTAATTTACCGCCTGCGTTGGCAAATCTTGCAATCAACCTTGTTGTTGCTGATGATAATGGCAATACTGAAATGTCTTTAGACGGTGGTAAAATCGTAAAAGGCTTATCTTCAAATGCAAAAACTACCTTGAATATGGATGGCGAAACCCTTCGTAAAGTATTCTTAGAATTTGATATGGCTGCTGCAATGCAAGCCTTCATGACTGGCAAAATCAAAGTTCAAGGTGATATGTCACAATTAATGGCATTACAAACTGCAAAACCAAGCCAAGAACAAAAAGATTTATTCAAAAAAGTACTTGAGCAAACTGCTTAAGACTAGGTTTGAAAAAAAGGGCTTACGTTGTGTAAGCCTTTTTTTATGTCAGTAGATCAAAACTAAATGGTCATCAAAGTCGGTGTGTTTTTAATATGTTCTAAATAGCTACGAATACGTGTGACATATTGTACCGCTTGCTTATAACGACCATTGCGTGCTTGATTGTTACTTAAAAACTCATACATATTAATCCAATCATTTGGGTTTTTACCTTGTGATTTCAAACGCTTTTGAATCGCATCTACAGCACCAGGTCCCATATTGTAAGCAATCAAAGCATACCAATGACGATCAGGATTTTGAATATAAGCATAACGATTAAGCATTTGATTAAAATACTTTGCACCACCTTGTATGCTTTGAGTCGGATCTGTTCGATTAGAAACCCCCATCGCACGTGCAGTCGCATTGGTTAACATCATCAAACCACGTACACCCGTCGGAGAAACGGAGTCAGGTTTTAGATAAGACTCTTGATAACCAATGGCAGCAAGTAAATGCCAATCCATATCATACTGCTTTGCAGTTTTTTTGAAACTGGCTTGATAGATAGGCAAACGTTGCTTTAGATCACGTTGAATCACATTCCAGTCATTTTGCTTAACGACATTACGATTATAAAAAGATGCCAATTGTTGAATTGAACCATTTTGCTTACTTTGGCAAATAAAACCACTCGCAGTTTCAGTGAGTGGATCATCTGCACGTTTAAATACCCAATTAATTTCAGGATTTAAGCCGTTTTTTTGCAAACTGTTTAAGTCACCACAGGTTGCGGAAAATGACGATAACTTTTTTGCTTCAATTCGATCAAAAGTTGCGGTGGTAATAGCAAAGTTTACTTTACCTTGCGCAACCATTTTTAAAGCAGCAGCATTATCTGGTACGGTTTTAAAATTTAGCTTTACATTTAGACTTTGCGCATAATCTTGTGCTAAATCATAACCAAAACCATGTTGGTATTGACCTTCTTTAAACACAATTGTAGGGCTGGATACTGCTACTACGGTTAATGTATTGGTATTAACAACAGTATTGTACTGATTGGTTTTAGTGGCATTAATACTATGAAATGGCATTAAAGCACTGGTTAACACTAAGGCTTTTAAAGGGAGCGTTGAAAAAAAAGAATCGAAGTTTATCCTCGATCCAGACGTTGAATTACTGTGCATGTTGTCTCCGCTACAAGCAATTTATGCCCAAAAAAGCTGTAGCAAAAGCTACTTGAACTTTTTGAAGTTGATAAATTCAATAAGGGTGGGCAGGCATGGACGTCATTCAAAAAATGACATATGGGAAATTAAAAGCTTTATGGCTACATCATGATGTGAAGCGATAAAGTACAAAAAATAGACAATTTAAAACATGTGCGAATAATAAAGTTGAAAATTTAAAATGTCAAATTTTGTGCTAAAAAAAATTATTTTACTGAACATAATTTACTGATTTAATTGGTGAAAAAGTTTTATAATATTTTTATGTGTAGAAAGTGTGCATTTTTTATTTAAAAATGTAGGAACTTCCTGCTAAAAATATAGGGCGAAATCATGAAATCTAATTTAATTACTCGTACAGGACATGATCAATTAGTCGCTGAATTACAACATCTATGGCATGAAGAACGTCCTGAAATTACCAAAAAGGTCAACTGGGCTGCAAGTCTTGGAGATCGGAGTGAAAATGCAGATTATCAATATAATAAACAAATACTTAGAAAAATAGATCGACGTGTTCGCTATCTAGGAAAGCGTTTAGAAGAGCTAAGAATAATTGACTTTTCTCCTGAACAAGAGGGTAAAGTTTATTTTGGTGCTTGGGTTGAGATAGAAAATGATTTAGGCGAACAAAAAACAGTTCGAATAGTAGGAGTTGATGAAATTTATGATCATCATCCACAAAATATTTCCATTGATTCACCGATGGCACGTGCCATGTTATCAAAACAAGTGGATGATGAATTTGAAGTAATCACCCCATTAGGTAAAAAAAATTGGTATATCAATGCTATTCGTTATGAAAAGCCCGAAAACTCATCGATTTGAAAGAATCTGATTTTATTTTGAGCATTTAAATCTCTATTTTTAGAAAAACATTTGCCAAGTTCAATTTTTATTTATATTATAGCCGCCATTGGAAGCGTGGCAGAGCGGTTTAATGCACCGGTCTTGAAAACCGACGAGGGCGCGAGTCCTCCGTGAGTTCGAATCTCACCGCTTCCGCCAAATATCAACGACTTAGCCCTGACATTGTCAGGGCTTTGTTGTTTCTAGGGTTATGCAACGTAAGCCTGTAGTAAGCATAAAAATATAAGTCAAATTTTCTTACAATAGCTCATTTACTGATATAACATTTAAACATAAACCTAAAATAGATTAAGTTTTAGAAAATGTAGAGAATAAAATGGCAGACATTTATCATTACCCTCCCGATGTGTTTGAATTGCTTGTTGAGACTATTCCAAGATTAGTTCGAAGTAAGAAAGCTGTGATTCTTTTTCTCCAAGGTGTCGGAGTTGCTCAAAAAGATTTGAGAGATGTCGCCAGCGTCTTATCTAAAAATCAAGCTTCAATTAATAAATTTGAAAAAGCGCTTGGAAATTAATAGTGTAAATCAACGCCTTTCTGCACTTTTTAAAATGGATGATAAACCACAGGAACGAGGTAAGTTATTAGAAGGGGTCTTGAATGATTTATTTCGTATTTATGGGATTCTTATCCGTGAAGATTTCCGTCGTAAAGATCCCGATACTGCTGTTGTCGTAGAGCAGATTGATGGGGTAATAGAGTTAAATGGGAAAATTCATCTTGTTGAAATGAAATGGCTTAATTCACCTGTGGGTATAGGTGAATTTTCACCACACTTAGTTCGTTTATTTGGTCGAGCAGATGCTCATGGCATTTTCATTGCAACAAATGGATATTCTACATCCGTTGTCTCAGAATGTAGGAATGCTCTTAGTCAGAAAACATTGTTTTTATGTTCATTACAAGAATTTGTTATGTTGTTGCAACGTCAAGATGATCTTGTGGAATTACTGAGTAAAAAATCAAAAACTGCAATTATTGATAAGAATCCATTTCTAGAAATTCTATCTTAAATTATTAAATAGGTATGAAGTGTAGATATTAATCGTGCCTAGTATCGTCAACTAATTGTTGTTGATGTGGTACAGCAATCGCTTCCCATTCATCATAAGACAAGATAGGTGGAAAAGCGGCTACTAACCGAATAGTAGTCGCTTTGTTCTTTCTATGGATTTCGACTTTAGCTAAACGCCTTTGAAAGTCTTTTAATACCTTAGCCATTATCGGTATGACCACAGTTAGGGTTAGGGTATTGTGCCCATGGTTGCCCCTGTAGCATCGTTTTAACTGTTATTGGTAAAGCAGGGGGGGTACATAGTCGCTAAATGGGTGTAATGGGCTATTTAGCTTTTCTTCAAGCTTTGCAAAAATAGCGGTTTAATAAATACTTCTTCAAGTTCATTGCTAGAAGCATATAACACCATCTGATCAAAGCTTAACAAATATAATATTTGAGGGGGATGGTTGTGGGGTAAATCTACGGGCAATAAAAAAGCTCTTGTAAAAACAAGAGCTTTTTTAGTTATTTGGCGGAAGCGGTGAGATTCGAACTCACGGAGGACTCGCGCCCTCGTCGGTTTTCAAGACCGGTGCATTAAACCGCTCTGCCACGCTTCCATGTGCGCCATAATACGAAGCTTTTGCAATTATGACAAGTAAAAAATACAATTAAAGCAACCAAGTGTGTATTGTTTCGTCAAAATCAGCTTTTTATTTTAAAGTTTGGCCGCCAATTCAGCCCCCTCACGAATCGCACGTTTTGCATCAAGTTCAGCTGCCAGTTTTGCACCACCAATAATATGATAATTGGCTAAGGTTTTTTCACCTTCAAAAGGAATCAAATCTTTCACAGATTCTTGTCCAGCACAGACTACAATGGTATCCACACGCAATAATTGATCATGTCCATGATTTTCAATCCAAAGACCTTCATTACTAACAGCTTTGTATTGCACGCCACGTAACATTTTGACAGCATGTTTTTTCAATTGTGCTCGGTGAACCCAACCGGATGTTTTCCCTAAACCAATTCCTAGCGGAGTTGATTTACGTTGCATCAAATAAATTTCACGGATAGGTTGTTCAACCTGTGGGGGAACAAAACCACCTTCGGTCATATAATTCGGTTGAGGATCTACCCCCCATTCACGTTGCCAGTCAGCGAGTGGTTGAGGCTGCGGTTGATGTTCAGGTTTTAATAAATATTCAGAAACATCGAAACCGATACCACCCGCACCAATAACAGCAACACGTTGTCCGACTGGTGCACCACGTAATACCTCTGCATAAGAGAGTACTTGTGGCGCATCGCTTCCTTCAATCTTTAACGCGCGAGGGATGACACCTGTTGCCACAACCACTTCATCAAAGCCTTCACGTTCTAATTGTTCACGATTTACTTTGGTATTTAAACGTAACTCTACGCCTGTTTTTTCGATCTGAACTTTAAAATAGCGAATCGTTTCGTGAAACTCTTCTTTACCAGGTACAACCTTTGCTAAATTAAATTGTCCACCCACTTCATGTGATGCTTCAAATAATGTGACCTGATGCCCACGACTTGCGGCAACGGTGGCTGCAGACATACCAGCGACTCCACCACCTACGACTGCAATTTTTTTCGGTTTTTTTGTTTTTAAATAAATCAGTTCTGTCTCATAGGCAGCACGAGGATTAACCAGGCAAGTCGCGCGTTTATTTTGAAATGAATGGTCTAAACAAGCTTGGTTACAAGCGATACAGGTATTAATTTCATCAACACGATTGGTTGCTGTTTTATTTACCCAAAAAGCATCCGCTAATAATGGACGTGCCATTTGAACCATATCTGCTTTACCTGCTGCCAAAATTTGTTCAGCGGTATCTGGCATATTGATTCGGTTTGATGCGATCACAGGAACAGAAACGTGTTTTTTTACTTCTGCAGTATAGTCGACAAAAGCAGCACGTGGCACAGAGGTAACGATGGTTGGAATACGTGCTTCATGCCAGCCAATTCCAGTATTTAATAAGGTCACACCCGCTTTTTCTAAAGCTTGAGCAATGGTGATGACTTCATCCATGGTATTACCGTCATGTACCAAATCAAGCATAGATAAACGGAAGCAAATAATAAACTTTTCACCAATTTTTTCACGAATGGCTTTAACGATTTCTACAGCAAAACGCATACGATTTTCGACAGGACCACCCCAACGGTCTGTACGCTGGTTGACATGACGGCTTAAGAATTGATTCAGTAAATAACCTTCTGAACCCATAATTTCTACGCCATCATAACCTGCTTTTTTCGCAAGACTGGCAGTATCCGCATAATCTTGAATGGTTTTTAAAATAAGCCTGTCACTCATCTCACGTGGTTTGAACATGGAGATCGGGGATTTGATCGGGCTTGCTGAAACCACAAAAGGTTGATACCCATAGCGTCCTGAGTGCAAAATTTGCATGAGAATTTTTGCGCCATGCTTATGCACTGCACGTGTGACTAAACGATGCGGTGCGATATCGCCTAAAGTATTCATCGTACCGCCTGCTGGTAATAACCAACCTTGACGGTTAGGAGAAATTCCTCCTGTGATAATTAAGCCCACGCCACCTTTGGCGCGCTCCCCAAAATATGCCGCAAGTTTTGGATAATTATAAAAACGATCTTCCAACCCTGTATGCATTGACCCCATCACGACACGATTTTTGATGGTGGTATATCCTAAGTGAAGTGGTTTTAAAATATTGGTATAGTGAGTTGTCATGGCGCATCCCTTTTAACATTTGGCTTTGCAACTTGTTGCATACTAATTTATATATTTAAAATATTTTTTGTGATGGCTAAGCGTATTATTTTATATGTACATACAGCCAATATTGAATGATTTTCACAGCACAACAATATTTTAAATTGACTAAAAATATAATTTATCTCTTTGGTCAAATAAGATTTTAAGTTGAAAATAACATTTATTTTAGATTTTAAGTGATATCGTATTGCCACATCTAAAATCACACAATTACTTGTTAATTTAGAGAAAGCAATAAAACCCATATCTTGCTTGATTTGCTCATTTTAAAAATAATTTTATTTAAAATTAACTGCAATAAACTTAGCTTGTGTTTAAGTTAAATTTTTTAATTAATTATTTAATTTCAATGTCTTATCTTTTGAATGGTAATTAAAAAAAACATTGTGTCTACTTCACTCTCTTTACGAGCATCAAGGTAAAAAAGCCTGTAGCATTCCAGCAGAACCTCACGGTTGGGGAACATATGTCTGAATTTTATACGGATGAGATAGGTGTGATCTATTTGACATAAATATCATAAAAGGGATGCAATGACATGTAAATGGATTGAAATGACATAGTGAATTGCATTCAAAAAGATACAATTTCATTTAACACAGACAATAAACTTAAAACAGGATAGATTCTGAAAATGGGTATTTTCCAGAAATTTATTAAATCGAATACATATCATGAGCCATTGCCGATTCGCCGTGATATTCGCTTTGATTTACCTGCTGATCGTATTGCAGATTGGCATACCGCCGCAGGTCCGATTTTTACTGCATTGTTAAATACATTCTCCATTGTCTTGCCGATCGGTGAGCGATTCTTTATCGATGCGGTGCGAGCACATCGTGATTTGGTCGAAGACCCTGAACTTAAAAAAGCCGTGACTGCATTTATTGGTCAAGAAGCTATGCATGGTCGTGAGCATGAGGATTATAACAGTGCATTATTTGCACGAAATCCGATTGCACCAAAGTTTGAAAGTTTTGTACTTGGTGTATTTGGTTTAATGAAAAAGCATTTACCGGCATCATATTCATTGAGTGCAACGATTGCGCTTGAGCATTTTACAGCGTTGCTTGCAGATTCTGTATTACAAATTCCTGAATTATTCGTAGGTGCAGAAGAGCATTATGCCAATATTTGGCGTTGGCATGCATTCGAAGAAACAGAGCATAAAGCAGTTGCTTATGATGTTTGGAACACGGCAATGGGACAAGGAATCTATGCTTATTTATTACGTAGCTTTGGTTTAGTGGCTGCAACCATTGTGTTTTGGGGCTTTGTACTGCCTGTATTTGCCAAAATTGTCCTTGATGAGAAAAAACTGACAGATATTCCTGCATGGCGTAAAGCGTATAAATATACTTTTGGTGAAATTGGGGCACTACGTAAGCAATTGGGTAATTATATTGATTATTTTCGTCCCAATTATCATCCTTGGGATCATGATAACCGTGAAAAAATGATGGCTTTGCAAGATTTGATTTATGAGTTGGCTGATGCAACTGCGGCAAAACATAAAAAAGCATCTTAAATTTTTGTAAGAAAATTTAAGAAAATAAAAAAGCCAGTCAAGATTTACCTGACTGGCTTTCTAGATAATTAATTGTTAATTAATTATTTTTCTACGCCCGCTTCTTGACCAGCGTATTTTGCATTTGCATAATCCCAGTTTACTAAGCTTTCTAAGAAAGTAGAGATATATTTAGGACGAGCATTGCGGTAGTCGATGTAGTAAGCGTGTTCCCAAACGTCAATTGTTAACACAGCCACTTTACCATGAGCAAGTGGCGTATCTGCATTTGAAGTTTTAAGAATAGAAAGCTCGCCATTTACTTTGTCAGCAACTAACCAAGCCCAACCAGAACCAAATTGAGTTGTTGCAGCATTAGCGAATTCTTCAGCAAATTTTTCATAAGAACCGAAAGCTTCATCAATCTTAGCAGCTAAAGCACCAGTTGCTTTACCGCCACCATTTTTAGCCATACAGTTCCAGTAGAATGTGTGGTTCCAAACTTGTGCAGCATTGTTGAAAACACCTGCTTTAGCAGCATCGCCCGCTGTAGAAACAATGATTTCTTCTAATGTTTTAGAAGCTAAATCAGTACCTTCAATTGCTTTGTTTAAGTTTACAACATAGGTGTTGTGGTGTTTGTCGTGATGATATTCTAAAGTTTCTTTACTGATGTGTGGAGCGAGGTCATCATAACCATAAGGAAGTGCAGGTAAAGTAATCGTTGACATGTTCTAAATTCCTTGCATTTTGCTGGGTTTTAACATTAAGTGGCTTTATTGTAATGGATTCTACGAACAATTGTGCAAGTTGTTAAATAACAATACACAAATTATTTCGATTTAATACGTATAAAGAAAATGTTAAAAATCAGCTATTCTGATTGACAAAAAAGTCTTGCATTTAAATGTAAATGTGTACACCAATAGCAAGTTTTTTTGTCGCCATTAAATAGGATTGTTTAATTCAAAATAACTATACTCAATATTAAACTGTTCTGAAATAGCTTGAGCGAGTCGTTGTACACCATAACGTTCAGTAGCATGATGTCCACATGCAAAATAATGAACATTTAATTCTTGTGCCTGATAGAAAGTTCGCTCACTCACTTCACCAGAAATATAAGCATCACACGCTTGTTGTGCGGCTTTCTCAATATAATCTTGTGCGCCACCAGTACAAAAACCAATTTTTTGTACCTGTGTCGTTGATGCGGGCAGATGAATCGTATCGAAGCCTAATTTTTCAGTTAATAAAGCTCTGAAAGCTTCAGGTGACATGGGTTGTTTTAGATAACCAATGTTGCCAATTGGATTGCGCTCGCTAGGATCAAGTGCTTCGATATTTTCTAAAGCTAAAATTTCAGCAATTGCTGCATTATTGCCAAGTACAGGATGCGCATCCAAAGGTAAATGATAGCCCACCAGTGAAATATCATGTTGAATCAAAGCCTTGATACGCTTAGCGCGCATACCTGTAATCGGGTAAGGTTCGCCTTTCCAAAAATAGCCATGATGAACCAATAATAAGTCAGCTTTTTGTTCAATCGCTGCATCAATTGCAGTTTGGGAAGCGGTGACTGCACATAAAATTTTATTAACTTCAGTTTTACCTTCGATCTGTAGACCGTTCGGTGCATAGTCTTTAAATTCAGCAGCTTTTAATGTGCCATCACACCACTGAATGATTTCAGATAGTTTTGCCATAATACTCTAATCAATGTGCAATAAGAAAAGTTTGCTGGAACATTTTTAAAATGAAAATAATGGATTGAAATGTGAAAAATCCTTTAATCACTTTATCAAAATGTTCGACTACAACGCAATTCAAATAGGATTTAAGAATTTATTTGTATGCGTGATAATCATAGTGATGCTATGAAATATCAACCGACAACAAATCAATTACCAGAACAAGTTATCTTTTTTAATTGTAACTAAAGCTGAACAAAACTCCTTGTGTTTTTTAGGTTTATTTGTTGAATTAGATTACAATATTGAAAATACTTTTACATCAATCAATTAAAAAATTCTTAAGAGGAACGAAAAAGTGCGCCGTACCTTTACATGGCTACCTTGGGTGTTACTCATCCTAGTTATTATCAGTTTTGCTGTATGGCAAAAATTACAACAACCCAAAGCACCCATCGCAGCAGATGGGGTAAAAATGCCAGCTGAAAAGGTTGAGCCATTGGTCGATACGTCACGCACGGGCGGCGTGGTGTCGTATAGTGCAGCAGTAAAAGTTGCAGCACCTGCGGTGGTAAATATTTTCACTACTCAAAAAGTCAAACAAAATCATCCGCTATTAAATGATCCTGCATTTCGTGAGTTTTTTGGTAATCAAATCCCAGATCAAAACCAAGGACAAAATGAAAATAGCTTAGGTTCGGGTGTAATTGTACGTCCTGATGGTTATATCTTAACCAATAATCATGTGATTGAACAAGCCGAACAAATCGTAGTTGCTTTGCAGGATGGTCGTCGTGCTGAAGCAAAAGTGATTGGGACTGATCCAGATACCGACTTGGCTGTCATTAAAATAGAATTGGAGAATTTACCAGTATTGCCATTTAAACTCAGTGGTAATGAAGTGGGTGATGTTGTACTTGCAATCGGAAATCCATTTGGGGTTGGTCAAACGGTAACGCAAGGTATTATTTCTGCGACAGGGCGCTCTGACTTAGGCATCAATACGTATGAAGATTTTATCCAGACTGATGCGGCAATTAACCCAGGAAACTCAGGGGGAGCATTGATTGATGTCGCAGGGAATTTAATTGGTGTCAATACTGCAATTTTCTCACAGTCAGGTGGTTCTTTGGGGATCGGTTTTGCCATTCCCGCAAAAGTATGTCAACAAGTCATGAATTCAATTTTAAAAGATGGTCGTGTCATTCGTGGTTGGTTAGGCATTAGCTTAGTACCGCCAACACAGGCAGATGTTTTAGCACCTCGTCAAAAGGGTGTCGTGGTTGCAGATGTGTTGAAACGTGGTCCTGCTGCGGATGCAGGTTTAAGAATTGGTGATCGTATTGTTAAAGTTAATGATGAAGAGATTAGTTCGACTTCGCATTTGATTAATTATGTCGCTTTGCAAGCGCCAAACTCGGAAATTAAAGTTGAAGTGGTTCGAGGGCAAGAAACATTAGACTTAAATGTCAAAGTGGGTGAGCGTCAAATTGAACAAAGTGATTCACAATATATTCCATTACCACGACGTTAATGCTTAAGAGTTTAAAAGTCTTGAATTTTCAAGGCTTTTTTTCTATAAGGAGTATTTTTTTATACAATAAAGAGTTTTTATTAGGCATTTCATAATATTTATTTCCTATAAAAAGTGAACTTCATCTTAAGGCTTGTCACATGCAATATGGTGTTTTAATTTGTGTTTTAAGCTGTGGAATATGTTTTGTGGAACAAAGTGTTGCGTGTATGCCACATTCACCTGATGACGTATTTATTGCACGTTTTCAAGCAGCACATGCAGCGCAAGAACAAAACTCTCAGTTCATGATTGAATTGAGCTCAGATCAATTTATTTTCCGTTCACTCTTTGATGAATTTCGATATACACGTCCAACCCAATGGTACAGTACATTTTCCACTGAAAGTGTTGTAAAAAACAGCTTAATTATTGGCTTAGCTTATACGCCTGATGGTGGAAAACCTGAACAATATGAAATTGTATCGTTTGCGGCATTGCGCTGTGAAAATGATCGTTTGATTATTGCTAACCCTATTGTGCCATTTTTAGCATGGAATAAATAAACTTCAAATTGTGCAGTAGGAAACAGAAAAACAGTTGGAATTTTAGATGGTTTTTTAGAACATAATCAAAGTTATTATTTAGAGAAATTGCAACAGAAATACCCAACCTGTCAGCATTTAAATACCGCATTTCCAACAATGGGGATCCATGATATTCAGCACACTGAGGATTTATTTTCAACCTTTAAATCATGGTGGGAAAAGCTACTCAATTATTTTAAATCATGGTCATAAAGGTGTGACTATTAAAATAAGTATAAACAAAAAGAGTAATCTCAGCTTTACTCTTCATCATCATATTGAGCATAGTATTCAGGGGACAAATTACTGAAACGCGTATATTGTCCCTCGAACGCCAAGCGTACCGTACCAATTGGACCGTTACGTTGTTTACCGATAATAATTTCTGCAGTCCCCGCTTCTTTCGATTCTTTGTTATACACTTCATCACGATAAATAAACATAATTAAATCGGCATCTTGCTCAATTGCACCAGATTCACGTAAGTCGGACATCACAGGACGTTTATTTGGTCGATTCTCTAAAGAACGGTTTAACTGTGACAGTGCAATCACAGGACATTGCATTTCTTTAGCCAATGCTTTTAAAGATCGTGAAATTTCACCAATCTCACCAACACGGTTATCACCCATGCCTGGGACTTTCATTAATTGAAGGTAATCGACCATGATACAGCCGAGTTTGCCGCCATGTTGTTTGGCGATTCGTCTAGCTCGCGCACGCATTTCCGTAGGGGGCAGGGCAGAGGAGTCATCTATGTATAAATGTTTTTCTTGAAGTTGGAGAATCGTCCCTGTGACTTTAGACCATTCATCACCATCCAGTTTACCTGCACGTAAATGCCCTTGATGGACTTTGCCGTAAGAGGAAATCAAACGCATGGCGATCGAGTCAGCAGGCATTTCCATAGAAAAGACCAGTGCAGGCAAGTCACAGTTAAATAACACACTTTCAACCAAGTTCATGGCAAAAGTTGTTTTACCCATCGATGGACGTGCAGCCACAATAATCATGTCACCCGCTTGCATACCTGAGGTTTTATTATCCAGTTCCAGAAAGCCTGTGGTCAGACCTGTGATATTACCTTCCATTTGAGAAAGTTCATTCAACTTGTCAAATACATCTGCGACAACTGAAGTAATTGGCTTTGGACCTTGCGCTTTGGCATTGTTATTGTGTTGTTCTGCAATCGAGAAAATATTGGTTTCAGCTAAGTCTAAAATTTCACTGACTTCACGACCTTTGGTGTCGTAAGCATTTTGCAAAATTTCATTGCCGACTTTGATCATATTTCTTAAAGTGGCAAATTCACGAATTTTGGTGGCGTAGGTTTCTAAATTATAGAAGCTGGCAGGTGAGTCTGCCATCAGTTGAACCAGATATTCTTCACCACCGATGGCGTCTAATAAGTTTTGTTTAATCAACCAGTCATTGACCAAAACAGCATCATACGGTGAACCATCTTTGTTGAGCTGTTCAATGGCACGGAAAATATATTTATGGCGTGAGGCATAAAAGTCATTTTCATGCAGTACATCACTCACTTGTTCAAAAGATTCAGCAACGGTCATAAGTGCAGCAAGTACCGCTTGTTCAATCGCCAAATTGTGTGGTGGCGTACGAAATTCTTTTAACTGCTGTGATGCATCTGTAGATTTTACATCTTTGTTAAAAGTATTTGCGGAAGCTTTGGCGGTTGCCTGTGACATAAAAAACCTTGACTTTTACATGAATAAAAATAAATCTGCGCTGACTTATTTAACTAACAAGAGATTAAGAGCATAACCTAAATTGGCAGGGGAATGTAGCTTTCCCATATTTTAAAGATAAAAAAAGAGCATACAAAAGTATGCTCTTTTTTTTGGTACGAAATTACTCAGATACGATAGTAACGAGAACCTCTGCAACAACATCATGGTGCAATTGGATTGCGATGTTGAATTCACCTGTGTTACGAAGCGCACCGTTTGGTAAACGAACTTCTGCACGGTCAACTTCAAGACCAGCATTCGTTAATGCGTCAGCGATGTCACGTGTACCGATTGAACCGAATAATTTACCTTCATCACCAGCTTTCGCAGTGATTACGATATTTACTTCGTTCAATTGATCAGCACGTGCTTGAGCAGCAGCTAATACTTCAGCTTCTTGTTTCTCAAGTTCAGCACGACGTGCTTCAAAAGCAGCAGTATTTGCTTCAGTCGCAGCAACTGCTTTACCTTGAGGGATTAAGTAGTTACGGCCGTAACCAGCTTTAACTGATACTTTATCGCCTAATTTACCAAGGTTTTTAATACGTTGTAATAAGATAATATCCACAGCTCAACCTCACTTATGATTGTCAGTGTAAGGAATCAACGCTAAGTAGCGAGCTTGTTTAATTGCAAGCGCCAATTGACGTTGGTAACGAGCTTTAGTACCTGTAATACGGCTAGGAACGATCTTGCCATTTTCAGTGATGTACTGTTTTAAAGTGTCGATATCTTTGTAGTCGATGTACGTAACGTTCTCAGCTGTAAAGCGGCAGAACTTGCGACGACGGTAAAAACGTGCCATGTGTGTTCTCCTTATGCTTCAGCAGAGTCTTGAGCTTGTTGTGCTTCTTCACGTTGAGCTTTACGCGCACGTTTTTCTTCAGCACTCTTAGCCAATAAAGACTCTTCAGTGATAGCGTTTTCACGACGAATAATTACGTTACGAAGAATAGCATCGTTGTAACGGAATAATTCTTCCAATTCGTTAAGCGTAGCTTGATTACATTCAACATTCATTAAAATGTAGTGCGCTTTGTGAATTTTGTTAATTGGGTAAGCCAATTGGCGACGGCCCCAATCTTCAAGACGGTGAATTTGACCTTCAGCATCTTTAATGTGAGAGATATAGCGTTCTACCATACCTACCACTTGATCGCTTTGGTCTGGGTGTACCAGAATTACGATTTCGTAGTGACGCATTGTCAGCTCCTTACGGTTTATGCAGCCCCATTCAAAGATGAATGAAGCAAGGAGTCACAACTGAACTGTAAACAGACAGATTGTGTCGCAAATTTGCGAGGGCTTATTATAGGTAAATATTTTAGTAAAAACAAATAAATCATTCGATATTTCATTTTTTATTTTAAGCTTCTAGTTTTTTGCTAAAAATAGCTTTTGATTGGTTTATATTTTGCATTGAAAAAATTATAGAAAATCCATTAAAACATCATCTAGCGTTTGACCGTTTTTTCGATCAATTAATTTTGCAGACATGCCAAAATTTGTAGGACCTTGAACATCAGCAAGTGGTGTATCACCGACAAATAGAACCTCATTGGGCTGGCAGTTTAATTGGTCAATTATATATTTATATATTTTCGGATCAGGTTTACACGCATGAACCTCATAACTCCACGCATACAAATCAATCTCTTTTATCAAGCTACTGATGTACATACCATAGGGTGTTGCTGAGTTAGAACATAGTACGATTTTATATCCATTCTCCCTAAGGCGTTTTAACGTAGGGAGGCTATCTGTAAAAAGTTCAATTTGTGCTAATTCAGCTTGAAGATCTTTATGGAGTTCTATAAGAAAAGCTTGTGGAATGTGATAACCTAAATGTGTCGCAATGTCTTGAAATTCACCATTGATGGACATGACCATGACAGCATCGCTCGCTTGTGGCGTATGTCCTTGTGTGTGTAACCATTGAATAAATTTTTTATAAGGTGATATTTTCTGTTTTATTTTAGCGAGTGTGCCAAAAACATCGAAAGCAATAACTTTGATTGGGGTATTCGACATTCATAAATCCTCACAGCGTTTATTGTGATCTTTATTGTACTCATTTTAGCTAGAATAAAGGATTTAAGATCATTTGAAAAGTTGTTGTAAGGTGGTTTTTCTTAAGCTGAAAATAATCCTTACAATACAAACTATATTTTAGAAAGAAAATCTTAACCAAGCTTGAGGAAATTAAATTCATTCGAATCGCCGCTAAACTATGGTCAATCTAATAAATTATACATACAGAATCATATATTTTTATAAATATATGATTCTTAATTTAATTGCTTATAATTTTTGTAGGTAGTTAGATGGGGAGTGATTATATGTCAAAATGATAAAATACAATGTTTGAATCAGAGCGGAAAAGGATGCAAATAAAAGAACTCGCTTGAACGAGCTCTTTTATGACTTAAATGAGATTATGCATTTTCACGTGCAATCGCACGATACCCAATATCTTTACGGTATTGAACACCATCAAACGTTACTTTTTTACAAAGCTCTAAAGCTTTAGCTTGTGCTTCACCAATGGTATTACCCAAAGCTGTTACGCAAAGTACACGACCACCTGCAGTTACGATGTCGCCATTTTCATTGGCTTTCGTGCCTGCATGGAATACTTTAGCATCCGCCATTTCAGTGTCTAAGCCTGAAATTACATCACCATTGCTAGAAGTTTCAGGATAGCCTTTTGACGCTAAAACGATACCGACAGTTTTACGCTCATCCCAATCAGCTTCCGCAGGTAAATTACCAGCAATACCTGCTTCAACCAAATCAACAAGTGATGATTTTAAACGCATCATGATCGGTTGAGTTTCAGGATCACCAAAACGGCAGTTGAATTCAATCACTTTAGGCTGACCTTGTTCATCAATCATCAAGCCAGCATATAAGAAACCTGTATAAACGTGACCATCTGCTTTCATACCGTCAACAGTTGGGCGCATCACTTCACGCATAGTTTTTTCAAACACATCTGCAGTTACAACAGGCGCAGGAGAGTAAGCCCCCATACCACCCGTGTTTGGACCTTGGTCGCCTTCAAAAATACGTTTGTGATCTTGAGAAGTTGCCATTGGTAAAATGTTGTCGCCATCAATCATACAAATGAATGATGCTTCTTCACCTGCAAGGAATTCTTCGATGACGACACGTGAACCTGCATCACCAAATTTGTTGCCAGCCAGCATGTCATCAATCGCATCAAATGCTTCTTGATTGGTCATCGCAACGATGACACCTTTACCTGCCGCAAGACCATCCGCTTTGATCACGATCGGCGCACCATTTTTTTCAACAAACGCTTTTGCTGCATCTACTTCAGTAAATACATCATAAAAAGCTGTTGGAATGTTATGGCGTTTTAGGAAGTGTTTGGCAAATGCTTTCGAGCCTTCAAGCTGTGCAGCGAACTGTGTTGGCCCCCAGATTTTAACACCCGCTTCACGGCATGCATCAACGACACCATTTACAAGTGGTGCTTCAGGACCAACAATCACTAAATCAACGGCATTATTTTTTGCAAAGTCGATAATCGCAGCATTGTCTAAAATATTTAAGGCAACATTTTCACATTTATTTTCAGTTGCAGAACCTGCATTACCCGGTGCTACAAATACTTTTGCGACTTTGTCATCTTGAGCGATTTTCCATGCAAGTGCATGTTCACGACCGCCATTACCCAAAACTAAAATATTCATCGGTTCATACTCCATGAATCGAAAATGATATAAAGTCCTCAGCCTGAAAGCAGGAGAGGACTTTATACAAGATTAGAAATCTATTTGTTTAAATGTAGATGACATTGTAATAACAGCCATTACATAAATATCCAATCACTTAGTGACGGAAATGACGCATGCCAGTGAAGACCATTGCAATTCCTGCTTCATCCGCAGCAGCAATGGTTTCTTCATCACGCATAGAACCACCCGGTTGGATAATGCATTTGATGCCTGCTTTCGCAGCATTATCAATACCATCACGGAATGGGAAGAATGCGTCAGATGCCATTACAGCACCTTCAACCACTAAGCCAGCATGTTCAGCTTTGATCGCAGCAATACGAGCAGAGTTTACACGGCTCATTTGACCTGCGCCTACACCAATGGTTTGACGGTTTTTAGCATACACAATTGCGTTTGATTTAACGTATTTCGCAACTTTCCAAGCAAAGATTAAATCATCAATTTCAGCTTCAGTTGGCGCACGTTTAGTCACAACTCTAAGATCATCTTTAGTAATCATGCCTAAGTCTTGATCTTGAACCAGTAAACCACCGTTTACACGTTTATAATCAAGTTGAGCTTTACGTTCATCAATTTTTGGTAATTCACCACATACAAGTACACGGACGTTTTTCTTCGCGCCAGTCACTTCAAGTACGCCTTCAGCAATACTCGGTGCAATGATCACTTCAACGAATTGACGGTCAACAATTACTTGCGCTGTTGCAACATCTAATTCACGGTTGAATGCAATAATGCCACCAAATGCAGATTCAGGATCGGTTGCATAAGCAAGGTCATAAGCAGCTTGAATACCATCTAAAGAAACCGCAACACCACAAGGGTTTGCATGTTTAACGATCACGCACGCAGGTTTTGCAAATGATTTTACACATTCCAGTGCTGCATCTGTATCTGCGATGTTGTTATAAGATAGTTCTTTACCTTGAAGTTGTTTCGCTGTAGAAACAGACGCTTCAGTCGCAGTATCTTCTACATAGAACGCAGCTGATTGATGCGGGTTTTCACCGTAACGAAGGTCTTGCACCTTGTTTAATTGGGTATTGAAAGTACGTGCAAATTTATCCGCTTGACCTGCCTCGACACCGACACGTGCGCCTAAGTAAGAAGCGATCATGCCGTCATATTGTGCAGTGTGTTCAAATGCTTTAACAGCTAAGTCAAAACGAGTCGCATGAGATAAAGCACCGTTTGCTTTTAACTCTTCAACCACAGTTGCATAGTCAGAGGCATTGACAACAATACCCACAGACGCATGGTTTTTCGCAGCAGCACGCACCATTGTCGGACCACCAATATCGATATTTTCGATTGCATCCGCAAGTGAACAGTTTGGTTTAGCCACAGTCGCAGCAAATGGATATAAATTTACAACAACTAAATCGATCGCATCAATGTTATGTTCTGCCATTACAGCTTCATCTAGACCACGGCGAGCTAGAATCCCTCCATGAATTTTCGGATGTAGCGTTTTCACACGACCATCCATCATTTCTGGAAAACCAGTATGCTCTGAAACTTCAACGACAGTAACATTGTTGTCTTTTAGCAACTTGTATGTACCACCTGTAGATAAAATTTCCACCCCAAGAGCAGCAAGGTTTTGGGCAAATTCAACGATTCCAGTTTTATCTGAAACAGAGATTAAAGCGCGTTTAATAGTCATGATCTTCGTCAACAGTTCTTAAGTCTAGAGATTTAAACAAAATAGGCAAAACGTAGGTAAAAAAAATGCCCACGTAAGCCGTGAGCATTTTATCATTTATTCACTCATTAAACCGTGAGCTTTTAACTTTTTACGCAAAGTCCCACGGTTAAGGCCTAGAATTTCAGCAGCACGTGTTTGATTGCCGCGAGTATATTCTAAAACAACAGATAAAAGAGGTTTCTCCATTTCTGCTAGCACCATGTCGTACACTTGAGATGGTTGCTCACCTTGCAATTGTGCAAAATAGTGACGAACTGCGCGATCTACGTGAATACGAAGAGCGACATCAGATTGTGCAGTAAAAATAGGAGATTTGCTATTCATGCGAGTTAATCCGAAAATCAGATACTACTTGGGTAAAGTAATATAAATGTGGTCTAAAAAATATTGAGCTCCGTTTTAGATCCTAAAACGGTTGGCTCTAAAACTAGGAACAATTAGCTTGCCACAACTTACACAATTGAGCGAAAAATAAGCGTAACAATACATTAATAATTGTTACAGATCGCTTTAAAACAAAAATAATCCCTGATGCGCAAAATGATGGATTAAGCACATGGACAAGACTGTATTTGTTGTGAAAAATTGCGAGGAGTTTGTGGTACAAAGCTTTCGTGGCGCGTATGATACCATTGTCTAAGAAAAAGTGAGCAAGAAAACTACATTTTTTTTAATTTTTTTATAGTTTTTTTCAATCTTAAGGGTGAATAATTTCTAATTTCCAGCTGTCAATGCTATTTTTTTGAATAGAAAGTTCAAATTTAAATGCATACGGGCTATTTTGTGGAATACGTTTAATTCCAGCTAAACTGTTTACTAAATAGTCTTGTGGAGAAACAATAAAGGTTTTAATTTTTGTATTTTCTTTATATACAGTTGCTTTGATCAGGGGCAGTTCTAAACTTTTGGAAAATTGATTGAGTAATTGTCCAGAAAACTCTGTTTCTTGGTTGTTGAGTGCTTTGACTTGCAGATTTTTAATTTGAATCTGTTTATAACGTTGATCAATGGTTTCACAGCGTAGTACAGAGCAGGTCTGGGTAAAAATGCTATTCAAAATAGGATAACGATCTAATAAGTTGGGGTTAAACCATAAAATTTGAAAACTGAGAATAGAAACCAATGCAATATTGATCAATGTCCACATCACATAATACAAACGTGTTTTTTGCAGATGTTGGTGAGATTTATGATTGTGATGGGTAGCTAAGTGTAAAGAAGGGAACACATTGAGTGCGCTGTCTTCCACAAATTTCAATGTATTTAAATAAGTGCGTAGATCAATATTAGAGTTTTGAATTTTACGATTAAAAAACTCAGTAATCGCTTCATGTCCAATATTAAATTGGGACAAATCGCCTGTCGGTAGTTGATTAAAAGAAACCTGAGCATCTTTCGCTGTTAGGGGGGAATCTTGGTCTAAATTTATAGAAATCTGAACTAAATTCAATAAAGCATTAAATTCTGTTGAACATTTGGGACAACAAACCATACCTTCAGCAATTGTGAGTTGCATAACCGAAACTTTATATAAAGTTAAGCAATTTGGGCAGCGGGTTTGTTTATCACTCATAAGCTCATCATTTTCTTTATTTAAGCTTGATGACGTTTTCCAGAAATACGACACCAATTTTCATCACGTTTTTCGACTTCTAATATATCAAAAAACTGAGAATAAACATCAGAAACATCAGATACTTGCTCTTCAATCACACCTGCAAGTGCGAATTCGCCCTCAGGTTTGATTAAAGTTGAGAACTCTTCCGCAAGCATCATTAAAGGACCTGCCAAAATATTTGCTACAAATACATCTGCTTTTTGACCTGCAAGTTCTTGGTTAAATTCTTCTGGTAAGCCAACATAGAGTCGATCTAAGACACCATTCAGCTCTGCATTTTGCTGCGTTGCTAAAACAGCTTGTGGGTCGATATCGGTTGCATACGCTTTTTTAGCCCCTAACAGTAGTGCTGCAACTGCTAAAATGCCTGAACCACAACCGTAGTCGATCACGATTTTATCTTTAACATCGGTTTTTCCTAACCATTGTAGGCATAGGAATGTTGAAGCGTGATTGCCTGTACCAAAAGCCAGACCCGGATCGAGTTTAATATTCACTGCATCTGCTTCAGGTGCTTGCATCCATTCAGGTACAATCCAATATTTTTCAGCAATTTGAATGGGTTCATAAGCATCCATCCAAGTGCGTTCCCATGCTTGATCTTCTAAAAACTCACTACGCATTGGCTCGCTTGGGAGTTGAGTGCGAATAAATGTTTCTAAAGCAGCAACATCAATTTCCTCATCATCTTCTTGTGCATAAATACCCGTAACAATGACTTTGTTCCAAAGTGGCGTTTCACCTGGAAGTGGTTCTAACAAATCTTGGTTTTCCGCATCATCTAAAGTCACACTGACTGCGCCCAATGAACCAAGTAATGTTTCAGTAAAGTCAACTTGTGACTTCTCAACAGTAATATGAATTTGTAACCACTTCACGATGTAGAACCTAATTTATTTTCATCAAAGCAATATTGTAGCCCAATCGAATCTGATTCACAGCGAAAAATAAGAGAATACTCAGATTCTCTGATTTTCTGGAAAATATATTTTCTTACTCAAACTATTTACTTTCAGCCAATGAAGGGCTAGGTACTTGAATAGGATTGAATTTATTTAATAACATGCCAAAAATAGCAGCGAAAACATACATAAAAATAGAATACACTGCTGCTGGCATAGCAATCGTCGTGTTCGCAAGTACGGTGAGTGCCAAAGTCATAGCTAAGGTGCTGTTATGAATGCCAATTTCAAAAGCGCAAGCACGTGCCTGTGCGCTGTTGATGCCGAATAAACGTGGTACAAAGTAACCAATCAGCAAACTGGCAATACAAAATAAAACTGTGGCTAAACCAACTTGGGTTAAATATTCAAAAATTTGATGTCGTTCCTTAGCAATTGCGCCGATGATAATAAGTACTAAAAATACAACTGCAAAAATTCGTAGCGGTTTATTGAGTTTTTCTGTGAAATGTGGCGCAAAATGTCGAATCAACATGCCAATACAAACAGGAACAATGATGATGGCAAATACTTGTAAAATTTTACTGAATTGGAGAGTAATTTGCTGACCATCATTCATAAAGTGTTGAATCGCAAAATTAACGATGATCGGTAAAGTAAAGGCTGCAATGACAGAATTTATTGCAGTCAGAGTAATATTGAGTGCAATATCACCTTTAAATAAATAGCTAAATAAATTGGCGGTACTTCCACCCGGTGATGCTGCTAATAACATTAAACCGACTGCCAATAAAGGTGGTAAAGCCAAAATCTTACATAAAATAAAAGCAATGCCGACCAACAATACCAATTGGCAAAATAAAGCAATCAGTACCGCTTTGGGGTGCTTACCAACACGCGCAAAATCTTTTAATGTCAGCTCTAAACCTAGACCAATCATAATGATGGCAAGTGCTAGCGGTAACATAATTGTGATGATTCCTGAATCCATAGTATGTCCTTTTTGTTGTTTTATATCTTCCTTGTTTTAGCCTAAACGATTTCTAGTAAAGTGGAATAAAAAATTGCAATAAAAACGTAAGTATAAGTGAAATAAAATTTTTATTTTATCAGCCTAGTTATATTGATATCACCGCATCAAAATTATAAGCCCATAAAAAAGCGATCAACCTAAGTTGATCGCTTTTTTAGCATCATTTATAAAATATAGATTTTATAAATTTTAGCTTTAGCTTTTATTGTGCTTGAGCAGGTGCTTCTACAGCCGCTTCAGGATTGGCTTGTTGAGTTTGCTCAGCTGTTGCAGGTGCAGCTTCAGGCGCTGCTTGTTGAGTTTGTTCAGTTGCTGCTGGAGCTGGTTCTGCTGCTGGTACATTTTCTACAGCAGTTGGTTCAGCTTGTACTGCAGCTGATGCACCTGCTGGAGGCGCTGGGAAAGTAAATTGTAATTTACCACTTTCATTTGGCTCACAAGTACCATTGAAGGTTACGCCTTTGTTAGCATAAACCACCCAATCCCCTTGTTTTTTGTTTTTACAAACTTGAATTTGCTTGTTGATTTCAGCTTTACTTGAGTTTTCATCTGCTGCATGAGCGAATGAGAAAGCAAAAGAACTAAATAATGTTGCAGCCAATATTTTTGACATCGTATTTTTCATGACAAGATTCCTTTTACTTGTTAGTAATGAATTGATGGTTGAAAAAATGCGTTCGAAAATTATACTACTGAAAATCTTGGAAAAATTAAACCGAGTTATATGTGAGTACTGATACAAAATGTCAAGATATGTAATATTGGCATAAAAACAGCTAAACAAATTTTGTAAAACATCATCAAACATATAATAAAAACTTGCTATAATATGCGGTCATTATTTTTATCTCTCAATTTACCACTATGCATTATCCTAAAGTTTACGATGTCATTGTTATCGGTGGCGGTCACGCAGGTACCGAAGCAGCGCTTGCTGCGGCACGTATGGGTCGACAGACTTTACTCCTTACTCATAATATTGAGACTTTAGGGCAGATGAGCTGTAACCCAGCGATTGGTGGTATTGGCAAGTCTCATCTTGTACGTGAGATTGATGCGCTAGGCGGTGCGATGGCATTGGCTGCCGATAAAGGCGGTATCCAGTTTCGTATTTTAAACTCACGTAAAGGTGCAGCAGTTCGTGCCACACGTGCTCAAGCAGATCGCATCCGTTATAAAGCTGCGATTCGTCATACTCTAGAAAATCAAGCAAACTTAGATATTTTTCAACAAGCTGCGGATGATTTGTTGGTTGAAGGCGACACTGTCAAAGGTGTTGTCACCCAAATGGGCATCCGCTTTGATGCCAAAACAGTGGTGTTGACTACAGGCACATTCTTAGGTGGTGTGATTCATGTCGGCTTAAATAATGCCTCTGGTGGTCGTGCGGGTGATCCTCCTTCAATTTCATTGGCAGCACGTTTACGTGAGTTAAAACTTCCAGTTGGACGTTTAAAAACAGGTACACCACCACGTATAGATGCACGTTCTGTAGATTTTTCTGTGATGACCCCACAACCGGGTGATTTCCCATCCCCAACCATGTCGTTTATGGGGGATGTGTCCATGCACCCTGAGCAAGTAAATTGTTATATTACACATACCAATGAACGTACTCACGAGATTATTCGTGGTGGTTTAGATCGTTCCCCAATGTATACAGGGGTGATCGAAGGGGTTGGTCCACGTTATTGCCCTTCTATTGAAGATAAAATCAATAAATTTGCGGATAAAAACTCACATCAAGTGTTCTTAGAGCCTGAAGGTTTAGATACACACGAGTTGTACCCAAATGGTATTTCAACGTCTTTACCGTTTGATGTGCAGTTTGCGTTGGTACGTTCGATTCGTGGTATGGAAAATGCTCACATTCTTCGTCCAGGTTATGCGATTGAATATGATTATTTTAATCCTCAAGCATTAAAATTCTCTTTGGAAACGAAAGCGATCAATAATTTGTACTTTGCTGGTCAAATTAATGGGACTACAGGTTATGAAGAAGCTGGTGCGCAAGGTTTATTGGCAGGTTTGAATGCTGCTCGCCGTGCGTGGGATCAAGAACAATGGACACCAAAACGTGATGAAGCGTATATGGGTGTGCTTGTAGATGATTTAATTACACTCGGTACCAAAGAACCGTATCGTATGTTTACTTCTCGTGCGGAATATCGTTTGATGCTACGTGAAGACAATGCTGATCAACGCTTAACTGCCATTGGTCGTGAAATGGGCTTGGTAGATGATGCTCGTTGGGCAAATTACTGCGAAAAAATGGAAGCAGTGGAAACAGAAAAAGGACGTTTACAACACCTTTGGGCTGCACCTAACAATCCTTTAGGTAAAAAATTCGTTGAAATGACAGGTGATGACTTGTCGAAAGAAACGAATGCGATTGATTTGTTAAAACGTCCAAATATTAACTTTGCACAAATTGCTGAACTGACAAACTCAGAAGTAACTGCATTTGTTGGTGAGCAAATTGAAATTGCTGTAAAATATGCCGGTTATATTAATCGTCAACAAGAAGATGTTGCACAAATGAAGCGCTTGGAAGAAACGCGTATTCCTGCAAATTTTGATTATGATGTCGTTTCGGGTTTATCTCGTGAAATTACCTTGAAATTAAAAGATGTGCGTCCTGAAACATTGGCTCAGGCAGGTCGTATTCCCGGTGTAACACCAGCGGCAGTTCAGTTGGTGATGATTACGATTCGTAAGAATAATGCAGCGAAAAAATCTGCTTAATGGTTTAAAGTAAAAAGAAACCCGCGTAATGCGGGTTTTTTTAGGCAATTTTATCTACTTCTTCTTTTGCTTTTAAATGTTCTAAAAGTTCAATAAACCATAGTTCCTTACGGATGTTATCTAGGTCTTTATCTGTATTTAAATGGTCGAAATTGGGGAGCGTATCATAAGTGAGTGCTTTAAATAAGTTATCTTTAGCTAAATCATTTTGGTTAGTTATTGAATAATAACATGCTAAATTATAAGTATTAGATGGCATAGTTTTTACAATTTTTTGTAATATAGCGAGTGATTTATCTAACATATTTTTATCATTGTTTATTCTAGAAATGTGGATTAACGTAGCAGCGTAATTATCAAGAACATCAATATCGTCAGGCTTAATTTCTAAAATTTTTTCAAATTGTTGTATAGATTGTTTCAATAGACTTTCGTTATTTTGCTTTTTTGCGAATTCACTGAATAAGGCTGCATAATTGGAATTACAACCTAAATGATCTTCTTTTATTTTGAATCCTTGTTGATATAAATCGAAACATTTCTCAAATTGTTCAGTGTTATATAGTAGTTGTGCTTGTTTATCATAAGCCCACATAATTTGGTCAATTTCAGTTTCACTTAAATTAATGATTGATTCTTTATTCGGATATTTATGAATAAAAGATGTATACAAACTTTCTGTTAATTGGTTTTTTGATTGCTCTTTTAAATATTCTCTTAAATTACTCAAAACATCTAAACCATCAGATAGAGGGTAAGAGATGGATCCGTAAATTTGAACAACTCCTATAAGTGATATTCTGCTCCTCAAATGATGTTATAAACATCAATATATGGAGTATTTTATGGCACGTAGACCAAGAAGAAATCATTCAAATGATTTTAAAGCTAAGGTAGCACTTGCTGCGATTAAAGCAGAAAAAACACTTGCTGAATTGAGTGCTGAGTTTGATGTTCATCAAAACCAAATTATTGACTGGAAAAATCAATTGATCTCAGCTTCCTCGCAAGCTTTCGATCAATCAAAAGCTCCAACAGAACCACCCATCGATCTAAAAAAACTACATGCAAAAATCGGTGAGCAGGCATTAGAAATTGATTTTTTAGAAGGTGTGTTGAAGAAACTGGGCCGCTTCAACCACAAAAGTTAATCGACGACTCACTTCAGATTTCAGTATCTAAGCAAGCTAAGCTGCTGAAAGTCTCCCGTGGTTGTTATTACTATCGCCCAAAACCTGTGAGTGCATCAGATCTGAAGCTGATGCGATGTATTGATGAATTACATATGCAATATCCTTTTGCAGGCAGTCGTATGATGCGTGATTTGTTGAATCGTCAAGGACATCATATAGGACGACGTCATACACGTACTTTAATGAAGAAAATGGGTATTCAGGCGTTATATTGCAAACCAAATTTAAGCCAGGCTAATCAAGCTCACCGTAAATATCCATATCTGCTCAAAGGGTTGGCTATTCAGCGCAGTAATCAAGTGTGGTCTACGGATATAACGTATATCCCTATGGCAAAAGGCTTTGTTTATTTATGTGCTGTGATTGATTGGCATAGCCGCAAGGTACTTGCGCATAGGGTATCGATTAGTATGGAGGTGGATTTTTGTATTTCGGCTTTAAATGAAGCAATTGAAAAATATGGTCGACCTGAAATATTTAATACAGACCAAGGCAGCCAGTTTACCAGTGATGCATTTATTGATGTATTGAAATCAAATGGCATTCAAATCAGTATGGATGGTAAAGGTCGATGGGTAGATAATGTGATGGTTGAACGATTATGGCGGAGCGTTAAATATGAAGAGGTGTATCTCAAAGCTTATAGCAGTGTCACAGATGCGAAAAAGCAATTAAGTGCATATTTTGAGTTTTATAATTTGAAACGACCTCATTCGAGTCTAGACAAAATGACACCAAATGAGTTTTACTATGATCAGCTACCCCAACAAAACAAGGTGGCTTAACTAGAGCGGAATATCACTTATAAATACGCTTTTAGTTGTTCAAACAAGTGGGACCACCTCTCTTATAGCTTCCGAATATATCAATTAATGATGCAATTTAAGTCGACAGGTTATTGCAACATTCCCCTTAAAGAATTGCGTAAAATACTTTCTTTAGAAAGTCTATATTCAAATGCTGCTGATTTAAAAAGGCGTGTGATTGATGCTGCATGTACTGAAATTAATGAAAAATCCCCTTATACGGTTAAATATGAGCTAATTAAAAAGGGCAATAAATTTCATAGTCTTGAGCTAAAATTTAAGAAGAAAAATGCAGAAAAAGAGCAATTAAGATGCCCTGACACAATTGATATGTTTGAAGAACAGAAAAATAACTTCCTTAAACTGTCTGATGCTCAGGTTGATAGTTTTGGTAATCAATTATCAGAACTTTCTGAATTAAGTTATTTAGCTAGAGAGGGTGAAAGCTACAAAGATTTAGCATTAAGGCTTAAAACAATGCTTCGAGATCCTGACCAACAACCACAGCTTCTTCCATATTTAAAAAAACTAGGATTTAAACCATGATTGAGTTAGATAATTTTAATTTTGATGAAGAAGTTGCCAAATTCAATGATGTTATTTTCAATCAGAGTAATGAAGTAAAAGCAAAGATATTGACTGGATATTTAAGCTCTATTATTGATGTTGAGATTAAACATTTTGATGATTTCAATGATCATAAAACAGTGCTTAAAGATATTGAAAGCAAAGTAACCTTTGCTATCAATATGCTAAAAACAATACAAAATTAATTATGGCAGATTAAATAATTTTCTATCCCGATCTTCTGTTAAATACTCGTTGATGCCAGCGAGTATTTTTTGTTTCTCTGCTTCATCTTCCATTTTCTTGAGCAAGTAAGAACCCAGTAAAATTTTACGTCTGGTATCGTTTTTTCGATTTTGTTCTTTCTGTTTTGCCTTTTCACGAGCGTCTTTAGCCTGCTTTTGAGCTTTAAGCTGCTTTAAGCGTTCTTCCTGTTGCTTTAAGCGTTCTTCCTGCTTAGCAATTCTCTGTTCTAAAGATTCATTTGTCATTGTAATTCCCATACCTAAAAAACCATTCAAGCATAGGATACCTGCCATTGAGATTCAATGCCTTCCTAAGCTATAATGGTTTTCCAGAATGGCGCACTTTACCAAACTAATTTCATTAAGTTTGGAAGTCCGAAAGGGGATACCCCTTTACCCCATAAAATTATTTTGTTGTTGTTGAGAAAAGACAAATGAGCCACCTCCGCGCTTCATCAGAAAACTGAAGGAACCTCCATTGAATCGAACTAATATTTTTTTTGGTGAATCGCATTCTGACTGGTTGCCTGTCAGAGGCGGAGAATCTGGTGATTTTGTTTTTCGACGTGGTGACGGGCATGCCTTCGCGAAAATCGCACCTGCTTCCCGCCGCGGTGAGCTCGCTGGAGAGCGTGACCGCCTCATTTGGCTCAAAGGTCGAGGTGTGGCTTGCCCCGAGGTGATCAACTGGCAGGAGGAACAGGAGGGTGCATGCTTGGTGATAACGGCAATTCCGGGAGTACCGGCGGCTGATCTGTCTGGAGCGGATTTGCTCAAAGCGTGGCCGTCAATGGGGCAGCAACTTGGCGCTGTTCACAGCCTATCGGTTGATCAATGTCCGTTTGAGCGCAGGCTGTCGCGAATGTTCGGACGCGCCGTTGATGTGGTGTCCCGCAATGCCGTCAATCCCGACTTCTTACCGGACGAGGACAAGAGTACGCCGCAGCTCGATCTTTTGGCTCGTGTCGAACGAGAGCTACCGGTGCGGCTCGACCAAGAGCGCACCGATATGGTTGTTTGCCATGGTGATCCCTGCATGCCGAACTTCATGGTGGACCCTAAAACTCTTCAATGCACGGGTCTGATCGACCTTGGGCGGCTCGGAACAGCAGATCGCTATGCCGATTTGGCACTCATGATTGCTAACGCCGAAGAGAACTGGGCAGCGCCAGATGAAGCAGAGCGCGCCTTCGCTGTCCTATTCAATGTATTGGGGATCGAAGCCCCCGACCGCGAACGCCTTGCCTTCTATCTGCGATTGGACCCTCTGACTTGGGGTTGATGTTCATGCCGCCTGTTTTTCCTGCTCATTGGCACGTTTCGCAACCTGTTCTCATTGCGGACACCTTTTCCAGCCTCGTTTGGAAAGTTTCATTGCCAGACGGGACTCCTGCAATCGTCAAGGGATTGAAACCTATAGAAGACATTGCTGATGAACTGCGCGGGGCCGACTATCTGGTATGGCGCAATGGGAGGGGAGCAGTCCGGTTGCTCGGTCGTGAGAACAATCTGATGTTGCTCGAATATGCCGGGGAGCGAATGCTCTCTCACATCGTTGCCGAGCACGGCGACTACCAGGCGACCGAAATTGCAGCGGAACTAATGGCGAAGCTGTATGCCGCATCTGAGGAACCCCTGCCTTCTGCCCTTCTCCCGATCCGGGATCGCTTTGCAGCTTTGTTTCAGCGGGCGCGCGATGATCAAAACGCAGGTTGTCAAACTGACTACGTCCACGCGGCGATTATAGCCGATCAAATGATGAGCAATGCCTCGGAACTGCGTGGGCTACATGGCGATCTGCATCATGAAAACATCATGTTCTCCAGTCGCGGCTGGCTGGTGATAGATCCCGTCGGTCTGGTCGGTGAAGTGGGCTTTGGCGCCGCCAATATGTTCTACGATCCGGCTGACAGAGACGACCTTTGTCTCGATCCTAGACGCATTGCACAGATGGCGGACGCATTCTCTCGTGCGCTGGACGTCGATCCGCGTCGCCTGCTCGACCAGGCGTACGCTTATGGGTGCCTTTCCGCAGCTTGGAACGCGGATGGAGAAGAGGAGCAACGCGATCTAGCTATCGCGGCCGCGATCAAGCAGGTGCGACAGACGTCATACTAGATATCAAGCGACTTCTCCTATCCCCTGGGAACACATCAATCTTACCGGAGAATATCGTTGGCCAAAGCCTTAGCGTAGGATTTCGCCCTCTCCCGCAAACGACCCCATGTGGGCGGTAAAATCAGCTATGTCCGTATTCCCTCACCTGAAGACTTCTGGTGATGAAAATGGCATCCCCACCCGGAAACTGGAAAACCCGCTATAAAGCCAGTGATCTTGCAGACCATCAAAGATTAGAAATGACCTGCAAGAAATGTAACCGCCTTGTTTATATCAATAAGGCAATGATCAGCTCAATTCGAGGACACGAGCAATTATATTTGGACGAAGTTGAACGACGCGCACGCTGCAAAGCTCAAAATTGCCGTGGCACCATGCGCATGGCAATGGTGCGTCTTGATGAACTCAGCGGTTTTATTGGCGGGATTGCTTGATCTCCCGCCAAGATTTTAAGATCGCAATAAACTGGCTGACTGGCGCAATAATGGTATAGCAATAAGATAAAGGCTTGCTGCGACGAGCCAAACCCAACCATCCCACTGCCCCGCGGTTAAGCCATAAAGCGTCGTAAATCCGACCGGCCCGATAATCGAGGTTATATTCGTCAACCCCGTTAAAGTTCCCTGTAAAGCACCTTGTTTTTCATCGCAAACAAGACCTGAAATAATGGCCTGCAAAGCAGGCATACCAATGCCGCCTGTGGCCAGCATAAAAATTGCCGGCAGAACCATCCAGCTTTGCGTGATAAAAGCCAGCAATAAAAACCCGCACATATCAGCGCCCATTCCAAGCAGCAACACACCGCGGTCACCCAGTCGCTTTGAAAGAGTGCCGGTTAAAACAGCTTGTACGAATGTATGTGCTGCACCAAAAACGGCCAGCGACACACCTGCTGTGCCAATATCCCAATTCAAGCGCTGTTCGCCATAAATCACCCACAAAGCGGCGGGCGCCTGCCCAATCAGCTGCATAAGAAAAAACAACGCAAAAAAGCTGGCAAGTCCCTGAACTGCAAAATTGAAGCGAAAGCCTTCAAACAAATTGATTTTGGCTGGCTGTCCTTCAGGCGGTTGTGACGGCGTTTTGGGCAACAAGAAAGCCACCAAACAAAAGGCAATTGCATTGAGAAGAGCCCCTGCCACAAAGGGCGCATGCACAGATATATCACCAAGAACACCGCCAATAGCAGGCCCTGCAATCATACCTGCACCAAAACACGCCCCCATAAAACCAAACCAACGCGCACGTTCTTCCTGTTTAGTTGTATCAGCGATAATTGATGCCGCGATTGCACCAGTTGCTCCGGTAACACCTGAGATAATCCGGCCGATATAAAGCACCCATAAAACAGGCGCTGCCGCCATTATGCTATAATCAATCGTGGCACCTAAAAATGAAACCAGCAAAATAATCCGCCGTCCATAGCGGTCAGATAACCGCCCTAAAACGGGCGCGCAAAAGACCTGCATAAACGCATAAAGCGATAAAAAAACACCATAGTGAAATGCTGTTTGCTCTGCCGGTACAAATTCATTTAATAAAGCCGGAACCACCGGCATGATTAATCCCAAACCAATCGCATCAAGCGCGACAACAATGAGTGCGGTTATAAGTGATTTTGACATAGATGTGACTTTTATTTATCATTGATAAGTTGGCGATAATAAACTTTATCAACGATAAATTGTCAAGAGGTAATGCAATAAAATGACCAAATTGGATCGTGAGACCGTTATTCAGGCTGCACTTGAACTTCTCAACGAAGTCGGTGTTGACAATTTAACAACGCGAAAATTGGCCGAGCGCCTGAAGGTGCAGCAACCTGCTCTTTATTGGCATTTTCGCAATAAGCGCGCCCTGCTTGATGCCTTATCTGAAGCCATGTTAGAAAAAAATCACACCCGCACCGTGCCTCAGACAGGAGAAGACTGGCGTGTCTTTTTAAAAGAAAATGCACTCAGCTTTCGTAGCGCACTGCTTTCTTATCGTGATGGCGCACGCATTCATGCGGGCACACGCCCAACCAGTGCGCAATATGAGCGCGTGGAAAAACAGATCAGATTTTTATGTGAGAGCGGATTTGAACAGCCCGATGCCGTACGGGCATTAGTGATTGTCAGTCATTATACGACGGGCTCTGTCAGTGAGCAGCAAGCAGCCCTCGAAGATAGTTCTGAACGCAAACAAGCCTCAAAAGAAGCCCCTGCACAGCCATCACAGTTTCTATCTCATGCCTTTGATACATTCGATGCGGAAGGTGCCGATTTTGCCTTTGAATATGGATTGGATGCTTTAATTTCCGGTCTGGAAATGAAGAAAGCCACAAAATAACTTAGCAGATGCAACATAAAAAAGCCCCGCAAAGCGAGGCTTTTAAAATGATTAACTTAAAGATTATGCTTTTGGTGCAGCTTTTGGTTTGCGTGTTGAATAGACGACAAAGAACCCTGCAACCAAACCATAACCAAGCCATTTAAATGGCAGTATATCCGCATCTTCGCTGCGGATTGCACGTACCGCAACCGTGCCCGGACGTGTTTCCACACCCGCTTTACCACTGCTTTGAGCCGCTTCAATCTGATCAGGTGAGACGACCCATTCACGGCCTGTATATTTATCATAGGCCATAAAACCAAAGCCCACGATGAGTGCGGTGATTGCGCCTGCAATCAAACGAATGCGCATATTCATATCAAATTTCCATTATTTAATCTTGTTCAGCTTTTAAGCTGACAACAGCAAAAACATCAATTAGCAAAGCCGATCACTTATTATTATCTAATTCAAAATCACAAAATGGGGTCGTTTGCGGGAGGGGGCGGAATCCTACGCTAAGGCTTTGGCCAGCGATATTCTCCGGTGAGATTGATGTGTTCCCATCCGAGCGGCGAAACATGGGCCAAGAGATCGGGCGATAGCAGCTTTCCATCGCGTTTCTGGTTTGCAACGACCTCGCCGAGCTTCATGGTGTTCCAGAAGATGATGATGGCGGCGAGCAGATTCATGCCGGCGATGCGGTAATGCTGGCCTTCGGCGGAACGGTCGCGGATTTCACCGCGGCGGTGGAAGCTGATTGCCCGCTTCAGCGCATGATGAGCTTCGCCTTTGTTGAGCCCGATCTGGGCACGCCGTTGGAGTTCGGCATCCAGAATCCAGTCGATCATGAACAGGGTGCGCTCGACGCGACCGACTTCCCGCAGGGCTGTCGCGAGCTCGTTCTGCCGCGGATAGGAGGCGAGTTTCCGCAGAATCTGGCTTGGCGCGACGGTCCCGGCAGCAATGGTGGCGGCGATGCGCAGGATGTCGGGCCAATTGCGCTCGATCATGGCTTGGTTGACCTTTCCGCCGATCAACGCTCGCAGGTGCGCCGGGGCGGCCGACGGATTGAACGCGTAGAGCCGTTTGGATGGCAGGTCGCGGATGCGCGGAGCGAACCGGTAGCCGAGAATGGCACATGCGGCAAAGACGTGATCGGTGAAGCCGCCCGTGTCGGTGAACTGCTCGCGGATATGGCGTCCAGCATCGTTCATCAGCAGGCCATCGAGGATGTAAGGCGCTTCGCTTGCCGTTGCAGGAATCACCTGGGTTGCGAACGGCGCATATTGGTCGGAGACGTGGCTATAGGCTTTCAGGCCCGGGGTATTGCCATATTTCGCGTTGACCAGGTTCATGGCCTCACCTTGCTCTGTAGCGACGAAGAACTGTCCGTCGCTCGAAGCCGACGTGCCCATGCCCCAGAACCGGGCCATGGGTAACGCTGCCTGTGCCTCGACCACCATGGCCAGCGCCCGGTCATAGGCTTCGCCCTCGACATGCCACCGTCCAATGCGGATCAATTCCCAGAAGGTGTGGGTGTTTGTCGCATCCGCCATTTTGCGCAAGCCGAGGTTGATCCCTTCCGCCAAGATAACGTTCATTAGCCCGATCCGGTCAGCGCAGGGTGCTCCTGTGCGCAGATGGGTGAACGCTTCGGTGAAGCCGGTCGCCGCATCCACCTCCAGCAGGAGATCGGTGATGCGCGTGGGCGGGATCTGCTTGTAGAGATCGAGCACCAGATCTTCGGCGCCTGTCGGCGCGGCGGCTTCGAGTTTCTCGATATGCAGAACGCCGTTTTCAATCGACCCGCCCGGGATCGTGCCTGCGCGAGCGGCACGGCCAAGCTCGCGCAACCGCATGTCGAGGCGAGCTTGCCGGTCTGCCAGCCATTCCTCCGGCCGCAATGGCACAGCGAGACGACCGCCTTCCGCGATGGATTGTGCCGGAACGAGTGCGTGTTTCAGATCGCCATAGCGCCGGGACCTAGTAAGCCAGACATCTCCGGAGCGGAACGCATCGCGCAGATGGAACAGCACCGCGATCTCCCATAGGCGAGCGTCGCCAGCCCTCTGGGCCCGAAGGTGGCGATGCCATTTCGAGCTGGGCCGCAAGAAGCTGGTCATCGCGGCATCGTTCAAACCGGTACGAAGGGCCGTCACCGCTTCCAGAAGCGGCAGTGCAACGGGCGCAGCTCGCAGATCGAGCAGGCGCAACATGCGTGGAGCGTATCGGCGGAAGCGGTGATAACCGTCGAGCACATGATTGAGCGGATCGTCGGCCATGGTGGCGGTCAGCCTGGTTGCCATTGCAACAAGGGTTTTTAAGCCGTCCCACCCTGACCCACTCGCGATGGCACTGTTGCAAATAGTCGGTGGTGATAAACTTATCATCCCCTTTTGCTGATGGAGCTGCACATGAACCCATTCAAAGGCCGGCATTTTCAGCGTGACATCATTCTGTGGGCCGTACGCTGGTACTGCAAATACGGCATCAGTTACCGTGAGCTGCAGGAGATGCTGGCTGAACGCGGAGTGAATGTCGATCACTCCACGATTTACCGCTGGGTTCAGCGTTATGCGCCTGAAATGGAAAAACGGCTGCGCTGGTACTGGCGTAACCCTTCCGATCTTTGCCCGTGGCACATGGATGAAACCTACGTGAAGGTCAATGGCCGCTGGGCGTATCTGTACCGGGCCGTCGACAGCCGGGGCCGCACTGTCGATTTTTATCTCTCCTCCCGTCGTAACAGCAAAGCTGCATACCGGTTTCTGGGTAAAATCCTCAACAACGTGAAGAAGTGGCAGATCCCGCGATTCATCAACACGGATAAAGCGCCCGCCTATGGTCGCGCGCTTGCTCTGCTCAAACGCGAAGGCCGGTGCCCGTCTGACGTTGAACACCGACAGATTAAGTACCGGAACAACGTGATTGAATGCGATCATGGCAAACTGAAACGGATAATCGGCGCCACGCTGGGATTTAAATCCATGAAGACGGCTTACGCCACCATCAAAGGTATTGAGGTGATGCGTGCACTACGCAAAGGCCAGGCCTCAGCATTTTATTATGGTGATCCCCTGGGCGAAATGCGCCTGGTAAGCAGAGTTTTTGAAACGTAAGGCCTTTGAATAAGACAAAAGGCTGCCTCATCGCTAACTTTGCAACAGTGCCGAATTTAGCGCGGTCGCTAAACATTTCGGCACCACCCAGGTGCTGCACGATATCAATCTGAAAATTGATGCCGGTGAATACCGGCTGGCTGCCGACGATCCGGATGAGGAGAACACCCTCGCCACGGCAGTTTTCACCCTCGATGCCAACCACGTCAGGTGGCAAATTTTCGACATTAACCGCGACGATGCTAAATTTCAGGGAGAAGTGCGTGGGTGAGATAGCCGGTCGTCAGTCATAAAGGGCAGGGTAGTACCGTTGGCCCGGCGTTCGATAGTACCGTCCGGATACTGCCAGATATCGGCGTCCAGGGAGATGTCCTGAAGCGCGGTGTCCGGAATTTCAGGTTTGTGTCTCTACAAAGACTAACTATCAGAAAAACTCATCGAGCATCAAATGAAACTGCAATTTATTCATATCAGGATTATCAATACCATATTTTTGAAAAAGCCGTTTCTGTAATGAAGGAGAAAACTCACCGAGGCAGTTCCATAGGATGGCAAGATCCTGGTATCGGTCTGCGATTCCGACTCGTCCAACATCAATACAACCTATTAATTTCCCCTCGTCAAAAATAAGGTTATCAAGTGAGAAATCACCATGAGTGACGACTGAATCCGGTGAGAATGGCAAAAGCTTATGCATTTCTTTCCAGACTTGTTCAACAGGCCAGCCATTACGCTCGTCATCAAAATCACTAGCATCAACCAAACCGTTATTCATTCGTGATTGCGCCTGAGCGAGACGAAATACGCGATCGCTGTTAAAAGGACAATTACAAACAGGAATCGAATGCAACCGGCGCAGGAACACTGCCAGCGCATCAACAATATTTTCACCTGAATCAGGATATTCTTCTAATACCTGGAATGCTGTTTTCCCGGGGATCGCAGTGGTGAGTAACCATGCATCATCAGGAGTACGGATAAAATGCTTGATGGTCGGAAGAGGCATAAATGCCGTCAGCCAGTTTAGTCTGACCATCTCATCTGTAACATCATTGGCAACGCTACCTTTGCCATGTTTCAGAAACAACTCTGGCGCATTGGGCTTCCCATACAATCGATAGATTGTCGCACCTGATTGCCCGACATTATCGCGAGCCCATCTATACCCATATAAATCAGCATCCAGGTTGGAATTTAATCGCGGCCTCGAGCAAGACGTTTCCCGTTGAATATGGCTCATAACACCCCTTGTATTACTGTTTATGTAAGCAGACAGTTTTATTGTTCATGATGATATATTTTTATCGGCACTGTTGCAAATAGTCGGTGGTGATAAACTTATCATCCCCTTTTGCTGATGGAGCTGCACATGAACCCATTCAAAGGCCGGCATTTTCAGCGTGACATCATTCTGTGGGCCGTACGCTGGTACTGCAAATACGGCATCAGTTACCGTGAGCTGCAGGAGATGCTGGCTGAACGCGGAGTGAATGTCGATCACTCCACGATTTACCGCTGGGTTCAGCGTTATGCGCCTGAAATGGAAAAACGGCTGCGCTGGTACTGGCGTAACCCTTCCGATCTTTGCCCGTGGCACATGGATGAAACCTACGTGAAGGTCAATGGCCGCTGGGCGTATCTGTACCGGGCCGTCGACAGCCGGGGCCGCACTGTCGATTTTTATCTCTCCTCCCGTCGTAACAGCAAAGCTGCATACCGGTTTCTGGGTAAAATCCTCAACAACGTGAAGAAGTGGCAGATCCCGCGATTCATCAACACGGATAAAGCGCCCGCCTATGGTCGCGCGCTTGCTCTGCTCAAACGCGAAGGCCGGTGCCCGTCTGACGTTGAACACCGACAGATTAAGTACCGGAACAACGTGATTGAATGCGATCATGGCAAACTGAAACGGATAATCGGCGCCACGCTGGGATTTAAATCCATGAAGACGGCTTACGCCACCATCAAAGGTATTGAGGTGATGCGTGCACTACGCAAAGGCCAGGCCTCAGCATTTTATTATGGTGATCCCCTGGGCGAAATGCGCCTGGTAAGCAGAGTTTTTGAAACGTAAGGCCTTTGAATAAGACAAAAGGCTGCCTCATCGCTAACTTTGCAACAGTGCCCTCGCGATGACATCGCCCAGCGGCTGGCCATCATCCTGTGCATCGACCAGGGCGCCCCCGATCTCGGCGAAGGATTTCAGGGTGTCACGCACCACCCCCGCTTCGTCTGCGACCTTTGCATGGCAAATACGCTCCGAAGCACGGTAGAGACGGCCGACGATCCGGTCGTGGGTTTCGACCACTGCGTCGGCCAACATCGCCTGCCATTCCGAGACGCAAACAGCCAAGATCGCAAGCCGCCTGTCCTCCGGGAGATCGCGCATGCCGTCGGCATAATACCGTTCACCCTGCCTGCGCAGACGAGTCACCCGATGGGCAGGAACGCCGGCAAGCAGATCCTCGGGGAGATCGACGCGTTGCAGATATTCGAGCCGGTCGAGCAGCCGGTTGGCCGACGAAGAGTTCGAGCCAGGCTCGAACTGGCGCAGCCACACAAAACGGGTCACCCGATCATCAGCCGTCTCCTCGAGCAATGCCAGCAACTGTTCTCGGATCGACATAGGCAGCCGACTGGCGATCCTCGTCTCGATGCGTCGCTCGGCATCGACGAGAGCCGCGGCACAAAGCCGCTCGATCGTGGATGTCGCGGGAAGGACAGTGCGGGTGCGTCGGCACTCGGCTACGAAGCGACGGGCGATATCCTCGTTCGACACCGCCATCTCGGCTTCTCGGAACAACCATTCCTTCAGCTCGCTCGCACCACGTCCGGAGAAGGTGCGGAAGCCGTAGAGCCCCCGTAACTCGGCAAGATGCTCGTGCCGTGTTTCCTCGCGGGCAGCATAGTCTACGAGATCGTCGGCACCCAGGCCAAGCTGCGCTCCGATAAATTCGATGACCTCTGCAGGGATCAGTTCGCCTGGAGCCAGCACCCGGCCGGGATAGCGCAGGACACACAATTGCAGGGCGAAGCCGAACCTGTTGTGAGCGCGCCGACGCAGCCTGATATGCCCAAAGTCTTCATCACTCAGCGTATAGTGCTTGAGCAAATCCGTCTGTGAAGTCGGCAAGCGCAACAGCGCGTCTTTCTGCCGATCGGTTAGAGTGACGCGACGCGGCATACATGTTCCTTTTTCAAAATCTGATAGCGTTCAAGACGCTTTGTTTATGAAGCTGGTTGAGATACATTTCCAGAGGTCAATGCAATCGTGGCCGAAGCGCCGCCTCAAACCAACGTTTGTGATACATGCTGATCGGATATGCCCGCGTCTCCAAAGCCGATGGCTCGCAGTCTCTCGACCTGCAGCACGACGCCTTGCGCGCCGCAGGTGTCGAACGGGACAATATCTATGATGATCTTGCTTCCGGCGGTCGTGATGATCGCCCTGGCTTGACTGCCTGCCTCAAGTCATTGCGTGACGGCGATGTGCTGGTGGTCTGGAAGCTCGATCGCCTCGGACGATCGCTTGCCCATCTGGTCAACACGGTGAAGGAGCTGTCAGACCGCAAGATCGGCCTGCGGGTTCTGACTGGAAAGGGCGCTCAGATCGACACCACGACTGCGTCCGGTCGCATGGTGTTCGGAATCTTCGCCACCTTGGCCGAGTTCGAGCGGGATCTGATCCGAGAGCGCACCATGGCGGGTCTCGCCTCCGCGAGAGCGCGCGGTCGCAAGGGCGGACGAAAATTCGCGCTCACCAAAGCTCAGGTGCGTCTCGCGCAAGCCGCCATGGCCCAGCGCGATACTTCAGTTTCCGATCTCTGCAAGGAACTCGGCATCGAGCGCGTCACTCTCTACCGATATGTCGGTCCCAAAGGCGAGCTCAGAGACCATGGAAAGCATGTTCTCGGACTTACGTAGCAACTCGTTTCTTTTCGCAGGTTGAGCCACAGAGGTGGATCAGGAAATTTGAACAACACTTATAAGTGATATTTTGCTCCCCAAATGATGTTATAAACATCAATATATGGAGTATTTTATGACACGTAGACCAAGAAGAAATCATTCAAATGACTTTAAAGCTAAGGTAGCACTTGCTGCGATTAAAGCAGAAAAAACACTTGCTGAATTGAGTGCTGAATTTGATGTTCATCAAAACCAAATTATTGACTGGAAAAATCAACTGATTTCAGCTTCCTCGCAAGCTTTCGATCAATCAAAAGCTCCAACAGAACCACCCATCGATCTAAAAAAACTACATGCAAAAATCGGTGAGCAGGCATTAGAAATTGATTTTTTAGAAGGTGTGTTGAAGAAACTGGGTCGCTTCAACCACAAAAGTTAATCGATGACTCACTTCAGATTTCAGTATCTAAGCAAGCTAAGCTGCTGAAAGTCTCCCGTGGTTGTTATTACTATCGCCCAAAACCTGTGAGTGAATCAGATCTGAAGCTGATGCGCTGTATGGATGAGTTACATATGCAATACCCTTTTGCAGGTAGCCGTATGATGCGTGATTTATTGAATCGTCAAGGACATCATATAGGACGACGTCATACACGTACTTTAATGAAGAAAATGGGCATTAATGCGTTATATCGTAAACCAAATCTAAGTCAGGCCAATCAAGCTCACCGTAAATATCCATATCTGCTCAAAGGATTGGCTATTCAGCGCAGTAATCAAGTGTGGTCTACGGATATAACGTATATCCCTATGGCAAAAGGCTTTGTTTATTTATGTGCTGTGATTGATTGGCATAGCCGCAAGGTACTTGCGCATAGAGTATCGATTAGTATGGAGGTTACATTTTGCATAGAAACATTAAATGAAGCTATTGAAAAATATGGCCGACCTGAAGTCTTTAATACAGACCAAGGCAGTCAGTTTACCAGTGATGCATTTATTGATGTATTGAAATCAAATGGCATTCAAATCAGTATGGATGGTAAAGGTCGATGGGTTGATAATGTGATGGTTGAACGATTATGGCGGAGCGTTAAATATGAAGAGGTGTATCTCAAAGCCTACAGCAATGTTTTGGATGCGAAGAAGCAATTAAACGCATATTTTGAATTTTATAATTTGAAACGACCTCATTCGAGTCTGGACAAAATGACTCCAGATGAGTTTTACTATGACCAGCTACCACAACAAAATAAGGTAGCTTAACTAGAGCAGAGTATCACTTATAAATAAGCTTTTAGTTGTTCAAACAAGTGGGACCACCTCTGTAATCTTGTATAACATTAAGCTGTTTATCTAAAAAAATATAAGGATTTAAAAATAGCTCAGGAGGAAAGCAATCAAGTTCTTTTGCGAGTTCAATTAAGAAATCATCTGCATAAATATCACCAATATAATGTGTAATATTATTGTTTTTATTTAGAAAAGCTCTAACACTTTCAGATTCCAGTTCATCAATTGTCGCTTTAGTTCCCGTCCAAATTAAACGGTGTTGTTCAGAATATTTGTCTTCAAGCAATGGGAAAAAAGCATCAGCATTGCCACTATAGCCAATAAATAAACTTGGATTAGAATTTAAAGTATTTGCGATAAAATCACTAAGTTTTTCTGTATGTTCTTTAGTTTCATCCTCTGTATTTAATTGAACAAAGCCAGTACCTTGACCATGTAGATGAACAATGGAAGGATCATTAATCAAATGATACAAGTGTGGATTAGCTGTCGCAAAATCATAAATAGATGGATGTAATCCAAGCATATTACAGGCACGAGAAAGAATACTGTCGAAATTAAAGGTTAAAACACGTTCAATATAATTAGCTTGCATTAAACAAGCCAATGCAATGTGTGCCCAATTTATTTTTTTGTTATCAATAATATGTGGTTTAAGTAAATGTCTACGCTCATCTTTATCAAGCGCAGACATATATTTTCCATAATTATATTTGTCCTTTTCATGATCAATATTTTTAACTTGTATTGGAAACTTTTTACATATTTCTTGAATTAATCCAGTCGCAGAAGGTACATCAGCTTTAACTGAACAGCCTGCACCAGTAAAAAACACATAGGGTTTTTCATTTTCTTTAGCTTGTTTTAATAGTTGTGCGACTTCTTGTACCGTGAAACTCATAGTGTAAGAACCTAATATACATCTAAATTATGATTAGAAAGTGATGAGTGAAATTTATTATGGATACAACCTAAGTAGATTGCAAATATATAGTTTCTATGACGCTATATTGTGAGTTCGATACTTAAGGTGCCCATATAAATACTCACTTTTTTGCTTTAATGCTAAAAATAGCAAAATAAGTGTTTAATAAAAAATCAGCATAGATTTGCAGAATCACTTATTTCACAATCGATAAAGTTTGCATTAAATTTATTTTATGTTCTTCACACGAGGTTAAAGCTTATGACGATGAAAAGTATCCGCTTCAATACAGGTGATTTAGCCTGCTAAACTGCCAAGTTATTTTCATTCTTCAATAATTTTATGATGAAGCAAGTTGTGAGTTTACTTCATCAGTTTTGAAAATAATAAAAAACTTGAGAATATTTTAAAGAGCCTGCGGGGGCTCTTTTTTATTCTATTTCATGTACTGCATTAAAAACTTCAATAGGTTCAATGCGAATTAATTTTTTACCAAAACTTCTTAGCCACCAGACCAACTGTGAAGTGAAAGGCACAATTGCACTGACTTCATACAGTTCATCATTCAGTTTTTTGACTTTTTGTGCTTTGCTCAGCTGACTTTCAGTAAAATATTGCGCATCATCCTCATGCATTACCAATTTTAATGCGACATTTTCAGTCGGTTTGTTGAAATCCACACGGAAACCAAGTGCGCCCGAGTCGATGTAAGCATCAATATCAAAATCAACAGGATGTAAAGCACGGCTGTCTAGAACCGTGGCTGATTTAAAGCGATGTAAAGCAAAGGTTTGTACTTCTGACTTATCGTAGCGGGTACAGATGAGATAAATAATTGCTCCTTTTTGAACCAAACCAAGTGGATTTAAGATATAGGTTTTTTCTTCACCTAAATGCCCACGTGCACGATACACACATTCGATTTGCTTGTCTTGTAATAAACCTTCATAAATGGCTTGTTGTGCCTGACGTTCGACGATTGGAGGAATTACAGGTTGATTAGCAGGCACGATACGCACGCGATTGATCCACTGACGAACGTTATTTTGTGTTGAAAGACTACGCCGTGCTAAATCAAACCAAGGATTCATTTCTTCGATTAAACTGGGTGGCAATAAGTGATTAAGATGTTCTTCTACCATCATAAAAGTAACCGCTTGTGAACTGGTCATATGCGGTAAGCTTTGAATTGGGGCATCGGAACGCCAACGCCAACCTTGAGGCACTGTTTTATTACTTTCAATTGGAAAGCGCTGTGCAATTTGGTTTAAATCACGCTGAATGGTGCGTAAACTGATTTCAATTCCTTCACGTTCTAGAGCTTCTTGTAATTCACGGGTGCCCATCCATTTTCCAGTAGACAGACGAGATAAAATTTGCCACTGACGGTAGAGGCTATTTGACGTTTCTTTTTCTTGAGAAGACATAATTCAGTTACAACATCAGCGAATAAAAGAAATAAACCTGAATAACAATAGGAAATATCAGACAGTTAAGCAAGACTTATCTAGAAAAAAATCTGTCTATATTTTGAAACAAGTTTGCGCAAAACTATACTTGAGTGTTTATGTGATTGCTGAATTAATAATCAAAACAGTGAAATATTTTGGCATTGTTGTTGCTTATATCCAAGTGACCATGCATCACAAAAATAGAGGTTTGTATGTTTAAAGAAGATTATCTTACAAATTCAAGTCTCGATCATTTTACAATGCCGATCACGAGAATAGAACACTTAGAAACTCAAGGCGATTTCAATGTATCCACTGTACCAACTGATTCAGGTCAAGCGCTTTTAAAGCAAATTCAAACCCAGTTTTTTAATGAACTTTGTGATGATGTGCAGCTTCCTATAGAAATCACCCAAAAAATAGAAATATGGTTAGCACAGCATAGTTTAGAGGAATTACAACAACTCAATGATGTATCCAAAGCCCATTTTGCTTATCACGGGATTACATTTACAGTGTATAGCGAATCTGAAAACTTGGAACGTAGCATTCCTTTTGACATGATTCCTCGGGTTATTGCGAAAAAACAATGGGCAAAAATTGCAGCGGGTTGCACACAACGGGTTCAAGCTTTAAATCTATTTTTACATGACATTTATCATGATGCTGAGATTTTAAATGCTGGCATTATCCCGAAAGCACAGGTATTTGCTCATGAGGCTTTTCAGCCGCATATGTTGAGTTTTCATGTAAAAGGGCAAATATACAGCCAAATCAGTGGCGTGGATTTAGTGCGAGATCGAACAGGTGAGTTCTATGTACTTGAAGATAATTTAAGAACACCTTCAGGGGTGTCTTATATGTTAGAAAGTCGTAAAATTAGCCAAAAAATCATGCCTGAATGGTGTCAGGTGAGTTTACAAGGTATTGAACATTATCCAATTTTATTAAAACAAGTGTTAGCAGAAAGTGCTTATGTCGACTCACCTTTTATTGTGGTTTTAACACCAGGGCGGTTTAATAGTGCTTATTATGAACATGCTTTTCTTGCAAGGGAAATGGGTGTTCCTTTAGTAACATCACGTGACCTTTATGTTGAGAACGACAGACTTTATGTGAAAACTGTCCGAGGTCGGCAACAAGTTGATGTAGTTTATAGACGTATTGATGATAATTTTCTTGATCCACTGTGTTTTAGACCCGATAGTATGTTGGGTATTGCAGGACTGATGTCGGCATATTTAAAGCAACAAGTGGTGATTGCCAATGCACCAGGAACAGGTGTTGCAGATGATAAATCAATTTATCCTTATGTGGATAAAATGATTGAATTTTATCTAGGTGAACAGGCACTTTTACACAATGCGCCAACCTATTCTTGCCGTGATCCCGAACATTTAGATTATGTTTTAGCACATATGGAACATCTGGTGATCAAAGAAGCCCAAGGGTCGGGCGGGTATGGGATGTTAATTGGTTCTCAAGCCAGCGATGCTGATCTTGCTTATTTTAGACAAAAACTAATCATAGCACCTCATACATATATTGCTCAGCCTATTTTAGATTTATCAATTTCCCCGACACTGACTGAAGACGGTGTCGAAGCACGTCATGTCGATTTGCGACCATTTATTTTAAGTTCGCCTGAGCGGACAGAAGTTGTACCTGGTGGTTTAACACGTGTTGCAATGCAAAAAGACTCATTGGTTGTAAATTCCTCTCAAGGTGGCGGAATTAAAGACACATGGGTGCTTGATCAATTGCATAACTGATGCAAACATTAGGAGAATAAAAATGATTTTGTTAAGCAGTAATGCACAACATATTTTTTGGTTAGGGCGCTATTTAACTCGTATCCAATATTTGTGTAGCTTATTTCCCTTTAATGATGATGAGGCAGCCAGGCAATACGCACATGCGTTTTGTCTGCCCGCATTTGATGCTTTTTCTTTAAATGAATTAGTTTTGGATCATGAACAACCTGCTTCATTTCACCAACAATTTCAAAATGCTAAAAATAATATTCATGATTTGCGTGGTGTTTTGTCCGCACCTTGTTTTGCTGAATTAAATCAATTATTACACCAAGCGCAACAGCATGCTGCCTATATTTGTGATATTGCAGTTGAATGCAATGATGTACTTGAAACAGAAGCCAATGAAATGCTGTTCATGTTTTTCTGCTTAGGTCAAAAGATCGAACAGTTAGATCGACAAATTCGTCTACAACAAAACCGCAGTAAGATATTGGGTGAGCTTGATCTATTGATTGAGCAACTCTATGACATCGGTTGGACAAGTTTAGAAGATGCTTGGCAACAACTGAAACAAACCCCTGATTGTAATAGTTTTTATCATTTTAGTGACCATATGCAAAACTTATTTGAAATGGATGTCGTATGAAATTGATGATCAATCACCAAACCTATTATCAATATACTGCGCCTGCAAAAAACAGTATTCAGTATATTAAAATGATGCCACAGAGCAATCATCATCAACAGGTACAGTATTGGAACATCAGTGTTCCTGGGGAAAATCGCATCCAAAAAGATCAGTTTGATAATGTTTGGATGACGGCTAACCAGCGTTTTGAATATTCAGAATTGATGATTATGGCACAGGGTGTGGTTGAGATTGATCAAAATAATGCATTTGGAATCGACTCTAATATTGATCCCATCCATTTTTTACAACCCACTCCATTTACAGCGTATACAGCTGAGATGCTGCAATTTGCACAGAGATACGTGCCCTATGTAAGTGTGCAAAATTTAAGAGCATTGGCTACCGCGATTTTAAATGAAATGCCGTATTTACCAGCAAGCACCACCGTGATGCATACAGCGATTCAGTCTTTTGAGGCAAAGCAAGGGGTTTGCCAAGATCATAGTCATGTATTTATTGCCATGTTAAAGGCTTTGGCTGTTCCTGCACGTTATGTATCGGGATATTTATTTGCCAATGATCAAGCTCACCTTGCTAGTCATGCATGGGCAGAAGCTTTTATTGATGGACAATGGCATTGTTTTGATGTCAGTAATCAATTGTTTCAACCAAATACGCATATTTATATTGCAGTAGGGCGGGACTATTGGGATGTTGCCCCCGTGCGTGGTGTACGTTCACAAGGCGGAATAGAGTCTATGCATTCAATTGTGCAAGTTTTAGCGTGCTAATCGACTATAATTGGGTGCATATTGAGTTAAATAGATAAAATGCTCATTGACTAGAAAAATAAGGAAGATCTATGACCTATTGTTGCGCACTCCGTTTAAAAGAAGGCTTGGTCTTTATCAGTGATACACGTACGAATGCTGGCGTAGATCATATTTCTGTATTTCGTAAACTTTACACTTTTGGGCGTGAAGGGGAGCGAATGATTTGTATTCAAACCTCTGGCAATCTCGCTACAACCCAAGCAGTGATTGGGCATTTAAGAAATCATTTGGCACTCAATCAAGAGCCAAATTTATACAGTGCCAATACGATGTTTGAAGTAGCCAGTTTGGTTGGGCAAATTTTACGTAAAGTGATAGCAGATGTGACGGATAACACCCATGAGCAAAGTAATTATTTTTGTTCATTGTTGATCGGGGGGCAAATTTTGGGTGAAGACATGCAGCTTTATAATATTTACCCACAAGGCAACTTTATTTGTGCAACCAGTGATACGCCTTATTTTCAGATTGGAGAAAGTAAATACGGTAAGCCGATTTTAGATCGTGCATTAAGTTATGATATTGCTTTGGATGAAGCATTGCGCTGCGCCCTGATTTCGTTTGATTCAACTTTACGTTCTAATGTGTCAGTCGGAATGCCATTAGATACCCTGATTTATCAAAAAGACTCTTTTATTATTCCAAAAGGAAAAAGAATTACCGAAGAAGAACCGTACTTTCAAGATATTAGCAAACAGTGGTCAGAAACTCTGAAAAAAGGCTTACAAGACCTTCCGATTCCGAATGAAGATTTTTTTAAATAAAACTTTAAATAAAAGATTGCTTAAAACTATAAATTTAAATATTGTCTTAAGGTGGTTTATTTAAATATTTTTTAAATATATGCAATAAACAAACGTGCATTTAAGTTAAAAGAAAATTTGATTTTAGGACGAGATTAACTTCTTAAATGTTTAAATTTAAAATATTCACTCAAGATAATGAGCTGAACACAATAAGCAGAAAATCATGTTTCAATTATGTTATGTAAGTACTTCAGCATCATCAGAAAATGAAATTTTAATGGATTTAAGAGATATTTTAGGAGAGGCAAGAGATTTTAATGTGCAACATGACATTACGGGCGTGCTTTATTTCGCTGATAAATATTTTTTTCAATGTTTAGAAGGCGATGAAGACGCTATAAAAATTTTATATGAAAAGTTAAAAAATGATAAACGTCATTATGAGTTGCGAAATTTTCAACCTAAAACGATTCAGACGGCTCATTTTTCAAAATGGGCAATGAAATATGTAAATCGCAGTGGCGATGTGCATGATTATTTTAAATCACTTGGTTTAGATGGTTTCCAGCCTTATGAATTAAAAGATGAAGAGATTGATCATTTTTTAGTTAAATTATATGAGCTCAATGCAGATCAAGTTTAAATGATGTGTCAATAAGCATCCAAGTCTAGGCTGGGATGCTTAAAAGTATCCAAAAAAGTATTATATCTTTTTCCGTACTGGACGTGCGCTCATACGACAAAGTAATTCATAGCCAATGGTACCGTTGGCATCAGCGACATCATCAACTAAGCGGTGTTTACCCCAAAGTTCAACTTCTGTACCTAATGCTGCATCTAATCCTGTGACATCAATCGCAATCATATCCATCGCCACTCGACCAATCACACGAGTTGGCTTTTCATTGATCGCAACATAGTTTTGTTTTGGAAATGCGCGTGGATAACCATCTCCATAACCAATAGACACAATGGCAATATCCATTGCTGTATCGGCTACAAAGGTTGAGCCATAACCCACAGATTCACCTTGTTCAATATGATTTAAAGCAATAATTTCTGCGCTAAACGTCATGACAGGTTTGATGTCTAACTCATTTATAGATTTGTCTGCAAAAGGTGAAGCACCGTAGAGCATGATACCCGGACGCACAAAGTCAAAATTGAGTTCGGGCCATTTAAAAATTGCAGCAGAGTTACAGCATGACGCCATAATCGGTGCACAGGCTGCTTTTACCTGTAGAAATTGATTTTTTTGTTGTTCATTTAAAGGATGATTTTCTGCATCAGCGTTGGCAAAGTGCATGGCTAATACACACGTAAAACCTTCTGCTTTTAGTGCGTGAATCACATCAATAATCTCAGATACTTTAAAGCCTAAACGGTTCATACCACTGTTGAGTTTTACCCAAACTTTTAAATTTTTCGCAATATATGCTTGACGATGTGCATGTAACCAATCGAGTTGAACTTGATGATGCACAACCACTTCAATATTATTTTCAATGACTGCGGTCATTTCATCGGCACTAAAAATGCCTTCAATCAAAGTAATAGGTTGTTGAAAACCCAATTCACGAATTTCTAAAGCTTCTTCTAGACAAGCAACACCAAAGGCATCAGTTTCACTTAAGGCGGCTAAGCAGTCTTTTACGCCATGCCCATATGCATTGGCTTTTACCATGCTGACAATTTTAGCAGTTGGGGCAAGTTGTTTGACACGGTTTAAATTATATTGCAGCGCTTCACTATCAATATAAACAGTTGCTTGACGCACCCTGATCACTCCTTCAGGAAGAATAAAAACATAAACGTGCAGTAAGAACTGCACGTTATTTTAAGATTTTTAAATACTTGCTTGAGTATTTTCAATCGCTGCTATTGTAAGCCGATCACTCTAAAATAAACATCAACATTTATGTTTTTCATCGTTTTAACGATCTGTATCGGAAAAATACCTTCACTATAACCGTGTTACAAGGTTTTTAAAACGGATATAAAAAAAGAGCAGATGAATCTGCTCTTTAAGATTTAACTATTCACTTCAGCTTAATCTGATGAGTGTAGTTTGTCTTTATATAAATAAGCATAACTAGCATAACAACATGCAATGAAGATCAAACAGCAAATAAAACCCACGATCATATCAGGATCAAAAACCATACTGATACAGGTAATAAAACAGAAAATAAAACCGAGTATGGGAACAAGCGGGAACAGTGGTGCTGAAAAAGCAAGCTCTTCTTTACGATGTCCTGCTTTATACCATTCTCTACGGAAATTAAACTGACTCCAGCAAATACTCATCCACACCACAACCATGGTGAAAGCTGCAACCCCTAAAAGATTTTTGAAAATGGTTTCAGGTGCAAACTGCTCTGACAATAACCCTGGCAATGCACCTAGCATGGTCACCATCACAGCAATATAAGGAATACCACGTTTGTTTAACTTTGAAAACACGGTAGGTAATTGTTTTTTTGCAGAGAGTGACCACATCATCCGTGAGGCAGCGAACAAGCCTGAATTTGCCGCAGATAATAATGCAGTGATAATCACAAAACGAATGATATCTTCAGCATAAGGAATACCAATATGATTAAAAACCGTCACAAAAGGACTGCTGCTTACGCCCTCAGCATCTAATCCTGCCATTTCATGTGGCAACAGCGCACTAATGACAATAATCGTTCCTACAAAGAAGATGAGTAAACGCCAAATGGCTGTATTAATGGCTTTAGGCACATTCTTCGCAGGATCTTTGGTTTCACCTGCTGCGACACCGATTAATTCCGTACCAGAAAATGCAAAATTCACAATCAGCATGGTCGTAAAAATTGGTACTAACCCATTAGGAAACCAACCATTTGCAGTTAAATTACTAAATAATGGCGCAGCGCTATAGCCTTCATAATTGATAATGCCAAAAATCGCCAACAAGCCTAATAAAATAAAAGCAACAACCGTGACGACTTTAACCAAAGAGAGCCAAAACTCAGATTCAGCAAACCAACGTGTAGAACTCATGTTGAGTCCAAACACTACAGCAGCAAAAATAATCGTCCATAACCACATCGAAATATGCGGAAACCATTCTTGCATCAACAGTGCGGCAGCAGTGAATTCTGTTCCTAGTGTTGCAGACCATGTCAGCCAATATAACCAAGTTACGGTATAGCCTGTCGCTGGACCAATATATTTGTGTGCATAGGTTCCAAAAGAACCAGATTCAGGCATATGTACTGCAAGCTCACCCAAGCACAGCATGACCATATAGGCGACAATACCCCCTAAAATATAGGAAATAATGGCACCAATCGGTCCAGTTTGTGAAATGACTTCACCCGAACCTAAAAATAAGCCAGTACCGATTGCACCACCGAGTGAAATCATCACAAGATGTCGTGTACTCATTGCACGTTTTAATGGCGCAGAATTCCCTTGAGATTGGGCATCATGCTGAGTAGGAGATGACTGCATAAAAGTAATTTAGCTAAATAAGAAGCGCAACATTGTAGGTGTTATTGATGTAGAGTTCAAAGAAGAATTGATAAAGTAAATACAATTGTCATATTTAAATCGTATGATCAAGTGTTCATGGGTTTTTACTTATGAAAATAAGGTTAGAAGGAAAGGGGAAGTATATTGAATGAGGTAAGTTAAACTAAATTCATAGAATCTTAAAAATTAAATAAATATAAACAATGGAAATTTAAACTTAGAATTTTAATATAATATATGGCGACCCTACGGGGATTCGAACCCCGGTTACCGCCGTGAAAGGGCGATGTCCTAGGCCTCTAGACGATAGGGTCGTGGTGAGGAGTTGCTATAATAGGGATAACAATACCTCTTGTCAAAGGATGTTATTAAAAAAATTATTCAAGTGTTTATTTAATCAACATTAAAATATAGAGATTTTTTATTACTTCATTTTGAAAGGAAAGGTGAATGTTTTTAAAAATATTCACCTTAAAAAACTCTTTCTTGCTAAGATTTTTTATTATGGTATAGCCAATAATAACTCGCATAACAAGCTGCCATAAACAGTAAACAGCCAATAAAACCAGACAGCATTTCAGGGTCAGCAGCCATGCTTAAACCTGTAATCGTACACGTAATAAAGCCTAAAATAGGTACAAGTGGATACCATGGCGTTCTAAATTTTAACTCAGCCAAAGTGTGACCTTCTTTTAGCCAATTGCGTCGGAAGTTAAACTGACTCCAACAAATACTCATCCATACGATCACCATAGTAAAAGCAGCAACACCGAGTAAGTTTTTAAAAATAAAATCTGCGCCAAATTGTTCAGAGAGTAAGCCTGGTAAACCACCGATCATGGTCACTAAAATCGCAATCACGGGAGTGCCTGATTTGGTCAGTTTAGAAAATACTTTAGGTAATTGTTTTTGTACTGAAAGCGCCCACATCATGCGTGAAGCTGCATATAAACCAGAATTTGCTGTGGAGAGTAAAGCGGTAATAATCACGAAGCGCATAATGTCTTCAGCATACGGAATTCCGATATGGTTAAATACAGTTACAAAAGGACTACTACTTAAACCATTACTATGTTCCGTATTTAAACCTGTATCTTGATAGGGCAATAATGAGCTAATGACGATAATTGTACCTACAAAGAAAATCATTAAACGCCATACTGCGGCATGAATGGCTTTAGGCACATTTTTTTCAGGGTTTTCAGTTTCGCCTGCTGCGATTCCGATCATTTCTGTACCATTGAATGCAAAATTGACAATTAACATGGTGGCAAAAATAGGAAAGAGTCCATTCGGCAGCCAACCATGTTCAGTTAAGTTACTGAATAATGGTGCAGAGCTATAACCATCAAAAGAAATAAAACCAAGAATGGCAGCTAAGCCTATCAAGATGAAAATTGCCACGGTTGCCACTTTGATAAAGGACAACCAAAACTCAGATTCAGCAAAAAAACGAGTAGAGTAGAGATTAGAAAATAACACGCCACAGATAAAAATCAGCGTCCAAATCCATATTGAAATATGTGGAAACCATTCTTGCATCAATAAGGCAGCTGCGGTGAATTCAGTTCCAAGTGTCGCTGACCAACCGAGCCAATACATCCAAGACACCATATAGCCTGTCCCTGGACCAATATTATTGGCAGCAAAAGCGCCAAAAGACCCTGTCACAGGTTGATTCACCGCAAGTTCGCCTAAACAGAGCATCACCATATAGGCGATCAAACCGCCAATAATGTAGGCAATAACTGCACCCAAAGGTCCAGCTTGTGCAATCACTGAGCCAGAACTTAAAAATAAACCCGTTCCAATCGCACCACCCAATGACAACATAATCAAATGACGGCGAGACATGGCTCTTTTTAATGAAATAGGTTTACCCTCAGCATCAAGTTGCTGAGAAGAGGTAGGAGAATCCATAATGAAAATAACGCAAGATTTTTAAAAGCGCATTTTAGGATAAAAAGTGAAAATTAACAAAACAGTCATTATGAAACAGAGTGAAATATTATCGAATAGATAAAACCTAAGGAATTTTATACGAAAATAAAGAATTTAAATTGCATAATATGAGAATGGCATAGCAAGTTTTGCGGAGATAATTTTTTAAAAAGCTTCGCTTGATCATATTTAATGGGCAAACTTTTGCTACAATCGGCACAATGCTATTTAGAGAGAAATTTTGTGCTGCCATTTAAACTTTGGGTCGATGCCGATGCCTTACCAAAAATATTGCGTGAAGTCATTATTCGTGCTTCGGATCGTTATCAACTTGAAGTCACTTTTGTTGCGAATCAACCTGTTGGAATTACTCCCTCAGTACGAATTAACTCGATTCAAGCCTTAAGTGGTGCAGATCAAGCTGATCAAGAAATTGTTGAGCGTATGCAAGAGCATGATATTGTCATCACTCAAGATATTCCGCTTGCAGCACAAGTCATTGAAAAGGGTGGTGTTGCGATTCATCCTCGTGGGGAAGTTTATACTTCTGCCAATGTCAAAGCTCGCTTACATTTACGTGATTTTATGGATACTTTACGAGGTGCTGGTGTACAAACAGGCGGTCCTCCACCGATTTCTGAGCGTGATAAACGAGAGTTTTCCAGTAGTTTAGACCAGACCATTTTAAAGCAAAAACGTAAAACAGCAGCGCAGTAGGACATTTCGATGCCATCGAAAAATAACATCATGATGACCTACATTTTATTGGTCTTCATTTGGGCGAGTACGCCACTAGCCATCGTTTGGAGTGTGCAAGACATTCATTTAATGTGGGCGTTGGTGATCCGCTTTTTGATTGCTTTACCTATTGCTGCCTTATTATTGCTCCTTCTTAAAATTCAATTTCCTGTCAATAAAATTGCCTTACACAGTTATTTGGCGGGTTCTTTTAGTTTGATTGGTTCGCAAATTTTTACTTATGCAGCGACTAGTTATCTGAGTTCAGGCATTATTGCCTTGATGTTTGGTTTAGCACCAATCATGGCGGGGCTGATTGGGCGGTTTGGTTTTCAGCAAAAATTACAAACATTACAGTGGATTGGAATGTGTGTTGCGGTATGTGGGCTGGCGATTATTTGTACCAGTGGTGGGGCAACACAACATGTGCATCCAATCGGTATCGCATTAATGATGATGAGTGTATTTACGTATTCACTTTCTATCTTTTGGGTGAAAAAAGTTAATGCAACTGTTGAACCAATGGCGCAAGCAACGGGTTCGATTTTAGTTTCGACCCTGATGGCATTGTGTATCGTACCATTTATTTGGCAATATGCACCTGACCATATTCCTGAAACCAAGTCTTTATTGGCGCTACTTTATACTGTGATCATGGCGTCGTTGATTGCGATGTTCTGTTATTTTAAGTTAGTACAAAATATCAAAGCGACCACGTTGTCTTTAACTACAGTGATGACACCGATGCTCGCTATGCTATTTGGCGCAATTTTAAATAATGAAAGTTTATCTTTGATGGTTTTTGTCGGTGCAAGTGTTTTATTATTTGGTTTATTTTTGTATTTCTATAAAGATTTAAGAGCAAGTCGCGAACTTGCTCATAAAATCAATAAAATGAGTGAATAATATGCTTACTCAACTGCTTCAGTCGAATCGATACATTCTGCTAATTTGACCTTATCTTGCGGGTGTAAAGTCACAAAATACGCCCCAATACGATACTGTTCAGGATCTTCACAGGTCAATTCTGAGTAAGCAATTTGTGCTGTAGCTGCGATATGAAAGAAGTTTTCAGCATGACTGAGTGTCACATGAATGTAAGTACCTTCTTTGATATTTTGCTTGCTGAAAAAACTAAAACCACTCTCAGAAAAATTCACATTTTGTGGTGTTGGTAACATGGTTTGTACAATTGAGTCGTACAGAGAACCTGTTATGAGGTTTAATTTTTGATTGAATAAGGATAAGATTCGAGCAATTTGTTGATCTTTTTCATTTAATTGGTCTAATTCGTATTGAAGTGCATGATCAAATTGATCTAATTCTGCAAGTAGTAGAAAATAGCGCGGCAATACAAAATTTGGATCGTATGGATCGTTAAGGGCAACGTCATCAGAAATAATCTGATAGTTGATTCTTAATGCAGCATCGATTCGAGACATGACTCGACGCTCATTCGCTTCGGCATGATGCTGTAACGTTTCCATAAAACACCTCGGACTTTGATGGTATGTTTAAACCAATCTCGCTTTATATAGGGTTGAGATACACTCGCGCTCGGCGCAGTAATCACTTTATTTCTTTTATCGCCTTGGTGTCTATGATCGGTCTAACCTTAGGCGTTGCGGTTCTTATTACAGTTTTATCTGTGATGAACGGCTTTGACCGAGAGTTGAAAAACCGTGTTTTAGGCATGGTGCCACAAGCCACTGTTTCATCCTCACAGATTTTAACAGACTGGCCCACACTTGCAAAGAAAATTGAGAAACATGAACATGTTACTGGCGTAGCACCATTTACCCAATTACAGGGAATGTTGACCGCACAAGGACGTGTTGCAGGCATCATGGTCAGTGGTATTGAGCCAAAATATGAAAAAAATGTATCTATTATTCATAACCATATGGTTGAAGGAAATATAGATCAACTGAAAAAAGGTGAATTTGGTATCGTATTAGGCAAGCAGATGACCGATGCTTTAGGTTTGAGTTTGAATGATAATGTGACCCTAGTTTTACCTGAAGCAACACCATCACCAGCAGGGGTTGTCCCACGTTTTAAGCGTTTTAAAATTGTGGGGATCTTTAGTATTGGTGCAGAAGTTGATTCCAGCTTGGGTTATATCGCCTTAAACGATGCATCAACTTTGTTACGTTTGCCTGATGGTGCGCAGGGTGTGCGTATGAAGTTGGACAATATTTTCCTTGCGCCACAAGTAGCAAATGAAATTGTACAAGAGTTACCACACGGTTTTTATGCGTCAGATTGGACATATACGCATGGTAATTTGTTCAGTGCCATTCAAATGGAAAAAGCCATGGTCAGTCTATTGTTATTCCTTATTGTTTTGGTGGCAGCATTTAATATTGTGTCTTCATTGGTCATGGTGGTAACAGATAAAAAAGCAGACATTGCTATTTTAAGAACCTTGGGCGCCTCACCTAGCACAATCACACGTATTTTCATGGTACAAGGTACGGTAATTGGGGTGGTCGGAACGCTCGCAGGTGCGGTGTTGGGTGTGATTTCTGCTTTAGGTATTAGTAACTTAATTGATTGGCTAAATAATTTATTTGGTTGGCACTTATTTGACGCCTATTTTATTAACTATTTACCTTCTTATTTACGTTGGCAAGATGTGGTTTTAGTGGTCGGTGTTTCACTTGCTTTAAGTTTTGTTGCAACAATTTATCCTGCTCGTCGTGCAGCGAAAATTCAACCTGCGGAGGCGCTTCGTTATGAATAGTAATGTGGTGCTTGAAGCCAAAGATATTTATAAATCTTTTACAGATGGTAAATCGACAGTTGATGTAATTAAAGGTTTATCTTTACAAGTGCATCAAGGTGAGTTTGTTTCAATTGTTGGTTCAAGTGGTTCGGGTAAAAGTACTCTATTGCATATTTTGGGTGGGTTAGATCGCCCATCGCAGGGCATTGTCAACTTAAATGGACAGCGTTTTGATAGTTTAGGTGAAGCTGAGCGTGGTTTTTTACGTAATCAAAATCTTGGCTTTGTTTATCAATTTCATCATTTATTGCCTGAGTTTACAGCTTTAGAAAATGTCGCTATGCCTTTGATGCTACGCAAAGATGCAGAGTTTAAAAAAGTCAAAGAACGGGCAGAATACCTCTTAAACCGTGTAGGATTAAGCCACAGACTCACGCATAAACCTGGGGAGTTATCTGGGGGGGAGCGTCAGCGTGTGGCTTTGGCTCGAGCTTTGGTGACTCAGCCGAAACTGATGCTGGCGGATGAGCCAACAGGTAACTTAGACCGCAAAACTGCCATGACGATTTTTGAGTTGTTACGTGATTTGCGTCATGAGTTAAATATGGCAATGCTGATTGTGACCCATGATGAGCAATTAGCAAAGTCAGCGGATAAAGTACTCCATATGCAGGATGGTGTGTGGGTCACGGAAAAAACTTAAATTTTTATAAAATAATTTAAAAATAACGGCATAATTCCGATCAATTGCCTTGTTAAAGCTCATGAAAATGGGCTTTAATTATTTCAAAAGATTAAGAAAATAATAACGATGTGGTATCTCTACGGGTTAAGTTTAGGCTGGATTTTGGGCATCAGTTGTATGGGAAATACCCTGCCTGAAAGCTTACAGATGCCTCTATATCTCAGCCTTATTTTGATTATTTTTATCCCCCTTACTTTCGCTCTAAAATGGAAATTGACCAAGCATGTCATTGTAAAAATCATCTTTTATTTGAGTCTTTGTTTTAGTGTTTTTATGGGTGGTTGGTATTATGCCGATCATGCCTTAGAGCAACGCTTAAAATTACGTGTACAACATGTTGAGCAGGTGAATGCGTTGGTATATGTCAACACGATCAGCCAAATTTCAACAGGTGTAGATGATCAACTTCGTATTAAGCAAAATGTTTGGTTGCTTAATTTTGCCGCGCAACCGATTAAAATCAGTGTCAATTTAAAACAAGGGCAGATGCCTTTAGCACTCGGAAAATATTATCAAATATCAGGAAAATTAAAGCCTGCACATAGTTATGCTGTTGCAGGTACATTTGATAAAGAGCGTTGGTTTTTACAAGAAAATATTATGGGCAGTTTAAATGCTCAGTTTGTAGAGCCGATAGATGCTACAAAAGTTTCTGGATTAGGCCATGCACATTTTGTGCAGAATAATAATTCCTTTGGCGCTGTCATTCGATTAAACATTGAAGAAAAGCGTTTGTCTTTTCGACAAATGATTCAAAATAGTAGTTTACAACAAAAGGGATTGCTATTAGCACTACTCACTGGAGACGAAAGCTTACTTTCAAGTGATACACAGAACTTATTTCAACGCTTAGGTATTTCACATTTATTGGCAATTTCAGGTCCGCATGTGCTGATTTTTGCGATGTTATTTTGCTTCATCTTCCAAGGCATTATTCAAAAGTTTCGTCCAGAATTTTATTTAAAATGTCCTCGACCTTATTTATTGATTATACCTTTTTTAGCATGTGTGGCACTTTATACGGCATTTGTAGGGTTTGAAATTCCTGCTTTACGGACGTTATTAACGGTATCTTTATGTAGCTTTTTAATTTGGTTTAGACAGTCCCTTTCAGCCTTAAAAATGTTGCTAATCAGTGCCAGCATTTTATTGTGGATTGATCCTTTTAGCATTTTATCTGCTGCATTTTGGTTGTCTTATGGCGCTTGTTTTATTTTGATTCGCGTCTACCAAACTTTACAGCAGCAGCCTTATGACCATCAAACAATTAACCAAAAAGTTATTTTTTATTTGAAAGTTTTAATCGAATCACAATGGAAAGTATTTATTGCATTATTTCCATTGGTAATTTTTATTTTCCAAAAAGTTGCTTGGGTTGCACCTTTGAGCAATGTGTGTGCAATTCCTCTAATTGGTGCAGTGGTTGTGCCTTTAGAAGTGATCGGTGCATGTTTGAGTTTATTTTATATGCCTTTAGGCAAAGCTTTTTTCTATGTAGCTGATGGTTTTTTATCACTTTTATTATACATTTTGACTATTTTAGATCAATTATTTGCTCAACATTTACAGTGGTTTGCTTTTACTCCATTGATGATCGTGTGTTTAACAGTTGCAATTTTTATTCTCTTTTTTCCACGAGGAGTAATTTCTAAGGCATGGGTCGCTGTATGTTGTATTCCTCTCGTTTTTCCACAGCAAAAACAGCCAGATTTTAGTTTAACTGTTTTAGATGTCGCACAAGGACAAGCGATTTTTATAAACTTACCGACACAAAAAATCATGGTGGACACAGGGGGATCATTTGATGAAACAAAATTTAGTATTGGAAGACAAGTGCTTGTACCTTATTTAAAAAGACAAGGGATTCAGCAGCTTGACCAAGTTATTTTGTCACATTTAGATCAAGACCATAGTGGTGCATTTGCAGCGATTGCAAAAGAAATTAAGGTCAAGCAAGTTTTCTCGAATGAAGATGATGGACGTTTTCAACATGAAAATTTTCACTACTGTTATGCAGGGCAAGTTTGGCAGTATGATCAAGTAAAAGTAGAAATTTTATCGCCACCTAAAGCTAACTTAAGTAATGTTGCATCCCAACAAAATGAATTGTCTTGTGTCGTATATATTCAAGTGAAAAATGCCAAAAATCAGCAAAATTTTTTGATTATGGGTGATGCAGGTTGGGAAACGGAATTTGATTTATTACAACATTATCCAAACTTAGATGTCGATGTTTTGGTTTTAGGACATCATGGCAGTCAACATAGTTCAGCTTATGCTTTTTTAGAAACACTAAAACCAAAATTAGCAGTAATTTCAGCAGGATTTGATAATCGTTATGGTCATCCCCATCCGATTGTTTTGACACGCTTAAAAGCTTTGAAGATTCCTGTTGTGAATACGATTGAACAAGGTAGTATTCAGTTTCAATTGGATGCTCAACACGCGATGCAAATGTCTAATGATCGAGATTCAAAAAAATGGTTAATCCGTTGAAGATAAAGCTTCAGCTTTAACACGATTAATATTTGTAATCGCTTGTTCCTTGGGTAAAGTATAAACATTTCTGAGTTGTGGGTGAGCCTTGAAGCGTTTATAACTCCAATGATAATGCTGAGGGAAGCGTTCGATTAAATGTTCTAATGCTTGATGGATAACATGTGTACCATCATTGGCAGAACCTTGATAAATTTGTTCATTTATTGGTTCAATAAACATATCAAAATCATCAGATTCATTACGAATCGCGTATAAAAGTAATGCTTTGGCTTTGGTTTTTTGAATCAGTTTGGCACTCAGATTACTTGAAGCCAACGGAATGCCAAAATAATCAATCATTTCACCGCCTACATGGGGCGTATGATCAGGTAAAATGACAGTAGTACCCCCTTGTTTCAAAGCTTTAAAAATTTGCCGAACACCTGACTCATCTGTAGGGACTAAATTGGCTTGTTCACGACTACGTGCTTCACGGACAAAATCATCAGCATCAGCATTTTTTATGGGTTTATACATGATGGTCATTTGGGTATGTTGCGCGACCCAAGCGTTCATGATCTCCCATGTGCCAAAATGTGGCACGATCAACACCAAACCTTTACCTTCTGCAAGCGCTTCATGAACCAAATGTTCACCATGAATTTGACGAATTCTGGATATATTTTTTTGAGTGGAGCTGCCCCAAATAGTAAAAAATTCCATATAGGATTGTAATTCATTACGGATTGCGGCGCGGGTAATTCGCTCTCTTTCTTGCTTACTCAGTTGTGGCAGACAAATTTCGATGTTTAAACGAATCGTCTTAGATGTTTTTGAGACATGTAATAAGTTGACAATGCCAGCTAAAATACGGGCATAAAATCTAGAAAAAAGAATGGGCTGCCGACCAAAAAAATGAAGAAGCCGTGTGGTAGAAGATTTTTGCTTTTCAGTCATCGTTTATCAATTTGTAAAACTGCGCCAAAGTGCGAGTGAATTGTAAATTATTATAAGTGAATTATGTCGATTTAGACAGTTTAACTGTATTAGTTGTATATAATGATGCCTTAAAAATTAATTTGGATGGTATGTATGTCCGATTGGCCACCTAAACCACAGAATGAAAATACACAATTAGATGCTTCTGCATCACAAGCACCCACGGGACAAGAATGGAAACTTTTGGAAAAAGTTGTTCTGGCCTCTGTACAGGAACAGCGTCGTAGTCGCCGTTGGGGAATATTTTTTAAAATTTTAACCTTTTTATATATTTTTATCCTTTTAGGTTTGATTTTATTTGGTAAAAGCTGCTCAAGCAGTGGTGAAGATTCGACGAGTTCTATCTCTGAGTCGCATCTTGGCGTAGTCAACATTATTGGTACGATTGAATCTAGCAACCAAGGTGTAAATAGTACGGATACGATTAAATCTTTGAAGAAAGCATTTGAAGCCAAATCTGCAAAAGCAGTCGTGTTAAATATTAACTCTCCAGGTGGTTCACCAGTACAGTCTGACGATATTTGGCAAGAGATTCGCTACCAAAAACAACAGCATCCAGATAAGAAAGTGTATGCTTTGATTGGTGATATGGGCGCATCGGGGGCATATTATATTGCTTCTGCAGCAGATGAAATCTGGGTGAATCCATCGAGTTTAGTCGGCTCTATTGGTGTGATCATGCCAAATTATGGCGTGAGTGGTTTGGCTCAAAAGCTTGGCATAGAAGATCGTACGATGACTTCAGGCGCAAACAAAGATATTTTGAGCATGACCAAACCCGTAAATCCTGAGCAAAAAGCACATATTCAAGCTTTATTAGACAATGTTCATGGGCATTTTATTACTGCAGTTAAGCAAGGTCGTGGTGAAAAACTCAAATCTACTGATCCTGCTATTTTTTCAGGTTTATTTTGGACGGGTGAACAAGCCATTAAACTCGGCATTGCAGATAAAAGTGGCAATATGGAAAGCTTGAAACGCCAATTAAATCTCAAAAACGCAGTTAACTATACGGTTGAGCGTAGTCCATTTGATTCTATTTTAGGGCGTATGGGTTCAGAAATGGGAAATGGTTTAGCTGAAGCAGTGACTCAAAAGATGAACATGCAGCAAGATGCTAAAATGCAATAAAGCTTTTCTAGGTTCAAGTCAAAAGACGAAGTTAGATGCCTAGTATGGATTTTTCAGAACAGCATTTAGCTCATTGTTTGTTATACAATGCTAAAATAGGATGTCATGCGTAATTTAATTCATACAAAACCTCTCATTCATTTTGCACATGCCAATGGTGTGCCCTCACAAGTATATTCAAAGCTTTTTGAGCTATTAAAAGATGACTATGATGTCATTTATGTGCCTTTAATCGGTCCAGATCGTCGTTATCCGATTAAACAAGGTTGGAATGAGTTAACAGACCAAGTCATTGACAGTATTGTGCAGCAGGCGCAAGGTCGTAAAGTGATTGGTTTGGGGCATTCCTTAGGTGCAGTTTTAACTCTGATGGCATCTTATAAGCGTCCAGAGCTCTTTGAAAAAATAATTTTACTTGATCCGCCCTTGATCGTAGGTAAAGCATCCTTTGCGCTGTTTCTCACTAAAGTATTTAATCCCAAAATGCTTGATCAAATTACCCCAGCAGGTTTAAGTATTAAACGACGTGATCATTGGGAGTCACGTGAGCAAGCTGCTTTATTATTAAGATCAAAAGGCTTTTATCAACATTTTAATGAAGAGTGTTTTAATAATTATATTCAGTATGCTTTAACAGAGGATCACATTCGTGGCGGGGTTGAGCTCACGATTTCTAAATATGATGAAGTCGAAATTTTCCGAACGAATTCAATTTCATGGTGGTTACCCAAAACTAAGCCACCTGTTAGTGCACAATTGGTGGTTGGGTCAGAAAGCCCATTTTTAACCCGAAAATTTCCGCAAACGATCCAGAAAAAACTCGGTATTCCATTTACTGTCACACAAGGTGGTCATATGTTTCCTTTAGAGCACCCTGTTGAAGTGGTGCAATTAATACAAGATTTGATTCAATTGCCTGAAGATTAGGCTAGATCGGATTGATTTTGACCGAAAATAAAATAAGCACTCAATTGAGTGCTTATTTTTAATTATTTATAAAACAAGCTGATAAAGTCAGTGTCTTATAATTTATTTAACATTCTCAAATTTTAAAATTACTTTGTCATTAGCATCCAAGAATTTCAATTCTTTTTTCGATGCATCATAATGAGTAACTTGTGTCAGTGCTTGCGCATATTTTTGTGGAATATCCGTTGCATTTAGACATGCTTTTTGAGTCGAAGCAAGATTGGAAAATTGGATTTGCGTTCCTTTTACCGCATAGCCACCCATAAAGCGATTACAACCATCAGAGCCACTTACACGGCTGTTATCAAATTGAATAGATGGGACATCAGATTGTGTTGGATCAGCAGTCATTTTTGTGCCATAAATTTCACTTACTACCCAATTTTTATTTTGGAGTTCATTTAAATTACGTTCAGTCGATGGATTTGACATGGTGGCACAACCCACCATACCTAAAGTTAAAGCTGCACAGGTTGGAATGAGTATTGATTTTAGCATGTATTTTCTCCGTTTATTGATGATGATCGTTGTTAAGTCTTTGTTCAGGATATATTTTAATTTTTAGATTGTGGCTAAGATTAACTGAACAAATACAGAAACTACCAGAGTAAAAACATTTTGATGTATATTGTTTTCTTTATTTTTTAATGCTTTTCGAGTATTGCATAAAGCATTAAAATTTGCCAAGCAATAAAAAACGCATCCGAAGATGCGTTTTTTATTTTTGAATTAAGAATACTTAAAACTTACAAAACTGAATCGGTTGCTCGAGCTGTTGACCTTTATACAGGACTTGACCATTTTTCAGATATCGAATCGTTCCATTACAAATCCATTCCACAGCTTGCGGATAGATCAAATGTTCAAGGGTATGTATTCGATCTGCAAGCGAGTCTACCGTATCATGTAAACCAACCCTAAGTACGCCTTGCGTCAATGATTGACCTGCATCAAGTTCAGCAGTGACATAATGCACAGTACAACCATGCAAAGTATCACCTGTGTTTAGTACACGTTGATGCGTATGCATACCTTTGTAATGTGGCAAGAGCGAAGGGTGGATATTGAGCATTTTCCCTTCCCAATTGTGAACAAACTCAGCACTTAGAATCCGCATAAAACCAGCAAGAACCACCAAATCAATATCCCAATCAAGTAATTGTTGATGCATCACTGCATCAAATGCTTCACGAGTTGGGTAATGTTTGTGTTCTATCACCACTGTCTTGATATTCGCTTTTTTCGCACGCTCAAGTGCATAGGCTTCAGGTTTATTGGAAATGACCCCAACAATTTCACCTGAAAGATTGGCATCCATCAGGGCTTGTAAGTTACTACCATTGCCTGAAACCAGTACAGCAATTTTGATCATGGGCGTATTAACTGAATTACGCAAAAATCACACGGATTTTTTCATCAGCGCCTTCAACCGATTCAGCATTGTCTTGGATAGAACCAAGTTTCCATGCTTTTTCACCCTGTGCAGTTAAAACTTGAATGGTTTTTTCAGCATCAGCAGTATCTACAGCAATCACCATACCTACGCCACAGTTAAATGCACGATACATTTCAAATTGTTCAACACCACCTTCTTTTTGTAGAAGTTTGAACAATCCAGGCCATTCCCAAGAAGATTCATTAATCACTGCTTGCGCACCATTTGGGAGTACACGCGGTAAGTTGCCAGGCAAACCGCCACCCGTGATATGTGCCATTGCGTGAACATCAACTTGCTTAATCAGTTCAAGGATTGATTTGACATAAATACGTGTAGGTTCCATCGCAACATCTGCAAGTGGACGACCATCAACGATTTGGCTTAAATCGACATTTTTTACATCAAAGATTTTACGAAGCAATGAGTAACCGTTTGAATGTGCACCTGAAGAAGCCACACCAATCAAAACATCACCTGCTTTAACTTTAGAGCCATCAATAATTTTGTTTTGCTCAACCACACCCACACAGAAACCTGCTAAGTCGTAATCTTCGCCTTCATACATCCCTGGCATTTCAGCAGTTTCACCGCCCACCAACGCACAACCTGCAAGTTCACAACCTTTACCGATACCAGTAACGACATTTGCAGCAACGTCAACATTTAAGTGACCTGTTGCATAGTAGTCGAGGAAGAATAATGGTTCAGCACCACATACAAGAAGATCGTTTACACACATTGCCACTAAGTCTTGACCAATTGTGTCATGACGGTTTAAGTTTAATGCTAAACGTAATTTTGTACCAACACCGTCTGTGCCAGATACGAGAACAGGTTCTTCATAACCTTTAGGAATTTTACAAAGTGCGCCGAAGCCGCCGAGTCCACCCATCACCTCTGGACGAGTAGTACGTTTAGCGACAGATTTGATACGATCGACAAGTGCGTCGCCCGCTTCAATATCGACACCAGCGTCTTTATAGCTTAAACCAGTGTTTGGGGTAGAAGTTGAGTTGCTCATATTTGAAGTCTCCGCATTCGCGCCGAGATTATACCCGAATATACGAAACTCTTATGTTATTTCTGAACTAAAATGCTATCTTTATTCAAATATTTTACTTTCTATAATGATTAAACCTGAAAAAGGCGTGATTGTATGCACGATCGGACATTAAAACGAATTTTCATTCTCGCAGGAATTGCACTGATTCTATGGGTTTTATATTTGCTTAAACCTGTAGTGATCCCATTTGTTGGTGCTTTTTTATTGGCGTATTTGTTTAGTCCTATAGTTGAAAAACTCGATAATTTTTTACCGCGTTGGTTGGCGATTTCGGTTGTATTTATTGGTATTGGGGTTGTGTTGACTTGGGCAATTTGGTTTGTTGTTCCTTTGGTGTGGAAACAATTAATTTACGCACGAGATAGCATTCCAGCAGGTATTCATTGGATAAACTACACCTTTTTACCTTGGGTTTCACAAACCTTTAATGTGGAGCGCATGGAGTTGGATACCGATCAGATCTCTAAAGTGGTTATGGATTATGTGCAAACCAACTATAGTGCAGACAGTATTCAAGCGATGGCATTAAAAATTGCCCAGTCTGGATTAAGCTTTATTTCTATTGGTGGAACGATTGTTTTAATTCCAATTATTGCTTTTTACTTTTTACTAGATTGGAATCGCATGCTTGCGAGTATGAAAGGCTTGATTCCTCGCCATTATGAGCAAGGCACGATGAGAATTGTGAATGAATGTCACAGTGTTTTAGGTGCATTTGTTAAAGGACAATTCCTAGTGATGTTTTTGCTTGGTGTGGTTTATGCAGTCGGTTTGCAATTGGTCGGTTTGGAAGTTGGACTGATCATTGGGATGGTTGCGGGACTATGTAGTATTATTCCTTACTTAGGTTTTGGTGTGGGCATTATCGCAGCCATCATTGCAGCGTTGTTCCAATTTGGTTTAGATTGGACACATCTGATTTTAGTTTTAGTGGTTTTTGGTGTAGGGCAAATTATCGAAGGTTATGTGTTACAACCTTTCTTATTGGGGGATAAAATTGGTCTATCTCCTGTAGCAGTGGTGTTTGCTGTTTTGGCGGGTGCGCAGTTGGCGGGCTTTTTAGGGATGTTAATTGCTTTGCCTGTGGCAGCGGTTATTTCAGTCTTGTTAAAGCATGCACGAGAATGGTATGAACGAAGTTCACTCTACCAAAGTCCAACTTCAACAGTTCTCGTTGAAAATAATGGTCAGAGTCATACGGTTTCTGTAGAAAGTGAGCATGTCGATCTTGATCTTGAGATTAAAAACACGCAAGATAATGTTGAAACAAAACCAAATAATGATCCACTTTAAGGAAAAATGAAAAAATATGCGTCAATTACAGTTGGATATAGAGCCACAACTGGATGCCAAAATCAGCGATTTTTCTGGTCCAGGTTGGGGACCTGTAATTGATGCAGTAAGACAACTACATGCCGGTTTGATGAACCGCTTTTATATTTATGGTGGTGCTGGGACAGGCAAAAGCCATTTATTGTCTGCGATCTGTGATTCTTATTTAGATGTTGGTAAATCTGCAATTAAAGTTTCACTTTTAGAGCTATTGGATGCACCGATTGAAGCCATTAGTGCTTTAGAAAGCTATGATTTGGTGGCATTAGATGATATCGAGGCGATCAGTGGTGTCCCACATTGGCAAAAAGCAGTATTTCATTTAATTAATAATAATAATGAAGGTGGGGGACAATTGGTCTTTTCATCTCGTTTTGCCCCCATTGAATTAAAATTAGAATTACCAGATTTACAATCACGTTTAACCCAAGCAGTCAGTGTAAAGTTACCGAGTGGTCACTCCTATGCAGATCGGCAATCATTATTGCATTCTGTACTTGAGCGCCGGGGTGTACATTTTGACCCACAAATAACGGAATATCTGCTATTACATGGTTCGCATCAAACCAGTACACTCTTACAATCTGTCGATCGCTTAGAAAAATTATTGAAGGGTGAGAAAACCAAACTTTCTCACGCAACACTCAGACAAATCTATGCATTGATTGATGAGTACCGTCCACAATAAAATTCTTGAGAATTTTATTAAGCTGTGACAAAGTACGCACAAGGAATGTTAGCAACGCTTTATGCTGGCTTATAAGAAATAATTAAAAGAAATCAAGGAGACTATAATGCTCAAACGGGGCATAGGCTTAGGATTATTATGTATTACTGGTCATGCATTTAGTGCAAATATTGTGGTGACGACAACAGAAGATGTTGTTAAAGCAGATGACCAATGTTCCCTTCGTGAAGCAATTGAATATGTCAATAAAGGCATGCCTGAGGCAGGTTTAAATGGCTGTGGTGGTAAGGAATCCACCGCGATAATCGAATTAAAAGGCAAGGAAGAATATCTTTTAAAAAGTGAAATTTCGATTGCTCAAACTGTAGCGATTAAATCAGTTTATGACACAAATGTCACGGATACAGAAAATAAAGCAGGTTTATTAAATGCTGTGATCAAGGCATCTGGTAATCACCGACTTTTTAATATTAAAAAAGTCGCACTACCGACAGGTGACCCTAAAAAAGATGAAGCCAATAAAGATACTAAAATTATTGTTAATTTTTCTGAGTTAACTTTACAAGGGTGTGGCGCCAATCTTTGTGAAAAAATGGGTGGTTTAATCTATAACAATGAACAACTTACCATCTCGAATGCTCGGCTGTTAAATGGTGCTGCTGAACAAGGTGGTGCAATTTATAATGCAGGAATACCTGATATTAAAAATTATAACTGGAGTTCAGTAAACATTGTTAGCTCCTTTATTAAAGGTAATAAAGCGACACAAGGTGGTGTAATTTATAGTGAAGCCCCCCAATTTGCTGTATCTCAATCTGTGATTAGAGATAATGAAAATACAGATACCAATACTTCACTTTTTGAAGTTAAAGCGCCATTTAGTGAGGAAATAAGTAAAGGATTAGCATTTGAAAAAAACTTTAGAGGGATATTCAACAGTACTATTTTTAATAATAAAGGTTACGTGATTAAAGTCTTAGATGATATGCAAGTTAATAATATCACTATGATTTTAAATAGTATGGGGTTGATTGTGAATGCCCCAAATAAAAAAGCCTATGTCGCAAACAGTATTCTTGCGAAGAATGGTTCACAAGACTGTAAAATTATTGCAGGGGATGATGCCAATCATATCACGAATAATTTATATTCAGTTGGCTGTGCAGGCACAGGTGCACAAGCTTTAGGAGATACTCAACTGATTGCAGGTAGTTCGACAGAAGGAAAATGCGATTTAAGTTCTAAAGGAATTTTATGTCCATATAATCCTGCTAAAGAATCTGTGATCAGTTACTTTAAACCTCGCTTACTTGAAAGTTATAGAAGTGTTGCAGATTCACCTATTGTAAATAAAGGACTAGCAAACAATGATTTACTTAGCTGCTTGGTTGTAGATCAACGTAATAAACAAAGATTAGCAGATAGAACTCTCTGTGATCGTGGTGCGATTGAATTAACAGTCGATACCAGCAATACCTCTACAGTAGGTGAAGATATTACTTATGGTCAAACGGCCAAATTTAGTATCTCAGACCAACTACAAGATGGTGAATTAGTTACTCCAGCACAGTGTACTGCTTTGTTTGGTAAACCTGCTGAGGGTACAACCTGGAAACCGGGCTGTTTAAAAATCATTCAGACCAACACGCCATCTAAAGGAACCTTAAATCTTACTCAAGATGGTGATATTACCTATGTTCCAAATGGTAATTGGCATGGTTCGGATGAGTTTCAGATTAAAGTCGTGACTTCTACTACTTATTTTAATGATAATACAGAACCATATATTGCGATTAGTTCTCGAGTTGTACAGGATCCACCCAATACCTTTGAAGATAAACAAGTAAAAACTTCAGGTGGTGCTGCTGGTATCATTGCATTATTTACTTTATTTGGATTGATTGGTTTACGCCGAACTAAAAAATAACAAAAGGATGAATGATGAAACATTATAAAAAAGGAATATTAGCACTGATGGTTTTATCTGCAATGTCTTTAATGGCAGCAGAGGATACAACCATTTATGTGACAACATTTGCCGATGAAAATGGTGAAAATCCAGACAAGTGTTCTTTGCGTGAAGCAATAACTGCCGCAGCAACACATAAGGCATTTGGTGGATGTAATGCTGGGAAAGAATATGCCACTTCAACAAATATTATTCAATTAGAAGCAGGTGAATACAAATTAAATTCAGAATTACAACCGAGTTCTTCAATTTCAATTTTGGGTAAAGACCCTTTTGATTATGAAAAAGTTAATGTTTTGACCAATGATTATCCTGCAATCACTGCGTCAAAAACAACAATTAATGCTCAAGGTTTATCACGCATTATCAATACCAATAATTCTAATAAACCCAGTATTAGCTTATCAAATATAAAGCTAGTCAATGGTTCAAGTAAAAATGAGCGTAATAACTCAGGAGGAGCGTTGTATCTAGGTGGAGAGACCACTTTAAATAACGTCACGATTGAAAATGCAAATGCTCAACTAGGGGGTGCAATTTATTTAAGTGATGGTGGCAATCTAACGATTAATAGCGGCGTGTTCCAAGCCAATAAAGCGGTCAAAGGTAGTGTTTTAGCAATGACCTGTAATGATAATTTGGGTTATTCAAAAAGAAAAATTGATATTTTGCGTGCAAGTTTCTTAAATAATGGTTCGGTGGAAAGTGAGAGTGCTTTTGCCTTATGTGGGCAACCTTCCGTACAGTTTACGGCCAATACCATTACTCAAAACATTGCTAATAGTAACGCAGGGAGTATTATTCAATTTAGTTCAACGACCCCAAGTGGCAAAGTTCAATTAAGTGATCTTTCGAATTTGACACTGGCAAGTAATACCATTGTAAAAAACTCAGCATGGGCAACATTTTTATACAATGGCTCTGCGGCTAAGACACTGAGATATAATGTTTTAGCGTATAATGGTGCAGGCAAGTCTTGTCGTTATGCAGACAACGATCTAGCAACGGTCAAGATTTTGAACTTATCATTAGACCATAATGCCTTAGCTTTAGATGCTGCTAGTGCAAATGCTGAGTGTGAACTCCCTGAATTGTTCAAAAAAGATATTACTCCAACCACAGTGGACTTAAGTACAACGAGCTTTGAAACAGTACTGAGTGATTTGCAAAAACCCTCAGAATATACCAATTTCCAGCCCGTTTATTTCCCACGAGATCAAAAAACAGCTACAGATTTAGTGGATACAGGTTTGTATGGTTGCAGTAGCCCTGATCAGCGTGGTGTGGCGCGAGTTGATTCGGATAAAAATGCTCAAACCTCGGATAAATCGAACTCTTGTGATATTGGTTCAACGGAGGTAATCCGTTTGACAGCATTTAAAGCAGAGTTAAGTAATGATTCAGTGGTAGAGTTGCTGGATAATTATCAAGAAAATTTAGATCTATTTAATAAACTAATAGAAGATAAAACCACGAAACCTGAGCTTTTACCTTATTATCAAAAACAGAAAAAATATTTTGAAAATTTATTAACGGTAAAAACTAAACAGAAATATCGTACAATTTTCTTTGATCCATTTGTGACAAACTTACCGCATGAAAATCTTTTGCCAAATGGTGGGCGAGAAATTAAACATCTCACTGCAGACAATTATACAGTCACAGCAGTTGCAAAAGGTATAGGTAATATTAGTGGTAATACAGAAACCATCATTCCTGATAAAAACTTATTTTGTGAATGGGATGCGAGTTTAGGTCTGATTAAAATGTGGCGAGTGGATGATAATATTACTCCAACTGGTGACAAAGAATTTTGTCAATACACCTTGCAGCTTAAAACTGATGCAAGTAAAACCTCTTCGGCATACATTTTAGGCACTTTTAGTAATATTTCACCGCTTGCCAAAAATGCTGAATTTACAGTAAAAGAAGGTTCAGATAAGAAAATTACAGTTGATTTACTCAATTATGTTAATGATGATGGTGATGGTTTAGTGAGTGCTTTAACCACTGAACAAAAGAAAAAATTACCTTATTATACCGATGCAAATGGGCAAGATTTAGCAATTCGTATAACCACTAAGATTGACCCATTAATTTTTAGCGCAGAGCGCAGTGGTCCATGCCCTGGTGAAGATCGAGTTTATAATTGCTATGGTGGTAAAATTACCGTTCAGTATAAAAATATATTAGATCCTTTTAGTTATAAATTTGGATATTCTGTCTATGATGCGGATGGTAAGATCTCCAATGAAGCAACCGTAAAACTAAACAACACAGCAACATCAGATAGTGGTGTACGCAATAGTGGTGGTGGTGCGATTGGCGGATTTGGTATTTTGGGTTTGTTCACTTTACTTGGCTATCGTCGTTATAAAAACAAAATACAAAATAATTAAATAGCATTCGAAAAAACCAGTGTTCGCACTGGTTTTTTTATTATTGATTATTTTAAAAAATAAGCGTTTACATATTACTATATTGAAACACTAAAAATTGTATTATAAGTTTAAATAAAGCTTGTATTTATCAAGTTTACCACCCATACATAGATGTATATTTTTATATGATTTTGCCATGACCCAATTGATTACACTGACCCCTTTACAAAAAATTCAGATTGATCCTGAAGATTTGTTGTCGATTAAACGTAATGATTTGGTTCCGTTATTGGATAATCAAAGTCGATTAAATTTGTATGCAGACCAGCTCATTCAAGCACAATCGGTTTTATTAAATGGTGTGGATACACATTTAACTCAAAAGTTGAGTCAGGTTATTGCACAAATTATTGAGCAATTATCTAATTCACAAAAAAAATTAAAACAACGTAAATTTAATGCTTTGCAAAAATGGCTAGGCTTAGATTTAGAGTTTAGTGCAGGTCAAGTTAAATATTTTAAAGACTTGGATGTGTTAATTCAGGAAGCCAATTATTTAAATCAGAAAATTGCAATCGAGATTCAAAAATCTCAATCACGTTATCAACAAGCTTTAGGGTTTCGTGAACAAATGGCGAAATATATTCGTGCAGCACAGGAATTTCTAGGAGAATATCCAGCATTTGTTAAAAATAGACATCCATTGGATAATTTTGAAGAACGATTATCCAAAAAAATTCATACTTTAGAAACTTTACAAGCCAGTAATGATATTGCGCTGACACAGATGCAACTGACACAACAATTGTCATTAAGTTTGATGGATCGCTTTAAAGAGGCGCAGCAAGTTTTGATTCCCGCTTGGCAATATCATTTAAAGCAAAATGCTGAACAGCAGTCTCGGGCATCTGTACAAGAACTTGACAAAAGTCGTGAAAAATTAATTACATCATTGAAAAAATCATTAGAGCAGAAATAGGGTAGAGTTATGAGTGAGTTAGATAAAAATGTTGTTGTTGCATCTTCTATAGATTTGCAGCAGCGTTATGAGCAATTGAGTTTAAAAGAAATTGGGTTAAATTCTGAAGATTATAATGAAGTGCTAAATGCACAAAAAGAGTTGATTAATATTGATCATCACGCTGTTGCCGAATATGGTAAAAATATTGCAACGAAAACTTCATCTTATACAGATGAGCTATTGGATTTGGTTAAAAATAAAGACCTTGATGCAACAGGACAAAAACTCAATCAAGTCGTGCAAGTTGCACAGCAATTAAATACCACGAGTATTTTAAATCAATCCAAAAATTCAGGCTTTTTTGGCAGTATTTTGAGCAAGTTTAAAGGAGCCAAGCAAAGTTTTGATCAGCATTTTCATTCGACCAAAGAGCAAATCGACAGTTTGGTTAAAGAAATTGAAACTTCGCAAAATGGTTTAAAAGCACGTGTTAGTACATTAGACAAAATGTTTGACTCGGTGCAAGAGGAATATAAGCAACTCGGCGTTTATATTGCGGCAGGAAAGTTAAAACAGCAAGAGTTACAGCAAGAGATTTCAACGCTTACTTCACAGGAACAAGATCAACAAACACATCAGCGTATTTATGATTTGAATCATTTGGCGAATAATTTAGAAAAACGGGTGAGTGATTTACAAGTATTGCAACAGTCTGCCATGCAAACTTTGCCGATGATTCGTATTATCCAATCAAATAATATGATGTTGGTCGATAAATTTTATGCGATTAAAAATATTACCTTACCTGCTTGGAAAAACCAAATTAGTTTAGCGATTTCATTACATGAGCAACGTAATAGTGTGCAATTGGCAAATACCATTGATGATGCAACCAATGACTTATTGAAGCGTAATGCAGATTTGCTGCATCAGAACTCAGTTGATACCGCCAAAGCCAATCAACGTTCTGTGATTGATATTGAAACCCTTGAACATGTGCAAAATACCCTCATTAAAACTGTTAATGATGTAATCCAAATCCAGAAAGAAGGTGTACAAAAACGTGAGGAAGCATCTGAGCGCATTCGTGCCTTACAAAGCAACTTGAAACAATTGGTTTTGGAAAATACACATTCGTCTTAAGTTTTTAGGAGAACATATTGTCACTTAAAGATGACTATCCTGTGCAGTCAGCAGATTTAAAAACGGGTTTAATGCGCTTAAAGCAACGTCAGAGTAAGTTGAATGTATTTACCGTACTGAGTTGTGTACTTTTTATCACGACTGCTTTAAGTTTATTTATTCAGCAGGATGTGGTTTTTCATTTTTTAGGTTTGACACAAAATATTTCTCAACTACATATTCCTTTGAGTGTTGATCAAAACTTACAAGCGTATATTGATCAACCCAATTATCTTATGAATTTATTTTCATGGTTTGGCTGGTTACTGCTGAAAGTTGTAGTGTCATTTATTGGTGCTTTTTTTATTGTGGGTTTTTTAAAGAAATTTCGTTTTTTCTTAGTGCGCTTTCAGTCTTTTGTACTTAAGTTTGTGGCTTGGATCATTGCATTTGCTATTTTGTGGACAGGTTTGACTTATGTGCAGTATGACTGGAGTGACAATGAACAATCTGCCTATGAAAAACTGGTGCATTATGACCGTAATATTCAACAAAGTCATATTTTTCAGTATTTGCAACAATCTGAAACAGCACCGCCTGTAAAAGCTTATCTACTAGGGCAAGCTGCATTACTGCATAAACCACAAGATCAAGATGCCGCAACTGCCTATGTTGCACAATTGGTTCAGGCTGAAAGAACAGATCCTCATTTTTTTGAATATGGTTTTAAATCTGAGCAATTGTGGGCAATGCAGCATGCTGTTTATGGAAAATCAGTGACAACAACTACTGAAAAATTACACCCTCGTATTGAAAATGCACAGTATTGGTCAGCAATAGTTCAAAAGATTTTATTGGGTATTGCAGCATTGTTTTTATTGTTGAGTCTTATTTTATATGCTTTAACACATAGGTTTAAGCAACGTATCATTCGTATTCAACAGCAAATTCATTTGGAATAATATTTTTAAGAATAATAATTAAAGTAACAAAATATTTTTGGCTATGTAAACTCAGTTTGGCAGAATGTTTATATGCCGCCGAGCATTGCTTCATATTCAACGGTGAGAGTTGTCTAAGTTGTGATAATACCATTCTATTACATTCTTATTTTGTTAGGTGTTGTAGCTTTTGATTTAAATATGAACAAAATTAATAGTCATAGCCTATGTGCATTATTAGATAACTAATGTATTTTTGAATCTACTGAATATTTGGAATTGAAATAAAAAGATAGAGCAAACTCTATCTTTTTAAAAAATTGGAAGATGTGGGGCAGGGGATACATAGCTAAAACTAAAACTAAAACTTAATGCTGTGATTAAAATTACAGAATATAAGAAATAGCGTTTTGCCCAAACTTGGTCATTTTCAGCTTTGAAGCCAATAATTGATAGATATACCCAATAGGCAGACATCGCATTAAAGATAATCAAGAAGAAAATATTGGTATAGCCAAAGCAATATAAACCATTTAAGACTGCAGCAAATAATAGTACATAAATCAGACTTTCAACTTTTGTACGATAAATTGAGCGTGCTACAGGCAGAATGGGAATATTCGCATTTTTATAGTCATCAAAACGATAGACCGCTATTCCCCATGAGTGTGGCATTTGCCAAAATGCATATGCCAAAAAAATGAGTAAAGCAGCAACATCAAATTCACCAGAAACAGCGGTATACCCTATTACAGGTGGGCTTGCACCCGAAATACTGCCAATGATGGTTTGATGAATGGTTGTACGTTTTGTCCATAGACTATATAACACCACATAAACGAAAAAGCCAAGTGCAGCAAAGCCAAAAGCATAGGCGTTGACAAAAAACCACAACAAAGCAAAGCCAAGTATACCGAGTACAGCAGAAAACATTAATGCAACTGTTGGACTGATGGTTTTTTTGACTAAAGCACGATTCATCGTACGTTGCATTTTTTGGTCAATGTCTTGATCAATGACATTATTGACTACACAGCCCGATGCCACAACCAATGTTGTACCGAGCAGGGTAAGAAGAAGTAAGAGGAAATCTACAGAACCTTGAGCGGCTAAAAAAAAGCCGCCCAAAGTGGTAACGAAGTTACCGAAGAGAATTCCTGGCTTAGTCAGGAATAAATATTTCTTCAACATGACACCCTAGAGCATCATGTTTGAATGTAAGTAGTTCATGATCCATACAGAACCGATGAGCAGAACTGCGATACACAAGATGGTGTAAATGAATGCAATCACGTTCCAACGTTGTTCTGATGAGGAATTCATGTGCAAGAAGAAAACCAATTGCACAAGAACCTGCGCCACAGCTGTAATCGCAATCGTAGCTACAATCGCACCACGACCGAAGTCAGCTGGATGCATTGCCATATAGAATGGAACAATGGTAAGTAATACAGAAACAATAAAACCAATCGTATATTGTTTCACATTACCATGTGAAGCACCTGCAGAATTATGATCGTGACTCATTAGATAACTCCCATTAAGTAAACGACGCTGAATACACAGATCCATACGATGTCAAGGAAGTGCCAGAACAAGCTTAAGCAAGCAAGACGACGTGTATTTGGTAAAGTCAAACCATTTTTCTTGATTTGAATCATTAACACGATCATCCACACCAAACCTGAAGTTACGTGAATACCATGCGTACCTACCAAGGTAAAGAACGCAGATAAGAACGCACTTGTGCTTGGACCATGACCAGCATGAACTAAATGATTAAATTCATAAAGTTCCATGCCGATGAACGCTGCACCAAATACCCAAGTAATCGCGAGCCAAGTTAAAACTTGACCCACATTTTTCTTGTATGAAGCAAGTACTGCAAAACCAAAAGTCACAGAAGAAATCAAGAGAGCGAAAGTTTCAGTTAAAACGAAACCTAAAGACTCACCAAATAAATCTTTTGCACTTGGTGTTCCAGGTGGAATATGACTGCTTAATACAGCGAACGCGATGAAGAGTGTACCGAATAAAATCAAGTCACTCATCAAGTATGTCCAGAAACCAAAGACAGTGATGTCAGTATCATCGTGATGATGATGTTCATCATGTCCGTGGTTATCGTGATGAAGTACTTCAGCCATTGTCTTAGTCCTTCTTCAAGTGTTTTTCAAGTAAAGCATAACGTTCATTTTCGATACGTTCTACTTCAGCAGCAGGTACATAGTAATCCACTTTTTTCGTAAATGAACTTACGATGAAACTGATCACAGCACCTAAGAAAGTTGCAATAACAAGCCACCACACGTGCCATACCAAAGCCAAGCCCATTACAGTAATGAACATTGCCATCACAAAGCCTGCAGCTCGGTCAGTCGGCATATGAATATCTTCATATTTGGTAGGGCGTGCATACGCTACACCATTTTCTTTGTCATTCCAGAAAGTATCAATACCATTGATTTTTGGAAGGTGTGCAAAGTTATAAAATGGCGCAGGAGATGAGGTAGACCACTCAAGCACACGACCATCCCATGGGTCACCTGTATAATCAATATTTTGCTCACGTTGTAAGAAACCAACTACAACTTGCATAATGAAACAGAAAATACCTATTGCAACCAAACAAGAACCAAAGAATGCGATTGCTAAATATGGATCCCAATCTGGGTTGTCATACGAGTTTAGACGACGTGTCATGCCCATAAAACCAAGGATATATAAAGGCATGAAAGAGAAGTAGAAACCAAAGAACCAGAACCAGAAAGATGCTTTGCCCCAAGTTTCATTTAACTTCCAACCAAACATTTTCGGCCAGTAGAAAGTGATCCCTGCGAACATACCGAATACCACACCACCAATAATTACGTTATGGAAGTGAGCAATCAAGAATAGCGAGTTGTGTACTAAGAAGTCAGCTGGTGGAACAGCCATAAGTACACCAGTTAAACCACCGATACCGAAAGTCACAAGGAAGCCAAGTGTCCAGTACATTGGTGATGTAAATGTAATACGACCCTTATACATGGTGAATAACCAAGAGAAGATTTTCACACCCGTTGGGATCGCAATAATCATGGTCATGATACCGAAGAACGCGTTAACGTTGGCACCAGCACCCATTGTAAAGAAGTGGTGTAACCATACCACGAACGCAAGAACTGTGATCGCGATAGTCGCATATACCATTGATTTGTAACCAAACAATGTTTTGCGAGAGAAAGTTGAAACGATTTCTGAATATAAACCGAAAGCAGGTAAAATCAGAATATATACTTCTGGGTGACCCCAAGTCCAAATCAAGTTCACATAAAGCATTGGGCTACCGCCTAGCTCATTGGTGAAGAAGTGGAAATCGAAGTAACGGTCAAGCGTTAACATTGCAATTGTTGCAGTTAACACAGGGAATGATGCAATGATCAATACTGCTGTACACAGTGCAGTCCAAGTAAAGATCGGCATGTCCATCAGACCCATACCTGGTGCACGCATTTTAATGATGGTAACGAAGAAGTTAACACCCGTTAAAAGCGTACCTAAACCTGAAACCTGAAGCGCCCAAATATAGTAGTCAACACCAACACCAGGAGAATATTGAATACCTGAAAGAGGAGGATAAGCCATCCAACCTGTCGCAGCAAATTCACCTAATACAAGTGATGCCATCATCAGCCCCGCAGCACCAGCAAATAACCAGAAGCTCAAAGAGTTTAATAATGGGAATGCAACGTCACGTGCACCAATTTGAAGAGGTACAGTGATGTTCATCATACCAACAACAAGACCCATTGCTACGAAGAAGATCATGATTACGCCATGCGCAGTAAAGATCTGATCGTAATGGTCAGGATGTAAGTAACCTTCACCGCCACCTTTTGCAAGGAACAGTTGAAGACGCATCATGATCGCATCAGCAAAACCACGTACAAGCATGACGACTGATACAATGATATACATGATACCAATTTTTTTATGGTCTACAGATTTAAACCATACATTCCACAGGTAGCCCCATTTTTTGAAATAGGTGATACCACCAAGAAGCGCAGCCGCACCCAAAGCCATGATCACCATGGTTACAAGTACGATTGGCTCTTGATAAGGGATCGAGTCCCAGTTGAGTTTACCGAATAATACAGACATGTCTTATTCCTCTACTGAAGCAGTTGCATGTTCAGCATTCACATGCTCAGCACCCGCTTGTACAGAATGATCCGCACCGTGGTAGTTGCTCATGTATTTATTGATAATGCTTTCGAACAAATTAGGCTCAACTGAAGAATAGTAAGTTACAGGATACGGCTTAGTAGGGAATGGACCTTTACGTTCAGCTTCTTCTGCAAGTGCTTTTTCTTCTGGGGTATGCGCATTTTTGACCATGTTCTCAATTTGATGTTTAGAACGGTCACCGTCTTTAAGCGTTGCAAACTCTGCTGCATCTAAAACAGTTTTTTGTTGAGCTTCAGGGTTAATTGAATTCGCTTTACCTGCTTTAATTGCTTCTACCCAGTTGTTAAATTCTGGCTCAGTGACTGAATGAGCTAAAAAGCGCATTTGTGTGAAGCCATAACCACTATAGTTAGAAGAGAAACCACGGTATACGCCAGTTTCATCAGCTAATACGTGTAACTGAGTTTGCATACCTGCCATTGCATAGATTTGACCCGCTAACTTAGGAATGAAGAAAGAGTTCATTGTAAAGTTAGAAGTCACTTTAAAGTTAACAGGCGTTTTTTCTGGGAAACGAATTTCGTTAACAGTTGCAATTTGTTGCTCAGGATAGATAAATATCCATTTGAACTGTTCGGCAATAACTTGAATAGTTACAGGTGCTTTGTCAGATTCAAGCGGACGGTATGGGTCATATTTATGTGAGCCCCACCATGTTAAATACGCAAGAATACCAATAATAATTACAGGAACACCCCATACTACAATTTCAATTGCAGTTGAATGTGCCCAAGTAGGTTTATAGTCTGCATCTTTATTTGACGCACGATATTTCCAACCAAACACTAACGCCATAATGATCGAAGGAATTACGACCAAAAGCATTAAATAAATCGCAGTCATCATCAGGTTACTTTGACCTTCAGCAACTGGACCTTTAGAGTTTAGTAGTACCATATCACCACCACACCCAGTTAAGAGCGCAGCTAGCGTAGATAAAGACAATACAGCTAAAATTGTTTGTCTCATTTTACAACCTCGGTGAAGAGTCCCATTCCCTATTAAATATGGGATAGCGATTAAAGTGTCGCATGATTGAAAATGAATATTAATCACAAATAGTAAATATTCTCAATGATGTGACACTCAGACGTTGTTGGGCATTATGCCTTATATCGACAAACTTAGCTATATGTAAAAGGGCATTAAATCACTGTAACAAAAACCACTTTTTTTACTTGCATTTGTAATTTGTTTTTTAAATATTTTTAAAAAAAATCAATACTATATAGGTGTAAAAAAGGATGCTTTTACATCCTTTATAAAAATAGAAAAAATATTATTTGATGACTTTGGTTTTAACCAATTTATCATGTAATGTTTGTCGTTTTTTACTGAAAGCAAAGAGTAGATCTACGATCGCAAATAAACCTAAAAAACGATAAATTACAATAAACAAGATTGAGCGTAGCACGAATACACGTAAAAAACTGACTTTTTCATTACTTTCTTCATCTACGATTTTAATTTTTAATGCTTTTTTGCCAATACTTTGTCCTGACTTAGAAAGAAAGTAAGCTTGAACAGCGAGCATCAGGAAAATATAGCTAAACATCGCAATCCATGCGTGATCAGGAAAAAGTGCCAACATTTGAGATTGTATTTCTAGAACTTGATTCACATCATTGCTTTGCGCTTTGGCAAGCATTTGTTCTTGTAGACTAGAAAGTTTTTGGATCTGGTCATTATTTAAGAATAATCCTAAAATAATAGAAGCAGGTAACCAAAAAGATAAGTCGATGATTTTAGCTAAAAAGCGAGAAGGCAGTGATGCAAGTTCTACCTCTTGTTTGGCTTTATTTGTAGATGCGCCAGTAGAAGGATGAGAAAAAGGTTCAGTTTTATTGAGTGAAACTGGTGCAACATAGCCTGTAGGTTCATAGACAAGTTTACCTTGTGTGAGTTCACCCAAAGCTTTCCATTCAGTCATGCCTTGATGCCAAGCCAAATCTGTGAGTAAGACTTGTTGGTCTGCAAGCATTTGATTGACTTGTTCCAGTGTATATGGTCCAGCTTGTTGGTTATTTCTCGCTAAGTAAATTTGCATAAAGCATCATTCTCAAAAAATCTAAAACATAAAATCTGTAGATAAACATCTATATAGTAGCATTAAATTCATTTATCTACTTTTTTGAACCCTTATGTATACTCGATTTTTAGGTACATTCATATTAAATTTACACGAAATCTAAATTACAACGTATAAATAAATATATTTAATTCAAAATTTTACTTAGTTTTAAGCATAAAAAAGACCCACGAATGGGTCTTTTATTTTTTAAGGTCTAATAAGATTAAGCTTGTTGTGATTGTTCTTCAGAAAGGAAGAACCAGGTATCTAAAACTGAATCTGGGTTAAGAGAAACAGACTCAATGCCTTGTTCCATAAGCCATTTAGCAAGATCCGGATGATCAGAAGGTCCTTGACCACAGATACCTACATATTTACCTGCTTTACGGCATGCATGGATTGCCATTGCTAATAATGTTTTAACGGCTGCATCACGTTCATCAAACAAATGAGAAACAATACCAGAGTCACGATCTAGACCAAGGGTTAACTGAGTTAAATCATTTGAACCGATAGAGAAACCATCGAAGTGTTCAAGGAATTGTTCAGCCAATAATGCATTGGTTGGTAATTCACACATCATGATGACTTTAAGACCATTTTCACCACGTTTTAAGCCATTTGCAGCAAGCAATTCAATGACACGTTTCGCTTCGTTTACAGTACGAACGAAAGGAATCATGATTTGAATGTTGGTTAAACCCATTTCGTCACGTGCTTTTTTCAACGCACGGCATTCTAATTCGAAGCAGTCACGGAAGTTATCAGATACATAACGGCTTGCACCACGGAAGCCCAGCATTGGGTTTTCTTCTTCAGGCTCATACAATTTACCGCCGATCAAGTTCGCATATTCATTAGACTTGAAGTCAGACATACGAACAATCACTGGCTTATCAGCAAATGCAGCAGCAAGTGTAGAAATACCTTCAACTAGTTTTTCAACATAGAATTCGATTGGTGAAGAGTAACCTGCAGTACGTGCCATTACAGCTGCACGCGTTTCACGTGGGAGGCTGTCAATGTTCAATAATGCTTTAGGATGCACACCAATCATACGATTAATGATGAATTCTAAGCGTGCTAGACCAATACCTTCATTTGGAATTTGAGCAAAGTCAAATGCACGGTCAGGGTTACCTACGTTCATCATGATTTTAAACGGAAGTTTAGGCATAGATTCAATCGAATTGCGTTGGATTTCAAAATCCAAAGCACCTTCATAGATAAAACCTGTATCACCTTCAGCACAAGAAACTGTCACTTCTTGACCATCAGTTAAAACTTCTGTTGCGTTGCCACAGCCTACAATTGCAGGTACACCTAACTCACGTGCAATAATTGCAGCATGACAAGTACGACCGCCACGGTTAGTGATGATCGCAGCAGCACGTTTCATCACCGGTTCCCAGTCTGGGTCAGTCATGTCAGATACAAGAACATCACCTTCTTGTACTTTGTCCATTTCTTTAATAGAAGTGACGATACGCACTTTACCAGAACCGATACGCTGACCGATTGAACGACCTTCACAAAGTACAGTACCTTTTTGTTTAAGGAGGTAGCGTTCCATTGTGCCAACATTTTCACGGCTTTTTACAGTTTCAGGGCGTGCTTGAACGATGTAAATTTGACCATCATCGCCATCTTTCGCCCATTCGATGTCCATTGGTGCTTGATAATGTTCTTCAATGATCAATGCTTGTTTAGCAAGTTCTTGAAGTTCTAAGTCATTTAAAGCAAATTGTTGACGTTCAGCTTTTTCAACGTCTACAACCACAACAGATTTACCTGCAGCGCCTTCTTCACCATAAATCATTTTTTGGTGTTTAGAACCAAGGTTACGACGAATTACTGCATGTTTACCATTTTTAAGAAGAGGTTTTGAAATATAGAATTCGTCTGGGTTGACTGCACCTTGTACAACCATTTCACCCAAACCGTAAGAAGCGGTAATAAATACTGCATCACGGAAACCAGATTCTGTATCTAGAGTAAACATTACACCCGCAGCACCAGTTTCAGAGCGCACCATACGTTGCACGCCCGCAGACAAGGCTACGATGTCATGGGCAAAGTTTTGGTGAACACGGTAAGCGATTGCACGGTCATTATAAAGTGAAGCAAACACTTCTTTAATCGCGATCAGAACGTTATCGATTCCACGGATATTTAAGAAAGTTTCTTGTTGCCCTGCAAATGATGCATCAGGTAAATCTTCTGCAGTTGCAGATGAACGAACAGCAACAGCAATGTCTGGATTACCGTTTGAAAGTGCAGTGAAAGCTTCACGAACTTCTTGCTCAAGTCCTGGCGTAAGTGGAGTGTCTACAATCCATTGACGGATTTTTGCACCAGTTTCAGCAAGTGCGTTTACATCATCAACATTTAATGATGCAAGCTCTGCATTGATTTTAGCATTTAGGCCGCTTTGCTCAAGGAATTCGCGATACGCTTCAGCAGTCGTAGCAAATCCACCTGGCACAGATACGCCAGCATTTGCTAAATGGCTGATCATTTCTCCAAGTGAAGAGTTTTTACCACCCACGATCTCAACGTCGTGTTTCCCTAGTTTTTCCAGACCGATTACGCGTGCTTCCAAAGTTGTTACTCCACTTTTGCAGTATTAATCACTATCTTGGCTTGAAATTATAACAAAAAACTTAGCTTTTTGATTCAACTAAGTCATAGTCATGTAAGATGGGCATTACTATAAAGATTATACATTGCTAAGACAAATATTTGAGGAGATTTTTAATGTCAGAAAGTAACCAAATAAAGCGCAGTGTATTTTTCATTTCTGATGGCACTGCGATCACTGCAGAAACCCTTGGACACTCCTTATTAGCGCAATTTCCTCATGTAAGGTTTGATATACATATTATCCCATATATCAGCTCTGAAGAGGCTGCAATGAGTGTGGTTGAAGAGATCAATATTCGTGCAGAAAAAGATGGGCAACAACCCTTAGTATTTGATACCTTAGTTGATCCATATGTACGGGACATTATTAATACTGCAAATGCAGTAAATCTTGATGTATTTGAAGGTCTTATTAGTAAGTTATCGGATGTTTTAGGGACACAGCCTACAACTTTAGTCGGACAGACCCATGCAGTAACCGATTCAGAGTCTTATAAGGCTCGTATTGATGCGGTACATTTTGCGTTGGATAATGATGATGGTGCACGTACACGCCACTACGATAAAGCCGATTTGATCTTGATTGGTGTATCTCGTTCGGGTAAAACGCCAACCTCTATTTATTTGTCATTACAGTTTGGAATTCGTGTTGCAAATTATCCACTTACAGAAGAAGATTTGGATGATAATCGCTTGCCAGCAGTGTTAAAAGAGCATAAGCATAAGTTGTTTGGCTTAATGATTGATGCTGAACGATTGGTAGCAATTCGCACTGAACGCAAAGCAAATAGCCGTTATGCCAGCTTCTCTCAGTGTCAAATGGAACTACGTGCAGTTGAAGGAATCTATATCTCTGAAGGGATCAAATATCTCAATGTATCAGAAATGTCAATTGAAGAAATCTCTACACGTATTCTACAGATGACTGGCTTAAAACGTAGAATTGTTTAATAAGCAGCCATAAAACCAGCCATCTCAGATGAAAAAAGCTGAATATAAATTCTGCTTTTTTCATTAAAATGAATAATTTTATTATATGAAATTTATATTAATCCGTGGGGGAAATCTAATTTTTTTGGGATATATTTAGACTAAATAACAAGCGTTTTTGTATTGGAGTTTAGATTCATTTATAACGGTATTGCTTAAGAAAATAGCACATAATTATATAAAAAATGAGTGTGAGTATTATTTATTGTGATACTTGTTATCACAACTATTTAAAATCTAAATAGTGAAAATGGTAAAAATGAATCAATTTTTTTGATAAGGTCGAAAGATTTTATCTACAAAGGTTTTATAAAGGCGCACAGTTACATTTTGTAAGATGAATAAAATTGCTTTCCCTATAAATTACAGCAGTTTTTAGAATTGCTGTACTATTCTATAAAAACTCAGCAGCAGTGTTTTATTATCTTGTTATTCAAGAGATTCATTAAAAAACCGAGCAGAGAAGCTCGGTTCGATTAAAAAGTTGAAGTTTTTGCCCGAATAGCACTTATTAACGTTTGCTGTTATAGATTGCTTGTGCTGCTGGCAAATTTTTACGCATAGCTTCAATCCGTTGTGAATTTGAAGGGTGAGTTGATAAGAATGAAGCACCACCTGCACCTTCAAGTTTATTCATCTTTTCCCAAAGCGTAATTGCAGCTTGTGGATTGTAGCCTGCTTTCGCCATAAGCATTAAACCACCTTGGTCAGCACGACTTTCTAAGCTACGAGAGTAAGGCAAGCCGACACCTACTTGTGAACCAAGTTGTGCTGCTGCTGTACCAAGTTGACCGACACGATCCCCTGCAGCACTTAAACCAATTTGTAATGCTAAATCAGTCAATGCTTGCGCACCAATTTTATTTTTTGAATGTTCTTCTAAAGCATGGATCATTTCATGACCCATTACTGCTGCAATTTCAGCATCCGTTAGGTTGAGCTTATTGACAATGCCCGTATAGAACACCACTTTACCACCAGGTGCAACATAGGCATTCACTTGATCAGATTTTAGTACAGCAAGTTGCCAGTCAAACTTTGTACCAGTTTGATTCATTTGATCCGCATAAGGTTTTAAGCGTTTAAATACATTGTTAATACGACTATAAGTCGAAGATGAAGTATCTAGCGTTTTATTGCTACGTGCTTCTTGTACTGTTTTATTAAACCCTTGGGTTGCTGCGACATTTAAAGTTGCGCTATCTGCACCCGCCATATCTGCCATTGTTGTACAGCCAGAAAGAGAAATTAAGCTTGCTGCACAAACACCCAACATAAATTTATTATTCATTATCATGTGCTCCAACAAATATAAAGTAATAAGCGCAATTATATTTAAATTGAAACATAGCATGTATATGAAATTGCTTCATAATCATAGTATTTATGTAATTTTATAGGTTTACAAGAATTGAATTGCTAACCAATATAATAAACACATCGCATCAAGGACTAAATAGAAAGTACAAAGTGGTTTGATTTTTTCATTCAGGTTGGGTTTGTTGCGATGAAAAAAGAGGATGCTATTTTGAATCAGAATAATAGGGATAAGCACACAAGCTAAAGCAATGGTTAAACCGAGTAGCGCATTTTGGATAATTTCAGGATTATTGGTTTGTGCTTGAATGATCAGCATCGCAAGCGTTGGTGCGCCACCAATCGCAAAGAGTGATGAATAAAAAATTGCGCCTGAAATATTTTTTTGCATTCCATATTCTCAAAAAATTAGTCGGTAAAAATTAGTCGGGAAATTTATTGTAACAAGCTCATGTAAAGGATATAAGCCAGACAGAACTAACTTTAGTCTTGAATCTTAACTTTTCTATAAAATAAAAAAGAGCCTCATAAAGAGACTCTTTTTTTAGGTATTATGAATATTAAGCATCAAATGGATGGCGTAATACGATCGTTTCATCACGGTCTGGACCTGTTGATACAATGTCAATCGGACATTCGATCAATTGTTCAATACGTTTGATATAGTTGATTGCATTTTGTGGTAATTGATCTAATGATTTTGCACCAAAAGTTGACTCAGACCAACCTGGCATAGTTTCGTAGATTGGTTTTAAAGTTTCAAATGCCAATGCATCAGAAGAACCGACACAACCAGAGTCAGCAGCTTCATAACCCACACAGATTTTAACTTCTTCTAAACCATCTAAAACGTCAAGTTTAGTCAAGCAAATACCTGAAAGTGAGTTGACATCCACTGAACGACGTAAGATTTCGGCATCGAACCAACCACAACGACGTTGACGACCTGTAGACGCACCAAACTCAGCACCAATCGTACCTAAGTGTTTACCGATTGCATCACCAACATCATTTGCAGCATCATAAACCAATTCAGTCGGGAATGGACCTGCACCTACACGTGTAGTATAAGCTTTGGTAATACCCAATACATAGTCAAGGTGTAATGGACCAAGACCAGAACCTGAGCTTACGCCACCCGCAGTTGTGTTTGAAGATGTTACATACGGATATGTACCATGGTCAACATCAAGCAGTGAACCTTGGGCACCTTCAAACATCACGTTTTGACCGTTTTTGCGATAGTTGTGTAACTCAGTTGTTACATCAACAACTAATGGAGCAACAACTTTACGCCATTCGTCACACAGTGCAATCACATCTTCAACTTTAACAGCTTCAACACCGAAGAATTGGGTTAACTGGAAGTTATGGTACTCAAGGAGTTCTTCAAGTTGTGCTTTAAGATGTTCGCCACCACGTACCAAATCCGCAACACGAATCGCACGACGTGCAACTTTGTCTTCATACGCAGGACCGATACCACGACCTGTTGTACCGATTTTGGCATTGCCACGTTTAATTTCACGTGCTTGGTCTAACGCAATGTGATGCGGAAGAATCAAAGGACAGTTTGGGGAAATACGTAAACGTTCACGTACTGGAACACCTTCTTTTTCAAGGATGTCCATTTCTTTAATCAACGCTTCAGGAGAAAGTACAACACCATTCCCAATTAAGCACAGTACGTTTTCACGTAAAATACCAGATGGAATGAGGTGAAGAACTGTTTTCTTACCACCAACAACGAGCGTGTGACCTGCGTTATGTCCGCCTTGATAACGTACTACCGCAGCCGCTTGATCTGTGAGCAGGTCAACGATTTTACCTTTACCTTCGTCGCCCCATTGGGTACCAAGTACCACAACATTCTTGCCCATAATAGCCTCATTACATCATGCTGTTAAAATTGAAAACCTCATACCAATGACATGAACATTGGCATAAAGTGATTAAATTTGTTTGACTTTCCATTCACCTGCAACATTCACCAACTGATGTGTTGCATTCGGAACAGATGTTAAGTCATCTTCACCTAATAACTGGATTACGCTTAGACCATTGTTGCGTACTTGTGCAATTGCAGCGAGTAGGGTTGTGTTTGTACCTTTTGGTGCAATCACTGTTTTAATCGCTTGGAATTGACCTGCACTGAGTGCATATAAGTCGCATGAAAAACCTGTTGCAGGACGTGCACGACCAAAGTGCTCACCAATACCATCATAACGCCCACCTTGTGCCAATGGTGCAGCACGATTTGGTGCATAAACTGCGTACATTAAACCTGTGTGATAATGGTATGAACGCAATTCGACTACATCTATACCGATGTGTAGTTTTGGCCAACGTGCCTGAATTTCTGCTTGCGTGGTTGTGAGTGCATCAAAGGCTTGTTTAAATGCTTCGTCCTGTAGAATTTCAGCACTTAAATTGCGTTGTAATGCAGCTAAATCACTGGCATAGCGACCTAAAGCATAAAAATCTGAACCGAATTTTAATTTTTGGGTAAATTCAGCCAATTCTGGTAACGCTTTACGTTGATATAAATCTGAAAGTTGACGTTCAGTGGTTTTATTTAAGTCAGCATGTTTAACCAAGCTACGGAATAAGCCGACATGCCCTAAATCAAGATGGACACCTTCAACTAAATTTGCGGTTTCGATCAAACTCAGCATCACGTCGATCATTTCAACGTCAGCGTCAATGCTGTCTGAACCAAACAATTCTGCACCCAACTGAAGTGGGGCACGTGTGGTATTAAAGCCTTGTGGTTTGGTATGAAGTACAGTTCCTGCATAGCAGTAACGAGCCACACCTTCTACTGGATGTACATGCGCATCAATACGAGCCACTTGTGGTGTCATATCGGCACGCACACCAAGTAAACGACCTGTCAATTGGTCGATGACTTTAAAAGTGGCTAAGTCTAAATCTTGATTCGATTCTGAAAGAGAAGAGAGAGATTCGATGTATTCGATAAACGGCGTGTACACCAATTGATAACCTCGAGAAGCGAGGAAATCTAAAGCACTACGACGCAAGGTTTCAATTACTTGCGCTTGCTCTGGTAATACATCAGCTACACCATCAGGTAATAACCATGTCTCTGAAATGGGCATGTTGTAAACCTAAATCCTGTCAGCGCGGAAGTAATCCGCATAAAAAAATCGGGAGCACACCCGATTTCTCTTATTTTAGCACGTTCAATTTCTTCATGCACTGAGATTTTTAAGTTTTCGCAAGCTTATTGCTTTTCTGATGATATCAGGGTTGATAAATAAGATGCTGTGCTGTGAACTTGGGCAAACATTTGAAATGCAGAAAGAAAGGCAGTTTGCACATCAAGCGCTTGAACTGTCTGACCGGCATAACTTAAATCTCGAGTAGCTGTTGCATCCGAAATGACAATGGACTGATAACCTAATTCTGCTGCTGCACGGGTAGTAGCATCTACACACATATGTGTCATCATGCCTGTAATAACAAGTTTTTGAATACCTAAACGGCTGAGTAGGGTTTGTAGGTCTGTCTGAAAGAAGCTATTTGGAAATGCTTTTTCAACGATAAACGAATGATCTTGAACTGCTAAATTTGGGTGTAACTTTACACCTTCAGTATTTTTTTCAAAAAATGGCGCAGGAGTTTCAGCAAAAATATGTTGGATATAAATGATAGGTGCATTGCTTAAATGAAATTCTTTTTCCAAAATAGAAATGTTGGTAAGCGCTTTTTCAGGTTGAAACAGTGCCATTTTTCCATCTGGAAAATAATCATTTTGTACATCGATCACTAGTAATGCTGTCTGATTCATTTTAGATTTTCATTAATTTAAGTTGTTATAACCTTAAACAATGCTAGATTTCTTGCACAGTCAGTAATGAAAGACTTTATAAAATGTAACTTTCAATTTGAAAATTTTGAGGATAAAAATGCTACAACTCGATGCAATTGATCTAAAAATTTTAAATATTCTTCAGATAGATTCTCGGTTAAGTCATAAGGATATAGGTACACAAGTACATCGAACAGGACAAGCGGTTGGTCAAAGAATTCAACGCTTAATTGATCTTAATGTAATTGAAAAATACACAATAAAAATCAATTACTCCGCAACACAGTTTATTCGCATTATAATGGAAAATAACCAATTCTCAGCTTTTGAAGCGTTTTTAAAAACTTATGTGCAAGTTGAAAAAAGTTATAAAGTTTCTGGTTCGGCTTGTTATATGTTGATCAGTCATTTTGAAATATCTGAACTCAATCTATTTATTGAAGCACTTTCAGAATGGGGGCATTATTCAGTTGATCATGTCGTGCGATGTATAAACAACTGAAAGAAAATTGAATCATCAGAACTATTTAAGACCTTATATAACCTAAAAGAATATTTGCCTATTTTGTTAGAGCAAGTTAAAGCGAATCATGTGATATTTAAAATAAAATTTACATGAGAATGTTTAAGGATGAACTATAAGATTGTATTGGCGATGCTCGCTTTCGCTGCAAATTCTGTTTTGTGTCGGTTAGCCTTAGCACAAAATCAAATCGACCCAATGAGTTTTAGTGTGCTACGCGTATTAAGTGGCGTGATTGTGCTGAGTATTTTATTTGTTATTACAAATTATCGACTTAATCAAAAGTTAAAGCTGAATTGGAATATAAAGCATGGTTTTTTCTTAGCGGTTTATGTTACTGCTTTTTCATTAGCCTATGTCAAAATTGATGCAGGGGTAGGTGCATTGATTCTTTTTGGTACGGTTCAACTCACGATGGTTATTTATGGATTGGCACATGGTGAACGGCTGAATTTTAAAAGTGGTAGCGGTTTATTGTTGGCAGTTATTGGCATCATCGTTTTATTGTTACCTGGTGCGAGTGCACCAAACTTGATGTACTCCTTGATTATGCTGATCTCTGGTCTAGCATGGGCAGCGTATAGTATTTCAGGTAAGGGTTCAGCTCATCCTCTAGTCAGTACTTATAGTAATTTTATCATTGCTTTACCTTTAGTTTTGATCTTCAGCTTATTTTTTATTGAAAATATATACATAAGTTCACAAGGAATCATTTTAGCGTTTATTTCAGGTGGACTGGCATCCAGTGGAGCTTATGTATTGTGGTATTCGATTTTAAAGTATATTGATCGGATTACTGCGAGTACCGTTCAGCTGAGCGTACCGTGTTTATCTATTATTGGTGGTTCACTTTTTATTGGGGAAATGATTGGTTGGAGAATTATATTTTCATCTATCTTGGTTTTGTGTGGGATTCTTTTGGTGATCTTTTCAACTGCTAAAACAAATTCAAATTAATATTTTAGACAATAAAAAATCCGCCAATTTTGGCGGATTTTTCATCTAAACCTTTAACTTATTTTGCAGCTTTTTCAGCTTCGATAGATGCAATCGCAGCATCCACGCCTTCGATTGAATCAGCCGCTTTTTTGATACGTGCAAGCGCATCAACCAACACTTCGTCAGCAGTTGCATAAGAAATACGCATATAACCACCTAAACCAAATGCATCACCAGGAACAACTGCAACACCAGTTTCTTCCAATAACCATGCAGAGAATTCTGTACAAGATTTTAAGCCTTTAGCACGAATCAATGGACGGATATTTGCATAAGCATAGAATGCACCATCAGCAGGAAGACAAGTGATGCCTTTGATGTCATTCAAACCATTTACCACTAAGTCATGACGACGTTTGAATGCTTCAATCATTGGTTGAAGTACATCTTGAGGACCATTCAATGCAGCTTCAGCAGCAACTTGTGAAATCGAAGTTGGGTTTGAAGTCGATTGAGATTGGATTTTTTTCATCGCACCGATGAGTTTAGCAGGACCTGCTGCATAGCCAATACGCCAGCCAGTCATTGCATAAGCTTTCGATACACCATTAAGCACGATCACACGATCATAAAGGTCAGGTGCCACAGTTGCGATGTTGTAAAATTCGTCATCCCAACGGATTGGTTCATACATATCATCAGAAGCGACTAGAACTTCTGGATATTTACGCAGTACTTCAGCCAAAGCTTCTAATTCAGCTTTAGTATAGATCATACCAGTCGGGTTAGAAGGGCTATTTAAAACCACTAAACGTGTTTTGTCTGTGATTGCAGCTTCAAGTTGAGCAGGCGTGATTTTGAAACGTTGTTCTTCACCGCATTTCACTACAACTGGTACACCTTCAGCGATGATCACCATATCTGGATAGCTGACCCAGTACGGTGCAGGGATAATCACTTCATCGCCTTTATTTAACAAAGCTAATGCCAAGTTAAAGAAAGATTGTTTACCACCACAAGACACCAAGATTTGGTTTGCTGCGTATTCTAAGTTGTTATCACGTTTTAATTTCGCAATGATTGCTTTTTTAAGCCCAGGCGTACCGTCAACAGCAGTGTATTTGGTAAAACCGTTATTAATTGCTGCAATTGCTGCATCTTTGATGTGTTGTGGGGTGTCGAAATCAGGTTCACCAGCGCCCAAGCCAATAACATTCTTGCCAGCAGCTTTTAATTCAGCAGCTTTGTTTGTCACAGCAAGCGTAGGGGACGGTTTGATGGCATTTACACGATCAGAGAGACGTACGTCCACGGCAGTATTCCTTCTTATGGGGATTAAAAATAAAAAAGCACACCATAATAGCTTAAAAATTCCGAGTTGGTCGTGTAAAATCTAAGCAAATTCACCAAATAGTCACGAAAATCAAAAATTAATGTATCAATAAAATACAAACACATTATAAATAGCTTGGGAACTCGCCTCAGAACATAATTTTTTGTACAATATGCACAGTTAAAATTGAGTGAATCTGATGAGCACCCAAAATACGCCCAAGAAAAAAGCTGTGGCAAAATTACCTTTCCCAGTGAAACAAGCCAATGATGCGAAGCCTGCGGATGAAGATGTAGAGGGCATGCGCCCAAAACCACAACACTATGCAGATCGGACATGGATGCCACCTCGTGGTACACGCCGTTCGATGGGTAAGCGTTAGAAGACAGGCAATCGCCTGTTTTTTTATGGATCGTATTTTTTAGTGCGATTTGAGTATATTGATACACTTTAAAAGATATGTTCTCACTTAAGTTATTGAGCAGTGTGTATTTGATAAAATTAGAAATACTTATCTTTAATTCAAGTTTTTTAAATTTATTGGAGTATTTATCTTGGAATTAAGCTTAATCTAAAACTAAATTTGTGAATAATCGTAAAAAAAAGTAATTATTTTGGGTGTTATATCTTAAATGACATTTCCTGATATATCGCATCAATAAATTTTAGCGAAAAAAAATAGATTTTAATTTGTTGCTGCCAAATCTTAATAAAATATTTTTTAGAGTTTTTTTTATAATTTTATTTAATAAAAATCAATAAATTAGTAAATATAGAATAATAATTTTAATAAATAGAAGTGTTTGTGGAAAATATTTTTGAACTGTGCGTTCAACTATTTTTACGCTTTTTTACATCACTTTAGCCAATTGTGACTTGACCGAAATGCCAATCACATTGCAAGATAGGACACCTAAATAATTTTAAATGAAGGGTTATTATAACTCTTCTTAACATTTACTTTTGCTAAAACAGCCGAGGATTACATGAAGGCTCTTGTTGCTGTAAAACGTGTGGTTGATGCCAACGTTAAAGTTCGCGTTAAACCGGACAATAGTGGGGTAGACCTTACTAACGTTAAAATGTCAATTAACCCATTCGATGAAATCGCAGTGGAAGAAGCGGTTCGCTTAAAAGAAAAAGGAACTGTTTCTGAAATCGTAGTGGTTTCGATTGGTGCTAAAGAATCACAAGAACAAATCCGTTCTGCGATGGCATTGGGTGCAGACCGTGGTATCTTAGTTGAAGCTGATGAAAGCCAACTAGGTGCTTTAGAAGTTGCTAAAATCTTAAAAGGTGTTGTTGAACAAGAACAACCACAACTCATCCTTTTGGGTAAACAAGCAATCGATGACGACTCTAACCAAGTGGGTCAGATGCTTGGTGCATTGTTAAATGCTGGTCAAGGTACTTTCGCATCAGAAGTAAAAGTTGAAGGCGACAAAGTTCAAGTGACTCGTGAAATCGACGGTGGTTTACAAACTGTTGAGCTTGGTCTTCCTGCGATCATCACAACTGACTTACGTTTGAATGAGCCACGTTATGCTGCGCTTCCAAACATTATGAAAGCACGTAAAAAACCGCTTGATACTAAGTCTCCTGCTGATTATGGCGTTTCTCCAGCAACTCAACTTAAAACAGTTAAAGTTGAAGCACCTGCAGAACGTAAAGCGGGCGTACAAGTGAAATCTGTTGATGAGCTTGTAGAAAAATTAAAAAATGAAGCGAAAGTGATCTAATACAGAAGGATAAAAATCATGAGTATTTTAGTTATCGCTGAGCACGACAATAAAGCACTTAACGGTGCAACATTAAACGTTGTTGCTGCGGCTCAAAAAATCGGTGGTGATATCACTGTATTGGTTGCAGGTTCAGGCGCACAAGCTGTCGCTGATCAAGCTGCTAAAGTTGCAGGCGTAAGCAAAGTATTGCTTGCTGACGACGCGGCTTATGCAAATCAATTGGCTGAAAATGTAGCAAAACTTGTTGCAGAACTAGGCAAAGGTTATAGCCATATCCTTGCTGCTTCTACCACTACAGGTAAAAACATTCTTCCACGTGCAGCTGCACTATTAGATGCAAGCATGATTACTGACATCATTGCTGTTGAAGGTCCTAAAACTTTCAAACGTCCAATTTATGCAGGTAACGCAATTGCAACTGTAGAATCTTCTGAGCCAGTTGTTGTTGCAACTGTTCGTGGTACTGCATTTGATGCTGTGGCTGCTGAAGGTGGTTCTGCTGCTGTTGAAGCAACAACATCTACAGGTGATGCGGGTATTTCTAAGTTTATCAACGAAGAAATCGTGAAATCTGAACGTCCAGAATTAACTGCTGCACGTATCGTTGTGTCTGGTGGTCGTGGTGTAGGTTCTGGTGAGAACTATCATAAAGTACTTGATCCACTTGCTGACAAGCTTGGTGCTGCACAAGGTGCTTCACGTGCTGCGGTTGATGCTGGCTTCGTTCCAAACGATATGCAAGTTGGTCAAACTGGTAAAATCGTTGCACCTGACCTGTATATTGCTGTAGGTATCTCTGGTGCGATTCAGCACTTGGCGGGTATGAAAGATTCTAAAGTGATCGTTGCGATCAACAAAGATGAAGAAGCGCCAATTAATGCTGTTGCTGACTACTGGTTAGTTGGTGATTTAAATACTGTAGTTCCAGAATTAGTTTCTAAAATCTAATTTTGTAATTTCAGTTTTTAAAAAACGCTCTTAAGACATTAAGGGCGTTTTTTATATATATTGATATATTAAAGACTTATATAAGATCATATTAAAAAATCTTCGTTTTTCAATTAGTGCAGTTTACGATCGTTATAATAATTTTTTTGATAGGGAAAAAGCTCAGCTGATTATTTTTAAGTATCGTAAAGGAATAAATAGAATGAAATGTCACAAGTGTTATGCGGAAAATATCAATGAAGCAGTAAAATGCGGCATCTGTGGCGTACGCTTAAAGCATCAGAAATCTTTTGATGATTTTACGGGGAGTCAACATGTCCAATCTTCAATTCGGCGTGAAACTCAAAAACAGCATCAATTACCCCATGACAATACTCTGAATAAAGACAATAACTCCAAAAACCATCTAAGAAAATTACTCATCTTCCTACAAAGAAAAACGTTAAAAGCACAAGGTAGAGATGTTGAGTCGCCCTTGAAAAATAAAAAAGTATTATTTTTTATTTTATGGGCAATGATCATTTTTGTGATAGCGATAATTGATATTATGGGTAATTCTTATCCATAAATATCGACTATTTGGAACATTCATATTGATTCTTGTATGCTCTTTTACGCATGAATTTATTTTTATCATTTAATTGTTAGTGAAAATTAATATTAAAACTTGAAGCTAAATTTAGATAAAAATTAAATGAATATTATTTTATTATTTAAAAATATTAAGTTGTATCAATGGATTATTTTAAAAATAACAATTGTATTTTATAAAGGGCTCAGTAATATAAACCTTGCTTCCAGTAGGGAAGGATAATAATTCTTATAGGACATAAGATGAAACAAAACATTTTAAAAAAAATTGGGTTAATTGCTTTGTTAGGAATCGGGGCTTTAACGCAGGCTTATGCAAGTTCATTAGCAGGTTATTGGAAGAGTGTAGATGATCGTACTGGGGAGGCATTGTCGATTATTGAGATTAAAAAAATGGAGGATGGAACTTATGGGGGTGTTATTGTCCATCGTTTTGCAACACCGAATGGCGCAACGCTGACGCATTGTACTAAATGCCCTGAACCATACAAAAATAAGCCACTTGTCGGTATGCAGATTTTATCTGGTTTTGTTGAAGATCCTAAAAAGCCAAACAATTTTATTCATGGCAAGGTTTTAGAAGCAAAAAGTGGAAAAATATTTGAAGGAAAAGGGCAGTTAATTGCAGAGGGGCGACGTTTTCGTTTAAGAGGATTTGTTGGGGTTTCTATGTTAGGACGCACTCAAGTTTGGGTGAAAGTCAATGATCTAAAAACTGAAATAAGCAAACCATAATTGAATCTCAAAACTTCAAACACCTTCTAAATTATTTTTATGGTTTAGAAGGTTAGTCATTTTTTTCTAAGTATAAAAATACAATAAAACAATTAAGTACATTTTATAAAGAATACCATTGATCTAAAAAATAAGAATAAAGAAAAAATTAAAGCATGAATTTTCAAATAATTTCTTCGGTCTTTTTGACTTTGTTTTTATCCGCTGTCTATAAAGTTCAATTTGATGGATAAATAGGCGCCTATATGCATAAATTTAACAAGATTTTGCTGTATTTAAAGCCACAAAAATGGAAGTTTTTGTGCTATAATTTTCGGCTGAATTTTAGATTTTGACTTATATTTTTAGGTCAAATTTTTTGCAAGATTGATGATATAAATCGAGTAACTTGGTTGCTTGAAATAAGGAGTATGCATGAGCGTATCGGAAACTAGACCGATTGCCATTGAGGATGAACTCAAGCACTCATATCTAGACTATGCGATGAGCGTTATTGTCTCACGTGCATTACCAGATGTACGCGATGGTCTAAAGCCTGTTCATCGTCGTGTGCTTTTCGCTATGCACGAGCTGGGTAACGACTATAACAAAGCGTATAAAAAATCTGCCCGTGTAGTTGGTGATGTGATCGGTAAATACCACCCACATGGCGACTTAGCTGTTTATGAAACCATTGTTCGTATGGCGCAAGATTTTAGTTTGCGTTATCAATTGGTAGATGGTCAAGGTAACTTCGGTTCAGTGGATGGGGATAGCGCAGCAGCAATGCGTTATACCGAAGTCCGTATGCGCAAACTCACGCATGAGATTTTAGCTGATTTAGAAAAAGATACAGTCGATTGGGAAGATAACTACGACGGTTCTGAGCGTATTCCCCAAGTGATGCCAACCCGTATTCCAAACTTGCTGATTAATGGTGCAGCAGGGATTGCAGTGGGTATGGCAACCAATATGGCACCGCACAACATGACCGAAGTTGTGAATGCATGTTTAGCCTATGCTGATAATCCAAATATTAGTATCGAAGGGTTGATGGAATATATTTCAGGTCCAGATTTCCCTACGGGCGGTATTATTTATGGTAAATCAGGCATTGTGGACGCCTACCGTACGGGTAAAGGTCGTTTACATATTCGTGGTAAATACCATTTTGAAGAAGATCAAAAAACTGGTCGTACTACGATTGTATTTACGGAAATTCCATATCAAGTCAATAAAGCGAAAACCATCGAACGTATCGCTGAGTTGGTGAAAGAGAAAAAACTGGAAGGAATTTCTGAGTTACGTGATGAGTCAGATAAAGAAGGTATGCGAATTGCCATTGACTTAAAACGTGGTGAAAATGCAGAAGTTATTGTTAATAATTTATTTTTAAATACGCAGCTTGAAAACTCTTTCAGCATTAACATGGTTTGTCTAGATAATGGTCAGCCTAAGTTGATGAATTTGAAAGACATCATTGCGGCATTTATTCGTCACCGTCAAGAAGTGGTGACACGTCGTACCATGTTCGAATTGCGTAAAGCACGTGAGCGTGGTCATATTTTAGAAGGTTTAACGGTTGCGTTAGCCAATATTGATGACATTATCGAAACCATCAAAACTTCTGCAAATCCACAAGAAGCGCGCGAGCGCTTACTGGCTGGTGAGTGGGCTGGTGGAAATGTGGTGGCATTGCTTGAAAAAGCGGGTGCGATTTCAGTCCGTCCAGATGAGATTGAAGGTGAAGATCCAAATCGTCCATTTGGTTTAGATGGTGATACTTATCATTTATCTCCTGCACAAGTGGGCGCAATTTTAGAATTACGTTTACACCGTTTGACAGGTCTTGAACAAGATAAATTACAAGCTGAATACTCTGAAATTTTAGGTCAAATTGCTGAACTTACAGCGATTTTAAATGACTTTAATTTGTTAATGGGCGTGATTAAAGAAGAATTGGCGTTGATTTTGCAACAATATGGCGATGCACGTCGTACAGAAATTGTTGAATCACGTATTGATTTTTCACGTGAAGATTTAATTCCAGAAGAGCAAGTTGTTTTAACTGTTTCTAAAACAGGTTATGCAAAAACTCAACCATTATCAGACTATGCAGCACAGCGCCGTGGTGGTCGTGGTAAATCTGCGACCTCAATGAAAGAAGATGATTATATCCAGCATTTAATCGTCACTTCTAACCACGCAACAGTATTGTGTTTTACCAATGTCGGTAAAGTTTATCGTCTAAGAGTTTTTGAAGTACCGCAAGCATCTCGTGGTGCAAAAGGTCGCCCGATGGTGAATTTACTACCATTAGATGCTGATGAAACAATTACAGCAATTTTACCTGTGATTGATGCGCCGAAGAAATTTACAGAACGTTTAGCTGAGTTTAGAACCTTTGTGCGTTCAAATGTAGACAAACTGCGTGAAAATGCCATCATTGAAGCACATTATGAAGCATTAAGAACCGCCTTTGCAGAACTGGGTGACAATCCTGATGACTTATCAGATGCTTTACGCAAGCAATTGAAAGAGTTAAGTGCAGAGTTAACAGCATCTGATTGTGATGATGAGTTGGTGGCTGAGTTTGCAGAACGTGCTGAAAATGTGCGTAAAAACTTCTATGTCTTCATGGCAACGGCTTCAGGTACGGTTAAACGTGTTGAATTAGAACAGTTTAGTAATGTTCGTTCAAACGGTTTACGTGCAATTGAGTTAAAAGAAGAAGATACCTTGATTGGTGTTGCAATTACTGATGGCGAGCAGCAGATCATGTTGTTCTCAAATGAAGGTAAAGCAATTCGCTTCTCTGAAACAGATGCACGTGTAATGGGGCGTACTGCAAAAGGTGTTCGTGGTATGCGTGTAACCCTTGCAGCGGCACAGGTGGATGAAGATGAAACTGATGTAGATTCGGATGATGATGAGTCTACGGATTCAGCATTTATCAGCCGTATTGTATCGCTTGTGGTTGTACCTGAAACTGGTGAAGTACTGTGTGCTTCTGCAAATGGTTATGGTAAACGTACTTCAGTCGATGACTTCCCAACCAAGAAACGTGGTGGTAAAGGCGTTATTGCAATTAAGACCTCTGAACGTAACGGGGAGTTGGTCGGTGCAGTTGCAATCGATGTGACCAAAGAAGTGATGTTGATTTCTGATGGTGGTACTTTAGTCCGTACTCGTGCTTCTGAAATTGCACAAACAGGTCGTAATGCACAAGGTGTTCGTTTGATCCGTTTGGGTAATGAAGAAATCTTGGTTGGTGTTGTAGCTGTAGATGCCGTTGAAGAAGTCATTGATTCAGTTGAAGTTACTGTTGATGGTGAAGCATTAGTGGATAATGAAAAACTTGTTGGTGATGAAACAATCATGGAAGAGGGTGACCCTGATTCTATGGATCATGAATCTGACGAGTAATTTTTGAGATTTGAAAAAGAGCGCTTAGGCGCTCTTTTTTATTTTAAAATTAAGTTATTGTATATGTTTGTATTTTAGTCAATTTGATGTGCTAATAATACTGACTAGCATTATTAATTCACAGACTATTTTAAATAGCCTAAGTATTAGACTTTGTATCAGATCATGAATCATAACATTTATTTATTTTTCGGTGAGAAATATCATGCTCAAACTCATTTATTACGTGCCTGAATCGCATCTTGAATCAACTAAATTAGCAATATTTACAGCAGGTGCAGGTGGTATTGGAAATTATGAACATTGCGCTTGGCAGGTTTTAGGTACAGGTCAATTTAAACCCGTGAAAGGCGCAAATCCATTCATCGGTGAACTGGATAATTTGGAACAAATACCTGAATGGCGTGTGGAAACCATTGTCCCTAAGGAAAAAGCGGTTCAGGTCGCACAGGCTTTAAAAGCAAGCCATCCTTATGAAGAGCCTGCCTTTGAGTTTGTTCAGATCGTAGAGATTTAATTCATTATGAAATTTAATAGGTAAATTTTAGGTTTCTCATTCAGGTAAATCCCTCCTAACCTCGCTTTGAAAAGGGAGGATATTTTATTTACAGACTCTTTATTTTTAAACTTTCTGAATAAATAAATCACGATCAAAGCGATACTGTGGCAAGAATACGCCATCTTTGGCACGTTCACCTGCACCAATCACCATAATTGGATATTGTTGATCATTTAAATTTAAAATCTTACGAACCAATGGCTCATCAAAACCTTCCATCATACAACTGTCAAAACCATAAGCACGTAAAGCTAACACGAGGTTTTCACATGCCAATGCGGTGGTTTTACTTGCCCATAATTGTGCATCTGCTGGAGTAAATACAGTAACAGGCAGTTGTTTATTCAGTGTACGGGCAACTTTGAAAGCTACTTTCTTAAAGTTACCTAGCGCATTAAAGTAGCCTGTTTTGTAGTTGTAGGGAATGTATTTATAATATTTTTGCACAACTGGCGGTACTTCTGGCAAAGGAAATTCACTGATATTGCGTTTCGACATTTCATCCACACGATCGGTACGTGCAACACACACGATCAGTTCAGCCGCTGTTTTTGCAGCAAGCTGACTTAAACAGGCTTTTACCAATAGTTTTTTCTGCGGTGCGGATTGAACCACATAAAATGTCCAAGGTTGTAGGTTGGATGAGTTGGGCGCAAGTAAAGCTAAGTCTAAACATTCATCTAAAATTTCAGCAGGGATTTGTTTTTCGGTAAATTTACGCACAGAGCGACGACTTTGAATGACTTTTTTAAAGTTTTCGACATCAATATCCTGTGGTGCAGCTTCATAATAACGTTTCTTTGTAGTTTCTTGTGACATAACAGCCAGCCTCAACGTAAAATTTAAGAAAATATAAAATAAAAAGCCACTGAATATTGAGTATCCAGTGGCTGACCTAAGTGAAAATTAATTAATGAAATTGAGAAAAGTCAGGTTTACGTTTTTGCATAAATGCAGCCACAGCTTCAGCCATTTCAGGTGATTTTACACGTGACATAAATACTTCAGCCTCATGATCAACACATTCAATAATTTGCTCTAAATTATGCTTCATTAATGCTTTACTTTGTTTCAGTGACGCTAGCGGTAATGTTGCTAAATGGCGAGCTTGAGCCTCAGCATGTGCATAACTATCTTCCACAATTTCATTAACTAAACCTGTAGAAAGTGCTTTTTCTGCATTAAATTTTTGGGCAGTGAAGATCAACTCTGCTGCTTTATGATAGCCTGCTTGCTGCACTAAAAGTTGTGTCGCAGCCCCTTCAGGGGATAAGCCTAAGCTCACAAATGGCATCTGGAACAGTGCTGTATTGTCACTATAGACAAGGTCAGCATGTAATAAAATGGTTACACCTATCCCAATCGCAACACCCCGCACAGCAACAATCAAGGGTTTAGAAAAACGTGCTGCAGATTTGAGCAAAACAAAAGGAGGGGTCATGCCTGCTTTACGATCTAAAGGTTTCTGAGCACTTTCTAAAAAGTCTTGCATGTCATTGCCCGCAGTAAAATCAGCAGCTTCACCACGTAAAATCACATTACGTACAGCATCTTCTTTGTCTGCTTCATCGAGTGCTTGAGCAATCCACAAATATAGCTCACCATATAATGCATTTTTCGCTTCAGGGCGGTTAATTGCTAAAGTCAGAATACCATTGTCTAAATTTGCATTTAAATGTGGGTGAGGCTGTTGAATACAACTGAGGGTCATCGTACTATCCTTGCTTTAAAATTAATTGGATTTTTATAACGCCATTATGTCGCATATTTTAGATATAGACGCAACTGGTCAGTTCATAAAAAGTTGGAACTAAGATGCAATATCGTTTTGATTATCTCGTTTATATCGGTCGTTTTCAGCCTTTTCACTTGGCGCATATGCAAACGATAAACATTGCGTTACAACACAGTCAGAATATTATCTTAGCCTTAGGGTCTGCTCAAAATGAACGTAATATCAAAAATCCGTTTAGTGCGACAGAACGTGAAAAGATGATTTTATCTAACTTTTCTGAACAAAATCAAAAACGTATTCATTTTGTGCATGTGGTTGATGTGTATAATGATGTGAAATGGGTAAAACTGGTAAAATCTCTTGTGGCTGAAGTTGTTCAAGCAGAAGATAAAGTGGGGTTAATTGGACATTTTAAAGATGAATCTTCCTATTATTTACAGCTTTTTCCTGAATGGGAAATGTTGGAATTAGCAAGTTTAAATGGCTCAATTTCTGCAACTCCATTACGAGAAGCTTATTTTCGTGGAGAGATCAAAAAGGCTGAATTTCCTTTAGGAACGATTGATTTCTTGGAGAAATTCCAACAAACAGACTATTATCAAAAGCTCCAAGATAAATTTAAAAATCAGGATACCTCGAATATAGAGCTTTAAATCATAAGTTTAACAAGACTATTTGAGCAGACTATTGGGTTGTTTGCAGTACATGCTGTGTGTGTCTAATTAGGTGCTGTGTTAAATCTTCAAGTTGTGGCGACTGCTGCTTCCAATGATGCCAGTACAACGCTATTGCAGTCTCTGCAAATGGCATGATTTCAACTAACTCACCATGGTTTATGCGATTTTCGATTTGAAATTCAGGTAACATGCCATAACCGAAGCCCAATAAAATCGCATCCATAAATGCTGTAGAAGACGGGACACTGTGATATGGGAACATTCCCTCAGTTAACCCAAAATGTTGTGTTAACATCGCATGATGTAGTTGATCTTTTTCATTAAAAATCACAGCAGGCACATGTTTTAAAATTTCACGTGAAATTCCTTCCTTAAAGTACTGTTGATAAAATGCCTGACTTGCGACCATACGATATGTCATTTTCCCGAGTGGCTGAGCAACACAGGCTTTCATGGCATTTTGTTCTGTAGAAATACATGCATTCACTAAACCCGCTTCAAGCAGATGATGGGTTTGTGTTTGATCGTCAATTTTTAAGTCCAATAAAATATGCTGTTGCAGTACTGATTTTTGTAAAGTCGGCAATAACCAAGTTGCCAATGAATCGGCATTGGTGGCAATTTTTAATTTATAAAATATGGATGTTGCGGCTTTACCTTGAAAACTTTGTAATAAGTTTTGCTCCATGAAGCGGGTATGTTGCAAGTGTTGTAAAAGTTCTTTTCCGATCTGCGTTACACGACAAGGACGTTCTCTTAAAATGAGCACTTGTCCCAATTGTTTTTCTAGAGTTTGTACTCGAAGCGTCACGGCAGAGGCAGTAATATTTAACTTTTCTGCAGCTAACTCAAAGCTTCCTGTTTCAGCGACAGCTAAGAAAGCTTCACTTTGTTTGCTCTGTAATGCCATACCAATAATAAACTTAAAATAAGAAAAATTAAGTTTAACTAATATTTTCTAAGAAAAATTTATTTTAATGCATAAATTTAGATAATAGCTTTTTCGACATTGAAGATGAAAAATGCAGTCATTTCTTTCTGGATTTGTTCTAGGGATGAGCTTAATTGTGGCGATTGGTGCACAGAATGCTTTTGTTCTGAAACAAGGTTTAAAAAGGCAATATGTGCTTTGGGTCTGTTTGCTTTGCGCTGTATCCGATGCAGTTTTAATTTTATTGGGCATCACTGGTTTTGCACATATTATTCAAAACTATCCACATGTCTTGGATATTGCTAAATATTTTGGAGCAGTTTTTTTATTGCTATATGGCGCACAACATTTTTATACGGCTTTGACGCAGTCACAAATGTTGTTAGCAAGTGCAGAAAAACCACAAAATATATGGAAAATCTTGGGCATATGTTTAGCATTAACTTGGCTAAACCCTCATGTGTATTTAGACACTGTGATATTACTTGGTTCAATTTCTACCCAGTATGCAGCTACAAAAATGTATTTCGCCTCTGGTGCAATGACAGCTTCATTTGTATTTTTCTTTAGTTTGGGTTTTGGTGCAGGTTTACTCCAACCTATTTTTAGGCAAGCAAAGGCATGGAAAATTTTAGATATTATTATTGCTTTAATTATGTGGAGTATTGCTTTTAGATTACTGTTGAATTGATTTTTAAAAATATTAGGTGATATTTTAAAGGGTATGTTGGTTAAATCTGCCGATAGAAAAATCGAAAACATATAAATTAAATTTAATGTATTTTCAAAGTTTCACGACATTGATGTGTTAAGTGAAATAGAGTCAGCATACTTTTTTAAACAGCTCTAAGTCACGCAGCGAAGCCATTAATGCCACATAAAACTTTGGCTTATTAAAATAATTCAATAAGCCATGTTGATGTCTAAAATAATATATAAAACTGCAACTTAAGGAATGAACGTATCATTCATATGCCTTGCTCCTTCAAGAATCATACGAATCATGATCATAGTTTGTTCAGCCACTTCTTTGCGTTCATGGATCGGGAGGTCGATCACCTTTGCCCCCATGTTAAACACCAATTGGGTAATGGCTTTTGCGACTAATTCAGGGTGAATCAATCTGTGCCGATTTAATTTTTCAAGGCGGATTAAATCTTCTTGTAACTCTTGCTGGAAAAATGCCAATTGTTTATCTACAGCACGTTTATATTGAATCGAACCTGTATAACCTTCACGTAATAAAAGGCTTAAATTACCTTCATCTGCATCTAATTGCTCAATAAAAACTTCGACAGAACTTCGAATAATACTGCCTTTTTTGACTGCCTTTAAACGAGCTTCATGCAAAATTTGACGTAACACTAGACCTGAGCGATCAATCAACTCAATGGCAAGTTCATCAATGTCTTTAAAATGTCGATAAAAACTATTTGGCGCAATACCTGCTTCCCGTGCAACCTCTCTAAGACTTAGGGAAGAAATACTTTTTTGTGGACCAATCAGATTTAAAGCCGCTTGGAACAATTCTTCTTTGGTAATCGTTGCTTTTCTACCTACTGAGCGCACAGTGACTTTATCAAGATTATTTTCAGTATCTTGCTTAGAAGTAGTTGGATCAGTCATTGCAGCGCTTGAGTTCATAAATATCAAAGAAATAAAAATACATTTCTATTATACCCATGCAGCTACAGAAGTGAAATGAATAGATACAATACATATGTATATACAAATATATATACATATGTATAATAATTAAAACCACATGAATGGTGAGCGAAAAATGCACGCTATTGAAAAGCAAAAATCTCCTATGCAATCACTTGCTGAATCGGTGCTTGATGCGCATACAGCAAACTTCTGGTTACAAAAAATCAATCCCTTGTGGTCAGTGAGTCAGCCACTTGGCAAAATCATTGAAATTCAGTCTGCTGCGACTGATACAGTGAGTTTAAAAATTAAAGTTAATCGTCATTTTCTAATGGGCAAAGCAGGACAACATCATCCTGTTATTGTCGAAATTGCTGGTCGCCGCTATGAACGTACTTATAGCTTGACGCAACTCGATCAATACCATGTTTTATTAACTGTAAAACGAATTGCACAAGGTGTGGTGAGTCAGTGGTTATGTAATACAGCAAAAGTTGGTGATGTACTACATTTTGGTCAGCCTTATGGTGATATGACAGTTACACCTGAGCAGCAGCCAGCACTTATTTTGCTTGCGGCAGGTAGTGGCATTACTCCAATGTATAGTTTGCTCAAAGCACTTGACTATTCAAATAAAATCTCCACTCAAACAATTACTTTAATGTATTGGGTAAAGCAGCATGCAGATGCAGCATTTGCGAACTATTTTGAAAGTTTAGCGCAGCAACATGCCAATTTTAAAGTGCATATTTTTCATACTCAAGAAGCACCGTGCGATGCTCGACTCAATAAAAATCATATTGATTTTATTAAAGATTTATCAAACAGTACAGTTTATGCCTGTGGACCTTCAGGTTTTGTAAATACTGCTGAACAACTTTTTACATCGGCTAAAAATTTTAAAAGTGAAGCATTTAGTTTAACCCCAATCATTTCTGACGAAGGGGGCTTTATCAATGTGACTTTGACCAAGAGCAATAAAACCATTGCGATTCCAAAAGGGCAGTCAATTTTGGTGGGGTTAGAGCAACAAAATATTCAACCACAACATGGCTGCCGTATGGGTATTTGCAATAAATGTTCATGTAATAAAGTTCAAGGTGCAACCAAAAACCTAGTCAATGGTGTAGAAAATACCGAACCAAGGAATTCATTACGAATCTGTGTGAATTCAGCTCAAACCGATCTAATTATTGATATTTAAGCGAGTATAAAGATATGAATATGCCAGTCAAAATTGAATACTTTAAAAATGCTAAAAATCGTGAGTTAACGCAGTCTGAGCTAGATGAACTTGCACGTGAGCTTGATGCCATTAAACAAGAAGTGCTTGATGATATTGGTGAAAAAGATGCTAAATATATCAAGAAAGTATATACGGCTATTCGTTATAGCAGCATATTAGGTCGAGCATGCTTATTTGCAGGTTGGTTTCCACCAGCATGGTTGTTAGGTACAGGGTTGCTGAGTTTTGCAAAAATTATGGAAAATATGGAGCTTGGTCATAACGTCATGCATGGTCAGTACGATTGGATGAATGACCCTAAATTTAATGGCTCCAGCTATGAATGGGATATCGTTGGAACCTCTGATAACTGGCGACAAACCCATAACTATAAACACCATACATATACCAATATCAAAGGCATGGATGATGATATTGGTTATGGTTTGTTACGTCTTTTCCCTGAGCAACGTTGGAAGCCAGGTTATTTATTTCAGCCTTTATACAGTGTTCCATTTTGTTTGTTGTTTCAATGGGGGGTAGCAATTCAAAATCTTGAAATTGGTAAGCTGATCTATAAACGTAAAACTTGGTCACAATTTAAAGAAGAATGGAAACCAACACAGAAAAAAATTGGTAAACAGTTTTTTAAAGACTATTTCTTTTTCCCATTGATTGCTGGACCTGCGGCTTTACCTGTATTTACGGGTAATTTAGTGGCAAATGGTATCCGCAACGTTTGGACATTTAGTATCATTTTCTGTGGACACTTCACTAAGGATGTTGAGGTTTTTCCAAAAACTGTACTTCAAAATGAAAGTCGTGGACATTGGTATATGCGCCAAATTCGGGGTTCTTCGAACTTAACAGGTACAGAAGCATTCCATATTTTGACAGGGCATTTGAGCCATCAAATCGAGCATCATTTATATCCAGAAATTCCGGCACGTCGTTATCGTAAAATGGCACCAAAAGTACAGGCAGTGTGTGAAAAATATGGTTTAAATTATAATAATGCAAGTCTATTTAAACAGTACGGTCAAGTGCTAGGGCGTATTGTGAAATATGCTTTTCCATTTAAGAAATAATCGATTTTTGAGTTATTCAAAGCCACTTCTGAGTGGCTTATTTATTGTATATTGTAATTTTAGCTTTTATCTATTTTAAAATCGCTTTATGCTTCAAACTATGCTGTAAAAATTGATGATCACGTAGGGATTGTAAATCTTGTTTATACAAAAGTTTAATTTATTCTTAATAAATATCCTATCGCTTGGTTTAATTCTTGAGTAAACCAAAGATCTGGTAGACTATTTAAATCTTGATTCAAACCTAAGCGTTTTTCTTTCGTAAAATTTAAGAAAAATAGAGTTGATTTTAAAACATGTTCTAAACATATTTTTTTGTGCTCGTGTAAACTAATTATGTTGCGTGATTAATACGTATGAAGCTGTACTTTTAGTTTCTATATCTTGAAAAATTTGATGTAGTTCATTGAGTTGTCGTCTATACCTTAAACCTTGTTCGAATTGGAAATGTTGTTTTAGCTCAAATATTTTTTTCAATAAAGAATATTGTAAATTAAACTCAAATTTTGTAGATTGGTTTGCTGTAGGTATTTTTCTTTTGTATTCGAGGGATTGAAGTAGGGTGTGCTTTTTCTTCTATCGGCTGTTGGGAGGATTCTAATGTGCTTTCAATAACTTCTACCTAAATAGGCGAATAAAATAATAGTAAAATAAGAACGATAAAAAATAATCTGAATAAAAAGCTTTTTTAAGTTTTTTATATTTTATAGAGTTTAATGTTTTAATACTTTTTTATTATGTGATTTAAAGGATTTGTAAATATAATATAAGCTTAAATATCCAAATATAGATATAAAAAAAGATCCAGAAGAAATAAGAATTAATAAGCCTAAAAAACCAAATAAAAATGACTTACGATAAATTTTAGATAGGTCTTTTTTTAAGGCTTATATTTTGATCATTGATGTTTTGCATTGTTTGAATTTTTTATTGTAAATCAGATATATGTGTGTAAATTATAACATTTATCTTGCTTCAAAAATATCTAATTGAGCATTTGTCCAAGATATTAATTTTTTGATGATTTGCGGAGACCTATATCTCATTTGGAAAATAGAAGTGATTAAAAAACGGATACAAGACTTATGAGATTGCTGAATTAAAAGGGAGAATATCAATAATAGCTAAATTACTCATCTTAATGACAAGTGCATGATGAAGGTTGCATATAGAGAAAGTGATGACACAAATATAAATGTTTGAGGGGGCACGAACATTGGTTAATTTTAATCAACTAATGGTTGATTGCAGTAACAGAGTTAAATGCAAGTAAAAAACTCATAGAGGTTAACTATAAACTGACTGCGAAAAAGTGAAATGCAAATAATTTTTAAATTCAAATAAACAGCAAATTAGAGGCAAAAGGCAAAGAACAGCCTAACTTTAAAGTTGACTATATGTAGTGATAATACACTTATTTTATTGGAGTTGAGGATAAAGTTAAAGCATACGCTTTTAGACCACTTTATAGTGATTCTATGATGATTAATGATTTTAATAATATTACAAGTGTGGTAACGATAATTTGCTGATAAGGCACAACATAAAGCAGTTGTGAATGGCAAAATCTTATTGGATGCGGTAAAAGTTTAGATTTAAACTTTAGATGAATAATGGATAATATTTTTTCGATTTTAATCATAAAAATACTGTATTTGATATGCAGCATTTCTTATGAGATGTTTACAAAAGTACTATAAATATACATTTCTTGCAGCAAAATATTAGCCATTAAAAAGTTTAATAATTTTAGATTCAACTATTATTTTGCCCAAAAATAACAAAGCTAAAGCTTAGTTTGTTTAGTTTTTGTGTAAAAAGTAGCCATTTGAATGGGTGGCTAAACAACCTGAATTTATATAAATTTGATTTGAAATTAGCATTTTATACCAAAAAATAAAATTAAAATTTAAAAAGTGTTGTTTTTATTTTTATTTTTTAGTTGATTTATAGAGTAATTATTCTAATAATTATATGAGATTTCAGAAAGGATCCGCTGAAATCATAAAAATAAACAGATGTGTTACAGGGAATAAATCATGAGTAAATTAGTGAAGGCGGTCTTACCCGTTGCGATGCTTTTGTCTACAAGTTTTGCCTATGCAGATGCCAATAATTTTAAACGCTGGGCAGTTTCTGCGGGGTGGTTACATGTCATGCCACAAGGAAAAGCTAATTCTACACAAATTAATACAGCCGTTACGGAGGGTGGTAACTATGCTGTCGGTTCATTAAAAGGAAAAGACTTTCTTTCAGCAAATAATCTAGAAGAGATTAGAAATAAAACGTATGTTTCAAAATTAGCAGTAGATAGAATCCAAAAAGGTACAGATAAAGATCCAGAATTTATTGTTCCGAGTTTATACACCAATGGTGCATTTGCTGATGTATATGGTATTTCAAATTGGTCAAATAATGCAGGATTAGAGGCCGATGATGTAGATACATTAGGTTTAACTTTAAGTTACTTTGTTAATGATAAAGTTTCTGTTGAATTAATTGGTGGTATTCCACCAAAAGTTGATATTCAAGGTAAAGGTCAAATTGTTGCATCGGCACATTCTATTGCCAATTCAACAGCAGCATTGCCATCAAATATCAATGGTTTAGATATTACTAAAGATATTTTAATTACCGATTTGGGTGCACATGGTAAAGTTGCCGAAGTGACTGCTTGGACACCAGCTCTCACCGCAAAATATCATTTTGGTCAATCTGGTGTGAATAAATTCCGTCCATTTGTGGGTGGTGGTATTGTCTATGGACATTTCAATAAATTAAAACTGGATAGTGGGGTGGATCAAGACCTCGTTAATGCTGGGCATATGGTGCAAAATGTGTTGGATGGTCAAGCAGGTGTTGCTTTGCAAAATACTGGCTCATCCAGTGCAAATCCAGTAGTGAATGTAGATACTGATGATGCTTTTGCTCCTGTTGTAACAGCAGGGTTTTCATATGATGTAACTGATCGTTGGTTTACCACAGCATCTGTAACATATATGCCAAACTTCAATAATACAGCGACCATTACCGTAACTGATCAAAATACAGGTAAGGAACTCATTCATGCCAAAACCAAAGTTGATCTAGATCCATTAATTACCTATGTGGGCGTAGGTTATCGCTTCTAAGTTTTAGCGACGTTATACATATAAAAGAAAAGCTCAAACAGCTATTGTTTGGGCTTTTTTGTTGCAGCTTCAGACTTTCCAGACACATAGCGATATAATCAAAAAGAATATGTTGTAAGGAATTTTTAGATGCGTGGTCTTTATCTCATCACCAATGATGATCCAATTGAACTTTTATTGGCTAAGCTTGAAGGAGCAATGGCGACCTATGAAGTTGCTGTTTTGCAATATCGCCGTAAAAAAGTCGCAAAAGAAGATCAAGCCTATGAAATCGAATACATGAAATCAATGTGTGCACAATATAAAGTACCTTTTGTGATCAATGATGATCTAGACGCTGCTGTAAAATATGGCGTTGGCGTTCATCTTGGACAAGGGGATGGCTCGATTGTAGAAGCCGTTGAACGTTTACCTAAAAATGTCTTAATAGGTCGTAGTTGTAATAACTCGATAGAGCTTGCACAACAAGCCATTGCCGATGGGGCGAATTACGTGGCGTTTGGTGCAATTTATGCAACTGATACTAAGCCTGAAGCAGGTAATATTGGTTTAGAAACCTTAAAACAAGCCAAAGCAATATTGAATGTACCGATTTGTGCAATAGGGGGATTAACTGTTGAAAATTCAGATATTGTGATCGAAGCAGGTGCCGACCTTTGTGCGGTAATTAGTGATATATTAGGACGATCTTTATCAGGCGTTTCTGTGCGAACCCATGAATGGGCTGATTTATTTACATCAAAAGCATAAGCTTTTTTAAATGTCTTTATATTTTTAAGTTGAGCATTTTTCATGACTTTATCTGCCAAGCAAGAACAATTATTTAAACAAGCCAGTAAATATATTCCAGGTGGCGTGAATTCTCCTGTACGTGCTTTTAATGGTGTCGGTGGTACGCCAGTATTTATTGAAAAAGCCAAAGGGGCTTATTTGTATGATGTTGATGGTAAGCGTTATGTTGACTATGTGGGTTCATGGGGACCAATGATTCTTGGGCATGCACATCCTGACATTATCAAAGCAGTTCAGGACGCTGCTGTTGATGGTTTAAGCTTTGGTGCACCCACTGTTCATGAAACGACATTGGCTGACATAATCTGTGAAATTATGCCTTCGATTGAGTTGGTGCGTATGACCAACTCAGGGACTGAAGCAACCATGACGGCAATTCGTTTGGCGCGTGGTTATACAGGTCGTGACAAAATTGTCAAATTTGAAGGTTGTTATCATGGTCATTCTGATTCACTGCTTGTAAAAGCAGGTTCAGGTTTATTGACCAGTGGTGAGGGTGAAGCAACTTCGGCAGGTGTACCTGCTGATTTTGCCAAGCATACTTTAACTTTGCCATATAATGACATTGCCACTTTAAAAGAATGCTTTGCCAAGTTTGGTTCAGAAATCGCAGGTGTGATTGTTGAGCCTGTTGCAGGAAATATGAACTTGGTCAAACCGATTGATGGTTTCTTACAAGCGATTCGTGATGTTTGTGATGAACATGGTTCAGTATTTATTATTGATGAAGTGATGACAGGTTTCCGTGTCGGTTTAGGCGGTGCGCAAGCGCATTATGGTGTCACTCCTGATTTAACCACTTTGGGTAAAATCATCGGTGCAGGGCTGCCTGTTGGTGCATTCGGTGGTAAGCGTGAAGTGATGCAATGTATCGCGCCATTGGGTAAAGTTTACCAAGCAGGGACGTTGTCAGGGAATCCATTGGCAATGCGTGCAGGGATTGAAATGTTTAAGCATTTACGTGCTGAAGGTTTCTATGAAAAATTAACCGCGCAGCTTGAAAAATTACTTGCAGGTTTACAAGCTGCTGCGGATGAAGCAGGTATTGCATTTAAAACCCAACAAGTGGGTGGCATGTTTGGTTTATATTTCACAGATCAAACTGATATTACTAGCTTTGATTCCATGTTGAAATGTGATGTGGATGCATTCCGTAAGTTCTTCCATGGTATGTTACAACGTGGTGTCAACCTTGCACCATCTGCATTTGAGGCAGGCTTTATTTCAGCTGCACATTGTGATGAAGATATTCAATACACGATAGATATGGCAAAAGAAGTTTTTGCCGAAATGAAAGCTTAATTTGTTCAAAAGAGAGTTTGATTTTACCTCTCCCTAACCCTCACTTGCGCATCATTTTAAGCGGTGCTTAAAACTTGCACAGGAGAGGGTGCTTCAAACTGATTTGAGAATTTAAATGAAAACTAAACATTATTTAACGCTATCTGATGCTGAGTTTTTACTCGAACAATCATATCAATATGCGATTGAGTACGCTTTTAATGTGAGTATTTGCATTGTCGATGAAACGGGCAGTTTATTAGCGATGAAACGTATGGATGGTGCTTCCCCAATGACTGCAAATCTAGCTTTGGAAAAAGCCAAATGTTCTGCAATCAGTCGTCGTCCATCTGGTGTATTTGAAAACTTGATTAAAAATGGTCAAATGGGCTTTCTAACCATGGAAACTTTTTCAGGTATGTTAGAAGGGGGGGAACCGATTTTGTATAAAGGACAATTGGTCGGTGCTATAGGGGTTTCAGGTGTGAAATCTTTTCAGGATGCTGAGATTGCAAGATTTGCGATTGAGAGGTTTTTAACACAAGTATTTTAAACGCTATAAAATATTTATAGAGATGTATATTTATAAAACCATATAAAAAATAAGGGATTTTTACCATAAAGCAAAGATATAATATAAAATTAATTTTACTAAATAACCTGAGTTCGATGAATATTATTAGTTTGCAATCAAATTTTTAAAAGTTGGTTTGCTAGTATTTAAACAATAGGCGACTACTGCCGACATAATATTCACCATAAAATTATTAACCGAACGATGACGTGAATGATCTATTTGATGCAAATTTTTTAATTGGTCATTCACTGTTTCTATCAAACCACGTCGTGATAATAATTGCTTTTCAAATAATGTTTGTGACTCTTTCTGCTTCATATTTTTTCGTGAAGGTGTTAATAATTTTAACCCTCTTGCGATTAAAGCATCTTTTTTTGTTTTACTTAAATATCCCTTATCACCAAGCAGGATACCTTTAAATTCTGAAGTAAGCTCCTCAAGTACTGCAACATCGTGAACATTGGCTGATGTGACTTTTAAATTAATAATCTCTCCTAAGTTGTTGATCACAAGATGTAATTTAAAACCGTAAAACCATCCTGTACTACTTTTTCCACGATTCGCAAGGTCTTTAAACACACGATGTCGTTTAATTCTAAGATTATGACAAACAACAAGCTTAGTTGAATCAATGATACAAATTCCTGTATCTGCTCCTTTAATTTGATTAAAGAAACAGCTAAGTGCTTGCAAGCAACGAGGCATAATTTCAACAAAACGGTTATAGCTAAGAAGTTTAGGGAAAGCAGATTTCCAAAAAGGAATGACCATATGACAATAAAAATATTTAAAGAATCTAAATCCAGATTGGTGGAATAAAATCACGATTGTCATGATTTCAGATAAGCTTAGGGCAGACTTCTGAGAGGTGGTCCCACTTGTTTGAACAACTAAAAGCGTATTTATAAGTGATATTCCGCTCTAGTTAAGCCACCTTGTTTTGTTGGGGTAGCTGATCATAGTAAAACTCATTTGGTGTCATTTTGTCTAGACTCGAATGAGGTCGTTTCAAATTATAAAACTCAAAATATGCACTTAATTGCTTTTTCGCATCTGTGACACTGCTATAAGCTTTGAGATACACCTCTTCATATTTAACGCTCCGCCATAATCGTTCAACCATCACATTATCTACCCATCGACCTTTACCATCCATACTGATTTGAATGCCATTTGATTTCAATACATCAATAAATGCATCACTGGTAAACTGGCTGCCTTGGTCTGTATTAAATATTTCAGGTCGACCATATTTTTCAATTGCTTCATTTAAAGCCGAAATACAAAAATCCACCTCCATACTAATCGATACCCTATGCGCAAGTACCTTGCGGCTATGCCAATCAATCACAGCACATAAATAAACAAAGCCTTTTGCCATAGGGATATACGTTATATCCGTAGACCACACTTGATTACTGCGCTGAATAGCCAACCCTTTGAGCAGATATGGATATTTACGGTGAGCTTGATTAGCCTGGCTTAAATTTGGTTTGCAATATAACGCCTGAATACCCATTTTCTTCATTAAAGTACGTGTATGACGTCGTCCTATATGATGTCCTTGACGATTCAACAAATCACGCATCATACGACTGCCTGCAAAAGGATATTGCATATGTAATTCATCAATACATCGCATCAGCTTCAGATCTGATGCACTCACAGGTTTTGGGCGATAGTAATAACAACCACGGGAGACTTTCAGCAGCTTAGCTTGCTTAGATACTGAAATCTGAAGTGAGTCGTCGATTAACTTTTGTGGTTGAAGCGGCCCAGTTTCTTCAACACACCTTCTAAAAAATCAATTTCTAATGCCTGCTCACCGATTTTTGCATGTAGTTTTTTTAGATCGATGGGTGGTTCTGTTGGAGCTTTTGATTGATCGAAAGCTTGCGAGGAAGCTGAGATCAATTGATTTTTCCAGTCAATAATTTGGTTTTGATGAACATCAAACTCAGCACTCAATTCAGCAAGTGTTTTTTCTGCTTTAATCGCAGCAAGTGCTACCTTAGCTTTAAAATCATTTGAATGATTTCTTCTTGGTCTACGTGCCATAAAATACTCCATATATTGATGTTTATAACATCATTTGAGGAGCAGAATATCACTTATAGGAGTTGTTCAAATTTACGGATCCATCTCTCTGTAACCTTAAATTTTGATGTGGAATGAGAGATTTTTCTAAAGATTCATCAAATATTTTGCAAAAATCATCTAAAAGACAAAATAATTCTGTAATATGATCCATAGAAAGCCTTAGGTTGTAATGTTTTGTCTTGAGAACCAATACGTTACAAACTTTAGGGCTTTTTTTCTACTCTTTTTTTGATCGAACTCAGGTTAAATAATATTTTATTTTTGCGAATTTTATCACATAATTTATTTTAAATAATAATTAAGTCAATAATTTAGATAAAATTAAATTTGGATAACTGTAAATAAATTGCTACATTAATAATATGAAAAATAAAAAAATGTAAATTGGGGAGTGTGCAATGAGAGATAAGGTTTATTCGGAAAAGCATCGTAAAATTTATAGATTAGTTAATCAAGTGTTAAAAAACTCTTTGATTACAAAACTAATTCATAAAAATCAAAAAGATAATAGTCTGGAAATTGACACACTTACAGGTGTATATAATCAGTTTGCGATTAATCAATTTTTAAAAGAACTACACCCACAAGAAGGAAAACAGTACGGTATTATTCTATTTAATATTGATAATCTCAACAAAATAAAAGAGCAATATCAATCCGAAGCCATGAATGAAGTGTTAAGTAACGTGGCTGAACGATTAACGCATAATATTCGTGAAACAGATTTGGTTGGACGTTTGAGTTGCTCTGAATTTATTTTAATTTTACATGATATTAATCAAGAGCAAGTGACTCAAATTGCTGAGCGTTTATTAAAGGTGATGAAGTCTAATCCTATAAAATTTAAATCTAAGACGATTCCTGTGCAGTTTAGTTATGGTACTTCTGTTTCTGGACAAAATACGACAAAAAGCGAAGAGGTTTTAGAACAAGCCGATCAGAATAGATTTATAGGAAAAGGACAGCCTCATTCGTTTTATTCGGAGTCACAAATTTTATCTTAAATTTTAATCATTTTTGTAAATCTGAGATGGACATTACGTTTGAATGTTCATATCGGATGGGCTTTGTTGCATATAACTGTATGTCATTAAAAAGTACATTTTAAGAATTGCTGCTGCGGTACATGATACTTGCATCATAGGCGTTTAGAACTTGTAAAATTTCCCCTTTCGCACTGTGTAAAATCGCGTGTTGATCTGTGTAAATTGTTCCATTATTCATTTTTGCGGTTTGGTTCATTGGTGGTGTAAAGAGCCAAGTTTCTTGATCTTTGATGAGGGGATGTACTAATAAATTAAACGCTGAACCTTTTGGATAATAAATGCCACCAAAATATATATCTTTGGCAAGAGTGCCATTTTCTATGCCAAGTAATTGATGATTTTTATCTAAATATACATTCGCCCATTCTATTGGTATATTTTTATAATGAGTAATGGGGTTTCTAATCAACCATCTATCTTGAGCAATAAAACCATCAGGATATTTAGGGGATTGACTACGTTGCAGATCTGCATTGGCTTGTAAGGTGATTTGTTTGAGTTTGACGGGATTCGCCAATACACAAAACGCTAAGCCAGAAAGATTGGCTTGTTCATCCAAATACACTTTCATATAGTTTTCAAGTTTACATTGCCAACCTTCGATTTGATCTATGCCTTTGCCATCTAAGGTGATTGAACGGTCATCAAACATTTCTAATTCAAATCCTCTCGGGATTTGTACCCTTGTAATCTGAAAATGACCAAAAGCCACAGGGATTGGGAAAGTCGCTTCACGAAATGAGTTTAAATTATTGGGTTCAAATAACCACAGTTTTGTCCCTTTGGGCATATGAATCCCTAAAATGGTTTGTGGTGTAGTTAGCGTTTGATAGATTGCTTCATGTTTAGTTTGACTTTCATTTTTTGCGGTTTTAACCAGTAAAGAGAGCCCGATTGCAAGTAGTACACATAAACAACTACTAAAAAATAAAGATTGTAGAAAAATATTGCCATTTTTGAGTTTTATGCGGCATTGCTTACTGAAAATTAGTCCGATTGCAAATAAACAAAAAACCAAACAGCCGAACGCTGCAACGATAAAAATCCACAAATAAGCAAATGAAAAAGGAATCATAAAATATATTGGAGTATGCAGGATATTTACTGTTTTATCCTGCATAAACTTGAGTAATCAATCAAATATTTTATGAATCGCTTGAAAAGGTAAGGTTACGACATCAAATGCCACAGCAAAAGGGAATAACATCAATTTATTCGCTGCATTGCTGCTAGCTTTTGAATAGTCCTTTTGTTCTTGTTGGGTATAAATGCTGACACGATATGGCTTACTTAAGGCTTTAAAGGAATTTCGATTGGTCGCAGCAGGATAAACTACACCAGCAAGTTTAATATCGAAGCAAAAACGTTGTGCATTTAAACGTTTATCGCTTGAATTGGTACATTCTTCAGCGCCATTTTCAATGAAAAACTCACGGTCGGCTTTGGTCACATCTTCAGAGAGTTTGATATAAGAAAGGTTGAGTGCACCTGAGAAATTACCATCATTTTTTGCGGAGTAAAAATCGAGTGAACGGGTGACTTGAATATTTTTTGGGTCAAGTGCTGAGATGATTTTGGCAAATCTTGCACCGCCATGTGTGAGTACATAACTATATTGTTGCCCCACGATTACGATGCTATCTTGTGGAATGTTTGGGATCACTTGTGCAGGTTTGCCAAAAGCAACGACATAGTCATTAATTAAGACATTTTTTACTGTTTTGGTGCGAATACCATCATCTTTGTCGAGTAGAGTTGCAGTTGCACAACCCGTTAAAATGGTGGCGGTACCTAAAGTAAGGGCAAGAAGAGAATTTTTTAATAACTTCGACATTTATTATACTCATCGGTTTGTTTTCACAGTATTTATAGCAGTTTCATGTAAATGCGATAAGTTTGAAAGATGCCAAAATTTACTATAAATAAGCGAATTCTGAGTATTTTTCATGAGTTTATTGGCAAAATGTCATCATTCTTAAGCGTTTGTTACGGTTAAATGAAGGCTAAAATTTAAAAATACAGATTCTTAATCGTGGGCTTGTATCGTTTGCGCTATGCAGGGCAACTATTCTTTTCATGATTCTTGTGGAAATGCTAAAAAGAAGTTCATGCATTTATTTTTTAAGCTGATAGTCATATTCAGACATTAGATTTTCATCGTAAAAAGTGCAGTAAATAACTGTGAAATAATTTCACTTAATGCAGTGCAATATATTATATTTTTTTATATGTTTATCTTTTTGCTGGGATGATTCGGATATAAGATTGGATTTGAAATAAATCAGATATTGTTTTGTAGTTATAAATGTTGATATGAGTGAATTTTGAGATTCTCTGTCGTGTTTTGAGTTTGAAAAACTTAAGTGTTTAAGAAAGGCAGAAAAATCAGATCAACAAAGTGAAAAAACGAAAATATTCATTGTATTTTTAGGCTAAGATTCTTATCATTGCCTGCTTGTTTGCACGATCAGCGGAATTGAACCTTGAGTAATTTTCTTACCGAACACCTGATACATTGTGATCAAGATTTTATGGTAATCGCAAAACCCGCAGGTATACTCACAGTTCCCGGAAAAACAGAAGACCTACAAGATTGTGTGATTAATCGTTTATTAAAAATAGAACCTAAAACGCTACTCATTCACCGTTTAGACCGCGATACTTCAGGTATTTTAGTATTCGGACTGTCTAAATGGGGGCAAAAAAGTATTTCTCGCCAGTTTCAAGAGCGCCAAACCTCAAAAACTTATCAAGCTGTGGTTGCTGGACATTTACAAGGTCACGGTATAATAGATGTGCCTGTGATCTATGATTCAAGTCATCCACCATTGCATATCGCAGCGCCTGAATATAATAAACCTGCAGTGACTGAATGGCAGGCAATCGAAAATTATGAAATTCAGGGACAAGCTGTAACCCGTGTCAAACTCACCCCGATTACAGGACGTTCCCATCAGTTGCGTGTGCATATGCAGTTTTTAGGTCATCCGATTATTGGTGACACGTTATATGCAACAGTTGAGCAACAAGCGCTGATGCCACGTCTGTGTCTACATGCAGAGCAACTGTGCTTTCATCATCCTAAAACAGAGGAGAATGTACAATTTCATTGTCCAGTTCCGTTTTAGATCGGTTTTATTAACAAAGATTGAAAATGCTCGTTATTTTTATGGGCTTTGTGTCAAAAAGTATTGCGTAATAGGGTAAAACTTTGTTCAAATATTCTCCTGATTTGAGCAACTGTTTTCAGTCCTAACATGAGATAAAGGTGGAAAAATTGCAACAATTTGCTATAGGTCAACGTTGGTTATCTGATACAGAAACAGAACTTGGTTTAGGTGTTTTAATTGACGTTGATGAGCGTTCAATTAGCATCCTCTTTCCTAAAAGTGATGAAACACGTGTTTATGCACGTAACAACGCACCTTTATCTCGTATTGTTTTCAATGTAAATGACGAATTGCAAGATCAAGAAGGTGTCACTTGGACAGTTGAAGCGGTTGAAGATCGTCATGGCGTGTTACGTTATGATGTGATTCGTACTTTGGTTGATGGTACACAAGAACGTAAATCTTTGAATGAAACGCGTATCGGGGCTTCGATTCAGCTTTCAAAACCACTTGATCGTTTACTAGCAAGCCAAGTTGATTATAAAGAATGGTATGACCTGCGTATTGAAGCGATGCAAATGCAAGCCAGTATGCAAAATTCACCTTTGCGTGGTTTGATTGGTGCACGGGTCGGTTTAATTCCACATCAACTTTATATTGCCCACGAAGTGGGTAAACGTTTTGCTCCACGAGTATTACTTGCCGATGAAGTGGGCTTGGGTAAAACCATTGAAGCAGGCTTGATCATTCATCAACAATTGAAAACAGGGCGTTCTGAACGTATTTTGATCTTGGTACCTGATTCGCTGCAATATCAGTGGATGATCGAAATGCGTCGCCGTTTCAATTTAAATTTCTCATTGTTTGATTTAACGCGTACAGCTTCCCTCAAAGAGCATGACCCTGAACTGAATCCATTCTTGACCGAACAATGCATTATTGCATCGGTTGACTTGATGATTGACCACGATGATTTGCGTGAACAAGCCATTGAAGCAGGTTTTGATCTACTTGTGGTGGATGAAGCACATCATTTGATGTGGAGTGAAGAAGAAGGGGGGAATGATCGTTACGACCTTGTTGAGGAATTTGCTGAAAAAACTGCTGGCGTTTTATTATTGACTGCTACACCTGAGCAACTTGGGGTAGAAAGTCACTTTGCACGTTTACGTTTGCTTGATCCACAACGTTTTAGTTCGCTTGATCGTTTCTTAGATGAAGAAGAACAGTATCATCACACTGCGAAAATCGCAGAAGTATTGATGTCTGATTTGCCACTTGAAGCTGAACATTTCGCGGCAGTAGAAAGCTTACTGGGTCATGCGATTGAAGACCAACCTGAACAGCGTTTTCGTGCCATTCATGAATTATTAGACCGTCATGGTACAGGGCGTATTTTATTCCGTAATACCCGTGAAGCGATTCAAGGTTTCCCAGGTCGTGATTGTCAGCCTGCACCTCTTCCTGCACCAGAAACTTGGTCGAAAGATGGGAAATTACGTGAGCAAATGTGGCCTGAAGAAGCACAACTTGATGGTGCTTGGATGGAAACTGATCCACGTGTGTCGTGGATCATGGAAATGCTTCGCACCCAGTTGAAACATAAAAAAGTTTTATTGATCGCACGTAGTGGTCCAGTGGTTGAAGCATTGGAAAATGCCTTACGTATTCATGCAGGTATTCGTACTGCAATGTTCCATGAAGGCATGAGCTTGCTTGAGCGTGACCAAGCTGCAGCGTATTTTGCGGAAGAATCATATGGTGCGCAGATTTTACTGTGTTCTGAAATTGGTTCAGAAGGGCGTAATTTCCAGTTTGCCTCAGATTTAATATTATTTGATTTGCCTGCAAACCCTGATGTACTTGAGCAACGTATTGGTCGTTTAGATCGTATTGGTCAAGAAAATCGTATTCAAATCCATGTGCCTTACCTTTTAGGCACAGCACAAGAGCGTATGTTCCGTTGGTATAATGAAGCATTGAATATTTTCAGTAATATTTCACCTACTGCACAAACGCTACAAGAAAACTTTATTGTTGACCTAAAAGATTGTTTATTGGCAGATAAAGGTCAAGTCTTTGAAGATTTACTTGAAGCGGTAAGTGTGCAACGTCAAGCATTGGAAGATGAATTACAAGAAGGTCGTGACCGTTTGCTAGAGTACAATTCGTGTCGTCCGATGGTGGCACAAGAGATTGTTAATGCGCTTGAAGACTATGATGACAATACTTTATTGCCAATGTTTATGAAGCGCTTTATGGCATCAACCAATATTGATTTTGATGAGCAAAGTAACGGAACAGTTATTATCAAACCAACCGATCAAATGCAAGTACAAGGGTTGGATATTGATGAAGAAGGCATGACCGTCACTTTCTATCGTGATCAAGCACAGATCCGTGAAGATGCACAGTACATCACTTTAGAGCATCCATTTACTGAAAGTGTGATGGAAATGATCCGCACACAATCTTTCGGTAGTACCAATGTTGCTTTGCTTAAATCAGCGGCTTTACCACAAGGTTCAGTTCTGCTTGAAGTATGGTTTAAAGTTGATGTGGTTGCGCCAAAAGCATTGAATTTACCGTCAAGCTTACCGACGCAATTGATTCGTGTATTACTCAGTGAAAAAGGACAGGATTTATCTAATAAAATTGCACCTGAAATTTTAAAACCTTATTTGCATCATCTAGATGGAAATAGTTGTCGTCAGGTAGTGAAAGCAAGACGTGAGGTGATTGAGCAACGCTATGCTCAAGCGCTTGAGCTTGCTAGAGGCGCATTGCCTGAGTTAAAGCAACAAGCCAAAGAAATCTATGGGAGTAAATGGCAATATGAGATTGATCGTTTAACTTATTTAAAACAGTTTAATCCAAGTATTCGTGAAGATGAAATCAGTCGTTTGCAAAAATTGCAAAAAGAAGGCTTGGATTTACTCGAAGGTTTAGCTGTAACGCCAGAAGCAATTCAAGTCTTGGTTGTGGTAAAACCTTGAGCCATTGTAATTGATCAATGATTTAAAGCTCCTTCGGGAGCTTTTTTTATAGGTCATATGTAAATTTAAAAAACGAATAAAGCAAATGAAGATATAAGCACAGTTTTATTAAGCCAGACGTAACTTAGTGTTTTAATTTTACTGAAGAAGTTATCCGAAGTGCATGGAGATCATCGATACAAAGCGTTATGATAGACATACTATTGTATTGGAATAAATCATGAAAATTGTTGCAGATGAGAATCTAGCATTTACTGAGTATTTTTTTTCAGAATTTGGGGAAATTCAACAAGCAGCAGGACGTACATTGACTCAAAAAGATGTCCGTGATGCTGATGCATTGTTGGTACGTTCTGTAACTCAAGTAAATGATAGTTTGATTCAAAATACTGCACTTAAATTTATAGGCAGTGCGACCATTGGTACCGATCATTTAGACATTGCTGCGATAGAAAAAAATCAAATCGCATGGTCAAATGCAGCAGGTTGTAATGCCCAAGCGGTTGCTGAATACGTCATTACTGCCTTGTTAAAATTAAATCCAACTTTAATGGATCAAAATAGTGCTTTTACCTTAGGCATTATCGGTTTGGGAAATGTGGGTTCACGACTTGCATATATGGCGAAATTGTTAGGTTGGAACGTGATCGGGCATGATCCATTTGTACAACATAACGATATTAAACAAGTTGAATTGGAAGAACTTTTAAAATCCGCTGATGCTATCAGCACGCATGTGCCATTAACTCAAATAGGTGAACATAAAACCTATCATTTGATTGATGAAAATGCATTAAAGCTCATGAAACCTAATGCAATTTTAATTAATTCTGCACGAGGCGCAGTGGTTGCAGAAAGCGCTTTAATTGCTGATATTGAAAATAATCAACGACAAGTGGTACTTGATGTTTTTGAGCATGAGCCTGAGATTTCTGAGCATTTGCTGAATTTAGTTTCAATTGTCACGCCACATATTGCAGGTTATAGCTTGGAAGGCAAAGCACGTGGTACACAAATGATTTATGATGCATTTTGTCGTACTTTTGATTATTCAGCGCATAAAAAGTTTGAGTCGCAATTGCCTGCATGTGAACAGTATTTTTATGGCAATAATATTAAGCAAACCCTAAAAGAACATTTAACAGATATTTATGATATTTCACGTGATGATCAAAGTTTACGTGCCTGTGTGAAAGATGGGAAAGTAGATCAAAAAGCCTTTGACCACTTAAGAAAAACCTATCCTCTACGCCGTGAATGGGCAGCGCATGGAGGACCTAAAGCATGAGTAAGCTTATTCAAAATACTATGAATTATCAACCGAGTTGTGATATTGAAGCTCTTAAAGCACGTGCAAAAATGTATGCACAGCTTCGTCAGTTTTTTGCGGAACGTGATGTGTTAGAAGTGGAAACACCTGTACTTTCGCAAGCAGGCGTAACAGATGTACATTTGGCGTCTATACAAGCACATCGTCATGTTCAAGGTAAAAAACAAACACATTACTTACAGACTTCGCCTGAGTTTGCTATGAAGCGATTGTTGGCAAGTGGCAGTGGTGCGATTTATCAAATCTGTAAGGTTTTCCGTGATGATGAGCATGGGCGTAAACACAACAGTGAATTCACCATGTTGGAATGGTATCGTCCTGAATTTTCTCTAAAAGATTTGATGCTTGAAGTGACCGACTTACTCAATGTAGTTTTGGCTGCTCGTTTTGGTAAAGTTCGCCCAACCATTTACAGTTATAAACATGCTTTTATGGATCGTTTGGATTTAAATCCGCTACAAGCGACTTTGAAAGAGTTAAAAGATGCTGCATATCGTGTCGGTTTAAATATTGACTTGGGTGATGATCGTTTGACTTATATGGATTTGTTATTTTCGCATATAGTTGAGCCAAGTTTAGGTTTTGACACACCTGTATTTTTAACAGACTTTCCACCTGAAATGGCGTCACTTGCTAAGACTCGAGTTGATGAAGATGGGCAATTAGTTGCTGCGCGTTTTGAGTTGTATATCGAGGGTTTAGAACTTGCCAATGCCTATGATGAGTTGATTGATGCGCAGGTATTACGCAGTCGTTTTGAAGCGGATAATGTGGAGCGTGCAAAGCTAGGCTTGCATGTGATGCCGATTGATGAATATTTGCTTGCAGCTTTACCCAATATGCCTGAATGTTCCGGGATTGCTTTAGGAATTGATCGTTTGTTAATGGTGCTTCAAAATCAAATGACGTTAGAGAAAGTGCTAAGTTTTACAGCAGATGTGTCGTGATGTAAAAGATCATAGATTCGAATAAGCAGACAACACATTTTTAGCTATCCACTAAACTTAAACTCTGAATATGAAGAGTTTAAGTTTAATTCTGAATTAAATAATGGCCTACCGATGTTAGATGTTATACGATTAGAAGCCTATTTTTTAATTTTGATAAATATTGATAGCTATTGAGGTCATCCACAAGTGCTTGAGGTAGAGTTTAAAATTGAACCGAATAATATCTAACCTGAGTTCGATGAATATTATTAGTTTGCAATCAAATTTTTAAAAGTTGGTTTGCTAGTATTTAAACAATAGGCGACTACTGCCGACATAATATTCACCATAAAATTATTAACCGAACGATGACGTGAATGATCTATTTGATGCAAATTTTTTAATTGGTCATTCACTGTTTCTATCAAACCACGTCGTGATAATAATTGCTTTTCAAATAATGTTTGTGACTCTTTCTGCTTCATATTTTTTCGTGAAGGTGTTAATAATTTTAACCCTCTTGCGATTAAAGCATCTTTTTTTGTTTTACTTAAATATCCCTTATCACCAAGCAGGATACCTTTAAATTCTGAAGTAAGCTCCTCAAGTACTGCAACATCGTGAACATTGGCTGATGTGACTTTTAAATTAATAATCTCTCCTAAGTTGTTGATCACAAGATGTAATTTAAAACCGTAAAACCATCCTGTACTACTTTTTCCACGATTCGCAAGGTCTTTAAACACACGATGTCGTTTAATTCTAAGATTATGACAAACAACAAGCTTAGTTGAATCAATGATACAAATTCCTGTATCTGCTCCTTTAATTTGATTAAAGAAACAGCTAAGTGCTTGCAAGCAACGAGGCATAATTTCAACAAAACGGTTATAGCTAAGAAGTTTAGGGAAAGCAGATTTCCAAAAAGGAATGACCATATGACAATAAAAATATTTAAAGAATCTAAATCCAGATTGGTGGAATAAAATCACGATTGTCATGATTTCAGATAAGCTTAGGGCAGACTTCTGTAACCTTAAATTTTGATGTGGAATGAGAGATTTTTCTAAAGATTCATCAAATATTTTGCAAAAATCATCTAAAAGACAAAATAATTCTGTAATATGATCCATAGAAAGCCTTAGGTTGTAATGTTTTGTCTTGAGAACCAATACGTTACAAACTTTAGGGCTTTTTTTCTACTCTTTTTTTGATCGAACTCAGGTTATCTAGTATGTAAAATACAGTAATAAAAAAACCTGAGTCACTATACTCAGGTTTTTTATAAGAATGCTTAACATTCTAAAATATGGCGACCCTACGGGGATTCGAACCCCGGTTACCGCCGTGAAAGGGCGATGTCCTAGGCCTCTAGACGATAGGGTCGTATAGAAGATGGCGCTATCTTATTGATCTGCCATCAAAGTGTCAAGGAGATGAGGAGAGAGTTTGTTTAAAATATAGCAAAATAGTTCAGCCGTCTTTTGTGTATCGTATAAAGCAGAGTGAGCTTCTTTACCATCAAACTCAATACCTGCCTGAATACATGACTTTGCTAATACCGTTTGTCCAAACATCACTGCGCTCAAAGTAACTGTATCAAATACAGAAAAACTATGAAATGGGTTTTGATTCTTAGTACCAGTACGTGCAATAGCTGCTTTAAGAAAACCTAAATCAAAATGTGCATTATGCCCAACCAAAACCGCATGTGTACAATGTTGCTGACGGCGAACTTCATTCACAGCTTTAAAAATGCGTTTTAATGCTGATTTTTCATCCTCTGCCATCGCAACGCGCATTGGGTTTGATGGGTCAATACCGATGAACTCTAATGAGCGACGATCTAAATTCGCACCTTCAAATGGGTTGATATGCGCATGATAGGCATCACCAGGTACAAATTTTCCTGCCGCATCATAAATAATTGGAATACAGGCAATTTCAAGTAAAGCATCTGTATCCGCATTAAAGCCTGCAGTTTCAACATCAACAACTACAGGTAAAAAACCACGAAATCGTTGAGCAATTGTAGGCTGTATTTCAGTTGTCACACTTTTCTCCATTGAATGGTCTTACCCGCATACAACGGAATAATTTTTTCGCCATCCAAGTAGTCAAAACTTTCAGGAATGATTTGTTCTTCTTTAATCAGCGTAATGGTTTCGGTGTTACGTGGCAGACCATAAAAATCAGCACCGAAATGACTTGCAAAACCTTCTAAACGCTCAATTTTACCAATTTGATCAAATGCTTGTGCATATAGTTCAATAGCTGTTGGTGCACTATAGCAGCCTGCACAACCACATGCATTTTCTTTGGCATTTTTAGAATGTGGCGCACTATCCGTTCCTAAGAAAAATTTAGGATTACCACTCGTTGCAACTTCTAATAATGTTTGTTGATGTACTTGACGCTTTAAAATTGGTAAACAATAAAAATGAGGTTTGATACCACCGACCAACATATCATTACGATTAAAAAGTAAATGTTGTGGCGTGATGGTTGCAGCGACATTACGATCTTGTTCAAGTACAAAATGCGCAGCTTCACTGGTGGTGATATGTTCTAAAACTAATTTTAATTTTGGAAATTGTCTTAAAAGAGGTGCTAAAACTTCATCTAAGAAACGTTTTTCACGATCAAAAATATCGACATGATTGTGCGTTACTTCGCCATGCAACAATAATGGCACTTGATGTTCTTCAAGTTGCTCAATGACTGCATACACTTTACGGATGTCACTTACACCATTGTCAGAGTTCGTAGTCGCACCAGCAGGGTACAATTTAATCGCATTAACAAAAGCGGAGTCTTTAATTTTTTTAACTTCTGCTGGCTCAGTATGATCAGTAAAATACAACACCATACGGGGATCAAAAGATACACCTTCTGGTACATGTGCCATAATACGTTCACGATATGCCAACGCTTCTTCAACTGTTTTTACAGGAGGAACAAGATTCGGCATACAAATCGCACGAGCAAATTGTTGAGCTAAATCAGGAACAGTACGTTTTAATGCAAGTCCATCACGAAGATGAGCATGCCAATCATCAGGCTGAAGCAGAGTAATCGTGTTCAAGGCAATTCTTACTGAAAAATAAAGTAGATGATAATCTATTCCTACTAAAATGGTAACCGCTATTTTAAACTTAGCTGCCAGCAAAACTATTCTCTTCGCTAAAATGCTACTTTTTAAGCAAAATTTAACACTTAAAATAAATTTAAATAGCGATTTGGTAAGCTTATAAAATAACCATGTATATAAACTTTGCATTAAGAAGTAAATATATTTTAATTGTAAATTAATTAATTTAAATATCTTATTGATGATGAATTAAAATTTTAATTTATTGCTTAAAAAGAAATAATAGATTCACTTTTTATTAGATAAAGTGGTAAATTTGTCACGTTTTAAGAGGAGGACTCAGTTTGTCTGGCTGTTGTACTATATTTATTTTTTAGTATAATTAACAAACTGATATTAAATAAATATTTAAATTATATTTGCTTTTAATAAAGCAAATGATCTTGATTGGGTATTTTAAAAAATTAATTGCATAGGCTGCACTAGGCTAGCTCACAGTTTATTTTTTAATATTTAGAATGAGATGAATAGAGAGTAAAAAATGCGCAAAACTGTGCCATTCATCATGTTATTTACATGCTTCACCATTTTTAATTCATCCGTTTATGCAACAGTGAATAAAACTGCCAGTGAAGAGAAAAAAACTACACAAGCTAAAGCACCAGTGAGCTGGAGCAAAGAGGCGATGAATAATGCTATCTGGTCAGCACAATTAGCACGTGGGCAATATCCTGCTTATGCGCGGGCGCAAGTAATGTTAAATAATTTACATGCGTCTCCAGGACCGATTGATGCAAAAAGTGGAAAAAACTTTTTAAAAGCAATTTCGGCATATCAGCAAATGAATGGCTTGGAGATCACTGGGGTTTTAAATCAGGTAACTTGGAATAGTTTAGTTGCACAACAAAAACAACCAGCTTTTACTGAATACAGTATTACTGCACAAGATTTAAAAGGTCCTTTTGCAAAAAGTATTCCTCGAAACTATGCTTTACAAGCAAAAATGAAAGGCTTGTATTACACTCGAATAACTGAAATGCTAGGTGAAAAATTTCATATAGATGAAGAGTTTCTAAGACAAATTAACCCAAAAGCCAATTTTAATAAAGTAGGTCAAAGTATTATTGTACCCAATGTGCGCAATGATTTATCTGATGATATTACGTTGATCGTGGCACATAAAGGCGCACGTCAGCTGTATCTATTTAACCATTTAAATCAGTTGGTGGGTTCTTTTCCTGCAACAATTGGTGGTGCAAATACGCCCTCGCCAAAAGGCACACATAAAGTCGTGAAAGTTGCTGCAAATCCATATTATGGTTATTCACCTAAAAACTTTGTGCAAGGTGCTAATAAAAAACCTTTAACTTTACCGCCAGGTCCAAATGGTCCAGTTGGAAATATGTGGATTGCCTTGAGTAAACCTTCTTTTGGGATTCATGGAACACCTAATCCTTCTTTAATTTCTAAAACTGCATCACATGGTTGTATCCGTTTAACCAATTGGGATGCCAATGATTTAGGGCGAAAAGTAAAAGAAGGCGCTGTGGTTAAATTTTTAGAATAAATAAGAGCTTGAGTAATTTAAATCAAAAAATAGAGGAAATACCTCTATTTTTTATTTGATAGATTTAGCTAGCAATTGCCTTAATGGTTTTTTAAAACTAAATAGATTGTGCTTTGCTTAAACAAACAGTTTTTAAAAATAATATAACTGATCTCTCATTACTTTAACTTTTATACTTGAGCAATGAAGAGAGTAGCATTTAGAACATTTTCTAATTTTGAAGATGAATGTGAAATCATCAAAGCAAAGCTTATAAAGAAAAAACCCACTCATAAAGAGTGGGTTTTTAGAATTTGGCTCTCCAACCTGGGCTCGAACCAGGGACCTGCGGATTAACAGTCCGTCGCTCTACCGACTGAGCTATTGGAGAATCTGAGACGCATTTTATTGATGCAATGATCTTTGGTCAAGGAAAAAATGCAGTATTTATCTTGATTTTAACCTGTTTGATAAATATTTGATCATTTTTGCCACCTTTATAAAAAAGAGGAGGATAATGCATAATTCAAAGAGGAGATATTCAAAAGTTTACAGATATTCAATTGAAACGATGAGCAAATATTTCTTTTCAGTCTAAATACAATGTGAACTGCATTCAAATTCTACAGATCATAAAAATCTTGTTTTTTCTGATACATCATTTGATCGGCTCGTTTTAACATTTGTTCAATACTTTCATTCGCTTGGATAGTTGCTTGTCCTATCGCTAAATGAATCGGTTGTGAGGCATAGTATTGATTGTCAATATTCAACAACTCTTCAATTGTTAACTTTAACTCATCTACGGTTTTCTCATCTGCACCAGCCATTAAAATGACAAATTCATCGCCACCAATCCGCGATGCTGAAAATGAGGTATTGGTAATGGCACGATTTAAAAGATTGCCCATACGGCGTAGCAAATCATCACCAACATCGTGTCCAAATTGATCATTGGTAGATTTTAAGCCATTCATATCGATAAAAATAGCAGAAGTAGGGCGAACTAAACTGCGTTCTAAACGATTAATTTCTTCTGTATAAAAAGAGCGGTTGGTCAGTTTGGTCAGCACATCATGTTTGCCAAGATACTCCAAATAACTTTCCGCTTTTTTACGGGCAGTGATATCTGTGAGCGCAAGTTGAACTAGTCCCCAATCCTGTTCATAACCAGGAAAAACAGTAAATTGAAGCAACACATTACGAATCGAACCATCTAGTGCATAATTAATTGCTTCACGTTGATGATGAATATTTCCATTCCATAAATCAATTAATTGTTCACGAAATGTTTGTTGCATTTCTTTGGGTAAAATTTTATGTAAGTTTTTAAATAAAGTTTCTTTATTCGGTGCTTTAAATAAATCTAAAGTGGCTTGATTAACATCTAGTAAAATAATGTCATCTACGCATTGCTGAATAAAATCTGCATGTACATCTAAAAAAGTGACAAAATCTTCAATGCCCATTGCGCGCAATTGATCAAGTCTTAATTTTACACGACTAAAATCCTCTACCCATAATGACGTAGGTGAGTAAATAAAGCGCGATTCAGCCAAACGACGGTTTTTTTCTTCTAAACGACATGCATTTTGATAATCACTAATATCCTCTGTTGTAAGCAATACGCAAGATAAGTCATGTTGCCCTTCAGGAAGCACAACTCCTCTAAGTTTTATATCTAATCTTTTACCAGAGATAGTATAATTTGTTGTTGTACTTGAAAATTCTGTTTGACCTTGCCATAAAGCGAGGAGTTCAGAAATATGTGATTGAAACATTTCTTGTTGGAAAATAATATGCAAATTTTCACATAAATGATGAAGGTTTTTTGCTTGAAATACTTCTAATGTTTTTGGATTTACTTTTAATATTTTAATTTTATGTGCACACTCAGTAACACGAGTTAAGTCCTCTTCTAAAAAGGATTTTAAGTCCGTAATACCTTGTTTTTTCCAAATTTCGAATTGTTTTTGAACGGCACTATAATCTTCTAACCACATTGGAATCGGGGATAGATCAAAAATTGATGACTCCAAAATCGTCATTTTTATATTCCTAGTGCTTTAGTAGGTTAATCAAGTGAATATTGGAAATATAACATTAATTATTACGTGATAGCAAAGAACTTTATTTTTAAAAATGCATTTTATTTCACACTTTTATTTGTAATTCTTTATAGGCTAAAGCGTGGAAAAATATATTGTTTAGGTTATATGTAATATGGGTATTTATTATTAAAAATAAATAAAAAATATTTAAGAGCGATAATTTTGGTAATATTGATTTTTTTGCTCATACATATCTAAGTCAGTTAATCGAATTAAGTTTTCTATATTGGGTTCAGTATCAGTACAACCGACACCCGCTGCAATGTTAATGGATAGTTGATCAGAATTTTGATTTTCTTGAACAATGTAGTTTTGAATTTTTTCTAATAGTTTATATGCCATTGTTTCTGTTGCATGTGGCATCAAAATCACAAACTCATCCCCCCCAATTCGAGAAACAGAATAAGCAGTATTTTCAGTAGACTTACGTAAAATATGAGCAAAACGCTTTAATAAAAGATCACCATAATGATGACCTTTTAAGTCATTAATACTTTTAAGCCCATTAATATCTAAATAAATACAAGATGTAGGGAAAATAGCTTCATTTTGTATTCTTTTAACTTCTGCATTAAAAAAATTACGATTAAATAGTTGAGTTAACTCATCATGATGACTCATATATTTTAAATAATTTTCAAACTGTTTGCGTGCAGTAAAATCAGTATAGGCAATTTGAACAGTATCCCATGTTTGATGTGCATTTGGAAAAATAATAAACTGTTCACGCACATGAATAGTGTCCGATCGAAGCGTTTTATATTCACAATCACGTTCTAAATGATGGTGTTCTTGCCATAAATATAATAATTCATCTTGGAAATGTTGTTGATTATTTCCATTAAATAACGAGCGAATATTTTGATAAAAGTGTTGTTTATTTTCAGCTTTAAAGAGTGTTAATAGTGCTTGATTGACATCAATTGAGCGAATTGTTTGAAAACAGAGCAATAAAAATTCGGGATGTTGCTGGATATACTGTTTTAAGTCCACGATACCTTGTTGTTGTAACTCGGTGAATATTTTTTTGATCCCACTATAATCTTTTACCCAAAGCGCAGTCGGCGAGTGAATAAATAATGACTCTGCAAAACGGCGCGCATTTTGATAGTCTGAAATATTTTCAGTGGTGAGTAGTAAGCGTTCCCAACTATTTTCATGCCCTGGCATAAAGCTTGCTCTCAGTTGAATATCAATCTGTTTACCTTTGCACGTATAGTTAATAGAAGGGCAAATATATTGTGCTTGATTGTTCCAAAGTGCCATAAAAAAGTTGACTTTTTCAATGCTAATTTTTTCGGCATGCATACGTGAAAAGCTAGATAATATTTCATTTAAGTCAGCAGCTTCATACAAGTCTAAAGTGCTTTGATTGACTAAAATAGTTTTAATGACCATTAAACAAGGTTGTAAACGTTCAGGGTCTTCCAATAAATATTGTTTTAAGTCTTGAACACCATCATCAATCCATTGCTGGAATATTTTTTGACCGCACTAAAGTCCTGAATCCACATTGCCATAGGAGATAAGTTGAAAATAGATAAATCGACTTTCTCCATATTTGAATTCCTTTATCGAGTACGAAGGGTTATATAACTAAACATCTACTATGAAAACGAATTATTTTTTGGCTCGATTGGCTGCTTTAGGAGGCATAATCTCTCTTTGCCCTTGCCATGCTTCTATAAAATCGTGCTCATTGATTGTGTATAACTCTAAAATTGCCAAAATGACTCCACCTAAAGTTTTAGTCGCGTCAGTTTGAATATCAAGCTGTAATACATTTTTATTTTTTAAGGTATTTAAAATATCAGTTATTTCATAACTACGATCTCGTCCATTACTGTCGGTTGGATACATAGGAGTATTAATCACAATTTTCGCTAAACTTTTTTCAGCTTCATTTAAATCCAAAGCTTGGATGCTTTGAGAGAGGTCTTCACTGAAAATTATCGCTTCTTGAATGAAAGCTTGTAGTGAGTGTTGTGTAAGCTTTGGTAATGTTTTCTCAACAAAAGGACGAAAAGAAACAGGAAAAATCACATTATGTGAAATACCTTTAAACATAGGTGCAATTTCTTCCACCTTATATCCAGCAACCCCACAGCCGACCGCAGTCACAAAATATTTGGTTTTAGGATGGTTTTTAGTATAAATTTTAAAATCATCTACATAATGTTGGATTTGTGACAATGGCATTTGCTGTAAATGCTCATTCATGGTTGGAATCGCAAAACTTTGACCTGACCAACCACGCCCAACACCTTTCATTGCACCAAAGTATTGATGTGCAATTTTGGCTGCACCGCCTTGATGTGTACCTGCCATATTACTCCCAAAAACGAAAACCGTATCTTCTGGTAAGTTTTTAATAATACTTTCATCATGATATTGGTAAGTCATTTTGCTATGCTTCCATAATATGGCTATGCTTCATGTTGCAATTGAATTGGAGAATGGTCAAGTGGTCTAGATATGATATTAAAAGAAAATAACACATTGAAAATAAAAAAGAGCTGAGGAGTGCGAACGGATTCATATTTTGAGGAAAATGTGTAAGTAAGATGATTTTGTCACTGAAATTGTGGATATGAGATATCGCTATAGAAGTAAACACATAAATATGAAAATTCAGAGGACTTGTCCCCCACATTTGATAAAAAGTTTTACTAAAAACTCATTGATCATGACATTGTATCTATACGCTTTGCCCTCATAATAAAGACATTGTTATTTGATACCGAAGTATTTGTATGCAAGAAGGTCAACCTTTTGAACTCGTCACCAACTATCAGCCTGCGGGTGATCAGCCACAAGCAATTAAAAAATTAGTGGATGGGGTCAATAGAGGCTTGCATGATCAACTTTTGCTTGGGGTAACAGGTTCAGGAAAAACCTATACTATGGCAAATGTCATTGCACAAACGCAACGTCCAACCATTATCATGGCGCATAATAAAACTCTTGCTGCACAGTTGTATGGCGAATTTAAAGCATTTTTCCCTCACAATGCGGTGGAATATTTCGTCAGTTATTATGATTATTATCAGCCTGAAGCGTATGTGCCATCTTCAGATACATTTATCGAAAAGGATTCTTCGATCAATGATCACATCGACCAAATGCGACTTTCTGCAACGCGAGCATTATTAGAACGTCGTGATGCGATTATTGTTGCTTCCGTTTCTGCGATTTATGGTTTGGGTGACCCCAATGCTTACATGAGTATGTTGTTGCATGTGGTACAAGGTGATCGTGTTGCTCGTGATGACATTATTCGCCGTTTAGTCGAAATGCAATATACTCGTAATGAGCTGGAGTTTTTACGTGGTACGTACCGTATTCGTGGCGAAATTTTAGATATTTTCCCTGCCGAATCAGATCAATATGCCATTCGTATAGAACTGTTTGATGATGAAGTCGATTCGATCCGTTGGTTTGACCCTTTAACAGGGAAAATGATCCGCAAAGTGCCACGTGTTACGATTTATCCAAAAAGTCATTATGTGACACCAAAAGATAACTTACAGCGTGCGATTGGCACGATTCAAGAAGAACTTAAAGAACGTCAAGCGTACTTTAAAACGCATGACAAACTGCTTGAATTACAACGGATTGAGCAACGTACTCGTTATGACTTGGAAATGATGCAACAATTGGGTTACACCAACGGTATCGAAAACTATTCACGACATTTGTCTGGGCGACCTGCGGGAGAAGCCCCCCCGACTTTATTTGATTATATTCCTGATGATGCTTTGTTAATTATTGACGAATCGCATGTGACTGTACCGCAAATTGGCGCAATGTATAAAGGTGACCGTTCACGTAAAGAGAATTTGGTCAATTATGGTTTTCGATTGCCAAGTGCATTGGATAATCGCCCAATGAAATTTGAGGAATGGGAAAGAATCGTTCCTACTACGATTTATGTCAGTGCCACACCTGCAAAATATGAACTCGAAAAATCGGAGCAAGTCGCTGAGCAGGTGGTGCGTCCAACAGGATTGATTGACCCTGAAATTGAAATCCGTCCAGTTTTGACCCAAGTCGATGATGTTTTATCAGAAATTAATATTCGTAAAGATTTGAATGAGCGGGTTTTAGTTACTACCTTGACCAAGCGTATGGCAGAGGATTTAACGTCTTATTTGAAAGAATATGGAATCAAAGTTGCCTATCTACATTCTGATATTGATACCGTTGAACGAGTAAAAATTATTCATGAACTACGTACAGGCGTACATGATGTTTTGGTCGGGATTAACCTATTACGTGAAGGTTTAGACATGCCAGAAGTATCTCTGGTGGCTATTTTGGATGCTGATAAAGAAGGGTTTTTACGTTCAGAACGCTCATTGATCCAAACAATTGGTCGTGCGGCACGAAATATCAAAGGTAAAGCGATTTTATATGCAGATCGAATTACCGATTCGATGCAAAAAGCCATCGATGAAACAGAACGTCGTCGTAATAAACAGATTCAGTTTAATCAAGAACATGGCATCGTGCCACGTAGTGCTGTTCGTCAAGCGATTAAAGAAATTGATACAGGCGAAGTGTTAGATGATGATCAAATTGATGAAAAAATCATGAATCAAGCCCGTGTCATGAGTGCAGATGAGCAACATTTATTGTCAAATCCAAAGTTATTGGCGAAGCATATTTCTAAACTTGAAAAAGAAATGTTAAAAGCATCGAAGGAATTACAGTTTGAGCAGGCAGCACGAATCCGTGATGAAATTCTGCGTTTTAAAGCATTAATGTTACAATAGCGGAACTAAGCACAAGTTAGATTGTGGCTTTCATGAAATTAAAAGATACATAAAGCTACAATTTAAGCTTAAATTTATGATTATTTTAATAATTATAAATTTGAAGAAATATGAGGGTAGAGTGTGAGTTTAATCAAAAAAATACCCACGATGAGGAATAAAAATAGCCAAATGCTGGTTCGAGGCTTTTTGTTTTTGGGACTGGCATTCAGTACTCAACTCTATGCACAGGATCGTTCACTTGCCACTGTGCCGCATGTAGAACTGGATAAATATCTTGGGCTTTGGTATGAGATTGCACGTAAGCCATTATATTTTCAAAAAGAATGTCAAAAAGATGTCACGGCACGCTATACCATTAATGAGTATGGCAATTTGGCTGTAGATAATCGTTGTATTGATGAGCAAGGTAATGAATTACGCTCTTTGGGAGAAGGGTTTATTAGTAATGAACCGTATAACTCAAAAATAAAAGTGAGTTTTTTACCTGAAGCTGTACGTTGGATGCCTTTTGGACGAGGTGATTATTGGATTTTAAAGGTCGATCCTCAATATCAAATGGCTTTAGTGGGGGAACCGAAACGTAAGTATCTATGGGTTTTGTCACGTACACCGCATCCTGATGAACAAAAAGTCAAAGAATATCTACGTTATGCTCAAACCTTGGGTTTTAGTACAAAAGATATGATTCGTTCTGAACAGACTGAGCCTTAGTGGTGATAAAAATCATTTATACTTGAACTTTCAAATATATCTGAATAATTATGCTTATAATACCTCGCTAAAATGATCTAGAGGTGACAGATGTTTAAAGGTGTAGCATTATCCGTTTTGGCATCGGTCACTTTTGGCGTTTTATATTTTTATAGTCAATTGCTACATGTTTTTGATAATCAACAAACTTTTGGGTGGCGCATCATTTCAACTTTGCCTTTTTTAACGCTATTTATGTTTTATAGTGGTGATTGGGCACACGTTAAAACTATTTACCAACGTATTATCGCCAAACCTGCCTTATTGCTTATTTTGATGCTTAGCTCTGCACTTACTTGTTTCCAACTATGGTTGTTTTTATGGGGACCGATGAATGGACGAGGACTGCAAGTATCCTTGGGCTATTTTTTATTGCCTTTGTTTTTGGTATTGCTAGGCAGTATTTTCTTCAAAGAAAAGTTATCCAAATTACAGTTGTTGGCGGTGGGTTGTGCTGTATTTGGCGTTGGGCATGAAATTTGGCGTTTGGGCAGTATTGCATGGGAAACCATGGCAGTAGCTGTGGGTTATGCACTGTATTTCCTCATTCGTAAGAAAATTCAAACCGATAACTTGGGTGGTTTTTGGTGGGATCTTCTCATTTGCATGCCAGTCGCGATCTATTTTGTGCAAATGGGAAATACACCTTTTGCCTTGTTTATGGAGAATGGCTATTTATGGTTGGTGGTTGCAGGACTTGGTTTACTCAGTGCAATAGGTTTAGGCAGTTATATTTTAGCAAGTCGCTATTTACCCTTGATACTTTTTGGTTTGTTGAGTTATTTAGAACCTGTACTTTTGGCATTGGCATCTTTGGCATTGGGGGAAAATATTACTCCAGATGAATGGCTGACTTATATTCCGATTTGGTGTGCAGTGGGAATTTTGGTCATTGAAGGCAGTTTACATTTGTATGCACAAAAGCGTAATGCACAGAATCTCATCAGAAATGTAGAGAATGTACAACAACGTATCGAAAAAAATAAATCCTAAATCTGCATGTAAAACAGATTTTAAATATGTGGTTTGGTGATTAAGATTAGAAATAATCAGAATAATTATGACTATTTTGTAATTTTATAATGAATATACAACAAAAAGTACTTTGCTGGCTCAGCTTTCGATTCATTCTTAGAGAGAATTCCATTACAATATTGGGGTTTTTAAACTAAGTCTAGATATACATAAAATAGAGGACGTATCTGTGAGCAAAGACACTATCATCGCCCTACACGCAGAGCATCAAGGTCGTTGGAAAAACCGTGAAGAAATCGCGGAACGTATGATTGCTTTAATCGGACAATTATACCGTGAAAAAAATATTGTCACTTCTGTTTACGGTCGTTCTTTAGTGAACCGTTCGGTGATTCAAATCTTAAAAACACATCGCCGTACACGTGTATTAGATGTTGAACTTTCTGTTGTTCATACTTTCCCTATTTTAGAAGCTTTAGCGAAAATAGAAAATATCGGTTCTGCTGAAGTAGACTTAGGTAAACTTGCAGTTGAGTTTAAAGAAAAAGGTGGCGATGTTGATGCATTTGTTGCAAATGCAGTGCAATCTTTGACAGGCAATGCTGCATCTGTAGAGCCTAAAGACGTTGTACTATATGGTTTTGGTCGTATTGGTCGTATCCTTGCACGTTTAATCATTAGCCAATCTGGTTTGGGTCGTGGTTTAAACTTAAAAGCGATCGTGGTTCGTAAATCATCTGATGGTGACTTAGAAAAGCGTGCGTCTTTATTACGCCGTGACTCTATTCATGGTCCATTTGCAGGAACGATTTCTGTAGATGAAGAAAATGAAGCAATCATTGCAAATGGTAACTTTATCAAAGTGATCTATGCATCTAGCCCTGCTGAAGTAGACTACACAGCATATGGTATCGAAAATGCATTAGTGATTGATAATACAGGTAAATGGCGTGACAATGACGGTCTTGCACAACATTTACAATGCCCAGGCGCTGCACGTGTAATCTTGACTGCACCTGGTAAAGGTGACATGAAGAACGTTGTATTTGGTGTGAACCAAGCTGACATTTTAGCTGAAGATAAAATCATCTCTGCTGCAAGCTGTACAACCAATGCTATTACACCAACTTTAAAAGTATTGCATGACAAATATACGGTGATTAATGGTCATGTTGAAACTGTTCACTCATTCACCAATGACCAGAACTTAATCGACAACTATCATAAAGCTGATCGTCGTGGTCGTGCTGCAACATTAAACATGGTGATTACTGAAACGGGTGCTGCAAAAGCAGTTGCAAAAGCATTGCCTGCACTTCAAGGTAAATTGACTGGTAACTCTGTACGTGTGCCTACACCTAACGTTTCGCTTGCGATTTTAAACTTAACTTTAGATAAAGAAGTTGATCGTGAAGAAGTGAATGAATACATTCGTCAAATTTCAATCAATTCAAATCTTCAAGGTCAGATTGGTTATACAAATTCGACTGAAGTTGTATCGTCTGACTTTATCGGTTCACGCACTGCGGGCGTATTTGATGCTCAAGCAACAATTACGTCGGGTAACCGTTTAACTGCATACATCTGGTACGATAACGAAGTGGGTTATAGCTGCCAAGTATTGCGTATCGCTGAACAAATGGGCGGCGTAAGCTATCCAAAAGTGCCTGCTGAAACCACTGCTTAATTTGTAAATCAGTTATAAAAAGAGCCTCAATTGAGGCTCTTTTTTAATTGGCAGGATGTTTATAAAATACTATAAGCGATTTAAATTAAAGTATTATACAAATGAAGAATAAGAAAACTGTATTATTGCAAGTGATCTACTGCAATATACTGAAAATAGAATAGCCATCCATTTTTGATAAAAAATGAATCAATGTGGCGCAAAGTTTGAAAAAAGTAGACAGTTGTCGAACATAAATATACGTTAAGAGTGTCACATTAAGGTTAGAATAGGTGCATTAAAACAAGTAGATAAGCTAAGGATAGTACATTGCAATTTAAGAAATTAGTGATTGGTTTATGCTTTATCATTTTTGCAGCAATTTGTGGTGTACTGATTGCGATATGGGTATTTAAACATTTTAATATTTACATACCGCTTGAAAATCAATCTGTGAGCATTGATTTAAAAGAACCTTTACAAGCGAAAGTAAAAATCCATGAAGCTTTAGATGTTGATGTGACAGGGCGTGTCAATGCTGAGATTCCAATTCATGAAAATCTGAATTTACCCATAACTCAAGCACTTACTCCACGTGTATACTTTGATAATCTCGTTCCAATTCAGACTGTTATCCCAGTACAAGAAGTTTTGAAAGTCGATCAGAATATGCCGATTGATACCAAAGTTCAAGTGAGGGTAATGGGCAAAGATATTACCTTACCGTTGAAAGGTATTATTCCGATTAAAATGGAAGTGCCGATAAACTTACAAGTTCCATTAAATCAACGTGTTCACTTAAAATTTGATGCACCTGTTAGAGCCGTACTTAAAGAAAATTTAAGAATTCCCTTAAATGCGACTTTAAAAACCAATATTCCAATTCAAGGGCATCTAAATGTACCAATTAAATCTAGTTTGGATGCAACAGTCGATGTGAAAAATACGCTACCAGTGAAAATTCAAAAAGGTGATTTAAAAATCCCATTGAATAGCATTAAGTTGTCTAAAAGCGATACTGAAATCCAAGATCAAACGAGCTCTACACCTCAGAAAGTGAAGGAGTAAGGCGATGGCTGTCTTTCATTCTGTTAGAAATTTAATGATTAGCTTTATTGTGGTTGTTTTATTGGTTGCGGTTTTGTTTTGGCTTTATTTGAATGTTCAAGCATCCATGCAAGTTTCCGCACAAAATGCCGAGATACAGTTGTCAGATTCTCTACCAACTCAAATCCATGTAGGGAACTATTTGGAAACACAAGCAATCGGAAGTCTAGATACTGAGTTGAATATCGAACGTAAATTAAATCTGCCTTTAAAAGGGCGTTATCCTGCTGATTTGGCTTTTGTTGTAGAAACACCCATTTCTGTAGATATTGACTATCAGACCAGTATTAAAATTAACACCATCATGCCATTGGATGCCGATACAGACCTAATTTATAAGAATAAATTACTACCAAAGTTTCCAATAAAAGTTGATATTCCTGTGCAACTGGATGTGCCATTTCATTTAAAACGTACCTATCAATTGCCGATTAAAATTATGTTTAGTGGTCCTGTGCAATTTGAATTTGATGATATGTTGAATCTATATGTAAAGCATACATTTAGACCAACATTGAATCTTAATGATCCAATGACCATGAAAAAGATTACCAAGTTTAATGCCACAATGTACAACCGTGAGCGTCAATCATTAGCAGATTTAGGTTTACAGATTGATTTACCTATCAAAAATATACATCCTTAATTGAATAAGAATCATGTAAACAATTACGAGTCAAAATGCTTAAACTTGCTCTTAAGTGGTTAAGTTTTTAGCCTCAAAGAAATGTCTTAATCATGGCTTTATTATAGATTACTACGATTGGTTGTATATTTTTTATACTTAGTGCTATGATATTAAAATCAATACTAACAAATTGTAAGTATATAGCTAGAAGTTAGCTATTTACGGAAGAGAGATTTTGATGAGTACATATGCAACCAGTAAGTTAATCGGGCAAGTTTTGTCGAGTGAATGTCCTTCACGGCAAATATTAGAACATATTACGAGTAAGTGGGCGGTATTGATTCTAAAAAGTTTAAGCGAAGGAGTATTGCGTTTTAGTGAATTGCAACAAAAAATTGAAGGTGTGAGTGAAAAAATGTTGGCGCAAACTCTAAAAACATTAGAACAAGATGGTTTTATTTTAAGAACAGTCTATCCTGAAGTTCCGCCAAAGGTTGAATATCAATTAACTTTTTTAGGTGCACAAGCGGCTGAAAAATTGAATTATTTAATTACTTGGATTGAGCGTAGTTTGCCTGAGATTTTAGAGAATAAACAAAATATTGTAAAAGTTTAAAAATATTGAACAGATCTAAGTCTTTATTTTTTGAAAGATCGGACAGCATTTCCTCTTTCAACGAGCGCATGTTGTAAATGCTGTGTTTGTTTCTGAGTTTCTTTTGCATTTTCTGCGTGTTGCTGAAGTTTAAGGGTAATTAATTCTTTCGCTAAGCGTTTATTAGCATGTTGACTGCGCTCAGACATGACTTTAACACTAATCCCTGATGCGATATGCGTTGCATGAATCGCAGAATCTGTTGTATTAACATGTTGTCCCCCTGCACCCGATGCACGACATGCTTGAAAAATAATTGTGTCATCATGGGGAAGTTGCGCTATTTGTTGACATTGCGTCACCCCCACAAACCAGTTTTTACGTTTGTGATTGGGGCGGATTTTACTTTGAAACGTCCATTGAATTGTGCCTAGCCAAGTATTTAACCAAACTTGTGCATCCTCAGCAACATTACATAAAATAGAAGAATAGCCATAGTGCGTTGCATTCGATTCAATAATTTCTAAATTGATTTGCTGAGTTTTGGCTTCTTTTTGCATTTCTTGTAGCGTGTATTTTACAGCGAGTTCACATTCAGCAGGGCCAAGCGCTGCACTGATTTGTAGTAGAGGCAAATATATTTTCCTTGCTATAGCGGGGATCTTTATTTTCTAGTTTTAAATTTCAGTAGATTGAAATTATATGAAACTTTATCTTTGCAAAGTATATCGTTAAATTTGACTCACTTCAAATATGCTTCAGTTAATGATTTAAAGTAACTTACTTTTATTAAAGCATTAAAAATTGATTGTGTATCACATTAAAATGACATCTTAAACTGGTGCAGGATTCACTTAGTCAATGGATTTGATTTTTTATTGTCCAAAAGCTGCATGTGAATTGCGGTGTTTGGAAATTGTCCCATAATTTTATTCATGATTATCTATAGACATCTTAAGAAATGTTCAATGAGTGAACTTTCAAAACAAAAATGTAAAAGTTCTCAGCAAAACATGAATGTTTGTATGCAGAATAGAGGATGAATTGTCATGAAGACGTTAGAGCAAGCACATCAAGAATTTGATTTTGAAAAATTGATCGCTGAACAATTGGTTGGCACAGTTGATGCGATCAATGCATATAACGAGTGTTGTGGGCGTTATGTTGGGCAAAACAAAGTTGCTTTGATTTGGCAAGGGAAAAATGCTGAGTCAGAACAATGGACATTTGAGCAACTTGCTGACGCTTCAGGAAAATTAGCCAATTACTTTAGCAGTATTGGCATTCAAACTGGCGACTGCATCGCAGGATTATTGCCACGCACACCTGAATTACTCATCACGATTTTAGCAACTTGGCGTATCGGGGCGATTTATCAGCCCTTATTTACGGCTTTTGAATCCAAAGCGATTGAACATCGTCTTGAAACCGCAAATACTCAATTGGTCGTGACCAATCAAGAACAACGAGTCAAACTCAATAATATCGAAGTTCATCGTATTTTAACGGTTTATCAGAATGCGGATGAGAAAAAACTAGACCCTGATTTTTGGCAAGAACTAGAAAAGCAATCTGAACAATGTACGTCAGTCTCGCTGACTTTTGCTGATGATTTTTTAATGATGTTTACTTCAGGCACGACAGGTTTAGCAAAATCAGTACCTGTACCCTTAAAAGCTGTAGTGGCATTTAAAGAATATATGCGTCATGTGGTGGGACTAACTGAACAGGATTCATTTTGGAATTTGGCAGACCCAGGTTGGGCGTATGGTTTGTATTATGGTATTGCAGGTCCATTAGCTTTAGGGCATAGCATCATTATGGATGAGCGTGCATTTAGCGTAGATCATGCTCTTGAGATCATTAAAAAGTATAAAGTGAGTAATCTGACAGGATCACCAACCGCATTTCGTATGTTCTTTGGCTTTAAAGAAAAATTTGATGATTCGATTAAAACACATTTACGAGTCGTCAGTAGTGCAGGTGAACCCTTAACGCCAGAAGTCATTCATTGGTTTAAACACGATTTAAATGTCAATATTTTTGATCAATATGGACAAACTGAACTTGGGATGGTGATTGGCAACCATCATGCGCTTGCTCATCCGATTAAAGTGGGTTCAGCAGGTTTTGCAAACCCTGGGCATCGTTTTGCAGTGTTAAACCAAAATTACGAAGAAGTTGAACGTGGTGGTATTGGAACATTGGCGATAGATTTTTCACAATCTCCTTTAACCTGGTTTAAAGGTTATGGGGGGCATAATCGTAAGTCATTTGTAGGAAATTACTATTTAACAGGAGATACCGTTAAGCTCAATGAATTTGGTGGGGTAGACTTTGTTGGTCGTGCTGACGATGTGATTACAACGTCAGGCTATCGGGTTGGACCTTTTGATGTTGAAAGTACACTTTTAGAATGTGCTGAAGTGTTAGAGTCTGCTGTCATTGGAAAGCCTGACCCAGAACGCACAGAGATTGTAAAAGCATTTGTGGTACTTAAACCGCAAGCTTCGGCATCAGAAGCTGTGGCAACTCGTTTACAAGAATATGTTCGTTCTCGTTTATCGAAGCATTCATACCCAAGAGAAATTGAGTTTGTTGAGTATTTACCCAAAACGTCAAGTGGGAAAATCCAGCGTAATTTATTAAAACAGCAGGAAATCGCAAAATTACAAGGTATCCAACAAGCGGTTTAATTGATTGCAGTCTGTCTCTTTGCACCCGAAAGGGTGCTTTTTTTCAGAGAATACTTAAAACTTAACAAAATCTTTGACTTAATTTTAAAATTAATGTGGAAATTGCAAACCACATTTTACACATTCAGCAATGTGTAGATGTTGTATTTCGTACTCAACAAAATGATGTTTACAGAATAATTGTTTAAATGCTTTAAACACTTGCCATTTACTCCCAACTAAAAGATAAAAAGACCCTAAGCCTATTTAAGAGTTAAATAAGCTGAATGCGGCTTGATTGAATGATGTTACTATACAATAAATTAAAAATGTTTTCAAATTTCAATAATTTAAATTTACTATTATGGCTTTTAACTATTTTTCACGGCATATCTAAAGTTAAGTCTCCATCGCGGTTAAGATCAACTATAATATTTATGAAGTTATACAGATTACTTGGATAGGAAATGCTTGTGACAACAGCACCTGCACTAGATTTAGAGCTGAATGATGCAGAAATGCAGCTTTACTCACGTCAAATTTTGCTTGATGGTTGGGATATTGAAGCGCAAGAAAAATTGAAGTTAGCCAATATCTTGATCGTTGGTTGTGGTGGGATTGGTTGCACAACCGCTGAATTACTTGCACGTGCTGGTGTGGGTAAGATTACACTTATAGATGCAGATACAGTTGAAATCAGTAATTTACAAAGACAAATTGCTTATACAGCACAGGATATTGGTTTTTATAAAGCTGAAATATTAGCGAAAAGGTTACGTCTGATTAATCCATTTTTACAAGTTGAAAGTTTGACAGAAAAACTAGATGAGCAAAATGCCCAATACTTGATTGCACAACAAGATTTGGTTTTAGATGGTTGTGATAATTTCTCAACACGATATTTGGTCAATCAATCCTGTACGCAAAATCATGTTGCCTTAATCAGTGCATCGGCGATCGGTTTTCAAGGACAACTGTTTATGGTAGCAGAACATTCAGCATGTTATGAATGTCTATTCCCTAAAGAAAATCATGAGAATGAAAGTTTACGTTGTGCGGATTCTGGGGTGCTAGCAACCACACCCAATGTGATGGCGAGTTTGCAAGCACATCATGCTTTATTATATTTAGGTTTAAATCAGATGGCTTTAAAACAAAAATTACTTATTTGGGATGGCTTAACAATGAAACAACGAATTTTAGCCTTTGAAAAAGATCAAGATTGTGCAAACTGTCAGGCAAGTCATACAGCAAGGAGTATATAATTTGCTAAACTTGGCTTAATTTATTGCTATTAATTACTTTGTATTTGACATCATGAAAAATAATATATTTTTAGACGGGCTACGCTCCGTTGCTCGTGTGGGTGAAACGGCTGTCATCGCAGCCAAAGCGGGCATTAAGTACGCCACTGAAAAGCCGAGCAATGCCAAACTGATGCGAGAAACTTTTGAGTCTTTAGGCTCAACCTATATAAAACTCGGTCAATTTATTGCCAGTACACCTTCGTTATTCCCACGAGAATATGTCGAGGAATTCCAAGGCTGTTTAGATCAGACACCATATTTACCATTTAGTTATGTACAAGGTGTTTTAGAGCAAGAGTTTGCAGGACGTGATTTGTCTGAAATTTTTGCTTCCATTGAGGAAACACCATTGGCATCTGCATCAATTGCACAAGTGCATGCAGCCAAACTTGTCACTGGCGAAGATGTGGTGATTAAAGTACAAAAGCCAGGTGTCGAAACGATTTTATATACAGATTTAAATGTGCTGCATTGGGCAACAAAACTGCTTGAAAAAGCAGTACCAAAAGTTAAATTTGCATCACTGGCGGATATTGTTGATGAGATCAAAACGCGTATGGTACGTGAAGTTGATTTTATTGAAGAAGCCAAAAACCTAGAGGATTTTGTGAATTATTTGAATGTTTCACAAAATCAGGCAGCAACAGCACCTAAGGTATATCCTCAATATTCAACTCGCCGTGTACTCACCATGCAACGTTTGTATGGTGTACCATTAACCGACTTTGAAGTGGTTAAAAAAGTAGCCAAAGACCCTTCGCAGGTTTTAATTACGGCCATGAACACTTGGTTCGGTAGTTTGATGATGTGTGAAAGTTTTCATGCCGATCTGCATGCCGGTAATCTGATGTTGCTTGAAGATGGGCGAGTGGGTTTTATTGATTTTGGGATTGTGGGGCAGTTAAACCCGCAAGTGTGGACGGCATGTATTGCATTTATGGATGCCTTACAACATACCAATTATCAATTGATGGCTGAAAACATGCTGAAAATGGGCATGACCGATAAGAAAATTGATACCAAAGTTTTGGCAGATGATTTAGAGCGTTTATTTAGTGGTGTACTACTCGCTGATCCTCAGCAAATCATGACATCTAATCCGTCTGATCTAAATGACATTATGCTGGATATGGTTGCGGTCGGTGAGCGTCATGGCATCCGTTTCCCACGTGACTTTGCCTTGCTGTTTAAACAAATGTTGTATTTTGATCGTTTCATGCGTGTTTTAGCACCATATACTGATATTTATGCTGACCAACGTTTACAAATGGTGCAAAATCTTGATCCTGCGACATTGTTAAAGCAGTGATTTAAAGCCTTTCCTTGTTTCAATGTGAGCAACTGTGTTTGGTAAGGGAGGGTATTTTATTATTGAATCCCTCTTATTCCTCCTTTTGAGAGGGGGAGCTTTTAATTAAAATAGAGAATTTTGAGTCATGGATGCAATTATCATTGAAGGTTTAAAAGTCGATACGGTCGTTGGATGCTTTAATTGGGAGCGCCAGATTATTCAACCCCTGTTGTTGGATTTGACTATACATATTGATTTGGAACAGGCTTCAAATTCGGATGAGCTTGAAGATACACTGAATTATGCAGAAATTTGTGAGATTTCAAGCAAAGTCATTCAAGATGCTGCACCAAAATTAATCGAACATGCAGCTAAATTGGTTTTGCATGCACTTTTTACTACCTTTCCTGCAATTGAATCTATTATGATTAGCATCCGTAAGCCTGCAATCATCCCGCAAGCAAACTCTGTAGGAATTCGTCTTGAACGACACCGCAACGATTTTTGCCCTCGCACTGGCGAGTAATCACCAACCAAAACAACATCTTAAAAATGCTTTTGCACAAATTAAAGCTTTGGGTGAAGTGACATTTTCTAAAATTTATTTGATTCCTTGTCGAGATCATATCGGTGAGGATTATTGCAATGCGGCATGTTTATTGCGGAGTCATTTATCTATCCTGGAGATGACTGCATTGTTAAAAAAAATGGAATCAGATTCAGGTCGTGTACGCCCATCCCATCATATCTCTTTAGATATTGATTTAATTGCTTGGGGACAAGATTTAAATCATATGTATTTTAACCCTAAAAAACTGCCTTTGGCTTTAGATGTGAAAATTCCTATGTATGAGATTTGGCAACATGAGATGTTGTTGCATCCTCGACACGCTTTTCCAGAGGTGAATTGTCAGTATTAAATGACGATGAGCGTAGATGGGATGTTTTATTTTTAAAAATAACTTAATAATTTTATGTTTTATTTAAAATATCTTTTTGTATTTAAAATAGTTTTTACAAGTGCTATTTTTTGATCTATGATTTGATAGATCTATTTAAATCAAAACTTTTTAGCCATAACTTTAAAACTCAGTTAAAGGATATTCTTAGCATATCTAAAAATATTCTTTAACAAAATTCAATAAAATGCAAACTTAATCACATTTTTGGTGTTAAGATAAATGAAATTCTCGATAAATAAAAAACTCATGGTCAAGGTCATCGTATTCTTTGTTATTACCGCAATTATTGCAGTTGGATATTGGGTATATGTGGATACAAATAAACGTAAAGAACAAGAAATGCTTAGACTCGCTCAAGAAGCCGATAGCAGTATATTGTCTGTGGGAAATAATCCATAAAGTAACTTGTTAGAAGCAAAGTAATGTGTAAATTATTTAGCATGATTTCGCTATTTTAAAAAAATAAATAAACAATATGGTATAATTTGCCAATCGTATTTAGATAAAGAACAGGTCGCCACTGAAGCAAACCTGAGAATGTATAGAAAGCTGCATTTTTGCAGCTTTTTTAGTTCAAAGTTCTTTATCATTTCTGTCATTTTGGTCTATAAATTGAATGTATTTTTCAAATTTTTTTGATAAGACTCACTTGATTTATGTACAAAAAACCTTATCAACACATAGCTCAATTTTCATAGGGGCTCAACAATGATGACTCCAAATCCTTCTACGGGTTTGCTTGAACGCTTATTCAAACTCAGTGAGAACAAAACGACGTTCAGAACTGAAATCCTTGCTGGTGTAACTACGTTTTTAACCATGTGTTACATCATCATTGTGAATCCTTTAATTCTCTCTGAGACAGGGATGGATCATGGGGCAGTATTTGTTGCAACTTGTTTAGCAGCAGCGATTGGTTGTTTGGTGATGGGGATTGTTGCAAACTACCCAATTGCGCTGGCACCAGGTATGGGGCTGAATGCCTATTTCACTTATTCAGTTTGTATCGGTATGAGTGTGCCTTGGCAAACAGCATTAGCCGCTGTATTTATGTCTGGTCTGATCTTTATTGCGATCAGTATGTTCAAAATCCGTGAAGCGATTGTGAATGCGATTCCGATGTCATTAAAGTTTGCCATCGGTGGCGGGATTGGTTTATTCCTTGCTTTGGTTGCATTAAAAAATGCAGGAATTATTGTTGATAATCCAGCCACTTTGGTCGGTTTAGGGGATTTAAAACAACCAACTGTGTTGTTGGCATTATTTGGTTTTTTCCTTGTCGTAATCATGCATCATTTTAAAGTACGTGGTGCAATTATCATCAGTATCTTAGTGATTACCGCATTATCTACTGTTTTGGGTTATAACGAGTTTAAAGGTGTAGTTGGCTCGATTCCATCTATTGCGCCAACGTTTATGCAAATGGATTTTGAAGGTCTATTTACTGCAAGTTTAATTGGTGTCATTTTCGTATTTTTCCTTGTCGATTTGTTTGACTCAACAGGAACATTGGTTGGTGTTTCGCATCGTGCAGGTTTATTGAAAGAGGGTAAATTACCTCGTTTGAAAAAAGCATTATTTGCCGATTCGACAGCGATTGTGGCAGGTGCTGCACTTGGTACATCATCCACCACCCCTTATATCGAATCTTCGGCAGGTGTAGCAGCAGGTGGGCGTACTGGCTTAACGGCAGTTGTTGTAGGCGTGTTATTTATTGCGTGTTTATTCCTAGCGCCTTTGGCACAGTCAGTACCGAGTTTTGCTACGGCACCAGCGTTATTATTTGTAGGGGTGTTGATGATTCAAGGCATCACCAATATTGAATGGGATGACATCACAGAAGCGGTTCCTGCATTTTTAACCATTGTATTTATGCCGTTTACATATTCAATTGCAGACGGTATTGCGATGGGCTTTATCAGCTACGCATTGGTGAAATTATTTACAGGTAAAGCAGCAACTGTACCATATATGGTATGGATTATTGCAGTACTTTGGGTGATTAAATTTGTTGCATTTGGTGGCTAATTTTCTGTATTAGGAAAAGGGTGTAAACTCAGTTTGCACCCTTTTTTATTTTGAAATGAATGTAAAATTATTTTGGAAATTTGAGGATAAACATGAATAGAAATGAACTCATACGTGCTTTGCCAAAGGCAGAATTGCATGTGCATATTGAAGGAACGTTTGAGCCTGAACTCATGTTTGCGATTGCTCAACGTAATCAGATCGAGATTCCGTATAAATCTGTTGAAGAAGTTAAACAAGCCTATAACTTTCATAACTTACAGTCTTTTCTGGATATTTATTATGCAGGGGCTGCGGTTTTGATTTATGAACAAGATTTTTATGATTTGGCTTGGGCATATTTTGAAAAATGTGCTGAAGACAATGTTGTACATACCGAAATGTTCTTTGATCCACAAACCCATACCGATCGTGGCGTGGCATTTGCAACGGTGATCAATGGTTTGCAACGTGCTTGTGATGATGCACGTGAAAAATTAAACATTAGTTCACATTTAATTATGTGTTTCTTACGACATTTAACTGAAGAAGCCGCATTTGAAACTTTAGCGCAAGCATTGCCATATAAAGATCAAATTATTGGTGTAGGTTTGGACTCAAGTGAAGTGGGGCATCCACCTGAAAAGTTTGAACGTGTCTTTGCCAAAGCCCGTGAAGCAGGATTTTTGATCGTGGCGCATGCGGGTGAAGAAGGTCCTGCGGAGTATGTATGGCAAGCTTTGGATTTACTCAAAGTTAATCGTATTGATCATGGTGTGCGTTCTGAAGAAGATTCAAAACTACTTGAGCGTTTGATTGCAGAAAAAATGCCACTTACGGTTTGTCCATTGAGTAATTTAAAACTCTGTGTGGTGGACGATATGGTTCAACACAACATTCAACGCCTGTTACAACAGGGTGTGCACGTCACTGTCAATTCAGATGATCCTTCTTATTTTGGTGGTTATATGAATGACAATTTCTTTGCGATTGCAGAGGCTTTGGATTTGAGCCATGCTGAATTGAAACAGCTTGCACAAAACTCATTTGAAGCATCCTTTATTTCTGATACAGAAAAGCAAAAATGGACTGAGCAAATTGCTGCATTGAATTGATTTTTGAATGGGATAAAGCGGTATGCTGTTATTGCTTTATCCATTTGATACTCAAACTGATTTGACGGATAAAATAAAAGTCTTTAAATTGAATCTAATAAAATTTCTCTATATTTATCTCGTGATTCATTTGTTATGTTTTGGCATGGTGTTGGCTATGCATGGCGCTTTTCTAAATCCGTATTGGTCGCAAATAAATTAAAAAGAATATACAGAGTTGCTGCATTAACGTATTGTTCAAATTGCACGTGTAGAAAAATAAAAATCCACATAATGTCAGCCCAATCAGTCTGCCTTACTTATTGCAATAGCTTCCAATGTATTTGCAATTTTTCCTAAAAAAGCTTTTATTTCTCATGCTGAACAGCAAACGGTGATGGATATTGAGATTCGAGAGATTGATGATGACGAGAATTATACCCGTGCAAAGGCACAACATTATGCGGATATTCTAAATCAAATTTTGCAAAATTTTAAATTAAAACGTCCTGTATGTGTGGAAACGCTGACACATTTTCCTGAAAATCTAGCTGCACAAAGTCATCAAATTGAATACTTTAATTTAACTTTAACACAAGAAAAAAAGTCCCTATGTAAAAAGAAGGCTTAGTGAAAGCCTTCTTGATTGATTTTATTTTTGCACCTATGATTTTGATTGTAGGGTTATTTTTTAAAATCGTGGGTTTTAGTATTCCCTAAAATCAAGCTATTTTGACTGTTGCGTACAGTTAGTCATGCTGACGAGTCATACTGCGTAATACATTATCTTTATCAATAAAGTGATGTTTCAAAGCTGCTGCAATATGACCAATTAACAATAAACCTGCTGCCCAAGCAATATAAATATGTAAGGGTTTTACAATCGCAGTTAAATCAGGGTTGTCTTGTACAAGTTTTGGAATTTCAAATAAATACAATACAGGTACAGGATGTCCTGCACTCCAACTAAACAAACAACCTGTAATTGGAAGTGCCAAAAGCATGAAATACAGTCCTAAATGACCTAAATGTGCCATTTTCTTCATGCTTGGTGACATGCTATCTGGTAATGTAGGTGCAGGGTGAGTATAGCGCCAAAAAATTCGGATAATTACTAAAAAAATCATTACAGATGCAATATTTTTATGCAAGGTAATGACATCGCCTTTAAAACTACCATCTGTTTCATAACTTAAAAAATTACCGCTATAAAAACCAATGATATAAGCAACGATAAAAATAATTGCCATCAGCCAATGTAGCCACTGCGCTGTTCTCGTATAATATTTTGATTTTTGTGACATTGGATGATGTTCCATGAATTTGTTTAGAGGCATCATATTTATTTTTTTAATCAAATTCAGCACTAAAAATTCAACGAATTGTTTTGTATTTGCAACGCTAGTCAAAAATAGCGATAACATGATGTAAAAATAAGCAATATTGGGGGAAATTACATTTATATAGAAAATTTGAGGTTTAAACTATATGTGACTTTCGGCACAATAGGCACACTGAATTTTCATAACAAGGAATAAATTGTGAAAAAACTCATTGCTTTACTTGCGCCAATCGCTTTGGCTTTAACAGCTTGTGCTTCAACTACAGGTACAACTGGGGGAAATTCAACGGCAACTACTACTACCCAACAACTCGGTACAGCAGCATTAAAAATTGCCATTAATGCAAAATGCACGACTGAGTTGAACAACTTACCTGCATGGCAGACTGCTACTAAACTTATGACAGCTGAACAAAAAACTAATATTCAAGGTGAGATTTGTGGATGTGTCAGTGACAAAGCACCGCAAAGTGTAACAGCTGTCGATTTGGCAACTGCCGCAATTGATCCAGAAGCACGTGCAACAATCGTATCCAATGCCGTCACCAAAACCATTAATGCCTGTGTGGCAGAAGCAGTAAAATAATTTGTGCTATACTCTTAGGAGGCTGATCTTTTCAGCCTCTTTTTTTATGGGTGAAAATTTTGATGTTAATTGCTGGTGTAGATGAAGCAGGGCGTGGACCTTTGGTAGGTTCTGTTGTAGCTGCTGCAGTTATTTTAGATCCAAATAATCCAATTGAGGGTCTAAATGATTCTAAAAAATTAACTGAAAAGAAACGTGAAAAGTTATTTAAAGAAATTCAAGAAAAAGCCTTAGCTTGGGCAATTGCTGAAGCGTCGCATAAGGAAATTGATAAGCTGAATATTTTACAAGCTTCATTGCTTGCCATGCGCCGTGCAGTAGAAGCTTTAAAAATTATACCTGAATATGTGCTTGTAGATGGGAATAAAATACCACAAGGTTTGCAAATGCAGTGTGAGGCAGTGGTTGGTGGGGATGCGTTACATGCAGAAATTTCAGCGGCAAGTATTTTAGCCAAAGTGACACGAGATCGTGAAATGGTTGAACTAGATGCTGTGTATCCACAATATGGTTTTGCCAAACACAAAGGTTATCCAACCAAAGCACATTTTGCAGCGATTGAAGAACATGGGGTGATTGCTCAACATCGAAGAAGTTATTCTCCAGTAAAAAAAGCACTTGGATTAGTTGAATAGTATTGTAGTTTTAAGGGTTATTTTGAAGAAAACTGAAAAATTTAAAGCGGCCTCTAGAGCCGCTTTATACCTTCCAAAACAACAACCACTTAACGATTAAAGTTATTGTTATTTTGTGAGTAATTATCTTCTTCAAATGAAGGTTGATAATCTTGATCAATGTGTTGCAAATGTTCGTGCATCGCACGTTCATGTTGAATACGCTGATAAATTTCTTCACGATGGACAGAAACTTCTTTTGGTGCATTCACACCAATACGAACTTGATTACCTTTAACACCAAGCACAGTGACACTGACTTGATCCCCAATCATTAATGTTTCTCCGACACGACGGGTCAGAATCAGCATGTTTATCTCCTTGCAAAAACGCTAAACCTGCAATGAATTTCTTTAGAAAGCAACCTTGAAAACAGAGAGCATTTTAACAGAATAATGTGATTAAGTTTTCACTTTAAATCACTCTGACGAAATTTTTTACAACCTTAACACTTAATATAACAGAGCCACTATAAAAAACTATAGTGGCTCAGCTATTTTGTAGGTCAGAATTACCAATAATAAGTAATTTTGCTCAAAAATTAAGCGCGGGTGCTAGATTCACCATGCTCACGGTCTAAACCAAAAGCGGTGTGCAAGGTACGAACTGCAAGTTCTAAGTAATTTTCTTCAATAATTACTGAAATTTTGATTTCAGATGTTGAAATCATCAAGATATTGATGCCTTCATCTGCAAGTGCAGTGAACATTTTACTTGCTACGCCTGCGTGTGAACGCATACCTACACCTACGATGGATACTTTAACAATGTCATCACGGGTCGCAACTTCACGTGCATTAATGGCTTTGGCTGTGTCTTCTAAAATCGCTTTGGCTTTTTTGAGCTCGCCACGGTTAACTGTAAACGTAAAATCAGTTGTACCGTCTTCTTCAACGTTTTGGATAATCATATCCACTTCAACATTTGCAGCACCAATCGGTGACAAAATTTTAGAGGCAATACCTGGTTCATCAGGCACACCTAAAATAGTTAATTTTGCTTCGTCACGATTAAATGCGATACCTGAAATAATAGGATTTTCCATGTTGTCTTCCGCTTCAGTGGTGATTAGTGTTCCGACATTCTTTTTGAACTCTTCGTCGAATGCGCCATCATCGTCATTATCAAAACTTGATAATACGCGTAAAGGCACTTGGTATTTTCCTGCAAATTCAACAGAACGAATTTGCAAAACTTTAGAACCAAGTGATGCCATTTCAAGCATTTCTTCAAATGAAATGCGATCAACTTTTTTCGCTTTTGGTGCGACACGTGGGTCAGTGGTATAAACACCATCAACATCAGTATAGATTTGACACTCGTCTGCTTTTAATGCTGCAGCAAGTGCAACACCTGTTGTATCTGAACCGCCACGACCTAGAGTTGTGGTATTACCTTGCTCATCTACACCTTGGAATCCAGCAACAACAATGACATTGCCCGCATCCAGCAGGGTTGACATTACATCAGTATCAATGGATTCAATACGTGCTTTGGTAAAAGCGCTGTCGGTTTTAATGCCAACTTGGCGACCTGTCAAAGATTTAGCTGAAACACCAATAGAGTTCAGTGCCATAGATAACATTGAAATCGTCACCTGCTCACCTGTAGACACCATTTGGTCTAGTTCACGTGGATCAGGGGTTTCGGTAATGGCTTTCGCTAAAGCCAATAAGCGGTTGGTTTCACCACTCATTGCGGATACAACCACAACCACTTTGTGACCATGATCATGCCAACGCTTTACACGACGAGCAACATTTAAAATGCGCTCTGGCGTACCCATTGAGGTACCCCCATATTTTTGAACGATTAATGCCATAACTATCCTTACCAAGTCATAAGTCAAACGACTTAACACTTACACATATTTAAAACGGTGAATAAAAACACGTTTCAAAATACCACGTAGTATGTATTTCTACTTTTTAAAAAAGTAAACGTCGATACTGATACTGAGTGCCTAAAAGGTGAAGGCAATCTCCACCTTTAAAAACTCCATTATTTTCATCCTGTTAATGGCTTTGAATCCTAAAGGAATTCTAGTTTTACAGGTTGCTTTTATGTAGATTTGATTATAAACAGTAACGGTTACAATCTTTTGATCAACATAGTTAAGAGGTAAATTTCATATTTCAAAAGTATTTTTCAGCTTTTTAAAAGGCTTTGAATGTAAGCGCATACAAAGCCTTGTTGAATCATGAAATATTGAATGGATTATTTTTCTGCAATCCATGTATTTAAACGAGTCATTACAGTTGCTAATTGATCACTATACGGTGCGCCACCTTGTGCCATATCTGGTTTACCACCACCTTTACCACCGAGCTCTTGACCTAAGTGTTTGATAATGTCACCTGCTTTTACTGTTGCAGTAAATTCTTTTGCGACAGACGCAATGAAGCTGATTTTATCTGCATCAACACCTGCAATCACAATAATTGCATTGTCGAGTTTAGACCTCACACCATCATGTAAATTACGTAATGCTTTGGCATCGGTATTGTGTACAGTGGTGATTAATGTTTTACGACCTGCGATTTCTTGCACTTGGCTAAGCAATTCATCTGCTTGGAAATTGGCAAGTTTTTGATTGAGTTGTTCAATCTGCTTTTGTAAGCTCGACGCATTGGCAGCTAAATGCTCAACTTTTTCAACTGTTTGATCTTTTTGTGCTTTCAATAATTCATTGATATGCACAATGTCTGCATCCACTTTTTGTACGATTTCAAGTGCTTTTGTACCTGTGACTGCTTCGATACGGCGTACACCTGCTGCAACACCACCTTCAGAAGTGATTTTAAACAGACCAATGTCACCCGTACGTTTTACATGGATACCACCACACAGCTCGATTGAGAAGTTTTTCTCCTCTTGACTTGTACCCATAGACAGTACACGAACTTCATCACCGTATTTTTCACCGAACAACATCATTGCGCCTTTTGCTTTTGCTGCTTCGATGTCTAAAAGTTCAGTTTCAACTGCGGTATTGGCAATGACTTCATTATTAACAATACGTTCAATTTGTTGAAGTTGTTCAAATGTTACAGGTTGATCATTGGCAAAATCAAAACGCAATAACTCACTCGCAACCAATGAGCCTTTTTGTTGTACATGCTCGCCTAAAACTTGACGTAAAGCCGCATGTAAAAGATGCGTCGCAGAGTGGTTACGTGAGGTTGCTTCACGAATATCCGCTTTGACAATGGCTTCAACAGATTGAGCAGCTTTCAGGTTGCCCATAGTGACGATACCTTGATGAACAAATGCACCGCCCGATTTTTTAGTATCCTGAACTTCAAAAATACCTGTATCGTTTTTGAAGACTCCTGTATCACCCACTTGACCACCACTTTCAGCATAGAAAGGGGTTTGGTTGAGGACGATGAGTGCTTCATCACCTTCAACGACTTCATCAACGAGTTCACCATCTTTATAGATGGCAACAATCTGACCTTGACCTTGCGTTGCATCGTAGCCATCAAACTGCGTTTCGCCATCGACTTTAACGATTGAGTTGTAATCAACAGCGAATTTACCAGCATCACGGGCACGTTGACGTTGAGCAGCCATTTCGACTTCAAAGCCTGCTTCATCAATGGTTAAATCACGTTCACGCGCAATATCAGCAGTTAAATCTGTTGGGAAGCCATAAGTATCATAAAGTTTAAATACAGTTTCACCTGCGATGACATTGCCTTTTAACTGAGCTAACTCACCTTCAAGCAGTTTTAAACCTTGCTCTAAAGTTTTGGCAAATTGTTCTTCTTCTTTTAAGAGCTGTGCCTCGATACGAGCTTTATTTGCTTCAAGTTCAGGATAAGCTGCACCCATGACATCAATGAGAGGTTGCAACATTTTGTAGAAGAATGTACCTGTTGCACCGAGTTTATTACCATGGCGAACTGCACGGCGAATAATACGACGCAATACATAACCACGACCTTCATTTGAAGGGTTGACGCCATCAGCAATTAAGAAGCAGCATGAACGGGCATGGTCAGCCACGACTTTCAGTGAAGCTGGATATTCAATTGGTTTGTTTTCTGCTTGTGCTTTCGCTTCAAGCTCAGTGGTTTCTAGACCAATGATTTCAGCAGCAGCTTTCAACAAGTTTTGGAACAAATCAATTTCATAGTTTGAATTAACATGTTGTAAAACTGCAGAAATACGCTCTAAGCCCATACCTGTATCAACAGACGGCGCAGGAAGAGGGTGAAGTACGCCATCCGCAGTACGATTGAACTGCATGAATACGTTGTTCCAGATTTCGATGAAACGGTCGCCATCTTCTTCAGGTGTACCTGGTAAACCACCCCAAATGTGGTCGCCATGGTCAAAGAAGATTTCAGAACAAGGACCACAAGGACCTGTATCACCCATTGCCCAGAAGTTGTCTGATGCGTATTTTTCGCCTTTGTTATCACCGATACGAATGATACGGCTTGCATCTAGCCCAATTTCTTTGTTCCAAATATCAAATGCTTCGTCATCGGTATGGTAAACAGTGACGTAAAGTTTATCTTTGGGTAATGCCAGCCATTTGTCGCCAGTTAAAAATTCCCACGCAAATTTTAATGCATCACGTTTGAAATAATCACCGAAAGAGAAATTCCCTAACATTTCAAAAAAAGTATGGTGACGTGCTGTATAACCGACATTGTCTAAGTCGTTATGTTTACCGCCTGCACGCACACATTTTTGTGAAGTCGTCGCACGAACATAGTCACGTTTTTCCAGACCTAAGAAACAGTCTTTGAATTGGTTCATTCCTGCATTCGTAAAGAGCAAGGTTGGATCATTTGCAGGAACCAGAGAACTTGACGCGACACGTGTATGCCCTTGCGATTCAAAGTAGCTTAAAAAAGCTTCGCGAATTTCAGCGGATGTCATAAAACGAGTACTCACGATCAAGTCTCTCCATAAATCTCAGATTTGGCAAAAAGTATAGCAAGCGCGTCTTACTTAGAAATAAAGCTGGCTTGATAAACTGGCTTAAAATTTTTAAAACGCCAAATTATAACGGAAAAAGCTTGATCCACCAATGATTTTCAGGGGAATAACTGCGATTAATAATTAAAATTAATGTTTGAGTGAAATTTCGCGAGTGTACGCATAACAGACATCATTCAGGTAGGAGCATCCGCTCAATATTCACTAGCCATTAGCAACACTCTTTGGGGGGAATAAGGATGTTTTTTCCATATTTTTATTTCAGTATCTGCTTATTTTAAAAATAACCGATAGAATGTAACTTACTAATAGTTACTTTTGATTTAAAGCTTAACTGTCCTCGACCATTTAAATTGATTTTAAATGGCGTTGTTTGTATTTCGCTATATCTTCGTGCGGCTTAAATCTATTAACATAGGGTGAGGTACAGAAAGTTTTATCATTCGAAGGAAAAACGATGCAACGTGTGGCAATTAATGGGTTTGGTCGAATCGGGCGAAATGTTTTAAGAGCTTGGTTTGAAAATCCAAAACCTTTTCATTTTGAAATTGTTGCGATTAATGATGTTGCAGATGTTGAAACCTTGGTGCATCTTTTTAAATACGACTCAACACATGGGCGTTTTGATGGTGCGGTGAATGTCGAACATGAAAATGGCAATATTTACCTCTGTATAGATGCACGTCAAACCAAACTTAGAGTGCAAATTTTACAACAAGCCAAGCCTGAGAATTTACCATGGCGTGCTTTAAATGTAGATGTGGTGTTGGAATGTACAGGTTTATTCCGTTCACGAGAAGCAGCAACTCGACATATTCAGGCAGGGGCGAAGCGAGTAATCATTGGTGCGGCACCTTTCGATACCGTAGATGCAGCAATCGTTTACGGCGTGAACCATCATGATGTGCAAAAAACCGATCAAATCATTTCCAGTGTATCCTGTACTACGCAAGCACTTGTACCTTTGGTTAAAATTTTAGATGATGAATTTGGGATTGATACCGCATTAATGACGGAAATCCATGCAGTCACTGCAGATCAATCTGTGCTAGATAGGGCTCATCGTGACTTACGCCGTGCACGTGCTTCGGGGCAAAATATTATTCCAACGACTTCTTCAGCTTTAGGTGCTTTAAAACAAGTCATGCCGAAAATGGAAAATCGTATCGATGGTTATTCGATCCGTGTACCCACGATTAATGTGGCTGCGATTGATTTGAGTTTTACAACACCTGCTGAGGTGACTGTCGCACTGATTAACCAGAAATTAACTGCTGCTGCAAAATATGATTATGCAGAAATCATGGCAGTGACAGATGAGCTTTTAGTGTCAAGTGATTTTAATCATTCCCCTTATTCATTGGTAGTCGATTTAACCCAAACGATGGTGGTGGGACATCAAGCCAAAGTCTTTGCTTGGTATGATAATGAATGGGGTTATGCAAACCGCTTACTTGATTTGTGTGAGTCTTTTTATTTTTAAATAAAGTACTTATCATCATTTTGAAAATAAATACAATAAAACTTAAGGGGACATTATGAGTATTATTTTAATCTGTTTAGGGGTGGCGTATTTAGCAGTTTTGATTTTGTTGTGGCAACTCATTGCTTTAAAAAAGCAAGCCATTCAAACTGAAAAATTATTGGCTGAACAAGAAAAACGTTTGATTCATCATGAGGAGCATTTAGCCAAAACTTTAAAGCTCATGCATGATTTAGCCAACAATGTACATGGTCAAAATGAACTATTAGAACAAACTACAGTACAAGTCAAAAAACTTGAAATTCAAAATGGCGAGTTGGTTAGTTTAATTTCAAAAATAGTTAAACCTTAAATCAATCTAATCTATTCTTACTAAGTTGTTTACAATAAAAGTGCAGAATATCATTGGGTTGATTAAGCATTATATGTGGATGATGGTTGGAAAAATAGTATCGATACAGACAATTTTAGCCTTATTGATGATTAGTTTGCGATTTGTCATGCCAATAGTCTGCTTTATCTTCATCGATATCCACACCCAAACCATGCTCATAAATACAGGCTAAATCACGCATTGCTTGAACATCACCCCATTCAGCTGCTTGTTTGACAAGCTTGACGGATTTTTCGATATCTTTTTCGATCACATCACCGCGACGAAAATACCCTGCTAACTCTAAAGTTGCAGCAGGGTGCTTTAAAATATTGGCTTTGCTTAACCAATAATATGCCAATTCAAAATGTGACTTGGATTCATCAGGTTGTTCTTGACGTAATTCTTTGGCATATACGGTATAACCTTCACCGAGCCAGTACATTGCTTCTACATGACCATTTTCAGCCGCTTTCAATGCCCATTCTTCGGCTAGTTCAATGTCATCATCATGCTCACTTTGCATATACAGTTCAGCAAGTTCAAATTGTGCTTCAGCATTTCCTGCAAGCGCACGATTTGCAAGGGTGGTTGGGATTGAAACACGTTTCGACATAATGATTCCAAAAAACTGATCTAAAAAGAAACCTATCCTAAGACTTGAAGTACTGCCACTTAATTGATTTTTTTGAAAATAAAATCATTAATTTTATGACCCGCTTCAATACCACGACGTTCAAATTTTGTTTGGGGACGCCATTCAGGACGAGGGTAGCTGTTGCCTTTACCTGCCAAATTTTCTAAACGTGGGCGATTCTCTAAAACATCTAACATCCACTCAGCATATGGTTCCCAATCGGTTGCTGCATGGAAAGTACCACCAATTTCTAATTTATCTTCAACCAATGGCATGCGATCATGTGATACAAAGCGACGTTTAAAATGACGTTTCTTTTGCCAAGGATCAGGGAAATATAATTGTACAGCGTTAATGCTGTGATCTGGCATTTCACGTAAGACTTGAATTGCATCTGCATCCAAAACACGTAAATTTTTCAGTTCAGCCATACCTGCTTCATATACACACTGTGCAATACCTGGAACATGCACTTCGATGCCGACAAAGTTACGTTCAGGATTTGCTTTTGCCATCAGCACCAAAGAACGTCCCATACCAAAACCAATTTCTACAGTCAAAGGACGTTCTGGATGTGGAAAATGCTGACGCAAGTCACCCACAGGATATTCCAAAATTAAATCACGATGTTGTTCAAGCGCAGATCGTTGTGAAGTATTTAATGGCGCAGAACGGCGCATAAAGGTCACAATTTCACGGTGCTCATGCAAATTGTCTAACTCTACAACTTGCGCTTCAATTTGATCGTTCGACATAAGCTTGGGGATTACCAAAAATTCAAAAGGCGTATTTTAAGTCCTCTACCTATCAAGTCAAACTTTTTTGTTGTTTCGGATAGGAAATGCTGAAGTTGGGAAGTCAGATATACACAAGATAGGATTTTCATAGAGATGTCATTTATTAAAATTATGCTCTTTGATCATTCAATAAAATGTATTTAACAAAAAGTCAAAACTATGAAAAGATTAAAACTGCAATATTTAGCGCTGAGCTTAAGTCTATTGGGCTGTTCATTTTCCACACATGCTCAATTAATGTTTAGTCAATATATGGATGGGTCTAGCAATAAAAAAGGTTTAGAAATTTATAATCCAGATGCCAGTACGGTAAATTTAGCCGATTATGAAATTCAACAATTTAGTAATGGTGCTGTAACTCAAACTTTTGCAGTGAGTTTGCAAGGCTCATTAAAAAGTAAAGAAAAATTTGTGATTGGTCGTCAAGAATTAAAAGATGCGCTTGGAGCAAAGGTCAAGCAAGTTGCTGGACTAAGTTTTAATGGTGATGATGCAATTGTTTTACTCTACAAAGGGACACCCATTGACCGTTTTGGTCGAGTAGGTGAACAACCAAACAATGGTTGGGGCAGTGCAGGCAGTAAAGGTAAAAGTTTTAGTCGTATCGAAACGCAAAATAATCAGGCTTCGATTGATCCAAGGGCTATTTTTAACTTAGATAATGCTTGGAAAGTATGGTCAGATCGTAATGCATTTGATCAATATTTATCAGGCGATTCGAGTTTACCTCCTGTTAGCAATATCAACTGTAGTACAGCAGATACAGCAATTGCGGACTTACAGACTGCTATGCAAGATCAGCAATATGTGGTACGTGGGGTGATTACTGCAGATTATCGTTACCAAGATGGTTTTTCAGGTTTTTATGTGCAAACGCCCGATGCTAAAGCCAAAGCCAATCTCAGTAACGGAATTTTTGTTTATATCCCGAATGCCAGCACAGTGGTGGGTGGAAAAGTTGGTGAGGAAGTAATTTTTAAAGGACGCTTAAAAAATTATCAAAATCAACTGCAAATTGATGAACTAAGTAGCAATATTCAAACCTGTAATTCTTCGGCAGCTCATTGGGTGACAGCGCAAAGTGTACAATTGCCATTTCACAGTTTAACAGATGTTTCAGGACATTCGACCAAGCGTTATCAAGGCATGCTCGTAAAACTGCCACAAACCTTAACCGTCAGTGAAAATTATAATTATGGTCGTTTTGGTGAACTTTCGCTGAGTTTGGGTCGTTTGTATATTCCTACCAACTTATTTAGCGCAAATTCTATTGAAGCAAAAAAATTAGCCCAACAAAATCTATTATCTAAAATTATTTTGGATGATGGTTATAACAATCAAAATACAACACCATGGTTACCTGATGCTTTTAATGCAAAAAATACTTTAAGAGCAGGGAATCAAATCCAAAATGTAGAGGGAATTTTAGAATATCGTTTTAATGCTTGGCGCATTCAACCGATTCAAAATAAACCTAAACCACAAGTGATCAGCACTTCAAATCCAAGATCAAATATTCAAGCCAAAGAAATACAGCAAATTCGAGTCGCAGCATTTAATGTCCTAAATTACGACAATTCTCCATTAATTGGTGTAAAACCTGATCGTGGTGCAAACACTGTTTCAGAGTTTAATCGTCAACATGACAAAATTGTTAGTGCGATGAAAAGTATTGATGCTGATGTATATGGTTTAATGGAAATAGCCAATAATGGTTACGGTGATAAAAGCGCAGTCGCTTACTTAACGAAAGCATTAGGTGCAGATTGGAAATATGTAATTCCAACAAATATGGATAAATTAGGTACAGATGCGATTGCTGTTGCGATTATTTATAACAGTAAGCGTGTGAAACCTGTGGGTGTAGCCGTAGTTTATGATGATGCCAGCATGATGAACCGTGTCACGATGGCACAGACTTTCCAACCAATTGCGGGTGGTAAAAACTTTACCATTGTTCCAAACCATTTAAAGTCTAAACGGTGTGATGATGCTAAAGGTTTGGACATTGATCAAAAAGATGGACAAGGGTGTTACAATCAAACGCGTTTAACCGCAGTACAAAAACTGAGCCAATGGATCGCTAAAAATCCAACGCAAGTCAGTAAGCCTAATTATCTATTGGTTGGTGACTTCAACAGCTATGCCAGGGAAGCGCCTATTTTAGAACTAGAAAATGCCAAATACAAAGTACTGCTAAATGATGAAAAAGTTGGACAAGGTAAAACCGCTTATAGTTATGTCTTTGGTGTGGCAAGTGATGCCAATGGTTATGGTGGCGCAGGTAATTTAGATCACGCTATTGCGGATCAAAATCTCTATCCAATGGTGAAACGCGCATTTGCGTGGCATATTAATGCGGATGAACCAACAGCTTTGGATTATAATGAAGAGTATAAAACAGAGGCACAAAAAGCTGATTTTTATGCAGCAGATGCTTTCCGCTCTTCAGATCATGATCCGATTATTGTAGATTTAGATTTGAGTAATCAAGTCAATCCTCCAGAACCAACGCCAGAAGTAGAACATAAAAAAGGTGGTGGGGCTTTAGGTTTATGGTCGGTTTTGATACTTATTTTTACTGCAGTTATAGCGGTGAGATATATGCGTAAATCTATGTAAATATATAGCACCCTGTTATGATACTAAAGTTTTGGAGTTAAGGAGAGACGGTATCTTGTTCTCCTTAATTCTATAAACGGATACAAGTCTAAATAAAATAACTGGTCTTTGTCATTAACTTAGAAATCGCAGTCATGGTGATTTTGACTGGGAGTGGTAAATCCACACCGCCTGCTTTCAAAGCAGTATCACGATGATGTAACTCATCTTCATTCATCTGTACTAAAACTTTGCGTGAACGCTCATCTTGGGGTGGTAGTTGACTAATATGGTGTTGCAAATGCAAACTCACTTGGCGTTCAGTTTCAGCGACAAAACCCAAGCTATATTTATCACCCGCAATACCTGCAATTGCGCCCATACCAAAAGATAAACCATACCAAACAGGATTGAGTAAACTGGTATGGCTGTCTAACTCTTTTAAACGATCTTCACACCAAGCCAAATGATCTTGTTCTTCAATGGCTGCAAATTCCATTTCACGGCGTACATTTGGTAGCTTTGCAGTCAAAGCTTGCCCATGATACAACGCTTGTGCGCAAACTTCGCCACTATGATTGACACGCATCAAACCTGCCACATGACGCGCTTCACTGACTGCAAGTTTAGTTTCAGTATTTTCAGAAGGATTGCTACGTTGTGCAGAAGTTGTGCCAGGCACTAAACTTCTTAAGGCTTGATCAAAAGAATGAATAAACTTGTCGATGCCAGTGTAATGACGCATGTCAGTCCTCCAGTGTGATTTGAGTTGTTGCTATTAACGGTTTTAAACGCATTAACAACCAAATACAAAATATGCCGCTTAAAATCGCTGTCATGCTAAATAATATTTTAATATCGAGTTTTAGCAGACTTAAAATGATTATAGAGAAGATTGCGGATGAAACCATAAAAATTGCATTAAAAATATTATTGGCAGCAACAATACGTGCTCGATGTGATTTTGGGGCATAGGCTTGCATCATGGCATATAAAGGCACGATATAAAAACCGCCACAAACCCCCAATAAAGTCACAGCAAACATCACATGATAATATGCCCAACCTGCTTGAAATACTGCAGCAATGCCCAGCAGTTCACCTGTATGTACGGGTATAAAAGCTAAACTTGCTGCAAAATAAAATGCAAATAAAGTCAAGCCAATCGCCCCAATCGGTACCATTTTAATATTAACCTCACTGCCGCCGAACTTACGACACAGTAAAGAACCAATCCCAATGCCGACAGAGAAAAAAGTTAACAATAAACTTGAGACATTTTCGTTGGCATGTAGATTTTGCAAAGTGACTTGTGGAATTTGGGTTAAATAAGTTGCACCATAAAACCAATACCACGAGTTTCCTAACAAAACGATAAAAATTAAAGGCAGGCTTTTGGCATATTTGATAGTTTGATAACTGGTACGGAAAAAATTCCAATCAATTTTTAACTGATGATTAAATGTAGGTTGTTTTAAAATAAAACGGCTGGCAATAAAACCAATCACAGCAATAGCAACGACGGTTAAACTAATCCATAATAAATTACCTTTAGAAACTGAAATAACTGCACCGCCAATGATGGTACCGAGTAAAATCGCAATAGATGTCCCTGACTGAAATAAAGCATTACCCGACATGAGTTCATTGGGTTTTAATATTTCAGGCAAAATCGCATATTTGATAGGACCAAAAAAAGTACTGTGTGTTCCCATTAAAAATAAGGCAAATAATAAAATCCACAAATTCCCCATTAAGAAACCAGCAGTTGCCAATAACATAATAATAATTTCAAGAATTTTAATCATACGAACCAAAGTGGAACGTTCGTATTTATCTGCAATTTGTCCTGCTGTTGCAGAGAAAATAAAATAAGGCAAAATAAAGAGTAAGGCAGCAAGATTATTCAAGGTGCTGATTGCAATGCCATTTAAATGAATCCATCCATAAGTAATGACGAGGAGTAATGAGCCCTTAAAAACATTATCATTTAATGCCCCGAAAAACTGGGTCAGGAACATGGGCAAAAAACGGCGAGTTCCTAAGATGTGTTCATTTTTTTCCATCGAAAAACCATTCATTTAAGTTATATTAAGAAATGTGAGGATTTAGTAACTATATCGCAAAATCATGTATGATATTTTAACTTCCAAGATAATGTGAAAAGCCAAGTGATTTTAAGTTGAATTGGGGACTTTTATCACTCATTCATTTTCCAATCATATTTTATGGTGCTTAGAGCTTGCTATGCTAGCAAAAATCAAATTTAAAAAATCCGCACTTGCACATTGTATGCAAAATATTTTTAGCACAAATGATGTAAATAAACTGTTGTGTACAAGTATTTTTTTGAGTGTATTTGCTGCACCCATCACACATGCTGCTGACGAATCTAAAACCAAAATAGTCGAACCGACTGTTGCAGGAAATACCCAAGAGCAACTAGAAAATGCAGCTGAACAACAAGGCTTGGGACAAGCCAAAATTGATAAAATAGACGATAAAATTGAGGCGTTAAATCAAAAAGCCATCGCTGTAGACAGTGTAGAAATGTTGCAACAACAAGAACACACTGCGGCAACCTTAAATGAGTTTAAACCGATTGAATTTGAGCAATTGGAAGAATTACCAGAAAATACGGTAGATGCCAACTTAGCCAATGAGATTTTTAAAGTCGCTGAAGAGGCTAAACTTGAGGCGCAAAACTTTCGTAATGGCGCTGCAAAAGCGCCTGAAATCGTAGTCAATGATGCAACTCAGCAAGAGATTACTGAAATTACGCAAGCACCTGTGGATATCAACCAATTGATGCAATCCATTGAAGCTGATAATAAAATTGTGGTGCAAGAAAATGAGTTTGGGAAAACTTTAGCAGAATTACCCACAGAACAGCCAGCATCAGAAAAAGAAGCCAATATTTTTAAACGTGTTTTATATCGTATCCGCCCACCAAAATTTGACACCGCAACGGTTCCTCGGATCAATGCTGAGGTTGAAGGTGCGCCTAAAGTATTGGCAGATAATATTAAGGCAAAACTTTCTAGTTTTACCACTGAGTCATTTGCTGATTTTAACTCTGCAGTTCCCCAACTTCGGACTTTGGCAAAACAAGCTGCACAAGCTGTAGGTTATTATGACGCACAATTTAAATTTCAAAAAGAAAATGGTCATAAAGTCAAAGTTATCGTTACACCTAATGATCCTGTGATGATTGAAAAGCAAAATCTGGAGTTTTCTGGTGCAGGTGAAAATCTTGCCCAATTCCAAGTCATTCGCGTACTTCCTGATTTAGAGGAAGGGGATATTTTACATCATGGGCATTATGAAACCACAAAAAACCGTATCGTCGATGCAGCCAACAATAATGGATTCTTTGATAGCTATTGGCGTTTACATGATGTCAAAGTATTACAACCACAAAATAAAGCAGATATTAACCTTCGTTATGAAACAGGTGAGCGCTATAAATTAGGTGAAGTCGAATTTAGAATGAGCGATCCGAGTAAGCCTTTGCCAATTGATTTAAAAGTTTTGCAATCTATGGCACCTTGGAAAGCTGGTGCTGATTATACTGCTTGGCGTGTAAACGCCTTGGCGAACAATCTAACCAACTCTCGTTATTTTAACTATACCTTGGTTGATGCAGTGAAACCTGATCCGATTGAAAAACCTTTAGAGCTGCCACCAGATTTACAAGCTTTGGTTGATCAAGAAAAACGCTCTGAGGTGGCATTTACAGATCAAGCAGAAGCCAATAAACAGCAATTCTCATCTAAAGAAGTCACACAAAATGTGGTGGATGAGAAGCAGTTTGCAGGCACAAGTTCCGCTGAAATTGATCCAAGTGCACGGGTCGCACAAGTACAACAACAAGAAAAGCAATCAGAAACTGAGCGATTACAGCAAAAAGCGCGAGATGAAAAAGTTATTCCTGTAATCGTGACCTTAAATGCAGATCGTTTAAATAGTGTGGAAGCAGGTATTGGTTATGGTACGGACACAGGTGTTCGTTTACGTGGACAATATCGCCGTGCCATCGTTAACCATTATGGACATTCATTTGATGCCAATATGGAGCTTTCACAAATCCGCCAATCTTTTGATGGTCGATATAATATTCCTTATAACCATCCGCTGAATGACTATATCAGCTTAGTAGGCGGTTATGAGCGTGAAGAACGTGATGGTATCGGCAATGACATGAATTTGGTCATTGAGTCTGCAGTAGCAGGGGCAGACCGTGTGATTAAAGGTTCTCGTAAAGAGTGGCAACATGTTTTTGGATTACGTTATCGTTTAGATCGAGTTACACAAACAGGAATTGTAGATGCCAATGATATTCCTGATGCATTTCTGGTACCTGGAGCAAATCAAGAGCAAGAGTCTTTATTGGTAGGTTATGAGGCATCTAAAACCAGCAGTGATAATCGCCTAAATCCAACACGTGGTTTTAAACAATCTTATAAAGTCCAACTCGGCAGTAAAAGCTTGTTGTCTGATACGGATATGGCGATCGTTAATGCAACTTGGAAAGGGTTATATTCACTTGGTGAAAATGATGACCATCAGTTTGTTGCAGGTTTAGAAACAGGCTATATTTTTGCCAAAGATTTTGATCAAGTTCCTTATAATTTACGGTTCTTTGCAGGTGGTGATCAGAGTCTACGTGGTTTTGACTATAAGAGCCTATCTCCAGAAGAATATGGCTATAAAATGGGCGGTCAAGCTTTAGCTGTAGGCTCTTTAGAATACAATTATCAATTCAAAGAAGGTTGGCGTGCAGCAATCTTTAGTGACTTTGGTAATGCCTTTGATGAAAAATTTTCTAATGATCCAGAATATGGGATCGGTGTAGGGATTCGCTGGAAATCACCAATAGGTCCGATTCGTTTAGATGTTGCATCAGGGATTTCTGATCCCGATCATCCAATACGTTTACATTTCTTTATTGGTTCACAACTTTAATTCATTCAATAAAAATTTGCATTTGGGATAATTATGGCTGACGAAAAACAGCAAGATCTTCAAAATAATGATCAAGCGCCTCAGCAAAACGCTGAGCAGATACCGAAAAAGCGCAACATATTACGCAATATATTGCTTTCAATCGGCTTGGTAATTGTTTTATTGGTTGCTGCGTTGGCTGTGATGTTTTCGACAGATAAAGGGAGTAAGTTTTTACTCGATCGTGTTGCGGCAAGTCAAAAAATTATTCATTATGAATATGAAGGTGGAAATTTACTGCAAGGGATTATTTTAAAAAATATTTTAGTTACCTTGTCCGCAGTGGATGTCAAAATTGACCGTGCCGATGTGTCTTTGGGATGGCGAGCAATTTTAGATAAAGAGATTCATTTAAGTCATGCTGATGTAAGAAATCTAAGAGTGATTAGCAAATCACCACCAAGTGATGAACCATTTAAGTTTAGTGAAATTAAATTACCTTTCGTATTACGTTTAGACCAAGCTGATGTAGATCATCTACAAATTCAAACGTCAAGCAGCAAGGTTGATTTTAATGATGTACATTTAGAAGAAGCTTTATGGTCTGGCACAGAGCTGAAATTTAAAAACTCTCGTATGGATATGGGCTATTTGGCGGTTAAGAATGCCGAAGGGATGATGGATTTTAAAGGTAAATATCCACTTAAAGCCAAAGCTATTGTCAATCTTCCTTCTTTACATAGCTTAAATGTGAAAGACATCTATGTACATGCACGAGGTAGTTTAGACACGATTCAGGCAGGTGTAGCCACTCAGACACCTGATTTGCTCACAGGTTGGGCAGTGTTACATCCCATGCGTCCACATGTCCCGATGAATGGTGCATTGATTTTAAAAAATTATCATTTACCCATTCTCCCTGAGCAAAAGCTGTTAGCAAAAGATGGTATTGCCAAATTTAAAGGGGACATTAACGGTTTAGATCTAGACTTAAATACCGATCTAAGTGGCACAAATATTCCACAAGGTCAATACACAGCCTTGGCACATACCGATTTGATGAATCAGTTAAATATCAATAACTTTAACGGTCAAGTCATGGGGGGTGCAATCAATCTTGCCGGTTTGGTGAGTTGGAAAGATCAGGTTCGCTGGGATGTGAAAGGACGTTTAGACCACATTAATCCAAAAGATAAATTGATTCCTCAAGCGATTCAAGATTTTCTACCGCCAAGTTTGGACGCAAATATTGCTTCACAAGGCGCATTGCAACAAGGTATGCATTTAACTGCCAATGTTGATTTTGACAAATATGAAGCATGGCATGTCAAACTCGATCAGGCAGAGCAGAAAAAGAAAACCCCTGAGCCGATGTTGTTGGATGTGCAGTGGAAAAATATTGATCGAGCAGTGCCGTATATTGGTTGGTTAAGCAGCGAAAATGGTCAAGTGAAATTAGCATTGGTAGAAGGAAAACAAAATATTCACGTGGCAACCGTAGTGCGTCAACATGAAAAAGGTTCATTGCCTGCGGGACAATATAATGCCCAACTTGACCTTAAAGGTAATAATCTACATGTGCCTAGCTTTCGTTATCAGGCGGCTAAAGGTAGCTTAACAGGCAATGCTGTAGTGGAGCTGCCGAGTGAAAAACGTCAGTTGAAGTGGAATGCGATACTCAATGCAAAAGACTTTAATCCACAAACAGTTGCAACCGCTGCCCCTGTCAATTTATTAAATGGTCGAATTAAAGCCAATGGCTATGCAAAACCGAATCAGCAAATTATTCATTTCACTGCGATTGATTTGACAGGACGTATGGCCGATCAAGCCAAAGCTGAAACTATTCAACTCAAAGGGACGAGTACTGCTGCAATAATTTTTAAAGATGAAAAAGCCGGTGGTGGTTTCAAAGGTTTTGCCGTAAATTATGATGGTAGTTTAAATGCATCACAATTAAAACAAGGCAGTGGCTTACTGAAAGTACGTGTTTCTGGCACACCTGAGCTAATTAAAATTGCAGAATTACGCCATGATGGTATTGCAGGAAAAATCTTAGCCAGTGGCTTGGTGAATCTGAGCAATGGCATTGGTTGGGATGTGAATGCGTCATTAGTACGTTTTAAACCACAGTACTTTGTATCCTCTGTGCGTGGTGAAGTATCGGGTCATGTTAAAACACAAGGCACTTGGTCAGAGCGTTTAAAACGTATTAATATTCAAAATTTGAATTTGGCTGGAATAATTAATAATAAACCTTTACGTGGTAAAGGAAACCTCGCCATTGTATTAAATTCAAATCAAAAAGGCTTTATGCCACAGCAGTTTGAAGCCAATAACTTATTTTTGTCTTATGCACAAAACCAAGTACAAGCCACAGGCAATGCACAGAATTTACGTTTAAAAATTAATGCACCTGCTCTATATGAGTTATATCCAGGTTTACGAGGTACAGCATACGGTTATTTAAACCTGCAAGCACAACCACGTCTTAGTGCAACAGCCAATTTAAAAGTTGATAAATTTGGTTTTAACAATACGATAAGTATTGAAAAAATGAGTTTAATTGGTGAGTTACCAACCTCAGATACTACACCTGCAAAAATGGTGGCGCGTATGGATAATTTACGCAGTGGCACACGGCAGATTCAATATGCAGGGATCACTTTAACAGGGACACGTAAAGCACATTTATTACAGTTGCAAGGCTGGAACTATTATTCTAAATTCTATATGCAATTTGCAGGTGGTTTTAACGCACAGAACGATTGGCTAGGGCAAATTCAAAAAGGTGAGTTTGACTCAGTTCGTGCGCATTTACTTCAAGATCAAGCTGCACCAGTGATCTTTACTTCAGCAAAATCTGAGCTGTATGTGGGACAACATTGTTGGTCAAGTAAGCAAAGTAAATTGTGTTTTGATCAACCTGTACGGGTCAGTCCAGCCAAAGGAAATGTGTCATTCATTACACAGAATTTAGATTTAAATGATTTTGCAGCCTTTATGCCAGAAGGTTTGGCACTGACAGGTCAGCTTAACGGTTATGCCAAAGCAACTTGGGCACAAAATAGCAAACCAAAAATTGATGCAAAATTGGTGACACGAAAAGGGCAAATTGGTATTGCAGCAGAAAACCCTGACGACCCTGCAACCTCTATGAATTATGACGAAGCCAGTGTGATCATCAAAAGTGTTGCAGAAGGCTTATTGGCACGTGTTGATCTGAAAGCGCCAAATGTCGGTACAGGTTATGCTAGTGTCGTGATTGATCCTTATTCTGCACAAAAAAACATGCGGGGTGAAGTTGCATTTAACGAAGTGCAATTACAAATTTTGAAACCATTTATTGCAGATGTACGTAAGCTGGAAGGAACACTGTCCCTTGCTGGAAAAATTAATGGTACCTTGTCACAGCCTTTGTTTGATGGTGCATTGCGCCTGAAAAATGGCACAATTAGTATGATTTCATTGCCAGTAAATCTGACCAATGTACAGTTATATTCCAATATTCATCAAGATCAAGCAACCATTAATGGTGCATTTAACAGTGGTCGTGGTGTAGGAAAGCTAACTGGTAGTATTGACTGGAAAAATGATCCTCGGATTCAATTGGCGTTAAAAGGTGACAAACTCTTAGTACGTCAAGCGCCATTGATTACGGCAGTTGTAGATACGGATATGACCATGGATGCTTATCCTTTAAGCAAGCGTATTGCGGTCAAAGGTAAAGTTGAGGTACCGAATGCTTTAATTTCAATGCCTGAGTCAAGTGCGACTGTTGTCAATGTTTCGCCAGATGTACGTGTAGTGCATGAAGGTGATGATCAACTTGCTATTTTAAAATCAGCAAAACCTTGGGATATTCGTGCAGATATTGATGTTAGTCTAGGCAATAAAGTGATATTCCAAGGCTTTAATAGTCGTATCCCATTGATTGGGCGAGTGTATTTGTCGCAACGTGGTTTAGAAACTGCAATGCGTGCAAATGGTGCGATTGGCGTGAGTCAGAAAGTAACCATCGAAGCTTATGGGCAAAAACTTGATCTAAATCGTGCCATTGCTCGTTTTAATGGTGCTTTAGCAAACCCAACTTTGGATGTGGATACCAATAAAACGATTTCAGGCAGTATTGTCGGTTTACGTGTTACAGGCACAGCAAGCAGTCCAAATATTCAAGTTTATAATGATGCAGGATTATCTGATCAAGAAGCGATGAATGCTTTAATCACAGGACGAATCAATGAAGGTTCGAGCGGTTTAAGCAATGAAGCGGGCTTTAAATCTGATGTAAATAATACCATTGCTGCTGCAGGAATTAGTTTAGGTTTGGGGGGAACACGCGCCTTTACTAACCAAATCGGACAAACTTTTGGTCTAAGTGGTTTAGCATTAGATGCACAAGGAACAGGTGATGATACTCAAGTCAGCTTAACAGGTTATATCACTCCTGATTTATATATCCGTTATGGTGTGGGCGTATTTACGCCAGTGAACAAGCTGACCCTACGTTATCAAATGAACAAACGATTGTATCTAGAAGCAAGTCAGTCTTTAGAAAAAGCGATTGATTTGTTCTATCACTGGCGCTTCTAAATCTGTTTAAACATGCGAGTTTATTTGAAATAGATTTTAAGGTTATGAGTTAAAGTCTATTTTAATTTAATTCGCATTAACTTATAGGGTTATGGTTTAAGCATTCCTTTATGGTAGTGAACCAGAATGATGTTTGATACCTTCTCATCATGGATTTCTAAGCTGCCTATATGGCAGTGAACTATCATCCCAAATACTTTTGATCAAAGCACTTTTTCTAAGCTGCCTATATGGCAGTGAACGCCTGTAAATTTCTAATGCCTCGCTCATCGATTTTTCTAAGCTGCCTATATGGCAGTGAACAGTAAAGCCCTGTTCTGTGCTAATTGTCGACTTTTCTAAGCTGCCTATATGGCAGTGAACATGTCACCAAATAAGTTGGATGCTGTTCGGTTTTTCTAAGCTGCCTATATGGCAGTGAACGGAACATTAACGCTTGATTTGATTTGCCGTGTTTTCTAAGCTGCCTATATGGCAGTGAACCTTCTAGCGATACAGTTGTAGGCGTTTCGTGCTTTCTAAGCTGCCTATATGGCAGTGAACCAATGCACGAGTTTTATATAATCGTTCATCGATTTCTAAGCTGCCTATATGGCAGTGAACATATAAAGCAAAATAATCCATTCAAGACATAAATTTCTAAGCTGCCTATATGGCAGTGAACTGACCGTTTCTAACGCACGGTATTGTGTTAGTTTTCTAAGCTGCCTATATGGCAGTGAACACTCCGGGGTTGAAAGTACCATATGCGATTGATTTCTAAGCTGCCTATATGGCAGTGAACTGCTTAGGAATTGGTTAGGTCGATTACTTAAATTTCTAAGCTGCCTATATGGCAGTGAACTTGACCAAGCAATGAAGCTGTTTAGTGAGTTTTTTCTAAGCTGCCTATATGGCAGTGAACGGTGTTGTTCCGATTTACGGTGATTTTGACAATTTCTAAGCTGCCTATATGGCAGTGAACCCTCTAGCGATACAGTCGTAGGCGTTTCATGCTTTCTAAGCTGCCTATATGGCAGTGAACTTTTATTTGCAAAATCTTGATTAAATTTATATTTTCTAAGCTGCCTATATGGCAGTGAACATAAATCAGAGGGTGATTTCCAAGATCAAAAATTTCTAAGCTGCCTATATGGCAGTGAACTAGAAGCTGTAACTGGTGAAGTAACGGCAATTTTTCTAAGCTGCCTATATGGCAGTGAACCTTCTCAAGTTGCAAAAGTTCTTAGACGTGGCTTTCTAAGCTGCCTATATGGCAGTGAACCAACATTAGAAAACGGTGTATGTATAGAAACATTTCTAAGCTGCCTATATGGCAGTGAACAGTAATATTAAGCAATAAAACATTAAAATAACAGGGCTTTAGCAGTAAAAATCACAAAATACCCAAATTTTTCGTGGTTGTATAACTTATTGATTTTATTAAGGTGTTAAAGAGTAAGAAAATATTGGGGTAAAAACCTGCGTTTGTCAAAGTACTTTTATACATATTTTAAAAATATCTTATGATCAGTGCATTCTCAAAGTTAGTTAAAGGTCAAAAGTATAATTTGAGTACACGTTTAAAATGAAATGATTACAAAAAACTCTCCTTCCTAGGGGGGCTTGGAGATGAATGTATCATTGAGGTATAAATATTTATTTGCTGAATAACCACTTATCCAAAACCTACCTTAGTAAATTAAAAGTCTATTTAGCTGTTAAATGTAGATTATTTTTTATAAATAATTGTTTAATTTAATAAAATAAATAATTGAAAGAAGTTTTGTATTTTCATGTTTTTGTCAGAATTTTAAAAATAAAGGGATATTGTCCGACAAATACCGATATTTGTTGCACCATGAGTGTGCTTTATTATGCTTATAAATAAATCACATAATTTTTTTATGGTTTATATTGACAATATTCATTGTCAGATTTATTTTGATAGTGGCGCCACAATTTGTTCAGAAAATTGAAATTATGAGTTGAGTAAAAATAAATAAACTCAATGGAGTTGTCATATGAAAAAATATCAAACGATTATTATTGGAAGTGGTTTTGGTGGGCAGTGTGCTGCGATTAACTTGTTAAAAAGAGGAATGTCTGATTTTGTTATTCTTGAGCGCCGAGATTTTGTAGGGGGAACATGGTGCCAAAACAGTTATCCTGGGGCTGCGGTGGATGTGCAATCACCTTTATATTCAATTTCGCACGAACCTTATGCATGGAGTCAAATGTTTGCCGATCAGAAAGAGCTGGAAGTATATACGAACCATGTGATTGACAAATATAAATTACGTGAAAAAACTAAAACCAACTGTAATGTCACCAAAGTTGAATGGGATAATGAACAGCATCATTGGGCTGTTGAAACTGAAAAGGGTGAAACTTTTTATGGGCAGTTTTTAATTAATGCCTCAGGTCCATTAAGTACGCCAGTTATTCCTGATTTTAAAGGGAAAGATACATTTAAAGGCAAAAGCTTCCATACCAATGACTGGGATCATGGCTATGATTATAAAGGTAAAAAAGTTGCTGTGATTGGCAGTGGGGCAAGTGCTGCACAGGTGATTCCCGCTATTGCGGGGGATGTTGCAGAGTTACATATTTTCCAACGTACTCCACATTGGGTATTGCCTCGACCAGACTATAAATTTAGCCCAATTCAACAAAAAATGATCGGGAATAAATACATTCATAAAGCTGTGCGAACAGCCGTGTATTGGCAACTTGAAACTCGCTTAATTGGGTTTAAATATTCAAAATTAGCACTCGGCTTGATTGCACAGCGGGAGGCAGAAAAGTTTATTAAGAAACAAATCAAAGATCCGAAGTTACGTGCCGCAGTCACACCTGACTATACTATTGGCTGTAAACGTATCATTATTTCTAATACCTTATATCCTGCGATGTGCCAAGATAATGTTACTTTGCATACCAAAGATTCAAGTGTAGCCTCGATTGATAAAACAGGTATTAACACCAGCAAAGGTGAGCATATTGATTTAGATTTAATTATTTATTCAACAGGTTATGATGCAACAGATGGACCAATTTCTTATCCAATCATTGGTAAAAAGAAACAGGCATTGGGCGATAAATGGAGCGATTTTCCACGTGCATATTTAGGTACAACGATTCCTGATTTTCCTAACTTCTTTATGGTGATTGGACCAAATACAGCCATTGGACATACGTCAGCAATTTTCATTATCGAATCACAAATGAACTATATTATGAAGGCGATTGAAGCAACGCTCGATCAAGGTCGTAAAGCCATCGAAGTAACTGAAAAAGCAGAAGATAAATATACCACGATGATTCATAAAGAAATGGATAAAACGGTTTGGAAAACAGGTGGTTGTGATAGTTGGTATAAAAATAAAAGTGGACACATTATTGCAATGTATCCAGGTTTTAGTTTTACCTACCACTTAAAAACCAATAACTTTAAACCGAAAGACCATCATTTCTATTCTTAAAAATAGAAGCTTTATAGAAACGAAGAGCATTGATGCTCTTCGTTTTTTGTTGAGTTAACTAATTTGGTAAAATTGACAATAAAAACTCCCAATTTCTTCTAAATTCAGTATCATTAGCCACGATAGGAGAGATTTATGAAAAAGTCAGTTATCTGCGCTGTACTTGGTACAGTTGTGGTCTTATCGGGTTGTGCTGAAAAAAAGCCAGCAACTCCTGAAGAAATTTGGAAAGGTTATTGCACTAGTATTGGGAATGCAGCACGTTCAATTACTTTAGATCGTCAAAATGGTATCACTCAAAAAGAAGCTTTAGATTATGCCAATAAAGTGACAGATCCTACGACTAAAGGCTTTATTTTAGAGTATTTAGAAAAAATTTATGCAGTGCCTGATGCTGAGTTAAAAGCAGACAAAGATGCTGTACAAATGAAGTTTAAACAGCAAGCTTATGAGCAATGTTTAAATACACCGCATGATCCTAAAAAAATGCCAGATTATAAGCCGTTCTAATTAGAGCGGTTTTTTATATCTAATGAGGAATAAAATATTTAGGCTTAAAATATTATTCTAAATATAATAATGTAATACATCATAAAATTTTAAAATGAGCATTTATAGGTTGTTATGCAATTTACTCAAATGAAACGTTATTTTTACGCAATCGGTTTTTCATGCTTAATCGGATTCGCTATTCCGACCTATGCAGACTCAAAATCATCTTCAACCGATGTCAAACAACTGATTCAAAAAGCTAAGCAAGGTGATATTGATGCTATTCACAAACTCATTGCAATGTATGGCAAAGGAGAAACAGTTAGTAAGGATGACCAGAAAGCATTACAGTACTCAAGACAAGGTGCAACATTGGGCGATGCACAGTCAAAATATATGGCAGGGATGATTTTACTGCATCGTACAAATCCATCGCAACAAGACATTGCAGAAGCCACTCAATATTTAACTGATGTTGCTGAGTCTGGACATGCACACACCCAAGCGACTTTAGGGAGTTACTATTTAACTGGTGAGCTTTTACCTAAAAATATGGCTTTGGGAATCAAGTGGACAGAAGCGGCTGCTCAACAAGATCATGGCTTGGCGCTGAACAACTTGGGTTGGATGTATTATAAAGGTACAGGCGTAAAACAAGATTATAAAAAAGCAGTTGAGTATTTAGAAAAGGGTGTGAAGCAGAATAATACGTTAGCCTATACCAATTTAGCGACACTTTATAGTCGTGGTGATGGTGTAAAACAAAACCACAAAAAAGCAGTGCAATTATTAGAAAAAGCGATTGAACTAGGTGAGGAAAAAGCAAAAGTAAATCTTGCGCTTGCCTATTATCAAGGGCTAGGTATTAAAAAGGATCAGGACAAAGCTTATCAATTGATACAAGAAGCGGCTGTCGCAGGTGTGCCTGAAGCCATTGCAATGTTACAGCGTTCACAAACCGATGCACAAGGTTGTCGTGAAGTGAAAAGTATGGTCGATGGAAAAGTCTATACAGCGATTGAATGTCCAATAACTTAAGTTGGCAGAGATTTAAATGAAATAACTTAAGCCATGCCATTGTACAGCATGGCTTTTTGCATTTTAAGTGTGTTTTTGAACCATTTTGCAATAAAAAATGATTAGCATAAAAACTGAAAAGCATATATAAAATATAGAAATAGAAAGCACAATAACAAAGGAGCATCAAAATGGAAGTTGTAGCATATTTACATAATGCTGACTTGCTCGTTGAAGATGACCAAGCTGTCGCTGTGATTAGCGGAAGTCATTATGTGTTAAGTTTAGGTGATCAAGTGCATATTCGTCAGATCATTGATGAACGTGCTAAGATCTATCAAGTTCATATTTCATTTGCCAGTGCAGCACATGCAATGCTGCATGAAGATGAGATTTGCATCAAATTTGAAGGGTGTAAAGACGCGTTTCAAGACTATTTACGCAGTACCACAGTCCACTAAGGTGGTATTTAAAAATCTATTCAATCAAGGCAACATAAGTTGCCTTTTTTACGAATGATAATCTGTTAAACGTAATGTAAGCATTTTCATTTTATAAATGAGCAAGAAATTAGGCAAAGTGAGATGTGTTGGATAAAATCTAGTGAAATACAGCCACTATTTATTTATAAAATAACGGTCATCACGAATTAACACGCTGCTTGCATTAACTTTTGACTTGATTTTTAGTAAAATTTGACAGTCCATATTACTTGTAAAGCTTTTACTAAGCTGGAATTTACAAGTAATTTTTTAAAAAAGAGGAATAACACCGTGCTAGAAGCTTACCGCCAACACGTTGAAGAACGTGCCGCACTCGGAGTCCCACCGAAGCCACTTGACGATGCTCAAACTGCTGCATTAGTTGAATTATTAAAAAATCCACCAGCAGGCGAAGAAGCATTCTTAGTTGATTTGCTTGAAAATCGTGTTCCTGCAGGTGTTGACCAAGCTGCTTATGTAAAAGCTGCTTTCTTAGCTGCTGTGGCAAAAGGTGAAGCAACTTCTCCATTAGTTTCTAAAGAACGTGCGGTTTACTTACTAGGTACTATGCTTGGTGGTTATAACGTTGCCCCATTGGTTGCATTGCTTGATGATGCAGCGTTAGGTGAGTTAGCTGCTGAAGCATTGAAGAAAACACTTCTTGTATTTGATGCGTTCCATGATGTTGCTGACAAAGCAAAAGCAGGCAATGCAAATGCAAAAGCGGTTATGCAATCTTGGGCTGATGCTGAATGGTTCACAAGTCGTAAAGATGTTCCTGAAGAAATCAAACTGACAGTGTTCAAAGTCACTGGCGAAACCAATACTGATGACTTGTCACCAGCACAAGACGCTTGGAGCCGTCCAGATATTCCATTACATGCAAATGCAATGTTGAAAAACGTGCGTGATGGCATCAACCCAGAAGTTCCTGGTGAAGTTGGTCCACTCAACCAAATCAAAGAACTCATTGCGAAAGGCAATCAAGTTGCTTATGTCGGTGACGTTGTTGGTACAGGTTCATCTCGTAAATCTGCAACGAACTCTGTTCTTTGGTTTTTTGGTGACGAAATCGCTCACATCCCGAACAAAAAAGATGGTGGTTACTGCCTAGGTTCTAAGATTGCGCCGATTTTCTTCAACACCATGGAAGATGCGGGTGCATTACCAGTAGAAATCGATGTTCAAAATATGAACATGGGTGATGAAATTACATTAAAAATCGACCATGCTGCTGCGAAAGTAACTGCATTCAAAGATGGTGCTCAAATCGCTGAAGCTGAACTGAAAACTCCTGTACTTTTAGACGAAGTACGTGCGGGTGGTCGTATTAACTTGATCGTTGGTCGTGGTTTAACTGCAAAAGCACGTGAAGAATTAGGTCTTGCACCTTCTACACTCTTCCGTACACCAGTTCAACCTGAAAATACAGGCAAAGGCTTTACACAAGCTCAAAAAATGGTAGGTCGCGCATGTGGTCTTCCTGAAGGTCAAGGTGTTCGTCCAGGAACTTACTGTGAACCGAAGATGACGACTGTTGGTTCGCAAGATACGACAGGTCCTATGACGCGTGATGAATTAAAAGACTTAGCATGCTTAGGTTTCTCTGCTGACTTAGTTATGCAATCTTTCTGTCACACGGCTGCATATCCAAAACCAGTTGACGTGCAAATGCAACACACGCTTCCTGATTTCATCATGAACCGTGGCGGTGTTTCACTTCGTCCAGGTGACGGTATCATCCACTCTTGGTTAAACCGTATGCTTCTTCCAGATACAGTAGGTACTGGTGGTGACTCACATACACGTTTCCCAATCGGTATTTCTTTCCCAGCAGGTTCAGGCCTTGTAGCGTTCGCTGCTGCGACTGGTGTTATGCCACTTGACATGCCTGAGTCTGTTCTTGTTAAGTTCAAAGGTAAAATGCAACCTGGTATCACACTACGTGACCTTGTACATGCGATTCCTTATGTTGCGATCCAAGAAGGTGACTTAACTGTAGAGAAGAAAGGTAAGAAAAACATCTTCTCTGGTCGTATCCTTGAGATCGACTTAACAGAAATGGAAACTGACTTAACTGTTGAGCAAGCGTTTGAACTTTCTGATGCTTCTGCTGAACGTTCTGCTGCGGGTTGTTCGATCACGCTTTCTGAAGAAAAAGTTGCTGAATACCTTCGTTCAAACATCACTATGCTTAAGTGGATGATTTCTGAAGGTTATGGCGATGCTCGTACGATGGCACGTCGTGTTGAGAACATGGAAAAATGGTTAGCGAATCCATCACTTCTTAAAGCTGATGCTGATGCTGAATATACGAAAGTATATGAGATCGACCTTGCAACGATCACTGAACCAGTACTTTGCTGTCCAAACGATCCAGATGATGCGAAATTATTATCTGACGTTCAAGGCGTGAAAATTGACGAAGTATTCGTTGGTTCTTGTATGACGAACATCGGTCACTTCCGTGCAGCGGGTAAATTGTTAGAGAAAGTTCCTAGTGGTTCTTTATCTACGCGTTTATGGTTGGCTCCACCAACACGTATGGATGAGCGTCAATTGATGGAAGAAGGTTTCTATAACACTTATGGTAAAGCTGGCGCGCGTACTGAGATGCCAGGTTGTTCATTGTGTATGGGTAACCAAGCACGTGTAGCACCGAACACAACTTGTGTATCGACTTCTACTCGTAACTTCCCGAACCGTTTAGGTCAAGGTGCTAACGTTTACTTAGCGTCTGCTGAACTTGCATCTGTTGCTGCTGTACTTGGTAAATTACCAACGCCAGAAGAATATCAACAATATGCAGCTCAAATTGACAGCATGTCTGCTGACATCTATCAATACTTGAACTTTGATAAGATGGAAACATATACAGATGCTGCTGCTGATGTAGATACGAAGAAAATTGCTGCTGCTCAATTGTCTTAATTGATTAAGTAGTTAAAATAAGGGCTGATTTATCAGCCCTTATTTTTAATTATAAAAATGAAAAGCATTTCAAATTTAGAAGATTATAGGACGGAGTTTGTACACATTTTTCAAAGTACGGATGATGTTGAAATTTTGTTAGAAAATTTAAAAAACTTATTTTTGAAAATTTTGCAGCCTTATGACTGCATGGTACTACCTAAATTTCAAATTATTTCGACGGGCAGTTTGCAATTTTCAGTTTGGTATCAGGATCCTGATGCAATTACAGAAACTTTGAATATTCATCAGAAAAAATGTGATCTATATTTATGGCGATGTTCAGACCAAAAATGGTATTTAGATGATTTATATGATGACATTAACGAAATTGTAGAACAAATTTTTAAGAATATTCCTGCATTTCATTTAATTCCTGAAAATCCTAAAGAAGTAAAAGCCTTGCTTGAAAATGGTTTGATGGATTTTAAACCTGAAGCTTTTCCGAAATTTTCTGAGAAAATACCCAGTGATTTAAATGAAGTTTTAACGTGGGATGATCGGTTTTTATTAGTGGGAACAAATATTGAAAATTTAAAAATTTATAGTTGGAAAGAATGGGATGATTTAATAGAGCGTGAAAATTACTTAAAAAATAATGGTGAATAAATGGCTTTAGTACATGATTTTGTTGTCTTAGATAAAGTAAATTATCCGTATTCAAAATGCGATATAGTTATGAAAGATATACCTTATGATGTATCTATACATGATGATTTCATTTTGTATTTTATGGATTATTTAAAATGGATTCCCACTTATAGTCCTATTATTAATACAAAAAGAACTGGTTTGGACTACTATGCGATAACTGTTTTTGAAACAGAAGGGGCAATACAAGCATATGCTTTATTTTCAAATTTAATCAACATCTTAAAAATTTCACCAGATATCTTAAAATTGAATGGTAGTTTTTCTTATCAATTGGCAGATGACGAAAATCCGTTTAGTGATAGCGATGTGTACTGTATAGTTCGAGATAGTTTAAAACAGAAAAAAGTTATATATCCGCGAGATAAACTTATTGAGAAATTTGAAAAGTTAGCACAATGTTTTAAAAGAGTCATAGATTCAAATGGTCAATTGTATGTTTTACATAAAGTGATCTTGATGCTAACAAATGGGTCTTTGATATCGAATAATCACAGAATACCAAGCCATAAAAAACGAGCCGAAGCTCGTTTTTTATTTTTAATTATACTTTTAGTTGGCATTCGCCACGGCAGGTGTACTCACCGTTGCATCATTGGCAGCTTTACGTGTAGGCGTATAGTTTAAACCTAGTGTAGAACTGGTATAAGTACGCACTTGATCAAGCAGAGCAGGGTTAGTATTCAAATCCTGTTGATACGATTTTACAATCTCATGTAACTTCGGATTCCACTTACCTTTCACCTGTTCAGGGAATGCTTTTTCCATCAGATTCAACATAATATAGGGAGAGGTTGAAGCACCAGGAGAAGCACCTAATAACGCTGTGATCGAACCATCTTTAGAGGCAAAAATCTCAGTACCAAACTGTAAAGTTGCATCCTTGCCTGGAACTTTCTTAATGATCTGAACACGTTGACCACCCTGATTTAGTTTCCAGTCTTCAAACTTTGCATCAGGATAATATTTCTTCAATTCATTAAACTGATCTTGTTGTGACATCGCAACTTGACTGATTAAATATTTCACCAAATCCAGATTTTCAAGCCCAATCGTTGCCATAGGAATCACGTTGTTTTTATTGGTCGCATCGATCAAATCAAACTGAGAACCATTTTTAAGGAATTTGTTTGAATACGTCGCAAATGGACCAAATAAAACATATTTTTTGCCATCAATATAACGTGTGTCAATATGTGGAACTGACATTGGAGGCGCACCTAACTCAGGCTTACCATACACTTTTGCTGTGTGTTGTGAAGTCACCGCAGGATTATCCGTCATCAGGAAAATACCACCAATCGGGAAGCCCGCATATTGTTTAGTTTCTTCAAGTCCTGTCATCTGTAAAAGCCTAATAGCAGCACCCCCTGCACCAATAAAGACATGACGTGTTTTGATATGGCTTTCAGTCTTATCTTTCAGGTTCTTAAATGAAACTGTCCAAGTTTTATCTGCATTTGGACTGATACCCGTTACTTCAGTTGAAGTTTTAACTTTAAAGTTAGCTTGTTTTTTCAGATGATTAATTAACTGGGAGGTAATCGCACCATAGTTTACATCTGAACCAACTTCCATACGTGTTGCAGCAACTTTTTGATTTGGATCACGACCTTGCATCACCAAAGGTGCCCACTTCTTAATTTCGGCAGGATTTTCAGTATATTTTAAGCCCTCAAACATCGGACTTTGAATCATCGCATCATGACGTTTTTTCATATAAGCAACACTGTCACCCCAAACAAATGCAATATGAGGAACAGGATTGATAAAACTTTTAGGCTCACCTAAAACGCCATTTTTCACTTGATAAGACCAGAACTGTTTGCTGACTTCAAACTGTGAAGCAGTATCAATGGCTTTTTTAATGTCTACTTTACCATTTACTTCGGGGGTGTAATTCATTTCCATAAAGCCAGAATGACCCGTACCCGCATTATTTAAGCCCGCAGAACTCTCTTGGGCGACTTGATCAAGGCGTTCATACATTTGGATCTTCCAGTCAGGTTCTAACTCATTGAGGTAAGTCCCTAAGGTTGCACTCATGATCCCGCCACCGATTAAAACAACATCGACGATAGGTTCATTGCTCTTCGTTTCAATTTTTTTGGAGGCTATAGGGCGAAATAAAAAGAGTAGACCAAGGATGAGAACAATAATGATAAGGATGAGCAGGTATTTTAAAAACTTCTTCATTTCTTTATTCCTACTTTTTATTGAATGCGATCTATAAATAATAATGAACAAAAATTGTATAAATAGTGAACTTATGTAAATTTAAGAAATTGAAGAAAACCAATTAATGGCAATCAATATTTATTAGGTTAAAAAAAAGCATTAAAAAGCCCCCATTTTCAGGGGGCTAGTCGTATCACTTACCGTGATACTCATATAAGGCTCATCTCATACTGTCGCCATTAAAACATAAAACAAGAAATTTAGCCAAAATAAGATTCTAAAAATTTGAAAAAATGAAAGTAGAAGTCAGCATACTTATTTTACTTGATGGGTTTTTAGCCTGAGATATGTTATTTATAAAATAGAGAATGGCTGAAGGATCAAACAGATGAGTTTTCATAATAAAGTAGTGATCGTAACAGGCGGCGCAAGTGGGATTGGCTTAGCAACAGTTAAAGCATTCTGCAAAAATGGCGCTAAAGTAGTTATTGCCGATCTAAGTCAGCAGGGGCAAATAGTGAGTGAGGAGCTTAATGAACAAGGTTTTAGCACCAGTTATTTTCAAATAGATGTGCGCAACGAACTAGAAAATAAAGCCCTGATCCAACACGCTGTAGATACATTTTCTGGTTTAGATATTATCTTTGCCAATGCAGGAGTGGCAATGGATGCACCAATTGATCAATTACCCTTGGATCGCTGGCAAAAAACCATAGATATTAACTTAACAGCCGTGTATTTACTGGATAAATATGCCATTGAATATTGGCTAGCAGAAAGTAAACGGGGCGTTATCGTAAATTGTGGTTCAATCCATAGCTGGGTCGGTAAAAAAGGTGTAACTGCATATGCAGCAGCAAAAGCTGGTGTAAAACTACTCACCCAAACACTGGCTACCGATTATGCAGCGAAAGGAATACGAGTTAATGCTGTCTGCCCAGGTTATATTGATACCCCATTACTCAGTGCGGCTGATGAACGTCAAAAAGAAACACTGGCTAAACTACATCCAATTGGACGCTTAGGTCAGCCTGAAGAAGTCGCAAATGTTGTGGTATTTCTTGCAAGTGATGAAGCTTCTTTTGTGAATGGCGCAGCGATCTTGGTAGATGGTGGTTATACTGCTCAATAGAGTAGATAAACCATAGTCGTGATTAGCACAGCTAGATCTATGTATCTGTGCTAATTCTTCATTCATTTTAAAATGAGAAAAATTTAAAACCTATAATAGAACTCTATAATGATGATAAATTTTAAATTATTCAATCATTAACAAGTCTGCACTATTTGCTAACTTCAACGGTCTTAACGCAAAAATAGAACGTGTATGACGAATGCCTTTCATCGAGTACAAGTTTTTCCGTAAAAAACGTTCATAGTGCTCTGCATTTTTTACTGCAACTTTCACCAAATAATCATAATCACCAGTGACCAAATGAGCTTCAACCACTTCAGGCATATTGGCAAGGGTATGGCTAAACTCATCTAAAATTTCATCATCATGCCGTTCAAGTGTAATTTCAATAAAAAATAACTCATTAATGCCTAGGGCTTTGGGATTAATATTTGCTGTATAGCCATCTATAATATTGGCATTTTCCAAACGCTTTAAACGTGTCCAACACGGAGAAGTCGAAAGGTTTACCTTTTCAGCCAGTTCGGTCACACTCAACCGACCATCTTTGCGAAGTTCAGATAAAATTTTTCGATCAATACGATCAAGCGGGTAAACAGAATCAGTCATGGCAAATTAAATGATATTTCAATTAAAAAAGCTTATAACACTATGCTCAATGATGAAATGCAAAACAACAAATCTTTGTCAGTTTGCTGTAAAAAGCATCATTAAGCATTTGAAAGTTTGAAACCTGTCAAACAACTATACTGAAACTAACTATACAAAAAATAAAATTATTTTTAGAATAAAATTATCTCCAAATTCTACCTTTTAGAATATGCCGAAAACCAAACAACCAACCCAAAAACAACTGATGGCAGTTATTCAAACTCAAACTGCGATTGCGAAACTTGGTTTAGATCTAAATGCCGTCATGACCTTGGTAGCGGAACAAGCCCAATTAATAACAAAAGCAAAAGGGGCAGTAGTGGAGTTAGCCGAAGATGGAGAAATGGTTTATCGGGCTGTATCAGGCGGTGCAGCGCATTTATTGGGCTTACGTTTGAACCAAGAAAATAGTTTGTCAGGCTTATGTGTTGCAGAAAATAAAATCTTGTATTGCGAAGACAGCGAACTTGATCAACGGGTAGATAAGATCGCTTGTCGAAAAGTTGGACTACGCTCGATGGCGGTGGTGCCACTGATTCATTGTGGTGATGCAATCGGTGTACTTAAAATTTATGCGGAACAAGTGGCAGCATTTAAAGAAGGTGATTTACAACTTTTAACCCTAATGTCCGAACTGATTGCGGCAGCAATGTATCATGCTACGCGATTTGGCGCACAAGAGTTGTATAAGTTGGCAACCCAAGACCAACTGACAGGTCTGGCAAATCGGGCATTGTTTTTAGATTGTCTACGTCAAGGATTAATTACTGCAAAACAAAATAATAAAAAACTGGGTGTTTTAATGATTGATATGGATGGTTTAAAACAGATCAATGATGAATATGGGCATCGATTGGGCGATGCAGCACTCAAAGAAATTGCTGAGCGTATCAAAAAATCTACACGACATGATGATTTAGTCGCACGTTTAGGCGGTGATGAGTTTGCTGTGATTTTATCTTCGGTTGAAAATCAAGCGTTGGCAAAAACAGCAATGAATCGTATTTCTGAAACATGTGGCTTGCCTTTTGTATTTGAAAACATTGATTTAAAAATAGGTGCAAGTTTGGGCTTGGCAATTTTTCCGAAAGATGCAGAAGGTATTGATCAACTGATCGAATGTGCAGATCTAAACATGTATGAAGACAAGCGGGAAAGGAAATCAGTTAAAATTGAAAAATAAAAGTGTGGTTAAGTGTCTTTTCAGTAGCGTAAGTAAAAAATGATTAGATTTTAAATATGTATGCTTAAAATTTTCATTATTTTGCTGAAAAATAGAGGTTAGCCAGTGCTTTAAAGTAAAGTGCTGATAAATATTTTCTTAAATTTCTTATGTACAGAAAAAATATTTCAAAAGTAGCTGAAATTAAGCTGAAATAGGAAAAACATTTTAATGTGGATTTGCCTAAAATAAATGTATTCAATCAAAGACATTTGGGAGACTGGCTTTGATTCTGCGGATAGTATCTTTGGAGGAAGGGTGCCTTTAAATATACTGTCCGCAATTTATTTTAAGTTGTCTGAGTTACGATTGGCTTTGTTGCATAAAGATTTTAAAGTTTTAGGTGTAGACTTCTTTAGCAATATAATTACCAAATGAAGAAGCCTGCATCTAAAATCTATCGAACAACGAATTGGTCCTCCTATAACCAAGCTTTAATCAAGCGAGGAAATATTTCAATTTGGTTTGATCCAAAAACACAATGGTATGCTCAGCCACAAGCTAAGCATGGAAGAAATCAAACTTATTCTGATACCGCAATTCAGTGCTGTTTGATGATCAAATCTATCTTTCGACTTTCTTTGCGTATGGTCACAGGCTTTGTGCAAAGCCTTATTCAACTCAGTGGGTTAAGTTGGACAGCACCAGATTATTCCACACTTTGCAGACGACAACAGCAGATTGATATTGCGATCAGCTATCAAAAAAGTCATGAAGGATTACATCTACTCGTAGATTCAACAGGCCTTAAGTTTTTAGGCGAAGGTGAATGGAAACGCAAAAAACATCAACCTGAATATCGTCGGCAATGGCGTAAACTGCATATTGGTATCGATGCTAAAACCTTGCAAATACGAGCTGTACAGCTCACAACAAATAATGTCAGTGATTCACAAGTCTTGAGTGATCTGCTGAATCAAATCCCATCTGATGAACCGATTGATTCTGTCTATACGGATGGAGCATATGACACGAAATTATGCAGACAAGTGATTTCAGATCGTCATGCACATGCGATAATTCCTCCAAGAAAAAATGCCAGGCCATGGAAAGATAAGAAATCTGGATCTTTAGAGAGAAATGAATTATTGAAAACAGTCAAACGACTAGGAAGAGCACTTTGGAAAAAGTGGTCTGGTTATCATCGACGTAGTTTGGTCGAAACCAAGATGCACTGCATCAAATTATTGGGGGATAAACTCAGTGCAAAGCGTTTTGACGGTCAGGTCAATGAAATCCATGCACGTATAGCTGTGTTAAATAAATTTACAGAGTTAGGCCGACCTCATACCCAAGTTGTCACTTAAATTTGAGCAACTGAGGAAAGTTATATATTTAAAATCTTTATGCAACAAAGCCGTTACGATTTAATCTGATACAGTATTGTAAAAAGAAAAATAAATCCTGTTGATAAATGGATTACATATTAACAAAATGAACATAACGCTCTATGAGGATGAAAGCTCATCAGCGAATTATCAAATATCAAACTATATTTATCTCACAAAACCCCTGAATCAATCAGGGGCTTTGTTTATGGGTTAAGCTTTATAATAAAAATTTTATTCAGATTGAGGCTGTGTAACTCCACTTGCTTCAGCAGTAATCTCACTACGAGTTTCTGCTGATTCTTCAACTACTTTTTTCTTTGCAGATTTTTCTTTGTCTTTTTTCTTCTTTTTTTTCTTTTTCTTTGGTTCTTCCTCAAGCTCTGCACCATCTTCGATGGCTTGCCAATATTCTAGCTGTTCCATCACAGCAGCGTAAATCGAGTCTTTGCTATAACGGCCCTTTTTATTTAATGTTCCCACAGGACGAGCCATTAAAATCTCTAGGGCTTGGTCAATGGTATCAATGGCATGAATATGGAACTGACCATCATTTACAGCATCAATCACATCTTGGCGAAGCATCAAATGCTGCATATTTTGACGAGGAATAATTACACCTTGTTTGCCTGTAAAGCCTTGTAATTTACAAGCATCAAAAAAGCCTTCGATTTTAGCATTGACACCACCAATCGGTTGTACTTGACCGAGTTGGTTCATTGACCCTGTGATTGCCCAAGATTGATCAATCGGCAGTTGGCTAATTGCAGAAATTAATGCGGATAATTCGGCAACGGTTGCGCTGTCTCCATCCACTTGACCATAACTTTGTTCAAAAGCTAGGGCAGCAGAGAAGTGCAAAATTTGTTCACGTCCAAAGTGTGCTTTTAAAAAACTGGACATGAGTAACACGCCTTTGGCATGTAGCGAGCCACCCAGTTCCACACTACGTTCAATATCGAGAATATCGCCACCACCTTGATAGACTGAAGCCGTTAAACGAGAAGGTAATCCAAACTCTACATCGGCATACTGAATTACAGAAAGGGCGTTAATCTGACCTAAGCGATGTCCACGCGTTTCGATCAGTTGCGTACCACGTGACAGGTCTTGCCAATACAGCTCTCTTAAGTAGCCTAAGCGATATTGACGATGTTTGAGTGCAGTATTGATATGTTCTGCGGTGACCATTTTTTCTTGTTGTTGTGCTGCATGATGGTGTGATTCTCGGATCAAATCACCTAAAGTTGAGGCATGCAATGACAGGGAGCTTTGATCTTCTGCTTGACGGCTTGAATCGGTGAGTAACGCTGACAATGCGGAGCGATCAAAAGGTAATAATTTATCTTGCTGTACATAGTCAGCAATCAATTGCATATAAGCTTGTTCATTTTCGTCATTACGTTGTAATGTATCCGTAAAGTCAGCACGAATTTTAAAGACACTGCCAAGCTCTGGTTCAACCTCTAAAATTTCATAATAAATTTCAGGTTCTGCTAATAAAACAACTTTCAAATTTAAAGGAATAGATTCAGGCTCAATTGAAATACTGCCTGTTAAAGTCAGCATGTGTTCAAGCGATGACAGTTTGAGTTGTCCTGATTTTAAAGCACGTTTTAAACCTTGCCATGCGTAGGGTTGTTCTAGCAGGTGTTCTGCTTCGAGCATTAAAAAACCACCATTGGCTTGGTGTAAAGTTCCAGGACGAATTAATGTAAAATCGGTGGTAATGGTGCCATTTTGTGTGAGTTGTTCTACATGTCCAAGTAAGTTGTAATGGGTTGGAAAATCCTCAAAAATGACAGGTGCGCCAGCGTTAGCTTTATTGCTAATTACCACATTGGCTTGGTAGCGCGCAGGCACACGGTTGAACAAAGAAGGGGAAAACTCAACGCCTTCTTGGTCAATGACCGTTTCAACATTTTCAATAATATCTTGTGCATACAGTTTTAAATATTGTTCTAAGCCTTGAACCGTATCAAATTTATTAAAAATTTGTTCCATACGGGGAATAACGACTTGCTTGGCAATTTCTCGGTTTAACTCAGAAACTTGATCACGGGCATCATCTTCGAGATCACCCAACTGCAAACCTAAACGCTCTAACTTTTTATCCATATAACGGATATTGGCATTAATTTCCGCACGTTCTTTGTTGGTTAAAGCATTAATGTCTTCTTGTGACATTTCTTGTGCTTTGTCATCAACATAATGTACAGGAACAAAAACATGTTCATCATGGCGATTAATAAGTTTTAAATCTAAAACTTCACCTTCTTTGGTGAGTTCGACCAAGGCTTGTTGTTGTTCATTACCTGTAATCTGGCGAATTTGTTCAATACGGTTGTGATAGGTTTCTGCGCTAAAACGGCGCTCAAGCTGTTTTAAAATGGTTTGCCACGCTTGATGGAGTAACGTCTGAAATTTACTACCTTGTCCCGCAGGGAAGCGCAAAGCTAAAGGTTGGCGTGCATTTTTAAAATTATTGACATACACCCAATCATCAGGTGTCGGCATGGTTTTGGCGTGTTGTTGTAGTAAGCGCTTAATCATGGTGCGCTTGCCTAAACCTGCTGTACCGACTGCAAAAATATTGTAGCCAGAATAAGGCAATGAAATCCCTGCTTCAACTGAAGCACGGGCACGGTCTTGTCCTAAAAAATTATTCAGCGGTTTAATACGTTTGGTTGAAAATGGAATATTTGAACTGTTGGGAACATGTGTAAGTTGTTCTGGTTTTAAGGCTGTTTTTGTCAAGGTATTTTGAATTTCCGTCTGATCAAATACTGAAGCTAAAGTGGATTCGATTTGTTTTGAATGATTTGTTGTGGTTACAGTTGAAACAGCAGTTGAACTTAATTGGTCGTGTCTTTGGGTCACAGGTGAAATCCAAAACTAAATAGAAGTTGAAAGCTTTAAGGTATACAGGTTTACCCTAAAAGATCAAGCATTGATGCCGTAAATAACAACAAATTTGCAGCTTGGTTTCATAAAAGTGATTGAAACCATTTGCATTAAGCGGTTGAATAGCATTATTTCATTTTGCAGAAAATAACAACCGAATGTCTACGCAAAACTCAGCTCAATTGCCTGAGCAAAAAACAGGCTGGAAATCTGCCTTCCAAGCATTTTTAGATCGCCGTGCTTTGATCATGTTATTCCTTGGTTTTTCCGCAGGGATTCCGATTCTACTGATCTTTTCAAGTTTGTCCTTGTGGTTAGGTGAGGCAGGCATTGATAAAAGTGCAGTGACTTTTTTTAGTTGGGCTGCGTTGGGCTATTCATTTAAATTTGTTTGGGCACCTTTAATTGACGAAATCCCACTACCTGTACTGACCAAAAAGCTAGGACGTAGACGGGCTTGGTTATTGATGGCACAAATTTTGATTATTTGTGCCATTTGTATCATGGCTTTTTCTGATCCTGCTCTAGGGCAAAGTTATTTATATCAAATGGCAGCAGGTGCTGTTCTACTGGGTTTCTCTGCAGCAACACAAGATATTGTCATTGATGCTTATCGGATTGAGTTGGCTGAAACAGAAATGCAAACAGTTTTGGCGTCAACGTATAATGCAGGTTATCGCATTGGGATGATCATTGCAGGAGCTGGGGCATTATTTTTAGCGGCTAAATTGGGTACAGCCAAAGGCAATTATATTTATCAGGCGTGGAAATATACTTATTTAGCGATGGCTGCGGTGATGTGTGTGGGAATCGTGACCACATTGAGCATTCGAGAACCACAAGTCAATCGTGTACATAAAGACTATCAACGTACAGATTATTTCCGTTTGGTTGCCGTTTTTTTTGTTGCTGTCAGTAGCTTTGTAGCCAGTTATATTTTATCAGGCTGGCTTACATCTGCTTTAATTGAACAATTCACTATTCAAGACAGCTTCTTACTGTTTTGTGTGGAAGCTGTGCGCTTCATTGGGTCAGGTGCTGTTGCTGTCTTTGCTGCGTATGTACTCATCCAAATGGGTGCTGTAAATCAACAAATGGCATATGAAACTTGGGTTAATCCCATTGCAGATTTCTTTAAACGTTATGGCGTTAAACTTGCCCTTGTTTTGTTATTGCTGATTGGTTTTTATCGTATTTCTGACATCATTGCAGGTGTGATTTCTAATGTTTATTATCAAGACCTCAATTTTACCAAAGAGCAAATTGCTGAAGCAGTTAAAATTTACGGGGTAATTTTTAGCTTAGTTGGTGGTTTTCTCGGTGGTTTACTCGCTCAACGCATGAATATTATGAAGTTGATGTTTGTCGGTGCGGTTTTAGCGAGTTCGACCAATTTGATTTTTATTGGTTTGGTCAATTCTGGTAAACCCATGGATCAAGTCACTGTACAAGTGGGACAGCAACAATTTCAGGCTACACCTGATGAAGTAGGCTATTGGAAAGTTCAAGTACCAAACCAAGCTTTAGCAGCTGCATCTACATTAAAAATTAGTTCACAATATCAAGACCAATCGGAACGTGTTGCTGCGATGATGCCCTATTTACAGGAGAATGGCACAGCCCAAATTCAACTGCTACCGATCAGTAGTGACAACACTCTCTCTAAGGCAGAGTTAAAGCAAAATGTGGTGGTAAAAGGACAACTGGTAGGTGTAAATGAAAATCAATTAAGCACAGAGCAACCTATTATTTTGAAACTGGACGGTAAAGAATTCCCTGCAAAATTGGACAAAGCTGGGATATTCACAGGTTCAATTGATGGACAAACTTTGCAAAATGCCTCAACTAAAACAATTACTGCGATAGTGAGTTTTAATCAAGAAAATCAAAAAATAATGACTCAAATGCGCTATCAAATTGCTGATAAAAAAAATACGTTGGCTATAGATGTCGATCCGATCCAAGCAGTTAAAGTAAATAATTCAGATGATACCATTGAAATTAAAGGTAAACTGATCGAACCCTATAGCTCAGGTTGGTTATATTTTGCGATTATTGTCGATAATATGGCTTCAGGTTTAGCAGGCGCAGCATTCATTGCATTCTTATCTAGTTTAACTAGCGTATCCTTTACGGCTGTGCAATATGCAATCTTTAGTTCTTTGATGACGCTTACACCTAAGATTTTAGGGGGATATTCAGGTACTATTGTGAGCAATATCGGTTATCCAAAATTCTTTTTGATGACCACATTTATTGGTATTCCAATTTTGATTTTGGTGGTTTGGGTCGCAAAATTGCTACGAGAACATCAAAATTCTTCTCCAAATTAAAAGGTGAATTATATGCGCATGCTGCATACCATGTTACGTGTAGGTAATCTAGAACAGTCATTAAAGTTTTATACGGAAGTGCTTGGAATGACTTTACTTCGTAAACGTGACTATGAAGAAGGTCGTTTTACTTTGGCTTTTGTGGGTTATGGCGATGAAGCAAATCATACCGTATTAGAGCTTACTCATAACTGGGATACTTCAAGTTATGAGTTGGGCAATGCTTATGGACATATTGCGATTGCAGTAGACGATGCTTATAAAGCGTGTGAAGAAATCAAAGCACGAGGCGGCAATGTTGTGCGTGAAGCAGGTCCGATGAAAGGTGGTGTGACTGTGATTGCCTTTGTAGAAGATCCAGATGGTTATAAAATTGAATTGATTCAGCAAGATGTAAATGCACGAAATAATTAATTTTTGTGCATGATATAGCCAAATGAAATAGTGAACATTTTCAAGAAAATGTTCGTTTTATTGAAAAAGCTCAGTAAGATCAAAATTTACCTCTAAGTAAATTTATCCTGCTGAGCTTTTTTATCAGCTTAAATTTCGCTATAAACATAGGATGTTTCAGATGAATATACTAAAAATATTGGCATTAGACCGCTTTACTATTCTATTGATTGTGATGGTGATTTTAGCGACCTTTCTACCTGTTCATGGGCAAGCTGCGGATATTTTTAGCAAAATTACCACGATTGCAATTGCAGTTTTATTCTTTTTGCATGGTGCAAAGCTATCAAGAGAAGCGATTATCGAAGGGGTATTGCATTGGCGATTACATGCAGTAGTTTTTGCATTTACCTTTGCAGTTTTTCCAATCATTGGTTTATTGGCTAAGCCCGTATTGCTCCCTGTACTTGGGCAAGAGCTATATTGGGGTTTCTTGTTTATGTGCTTCTTGCCATCGACAGTACAGTCATCTATTGCTTTTACATCTGTTGCCAAAGGGAATGTCGCAGCAGCCGTGTGTAGTGCATCATTTTCTAACTTGATCGGGATGTTTATTACCCCGATTTTAGTGAGTTTGTTTATTTTTGGTCAATCTAAACATGACTATGACCCAACTTCTTCAATTATCGAAATTACTTTATTGCTTTTAGTGCCATTTATTGCAGGGCAATTATTGCGTCCTTATGTGTTTCCGTGGATGAAGAAAGTCCCAAGTATTGTCAAAACATTTGACCAAGGGACCATTTTGATGGTGGTTTATGGCGCATTCAGTGGGGCAGTGGTGGCTGGATTATGGCATCAAGTGAGTTGGACGACCTTATTTTATTTGACCTTGGCATGTTCAGTATTTTTAACCATTATTATGCTGCTGGCTTTGTATATTCCAAAATGGCTAGGTTTTAATAAGCCAGATCAGATCGCAATTTTCTTCTGTGGTTCTAAGAAAACACTCGCAAGCGGTGTGCCGATGGCACAGATATTATTTATTGGGCAACCTATTGGGATGATTGTTTTACCCATTATGATTTTTCATCAGATCCAGTTAATGGTCTGTGGAATAATTGCGAATTATTGGTCTAAGCGAAATACATCTGAAGCTGAACAAGAAACAGGTTGGTAATTTTATTCGCATATTTATAAAACTGCTGTATAATAACGTCCACTTGTTGTGCTTAGCTCTGACACTTATAGTCTCGGTGGGCTCAAAAGAAATGGTCTGTTATGGTGTTAACCTGTTGATTTTTTTAAATTCAACCTGGCCTCAGTGTTACTGAGAGTGGTTAATTGCGATGACAGCAAAACCTTTCTTAACTTAGGAGAATCGACCATGCGTGCCGATATTCACCCAAAATACGAAAAATTAGTTGCAACTTGTTCATGTGGTAACGTGATCGAAACACGTTCTGCTTTAGGTAAAGAAACGATTTATCTAGACGTATGTTCAGCTTGCCACCCTTTCTACACTGGTAAGCAAAAAAATGTAGATACTGGTGGTCGTATCGACAAGTTCAAACAACGTTTTGCAGGTATGTCACGTTCTATAAAACGTTAATACGCAAAACCAAAAAAACGGGCATTTTGCCCGTTTTTTTATGTCTATGTAAAAGTGAAAGTAAATAAAAGGCTGATTCAAATCAGCCCTGCGCTATACAAATTATTGATCTTGTACATCTGTTAATTGATCAAGTTTCTTTTGGAAATAGTCTCCTTGTAAGAAACGTGCATCAACATTCCATGCATTTGCAAAAGCATTCATATCATCAAGGTGGATTAATAAAAACTCTACAGGTTTGATTTCCATATATTTTTGGATCATCTCTTGTAAACTTTGCAAAGTCGTATCTTTGGCTAACATGTGAGTATATTTTTCATCTAAAGTTAGATGAGTAATATCACTTTGTTTTAAAATTGTTTCACTAGATATCGTTGAACCGAATCGACGGATTGCAATATCAGCACCATATTCACGTAAAGTTGAGATATGTTTTTGTGCCTCAAGGATATTTTTGGCAATATCTTCTTCATCAAATTGCAAAATAATTGGATGTGTCGCTCGACTTCCCACAATCGTAATGAGTTTAGAAATAAGTTCGGGGAATTGTTTGTCATGAAATAAAACATGACGATTTAAGTTAACGACAATTTTTGCAGCAGGGTATTGATGAATAAAATTATGTAATTGTTTACAGGCTTCTACCAAAATCCAACGGTCTAATTTAATTGAAAGTTCAATATCATCATCAAGTTCAACTAAATTGCTGATAGTTTTCCATTGGTTTTCATAAATGAAACCACTGGTGACCTCATAAGTATAAAGATTTGTATCTTGTTTATCATAGAGTTGTTGATACTTGATCCGGATTTCACCTTGTTCTAATTTTTCAGTAATTTGACGTAAAATTGGGGAATCTGTCAGCTGTACTGCAGCAGGTACACTCTTTTCTTCAACTGAAGCTGCTGTTGGTATATGAATACTTGGCGTTGGCTCTGCTTGAGCTTCTAGTGTAAGTTTCGTATTTTCAAGAGCCGAAACGCTTTGTGACGGTACATCTTCAAGACGAATTTCTTCAAGTTTAAGCGGTGCTAATTCAATTTGTGTTTCTTGTAACGATGCACTCATCTGCAAATCTGATTCAGATTGTTGAGTTGATAAACGAGAATTATAGGCTTGACTCACTAACGCTGAAAAATATGCTTCATTGAAATGTTCTGTTTGGATAGAAGCATATCCAATTTTTACATGAAAACTATAGTTTTTTTGGTTGATTTCAAGTAATTGTGGTTTTTGTAAGACATTTAAATTGGAAATACGGGATTCTAGCAGCGATTCAGAACCTGCCTGTAATAAAATACCATACACCCCTGTATCAATAGTCAATACATTTTGATTGGTCTGTTCTTTGATAAATAGCTGAATGCCTTCAAAATATTTTAAAGTATCTTGCCATGTAAGATTGAAAATTTCATTTGGGCATTGGGCTAAACTAAATACAATTAAAGCATTGGCTTTAGCAGGTTGGTTAATCATTGCACGGTTAATTTGTGCAAAAACGGCAGTGGTTGAAGAAGAAGTATCATGACCATTGACTTTCGCCTTTGCTGAAGCCATCTCAATGGTAAGATGTAAAGAGTCCTCTTCTAAACCTGGTAAAAACTCAATTTTTAAAGGATTTTTGCTTTGTGCATTTTGATTGCGTGTTTTAATATCAAAACGACCATAATCAAATTGTCCTTGAGAAATTTTCTTGAAGCGATTTTTAAAATCATTCAAGTCTTCGGGTTGTAAAATATCTAAGACAGGTAAGCCAATAATATCGTCTTCACTACTTATTCCAAACAGTTGTAAATATTCAGGATTGGCTTGTGTGTGAATACCCTCTTCAATTAGAGCACTGGCTTTATGCTGTTCTTCGACTAAGCTTTGTGCTTGAGTCTTAGCACTTTCTAAGTCTTGCAATAAGCGTTGTTTTGATTGTAGGGTGCGACTATAGGATAAAGCGCGCACTAAACTGATATAGCAACGCTCTGGTTCTGTTAAATCAATAATGTCATATATACCCTTATGAATAAAATACTCATATTGTTCAGGTTTATATTCTGTGGGACGAATTAAAATGACAGGAATGTTTACTTGTTCAGAGGCTTGAATTAAAGTGACGGCTTGCTCCATTTTTAAGTCATACGCACGACCAAAAATGATCAAATCCCATGAGGTGTTTAATTGTTTTTCAAAACTTTTTAAATCATCAAGTAATAAGCCTTGTGCTAAATGGTCATTACTTTGAAATAACTCCATGAGTGCATTATATCGAATTTGATTATCATCAATAATCAATACTCGTGTTTCAGAGAGTTTTAACTTCTTGGATAATAATAAATTTCTCACTTTAAAGTGTCCCATAAGTCATGATGATTTAAATCATTTAATTGTTGTTGGATAAATTGATCTATTAACAATTGTTCCTCATCATTGAGCAATTCAAAATCAAATTGTACAAAACTTTGAGTAATAAAAAGTGATTTTAACAAATAGACCTTAATTTCTTGGTGATTAAAGCGTAAGTACAACGCTTGTTGTTCTTTAAAGTTAGGAAGATTAGGTAAAATTAAAGACAGTTTACTGTGTTCATCTTGTTCAGTTTGAACCAATAAACAAGGCTGATAACTAAAACTACTGATCTCAGAGGGCACTTTTATGGCACATGGATAAATATCTTGCGATAAAATTTCAATCCCGACTTCATAGCTTTTATTTACAGTTTGCTTAATCCAGCGAATTACTGCACATTTCCATTTATTCTGTAAGGTTTCACTCACGAGAACCAACTCACCTGTGCGTAAATTTTTTGGTGCTTCGCCAGACCAATGAATACGATAACCGTTGATACTAATATCTAAAACTTGGGTTTGGTAAATTTGTTTTATTTCACGATCAATTTGCTTAATTTTTTGGATTTGTGTTGCATCATGACTACTGTTGGCTATGCTACTTTGGACATTGGTTTCAGATCTAAAACCAAAGTTTTGACTGATTTGTAAAGTTTCATCAAAGTTTTTGGCATTTGATAAATAAAAATGTGCTGTCTGCAAGGTAAAGCAAATTTGCAGTTGAGCTGAATATTCATAACGTTCATATTGACGTTCAGAATGGGTCCCTAACACATTTTGTACATGAAATTTTAGCGCTGAAGACAAATGATCCTTTTCATTGCTAGATAAATAAGCGGATTCATTTTGAATAGTATCATTGATATGTTCAAGCAACTGCTGTGTTGAAATGAACACGTTTGGTTTAAAATCTTCCTGATGTTTACGATTATAAATGGGGGCGTGATCTTTACTACTATCTACAATATAACGAGAAAGCGAGCTTTCTCTCGGTAAGATTTGTGTAAGCTTTGCCCAGTCTAGACTACATTGATACAGTGCTTGAATTTCATTCGGGCGAATTTGATGTGTATTAAAAATATCCAATAGTAAGACTTGTGCATAGGCTTGCAGAATATTTTGAACAGGGTAATGCGTCCCCTGTAATTGGTTGACATTAATTAATAACTCATCATTTTTTGCGGCTAATTCATATAAATGGTGAATATTTTGCCATTGGTGAGGAAGTGCTTGGCTATACAGCATTTGTTGTTGCGTTAATAGCAAGCCTAACTGTTGTAAGGCATAGTAACTAGATAAAATTCTTGCTGTTTTAAAACTACGATTCTGAGCAAATTTTAAAATCGCATACTTATGCTGAGCCAAGTGTTGAGAACTACGATGCGCAATATCTATATAAATTTTGGCAAAATATGCACGCATCAAGGTGGTAAGTTCAATAATATGTTCGTTACGATCAGAGTGCGATAAGCCTTGATCTAGAAAATATTTTTCCAATCCAATTAGTACATTTTCAATACTTGGATGTAAGACTTGCAGCAAATCAAAGCGCAATGTTTCACTACAATTTAAGGCTGCAACTTCATACATCGCATTTAATAATGCTTCAGAGCTATCCCCAAGCTTCATAATAGATAAACTTGACACCCATTGATGTAAAGCTTCAACTGACGCAGCAGAGAAACTCAACTGTTCACGATTTAAAACCGTAGAAGCATGGAAAATATTAGAAATTTCCTTAATTATCATATTTATATTAAACTCATTTAAAGAATTTTAAAAAGTTACAGCCCCATACAGTGGTGTTTTATTTTTTTCTCCCGCAATCTCTCTAACTAATTTTGGCACTAAATATCCTGGTAGATTGGCAAGGAGATCTGTATAAATTTGGTTAGTCACATTTGCTGATAAATCAAAGTGATGAGCACCTTTAACTTTATCTAACACATGCAAATAATAAGGCAATACTCCTGCTTCAAACAAGCGTTGACTCAGTTCAACCAAAACTTCAGCGGAATCATTCACACCTTTAAGTAAAACCGACTGGTTTAACACTAAAACTTGTGCTTGAATCAAAGTTGAAAGTTTTGTACAGGTGGTATCGTCAAGCTCTGCAGCATGATTTGCATGTACTACTAGAATGACACGTAGCCGGCTGTTTTTCAATAAATAAGTCAACTCTTCATCGATTCTTTCAGGAATCACAATCGGAACGCGTGAGTGAATTCTTAAAATTTTAATTTGTTCTAAAGATTCAAGCCGCTCAATCCATACCGCTAATTTACGATTAGATAAAGTTAGGGGATCACCGCCACTTAAAATCACTTCATTGATTTCAGGGTGTTGTAATAAATAGTTTTTAATCGGGAGCCAATCTTCATTTTTGGGCAAATTTTCTTGATAAGGAAAATGACGGCGGAAGCAATAGCGACAATGAACTGCACATGCGCCTGTCAAGGTTAGGAGAAAACGTGATTTATATTTATGTAATACACCCGCAAGTTGGTTGGCAGCTTCCTCACCTAAAGGGTCAGTGACAAAGCCTGTATGTTCTTCAAGTTCTAAGTGATGAGGCAATACCTGTAACAATAACGGATCTAAAGGATTACCTTTTTGCATTTTTGCAACAAAGGCGCGTGGTACACGCAGTTTAAACTCGGCACTGGCTAAAATTGCGCCAGATAACAATTGCTCAGGGGGAAGTTGTAAAATATCAAGCAGCTCATGTGGGTCAGTAATTAGTTGACTCAGTTGAGTTTGCCAGTTTTGCTCTTGATATAAATAGTTTATCATGCCACGTACTAATTGAGAGAGTTTAGGGTTAATCACAGCTGTAAAAGCTAAAGCTGTATTTAAACCCTGAAAATGATGTAAAACTTAACGATTTAAAGTGTCATTGAAAATCTTACATTGGATAACTGCTGATCTTACCTTGATCTAGACCAAGGATAAACTACATTTGTTTTATCTGTATGCGTGATGATCAGTCAGTTTTGCTAGATTACTGAAGAATTTTACATTGCTTCATCAGTCCATGCTCATTTAGAATATTCTAAAATGACAATGTTAACTTTTGTTTGGCACTTATTTTCGTTGTTATAGGTTTTCTAGCATGGCTAGACTACATGAATAAATTAAAGATTTAAGTTTGGAGTGAGCCTTTCATGGCCTATTATTCTACAAATGACTTTAAGCAAGGCTTAAAAGTTATGCTTGATGGCAACCCATGTTCAATCATGGAAAATGAATACGTTAAACCAGGTAAAGGTCAAGCGTTTAACCGTGTAAAATTGCGTAACCTGCGTTCTGGCAAAGTTTTAGAAAAAACTTTTAAATCTGGTGATTCATTAGAAGCGGCTGATATTGTTGAAGTAGAAATGAACTACTTATACAATGATGGTGAAATGTGGAACTTCATGGATCCAGTATCATTTGAACAAATTGCAGCTGACAAAGTTGCAATGGGTGATGCAGCAAAATGGTTAAAAGATGACTCGAATGAGCTTTGTACAATCATGTTGTTTAATGGTGTGCCTTTAACAGTAAACGCACCAAACTTTGTGGTATTAAAAGTTGTTGAAACTGATCCAGGTGTACGTGGTGATACCTCTGGTGGTGGCGGTAAACCTGCAAAACTTGAAACAGGTGCTGTAGTACGTGTTCCATTATTCGTACAACAAGATGAAAGCGTTCGTGTAGATACGCGTACTGGCGATTATTTAGAGCGCGCATAATCTTTAAATCATAGATTATGATCAAAAGGGGATGATGAAAATCATCCCCTTTTGATTTGGAACGTTTAAGGCAAATGAGATTTTAACAAAATTAAGGAAAATTATTTACACAGCAAATCAGCAAGTCGGTACACTCGAAAATATACGTCATTACTTGGTCATACGAAATGGATATATTTGAACCAATTTTATGCCAAAGTCGTACATGAAAATAAGGACTCAAGGAGTAGGGTAGCAAAACAAAAGGATCACAGGGAACTGCATTATGTTAATAAAAAAACAAGGGAATTGCTTTTGTAATTAAGATATGAGGTATGCATGGAAAATATTCAGAAAAAATCAAGCCCTTTATCAAAATTGATTTGGGTCATTGTTGCGATTATAGGCGCAATATCATTTGGAATTTTAGCGGTCAGTCGGGGAGAGCATGTTAATGCAGTTTGGTTAGTTTTAGCTGCAATTTGTGTGTATAGCATTGCTTACCGATTTTATAGTTTATTTATTGCCAATAAAGTCTTTGAACTTAATCCTAGACGGTTAACGCCCGCACATCGTCTAGCGGATGGCTTGGATTATGTTCCAACCAATAAATACGTCTTGTTTGGACATCATTTTGCAGCGATTGCAGGTGCAGGACCGTTGGTTGGGCCGATTCTCGCAGCACAAATGGGCTATTTACCCGGAACAATTTGGCTTTTGGTGGGTGTTGTTCTTGCTGGTGCAGTGCAAGATTTCTTGGTTTTATTTATTTCAACTCGAAGAGATGGTCGATCATTGGGTGAAATGGCAAAACAAGAGCTCGGCTCATTTGCGGGTGTTATCGTCATGCTTGGTGCGTTGGGGGTAATGATCATTATCCTTGCCGTGTTGGCATTAGTGGTGGTAAAAGCATTAACCAATAGTCCTTGGGGTGTGTTTAGTATTGCAGCAACGATTCCGATTGCATTATTTATGGGCGTTTATATGCGTTATCTTCGCCCTGGGAAAATTGCAGAGGTATCTATTATCGGTTTTGTGCTGATGATGGCAGCCATTATTTATGGTGGAGATGTTGCTGCACATCCCTATTGGGGACCATTGTTTACATTGACCGGCACTCAATTGACTTGGGCATTGATCATTTATGGGTTTGTAGCTTCTGTTTTACCTGTATGGTTGTTGTTAGCACCACGTGATTATTTATCAACTTTTTTAAAAATCGGTGTAATTGCAGGTTTGGCAGTTGGGATTATGGTTGCTATGCCGATGTTGAAAATGCCATCGGTTACTCATTTTGTTGATGGAACAGGTCCTGTTTTTGCAGGCTCTATGTTCCCATTCTTATTTATTACCATTGCCTGTGGTGCAATTTCAGGTTTCCATGCATTGGTATCATCTGGTACAACACCTAAATTGGTCGACAACGAAGTCAATATTCGTGTCATTGGTTATGGTGGGATGCTGATGGAATCCTTTGTTGCCATTATGGCAATGATCTGTGCAACAGTTCTAGAGCCAGGCGTGTATTTTGCAATCAATGCCCCCGCTGCGGTACTGGGTACTACAGTTGAGTCAGCTTCTGAAGCGGTGCGTAATTTAGGTTTTGTGGTTACCCCTGAAGCTTTAAGTTTACTTGCTAAAGAAGTCGGTGAAAGTACAATTTTATCTCGTACTGGTGGTGCACCAACGTTCGCCATTGGTATGGCACATATTATCACGGAAATTTTCAATAACCGTTCAATGATGGCATTTTGGTATCACTTTGCCATTTTATTTGAAGCATTATTTATCTTAACTGCGGTGGATGCAGGTACGCGTGCATGTCGTTTCATGGTGCAAGATACGGTTGGTATCGTTATTCCTGCGCTTAAAAATTCACATAATTTCGTGGGTAATATGCTTGGAACTGCGGTTGCAGTGGCTGGTTGGGGCTTTTTTGTTTATCAAGGTGTGGTCGATCCGCTTGGTGGGATTAATAGTCTGTGGCCTTTATTTGGTATTGGTAACCAGATGCTTGCGGCAATGGCATTAACCTTAGGTACAGTGATTCTCTTTAAGATGAAAAAGGAAAAATATGTGTGGGTAACCATTCTCCCAACCATTTTCTTGATCATTACCTGTATGACAGCAGGTTGGCAAAAAATCTTCCATGAAAATCCAAAAATAGGCTTCTTGGCACAAGCCAATAAATTCTCTGATGCGATTGCCAAAGGTGAGATTTTAAAACCTGCAAAAACACTTGAAGAAATGCACACCATTGTATTATCCAATCAAATTAATGCGGTACTTTGTGCATTCTTTATGATCGTGGCTGTGATTATGATTATTGCTGCAATTGGTGTGATTCGGCGTGCATTAGCAAGTCCGACACCCACTGTAAATGAAGCGCCAGCTGTTTATGCAGACCCAGAAGAAACAGTGGTCACTTCCGTTAAACATTAATGCTTGAGAGGTGAATTTTTATGAATCTTAAATTTGCTAAAAGTGGTAAGACTGTGATTTATAAAATCATTAAGATGACCATTATGTCGCAAAAGGATCTTATTTTTAATCCTAAGAATTGGTCTCGAATTGCAACTTTATGGGCGCGGTTACAGCAGAGTTTTCGTTTAATGGTCGGTGTTCCTGATTACCAAAACTATTTGCAACACATGCAAAAACATCATCCTGATTTGGAAGCTATGGATGCAAAAACGTTTTATCGCTATTGTGTTGACGCGCGCTACCCATCGGCAAAAGGCGGTTTAAAGAAATGCCCATGTTAATTTAAATGTGCGAAACCAAAACGGTACTTTTGAGTGCCGTTTTTTATGTAATAAAAGTAAGAAAATGCTTGATTTTTATAGAGTTAATTTTTAAGGATATCCAATCTGATAAAATGAAAGCTAAATTTTCTCATTTATCGTTTTACAATAACATTCAACTTATCTTAATCATCTGTGATTAAGCTATTTCATCAAGCTTAAAGAAATGTATGTTAAAACAGCGTTTAGTCGAATACGCTAAACTTTGACTTGAAAAAAACTTCATTTTACTGAATATTCAAAGTGTAGCCGAATTTATAAAATTTACGCTTATTTGCAATTTTCACGTTTTAAAACTTGAAATTAATATATAAGCCCTTTAAAACTGAAACAGCCATATAACAAGGATTAGATATGAAGTTGTATTATTCTCCAGGTGCGTGCTCTTTAGCAGCCCATATTTTATTGAATGAAATTAATGTAGATTTTGATTTAGAACGTGTTGATTTAAAAACGCACCAAACAGAAAAGGGTGCAGATTATTATGAAATTAATCCTAAAGGTTATGTACCAGCATTAGAGATTAATCCTGGTTTAATTTTGACTGAGAATGTTGCTGTTCTTCCATTCATTGCTCAGCATGACCCAAAACAAGATCTAATTCCACCTTCGGGCTTAGGACGGGCAAAAGTTTTAGAATGGTTAGGATATTTGAATTCTGAGTTACATGATGAATATGCAGTATTTTTTAATCCACAAGTTTCTGAAGAAGAAAAAGAACGTGGTTATGTAACGATTGATAAAATGCTGAAATATATCGATGATTATTTGGGGGAGTCTGAGTTCGATTATCTTGTAAATGATCGTTTTGGTCCCGCAGATGCCTATTTATTTGTATTAACGAATTGGTCAAATGTAATTCAGCATGATTTAACACCATTTAAAAATATCGTTGCACTACGTAACTTGGTTGCAGAACGCCAATCAGTGCAAATTGCGATGCGTGATGAAGGTTTGATTCCTTAATCTAGCATGCCAATTAAAAAGGCTGCCCAACTCAGCTAACTGGACAGCCTTTTTATTTATAACAGGTAACTAACTGTTTATTTAAAGAAATAACCTGTTTCAGGTGAGCTTGCATTTGCCATACGTTTACGTGGCATACGCCCCGCAAGATAGGCTTCACGACCTGCTTCAACAGCTTTTTTCATGGCAGATGCCATTAAAATAGGGTTTTGTGCTGCGGCAATTGCAGTATTCATCAGTACACCATCACAACCTAGCTCCATTGCAATCGCTGCGTCACTGGCAGTTCCCACGCCTGCATCAACTAAGACAGGCACTTTCGCATTTTCTTGAATGATGGAAATTGTATGCGGGTTTAAAATCCCCAAACCCGAACCAATCAAACTACCCAAAGGCATAATAGCAACACAGCCCATACTTTCCAGTTCTTGCGCTACGATTGGATCATCAGAGGTGTAAACCATCACTTCAAAACCGTCGTCAATGAGTGTTCGTGCTGCATTCAAAGTTGCAGTGACATTTGGATAAAGTGTCTTTTCATCACCCAATACTTCAAGTTTTACTAGATTATGACCATCTAGAAGCTCACGTGCTAACATACAGGTACGCACAGCGCTATTGGCATCAAAACATCCTGCGGTATTGGGTAAAATGGTATATTTTTCAGGTGGAATGACCGATAATAAGTTAGGTTGGTCAGGATTTTGACCGATATTGACACGGCGAATCGCCACAGTCACGATTTCTGCACCGCTGGCTTGGATTGCTAAATCAGTTTCATTTAAATCTTTATATTTCCCTGTTCCAACCAACAGGCGAGAATTAAATGTACGAGAACCGATAATAAGAGGAGAGTCTTGCATGGATATGCTCCGAATTAGCCGCCACCGACAGCTTGAATAATTTCAATTCGATCTTGATCAGCGATCGGGGTTTGCTCAAGTTTACTTTTTGAAATAATCATTTCATTTTTTTCTACCGCAAAACGTTTGCCTTCAAGTTCAAGTTCTTGAATCAATTGCAATAGGTTTTTACAAGAAGTGTGTTGAGCTTCGCCATTTAAAAATATTTGCATGATAAATCCAGATCTATTTTATTTCAAAGAGATGTGTTTAGTTTGCATGTTTGGCTGCATTCCACGCCAAAACTAACCAACCTGCGATCATCAGTGCGCCACCAATCGGTGTGATGGCACCTAGGATTCGAGGTAAGCCCAATGCCATGATATAGAGTGAACCACAGAAGAACAAAATCCCAATTTGGATAAGAATAAAACTGGTTTTTATTGGGAGGGTAGGAATCACTTTGCTGAGTATCGTAAGTGCGAGTAAACCTAAAGCATGATAGAAAAAATAGTCAGTTGCTGTTTGCCACCAAGTCAATTGTTCTAGATTTGCACGTGCTTTTAAGCCATGTGCGCCAAATGCTCCCAACATAACAGCAAGAGCAAGATTTAGTGCCGAGATTGCGATCCACATAATCTATCTCACCCCAAATAATTTGCACATTACCTTAACATACTTTGTAAATCGGATTGAACTTTAAATGCTCTTCATTGTTAGCCAACCGCATAAAATTCAAACAAAATAAAAGGGCATGTTGCCCTTTTATTTTAATAAGAATTAATTAGATGACATTGCGACTTTAATTTTCTCCATCGCATTTTTTTCTAACTGGCGAATACGTTCTGCAGAAACGTTATATTCAGCAGCTAACTCATGTAAGGTAGATTTATCATCATCTAACCAACGGCGCTGTAAGATGTTGCGAGAACGATCATCCAGTTGTTCCATTGCATCATGTAATGCGGAGGTGCTTTGATCTTCGTAATCTTCTTCTTCAACCAAACGAGCAGGATCATAACGATTATCTTCAAGATACAATGCAGGTGCAACATGCGTTGAACCTTCATCATCGTCATCCCCTTGTGCTTCAAAAGCTGCATCATAAGCCGTCAAGCGACCTTCCATTTCCAAGACTTGTTCAGGCGTCACATTTAAGTCATTGGCAATCGATTTTGCTTCTTCTAAAGTTAGCTTTTTACTTGATTTTTTTAAGCTACGTAAATTAAAAAATAGTTTACGTTGCGCTTTGGTGGTTGCGATTTTCACAATACGCCAGTTACGAATCACATATTCGTGAATTTCAGCTTTAATCCAGTGGACAGCAAAAGACACTAAACGTACGCCCATACTCGGGTCAAAACGTTTAACAGCTTTCATTAAGCCCAAGTTGCCTTCTTGAATAAGGTCACCTTGAGGTAAGCCATAACCAGCATAACTACGGGCAATATGAACGACAAAACGTAAGTGTGACATCACTAATATTTTGGCTGCATCTAAATCTTGATCGTAAAAATAACGTTCAGCCAACTCTTTTTCTTGTTCGGCTGTCAAAATAGGAATTTGGTTAACAGTGCTGATATAAGCACCCAGATTTACACCTGGCGCAGATAAGGACAGGGGCATCAATTGATTGCTGCTGTCACTCATGAGTTCTCCTTATAGGATAATAGTGGTAATACCATGACTTTCATCTTAATTGGTTTTGCATTTATAATTAAGGAAAATTGGGTATAGAAATGTAAACTTTTATTCGATTATACAAGTATTAACGCAAAATACTGAATCTTTATGAATTAAAAATCAAGAAACTTAAGTTTTAATTAAAAAATGCAACTCATGTGGTGAAATTTGAGTCATTTCGCAGCGTAACTGATGCAACTCACAATAACGCAAAATATCAATTTCACTATGCGGGTCTGACGCTTTTAACAAAATGTCCTGATTAATTTGTAACTTTTTAAGTTGTTTTTTGAGCAATAAGAGGGGCATAGGACAAGGTTTTCCTATTGCATCTATGTAGATCAAATTAAAATCAAAATTTTCAGACATTTTTTCAGTAATAACATTTATATAGAAACAATAATTGAGTTTAACAAATAAAAGTATTAAGCCCAAAGCTTTAATTTATTTAGAGGTACAAAAAACACTTTTGACTTAAATTGATCATTCAAACTTAAAAACTGAAAATAATTATCTCATAATTATCTAAAAAAATTCTATTAATTGTGATTCACCCATGTTAAGCTCGTTGCGTACTTTAAGAGATGGGTTAGTGAAAACTATAAAATCTCCTTTATTACAAGTGGATGTAACCGGGATTTTGTTAATAGTCTTACAGAATGATTACAAGCTTTGAAATTACAAGAAATTTTAAAACTTTGTTTGCTCTGCTGTTTGCAACACCGGGTGGTCCTTTTTTCTAAATAACTGAGGATTAACTTATGACAGCTCGTGAACAAGGCGTTGTTAAATGGTTCAATGATACTAAAGGTTTTGGCTTTATCCAACGTGCTGGTGGTGACGATGTATTCGTTCATTTCCGTGCAATTCAAGGTGACGGTCATCGTTCATTACGTGACGGTCAACGTGTTGAATTCAGCGTTGTTCAAGGTCAAAAAGGTTTTCAAGCTGAAGAAGTTCAGCCTTTAGACTAATTCTTAAGTTTATACACTTAAGTGACGCTCCAATTTTAATGAATTGGGGCGTTTTTGTTTATTGTCGTCTTTGTTTATAATAGCTGTATTTTAGTCGTTAATAGTTAGAGCACGTATATATGTCATCAGGTTTCGAAACCCTAAATTTACATCCGCAACTGAAGCAAGCAATTGATGCTTTAGGGTTTAAAGAAATGACCCCGATTCAACAAAAAGTATTGAAATACACGTTGGCAGGGCATGATGCAATTGGACGTGCACAAACAGGCACAGGAAAAACTGCTGCATTTTTAGTCAGTATTATTAATGATTTGTTGAATAATCCCATCAAGGAAAAACGCTTTCGTGGTGAACCTCGTGCTTTAATTTTAGCACCAACACGTGAACTTGCGATTCAGATTGAAAATGATGCCCGTGAATTGGTTAAATTTTCAGGTTTGAATGTTTTAACTTTAGTGGGTGGTGTAGATTTTGATAAACAGAAAAAGCAACTGGATCAAAATGTCGTTGATATTTTAGTGGCAACACCTGGTCGCTTGATTGATTTTACTGAGCAAAAAGAAGTTTGGCTAGATCAGATTGAGTTTTTAGTGATTGATGAAGCAGACCGTTTATTGGATATGGGCTTTATCCCGTCAGTAAAACGTATTGTGCGCTATTCACCACGTAAAGAGCAACGTCAAACTTTATTGTTCTCTGCAACTTTTAGCTATGATGTGTTGAACTTGGCTCAGCAATGGCTATATGAGCCAGTAACTGTTGAAATTGAGCCAGAAAAGAAAACCAATGCCGATGTAGAGCAACGTGTTTATATGGTTGAAAATCGCGATAAATATAAATTATTACGTGAAATCCTAGCGGATGAGCCGATTGAGAAAGTGATGATCTTTGCCAATCGCCGTGATCAGGTGCGTAAACTATATGACCATTTAAAACGTGACCATTATAAAGTAGTGATGTTGTCAGGTGAAATCGCACAAGACAAACGTTTAAAAATGTTAGATCAGTTTAAAAATGGTCAACACAATATTATGATTGCAACTGATGTTGCTGGTCGTGGCATTCATGTGGACGGTGTGTCGCATGTCATTAACTATACCTTACCTGAACAATCGGATGATTATGTGCATCGTATCGGTCGTACAGGGCGAGCAGGCACTCAAGGGGTGAGTATTAGTTTCTTGTCAGAAGATGATGCTTTTTATTTACCTGAAATTGAGAAGGCAATTGGGCAAAAACTACCTTTGACTCGTTTAGATGGGTATTGCTAATTTTTGAGTTTGAAATTTAGAAGATGTTGGTTTTTGAACGCATCCAAATTTTAAATGATTCACTGAATTAAATTGAGTTGTAGGTTAAATATAACTCAATTTTTTAATTTAAAAATATTTGTATTCCAATATCATCATGTGATGAGACTTAATTTGGAAATAGGGTGGCATTTCAACATTAAGTATTGAAGTAAAAAGTGATAACAAGAGCTTTTATTACAGTACTAAAACTTAGACTTCTACCACCACAAAATATTTCTTAACTGCTTCCACCACTTCAAAAGTTCCTATAAAGGAGGGTGGAATCACGCCAGCTTCACCTGCTTTAACTTCAATAAATGAATCGTTTCCTGCATGATGAATACGAACCACACCTTCAATGACATTAAAAAACTCTTGTTTATTGTCTGCAAATACAATATTCCAAGCACCCACTTCACATTGCCAAATACCGCAGTTCATATTGGGATGTGCATATAAACTTTGAGTTAAGCGTTTTGGATTAGCTTTGACTAAACGCTCAGGCTTTGGATAGTCTACGGTTGTTTCACACTGTGCTAAGCCTTGTCCTGCAATATAAAGGAATGTCATGATCGGGTAAGCTCTATTCCTAAAAAAAAGCCCCAATTGAATTGAGGCTGATAAAATTAATGTGCTTCAGGGACTGCCAATAAAAACTCACGGCGAGCTTCTTTATCGGTTTTAAAATCACCCACAAAAGACACAGTACGTGTGGTGGACTCTTGTTTACTGACACCACGCATCATCATACACATGTGTGCAGAATCAATGACAACCGCCACACCACGTGCATCGGTGACTTCTGCAACTGCATCCGCAATTTGCTTGGTCAGTTGCTCTTGAATCTGCAAACGACGTGCAAACATCTCAGTAATTCGGGCAAATTTTGATAAACCTAAGACATTGCCTGAAGGAAGATAAGCAATATGCACACGCCCATAAAAAGGCAATAAATGATGTTCGCAAAGTGAATAAAATTCGATATTTTTCACTAACACCATTTCATCATTATCTGATGGGAAAACTGCATTATTCGTCACTTCTGCTAAGCTTTTGCTATATCCAGAAGTTAAATACGAAAAGGCTTTAGCAGCACGCATAGGTGTATCTTTAAGACCAGGACGATTTAAGTCCTCGCCAACGGCGGTTAAAATATTAGCGTATGATTGCTGCATAGACATAGAACGTGTTCACTTACACTGATTGAACAAGGAGGGCATTGTAACAGAAAAATAGCGAATATTTCCTACTACAAGATAAACCAATTATTTTGAAAATTTGGGATTTTTCTCAGCACGTTTTAGTAGGACTAAAACTGCACCTGTTCCGCCTTGTTTTTCAGGTGCACTGACAAATGCCAATACATCACGATGCTGACGTAGCCATCCATTGACATAGGTTTTGAGAATCGCTTCTGGACCTTTTCCATGCACGATTTTGATCACATTTTGATTTTCATCTTTGGCAATTTGAATGATCTGCAATACTGCTGTGCGTGCTTCTTCTACATTACAACCATGCAGATCTACCGCTTCAAACCAACGTAGATTACCTGCTTTTAAATCTTCAAAAACCTTATGCTGCAAGGTCGCAATACGATAGCTCAAAGTTGCCTGACTTGCGACAGGGTTTAAAACTGCTTGAGTATCAGAGAGTTCTGCATCATTGACTTCAAAAGCACCTTCTGCTGCAGCACGTTTGGCTAAGGTTTTTGCATCTGGTTTTTTTCGAAGTTCTGTACGTTCAATTTTGGCAATATTGCTATTGTCGAGCTTTTTTATACCGCCGAGTGCTGTTTTAAATAAATCGGCATCGCTGATTTCTTCAGGTGTAACTTCCTGTACTTTCTTCGGCTCAGGCTGTGATGCCACTTTGGAAGAATGTGGATGAGTGATTTGTTTTTTGAATTGTTTTAATAAATCAAGCTGTGATTTTGAGAAAGGTGAATCTGAATTACTCATATTTGCAAAAAACAGTAAATGACCATATTTACTGTGAATTATAGTCCGTATTTAAGGAAAATTGAACTGACAACTTAAAAATTGAAAATTTATTGAATTTGTCTATTTAAAATAATTAATAACAAGCTTCTTCTAATTTCCCATCTTTATATCTGATAAAAATAGCAGCAAACTCTAATATTTCGTCAGAAGTATCAGCAAAATCATGATTAATATAGCAATCGTATTCAATATAGTCTTCGTCAAAATAGTAATGGAAGCTATAGACGATGAGGCAAGTTGAGTTTTGATTATCGAATAATGATTTGTATTCAGGATGGCGATTCAAAAAAATATTGTGAGCAAATTGATTGATTTGCGGTATCCTTTTATAGTCATCTAGATACCTATTTTTTATACATGTATATAAATCAGTGAGTTGTTTTTTATTGTTATATTCTATATAAATTAAGGTTTGCCCGAGTTGATACTCATCCAGAACGTTTCCATTTTCTAAAATTTGTGTACCAAATGGACTAGTGAAGTCTAAGCTGATCATTTCTAATTTTCCATTCTCAAAATTATTTTTAAAAAAGTAAAACTGATCAGCATTAAAAATTTTATTTGATCAGGGTAAGTAAACTTACCCTGAATGAGCAATTTAAAATTGGTTTATAGTTTCTCAGGCACACCAAATAATTCAGTAAACGCATGATCAGGTCTAGGTTGTTTCATAAAACTTTCCCCGACCAAAAATGCATGAATATCATGTTCCTGCATTTTGCGTACATCATCAGGTGTAGCAATGCCACTTTCCGTGATTAATAAACGTGATGGATCAAGTAATTTTTTTAAACGAAATGAAGTGTCTAAGTCGACATCAAAGGTTTTTAAATTACGGTTATTTACGCCTAACAAACAACGATCAGATAATTTCAAAGCACGTTCAAGTTCATCTTCATCATGAACTTCAACCAATACATCCAAATTTTGCTCAAAAGCAGTTTTAGACATTTCTTCAAGTTGCTGATCAGACAAACTTGCAACAATCAATAAAATACAGTCTGCATGCAAAGCACGGGCTTCAATCACACCGTATGGATCAATTAAAAAATCTTTACGAAGAGCGGGAAGCGAACAATGGTTACGTGCAATCTGAATATTTTCATCTGCGCCTTGGAAGAAGTCGACATCCGTTAATACAGACAAACATGCAGCACCTGCTTGTTCATATTGCTGTGCAATTTCCGCAGGATTAAAGTTTTCACGAATAATACCTTTTGATGGAGATGCTTTTTTAATTTCAGCAATGACCGCAGGGCGTTTACTGTGTAGAGACTTGGCGAAACTACGAACTGGTGTTGCAGCTTGTGCAAGTTCTTCGACATCTTTTAAACTACGTTGCTTTAAACGTGCAGCAAATTCTTCGTATTTACGATCAACGATTTTACCAAGCATGGTATTGGCAATATCTACCATAACAATTTCCTTAATTTGGCTTTGAAGTGTTTAAGCTTCATATTCTTTTAATGTTTTAGTAAACTCAGACAAAACCCCCATTTTTTCTAAGGCTTGTCCACCATAGATGATGTCATGTGCCAAGGCTACGCCTTGTTTATAGGTTTTGGTTAAACCAGAAACGTAGATGCCAGCACCAGCATTGAGCGCAATCATACTTGCCGCTTTTTCACCTTTGGTAGATTTGTTTTTGCCTAAAGCATCTTTTATTAAAGCTAAACTTTCAGCAGCACTATCAACAGAAAGACCTGTTAATGTTTGCGATTCAATATCTACTTCTTCAGGTTGGATTTCCCATTCAGTAATTTCACTATCTTTGAGTTCAGCAACATAGGTTGATGATGCAAGACTGATTTCATCCAAGCCATCTTTGGAATGTACCACCAATACATGCTCAGCACCGAGTTGTTTGAGTACCTCTGCCATTGGGCGACATAATTCTGTAGAAAATACGCCAATCACAAAACGTTTTACTCCAGCCGGATTCGTAAGCGGACCAAGTAAATTAAAAATACTGCGGAAACCTAACTCTTTTCGGGGTGCTGCAGCATATTTCATCGCTTTATGATGATTTGGGGCAAATAAGAAACCAACGCCCATTTCACGAATACAGCGTTCAGTTTGTTGCATATTTAAGTCGAGATGAATGCCCGCTTGTTCAAGCAAGTCAGATGACCCAGATTTAGATGACACGCCACGACCACCATGCTTAGCAATGGTTGCGCCTGCAGCAGCAATCACAAAGCTTGAAGCTGTAGAGACATTAAATAGGTTTTGACCATCCCCCCCTGTGCCGACAATATCGACCAAATGGGGTAAATCACTGACATCAATTTTAATGGCTAACTCACGCATCACCCGTGCAGCAGCCGTAATTTCGTCAATACTTTCACCTTTTAAGCGAAGTCCCATCATAAATGCACCAATTTGGGCATCTGTGGCTTCACCATTCATGATGGTGCGCATCACTTGTTCCATTTGCGGTTGAGTGAGTTCAATATTTTTTGTGATGTTATTTAAAGCTTGTTGAATATTCATTTTAACTACGCATAAATTTCTAAAAAGTTTTTAAAGATTTGGTGACCATGTTGACTCAAAATCGACTCAGGATGAAACTGCACGCCTTCGACAGGTAATGTCTTATGTTTAACACCCATGATTTCTTCCATAGCACCATCAGCTTGATTGGTCCAGCAAGTCACTTCCAAACACTCAGGCACGGTCGCTTGATCAATCACCAAAGAATGATAACGTGTTGCTGAAAAAGGAGAGGGAAGGTTGCTGAAAATACCCATATCACTATGATACATATCCGATAAACGACCATGCATCACGGTTTTAGCGCGAATAATATCTCCACCAAATGCCTGACCAATGGCTTGATGTCCTAAACATACGCCAAGTAATGGTATTTTTCCTGCAAAATGTTGAATTGCAGCAATAGAAATACCTGCTTCAGATGGAGAGCACGGTCCAGGACCAATCACTAAATATTTCGGTTGCCATCGCTCAATGTCCTCTAATGTCACGGCATCGTTACGGACGACTTTCACTTCTTGGTTTAACTCGCCAAAATATTGGACGATGTTGTAAGTAAAGCTGTCATAGTTGTCGATCATTAAAAGCATAAGCTTAACCTATTAAAATCTATGCATTAAATATGCTTATTGTCCGAAAAGACTTATTGAGTCGTAGAGCGCTAATTTTCCTAAAAAACGTTTCTATCATAGTTACAACTCACAAGCAGAGGCTAATCATAGCAAAAAAGTTTGTTTACTGTTTAACTATTTTCTAGCTCGCTAAGTGAGATTTTTTATTAAATATATCAATAAACTAAATAGAATGGATATGATGGTAATATCATTTTATACATACTAAAAAATAATATAGATGGAATGAAATATAATAATTATTTAATTAAATTTAATATTTAATTTATTTAAATTAAATAAAAACAATATCAAATCTATTCAATTTGGATCATTGTTTAAAATATAGATGTATAAATTTATAAATAATAATTTTGTAAATTTTAATATGTTTTTTAAATTTTATAGGTTTAAAAATAATCTAAAATTTGATAGTCAGCGGTCTAAAATTATGTAAATATATATTTAGTATGCAACTTTTGTGACTACTGTGTCTAAAAAAATGAGGATGAGGCTAATTTATTGATATTCATCTTAAAAAAAATAGTATATTAGGGTTTTGAATTTTGTTAATTGTTTTGCCTTTTGTTTTAAAAATGATAAAATTGTCACATATGTTTAAGGGGAAGTTTTGTGAGTGAACAAGTAAAAATAGCCATCTTTGGATTGAGTTTAAACGTATTAGAGAGCCTAAAACAAAAAATTCAGGCATTATACGATACATCTATTCACATTAATTGGGTTAATATTGCAGATCCCCAATTAGATATTCTATTGGTTAATGATATGTTTTTTGGTTCACCTACGATTCAAAACTTGGTAGGTAATCAAAAAGTTGCTTATTTGCGTTTGGTCAATAAACAAGATAAAGCGGGTTCTATTGAAAATGATGCGTTGTATTTACCATTTTCTGCGACCGATGAGATTCGTAATTGGTTTAAAGCACGGTATATGGGCACGCCACTTAAACGATCAAATTATGAAACTCAAACTACCAAGTCGACTCAAACTACCGATATAAATAAACTTGTAAAAGAATTAGTTGATCCGCGAAACAGTAATATTCAGGTTTTTGATCAGCAAGGCAATATCGCTTTAATTAATATTCGAAAAGAGCAAGTATGGGTTGATTCAGAGCGTCGTATAAATAGCACAGACAGCTCATTGAATTATACTTATGCAACTATGCAAAAAGTGCAAAGTGTGGATTCTATTCAAGGACAAGATCTTAAAATTTGGCTATGGAATCTACTTTGGAATTCTCCCCAATTATTGAAAGAACAAAATAGCAATACATTTTATAAGTTAAAATTTTGGCCACAGCCATTATCTGCTTATGATCGACAAAATGTTTTTAAAATCGCTGCTTGTTTTGAAAAAGGTGCTAGTATTCATCAAGTTGAGAAAAAGCTAGAAATTAAGCAATCCGTAATTCAGCATTTTATTTCAGTGGCGGTTTTAATGGACGCTGTGCAAGAAATTAATGAAACAGATGCAAAATTAATTGTAAAATCTGAAAAAAATGAAGGTGTACTTAAAGGCTTCTTTGGTAAATTAAGACGTAAACTTGGTTTGTAAGATACATGATTAAGTTTTGCTTTAAGCTTTAAAGTCGAATTCAATAAATAAAAAGTGGTTTATCGTCCATCTATGGGCAAGGGAGAAAAAATTGATCTTACAGAAATACAAAATTGTATTTGGTGGCACAATGGGAGCTGGTAAGACAGAAGCCATAAAATCACTTTCTGAGGTTTCAGTACTTTCAACGGAAGCGTTAAATACAGATCAAGATGCACATACTAAAGCGTTAACAACGGTGGGTATTGATTATGGTGAAATTAAACTTGAAGACGGTGTTGTGGTCGGTTTATATGGTACACCAGGGCAAGATCGCTTTGACTTTATTTGGTCAGTGATCTGTAAAGGTGCAATTGGCGCAATTGTACTGATTGATCATTCTCGTAAAAATGCATTAGACGATTTAAAATTTTATCTAGAATCATTTAAAGCACATGTGGGTAATATCATTGTTGGGATTACTCATGTTGATGAAAACCCAGAAAGTCTTTTAAAAATATATCGTGATTTTAGTGAAATGGAAAATTATCATTTACCTATATTTGCAGTTGACGCACGTAAAAAAGACGATGTGTTATTGGTCGTAGAGGCATTAATTGCACGTGCTGAAATAGAAATGTCATAAGCTTTAGCCGTATAAAAGTAAAGCTTAATCCAGTTGTTAGGTTTTACTTTCATTAAATAAATTATCAATAAAAACAATGTGAAAAATTTACTATATCTAAAATATTAATATTAAAAACACTTAAATTAAACTGGAAAGACTTCACTTTGAAACCAAATTAGCACCAAGATAATACATTTATAAATAATCGCACAATAATAGTGCAATCAATAGATTGAATAAATATTTAAAACAAAGAAGTGTGTATGAAGATGGTGCATTTATAAATGCGGCTTGTATAATAGAGCAGATCTAAACAAATTAAAGTTATATTTTCTAATAGTGAATTCAATCTTTTAGCAAATATTCTTGAAGTTGGTACGGTAATTGCTATATAAACACCAACTACTAACACGCACCATAAAACGTGCAACAAAAAATCATCGGAGCAAAATGAGCATGGCGAACAAGGTCCTACAACTCATCCAAGAAAGTGGCGCAAAATGGGTCGATTTTCGCTTTACTGATACGAAGGGTAAAGAACAACACGTAACATATCCTGCTGACAGTATTGATGAAGATACTTTTGAAGACGGTAAAATGTTTGATGGTTCTTCAATTGCTGGTTGGAAAGGCATTGAAGCATCAGATATGATTCTTCGCCCAGATGCTAACTCAGCTTTTATTGATCCATTCTTTGCTGAAGCGACTGTGGTTGTGACTTGTGATGTGATTGAGCCATCAACTGGTCAAGGTTATGAACGTGATCCTCGCTCTATTGCTCGTCGTGCTGAAGAATATTTAAAATCAACAGGAATCGGTGACACTGCATTCTTTGGTCCAGAACCAGAATTCTTTGTATTTGATGAAGTGAAGTGGGACATTGATATGTCTGGCGCTCGTCATACTTTGATCGCTGAAGAAGCTGCTTGGTCTACAGGTAAAGACTATGAAGCAGGTAACTCAGGTCACCGTCCACGCGTAAAAGGTGGTTATTTCCCAGTACCACCAGTTGACTCTTCACAAGATATGCGTGCTGAAATGTGTGCACGTATTGAAGACATCATGGGGCCAGGTCGTGTAGAAGTACATCATCATGAAGTTGCTTCTTGCCAATTAGAAATTGGTGTAAGCTTCAATACCTTAGTGCGTAAAGCAGACGAAGTTCAACAGTTCAAATATGCAGTTTGGAATGTTGCACATCAGTTTGCAAAAACAGCAACCTTTATGCCTAAACCGATGGTAGGTGATAATGGTTCTGGTATGCATGTTCACGTATCAATTTCTAAAGATGGTAAAAACTTGTTTGCTGGTGACGAGTATGCTGGTCTTTCTGAAATGGCATTGTATTTCATCGGTGGTATCATCAAGCATGCACGTTCATTAAATGCGATCACTAACCCATCTACGAACTCGTATAAACGTTTAGTACCACATTTTGAAGCACCGATTATGCTTGCTTATTCAGCACGTAACCGTTCGGCTTCTATCCGTATTCCTTACGTGTCTAGTCCTAAAGGTAAACGTATCGAAGCGCGTTTCCCTGATCCAATGATGAACCCATACTTAGGTTTTGCTGCATTATTGATGGCAGGTCTTGATGGTATTCAAAACAAGATTCATCCAGGCGATGCTGCTGATAAAAACTTGTATGATCTTCCTCCTGAAGAAGAAGCAAAAATCCCAACTGTTGCACATAGTTTAGATATGGCACTTGAAGCATTGGCTGCGGATCATGATTACTTGTTGAAAGGTGGTGTATTTACTAAAGATATGCTTGATGCTTATATTGAGCTTAAAACTGAAGAGGTTCGTCGTTTAAATACTACAACACACCCAGTTGAATTTGATATGTACTACAGCTTGTAATTCTTTTGAGAATTTTGCTGTAAAAAGACCCGCCTTGTGCGGGTCTTTTTTGTATGATAGCTTTATATCAAGCATTGATTTATTTATATGGCACAACGTAAAAAACATACAGGTTTTTTCCCTTGGATTGATCCAAAGGATCATGAGAAAGGTTTTAAACTCAATTTTTCCGAAGTGACTTATTTAGAAATAGGTCGAACAGCCGAAGGGTATAAGCAAGCTCAATTCGTGGCATTGCGCCATCCTAAACTGGCTTTAGACTTTGATTATCCCAGAGATTTTTATATTAGTGCAGAGGGGATGATCTTGGTTAAAAGCTCTCAAGGTAAATTTGAAGTCATTGCTAAAACAGATCATGCATAAGTAAATTTAGAGAAATGTCTCATTAAGCTATCGTACTTTTATTCTAAATATAAGGTGCGAATAAATACTCTGATGAAAGTAAGAATTTTTGCTAAACTAGTTTAAGTTTTTATTTGGTGAGATCGTTTATGCAATATGGGGCAATGCAACTGCTTTCTATGTGGATAAAAGATCGCCAAATCCAAAACCAATCCGAACATACCTTAGATGCTTATTTTCGTGATGTTTCAGGTTTTATCGACTTCTGTTATACAAGACACATAGAATTAAACCAGATTGAAGCTTCAGATTTAAGAGAATATCTTGCTTATAAAGTTGAAAAAGATCATCTCAGCTCAAGTAGTTTGCAGCGTCATCTCACCTCAATTCGTCAGTTTATGAAATGGGCAAAGCAAGGGCATTATTTACAAATGAATCCTGCAGATGATTTACAACTAAAAAGACAACCACGACCTTTGCCTGGCATGATTGATATTGAAACTGTTTATCAAATTATGGATCAAGCTGCACCAGAAAAGCCTTTAGAGCAGCAGTTATGGTTACGTGATAAAGCAATTTTAGAATTGTTATATTCGAGTGGTTTGCGTCTAGCAGAAGTACAAGGATTAAAAATTCAAGATATTGATTTTAATCGTCAATTATTACGCATTACAGGGAAAGGTAATAAAACCAGAATTGTACCTTTTGGAAGTAAAGCCAAACAAAGTTTGATTAGTTGGCTAAAAATTTATCGAATTTGGCAAGGTGAATTTAAGCCTGATTCTTCTGTTTTTATTACTCAAAAAGGTAATGCAATTACGCCACGTCAGATTGAAAATAGAGTGAAATATCAAGCGCAAAGGGCTGGAGTAAATGTTGATTTACATCCTCATTTGTTAAGACATTGTTTTGCAAGTCATATGCTTTCAAACAGTGGAGATTTACGTGCAGTACAAGAAATGCTTGGGCATAGCAATTTGACCACTACACAAATTTATACACATATTGATTTTGATCGTTTGGCACAAGTCTATGATCAAGCACATCCTCGCGCAGTAAAAAAGTAGCTTTGCATACAATCAAAAAAACAAAAAACGACATTGTTTAAGGCATTATTGCACTTTATATTTCATGATGCTTAAATAATGCGAATATCTAAAAATGCTTAAAAAAATTGCCTTATCAATTTTGCTCTCACAAACAAGTGTAAGCTTTGCACAAACTGTACAATTAGATGAACTATATCAACGCTATGTTGAGGCGGATTATTCCTCACTGGAATTGCCTGAATATAACAATGAAGTTGATTTCAAAGCAGTGGTGGCTGCACTTGATGAGAATATGGAGGGTGGGGTTTTAGCTGAATTTTCCAGTCCAAATGATCCCGAAACAGCTTTAACACGGGCAACACCTGCTGATCGTGCAGCAGCGAAATTTAGTCAACTCAAAGAAGGACAAAAAGTACAAGTAAAATGTACAGTTGAAATGACAAGTGGTTCAGAATATCTTTCATTAGGTGAATGTAATCTAAAATAGTGGTAAAAATCATGTGCTAAGAGTATTTTTGAATATGCTTAGTATCTTTTCTTTATAAAAAAACCAAAAGGATAATTGTTTTTCAAGCCACTCTACTGTATATGTTTTAGACGAAATAAAGTGGTTTATAGGATTACTTTAATTTTATTTTTTTGATAAATAGATCTAACAGGTACTGGGTAATACAATGATTCCTGAGCTTGAGCAAAAATATCAACAATTGACTGAAGCACAAAAAGAAATTTTTCGTGGCTATGGATTGCGTCAAGTTAAGCATTTTGTTGAGTTGAGTCTTCCAAAAATTGAAGCAACTTTACCGAAACAAGGCAAAGTATTAGGGATCAATGCTGAGGGTAAAGTCCAAGCGATCAATACTGAAACTCAACAAGTATATTTGTGGATTTCAGATCAACAGTGGCAAGTGGCTAAAGTGGCGTCAAGCCATGTTGATTTAAAAGAGGATTTTATTGAGATTTGGCAGATTCTAGAGCTTGAAAAACAAGATCTTATTGATCTAAGTCATATTCATCGTGATTTTCTTGAGAGTCAAAGCCGCCCTTTGAGTGAAGTGTCTGAAATGCATGAATAGCTGTAAAAATGTCCTACGTGCGTTTGTGCTAAAAATTTACTTTGCGTAATTTGATATAAAACATGGCGTGATAATGGATCATCTTGTAATAAACTAGGATGATTAAAATCATATAAATAAGTCATGCCTAAACGTTGCATGAGTTTGGCTGAGGCTAAGTTTGGATAAGCTGTAAATGCAACCACAGCATCTAATTTTAATACTTCAAAAGCAAATGTTAAACAAGCCTGAGCAGCTTCGGTTGCATAGCCGCAATGCCAATACTGTTTTGCTAAGCGCCAACCAATTTCAACACACGGTGAAAATGTGAATTGTTCGGGCTGAGCATGTAAACCGACAAAACCAATAAATTTTTGATTCTCTTTTAATTCTACAGCCCAAAATCCCCACTGATGCTTTTGAATCAAATGATGAAAACGCATGGCTAATTGCTGGCTTTCATCATTGCTTAGACATTTTGGAAAATACTGCATCACTTCAGGATCAGCATTGAGTGCTGCAAATGCTATCAAATCTGAACTTTTCCATTGTCTTAAGCGTAAACGATGAGTTTCAAGTTCATAATTGGGCATGTCAAAACTTACCTAAAATGATAAATATCTCTTTTAAAATATATAGTAAAAAGAGAAAAGTATGTAGCAGTCATGAGAATAATAATATTTTTGGATTCGATAAAATATTTAATAAACGTTTAGCGTTCATACATGGCAATCTGATCTAGAGTTGTATGATTTTCAGACATTCACTATATATTCTGTCATATTCGTTTAAATTCCAAGCAGATTCTGTAAAAAACACATTGCACAAGCCCTTGATTACGACTAAAATTCGTTTCACAAAGTTTGCGATGAGATGCACGTTAAGTTTTAAATCTTAATTTTGTATACTTAAATAGATCGCAATAGTGATATATGGGGACGTGGCGAAATTGGTAGACGCACTGGATTTAGGTTCCAGCGCCGCAAGGTGTGAGAGTTCGAGTCTCTCCGTCCCCACCATATTTAAAAGAGCGAGGTAAATAGACCTTGCTTTTTTTATGTCTATATAAAAAATACAAAAATTTTAGGCATCCCTAAGAGATGCCTTTTTGTGTACGTTAAGCGATAAAATTATTTTAAATTTTAAGCTTTTAAATGATCTTCAAACTCTTCACCGAGTTGGAAAGCCAAATTATTTCCAGCAAGATCACAGGTGACTAAGCCATATTCTTTTTTGAAACTAAAGGTGAAACCCTTACCGTCGGCTAAATTCTTGACTGAATATCCAAGTTTTTCCAACCAAATACGAAACGCAATAAGATTTTTAGCTTTAACTACCTTTTTCATGGAAGGTTCTCCTTAATTCCTGTCTATAAAAATTAATAGGGATGCGCTACAAACTTTTAAAGGGGGAAATAAATGAAATAAATTTTTTATAGCAATTTTTGATCAATTTTCAAAGTTAATTTTTTATGGTGTAGCAAAGTTTTTTATTTTTTAAATTACTATTTTTATTTTAAGATACTGATAAATAATATATTATTTATTTTTTAGCGTAGTCATTTGAGCCAGTGTTGAAATAATTTGATAAACTCTTTTTCCATAAAGGTTTTTGTTGCATCTGTAAGAAAATATATCAGAAATCATAATTGTTTGAATTTTGAAAATAGCAGATGAACAAAAAATTAATATTTTCAAAAAATTATTTTGTAGTTTCGCAGTTCATCTGCTTTTATAGACTAGACTCTGTTTAGTGATATATGTTTTTGATTCCATTTTGCTTAAAGTAATGATTCATCGCAATTAGAGTGAGCTTTATCAGCAAATTAAAAGTTATCTTTCATTGCACGAATTCGAGCAAACTCTTCAGCACTGTCGACACGTAGAAAAGGGTTTGTTTCAAGCTCTAGTGCAATCGTGGTTGGTAAAGTGATTTGACCTTGAGCTCGCAGTTGGCGAACTTTTTCAGTACGTTGTTGTAAAGCAAGATTATCAGGCTCAATATGGAGTGCAAACTCAGCATTTGAAAGGGTATATTCATGCGTGCAATACACTTCGGTACGTGGTGGCAAAGCTGCTAACCGATTTAATGAGTGGTAAAATTGTTCAGGCGTACCCTCAAACATACGACCACAGCCCATTGCAAACAGGGTATCACCACAGAAAACGCAGTCTAATTCATCTATAAAGTAAACAATATGTCCAAGGGTATGTCCAGGCACAGCAATAATTTCAATATTTAAGTGATGGAATTCAAAGTGATCATCATGCTGTAGCGGATGAGTGATAAAAGGCAGATGACTTAATTCATCTCGAGGACCATAAACAGGAATATTTTTTTCAGCAATCAGCGTTGGAACACCCCCAACATGATCTTTATGCCAGTGTGTCAGCCAGATTTGGCAGAGATTAAGTTGATTTTCTTGACAATAATCAATAACTAAATGTGCTTCAGTGGGATCTATGACAATCACATCATGCGTTTGCGTGTGTTCAAGCAGCCAAATATAGTTTTGTAGTTGATTTTTAACATCGATCACATGAATTTTAAAAGACATTTTGTGGCTTCCATTGCTGCATCTTATTTTTATTGTATGTAAATTAGCGCATGAATGATAGTTCAAGTATTTTGCATTGAAGATAACGCGATAGATATTTTGAATAAATACTCCAAATATGTAGTTAGCTTAATGCAAACAAACCTTGAATATATTAAAAATTTAACAGATATCAAAGGATTTTTGGAACTAAATATGAGCTTCAAGTGTATATTTTGCAAATGATATTTGCTACAGACAAAAGCAGGCAATGCAAAAATTTAGTCTCACAGGATAAATAAAATGTCTAAAGGACAAATGTTATGTACAGATTTTATAAAGTTAAGCCGCTGCCGAAAAAATAAATAGAAGTACCTCATCACCCAACATTATTTGCTATAGTGTTTGTAAGATTGGGGAAACAATAATGCAATTTAATTTTGAAATTGATACCACGTGGTGTTTAGAACAACTATTAAAAGATCAACGCATTACAGAGCGGGACAAAGTGTTGGTACAAACCACACATCGCCAACGTGATCAATTAAAATGGCATCCGTTACAATGGATCGCCCACTTTAATTTAATCGATCAAAGGGAACCGCAAAAACGCTTAACTTTAAGTGTCTTATGTCAATGGTTGGCAGATAAAACAGATTTGGCTGTCTATACTATTGATCCTTTAAAAGCAGATGTCTCTAGCTTGACTGGTGTCATGTCACAAGAGTTTGCATTACGTAATCGGATTTTGGCAGTTGAAATTCAACAAGATCAAGTTTTAATCGGAACAGATCAGCCTTTTATACGTGATTGGGTACAAAATCTTGAAAGCAGTTTAAAGCCTAAAAAAATCCAACGAGTTTTATTAAATCCTGAGCAATTGCAACGCTACTTGGTGGAATATTATCAAGTCAGTCGTGCAGTCATTTCATCACAAAAAGCTGGCGCACACCAAAAAGAAAATAAAGGTGTAGAAGCTTTATTGCAATTGGGCGATACACAAAATCCTGATGCAAATGACCAACATATCGTAAAATTAGTGGATTGGGTTTTACAATTTGCATTTGAACAACGTGCCAGTGATATTCACTTAGAACCTCGTAAAGATAATGGTAAAATCCGTTTTCGTATTGATGGAGTATTGCATACAATTTATAACATGCCAGCTAATACCTTAACGGCGGTGATTTCTCGTATTAAAATTTTAGGACGTATGAATGTTGCGGAAAAACGCAAACCACAAGATGGGCGTTTAAAGACACGTACCCCCAAAGGACAGGAAACAGAACTACGTTTAGCAACTTTGCCGACAGCCTTTGGTGAAAAGCTGGTGATGCGTATTTTTGATCCCGAAGTATTGGTACGTAGTTTTAAGCAGCTCGGTTTTGATGGAAAATTATTGGAAGATTGGCAAGCCATTACTCAACATAGTCATGGCATTATTTTAGTGACTGGTCCAACAGGTTCGGGTAAAACTACAACTTTATATTCTTCTTTAAAACAATTGGCAACTGAGCAAGTTAATGTTTGTACTATTGAAGACCCAATTGAGATGTTAGAACCGAGTTTTAATCAAATGCAGGTTAATCATGGCATTGAACTTGGTTTTGCTGATGGGATTCGTGCATTGATGCGTCAAGACCCTGATATTATTATGGTCGGGGAAATACGGGATTCAGATACTGCTAATATGGCAATCCAAGCGGCACTTACAGGACACTTGGTTCTTTCCACACTGCATACCAATGATGCCCCTTCAAGTTTGACTCGTTTACATGATTTGGGGGTACAGCCATTTTTAACGGCAGCCACTATTTTGGGGGTTTTGGCACAGCGTTTAGTACGACAATTATGCCCACATTGCAAACAAGAAACTTTTATTAATGACCAAGAATGGAAACATTTAACTTTTGGTTATCAGATGCAAATGCCTGATTTTGTGTTTAAAGCTGTAGGTTGTGAAGAGTGTCGTCATACAGGTTATCAAGGACGTGTGGGGATTTATGAGTTTATGCCGATCAGTCTTGAAACTAAACAAAAAATTTCAGCCAATGCAACTTTGGATGAGTTGCGTGAGCAAGCAAAGAAAGAGGGTATTGATCCACTTCGTATCGCAGGGGCACACAAAGTATTACAAGGACTAACGACTTTAGAAGAAGTGTTGCGAGTAGTACCGTTGAATTAGTTTATAAATATTTTCCATTTATCTTTGAGTTTAGAGTTCTATAATTTGGGTAATATAAAATTTAGATGGGGAGAAAGTTACTTGAAGCCCATAGGTGAATTGAAAGTTATAAAAAATATACAAATTTTCAATTGTTTTGAGTTGGTGTTTTGAGGTAGATCGTCTTAGATAAAAAGTGTATGATCAAACACGTTTTAAACAATAAATCTTATCGCATGCTCAATTTTATTCGACTTTCAATCATTGCTGGCTGCTTAGGGTTAGTTGCTTGCGGGAATAGTTCATCTTCTGAGCATGATAATACGCCTCCAATGCAACCTCAGGTGATGCCGAGAATAAATAAAACTGTCCAATTTTTTATTGCAGCACATCCTGATGATATTCAATTGTTTATGGCAAAAAATGCACAGTTTTATGTGCAACATAATAGTAAAAATATCTTTATTCTAACAACAGCAGGAGATGGTGGAGAGGCATTAAGTTTTCCGAATAGTTCTCCTATGAAAAAAACATTCTGGGAAGCACGCTTTTTAGCGCATGAAAAATCTATTCATTATTGGAATAATTATAAAAACAACATCGTAGAAACACAGGTTAAAATTAATCAACATACATTGCAACGCAAGCAATTTGGTGACAATGTAGTGTTCTATAATTTTTTATTGCCTGATGGAAACATAAATGGAAACGGCTTTGCCACTACACAATTTCAAAGTTTAGAAAAGCTATACCAAGGTAAAATTAAGAAGATAAACAGTGTGGATGGAAAAAGTGTTTATAATAAACAGGAGCTCATAGATATATTATCCACGATTATTCAATTTGAAGCAGACAATAAAGAAATTACCTTTAATATTGCAGAGGATAATTCATATATTAATCCAAAAGATCATTCTGATCATATTATGACATCTTTACTGGTGCAAGATGTTGCTCAAAAATTAAACAATTGTATGTTAACAAATAAATATACGGAATATGTTAATCGTGCTAAACCTGTCAATATGTCAGCATTTGGATATCAGCAGCATCAACAACTTTGGAATGTATTAACCTCAGTACTCGTTGAATATGGTTATGTTAATCCACATGTGCGAGATCCACATTTAGTTTGGTTAGGTAAGCAATATATTAGCTCAAATAGTGTGGTAAATTGTAAAAATGTTGAAGAAAAATTAAGTAAAAATTTACCTTAATGTATTAAGGTACAATGAGATCTTCCGAAAAAAATAACCGCAAAATGCAGATTTTGTTTGAAAAAGTATGGTTGGCATGAAATTTGACCTAATCTTGAAAGCCATTCAATGATCTTGGATATATTTTAACTAAAAAGCAGTATGCGCTGATTCATACTGCTTATTCCCACAATTCTTATTTTATAAAATTATTTTTATACTTATTTGGTTAAAATAAGACGGTTGTTACGAGTCAAACGTAAGCGGTATTCTTCACCTGCATGCATGATGCGAATTTCACGTCCTAAAGCGAAAAGATTGTTAGAATGTAGCATAGGTAAAGCATGGGTTGAGTCGTTATTACGTGTAAATAAGCTAAAAGGTGCGTTCATTGTTGTTACTCCGTGTGGGACGTCAGTTAGTGGTTTAAATGATAATCATTATCGAATGTGGCTGTCAACGATAATTATTGTTATTTGCAAAAAAAATCTATTCACTTACATTATTGTAAAATACGCTTTGGAAAAGTCATGACAAAACTTGTTGTAAATGTAGCAATTGCCTTGTTATTTCATCAATCAAAAGTATTGGTAGGTTGGAGAAATGCTGAACAACATCAAGGCAATAAGTACGAGTTTCCAGGTGGTAAAATCGAACAAGGTGAAACACCTGAGCAAGCATGTCGTAGAGAAGTGTTTGAAGAGGTTGGGATCGGTATCCAAGACTGGCATATCTTTGATGTGATCTCGCACGCATATGACGATGTTATTGTAAATTTACACTTATTTCATGCAAAAGTTGAAACTGCCTATTTAGAGGAGATTCAAAAACCTTGGACGTGGTATACACGCGATCAACTGCTTGAGCTAAATTTTCCCAAAGCAAATCAGACAATTCTACAGCGTCTATTTTGGCAACATTTTATTAAAATTTCTGAGCATTTATCTGAAATCGAAGCGCTAAATACAAATTATCTAATGTATTGGCGAGTTAATAGTTTGGAGCATGATGATATTCAATATTTAATGCAATTAGATGAAGCATTGTTAAAGCGTTTAATTGTGAATATTAGTATTTGGCAACAATTACCTCAGTCACTTCAAAGTCAAATTTTCACCATACATTTTAAACAATCACAAGTGATGCAAGCGCAGCCGCAGGATTTAAATATGAATGTACGTTGTATTGCGGCATGTCATGATTTGGTATCATTAGATAGAGCTCAAAAGTTAGGATTTGAGGCTGTGTTTTTAAGCCCGGTTTTAGCAACACAAAGTCATCCTGATACAAAGACGCTTGGTTGGGAAATTTTTGAAAGTTTGGCGAAGGAGTCAGCAATTCCAGTCTTTGCTTTGGGTGGTTTAAAGCCTGAAGATTTAGCTAAAGCACAGCAGCATCATGCTTATGGTGTAGCAGGTATCAGTGCATTTTGACAAATGATGTATAAAACTGATTGGCGATGCAAGGCTGCAGCGTCAAAGAGGGGGAATAGTATTTTATAAATGATAATAAATGTCGCTTTAACTCATCGTATATTTCTTCTTAATGGAAATGTTGCAAAGACTATATAAAAAATTGTGTAAAAATAGAGTATAAATTTTAGTCTAATGAAATTTTAACCCAAAAATTTCACACTCTTTAATAGCCTAATAAAATCAATGTATTACAATATTTTGAATAAATTTGGGTAAAACTGACTTTTTAGAGTGTGTCGTCATGAAATTCTCAACCACATCATAATAAATTTTATTTGAAGTGCAGCTTTAAATGAAGCTGTTCTTTTTGCATAGCGAAATGCAATACCTCGCCATGTTTTTAATTGCATAAATGCATTTTCCACTAAATGGCGGTATTTATACAAGTGCTTATCATAAGCTCGTTGTTGTTTTCGATTATATTTTGGTGGAATGACAGCTTCTATTTTTTGTTCACGAAGATAATCAATAATTTCATTTGTATCATAAGCTTTGTCTCCAAATACTTGTTGTGCTGAAATATCTTTTATTAAAGCTTTTCCATATTTACAATCCGCTTCGGAACCTGCTGTAATAATAACTCTGATTGGCATACCATGCGCATCCACGGAAAGATGTATCTTTGTATTGAGCCCCCTTTTGTAAGGCTCATTTCCTGATTACCTCCCACAGCACCTGTGGCATGCTTATGTACTTTAATATGTGTTGAATCGATCATAAGCCATTCAAGATCAGGTTCATCTATTAATTTTTCCAAGATCCTTTCCCAAACACCTTTATCACGCCAGCGGCAAAAACGACGATGTGTATTTTTCCATCCACCATAACTTGGGGGTAAATCCCGCCAAGGAGCACCTGTTCTCAATATCCATAATACTGCATTGATAAATTTACGATTATCTTTAGCTACAGCTCCCCAATCACCAACCTTGCCTGTGAGCAATGGTTCCAATTTTATCCAAAGTTCATCAGATAAATCATGTCGTTCGTAATCTGCCATCTAGTGATAAAATTCATTTTTAATTGAATAAATTATACACTAAAACTTATGACGACACACTCTAGTAAGATCCTTATGTTATTTTTAGAGTTTTTGTTTTAAAACTATTGTTCACTGCCGTATAGGCAGCTTAGAAAAGTATAAGAAAATGATTGAATTGAAAAAAAGGTTCACTGCCATATAGGCAGTTTAAAATAATAGTTCTAGTTAAAAACCTAGATCAATTTAAAGCAAAGATCAAAGCTTAAAGTGCCTTGATCTTTGCTTGTGCTTCGGCAATGGTTTTAGCATTTTGTTGTTGTTGAGCTGACTTTAAAATCGCTAACCATAATTGTTTACGCATTGCATCATTTTGTGCAAAACTTAAACCACGTCTTGCTAAAGACTCCGCATTTTTCGCTTGATTTTTATGACTTGCAATGAGTGCCAACCATAAATAGGTTTCAGCAGACTGAGGGGCTAAACGCTGAGCTTGTAATGCATAATTTTCTGCTTCACTCCACTTGTTTTGACGAAATGCAGCTTCAGTTTTTTTAATCAATTGATTAAATGCAGGAATATCATGCCCATCATCAAATTTTTGGGCTTGTACTTTTTGATCAGGCACAATCACTTGCATTGGTTGACGTTTAATTTCAGGGCGTTCATAAGGAATAATTTTTACGCCATCAGGAGTTTCAACTTTAGGCTTCTGTGTTGGCGCTGGTTCAGGTTTTTTACCTGAACCTGTTTGTACTGGAGTTGATTGACAGGCTCCCAATCCTAAAAAAAGTACAGCAACACCTAAATATTTTATTTGCATAACAACCACTCTTAATTTTGATAACTACCACTTGAAATCACACGTCCTTGATTATTTAAATCTTGATCCATGTTGCTTTCACTTTCACGAATGTAGTTTTCAATACTATCGTTGGAGTTATCGGTTGGTGGGTTATTTTCCGTATCAGGAATGTAAGTCGGTTCAACCTCATAATGTGGCATGCCACATGCGGTTGCTTGGCGTGGCACTGAGTTACGCAGTAACGGAATATAGAAACTATGATCACAACCTTGTGCTGAAAGCTGACCACTGTCACTGTCAATCCATTGCCATTGTACATTGTCAGTTTGACGTAGGTTGACAGGTTTCTGACGTAATTGTTTCATGACATTGGTCCACACAGGCAATGCACCTGATGATCCTGTCAAGCCCGTGACTTTATTGTCATCTAATCCTAACCAAACCACAGCCAAATGATTGCCTGAGTAGCCAGCAAACCACGAGTCACGTGTGTCGTTGGTTGTGCCAGATTTACCTGCAAGTTTCAGTTCAGGTGAAAGACTCGCATACGCTGAGCGACCTGTACCAGAAGACATAACTTGCTGTAAACCATAATTCAAAATATAAGCAGCAGAAGGGTCAATGGTTTGCTGTACGTTTAAATTATAACGTTCTAATAAGCGTCCATTCGAATCCACCACAGAGCGAATGGCTTTAACAGGGTATTTAAAGCCACCTGTGGCAAAGTTGCCATAGATACTCATTACTTCCATCGGTGACATATCAACAGCACCAAGGAAAATAGATGGATAATTGGGAATGGTGGACTCTACACCAAATTTGGTCAGTTGGTTTTTAAAGGTAGACAAACCAAACTCTTGTCCTAAGCGTACTGCAGATAAGTTGTAAGAGTTTGCAAGAGCTTGAACCATTGGCACATAGCCGTGACCACCACCACTATAGTTTTTCGGTGTCCAAGATTTATTTCCATCTATCGGAATATTGATTGGGCTGTCTTCAACTTGACTTGCCCAAGTATAACGACCAGATTCAAGCGCGCTGAGATAGATAATCGGTTTTAGCAAAGAGCCGACTTGACGTTTTGCATCAATGGTACGGTTAAAGCCAGTAAAATCTTGTGTTGAGCCTACTGCTGCAATTAGTTCGCCATTTTCAGGTTGAGTAATCAGTACAGCACCTTGTAAGTCTTTTAAACGTGAAGGATTTGAGCGAGCTAAACGACTGACTGTATCACGGAAGCTATTTTGTACTTTGGTTTGTGAAATTGGATCAAGCGTGGTGAAAATACGCAAACCTTGATTGGTTAAATCAGATTCTTGATATTCTTTTTTCAATTGACGACGCACAATGTCTAAAAAGTCAGGAAACTTTGAAGGTCCTGTGGTCGGTTTTTTCACTACATTCAGTGGTCGAGCAGACTCGCGTTCATATTCTTCTTGGGTTAAATAACCCATTACCACCATATTGTTCAGGACAATATTGCGACGTTTTTTTGCACCTTCTGGATTTTTCCATGGATTGTATAAAGTTGGACCTTGTACTAAACCCACCAAGTAGGCTTGTTGTGCAATATTAAGTTCACGTAAAGGTAAACCAAAATAAAACTGTGAAGCTAAGCCATAACCATTGATAGAATAATTACCATTTTGACCTAAGTTCACTTCATTTAAATAAGCCTCTAAAATCTCATCTTTGTCATAATGAAACTCAAGAAGCAAAGACATAAAGGCTTCATTGACTTTACGTTTTAAGGTTCTTTCAGGTGAAAGGTAAAAGTTTTTAACCAATTGTTGCGTTAGCGTAGAACCACCTTGACGTTTGCCACCCGTGACATTACTGACGATCGCACGTGCTGTACCACGAAATGAAACTCCATGATGATGATAAAAATTACGATCTTCAGTTGCGACTAAGGCTTCAATCAAAGTCTTCGGTACTTTGTTGAGTTTGATCAGTACACGGTCTTCATTATGTTGCGGGAAAATTCCACCAACCAACATCGGCTCTAAACGAGCGATTCCTGTGCTTGAGGGCTTAGTGGCTTTAATATCTGCAACTGTATTTTCATTAAAAGAAACTTGTAAAATTTGCTCAGGGTCTACACTGTCTCCATAGTCAAAACCGCGTGTATGGACATAATAACTATTATTTTGAACCACATAACTGCCTGATTTGTCATAACTGTCTTTTTTGCTATAACCTAATAATTTTAATTCTTGTTCAAAATCATTGGCAGCAACAGGTGCATTTGCATAAAGCTCTAATGGACGTGCGAAAACTTTTGCAGGAATATCCCATCGATTCCCTTCAAACTTATCTCGAATAATAGTGTCTAATCGCACCAAATAAATACTAAATGCTAAAAATGCAGCAATAATGAGCACACAGAAAATGAGTGCAATGATGCCTATTCCACGTTCTGACTTCATAAAAATATGCAAAAAACCTGAGAAATTTTGTCAATCATGCGAAGCTTTTTCAGAATTTGCAATAATTAAACTGTGAAATTAAGCAATTTACCTATAAAACAAGACAATAAAATATAAAATCCTCAAATTAAGCAGATTTTTAAGTACGCATCATCTTTTTATGAATGAAAAATGGATTGAATTAAGTCATTGAGTTTTATTTGATTTAAAGAAAGTAAACAACACGCACTACAAACTAGCCGAAAAATCAAAAATAAATCTGTGCCTGCAATAAAAGTTTAAGCCATGATCTTTAATATGTATAATTCATTGTGTAGTTTAGAATTACAATACAGTCTAACGAAAATTAGACATAGACAGTTTGCTGTTTATGTCAAGGTATTTTCAACAGATTGTTAAAAAGGAAATTGATGAACCCAACACATATCTCGTCAAAAGCATTTAGAAATATTGGTCTGATTGGTCGTCCAGATAAATCATCTGTGGTAGACACATTATGTCTTATTCACGATCATTTGCTGGGTTTAGGTTTACATCCCGTTTTTGATTCTGAAACAGCCGAACTCGTCCCTTATCGCAATACACAAACCGTAAGCCGACATTTGCTTGGTGAAGTGGTGGACTTGGTGATTGTGGTTGGGGGGGATGGTTCACTGTTGCATGCTGCACGTGCTTTAGTGAAATACAGCACGCCTGTACTTGGGGTGAATCGTGGGCGTCTAGGCTTTTTAACGGATATTAAACCCACTGAAGTCATTTTTAAACTAGATCAAGTCTTAAAAGGTGAGTTTCAGGTCGACCGCCGTTTTTTATTGGAAATGGAAATCCGCAGTCAAAAACAAATCATTTATGAGGCGATTGCTTTGAATGATGTGGTTTTGCATTCGGGTAAATCCGTCCATATGATCGATTTTGATTTAAAAATTGATGGGCAATATGTCTATCGCCAACATAGTGATGGTTTAATTGTGTCAACGCCAACAGGTTCCACAGCCTATGCGCTGTCAGGTGGTGGTCCAATTTTACATCCAAGTATGGATGCCATCGCACTCGTTCCAATGCATCCACATACTTTATCTTCTCGTCCAATCGTGGTGGGCGGGCAAAGTGAAATTAAAATTGAAATTCGTGAAAATCGTGTCTTGCCAATGGTCAGTGCAGATGGACAAAGTAGTGTTTCATTAAATGTCGGTGATTGTTTGCATATTCGTAAACATCCCTTTAAATTAACCCTTATACATCCACCGGGTTATGACTTTTATATGGCATGTCGTACTAAACTTGGTTGGAACCAAGATTTTGATTCATTGCAACAGCAGGATTAATCATGAATATTGAACAAATGCTTTCTATGCTTGACGCAGATGTCGTAGCACGTTTGAAAACTGCCGTTGAAATTGGTAAATGGCCAAATGGTGTTGTCTTGACCAAAGAGCAGCGTGAAATCTGTATGCAAGCGGTAATTGCATGGGAACATCAAAATTTAGATGAAAAAGAACGTTCTGGCTATATTGACAAAGGGCATAAAGAAGAAGGCGAAGAGTGTGACTCTCATGTACCTGAGCCTGAATTTAAACCGATTCGTTTTGTATAAGTAAGAAAAAGGACGAGATATTCGTCCTTTTTCTTTGATTAAAATATAGCTAAAAATATCAAACTTAAAAGCGTGTATTCCACAACTCTTCGGCTTTGAGCATTGCTTGTTGATAGTCACTGACTACACCCATAGTATAAAGTGCGATGCCCATTGTTTCAATTACAGCCATTTCACCATATTCATGCTTTTGCTGACCTAACCACATCGCTTTAAAGATTTCTAAATCTAATTCTTCTTCGGCAGGACTACGATTATCTGTCAGTTTTGGTAATTCATGTTCATACAATTCACCATTTTTTATCCCACAAATTAAGGTCTTGGCATCAGGGTTGCGTTCAAATTCACCGCCTTCACCTTTGATCACTGCACTATTTTGATAACCGAGTTTAAATGCCGCCTGTTGATGTGAACTACGATAAGCTGGATGAAAAATTGCTTGCATGGTTGCTTGGGCGTTAAAAGGATTGATTAAGCGTGCTAAGGTGTGAATCGGTGAGCGTAATCCCATCACATTTCTTAAACCGATTAAATCACTTAAAATTGGAGAAATCACGTTTAACGGTAAATAGGCAAAATTATGTTTGGCTAATTGTGTAGCGACATCATTTTCATTTTGACAAATCGAATAGCTTAAGTATTGTAAAACTTGTTCTGTGTAAACACGATTGATCGTATGTCCAGCAGCACCATGCATGACAACTTTATAGCCATGATGCGCCAAAGTTAAAGCAGACAATAAAAACCAAGGGAAATGTTTACGTTTACCTGCGTAAGATGACCAGTCCAAATCAACATGTAAAGGTTTAAAGTTCAATTGGTCTTTGGTCGCTTGGACAAAGCCTGCCAGTTCATCTACTGATTCTTCTTTCACCCGCAGTAACATTAAAAAAGCACCGAGTTGCACATCCAAAACTTCATTTTTTAAAATCATGGAAAATGCTTGATAGGCTTCTGCATAGGTCAAAGAACGTGCACCATTTTTGCCTTTTCCAATAATACGGATATATTGGGCAAAAGGGTGTTCAAAATCTTGATATAAATTACGCTTTGTATTCATAAATTGATGATAAAAAATAAAAATATTTGGAAAATACTATGACATAAAAAGTATGGAAAGGCTGTAATGATGTTTATATAAGACTAAGGTCTAATACGATTTTGTAGAATAATTAAACAGAAATTACATTTTGAGCAAGTCCAATAGAGGTTTTTTGACTAGAATTAGCATGTTTAATTTATTTATCTCCTGTTCTCTTAAAATTTAAAAGTATTTTTTTATTGCTTTTAAATCTTAATCAAGACCTATAAAAATTTTTAATGATATAAATTTTCTGGAAAATGCCATTTTCTAGGGGATTTTTTATTTTTAAAAATTGGTTTTTTGTAGAGTTTGATGAGAATGACTTGGCTGTGTTTCTGTTCAGGATCACTACAAATAAAATATTTCTGCTGTTGGAAATATCGAAAGAAGTTATCATTATGGCTAAAAAACCTTTGTATAAATCACTTTACTTTCAAGTGATTGTTGCCATTATTGCAGGTGTGTTGGTGGGGCATTATTTCCCAAGTACCACACAATTAATCAATGGTGTTGAAAAACATATTCCGGGTATTGGTGAGCAATTAAAACCCCTTGGAGATGCTTTTATTCGTCTCATTAAGATGATCATTGCACCTGTTATTTTCTGTACCGTGGTCAGTGGCATCGCAGGGATGGAAAGTATGAAATCTGTTGGTAAGACAGGTGGTATTGCTCTACTTTACTTTGAAATTGTATCTACCATTGCGTTATTGATTGGTTTGTTGGTTATCAATATTGCAAAACCTGGTGTAGGCATGAATATTGATCCTGCCTCATTAGATACATCAGGTATTTCTAAATATGTTGAGTCGGGTGAATCCCAGTCAACTATTGATTTCTTAATGAATATTATTCCAAATACAGTGGTTGGGGCATTTGCAGAAGGTGAGATTTTACAAGTTTTACTGTTTGCAATCTTATTTGGATTTGCACTGCATAAATTAGGAGATGCAGGAAAGCCTGTGTTGAAGTTGGTTGATCAAGTTGCATATGTATTCTTTAACATTGTAAATATGATCATGAAACTTGCACCAATCGGTGCATTTGGTGCGATGGCATTTACCATTGGTAAATATGGTATTGGAAGTCTAGCACAACTTGCACAATTGATTATTTGTTTCTATATCACATGTTTATTATTTATTTTCATTGTGTTAGGTACAATCAGTCGTATTTGTGGTTTTAGCATTCTAAAAATTATTCGTATGATTCGTGAAGAGTTATTGATCGTACTTGGTACTTCTTCTTCTGAGTCCGTCTTACCGAGAATGTTGAAAAAGCTTGAAATTGCAGGTTGTGAGAAATCTGTGGTTGGTTTGGTGATTCCTACAGGTTATTCATTTAACTTGGATGGTACTTCTATTTATTTAACAATGGCGGCAATTTTTATTGCACAAGCGACCAATACACAACTCGATGTATCGCACCAAATTACTTTATTGGTGGTGTTATTAATTTCATCTAAAGGTGCAGCAGGTGTAACAGGTTCAGGTTTCATTGTTATGGCAGCAACATTGTCGGCAGTTGGGCATATTCCTGTTGCTGGTTTGGCATTGATTCTAGGTATTGATCGCTTTATGTCAGAAGCGCGGGCTTTAACCAATCTAGTGGGCAACTCTTTGGCAACGATTGTGGTTGCAAAATGGGTGGGGCATTTGGATGAAAACAAACTACATCATGCTTTAAATCATCCAGAAGAATTAGATAAAAAAATGTTAGAAGCAAATACGCAAAAAACTGTTTAACCTTATTTCTTTTGAGAATAAGTGAGTGTGAGTCTAATTTAAAACCGAGTTAAGCTATTGGCTCGGTTTTTATATCTTTTCTCCTGTGTCTATACCATCAGACTCAATAACTTTTCTAGCATATTTTTGAGAAATTGGCGAATTATGGCTTATGTTTGTTAAATGAAAAATTTAATTGAGTATGGGTATTATTAAAAAATCAAAAAGGCTTTGATTTACAAAGCCTTTTTAAATATTTTAAATAGTTATGCTTTCTTTAAGTTTTCATTGAGTAAAAACTCAACCAAAGCTTTTTGCGCATGTAAGCGGTTCTCTGCTTCATCCCAAACCACAGCATTTTTATGGTCAAGCATATTTTCAGAAATTTCCTCACCACGATGGGCAGGTAAGCAATGCATAAATAAACAATCAGGGTGTGCCAAGTCCATTAATTTTTCATTCACTTGATAGTCAGCAAAGGCTTTTTCACGGATTTTTTGTTCTTCTTCTTGCCCCATGCTTGCCCAAACGTCAGTCACGATCAGGTCAGCATTTACCGCAGCATCTTCAGCAGAATCAACTAAATCAACACAATGTCCAAACTCAGATAAAAACTCTGGTTTTGGCTCATAACCTTTAGGAGATGCAATTTTTAATTTAAACCCCCACATATGTGCAGCTTCAATATAAGAATTACACATATTATTGCCATCACCAATCCAAGCAACGGTTTTACCTTCGATAGAACCACGATGCTCAACAAAAGTTTGTATATCAGCTAAAAGTTGGCAGGGATGATGATCATCTGTCAATGCGTTGATCACAGGCACCTTAGAATATTCGGCAAAACGTTCAACAATATCATGACCAAAAGTACGAATCATCACAATATCTAACATACTGGAAATCACACGTGCAGAATCCTCAATCGGCTCACCACGACCTAATTGTGTGTCACGAGAAGATAAAAAAATTGCACTACCACCAAACTGGCTCATACCTGCTTCAAAAGAAACACGAGTACGGGTACTCGACTTTTCAAAAATCATGCCCATGACCTTGCCAACAAAAGGTTGGAAAGTTTCATTGTTATGCTGTTTTCGCTTCAATTCCTGCGCACGGTCAATAATGCGGTTCAATTCAGCAGTGGATAGGTCACGTAATGTTAGAAAATGTCGTAGAGTCATGGTTACTCCACAATAATTGCTTAGCCAAAACACAAATAGCGATTGACCAACAATTCATTGTTGGTTGATTAAAAACGAAAAAGAATCTTCTAATATACTATAACAATGTTCAAATGCAAAAAAACTAGACTTTTTGATGACCTTTTAGAAAGTGATCTACACAATATTCAATGTGTTTGATTACTTCTTGTTCGGGTTGGGCGATTTCCAGCCCCATGATAATGCGCCATTCATAATCTCTTAAAATCCCAAAATACATCATGGCAGAGCTCAGTGGACTAGGGCACTCTAATAAGCCTTGTTGGTGTGCACACTCCAAAGCTTTTGCGATGGTAATTTGAATAAAATGCGCACCTTTTTCATGAATATATAAAGCTAATTCAGGATTCTTTTGGGTTTGTTCAATAATTAAACGAATAAAAGAAATATTTTCAGGGGCTTTGAGGTGAAAATAAAAATTGGTTAAGGTTTGATTTAAATAATGACGTAACTGGTCTTTTTCAGGATTATAACAAGAACAAATATCTTTAAAAAATAAACTGCGACGATAATCAAAAATAGCCGTGAATAAACCCTCTTTATTGCCAAAATATTTATAAATAGAGGCTTTTGAGCCACCAGCATGATTCACAATATCATCTAAAGATACGGCGTCATAACCATGCTCTAAAAATAATTCGTTCGCACTCAGCAACAGTGCTAAACGCCGTTCTTGCCCACGACGTGTTTGCGGTTGCTCACCGCAACTGACTGTTTCAATTTCTGCGAATTTTTTTTGCATAGAACCAATAATTCAAAAATACCTAACCTTTGTATGGATTATAACAAAGAAGTCAAGAAATTTCTGTTGATAAATGAATGTATTATTTTGAAAAGAAATACTATAATTAAATTAATGAATGTTAATTCAGTTTTTATTTGACTAAAGTTTTAGAGCTTTAAGCCTAAAAAGTCATGGCGAAGACACTTTTTATGGCTATACTCAAATCTCGATAAATATATACCACTGTGGAAAGGAATATGACACAAGAAACGTCTGCAGGCTTAAGATTTAGACAAGCACTGGAAGTGGAAAAACCATTACAAATCATCGGTACAGTCAACGCTTATGCAGCGATGATGGCGAAACAAGTCGGTTATAAAGCGATTTATCTTTCGGGTGCAGGTGTTGCAAACTACTCTTATGGTTTGCCTGACTTGGGTATGACCAGCTTAGATAACGTTTTAGAAGATGTGCGTCGTATTACAGAACGTGTAGATACACCGCTACTGGTAGACATTGATACAGGGTGGGGCGGTGCATTTAATATTGCACGTACCATCAAACAAATGATTGCCGCAGGTGCAGCCGCAGTACATATCGAAGACCAAGTGGCACAAAAACGTTGTGGACACCGTCCAAACAAAGAAATCGTGTCGCAACAAGAAATGGTAGATCGTATCAAAGCCGCAGTCGATGCCAAAACCGATTCAAACTTTGTGGTGATGGCACGTACTGATGCACTTCAAAAAGAAGGCTTACAAGCGGTAATTGACCGTGCTTGTGCCTGTGTCGAAGCAGGTGCGGATGCTATTTTTGCTGAAGCAATGACAGACATTACCATGTACAAAACCGTGTGTGATGCAGTGGGTGTTCCTGTACTTGCCAACATCACTGAATTTGGTGATACGCCATATTACACCACTCAAGAATTGGGTGAGCAAGGTATTTCAATGGTGCTTTATCCATTGTCTGCAACTCGTGCCATGCAAAAAGCAGCACTCGAAGTGTTCCGTTCTATCCGTGAAAATGGTACGCAAGTGAATGTGCTTGACACGATGCAACAACGCAAAGAACTCTACGAATTCCTTGATTATCATACCTTTGAAAATACATTAGACAAATTATTCACTGAAGGAAAATAAAAATGGCTGAAGGCAAAGTATTGACTGGCGCAGGATTGCGCGGACAAGTTGCAGGGAAAACTGCATTATCAACCGTGGGTAAAAGCGGTGCAGGCTTAACTTATCGTGGTTATGATGTGCAAGATTTGGCTGAAAACTGCCAATTTGAAGAAGTCGCTTATTTGATCTTCTTTGGTGAATTACCAACAACAGAACAATTGGCTGCCTATAAAGCAAAATTAAAATCACTTCGCCAATTGCCACAAGCATTGAAAGAAGTATTAGAACGCATTCCTGCTGACTCACACCCAATGGATGTGATGCGTACAGGTGTTTCAATGCTCGGTAACCTTGAAACAGAAAAATCATTCGATGAACAGCAAGATGTTGCAGACCGTATTCTTGCAACATTACCTGCGATCATTTGTTATTGGTATCGTTTTAGCCATGATGGTGTGCGTATCGAAGAAAATACCGATGATGATTCAATCGGTGCTCAATTCCTTCACCTTCTTCGTGGTGAAAAACCAAATGAATTACATGAACAAGTGATGAACGTATCGTTGATTCTATATGCTGAGCATGAATTCAACGCGTCTACATTCACAGCGCGTGTATGTGCATCGACATTGTCAGATATGCATTCTTGTATCACAGGTGCGATCGGTTCACTGCGTGGTCCACTGCATGGTGGTGCCAACGAAGCTGCAATGGAAATGATCGAAAACTGGACATCGCCAGAAGAAGCTGAACGTGAAATGTTGGGCAAATTGGAACGTAAAGAAAAGATCATGGGCTTCGGTCATGCGATCTATAAAGACAATGACCCACGTAATGGCATCATCAAAATCTGGTCTGAGCGCTTAGCTAAAGATGTTGGTGATACTGTACTCTATCCTGTATCAGTACGTTGTGAAGAAGTGATGTGGCGTGAGAAGAAATTATTCTGTAATGCAGACTTTTTCCATGCATCTGCTTATCATTTCATGGGGATTGCAACCAAATTGTTCACGCCAATCTTTGTGATGAGTCGTGTAACAGGTTGGGCAGCGCATGTGATGGAACAACGTGCAGACAACCGTATTATTCGTCCAAGTGCGGATTATACAGGTCCCGAACTACGTAAAGTTGTACCGATTGCTGAGCGTTCAGCAGTTTAATTCAAAATATTATTGAATCTAAATAGTATTTTAAAAGCCCAATATTTTTATTGGGCTTTTTTGCATTTAAGATTCTTGATCAGTAAATAGGCTAAGATTCCACTTGGAGTTAATTTCTATAAAAGATGTTTAAGTTTTATTATTGATAATTTCCTCGGTGGTTAACCTAGGTTTGAGTATGTTTAAAGCATTTAACTCAAGACATTAAAAAAGGCATTCAGTTGAATGCCTTTTTGTACCACCTATCGCTATTGAATCGGTGGATGCTGAAGTTCATTTAGCTCTTTACGACTGAAGCCTCGAGAGATGAGAACTTTTTTAATTCCAATAATTGTATCTTCATCTTCTGCTTTCGCTAAAGCAGTAAGAAGTTGATCATTGGATTTACAAGAGCAATCATTTTCCACGCAAGCAATCTGATTCTTATGTTCATTTTGCTGTGCATCTGTATTAAACAGCTTTTGCCAAAAACTCATAGAGCCTTCTAATGCAACCTAACATAGTTTGAAATATAGAGTGTTTTAAATAAAATACAAGCTATGCGAAGGTCTAGTCAGCGGAAAATCACCCTAATTTTAACGATTATAAAGTATAAATTTAACGGAAATATGACAGCTTTATATTTTTCTTACAATAAGCAGTTGATAATCCATCTAAATTTTATTATTTAAAAAATAGGCTACTTTTCAGTAACCTAAACCTATTTGAAATAAATTGTTTAAATCTTTTCCAAGAGTACGCCAGACTCTACATGATGAGTATATGGAAATTGATCAAATAACGCAAATTTTTGGATTTTATGGGTTTGAGTTAAAGTTTCTAAGTTTTCAAATAATGTGTCAGGATTACATGAAATATAAAGAATACGCTGAAAACCTTGTAGAAGCTTTAAGGTATCCATATCGATACCTGCACGTGGTGGATCAACAAAAACTGTATCAAAATCATAGCTTGAAATATCAATACTTGCTTCTTGTAAACGGCGGAATTCACGCTCACCTTGATAAGCTTGGGTAAATTCTTCCGCAGACAAACGTGCAACTTGAATATTGTCGATTTGATTTTGCTCGATATTCCACTGTGCTGCATACACGGAAGACTTTGCAAGCTCTGTGGCAAGTACACGGCGAAAGTGGAAAGAAAGTGGTAGGGTAAAGTTACCATTACCACAGTAAAGTTCTAGTAAGTCTTTTTCAGACTTTTCTGCTGAAGTACATGCCCACTGTAACATTTTTTGACAGACTTGAGCGTTGGGTTGGGTAAAGCTACTTTCGATCTGTTTGTATTTAAATCTACGCTCAAAGACTTGTAGTTCTTCAACCACAAACTCATCACTTAAGACAATTTTTTGACCACGACTACGCCCAATTATTTTAATATTCAGCTTTTCTGCAAGGGACTTGGCTAAGGCTTCCCATTCTTCAGTCAAGGGGGCACGATAAATCAAAGACACCAACATTTCACCTTTTAAGGTGGCTAAAAAATGTACCTCAAATAGTCGCTTAGAAAGGATATCATGACTTTTTAACTCAGCCAATAAAACAGGCATTAACGTATTAATACTTTGATCAGCAATCGGGAACTCATCAATACGTACGACGGTTTTTTGCTGATCAGCATCACGTTCAAACATGGCATAGAACATATCATCTTCAGTATGCCAAATTCGAAACTCTGCACGCATACGGAAGTTTTGTTCAGGGGAAGCAAAAACCTCTAATTCTGGTGGATTGAATTTGCTAAATTGATTGCGAATACGCTCAATTTTGGCATCGAGCTGAAGCTGATAAGTTGAAGTCATATAAATATCAAAGATACAAGTTTAAAGCAGCTAGAATGGTAACAAAGATTAGTCAAATTAGCTGCAATTAACTGAGTTTGTCGCTATGAAAAGCTATCTTTTTGTTAAATGTTCAACCAAATAATCGATAAAAACACGTACTGCGGGTAATAAACCACGACGAGAAGGGTACACCGCATGGAAAACACCTTGAGGAACTTTCCAGTTCGGAAGTACTCGGACCAATTGTCCTGTGGTGACATAGTCTTCGACAACAGAATCGGGCAGTAGCACCACACCACAATTTTGGCTGGCGAGTTTGGCAAGCATCAACAAGTCAGAACCCATAAGGATTGGATTTACTTTGACTTTCTTTTGATGACCGTCTTCATCATGCAAGATAATTTGTTGGTCAATGTGTTCATCTACCATACTTAAAATACGATGTTCAGATAAATCCTCAGGCTTTTTCAACATTCCAAATTCATTTAAATAAGCTTGGCTGGCAAATAAATGCTGCTCAATGTGTTCAAACTTGCGTAACACCAGATTTGGATCATCGTCTAAGTTGTCACGCACACGTAAAGCCAGATCAATACCTTCATTCACAATATCAACTCGACGATTACTGACGAACAGTTGAACTTTAATCTCAGGATAATCTTTTAAAAATTGCGGTAAAATACGTGCAATTTCATTTTGAGCAATCGAAACAGGAACACTTACTTTGATTAAGCCCCGAGGTTGCTCACTCAAATGATCGACCAAATCATGTGCAGATTGTGCTGCGTTCATCATGACTTGCGCATAGCGATAAATATTCATGCCGATTTCAGTAACAGCAAATTGTCTAGAACTGCGTTGGATTAAGCGTACACCTAAATTTTCTTCTAGGTTATAAACTCGGCGACTGAGTTTCGACTTTGGAATATCTGTTGCACGTTCTGCTGCACTAAATCCACCATGTTCAACTACCAATGCAAAACAGTAAAAATCATCTAAATCAGTGAGCATTTAGTCTTCCAAAATTATGAGAATGGTGTATTTAAAAATTATGAACTTACTTCTCTTCAATCAATAAAATGTCAGCACGATAAAATTTTTAGCAAAATTTAACGATTACACTTCAGAAATGACTGAACAAAGTGCTATTGATTACAAGATTTAAGACAGTAATATATCACGAACCTTTTGATATTCTTCTAGGCGTTGTAAGTCTTTCTGTGTGGGATTTGCAATTCGGCTTAAATCCATATTGTCAGCGACATCAGCAAGTTTTACTACACGGGCAATCGGATTTTGTACAGCACGATGGGCTGCATCGATGCGAGACTCTCCTGACTTTTTAGTTAATGACACAATTGCATCCACAATTGTTTGACTAAACCCCAAAGAGATAAGGTCGACAATGGTGGTATCGGTATCTTCTAAAATGTCATGTAAAACAGCAACGATTTGTTGCTCGGGTGTGTTTACTTTAAACATTAAGCGTAGTGGATGGAAAATATAAGGCTGATTACCTTTATCAAGTTGTCCCGCATGTTTTTTAGCAGCCAAAGCAATGGCTTTTTCAATGGTTGACATAAAATCCTTATTTAAAGTTTTAAAGTCTAAAAAATCAACTCACGAGATATTCGATAAATCTAAGAACTCGTTTAAACTAAGCTTTTATTTTGTGCTTAAAAAGATGGCTTTTCAACTGATTGAAATTAATACTACTGAGCAAAATGTAACATGTCCTTATTGTCACCAAGCTGTTTTGGATTGGACACAAGAACAATATATCCAACCGTGCGAACATACCTTGTTTATCGCAATGGATTTAGGTTTTGAATTTATTTCGGACGCTTTTGAGCAAAGTATGCCACGCAGTGTGGACGAAATTCATGCGAATGATGAGCAAGGTATTCATATCTTTAATGAAATTTCTCAAGCAACATTTACTGAATATCAAATGTATAAAATGGATTTAGGCGTAGAAGGCTTGTACCGTTATATTGGCTTTAGCCCAAATGAGGTGATTTAACATTTAAATTCGTTGAAATATGCAACAAAATATCTATTTTTTCAAAAATCTATCGAATATTTTGTTGTGATTGAATGGTTTTAAATAAAATCCTGAAAGGAGATTTGTTTATTATCAGTTCATTTCTGGAATCATATCTAAAAGGCGTTTCAGTTTTATACTTTTGCAGAGTGTATAGTAGATCATATTTCAAGTTTTACCAAAAAACTTATTTTGGTATGCGTAATATTTATTATTCATTTCATTGATATTCATATTCTTTAAACAATCATTGCCACATTATTTAGGCTGTGATTGTGCTGCTTCTTGTATTAACCATTCTACAAATTTTGCGATCAATGGACTTTGCTGACGTTCTGAATAGACAAAATAATAAGAACGAATGCCTTTTAATTTAATCTGTGAGGCAATGATCAACTCACCTGAACTTAACTCTTTTTCTAAAAGGGTTTGGGGGATGAGTGCGACCCCCATACCATGCGTGGCTGCCACAGCCAACATAGAAAATAATTCATGACGTTGCCCATGTCGTGCATGGGGATGATCATAAGCGGATACATCAAACCATTCTTTCCAAATATTTGGGCGTGTAGTTTGTTGTAGTAGGGGGAAACGTGCAATTTGTTCAGCATTGAGAGAAAGATTTGAGAGTTCTATTTTTGTTTGATATTCAGGAAAATATTTATAAATTAAACTTGGGGCGCACACAGGCACAACTTCTTCTTTCATTAAATAATGCGCTTTGGTATCAGGCCAATTTTCAACTTGCTCCGCAGTCCCTGTATAAATGGCTGCATCGAAAATATGTTCACTAAATAAAAAAGGTTTGGTACTGGTTTCTAAATGAATGGTAATTTCAGGATGAATTTCATTAAATTTATATAAACGTGGTAATAGCCAACGGGTTGCAAAAGTGGGTACGACACCAAGTTTCAGCGTTCCGCCTAAGCCTTTATGCGAAATTAAATCAAGTGTACTTTGCTCAATGCCCAATAAATGTAATTTGATATTTTTATAATATTGCTCACCTGCATAAGTTAAGGCTACACCATGACGGGTTCGGTTAAATAGTTGTAAACCTAAAAAATCTTCTAAATGTTGGATTTGCCTAGAAACAGCACTTTGGGTGAGATGTAATTCCTGTGCAGCATGCGTATAACTATGATGTTTTGCAGCTGATTCAAAACATAATAATGCTTGGAGCGATGGAATCATTCTACGCATAACTTATCCTTGTGTGACTTAGTTGAATAATAACCTATTGAATAAATGATATTATTTTGATTGTTTTAAAACGTATTTAAAATATAACTAATTTAAAATCATCGTAAATTAAAGCAAAATAAACCTTTATGCTCACAGCATAAAAACATAAGTTATGCATAAATGGAATATCTGAGTGCAAATTAATCGTTTGAAAGAAATCACGATTGGAAATAGCATCGAAGACAAGCAAAACAAATAATGTGCAGAGGATGCAATTAATCAAATGGTAAATTCAACAAAAAAATCACATGCTCGATTTAACTGGCAAGATCCATTTCTAATCGAACAACAATTAACTGAAGAAGAGCGCATGATTCGTGATGCTGCTTATGCCTATTCACAAGATAAATTAATGCCACGTGTGCTTGAGCAATTTCGCCATGAAACGACGGATGTGTCTATTTTCCGTGAAATGGGTGAGTTAGGTTTGTTAGGGCCAACGATTCCTGAACAATATGGTGGGGCAGGTTTAAATTATGTCAGCTATGGCTTGATTGCACGAGAAATCGAACGTGTGGATTCAGGCTATCGTTCAATGGCAAGTGTGCAAAGTTCTTTGGTGATGGTGCCGATCAATGAATTTGGTTCAGAAGAACAAAAGCAAAAATATTTACCAAAACTTGCTTCTGGAGAATACATTGGTTGTTTCGGTTTAACTGAGCCTGATCATGGTTCTGACCCAGGTAGCATGATCAGCCGTGCCAAAAAAGTCGAGGGTGGTTATCGCTTAACAGGCGCTAAAATGTGGATCACCAATAGTCCGATAGCAGATGTTTTTGTGGTGTGGGCAAAAGAAGTTTCTCCAGAGGGAAATGTCGGTGACATTCGTGGCTTTATTTTAGAAAAAGGTTGGGAAGGGCTTTCAGCACCTGCGATTCACGGTAAAGTTGGTTTACGTGCTTCGATCACAGGTGAAATTGTGATGGACAATGTTTTTGTACCTGAAGAAAATGCTTTTCCTGAAATTCGTGGTTTACGTGGTCCATTTACTTGCTTAAATAGTGCTCGTTATGGCATCGCTTGGGGTGCGATGGGAGCTGCTGAGTTTTGTTGGCACACGGCACATCAATACACGATGGATCGTAAACAGTTTGGTCGTCCACTGGCTGCCAATCAATTGATCCAAAAGAAACTGGCAGACATGCAAACCGAAATCGCCCTCGGTTTACAAATCGCTTTGCGTTTTGGACGAATGAAAGATGAAGGGATTGCGTCAGTTGAAGGGACCTCACTGATTAAACGTAATAACTGTGGTAAAGCGCTTGATATTGCACGTGTTGCACGTGACATGATGGGCGGAAATGGAATCAGTGATGAGTTTGGTGTAGCACGCCATTTAGTCAACCTTGAAGTAGTAAATACCTATGAAGGAACACATGATGTACATGCCTTGATCTTAGGACGTGCGCAAACAGGTATTGCGGCATTTTGTAACTAAACCAATTTAAATCAATCTTTTAAGTTTGTGAGGATGTTCATCATTGAGCATCCTGAGGATAATTTTGCCTAAAAAAGGTCAATATAGAAAACACATAAAGGATTCATCGTGAATAAGCCTGAAAAATCTACAGCAGGAAAAGCCTAACTTTTCAATATAAACATAATAAGAATGAAAAAATGAGGTAGCTAGGATCAAGGAACAGCGATGTCTCATTTGGGAAAATGAGGTAAAGGAATGAATAAAGATACAAATGCTGAGGCAAATACACTCAGTGCTAAATTACCATCAAATGTGGGTACAACTCACAAAATCCATAGTGGCACTTGGAAGTTGGCATTTATTTTTGCCTTTGTGTCCTTGGTGATCGATGGCGTAGACATTATGTTATTGTCGTTTAGCTTAACCAGTTTAAAAGCAGAATTTGGTCTGACGACATTTCAAGCAGGTATGTTGGGCAGTGCGTCACTGGCAGGGATGGCTTTAGGTGGAATCTCAGGTGGTTGGGCATGTGATAAATTTGGTCGTGTGCGTACCATTGCATGGTCTGTAGTTTTCTTTTCAATTATGACGTGTATTTTAGGGATGACACAGAGCTATGAACAATTCATGGTATTACGTTTTATTGGGGCGTTTGGCTTAGGTTCACTCTATATGGCATGTAATACTCTAATGGCTGAATATGTGCCAACGAAGTATCGCACCACAGTTTTAGGAACATTACAAACAGGGCAAACTGTTGGTTATATCGTAGCAACTTTGATGGCAGGTGCAATTATTCCTGAGCATGGTTGGCGCATGTTGTTTTATGTGACCATTATTCCTGCTGCTTTTGCGCTGATTTTCATGCGTTTTGTTCCTGAGCCAGCAGCATGGCAAGAAGCCAAAATTAAACTTGCACAAGGTATTCATCTTCAGCCTGAAAATACAGGGCATGTAAAAGCGACACCAGTGAAAAGTGAAAGTATTTACAAGCGTATTTTTGGCAATATGCAACATCGCAAAATGTTTTTGTTTTGGATGACAACCGCGGCATTTTTACAGTTTGGTTATTATGGTGTCAATAACTGGATGCCAACCTATCTTGAAACTGAATTAAATATGAATTTCAAATCATTAACGGGCTATATGGTTGGTGCGTATACCGCAATGATTTTAGGTAAGATTTTAGCAGGCTATGCTGCAGATAAACTGGGGCGTAAAGTAACATTTGTCTTTGGAACAGTAGCAACAGCCGCATTTCTACCGGTGATTATTTTCTTTAATACACCAGAGAATATTGCCTATTTATTGGTGACTTTTGGATTCTTATACGGTATTCCGTATGGTGTAAACGCAACCTATATGGCGGAATCTTTCTCAACGGATGTCCGTGGCACAGCGATTGGTGGTGCTTATAACATGGGACGTTTGGGGGCAGCGATTGCGCCAGCAACGATTGGGATGATTGCCGCAGGTGGTTCATTTACAATGGCATTTATTGTGATGGGCGCTGCTTATTTTATTGCAGGCGTGATTCCGGGCTTGTTTATTCGTGAGCGTCAGTATGATCCACAACAATCCAGTCTAGCGACTGCTGAACAGGCAGAGTCTATAGAAAATGATGCAGTCAGTGATGATTCAGCAACATTAAACAAAAAATCTAATCAAGCAACATCTTAAAAAATAACAGTAAGCGTCGTGTATGGCGCTTACGTAAGAGGACATACGAATGGGTGCATTACAAGGAATTCGAGTTTTAGATTTGAGTCGAGTTTTAGCAGGACCTTGGTGTGGGCAAATCTTGGCTGATCTGGGGGCAGAAGTCATTAAGATTGAGCGCCCAAAAGTTGGTGATGATACTCGCATGTGGGGGCCCCCTTGGATGCTCAACCAAGCTGGTCAAGCCACCAAAGAGTCAGGATATTTCCAATGTGCCAACCGCAATAAGTTTTCTGTTGCTGTGGATATTGCATCTGTAGAAGGACAACAAATTATCCAAGAGATTGCGAAAACTGCTGATGTCGTGATTGAGAACTTTAAAGCAGGTTCTCTAGCAAAGTATGGCTTAGATTATGAAAGTTTGAAGGCGATTAATCCCAAATTGGTCTATTGTTCTATTACTGGTTTTGGGCAAGATGGACCACGTGCAGAAGAGCCAGGTTACGATTTTATTATCCAAGGAATGTCTGGCTTAATGAGTATTACGGGTGAAAAACAAGGGGAATTAGGCGCAAGCTCGCAAAAAGTCGGTGTTGCAGTGGTGGACATTCAAACTGGTCTTTATTCAACCATCGCAATTCAAGCAGCATTAATCGCAAGACAGCATACGGGGCTAGGGCAACATATCGATATGTCATTACTCGATGTACAAGTTGCAGCCTTAGCCAATCAAGGTATGAACTATTTAACGACAGGCATTTCACCTGTAAGAATGGGCAATAGTCATCCCAATATTGTGCCGTATCAAACTTTTAAAGCCAAAGACAAAGAGTTTATTATTGCTTGTGGAAACGATAAACAGTTTAAAGAACTGTGTATTGCGATTGGTAAACCTGAATTGTTACAAAATCCAAATTACATTCGTAATCAAGATCGAGTTAAACATCGGGTTGAGTTGATTGAAATATTATCTCATTATTTTTTAACAGAAAATGCGAAATATTGGGTGGATGCAATCCATGCAGTTAAAGTACCAGTGGGCGTGATTAACTCTATCGAAGATGCTTTGCAAGAGCCGCAAATCCAACATCGAGAAATGGTGGTCAATTTGCCGCATGCATTTAATCCCAACTTCAAAATGATTGCTTCACCGATCAAAATGTCAGGTACGCCTGTAGAATATCATCATGCGCCACCACAACTGGGTGAACATACGGGACAAGTTTTACAAGAATTTTATTCTAAAGAGCAGCTAAAAAAATTCCGTGAACAAGGCATTATTGATGGGTGAAATAACATCAATGAATATTCACGTTAGGGGCGTTTATTTTAAACCAGATAATAAAAACGGGCTTTGCAAAGCACATATAATCTGTTGAAATAAAGTGCTATCAGCCATACTTTTGACATAAATTATGTGTGCAAATTATAAACCAGCAACTTTAGCGCAAATTGCCGAGTTAAATTTGCCTGCGATTCCATTTGCTTATGAAAATGAAATTTATCCTAATTTTCAAACCCCTTTGCTGTTTCAATCAGATCGAGGACTTGAATGGCGCTTAGTGAATTTTGGTTTAATTCCCAAATGGGCAGAAAGTCGAGAGATTGCCAAACATACTTATAATGCAAGAAATGAAACCTTAATTGAAAAAGCGAGTTTTAAAGAATCGCTATTCAAACATAAGTTTGGACTGATTCCAGTGACTGAGTTCTACGAAGCCAAATACATCAATGCCCGAGCACAGCGTTGGGGTGTTAAACGTAAAGATGGGCAGGCTTTTTTTATCGCCGCATTGTATGAGATTACCAAAATCAATCAGGAGATCATTCGTTCAGCTTGTATGTTAACTATGGATGCACTAGATCATCCCATGATGAAAGAGTTTCATGAGCCGGGTAATATCAAGCGTTCAATTATTGTGATTCCACACCAACATATTCTGCAATGGTTAAATTGGGAAAGTTCAGATATTTCCCAATTTATTCAAGGTTTTCCTGTTGAAGAGTTTGAGTGCTTTTACTGTCCCCAACAACGTCAAGCAAAAAACTCTTTACAGTTAAGTATGTTTGATGAGGGATAAATCAACGAGATAAATTTTTGAAAATATGTTTCAAGCTTTCCATCATCTTTTCGATTTGAAGTGGCGTTAAGCCTTCAAAGGATTGTTCCAAAACAACACCCATTAAATCATTAATTTTAACAATCATTTGTCTGCCTGCATCAGTCAAATTGACACGTGTAATACGTGCATCTTGACTACAAGAATAGGTGTTTACCAAACCTTCATCTTTTAAGCGATAGACGATTTTGGTGGTAGTGGACATTTTTGAAACAATCATATCAGAGAGGTCTGAAACACTTGCATCGGGTTTTGACTCAAGCGCTAACAATAAGCGGCGTCGTGAATTATCTACCCCATATTTTTTTAAAGCATGATCAACATTCAGTACATATTGTGAATGAACCTGCGTAATCCAATAATAAGGAAAATCTTCCAAATTAAAATTATCAGTTGTTGGTAAAAATTTTGAATATTTTTTGGTCATCAAAAAGGTTCCTTGGTTTTTTCTAATTATTAGCCAAATGTAATAACAATTGTAATAGTATTGTAAATACAGCGCCTAAATCAATATAAAAATAAAGAGATTGAGCTAAAAAAGAAGTAATTGTGAAGAAGCTCTTAACAATTTAATTCTATTTCTTAACTTCGTCACAAAGCGAAGTCGCATTTCTTGTTTATAAAGAAAAAGGTCTATTTTGCTCATGACACATTTCATAATAATATGCTGATCAATGCAAAGCCGCTTATTTGACACAGAATCTAACTATGGTTTAGTTAAGTACTCAGGATCGACAGGATAAAATGGATAATTCATTCCTGTATAAAAACGTTAAACCTCCATAAAGTTTAGCGGGCGGCATATGAATTTTATACTGAGATGCAGCGAGTTAAATGATTAAAACTGGATGTTAACTTACTTTACTCAATTGTATTTAGCCAATTAAATATGAAATGTATTACATAATATTTTATGAATTGCGGTATGTTTTAGATTTGGCGCAATTAGCAAAAAAATATGTCGAAAATGTCATATTGTAAAATTCAATTAAATTGAACTTCATACTGGGCTGAGTAAAAACATAAGCTTAATCATAATTTAAGTGTATGGTTAATCTAATTTATTTAAATTTAATAAAATATAAAATCTTATAAATGTAGGACTCATACATCACTTAAATTTTATATTTATTTGTAAAATATTAAAAAAAATAATTACAAAATATTCAAATTGTGCATAATTAAATGCAATTTAGTTGAAAAGGTCTTATTCATGGATCCGTCGCCGTGTAGGTTGTTAAAGTTTAAGTTGTCTGTTGTTTATTATAAAAATGAGCGGGAGATCTAATAATGGAATTTTTATTAGACCCTGGTATTTGGGTAGGTTTACTTACTCTTATTGTATTAGAAATTGTACTGGGTATTGATAACCTTGTCTTTATTGCTATTTTGGCAGAAAAACTTCCTCCCGAACAACGAGATAAAGCACGTGTTTTAGGTCTTTCTCTTGCCTTAATTATGCGTTTAGGGTTGTTGTTTGCGATTTCTTGGTTAGTCACACTGACCGAACCTTTGATTACCGTTTTTGAGAAAACCTTCTCTGGACGTGACCTAATTTTGTTATTTGGTGGTTTATTCCTTGTGTATAAGGCGGTCACAGAATTACATGAAAAACTGGAAGGTAAGCCAGAAGTTCAAGTGACCAGCAACGTGGTGTATGCAAGTTTTAGTGCTGTCGTGCTTCAAATCGTAATTTTAGATGCTGTATTTTCATTAGACTCAGTCATAACAGCGATTGGGATGGTGGATAATATCTATGTCATGATGGCTGCAATGATTGTGGCGATGGCTGTGATGTTGTTGGCTTCTAAACCCTTGACAGCATTTGTAAATAGACATCCAACTGTGGTGATTCTGTGTCTAAGCTTCTTATTGTTAATTGGTATTAGCTTGATTGCGGAAGGTTTTGGTTTCCATATTCCAAAAGGTTATATTTATTCAGGTATCGGTGTTGCGATTTTAATTGAAGCATTTAACCAATTTAGTAATCGTAATGCTGAAAAACATCAGGCTAAAATTCCACTACGTCATCGTACTGCTGACTCGATTTTAAAATTAATGGGCAGCAAATTAGATGCCAATGTATTAGAGTCGGCAGAAATTGTAGAAGCACAAAAAACCTTTGTGGATGAAGAGCGCTACATGGTGGGCGGGGTTTTAACTTTGGCAGAGCGTAGTGTTGCTTCGATCATGACACCTCGAAATCAAATTTCGTGGGTCAACTTGGATGATGATGCAGAGAGCATTCGTGAGCAAATTCTTTCAGTACCACATAGTTTGTTCCCTGTGTGTCGAGGGCAATTAGACAAAGTTGTCACGATTGTTCGTGCCAAAGAGTTAATTGATGCTTTGGATGATGCTGAACAATTACAAGCTTTGATTAAACGCCAACGTCCAATTTTTATTTTTGAAAAAATGAAAGTTATTGATGCGATTCATACATTGCGTACCTCCAAAGGTTCGCTGGTTTTAGTGACTAACGAGTTTGGTAATATTCAAGGTCTAATCTCACCATTGGATGTGTTTGAAGCAATTGCAGGTGAATTCCCAGATGCAGACGAACAGCTAGAGTTGGTGAAAATCAATGACAATACGTGGAATGCTTCAGGCATGCTTGATTTGTATCAGCTTGAGTTGGCGTTGGAAACTGTGGATTTAGTGCAAGAAGACTCTGGTTATTTCAGTGTTGCGGGGTTAATTTTTGACAAAGCACAGTCGGATGTCAAAGTTGGAACGCAAATTGAAGAAGCGGGCGTGCATTTCGAAGTAATAGAAATGGATGAAAATCGCATTAAAACTGTGAAAATTAGCTACTTATCCATTTAATGGATTAAATTTAAGAATTAAAAAATGCCTCAGTATGTGAGGCATTTTTTATTGAACCTACTCTAAAAAATTAAAGTGGATGATGACTTTAAGTGTATAAACTTTAATGTTATGAAAATATTGTTGAATTTCAAATTTCTAGTTCTTTGGCAATAATTGACCAAATGTTTTGATGTGATTTTTTAAACATTGACATATGTCCAATGTATTTATGCCCTAAATCTTGTGGGACAAGTTCATGCATTTTTGTTGCTGCGTTTGGATAAAGACGAATCAAATCTTTTACGTTGGCTTCTGTGGCGATTTCATCATCAGATGACCAAAATACAGTCATCGGTGAACTAATTTCGTGATGAAAATCTTGAAAAACGGTTTTACCAATCGCATTTTCAACATAACCAGGGCGACTACAAAACTGTGCCCATTGTTTTGCCACATTTTTAGGTAGGTTTTCCCCCATACCTAGCATTTTGGTTGCACCATAACCTTTGAAGAGATTTGAAAGTGGGAAAATAACATGAAACATGACAGGCGCAAGTTGTTTGGTACGACCTTTTAAGCCTTTTACATGACCTGTTGAGCCTGAAACGGCGATGACTTTCGCAACTTTTTTATAATTTGGGGTAATGCCGAGAAGTTGCCCTCCAGCACTATGTCCCAATAATATCACTTGTTTTTTTCCTGTTTTTAATAATAGTGCATCGATTGCAGCAGGAATATCAAGCTGTCCCCAATCTTGAATACTGGCATTTGATTGCTTTAATGGACCATGTAATGATGCCCCTATACCACGATAATCAAATACCATCACTTGGTAACCTTGTTCGCTTAACCATTCTGCAAAAGCACGATAAAACCCTTGTGTAATTCCTGTAGCAGGGCTGATCAAAATAGGTAAGTTAGCATTTGCTGCTGAACTGTCATAAAAAGTGGCACTGAGTGAGTAACCGTCTTTACAGGTAATATTTAATTTTTCTGGATTTGGCATAGCGAGCAAAGAGTTTTTGTTTATATGCATTACACCATACACAAGTTTCCAAAAGAAACTTACGGTAAATATGACTATAAAGTCAGGAAATAATATTAAACACAGCTAAACTACATGAGTGATTTAAGGACAGTGAAATACATATGGAAAACTTACAGTTGTTGGGTTCAGTAAAAATAGCAATTATTTTCAGTGGCTTATATTTATGGGTGGGCATGTTAACCGGTGTTTGGAAATATGCACAAATTCGTAATTCTAAACATTCACGAGCGCATTATTATGTAGATATCGCACATAGAAGCAGTTTACTTTATGCGCCTGCTACTTTGATTTTGGCAGTATTGGCTTATTTTTCTGCATGGTCAGAAAGCTTAAATTTGATTTGTATTGTAATTAATTTATTCTTTTTTAGTTTTGCGATTGCGAGTTATATTTTGCATGGAATGTTACAGGATACAACCAATCAATTTAAACAGCCGCATCAATTAGCCAAGTGGCATTTACCAAGCTGGATGATGTCGATGGCAATGTTGCTCTTAGTGATTGGAGAAATTGTAGCGACAGGGATTTTGATTTTAGGTGTGTTGATGAATTTTTATTGAAGAGATTTTATAGGTTTTATATATTGGTATTTTATTTAAAATTATTCTTTTGCCTTTAAAGATGGATGCTGTGCATCCATCTTTTATTCAGCTGTTGCTGCGGCTTTTGCAGATTTGCGTGTTTTATGGTCGATTAATTCCCAAATGCAGAATGCAGCAGAAACAAATACAGCATATACAAAAAACTCAGGTTTTAAGTTGCCTTGAATCAAACCATGTAAAAATAAAATCGTCATCAATGCGAAAGTAGTACTAAGATAAACCACCAGTTTTTTGTTAGCCTTCAAAGAATTAATGAAGACTTGCTTGTTTGAATGTAATGATAACATCCTCATCCCTCCTGTCTGCTCGACAAAAACCTCATTGTTTTAGTCAGAATTGCTTGGTTGATCCTTACCATAGCAAATTATTATTTCAAATGCAAATACCTCTATTATCCCAAACTTATATGACATATTTATGACAATACTAAATTTAAGTATTTATTTTTTAAATAGCTTAAATAGTAAACAAATATGACAAATCATTTGTCCATAGCAGCATAATGCAAGTGTTTAAAATACAATATTATTTATGATATGGAAATAGCGTAATAAGATAAAATTGTGACTATATAGATATTTTTTGATTTTATTGTAAAATTTGTAATTTTTTATAAATACGTGTTTTTATAGGCTCAAAGACACAGAAAATATTTAAAAGAGCAATGGATGTTTGCAAGCAATAAAAGTTGGTTGGATAAACGCAACCATTATTGAGTGCTTTTAAAATCTATATTTGGGTAAAATACGATTTTAAAACAATCATCCGAAAACTATTTTTTAAATTTGTCGATGACAATAAAAACAACTAAAACAACACTAGATGGAAGTAACCATGCCAGATTTTGCTCATTTAAAGGTAAGTGCTGTATCGCGTTTGGTAATATATCAGCAAAAGCAGTCACTTTGATGCCTTCGATGATTCCAAACAAAAACGCAATGGCTGTTACAGGTGCAATAACTAAGCTAGGTTGATTAAAGTACTTCCAGAAAAAGCTCAACATAATCACCACAATAGCAGGTGGATAAATTGCGCTAAGAACGGGTACAGAAACTGCAATCAGTTTAGTTAAACCTAAGTTGGAAATGATTAAAGAGAATAAAACCAAAATGAATACTAAAATTTTATATGGGATTTTAGTAAGTAAAGAGAAATATTCTGCGCAGGCACAGGTTAAGCCAATCGCAGTCACCATGCAGGCAAGAAAGATCAAAGCTGTAAGAAAGAGTGAACCTAAGTCACCAAATGCATGTTGTACATAGGCATGCAGAATCACAGCACCATTACTTGCATTTGGCGCAACTTCATGACTACCAAGTCCTAATTTAAATAAACTTAAATAGACTAATGTTAAGCCAATGCCTGAAATTAAACTGGCAATAATCGCATATTTGGTAATCAGTTTGCGATCTGTTACGCCACGTGAGCGAATGGCATGAATGATAACAATACCAAATACTAAAGCCCCTAACGTATCCATAGTCAGATAGCCGTTCACAAAACCTTCAGATACAGGGCTAGTGACATAGTCATCAATTGCAGGGGGAATGATACCCGCCGGAATCATGACTGCGGCAATACCTAAAATTGCCAATGAAATAATTTTCAAAGGTGCAAGAATATGTCCGACAGTATCCAAAAGTTTGTTTGGATAGAGTGAAACCAAAGTCACGATAGCAAAGTAAATAACACTGTAAATAAATAAACTCTGGCTAGAATCGCCAAAGTATGAAGAAAAACCGATTTCATAGGAAACAGTGGCAGTTCTTGGGGTTGCAAACAGTGGACCAACAGATAAATAACAAACGATCGTTAACAGTAAACTTGCAGCTTTACCTAAAGGTGAACTTAAGATGGTAATGGAGCCTTCGGTTTTAGAAAGTGCCATAATCGTGATCACAGGAAGACCAACAGCAGTGATAAGAAATCCAAATGCTGCCAACCACACATGCTCACCAGCTTGTTGTGCAACAATCGGTGGAAAGATAATATTGCCTGCCCCAATAAATAAGGCAAAAGTCATAAACCCTAATGCAATAATATCCTTAGTACGGAGATTCGTCATAGGAGAGGTGGAATTACAAAAAACTGTAGATTTTAGGTGAAAATTTGCAGGTTTTGTATTTTATTTTATAAAACGTATTAAAATAAATTATTAAACTATTCAAATAAATTGAGAAAATTTATTTATCTCAATGAATATATTATATTTTTATTAGATTTAGTTATTAAAAAGTATTTTAAATATTTCAGATAGTGCATTTTAACTGTCTTAAAATTGAGCATTGCTATAACAGTAATTGGAAAAAATAAATTAACAAGTTAATTTCGTTGAGCACTTTGCCCATTTTTAAAATATAGGGCATATAATAGCAGCTTACATTTGAGGGCAGATGACATGAAAGCTTCAACTATCACCATTAAAACCGAACATGATCTTGAAAAGTTAAGAGTGTCGGGGCGTTTAGCCGCGCAAGTTTTGGAAATGATAGGACAATATGTTAAGCCTGGTGTAAGTACCGAATATTTAGATGATATTTGTAATGACTTTATTGTAAATACGTTGAAAGTGATTCCCGCCAATGTGGGGTATTATGGTTATACAAAAACCACCTGTATTTCACCCAATGAAGTGGTCTGCCATGGTATTCCTTCAGCACAAACTATATTAAAAGATGGCGATATTATTAACATTGACGTTGCCATTATTAAAGATGGTTATTTTGGTGATACGAGTCGTATGTACTATGTGGGAAATGTGAGTGCTGCTGCAAAAAAACTCGTAGAAACAACATACGAAGCGATGGTTGCAGGAATTCATGCAGTAAAACCTGACGCAACTTTGGGGGATATTGGTTATGCAATTCAATCTGTTGCACATCGTGAAGGCTATAGCGTGGTACGTGAATATTGTGGTCATGGTATTGGTAAAGTTTATCATGAACAGCCAAATGTCTTGCATTATGGTCAACCCGGTCAAGGTTTAAAGTTAAAAAAGGGTATGGTATTTACCATCGAGCCGATGATCAATGCAGGAAAAGCCGGCGTGAAAGAGTTAAATGATGGTTGGACCGTGGTGACTAAAGATCGTTCTTTAACAGCGCAATGGGAACACATGGTTTATGTAACGGATACAGGTTTTGAGTTATTATCACCATGGCCAGAAGGAACAGGAACTTACCCAGAGATCTAAGACAAAGGTCTAACAAGAAGGGTGGGATAGGATTTAAGCTGCATTTTATGTCTTAATCTTGTAGCAAGTTTGAGATTTGATCTTGAAATTCCACTTATTCTTATAAAAAATTTGATTTTTTAAAGCTTATATTGATTGGTTTAATATATTTGTGTGTTTTCTATACAGGGATTATTCTACGACACAGATTCTCGCTGTAGTTTCTATTTTTGGTTTTTCAAGCTTATCCATCCTAGGATAAGCTTTTTTTTCTTAAAAATTTTAAAAGTACATTTAATGTGGAGTTTAATTGGTCAGCTACTTTTTCTAAACTTTAAAATCATCGAAACAACTAAACCAAATAACAAGCCCCAAAAAGCAGAACCAATGCCGAAGAATTGCACACCAGAAGCACTGAATAAGAATGTAAGTAAAGCAGCTTCACGATCTTCAAGAGCATGAAAGGCAATGGCAATGTTATGGCTGATCGTGCCAAAAAGTGCAATGCCCGCGAGTGCAGTAATAAATAAATGCGGAAATGACATCAAAATGCTGGTTAATGTTGCTGCAAATAATCCCATGATGATGTAAAAAATACCGCAACTCATTCCTGCAATATAACGTTTTTCGGGATCAGGATGGACTTGATGATCTAAGCTGATGGCAGCACTAATCGCAGCAATATTGACACTAAAACAGCCAAAAGGTGCAAGGATTACTTGGGTCAAACCCGTCCAACCAATCAACTGTTTGACATGAGGTTGGTAGCCATAACTTTTAATCATGGCAAGCCCCGGTAAGTATTGTGAAGCCATATTAATCACAAAGAGAGGCAGCGCTAAGCCCAATAACGCAGACCATGTAAATTCGGGTTTCATCCAAACAGGTTGTGCCAACGCCAAATGAATATTGGCGGTTTTAAATTGCATAAACAAAGGGCAGATCATTACACCCAAAATGACTGTAATGACAATGCAATAACGTGGAAATAAGCGCTTACTAATAATATAAATCGCTAAAAGAGAAAGAATAAATCCCCAGTCTGTTTGCATGCTAGCAAAGATTCCAATGCCAAATTTTAGTAGTACACCTGCGAGCATGGCACTGGTTAAGCTTTGTGGGATATAAGTTAGTACTTTTTCAAAAATACCTAAAAAACCTAAAATAGCAGTAAGAAGACCGCAGACTAAAAAAGCACCGATCGCTTCATAAAGCGTATAGCCACTGCCAGAAGCTAAGATCAATGCTAGTCCTGCGGTAGACCATGACGTCGCAACAGGATATTTAAATTTCCAAGATAAAAATAAACCACACGAACCAATGGCTAAACCCAATGCCCAAAACCATGAGGTAATTTGTGCATCGCTTGCTCCTAAAAGTTGTGCAGCTTGAATGACCAAAACGGAAGAAACACTGATCCCAACTAAAAAGGTAATGAAGCCAGCAAAAACAGCAGGAATAGAGACGTCTTGGAAAAGTTTTTGCATAATCTGCTGCGAATATTTGAACTGAAAATTGGCTAAATCATACACTTTTCATGAGATTGCAAAAACAACATTGACCTGAAAAATTCTCATTCTGTTATTATTTTTAGTTTATTAAATGCTTACATGGTTGAAAACGCAAGTTTTAAGCCAAAACCACAAAATAATAATCCAACACACGCCACACCAATTGCCGCAACTTTATAACGACGATTAAAAAAGTGTGCCAATTTAAAACCAGAAAAGATCAAAATACTTAAATACAGCATACTGGTGATCTGTACGATTACAGAGAGAATTGCGAAACTTAAGGCTGAATAATGGTAATTGGGATCGACAAACTGAATAAAAAACGATAAGTAAAAAAGAATAGCTTTAGGGTTTAACAGGCTAATGGTGAGTGCTGTACGAAAAGGATGGACTTTTTCTGATGTCGCTTGCACGGATCTTTCTATTTTGTTGTGTTGTACATTGAGCCAAGTATGATAGCTGGCAATGATCAAAAGTATCCCGAGATAAGAAAGGTAAGTTGCACCAATAATTTTCAGTAAAATGAATAACCAAGGAAAAGCATGTAATAAAGATGCTGCACCTAAAATCGTACATAAAATTAAAATCAAATCGCCTGTAAATACCCCTAAAGCCGCAATATAACCGACTTTAATACCAAAACGAGAGGCGATAGACATGGTATATAGTGAGTTAGGACCAGGTAAAATCACAATAAAAATTGTACCGATAATAAAGGTCACGATATCAGTAATACCAAACACAACTCACTCACTGGATAATAAAAGAGAAAACCGAGTAAGATTATAAGTCTAAACTCGGTTTTTCTATATTAGAATTAATACTATATTGATTCTAAAACTTAAGCTTGAATCTCAGCATCTAAGCCAAAAGACTGGCGCAATAAAGATTGTAATTGCTCACGTGCTTTGATAAAACCATCAATACCTGCCTGTAATAACTGAAAAGCCATCAAGTCATGCTCTAGTTCATGTTTAAACTGTGCTTCATCAAGTGCAGTATGCGCATATTCTTGATGTGAATGTGCATGATTTTCTGAGATTTGCGCAGTCACTATACGTGTGTCTTGTTCAAGTTGTTGTAATAAACTCGGGGCAACCGTGAGTAGATCACAGCCTGCCAAGCCAAGCACTTGCTCAACACTACGGAAGCTTGCGCCCATCACTTCAGTTTTAATATTATTTTGCTTATAAAAATGATAAATCTGTTTTACCGAAAGCACACCAGGGTCTTTATCAATCGGATAATGATTTACATTTTCAGCTTTTTTGTACCAGTCTAAAATACGTCCCACAAAAGGTGAGATCAAAGTGACCTTAGCATCAGCACAAGCTTTGGCTTGATGTAAACCAAACAACAATGTCAAATTACAATGTATTCCTTCTGCTTCTAGCACTTTCGCAGCTTGAATGCCTTCCCAAGTTGAAGCGATTTTGATCAAAATTCGATTTTGATCAACCCCATGTTCTTTATAAAGTGCTAATAATTCTTTGGCTTTGGCAATCGTTGCCTCAGTATCATAAGACAATGCTGCATCGACTTCAGTGGAAACACGCCCAGTCACGATTTTTAAAATTTCAGCACCTAATTTTACAGTCAAAATATCAATGGTGCGTTCAATCAATTGATCTGCTGTATAACCTTCTTGTTTTGCTTGAAAATATGCTGATTCAATCAGTTCTTTACTTTCAGGTTGTTGTGCGGCTGCAGTAATTAATGAAGGATTAGTGGTTGCATCTAAAGGACGAAATTGTTGAATAGCAGTTAAATCACCTGTATCGGCAACAATAGTGGTGAGTTGTTTTAATTGCTCTAATGCTGATTGTGTCATTGCTGTTTAATTCTTAGATAAAAAATACGTGTAACTTTATTTATAACACAATGTGTTTTCAGCGAAAGTGGTTAAATGCGCTTTGCATGGTTTATTTTGTATGAATTCGTTGATTTCGGATGTGATTAATCAAAAAACGAGCAGCTTGACCGAGATGACTTTCTCGACTCCAAACCAAATCCACATAATATTCAAACTTTGGTGTGAAATCCGCCAGATTTAAAATTTTCAAATTCTTTTTATATTGGCTATTCTCCTCAAAAATTTGTACGGGTAATACGCCCCAACCTAAGCCTTGTAAAATCATCGAACAGGCTAAATGATGGTTATCCGTCCGCCAATAATTTTTAGAATAAAGCAATTCAGGTTTAATACTTTTATCTCGACTAGCCACTACGATTTGTCGGCTTTGTAAAATATCCTCAAATGTCACTACGACCTTTTGTGCAAGCGGAAAATGTTGTGCTGCTACTGGCACTAAGGCTTCACGTTTAACTTCTACAAACTGTTCACGGCTTTCTAAAATTTCACGTTCAAACATGAGGGCGAGTTGCGCTGTTTGATTAATTAACATTTTTAAAGCATCTTCTTGTGGTGCTGAAAAAATATTGATTTGTAAAGTTGGAAAATGTTCAGCGAGCAGGGAGATGTACTCCGTCCAATCGGTGTGTAAAAGCTCGGTCACCACCACGATATTGAGGGAGGTTTCTAATCCGTTGGCTAAAGCAAGTGCTTGTTGTTTCCATTGATTCATTTCAATGAGTAATTGTTCAGTCTTTTCATATAAAACGTGTGCTTGTGGGGTAGGCATAGGCTCACGACCAACTCGTTCAAACAGTTTAAGATCTAAATCAATTTCTAAATTGGCAATCGACATACTCACCGCAGAAGGAACCTTGCCGAGTTTACGAGCAGCCGCAGAAAATGAGCCAGACTCCATCACGGCTTTAAAAATGCTGAGTTGTTCTTGGTTAATGTTCATGTAATCGACTTAAGCGTTGAAATTGAATTTTATCTATCAATATTATTGAAAGAATCTAACTTTATTATTCACTATTATGCACATAAAATCACCCTCATCGAAAATTTTAGAGTATTAAACATGTTGATTTCCAAAAGAAGGATTATTCATGCACTCAGCTATGAAATCATCTTATTGGTGATCATTGCGATTGCATTGAGTTTTATTTTTGAAGTTCCGATGGAAGTGACGGGGACTTTGGGTGTAGCGATGGCAGTTACATCTGTGCTATGGAATATGATTTTTAATCATTTTTTTGAAAAATTAGAGTATAAATATAAGTTTAGAAGGACGATAGGTATTCGTATTTTGCATGCGATTGGTTTTGAAGGTGGTTTGATGTTGGCGACCATTCCGATGGTGGCGTATGCGATGGATATGAGTCTATGGCAAGCGATATTACTTGACTTGGGAATGACGTCTTGTATTTTGGTGTATACCTTTATTTTCCAATGGTGTTATGACGCAATTGAAGCACGCTTAGGTTTTCAGCCTGCGCATTGATGATATGTTATGGTGTAAAGAGAAGGTATGCGTATTGCATGCCTTTTTTTATTTTAAAAAAATAATAGGATATAAAAAATGATTCAAGAATTTTTAAATATTGAAGAAAAGTATAAAGTTAAATTCCCAACGCGCTATTTACAGATTTTAACGCAGTTTGAGTACTATTGTTTATATATTAAAAATGCGCATGATATTGATTTGTATCCTATTCAGAAATTATTTTCTAAAGTAAAACAAGAGCTATGTACTTATGAATATTTACAAATTTGGCAGAGTTATCAATCAGATCAATTTATAAAAATTTTTGTATTTGCTCGTTCAGGAGATGGTACTCGGCTTTATTTTAATTTAGTGGATATGAGTATTTGGGAATATTGGTTGGATGAAGGGAGTGTTAGACAATTGTACAAAAATTTTGAAGATCTGATGTTAAATGCAGAATTGATTGATCAAGAGTGATAATGATTGTGTTAGAAATAAAACGCTTAGCAGTAGATGATGAAGAGTTGGTTTATTTAAAATCTCATCCAACGAAGAAAAATAACAAGTTTTTAAAATATCAACTTTATTTGTTAGCGCATGCTCAGGTAACAGATGAAGAAATTCAAACATTTCAAACAGAGTATGCAATTGATTTACCTATAGAATATCAGTTGTTTCTAAAGCAACATAATGGTGGGCGACCGACACTAGATTGTTTTGGTGATGAGGTCATTAATTATTTTTATGGTTTGTTAGATTGGAAGGATTCATTTGATAGCGTACAACATGCAATGAGTGATCGTTATCCTAAAAGTATGTTGCCAATCGCTTCAACAGGTGGAGGTGATCATTTGCTATTGGGTTGGAGAGATGAATTTAAATCTAAAATTTACTATTGGGATCATGAGTTAGAGCATGAGGAAAGTGGTGAAAATTATTTTGAAAATATCAAGTTTGTTGCGAATGGATTGCATGAGTTTTTAGAAATGCTCTATGATCTTGATGAAGAATAGAAAACCCGAAAGTTTTCTGTTCTTCAATTTACTTTGCTAAAACTTATGAATTATTCATTCACCGCTTTATTACTCTCATCTTCTTCGTCGTCATCCGCAGAGTCCATACCTAACTCTTTCAGTTTGCGAGTTAAGGTATTACGTCCCCAACCGAGTAACTCTGCAGCATGACGCTTACGACCACGGGTTTGTTGTAAAGCAGCATTAATTAAAGTGCGTTCAAACATGGGGGTCGCAATATCAAGTAATTTCATTTCGCCATTTTTCAACTTTTGAATCGCCCATTGTCCAAGTAGTTCATCCCAATGATGTACCGCAATACGATCAATAGCACCTTGCGCTTTATTTTGCTCGTCAGCTTTATTGAGAGGAATTTGCTTCAACTCAGAAGGTAAGTCTTCAGGATAAACTTCACGCCCTGTGATCATCACAGTGAGCCAACGGCAAGTATTTTCAAGTTGACGCACATTGCCCGGCCAAGGCAGTTGTTTGATGTAGTCTTTGGTTTCTTGACGTAAGATTTTCGGGCTAACGCCAAGTTCTTTGCCTGCACTGGCTAAAAAATGCTGCGCAAGCATCGGAATATCTTCAGAGCGATGTGCCAGTTTGGGAATATGAATACGAATCACATTTAAGCGATGATATAAATCCTCACGGAAACGACCATCATGAACGAGTTTTTCCAAATCCTGATGGGTAGCTGCCACAATACGCACATCGACACGCACAGGAATATGTCCACCAACACGATAAAACTCACCATCGGCTAAAACACGTAACAAACGTGTTTGGGTTTCAAATGGCATATCGCCAATTTCATCTAAAAATAATGTCCCACCATTGGCTTGTTCAAAACGACCTTGACGTTGGGTGTTTGCCCCTGTAAATGCACCTTTCTCATGTCCAAATAGTTCGGTTTCGATCAAATCTTTGGGAATGGCTGCCATATTTAAGGCAATAAAAGGCTTGCTACTACGGGGTGAGTGGCGATGCAGTGCATGTGCAACCAGTTCTTTCCCTGTTCCAGATTCACCATTAATCAGAACAGTAATATGGGATTGTGATAAACGTCCAATTGCACGAAATACTTCTTGCATCGCAGGCGATTCACCGATGATTTCAGTCGATTGAATCGGTGCTGCTTTGGCAGATTCTTGTTGTTGTAGCTTATTAATATGCAAAATTGCACGATTCACCAATGCTAATGCTTCATCAATATCAAAGGGTTTCGGTAAATATTCAAATGCACCGGTTTGATAACTTGAAACCGCAGATTCGAGGTCTGAATGCGCTGTCATGATGATGACAGGTAAATCAGGAAAGCTGCCTTTTACTTTGCCTAAAAATGTTAAACCATCAATGCCGGGCATACGAATATCCGTTAGAATCACATCTGGAGTATCTGTATTCAGTTGATCTAATGCAGATTGTGCATCTTCAAAACTGGTGACATCCAAACCTTCCTCTTTGAAAGTCTTTTCCAAAACCCAACGCATTGCACGATCATCATCGATGACCCATATTTTATTTTGTGACATGGTTAGACTCCCAAGGTAAATATAAGCTAAATACGGTTTTGCCCGGAACGGATTGACATTCAATCATTCCATTGTGTTGATGCATAATGTTTTGTGCGATGCTTAAGCCAAGACCTGTACCTTTGGCACGTCCTGTGACTAATGGATAAAAAATAGATTCTAATAATTCTTGTGGAATTCCTGGACCATTGTCCTCAATATCTATGCGTATCGCTGATTTATTGAGTACACCATTGATCGTAACAAGACGTTGAATACGTGTGCGTAAAATGAGTGCGGGTTGATGCTCAACAAAAAACTCTTTATTTTCGGTCATGGCTTGTACAGCATTGACACTGATATTCAGCATAACTTGAATCAGTTGATCTCGATCTGCATAGACATCGGGGAGCGACAGATCGTAGTCTCGGGTGATTTTAATTTTCTTTTTAGTTTGGTTAGTGATTAAAGCTCGAACACGCTCTAAGGGTTCATGAATATTCACAGGTTCATAACTTGGCAGTTGGCGTGAACCAAGCATGGTATCAGCAAGATTTCTTAAACGATCCACTTCACTAATGATAATGTCAGTAAATTCATTATATTCAGGGTCTTTTAAACTACGTGCCAACAGCTGGGTTGCACCACGAATCCCCCCTAAAGGATTCTTAATTTCATGTGCCACACCACGCACCAATTGGCGTGTGATTTGATGTTGTTGAATGAGGTTTTCTTCTTTGGAAATCTTTAACATCCGGTCAATCGGATTTAATTCGATTAAAAGTAGCGGGTGATATGGTTTTCCTGTGTTGAGTTGTGAAACAGAGTAGTCCACATGCATGTCTTTAAAATTGACATTGATAATGGCTTCACGGCGAGTATAAGCTTGACCTGTTTGAATTGAATTTTGTAAAGCCTCAAGCGTGTTAAAATCATCACTGGGTGCATGTAGAATATTGATGACAGGCTGACCTTTTGCACGTAATAGACTAATATCAAACAATGCTTCGCAAGATGAATTTAAATAAAAAATATTTAAGTTATAATCGACTAAAAGGATGGCAGTGGTTAAATTATCCACCAATAAACGATAATCAATGCTTGGGTGTTGATCCATTAGCTGAATATTCCTGTCTTAAAATGGCGCAATGGCATCTGAACCTGAGGGATTGAATTCCCTAAACTGACAATTCATTGTTGTTCAATTGACCCGATATAATGCAATAACTAAGCCAACTTTTCATATTTGTGCAGAAAATTAGAGCGATTAATTAAATGTGTGCACAAACTGCCCTTTATTCAGAATTACACCATCTGTTTTATTATACTGGAAAATCAAAATGTTCTAAAATGGTGCGTTTGCATTATTTATAATTTTTTATGGTTGTATTTTGGTGCATTATGCAAAGAGTGGCTATTTCAACTATTTTTATCGCAAGAAAAGACATACAATACGCGCATTCTAGTGGAGCGCAGATTCATGAAGTCCCCCAAAGTCGGTTTCGTTTCTTTAGGTTGTCCTAAGGCATTGGTAGATTCTGAACGAATTTTAACTCAGTTAAAAACTGAGGGTTATGATGTGGCATCGGATTATGATGGTGCCGATTTGGTTGTTGTAAATACCTGTGGTTTTATTGAATCTGCAGTACAAGAATCTTTAGATGCCATTGGTGAGGCAATGAATGCCAATGGTCGAGTGATTGTCACTGGCTGTTTGGGTAAAGACGAAGACAAAATTCGCCAAATGCATCCGAATGTTTTAAAAGTGACAGGTGCAGCAGCATATCAAGAAGTGATGGAAGCTGTGCATGAGTACGTTCCTGAGCCACCAAAACACAACCCTTTTATTGATCTTGTCCCTGAACAAGGGATTCGTTTGACTCCAAAACATTATGCGTATTTGAAAATATCAGAAGGCTGTAATCATCGTTGCACATTCTGCATTATTCCAAGCATGCGTGGTGATTTGGTGTCTCGTCCTGTAGGTTCTGTGTTGAGTGAAGCACAAGCATTAAAAAAAGCAGGTGTAAAAGAAGTTTTAGTAATTTCCCAAGATACCTCAGCGTATGGTGTAGATACCAAATACAAACTCGACTTTTGGAATGGTCAGCCTGTTAAAACTAAATTCTTTGACATGTGTGAGGCATTGGGTCAACTCGGAATTTGGGTGCGTTTGCATTATGTTTATCCATATCCGCATGTGGATGCAGTCATTGATTTGATGGCACAAGGCAAGATTCTCGCTTATTTAGACATTCCTTTTCAGCATGCCAGTCCACGTATTTTAAAACTGATGAAGCGACCAGCGCACAGTGAAAATACTTTGGAACGGCTAAAATTATGGCGTGAAAAATGCCCTGATTTGGTGATTCGTTCAACTTTCGTGGTTGGCTTTCCTGGTGAAACCGAAGAAGATTTTCAAACACTATTGGATTGGTTGCAAGAAGCGCAACTTGATCGTGTGGGTTGCTTTACTTATTCACCTGTTGAAGGTGCAACTGCCAATGATTTGCCAGATCACGTGCCTGAAGAAATCAAACAAGAGCGTTATGAACGTTTTATGGAAGTTCAGCAAGCGATTTCTGCGGCTAAATTACAAAAGCGTATCGGTCAAACCATGACGGTGCTGGTGGATGACTTAGAAGAAGAGTTCCCAGTGGCTGTAGCACGCTCTTATGCAGATGCACCAGAGATTGATGGTAATGTTTTTGTTGAAGATATTGATAAGTCTTTGATTAAAGCAGGTGACTTACTTGAAGTCGAAATTACTGATGCAGATGAATATGATTTATTTGCTAAGTTGATTCGCATTCAGTCCGCTTAAAAATTTGAAATTTAAAAAATATTAAGTATAGAAATTGGAGTTTTTACAATGTTAGATTCAAAAAAACCACGTTTTGAACGTATTTTGTTGAAATTATCAGGTGAAGCACTTGCTGGCAATAAAGACATGGGGATTGATGCGCAAGTATTAGACCAAATGTCATTGTCAATTGCACATTTAGTTGGGTTAGGTGTGCAAGTGGGTATCGTAGTGGGTGGTGGTAACTTATATCGTGGTAGCCAGTTACAAAAAGACGGCTTAGTGGGTCGTGTAACAGGCGACCAAATGGGTATGTTAGCAACAGTGATGAATGGGTTGGCACTGCGTGATGCATTAGTACGCCGCAACATTAAAACGCGTTTAATGTCAGCACTGCCAATCGGTGCGGTGGTAGAGGCTTATTCAAGCCGTGATGCGATTCGTCATTTAACTCAAGGTGAAGTGTGCGTCTTTGTTGCGGGTACAGGTAATCCATTCTTTACGACTGATACAGCAGCATGTTTACGTGGGATTGAAATTGAAGCAGATTTAATTTTAAAAGCTACCAAAGTGGATGGCGTTTATAATAAAGACCCAAGTAAATACGAAGATGCAGTAAAATACGAAACACTGACTTTCGATCAGGTATTGGACGAGAAGTTGGGTGTGATGGATTTAACCGCGATTTGCTTGTGTCGTGACCATAATGTGCCATTGCAAGTATTTGATATGAACAAAGCGGGTTCATTACTTTCAGTTGTGATGGGTGAAAAAGAAGGAACTCACGTTACAAACTAATGTACGTGAGCCATAAAGCTCTTTATACTACTGCAATTTTAGTTATACAATTTAGATAAATAAGTAAGGAAGATCATATGATTAACGATCTTAAAAAAGATGCTGAAGACCGTATGAACAAGTCACTTGACTCGTTAGACCACGGTTTTGCAAAGGTTCGTACGGGTCGTGCGCATCCATCTATCCTCAATGGTGTAATGGTTCCTTACTATGGTTCTGATGTGCCATTAAACCAAGTGGCAAACATTGGTGTGGAGGATTCTCGTACTTTATTGGTGCAACCGTTTGAACGCTCAATGGTAAATGCAATTGATAAAGCGATTCGTGAATCTGACTTGGGTTTAAACCCAGTGACTGCAGATTCAATTCGTGTACCAATGGCAGCGTTGACTGAGGAAACTCGCCGCGATATGCAAAAGGTTGCACGTAATGAAGCTGAGAATGCCAAAGTTGCGATTCGTAACATTCGTCGTGATGTCTTGGGTGATATCAAAGCGTTATTGAAAGAAAAAGAAATTTCTGAAGATGATGAACGTCGTGCAGGTGATGAGATCCAAAAAATCACAGACAAATACGTTGCTGAAGTAGACAAACGTTTGGCTGCCAAAGAAGCTGAATTGATGAAGGTCTAAGACTAATAATGACCACATCTGAAGACAACCATCTTCCTCGACACGTTGCCATCATCATGGATGGCAACAATCGTTTTGCAAAAAAGAAACAATTGCAAAAGGGGGATGGACACCGTGAAGGTAAAAATGTTCTTGACCCAATCGTAGAGCATTGTCGTAAAGTCGGTGTGCAAGCACTGACTGTTTTTGCATTTTCAAGTGAAAATTGGAATCGTCCCCAATATGAGGTGGATTTGTTAATGAAGTTGTTAGAAGAAACAATTCATGAGCAAATTCCACGTATGGAAAAGTTTGAAATTTCTTTACGTTTTATTGGCGATCGCAGCCGGCTTTCAACTGAATTGAAACAATTAATGTTGCATGCTGAACAAAGGACTGCTAAGTTCACTCACATGACTTTAACCATTGCAATCAGTTATGGCGGAATGTGGGATATTGCCCATACCGCCCAGCAAATTGCGCAATTGGTAAAAGATGAAAAAATTGATGTGAATCAAATTAACACTGAAATGTTTGGTCAGATGATCAGTCTAGGGGATTTAACACCTGTAGATTTATTGATTCGAACAGGCGGTGATTTTCGTTTATCCAATTTTTTACTTTGGCAGGCTGCTTATGCTGAGTTGTATTTCACTCAAACATTATGGCCTGAATTTACCGTCAAAGAATTAGAATATGCGTTTAATGTTTTTTCTGGTCGTGAACGGCGCTTTGGGAAAACCTCTGAACAAATTCAACAAGAGCATATAGAGAACTTATAATGTTAGAGCGGATAATAACCGCATTGGTTTTGGTTGCAGTTGTACTGAGTTGTATGTTTGCAACGACCTCGCAATATCCAATGTTAGTGTTAATGATTATCGCAGCAGGTGCAGCAGGTTATGAGTGGTTTAAACTCATGCCCCATCAAACTGAATCTGTGCGTAAACTCAAAGCAGCAGGCTTTGGTGTATTTACCGCTTTTATTTCTGGTTTAGCGTTATATTTTAGTGATCTTGCTTTGCTATTGTGGAGCGCATCCATTTTGACATGGTTATGTAGCCTATTTTGGGTGAAGTCTTATCCTGAATATGATGGTTGGTATAATGCGACATTGCATTTAATTGGTTTGGTGCTGATTAGTGCAGCAGTCACTGCTATCTTTAAAGTTTGGGAAAGTTCACCTTGGTGGTTGATGTATTTGTTCTTGTTAGTTTGGGGTGCAGATAGCGGTGCTTACTTTGTTGGACGTAAACTCGGTAAGCGCAAGTTAGCACCTGATGTCAGCCCAAACAAATCAATTGAAGGCTTGATTGGTGGTATTGTGACGGTTGCAATTGTGATCGTCATAGTGCAATACAATTATTTGGCATTAACGCTTCCACAACATATTTTGTTTTTAATTCTGTCTATTGTGACAGTGTTTAGCTCTGTACTTGGTGATTTGTTTGAATCGATGATCAAGCGTCGTGCAGGTATTAAAGATTCTGGTCGTATTTTACCGGGTCATGGTGGTGTATTAGACCGAATAGACTCATTGCTGGCTGCCGCTCCAATTTTTGCAGCAGGAATGTATGTTTTAAAGTTGATAGGTGTAAATTTATAGATGTCTCAATCTATTTGTATTTTGGGTGCTACAGGGTCGATTGGTCAGAGTACTTTAAAAGTTGTCGCAGAACATCCTGAAAAATATTCAATTTTTGCTGTAACGGGACATAGTCGCATTCACGAACTGGCACAGATCTGTAAACAATATCAACCTAAAGTTGTTGTTGTACCCTCAAATCAAGTAGATACTTTACAGCAATTATTTAAATTACATCAAATTGAAAATATTGAAATTCTAACAGATGAAGCAGGGCTGATTCAGGTTGCTGAACATGCGGATGTCGATATTGTCATGGCGGCAATTATTGGTGGTGTAGGACTATTACCGACTTTAGCAGCTGTCAAAGCAGGCAAACGTGTTCTCTTAGCTAATAAAGAGGCTTTGGTGATGTCTGGTGATTTGATGCTACAAGCAGCAAAACAGCATCAAGCGTTACTATTGCCTGTTGATTCTGAACATAATGCTATTTTTCAATGTCTGCCGCAAAATTATTTACAAATAGAAAAAAATGGTGAACCTCTATTGGGTGTGCAGCAAGTTTTATTAACTGCGTCGGGTGGACCTTTTATTCATCATAGTTTAGAGCAACTCAAACGGGTAACCCCAGCTCAAGCAGTAAAGCATCCGAATTGGTCAATGGGACAAAAAATTTCAGTCGATTCGGCAACCTTAATGAATAAAGGGTTAGAGTTGATTGAAGCATGTCATTTATTTTCAATTAAAGAACAATTTGTTACAGTGGTAGTTCATCCACAAAGTATCATTCATTCAATGGTTCAATATGTAGATGGTTCAACTTTGGCTCAAATGGGTAATCCTGATATGTGTACGCCGATCGCACATGCACTTGCATGGCCTGAGCGTATCACCACACCTGTACCACCATTAGACTTGTTTGTACATTCTCAGTTAGATTTTCAAGAGCCTGATTTAATGCGTTTTCCTGCGTTAAAATTAGCACGTCAAGCGATGCAAGCAGGTAGTTTAGCGCCTGCAATTTTAAATGCTGCGAATGAAATTGCTGTAGCTGCATTTTTAAATGAAAAAATTCAGTTTTTGCAAATTGCACAAGTGGTTGAACATACGCTAAATCACGTTCAAAATAGTTCTGCAGAATCTATTGAAAAGATTTTGCATACAGATCAAGTTGCTCGACATTTTGCAACTGAATACATTGCGCAATTGGAAAGCTAAGCTATGAATGTTCTGTTTATCATTGTTGCTGCCATTTTCCTCTTAGGTCCATTGATTGCGATTCATGAGTTTGGACATTATTGGGTTGCACGGAAACTTGGTGTTAAGGTTTTGGTGTACTCAATTGGTTTTGGTCCAACACTGTTGAAATGGACATCGAAAAAATCAGGCATTCAATATCAGCTTTCAGCATTACCACTAGGTGGTTATGTGAAAATGTTGGATGAGCGAGAAGGCAATGTAAGTGCAGAAGATTTACCTTATGCTTTTAATCGTCAGTCACCGTGGAAACGTATTGCCATTGTTGCTGCAGGACCATTGATCAATTTGATCTTTGCAATTTTGTTGTTTTGGATTTTATTTTTACCGGCGCAAGAGCAGTTAAATACTCGTATAGGTAAAATTTTGCCAAATACGCCAGCAGCAACGGTTCAGATGCAACAAGGTGATAAAATTGTTGCCATTGATGGGACGCCAACCGCCACATGGGAAAAGCTGAATTATGCGCTTGTCAATCGTGTTGGTGAAACGGGGCATATTGAAGTTCAAGCAGAGCGTGCGGGTCAAATCAAAACCTTTGAATTACCTATTCAGGGGTTTTTGAAAGATCAAACTCAATCTCCTTTTGATGTATTGGGATTTGTACCGTATCGCCCGCACATTCCTGCTACAGTGTATAAGCTTAGTGAAGATGGCGCTGCTATTCGCCAAGGAATGAAGCAAGGCGATCAAATCATTGCCATTAATCAAGTCAAAATGAACGATTGGTTTGATGTGGTTGATGTGGTGCAAAAATCGCCTGAAAAACTATTAAATATTGATGTGTTACGTAATGGGCAAGTGACACATTTACAAGTGATGCCACAAGGCCAACGTGACAATATGGGTAAAGTCACAGGCATGCTCGGTGTACAAGCACAAACAGGCAAAGTTAATATTCCTGCAGAATATAAGCAAACCATCCAGTATAATCCTGCTGAGGCTTTGCTAGTCGCTGTTGAAAAAACAGGACAACTTTCTAGCATGATTTTGAATTCAATGGTGAAAATGGTACGTGGTTTAATTGGTTTGGATAATTTATCTGGTCCAATTACCATTGCTAAAGTTGCAGGTCAAAGTGCTGAAATGGGATGGCAAACCTTCATTTCATTTATGGCACTGATGAGCGTAAGTCTTGGTATTTTAAACTTATTGCCGATTCCAATGTTAGATGGTGGGCATTTGGTTTACTATTTTATTGAAGCTTTGCGTGGCAAACCTGTTTCTGAACAAATACAATTGGTTGGCTTGAAAATTGGTATGGTACTGCTTGGAAGTATGATGCTTCTGGCAATATTTAATGATTTTATGCGTTTATAAGACGCAAGAGTGAAAAATTAACTTACTGGAAAATAATAGGCATGCAGCACTCACATTTATTTATGCCATTGGCACTCGTTAGTGCAATGGCAGCAGTACAACAGGTACATGCAGCAGATGAGTTCATTGCGCGTGACATTCGTGTGGATGGCTTGGTTCGTTTAACTCAAAGTAATGTGCTTGCTTTGCTTCCGATTAATAGTGGTGATCGTGTTAACGATCCTGCCATTGCAGATGCGATTCGTGCATTGTATGCCTCAAATTCTTTTGATGATATTCAAGCAAGTAAAGAAAATGATGTTTTAGTTTTTAAAGTGGTTGAGCGTCCAATCATTTCAAAAATCAACTTAAAAGGAAATAAGTTAATTCCTAAAGAAGCTTTAGAAGAAGGCTTGAAAAAAATGGGATTGGCTGAGGGTGAAGTTCTGAAGAAGTCATCTTTACAGACTTTAGAAACTGAACTTGAACAACAGTATTCACAGCAAGGTCGTTATGACTCGGATATCACAGTTGAATCTGTGGCTCGTCCAAATAACCGTGTTGATCTAAATATTAATTTTAATGAAGGTAAACCTGCCAAAGTTTTTAATATTAATATTATTGGAAACACCGTTTTTAAAGATGAAGATATTAAACGTGCTTTTGCGGTAAAAGAAACAGGTTGGGCGTCAGTTGTTACACGTAATGACCGTTATGCACGTGAAAAAATGTCTGCAAGCTTAGAAGCTTTGCGTGCAATGTATTTGAATAAGGGTTATATCAATTTTGATATTAATAGTTCAAATTTAAATATCAGTGAAGATAAGAAAAATATCTTTATTGAAGTGTCAGTCGATGAGGGTGAACAGTATAAATTTGGCGAGTCTAAATTTTTAGGTGATGCGTTATATAAACCAGAAGAATTAAAAGCATTGCAGATCTATAAAGATGGTACCACTTATTCACAAGAAAAAGTCAATGCGGTTAAACAGCTGTTATTGCGTAAATATGGTAATGCAGGATATTACTATACCGAAGTCAATGTTGTCCCTGAAATTAATGCCAGTTCGCATACGGTAGATTTAAACTATTATGTAAATCCAGGGCAACAAGTGACTGTGCGTCGTATTAATTTTTCAGGTAATACGAAAACTGCCGATGAAGTATTACGCCGTGAAATGCGTCAGATGGAAGGTGCTTTGGCCAGTAATGAAAAAATTGAATTGTCCAAAGTCCGTTTAGAACGTACGGGTTTCTTTAGTAAAGTTGATGTTAAGCCTATTCGTGTTCCTAATCAACCTGATCAAGTTGATTTAAATATTGAAGTGGAAGAGCAACATTCTGGTACAAGTACTTTGGCTGTAGGTTATTCACAAAATGGTGGTGTCACGTTCCAGGCAGGATTAAGCCAAACTAACTTTTTAGGAACAGGAAACCGTGTTTCTATTGATTTATCGCGTTCTGAAACACAAGACTATTATAACTTAAGTGTGACTGACCCATATTTTACCATTGATGGGGTAAGTCGTGGTTATAATATGTACTATCGTAAAACTAAATTGAATAATGATTATAACGTTAATAACTATGTCACTGATAGTTTTGGTGGTGGGCTTAACTTTGCTTATCCAATTGATGAAAACCAAAGCCTGAGTGCAGGTTTAAATATTGACAGTACGAAAGTCACTACAGGCCCTTATGTATCGACTTATGTACGCGACTATTTATTAGCGAATGGTGGTAAAGCAACCAATAGTACAACCTATTGTCCTACAGATGATGCGGGGAATTCGCAATTAGAAGAGATTACAGAAAAAGATCCGACAACAGAGGAAGATGTTGTTGTTGGTGTTAAATGTAAAGTAGATGAAGTTGCTTATGATGACCGTTTTGAAGGTAAGTTTTTAACCTATAACTTAAATTTAGGTTGGTCATATAATACTTTAAACCGCCCGATTTTTCCAACCAGTGGTATGTCACATCGTATCAATGCTGAAATAGCATTACCAGGCAGTGATGTTGAATATCAAAAAGTAGTTTACGATGCACAGGCTTTCTTGCCATTAGGTAAAGATTTTGTGTTACGTGGCTATGGTAAACTGGGTTATGGTAATGATTTACCTTTCTATAAAAACTTCTATGCAGGTGGTTATGGTTCGGTACGTGGTTATGATAATAGTACCTTAGGTCCGAAATACCCTGGTGTGACCTTTAATGAGCGTCAAACCAAAGACTATGACTTTGAGGAAGTAGGAGGGAATGCTTTAGTTCAATTTGGTACTGAACTGGCGCTACCATTACCATTTAAAGGAGATTGGACACGTCAAGTACGTCCTGTTATCTTCGCTGAGGGTGCACAAGTCTTTGATACACAATGTGATGTACCTAAAGGTAACCTAAATTTTGATAAAGATCATACAGGTATTGATGCACAAAAATACTGTAAAGATAATTTTGGTTTTGAACTCGATAATATGCGTTATAGTGTAGGTGTAGGCTTCACATGGATCACCATGATTGGTCCATTGTCACTCAGTTATGCATTCCCATTGAATGATAAACCAGGTGATGAAACAAAGGAAATCCAATTTGAGATCGGTCGAACTTTCTAAGTTCGATCATTTTATATTTTGAAATTTAAAGTATTTTGAAGGAAAAATTATGAAAAAAATAGTATGCGTATTATTGGGTTTAAGCTTTACCAGTTTAGTCAATGCTGCTGGCTATGGTGTTGTTGATATCGAAAAAGTAGTTGAAAGCAGTACCTATTTGAAACAACAAAATGCAAGCTTGGAGCAAATGGTTAAACCTGATTCAGCAAAGCTTGAAAAAATTTCCAAAGATATCCAAAGTTTGCAACAACAAGCGCAAGCAAAAGGTGCAAATCCTGAACAGATTCAAAAGCAATACCAAGCGAAAGTAACAGAATATCAATCTATTCAGCAGTCTGTACAAGCAAAAGTACAAACCACAATTCAAAATACCAACAAAACTTTTGAAACACGTGTGAAGCAAGCTGCTGAACAATTGCGCCAAGAAAATAACTTAGATATGGTTTTGAATAAAAACTCAGCCTTAGCTTATGACGCAAAGAATGATTTAACTGCTAAAATGATCCAAAAGGTTAATGCAATTAAATAATCAATGACATCTCATCAATTTTATCTCGATGAATTAGCTCGGCTTGTCCAAGGTGAGCTAATTGGTCAATCTGATCTTGTTCTAGTTGGATTATCGAGTCTAGAACAAGCGCAATCTCAGCATATTTCTTTTGTAAATGGTGAAAAATATTTACAAGAAGCGCGGGCTTCTCACGCAGGTGCTTTAATAGTCACTGCTACGCTCAAAAATCAATTGAATAATCATCATAATTTCATCGTCGTAGATAATCCTTATCTAGCTTTTGCCATTTTGACGCATCATTTTGAAGATAAGGTGCTAAAACGTGGAATTGAAGCAACTGCACAAATTGCAGATTCAGCGATCATTGCTGATAATGCCTATATTGGTCATTATGTGGTGATTGGTGAAAATTGTGTGGTGGGTGAGGATACAGTAATCCAATCACATGTGCAGCTTGATAATCATGTTGAGATTGGAAAGGCTTGCTTTATTGATTCACATGTCACGATTACAGGCAAAGCTAAAATTGCCAATCGTGTGCGTGTACATGCCAATACAGTGATTGGTGGTGAAGGTTTTGGTTTTGCACCTTATCAAGGTAAATGGAACCGAATCGTGCAATTGGGGTCTGTACAGATTGGTAATGATGTGCGAATTGGTTCAAATTGTAGTATAGATCGTGGCGCTTTAGATGATACGATTCTGAAAAATGGTGTCATTATTGATAATCTTGTGCAAATCGCACATAACGTGGTGATTGGTGAAAATACAGCAATAGCAGCCAAGTGTGGTATCGCAGGCAGTACTGTGATTGGCAAAAACTGCATTTTAGCAGGTGGAGTTGGTGTCGTAGGTCACATTAATATTGCAGATAATGTAACTATTACAGGAATGTCAATGGTGACAAAAACTATTTCTGTAGCAGGTTCTTACTCTTCTGGGACTGGACAGTTTGAATCAAATCATTGGAAACGTACTGTTGTTCGACTTCGACAATTAGCAGATGTGCCATTGACCAAGATAGTTAAACAACTAGATCATATGCAGGCTCAAATCGAGCACCTTGAATCAACTTTAAAATCGCGTAAATAATTATGACTGAGTCTAAATCTCTACCTTTCACGGTTCCTGAATTACCTATGCAAACCCAAACGATTCGTGAGTATTTACCACATCGTTATCCATTTTTGCTTGTAGATCGTGTAACAGAAGTCACAGAAAATGGCATTGTTGGCTATAAAAATGTGTCCATCAATGAAGAATTTATGCAAGGTCATTTTCCTGGCTATCCGATTATGCCAGGAGTATTGATCGTTGAAGCGATGGCGCAAATTTCAGGTGTATTAGGTTTTATCATGAATAATGAAAAACCAAGACCTGGTTCATTGTTTTTGTTTGCTGGTGCTGAGAAGGTGCGTTTCAAAAAACAAGTCGTTCCAGGTGACCAACTTGTGCTAAAATCTGAATTACTTATGCAAAAACGTGGCATTTACAAATATTTATGTACTGCTAGTGTAGACGGCATGGTAGCAGCAACTGCTGAAATTATCATCTCTCATCAAAAATTAGAGCAGGCATGAGTAACAAAGATTTAATTCATTCTACCGCTATTATTGACGCTACTGCACAGATTGCTGCTGATGTAGAAATTGGACCGTATTGTATTATTGGACCGAATGTTAGCATTGATTCTGGTACTAAGCTTCATTCTCATGTTGTGGTAGGTGGCTTTACACGCATTGGTAAAGATAACGAAATTTTTCAGTTTGCAAGTGTGGGTGAAGTATGCCAAGACCTTAAGTTTCAAGGTGAAGAAACTTGGTTAGAAATAGGCGATGCAAATAAAATTCGTGAACATTGTAGCTTACATCGTGGTACAGTTCAGGATCATGGCTTAACCAAGATTGGTAGTCATAATTTGCTTATGGTCAATACGCACGTTGCACATGACTGTCAGATCGGTGATCATAATATCTTTGCTAATAATGTTGGAATAGCAGGGCATGTCCACATTGGTGATTATGTGGTTATTGGTGGAAACTCTGGGATTCATCAATTTTGTAAGATCGATTCTTATAGCATGATTGGTGGGGCGTCTTTGATTTTAAAAGATGTGCCTGCTTATGTGATGGTTTCTGGTAATCCTGCTCACGCATTTGGGATGAATGTCGAAGGCATGCGTCGCAAAGGTTGGTCGAAAAATGTGATTCAAGGTTTACGTGAAGCATTTAAATTGATTTATAAAGACAATTTAACTACTGAACAAGCAATTGCAAAAATCACAGCAGATATTTTGCCTGAAGTTCCAGAAGCGCAGCGATTATTAGACTCTTTAATCCAATCAAAACGTGGTATTGTTCGTTAATATTGTGATTTTAAATTAAACTCGATAAATTTAAAAAGACATCCTCTTGGATGTCTTTTTTATTTTATTGGAGCATAAGAACTGAAGTGCTCTTAGCTTTTCTTTAAATAAGTGGCTTCTTCTGAGTTAGGAAATGCAGTTAATAGTTTGTTTTTATAGACATTTGCAGTTTGAGGGTTTTTATTTACCTCCATTGCGATGCTATATAAACGGTATAAGGCACGTGGTGCTTTAGATGAATTTGCGTATTTTGCAGCAACGATTTCATAATTTTTTTTGGCTTCTTTATAGTTTGGTGGTTCGATGGCTAAGTTGAACTCAGCTAACCAAAAATATGCATTGCCTGTATAAATGCCATTCGGATTATTTTTAATAAAATTTTGCATTGGCTCAATGGCTTTTTTAGCGCCACCTTGTTTATAAGCATCCAAAGCAACAGTATAAGCTGCTTTTTCTAAATCAGCAGTATTACTGGTATTCACGGTTTCTTGAGTGGGAGCTTCGGTTGTACTTTGCGAGTTTGGTGTAGTTGCAATAGGCGCTTGATTTGGGGTAGACGTGTTTGGATCAGATGGAGGTTGAGCTTCTGGTGTTGCATCAGGACTACTTTCATCTGTTGTGCCAGTATCAGCATCTAATTTTTGTGCCATCAATTCTAAACGCTGATCTAAATCCGTATAACGGTTTGTCAGTTCTTTGTTGAGCTGTTCAATCGCATTGTCTTGTTCTTCAATCTTGCCACGTAGTTCACGAATTTGATTTTCTAATTGTTGATTTTTTTGCATTAAATCCCAGTTCATATTTCCAGTAATAGGCGTAGGGGAACCAGAAATGTTGCCTGTTGAGTCTTGATTACTCAAACCTCTAGATTCAATAGGAATAGCATACAAAGTCGCTGAACTTAAAAGTGCGATTGAAAGGAGCGCATGCTTTTTTAGCATAATGTTAAATCCATAAAAGTAGCTTTACTGCCTGTATTTCTTATTGAGAAATCAGTCATATCATTCGAGAATGGGTTTTATTTAAAACGGCTCGGCAGGGAAATGCAAGCTGCTTTTACAATGTTCTAGCATTTCTCTAAAAATGTGATTATTTTTAAGGAAATATACAGAAAATAGTCTGAATTTGTTTATTTATACTCCTGTTTTTATTGATCTTGCTGAGGAATTAATCAAATAGTCATGAAAATCATTAAAAATAGAAATGGCTACTTGCAAGAAATTTAAAAATCTCTATACTTTGATCTTGCAATGGTAGCCCTGCTGGTGGCTTCGCAATTGTACTCTGAGAACCCCGCCAGGACCGGAAGGTAGCAACGGTATCAGAACTACGATGTGCCGAGGTTTTGCTAGTAGGGTTGCCACCAGATTTAAAATTATAATCTTATTTTTTATAGTAGGCAGATTCAACTAGCAAGTGCGAAAGTAAAATACCTTGCCATCACCTCACTAGGAATATGCTATCCAAGTGACTTACGAGGATGATGATTTAAATTGTTTTCAATCGCTTGTGTTTGAGGTTCTGTAATATGCTCAAATGATGATGATTTTAGCAAAAACTGTCGAATCAAACCATTGGTATTTTCATTTCTTACACGTTGAGTAGACTTATAAAGATCTGCGAAGTATGTTGCTATACCTTGATGTGTAATCCTCTCTTGCTCTGAAAACTCTTTAATTGTCAAGCGTTATACACTATAGGCATAGGCGTGACTTAGTTTTAATCGTTCAATACGCTGCGAAATGATATGTTTGGATCGCCTTGCGGTACCTAAGTGTACGATATGAAGATAAAGGCTTTTCGATTAACCAAGGTTAATATTTCACTTTTATAATTTTTACCGATGACCCTATCTCTTTCAAAATCTCCCAATCTTTCACGTTGGTATATTTCTTTAGGTCTCCAATGAATAAATACTCATTCGATTTGTGAGTTGACCTTGTTGATCATTATAGTCTCAGCACACTAAAAAACAATACAATGCAGATATGGGCTATCCAATACATTTTAGAAGCAAAATATTAGCCAAGCTTAGAAGGTCAATCTATCCGAGCAGTTGCTCAGCACTTTGAAATTGATAAAAATACAATTGTCGAATGGAAAAGCCGAATCGAAATAAAAAGAACTCGGCCAAGTAAACCATCTAAAGTTGATGATAATGCATTACGTGCAGATGTTGAACAATATCCTGATGATTATCAATATGAACGCGCTGCTCGTTTTGGTTGTGGTACTTCTACAATTTGAGATGCACTCAAGCGTATAAATATCACAAGTTAAAAAAGATTTTACATCACTCGAAAGCAACAAACGGAACTCAGAGAGCAGTATTTAAAAGATTTAGACCGATTAAGGTATCAACATTCGATCTATCTTGATCAAAGTGAATTGAAATCTGATCAACATAGACCTTATGTTTATTTAAAATAGGGAGCTCCTAGTTATGCAACATATAATTGGCAATTAAAAAATCAAATCAATGTAATTGAAGTAATCTATGAGGGTAAGTTATGTGTAGTTAGTTTATTTGATAGCAAAGTAAATTCGGATCTATTTCATTTTTGGGTAGATGAGTTTTTATTACCTGAATTACCATCGAATAGTGTAATTGTCATGGATAATGTGGCATTCCATAAACGACAAGATATACAAGATTTATTAATTCAACATGGGCATCAAATACTTTGATTACCACCCTATAGTTCTGACCTTAATCCTATTGAAAAAATGTGGGCATAGGTGAAAAGAAAAAGAAAAAATGGTTGGTTAACTCAATAGGTAAGCTTTTTATTCGTCTCTTTAATGAATGTATGAGAAATTAAACGGTTTTACTATATTCTTAAGCCCTCTTTTTCTATACATTTTTTGGCTTCTTAAACATTTGCTTAAGTCTCCACCCTTTGCCTTATCACTGCAAATATATTGATAAATCCATTCATGAGATGAAGCAATCATCCACGTACTTGTAAAGCTGAAGCTATTTGTTCAGGAGATCATGTGCTTTTCAATAGATGATTAATGTACTCACAGGCAAACGCAGTAAAACTCGAAGTATGCATATAGTGACGAATTTGAGCTAACTGATGCGCTTGTTTAGGATGATAGCCACGCTGTCCTTTATTATGGTTAATATCTCTATAAAGAGTTGAACGGGAATGATTTAATTCACGAGCTAATTGTGCTTTAGGTTTATTGCTTTTCAAACAGCGAGAAATTTCGTATCTTTCATTTTGAGAAGGTTGGGTGTATTGCTTGATATTGTGCTTTCTAATTGAGGGTTGAAAAAATCATCATGATTGTAATTCACTTAATTTTTTCACCCCCATTACAGATGTGTTGCACTTAACTTTTGAATCCGTGGTTGATAAAATTATTTGAATGTTCACTTTGTAACAAATATAAATATCTATTTTCTATAGAAAAAGTTAATCTTGTTCTAAAATAATTTTTTTAAGTTTTAAGTAAGTCTATGAAAAAAATAATGGCAGTTTTAGTGTTAATAGGTTCTACACAACTGGTCTTTGCAGATGCGGCAGAACATTATGCACGCCAAGTTGAAAAGATCTCAACACAATATAATACGCAAATGAAAAGCTTTTTGCGGAGTTTAAATCCTAAAATCACTCAATTCGATGCGCAGCAAAAGGCACAGTATTGCGATATTGTTAAAACTTATGTGGATGACATGTATAAAGCAACCGATGAAAATCGCAGTAATTTACCGCCTTCATATATGTCGATCACAAAACAGGATATTATCAATAAAGTAAATAGCTCACCTGAAATGCAAATTTTAAAAAAATATAATATTCAGTGTGATTTAAACAATCGTTAAATTCTAGAAATGGATTGATATACGCTTCATTTTGAAATAAGTAGTAAAAGTGTGCTTAAGTAGAGAATATTCTAATTTAGCGGATTTATAGAAAATTTGAACAATCTCATCTATGGCGAAGCTTGAAATATAAATCTATTGAGTTTATATGGTGTTAGAAAAAGAATTTAAATCAATTTGGACTATTTAAATAAATGAATTATTTCATTGCAAAATAACTTTTAAATTTCTGTTTAAATAGACCAAACCAAACAATAAAAGATTTTGAGATCGGGAAATTAAGCAAGTTTTGCTTTGATTTTACTCGATACTTGTGCAGGATCGGCACGTCCGGCTATGATCGGACGTAGAGAATTCATCACCTTACCCATATCTTTCATGCTAGTAGCACCTTGCGCTTCAATTGTTTGCGCAATGAGAGAATCAAGCTCGTCCTCTGACATAGCTTCAGGTAGAAACTGAGATAACACCTCAATTTCGGCTTGTTCTTTACTAGCTAAATCTTCGCGATTAGCCCCTAAAAAGGCTTTAACCGACTCTTTGCGTTGTTTGATTTGCTTTTCAATGACCGCAAGAACCTGAGTATCGTCAAGCTCTATGCGCTCATCGACTTCGATTTGCTTGATTGCTGCCTGTAGACCACGTATTACCGTTAACTTATCCATTTCTTTTGCACGCATAGCGGCTTTTAAAACGTCAGTGATTTGGTTTTTTAAAGTAGTCATTGAAATTGTCCAGTCAGTCAATCATTCACAAATAAATCTTAGTAAAGGCGAGTAGTACGTACTGATTCACGCGCCAATTTCTTTTGGTAGCGTTTAACAGCAGCAGCTTTTTTACGTTTACGTTCTTGAGTAGGTTTTTCGTAGAATTCACGTTTACGAACGTCAGCAAGAACACCTGCTTTTTCGCATGAACGTTTGAAACGACGGATAGCTACGTCTACTGGTTCGCCTTCTTTCAATTTAACTTGTGGCATGAAGAATCCTCATTGGTTTATGGATAAGATCAGGGTTGAATTACCCTTGATCACAAGTGAAGGACAGTATTTTACTCATTTACATCTCATATCACAAGTCTATAATAGCTTTAGCAATATTTTGATACGGGTAAAAGGCAATTTAATGATCGTTCTTGGCTTAGAAACGTCTTGTGATGAAACAGGATTAGCGCTTTATGACAGTGAACTCGGTTTAAGAGGGCAAGTACTGTATAGCCAGATCAAATTGCATGCTGAGTATGGTGGTGTTGTTCCTGAACTTGCATCTCGTGATCATGTAAGAAAGCTAATTCCATTGATTAATCAATTGCTTGAGAAAAGCAATGTAAACAAATCTGAGATCGATGCTGTGGCTTATACGCGTGGGCCGGGTCTTATGGGCGCATTGATGACAGGCGCATTGTTTGGTCGCACATTGGCATTTGCACTGAATAAGCCTGCAATCGGTGTGCATCATATGGAAGGTCATATGCTTGCACCACTTTTATCTGCTCAACCACCAGAATTTCCGTTTGTCGCTTTATTGGTTTCGGGTGGACATACTCAACTGATGGCAGCACATGGCATTGGAGAATATGAAATATTAGGCGAATCGATTGATGATGCAGCAGGTGAAGCCTTTGATAAAGTGGCAAAAATGTTGAAGTTACCTTATCCAGGTGGGCCCAATATTTCCCGTTTAGCAGAACAAGGTGATAAAAATACCTTTGAATTTCCACGTCCAATGTTGCACCAAGGTCTGCAATTTTCTTTTAGTGGTCTAAAAACTGCCGTTTCGGTTCAACTGAAAAAATTAGAGGGTGAAAATCGGGATGCGGATATTGCAGCATCATTTCAAGAAGCATTGGTGGATACTTTGGTGAAAAAATCTATCAAAGCTTTAAAACAAACAGGTTTAAAACGCTTGGTGATTGCTGGTGGTGTCAGTGCCAATAAGCGTTTACGTGAACGTCTTGAGGCAGATTTAGCCAAAATCAAAGCGACTGTTTATTATGCAGAACCTGCTTTATGTACGGATAATGGTGCAATGATTGCTTTTGCGGGGTATCAGCGTTTAAGAGCAGGACAGAAAGATGGTTTGTCAGTTACCACCACGCCACGTTGGCCGATGACTGAATTAAGCAAGCCTGAATCGTGTTAAAGTTTTTTAGATGCTAGAAAGAGGCGAAATGCCTCTTTTAAAATTCAATGATGGAAGCGAAATAAAGTGCTTAATCTAAATCTGTATCTGAAAATATTTCAATCATAAACTCATGTTTATCTAAAGCCTGTCTAAAAATGGCGTAAATTTCTTTAATGCTTCAGCATCACTTGAATAAGCACAAAACATTTCTGCTTCAGGATCAAATTTAATAATCTCAACCAATCTCAGGAAGTTGTTTGTCTACATAAATACTAGCCAATGATGCCCAATCATAACCATTGCCTTCGACACTTTCATCAACACGACTTTGAAAAATTTGCGATTGGAAATTTAAATCACTTAAACATATAGAGCAGCTATTTTCATGTTTTACCCAAAAGAAGGGGGGAATAATTTCTTTAAAATTCTCAATATTCATTGTGATCATGTTGTATTGGAGTATGATTTTTAGTTTAAAGTCGATTGAAGTTCTGCATTGTTGAAATTATGAAATGAATCTTGATTCAAAAGTGATATTTTTGAAAAATAAGCAAAATACAATTTGAACATATTTAAAAAAATAAAAATTTCATAGATTTGTCATTGAAGCCCATTAGCATCGAAACACAATTTATCAGTGTGAAAAACAACAATGAAACAACAGCTTTTGGCGCTCTCAATTTTAACGACAATGATTTTGGTCGGGTGTGGAAATGATAAGGATAATACAAATACTAATTCAACAAAGCCAGAACCATCAAAGCCATTAACTCTTGAGCAAACACTTAAATTTGCAGATAAAAATTGCTGGTTGGGTGGAACTGCTAAATCGAGTGGTTTGGATTTAAATGCGAATGGTAAGTTAGATACAAATGAAATTCAAAAAACAGAAAATGTGTGTTTAACAGAAAATGTATTTGCCCATGGCGTGCGTTTAAATTATGAAGTGATGGACATTAAAGGCATCGTAGACGGTGCTAAAGCAGGCAATCACATCGAGTTTCGTCGTGGAGGTTTTGGTTCAGACTTGGTGGCTCATCCAACTGAAAAAAATCAATTTTATGCACTGACAGATCGTGGTCCAAATGCAGATTATAATTTAAATAAAGACAATGGGAAAATGTTCCCAGATCCAAGCTATACGCCACGCATTGGTTTGTTTGAAGTACAAAGCGATGGTACTGTCAAAAAACTCAAAGAAATTTTATTAAAAGATCGCACAGGCAAAAATATCACAGGGTTGCCTAATCTCAACTTTGGTGCGACCAAAGAAGCGGCTTATGATAGGTATGGAAAACTCCTCCAACAACAAACTGATGAATATGGTTTAGATCCTGAAGGAATCGTGGCATTAACGGATGGTACATTTTGGGTGAGTGATGAATATGGTCCGCACATTGTACATTATGATGCGACAGGTAAAGAAATAGACCGTATCAATGCTTTTGCAGAGGATAATCGCCGTATTGGAGGGTATCTGTTACCTGCTGAATTTTCAAAGCGCCGTCCAAATCGTGGTATGGAAGGTTTAACCATCACACCTGATGGCAAGACACTGGTCGGAATTATGCAATCCACAATGGATAATCCTGACAGTAGCACAAATAAATCGGACTTAACCCGTATCGTGACGATTGATTTGGCGAGCAAAGTCATAAAACAATATCTGTATAAACAAGAGGGCGGTGCAAAGGCATATTCTAACTCTGCGATTACCGCTTTAAGTAATACTTCATTCTTAGTACTTGAACGTGATGGCGATTTTTATAAAGACAATCCAGATGTCTTTAAGCGTGTTTATAAAATCGATCTACGTCATGCGACCAATTTAGAAGAGGTCAAAGAAACTGCGCAAATTAAACAAGATCAGAAACTAGGATTGACTATTGATGGGTTAACTTTAGAGCAATATGTTTTAGCAAAAGGTTGGGATGGCTTGAAAGCTCTGAATATTGTACCGCCTAGCAAAATCTTAACTTTAGACATGAATCAGCAAGTTAAATTTCCCCATGACAAAATGGAAGGTTTATGGTTAATTGATCAACAGCGTTTGGCTTTAATTAATGATGATGATTTTGCACTTTGGGTCAATAAAGGCGTGCTTGAGCAGAAATATTTAGATAAAGATAAAAAAGTGATTGATGGAAATACGCTCTATATTGTGGATGGTTTAGATTTAAAACCAATCCCTTAAGTATTTAAATTATTCTATAACCATGTTATTTCAAAGTGAAATAACACGGTTATTCGCCTGATTGAATTATTTTTATGTCCAATATCACCCAAAATAAGTTTTCAAATTTTTATATTTTTATGACCTTTTTAAGGTTAGGCTGCATTGCATTTGGTGGACCTGCAGCACATATTGTTTTATTTCATAATTATTTGATCAAGAAGTTATCTTGGTTGGATGAGCAAGAATATTTTAAAGTTTTGGCATTGGCGCAAATCATTCCAGGACCCACCAGTAGTCAAGTAGGGATCACCCTAGGTTATTTAAAAAATGGCTACTCAGGGGCATTTTGTGCTTGGTTAGGTTTTACTTTACCTTCTGCGATCTTGATGGCAGGCGCAGCATGGTTGGGACAATATTTTTTTGAAAACCTAAATTTATACTTTTTTCATATTATTCAACTAATTGTATTGGCTGTGGTATTTTGGGCATTTTGGCAAATGTTACGCAGCCTTTGTCATCATGTTTGGCAATATATTGTCATGTTATTTTCAGCAGTTTTTATTTATGCTGTGCCATTATCTGCCAATCAAATTATTGTTATCTTGCTTGCTGCACTATTAGGATTATTGTTAGCGCAAGAAAAACCCAAGCAAAATGAGGTTAAAAATACCCAATTTCAACTAAAAAGTTCTAAAGCTTATTTGTGGTTAATTTTATTTGCTTTACCATTTTTATTATTTCCTATTTTAAATCATGTACATCCATCATTATTTATACAAGCTTTTGCAGGTTTTTATCGCTCAGCCTCTTTGGTTTTTGGTGGTGGACATATTGTTTTACCCTTATTGCATCAGGATTTTGTTGCGACAGGTTTAATCTCAAATGAAAAATTTGATTTAGGTTATGCGATTGCACAGTTAATGCCAGGACCTTTGTTTAGTTTTGCCAGTTATTTGGGGGCATTATTACCGTTTACATCATCGATTTTAATCAATGCAAGTCTTGCGACCATCATGATTTATTTGCCTTCATTTGTATTGGTTTTTGGAACTTTGCCCTATTGGTCTTGGTTGATGCAACAGCAAAAAATCTATAAAGCTATTCAAGGAATCAATGCCGCAGTGGTGGGTTTATTATTGTGCTTGATCATACAAATGACTGAAAAATATATTGTGCAATGGTTGGATGTGGTATTTGTCATGATGGTGATTTTATTATTAAAAACGAAACTGCCTGTCTGGTTAACACTGATCGCAAGTTTTATGAGTTATTATTTTTATTTAAATAATTTTGTTATGCCATAAAAAAAGACCACATAAAAATGCGGTCTTTTTTATTTAGCTTATTTATAGCTCTAGGTAAATCATAATTTCATCGAACTCATAAGGCTTTTAATTTCTCTGAACCAATCCAATGTTTAGAAAATTGATACGCTGCACGACCAGAGCGTTGTCCACGACTTTGACACCAACGTAGTGCTTCAGCACGAGTTGCATCATCGAAAGGCATGTTTTCTTTTGCTAAATAGTGCTCAACGATCTCTAAATACAGGTTTTGATCCATGGGATAAAAAGACAACCATAATCCAAAACGGTCTGATAAAGAAATTTTTTCCTCAATTGCTTCCTGCGGGTGTAACTCTTTATATTGAGGAACATCGACTTTGGTGACAGGGGTATTTTCATGCATAAATTCAGGCAATAAATGGCGGCGATTACTGGTCGCATAAATAATAAAATTGCTTGAACCTGACTGTAATGAACCATCTAAAACACTTTTTAGGCTTCGATAATTCTCATCTTCTGCATTAAATGCCAAATCATCACAATATACGATAAATTTTTCAGGGCGATTTTCAATAATTTTTTGAATTTCAGGTAAATCAGATAAATCATCACGTTCAATTTCAATCAAACGCAAGCCTTGATCACGATATTTGGTTAATAAAGCCCGTACAATGGACGATTTACCCGTCCCACGAGAACCTGTGAGCAAAATATCATTGGCTGGAAACCCATTTAAAAACTGTTCTGTATTTTGCAAAATTTTATCACGCTGGCGTTCAATGCCTTTTAAATCGTCTAAGTGCATTGCTTTGGGTTGATAAATCGGTTTCAGTTGTTTGTCTTGCCAACGATAAGCAGGTGCAGAAAAATCAGTTTCTTGTTTTGGTTCAGGGAGTACGTGCTTAAGTTGCTCAAGCACGGTTGAAAGTGATTGGATCAGAGAATGAGGTAAATCAAAAGATGCCATAAATATTCACTAAAAATTATCATTTGATGAGATATTAGCACTAGAATCCTTTGACTGTGAATGTGCTGTAGTAAAAATGAACATTCTAGTCAAGAAATAATCGCTTTGAGGAATTGCTTCTCTAAAAAATATTCAGCATAGTGAATGAAACATGTACTCTATTTTTAGAGTCGGATTATAGGACCATGCTAAAAAATGAACATAGAATTTAAACATGATCTCAACCCACATCAAGCATACCGTATAAAAAAATTAAAAAGGCAACTTCAGCACGCTGAAAATTATGAAGAGTGGAAGGCAGTCGCACTTAAGCTCGATGAGGAAAGTGGTACACAAGAATGGAAATATGATAATAGTTCATCTTATTTTGACTCTGAAATTATTGCGCATCGCTTAAATATTTTAAGACGTTATCGCCATCAAAAGCGTACAGCCGATCTAATTTATATTTTAAGTGAAGGTTTAAGCCACGATATTGCCAATATCGCCCATCCATTGCTTTTTACAGAAACCTATGTAGGGACTAAAAAACTGATTGAAGATTATGTTGAAGAGGTCAGTCAAAGCTTAGCATTTGTGGCCTCTGTGGCATGTGAAGATTTAAGTTTAAAAGAAAAAATTGAATTTTTTAAAAACTGTGAAATGGTGTATGGACATCCTGCAATTATGTTTTCAGGGGGGGCAACGCTGGGTTTGTTCCATACTGGAGTGTGTAAAGCATTAATGGAACAAGATCTCATGCCGAAAGTCATCTCTGGCTCAAGCGCGGGTGCAATTATGACGGCAATGCTAGGAATCTCCGAACCAAGTCAAATTCCTGACATTTTATCAGGTGAGCATTTTTATAGTGAGGCTTTTCATTTTAGAAGTTTAAAAGAGTTGCTCAAGGGGAATGGTGGTTTTGCAGATGTTAAATATTTGAAGAAATTTTTGGTTGAAAATTTGGGAGATCTTAGCTTTGAAGAAGCCTATCAAAAATCTGGTTTAGATATTAATATCAGTGTTGCACCCTATAATGTTTCACATGAAGATGCACGTATTATGAACAAATATACCGCACCCGATTTGTTGGTATGGAGTGCTGTGCTGGCATCTTGTGCAGTTCCGATTTTATTTCCGCCAGTACGTTTAACAGGAAAGCGTTATGATACGGTGCATACACCTTATCTTGCGAGCACACGTTGGGTCGATGGCAGTGTGCGCAGTGATTTCCCACAAGAGAAAATGTCACGTTTATATAACATCAACTACACCATTGCCAGTCAGGTCAATCCACACATTGTCCCATTTATGCAAACCGATACTAAACGCTTTAGAAAGGATTTACTTAGTTGGCCAGAGCGCATTGTACGTAAACACGGTAAAACCATTGCGATGGATGTGATGGATTTTACGCGGGATCGTATGGGGCGTATTCCATCAGTCCGCAGGCTTTTAGAGCATGGCTATGGCATTATTGATCAACGTTACTATGGTGATGTAAATATCATTGGAAATTATAGTTTGAAACATTATCAATATATGTTGCAAAACCCTCGTCCAGAGTTATTTCAATTATTACAAAGAGAGGGTGAGAGAGCGACTTGGCCTAAAATTTCAAGTATTGAAACCCACGCACGGATTGGTAAGACGATTCAACACTGTTTAGAGTTATTAGAGTTTAGTCTTAAAAATAAATCAACATCAGCACAAACCGTTGAGATATGAGCAAACAATCACTAGGTAAAGCACTGAATTCTGCTCGAAGCCAAAGCTTTGGGCGTAGAGTGTATTGTGTAGAAAATAGCATGGGTAAATCTTGGCTCAAACGTCAACTTGCCCATGTGAGTACAGAATATGAGCGTGGTTTTTTAAATGAATTAGAAATATATACACGATTAAACTCTTTAGCATTACCTGATCAAAATATTTTGTGTGATTTTTCGATTTCAGATATAAGTAATAACGAGCCAAATCATGCTAGCTATTTAAATCAAGAATTATGTGTAGCACATACAGATGCACTTTTTGCTAAAAATCCCTTCGAAATGGCATTTTCTAACGTGATGCAAGTGTTAAAACAAAGCGTGGGGGTGCTGGAAAATTTACATGAATTGGGGTTTATTCATGGGGACTTGAAAAGAGAACATTTCAGGCTTTTTAATGATGAGGTTCGTTTAATTGATTTTGAACAAAGTTCCCATTTTGATGATGTGACGAATATGCTAAATACAGCAACGCCACGTTATATGGCTCCTGAGCTTTTTCATGCAAAGCCCAAGTCGGTACAAAGCGATATTTATGCTCTAGGGATTATTTGGCTGGAGTGGTTGAACCAAGAAAAACTACAAGCCACAACCTACCAAGAGTGGGCATATTTGCATTGTCAAAACTTAAAAATTTATTTACCTGAGTCATTTTCAGTATTGGAAGAAATCTTGGAGCAGATGTTAAACAAGCAACTCTCTCAACGTTGTATAAATATTTATCAAATAAAACAAGTATTAAGCCAAATTGTCTAAACGAAAAGTGAAGACATATGATTTTGTTTTATATTTAAACAAACAGCTTCTTTTTTTGAAAAAAGGGCTTGTCAGATGATAATGATCTCTATAATATACACAGCCATTGGGGACGTGGCGAAATTGGTAGACGCACTGGATTTAGGTTCCAGCGCCGCAAGGTGTGAGAGTTCGAGTCTCTCCGTCCCCACCAAGTATTATTAAGTGGAATAAAAACTTGATAATCTGCAATAGAGGATTGGTGTAATGGTAGCATGACGGTCTCCAAAACCGTTCGTCAAGGTTCGAGTCCTTGATCCTCTGCCAAGATTCTAAAAAAACCTGTTAATTACAACAGGTTTTTTTTCGTCATAACATTCTACATTCTACATTCTACATTCTACATTCTACATTCTACATTCGCTTAATTAAGCGTTTTTCGGATGGTTTTGTACTGAAATATATTTTTTAGTATCAAAACTAAAGTTAAAATAATCATAGAGCTAAAAAATAAATTGTATTAAATTTAGACGTTTGCTTATTTGTTTGAAAATGTCATTTGATGACGCTAAATATTTATCTCTCACTTTGGCGTTGAATAAACTCATGATCCAACGAGAGATGTAAGATGAATGAAACTTCTGTGTTCATCATGCAAAATCAAAGTAAAAAACGTAATTAAAATGCCAATGAGATTCTAAATGTGAAGTGAACCATATTTATGATGAGCGTGGTGCAATCTTACCGTTTGAATTAACGGAATCGTTATGTGATATGGAAATCTGAAGTTTGGTATTATTCAATGAATAAAAGGCATGAAGGCTTATTTCTCATGCTTTTTAATACTTTCTTACCATGCTGATCAGACGCATAGGGTATGATTAAATTGATTCCTTATACTGCTTATTTCTTATTTTTTTGTAGTGTGTCAATCGTTAAGTTCTAAAAATATTAAAAACTGAACTGTATAGACTAATTTTTTGTTTAAAAATGAGAAATAGTTGGCTTGTTTAAAAATCCAACAGTGATAGATTCGATAAATAGAAGAATAAATTTTTCTTTTTGTTCAAAAAAGAAGAAAGAGGCTTCTGTTTTCAATCATTTAAAATTTTAAGATTAATAACTCTAAAGCTGCAAAGGATTTGCAACATGATTCAAAATGATATTCAACGTGCCCGCCGTATGCATATTGCTGATATTCCCACACGTAGTGCACAACGTTTTGGAAATAAAATCGCCCTTGTTGATCACGAACATCAGATGAGTTTTAAAGAATTTCATCAATGTGTTGAGCAAATTGCGATGCATTTATACGATCAAGGTCTGCGCAAAGGCGATAAAGTGATGATTTTTTCGCATAATTGTTGGCAATTTCCAGCGATTTTATATGCGACAGCCAAACTTGGGGTGATCAGTGTACCGATTAACTTTATGTTGAATGCAGCAGAAGTGAATTATTTATTGCAACATGCACAACCGAAAATGGTGGTCGTTGAAGATAGCTTATGCACTGTGATGGAGCGGGCATTGATAAAAACTGATTTCATACCACCCCAGCAAGTGGTGATTGATTTAAATCAATCAAATGTTGCAGCACAGTGGCAAAATTTTGATACGTTTTTACAGGATATAGAGATTACGTTGCCTGAGATAGAATTGCATGCACATGAGCCAATCCGCATGATGTATACCAGTGGCACAGAGTCTTTGCCAAAAGGTGTACTACTAAATAGTGAAGCCTTAATGGCGCAATATACCAGTTGTATGGTAGAAGGGCAGATGAGCTCAAATGATCGAGAAATTCATGCTTTTCCGATGTATCACTGCGCACAATTGGATGCTTTTTTAAATGTTGATTTAATTTTAGGGGCAACCAGTTATATTTTTCGGCGTTTTGATCCAGAAGCGGTATTGGATACCATTGCCAAAGAAAAAATTACCAAATTATTTTGTCCACCTACAGCTTGGATCGCTTTGCTCAACTCTGAAAAATTTAATCCAGCAGAATTGGGCTCATTAAGCAAAGCCTATTATGGTGCATCTGCTATGCCTAAAGCAGTGATTGAGGAGTTATTGCAAAAATTGCCTCATATTCGATTTTGGCAATTTTATGGGCAAACAGAAATGGCGCCTGTAGCCACCGTGTTACATCCAGAAGATCATTTTGAATATGCAGACTCAGTGGGTAGACCCGCATTTAATGTGGAAACCCAAATTATGGCAGAAGATGGAGAGATTTTGCCACAAGGTGAAGTGGGTGAAATCGTGCATCGCAGTGTGCATTTGACCCAAGGCTATGATCAAAATGAAGAAAAGAATGCTGAAAGTTTTAAATATGGTTGGTTTCATAGTGGCGATCTCGGTTATTTTAATGAACAAGGTTATCTTTTTGTGGTCGATCGTATTAAAGATATGGTCAAATCAGGCGGGGAAAATGTTTCAACACGTGAAGTAGAAGAAGTTATTTATCGTATGGATGCTGTGAAAGAAGTTGCTGTGTTTGGAACACCGCATCCACGCTGGATTGAAGCAGTCACAGCTGTTGTGATTTTACATCCTGATCAGTATTTAACAGAAAAATTGATTATTGAGTTTTGTGCACAGCATTTATCTGCTTATAAAATGCCAAAAATGGTACATTTTGCGGAGGCTTTACCCAAAAATGCCAGTGGGAAGATTTTAAAACGAGAGCTAAAACAGCAGTATCAACATCAACCTACTGAAGCCAAAGTCAGTTAAATGAAAAGGATCAACAGACCTAGAAGAAATAGGTCTGTTGATCTAAGTTTATAAATCTATTGACTTTTTAATAAATCCTTGAGTTGATACAACTGAGCCAATGCTTCACGAGGTGTTAAATCATCTACCTCAATATGAGCAAGTGCTTCCAATACTGGAGAAGATTTTTCAATTTCAATGATTTTTTCAATCACTTCAGGTTCGCCATGTATATCTGTAAATAAATCATTTTGCACAGTATGATTTATTTGCTGATGTTGCTGTTTCTCTAACGTTTTTAAGCGTTTTTGTGCTTCTTTAATTACACTTTCAGGAATACCAGCCAGTTTTGCAACTTGTAGACCATGACTCTGGCTAGCGGGACCTTTCTGTACTTTATGCAATAAAATTAGATTACCATTGAGTTCTTTGGCAGTGACATGATAATTATCAATTGCATTTTCTTTAGCAAGTTCAGTCAGCTCAAAATAATGTGTCGCAAATAAACATAAACATTTAATGCGTTTGGTCAAATCAAGCACGCACGCCCAAGCGAGAGATAAGCCATCGTAAGTGCTTGTACCACGACCGACTTCATCCATCAGGACTAAGGATTGATTGGTGGCATGATGTAAAATCTGTGAAGTTTCAGTCATCTCCACCATAAAGGTTGATTTTCCTGAAGATAAATCATCGGCTGAACCGATACGGGTGAAGATGCGATCAATTGGTCCAAGTTGGGCTGATTTTGCAGGGACGAAACTACCACAATAGGCGAGTAAGCTGATTAACGCTGTTTGACGCATAAAAGTCGATTTACCACCCATGTTGGGACCCGTAATAATCGCCATACGATGATTAAAATCTAGTTGGGTATCATTGGGAGTAAAAGGTGTTTTACTTAAAGACTCAACTACAGGATGGCGACCACCAATGATATTTACGCCGATCTCAGGACTATACTCAGGGCGATTCCAATTGTTTAAACGTGCTTGATGGGCGAAATTTGCCACTAAATCAATTTGAGCAATGGCGCTGCTCATCATCTGTAAATTGGCAATATCCGCACGTAACTCTTCTAAGAGCATTTCAAATAACATTTTTTCACGCGCTAAAGCACGGGACTCACTGGATAACACTTTGTCTTCAAAGGCTTTGAGTTCAGGCGTGATATAGCGTTCTGCATTTTTTAAAGTTTGACGGCGAATATAATGTTCAGGTGCTTGCTCAGCTTGCGCACGGGTCAATTCAATATAATAACCACTGACACGGTTATAGCCGATTTTTAAAGTATTAATGCCCGTATTTTCACGTTCTTGTATTTCTAAATCAATCAAGAATTGTCCAGCATGATCACGGATTTTACGTAGTTCATCCAGTTCGCTATCAAAACCTTCAGCAATCACATTCCCATCACGCAACAAAACAGGTGGATTTTCCACAATCGCTGACATCAAGCGAGCATGTAAGCCGTTAAAATTACCAAGTTCTTGATTAAGTTGTTGTAATAAGTCAGTTGATTTTGCTTGTTTTAAAATCGGTTGCAAGGCATGTCTTAAAAATGGAATTTGTGCACATGCTTGACGTAATTGTACCAAATTACGTGGACGGGCACTGCCCAAAGCGACTCGACTTAAAACTCGCTCAATATCGCCAATTTCTTTTAAAACCAAACGAACAGGCGCTTCATGATATCCTTTGAGTAAGATATCAATTGCGTCTAAACGTGCATCTAAAATTGCAGTATCACGCAGCGGTTGCATCAGGGTACGACTTAGTAAGCGCCCACCCATTGCAGTTTGCGTGTCATTGATCAAAGAAAATAAAGAAGTTCCATGTTCAAATAGCGGTTCAATAATTTCTAAATTACGGCGTGTCACTGGATCAAGCGCAATAAAATCACTACTTTGCTCAAGTTTGAGCGAGCGAATATGAGGTAAAGCCGTTTTTTGAGTTTCTTTGGCGTAGTGAATTAACGATGCCGCAGCTGCTTTGGCTAAAGGTAAATGATCAATCCCAAAACCAGATAAGGTTGACACAGCAAATTGATCACATAAAGTTTTCTGTGCATTGTTAATATTAAAATCAACATTTGGACGTTTGGTAATTGGACATTCGATTTGTTTTTTAATCGCCTCAATAATATGCGTATCTACCAAATCCTCATCAATTAAAATTTCACTTGGCATCAAACGTGCCAATTCTAAAGGTAGATGTTCAGGTTTATAGACTTGCTGTTGTACTTTAAATATACCAGCACTTAAGTCTAACAGCGCAATACCCATTTGATTTTGTTGAATACACAGTGCGAGCAAGTTGGAAGTTTGATGTGCAGTTAATAGGGCATCATCAGTTAATGTTCCAGGGGTAATAATCCGTACCACAGCACGCTCAACCGGGGCTTTGCCTGTAACTTCACCGACTTGTTCGCAGATCACAACGGTTTCGCCTTTTTTGACTAAGCGAGCCAAATAACCTTCTGCGGCATGAAAAGGGACGCCTGCCATTGGAATCGGGTTGCCGTTGGTTTTGCCACGATGCGTGAGTGTGATCCCTAATAGTTTGGCTGCTTTTTGTGCATCATCAAAAAATAATTCGTAAAAATCCCCCATGCGATAAAACATGAGGGAATGTGGATATTCGGCTTTTACTTTTAAGTATTGCTGCATCATTGGTGTATGGTTGGAAATATTCGCCATGATTTCAGTCATATTCATAAAAAATAAAAACCTTAAATTAAATAGAAATGAGGAGGATGTAGATTCTCACACTTTATCAAAGCAGTATAAATATAAACGCAGCTTTAAAAGGATCGTACTTTTTGAGAATTTTAAAGTTTAGCTAGGTAATTTATCTGCGATAGGGAGATCATTCAGTCAATCTTTCAATTTTAGCAAAGATCAATAGATTAATAAAAAGGAAAAGCCAAAAAAGCATATAAATAGTATTTCAAAAAATAGATGGACTATATTCTACTCAAATACTTTAACTGTTGTGACATTCTGAATGCGGCTGAATGAAGAGATATTTAGACAGGTAACCTCAATATTTACAAAAGTGATTTATTTTAACGATAATTTGCTACGAAAAACACAATTCGCATAAATACAGTGCAACTGTTATATTGTTTAGGTTAATTTTTGAAGTGAAATCTTTATGCTTGTTCTAATTTCTCCTGCAAAAACATTGGACTATGAAACAGATTTGCCAACAGATCAGCACACAATGCCAAGGTTGTTGGATGCTTCAGAGCAATTAATTACAGTATGCAAAGCGTTATCTGCAACAGAAATCGCAATTTTAATGAGCGTCAGTGAAAAAATTGCCAGTTTGAATGCTGCACGTTTCCATGACTGGACAACTGATTTTAACTTCTCGAATGCACGCCAAGCCATTTTCGCTTTTAAAGGTGATGTCTATACAGGTTTAGATGCTTATCATTTATCTATAAAAAGTATTGAATATTCACAAAAACATTTACGTATGTTGTCTGGGCTGTATGGTTTGTTAAGACCTTTGGATTTAATGATGCCTTATCGTTTGGAAATGGGTACAAAATTGAAAAATTCAGTGGGAAATAATTTATATGAATTTTGGGGAGATAAAATTACCGATCTGATTCATCAAGATTTACAACAGGCAGGTTCAAAAATCTTAGTAAATTTAGCTTCTGATGAATATTATAAATCGGTGAAAGAAAGCAAAATTGATGCTGAAATTATCAAACCTGTTTTTCTTGATCAAAAAAATGGTCAGTATAAAGTGATTAGTTTTTATGCAAAAAAAGCCCGTGGTTTGATGGCACGATTTATTGTTGAAAATCAGATTGAAAGCATTGAAGCTTTAAAAACCTTTAATAGCGAAGGTTATTATTTTGATGTCGAAAGCTCGCTAAAAGGTGAATTAGTGTTTAAGCGAGATGAGTTAGCCATTTAAGATTTTAGATTATAAGAGGAGTGTGTCTAATGCAAAATGATCAAGATCAATTTCGACTGTATTGGACACAGTTTTCTGAGCATGTAAATTTAACAAGCGTACAATCAGCGTCATTATTTTCGCTCCTAGACTATGCTTATTCACATAATTATTATCATACCCATCAACATATTGTGGAATGTCTTGAATTATTTTATGAAATAAAAGATCAACTCAATGACCCAATTGCAGTTGAATTAGCTATTTGGTTTCATGATGTAATTTATGATCCACAAACATCTGATAATGAAGAACAAAGTGCGAAATTAATGCTTAAACATGGTGTGGGTATTTTAAAAAAAGCTGAACTTGAAAAAGTCGCACGATGGATTATTGCGACTAAAAAGCATTTGCCTAGCAAAGTGCATGATTTAAAATATCTACTCGATATTGATCTTGCTATCTTAGGCGCTTCACCACAACGCTTTATGGAGTATGAAAAGCAAATACAACAAGAATATGTTTGGGTCAGTCCTGAGGTTTATCAAGTTAAAAGGACAGAAGTTTTGATGCAATTTTACCAACAACAGCCATTATTTCAGACTGAATATTTTCAACAAAAATTTGAAGACGCTGCAAAAAACAATTTGGCTCAAGTTTTAAGTTGCTAATTCTAATGAGTTCTATGTTTCATTTAGGCGGCTAGTATTAGTTTAACTCATAAATTTTTTCTAAATGATCAAAATGATTTAAAACATTTAAGGAGATTTTTTCTCCAGTTGCCCATGTGGCTTTATTGGTTTCTAAGTCAACATCAATGATGTCAATTTCTTTGCATAAAGTACGCTCACTTTCTAAAGTGATAAATAACGGAGAGTGCGGTTTTAGACATTTTGCGATATAGCGTTGCGTATTATGATGATGATAAGTATCAATAATTTTATATCGCATGATTTCTCTCAAACTTTATTTGGATATTCATCATCACTTTAGAATTAAACTTAAATTTTATCAATTGTTAAATATGTCAAAAGATCAAATTAAAGTGATAGATTTGTCATATTTTATTAAATTTTTGAATGGCTCTGATTCAGATTTTAAATATAAGACTGACCAATGAGCCAAAAAGTTATTTTCATTTTTTTCATAAATAAAATTTGAATAATCGAGTATGTTTAAATAAAGTAAATAGCATTTTATTAAAAAATCTATTTATAAATAGATTTAAGTTATTGAGTTAAAATAATAAATTTATTTAAAAAATGCTAATTATCGGGAAGTTAAGATTTAAGGTTGTTGTCGTAAATTAAACTTGTTAAGTTGAATAGGATAATAAAAATACAGATAGGAGTTTAAAATGGGCATGGAGCTGAAAAAACATACTCAAAATCCACAACGCTATTTGTTCGGGATTTTGCTCAGTTGTATGTGTTCGACCGCTTTTTCGATTTCACCGATTAAAGATGAGGTGCTTGCTACAGATGTGGATTATGTAGGAACAATTACTCCTTTAGTGATCACTGCAGTAAAACGGGATGTTCAGAACTCCGTAGAGCATCAAAATGAAACCAACCACCAATTGGCAGATCAGCAGTCTAATGCAATTAAAAAAGATCATTTGGCTTATGTAGTGTTAAATGATTATGAACAACAGCGTCAAGAAGCGCATTTTTCGGAGAGTTTAGTACAGAAAAAACCACTTATTCCAAATAAAGCAAAAGTTACAGAATATGGAATTAGTGTGCTTGGAAATACGATAACAGTGCATGGTGAAGATAAAATCACAATTTACACAAGTCAGGATGCACACTAACTCCTTAAAAGCTAGGCTTTAATTTTGAATATGGTTAATTTTCCAAGCTCTATGGATTTTTTGATTGCGTTTGAAATCTAAGCCAATGGTTTCATGGCTGATTTCTTGTACATCATATAAAGCTTCAATTTCCTCATCCATTTCAAAACCACGATAGTTGTTTGAGAAATATAAAGTGCCTTGTGTACTTAAACGATTCATTGCACGTTTAATCAGTGAAATGTGATCACGTTGTACGTCAAAAGTACCATAGAATTTTTTCGAGTTTGAAAATGTTGGAGGGTCAATAAAGATCAAGTCATATTGTTCATGACCTTCTTTTAACCATTCAAAACAATCACTTGCGAAAAATTGGTGTTGCTCGTCTGCATGGTCTACAGTTAAACCATTCAAGACAAAATTCTCTTTTGACCAGTTTAAATAGGTGTTGGATAAGTCAACACTGGTTGTGCTCGCTGCACCACCTAAAGCCGCATGTAAGCTTGCAGTAGATGTGTAACTATACAAGTTTAGGAAATGCTTGCCTTTGGCTTCGGCAGCAATTCTTAAACGCATTTGACGGTGATCTAAGAATAATCCCGTATCTAAATAATCCGTTAAATTGACCAAAATTTTGGCTTTACCTTCTTGTACGATAAAACGTTTTGATGCTGTACTTTGTTTTGAATATTGAGTTTTACCCTCTTGACGCGCACGGGTTTTGATAAAGATAGCATCACGACCTAAACCTGTCACAGCACGAATCGCAGCCAATGCAAGATTAAAACGTTTTTTAGCTTTTTCAGGATCAATTGTTTTTGGTGGTGCATATTCTTGTACATGTAGGCGTTCACCGTACAAATCTACAGCAACATTAAAGTCTGGTAAATCAGCATCATATAAACGTAAACAATGAATATTTTCTTTGACTGCCCATTTCTTCAAAGTTTGCATATTTTTCTGCAAACGGTTGGTAAAATCTTCAGCGCCTTCAATTTTTTCAAATTGTTGTGGCTGCCAGTCAGCAAGGAACGGTTTCACAACGGTTGCAGGCTTAATATCACCAAATCGAACGTAAATCGGTAATTTACCATTCATTAAACGTAAAATTTGCGGATTGTTAAATGCAAGTACGTCGGCTTGCTCAACAGCAGCAGCGATCACAGCCGCATATTGATTTGGGAAATTCTTTTGTAAAAGGGCAGACAAACCTAAATATAAGGCACGGTTTGATGCTTTATCACCTAAACGCTCACCATACGGTGGGTTGGTCACGACAAAAGCAGATTTTCCTTCTGCTTGAAAATCTGGCCAGTCTGCTAGAGTTCGCTCTTCAATTTTAATTTGATCTAACACAGATTCAAAACCTGCGGCAATGATATTTTGTTTGGTGGCTTTTACCGCCTCCCAGTCAGCATCATAGGCATAAAACTGTGGTAATGGCTGCGCCATTGCATCTTTATGACGTTCTGCAGCTTCGGCTTTGATATTCATCCAAAGATCATGATCATGCCCATTCCACCCCAAGAAACCAAAACGGCGGACTAAACCAGGTGCACGATCAGTTAAAACCATTAAAGATTCTATAATAAATGTACCTGAACCACACATTGGGTCAAGAATAATGTCAGGATGACGCTGTTTGAGTTTGGCTTTTTGTAAAATTGCCGCGGCAAGGTTTTCTTTAATCGGTGCATCGGTCATAAATCGGCGATAGCCACGTTTGTGTAAAGAATCGCCTGATAAATCTAAGCAATAGGTATGTTCAGTTTTACCAGCTAAAACATATAAAGTGATCTCAGGTTGTTTAATATCAATACTTGGACGCTTGCCAACCGCTTCCATAAATGAATCAACCACACCATCCTTAACACGTAAAGTGGCAAATTGAGTATTGACTTTAATCTCACGTTCTACATGCAAACGAACAGCAAATGTACTTTGTGGTGCAAAAATCAGTGACCAATCAAAATTAATCGCACCCTCATATAATTCTTCAGCCACATCACGTGCATCATGGGTAAAATCTAACTCATGCACATGGATCGGGGTCAGTACACGTGAAGCTAAACGCGACCACATACATACACGATACGCTTGCTCAAGTGTTCCTTTAAAGACAAGGCGACCCGGAAAACGTTCAACATTTTCAACGCCTAAACCTTCTATTTCTTCTTGTAGTAAGGTTTCTAGTCCATCCGCACAGGTAACCCAATATGTAGAAAGACGTGGTTTCGAATTCATGAACATTTCCAAAGACTGTAAAGCAATCGCATATTTTAACGTATTTTTATGACGAAAACTTAGGGTTTATGATTTACCAGAGGATTTATTTTAAAAAATTAGAAATAGATATTTATTGAGCGCTGTTTCGCTTGAAAAATATGCGATTTAACCCTATTGAAGAGTGACTTTATAAAATGAAATATCCCAAAAATGCTCAGCCTTTTATTTTCCATGTTTAGTTTTTCGCTTTCAATGTCAATTTCCCCTGGTCCTATAAATTTAACCATTCTCAGTAGCAGTATGAATTATGGTGTGAAAAAGACGTTTGGGTTTATTTCAGGTGCAACAATAGGATTTACGCTGTTACTCGCAGCAGTCTGTTTTGGTTTATATCAATTGCTTGCGATTTATCCAGTTTTATTGGATGGCATATGTATTTTAGGGACAGTGTTGTTGATCTGGATCGGGTGGAATATTTTCAAAGCAGATGGTGAAAAAATACAGACAAATGGACAAGAAAAGATTGCAATGCCAAGTTTTATGCAAGGCATGCTGATGCAATGGTTAAATCCGAAAGCATGGATTGCTGCGGTTTCAGGTACCGCCTTATTCTCAGCATCTCATAATCAATTTTATTTGGCTGTTTTTGTACTGATTTACTTTATCGTGTGTTATTTATCTTTATTAATTTGGGGGATTGCAGGGCAACAACTGGCGGGTTTCTTAAATGAAAGACATCGTGCCAAAATTTTTAATAGAATCATGGGAGCTGTTTTAATAGGTATTTCATTACAGATGTGTTGGCAGCATTTTATAGCAAGATAAGTCCTAAAATTAGATTTTCCCATTGAATGAAAATTTACTTATATTTAATAAATACAATAATTTTGGTATGTATTTTGCTCATATAAAATTACTCATTATTTAAGTGAAAATTAATGGGTACTATAAAATTTTGAGAGCTTGGGGAAATTAAATGCAAGAACGAATTGTTGATGAATATCGTGCAAATAATTTAACATTTACAGTTGCAACACGTTTATATAATCGTTTTAGACGAGTTTCAGGTAGAGTAATAGATGTTCGCTATCTGATTGAAAATAAACAATATGCAGAATATGTTGTAAAACATGCACTAGATTGTAATGATGTGGAATTAAAAGAAATTTCAGAGGAATTATTAAATTTAATTCATCTAACGATTACACCCCAAAAATCCTCTGAAGATATATTATATGACCAATATGCAGCGGAGGTGACGGAAGAAGAAATTTATAAAGCACAAGTACCACATCACTATATTGGTGCATTAAGATAAATAATTGCTCGGCTCTGATTGAGTTTAGAGCCATTATCAGATTAATTTATTCACCCGTTCTTTTTGAAGTATGTAAGTGTAGTTAAATTATCTCTTTGAAATGATGCCTATAAATTTTATTTTATAATTCAATGTATAACAGTATTTTAGCTTAAGTGTTGAAATCTTCATCTGCCACGCAAAAAGAAAATCTGTATAATACCTTAACTTAACGATTCAGGAATCTCTCATGCACTTGGCGGCATTGCATACACCGAGCCAGATTCAACTCAATAAAGATGGAAATTTAAAACATTTCATCACCATCGAAGGTCTTTCCAAAGACACTCTCACCAAAATATTGGACACTGCGGCGTCCTTTTTTAATGACCAAAATCAGCTAATTACCAATAACTTGCTTGAAGGTCGTACCGTGATGAATTTGTTTTTTGAAAATTCAACACGCACACGAACCACATTTGAAGCGGCTGCAAAACGTCTATCAGCCAATGTTTTAAATATTGATATTGCACGTTCCAGTACCTCAAAAGGTGAAACATTACGTGATACCTTGTGGAATCTTGAAGCAATGGCAGCCGATATCTTTGTGGTACGTCATTCTTCTTCGGGGGCTGCACATTTTATAGCCAAAAATGTCTGCCCACATGTTGCAATCATCAACGCGGGCGATGGTCGCCATGCTCACCCAACTCAAGCCATGTTGGATATGTTGACGATTCGCCGCGAAACTAAAAAGAATTTTGAAGACATTTCTATTGCGATTATCGGTGATATTAAACATTCACGTGTTGCACGTTCTGATATTGCTGCTTTGCAAACTTTAGGTTGTAAAGATATTCGTGTGATTGCCCCAAATACTTTGTTACCACATGGTTTTAATGATTATGGCGAGGGCATTCGTTTATTTAACAAAATGGATGAAGGTATCAAAGATTGTGATGTGATCATTACGTTGCGCATTCAAAATGAACGTATTGATTCGCCTGCATTATCTTCACAAGCTGAATTTTATAAAATGTATGGTTTGAACAAAGAGCGTTTGGCTTTGGCAAAACCTGATTGTATCGTGATGCATCCTGGTCCAATGAACCGTGGTGTAGAAATTGATTCGAGTATTGCAGATGGTGCGCAGTCGGTGATTTTGAATCAAGTGACCAATGGCATCGCAGTACGTATGGCAGTTTTGGCACTGTCGATGCAAGGTCAGCTACAAGAACAAGGTTTGTTAGACACAATGGTGCTATAAGGCAGGTAAGTCATGAGTATTGTAAAAATTGAAAATGTCTGTGTCTTAGACCCAATTCAAAAAACTGATCGTATAGACACTGTATTTATTGAAAATGGTAAATTATTAAACACGCATCCAGATCAAAGTCAAATTACTGAAGTGATTGATGGACGTGGAAAATGGTTAATGCCGACGATGGTTGACTTATGCGCACGCTTACGTGAGCCGGGGCAACAACAACATGGTACATTAAAATCGGAAGGTAAAGCTGCCCGTGAAAATGGGATTCTGCATGTATTTACTCCACCAGATTCAAAACCAATTGTGCAAGACAATGGTGCATTGGTGCATGGTTTAGTGGAAAAAGCCATGTTAGATGGTGGAATTTATTTACAAGTCATTGGTGCGCAAACACAAGGTTTACTCGGGAAACAACCTGCAAATATGGCGGGCTTAAAAAAAGGTGGATGTAGTGCAGTTTCAAATGCTTATGCAACCTTTGAAAATGACGATGTGGTGATTCGTACATTAGAATATGCTGCGGGGTTAGATATGACCGTAGTGTTCTATGCAGAAGAACATCAAATTGCCAAAGATGGTTGTGTTCACGAAGGATTTATCGCATCTCGTCAAGGCTTACCGATGATTCCAACTTTGGCAGAAACAGTTGCGATTGCTAAATATTTGTTAATGATTGAAGCAACTGGCGTGAAAGCACACTTCGGTCTACTGTCTAGTGGTGCATCTGTTGAATTAATTAAAAATGCCAAAGCGAAAGGCTTACCTATTACAGCCGATGTCGCAATGCAACAATTGCATTTAACTGATGCGTTGATTGATGGGTTTAATACTTTGGCACATGTTCGTCCACCCTTACGCTCAGAACAAGACAAACAATTGTTACGTCAAGGTGTAAAAGATGGGGTAATTGATGCCATCTGTACTCACCATGAACCATTAACAGGTTCTGCAAAACTTGCACCTTTTGCAGAAACTTTACCAGGAATTACAGCATTTGATACTTATGTCGCTTTAGGGGTAAAACTGGTAGAGGAAGGCTTATTTACTCCCTTAGAATGGGTGGAAAAAGTGACGCTGGCTCCTGCACGAGTGGCGAATATGATCGAATCTTGGAAACAACAAGCAGGTTTGGTTTTGGTTGATCCAACATTGGAATGGTTGATTAATCAAGACAGTATTCTTTCACATGGAAAAAATACCCCTTTAATAGATCAAACGATTAAAGGTAAAGTTATTCAAACCTTTATTGCTTGATGAGTCCAAATTGTATTAACAAGAGTCTTATATAAGGCTCTTGTTATTTATTCTAAATGATCAAATCCATCAATCAACATTGAAAACTGAGTGGGTGTTGAATAAATTATGTTCACAGTCGCCAGTTTAAAATGTTAACTTCAGACTAACTCCTTAATTAAAATCTGATTTGTACTAAGTGTTTAATACAAACTTTTTACATCAGATTTGCTTTTTCTGCTTTAACCAATAAGCAAAACTTAAACAAATAATCCAAACGGGAATTAGTAAGACTGCAATACGCATATCAGGCGTCAGCCACATGATCGCTAAAATACCAAGCATAAAAACAATACAAATATAATTACTCAATGGATAAGCAATCGCAGGAAAAAGTGTTGTTTTACTCAAACTTTGCATTTTCTGTTTAAATTTTAAATGTGTGCATGCCAACATCATCCAATTAATTACAATGGCCGACACGACCAAACTCATCAGTAATTTAAAAGCTTTTTCTGGGAAAATATAATTCAATACTACACAAATCAATGTCACCAATGCAGAAGTTAAGATCGCAGCATAAGGAATGCCGCGTTGATTAATTTTGCGTAAGAATGAGGGTGCATTGCCTTGTTCTGCAAGTCCAAGCAACATACGGCTGGTTCCATAACTTGTACCGTTATAAACAGAAATGGCAGCAGTTAAAACCACAAAATTTAAAATGGTCGCTACACCTTGGCTGCCCAATGAATCAAAAATTAGCACAAATGGACTGCCGCCTTCCGCAATTTGGTTCCAAGGAAATAAAGACAGCAAAACGACGATCGTTAATACATAGAACAATAAAACTCGATAGACGATTTGATTTACCGCTTTAGGAATTGTTTTAGTAGGGTCTTTGGTTTCAGCTGCAGCAATCCCAACCAATTCAATTCCACCAAATGAAAACATGATGATAGCCATTGCCATGACTAAACCAGTTAATCCATTCGGGAAAAAGCCACCTAATGCCCATAAGTTGGAAATAGATGCGGTTTCTCCTGCATGTCCACTCGCCAATAACCAAGCTCCAAAGCCGATCATGCCCACAATCGCCACGATTTTAATGATGGAAAATAAAAACTCCATTTCCCCAAACACTTTGACATGCATTAAATTAATCGCATTGATTAATAAAAAGAAAGCCAGTGCCGATACCCAAGTTGGAATGTCAGGCCACCAATATTGCACATATAAACCGATGGCGCTGAGTTCTGCCATGCATACTAAAATATTTAGCACCCAATAATTCCAGCCTGACATAAAGCCTGCAAATGGGCTCCAAAATTTATAGGCAAAATAACTAAAAGAGCCGCTGACAGGTTCTTCGACCACCATTTCACCGAGTTGGCGCATCATAAAAAAGGCGATTAAACCTGCGATGGCATAACCTAAAATAACCGAAGGTCCTGCGAGTTTAATGGTTTGTGAAATACCGAGAAAAAGTCCAGTTCCAATCGAGCCGCCCAAAGCAATGAGTTGAATGTGGCGGTTACTTAAGCCATGTTTGAGTTGGCTTGGTTTTTGCGATGACATAAATGATCCATTTATGTGATAGGTGAGAAATACAGCGGAGGCTGAAAAATAAGTGAGGGTTACTATAATAAAAATTTATGTATAAATGAAATCTAATTTATGAATATTAGGTATTCTGAGGGATTAAAATCGGGAAAACATGAATTATGTATAATTTTTTTTAAAAAATTAGCTAAAAAATTTCAAGATATATTCTAAGCTATTAACATTAATCTATCGAAAAAATATAGCCTAAGATATGAGACTAAGCGCTTGGTACACACTACGTAAATTTGTTTATAACAATTTACATGACGATGAATATGAAACTAAGTTTAGTCGAGCAATTAACTTTTTACTGATTTTTTTAATTATTGGAAATGTGGTTGCAGTTTTACTAGAATCCATCAACGATATTTATAAACTCTATAAGGTTTATTTTGATGCTTTTGAAAATATTTCGATTGTGGTGTTTACAGTGGAGTATATTTTAAGATTTTGGAGTATCGCTGAAAAAGATCCTTTTGTTCCTGAATGGAAGCAGCGCTGGCATTATGTTACTAGTGGTGCTGCAATTATCGATCTATTGGCAATTTTACCTGCTTATCTTAATTTCTTTGTGCATATTGACTTACGGTTCTTGCGTATTTTACGTTTGCTACGACTATTAAAATTAACACGCTACTTTGTATCTCTGCAGATTTTATTACGTGTGATTGAACGTGAAAAAGGTTCATTTCAAGCCGTAATTTTTATTTTACTCATTATGATCGTAATGGCGGCAGCAGGCATTTATGTTGTTGAAAGCCGTATCCAGCCCGAGGTTTTTAGTTCCATTCCTGCATCTATGTGGTGGGCGGTGGTCACTTTGACCACGGTAGGCTATGGTGATGTCACACCGATTACGCCTTTGGGACGTTTTCTTGGTGCATTAATTACCATACTTGGAGTGGGGTTGGCAGCTTTACCAGCAGGTATTTTGGCAAATGGTTTAGCCAATGAGTTAGAGCAAAGAAAACAACAACTTGAATTAAAATTTAGAGATCTATTGGCAAGTTGTGAAATTGATATTATTGATGATGAAGAGAAAATAGACGATATTCGAAGAGAAGTAGGCTTATCTTCTGAACAAACACGAGATATTATTTTACAACTCATCCATGAGCGTAAAGAAGAGGCGTTACAGCGTGAGAAAAATAAATATTGTTTCTGTCCAAATTGTGGGCATAAACTTCCTGAATGACGATGTTGAGCCAAAAGGAAAATAAGATGAGTTTTGATATTCAGCTATTTCACCTGCAAACCATGCATGACGCTAAAAACTTAAATGATGAGGATTTTTTTGAACATGTGGATAATTTTACTGAATTTTCCAATACTCAATTTGAAGCATTAAAAGCCAGATTATTGAGTTATGATTATGAAATTACCCGCATTGTAGATGATACACTGCATTTTAAAAAGGCTGATGATGCAAGTTCAGCAGTGGCATATTTAACACGATATGCAATTTATTTTTCAGCAAGTTTTAATCAAGAAGACGCTTTTGAAATCTCAATGACTGCTTCAGAATTTACTGATACAGGTGAATTTGCAAAATTTGACCCACAACTTGGAGAGTGGGAATGCTGACAATTTGAAAGATGTGTTGAAATGATCAATCAACTGACAGCTTTTATTGGTAAAGAAGACGTGAAAAGTCATTTTTCACTAAAAAATTTTATACTTTTAAGCCAAAAATAAAGTCTATTCATTGAAATAAAAACAAAAAATATAAATTATCATTACACTTCTATAGATGAAAAAAATTTAAAATTTTTATTAAATATTACAATAAAATCGAATAAATGGATGAATCATGACCTTTGAAATAGATGCATTCGGAACGATTGTAATCGCTGTATTTGTTTTATTTATTGGGCGAATTTTAGTTCAAAAAATATCTTTTTTACGAAATTATAATATTCCTGAACCTGTGGTAGGTGGCTTGATTGCTGCAATGGTTGCATTTGCTTTATATCAATTTGCAGGAATTAGTGCGACATTTAGTGAAAGTATTCAAAAAGCATTAATGCTGATGTTCTTTACTTCGATTGGTTTGAGTGCCAGTTTTGCCAAGCTCAAAGAAGGAGGGCGGTCCTTGGTATTATTCCTGTTTTGTGTAGCAGGTTTTGTATTGGTACAGAACGCTGTGGGGATGAGTTTAGCGAAAGCGCTTGGCTTAGACCCATTGATCGGCTTAATTGTTGGTTCGATTACTTTAACGGGTGGACATGGTACAGCAGGAGCATGGGGTACAATTCTTGAAAGTGAACATGGTATACAGGGCGCTGTGGTTCTGGGAATGGCGAGTGCAACTTTTGGTTTAGTCATTGGTGGGGTCATTGGTGGACCTGTTGCTAAATTTTTGATCAAAAGACATAAACTTGCAACTGAAGGTGCTCATGATGAGCATGATGATACACCAGCTGCAGAAGAAAGTGCCGCATTTGAATTTCCACGAAAAACACGTTTGATTACCTCAAATAATGCAATTACTACTTTGGGAATGTTTTCACTGTGCATCTTTGTAGCAAACTGGATGACTGAGGTCAGCAAGGGACAATGGTTTGAATTACCAACCTTTGTTTGGGCTTTGGCTTGTGGTGTTTTGTTGAGAAACTTCTTAGAACATGTCGTGAAAGTGAAAATATTTGACCGTGCCATTGATGTATTTGGTAATGCTTCACTATCGCTTTATTTGGTAATGGCATTGCTGTCATTACAATTGTGGTTGTTGGCTGATTTGGCAGGTCCATTGGTGATTATTTTACTCCTGCAAATGGTGACTTTAGCGTTATATACCAGTTTTGTGACGTTTAAAGTGATGGGCAGTAATTATGATGCGGCAGTCTTGGCTGCAGGGCATTGTGGTTTCGGCATGGGTGCAACCCCGACTGCAATTGCGAATATTCAGGCTGTGACCAATACTTATGGACCATCACATAAGGCGTTTTTAATCATTCCTTTATGTGGTGCATTTTTTATTGATATTATTAATGCAGTGGTGATACAGACCATTATTAAGTTTTTTTAAAATTTAAAATAATGACAATGATCGGGTGGACAAGATGGGTGATTTAAAATCATCAAGAAAGCCCGATGATTAGGGATAAAATTCCCGCTGCAATCAGTGGACCAACAGGAACACCACGCAAAATGGCAACCCCTGCAACAGTTCCAATTAAAAGCCCTGCAACAATATTGGGCTGATTAGTCATGAGTTTGACACCACGTCCACCGAGCCATGCGACCAATAGACCAACAGCAATAGCGAGTAGAGATTTCCAACTGAGAAAGGATTTTAAAATTGCATCACCAGGGATTTTGCCACTGGCAATGGGTGTCAGTACACCAATGGTTAAGATAATAATACCGAAATTTAAACCATGATTTTGCAGTAAATAAAAATATTCACTTAAGGGTGTGATACGAAAAACGATCAGTACGGCAGCAGCGATGGTAACAGCACTATTATGACTAAAAATACCACATGCCAATAAAACTAAAAGTACCATTAAGTTCAAGTCGAGATGTGATGCAAAATTCATGATCGTCATGTAATTGTGTTGGTGGAAAACATGAATAGTATAACGAGATCACCACAATAAACCGAATCTTTAGGGCACAGCATACAATTCATAGAGATTCCGTTACAATGGCGAGGCTTGATGTATGGTGAATAAATGATGTTATTGGAAAAAATTTTACAGTCGCAAGGTTTTGGTAGTCGTAAACATTGCCAGCAATTAATCAAAAATGGTGCTGTAAGCATAGATGGACAAGTCATCAGCGATGTGAAATTTAAAATTGCCGAACAACAATTAAAGTTTCAGGTTTATTCAAAAGAATACCAATATCGAGAACATGTTTATTTAGCATTAAATAAACCACAAAATTATGAATGCTCACATCAAGCAACACATCATTTTAGTGTTTTTGATTTGATCGATGAGTTATTGCTAAATCGAGGCGTGCAGTGTATCGGGCGTTTAGATCAAGATACCACGGGAATGTTGTTACTCACGGATGATGGTCAGTTTTTACAAGCTTTAACCCATCCCAAAAAACATGTTCCAAAAGTGTATCAGGTAGAAACGACTGATCCGATTAGCCAAGCACAAATAGAACAGCTGTTAAAAGGAGTAGAGTTACGCAACGAAAAAGGTATATATACGGCAAGTCAGGTTAAAAAATTGGCAGAAAATAAACTGTCATTAACCATTCATCAAGGGGTGTATCATCAAGTTAAACGTATGTTGGCAGCCGTTGGAAATAAAGTGATTAAGTTGCATCGTCAACAAGTCGGGCTGTTAGATTTAGGACAATTAGAAGAAGGGCAGTATCTCTATTTGAATGAACAACAGATTCAAGCTGCAAAAAATCAGAGTGAATCTATTCAATCTTTAGAATAGCCACGTAAATGCTGATTTTTTTAAAAATAAAGCCAGTTCCATCTTTAAAGGAAAATTATTTTAAGAAACAATGATAAGTGCAAAACTCTTCATCACGGACGAATCCCATTTTTTCATAGAGTTGATGGGATTGATAATTTGATTTTTGTGTTTCTAAGCTAATACGCAGTGCATTCTCATGTCGTGCAAATAAAATTGCGGTATCAATCAACTGTTTTGCAGAGCCTTGACGACGATAAACAGGCGTAACATAAACATCATCTAAAATATAGTAAGTAGAACATGCCAAAGATGAAAAACCTAAATACAGCAAAACAAAACCTGTAATCGCATCATCTTTAATGTGAATGAAAATTACACTTTCTTTGTTTTCAAAGCGTTGTTTAAGAAAGTTATAAGATTCTGAGAAATTTGAAGAAGCACCATAAAATTGTCGATATTCATCAAACAGAATAGCGAGTTGCTTTAAATCAGTTTCTGTGGCACGTCTTACAATCATTTTGTTTCTCTTCTATTTTGTTATCTTTCTAAAAGAGCATAACTAAAAAACTGATTATTCAACTAAAAAAATTGTTTAAAAATGCGACACTGTTAAGTTTTGTCACTTTGTTCATTTAAGATCGCATTCAACTCTGCAAAAATATCATCTTCATCCAAAAGTGAAGCGTTATTTGGTTCAGATACAGGCAGTTGCTCTTGTTTGATTTTTTTTAATTTTAATAACTGTTCCATATTAATGTTTTGATTCTCAATCGCAAAAGGAATGGATTTGGTCAAAACCACTTGTTTAAAGAATAAACGGACTGCTTGGGCGGGTGTGATTCCCAATTGCTTAAAGACAGCAAAAGCTTGTTTTTTTTCTTGTGAATCAAGGCGGACTTGATAAACTTCAGTTTTTCGCATGAATGAGCCAAATCATAGAGTCGTTTAAGGTTTTTATTTTAATCAAACTAAATGTAATTTCAATGATTAGACAGGAAAAAACAAAAAATGTCATTACAATGTCACTCTATTGTCAGTTCTTTTAGGGAGGTGAAGTGCATTTCTTTTTGACTGACTGGATCTTTAAAGCTAATTTCTTTGGCAAGCAGTTGCAAAGGGTTTGAAAAGTCACTCGCACTTTTATGAAGGACAGTGGGGTAAAAAGGATCATTTTTTATCGGAATATTTAAATGATTTAAATGAACACGTAGTTGATGTTGTTTGCCTGTTCTTGGTTGAAGTTGATATTTTGCCCACATGTGATTATGAGCCACGCATTGAATTTGTGTACATGAATTGGTTTCACCTTGAGTAACACGCATGGTATAAAAAGGCTGCCCTTTTTCCATTCTAAGATTCACTTCTTGGGGAAAGCTTAATTCGGGGCGATAAGCTGCAATCGCATGATAGATTTTGTGTACTTGCTGTTCTGCAAATAATTGCTGATAAATTCCCCGTGTTTCGAGACATTTAGAGATTAAAACAATCCCTGCCGTTTCACGATCTAAACGGTGAATTGGGGTTAAATCAGGGTTATTGGTGGCTTTTTTTAAACGAACTAATAATGTTTCTTGTAAATATTGCCCAGTTGGACTAATGGTTAAAAAATGTGGTTTATCAACTGCAATAAAATGCTCATTTTCAAATAATATCTGTTCTTGAAATGGAACGTGAACCTCATGCTCTAAAAAACGATAATAAAAAATATGACTATTTTCTAAATACCTACTATCCACATTTAAGGTTTGCGCATTTTCATCAAAAATCAATTGATCTTGAAAACGCTGTTGCCACTGTTGGACTGAGATATGTGGAAATTTTTCAGCTAAGTAACTTAACAAAGTTTCAGGCTGAGTTTTAAGTTTTGGAAGGTAAACTTGGCTTGCACTCACACCATTGCGCATCGGTGGTTTAAATTTTGAAGTGGACATATGCAAGAAATACTAAATATAAGATATACGGATATTTTAATTAAAAGTACCTGTTTATACATTGATTTGGCATAAATATTTCTAAAATTTAAAAATATTTAGTTACATTTACTGTTTGAGAGTCACTATTTTCAAATCACAATATAGATTATCTTTGACCTAGGTCAAAATGGGTGAATAATGATGAATAGCCAAGATATCAATGAAAATTTACAACAATTACAGCAGCGTATTGCTAATGCTTGTTTAAAAGTAAATCGAGAAGTGAAAGAAATTCGCTTAATTCCTGTGACTAAGACTAAATCTGTTGAGATGATCCAAATGGCTATAGCATTAGGCGTGAGTCATGTAGGAGAAAATAAAGTTCAAGAGCTTATTGGTAAGGCAGAACAGCTTCAGGACGAAAAACTTGAATGGATTCTTATTGGGCACTTACAAAGTAATAAAGTGAAAAAAATAATTCAATATATACAAGAGTTTCATGCATTAGACAGTATTAAGTTAGCAGAAAAGTTAAATAAAGAGTTGCAATATATTGATAAAAAATTAGATGTTTTTATACAAGTCAATACCTCCAATGAAAGCAGTAAATATGGTATTCAACCCGAACGACTGGCAGGTTTTTTAAATGAAATGCAGCAATTTGAGCAACTGAATGTTGTGGGCTTAATGACTTTGGCATTACATACTGAGGATGAACTACAGATCAGACAATGCTTTCGATTATTAAAAAAACTATTGGATAAATCACGTATTGATTATCCAAAGATTTCACGTTTGTCGATGGGAATGTCAGGTGATTTTGAGATTGCGATTGAAGAAGGTGCGACTGATATTCGGGTGGGACAGGCGATTTTTGGTCAACGCAATCTACCAGATGCCTATTATTGGCCAGAACAAGGAGCAAAATCATGAATGTGATTTATCAAGTAGAACTTTTTCATCAGCAACGTTTGATTGGAAAATTTGTTACAGGGAATAACTTTCCCAAACAAGACTTATCTGTCTTTCTACAAAACATGCCTCAACAAGATTTAGAGATTCAGGTTTATAAAGGATTGAATGAAAAAAGAATATTAACTGTAGAAAATGGCGTTACCAAAGTGATTGCTACCCATTTTGATTTTCAAAAATGTGATGACTGGGAGAGTGAAGAGTGAGTAGTTTGATTCATTTTTATCAAAAACTAGATGCGGACTTCATTCGTGGAGAAGGATGCTATCTGTGGGATAAGACAGAAAATCGTTATTTGGATATGACTTCTGGTATTGGTGTAAATAATTTAGGATTTTCACATGCCGAATTAAATATTGAGATTCAGGCACAAATACAAAACTATATTCATCTTTCAAATTTATTTAAAAATACTTGGTCAGAAAAGTTGAGTGATCAACTGGTGAAAATTACACAACTCAATGCTAGTTTCTTCTGCAACTCTGGGACAGAAGCCAATGAAACTGCGATTAAAATAGCAAAGTTATATGCCTTTGAGAAAAATATTGAAAATGCAAAAATTATTGTGATGAATCAAGGATTTCATGGTCGAACTTTAGGTGCCTTATCCGCAACTTCAAATCAAAAATATAAAGAAAAGTTTGGTGCGTTACTGGATGATTTTATTTTTGTCGATTTTAATTGTATTGAATCCATACTTGATGCAATTCAACAACATCATGTTTGCGCTATTATGTTAGAGCCAATTCAAGGTGAAGGCGGTATTCATATTGCTTCGACTTTATATCTTAAACAACTGAGAAAAATATGTGACCAGTATAAAATCTTATTGATTTTAGATGAGATTCAATGTGGTTTAGGGCGAACAGGCTATTGGTTTTACCATCAAAAAGCGGAGATAGTTCCTGATATTTTAACGATTGCAAAAGGTTTGGCGAATGGCTTACCCATTGGTGCATGCTTAGTCAATAAAAGATTAAATGATCTATTAACACCAGGGTTGCATGGCTCAACTTTTGGTGGAAATCCATTGGCTTGTCGTGTGGCTTTAAAAGTTTTAGAGATTATAGAAAGAGATGAGCTTATTTTAAATAATAAACAAAAAGGAGAATATTTAATCAATCAATTACAGTCAAAATTTACCAGTGTACACGGTATAAAATCGATAAGAGGTGTCGGTTTAATGATTGCAATTGAACTGAATGAAACGATAGATGATATTTCGCAGCAGCTGTTTTTACAGCATAAAATACTCATTAATATAACGCAAAATAAAATCATCAGATTATTGCCATCTTTCCTGATTACAGAAGATGACATTCAATATTTTTGCCAAAGTTTATATGACTTTATAAAGACTCAAAATATCAATAATAAAGTATATTTGGAATAAAAAATTAAGCTTATACAGCATTTAAGTATTACACTTGAATGCTCTTGAGTTTACATTACGATTGCTTTTTTAGGATATTCAACATGTTCTAGGTTGGTATGGTAGATACTTTGGATTGACTTAGTCAATATGCTCATTTAGCGAGTTCTGATTATTTTAAAAGTCAAGCACGGATGGATCTGCAAAAGTTAAGGGCAGATAGTCTGGTATTTGGGCTGCATTAAACAGGCAGGTCCACGGATGTTAAAAGATTGGTTAAATAATTTAACTTCCTTATAATATTCTCAGATTGGTTTTGAATGAAATTATATGAAAATTCAAGGAAAGAATGGTAAAGAAATACAAGACAGTATTCGACTTTTAATTGCACAAGGTGTTTATCAGGAAGGTGATACTTTGCCGAATATTCGTGATCTAGCCCAACAGTTGAATGTAAATCGGAATACCGTTTCAACGGCTTATGCTGCTTTGGCAAAGTTAGGGGTGATTCAAACCAATAAGCGTTTAGGTACGCAAGTCAGTCCTATAAAATCACGGGGTGGCGAAGGCGTACAATCAGATTTACAAGCAAAAATTTGTGATTTAACCCATGGTAATCCAAGTCGAGAATTATTGCCTAAACTAAAGCATATCCATTTTAAAGATTTATCCGCCGGATTATATGGTGAAAATATTTATCATGAAGCATTAAAGCAATATGCAATTCGTCATTTATTTGCAGATATTTTAACTTATCATCCCGATGCTTGTTATACATTATCCAATGGAGCAACGGACGGTATAGAAAAAATTCTTTCTGCATATTTATTAGCACAAGATCCTGTTGCGATTGAAAGTCCTGGTTATATTAATAGTATCAAAATTTTAGAAAATCAGAACTTTCATATTTATTCGATTCAAGTAAATCATCAGGGTTATCATTTAGCAGATATTCAACAAGCATTAAAAAATAATATTAAAGCGCTGATTATTACGCCACGTGCACATAATCCAACGGGCTATAGTTTAACAGCGGAGGAAGCGTTAAATATAAAAAATATGCTCAGTGATTATCCTAATACTTTAATTTTAGTAGATGATCATTTTTCCTTAATTTCAAATGAAGATTATCAGCATATTATTCCCGATAATGCTGAACATTGGGCGGTATTACGCTCTGTATCTAAATTTTTAGGACCTGATTTGCGCTTTTGTTTTATTTGTTGTGACCAACATACTGCAAATTTATTATCTCGAAAAATGAATGCGGGGACGACTTGGGTCAGTCATTTACAGCAAGATATTGTTTATCAATTACTCACTCATCCTAAGTTTGAGCAACAAGTCGCAAAAGCACGACAGCATTATGCAACGAATAATCAATATTTTGTAGAATTAATGCAACAAAAAAAAATATCCTGTGCTGCAAAATATGATGGGTTAAATGTGTGGTTAGAAGAAGATCGCCCACAAGAGTATGTCAAAAAATTATTAGAAAAAGGATGGTCTGTACGTACAGGCAAGGATTTTTTTGTGGAAAATATCCAGTTGGGTATCCGCATGACTTTATCAAACTTAAATGACTCTCAAATTAAAGCTTTAGTTGATGATTTAGCAAAGATAATGGCTTAAATTAAAATATGGAGCATGGTAAGTGGTCTACATTACTAAACTTGTCATAGATTTTGTATAAGTTTAAACACAAGAGGCAGTGTGAGGTTTTTATTGTATGTTTACTTCAAGTACAGCATTTATATTCAAATAAAACTTAAATATTTGCAGTTGCTTCGATTACTCTGAATAAATTGTTATATCAGTAAAATAACAAAACTTAAATAAATTGTAGGAATTTTAGGCGCATACTAGTGTCTGTAATAAAAAGTCACATAACAAAAAATTTTCATGTGAGGAGCGTTAGAATGGATCTAATTTCACTGTTAAAAGAAAAAGTCATTCCAGTAGTTTTAAAAGGTGAAACTACATATTTAACAGAAAAAAGCACAGCCTTAGCTGAGTTTTTTCCATTTTTATTGGCGATTTTAAAAGCTAAACCGAGCTTAATTTCATTATTTCAAAACAATTTAAATCCTCGATTAAGTGATGTTTTTAATACTCAATCTGAGTTGAAAGAACAATATTTGGATAGTGTTAGTCAACATGTTCCGCGAGGTGAAATTGAAAATGTACTCAATCGCTCGATTCCTGCAACTTTAAATGTGCTTGAAGATGAAGCAGGCTCAAGTGATCCGACCGTCATCCAGCATTTTTTAGAGCAACATCATCACGATATTGGAACAGGTTTAGCGCCTTGGGCAAGAGGTATTTTGGCTGCGTTAGGTTTTGGTACATTAGCCACAACTGCAAATGCAACCTCTCAACCTGTAACCCCAACACCTCAACCCATTGTTGAAGAAAAAAAGAAATCTAACCCTTGGATTCCGTTAATTGCTTTATTAATTTTATTATTATTGGCATTTTGGTTGTTACGCAGTTGTAAAACTGAAGAAACTGCGCCAGTGAGCAGTAGTACAGTAGCTAATACAAATCAGCAGCCTGCTTATTTTCAAATTTCAACGGATACCACGGGTGGTTTGGTAACCTGTCAGGCGAAGATAGGTGATCCAAATTATATTGATATTTTACAAAAAGAAGTGAAGCAAATTTTCACACATGTAAATGGCTGTGGTGCAGATTCAAGCAACAACTTTAATGCTGCATTGGTAGATCAAAATGCGCTCGTGAGTGTTTTAAAACTGTTAAAAGGCGTGCCGAATGTATCGATGATATGGACAGGCAATCAAATTACTTTACAAGGTGCAGATACAGCTACTTTGCAAAGCTTAGCGGATAAAATCAAACCATTGCTAAAAGATGTACAAGTTGTAGTAGAGCAACCTGCTGTTTTGGATGAAAATGCAGCGGTGAATACTAGTATTGATAAAGCCAAACAAGCTTTAAGTCAAATTGATCCAAATCAAGTGCGTCCACTTGATATTGCTACGGCATTAAACTTACAAATTATTAACTTTGCTTCTGCATCAGCAGAAATTCCAGAGGTGAATAAATCTGTATTAGATCAAGCTGCTGCTTTAATTAACAAAGTACCCAATGTTGAGTTGATTGTGAAAGGTTATACCGATGCAACGGGGAATGCTGATGCCAATAAAACACTTTCTCAAAAACGTGCAAAATCTGTAGTGGATTATTTAGTCAGTAAAGGGGTAGACCCAAGTAAATTACAAGCACAGGGTTTCGGTCAGGCTGATCCTGTAGCGGACAATGCGACTAAAGAAGGTCAGTTTAAAAATCGTCGTATCGAGTTTGAAGTGATTAATACTGAAACTGGAACTGTGCGAAAAGTTGATGAGCAAGGTGTAGAAGAAGAGAAAAATTAATTTTTTCCTAATATATATTTCTCATAGTAAAAACGAGTGACAATGATCACTCGTTTTTTATTTGCATTCAGTAGGGATTCATTGAAAAATACATAGGGTTTTATTGTTTTGTTTAATCATAAAAAGTGAAATATTATCATGCGGATAAGTTTTATTGGTTCAGGTCGAGTTGCGACACATTTAGCACAGATTTTTGCGAAACAACATCAGATTGTGCAAATTATGAGTCCGACTTTAGCACATGCACAAAAACTCGCAGATTTAGTGGATGCACAAGCCATAGATGTTTTTGAAGCCATTGAGCCAAGCATAGACATGTGCGTGATCGCAGTGAGTGACCAGATGATTTCACAAACCATTCAAAAGTTATCACATTATTTCCAACAAACTTTGATTGTGCATACTTCAGGAAGTACGCATTTAAATGTATTAAAACAGCACTATGATAATGTTGGGGTTTTCTATCCATTACAAACCTTCAGTTTTGAAAGTAAAATTGATTGGAAAAATACCCCTTTATTGATTGAAGCAGCCTTAGATAACCAACAAACACCCTTACTTAATCTGGCAAATAGCCTAAGTGATCGTGTTTATTTATATTCCTCAGAACAACGCTTAAGTTTGCATTTAGCGGCTGTTTTTGCATGTAATTTCAGTAATTATTGTTATGACATGGCAAAACAAATTGTTGATCAGCATCAAGTAGATTTTAATTTGCTTTATCCGTTGATTTTGGAAACCGCCAATAAAGCCACCCACAATGCCCCTAAAATTGTCCAAACAGGACCAGCGATGCGTGGTGATCAAAATATTTTAACGATGCATCAAAATTTACTCGCATCTGCACAACGTGAAGATTTAGCACAGGTCTATCAACTACTCAGTGAGCAAATTATGCAAAGAAAAAATCATTAAATTATTATAAATATCGTACTTTTACTTGATTTTATGGAATGTTCATCTTATCTTCAAAGCAAGATGATCAATAATAAATCTGCAATAAAATGAACTCACACACGCACTTATTAGAAAAAGTTCAATGGCGAGATCTTGTTTCTTTACGTCAAAAAGATGTTGTTTTTGAATTAATGATCTCGCTGCCTTGGTTGATTTTATCATTCATCCTGGCGTATTTCGCTTGGTATCCAATCGCATTATTTTGTTCATTTATGTTCTTTTTAACAGGTTTGCGACAAGTTCATAATGCTTTCCATTTTGCTTTGGGAGTCACTCGACAACAGACTCATTGGTCGATGTTAATCCTCAGTATTTTGATGTTGGGTTCAATGCATGCTGTGCAGATAAATCATTTACGACATCATCAATACTGTATGCAAGAACAAGATGTTGAAGCAAAAAGTGCACGTATGAAATGGTGGCAAGCGCTTTTATTTGGTCCAATTTTTCCCTTTATGTTGCATAAAAAAGCCTTTGAGGTTGGAACAGCAACACAGAAAAAATGGATGAGGGCTGAGATTTTAGCGAATTTAGTGGTATTGGTTTTGGTATTTTTTGTTTTAGATGTGACATTTTTAAAATATCATGTGATTGCGATGCTGATTGGGCAATGCATGACAGCATTTTTCGCTGTATGGACTGTGCATCATGATACAGAAGATCATATTTATATGGCTCGTACTGTTCGCAATGAGTTCAAGCGAGTCATCACCTATAATATGTTTTATCATGTTGAGCATCATTTATTTCCTGCTGTACCCACTCGAAATTTACATATTTTAGCGAAACGCTTAGATGCTTATGATCCAAATGTCGAAATTCGAGAAGTATTCTAATTATCACAATGATAATCCTCCTTTTTGATAAATTGTAAACTTATCAAAGTCTTGTTGTGGTGGTGATATTTTAGCTGTTAAATGAACTTTGCTAAGCGAGCGCTTATGCGGTCGCAGTTGATAAAAACTACCAAAAAAATGCAAAACTGTCTGACAAGGAAATTGACAAGCAATGACCATTTTGACAGATTTACAAAGATTATATTTTTGTGATTTTGATTATGCAGCAAAACAACAACAAGCAGAATTTGAGTGATTCAAACAATTATCATCGTGTCATCATTTTAGGTGGCGGTTTTGCAGGCTTGGGCGCAGCCATTAAGCTCAAAGAAATGGGCATAGATGATTTTGTGCTATTAGAAAAAGCAAAAGAATTAGGTGGTGTTTGGCGTGAAAACACCTATCCAGGATGTGCGTGCGATGTCCCTTCAGCATTATATTCTTATTCTTTTGAACAAAATCCAGCATGGTCACGTGTGTTTGCCCCACAAGCTGAAATTAAAGAATATCTGTTCAATGTCGCTGATAAATATAAAATCATGCCACATGTCAAACTTGAGCATGAAGCTTTAACGGCAAAATGGTCGGACGCAGAGCAGTGTTGGATTATTCAAACCAATCAAGGTGAATTTCGTTCACAATTTGCCATTATGGCATGTGGTCCGATGCATGAACCCGTGATGCCAGATATTCACGGAATTGAATCGTTTACAGGGGAAATTTTCCATTCATCTCGTTGGCGTCATGATATTGATTTAACAGGAAAGCGTGTTGCAGTCATTGGTACGGGGGCATCAGCGATTCAGTTTGTGCCACAAATCCAACCACAAGTCAAACAACTCACGGTATTTCAGCGTACCGCACAATGGATTTTACCAAAATCAGATATGCCTTTGCTTGCACCTGTCCGGGCTATGTTTAAATTGTTGCCTTTGACACAACAATTGATGCGTGGTTCTGTTTATGGGATTTTTGAAACTATTAATGGTGGCATTCAAAGTCCTGCTGCAATGATGCAATTTCAAAAATTAGCTAAATGGCATTTAAATTTTCATATTAAGGATGCTGCTTTAAGAGAAAAATTAACACCGAATTTTATTATTGGCTGTAAACGTATTTTACAGTCAAATAATTGGTATCCCGCACTGGCTCAAAAAAATGTCGATGTGATTGCCAGTGGTTTAAGTAAAATTGAAGGTAATACGTTGATTGCGAGTAATGGTGAACAGTGTGAAGCAGACATTATTATTCTAGGGACGGGTTTTGAGATCGCAAATCCACCGATTGCCAGCCGTGTTTATAACCGTTTTAATCAAAAAATGTCAGATGTGTGGCAAGGAAGTGCCGAAGGTTATTTAGGCACGATGGTTGAAGGCTGTCCAAATGGCTTTTTGATGTTTGGTCCAAACATTGCGGTGAGTTCGTCAGCATTTATTATTATTGAAGCGCAATTAACTTATATTATGTCTGCAATCAAACAGGCTTTGGAATTGGGTATCCAAACCATAGAACCAGAACCAGAAATTACTCGAAAATACAATGAGAAAGTCCAAACTGCATTGCAAAAAACCGTATGGAATAAAGGTGGATGTCATAGCTATTTCATTGATAAAAATGGACGTAATAGTACGGTTTGGCCTTGGACGACATTTAGGTTAAAGCAAAAACTAAAACATTTTGATTTAAAAGAGTATTTAATCGATTATCGTCCTGAAAAATCTCACGATTCAACAGGTGTGAAATAGTGATGTGAACTCAAAATTTAAGATTTTGATTTTTATATAATTTTCTGTGATTTAGTTTTTGTGATTTAGATCAAGGGAATTGAATGAGAAATGTTGTATAGCGATATTTCTCATTCTATTTAAAATTAAAAGCGCTAAACTCACATTACCATTTTGCTAGTTTAGAGCCTCTACAATTATAAAAATTTATTGCATATAGCTGAGGGCTGATAGCATTTTTAAAAAATTACAATCTTTTTAGATGACTGATAAGTTGGCATGAAGTAAAGATTTTCCTGAGTTTAACCATGATTTTGGAACATTTTGTACTAGGGTGGTGGCATTTTATTCAGTACATTCGGAGAGTAAAAAAATAAATAATTGAGGCAACTATGTCATTAAAAGGAAAAACTGTATTTATTACAGGTGCAAGTCGAGGAATTGGACGTGAAATCGCCTTACGTGCTGCATGTGATGGTGCAAATATCGTGATTGCTGCAAAATCTACCGAAGCGCATCCAAAATTAGGTGGTTCTATTTATACTGTTGCCAAAGAAGTTGAAGCAGCAGGTGGTCAAGCTCTAGCATTGCAGCTCGATGTACGTGATCAAGAGGCAGTTGCTCTGGCAATGAAACAAGCTTTTGACCATTTTGGGAGCATTGATATTTTAATTAATAATGCAGGTGCAATTAAGTTATCAGGTGTAGAAGCACTTGATCCTAAGCGTTTTGATTTGATGTATCAAATTAATACCCGTGCGGTGTTGGTGTGTAGCCAAGCGGCATTGCCATATTTAAAACAAAGTAAAAATCCGCATATCTTAAATCTTTCTCCACCTTTAAATTTGGATCCAAAATGGTTTACAAGTTATGCACCGTATACCATCACCAAATATGGTATGAGTATGTTGACAATTGGCATGAACCAAGAATTTGCTAATTATGGGATCAGTGTCAATTCATTATGGCCAAGAACCATTATTGCTACAGCCGCAGTTGAATTTTCAGCAGGGAAAGCCTTATTCCCTCGATCTCGCAAACCAAGCATTATGGCAGATGCAGCATATCAGATTTTAATCAGTGAAAATCGAGCCTTAACAGGTCGTTTGATAATTGATGAGCAGATATTAAAAGAACGTGGCGAAACCAATTTAGATCAATACCGTTATGAGAACTCAGATGAAGAACTCATGGTTGATTTATTTGTTGAAGAATAATTGTCCTACAGCTCAAAAATAAACTGCTTTTGCAGTTAAAAGAATATTCTCATAAGGATATTCTTTTTTATTTTGAAATAAAAATGTACAAATACATTGAAACTAGGTTATTTCTCTAAATATGACTAAATTTGAACATTGGAAAATAAGTAAAAAAGGTAGATTATATAAAGTAATGTGGATGACAACATATGACTAATTTAACGTCACAATAAAAGGTGAGATTGAAATACGTGTTTGAACTGGATTGTAAACTACTCAGCATTTTTTATCATATTTATAAATTTAAAAGCGTATCGTTGGCGGCGGATCATTTGGAAATGAGTCAGCCGACGGTGAGTAACATCCTAAATAAAATTCGTGCACATTATAATGATCCGTTGTTTTTACGTATAGGCAATGAAATGGTGCCGACTGAGTTGTCGAAGCAGTTATTTCCCTTGGTCAGCGAAGCCTTAAGTAAAGTTGAAATTATCAATAACTTTAGTGTTAATTTTGATCAAGCCGCATCACAGCAGCAATTTACCATTGCCATGACTGATGTTTCACATTTGGTATTATTACCAAAAATTTCCCAATATTTAAAACAACATGCACCACATGTAAAACTAAATGTGCGTGCGATCACTTCTGAAACCAGTTATCAAATGGCAAATGGTGAAATAGATTTAGCTATCGGTTTTTTACCACATCTAGAAAACGGTTTTTATCAACAAAAATTATTTGAACAATTTTATGTGGTGATTGCATCGAAAGATCACCCACGTTTGAGCGAGCAAAAAATTACGGTTGAGCAATATTTAAGTGAATCGCATATTGACATTGATGCAGGTGTAGGGCATTACCACATTGCCAATGAGTTGTTAAATCTGGATTTAAAACGTCATGTTTTGATGCGTATTCCGAGTTACTTAGGCGTAGGCTTGGTAGTGCAAGATACGGATTCGATTGCAACTGTACCGTATTATTTAAGTCAAGTATTATTGTCACGAGGAAATTTACAGATTTTACCTGCGCCCATTTCATTTCCAACTTATTCGATTAAGCAGTATTGGCATATGTCTTGCCATCATAAAACCAGTCATCAGTGGCTGAGACATATGTGCTATGAGATTTTCAGTCAGGTAAATTCGATGCCTTTGCCCAGTCAGTTGTTGAATTTAAAATATCAAGACCCTAGAAAAAATCATAAAGATAGATAGTAAATAAGTACTTATGTCAGTGAATAAAACTTTGTTTCAAAATTTATGCAGTTTGATGATCTGCATCTGTTAACTTATCTGGTGTCATCAGGGCTTGATTTACATAAAGTTTGATTAAACGCTCACGAGAGCCAATTGATTTTTGATAATGGGTTGAATTTAACAGGAGTGAGGCTCCATAGGTGACCGTCCAAATATACGAAAGATAATCTCGGATGGACATGATGCTGTTCAAAGATTTTAAATGATCCGCAAATAAATCTCGTATTTCTAAAATCCGAGCTTCACGAACTTGATATAATTGTTCAAATAAGTCTTTGAGTTTACGCTCATTATTGGTGAGGCGTTCTTCAATGACATGCAGTAAAATCGTACGATTTGAATTAAGCATGTTGTAAAGCATATATTGCGATACATAGGTCTTAATATCGTGATTATGGTTTTTAGAAATTTCCAATAAGCGTTTTTCATTAAGGATAATCAATTCTAGGTACAACTGGTTTTTGCTTTTAAAATGTTTATAAATGGTACCTTTGGCAATATCTAACTCTGCCGCCAATTCAGCAAGGGTAATATCTTGGTTGTTATCGAGTAAAAGGGTTTCTGCCATGGCTAAAATTTTCTCTTTTCTGAGTAGAAAATTTTGTTGGCGAACTGTACTCATTGAAATAGTTCCAAATGATGGATTAAAGAGCGAACATGAATTATAACAGGTATTCTTAGGTATGAATAAAACTATCGTCTAGTTTTGGCTAGAAATTCTAAATTTAACTATAAAAATCACATAATCATTCAATATCCTACTTTGATGTTTTAGTTGTCAAGAAAACTGAACCTATGAGGTCATTATCAAGGAATAAAATTCCAATTTTCAAAAATTTCATTTATTGTTTTTGCGCAATTTAAACTTTAAGAAGTTTGAAATGTACAAATATGTAATGCCATTTTGGGGCTTACATCAGCATATACTGTTTAATATTTGCCAATGAGTGTTTTGAATATTACTAGATTTATTTTAAGCCAATGAGATTGATTTTAAGGCATTCACTTCGCTTAGAATTCTATGGATTGCACTATAAAAACATTTTAGAGAAATATTTTAAAACTTGATATTTCAAGCAAATTTGAACCTGTCATATGCTTATTGAAATTACAAATGTCATTTCAATAATTTTTATTATGTAAAAAGGCTTCTGCGTAAACAGAAGCTTGCAAAAAGGAATGCGACATGCCTATCTATAATGCACCGCTCAAAGACATGGATTTTATTTTAAATGATGTGTTTAAAGCGGAACAATTTTGGCAAAACAATGAAAATTTAGCTCATTTGGATATGGCAACAGCCAACGCTATTTTGCAAGAAATGGCAAAATTTTCTAAAAATGTCATCCTTGATTTAAATCGGACAGCCGATGAAGAAGGCGGTGCTCAGTTTAATCATGGTGTGGTTACAACACCAAAAGGCTTTAAAGCAGCATTCCAACAATTTGCTGAAGGGGGGTGGGTCGGCTTAGGTGCAAATGAAGCGTGGGGTGGTCAGGGCATGCCTAAAATGCTGACTGTCCTTGCAGATGAAATGATCTGGAGTGCGAACCCATCGTTTATGCTGTATCCACTTTTGACTGTGGGGGCGGGTATGGCAATCGATCAAGCTGCATCTGAAGAGCAAAAAGCGACTTATTTACCAAAATTTTATACAGGTGAGTGGTCAGGCACCATGTGTCTGACTGAGCCACATTCAGGCACAGACTTAGGCATTATCAAAACCAAAGCTGAACCCAATGCAGATGGTTCTTATAACATCACGGGTACTAAGATTTTTATTACCAGTGGTGAACATGATCTATGTGAAAACATTATTCATCTCGTCTTGGCAAAAACACCGAATGCACCTGCGGGCTCACGTGGTATTTCACTGTTTATCGTGCCGAAATTTTTAGTTAATGCAGATGGTTCTTTGGGTGAGCGTAATACACTTGGGGCAGGCTCAATTGAACATAAAATGGGCATCAAAGGCTCTGCTACGTGTGTGATGAATTTTGATGCAGCCAAAGGTTTCTTGGTGGGTAAAGAAAATCAAGGCTTGGCAGCGATGTTTATCATGATGAACTATGAGCGTTTATCTATGGGTATTCAGGGTATTGGTGCATCTGAATATGCGTATCAAAATGCAGCGCAATATGCGACTGATCGTTTACAAGGTCGTGCTGCTACAGGTGCGAAATCTCCTGAAAAACCTGCTGACTCTATTTTGGTGCATGGTGATGTGCGTCGCATGTTGTTGAATATACGTGCCAATAATGAAGCATCTCGTGCTTTTGCTGTTTATGTAGGTCAGCAATTAGATATTACTAAATTCTCCAACGATGCTGAGGCAGTGCGTAAAGCCAATGATCGTGTCGCATTACTCACACCAATTGCGAAAGCCTATTTAACAGATAAAGCTTTGGATTCGGCTTTAGAGGCGCAAATGTGTTTTGGTGGGCATGGTTATATCCGTGAATGGGGTATGGAACAGTGTATTCGTGATTTGCGTATTGCTCAGATTTACGAAGGAACCAATGGTGTGCAAGCAATTGATTTGATTGGTCGTAAAACCATTAAATCCAATGGTGCATTCATTGCTGAATATATCGCTGAAATTCGTGAGTTTGCAGCGTCTATGGAGGATGATTTAAGCATTAAAGCTACAACTTTAGATGTATGTAATCAAGTTGAAGCATTGACACAGTTTATTATTGAGCAAGCGAAGAGCAATCCTGATTTTTCGAATGCTGTAGCGGTAGACTATTTGCATGCAGTTGGCTTACTCAGCTTCACTTATATGTTTGCACGCATTGCACAAGCTGCACAAACGAAGTCAGAAAGCTTCTACCAAAATAAATTGGTTTTGGCGCAGTATTATGTTGCGAAAGTGCTTCCTGACTTGGCTGCACGTACACAACGTATTCATGCGGGTGCAGCGTTGGTAATGCAGTTGCCTGAAGATTATTTTACAGCGCAGGCTTAAATAAGTTTTTAGACGTGAAGTATGAATTAGGTAGGTTAAAAATTTGCAATCAGAGTTCCTCCTCTTGCGCTATATATGGCTCAGGAAGATGGTTAGGATGAGGGGTTTACATAAATAAACCTCTCCCTCTTGCGAAATGATGTTTTTCATCCTGAAAGGAGAGGGAAAGATCATTACTTATGTAATGCTCTCATCTGCGCTAACAATTGTTTATTCAAACATGATTCAAAATCAATCATGGACAATTTTGAGTCAGTTCGCTGACTCAAAACTCACAACAAAACTGAAAATAGATGGAATAGGTAGATAACAATGATCGTAATTGTAGACGCAGTTCGTACTGCAATGGGTGGTTTTCAAGGTGCATTATCAGCATGTACTGCACCTGATCTAGGTGCAGTAGCGATTAAAGAAGCTGTTGCACGTGCAGGTTTGCAGCCAACTGATATTGATGAAGTGATTTTTGGCTGTGTACTGCCAGCAGGTTTAAAACAGGGTCCTGCACGTCAAGCAATGCGTCAGGCGGGTTTGCCAGATACTACAGGGGCAACTACTATCAATAAAATCTGTGGTTCTGGGATGAAGGCGGTAATGCAAGCAGCCGATGCCATCAAAGCAGGCTCAGCAAATATCGTAGTCGCAGGGGGCATGGAGTCCATGTCAAATGCGCCATACTTACTCGATAAAGCACGTGCAGGCTATCGTATGGGACATGGTAAAGTAACTGACCATATGTTCCAAGAAGGTTTGGAAGATGCTGAAACAGGTTTATCGATGGGTATTCTTGCACAAGAAATGGCAGATAAAAAAGGCTATACCCGTGCACAACAAGATGCTTATGCGATGAGCTCTTTAAATAAAGCGGTTGAAGCGGTGAATAATGGTTATTTCAAAGATGAAATCGTACCTGTCACAGTATCTTCACGTAAAGGCGATGTGGTTGTAGATCAAGATGAACAACCTTTAAATGCTAAAGTGGATAAAATACCAACCTTACGCCCAGCATTTAAGAAAGACGGTACGATTACTGCTGCCAATGCCAGTTCAATTTCAGATGGTGCATCAGCACTAGTTGTCACATCGGAAGAAATTGCAGCAGAACGCGGGTTAAAACCATTAGCCAAAGTTTTAGCATACGCAACCAACTCACAACATCCATCTGAGTTCACCATTGCACCTGTAGGCGCAATTGAAAAAGTATTAAAACAAACAGGCTGGAAAGCTAAAGAAGTTGATCTTTGGGAAGTCAATGAAGCTTTTGCGATGGTGGCTATGCTTGCAATTGATGGTTTTAATTTAGACCGTGAAAAAGTCAATATCAATGGCGGTGCATGTGCACTTGGTCATCCCTTGGGTTCTTCAGGCTCACGTATCATCGTAACTTTGATTCATGCTCTAAAACGCACTGGTGGTAAAAAAGGGATTGCATCATTGTGTATTGGTGGTGGCGAAGCAACCGCAATTGCGATTGAATTGGTTTAATCCGTCCATTTGTTAATTTTTTAAAATTTGATTACTCAAGATTGACCAACATCCTTGCGCGCAAGGGTGTTGGATATTTACATGCTGTATTTTTAATTTTTAGATGTATTTTTGAGATTTTTCAATGATTAACGGTTTAGAACGTATTCGCTGTGCAGCTTTGCACGAAAAAGTCATGTCTGTAGAAAAGGCAATTGCATTTATTCAAGATGGTGCTGTAGTAGGTTTAAGTGGTTTTGGTGGTGCAGGTGAGGCAAAAACTGTACCGCTAGCGTTGGCAGATTATGCCCAAAATCATCCGATGAAAATTACTTTGGCGACAGGTGCGAGTTTAGGCAATCGCATTGATGGACGTTTGAATGATGCCCATGCTTTGGCACGTCGTTATCCTTATCAGGCAGATCCGACTTTACGTAAAGCCATTAACAATGGTGAAGTGATGTATATCGATCAACATTTATCAGAATTAGCAGATAACATTCGCCATAAAAACCTCCCTAAAATTAATGTTGCGGTGGTTGCTGCAACTGCAATTACCGAAGATGGTCAAATCATTCCTACAGGTTCATGTGGTAACTCTGCCAATTTTATTGAAATGGCAGATCATGTGATTATTGAAATTGACAACACTATTAGCCCAGTCTTAGAAGGTGCACATGATATTTATGTACCTAAGGCACGTCCAAATCGTGAACCGATTCCTTTAACTGAAGCGGGGGATCGGATTGGTACGATCGGTATTCATGTTGATCCAAGCAAAATTTCTGCCATTGTTTTAAATGATATTCCAGATACGTCATTCAAAATGGATGAGGCAGATAATGAAACCCTTGCGATTGCCAAGCATTTAATTCACTTTTTTGAAAATGAAGTTGCAGTCGGACGTTTGCCTGAAAATTTAGGACCACTTCAATCGGGTGTTGGTTCGATTGCTAATGCAGTTTTTGCAGGTTTTGAACATTCAAATTTTCACGATTTGGAAATGTATTCCGAAGTTTTACAAGACTGTACTTTTCAGTTGATTGATTCAGGGAAAATGAAATTTGCCTCAGGTTGTTCGATGACTTTGTCGGATGAATGTGCCAAGCGTGTGATGAATAATTTTGAACGCTATAAAGATAAAATCGTTTTGCGTCCGCAGGAGCTTTCTAATAATCCGGAAATTATTCGTCGTTTAGGTATTATTGCTATTAATACGGCACTTGAATTCGACATCTATGGCAACGTCAACTCAACTCATGTGACGGGTACAAAAATGATGAATGGCATCGGGGGATCGGGTGATTTTACCCGTCATGCGCATTTAGCGATTTTTGTGACTAAATCCATTGCCAAAGGTGGCGCAATTTCTTCGGTTGTGCCGATGGTAAGCCATTGTGACCATGCTGAACATGATATTGATGTGTTGGTGACTGAGCAAGGTTTGGCAGATTTGCGTGGACTTGCACCACGTGAGCGTGCCTTAAAAATTATCGAAAATTGTGCGCATCCAAGCTATAAGGCTGATTTGTTGAATTATTTTGAACGTGCATGTGCCTTGGGGGGGCAAACCCCACATGTATTGCGTGAAGCTTTGTCTTGGCATGCACAGTTTGAAGAAACAGGAAGTATGAAGTCAGCTTGACGGTTGTAATAATTTCTATTTTTTTAATTAAGAACTAGACAGCCGCATCATATTTGAATGCGGTTTTTTAATATAACTTGAAATAATTGAATAACTATTTTAACAGCAAATGCTGCAAATGCTCATTCAGGTGGTACAAACTCACAAGGTTGTCATACCAATAGTAAAACTGGCGATTATCATTGTCATTAAATTTAAAAAGCAGGAAAAATCCTGCTTTTTAAACTCATCAAACATAGAAAATAAATTGTCTTTAATCTGCTCGACGCCAAACAGTACCTTGACGAGTATCTTCTAATACCACGCCTTGATCTAATAAAGACTGACGAATACTATCAGCTTTAGCAAAATCTTTGGCTTTTTTGGCATCAACACGTTGTTGAATCAAATCTTCAATATCAGCTTCAGACAGACCAAGTGCTTCCTGACCAATATCTGACTTTAAAAACTCATCGACATTATGTTGACCTAAACCTAAAATATTTGTCAGATAGCGTAAAGTTGAATAATAAATCGCAGATTGTTCAGCATTTTCATCTTTCACTGCACGATTTAACTCTTTGATAATTTCAAACAGAACTGCAATCGCTTCTGAGGTATTAAAGTCATCACGCATGGCACTATTAAAGCGTTCAACCAAAGTTTCATCTAAAGTATCAACTGTTTTGTCGCCATAAACTTGCTCATAGGCTTTAAACGCATGATAGAAACGGGTTAAGGCATTTTTTGCTTCTTTTAAAGCAAAGTCAGAGAAGTTTACAGGGCTACGATAGTGTGAAGACACAATGAAATAACGAATCACTTCAGGGTGGAATTTTTCCATCACATCACGAATGGTAAAGAAATTGCCCAAAGACTTTGACATTTTCTCGCCATCAACATTGATGAAACCAACATGCATCCAATAATTCACATATTGCTCGCCTGTTGATGCTTCCGATTGGGCGATTTCATTTTCATGATGCGGGAAAGTTAAGTCTGAACCACCACCATGAATATCGAAGTGATTACCTAAGCAGCAGGTCGACATGGCAGAACATTCAATATGCCAACCCGGGCGACCATTGCCCCAAGGTGAAGCCCATGAAGGCTCATTTTCTTTGGCATGTTTCCAAAGTACGAAGTCGAAAGGATGTTTTTTCTCAACTTCTACATCAACACGTTCAGATGCACCTGCTTGCATATCTTCCAGTTTACGACCTGAAAGGCGACCATATTTTGGAAATTTTTCAACTTCAAAATAGACATCACCATTTTCAGATGGATACGCAGTGCCTTTATTGACCAAAGTGCCGATCATGTTTTGCATTTGATCGATGTATTCTGTTGCACGTGGTGCTTCATCAGGTTCAGCACAACCTAAACGTGCTGCATCATCATTCATGGCTTTAATAAAGCGGTCTGTTAATGCAGTAATGCTTTCACCATTTTCGTTGGCACGAGCAATGATTTTGTCATCAATATCCGTGATATTACGAACATATTTGACATTCCAACCTTGACTACGTAAGAAACGGATAATGTAGTCAAATGCAACCATGACACGCGCATGTCCAATATGACAGTAATCGTAAACTGTCATACCACATACATACATGTCGATATGTCCTTCTTTACGTGGAACAAATTCAACTTTTTTACGTTGCTCAGAGTTGTAAAGAACAAAAGGTTGCATAGGTCTTCTAAATGCTTCATGAAAATGGTGAGTCATCTTAACCTATGTGTTTTTTTTCATAAAGTTAAAATGAAAAGAAAGATAGGTTTTTGATTGCGTTTTGAGAGAAATGCTTTTAAATTGCAGTTGTTTTGCAAAATAACAAATTTGTATAAAAGAATGCTAAATGCTTGGGGAAAATAAAATGAAGAAAAATAGTGGTTTTGTCGCAGGGACGTTGGTTCATACAAATAAAGGTTTAGTGCCTATTCAAGAGATCAAAGTTGGGGATATGGTGCTATCGAGTCCTGAGCAAAGGGATAGGACAGTCCGTGAATATAAACGTGTTGTGAATACATTTAAGGCAGAGTCAGAAGAAATTTATGAACTCATTATTAGAAAGACTTTAAATCCAGATCTAGAGTATGTTGAAGATGGAATTCTACACAATATTTATGAAATGATTTATTTAACAGCAGGACATCCTATCTATGTCATCAATAGCCTGTTTATTGAAGAATGGGATAGTCAAAATGATATAGATCAAATTAATGCGCGTAGTGGTAGCTGGCAAGCAGCACGTGATTTAAAAATGTATGATCGAGTTTTAGTTGCTCATCCTCAATATAGTGATAGTAACACTTATGAAGTTGTGAACATTGCACCAGTGCAAGACGTTAATCGTGATTATGGTTTTGTCGATAGATCATCAATAGATAATAATAAGCCATTTGATACCATTGTCTATTTTGATCAACATAATTATAAGATTGTAGGTGGAAATATCCTTGAAGGTAGATCAAGCCTAAGGAATTATTTTATTGGTAATTATGTGGAAGCAAATTTTCAAAATCATTCAGTGATTGTAAAAGATTTTAGAGAAAATTATGAACAAATCTGTGCTAAGGTGGGTGGTAATCTTGAAAAAATTCCTACCTTGCAATGCTCCGTTTATAATTTTGAAGTTGAAGATTATCATACCTACTTTGTGGGTGAGCAAGGTTTGTGGGTCCATCAGTAAAAATAAAAACCTGTAAAAGGAACTATAAAAAATGAGCAATGAAAGTGGTTTTGTTGCAGGGACATTGGTACATACAAATGAAGGATTAGTGCCTATTCAAGAGATCAAAGTTGGGGATATGGTTTTATCCTTGTCTGAAAATGGTGAAGGTGATACAGCTTATAAGCGTGTAGTGAATACTTTTAAATCTGCTGAGAAAAAAGAGTTAATGGGAGGTCTGTTTGGTATTTTCTGTACGGATGACCATCCATTTTGGGAAATTGGCAGAGGCTGGGTTCCATTGAAAGATATGTATTTGGATGGAAAAGGTGTTTTTTCTTTTTATAATTTAAATAGAAATGAATCACCACTGGATAATAATATTAGGGGAGCATTACAAGTTTTTGAAGTAGATGAAGGCACCCATGATGTATTTAACTTAGGTGGTTTTTATCTGGCACGTTCGGGTATAGAAGGTGTTGCTCTAGCTTATTTTAGTAATAATAAATATGACTATCGAGCAAAAGATGGTGGATATTTACTTATCGATTTTAGAAAATACCCTGCTCAGTATATTTTAACAGATGATAATGACAGTCTTTTGGGCTATTGGAAAAATCAATGTTACTTTAGCTTTGATCTGGATAAACTAGAGCAAGAAAAGGATCAGTACGTTGTCCTAAGAAAAGGACGAGATGATATCGAAATTGCAGAGTATTCTAGAATATTACAAGATTTTGATTTAGATTTACATGATCGTAATTATGTATTATCTGAAAAGCCAATTAATGTTGAACTATTGCAGGACATAGAAAAACGATTTGAAGGTGCTTTTTCAGATTATGTTTATAATATTGAAGTTGAAGATTATCACACGTATTTTGTAGGAAAATATGGTTATTGGGTACACCAATAGCCTAGATAGAGTGAATTAAAAAAACAGTAAACTCTGCCACTCTACATAAATTATGCACATTCTTTGCTAAGAAAATGAAAATTATACATTTAGAAAATACCTTCGCTGCATAGCTATGATAAAATTGCCAAAATTATTTTTTGCTTGCAGAGAGTGATCCTCTCGCAAAGATCAGGTAAATCGACTTTGAATCCTCCAAATATACCGAATCAGATTGATTTTCAGAAAGTTGCACTCGAAACCCTAAGTATCGAAGAGCATGCTTTAGAAGTCCTAGCATCTCAAATTGATGAACGCTTTAGCCAAGCTTGTGAAATTATTTTACAGTGCAAAGGACGTTTAGTGATCACGGGCATGGGTAAGTCAGGTCATATTGGACGTAAAATGGCAGCAACTTTTGCTTCGACAGGAACGCCATCATTCTTTATGCATCCTGGTGAAGCAGGGCATGGTGATCTTGGTATGTTGGTCAAAGGTGACGTACTGATTGCGATTTCCTATTCAGGTAAAAGCGATGAAATCATGATGCTGATGCCATTGATCAAGCATGTGGGTGTGCCTCTAATTACCATTAGCGGTCATGACAAGGGACCGATGCCACAAAATGCCGATGTCGCATTAACTTTGGGCGATATTCAAGAAGCCTGCCCACTCGGTCTTGCGCCTACTTCAAGCACGACTGCGACTTTGGCATTGGGTGATGCCCTTGCCGTTGCCTTATTGGAAGCACGTGGTTTTACGTCGGATGATTTTGCCCGTTCACATCCTGCGGGGGCGTTGGGTAAGCGTTTGTTGTTGCATGTCAAACATTTGATGCATACAGGTGATGAATTGCCAAAAGTATCGCCTGATACCCCAATGAATAAAGTCTTGTATGAAATTTCCAATAAACGTTTAGGTTTAACCACCATTGTTGATGAAAATGATACTTTGCTTGGTATTTTTACCGATGGTGATTTACGTCGTTTGATTGATAAACAACAAGGCTTTGACGTGAATTTAGCGGTGTCTGAGGTGATGATTCAACATCCATCTACGATTTCACAAGAAGCACGTGCGGTGGAAGCTTTAGAAAAAATGAATGAAAAGAAAATTAATCAATTTATTGTAGTGAATGATGCCAATAAAGTGATTGGCGTGATCAGTATGCATGATTTGATTCAAGCGGGAGTAAACTAAAGCATGGCTTCTTATGTTTTATTGGAACAAGCACGTCATATTGAAGCGTTGATTTTAGATGTAGACGGTATTTTAAGTGATGGTTTTGTCACACTGACCAACTCAGGTGATGAAATTAAATCCTTTGATATTCGTGATGGTCTTGGTATGAAGCTAGTACAACAAGCAGGCATCAAAGTCATTATCATCACTGGTCGTAAAAGTAATATTGTTGAAAAACGCATGTCTGATTTGGGTGTAGACTTGGTCTATCAAGGGCGTGAAGACAAAGGCGTTGCATTGAAAGAAGCTTGCGCTCAGTTGAATATTGATCCAGAAGATTGTTTATATATGGGGGATGACTGGCCTGATCTGTCAGCATTTGCCATCGCAGGCATGAAGGTGACGGTACCGAATGGTCATGTTGAAGTACGTCGTCGTGCTGACTTGGTTACTCAGGCGATGGGCGGTCGTGGTGCAGTACGTGAAGTGTGCGATATGTTACTGATGTCTAAAGGCGTTTACCAAGAACTCCTTGAAAAATTCATTTCAATCCCACATTAATAGTGCAGTCCTATATTTAAATTCAGTATGTTGATGAGTATTTATGGATACTAAAGTTTTGTATGTCACCGCCGTGCTCATTGCAGCAGTCAGTGGTGGTTATTACTATTACAGTGGAAAAGGTAAAAAACTGGATGCAGATTCTGCCCAGAGCATGACCTATTCTGCTGAAGGTATCCATGTGGTACAAACTGATGAAAAAGGTAATTTATATTTACGTGCGACGGTTGATCATCTTGAGCAGGATTTGCGAAAACAAACTTCAAAAGTGACCAATCTGAATGCATCTATGTATGAAAATAATCAAGTCAATTCAACATTTTATGCCAAACAAGCCAATGGTTATGAAGATAACCAAAAAGTGATTTTGACTGGACAAGTCAAAGCCACAAAAATGGGTGAGCAAGGTGAAATGGTGTTTTTAACGGATGAATTAACAGGTTATCCTAAACGCCGAGTGTTAGAAACAACGCATGAAGTCACTGTAACGGCACCAAATGCATCATTTATTAGCCAAGGTTTAAATGCAGATTTAAACACAGGTGAATACGAATTTTCACATATTCGAGGAAAGTATGTACCGAACTAAACTTTTATCCCAACCACAAACTTTCCTAAAACAATCTTTGTGGCTTGCTGGCTTATTCTGTGTTTCTGCAGCATCATTTGCATTGCCGTCTGACCGTAATCAACCGATTTCATTGTTGGCAGATCGAGCAACCTATAATGATAAAACTGGGGTAACGACTTATTCGGGTAATGTCGTAATTGAACAAGGTACGATGAAGCTACAAGCTGCTTCAATTGTTGCTCAGCTCAATAAAAATAAACAAATTAGTACCATTACTGCGACAGGTTCACCTGCAAAATTTGAGCAACAAGTGGATACTGCAAAAGGCATAGCACGTGGTCAAGCACAAAAAATCATATATAACGCTGAAACTGGGATTATTAACCTAATTGGTAATGCTTATTTAAACCAAGATGGTGCAAGTATTCGTAGTGGTACTTTAAAATACAGTATGAATAAAGGCGATATCGAAGCCGAGGGTGGGGCGAGTTCAACTGGAACATCTAAAGGGCGTGTGCAAATTATTATTCCACCGAATGCCAGCAAAACTTTCCCAGGGGCACGTGATTAATGACAGAAGCATTCAACCTACCACAAACCTTATGTATCAAACATCTGGCAAAAGTATATAGCAAACGTTGGGTGGTCAAAGACGTTTCATTTAGTATGCAAAGTGGTCAAATTGTTGGACTGCTTGGACCTAATGGTGCGGGAAAAACCACCAGTTTCTATATGGTGGTTGGCTTAGTGCGCATGGACAAAGGCGAAATTCATTTAGATAATGAAGATATTTCTGATTTAGCTATGCACCAACGTGCTCGAAAAGGCATTGGTTATTTACCACAAGAAGCGTCTATTTTCAGAAAATTAACCATTGCTGAAAATATCATGGCAATTTTAGAAACTCGTAAAGATTTAAATAAGCAACAACGTCAACAACGTCTGAAAGAATTACTGGAAGATTTTAAAATCACCCATATCAAAGATTCTTTGGGCATGAGCGTATCGGGTGGTGAGCGTCGCCGTGCAGAAATTGCTCGTGCTTTAGCGGCAGATCCAAAATTTATGTTGCTTGATGAACCTTTTGCAGGGGTCGATCCGATTTCGGTAGGGGATATTAAAGATATCATCCGTCAGTTGAAAGATCGTGGTATTGGTGTGCTTATCACAGACCATAACGTGCGTGAAACATTGGCGATTTGTGAACATGCTTATATTGTCAGTGAGGGTGCAGTGATTGCGGAAGGCACGCCTGAAGAAGTATTAGCAAATGAAACAGTACGTGAAGTGTATTTAGGTGATGATTTTATCGTTTAGGCATTCATTTTTACAATTTAAGAGAGCGCTTAGCTCTCTTTTTTTATTTAAATTCTTATACCTATCGAATACTGATTTAAAAATAAAACACGTTATACTGTAAGTCGATTGATGTTTTAAAATTTTAGATTTATGCCTTTTACCCTTGCAACCGAAGTTTTTTATGAAGAAGACATTAAAAAAAGTCGTTTTCAAGCCATTGCCGCACCTGTTGAGAGTGAACAGGACGTTAAAGATTTTCTCGAAAAACATTTGGATGGGTCTACCACACATCAATGCTGGGCATGGAAAATAGGACATAATGTTCGCTTTAATGATGATGGGGAGCCTTCTGGAACGGCAGGACGTCCGATTTTAGCGACCATCGAAGGTAATGAGCTGACGAACACTATTATCTTGGTAAATCGCTGGTATGGCGGTATTAAACTCGGTACAGGCGGGTTGGTGCGTGCTTACGGTGGTTGTGCTGGGCAATGTTTACTCTTGACTGAAAAGATCGAGTTGATTGAAAAAAAAGATGTACAATTTGAATGTTGGTTTAGTGAATGGGCAATTTTTCAATACGAATTGAATCAACATAATATTGAATTTACTGAACAATATCATGCAGAAGGGGTTATCGTTTCTGCACGTTTACAACGACATCAAATAGTACCTTTGGCAGAAAAAATTCAACACGTCACACGTGGGCGAGAAACTTTAAAAGTCATGGATGAGCATAATGACTGAAGATCGTTTATTAAAATATCGAGAGCAACATAAACATCGTTTAAATTATATGCCTTGGTTGTATTATTCGCTTAAACCGAAACATCGTGTTTGGGCAGAGCAATGGCAACAAGAATATCAGCAGTATTTAATGGAAATGGAAACTGTTGAAATTGGCAAAAACTGTTTTATTTCACCATTCGCTCATATTTTTGCTGAGCCAGGACGTACTATAAAAATTGGGGATAATACTTTTATTGCAGCAGATTGTACTTTGCATGGTCCCTTAGACATTGGTAATGAAGTAGCAATAAATCATCATTGTATTTTAGATGGTGGGCGCTCAGGGATTAAATTACATGATCAAGTGCGTATTGCAGCATATTGTCATTTATATGCTTTTGATCACGGTATGGATTTAAATTTACCGATTTATCAACAAGCTGTAACTTCTAAAGGGATTGAAATTGGGCAAGATGTTTGGTTAGGTGCACATGTGGGTATCAAGGATGGAGTTAGCATTGCTGCTCATGCTGTGGTTGGAATGCATAGTATGGTGACAAAAAATGTTGCTGAAAAAGAAATTGTGGCGGGAAATCCTGCTCGTTTTATCCGATATCGTGATTAAATTAACATTTTGTACAATTTCATGGTGTTTTAATGAAATTAATTACATGATCACGCCCAATCTATAAAAAAGTTATGATACTTTTATTCATAAGAAATAGACCTAGGGCTGCAATGCCAGAGAGAGGCAACTATGAAACGCGTAATTGCATGTATTGATTCTTCACCTTGTATTAATGCTTTGGCTGAGGCTGCTGCTTGGATTGCTCAAAAAACCAACCGTGAGTTGGTGCTGCTACAAGTACTTGATTATTATCCTGCGAGTTATCACTTAGGTGAGATCAGTGGGGTAATTGGATTTGAAAGTAATGCGATGTTGCTCAAAGAGCTAGCAGAATTAGAACAAAAGCAGAGTGATCTGGCACTAGATTATAGTAATAATTTACTTAAACATATTTCTGAAACCATTCAGCAAAAATATGGCATTATTCCATCACATATACAAGAAAAAGGGGATTTTTTAGAGCAAAGCTTTAATGTGCTGAGAGAAGATGACTTTGTTGTGATTGGTCGAGTGGGGGAGCGTTCAGCTGAGAAAAATAAAACAATTGGCAGCAACGTTGAAAACTTTATTCGTGGTGCAAAATGTACAGTATTAACTGTAGGTGAAACCTTCAAAGCACCGACACGTTTTATCTTTGCATATGAATATTCTGAAACTTGTCAGAAAATGCTAGAACGTGTTGCAAAAAGTGATTTATTGCGCCAGTTACAATGCCACTTGTTGTATGTTGGAGATAATCCAGAAATTTTAAATGAGCCTGCAAACCGTCTGAAAGAGGCTGGTTTAGATGTGGTGATTGAATATCGTTACGGTGATGTTGCTGACAATATTTTAGATTATCAGAATCAACATCAGATCCAACTCATCGTTTTAGGTGCATTTAGCCACAGTAAAATCCATCAATTTTTCTTAGGAAGTGTCACCACTAGTATTTTCCGAAGCGCAAATGTGCCGTTGTTAGTTGTAAAATAGAAGTATTCAAAACTTAGACCTAAAAAATACCATAACTACAATGTAATTATGGTATTTTCTTGTTTGTAATAAAAAATATGACCAAACCACTTGATTTTTTTAAAATATTTATCAATATTTTTGTGGAGAGTTAAATCGTATAAAAAACGATCTTTTAAAAATATTTATTTATTTTCATTAACTTATCTAGTTATAAATGAGTTATCCACACATCTACAAACAAATTTAGTGGATAACTCATTTTAAAATTAAGCATTTAGCCTACAGTGTTATGTCTATCATGAGTAATTCAAATAGCTTAATTACTAATACAAAAAAACGATTACTTTACTATGGCGATAGCAAAACCATCATGCCCTTTACTTCCCACAGTTTGTAGCGCAGTGCATGATAAAATCTTTGGATGATTTTGCATGGCTTTATACATGTCACGAATGCCTTGAATACTTGGTTTGATGTTTTCTGGGTCTAAAATATCGCCAGCACGAATGACATTGTCTAGCACAATGATCGTTCCTGAATGTGATAAATTTAAGCTTAACTCTAAATATTCAGGATAGCTTTGTTTATCGGCATCCACAAAAATAAAGTCAAATGCTGCTGTATCATTCGGTAAAGTTTTTAAAATTTCAGCGGCACGTCCTACTTTCAGATCAATAGTTTGTGGTAACTTGGCATTGTCGATATTTTCTTGCGCTAAAGCCGCATGGGTATCGCGTCCTTCAATTGTTAAAATATAACCGTCTTCGGGTAGCGCACGTGCCAACCACATGGTGCTATATGCTGCAAAAGTTCCTAATTCTAAAACACGTTTACATTGGTTCATTTGAATGAGCATTTGTAATAGCATACCTTGATTGGGCGCAACGGCTAAATGATCAGGAAAGCCTCGCTCATCAGTATGTTTTAAAGTTTGCGTAAGAATTGAATCTTCTGGAATTAAATGTGATTCGATATAAGCATCGATGTCTGACCACATTTGTTGCATATGATTTCACCTAAATAAGATTGGCTATTTTGAATGAGCTGCATTTTAAACTTTTATACGCAGAGTGCAATTCTCGTTGGTTTATTTCAATACCAATTTAAATTTTTAACATCAGAATATACAAAAGAGGTCAGTTGACCTCTTTATTTAGAAATGCTTTGTTCTTAAATTAGAAATTACACATTGAGCTATTTCGACTGTGGTCAGGTCCCCACGTACGATAACCTTGTGTATCAATATGAATTTGACCAGAAGCGTATAAACCTAAGCCCATATTGAAGTTTTGACCATATTGTGACCAAAATTGGCACAGTTTAAATTTGGTATTTTCAATAAATGCGTAATCTTGTGCTTGTGGGTAGGCTGGACCAATCCGAAAGTCAATGGCAGAGTTAAATAAATGGCGTGAAGAGCCTGCGCCACCTGCACATTGATTAAGTGGTAAATCTCGATAAACTGAGGTCACTTCAAAATCAGTTAAAACCTTACTGGCAATTAAATATTTAAACACACGTAAAGTCGCAATTTGGTTCGACCACACTTCACGACTTGGGATCATATATTCTTCACGTCCACATTTTTGCCAATCCCGTGCAGTTCGGAATAATTCAAAACTAGGAATGATATTTCCTACATTATTTTGTTCTAAATAACGTTCGTATTCACGTGCACGTGCCTGATTGTCACCTTGCATTAACCAATAACGATATGATGCGGGCATGGTTTTTTGTGGTGTAGTAGGTTGAATCACCACTTTTTCTTGGGGAATATAAATGCGTTGGCTAGGTGTAGGCGTGCCAATCGTTTGACCTTTTTGAGGGGTGGATGTACATCCGATCATCATCATTGGAACTATGCTGATGGCTAATAAGCCCTTCAAAATATCTTTCATTCTAATAAATGTGCTTGTGAATTAACTTGCTATTTTATGTCAATACTGAGGAGATAATCTGTATAAATTGCAAACAAATGTACAATTTTAGTTGGAATTATAAAAAAGATCAGCTTAGCTGATCTTTTTATGGATTATTTTTCTAAATATTGCAATTTATCTGGTTTGCCATTCCATTCTTCACGGTCTTCCGGCTGATCACCAATTTGTGTGATGTTCGGCCATTTTTGTGAAAGGTCTGCATTAAGTTCAATAAAGACTTCTTGACCTTCTGGGAGTTCATCTTCAGAAAAGATTGCATTTGCAGGACATTCTGGCTCACAAAGCGCACAGTCAATGCACTCATCTGGATTGATAACAAGAAAGTTAGGTCCTTCATAGAAGCAGTCCACTGGGCATACTTCTACGCAGTCTTGATATTTACACTTAATACAATTTTCAGTGACAACAAAGGTCATGGCGTCAGCTACCTAAAAATATGGTTCTAATTAATAATGTTGTATTTTAGGCAAAAATGGGGACAACTAACAATTGCTTTTATTGATATTTGTTATGTGTAAGAATGAAATAAAGCTAATTAATTGATATATAAATAAATGTTTTTGTCATAATACACACACTAGAGCGCAAACATAGATCTTATAGAAGTAATATAAAACAATGATTTAAGTGTGATTTCCTTCATTTTTCTGCTGTTGAGTTTTCAAAAAAAGATTGGCTAAAAAAATCTTGATGAATTAGTTATTTTATATTTAATTGTATTTTTTTTATACATAATTTTGTTTGAATTATGCAGATTCAAAATTTAAGTACAACACATTTGTAGTGGATTAAGTAAATTACTTGAATAACAATCATTTGATTTTTCAATTTATAATTAAAAAGCATAACATAAATCAATAGCATCAGCTTTTCAGGATAGAGTTAATGCATTTCTTAGAAAAATAAAACAGTGGTTATATATTTGAGTTTTTAGAACATTTCTCAAATTTAAAAAGCCAGTCTATTACATAATAAACTGGCTTGGTTTTATAAAATTATCGTTAAATGCCCATTATTTTAAAAAACGCTGATAACCCAAATTATTGGTAATCTCTTGATATGGATAAGTGATCGTTTCTAAAGTCTCGATTAAACCATCAGGATTTTGCTGTGCATCTTCTGCATCTAAGCCGACCAAAACACGTCCTTCTGCCGCACCATGATTACGATAGTGGAATAGGGTAATGTTATGGGTTGGACCTAAGCGCTCTAAGAAAGTCAGTAATGCGCCTGGACGCTCAGGAAATTCCACACGGAATAAACGTTCATTTTCAATGTCTGCATGACCACCGATCAAATAACGAATATGTAATTTCGCTACTTCATCATCAGACAGATCATCCACATCATAATTTGCACTTAGCAGATCATAAATGTCATGACGCTCTTTATCTCCTGATTTTAAGCTAATACCGACAAAAACTTGTGCCGCAGAAGAACTACTTGCACGGTAGTTAAACTCAGTAATATTCCGACCTTGTAAAGCACGGCAGAAATTTAAGAAAGAACCTTTTTCTTCAGGAATCGTGACCGCAAAAATCGCTTCTTTACGTTCACCAAGTTCGGTACGTTCTGCGATATAACGTAAACGGTCAAAGTTCATGTTGGCACCACAAACAATTGAGACCATATTTTTATTTTCTATACCATGTTCAGCAACGTATTTTTTAATCCCTGCCAAAGCCATTGCACCCGATGGTTCAACGATGCTACGACATTCGTCATAAGTATCTTTGATCGCTGCACATATTTCATCGGTATTCACAAGTACAACATCACGTTCAACAATTGGACCTGAGTTATCTGATTTTTGTAATTGAATGACTTTAAATGGTTTTTCACCAATTTGCGCAACCGCTGTACCATCGGCAAATAAGCCTACAGATGGAAGAATGACACGTTCATTGGCTTCGAAAGCTGCTTTTAAACATGCTGATTCGTCATATTCCACTGGAATGACTTTGACATGTGGTGCAACATCACCTAAGTAAGCAGCAACACCAGCGATTAAACCGCCACCGCCTACAGCAACGAATACATAATCGACATCACGCCATTGACGTAAAATTTCATTGGCAATCGTCCCTTGACCCGCCATCACCAATTCATCGTCATACGGTGGAATAAAAGTCATGCCTTCATCAGCAGCACGTTGAATCGCGTATTTATTGGCAACATCAAAAGAATCGCCTTGTAGAACGACTTGCCCACCCAAACGTTTTACAGCTTGAACTTTAATATCAGGTGTTGTCTTTGGCATCACAATAATGGCGGTAATACCCAACTTTTGACCAGATAACGCCACGCCTTGAGCATGGTTACCCGCAGAAGCAGTAATAACGCCACGTTCCAACTGAGATTTCGGTAATTGACTGATACGGTTATACGCACCGCGCAGTTTGAAAGAAAAGACAGGTTGCAAGTCTTCGCGTTTAAAGCGAATGTTGTTGTTTAGTTTTTCACTAATTCGTGGCGCTGCTTCGAGTGGGGTTTCGATCGCAACGTCATACACCGTTGCCTGTAATATTTGTCGAACCAAACGAGACAGCATGTTAATTTTCCATATAACAGTTTAAAATGAGCATTGATTGTAACAAACCCCTGCGCATTTGCGATTTAAAATTATGCGAAATGTGCAGAAATTTGAAAATTTATTGAGAGATGTCATGAGTCTTTATGCTACCCAAGATGAGAAAAAACAAGCAGCAGCAAAAGCTGCTTTAAAACACTTACCAAAAGGGGGCATTTTGGGTGTAGGTACAGGCAGTACAGTCAACTTCCTGATCGAATTTTTACCTGAGCTACAACTTGAAGCTGCGGTGGCAAGTTCTGAAGCAACTGCGCAACGTCTTAAAAAGCTTGGCATTGAAGTGGTTGATATGAACCATGTAGGCGGTTTAGATGCTTATGTCGATGGTGCTGATGAAATTGATCGTCATATGCACATGATCAAAGGTGGTGGTGCTGCCTTAACACGTGAAAAGATTGTCGCTTCAATTGCGAAAAAATTCGTATGTATCGTAGATGACTCTAAATGGGTTGAGCAACTTGGACGTGAATTTCCGCTTCCTGTAGAAGTGATTCCAATGGCTCGTTCTGCGGTAGCACGTAAAATCGTATCACTCGGTGGCGATCCTGTTTACCGTGAAGGTGTTGTAACGGATAATGGTAATGTGATCTTGGATGTATTCAATTTAAATATTTTAAATGCTTTAGAGTTAGAAAAGACCTTGAATGATATTCCGGGTGTAGTGTGTAATGGTATTTTCGCCATTAATAAAGCGGATATTGCTGTTGTTGCGACGGATAACGGTATTGAAGAGCGTACTGCGGTTTAATTGAATTTGTATTAATGTTCCTTCTCCCTTGGGGATGAGGAGTTTACTCCGCAAGAGGATGAAGGGTAAAGCAAACCTCTCCCTCTTGCGAAACTTAGTTTCTCATCCTGAAAGGAGAGGGAATTTCAAAACTAATTATAAAATAAATGACGCCAAATCTCCCTGAAATCCAAATCACTCATCATGCACGAGCAACTCGATTGCGTTTACGTGTTGAGCCAACTCAAATTCGCTTAACTGTACCTAGATTTTGTACAAAATGTCAGATTCAAGATTTTTTACAACAATCTGAACAATGGATGATAGAAACTTGGCAAAAACAACAAGAAAAAGTAGAACAATTAGATAGAATATTACCAGCAGAATTAAAATTATTTAATTTACAGCAACCTTTACAAATTAATTATCAAAGGCAGAAAAACTCTTTTATTTTCGATGAGAAAAGTTATCAACTTTTCATTAGTGATCGTCAGCCTGAAAGTTATTTAAAAGCTTTTGTAATCGCTTATGCAAAGCATTATTTACCGATTTATTTACAACAGGTCAGTGTTGAAACAGGTTTAAAGTTTGGTGAATGTGCAATCCGTCAGCCGAAAACCCGTTGGGGGAGTTGTACCGCTCGACATGATATTATGTTGAATAGTGCTTTGGTGTTATGTGATCAAGCAATTACCCGTTATGTCAGCATACATGAGTTAGCACATACACGGCATTTTGATCATAGTTCTGCATTTTGGTCAGAAGTTGAAAAGCATGATGAAAATTATAAAAAACATCGAAAAATTTTAAAAAGTGCTGTAATGCCATGGTGGTGGACTACACATTAGAATCACTCATAGTTGTATATAGTTTAGAACTTCTCCTCTTAATATAAATAAGAGGAGAAAGGTATTTACAATTTATATATTATTTATGTTTGGTGTAAATAACGTCGCTTAAATCATAACCTAGTGATTTGGCATAATCTAAATACTCATCAATAATAGTTTTATCTGGTGTAGTTGTACGGCTTAAAACCCATAAATATTTTTTATTGGGACTGCCGACTAATGCTGTTTGATAATTTTCATCGAGTTTTAATATCCAATAATCACCACGAGCAATAGGCAACCAACGGATTATATCAGGTAGAAAGCTGACCTTTAACTTGGAGTTGTTGGGTGAATTTTTAACAAATGCCTCACCAATTGATTGCTTTAACTTACCATGTTTATCAAAACATTGATTATCTACTTTAACATTACCATTGCTGTTTAATGAATAGTGTGCTGTTACATTATAGTCACACATTCTTTGAAAATATAATGGCTTGCGTGCAATTTCATGCCATTCTCCCAAGTATTTTTTTAAGTCCACTTGTTGTACAGTAGGAATATCTTCATTTCCCGCATGCACTAAAGTTGCACTTGCTAACACTACAACACCACCAATCAACAGCAATCTTCTAAAATTTGATTTCAACATAAATAATAGACCTAAATAAGTTTTATAGTTTTTAATTTAACTAAATATCTTATACATAGAATTTAATTATTATGCAGTTTAGTAAAATTTTGTGAATATAATATATATGATAAAAGATAAATAAAATTTATTTATAACTTTCTCATGATTTTATTTTATTAAATAGATATTTAAAAATTAATAGTATTAGTGAAAATATTAATCTATTTTAATGAGGTATTTATGAAAAATAAAACGTATAACATTATTTCTAAGTATCAATGATGATGATCTGATCAAACCCTTCTTTATGTGTTGGTAGTTCTAATGCTTTATAGACATTTGTTAAAGCATGTTCACTGACGACTTGATCTTGAGGTCTTTGTTGGTTTCTTTGCAGACAAATTTTTAAAGGAGTCTGAAAGTATACCGCTATGCAATTTTGATTGAATTTTTTGGTGAGCTCTATAATTGGCTGTCGCTCAGACTTTTTCACTAAAATTGCATCGAATACAATATCATCAGGATGCTTTAAAAGATGCTGTTTAGCCCATGTGCTTTTACCACTCGCCTGACAGCCAATTAAAATATATACATCATGATTTTGAGTATTATGGCTTAAAGTATAATGAAGATCGGTGAAACATTGTCGCCATGCTGCAACATTTCTTTCTAATGTCCAAAGACGACCATGCAAGGTGTCTAGATAATGATCAGGATTGATATGCATATAATAAATTGATAATGCAAAAGTTCCCTAATGATTTAATTTAATGAAAACTTTTGCATTATTCTTAGTTCAAAACTGACATTGAGTGTTTTGTAGTTTTAAAGCATATTGCTTTTCATCAGTAGAAAGTTTCATTCGTACTTCATAAGGATTTACCCGTTGAAATTGATGTTCAAATAAATGATTACAGTTTCGTATTAAATTATCTGTAAATAATTTATTAACATCTTGCGGAGGCATACTTTGAGTAAATTGTTTAAAATCTGGTGAAGTAATAATGCCTTGAATTTCGATATAATTCGGATATAAGCGTAATTTTTCAATTAAAGTGTTTTGATCAATTTGTAAGGGTAAAGTGCGTGAATCTTCATCACTGAGATAACTTAAAACATTCGCTAATCTTTTTGTGTTTTTTATTTTATAGTTTGCATCGATAATTTTCTGTTGAACCAAATAATCATCAAGCTCAGTTGCTTGAGTAATATTAAACAAGGAGGTAATAAATAGACTAGAACCGAATAAAAATGTCGTAAATTTCATAATTAAATTAAGTCTTATTGGAAGTATGGTTTTTATTATATGCAATATTTGTATGATTACCAGTATGAAATTTTATTCTGTTTACATCAAAGTACACAGATTTATTATTCTACAATAAATTTTATGCTGATTTGATTAACAAGTTTCAGCCTACTAAAAAGCCTTCAATTCCTTTTTGAATCTACCCATATTTAACTCAAAAATTAATCTATTGAAACACTGTAAATACGCTTTAATCTTGTATTTAATTGTTGTTAATCAAGTGCATCATCCCACAATGATTGTTAGACGGGTATTATCCACTAAGTTGGTGAATGTTCTAAAAATATTCTAAATGTTATGCTAATTCAATTTTTCAATATAAAATTAAAAACATATAAATTTAATTTATTTTCAATATTTTATGATATGTAGGTGATGGAGATATATTTAGTCTACTTTTTGAACGATTTTTGATGTTTAATTTAAACGCTCAATAATTAAGATCTAAAAACGATTACTAACAATTTTTTAAATAGAGTAGATGTTTTTTAATCGTATTGACATTTCTAACATTCAAGGCGTGTCACTGATGTTCATGACAAAACATTAAAAACTATATAACATCCAAGAAATTAAACCCAAAAATAAGTGTAGTAAAAGGAATATCAAAAAATGTTGGCATATGATGCAGACTTAGAACTCTTTAAAGATAATTTCAAACGTTTTATGAGTGAACATATTGCTCCACATTATGAGCAATGGGAAAAAGAAGGCTTAATGCCTCGTTCAGTTTGGACACTTTTGGGTGAAAATGGTTTCTTATGTGTAGACGTCCCTGAAGAATATGGCGGTTATGGTGTCCCAACAGAATATTCTTTAATGTTGGTGGAAGAGTCTGCACGTGCAGGTTATGGCGCACTTTCTACAGCGATTTCTTGTCATTCTGAAATTGCAGCACCTTATATTTTACATATTGCCAATGAAGAGCAAAAACAATATTGGTTACCTAAAATGGTTTCAGGCGAAGTCGTTGGTGCAATCGGAATGACGGAGCCAGGTGCGGGTTCTGACTTACAAGGTATGCGTTCTTCTGCCATTTTAAATGGTGATCATTATCTGTTAAATGGTTCAAAAACCTTTATTTCTAATGGTCAGCATGCAGATTTGGTCGTTTTGGCTGCAAAAACTGATCCCCAAGCACGAGCAAAAGGCGTTTCATTATTGTTAGTGGATACGCATTTAGAAGGCTTTAAAAAAGGCACAAATCTAGACAAAATTGGTTTACATTCACAAGATACTTCAGAGTTATTCTTTGACAATGTCAAAGTTCCTGCAAATCAGTTATTGGGTAATGCAGGGCAAGGCTTTGCATATTTGATGCAAGAATTGCCACGTGAACGTACAGCAATTGCTGCAACAGCGTTGGGTGCGATTCGTGGTGCAATTGATGTAACCACTCAATATGTGCAAGAGCGTCAAGCATTTGGACAAAAAATTGGCAGCTTCCAAAATTCACGTTTTGTTTTAGCTCAAGCAAAAATTGATGAGTTGGCAACAGCAGCATTTTATAATCAAAATTTAGCTTTATATAAAGAAAGCAAGCTAGATGTAGAAACTGCCGCTGCGTTGAAGAGCTTTAGCACCGACATGCAAATGAAAATCATCGACAGTTTATTACAGTTATTTGGTGGTTATGGTTATATGACTGAATATCCTATTTCACGGTTCTTTGTAGATGCACGTATCCAGCGTATCTATGGTGGAACGAATGAAATTATGAAAGAAATCGTAGCACGTGGTATGTTAGGGCGTTAATTATTTTTCGCATTGCATCATATAAAAGTGTTGTAGTATCGAAGGTTGTACCAAAAGAAGTTGCCGTTAGGTGGCTTTTTTACTATAACAGAGCCAATATTTTAATAACCTCACTCAATCATTCAAAATTAGCTATGAATAAACAATTGACGACTTTAGCACAGTATAAAAAGCCATTGTGGGTAAGAAATCATTGGGGCATGGATTTAATTATTTTAATTTTTCAGTTTTTATGATTTATTCACTGCTTAACATGGTGTTTTTAGTCAAGGCTTAGCATTTGTATTGAACATGATGGTTGGAATAATTGGGCTTTATTTTTGTGGTTTTGGATTTTTAATGAAAGATATTTGCCTATGGTCTAAGCAGTATTTCTTTTTTGGTTATAAGGTTTAGAGTGGTTTTTTAAAAGATTGTTATCATTGCCATGAGCTAAACAGTAAGTCCTAAGAGACTCAAGCACGTAGAACATTTAAGCATTCATCAATAAATACAGGAAGTTCTTGCGTAGAGCGTGATGAAATATAAAGATTATTATCGTTGACCACCTCACGATCAAATATTACAGCACCAGCGTCTTTTAATTCCTGAATCATCGCTTCAATTGAGGTTAAACGGCGTCCTATCGCAATTTGTGCATCGATCAATAAATGTGGGCTATAGCAACATAAAAAAATAGGCTTCTGTGCGTTGGCAAAATTGCGTAAATAATCAATAAATCGAGTGTCTTGCTTAAGATGATAAGGGGAATTTCCGCCAGGAATCATTAACGCATCAAAATCTTGTACTGTAATTTCATCAATACCAAAATCAATACTCACGGCTGATTTTCGTTGCTTGCTGTAGACGATATTTCCTGCGGTCTTTTCAATGTTACGTACCGAATGACTGGCTGCGCGAAAGGCTTCGACAGGTTGATGGTATTCGGTATCTTCAAAATCATGGGTAATAAAAACGGCGATTCTCTTATTCATATTCTATGGCTCGAATTGCGCTGTTGTTTTTATCATAAATGGCACTTGATAAAATTCTGTAGATGCTTTGTAAATAAATTGTTTAAAAGTAATGAATAAAAACTGGGTTTTAGTGTGCTAGAGCTTAGATTTAAACTTAGATAAAAGCAGTATTTTGCAACAAAATGAATTGAACTATTGTTATACTGTCAGCGGTTAAATATTCAAACCTCTCGTAATTCTTGACTTTTAAAAGGGCGATATAACAATGATCAACGATGATCAAAACACGACTTCTCTCGATCTTGCTCAAATCCGTGAAGATATTGATTCTGTAGATCAGCAAATTCAACAACTCATTAATCGCCGTGCAAAACTGGCGGAAGCAGTTGCTAAAGCAAAATTTGCAGCAGAAGAGAATCCGTTGTTTTATCGTCCTGAACGTGAAGCACAAGTATTGCGCAATGTCATGGAACGTAATGAAGGACCATTATCTGATACAACTATGGCACGTTTGTTCCGTGAAATTATGTCTGCGTGTTTAGCACTTGAAGCACCGCAAAGTATTGCATTCTTAGGTCCTGTTGGAACTTATACACATTCGGCAGTACTCAAACACTTTGGTCAGGATGCAGTGGTTCGCCCATTACCAACCATTGATGAAGTATTCCGTGAAGTAGAAGCGGGCAGTGCACATTATGGTTTAGTGCCGGTTGAAAACTCGTCTGAAGGTGTGGTCAACCATACTTTGGATTGCTTTAAAGCATCGCATTTAAATGTGATCGGTGAGGTTGAGTTACGTATTCATCACCAATTCTTGATTTCTTCAAATACCCGTAAAGACAGTATTAAACAAATTTATGCACATCAACAAACTTTAGCCCAGTGTCGTGGCTGGCTAGATGTACATTATCCAGGAGTTGAGCGGGTTGCGCTAAGCTCAAATGCGGAGGCAGCACGTCGTATCCGTAATGAATGGCATTCGGCAGCGATTGCATCTGATGTAGCGGCAAGCATTTATGACTTAGAAATTTTGCACGGTAATATTGAAGATAATCCTGAAAATACCACGCGTTTTCTTGTGATTGGTCGTGAAAAAATTCCACAAAGTGGTAATGACAAGACGTCATTGCTGATTTCTGCACATGACCGTGCAGGGGCATTATTGGAAATTCTTGCTCCATTTGCAAAACACAATATCAGCTTAACCAGTATCGAAACTCGTCCTGCATTGCCTGAGAAATGGGCATATGTATTCTTCATTGACCTTGAAGGGCATGTGGAGCAAGACAATGTTAAAGCTGCCATTGAAGAAATTCGTCCATTGGTTAAAGAAGTGCGTGTTTTAGGTTCTTACCCCCTCGCTGTCTTGTAAGTTTGGGTTGTTATGAATATGTCACAACCTTTATTTAATAAAGTTGCATTTATTGGTCTTGGACTAATTGGCTCAAGTTTGGCACGTGTCATTGTTGCACAAAAGTTAGCAAATACGATTGTTGCGTCGACACGTTCTAAAAAAACCTTAGAAGATGCTAAAGCATTGGGCATTATTTCAGAGGGTTTTACTGATCCTGTGGAAGCGGTGAAAGATGCGGATTTAGTTGTCTTGGCTTTACCTGTACGAGCGACTCAAAAAGTTTTAGAAACCATTCAGCCATATTTGTCTGCAAATACTATTATTACTGATGTAGGTAGTACCAAAGGCAATGTCGTTGCTGCCGCTAAAACGGTTTTTGGTGAAAATTTACCTGTAGGATTTGTACCCGGGCATCCGATTGCAGGGGCAGAACATACAGGTGTACATGCTGGGAAAGTAGATTTATTTTCCAATCACAAGGTGATTTTAACGCCTTTAGCAAGTAGTGCCGACTGGGCTATAGAAAAACTGACTCAGCTGTGGCAAGCCGCAAAAGCTGAAGTGATCTGTATGGATGTCGATAAGCACGATGAAGTGCTTGCACATACCAGTCATTTACCACATTTGATGGCATTTAATTTGGTTGAACAACTTGCCAATCGTGAAGATAATCTCGATATTTTCCGTTATGCCGCAGGTGGTTTTCGTGATTTTTCTCGGATTGCTGCCAGTGATCCGCAGATGTGGCACGATATTTTCTTTGCCAATAAAAAAGCCATTCTCAACGCTGTAGATGGTTTTGAAACTCAACTCGCAACTTTGCGCCAACTCATTGAAAATGAAGATTCACAGGCATTGATGGGACTGCTTGGACATGCGCAAGCCGTACGTCAGCATTTCAATCACATGCTCGCCAATAAACCTTTGATGGAGAAAAATAAGGTGACACAACAATTTACCATTTTGCCGGGTGAGAAGACATTTAAAGGTAAATTTACCGTGCCAGGTGACAAATCAGTGTCACATCGTTCCATCATGTTTGGGGCGATTGCGGAAGGTACAACGCATGTGACAGGTTTCCTTGAGGGGGAAGATGCGCTTGCAACTTTGCAGGCTTTTCGTGATATGGGTGTAAGCATTGAAGGGCCGAAAAATGGCGAAGTGACTATTCATGGTGTCGGCATCAATGGCTTAAAAGCACCTAAAACGGCGCTGTATATGGGCAACTCAGGGACTTCAATGCGTTTGCTGTCGGGTATGTTGGCTGCACAGCAATTTGATTCTGTGATGACAGGCGATGCGTCATTGTCTAAACGTCCGATGGAGCGTATTGCGAAGCCTTTACGTGAAATGGGCGCACAGATTCAGACAACGGGTGAACGTGGTACACCACCAATTTCAATCACAGGTGCGCAAGCACTGAAAGGCATTCATTATGACTTGCCAATGGCTTCGGCTCAGGTGAAATCAGGGATTTTACTTGCAGGTTTGTGGGCAGAAGGCGAAACCTCTGTGACTGAGCCTGAGCCAACACGTGACCATACTGAGCGTATGCTTCGTGCATTTGGTTATGAGGTGAAAACTGAAGGCAACCGTATTTCGCTACAAGGTGGTGGGAAGTTGGTGGGTACTGAGATTCAAGTACCTTCGGATATTTCATCAGCAGCGTTCTTTATGGTGGGTGCAGCAATTACTGAGGGTTCAGATGTAACCCTTGAAGCGGTAGGAATTAACCCAACCCGTACAGGTGTGATTGAAATCCTCAAGCAAATGGGTGCGGATTTAACCATTGAAAATGAACGTATTGCAGGCGGTGAACCGATTGCAGACATTCGTATTCGTGGCAGTCGTACCCTTAAAGGTATTCATATGCCTGAAGAGCAAGTGCCTTTAGCGATTGATGAATTCCCAGCATTGTTTATTGCTGCAGCGTGTGCGGAAGGTCAAACCGTGTTGACGGGTGCTGCCGAATTACGTGTCAAAGAATCTGACCGTATTCAAGTGATGGCGGATGGTTTAAAAACCATGGGGATCGACTGCACACCAACAGATGATGGCATTATTATTGAAGGAAAAGGCAAATCAGGTGAATGGGGCGCAATCTTCACGGGTGGTGAAATTGAATCCCATCATGACCACCGTATTGCGATGAGCTTCTCAATGGCAGGTTTACGTAATTCAGAAGAAATTAAAATTATGGGTACTGAAACTGTAGCGACAAGTTTCCCAACCTTTACACAGTTAGCAAGTCAAGCGGGTTTAAATATTCAAGTTACTGAATAAATAGTCTAATATTTGTATATTTGTTCGACAACAGCCAAGCAAACGCTTGGCTGTTGAGTTTTTATTGCTTATTCTAAAACCATACAACTATAAAGCATTTTGGATGAAGCAATGAGAACATTACAATTTACTGCAAACTGCGAAAACCATGTGAAAAATGCTGAACATGGAGCAAATAGATGTCATGTCACTCAAGAATATGTGACTGACTTATTATCAAAACAACTTGTGCAATACGGTTTTAAAGCGCAAGCCACAACTTCTGAAGAAAATCTAGCCGTGACAGTTGAAAATCATCCTGTAGGTTTGGGCGTTAATTGTCGTTTAAATGAAGAGGGGCTGCTGACTTGTCAAATTTCTGCTCATGTAGATGAACAACAAGTTTGGTTTAAAAAAATTGAAACGCAAAGCATGATTAATCAACTAGCAAATGCTGTTGAAAACACCCTGAAACAAGATGAAGCTTTTAGTGGTTTTGAGTGGAAAGGTTAATTCAATAAGCGTATGTGAAGTGAGTGGTTTTTAAAAAAAATTACACTCAGAAAAAGCACAGACTAGGCTTCGATAAAATATGAAAATGCAACAGCCGATTTGAATATAAACGTCATACCAAGCATATGCATGTTGAACATTCACAAAAACTGCAGTGTGTGCAATTGGCTGATAAATTTCAGTGCAATCTCAAGCAATACTTCTGATTATGGTTGTTGTATGACTGGCTGTATAGGGTGATGCGATTTATGTATTTAGCTCGAAATAAATTGCTTTATGATATTTACAACTTCCTCAGGTTGTTTGAGCCAGACACTGTGTTGATTGCCCTTTAAGGTCTGGCTTAGATCAAGCTGTAAAATATGTGGATTTTTAAAGTAATGACTGAGTCCCAGTGTAGATGACATTGGTGCAAAATCATCACCAATAAACTGTATAAATAATGCTTCATTTTCTGAAAGTGTTTCTTCTGCCAAAATATGCCGATAATTTCCTGTAAAAATCACTTTTGACCAGTCTCTTATTAAAGTTTTGGCTTCTTTTTGTCCAAAACCGACTTTATGACCTGCGAGATAACCATCTTTTAAAATCATGCTATTGAAAATAGCTGCCGCTTTTAAAATATTAATTTTTCCTTTCATATTCCAATGCGTTAACCCAATATTACCTGTAGCAATACCGATGACTTTAATCCAATGATGCTGTGCATATAATGTGGCTAAATGTCCACCTAAACTGTGCCCCAATAAAACAGGTGATTGTGATGACAATTCTTTTGCAATTTGCACGAGTTGGGGCATAAAGTAGCCCAATAAGTCGGCATAGCCAAAATCAAATGTGGCAGAAACTTGCGGTGTATTGCGTCCACAGCCAGGATAATCTGCGGCAACGACATTCAAACCTTGTTCGAGTAAGTGCTGAATCAATTTTTCATATTTTTGAATTGCAACACCCAGTGCAGGTAAAATAATAACAGTATGCTGTTGTTGAGGAATTTGATAAACATCCACTAAAATCGGATTGCTCTGTGGAAATGTAATATGACGCTGTAAATAGGTTTTGTTCATCATCTTTCCTTTTTCCTTGTATTTAGTTGTTATGGCGTTGTAGCATCAACTTTAAACCCAAAGTACTGAGTAGTGCTGTTCTAGAATTTGGATGGCGTTGAGTTTCTTGCTTAATCAAGTCTTGAAAATGTGTTTTAAAATGATCTTTAGGATAGTGCGCTAAGATTTCAGAATAATAACGTTGAGTAATTAAATGAGGTTGTGTACCGATTACATCATAAGCTGTGGCTTGTTGTAATAGTAAAATTTCTTTGGCGATCTTGTGATCATTTTCATCTAAATAGCCATTCATATGTAAACAAATGGCATCTGAAACTTGTTGCGTCTTATGTTTTGGATAATCATGTTGCTGACATAAACGCTCTGAACGTAAGGCACTTTCAAATGTGAAGCATTGACAGCTTTGATATTCTGCTTTGTGATCCACTAAGCCCACATCATGCATTAAACTTGCGATTAAAAAGTTCTCATCATCAAATTGCCATTGTTTTGTATGGGCGATGGCAATACCCCAAAAGAAACAACGCCAAGAATGTTGAATGATTTCACGTGATTTGGTTTGTTCTAATGCTGAAATAGCTTCTTTAACTATAGCGGTGTCGGGGATATGAATATTGCTTAAGGTTAAATCACTGTGTAATTCAGATCTAGAGAATTTTGACTGAACAAAAGTCAGTGTTGAGGGCAACATCACTGTTTTCATCAATGTTATTTTGTTTTTAAAACTTAATTTGCCTTGTGTAAGTGTCATCCACTCTCGATCACCAATCATTTTTATGCCTTTCATTAAAATTAGAGTAATTGCTCTAATCATTGTGCAAGAATACTTTTAGAAAAGCAATTTTTAAAAATCTTCGGATTTTACAAAGCAATAAAAGACTACGATCGGATATTCTAAAAATAATTGATATGACAGTGTTTGATTGTTTATCATACACAATCAAGAAAATGATGAAATATTTTAAAGTATGAATTAACAGTGCTTACCGTCATTAAAAATCAATTGTATGTAAAGTGTACAAAGAATATGATTTTTGTCCTATAATTTTAAGAAATTAATTTAAGTTTCTGAAAAAATTGATTTTAATTTTGTTTTAAAAATGTAACCTAAGTGCTATATTGGCGCCGTTATCGCAGTGCAGTAGCTAAAATGTTTTCGTTTTTGTCGATTGAATTTTGTCTTATTTTTATCACTTTTTTTTGTATATATTGGGCATTTCGCTTTAGCCCTAAAATACAAAATTTGATATTAATTGTTTTTAGTTACAGCCTTATTTATCTGATGGCAGGCGAAATTCCTGTTTTGATTTTATTTGGATTTACCAGCCTCATTTTTCTGCTTAGTGTGTTAATGGATCGTTATCCAGATTATAAAAAGCAACTGCTATTGCTCGGTCTTGTTATTACCATTGCGCAATTGGCTGTATTTAAATTTTATGATTTTTTTAAAGCGCAAGCATCTGTAGTATTAAATAGCATAAATTTAGACAGTTCAGGCTTGGTTGCCAATCTGATTTTACCTTTGGGTATTTCGTATTATTCATTTCAAGCCATTAGTTATTTGGTCAGTCGTTATCGCCAAGAAGCCGCTGTGCCGCGTTTTAACCTCACTGACTTACTCATGCATTTTTCATTTTTTGCAACGATTACCGCAGGACCGATTGCTCGTGCGCAAAGTGCAAAAGGTTTGACAGATATTCAAGGTCATGCATGTGGTATGAGCGAGCAAATTCGCACATCAAAACGCCGCAGCATTTTATTTCCGAGTTTGGCTTTTTTATTGATTGCATTAGCTTTGGTTAAAAAATGGTGGATCGCAGGTTGGTTAGCTGACAATTGGGTTAATCCAGTGTTTGCCAATCCCATGCAATACCATAGTTTGGAGGTATTGGTGGCGATTTATGGCTATACCTTACAACTATTTTTAGACTTTTCTGGCTATAGCGAAATGATGATCGCTTTTGGTTTATTACTTGGTTTTAGATTACCTGTCAATTTTAGAGCGCCGTTACTTGCACACAATATCCGAGATTTTTGGGACAAATGGCATATTAGTCTGTCAACATGGATTCGTGATTATATCTATATTCCTTTAGGCGGAAGTCGTGGCGGTTTTGCGCGTACACAATTTAACTTATTGTCTGCGATGGTGCTTTCAGGTGTTTGGCACGGTTCAGGTTGGAACTTTTTCTTGTGGGGATTGCTGCATGGTTTAGCTTTGGTACTGCTAAACAGCGCAGATAAAGTATATGAGCTCACCTTTAAAGTATCTGCCAAAGACGCTCGTGATGCTTTGTATAAATCTAGCTTGATCGGTAAAGTGCTGGGTGTATTTGTCACGATAAATTTTGTGTGTTTCTGTTTTGTATTTTTCCGTGCCAAAACTTTCGAAGAAGCCATGCAAGTTTTTCAAGCTTTATTGACTAATTATGTAAATTTACAATGGTCAAGTAATCCTTTGTATTTACTGAGCTTGTTAATAATTTCTTGGATTGCCTATCCATTTATTCAGCGTTTATTTTCAACTCAAAAAATGAGTTATGCGGCTTTACCTAAATATGCGCTTTTTGTTCCTCTACTGATTATTTTTATTGTCATTGTGATTTGTGCGCCATCAGGCATTCCAGGGTTTATTTATGCCAACTTCTAATTCAAACCAAATAACAAATTTAACTGCTGATTATCAACAGGCTACCGTGCAGCATCACATTGAGAATGATCATGGGCGAGGGGTGCTATACACGGTGCTGTTTCTACTGGTGACGGCAGTTTTGGGTATTTGGATTATGCAAAACTCGGTGAATGCTTATTATCAACAAACTTATCATCAAGATAGTCCATTAAAATTTTTAGATGAATATCCAGTGTGGCAAAAAGGTGGTGAATTGGGGACATTATTTTATGCAGAACATGATTCAGCTAAAAACCTAATTCAAGAAAATAATCAATATATTGTTCATCTTTTTAATCAGGACTATGCTTATACTGCTGAATATAAACAGCACTTGGCGGAAAAAGCCAAGCAAGAAAAAATTCGTTTAGCCAAAGAAGCGGCTGCCCGTGAACATCAAAACTTACTTAATCAATTTAGCTTAACAAAAAATGATCAAGTATTTTTTGCAGGAGATTCGTTGATGCAAGGGGTTGCACCTTTTGTACAGAAGGCATTATTGGAAAATTATGACATTAAAACAATAAATTTGAGCAAACAAAGTACAGGTTTATCCTATCCCAGCTTTTTTGATTGGCCGAAAACCATTCAAGAAACCATCCAAGCGAATCCACAAATTAAAATCTTAGTCGTATTTTTAGGGCCAAATGATCCATGGGATATGCCAAACCCTAAAGGTGGAACATATTTAAAATTTAAATCACCTGAATGGGAAGCTGTTTATCGCTCACGTATCATGGAGATTATTGATACTGCGAAGCAACATGATGTACGTGTGATGTGGTTAACACCACCGAATATGAAAAAACCTCAACTCAATACGCAAATGATCTATTTGAATCAAGTGGTTGCAGATCAGGTACAAAAAAGTAAAGCATTCTTCATAGATTCTCGACCTATTTTGGGTAATAAGAACAATGTTTATAGCGATTATTTGGTTCAAAATGGTCAATCAATCAAAATGCGAAGTGCAGATGGCATTCATTTCTCTGCTGAAGGGCAAAAAGCTATTGCAGAAACGATTATGCAGCATTTAAAAGTAGTTCAATAATAGAAACTTAGAGTTTAGGTAATTTCATGACAATGATTAAAAAAGTACTTGGTTTTAGTATTTTAAGTATGTTGAGTGTTGGATCAAGTTTTGCAAGCAATTTAACCAATTTTAATGAGCCAAATACAACCAAGCTAAATAGCGCCATACAAAATCGCAATGTACATATAGTACAGTTTGGTGACTCGCATACTGCCGCAGATGAAATGACCAATGTATTGCGTCAACAACTGCAAAATGCTTTAGGTAATGGGGGCATGGGCTGGGGCATGCCAATGTATTTTTCGGGACAGCGGATGGCAAGATTTGGTTATGACAACGCAGGTTGGCAACCGATTTCAAGCCGTACACAGCGCAATGAAAACTATACTTTGGGTGGTTTAAATGCTGTTCCTTTGCGTACAGGTGCAACCTTAACCATCAAATCCAAACAACCTGAACAAATACAAAATATTTTAATCAGTATTCGTCAAGCTGCAGGAGAGGATGCTTTTACAGGTGTGGATGCGGATGGTAAAAGCTTTACACTGGAAGCACCTATAAAAAACAATCATTGGCAAACTGTCCGTTTTAGCGCAAAACTGCCATTTACCATTACTGCACAAAATAACCGCAGTTCAGCTTTAGGTGGCTGGTGGGCGAAAAACCAAAATGGTTCGGGCGCAGTTGTATCAGCATTAGGAATCAATGGCGCTGAGTTGTCTTATTGGAACCGTTGGAGTAGTGATTGGCAGAATGAATTAACTGCTGTTGCGCCTAATCTGGTGATTTTGGCATATGGCACCAACGAAGCATATAACGATAATTTAGATGTGGAACAAACACGTTCTATTTTAGTCGATAAAATTCAAAAAATTAGAGCAAGCTCACCACAAACAGCAGTCATGATCGTGTCTGCACCTGAAAGTTTAAAGCGTACAGCAGGGGAATGCGGCAGTCGACCTGTCAAATTAAGCGCAGTACAAAGTATGCAGCTTGAAGTTGCTCAATCTATGCACACCTTATATTGGGATTGGCAAAAAGCAATGGGCGGTAGCTGCTCAATGAAATCATGGATTAATCAAGGGCTAGGACGTGCAGATGGTGTGCATTTTTCAGCGTCAGGCTATCAGCGTTTAGGACGCAGTTTGGCTTCAGATTTGCTCAATCTTTCAGGTGTGAACATAGACGATCGTCCTACATCAAGTACTGAATCAAATCATACTAATCCAACCCAGCTCAACCATTATGGGCAACTCGGCTTTGCACAAATTTGTTTAGAAGGTTCTAGCGAATGTAAAAGTATTGGTCGTTAAAACAGACCTATAATACTTTGAAAATATACGTAATTGAATGCAAGAGTTTGATTCAATTACGTTATTTTTCTATAAAATAAACCACTTAAAAGCTTATTTAGAAAGGATAAATTCCCAGATAATATACCCTAGACCAAAGCCAAGCAATGAATATGCAGTAATGATAAAAAATACAAAACTTGCTTTATTTTTTTTTCTTAAAAAACTCATTACAATCAACCTTTATTCAGATAATGTTTCATTTTGAAGTATTTTCTAAAAAATGAAAGATATAAAAACACTTAAAAAAAGTATAACAGATTGGAGATTTTGTATCTATTTTAATGCTTTTTCATTCAGTTTGTGTGGATTTTAAGATATTGTATTAATTAAAAAATTAGTCATCTTGATATAAAAACAAAAAAATCATCTAGTGCCATAAAGACTAGAAAAATGACAGTACGTGAGTTCTATTTAAATAAAATTCTTTAATTATATTTATTTACTTAGAAAATAAACTTTAATTTTTGCTTTTTCACTTGCTTATATCATAGGGTAACAATATATGTTAGATAAGTAGGAATCCCAGATAAATTTGAAGTGAATGGTCTATTATTCGGATCAATAAGGGTTAAAACGATCTTCGCATAGAAGATCAAAAAAGCTTAATGTATGAGATTAAGCTTTTTCCTAGATTATGAATGATAGTACATTGATTTTGACTTTATACTTTAAAAAGTTGGAGCAATGTAAGTGAGAGTACGACCCAATGCCCATAATAAAAATAGGACTAGAGGAATATGAAAAATCAATTGTGTTACGGTAAAACCAATCACATCTTTAGCTTTGAGTTTTAAAATACCGAGCATTGGCAACATAAAAAATGGGTTAATTAAATTAGGTAATGCTTCAGCAGCATTATAAATCTGGACAGACCAACCTAAATGATATTTTAAATCATGTGCAGCCTGCATCACATAAGGTGCTTCGATGATCCATTTTCCACCACCTGATGGAATGAAAAAGCCTAAAATCGCCGAATAAACCCCCATAACAATGGCAAAAGTTTCTTTAGATGAAATTGACACAAAAAACTCAGCAATATAATGCGAGAGTGATAAATCTTGTGCATTCATGGCATGAGTCATGATAAAAGCAATACTGCCATAAAGAGGGAATTGGATCAGTACACCAGAAATTGCAGGGACTGCTTTTGATACAGCATTTAAAAAGTTGCGTGGTGTTCCATGCAGTGCAATACCAAGCATTAAGAAGATAAAATTATAAGTATTTAAACTTGAAATAGCGAGAATGGGATTACTTTTAGAGAATTCATTAAACATCCAGATTGCACCTAAAATCACAATCAAGATACTTAAAATAGGCGAGTTTTCTAACCAATCTCCAGGACGCTTATGACTTGCAGTATTTTGTACTTCAGTATCGTCTCGATCAAGTTCGATATTGAACTGATCTATGGTTTTGACATTTTGCCCCTTAGGTGCAGAGAAGTAGGCAATTGCAATCGAAGCAATGATCAGCACTGCGGTCATGATCAGTGACTGTGGTAAGAAAATTGTTTCGGTAAAAGGAATGACACCTGTGAGTTGGTAGATCGACTCAGGTAAACTGGCTTTATTGGCTTGTAATTGTGCAGCAGAGGAACTGATCCCAAGCGCCCATGTTGCCCCCATGCCAATAATTGCTGCGGCGGCAGCCGCACGATAATCAAGTTTTAACTCTTTGCGTTGTGCTAATGCAATCACTAACAAGGCTGTGAGCACTGTACTCATTGCCCAATTGATCAATGATACGAATAAGCTAATCGTGGCAACAAGAACAATACCACCTGTTCCTGAACTTGGAATTCGTGCAAGTGTATTAATGATAAATTTAATTGGTTTTGAGACAGAAACAACATAGCCGACCACAATTAACATACACATTTGTAAGGTAAATGGAATCAAACTCCAAAAACCATCACCAAAAGAAAGTGCAACTTGTGTAGCTGGAGCACCGATTGCCATAGAGGCAATAGCCACGATAATGACACCTAAAAGTGCAAAGATATAAGAGTCAGGAAACCATTTTTCAGACCAATCACTGACTTTAATTGCAAACTTTTGCAATATATTTTGAGAATCACCCATTATATTCATCCTTGAATTTTATTTTTACATGCTAAATGCCTTATGCATTGAATAACGTGCGAGTTTGTTTCTATAGTGATTTATAACAGTAAATTTTAAATACTGTTTTAAATGAAAAATATAAGACTATGAAAGTCTTATATTTTATAGAGGTTGATTTAAATTTTACTTTATTATGTGCATGGGTATCTTTAACAATAAGATTACTATTGTAAAATAGTCACACCTGTCACTTTTTGCACTTCATCCAATGTTACACCGTCTGCAAGCTCAACCAGTTTGATGCCATTTTCAGTCACATCAAATACACCTAAGTCGGAAATAATGCGGTCTACGACAGCTTTGCCTGTAAGTGGTAATGCACAGTTTTTCACAATTTTAGGTGAGCCATCTTTGGCTGAGTGTTCCATGAGCACCACAACACGCTGCACGCCTGCCACCAAATCCATTGCACCGCCCATACCTTTGACTTTTTTGCCAGGAATCATCCAGTTGGCTAAGTCACCTGTTTCAGATACCTCCATTGCACCTAAGATCGCAATATTGACTTTGCCACCACGAATCATGGCAAATGATTGTGAACTTGCAAAAAAAGAAGCACCTGAACGAGCCGTTACGGTTTGCTTACCGGCATTGATCAAATCTGCATCTACGGTTTCTTCAGTTGGGAATTCTCCAATACCCAATAAACCATTTTCAGACTGCAGCCAAACATCCATATTTTCAGGAATATAATTTGCCACTAGGGTAGGTAAACCGATGCCCAAATTGACATAAAAACCATTTTCAAGTTCTTGTGCGGCACGTTGTGCCATTTCATTGCGTGTCCATGCCATGAGCTTATCCCTCTGATTTTAATGTCAATTGTTCGATACGTTTTTCAGGTTGCGCATTGACGATAATACGATGCACATAAATTCCAGGAAGATGTACATGATCAGGATCTAATGCACCGACTTCGACCAATTCTTCGACTTCAACCACGGTGATTTTGCCTGCGGTAGCGCAGTCAGGGTTAAAGTTACGTGCTGTTTTACGAAAAATTAAATTGCCTGCTTTGTCTGCTTTATAGGCTTTGACCAGCGCAATATCCGCAGTCAGTGATTCCTCTAAAATATGATCTTTACCATTAAAATTACGGACTTCTTTGCCTTCAGCAATCAGTGTGCCTACACCTGCTTGCGTAAAGAAAGCGGGAATGCCTGCACCACCAGCACGTAATTTTTCAGCCAAAGTGCCTTGTGGGGTGAGTTCAACTTCAAGTTCACCATTTAAAAATTGGCGTTCAAACTCTTTGTTTTCACCGACATAAGATGCGATCATTTTTTTGATTTGTTTCGTTTCAAGAAGCAATCCTAAACCAAACCCATCCACACCTGCATTGTTGGAAATACAAGTTAACTCTTTGACACCCGTTGCTTTTAATGCAGCAATAAGGGCTTCGGGCATACCACAGAGACCAAAACCACCTACAGCTAAAGTTTGTCCATCTTGGACGATATCTTTGAGTGCATCATTGGCATTTGCATAGACTTTATTGAGCATATTCCACCTTATTATTACGTGCTTATTCCATTAATTTTTTCAATTATGCAGGTTTATCTCATGAAACACATTGAGTTTGCCAGTAGGCATTTGCATAATTTGAAGGATTTGTTCGATTTAAAACTTGACTAATATTTCGACTGGCTTGCATCAGTGCATCAAGGTGAATTCCTGTTTCAAAGCCCATTTTTGACAATAAATAATACAAGTCTTCGGTTGAGACATTACCAGAAGCACCTTTGGCATAAGGGCAACCGCCAAGCCCAGCAATAGACGAGTCAAAGACACGAATACCTTGTTCAAGGGATTGATAAATATTCGCTATCGCCATACCGTAGGTATTATGGAAATGTCCTGCTAACACTTTACTGTTCAGTTCTGCGAGGCAAGCTTCCCACACTTTTTTAACACGATCAGGCGTTGCTGTGCCAATGGTTTCACCTAAAGACACTTCATAACAGCCCATGTCATACAAACGCTGTGTCACTTGTGCCACTTGTTTGGGATCGATTGCACCTTCATAAGGACAATCGACAATACAAGACACATAGCCACGTACTTTGACATGATTAGCTTTGGCTGCAGCCAAAACATCAGCAAATTTTTCAAAGCTTTCATCTATTGAACAGTTGATGTTTTTACGGGTAAAGCTTTCAGACGCTGCGGTAAATACCGCAACCTCTTGGCAACCTACCGCGAGTGCAGACTCAAAACCTTTAAGATTTGGCGTAAGTAAGCTAAAGCCAATATTGGGGTCTTGAGGTAGATCAGCAAACAGTTGATCACTATTTGCCATTTGCGGTACCCATTTTGCTGAGACACAAGAGCCGACTTCAATTGAAGTCAGTCCTGTATGCATTAAATCCACAATCAAAGCTTTACGCTGTTCAAGTGTCAGAGGTGTTTTTTCGTTTTGCAGTCCATCTCGTGGACCGACTTCAACGATTTTAACGAAGTTGTCGTGTGGGATCGTCATGCAACATTCTCCGCTAATATTTCAAACTCGACCAATTCATCGCCTGCCTTGACTTGATCACCTGCTTGGAAATACGCTGCAGCAATCACACCATCATGTGGGGCACGAATGGTATATTCGATTTTCATCGCTTCAAGTGTCAGTAAAATATCATCCTTTTTCACTTGGTCTTTGGCAGAAACTAAGACTTTGGTAATTACACCTGGCATTGGTGCTTTCAGATTGCTTTCATTTCCTGCATCATCTTCATTGCTAATTTTTGCCAAAATTTGTTCAAAAATATAATTTTGTGCATTAGAAAATACCGTGAGTGCTTGAGCATTACGACTAAATGCCACTTTTTGCTTTAAGCCATTGAGGTCGATTTGTATGGTATTGTCATTCAGTAACTGACCTGAAATTTGCAATTTTAAATCTTGATATTCAGCAATGAATTGATCGCCAACTGCTCTAAAATTCACTTGAATTTGCGTATCTGCCAATTTAAGTTTAATTGGATACAGTCCAGCTTGGTTTAAACGCCAAGTCGATTGATTTTGCCAAACAGGGTTATTTGCTGTTTGATTGTGTTGAAATCGACTGAGTAACTCGGTAAATGCTGCGGTAATAATCAGGTTGGTATCTGCAGCACGGATATTTTTAAATAAAAATGCGTCTTCACGTTGAATGAGGTTGGTATCCAACTCTGCATTTTTGAATGAGTCGCAACGAATGATGCGGTCTAAGAATGCAATATTATTGCCCAAACCTTCAACATGGAAATGCCCAAGCGCATGGTGCATTTGTACCAATGCTTCATCACGGTTTTTGCCCCAAACGATGAGTTTTGAAATCATTGGGTCATAATACGTGGTGATTTCATCGCCTTGCACAATGCCACTGTCGACACGCACATGCTCATTTTGCTCAGGATAATGTAAGTAGTGAATTTTCCCAATTGCAGGTAAGTAGCCTTTTTCAGGTTCTTCGGCATAGATACGTGCTTCAATCGCATGCCCATGGATGCTAAGTTCATGCTGTAATTTTGGTAAAGGCTCACCGCTTGCAACACGTAGTTGCCATTCGACTAAGTCTTGTCCTGTGATCATTTCAGTCACAGGGTGTTCAACTTGTAAACGGGTGTTCATTTCCATGAAATACGCTGTGCCGTCTTGTTCTACAATGAACTCAACTGTGCCTGCACCGACATAATTCACCGCACTGGCTGCATCAATCGCTGCTTTACGCATGGCTTCCAATTTTTCTTCAGTAATTTTTGGTGCAGGTGCTTCTTCTAACACTTTTTGGTGACGACGTTGTACAGAACAATCTCGTTCAAATAAATGCACGTAGTTACCATGTGAGTCACCAAAAACTTGTACTTCAACATGGCGTGGATTGACGACATAGCGTTCTACTAAAACTTCATCATTGCCGAAGCTTGATTTTGCTTCATTTTTACACGAAGACAGCGCATCTAAAAAGTCAGCTTCACGCTCGACCAAACGCATGCCTTTACCACCACCACCTGCACTGGCTTTGATGAGAACAGGGTAGCCAATGCCATCGGCTTGTTGTTTTAAAAAAGCCGCATCTTGATTGGTGCCATGATAACCTGGCGTTAGAGGCACACCTGCTTTTTCCATGAGCGCTTTTGAGGTTGCCTTAAGTCCCATTGCCAAGATCGCAGCGACAGGTGGACCAATAAATACGATATTATTTTTTTCACACGCAAGGGCAAATTGATCATTTTCAGACAAGAAGCCATAGCCTGGATGAATCGCTTGCGCACCTGTGTCTAAAGCGGCTTGAATAATACGATCAACTTGTAAATAACTTTGTGAAGCAGGGGATTCACCAATATATACTGCTTCATCTGCTTGTTTGACATGCTGAGAATTTGCATCAGCATCCGAATATACTGCTACTGTTGCAATGCCTAATTTTTTCGCTGTATGAATTACACGGCAAGCGATTTCGCCACGATTGGCAATTAAAATCTTTTCAAACATGGTGTTGTCCTTATTCTGTACTGTTTGTAATCCATTCAGGGCTTTGTTTCGTTAAAAACGCCTGTAATCCATTTTTTGCTTCAGCCCCCTGACGTACATGGGCGATATGTTGCGCTGTTTGTAGCAATAAATCTTCAGTTAAGCTTTCTTGGCTGACCATTTGAATCAGTTGTTTTGACGCAGACTGTGCTTCAGGACCACCCAAAACTAAGGTGTCAATGATCTCTTGAATTTTACTGTCGAGTTGTTCAGGTGAGGTGACTTCATGCACTAAACCAATCGCTTTGCCTTGTTCTGCCGAAATACGCTCTGCAGTGAGGAAATAGCGTGATGCCTGACGTGCGCCAATGGCACGAATCACATAAGGACTGATAGTAGAGGGGGCTAAACCTAAACGTACTTCTGACGTTGCAAATTTTGCATCTGTGCTTGCCACACAAATGTCGCATGCAGAAGCTAAGCCCATCCCACCACCAAATGCGACACCTTGTACACGAGCAATCGTAGGTTGTTTTAACGTTGCTAAACTCTGTAGCATTTTCGCAAGTTTTAAAGCGTCGGCTTGATTATCCGCTTGCGATGCTTCGCCTGCTTGTTTCATCCAATTCAGGTCAGCACCTGCGGAAAAGCTTTTGCCACGACCTGCTAAAACCACCACGCGAATATCATTACGTGTATTTAACTGTTGAAAACATTGGTTTAATTCTTCTATCACTTGGGTGTTAAAGGCATTATGCAATTCAGCACGATTAATCCACACCGTTGCAACGTGTTGCTGTTGTTCGAGTTGTAAATATTGAAAATCCATGTTGCACCTCTTACATACGGAATACGCCGAACTTGGTTGGTAAAATCGGTGCATTCAGTGCAGCCGCCAAACTTAAGCCTAAAACATGACGAGATTGTGCAGGATCAACGACACCGTCATCCCATAAACGTGCTGATGCATAATATGGATGTCCTTGATGTTCGTATTGATCACGAATCGGTTGTTTAAATTGGTCTTCTTGTTCAGCGCTCCAACTTTCACCTTTGGCTTCAATTTGGTCACGTTTCAAGGTAGAGAGTACGCTAGCTGCTTGTTCACCACCCATCACTGAGATCCGTGAGTTTGGCCAAGTCCATAAGAAGCGAGGCGAGTAGGCACGACCACACATGCCGTAGTTGCCTGCACCAAATGAACCACCGATCACCATGGTAATTTTTGGAACATTCGCTGTTGCAACTGCCATGACCAGTTTTGCACCATGTTTGGCAATACCTTCATTTTCATACTGACGACCGACCATAAAGCCTGTGATATTTTGTAGGAATAACAACGGAATATTGCGCTGTGTGCACAGTTCAATGAAATGCGCACCTTTTTGGGCAGACTCTGAAAATAAAATTCCGTTATTGGCAATGATGCCCACTTTCATACCATAAATAGAGGCAAAACCTGTGATTAACGTCGTCCCAAAGCGGGCTTTAAATTCATCTAAACGTGAACCATCGACAATGCGAGCAATCACTTCACGAATATCAAACGGTTTACGAGTATCGGTTGGAATGATGCCGTACAGTTCTTCCGCAGCATAAAGCGGCTCTTCGATCTCCACATGATTCTGGTTCGGTGCTTTATTTAAATTTTTAACAATATTGCGAGCGATCAAAATGGCATGTTCATCATTTTCTGCCAAATGATCTGCAACACCCGACAGACGCGTATGTACATCACCACCGCCAAGATCTTCTGAAGTCACCACTTCACCTGTTGCCGCTTTGACGAGAGGAGGACCACCCAAGAAAATAGTACCTTGATTACGTACAATAATAGTTTCATCTGACATAGCAGGTACATACGCACCACCTGCGGTACAGCTCCCCATCACAATCGCAATTTGGGCAATGCCCATGCTCGACATACGGGCTTGATTATAAAAAATACGTCCAAAATGATCACGATCTGGGAAGACTTCATCTTGCATCGGCAAGAAAGCACCACCAGAGTCGACCATATAAATACACGGTAAATGGTTTTGTTCAGCGATTTCTTGTGCACGTAAATGCTTTTTCACAGTCAATGGATAATACGTTCCACCTTTTACTGTTGCATCATTTGCCACGATCATGCAGCTGACACCTTGTACTTGACCGATCCCTGCAACCACACCTGCAGCAGGAACATCATCGGCATAGACATTCAAGCCTGCGATTTGCCCGATTTCTAAAAATGCGGTACCTGCATCAATTAATTGGTCAATACGGTCACGTGCGAGGAGTTTGCCTCGTGCAATATGCTTTTCACGGGCTTTTTCGCCACCACCCAAAGCAATGGTCGCCACTTTTTGTTTCAGATCATCGACCAATTGTTGCATTGCCGCTTGATTGGCTTTGAAATCTTCACTTCGAATATTAATTTTGCTTTGTATTTGGTTCATTTTGAACGTCCTTGTCTTTTTTTATATTCGATTTTATTTCAGCAAATAAATTATAAAAAACTTACTGAATTTGATGTTCAACTTGGCGAAGATCGGACTTTGCCAAGTTGAGGTTGGAAAAACTATTTGGTTTCGTTAAACAGTTCACGACCGATTAACATACGGCGAATTTCAGAAGTGCCTGCACCGATCTCATACAGTTTGGCATCACGCCACAGACGACCTGTGTCATATTCATTGATATAACCATTCCCACCTAAAGTTTGGATCGCTTCACCTGCCATCCATGTGGCTTTTTCAGCCGAATACAAAATTGCACTGGCTGCATCTTTACGTAAACCACGATCATGATCTGCTTTGTCACACGCAGCCCCGACTGCATAAACCAATGCTTTAGAGGCTAACCAAGTGGAGTACATATCCGCGATTTTGCCTTGCATCAGCTGGAACTCACCTAAAGCTTGACCAAACTGTTTACGGTCATGAATGTATGGAATCACTACATCTAAACATGCATCCATGATGCCAAGTGGTCCGCCACTAAGCACTGCACGTTCATAATCCAAACCACTCATTAATACTTTTGTGCCATTGCCTACGCCACCTAAGACATTTTCTTTGGGAACTTTGACATTATCAAAGAACAGTGGATAGGTATTTGAACCACGCATACCGAGTTTGTCGAGGTGTGTACCATGACTAAAACCTTCCATGGTCTTTTCAACAAGGAATGCGGTCATACCTTTTGCACCTGCGGCAAGATCAGTTTTGGCATAGACGACAAGAACGTCAGCGTCGCCACCATTGGTGATCCACATTTTTGAGCCATTTAATACAAAATGATCACCTGCATCTTCAGCTTTGAGCTTCATGCTGACCACATCTGAGCCTGCATTAGGTTCAGACATTGCCAACGCACCGACATATTCACCTGAAATTAATTTAGGTAAATAGCGTTGTTTTTGATCTTCATTACCATTTCGGTTAATTTGGTTCACACATAGGTTAGAATGAGCACCATAAGATAGACCGATGGCAGCAGATGCACGTGAGATTTCTTGCATGACAATAATATGAGCAAGATAACCTAAATTTGTACCACCGTATTCTTCACTTACGGTTAAACCCATTAACCCCATGTCACCAAATTTTTTCCAAAGGTGATGTGGGAATAAATTATCTTGATCGACTTGCTTAGCAATAGGTGCAATTTCTTTTGCACAAAATGCTGCAACTGAATCACGGAGTGCGATTAATGTTTCATCTAGTCCGAAATCAATACTTTGTAGGTTCATTATCCTGTCATCCTAACGATTTTATTTGTTGTTCCAAAAACACACTTTTTGTTGTTTCTAAAAATACAATACATGTTTTTTTTGAAAAAGTGAATATAAATTCAAAAATTGATTTACAATTCATTTTAATTGGTTGAGAATACAAAATATGAGCTATAAACGATCATCTTTAATGCAAGAGCGAATGGCGCAAAATCGCAAAACGATTTTGCAGTCCGCACGGGAGTTGATTGCACAAGGAGGATTTAAAGACGCACAGATACAAGCCATTGCTGATCGTGCAGGAGTATCAAGTGGATTGGTCTATCGTTATTTTGCCAATAAAAGCCAAGTGCTGATAGAGGTGCTAGACGATGCGATTCATGTTGAAGTTGATATTCTGAATCATATTGCAGCAGGTGAGTTAACTGCGACTGAAAAGTTACATAAAGCAGTTACCACATTTGTAAGACGTGCGATGAATAGTCCTCAGCTTGCGTATTCGCTGATGTTTGAACCCGTTGATCCTGAATTAGAGCATGGACGTTTCCGTAGTAAGCAATTGATCAAACAGACCATGAAGGAAATCTTGGCACAAGGTAAAACTTCGGGAGAATTTGGTTTTGAGGATTTAAACACTGCTGCATTGTGTGTGGTTGGCGCAATGACCTTTGTGGTGATTGAACCGTTAAACCCTTCTCGAAATGTCATGTTTGATCAATCGTATAAGGATTATTTTGTGAAACAGATTGCCGATTTTTGTGTAAATGCTGTAGAAAATAAGGAGTCATCACATTTAACCAAGTAAAGGAATACACAAAAAATCTGTTTCGACAAGTAGTCACGGAAAAACAATTAAATGACAGATTAAAAGAGCAAAATCACAAAGAATCAAGGAGTATGATTCAATGTCGCAAGTACGGTTAAGTTACGCATATGGAACAAGTCAAGCCCCATTAGTGGGAATGACCATTGGTGAAAAATTTGATGAAGCTTGTCAAATTTATGCTGATCAGGATGCGGTGGTCAGTCTTCATCAGAATGTACGCTTAAGCTATAAGCAGTTACAAGAAAAAGTGAATGCTTTTGCCTGTAGTTTATTGCGTTTAGGTTTGCAAAAAGGCGACCGTTTGGCTATTTGGTCACCGAACTGTGTGGAATGGACAATTACCCAGTTTGCAGCCTTTAAAGCAGGGATTATTTTAGTGAATCTAAATCCTGCTTATAAAAAAAATGAGTTGGAATATGTTTTAAATAAAGTGTCATGCAAAGGATTGGTGATCGCTTCAGCATTTAAAACAACGGATTATCAACAAATTTTAATGCAAATCGCACCTGAGCTTGAAGGTGCTACAGATAAAATCTTAAATGCTGAAAAATTACCGCATTTAAAGCATGTGATTAAAATTGATGAACAACATCAAGGAATTCATCGTTTTTCTGATTTACTCAATGAGCCAAGTGCGGAACAACTCGCACAGCTTGAAAGCATTGCGCAAGACTTACAATTTGATGAAACCATCAATATTCAGTTCACCTCAGGAACCACAGGTAATCCGAAAGGCACGATGCTGACGCATAATAATATTTTAAATAATGGTTATTTTGTGGGGGAAGGTATTCATTTAACCCCAAAAGATCGGGTATGTATTTCTGTGCCACTTTTTCATTGCTTCGGTATGGTGATGGGTAATCTTGCCTGTATCACGCATGGTTCAACCATGGTTTATCCTGCTGCAGTGTTCAATCCTTTAGAGAGTTTAAAAGCCATTGAGCAAGAAAAATGTACTGCAGCCTATGGTGTGCCAACCATGTTTATTGCCATGCTGGAACAAGAAACGTTTGATCAGTTTGACCTCAGCAGTCTTCGTACAGGCATTATGGCAGGAAGTCCATGTCCACGAGAAATTATGCAACGTGTGATTGATCGTATGCATATGAGTGAAATTACCATTTGTTATGGTATGACTGAAACTGCACCTGTGAGTGTGCAAACTTCAACGACTGATCCGATCGAATGTCGAGTAGGAACAGTAGGGCGTGTTCAACCTCATTTAGAAATCAAAATTATTGATGAACAAGGCAAGGTCGTACCACGTGGCAAACTTGGTGAGCTCTGTGTACGCGGTTATTCAGTAATGCTCGGTTATTGGGAAGATGAAGAAAAAACCAAAGAAGTGATTGATGTTGCAAAATGGATGCATACAGGTGATATTGCTGAAATGGACGATGAGGGCTTTGTCAAAATCAAAGGTCGCATTAAGGATGTGGTGATTCGTGGTGGTGAAAATCTATTCCCGAAAGAAATTGAAGACTTTTTATATACGCATCCTGATGTTTCAGATGTGCAGGTGATCGGTTTACCTGACCCACGCTATGGTGAAGAACTCTGTGCATGTATTATTTTACATGAACATCATGAGGTGACTGAGGAGTGTATTCGCCAATTCTGCAAAGAGCATATTTCACACAATAAAGTGCCGAAATATGTCCGTTTCTTTAAAGAATTTCCAATGACTGCTTCAGGTAAGGCGCAAAAATTTAAGTTGCAAGAATTTATGCGTAATGAATTAAATTTGCAAGAAATTGCTTAATTCAACTGTAAACATCAAGCCTCCCTCCTTATTAAAAGGAGGGCTGGTGAGGATTTGATAAGTTGTAACTAGGTTAGAGGAATCAAAAAGAGTATTGTAATGGCGAAAGATTTTAATCATCCAAAAGTTGTGGAAAGTTATGATGAACACATCCGAAAACTGATTCCTGGTTATGAGTTGATTCATTTACAAGTCAATGCTTTACTTAAAACTTATGCACCAACGCATGCGAATATTTTGATAGTCGGCTGTGGTACAGGGCATGAATTACGCTATCTTGCAAAACACTATCCACAATGGTCATTTACGGCGATTGATCCTGCCCCGAATATGCTGGAAAAAGCCCAAGCATTATTAGCGACTGATAATTTAGATCAAAATGTTACATTTAGAGCAATGGATACATCGGGTTTAAAAGATTTAAAACAAACATTTGATGTTGCGCTGTCGATTTTAGTTTCACACTTTATTCCTGAAACTGCCAAGACAACGTATTTTCAAGAGATTTATCATGCTTTAAACGAAAAAGGATTTTGCTTGAGTTATGATTTGACACAAATTGAAAATCAATCCCAATTAAAAACTTTGCAAAACTTAGCAGAACTCACAGGTTTGGTAGAAAAACAAAGTCAGGCAATGGTTGAACGATTACAGGATGACTTTTTCCTCATTTCCAATCAACATTTAAAAAAATTACTGCTCAAAGTTGGGTTTCGCTCTGTAGAAAACTTTGCCCAAGTAATGAATTATTATGGTGTTTTCGCTGTGAAATAAAAAACCGAAGATAGACTTCGGTTTTTATGATTTTCGCTTAAGTTTTGAGATTCACTGTATATAAGTGAGCAAAAGCTTTTAATAAACGTAAAGACACATCTGCTTGATCAATATAGATCGTTTGATCTTCAATTTTTACTAATTTTTCCGTTTCAAAGAACGTTAAAATATGCGTTATTTCACTTGAAATTTGCGTTACTTCCCACTTTAAAAAATAGGTATTTTTTAGTTCAGGGTAGAGCTGCAGGGCTGCATTTAACACTTCATCTTTGCTGATTTTTTCAATCACAGGCTCTGTTTGTGCCGTTAAAATATAGGCAACCAACGCAGGTAAAATCAACGTATGTAAAATGTTATTGCTAAAATATTTAAGTAAAGCCTCTTGTTGGTTACAGACTTTGAGCCAGCGTTCATTGTCATGTTCAATAAATTCAACTTGTTTCAGTTTGATCGCATATTGAATAATTTCATGATTGGAAAGTGCGGTAATTTGCATTCTTTCATCATATTGATGATGTTTTAACAATGACTTAAATTGTTCTAAACGCAATAACACATCACGCTCAGCAAGCGCATGAGTAGGGGCATTCAGTAAAATGGTTGCTAATAAATTAACAGGATTAATCACTGCGGCTTTATTGATATTTTCTAAAATATCGTTAGCCACCTCATCTACTGCAAGTTTAACTGAGTCGGGTAATTCTTCTTGTAAACTTACATGCTGAGGTACTTTATTTTGATCTAAAATTTCTTTGAGGAATACAGGCTCACCAAAGTTAACATGTACCATTCCAAACACTTTTTCAATTTTTTGAATTGATTTGAGTAAGCCAAATAGTGATTCAGCTTGTTTTTTCTGTCCTCCCAGTTCTTTGATATAAGATGAACCTTCAAGCAATTTTTCATAACCAAAATAGGTTGGAATAAATGCAATTGGCTTACTATTGCCACGCAAGTGACTTTGGATGGTCATGGCGAGCATACCTTTTTTGGCAGGTAACAATAAACCTGTACGTGAACGCCCCCCTTCAATAAAATATTCCAAAGGTGTATTTCGACTGAGTAAACTATGTACATACTCTTTAAAAACAGCCGTATATAGCGCATTACCACTAAAGCTACGGCGAATAAAATAAGCACCCGCACCACGCATTAACTGTCCGACTACAGGCATATTCAAATTAATACCTGCAGCAATATGTGGCACCATTAAACCGCGTTTATAAATCACATAAGACAATAATAAATAGTCGATATGGCTACGATGACAAGGTGTGTAGACGATTTCATAATCTTTGGCGAGTTCACGTACAACTTCAAAGTTATGTACTTGGATGCCATCGTAAAGCTGTGTCCATAATTTTGTTAATGCAATTTCAGCAAAACGTAGCGTGGAATAGGAAAAGTCTGAAACAATTTCATCTAAATATTTTTTAGCTAAGTCTTCTGCCTGTTGCACACTGATTTTTTTATGGATACTTTCTGTTAAAACAGCTTCTTTGATCACATCCGAAGTCAGTAATTTGTTAATGACATTGCGACGATCTGATAAGTCTGGTCCTAAAATTGCTTCTTTATATTGATTAAAGGATTGGTTCAGTTGCGTCACCACATAATGGGCTGGTGCAAAGTTTGGGGCAACTTCAAGTGCTGTGTTGATCAAGGATCTTAAAGAAATGGCTGGATGAAACTCGATATAATTTTCACGACCATACAGCGTGATATTTAAAGCTTGTTTGATTCCTGTGGGTTTTGCCCAAGCATCTGCCATCAATGCTTTGTACCAACTGTCTTCATTTTCAGGTGCACGTCCCCATAAAATAGTTACAGGAACAAATAACACATCTTCATCAGCATGTTTGAGTAAATATTCCACTAAGCGAATCAATTTATCAGGATAATAAGCTGAAGCATTCCTTTTTGATGATTCAAGCACTAAAAATGAGTCGTCTTCTTGTAATTCATTTAAAATCAAAGGTGCAAATGCAGAATGTAGATCTCTCTTTTCAGTTTCATTGTCAATTAGAACTTTATTGGATGTTGAGTCATCTTGGATGACATAACAAACATTCACATGATTGTCTTTTTCTTTTATTGTATTTTCAAGAGCTTGTGTATCACCAAGCACTTGAGGGCTGACAATTTTATCTAAAACTTTTTTGGTAAATTGACGATAAAATTTTTGATAAGCATTGTTTCCCATATAAATCTCAATACTATTATCCTGATAAATTCTATTATGTCTAAATTGACATTAAATGTATAAGATAATTTGCAGATTGCTAGCATAAACTTAATTATTCGTCCAAAAAATATTTCAACCCATCAGCTATGAAAAATAGCAGTCTTTGAAAACGTTTATAAAAACTAGGCTTTTGATTTTTATCAAATATACATTTCACAAATTTTTATAAATAAATCACTTTACTGAATATCAACCATGCCTAAAAAGGCGATATGATAGTTAGATACAGATTAATTTTAAAATTTAAGGAAAATCTCATGGCGACTGATTCTACATTTCCACAAACTGAAAATTTAGGCATTGCGGTTTATGTCAATAATGCTGAAGCGATTGGCAATACACCCTTAGTACGCATCAACCGTTTAGTATCAAATGCCGCAACTGTTTTAGCAAAAATTGAAAGCCGTAACCCAGCATTTTCTGTGAAAGACCGTGTGGGTGCGGCATTGGTTGAAGATGCTGAAAAAAGTGGAAAACTCAAAAAAGGAATGCATATTGTTGAGCCAACTAGTGGCAATACAGGAATTGCTTTGGCTTATGTTGCTGCTGCCAAAGGGTACGATATTACTTTGACTATGCCTGCAAGTATGAGTATCGAGCGTCGCAAGGTGTTAAAAGCATTAGGTGCAAACCTAGTGTTGACTGAACCTGCCAAAGGCATGAAAGGGGCAGTGGATGAAGCTATACGTTTAGCAACAGAGCAGCCAGAGTTGTATTATTTACCACAACAGTTTGAAAATCCTGCCAACCCTAAAATCCATGAAACGACGACAGGACCAGAAATTTTTGCAGCAACGGGTGGAAAAGTTGACATTCTTGTGGCTGGCGTTGGAACTGGAGGTACGATCACAGGCATTTCACGTTATTTTGAACACGTAAAGAATCAGCCCATTTATTCTGTGGCAGTTGAACCTGCTGATTCTCCAATTATTGGACAAGCAAAACGTGGTGAAGAGTTAACCCCTGGTCCACACAAAATCCAAGGCATTGGCGCAAACTTTATTCCAAAAAATTTGGATTTAGATTTGGTAGATGAAGTCATTGCTATTGAAAATCAAGAAGCGATTGATTTTGCACGTCAATCTGCAACTCAAGAAGGGATTTTTGTAGGCATCTCAAGTGGCGCAGCTTTGGCAGCAGCAGCGAAATTAGCTGCCCGTCCTGAAAATGCTGGCAAAACCATTGTCGTAATTTTGCCAGATGCGGGGGAACGTTATTTATCTTCTGTGTTATTTGAAGATATTTCTGCTGAATAATTAGATTTTAAATGAACTTAAGCCTATTGATTTTGGATTATTAAAACATAATAAGTAAAATTGGTAGGCTTTTTTGTGCGGTGGTAAATCGATTAATTAGGCAAGATCAGAATTTGATTTTGATTGAATCAACAGGAAATAAAATAATTTTTCTTTGAAATATTTAATTTATAGAGAAAAACTGATTGAGAATAAATTTAAAAATATGACAGAATGCACAAAAAAATTAGTCACTATTTATAAGATATTGACCAATTAAAGAATGATTAACTTTGCAAAAGATTGGGGAAAATATGTATACAACAGAACTATTACAAGAAGCACAACGCTATATGTTCCATATGTTGACTAAGGTAGTAGAGTTTGGGGGATCAGACTTATTTATTTCTGCGGATTTTCCACCGAGTATAAAACATCAAGGTTTAATGAAATCTTTGGGACAAAACGCATTAACTGCGGAAAAAACTAAACTTTTTGCTTATAGTTTGATGAATGAGAAGCAACGTCAGGAATTCGAAACAGAATTGGAATGTAACTTTGCAATATCTGTACCTGATGTTTCACGTTTTCGTGTGAATGTTTTTCAGCAACAGTTACAAGTCGGTATGGTGATTCGTACAATTACCGCAGAAATTCCAAACTTTACAAAACTCAAATTACCTGAAGCACTTAAGAACGTGATTATGGAAAAGCGTGGTTTAGTGCTCGTTGTGGGGGGGACAGGCTCAGGAAAGTCAACATCATTGGCTGCTATGATTGATTATAGAAATGAGCATTCAGCTGGACATATTATTACGGTAGAAGATCCTGTGGAATATGTACATAAACATAAAAAATCTATGATTACACACCGTGAAGTCGGGGTAGATTGTCATTCTTGGCATAATGCTTTAAAAAATACCTTACGCCAAGCCCCAGACGTTATTTTGATCGGTGAAATTCGTGATACAGAAACTATGGAGCATGCGATCGCTTTTGCTGAAACAGGACATCTCTGTCTAGGAACGTTACATGCCAATAACGCCAATCAAGCATTAGATCGAATCATTAATTTTTTTCCAGAGGAACGCCGCAATCAGTTGTTAATGGACTTATCATCGAATATGAAAGCGATCATTTCGCAACGTTTAATTCGAACAGAAAATGATGTAGGTCGTCGTGCAGCAGTTGAAATTTTACTCAATACCCCTTTAATTTCAGATGTGGTTTTAAAAGGAAACTTCCATGAAATTAAAGAAATCATGACAAAATCTCGGGAGCTTGGGATGCAAACTTTCGATCAAGCATTGTTTGATTTATATAATGAAAGAGCTATTAGCTATGATGAAGCATTGCGAAATGCAGACTCGACCAATGAGTTACGTTTACAGATTAAGTTAAAAAGTACAAGAGAAAATCAAATAAACGCTACGACAAACACTGGCTTAAGCATGTTACAAGAAGAAACATCTGTCAGTGAAACAGAATAAATCTTACATGATAATTTGAGTGAAATTTAGGATCTAAGATAGATAAACTTGATCCTAAATTTTTAATATAGAGTGGACTGATAAAAACAATGAAAATCCCCCTTAAAATCTACTTTTTACAAATAAATTAAGCTAAAATTTGGGCAAATTTTCATAAAATAGAAGAAACGATGTATATAAAGACTTATGCCTTAATTAGTACGCTGCTGCTTAGTTTAATGTCTATACAAAGCTTTGCAAAACAAACAGAAATAGATACCTCGCTGATCGCAGGCGAATGGATGTGTACACAAGAAATCAAAAATAACAATGTCTTCATCCAGTCGACCGATCAATATTATGAAAATGGAACATATTTTTCTGATTCTAAAATTCAGTTTGGAAATGATGTAAAAACCATTCATACCCAAATGAAAACAAAAAGTGCATGGGCATTGGATGAGCATCAGACCCTTATTTTTACCAAGACCAAACTATTAAAAGTAGACTCTGATGATAAAACCTATGAAAAAGCGCTTGAGAAAGAATATGAACAATTTCCAAATGCTCAAGCTAAAATTTTAGAGTTGAGTAAAAAGAAAATGCGTTTAGAAGTAGTCAAGCCTTTTAAAGTGTTAGAGCCTATTGAATGTACACGAAAATAAAAGTGCTAAATTAATCTCTCTGACATGTTAGTCTAGCATTCTTATTTTTAATAATAAGCGCTTATAAGATATAATCTGAGGCATCAGAAGAGTTTTTCCTACGATGCCTCTAGCTATTTAAAGCGTAGTAAAGATATCTTGGGGATTTAAGCGGGATTTAGGTAGTTTTGCATTAAAATCCTGTTCACTGCGATAACCTAAAGTCAATAGAACCGAAGGGATAAGTTCTTTTTCTGTTAAACTCAATTCTTCGGTAATAATTTCCTCATTGAAACCGCCAATCGGTGTGGCATCAATCCCTTCAATTCCTGCTGCCAATAATGCTTGCCCAAGTGCGATAAAAGTTTGATTTTCTGCCCAGCGTTGAATATCACCTTTTTCGTTGCGATAATAATCAACATAACCTGTGCGGCTGTCTTTTTGTCCTTGTTTGGCGGTGTCATCTTTAAAACGACCGCTGCGATCATCTTGTGCAAGTAAATGATCAAGATGTTGTTCCGAAATATCAGCCTGGGTACAAAAGAGAATGGTATGAGATGAGTCTAAAACTTTTGCTGCATTATAGGCGTATTTTCCAACCAAAGCTTTTGCAATACGTTGTTTTGCTTCATCACGATCTGCGATAAAAAAATGCCATGGTTGGATATTAATAGAAGAAGGGCTTAGACGTAAGATTTCGAGTAAACGTTCAAATTTTTCTTGAGGAATTTTTTGAGTGGCATCATATGCTTTGGTGGTATAACGTTTTTGAGCAATCTTGAGCAAATCCATACTTCAATCCCATAAATTGATAATGAATGATTTTACTTTAAACTTCATGTAAATGGGCAAAGAATTTTGCCAACATGATGGTATTAAATATTATACGCTATTTTAGATTAAGACGTTTCAGGCATGATGCAATATAAAATCTATATTGGTATTTTGGTTTAATCAGCGTTTAATAAGTATGAACGTATAATGCCCCAAAGAGTGAAGTATATGATTGATTATACTAATTATTTCAAACAGAAATTAAAAACCGAACAGCAAATTGGTTTATGGGTGGGGTTAGCAGATGCCTATGGCACTGAAATTGCTGCAAATGTTGGCTATGACTGGTTATTGATTGATGGTGAACATGCACCGAGTGATTTAAGAACAACTTTATCACAATTGCAAAGCATTGCTGCTTATCCTTCACAAGCTGTAGTGCGTCCACCGATTGGTAGTGTGCAACTCATCAAGCAACTTTTAGACATCGGTGCACAAACGTTGTTGATTCCCATGGTGGAAAGTGTTGAACAAGCAGAATTAATGGTAAAAGCGGTGCGTTATCCACCACACGGTGTTCGCGGTGTGGGTGCTGCATTGGCACGGGCAACACGTTGGAACAGTATTCCAGATTATTATGCAACTGCACATGAAAATATTTGTTTATTAATTCAAATAGAATCAGTCACAGGTTTGGCACATTTGGACGATATTCTAAATGTAGAGGGTATTGATGGAATATTTATTGGGGCTGTAGATTTATCTGCAACAATGGGTTACCAAGGTGATCCGAATCATCCCGCAGTACAAAAAGTAGTAATTGATGCAATTCAACGTATTCGTGCGGCTGGCAAAGCAGCGGGAATACTCTCAACCCAGCATGAAGTGACACAAAAATATTTAGACTTAGGGACTGAGTTTGTAGCGGTGGGTGTCGATACTAGTATATTGATGAATTCACTCAGTGAAGTGTTAGCTAAATATAAAAAAGATTATAAAATAAAAAATAAATCAAATGGTTATTGATAATACTTCGTCACGCATAGAATAAAAATAATTTTACATACAATTTTAAATTAACTACATAAAAATAAAGTGTATGTAAAATCATGAAAATCACCTATTTTTGTTAAGGTTTTCTGCAATATATGGATATAATTGTGATTGATTTCACAACTTTTATTTTAAAGTCATCAAAATAGGGAATGACTTTGTAAAAGTGAATAAACTTAATCAGCTGATTTTTCATTGGGGTGAATTAATCAAACTATGGCTTGTATTTGCTGTTAGTTGTTTGTTATTTAAGTTTATTTTTTCAAAAAGTAGTGAAATTTTTCTATTTTAAGGTATAGTGCAACCAAATTTATTCATTATTATAAATTGCTGTGTCTATATCGAATTTCAGCAAGAATTTAGCAGAGAAAATTGTATGCTTAACAATACATTACGATTGGGGTCGTTAATTTTGTTTATTGCAGGTGTTTCTATAACACAGGTAAATGCCGCTGATGATCAATTATCCTCATTGATTACGAAAGTGAGTAGTCAAGTCAAAAGTGATGCAATTACGGATGTGGAAAATAGATTATTGGGACGTGCGAGTTGGAAGATTAAATGCCAATATAAAGCATTTGACGATATTAAAGCCTGTGTGATGAGCAAAGGTCCGATTTCGGTTTTACATTTAAATAACCAATATATTGTGAATATTGGTGAAAAGCATGAAAAGAACAGTACCGCATATGTGCGTATAGACCAAGGGAATACTTTACAAGAACGCGAAGGATTATTTAGAAATGCAAATAGTCTTATCGGGCAGTTAAAACGTGGCAATTTTGCTTTTACACGTTATCAAAAAGCTAAAAATCAACAAATTGAGAACAAGATTTCACTTATAGGTTTTACGGATGCTTTTAATGATATGGAAGCACAATTTGTAAAACTTGGTGATGATAAAAATAAGTTTTAAATATTGAGTAAAGCCTTAATTAATGAAAATTAAGGCTTTTATTATTAATATGCATATTTTAGATCAGTATATTTGGTTAAAGACATTTCAACATGATCTTTAATAAATTTCTTAATATCTTCTGGTGACATCGCTTTACCTTGATTGGTAATCACATGTTCAGAGGGCATTTGACCTGAAACAGTAAGACGATAAATAAAATTACGTGCAATTTGATAGCTCTGATTTTGCTTAACAATACAAGTGCTGTATAAATAACTATGTTCTAAGTTGAGATCTGTATGAGAAAAAATGAATTGTTCAAATAACTTAAGCGCTTTACCCTCTTCTAAATGCTTTAATTCATCAATAATTGCTTTTTCATGATGAATTTCATAGCGTTCAGAAATAGCTTGCCCATCGATGAATAGGGCTACTTTGTCATTTGGATGTTCAATGACGGTAATATTGCTCAAGTTAGACATGTAAAACTCATGATTTAAAACTGAATAGAAAGAGTATCTTAGAAATAATCTCAAAATCAAAGTCACCCATAAGATAAAAGTCTAAATATTCAACAAATAAACCCCTTAAAAAGATATTTTTAAACAGCTGTGTTCTTATTTTGATCATGCTAATTTTTCACATTTTAATGCTGTTATATCTATTATTCCTATTTTATTTTTCTTTGAGAGTAATGATGGGTTATGTAAACGGAAATGATTAATTAGCATTATCCTATTTTAAAACATAGTTAATTAATATATTATAAAAACATATAATGTTTATTGAGTAATCAAATATGCACGCATATTTAAATGCCTTTTTGGGCGGTACACTCTTAGGTGTCGCTGTCGTTGGCTATTTATATGTTAACGGTAGAATTGCGGGAATTAGTGGATTAGTTGGACAACTTTTTAATAAAGAAGCTTTATTTCAACGACCTGCAACGTGGTTTTTATTGGGTTTATTTCTCACCCCCTTTATTTATGGATTATTTTTTAATCCTCAAATTGAGCTCCATGCATCACCCTTGGCAATGATAATCGCAGGTGTTTTGGTTGGATTTGGCACACGTTTAGGTTCTGGCTGTACTAGTGGACATGGTATTTGTGGTATGAGCCGACTCTCAGTTCGATCAATGGTCGCTACAAGTTTATTTATGCTTGCTGGTTTTGTTACGGTTTATATCATGCGCCATATACTAGGACAATAATCATGAAAAATATTTTAGCTTTTGTTTTTGGTGGCTTATTTTCGATTGGTTTGATGTGGTCAGGCATGGCAAATCCTGAAAATGTATTGAGTTTTTTAGACCTATTTGGCGAGTGGAATGCCAGTTTGATGTTTGTCATGATTGGAGCAATTTGTGTTGCATTTATTCCATTTCAAAAGGCAATTCGTAAACCTGTAACGATATTTAATGAAAAAATTGAGTTGCCTATCTCTCAGCAGATTGATAAACGTTTATGTATTGGCGCTTTAATCTTTGGGATCGGTTGGGGAATTGCAGGGATTTGTCCAGCGCCTGCTTTTACTTTGATTGGTTTAGGTTATTATCAAGCAATCTATTTCCTTGCGGCTATGTTTTTTGGCGTTTGGCTACATCGTAAATTTGTTGGAGTAAAATAATATGCAAAAACCTGTTATACAACACTTTTTTGATGAAAATACCAATACTTTTAGTTATGTGGTTGCTGACCCAGAAACTTTACAATGCGCCATTATTGATAGTGTTTTAGACTATGATGCAGCTTCGGCAAGTACGCAAACCACCCATGCCGATATGATCATTGCTTACATCCAAACACATGGTTTTAAAGTTCAATGGATTTTGGAAACGCATGTACATGCTGACCATCTCACCGCCTCTCAATATTTAAAGGAAAAATTGGGTGGTCAGATTGCAATGAGTGAAAAAATCAGCGAAGTACAAAAAGTTTTTACTGAGATTTATCATTTTAAAAATACGGCAGATTTTGATATTGCGTTTGATTACTTATTTGAAGCTGGTGAAGCATTTAAAATTGGGCAACTTCAAGCTTATAGTATTGCTACACCAGGACATACGCCTGCGTGCTTAAGCTACGTCATCGAAGATTGTGTATTTGTCGGTGACACTTTGTTTATGTATGACTATGGTACGGCACGTTGTGATTTCCCTAAAGGCAGTGCATCACAACTCTATGATTCAATACAAAAGCTATTTTCCTTGCCAGAACATTATCGCATATTTTTGTGTCATGATTATTTGCCAAGTACACGGACAGAATATCTGTGTGAAACCAGTGTAAAAGAGCAAAAATTAAAAAATATTCATGTGCATGACGGTATCAAAAAAGCAGATTTTGTCGCTATGCGAGAACAACGTGATGCAACCCTGAGTATGCCGCAATTAATCTTACCCGCAATTCAGATTAATATGGTGGCAGGGCATTTCCCTGAAGCTGAAACAAATGGTGTACGCTATTTAAAAATTCCATTTAATTATTTTAAATCCTAGAAAAATTCAAAATTTTTTAAAGGATTACAGCGCTTGAGTTTGATTGATTTTATTTTCAATACTGCTGATTAAAATCCAGTCCGTATTGAATAGCTGTAAAGCATGTAAATGAACAATTCAAGCGTAAATAATGCTGTTGTGAATTTAACATATTAAAGAGTTGACTAGCGATTACATCAATATTTTGTTGAATAAGAGCATGATAGATGTCCATATTATCCCTAAAAATAGGAAGTTTAATTCAGAGGAAAAATCCACTTGCAAAACAAAAAACTTGGTATTGTTCAGATAAATGCTGCTCTAGGTAATGAAAATCTGTTTTGTATTACGTTCTAAATTGCGTCTGAGTTGGCATAAGTGTTTTTCATAATGATGCTGATGTAGGAAGTAGACTAGCGTATTTTGTAAAAGTGAGTTGATTGAAATAGTACTCATTAACTGTAAATGCTGAATTTTATTTGAAAATTTACCCGCATGTACCCAACTTATACGAAGATTCACACCTAAAGTTTTGGAAAAAGAGGGGCAATGCAGCCCCCAATTCTGCTGATCAAAATGTTTTACGGAAAGCGATTTTTCTGCCCAACATACAGTTCTTCATAAAGATCATCTTCGATCAACTACACTTGATATTGGTGTAAAAGTTCAGCAATTTTTCGTATGGTTTTAGCCTACTATTTTCAATGAATTGTTGAAGATGGTGGGTAATTGCTCAGATTTATACATAAAAACTCAAAGGATCAATTTAAGTAACTATGGTCTGCACCCACTGCCAAAATAACGCCAACACAAAATAAAGTACAGTAAATAAAAAACCAAAAAATCATGCGCTTAAAAGCTTTATCAGAGATAGAGCTGTCTGCATATTGGGGAGATTTTTTTGAATCTTGATCATGGTTCATGGCTTTGATCTCATTTCAGACTATTTTTATAGTATGGGAAAGATCAGAAGAAATCACTAGACACAGAACTGTGCTAAAAAAATATAACAGATCAGTGATAAAAACCAAATCTATGATAGTTTTGATAGGTTTTAAGATATTGATACTCACTTAAAATTGTAATTTTATTTTTTGAATTCGAGGTTTAATTTGCTCCCAACTGGTAGACAACCAACAAACCAGTGAGCCTAAAGTGACCAAATAAACCCCATGCCAAAACTCTAAAGAGAGTACAGTTTGTAAAATTAGCATTGAAAATAAAGTTGAAAATATTGGACTAAAATAAGAAAGTGTCACTAAAAAAGTGATATTTCCTTTGATAATTCCAATATTCCATGCAGCGTAACCTAAAGCCGTAGCAAGACCCACAGCAATTAAATATGGTAAGACTTCAAAGTCGATGTTTGGTAAAGTATCAATCGAATGTGTCATCAGTAGTTTTGTCCATAAAACTACACTAATCAGGACAAAATATAATGCAATGGGGTTATGACCTTGACTGTATTTTCGGGTAATTACACAATAAGTTGCCCATAAGATTGCACCCATCAAAGCTAAAATATAGCTTATCGGGTTTGACATAAAATGTGTCCACAATGTTATTAGAGAAAATTGGTTATTGCCTGTTTGAATGACAACAATGCCACACATGCTGATCATTAAGCCAAAAATGACAAATATACTAAATTTTAATTCTTTAAAAATGATTAACATCGCTACAGTTAAGCTAGGCCATAAGTAGTTCACTAAGCTGATTTCTATGGCTTGCTGTGATGTTTGGGCAAGTGCAATTGCATAGGAAAAACACAATTCATAGACTAAAAATAATAAAGATGCACCGATCAGATATATTTTTGGAATGATTTTTAAGTTTGGAATTTTAAAAATAATCAATAAAATAACAGTGCTTAAGCTATACATCAGTGTAACAGCATAATCTGCACCGAGCAGGCTACTCAGTTTTTTTAATAATCCAACCAAAGATGACCATAGCAAAATAGCACTAAAGCCAAGAAGTGTAGCGAGATTTTTTGACATGACGTGTACTACTTTTGCCTAAAAGTTAAGGCATTTTTGAGTGGAAAATTATGTGCACAGTATAGTGCTTTTAAAAGTAAATAGATGACGGATTTTAAGATCGAAAAGACAGTCTTAAGTGGATTATTTGAATGTCTGGTAAATTTTTTAAACTTAACATTTAAGAGCATAAGAAGCTAACCAAAGAAAAACTATCTAAACTTTTCTGTAAAATCATATTTTTCTCATTGAAAGGTGTATATTCAAGTTTGTTTAAAATTTATCTTTAAAGTAAGGCTTTATGTCATCCATTTGGATTTTTTTTACGGTCATGGCTGCTTTTATGCAAGCATGGCGCAATGCTTTTCAAAAGCAACTGAGTCTTACTGTTGATGTTTACGGCGTTACTTTAGCGCGTTTTATTTTTGGACTACCTTTTGCAGTTTGCTATATTTTTATACTTTATCAGCAACAACCTTTGGCTCAAGCTGTGGAATTTACTACACGTTATTGGCTATATGTGTTCATCGCAGGAATCAGTCAAATTGCTGCAACCGCATTAATGGTACAGTTATTTAAACAAAAAAATTATGCCATTGGCGTGGGTTTAGCCAAAAGTGAAGCGATTTTAGCCGCGATAATTGCTGTCGTGGTTTTAAGTGAAAAGTTGACTGTTTTAGGCTGGGGAGGTGTTGCTCTTGGGGGAGTAGCAGTATTTTTACTGAGCAATGGCAAGGAAAAGCAAGATATTTCATTATCGACTTTGTCGATTGGCATTGGCAGTGGACTGTGTTTTGCCATTACTTCATTGCTGGTTCGTGAAGCCAGTTTAGAGCTTGATAACTTGCCATATTTATACCGTGCAGCATGGGTCTTGCTCAGTATTATCGGTTTCCAATGTTTATCCATGCTATTGTTTTTAATTGTATTTAGCCGAAAAACTTTAGTGGCAATGTGGCATAAAATTGGACTGACTTTTAAAGTCAGTGTGTGTAGTTTTTTAGCTTCTTTGGGTTGGTTTACAGCGATGAGTATGCAGTCTGTCGCAATTGTGAAAACTTTGGGACAAATAGAAATCTTATTTAGCTTAATGATTTCGGTCTATTTCTTTAAAGAACAATTAGCAAAAACTGAGCATTTGGGATTGATTCTCGTAGTGATTGCTGCAATTTTGGTGATTTGGGCATGAGAATATTGAGCTCAATATCGCTTAAATAAAATTTCCCAGCGTTATCCCAAGATATATCCACAGATTTTGTGGATTTATTTAAAATTTAACGTATTGAAATATAATTTAATATTCTATTTTTGCTGATTTTTTGAGCTTTATTTTTAAGTCTATATACATTTATCCATAACCAGAGAATTATTTCTTTTCATCTATATTTTCAGAAATAATAGCTTTTAAACCGTGTGGAAAATTATGCTCAAAAGTAATGTTGTGAGCATTTTTATTGAGCAGAATGTTGACCAAAGCCAAACCTAAGCCATGACCTGTATTTTGTGCAGATTTACGCCAGAAACGTTTAGTCAATAGTTGCAGATCTGTGGCATTTAAACCTACACCATTATCCTGAATAATCAAATGATTCTTCTGCATAAAAACCTCAATAGCTGTATAAGATTGTGCATGTAAAAAGACATTTTCAATCAAATTTTTTAATACAATATACAAAGTAGAGGCAGGCAGTTTCAGTATGGAAAGACTATTCCAATCTATCTGCAAGCAGGTATTTTCTATCGAATATGTATGTTTTAATTCTTGAATAACCTGTTTTAACACCTCTGCAACATCTGCATTTTCACAGTGTACCGTGTTGTGTAATTCAGTCTTACTCAATAACAGCAATTGTTCCAAGAGCTGTTGATAACGTTGAACACTTTGATCGGCTTGTTGTAAGTTCAGTGTAAGTTTAGCGTGCTGTTCATCAGATTGTTGCAACATCAGCAAACTAAGTTGTACATTGGTTTTAATGGCAGTCAAAGGGCTGCGTAACTCGTGAGCAGCAAAGGCACTAAAACTTTTTTCATTTTCAAGACTTTCATGTAAGTTTTGAATCAGTTCGATCAGGCTGTCGACAAAAGGTTGGATTTCAGTGGGAATATTTTGCGTTTTGAGTGCCAATAAATAACTCGCTGCTTCTGATAAACTCTGTTTTTTTTCTGTGACATCTTGTGCGATTTGATCCAAAGGTTGAAACTCAACCCGAATAATCCATAAAATTAGGAAGACACATAAAATCAATGTGAAAATTAATGGGATTAGTACGGATTTTAAAATTTGTGCCAATAGCGTTGAACGTAATTCTAGTTTTTCAGCAGAAACGACCTGAATCTGTCCTTTTTTTAAAGTATAACTACGCCATTCAATTCCATGATCAAGCCAAGTGCTAAAACCTGTATTTTGGTTACTTAAGTTATCGGGTGCATCTTGGGTACGTGCAATCACTTTTTGATCTGTGGAAATATGTGAACTAAAAAATGAAACTTCACATGCAATTAAGTTTTGGTTGGCATTTTCAGCATTTACAGACTCTAGGACATCGGGTAAATCATGCACAGGTAAGTGCCGAATTAAACGATAAACCATGTGTGCAGAAGCAGAAAGACGCTCATCTAGGGTCTGTTGTAATTGTTTTTGTAAATCATAATATAGCCAGCAAAAAACCATCGACCAAAGTAAGATGAAAATTACCAATAAGGTCGAAACTAAACGCCATTTTAAACTATAGCTTTTCATGATTTTTCTTCTAGATGTTCAGTGGGCACTTTTAAAATGTAGCCAACACCACGCACCGTTTGTATTAAATCAGGATGGGTTTTTTGCCGTAAATGGTGGATATGGACATTAATGGCATTACTTTCAATACTGTCTTGAAAACCATAGGTTTTATCAATTAATTGATCTGTTTTTAATACTTGATTTGGGTAGAGCATAAAGGTTTCAAGCAGGCTATATTCTCGGCGTGATAAATTCAAAACCTGTTGTTGATAGTAGGCTTGCTGGGTATCTTGATTAATTTCTAAATCTGCAATGCTTAAAATATTAGAAGAATAACCCCGATGACGGCGAGTTAAGGCATGAATTCGTGCAATAAGTTCTGTTAAATCAAAAGGTTTGATTAAGTAATCGTCTGCACCAGCATTTAAAGCTTCGACACATTGTTGAGTTTGATTACGTGCGGTGAGGACGAGCACAGGCACATGCAGTTGATCTTTACGCCATGAAGCAAGTAGTTCTAAACCATCTTGATCAGGCAAACCTAAGTCAAGTAAACATAAATCCACCGCAGTTTTACGAATAAAATAATCCGCAGCTTGGGCTGTATTGACATGCTCAATTGAAATATTTAAATAATCCAGCGCAGCCACGATACTTTGTGCAATATAAGGATCATCCTCCACCAACACGACAAACATAAATACTCCTCTGATAATGTTGATATTTTACAAAGAAAAACAAGTCTTAATGTTCTCTTAACCCTTTTTCGATGATAATGCATTCAGTCACATTATTTAGATTGATTAATATGTTTATCAAAACCTTAACAGGTGTCGTACTGAGCTTGGTTTCGACAGCTATTTTTGCCAATGAGGATTTTTTACCCCCAGATCAAGCTTTTAAATTTCAGGCACATTCTATTTCTTCACAACAAGCTGAACTGAACTGGCAGGTTGCTCCACATTATTATTTATATCATGACCAATTTAAAGTTAGTGTAGCGCAAAAAGAGCTGGCACTAAAACTACCCAAAGGGCATGAAAAAGATGATCCAACCTTTGGTAAGACCAATGTGCATTATAATCAAGTCACAACAACGATTAACGTTAAACCAAATCAAAAATATAATGTGCAATGGCAAGGCTGTTCTGAGGATGGTCTGTGCTATCCATTGCAACATATCACGATCCAAACTGATGCAGCAGGTTTATTGCCTCAACAGAAGTTAGCCAAAGTTGGACTAAATCCATCGGAAAAGCTATTGGAGAATAAGAGTAATGAAAATAATAACTTACTAAAAGATAAAGTTGTAGAAAACGCCACACTTGTTAAAGACAAGGAACCATCATCTGAATTAGATGAAGCAAAAAATCTAAATTCTGACATTACGCTTGCACAAGGGGAAACATCGGCAAGTCAAGTGCAAGCAATAGAACAAACATCTATTCGTACAGCACCCCAAGTGCCCGAGCAAACAAATCAATCCCTACAAAATGAGCTAAATAACGATCAGTTTTTCTTAAAATTATTGAGTCAGCAAAATATTTTCTTAAATATCTTGGTCTTTTTGGCATTGGGAATTTTACTGGCATTTTTGCCGTGTTCATTGCCTTTAATTCCGATTTTGTCTGGGATTTTAGTGCAACGTAGTAAGGGTTATAAAGCTGCTGCGATTGCATCTACTTTTGTGATCTGTATGGCTTTGGTCTATGGATTGATGGGCGTAGTGGTATCTCAGCTTGGTTTTGGGATTCAACGATGGTTTCAAAATCCAATATTTATCAGTATTTTTGCAATTTTATTTGTGGTGTTTGCTCTTAATTTATTTGGTTTGTATCAGATTTCTTTACCACGTGGACTACTACAAAGTTTAGATAAATTACAACAACGACAAAAAGGCGGAACGCTGGTCGGTGCAGGGATGATGGGTGCAATTTCTGCACTGATTGTTGGACCATGTATGAGTGCACCTTTGGCGGGAGCTTTGCTATATGTTTCGCATCTTGAGCAACCGTTATTTGGTGGTTTTTATCTGTTTTTGCTTGGCTTAGGGATCGGGATTCCATTATTTGTTGCCAGTGTATTTGGTGCGAAATATTTACCAAAACCAGGTTTGTGGATGGATCGTCTGAAATTTAGTTTTGGATTTGTCATGTTGGCAATGGCGGTGTATTTTGCGCGCCCCTTACTGCCTATAAGCATTTATTATGTTTTATTTGCAGTTTTATTTTTTGCACTGGCAATCTATTTGATTGCGATTATTCGACATGTGGTGAATTTTTCTTATAAATTGTTGATTGTATTCATTGTTGTGGGTGTGATGAGTGCAGGTGTTTGGCAAACTCGTCAAGCACTTCAGCAGATGAACTCTGCAGAAAAAATAGCGCAATTACACCCTTGGATCAAGGTCACTAACGCACAGCAACTTGAACAAGCATTGGCTAAAAACCCACAAAAATCAATCATTATTGATGTTTACGCAGACTGGTGTGTGGCATGTCAACCGATTGAAAAAGAAATCTTCCCTCGTGTAGATGTACAGGCAGCTGTGAAAGATGTGGTACGTATCAAACTAGATTTGACTCATCCTGAAGCATCTCAAGATGAATTGTTGAAAAAATGGCAAATCTTAGGTCCGCCGACTATGATCTTCCTTAATTCACAACAGCAAGAAATGCGTGATTTACGTTTAACTGGTACATTTACAGCACCACAGTTTTTGCAAAAACTTGCGCAGTTAAAACAAGCGGGTGGACAATGATTTCTAGTGAAGCGATCCATTTAGGTCCTTTTATGTTGCCATTTCCGTTGCTTTTGGTACTTTTCGGCTTGCTGATTGTTTATGCAGTCGGCAAGATCTTAGAGAAAAAGCAACAATGGTCAGTGCAAACTTGGCGCACTTTTTCTGATTCTTTATGGACGATGCTGTGGGTAGGGCTGGTTGCAGCACGATTGGTTTTTGTATTATTAAATTTAGATGTGTACTTGGCATCACCGATTGACATCATCAAAGTTCAAGACAAAGGCTTCCACCTATATGGTGGTGTGATTGCAGGTGTAGCATGGTTTTTGTGGAAAAATAGAACATTTAAGTTGGAAAATAAAGTCATTTTTGTGACTATTTTTACTTTAATCTGTGCATTGAGCTTAGGCTTAAGTCAGTGGCAGAAACCACAAAGTTTTTATCCCAATATGCAGTTTAATAACCTTGAGCAGCAACAAATTTCATTAAAACAATTTGTGGGTAAACCTACTGTCGTCAATCTTTGGGCAAGCTGGTGTCCGCCCTGTCATCGGGAAATGCCTGTTTTGGCACAAGCGCAAAATGATTTTAAACAAGTCAACTTTGTCATGTTAAATCAAGGTGAAGGTGTTGAAAAAGTTCAAGCTTATTTAAGTAAAAATCAATTTTCATTTCACAATGTTTTATTCGATACGCAAGGTGAACTTGCCAAAGAAATGAAAATGTTTGGTTTACCAAGTACGCTATTTTTTAATGCACAAGGACAATTGGTTGACAGACATATGGGCGAACTTTCTCCTGCGATGTTGCAACAATATTTAAAGAAAATTTCAAGTTCTGATCATTTAAAATAGGTGAAATTATGCAAAATTTTCGTCATTCATCAAGAAAAATCGCTTTAACTTTATGTGTGTTAGGGAGTGTAAATTCAAGCTTTGCCTTGACACCACTACAACAGCAGATTGCCAAAGAAGGTTTTGAGTTTGTCAAAGAAATTCCTGCACCTGCCAATATGACCGGTTGGGCAGGGCACAAAGAGCAATATCCTGCAACCGTATTTATTTCCAATGATCAAAAATATTACATCGTGGGCGATCTATATAATGCTAAAGGCGAAAATTTGTCGGTAGATGCCTTGAATACCCATGTCAAAAATGCAGTCTTGGATGATGTCTGGAAATCACTGGAAAAGTCAACCTACATTCAAGATGGTAAAAAGGATGCAGCTCGTATCGTGTATGTATTCTCTGATCCAAACTGTCCGTATTGTCATCAATTTTGGCAAAAAGCACGTCCTTGGGTGGAGTCAGGTAAAGTTCAATTACGTCATATCCAAGTCGCTGTGATCCGTAAAGAAAGTCGTGGTCAAGTGGCAACTTTATTGACCTCTAAAAATCCTGAGCAAGTTTTTAGTCAATTGAATTTAAAATCTGGAGATCAGTCTTTAAAACCAATGCAAAATATTCCTGCTGATATTGCAGCAAAAATTGATGCCAACCAAGCGTTGATGGATAAATATGGATTTTTTGCAACGCCTGCAGTGATTTGGAAAAGTCAACAAGGTGAGTTTAAGTCTACGCAAGGTATGCCAAAAGATTTAAAAGAGGTATTTGAAAAATAGTTTTTGAATGGAATATTGAATATTATGGTTATGTTTTAAAAAAAATGGTTTTCTGATTATTATTTTTAAATCATCGTTATTTAAAAAACCAGCCGTAGCTGGTTTTTTAAATGATTCATATAAAAAACAAACTTATGTTGTTTTTTTCATCACTTCAGCAAAAGCATTGGCTACTGCGTCGATATTATTTAAGTTCAAACCTGCTGCGCACATACGACCGCTACGCACCAAATAAATAGCATATTGATCTTTTAAGATATCGACTTGTTCCGCAGTTAAACCTGTGTAACTGAACATGCCTTGTTGTTTGACTAGATAACTAAAATCACGTTCAGGCAATGCAGTTTCAAGTTTGGTTTTCAGCAAATCACGCATTTTGATAATACGTTCGCGCATTTCTTGTAACTCAGCCTTCCAATTTTCAGCAAGTTTTTCATCATGTAATACTGTATCGACAATCAAAGCGCCTGTTGTTGCTGGGCTAGAGTAGATGCGGCGAACAGTTGCTTTTAACTGACCTAAAACTTTTTGTGCAGTTTCAGCATCATCACAGACAAAACTTAAACCACCGACACGTTCACCGTAGAGTGAGAAAATTTTAGAGAAAGAATTACTGACAATAAAGTTCATACCTGACTTGTCTAAAGCCCGAATGGCATAAGCATCTTCTTCTAAACCTTGACCAAAACCTTGATAAGCAATGTCTAAGAATGGAATGAGATCACGAACTTTGAGCACCTCGATCACACGATCCCATTCAGCAGGGGTTAAATCTGCACCTGTTGGATTGTGGCAGCATGGATGCAGTAATACGATGCCTTTTGCAGGAATCTTATTTAAATCCTCTAGCATTGCTTCGATGTTGACACCATTGGTCGCAGCATCGAAATAACGATAGAAATGAGCATTAATTCCAGCACCATTAAAGATCGCAATATGGTTGTCCCAAGTCGGTTGGCTCACCCAAATGTCAGATTCTGGGAAATATTTTTTTAAGAAGTCTGCGCCAACTTTTAATGCACCTGAGCCACCTAAAGTTTGAATCGTGACTACACGACCATCTTTACGTGCCTGTGAATTTTCACCAAACACCAACGCTTGTGTCGCTAAATTATAGGTTTTAGAACCATCCATAGGTAAATAAAGTTTCACTTTATCATTGAGAGGTTCAATATTTTTAAGCGCAGTTTTAACTGCTTCTAACTGAGGCACAATACTGTCCTCATTATAATATAAACCGATACTTAAGTTTACTTTTTGCGCTCGTTCATCCTTACTATATTCTTCCATTAATGAAAGAATCGGGTCACCAGCATAAGGATCGACATGTTGAAACATGATTGAAAGTCCTAAATCAAACGAAGTTATTGTGTCTAGCTAATATAAGCGATATTTGCGCTGACTCAAGAAAGGATTGCAGATAAATTCTTATGAATAGCTTAATTTTCATTTATAAGAGCACAAATCAGTACATATGTGACACTTAGAAGGTCTAACAGATTAAACGGATAAATACTTTAAAATAAAGCAATAATACGAGAGAGATACAATAAATTGTTGTTCAAATTCACAGATGTTGCGATGATAACTGTTCTTTGCAGTAATACATGATTTGGACGTTCTATGTTATTAAATTATCAATTCCATCAACCGAAACACGATCAGCAAAAAATACCTCTGGTGCTTATACATGGTTTATTTGGTAGTTTGAGTAATTTAGGCGCAATTGCACGTGCTTTATACGAAAAATATCCTGTGATTCAATTAGATGTACGTAACCACGGGCAGTCCCCTCATGCCGATGAAATGAATTATGACGTGATGGCGCAAGACATTTTAGAAACATTGGATCATTTGAATATTCAACAATTTTCAGTTATTGGGCATAGTATGGGCGGTAAAATTTCGATGAAATTGACCGAACTTGCGGCTGATCGTTTACAACAGTTAGTCATTTTAGATATAGCACCTTATGCTTATCAAGAAAATCACCATGATCAAATTTTTAAAGCATTATTCGCAGTCAAAGATGCCAATATAAGCAGTCGTAAAGAGGCGACTGAAATTATGCATAACTATTTAACAGAGGAAATGGTGATTCAATTTCTTTTAAAATCATTTAGTAAGGGACAGTGGTTATTTAATGTCGATGCATTATTTGCACATTATCATGATATTTTAGGATGGGTAGATATTAAACAATGGGAAAAGCCGACATTATTTATTCGTGGTGCAAAGTCACCATATATTGGTAAAGATATATATTTAAACGCTATTCATTCACAGTTTGAAAAAGCAGATATACAAACAGTGGATAATGCAGGACATTGGTTACACGCAGAGCAGCCTGATCAAGTACTTAATCATATTTTTAAGTATTTAAAATAAAATAGTTTTTTGGTTAATATTGAGTAATATATCACTTAAGTTATGTTTAATTATCGAAGACATAACTTAAGTTTTTGTGTTTAATTTAAAATTAGAATTAGAAAAATATTTTTTATCGTATGGTAAAATGTGATATATTTGGTATAAGTTTATAGTTACCTACATTGTGTAGGCAAAATCAACTGTGTGAATGCGCTTAAAACAAGAAATGAGTATATACAAGTTTTTTAAATCTATTTATATTTAATATCGGTTGAATATTAGATAAAATCCTATTTATTAATATATATTCTTGAAATAATATTGATAAATATAAACCTAATCTCTATTTTGCAAAAGGATAGTTATGGCTATGTTAGATTTGCCTTACGATTCACAAAAGAATCAGACAGATGCATCACAAGCAGCTAAACCGGTTGTCAAAACAGGGATTAGCGATGATGTAAAACAAAGTTTAGACTTGCTCCCGCATTTGATTTGGATTCAACGAGGAGATGCGAGTTATTGTAATAGCAGTTTAAAAGATTATATTGGTGCAGAAAGCCAATTCATTCCTTACTGTGATTTACTCAAATGCATTCATCAAAAAGATGCTGAGCACTTATATAATCTTTGGAATATTGCGCAAAAAACAGGGCAAAACTTCGAAAAAGAATGTCGTATCTGTGATGTGAATGGTGATTTTCAATGGTTGTTATTGATTGCCAAAAGCCATATTTTAAATACGGAACAGTTTGATTGGACGGTTACATGTACCAATATCCATGAGCGTGCTGTGTTGTTACGAGAAACAACAGAGAGTTTACGTGCACATACTGATATGCTTGATGTGAGTGTGGATTGCATTAAAATTGTACGCCCAAATGGAACAGTTTCACATATGAATCGTTCAGGCTGTATCGCATTATTAGGACAAGAAAAAGTTAAAAAATTTGATATGGAATGGTTGAGTCTTTTACCGCCAGAAGTGCGAGATAAAGGGCAAATTGCCATCACGTCTGCTGCAAAAGGTAAAAATGCGCGTTTTGCTGGGATGAGTGGAGAAGGTGAGGGTCGACAATATTGGGATAATATTTTAACTCCAGTAGTGAATGAAGAAGGTGAAACAACGAGCATTTTGTGTGTTTCACGTGATATCACCTTACAGCGAATTGCAGAAAATAAATTGCGTATTAGTAGTGAGCGTGATGAGTTAACAGGTTTAATGAATCGACGTTTGTTTAAACAACAACTTAAAAAGTCTTTACTTAAAGCCAAAAATAATAAGCATATGCTCGGCTTAATGTTGATTGATTTAGATCATTTTAAACATATTAACGATACACTTGGTCACCCTGCTGGGGATCATTTACTTCGAATTTTATCAAAACGTCTAAGTCATAGCTGTGATGAAAATACCTATGTCGCTCGTTTAGGTGGTGATGAGTTTGCTGTGGTTGTAAATCATGTAGAAGATATCGAGCACTTTAAACAAGCAGCACAAAAAGTTTTAAAACAATTAGACCGCCCAATCACTTATACAGGTAAATTGATCAATGGCGGGATGAGTATTGGTTGTGCAATATATCCTAATGATGCAAAAGAAAGTTCAAATCTTCTTAAATTTGCCGATACAGCTTTAAACAACCTCAAAGAAGGTGGGCGCGGTGGAGTACGTTTCTTTAATCAAGAAATGTTGGATATTACTATTCAAAAAGCCAAGCAATTAGAAATAGCACGTCAAATTGTCCGTGAAAATAGTATCGAACCGCATTATCAACCTAAAGTAAATTTAGAGACCGGCAAGATTATTGGTTTTGAAGCATTACTGCGTTGGAGAGATCTACAGAATAACATTCAATTACCAAGTACTGTTGCAGAAGCATTTAACGATTATGAGCTGGCTACAAAAATTGCTGAAACTATGCATGGTAAAATTTTTGATGATATTGCACTTTGGATTCAACAAGGTCTAGCCGTTGTACCTGTATCGATTAATGCTTCGCCTGTGGAGTTTATGCGTGATAATTATGCAGAAATTTTACTCAAACGGCTTGAGCAATATCAAATCCCTCATCATTTAGTTGAAATTGAAATTACTGAACATATTTTAGCTGAGCGTGGCTATATTTATGTAGCACGTGCTTTAAATAAACTGAAACAAGAAGGTGTGCGAATAGCTTTAGATGATTTCGGTACAGGACATTCCTCTTTAACACATCTACATGATTATCCAGTAGACACTTTGAAAATAGACTGCGGTTTTGTACATCGTATGAATAGTGAATTACCGATTCATGCAATTGTGCAAGGTATTTCCCAACTGGGTCCAATTTTGTCTTTAGACATTATTGCTGAAGGGATCGAAACAGAAGAACAGCTTGAAAGTCTGAAACAAGTGGGTTGCAGTCTTGGGCAAGGCTTCTTGTTTAGTCGTGCAATAGATGCATCCCATGTTGCTGAGATGTTAAGCAAAAACCATTTGGACATATAAAAGAGTTAATTTTTTAAAAAAGTACTTGTCAAATGTGGCAAGTCCGAGTATTTTAATTTTATAGATTTTTTTATGTGAATAAAATGCGAGTTAAACCTTTGATCAATAACGTATCTTATTATTTTTGGCAGTTCTTTAAGTAATTGCCTGAATACGTTTGGGCAAAAAAGTTGCCCTTCAAAGTTAATACCTGATCGGCAACACCGATCAGGTTTTTTTATGCATTTAATTTTTAGATTTTTGGAGAATATGATGAACACATTTAACACTACATACTTTAGCTACTTTTATTGGTTTAACTTTAATCAAGTGATGATGCGTATTCTGCAATCGAATAGACCCCATAAGCTCAAATAAAAGATTGGACTTGAAGTCCCAAGGAAATCATGATGAACATGTTAAATCAGGCTTTACAACAAACCAGCAAAGTAGAAACACAACTCAGCACACCGATTCAATTAAAACAACAATTTCCGTTAAGCCATTCTTTTGCTATGCAAATCGCAGAGCATCGTCAAACCATTCAAAATATCCTTGCTGGTAAAGATCAGCGTTTGCTGGTGATTACAGGGCCTTGTTCGCTGCATGACCCTATTTCTGCTATAGAATATGCACAAAAATTAAAACACTTACAAAGCTTAGTGTCAGATCAAATTTTCCTTGTAATGCGTACATATATTGAAAAACCAAGAACTACAATTGGTTGGAAAGGTTATATGTATGATCCAGATTTAGATGGTTCTTCTCACTTACAATTAGGCTTAGAAAAATCACGTGAATTATTTTTAAATATTATCGAGATGGGTTTACCGATTGCCAGTGAAATTTTAAGCCCAATGGCAACAGCTTATTTTGATGATTTATTGGCGTGGGGTGCAATTGGTGCGCGTACCAGTGAATCACAAATTCACCGTGAAATCTCAAGTCATATGCCTTTTGCAATAGGTTTCAAAAATGGGACAGATGGTTCAATTCAAATCGCTTTAGATGCCATTCAGTCTGCCACACATTCACACCAATTTATGGGAATGGGACAGCATGGCTTGCCATGTGTGTTAGAAAGTACAGGTAACCGTTTGGCGCATTTAATCCTACGTGGCTCAAATTCTGGTTCCAACTATGATTTAAATGCCATAAAAGCCATTCGTGAGCGTCATCAAGGTGCTTTACCTGCATTGGTGATTGATTGTAGTCATGGGAATAGTGCTAAAAATCCATTCCAGCAGCCAGAAGTGCTCATTCAAATTATTCAAGAACGTCATGAAACGCATGTACGTGGCGTGATGTTGGAAAGTCATTTGGTGGATGGTCAGCAGAAAATTTCTGATAACTTGGTTTATGGTCAATCCATCACCGATGGTTGTTTGGGCTGGAGCAAAACACAAGATTTACTATTGGTGACACATGCACAATTGCAAAGCTTAACAACAAAGCATAAGTCTTGTGCTTAGTAGATTATTTGTAAAAAGCTAAGTTTTGCAGTATTTTAGGAAATACTGCAGAATTAAAAAATAATTATATTTCAATGCATTAAATAAAATTAAACGGAGTAATATATCCATGTTATACTATTTAAGTATTTAATATAGCCGATGTGCTTAGATGAGAAATATTAAATAGTCTATATACTTTAACTCATCAAAAAATTGATAGGAGCAAAAAATGCCTCTTAAATTCATACTTCGTTTTGCAGTGATCTTGTTCTTTGTTGTGTTGTTAGATGCACTCGTCATCCAGTTTTTATTTTCAGGTTCAACTGTAGTTATTCTATGGATTTTGACTGTACCTGTTATTCTGGGTATCCCTATTCTTATGTCAGTGTTGTTGGCTTCTGATGAGGAAATGGAGATTCCTAAGAATATTTAATCGCCAGATGTAGCTGGTTGGGAAATACAGCCTAGGTTTTTATTTGCTTGTATTTCCTTAGATGAGTTTGCTATTTAAAAAACCAGTAAATCCTTAAATTTACTGGTAGAAAGATTTAAATATATTAATAGTAAGATACTGATTTACCACATTAAATCATCAGGAATCACATATGCTGCATATGGGTCTTCTTCATCAGTGGTTGCTTGGTTGTTTTCAGTATTATTTACAATAATAAAACCTGCCATTTTTTCATTAATACGTTCAGCTAAAGCCTTGGGTAAAAATGCATAGCTATTATTTTCCTTTGCAATAACTAAGCTACCAGATACAAGTGCATTGTAAATTTGTTGATTAATATATACTTTTTTAATTTTAGCCGCATCAATGAATTGATAACTGATTTCACCATCCGTGTCTTTAATTTTATGTTGAGAAATCATTTGAGAAATCGCTGCAACAAGAGCTTTCTCATCTAAAACACGTTGTTTTTCTTGGTTTAGTGCTTGGTCTTTGGCAAGTTTTTGTTGTTTATCTTGCTCGATTTTGGCTTTCATTTCAGCGTCATTATTTTGACCTGTACGCTGTTCATGCTGTGCTTGTTTCGACAACTTTTTTGCCTTTTTGTTATCGACTAAGCCCGCTTTTAATAACTGAGCTGCTAAAGCATTTTTAACCATGTGAACAACCTACTTTTATTTGCTAAGATAATGAATACGAAAATAAATCAACCAGTACATGCAGCTTAAGCCAAAACTTAACAGCGCAGGAATTAGGAAGGTATGTAATTTTAAATAAGGATATGCCCATGTGGCAATTACTCCACCTAAGATAAATCCAACTAAAATGAGTAAATGTAAAATTACTCTTTTTCTTTCAACGCTTAAACCTCTAAATAAATAGCCTAAAGCTAGTCCTAAATCCGTTAATACACCCGACAAATGAGTTGTTCGAATAATTGCACCTTGATAATGGCTGACCATTGCATTTTGAATCCCCATTGCCGCACAAGCCCACAGCAAACCATAGCGTGGATAATCTGCGCTAAAAAACCAGCTAAATAAAATAAATAATGCAACTAAACTTAAGGGCAGACCATAACGGCGACCAAGCTGAAAATGGCTATTTCCCAAAATAAAACCACTGTAGCTAGAACCGAGTACATAACTTAGGATCACCAAAGTTAAGAAAATAATATTCGACAAATCGCCATGGATAATGCTCATTGCAAGCATACTGGCGTTTCCTGTCATATGTGACACAGATTGATGTAATAGGGTAATTAAGCCGATTACATTAATCATACCTGCATTGAGAGCAAGCATAAAAGCACCGAGTTGGATCCAAAGCGGGAGTTTTTGAAAAGGCATGAAACTGACTGAATCAAAAAAATATTTGATTCAGTATAAGAGCAGTTTATTTTTTAGCAAGGTCTACAGCAGCAGTAAACAATACATCGGTAGAGGAATTTAGTGCAGTTTCAGTTGAATCTTGCAACACGCTGATCACCATACCAATCGCAACGACTTGCATAGCGATTTCACTTGGAATACCAAATAAACCACATGCCACAGGAATCAATAATAAAGAACCGCCAGCAACTCCTGAAGCACCACATGCAGTCACCACAGCGACCACAGATAAAATCATCATTGTTACAAAATCTACATGAATGTTTAGGGTATTCACAGTGGCTAATGTTAGTACAGTAATAGTAACGGCTGCACCTGCCATATTGATGGTTGCCCCTAAAGGTATAGCAACACCGGCAGTAGCTTCATCGACACCCAAACGCTTCGCTAGGTCTAGATTCACAGGAATATTTGCAGCGGAGCTACGTGTAAAGAATGCGGTAATTCCACTTTCTTTTAAACACTTTAATACCAAAGGGTAAGGGTTACGGCGCATCACGAGCGCTACCAACAATGGATTAATTACTAAAGCGACAAAGAACATCGTTGCAACAAGTACTGCAATTAAATGCGCATAGTTTTCTAAAGTTTCTAATCCTGCTTGAGCAAAAGTTGCAACGACTAAACCAAAAATACCAATCGGTGCAAGGCTAATTACAATACGAATAATCGAGTTAATTGCCTCAGCAACATCTGTTACCACTTGTTTGGTCGTATCTGAGCCATGACGTAAAGCTGCGCCTAATCCAACCGCCCAAGCCAGAATGCCAATGAAGTTCGCTTCAGACAGCGCTGTGATAGGATTGGTAATAAAACTTAAAAGCAAATTTTTTAAGACTTCTGAAACACTACCAGGGGGTTGTAATGCAACCTCAGAAGCACTGGTAAAAACTAAAGTGCTTGGAAATATAAGGCTTGCAAATACAGAGCTAAATGCTGCTAAGAGCATGCCAGCCGCATATAACATTAAAATAGGTTTCAACTGACGGTTGCTTTGCCCGACTCTAAAATTTGCAATGGATGACATCACCAAGACAAATACTAAAATCGGCGCAACAGATTTTAATGCTTTAATGAAAATGTCACCTAAAATACTGACATATGCAGCCGCATCTGGAAAAAGATATGCAACTATAAAGCCAAGTACAATGGCAATAAGAATACGTGTAACTAAACTTAAACGTGCTAGGGCAGCGAACATAGTGAAACCTGAGTTGCCTTAAACTGGGCTAAAATCAATAAACAAGCCTACTATTCTATACCTAAAACTTCTCATAAATTGAAACAATTTCATATAAAAAATAAACCATTAAAAAATATAAAAATTTTTAAAAACCAAGGTTAATCGATTGGGTGATGAGTGATCATTTAGCCTCACTTTTCCTTGCACAAAAGGTTTGTGCATCTAATTCATACATAGCTTGATAATGAGTTAAATAGAGATTACCACTTAATTCTTGCAGTAATTTAGAGATTTTTAAGCGATCCATGACAGGTCCTTTGACTTCGGACAAATGTAGTTGAATCTTTAACTTGGTGAGTTCTGCATTGATATCTTCTAACGCTTCCAACGCACTAAGATCGATATTACTGATACTAGAACAATTCATCACGACATGATGTAAATCTTGATTTTTGCTGACTTCGGCAATAATAAATTCTTTTAAGGTATTGGCATTTAAAAAAGTTAAATTTTCATCAATACGAATCGAAATAATGTTGGCACTGGTAACGACTTCATGTCGGGAAATATTTCTAAAATGTTGAGTCCCTTCCACCAAGCCAATCACGGCGATATGTGGACGGCTAATTCTCCAAAGAAGCAATATAAAAGTTGAAACAATACCAATAATTAAACCTGTGGAAATATCAATGCACAGCACACCAAAAAAAGTAACCCACATGGCGATGCCATCGGCTTTTGAATAACGCCAAGCTTCAATGAAAGGTTTAAAATCCACTAATTTCCAAATAGATACAATGATTGTTGCGGCTAAGGCTGCAAGGGGTAATGCTTTAAAAATTCCAGTGAAATATAAACTCACAATAATAATTAGGAGGGAAGATAATACTCCCGCCATAGGCGTTTTTGCACCTGCATCGGCATTGACCACGGTACGAGATAAACTTCCTGTGACAGGGAAAGAAGAGCTAAATCCTGCACTTAAATTTGCCAAGCCCAGTGCAACCAACTCTTGGTTACTATTTAACTCACTTCGCTTTTGAAATGCGGTAGCCTGTGCAATCGAAATCGATTCTACAAAACTTACCATTGTGATCATGGCAGCACCAGGAAGAAGCTGAATCACTAAATCCCAAGACCAAAATGGCATGGAAAGCGGTGGGAATCCTGATGGAATTTCCCCAACAGTTTTTAATCCAAGCTGTTCTAGAGGAAAAAATTGTACCAAAGCAATCGAAAAAAAGACTAAAAATAATGGAATAGCTTTATTAATAAAAATAATAATATTTTTATTTAATTTTGCCAAAGAAAAGCCAATCAGTTGAGGGGCATAGATCAACAATAAAATCGCACTCATACCAAAAACTAAAGTAGGAAAATGAATGAGTGCAATATATTCAAAAGTAGATTGTGCAAATTCAATAATATTTCCAGATTTTAAGGGAAGATTTACCAAGAACTTGAGTTGGCTTAAAGCAATTAAAACTGCTGAAGCGATAATAAAACTTTTAATGACAGGATGGCTGATTAAGCGAATTAAAAAACCAAATCTAAAAATACCGAGTAGAGTGGAAAGGATACCGACCAGCACTGCCAATAAACATGCAGCTTGAATATATACAGGCGAGCCTATCTCATATAAAGGTTGTAAAGTAGCGAATGTCATCATTGAGATCAATGCCACAGGTCCAATCGACAAAGTTGGACTGCCCCCGACAATTGCATAAACAATCATCGGTAGAATACTGGCATATAAACCTGTAATAGGTGGTAGGCCTGCTACCATTGCATACGCCATGCCTTGAGGAACGAGCATTGCAATTACAATCAGCGCCGCAAGTAAGTCTGCTTTAAAGGATGGAGCATTATAATGTTGAAGCCACTGCCAAGCAGGAAAGATCGAACTCAATTTGAACTGAGTCTTAGGCATAAAAAAACCTATATCACATTTATGTATATATTATGCAGAAAAAATGCTAAGAATTATAGTCCAAATTTAATACTATTATGAAAAGCATGTTAATAATTAAATAGAGCTTAAAAAGTAGACTTTGGTTACATTTAAAGCTGGGAAAATTAAGATAGAGTTTTTTATACGTTTCCTACTTGCGTATGCTGTAAAATTTTAGATATTTAACAAGTCAATAGGTTTGATATTAATGATTTGTTTAAAGTTTATACAAGGTTTCATTTAGAATAGAGTTTAATAGGGGCTTAGTAAGCTACAGCGGGTTTTCACGGAGTAGTTTGGGCAAATTGAGGTACAAATTACTGTACCGATGATTGAAGCGATACTCCGTCTCTTTAAGATGCAGATAAAACATTTTCTTGTCAATTCCATTGAATTTAATTAAACACTTTTTTGCATATCCCCAAAATGATTCAATCTTATTTACCACGAACACGACGTGCCCTAAAGTAAGATTCATCAAGCTCAACGACACCTTCAAAAGGAGAAATTTTTTCATAAGCTTGGGCTATTTTATGATTTTTGATGAAGATTGAATTGATAGATCGGACAGAAATATTGGTTAATTCAGCGGTGTCAGTAGCAGTAAAATTCATGGCAAAAAAGCGAATAATCTGTCTGAATTTCGCTTCTATAATTTTAGAACGTAAATAGTATCTATTTTTATGTTTCATATTAGGAAGTTACCATATAATTTAGATATGTTTACTTCCTAAGCCCCTAAGCAATTACAGCTCTATTTATTTCTCTGTAAAATTATTCTAAGGTAATTTTACTCCAAGATTCATAAAGTTTTACTGCGGTAGAAAAATCACTATCTGGCTTTGCCAAAGCATCTGCAGCTTGAATTAAGCTTTGCGTTAAGCCAATTACAGGCGCTGATAATTTTGCTTCTCGGATTAAATCTATGGCAATGCCTGTGTCTTTAGCCAAAAGTGGTAGGGCAAAAGTCAAAGGAAATTCACGGCTGAAAATACGTTGTGGTAATGCAGTTTCGGTAACGCCACTTTTACCACTCGAAGCATTAATACAAGCTAAGGCTTCATTTAAATTCACACCATGTGCTTTAAGGGTAGTAAATCCTTCGGCAGCTGCACACAGGTGGACTGCCATCATCATATTGTTAATGGCTTTGACGGCAAAACCTGCACCAGAGCCACCTACAAGTTTGATAAGTTTGCCCATCGCTTGCATGGCTGGTAGCGCTTGTTCAAATGCACTTTGATCTCCACCCACCATAAAGGTCAGCGTTGCATTTTCTGCGCCAACGGTTTGTCCACTAACAGGTGCATCTAAAAAATAAACATCTTGCTCAGCCAAGTATTGTGCTTGCTTTTTGGCAGACTCCGGTACACCACTGGTACAGTCCACCCAAATACTGCCTTTTTTAAGATATACTTGTGATAAAATATCATCAACTTCTTGACTGGTGGGTAAACAAGAAAAAATCACATCTGCCTGAGCGGCTTTTTGTAAATCAACAGCTTGTGTCCCATATTCAGCTGCATGTTGTTTGGCTTTGTCCTGATTTCTATTCCATACATAGACGTCATTAAAATGTTTAGGTAAGTGCGCAGCCATACGATAGCCCATTGCGCCTAAGCCAATAAATGCAACTGATTGGATCATTATTTAGTCCTTAAATTTTGTTGAACGTTCATCTAACCATTGGGCAAGCTTTGGCCAAAATTCTTCAGCACTTTTTAAACTTGACATCAGTCCCAAATGCCCACCAGGAATTAGAGTAAACGTGACATCACTACTGTTTGTCAATTGGGTCAAAGGCTTAACCGAGGCTGCTGTGACCATTTGATCATTCATTCCTGCACCAACCAAGAGAGGACAATCAATATTTTTTAATTCAATGATTTTATCTCTTAATTGAATTGTGCCTTTTTTTAGTGGATTTTGCAGCCAAATATTAAACAACATGTCTTGGTTTACACCGCCAGGATAATCAATCATGTGATTTAAAAAATTACCCAAAGTTGCATGTTCGTGTAAAAGTTGTTCGTTGTCTAGATTTAATAAAAGCTGTTTATGTCCTTCATACCAACCTTTTGGGTCTAAAACTTTAAAACCAATTGCATTTAAAATCCCAGGTGTATGGAGTACTTTTTTAGGAATAATGCCATGATAGATAGTTTTTTGAATTTTAAGATTTTTAGATAACAGCATATTGAGATGTTTATATAACTTACCAATACCGCCTGAGGAATAGCTGTCAATCGGACTACCTAAAACAATCAAGTTTTTCACATAATTTGGTTGTCTTAGTGCTGTATAAAGCAGCACAAAAATGCCTGCCATGCTCCAACCATGTAAAGAAATTTGGTCGCTTTTAGAATGTTCACGAATTCTGTTTATACAATATGGAATTGCTTCATCAATAAAGTTTAAGAAATTAAGATAACGATGTTTGTAGCTTAATTTCCCCCAATCCAATAAATAAACATCAAAACCTTGTTCCGTAAAATATTTAATTAAAGAACGGTAAGGGTATAAGTCGTATATCGCCATATTAATCGCAAGTGGTGCAACAAAAACCAGCGGTTCTTGGTATTTTCGTTCAGTTGCTGCATAAAAACGGATTTTGGCATGATTATATTGCGCAATCACTTCATAGGGGGTACTTTGCGATAAAACTAATGATTTACCATTGAAAATACGTCTAGATAAATTTTTAATTTTGCTCGAACGGACTTGAGAAATACTCTTTAATTGTTCCATAAGGCGTTTTAGTCCAGAAATCATAAAAGTTTGATCGAAGTCTAAGCGATAATTTCACATTATACCTTGACCTTAAATACATTAGACGCTCAAAATGTTAGCAATACTTTACAAAGGCAGTGGATCACTGAATTTAACATGAGCCATCAAAACAACAGAGAATACCAACTTGATACATTAGCAATTCGCACAGGTCATACACGTAGTTTTGAGGGCGAGCATAGTGAGCCAATTTTCCTAACGTCATCTTTCGTTTGTGAAAATGCGGCTGATGCTGCTGCTAAATTTTCAGGGCAAATTGAAGGCAATACCTATTCGCGTTATACCAACCCAACGGTACAGGCTTTTGAAAAACGTTTAGCAGTTTTAGATGGCGCAGAACGCGCAGTGGCAACCAGTTCAGGTATGGCAGCGGTACATGCAGTATGTATGGCATATCTTAAAGCGGGTGATCATGTGATTTGTTCACGTGCAGTGTTTGGTTCAATTATTTCTTTATTTGAAAAATATGTAGTTAAATTTGCAGTTGAGGTCACTTTTGTAGATTTGGAAGATTTAGACGCTTGGAAAAATGCTATACGTCCAAACACACGGTTACTTTTCATTGAAACACCTTCAAACCCATTGGCACAAGTGGGTGACATGCAAGCCATTGCGGATATTGCCCATGCACATGGTGCATTGTTTGCTGTGGATAATACTTTCTGCACGCCTGTTTTACAGCAGCCAATCAAATTTGGTGCAGACTTAATTGTATATTCATCCACCAAATATATTGATGGTCAAGGTCGTGCATTAGGGGGGGCAGTTGTTGGTAAAGATACACTTGTTGAAGAAATTAATAGTGTGATCCGTACCTTAGGTAACTCGATGAGCCCATTTAATGCATGGGTATTTTTGAAAGGTTTAGAAACCCTTAGTTTACGCATGAAAGCACATTGTGAAAGTGCTCAAAAACTTGCAGAGTGGTTAGACGCACATCCAAAAGTTGAAAAAGTTTATTATGCAGGTTTAGCACATCATGCAGGGCATGAATTGGCGAAAAAACAACAATCAGGTTTTGGTGGCGTGGTATCTTTTGTTGTGAAAGGTGAGCGTGAAGGGGCATGGACAGTGATTGATCACACTCGTTTCTTATCCATTACCAGTAATTTGGGGGATGTAAAGTCAACCATTACGCATCCTGCAACGACTTCTCATGGCAGAATGACTGCTGAAGCAAAACAAGCAGCAGGTATTGTTGAGGGGCTTATTCGTGTATCTGTGGGTTTAGAAAACATCGATGATATTATCGGTGACCTTTCTCATGGCTTAGATTTAATTTAGAATCTGTTTGAATGCAATATATTGTATGCTCAAGTTTAAATTTTATTTTAGACTTGCGAAATGAAAATTTGAATCACTTTATGTTCGGAGAATTTTATGAACATTAATATGCTCATGCAGCAAGCTCAACGCATGCAAAAAGAAATGGAAAACAATGTTAAAAAGGCAAAAGAAGAGCTAGCTCAAACTGAAGTTCATGCCGAAGCAGGTGGTGGTTTAGTGAAAGTTACAATGACTTGCCGCAATGTCGTAAAACGCATTGAAATTAGCCCAGAATTATTACAAGACGATGCAGATATGATCGAAGACTTGATTGCTGCTGCGATCAACGATGCTGCACGCCAAGCTGAAACTGTATCAGAAGCTAAAATGAAAGAAGCAAATGCAGGCATGGGTTTACCACCTGGTCTTGCTGGTATGTTCTAAGGACTGCCTAGGTGTTTAGTAACCGTTTTGATCAATTGGTACAAGCTTTAAGAATATTGCCAAGTGTTGGGCCAAAGTCGGCGCAGCGCATGGCATTGCATTTGATTATGAAAAATCAAGAAGGTGCACTCGCTTTGGCCCATGCTTTAAATGAAGCGACTTCTTATATTCATGAATGTCGCATTTGTCATTCTTTAACCGAAAATGAAATTTGTGATATTTGCCAGTCTACAGAACGTAATGATGAGATTTTATGTGTGGTCGAGTCGCCTGCGGATGTGATGGCAATTGAGCAAAGTGGTAGTTTTAAAGGAAAATATCACGTTTTAGGTGGACATTTATCGCCTTTAGATGGAATTGGACCTGAAGAAATTGGAATTCCTTATCTTGTGCAAAGGTTGTCAAATGGGCAGATTCAAGAGGTGATTTTGGCAACCAATGCTACTGTTGAAGGGCAAGCCACTGCACATTATTTGGTGGAAGCAACTAAACATTTAGGACTTCAAATGACACGTATAGCGCAAGGTGTTCCCCAAGGGGGCGAGCTTGAATATGTGGATAGTCATACCTTAAGCCAAGCGGTTCACAATCGAATGCAAATGAAATAAGCACACGCTGTGCTTATTTTTTGTGAGAACATTTGAATTCGCTATCCTGTAATATAAATGTTTACAAATGTTCGTCAGAATTATAATTTAAAATTTGCATTTTTATGTCACGATGCCTATAAATCAAATTGAAGTGATTGTTTTTAAGCAGTATTTGAATATAAATGAATTTATAGAAGACTAAGTTCTAAAAACTATTTGTCAAATGCATGTGTTGTATTGATACTGCTGAAAAATATAACTTTTGTTGTAAATTACTTTAAAAATATTATATTTATATTTTATATATTAAGGTAAAATCAACATTCATCTAAATGCAACATTTGACGCAAACAGGCATGTTTCAATTTATTCATCAGCAAAACGAACTTGATCACGTTATTCATTTAATGCGTCAAAGTTCAATTTATGGGCTAGATACTGAGTTTATTAAAGTCGATACTTTATGGCCAAAACTTGGTGTGTTTCAAATTAATGTTTGTGATCAAGTGTTTTTACTTGATGGCACGACATTGGATTTGTCAGCATTTTGGGCGTCCATTTATCAAGCTGAACAAAATGTTTTTCATGCGTGTAGTGAAGATATTGATTTGATTTATCATTACTCCCAAAAAAGTTGTTTAGAAAATGTCTTTGATACGCAAGTGGCGATGTCTTTTTTAGGACATGGTTTGCAGGTTAGTTATCAGTCTGCTTTGAAAACAGTTTTAAATATTGATATTGATAAAGATCAAACGCGCTCAGATTGGTTGGCACGTCCATTAAGCTGTAAACAAATGAATTATGCTGCAAATGATGTTTTATATATCATGCAGTTAGCCACTGATTTAAAAAAGCAATTAACTGATAAAAATCTTTATGAATGTGTGGTTGAAGATTGTAACCATTTAACTTTTGAAATTGCACAAGAAACGCCGAAAGACAAACTTTATTGTGATATTGGTAATTATCGTCATTCACGCAAACAATTAATGCAATTACAACAATTAAGTTTGTGGCGTGAAGAGTTAGCAAAAGCTTTAAATCAACCACGTAGTTTTATTTTGAAAAACTCAACCATGAATGATTTGGTTGAGAAAAATCCAAAAAATAATTTTCAGTTATCACACGCTAAAGATATTCGTCCTCATATTGTGCGTGAACACGGTAAGACGATTTTAGATTTATTGAAGTTTTTGCCAAATATAGAGGAGTGGCCTTTACGTATTGCACGTCCTATTAAGCATTCTTCACAAGAAATTGCACAGGCAATGGATGATTTGATTTTAAATACAAGCATTGAAATGGATATTCCTAAAGAAGTCATTATGCGTAAAAAGTGGTTAAGTGCGTTGTATCAGCATGTAGTGTTTCAAGGTGATGAGCAGGATTTACCTCGTTATTTGCTGGGTTGGCGTTATGACATTCTGACTCAGCCATTGCTTAAAATATTGTCTAAAGATAAACAATATTTAACCACTCAAATGGAAGTGTAGAATTTTATTGAATACTTGAATAAAAGATTAAAAAATGAATTGGTCAAAGAATTTACAAACAGCATAAAATAACGACTGATGCGTTAACAAACGCTAATGTATCCATTGTTTTTTTCATGTATGCTGTCGCTTGAGTTTTAGTTATGCCGTTGAATAAGATGCACTGTGATATTTATAAGTCGAGCAAAAAAGATGAAATGTATCTTTATGTGGCTCGTCCGAATCATTCAAATGAAGCTGAGAATACAGATCCATTAGCGGTTTTGTCTGAGGCTTTGCGTGTTGCATTTGGTCGTGCAACGCATGTGATGCATTTGGAGTTAAGTGAATCTCGTAAACTTGCACGCGTGAATGTTTTGCATGTGATGGATTCATTACAAACCAAAGGCTACTTTATTCAGATGCCGCCAGAGGGATTAATTAATCCAAATGCGGTAGAACCAGAGGGACTGCGTGGTGCTTGAACAGTTATCAGGAATATGGGCAAATTTCCTCAACCTATTTGATTCTATACCAGAAGACAATATTGCGATCACCGTCTATATTCTTGGAACACTGATTATTTTAAGGTGTTGGTATTCGATTGCAAAACGATTACCTTCGCCAGTCGGTGGGATTACATGGATTATTGTATTTGCAATCATTGCAACCCCGACAATTTCAGAAGGACCTAACTCTGCGATTGCACCAGCATTTTTTGGATTGTTATTTGGTGTTTTAACCAAAGACTCTCCATTGATTTGGTCAAATGCAGCATTGATTACTTTTGTGATCGGTATTGGCTTGGTTGTTGGCTTTTTTTGGTCGAAATACAAAGCAAATAAAAAATCAGTGCAAGAACCAACTGCGACTAAAAACATTTCGCCACTTTAAATAAAAAATAAAGGTTAATTATGTCTGTTGAAGCTCAACAATTTACAGGTACAGCGCAATATATCGCGACTGATAGTTTGAAACTGGCGGTAAAAGCTGCACGTGCGTTACAAAAGCCACTTTTGGTCAAAGGTGAGCCGGGCACAGGTAAAACTTTACTGGCTGAACAAGTTGCTGAAAGTTTAGGTCTTAAACTCATTACTTGGCATATTAAATCAACCACCAAAGCCCAACAAGGTTTATATGAATATGATGCGGTATCACGTTTACGTGATAGCCAGTTGGGTGATGATCGTGTTTATGATATTAAAAACTATATTAAACCGGGTAAGTTGTGGGAAGCTTTTACCAGTGAAGAACGCTGTGTTTTATTGATTGATGAAATTGATAAAGCAGATATTGAATTTCCAAATGATTTGTTGCATGAGCTCGACAAAATGTCATTTTTCGTCTATGAAACAGGCGAAACCATTACTGCAACACAACGCCCAATTGTGATTATTACCTCAAATAATGAAAAAGAACTTCCTGATGCGTTCTTACGTCGTTGTTTCTTTCATTATATTGAATTCCCTGATGAAGCAACCATGCGTGAAATTATTGCGGTACATTTCCCTAAAATTTCATCGACTTTGGTTTCTGAAGCATTACAAGTTTTCTTTAAGCTTCGTCAAGTGCCGGGTTTGAAAAAACCACCTTCAACTTCGGAACTTATCGATTGGTTAAGTTTATTGATGGCAGACGATATGCCTGAAGATATTTTGCGTAATCATGATAAGTCTAAAGCCATACCACCTTTATATGGTGCGTTGATTAAAAACGAGCAAGATGTGCAATTGCTTGAGCGTTTAGCCTTTATGTCACGTCGTTAATAGGGGGATCGCCAGATGTTTGTGCGATTGTTTTATACCCTTAGAAAATATGGCATACCTGTTTCAACCCGTGAGTTGATTGATTTAAATCAAGCTGTTGCAGCAGGTTTGGTATTTGCAAGCCAAGAGGATTTTTATCAACTTGTAAAAACAGTGATGGTCAAAGATGAGCGATTCTTTGATAAATATGACCGTGCCATGAAAGACTATTTTGAGGGGATTCAGACCTTCGATGTAGATGATTTATTGAGTAAAGTCCAAAATTTACCCAAAGATTGGTTTGATTTAGAGTTATTAGAAAAGCATTTAACGCCTGAACAGCGTGCCGAGTTAATGAAAGCAGGCTCGCTCGAAGAGTTGATGAAAATGTTGGAAGAGCGCTTGCGTGAACAACATAAAAAACATCAAGGTGGCAATCGCATGATTGGTACAGGGGGGACATCGCCATTTGGTGCATTCGGAGATCATCCTGAGGGTGTGCGGATCGGTGGACCAAGTCGTAAAAACTCTGCGGTGAAAGTTTGGGAGCAACGTAAATATCAAAATCTAGATGATGAGCAAATATTGGGTACCCGACAAATGCAAATGGCTTTGCGTCGTTTACGTAAATTTGCTCGACAAGGTGCTGCTGAAGAACTCGACATTCAAGGTACGATTTATGAAACCGCAAAGCAGGGTATTTTAGATGTACAAATGGTGCCTGAACGCCGTAACCGCATCAAAGTTTTGATGTTATTTGATGTTGGGGGGTCAATGGATGCACATATTGCCCAATGTGAAAAATTATTTAGTGCTGCGAAAACTGAGTTTAAGACTTTAGAATACTTTTATTTTCATAACTGCTTATATGACTATGTTTGGAAAGATAATTTTCGCCGTTCATCTACCCGAATGAATACGTGGGATTTGTTCAATACTTATGGTAAAGATTATCGGGTCATTGTTGTCGGTGATGCGAGTATGGCACCTTATGAATTAAGATCAGTTGGTGGCTCAGTTGAATACATGAATGATGAAGCTGGGGAAGTTTGGCTACGCCGTCTGCGCAATCATTTTGAAAAAACAGCATGGTTAAACCCAGAACAAGAAAATTATTGGCATTACACTCAAACCATCGGTTTAATTAAACAAATTTTTGAAGATCATATGTATCCAATGACGCTAAAAGGGATAGAGGATTTGACTAAATATTTATCCCGTTAGACTGGAAAATATTTATAATTTTGATTTAGTTTAAACACTTATGTGATCAGAGGAATAAGATGACACATCAAATTAATGGTATTGCCTTACCCAATGAAGATGGTTTTTTTGGTGAATATGGCGGTCAATTTATTCCACCACATCTAAAACAAGCAATGGATGAAATCAATGTGGCATATGAAGAAATTCGTCACACTGAAGAATTTCAAAATGAGCTTGCTGAGTTATTTGCACATTATGTCGGTCGTCCAAGTCCATTATTTCACGCAAAACGATTGTCTGAGCAATTAGGTGGTGCACAGATTTATTTAAAACGTGAAGATTTAAACCATACAGGTGCGCATAAAATTAACCATTGTTTGGGCGAAGCTTTGCTTGCTAAATATATGGGAAAAACCAAAGTCATTGCTGAAACGGGTGCAGGACAACATGGCGTAGCACTTGCAACAGCATGTGCGTTGGTTGGGATTCCATGTGAAATTCATATGGGTCAAGTGGATATCGAAAAAGAACATCCCAATGTTGTAAAAATGAAAATTTTGGGTGCAAATCTAATCTCTGTGACACGTGGTACTGCAACTTTAAAAGATGCTGTGGATAGTGCTTTTGAAGAATATTTAAAAGACCCGAAACACTTTATTTATGCGATTGGTTCTGTAGTCGGTCCGCATCCATTTCCGAAAATGGTGCGTGACTTCCAATCCATTATTGGTGATGAAATTAAAGTTCAGACCAATCAACGTTTTGGTGCAAATCCTGACTATGTCGTGGCTTGTGTGGGTGGTGGTTCAAATGCAATGGGTGCATTTACTGCATTTTTAAATGAAGAAAATGTCAAACTTGTCGGTGTTGAACCTGCTGGGCATGGCTTGGAAACAGACCGACATTCAGCAACTTTAACTTTGGGTAAACCAAGTCAGCTTCATGGTATGGCATGCTATGTACTTGAAGATGAACATGGCGAACCTCTACCAGTACACTCGATTGCTTCAGGGTTAGATTATCCTGGTGTAGGGCCACAACATAGTTTCTTAAAGGATTTAGGGCGTGTTGAATATTCAACAGCAACAGATCAAGAATGTTTAGATGCTTTTATGACTTTATCACGTGTTGAAGGCATTGTACCTGCGTTGGAAAGCTCTCATGCAGTCGCTTGGGCAATTCGTGAAGCGGGTAAATTACCAAAAGAGACCAAGATTGTTGTAAATCTTTCAGGTCGTGGCGATAAAGACTCTGATTTTGTTGCAGAAAAATTAAGGTTGAACTGATTTTTAGTTAAGTTAATAAACCTAGCTTTGGCTAGGTTTTTTTATGCAAACTTGAATTGATCTCAATATATTTATTCAGATTATTAACCTGAAATATATTGTTTTAACTGTTCAATCAGTTGGCGTTGATCTTCCATGGTTGCTTTGACAAGGTCACCAATAGAAACAAAACCGATTAATTCTTCATTTTCAATCACAGGTAAATGACGGAGATGACGATCTGTCATTAGACCTAAACATTCTTCTACAGTATTGTTACGTGTAACAGAAATCACTTTTGCTGTCATAATTTCTGCAACAGTGGTGTGATCAGAAGTACGTTGCATAAGTGCAATTTTACGTGTGTAATCACGCTCAGATAAAATCCCAACAACTTTTTCATCCTGAGTGACCACTAATGCACCAATACCTTTATTTGCCATGATCGTGATCGCTTCAAGAACAGTATGTTCAGGTGAAACCGTAAAGATTTCTTGTCCAATTTTATTGTGAATGACTTGAGCAACGGTGGTCATAATTATTGTTCCTTTCGATTTTTATTGCACTCTTTTAACTTAGCTTTATTTTAAAAGAATGCAAATACTTTCATATGACAATTTCAGAAAAAAACAATATTTTGTTTAATCTTTCATCAGAAAGATTTGGATTTTCTGATAAATGGTAAAATCATAATTTTAAGCATACGCAGATTCAAAAGATAAATGCAACATATTTGTAATCGGTCGAGAAAATTAGGGGCATTACAGCCGCTTCATTTTTAACTGGCAAGTGTAAATATACTCAGGAAAGTTCTCGTTGGATTTTTCACTGTGACACTTGTGAGTTGAATCTGCTAAAAATAAAAATCTGAATTTTTTAATTTATACAATTATTTGAGTTCTCATTGCACCCCAACAGAGTGCAATGAGAATTAGATTTAAGATGAAAACATCTGCTCATTTTTTTGATCATGATTTTGAGGGTATAATGCTTGTAGGTCTGTGCCGGATGGTGCTTGATAAATTTTCAAGCCAAACTCTGGCAAGATTGCCATTAAATGATCAAAAATATCGGATTGAATCATTTCATAGTCGCCCCATATTGTGGTGTTTGCAAAGGCATAAATCTCTAATGGTAAACCTTCACTCGTCGCTTGCAACTGACGAACCATAATGGTTTGGTTTTGAGAGATGCCTGAATGTTGCTTTAAATAAGCGGTTACATAGGCACGGAAAGTCCCAATATTTGTTAAACGACGTTGATTAAAAGCAGCATCATTTAAAAACTGTTGATTAAACTCTTTTAGCTCATTCTGTTTTTCATCTAAATAGTCACCTAAAAGTAAAAAAGATTGTAACTTTTTCTGCTCTTGTGCACTCAAAAAATGGACGCTGTTTTGGTCTATGAAAATAGAACGTTTAATCCTTCTCGCACCTAATTGCTTCATACCACGCCAGTTTTTAAAAGTATCGGTCACTAATTTATTGGTAGGAATGGTAGTAAATGTTTTATCAAAATTTTGGACAGTAATTGTATGTAATGACATATCAATGACATCACCATCAGCATTTAAAGAGGGCATTTCGATCCAATCACCTATACGAACCATGTCATAAGATGAAATTTGTACGGAAGCAACTAAAGATAAAATCGTATTTTGAAAAACTAACATCAATACTGCGGCCATTGCACCAAAGCCTGCGAGTAAACTAAAGACATCTTTTTTCAGGAATGTACCTAAAATTAATAAAGCACAAACAATATAAATAATCAGTTTAACCAACTGCAAATAGCCTTTAATTGGCTTGTTACGTGACTTCGGATTCTTTTGATAAACTAAATTAAAAATACTTAGACATTCACTAATTGCTAGGGCAATGGTTAAAAATATAAACGCTTGTCCAAGCATTTGAATCAGTGTGATAACTTTTTCAGATAAATGTGGAACCGTAGGAATCCCATTAATGATGACAATGGCTGGAACAATATTCGCAACTCTTCGAATAACATTGTGTTCTGATAAAACCTCACTATTTGCAAATTTTAATTTTAAAATAAGCTTTCGAATACCACGAACTACAACTTGTTTCGCGATAAAATTTGCCAATACAGCAAAAAAAACCAGAAGACTGAGCGAGGTCAACATTTCTAACCATGGATATTGATCTGACCAATCCTGAATATTTTGGATAAAAGCAAACTTTTCCAAAAGAGAAAACCTCTATTTTATGTGATAATTGTTATTCTATTGATTTATAATGACAATATCTTTTTTGATAACGATATAGCTACATTTAGTTAACTTTTCTCACTTAAAAATGATTTTTTAGTCAACGATTATGAATGTAAGTTTTTATATTTAGCAAAGACCGATGAGGAAAATAAAGACGAGTATATTGGCAATGAATACTGTCAAAAGATTAATTTGATAGGAAAATACATACATCAGAAACTTAGTAATCATCAAAATGGTATTGGGACACCTCCAAATTTTAAAAAGGCATAAAAATTAAAGCAAAGTTTAGAATTTAAACAGATATGAAGAGAATTCATTGTTAAGTTGAAGATTACTCAAGCGTGATTTGAAATAATCTATTGGATTTATGTTCTAATACATATATCGATTTATGTAAAAAAACATTGTGCTTCTACAACCTTTATCCGATGTTGTTCCTACACTTTCCCATGACTATGCTGAATGGCATCAGGGCAGGGAAAATTATGCATTGTGGTATATCGAAATTACAGAACCTGCATTGTTAAAGTATTTGAATAGATTGCGAGCACACTTTTCAGCATTTTTATTCCAACCTAATACTCGCCAATTTCATATTACCTTATTTATTTGTGGATTTTTAACACACAATAATCCTATTTTAAATGATGATTTTTCCACGATACAATTAGAACAACAGATTCAAGAGATACTTCAGCAAGCATTTAAAAGTTTTAAAGTTTCTACTGGAAATATTCAAAGTTTTGAGAGCGCATTATTTGTTGAAATTGTTGATCTTGAAAATAGCCTAAGTAATATTAGAACTTTACTAGCAAAAAACCATTGTGAAATTGCAGCCTTACCATATCTTCCTCACATTACTTTAGGACTTTACAATCAAGCATACAGTGCCACTCAAATTTTTCAGACCATTGAAAATATTTCGCAACAACATTTTGAAATTAACATTCAACATTTAACATTGGGTTATTACAAAGCCAAAATTATTCAAGGGCAATTATTTGCTCACCAACATATTCACTTGAGTTCATTATGATTCAACTTATTTTAGGTGGCGCACGTTCAGGAAAAAGTCGTTTAGCGGAACAGTTCGCTCAAACATCGCCATTTGAAGTGACTTATATTGCGACCGCCGAAGCGTGGGATGCAGAAATGCAATCACGGATTGAACATCATCAAAAACAGCGACCTATGGATTGGACTGTCATCGAAGAACCGATTTATTTGGCAAATATATTAGAAAAAATAGATCAGCCCCATCATGTGATATTAGTGGATTGTTTAACGTTATGGATGACCAATTTGTTGTTAAAACAAGATGAAAATTCACAAAATGTTGAAAATGACGAGTTGCAGATTCAAGAGTGTGAAAAGTTATTAAAAATATTACCGACTTTACAAGCACACATTATTTTAGTGAGTAATGAAACAGGGCTTGGCGTCATCCCGATAGGTGAAATTAGTCGTAAATTTGTAGATGAATCAGGTCGTTTACATCAACAACTTGGAAAAATTGCCGATCAAGTGATTTTTTGTGTGGCAGGTTTTCCAATGTATTTGAAAGGAGAGAAACAGTGAATTGGTGGTTAGAGGCATGTAAAAATCCAAGTACTATTGCAAAACAGCAGGCGGAACAACGTCAACTGCAACTGACCAAACCCACTGGTTCACTTTCAACTTTGGAAAATGTCGCTGTGCAATTGGCAAGTTTGCAAGATCAAGTCAAGCCAAATGTTGATTTTCCTTGGATTTGTATTTTCGCTGGGGATCATGGCGTGATGGAAGAAAATATTTCTGCCTATCCACAAGCCGTGACACGACAAATGTTGCAAAATTTCACTACGGGTGGCGCTTGTATTAGCGTAATTGCGAAAGAGTACAATGCAAAATTACAAGTGATTGACTGTGGTTCTGTGGGTGATCCATATGATTATCAAGGGGTTGAGCGACATTGTATTTCACAAGGTACAGCAAATTTTGTAAAAACAGTCGCGATGAATGAAGTCCAATGTCAAGCAGCTATGCAACTTGGAAAAAACAGTGCCGATCAGGCTTTTGCACAAAATGCTTCGATTTATGTGGCTGGTGAAATGGGCATTGGTAACACTTGTTCAGCATCGGCAGTTGCGTGTTTTTTATTGAATGAGTCTGCTGAAAAATTAACTGGCATAGGTACAGGGATTCGGGCTGAACAATTACAACATAAGAAAAATATTATTGATCAAGCCATCAAGCTTCATCAAGACTATGTAAATGGAGATGCTTTTAAGGCACTTTGTGCAGTCGGTGGCTTAGAAATTGCAGCGATGGTAGGTGCATATATTCGTTGCGCACAAGTCGGCATGCCGATGGTGATTGATGGGTTTATTAGTAGTGTAGCAGCATTGATAGCTGTTCGTTTAAATCCACCAGTGCGTGATTGGATGCTATTTGGGCATCAGTCCGCAGAGTTTGGACATCAACGCTTATTGGCTGAATTAAATGCTGAACCATTATTAAAACTGAATTTACGTTTAGGTGAGGGGAGTGGTGCAGGGGCGGCACTTGGTCTGATTAAACTCGCATGTCGTTTGCATAACCATATGGCGACTTTTGCGGAAGCTGCGGTGATTGGTGAAAAAGTTTAATTATTTTGATGATTTAAATGCTTAGAATTTAGAGTTATATAATGAAACTGAAGCTTGATCTACTTCGGCATGGTGAAACGCGGTTGAGCCATACTTTAAGAGGCTCTACAGATGATGCTCTCACTGAAATGGGGCTTGCTCAAATGCAAGCAACCATTCAGAAATTTTTATATCAATCTTTAGGGCAGATGATTTGGCAAGCAATTTTTAGCTCAGATTTGCAGCGTTGTCAGTACTTTGCTGAAAAACTAAGTGAACAATACGATAAGCCTTTAGTTATCGAGCCTAATTTAAGAGAAATGCATTTTGGCGACTGGGAGGCACAATCTACACAATGGATCTATGATAATTTTCCAGAACAACTAAGCCAATTTTGGCAAACACCCACACAATATACGCCACCTCATGCTGAAACGATGCTGCAATTTAATCAACGCGTTCTTCAAGCGCTTGCAAATATTCAGCAGTATATGTTAGCCAATCATTGCCGACGTGTTTTATTGGTCACACATGGCGGTGTGATTAAACTGTTAAAATGCTTAGCTACACAACAACACTTAGATGATATTTTAAAAATGTCTGCTGAACTTGGTACATTACATACATTTGAGTTAGATACGGATAGCAAAGAAATAAATTATTTATCAAGTAATTCTAACGACAAAGAACTTTAAAATGACACCATTTCTTATCGCCTTGCAGTTTTTAACAACCTTTCCAATTCAGTTAAAAAGTATGCCAAGTCCACAGCAAAATGGACAATCCTTATTATTTTATCCAGTTGTTGGGTTATTGATTGGGCTTATACTATTTTTCATCGCTTATATTTTCCAAAATTTACCCATTATTTTGTTGGCTTCCATCATTTTATTTGTTTGGATTTGGCTAACAGGTGGCTTACATTTAGACGGTTTGGCAGATACCGCTGATGCATGGGTAGGTGGTTTTGGCGACAAAGAACGAACTTTGGCGATCATGAAAGATCCAAGTTGTGGTCCAATTGGTGTATTAAGTTTAATCATGGTGTGTTTGCTTAAATGGTCTGCAATTTATGTGCTTCTTCAACAAAAAATCTTGTTTGCTTTGGTAATATTTCCTGTTTTGGGGCGGATTGCTCCTCTGATTTTATTTCTGACGACGCCTTATGTTCGAAAAAATGGTTTAGGAACGGCTTTAACTGAATATATTCCAAAACAATGGGCAATTTTTACTGTTCTGATAGCTTTGCTTATTCCAGTATATTTTTCATGGATGGGGATATTCAGTAGTTTAATTTTTATTTTATCTTTATTTTATTTACGGCTTAAATTTATTCAAAGAATAGAGGGAATTACAGGGGATACTGTTGGGGCAAGCATTGAAATTTTGGAAATGCTTACGTTATTTAGTTTTGTAGTTTTGAGTTTTTATTTTTAATTTCTTAGAAAGTGATAAATTTGGTCTAGCATGCTTTAAGCTTAACATGCATATTGAAAACTGGTTGTACAAAGAGATTTATGAATTTATGATCTAATATTTTAAAATGCCAATCACCGAATACAGAGAATGATTGGCAGTTCATTGAATCAATTAAACAGCAAAATATAAAATCATTTGTACCAAATAAGGTCCAAAAATCACCATAAAAATACCTGCTAAAACCATGGTCAAACTTGCAATTACACCTTCTTGTTGATCTCGCATATAAGCTTTACTGGTGCCAAAACCATGCGCTGCATTCCCTAAAGATGCTCCCATGGCAAAGTGTGATTTCAAATGAAGGATTGCTAAAATCACATCGCCAAAACACATGCCAATCAATCCTGTAATAATGGTAAACAAAATCACCAGCTCTACAGAACCACCAATATGTGTACTCAGCTCCATTGCAAAAGGGGTAGAAATAGAACGAGCCATCAAGCTATAAGTGGTACTTTGATCAAAATCAAATAATTTCGCTAAATAAAATGCACTCAGCATTCCTGCAAACATCCCAATGCAAACGCCCATTGAAATAGATAACATATGTTGCTGAATAACTTTGCGATATTCATAAATTGGAATTGCAAAGGCGACTGTTGCAGGTCCAAGCATCCATACAATCCATTGGCTATCTTTCATATAAGTATCATAGGAAATATGAGTAGTGAGCAAAATAAGCATAATCACGACAGAAACTAAAATCGCAGGTGAAAAAATCAAATATGGAAATTTGCGATAGAGTTGTTTTGCCAAAACATAAGCGAATAGTGTTCCTATAAAACATAAAATTGAAATTAAAGACATTTGTGTTGCTCCTGATCCCGCGCAGATTTTTCACGATGTTCTAAGATCAGTTGTTTAATTTTATTTTCTAATTTAAAACCAAGATGTACACTATATGCAGTAAACACCATCACACAGACGGTGCCAACAAACACTGCAATCAATAGCTGCCAACCCTCTGTTAAAAATAGGTTTTTATACTTCATTAACCCAATGAAACAAGGAATAAAAAATAGTACCAATTCTGCTAAAATAAAGTCAGAACCTGCTTTAATCCATTGCAATTTAAATACGCCACTCAGTAAGCACAACAATAAAATCATTAAGCCAATAACGGCAGCTGAAATCGGTAACTTAAATAATTTTTGAACAAAACTTCCTATACCGAGGAAAACCAACAATATTCCTATTTGTAAAATGATTTTAGCGATGAACTTCATCTTGCAGCTCAAAATGTGTAAATGGGACATGGAGTACAGCTTGTAGTAAAGACAGGCATTATTGTATTGCGATTTTTTATGCTAAATTATGAATAATTAAATTATTATTATTCTTTATAGGTATAATTTATGGACTTAAAAAGTTTAAAAATATTTGTGACTATTGTTCAACATCAAAGTTTTAGCCTTGCTGCTGAGCGTTTATGTTTAACACAACCCAGCATAAGTAAAGCCATAAGTAATTTAGAAAGTGAATTGCAGTCTGCATTATTTAAAAAAGGTGAAGCAGGACGTAAACGTGAGGTACATTTAACCTATATAGGTGAATTAATTTATCAACATGCTTTAATCATGTTAGAAGAACAACAAAAAATTTATGACACCATTCAACACGTCCAATACCTTAAAAAAGGTAAACTTACTATTGGTTTGCCACCTTTAGGTTCTGTGCTGTTTAGTTCATTGATTGCATTGTTCCATCAACAATATCCTGAGATTGAGCTCAAGTTTTTAGAAGTTGGTGCAAACGGGGTAGAGAAAGCGATTGCTGCAAAAACGGTAGATGTCGGCATTTTACTCGGCAATCTAAGACCAAATTTTTCTGCCATTCCTGTGCTAGATTCCCCCATGTATTTACTGTCTAGCAAACATTCAAGATGGAAAAATAGAATAAATGTTGACTTAATTGAACTGAAAAATGAATCATTTTTATTGTATGAAGATTCATTTACCCTAAATAAAGTGATTATTGATGCTGCTCATTCTGTTGGGTTTGATCCGCATGTTGTGTGTAAAAGTGGGCAATGGGACTTTATTTCAAAAATGGTCGAATTTGATATGGGGCTTGCTTTGTTGCCTAAAATTTATTGTGATCAATTAGATGTAGAGCGTTTTAATATGGCGTTATTGACTGAACCAAATTTACATTGGACATTGCGGATGGCATGGAATACTTCCGTGGCAATGAGTCCAGCGACTCGTGCATGGCTAAATATTGTTGATCAAAATCGTGATAAAATTCATTTTTAACATTTGATGAGTTTAGGGGGAGTATCGTTTTTAGGGGGGTGGTTTATTTCTATTCAAATACTTTAACTTTTAAAATCCTTTTATTTATAATCTTTATCAACCTACAATAATTTTTTACCCTTTATTGACATGGATAAAGATTAATATATGTCTTTAATATTTGGTGGTCAGTCATTCTTTTTTTGTAGTATGAATGTCGCTGAAAGCACTAATCCATCAATAAATACTGATATTCATCTGCTTGTTTACGTAAAAAATCCCACACCAATTTGATGCGTGGCTCATGTTGTAAATCCACCAAAGTCAGCATCCAAAAAGTATGTACAAAACGAACTTCAGCACTTAAAACTTGCTCAAGCTCTGGTTTTTCTTCGGCTAAAAATTTGGGCAATATTGCCAATCCTGCATCTGCACACACTGCGATTTGCTGTGCCAAAATACTACTACTTCTAAAACTGGCATTCAGCTGCAAAGGGATTCGCTCTAGGCAATACAGTTCGGGGCTATAGACTAGATCATCAATATAATTAACAAAGCGATGTGATTTTAAATCATCAAGTTTATGAATGGGTTGTGAATTATTTAAATAGTTTTTACTGCCATAAATTTTTAAACAATAATCACTTAATCGCGTAATGATATAAGGACCTGATTTTGGTCGGTCAATTGAAATAACAATATCTGCTTCACGATGGGATAACTTAATCATTTTAGGAACAGGAATTAAATCAATAGTCAGTAAAGGATATTGTTTGGACAATTCTGCCAATAGCTTCGCTAAAAATGCGGTTCCAAAACCTTCAGGTGTGCCAATTCGCACACGCCCTTGCAAAGGCTCATGAGGTTTTTCTATTTGTAAAAAAGCTTGCTCCATTTGCTCAACACGTGGAACTAAGGCTAAACCCTCAAGGGTAAGCTCATAACCTGTGGCTTCACGTTTAAATAATGGTGTACCTAAAGCCAACTCTAAGGCTTGTATTCTGCGAGAAACGGTACTGTGCTCAACGCCGATCATACGGGCTGCATTGGTCAACGTCTTGGCACGTGCCAAAACTAAAAAATATTGTAAATGATCCCAGTCTACTTTCATGAAGCTTATCTTCCTTGTGCAAATTTGCACAGTAATCGTGCATGAATTTCTATTGGTCGTCAAAAAATTCTTTGTTAGTCTGATTTGAAATGGGAATTTAGAAAATACAACTTTAGGTTTTATTATATTTTCATCTGCAACAACAAAAATACAACCTATGGAGAGGTTATGAACACCATGTCAAACATTCAGTCAACGACAGCAAAGTTGCTTATTAACGGTCAGTTTGTAGAGTCTAAAACACAAAATTGGCAAGATATTGTCAATCCTGCAACGCAAGAAGTCCTAGGTCGTGTGCCAATGTCAACTTTGGATGAAGTTGATGAGGCGATTGCAGCTGCACAAGAAGCATTTAAGACTTGGCGTTTAACCCCAATCCAATCACGTATGCGCATCATGTTGAAATTACAAGACTTGATTCGTGACAACATGAAAGACATTGCAAAAGTTCTGACTGCAGAACAAGGCAAAACTTTAGCAGATGCTGAAGGCGATATTCAACGTGGCTTAGAAGTGGTTGAGCATGCGTGTTCGATTGGTACTTTGCAAATGGGCGAGTATATCGAAGGCGTAGCACGTGGTGTAGATACATATACATTACAACAACCGCTTGGTGTCTGTGCAGGGATTACCCCATTTAACTTTCCTGCAATGATTCCACTTTGGATGTTCCCAATGGCAATCGTTTGCGGCAATACTTTTGTGCTAAAACCTTCTGAACAAGATCCATTATCCACCATGATGTTGGTTGAACTCGCAGTTAAAGCAGGTGTTCCAGCAGGTGTGTTAAATGTAGTACATGGTGGTAAAGAAGTCGTTGATAGCTTATGTACACATCAAAATATTAAAGCAATTTCATTTGTAGGTTCTACAGCAGTGGGTACGCATGTGTATAACCTCGCAGGTCAACATGGTAAACGTGTTCAGTCGATGATGGGTGCTAAAAATCATGTGGTCGTGATGCCAGATGCTAATAAAGATCAAACTTTAAATGCTTTAGTCGGTGCAGCATTTGGCGCGGCAGGTCAGCGTTGTATGGCGCTTTCAGTTGCTGTGATGGTCGGTGAAAGTAAAAACTGGGTCGATGAACTGGTCGAAAAAGCCAAAACTTTAAAAGTAAATGCTGGACATGAACCAAATACCGATATTGGTCCTGTGATTTCTCCAGGTGCTAAAGCGCGTGTGATGGATTTGATCAATAGCGGTGTTGAGCAAGGTGCTGAACTGTTGCTTGATGGTCGTGATGTACAAGTCGTGGGTTATGAAAATGGCAACTTTGTTGGCGCAACCGTTTTCAACAAAGTCAACACTGATATGCGTATTTACAAAGAAGAAATCTTTGGTCCTGTGCTTGCTATTATCAATGTTGATACTTTGGATGAAGCGATTGAACTGATTAATGCTAATCCGTTTGGAAATGGTGTTGGTCTATTTACTCAAAGTGGTGCAGTGGCACGTACTTTCCAAAACATGATTGATATCGGTCAAGTGGGGATTAATATTCCAATTCCTGTACCTGTTCCGTTCTTTAGCTTCACTGGTTCACGTGGTTCAAAACTTGGTGATTTAGGTCCTTATGGTAAGCAAGCAGTTCAGTTCTATACGCAGACCAAAACCATTACCAGCCGTTGGTTTGAAGATACCCAAGAAAAGGGTGAAGTAAACACGACGATTAACCTTCGTTAATACCAATAGATAATAAAAATACAGGAGTTCAAGGATGAATATTGCTTTTATCGGTTTGGGTAATATGGGCGGCAAAATGGCGCAAAACCTACTTAAAGCAGGTTTGAAAATCACAGGATTCGATCTGAGTGAAGTCGCGATTCAGCACTTTACTGAAGCAGGTGGCATTTCCTGTGAAAGTCCACAAGCCGCTGCAAAGGATGCAGATATTGTGATCACCATGTTGCCGGCTGCTAAGCATGTTAAGGATGTGTACTTGGGTGAAAATGGCGTGTTGTCAGTACTGAAAGCAGGTAGCTTATGTATTGATAGCAGTACCATTGATCCACAAAGTATCAAAGACATTGCTGCAGTTGGCGCTGAAAAAGGCATTAAAATCTGTGATGCTCCTGTATCTGGTGGCACGATCGGTGCACAAGTAGGCACATTGACATTTATGGTGGGTAGTGATGATGCAGTATTTGAGCAAGCAAAAACTGTACTGCAACACATGGGCAAAAACATTGTGCATTGTGGCGATGTGGGTGCAGGGCAAATCGCTAAAATTTGTAATAACTTAATATTAGGTATTTCAATGGCCGCAGTTGCAGAAGGTATGGCGCTCGGTGCAAAACTTGGTATAGATCCACAAGCACTTGCTGGTGTAGTGAATAGTTCAAGTGGTCGTTGCTGGAGTTCAGATGTATGTAATCCATGGCCAGGAATTTCTGCCAATGCACCTGCTGGGCGTGGTTATACAGATGGTTTTGCCACACAATTGATGTTGAAAGATATTGGTTTAGCGATTGAAGCCGCTGGGCAAGCGAAACAGCCGATTCTTCTAGGTGGCTTGGTACAACAGATGTATCAACAATTGTGCATGCAAGGTAATGCACAGTTAGATTTTTCAAGCATTATTCAACAATACTTACCAAAAGAAAACTAGAGCTTAGCTTTCTTGGATTGCCTATGGATGGCAAATACACATTCCTCGTGTCATGAATAACAAAAATCTAGACGGAGTTAGAAAATGTTGAACTATCAGGATGTAGCAACAGCATTTGATTTAAAACATGCTGCAAAAGAAATGTTATCAGGCAGTTTAGAGCAGCTAAATGCCAGTTATGAATGCTGTGATCGTCATGCAGAAGCAGATGCCAATAAAGTCGCTTTGTATTGGCAAGGGAAAGATGGGCGACAAGAGCAATATACGTTTAGCCAATTGAAAAAATGGTCAAGTCAATTTGCTAATTTCCTCAAATCACAAGGTGTTGAAAAAGGTGATCGTGTTTCAGGTTTATTGCCTAGAACAGTAGAACTTTTGGTCGTTATTTTAGGTGCTTGGCGCATTGGCGCGGTATATCAACCTTTATTTACAGCATTTGGACCGAAAGCGATTGAGCATCGTGTGCAATTGGCAAAAAGTAAATTGGTGATTTCCGATGTTGGAAATCGTAGCAAGCTTGATGAAGTTGCTGATTGCCCTCAGATTGTGACTGTAGCTGATCGAGAAGGAAATGGCATACAGCAAGGTGACTTAAATTTTTGGGATGTGGTGAATACGCAATCCGACCAATGTGAATTGGTGATGCAAGATATTCAAGCGCCATTTTTGTTGATGTTTACGTCTGGTACAACAGGACCTGCGAAACCACTTGAAGTTCCTCAAAAAGCATTGATTGCTTACGGTAACTATATGCGTGATGCGATTGGCTTAAAAGAGGATGATTCTTTTTGGAATATTGCTGATCCCGGTTGGGCGTATGGTTTGTACTATGGCATCACAGGTCCCTTGTTATTAGGTCATGCAACTTTGTTTTATGAAGGCGGTTTTAGCATCGACAGTCTTTGTCAGATTGTAAATGATTATAAAATTACCAATTTGGCTGGTGCACCAACAGCTTATCGTATGATGATGGCTGCTGATCAAACACAAATGGCGAAGCTGAAAGGAAAATTCCGTGTTGTCAGCAGTGCAGGTGAACCTCTCAATCCAGAAGTCTTTCGTTGGTTTAAACAAGTCCTAGATGCTCCGATTTTTGACCACTATGGGCAAACTGAAGTGGGTATGGTGGTGTGTAATCATCATGGTTTAAGTCATGATGTTAAAGCAGGGTCAGCAGGTTTTGCTAGCCCAGGCTATCGTGTTGCTGTTGTAGATGATGAAGGCAATGAATTACCTGCAGATACCCCTGGGATTTTAGCGGTTGATATTGAACAGTCACCAATGATGTGGTTTGGCGGTTATAAAGAAAGTCGTAAGTCACCATTTTTAAAGCACTATTATTTAACAGGTGATACTGCAGAATTACATGCTGATGGCAGCATGAGCTTTGTTGGGCGTAGTGATGATGTCATTACAACGTCAGGCTATCGCATTGGACCATTTGATGTGGAAAGTGCATTACTTGAACATGATGCTGTGATTGAAGCGGCTGTGGTGGGTGTGCCTGATCCTGAGCGTACTGAAATCGTCAAAGCTTTTGTGATTTTGGCTGAAGGTGCGACAGCATCGAATGAACTTGCGGAGCAATTGGGACAATTTGTTAAAAAACGTCTTTCGGCACATGCTTATCCACGCCAAGTCGAATTTGTCACAGAGCTACCAAAAACCCCAAGTGGCAAGATTCAACGCTTCTTATTGAGAAATCAAGAAATTGCAAAACAGGCGGAAAATAAAGCCAGTTAAGTTTTATTTCACCATGATCAAGCAAAAGTAAAGCAGTATCAGACTTTCATCGAGTATTCATCATTGAAAACAATGTGTTAAATACTCGGTGAAAGCAAAAATTATGTAAGGGAAAACGAGATGCAATTTACCGAAGAACAATTGTTAATTCAGGATATGGCGAGAAGTTTCGCACAAGAACAAATTAAGCCAAATGCAGCTGCATGGGATCAACATGGAATATTCCCCAAAGATGCATTGTCACAAATGGGACAATTGGGTTTTTTAGGTATGTTGATCTCGGATCAATGGGGTGGTTCTGATACAGGCAATCTTGCATACGTCTTAGCACTTGAGGAAATTGCAGCCGCAGATGGTGCAACTTCAACCATTATGAGTGTACATAATTCGGTGGGTTGTGTGCCGATTGCGAAGTTTGGTACAGATGAGCAAAAAGAGAAATATTTAAAACCTTTGGCACAAGGTGAAATGATTGGTGCATTTGCATTGACGGAACCACACACAGGTTCGGATGCCGCAGCAATAAAAACCCGCGCTGTTAAAGATGGTGATCACTGGGTAATTAATGGCGCAAAGCAGTTTATTACGTCGGGACATAATGCAGGTGTAATTATTGTTTTCGCTGTGACTGATCCAAGTGCAGGGAAAAAAGGCATCAGCGCATTTATTGTGCCACGCCAGACACAAGGTTATGAGGTTATTCGCACCGAAGAGAAATTAGGCTTACATGCCTCTGATACTTGTCAGATTGCACTGACTGATGTGCGTGTACATGAAAGTTTAATGCTCGGCAAAGAAGGTGAAGGCTTAAAAATTGCACTAGCCAATCTTGAAGGTGGTCGTATCGGTATCGCCGCACAAGCGGTGGGTTTAGCACGAGCGGCGCTTGAAGAAGCAACCAAATATGCCAAAGAACGTATTACTTTTGGTAAGCCAATTTTTGAACATCAAGCTGTGGCATTTCGTTTAGCCAGTATGGCAACGGAAATCGAAGCAGCACGTCAACTTGTGCATCATGCAGCACGTTTAAAAGAAGCGGGTCGACCATGTTTAAATGAAGCCTCAATGGCGAAATTATTTTCTTCGGAAATGGTTGAGCGTGTTTGCTCAGCAGCACTACAAATCCATGGTGGCTATGGTTATTTGAAAGATTTTCCAATCGAACGTATTTATCGTGATGCTCGGATTTGTCAGATTTATGAAGGGACAAGCGATATTCAACGGTTAGTCATTGCTCGTAGTTTGTAAATGGACTGAAAAACAGCTATTTAGATTAGGAATTTAAAAAATGCAATTTGAAACGATTTTATTAGAAAAGAAAAATGGTGTAGGTCTTATTACACTTAACCGACCTAAAGCTCTCAATGCTTTAAATTCACAATTGATTAGTGAGGTCAATGCAGCACTGGATGATTTAGAAAAAGATCAAAGCATTGGCTGCATGGTGCTTGCAGGTTCAGAAAAAGCTTTTGCTGCGGGTGCAGACATTAAAGAAATGGCGAGTTTAACCTTCCCAAATATCTATTTTGATGATTTTTTCAACTTGGCAGATCGTATTGCACAGCGCCGTAAACCGTTAATTGCTGCGGTCAGTGGGTACGCACTGGGTGGTGGGTGCGAGTTGGCGTTGATGTGTGATTTTATTTACTGTGCAGATAATGCCAAATTTGGTTTGCCTGAAGTCACTTTGGGCGTGATTCCAGGGATTGGGGGTACACAACGTTTAACGCTTGCGATTGGTAAAGCCAAAGCGATGGAAATGTGTTTAACCGCGCGTCAAATGGGTGCAGCAGAAGCGGAACAATGTGGTTTAGTTGCACAAGTGTTTAATAAAGAAGAATTACTTGCACACACGATACAAGCAGCTGAAAAAATTGCTGAAAGATCATTGACTGCGACCATGATGATTAAAGAATCGATTAATCGTGCCTTTGAAGTGAGTTTGGCTGAAGGTTTACGTTTTGAACGTCGTACGTTCCACTCGATTTTTGCAACGTTGGATCAAAAAGAAGGGATGCAAGCTTTTGTAGAAAAACGTCCAGCCCACTTTAAAAATCAATAAGGATGCGATGATGAGTACAGAAAACACCCTTCAAAATACGCCGCAAAATGACTTGCAAATCGAGCAACAAGGTGCGTTGGGCATCATCAGTTTAGATCGGGTAGCGAGTTTAAATGCGCTGTCTTTAGACATGATTCATGGCATCCAACTACAACTCGAAAATTGGCAAAATAAAGATGAGATTCAAGCAGTTTTGATCAAATCGAATAGCCCTAAAGCATTCTGTGCAGGTGGTGATATTCGCTATCTCTATGATAGTTATAAAAATGGTAATGAAGACTATAAAGCATATTTTCAGTCTGAGTATGACATGCTGAATGCCATTCGTGCTTATCCTAAACCTATCATAGTGTTTTTAGATGGTTATGTATTGGGTGGTGGTTTTGGTTTAGCACAAGCATGTCATATCATTGTGAGCAGTGAAAAGTCACGTTTTGCGATGCCTGAAACTGCGATTGGTTTTTTCCCTGATGTTGCTGCAACACATTTCCTATCACGATTAGATGACATCGGGGTGTATATGGCGATCACAGGCGATCAGATCAGTAGTAGTGATGCACTGCATTTAGATTTGATTGATTATCATGTGCCGAGTGAAAAATTGGCTAACTTGCAAATGGCATTGAGCCAAGCGAAAACGTTGAATAAAGAAGACATTCAACAGCTTATTGCTCAATTTATCACTCGTCCTGAACAGAGTCAACTCAGCTTGATTTCTGAAACTATTCGTAAACATTTCGGTTTTGAAAGTTTAGAAGAAATTGAAAATAGTCTTGCAAATGAACAAGATGAACAGAATCAAGAATGGGCAAGTAAAACGCTGAATACTTTACAACAACGCTCTTTAACAGCAAAACAGGCGAGTTTAAAACTGCAACATATTGGACGTGGTTTGTCATTACCACAATGTATGCAAATTGAGCGTGACTTACAGGATGTATGGTTTGAGCATGGTGATATTGTCGAAGGCGTGCGTGCGCTCATTGTGGACAAAGACAAACAACCGAAGTGGCAACAATCAAGTCCAATTTTAGATAAAATCTTGGCTGAATTGGGTTAATAATCTAAAATAACAACCGAGTTTATACAACTCGGTTTTTTATTAACCTTAAATATTAAAATTTTTCTTGAAAAATAGAGCAATAATCAGAATCTTGTGGACAGGCAATATGGGCTTTTCCACCTAAAATAAATGGTTTATTGACTTTTCCATGCCCAAAATAAGGATAATAATAAACTGGAATATGATTCTGTTCAGCAAAAGTGCGGATGACTTCTTTATAAATTAAACGTTCACCATCATTGGTTTTACTTGGATAAAACTGTCCAAAAACAATGGCTTTGGGTTTAAAATCTTTCTTAAATAATATTTGATGTAATAAACGATCTAACTGTTTATAAGTTACACTGATGTCTTCGAGTAATAAAATTTTATTGTCCCAAGAACGTTCATATTGGGTCGAAAATAAAGTTTGTACTAAAGTTAAATTACCACCTGTCAATGTACCTTCATAGAAATGTTGTTTAGCTGCGCTATTCAAAGGTAAAAGACCTTGATAATGTATTCCACTTTGGATGGTGGTAAAAATTTCATTGACTACATCATTTTGATTTTCATCAGCACTAAGTATATTGGCTTTTGCCGTTGGGGCTTCATCCATAGCGCTAGGTGTAGTAACAGGCGCATTCATAATTTTACCCGTTGCTGCGGTTGTCCCATGAATACTTTTCCAACCGATTTCATTATTGATAAAATAATGAATTGCGGTAACATCACTAAAACCAATTAAAACTTTCGGTGTGCTTTGCTTAATTTGTGCAATCTCTGCATGAAGTTTTGGTAATAAGTTTAATGCACCCGAACCACCACGCACAAACCAAAGATATTTGACTTGGTTATTCTTTAAAGCATGAATTAAATTTTTGGCACGCTCATGGTCAGTGTTGACATAACCAAAGTCTGAAAGTTGTTGATTTAAATATTCGGTACTGACATTAAATCCTTTATTTTTAAATGCTTGAGTGATCTTTGGAATATAACTTTCATCATAAGCAGATGAGCTAGAAATAAGATAAATGGTATCTTTGGCATGGGATGAAGAAATTGAAAAATAGAGTGAAATTGCCAATGTCGATATAAATTTCAAACTTATTTTCATTGCAACATATACCTAAATTTTAAAAATATAATTGTAGGAAAGTTATTAGCAAAGACCTAGCTTTATTGCAGAATCTAAACAAATTCATTGCATTAAAAGTATTGTACTCATTTTATTCTATAAAACATTTTACTAAAAAATAAGCCTTTAATTTATAAAGACTTACTTTTAGTGAACAACTCATAAAAACTTAAGGAACTCGGTGCCATGTTTGTGAACGACCAAGTGCAGATACGCCAATAAAACCACGACCTTTCAAAATTTGACCATTTTCAGATAATGTTGCATTGAACTTATAGGTTTTACCTGTTTGTGGATCAGTAATATGACCCCCCGTATATTTATTATGTCCAACGCTTTTTAAATTAGAAATGATATTGGCACCAATTAAAGGTTTATTTTGATATTTACCAACACATTTTGTACATTTTTGTGCCTGACTTGATTCAAAAACTTTTTGAATATTTGCAGATAATGTCCCGTTCCTATTCTCAGTAAATTTTACAATCGACATCGGTTTTTGGGTTTTATCATCAATGGTTTTCCATAAGGTTCCATTCAAAGGATCATTGGCATAACTGTGCGCAGAAACCAGTAAGACGGTTAATAAACCAAGATATTTTATCATTTTTCAACCTCATTAATATAATTTCGATCATAGACAATCATATACTTTAAAATCGAGTTTAACATTTTCATTGCTTTATCTAAAATGTATTTCAAATTAATATACATAATGAAGACTTTGTGTTGCTTTTATTTCTCTAAATTGTTTAGTTTTTATATCTAATTTAATTTTAAAAAACATAAATAAATCAATAAAATATTAATATATTTAATTTTTAAGTTGTCATTTAAATCAGTGGTATAAAAAATAAAACCGAATCACTTATTATTAATATAAAAAACTGAATCAGCTTATGTTGATGATTTAATCTAAAATAACTAAATTTTCATCTTTAAATTCAGTTATTATCTAAGTGGAGTAAATGTAAATGGATTGATTTATTCAAATGCAATATAAGGGAATGTTATGGAGCTTAGACATTTAAAGTATTTTGTTGCAGTGGTTGAACAGCAAAGTTTTACCAAAGCAGCAGATAAGTTATTTATTGCACAGCCACCACTTAGTCGACAAATACAAAATTTAGAACATGAATTGGGGGTTCAACTCTTTGAACGAGGAAGCCGCCCTTTAGTAACGACTGAAGCAGGACATTTTTTTTATCAACACGCTTTACATTTACTCAGTCAGGCTGATGAATTAAAACTGATGACAAAAAGAATTGGTGTGATTGATCGAACCATTACTTTAAGTTTTGTCGGATCATTATTATTTGGTTATTTGTCTAAAATCATTTTCTTATTTAAACAACGAAATGAACATTTGAAAATTGAACTGGTTGAAATGTCTTCGGTCGAGCAAATTCAAGCTTTGAAAGAGGGACGGATTGATATCGGTTTTGGTCGTGTGGACATCCCTGATCCAGCCATTCAAAGAATACATTTAAGGGAAGAGCCTTTAGTCATCGCCATACATGCAGGACATCCTTTAGCACGCGTTAAAGAGGGGATATTGCTTAAAGATTTAGTGGAAGAAGATTTAATTTTTTATCCTAAAAATGATCAAATCAATTTTTCCACCCAAGTCCATGCGTTATTTTCACGACAAGGTTTAACGCCTCAACATGTCCGTTATGTTCGTGAAATGGCATTGGCTTGTGGTTTTGCGGCAGCGGGTGATGGTATTGTAATTGTACCTAAAAGTGCTGCAAATATTCACCTAACAAATTTGAAATTTATTCCAATTTTAGACCCTACTGCGATCAGTAATGTAGTGATGGCTATTCGTAAAGAGCAGTGTTCAGAAGATCTAAAGTCTTTTTTTGATTGTATATATCAAGTATATGATTTAGAAGGTGTTTTGTATAATAAATATATAGATTTTTGATCACTTATTTATTCTCAGGGAGGACTATTATGTACTCGGCGTATGGGGGTTAAATAACCACATTATACTTTTAAGGTATAAAAATATGTAATTTTATCTATTAACTTTTTTTATTTTTTCAGTTTTAATAAAGTAGACTATTTTTATCAGGAATTGTTCCGTAAAAATACAGTTGATTCGCCAAAATGATATTTAAGTTGTTTAAATTAAACTATGTTAATTGAAACAGCAAGGGATTAAAAACCTCAGTGAGGTGCAGGGAAAATGCAATCATTTAGCCAACATTCAGATTTAAAACATGATACCAAACAAGCGGACTTTGCTCAAAATTTGATGTCACAAATTTGTGGTGCACACTATTTAGAAACAACGTATCGGGATACTTTAGATTTTCAATACGAAGGCTTACGTTTACCTAAAAAACATATGACGATTGGTTGTATTCAGTATGGAGCAAATGTTGCGATTAATATTTCACAACTTAAATCATATAGTATCAGTCTGCCATTACATGGAACACAATCATTAAATATTCGTGGTGAACGGCATCAATCTAATGAAAAGCAAGGGCTCATTGTTTCTAATAATGATTCTCAGGATTTATTTATTGATAAAAACTGCAAAAAATTACAAGTCGTGATTCCTGAAAAAAGTATGCAATTGGTTTTATCTGATCTGTTGCATCGTCCTATTCACGAACAGATTATTTTTAATCCAATGATGAATTTGGGTATAGACCAAATGGTAGCTGCATGGTGGTTAAATATCCAAAATTTTATGTTAGTCAAAGCGCAATATAAAGGTTTTTATGGCTTAAATATGTTTTCTGAGGATTATGAAAATTTTTTGATAAAAACACTGTTGTTATCTCAAGAAAATAATTTTTCTAATGCTTTACGCAGTTTGGCAGATTCAGCCGAGCCAATTTATATTCAAAAAGTAAAAAAGTTTTTGATCGAGCATGCACAAGAAAATATTACAGCAGAGATGATTTTAAATGTTGCAGGAGTATCTAAAAGTAAGTTGTATGAACAATTTCAGCATTATTATGGTACCAGCCCGATCGCTTTTTTAAAGAAATATCGTTTGCAAAAAATTTATCAAACTCTAAGTATTCGCCAACAGCAAGACTTCTCGATTTCAAAATTGGCTTATGATTGGGGCTTTAGTCATTTAAGTCGTTTTTCGCAAGAATATCGTGAAGAGTTTGGTGAAAATCCAAGTGAAACAAAGGCAAAGTCTTTATTTAATTAAAGTTTCTTTCTTATAAATAAAAACCTGTTATCTGAAAATAACAGGTTTTTTGCTGCATTGACTATGCTAATTCACGTGAATTTAATGCTGCTTTATTTTTTGATTTTTCACCCATTACTTTTAAACTGAGTGCAATAAACGAGATGAGCGTTGGAATTGCCAAGACATAGAAAATTCCACTTAAGCTTAGTTCAAAAGTAAAGATCAGTGAGCCAAAAAAAGCCCCTAAAATTGCTCCGACACGTCCAATGCCGTGCATCCATGATACACCTACTGCACGACAGGTCGATGGATAGAACATCGCAGAGAGTGGCAGTAAAGATGATTGCGCACCTGCAAGCAAAGCCCCAATTAGGAAAATACTAATACCAAATAGGAGGATATTCGAGCTGACAAACCCTGTTAAAAGGAAAAGTAAAAATGCAAGTAAATACGAATACTTAATGACATTGGTTGGATTGGTTTTATCCATATAGTAGCCCATAATCGTTGCACCGATTACACCACCAAATGGGAAAATAGCCGCAATTAAACTGAATTGTTGTGTGCTAAATCCTGCTGTTTTTAAGATTGTTGGCATCCAACTGGTTAATAGATAAAACACCAATAAACTCATAAAACAGCATAACCATAACATGCTCGAACCCCATAAGTATTTTCCTAAAACTTGTTTAACGGGGCTTTCAGCGGTGTTGTTAGTTTCGGTTGCAGCAAGTCTAAATTGCACATCAGATGCAAATGCTTGACCTTGGATTTTCTCCAAAATGCTTTTTGCTTGGGCTGTTTGGTTTTTCTTGACGAGATATTGAGTAGATTCTGGTAATTTTAACATTAAAACGATTGCTAAAATCACAGGAATGACACCACCAATAATGATGACTTTTGCCCAGCCTAAACTTTCCAATAAAAATGCAGACAATACGCCACCACAAGAGATTCCGAGCATAAAGCCGCAGCCTGCAATTCCAGTCAGAAAAGCTTTACGTTTACTCGGCATATATTCAGAAACAATCGTACTGATATTTGGCATTGCTGCACCTAGACCGATACCTGTAATAAAACGATAAATCATTAGATCATTGGTGGAAGTGGCAAAACCACACAGAATGGTAAAGAGGGCAAAAAGTAATGTGGTGCTTACAATGACTTTTTTACGACCGAATTTATCAGCAAGAGGTCCTGAAATGATTGCACCGATAGACATACCGACTAAAGCAGCACTCAGTACAGGTGCAAGTTGTGGTTTAGTGATGCCCCAAGCTTCGAGTAAAGACGGTGCAACAAAGCCGATAATGCCTGTGTCTAAGCCATCGCAAAAGAACACCAAAAAGCCGAGGAAAAACACCAGCCATTGTAGTGGTGAGAGTTTGTCACGGTCAATGACCGCATTAACATCGATTGTTTGCATAATTATTCCCTTAATAATTGAAAATCGATTGTGTTGATTCACGATAATGTTTATCGCCTATCTATTGCTGTTTATTTAAAACCTTTTGATTCAATTAAAATTATTCATTTCTCTTTAGCAAATAGAGTGGTTGTTGAAAATATTTTTAGTGAACTTTTCCATTGATTTCACGAGAAAATATTTTTGGAATTTTCTTAATTCGTACAGGAAATACCTCTCCCTCGAAAAGGAGAGTTTTCAGCAGAATCTATAAATTTTTAAGCCTTAACAGTATTGCTGGATAAAAACTTTTCGCTGTAAATCTTAAAGTTACTTAAAGCAGCTGTATCTAGCCATGTTTTTACCGCTTCGATCATCGGGGGGGGACCACATAAATACATATCAAAAGCCTGTTCAGCCAGTTGATCTTTGTTTAAATGTTCATGGATAAATCCAGTTTTTCCAGACCATGTTTCTGTGGCTTGGGTGACGATCGGGTGGTAATTAAAATTAGCAATTTTATTGGCATAATCTTGTAAACGTTGCTGTTCACATAAATCAGTTTCTTTATTGACTCCATAAAACAGCTCAATTTTGGGTGGGTTGTGCTGTTCAGCAAGGTTGTCCAACATGCCTAAAAATGCCGAAAGTCCTGTTCCACCTGCGATAAATACCAACGGTTTTTCAACTTCACGTAAATAGAAGCTACCTAAAGGTGCTTCCATCACAATGGTTTGTCCCACTTGGCAACGATCACGTAAGTAGTTGCTCATCACACCATCAGGCAAGAGGCGAATTAAAAACTGGAGTTGATTACTTGTGTTTGGACGATTGGCGAATGAATATGAGCGCCATTCATCCGTATCCGGAATTTGCAAACGGGCGTATTGTCCAGGTAAATACTGTAATTGTTGTGTATGACTACTTGCATCTACATGTAAAATCGCAGTTGTTTCAGATACTAACTCAACTTGCGTGACTGTCGCAGCAATTTTTAAAGTATCGCCAGCATTACAAATATTTGAATCATGATCAAAGAAGAAAGCGGCATCTGACTGTACACGGGTTTGACATGCCAACATTTTTCGTTCAGCCAAATCACGTGCGCTGAGCGCTTCCTCATCGACATATTCTTGTTCATAAATGCCAGTTTCGCATTGTCCCTGACAGGTGCCACACACGCCTTCACGGCAGTCGAGCGGAAGGTTGATGCCTTGACGAATCGCAGCATCGAGTAATAATTCGTCATTATTTACAGAAATAAAAAAGGTTTTACCATCTGCAAAATTTAGTGCAACTGAATGTCCCATTTTAAAACTCCTTAAACGTGGTAGAAGTCTAAAACAGAATCAATTTTGTCATTCAGCAACACCGTATGTTGTTTGCGAATGCGGAAACTGTCTTCAGTTTTGCGTAATGTGTACGTTGCATGACCGTAAAAGCAACCTTCCAAACCTTGACGGTTATATAATGTTTGCCAAACGACTTTGGCTTCAATCAAACCATTTGCCAATTCTTTTACACGAACATTGCTAATAAAATGTGCAGTACGTGGCAAGGGGGTTGCTGATGCTGCTTTACCTGTTTCGATACGGAAGACACGGTCTTCTAAACCTGTACGATCTTCATAGTAAATATAAGACATACCTTGGTTTGGATCAGTCACATAAGTATGGTCATCGATCCATTGTGGAATGTGGTAAAGGCTGTCTTCATCATACAACTCTAAATACTCATTCCATTGATAGTTATCACAATATTCAGATTTTTGGTTTAAAAACTGAGTGACTGCAAAGGTTAACTCCATGTTCATACTTAGATCTCCTCAGTTTCTGCGTGTTGGAAAGTCATGTCATGCATTTTCAAAGCACTTTTATTTAAACCATCAAGGAGTAGTTTTCTCCAATGCCCATGCTGGTTGACATATAAGCCTTCATGGGTAATTTCACGTCCTGTGATCACAGGCTTAATCCCAAGAATCTCGGCATTTTTACTTGTGCCGTAGTTCCAATTGTGATGACCACGTGAAATATCACTCCAACGCTCTAAACGGGCTTGGAAACCTTTTTGTTGTTCTCTAAACTCGACTAAATCGTCTGGTGTACCTAAGCCTGAAACGTTAAAGAAATCTTCAAACTGACGAATACGATTACGGCGTGCTTCAGCAGACTCACCTTTCACCCCGATACATTGGCTAATGACTTCCGTTTTGTTCCAAGCCACAGGACGGACGATACGCAATTGCGAACTGATTTGGTCCATAAAGAATAGGCTAGGGTATAAGTTCAAATTACGTAAGCGATGCATTGCCCATTTGGCACGCTCTTCGCCATATTTTTCAACCAAATAGGGCATGACAGTTTCATAACCTGGACGTACAGTTGGGTTTGGCATGTCACTAAATAAAACGCTGTGACCGTTTTTAAAGCTAAAGAAACCATCATCGGTGTCACCATCACCTGCGCCTAATTTACTATAATCAAGCGTGTCCATATCTTGACCATTTTCAGCATTGACTTGTTGGCGATGCTGCACAGTGGATACATAGTTATAATGAACTGTACTGACATGGTAGCCATCTAAACCATTTTCATCTTGTAGTTTCCAGTTGCCTGCAAAAGTATAAGCAGATTTACCTTGTAAAACTTCAAGTTCGCCTGTCGGTGACTGTTCCACCATCAAATCCAAAAATACTTTAGCATCGCCTAAAAATTCTTCTAGAGTGTCTGTTGCTTGAGTATCAAGGCTGACAAATACAAAGCCACGATAGCTTTCAATACGACCTTGTTTTAAACCACGGCTAGATTTATCAAAATCATCACAATATTCGCTTGGACCTTTGACTTTGATCAAGCGACCATCAGATTTATAACACCAAGCATGGAACGGACAGGTAAAGGTTGATTTGTTACCTTTTGCTACACGAGTCAAGGTCGCACCACGATGCTCACAAGCATTGACCAGAGCATGCAGTTGACCTGAACCATCACGGCTGATGATCATCGGTTGACGACCAATTTGTACGGTGACAAAGTCATTATTATTTGGAATTTCACTTTCATGGCAGGCATAGATCCATACTTTTTCAAAAATATGTTCCATTTCCAAGTCGAATAACTCTGCTTCTGTGAACATTTCACGAGCAATGCGATACACGCCATCTTCAGGACGGAAATCCAAACAATTATTAACAAATTCTTGCCATTGGGCAGTATTGCGAGCTTCCATTCGTTATTCTCCATTTCAATACATCTTTGAGATGATTGAAACCCGAATCAGATATTGGCTCTATCCACTTTTTCCGTTTCTTTATCCAATCAGTGCATTTATTGAAAATTTAAGCAAATTCATCTCGAATGGCAGACAAACATTATCAACTGCCTAAAATCTCTTTATAATAGTGCCCATTCTTTTCGAGTTGTGTTTGTTGAAATATTGAAATTTCATTGATCAACTCGTTTTTCTATTTTTAGTCAATTGCTACAATTCGACTGATTTAAATATTTTGAAATTTATGTGCTTGTAAATACACATAAAAGCTTTAGGTGCTCACATGGAAATCAAAGTCAATTATCTCGACAATCTTCGACAAGAGGCGAAGTTTGATGACTTCACGGTGATTGCCGATCAGCCAATTCGTTATAAAGGCGATGGCTCTGCACCAGGTCCATTTGACTACTTTTTAGCATCATCAGCATTGTGTGCAGCGTACTTTGTGAAAGTCTATTGTGCTGCACGTGATATTCCTACCGATAATATTCGCCTATCTCAAAATAATATTGTTGATCCAGAAAACCGTTATAAACAAATTTTTAAAATTCAGGTCGAATTACCTGCGGACATTTCAGATAAAGACCGCCAAGGCATTTTGCGCTCAATAGACCGTTGCACTGTGAAGAAAGTCATTCAAACGGGACCTGAATTTGTCATTGAAGAAGTTGAAAGCATTGATGCAGATGCACAAGCTTTGCTCATGCCTGATTTAGCAAAAGAAACTACCACGTTTATTCATGGAAAAGATCTGCCTTTAGAAGAAACCATTGCCAATATGTCTGGAATTTTGGCAGGTTTAGGCATGAAAATAGAGATTTCTTCATGGCGGAATATTGTCCCGAACGTATGGTCGTTACATATCCGTGATGCACAATCTCCGATGTGTTTTACTAACGGTAAAGGCTCAACTAAAGAAAGCGCTTTGGCTTCGGCTTTGGGTGAGTTTATTGAGCGTCTGAATTGTAACTTCTTCTATAACGATCAGTTTTGGGGTGAAGACATTGCAAATGCTGAGTTTGTGCATTATCCAGATGAAAAATGGTTTCAGCCTGGTGCAAATGGTGAATTACCGACTGAAATTTTAGATGATTATACGCGTGAAATTTATGATCCTGAAAATGAACTTTTAGGCACACATTTATATGATACCAACTCAGGCAATAAAGTACGTGGCATTTGTTCATTACCATTTGTACGACAGTCAGATGGTGAAACGGTGTATTTCCCATCGAATCTGATTGAAAACTTATATCTTTCCAATGGGATGAGCGCAGGTAATACCTTAGCGGAAGCGCAGGTGCAGTGTTTGTCTGAGATTTTTGAGCGTGCGGTGAAACGTGACATTATCCAAGGTGAAATCGCATTACCTGATGTGCCTGAAGCAGTTTTGGCAAAATATCCAAAAATTGTAGAAGGCATTAAAGGCTTAGAAGAACAAGGCTTTCCTGTTTTAGTCAAAGATGCATCACTTGGCGGGAAATATCCTGTGATGTGTGTCACCTTGATGAATCCTCGCACCGGTGGGTTTTTTGCATCATTTGGTGCACATCCAAAATTTGAAGTGGCTTTAGAGCGTAGCTTAACTGAGTTGTTACAAGGGCGTAGTTTTGAAGGTTTAAACGATTTGCCAAAACCAACTTTTAGTAGCAATGCTGTGACTGAACCGAATAATTATGTTGAACATTTTATTGATTCAAGCGGTGTCGTATCATGGAAATTCTTTAGTTCGCAGTCAGATTATGACTTTGTGGAATGGGACTTTACAGGCAATGGTGATAATGAAGCCGAAGCTGCAACCTTGTTCGGTATTTTAGAGGATATGGGCAAAGATGCTTATATGGCGGTGTATCAGCATTTGGGTGCAACTGCTTGCCGTGTCTTAGTGCCTGATTATTCTGAAATTTATTTGGTTGAAGATTTGATTTGGGACAATACCAACAAAGCATTGGATTTCCGTGAAGATATTTTAAATATTCACCGTTTGGATGAAGAACAGCTTGCAGCTTTGGTTGAGCGTTTAGAAGAAGTTGAGGTTGATGATTATACGGATATTGTGACTTTAATCGGGATTGAGTTTGATGATAATACCGTATGGGGACAATTGACTGTTTTGGAGCTTAAACTTCTAATTTATATTGCATTGCAAGAATTTGAAGCAGCGAAAGATTTGGTTGAACAATTTTTACAATACAATACCAATACGGTAGAGCGTGGTTTGTTCTATCAATGTATGAATGTGGTCTTAGAAGTTGAGCTGGATGATGAACTTGACCTGAATGATTATGAGCACAATTTCCGACGTATGTTTGGTGATGAACGTATGGATGCGGTGATTGGCTCAATGGAAGGTAGCATTCGTTTTTATGGCTTAACTGAAACCAATATGCAACTTGAAGGTTTAGATCGCCATTTACGTTTAATTGATAGCTATAAAAAACTGCATGCAGCGCGTGCAAGATTTGTGGCTGCCTCTAAAGGTTAATTTATGCACAAAAAAAGCGTGAATTTATCACGCTTTTTTTGTATTTTTTAAAGTGTTTTAATACGATTTAAGGCTTCTTCAATGGCTTTGTCTTTTAACTCTGCACCCATATTGACACCTTCTGCACGAATAATTTGAATATCAGTCACACCTGTAAAATTCAGTACAGTGGTTAATAAACCTTCTTGGAAATCCATAGGGTTATTTTCACCATAAATACCCCCACGACTACTGGCAATATAAGCTTTTTTGTCGCCTGCTAAACCGATTGAACCATTCTCAGTATATTTAAAGGTTCTGCCTGCAACACTGATACGGTCAATCCATGCTTTTAAGGTCGATGCCAAACCAAAATTATACATGGCAGCACCAATCACCACGATGTCGGCATTCAGATATTGTTGAATTAACTTTTCATTGAGCTGGCTTTGTTCTGTATTTTGACCCATTAAAATTTCAGCAGTTAAATGTGGAATAGGTTGAGTCGCAAGGTCTAAGTATTCAACATTCAAGTCGGTATTTTGTTGCTGTAACTGAGTGATAATCGCTTGACTCAACTGGCGGGAAATCGAAGCATCACCTAAAATACTTGAATCAATATGTAGAGCGTTCATGTTAAGACCTTGATATATAAAACATGAAATTGAATATATCAAAAATAGAAAGGCTTAAAATCTATAAAGTTATGACACAGTATTCTATTTATAGAACACACTAATTTTGAATGAGTTTAAATATTTCAAATATTCTCTATGATATTTTTCTACTTTTGCATTTATTGTATAATATCTGTACCATTAAGTGAGCGGTAGTCACGGTATATTCTCAGCACCCATTGACCTACAATACGGTCTCTCAGTTCTTGCCGCTGTTGTGATGCAACTTCAGGTAATCTTGAGTCAGCCCAAGGACTGTTATTCGGTCCAATCAATGGTGCAAGCATACTTGCCGCAGTTAAATCAGCCAAACTAAATTGATTGTTTACTAAATAATTTCTTTCATTTCCATTTAAGTGTCGTTCTAATAAGTCTAGCGCATCGTTTACTTTTTGATTTGAATTTATCACTTGTGGTTCATAAATTTGAAAGGTTTTTCGGATCATTAGTCTTAAAATGCTTTCCCTATAATGGGTTATGCAGCGTTGCAATGGACTATATCCAGTAAAATTAAAAAAAATCTCCACGATTTCAGGTTGTTGTATAACCATACTCCAACACAGCCTACGCACATGATCACCAAGTTCATCAAAATATTGTTCATATTCCAATACTTGTTTTTGTATTGCGAGTTCAGAGGGAATCAGTGGAAATTGTGAATATAGATTTTCCAAATATAATGCAATATTTGTTGAATCCCCAATGACTCGTTGATCATCTCGTAGAATGGGAAGGCTTCTTTGTTGAGCAATTGCCCATGCAGAAAATACATGCAGTCCAGGTAAGAGGTTGTTACATGAATAATCTAAACCTTTAAAATCCAAATTCCATCGCATTTTTTCACAATAAAGTGAGAGTGGAAATTGATAAAGAATTCTTTTGCTTTTTTTCATCGATTTTCATTTTTATTTTGAAGATATTTTGATAGTACAGAACTCAGAATAACTTAAGCAATAGTAAAATTTTAAGATTTTAGTGAAAATAAGTCATCGATTTTTAAAGAACACAATATGCTCTGATCATTATAAAATTTGTCCCAAATTAAAAAGCCAAATAAGTATACTTCTTTGGCTTTAAAGGATTTAGAATCAATCACTTGAGTTACTGAACTTTTGCAGGGAAACCATCTTCTGCTAATGCTTCAGTAATTTTGTCTGTACTTGCAGTTGTTTCTACCGTCACGATTTTAGTGGTCAAATCTACATCCACTTTTGCATTAGCATCAATATCTTGAATTGTTGCTGTTACACCACGTGCACAACCACCACAAGTCATATTTTCAATGAAGAGTTTCATATTCATTCTCCTAGAACATTATTTTCTGACTTAAGTCTAAACCTTATCATGATGGTAAGGTCAAGGTTTAAATTGAGTCGAAAAATGATTAAAATAAGTAATGCACATAGATAATCTCCTATATTTAAAATAAGTATGACTAAAATGAATGATGAAATAAAAATTGCAATCGTTGGCGTTGGCGGTCGAATGGGACGCTATTTGCTAAAAATTTTTAATAATTCGATTTAATTAGAATGCCTTATAGAAAAACCCGCCTTTAAAGGGCGGGTTTAATTTATCAACTTTTACATTGATGTTTTAAAACACGGCACAATAAGACCAGGGAAAATCTTTATCGCATTGTTTTAATGCAACAATTATCGCTAAAAAATCTTTGAACTAATTATCATTTTTAGCCATTTTTATGTCATTTTCTGACAATTTAACCTTTACTGAACCACAAAACACTTCTTGGGTCATACCTGACGCAACAAATGACTGCTGTTGGCGCTCTAAAAACTGATTGGCAATGATGAGCATCAGATTTGCAGTATCTAAATTTAGATTATTTTTAGAAATATCTGCAATTTGTTGATAGGCATATAAGCGTGTACAAAAAGCTTGCTTTTGTGCAGACGCATCTGCATTTTCAGACTCATCTAGTACTTTTTTGGTTGCATTGACTTTATTGGTAAACTGGTCAATCAATTGGTTATATTGATCTTGTGTCAAATTCTGATTTTTGAATTTTAAATTTTCTTGGGCAAAGGTCAATGTTGCACTCAATAAACTGATCACAAAGAAAATCTGTGCGCAAGTTTTCAAAATTCTTATTTTCATTGGCTTAGAATGCATCTGCTTTCCATACATCTTCATATTCATCAGCATCAATCATAAAACGGAATCCTTGTTCTAATGCCAAATATGGAATAGCGTCTGGAAAAATATCCTCTAACTCTTTAACCGTCACCAATTCAAAGTCGTCCTGATCAGCAGCAATTTCTCCACCGTAAATAAACCATGCCACCTGATTTTCATCAGGCGCTTTACGCAGACCGACAATCGGTTCTTGGTTTAATGTGTGTTTTGCAATGGCAACCACATCTGTTTCATTTACTTTGATATAGCGAGAGTCAAACTCTTCACATACCAATTTTTGTTCTTCAATAAAATCTTGCAACATGAGGTATTTCACACAAATAAGTTTGTTTTAAATTCTATGCATTTCAAGGTAGATGTACAATGCAGCATAAGGAAAATAACTGAATTAATTTTAGTAAGCTTATGCATTTGTTTTTAATTTAAAATCTACTCTCTAACATGACAAAACCCCGAAAATTCGGGGTTTTGTCACTTCTATCCATAGTATGCGGTTTAAAAAACTATTTCTGTTGACCTTGTTGCTGTTGAGCATTTTGTTGACGTTGTTGATCAGATTGTTGCTGCTGTTGTTTCTGATCATTCTGTTGGTTGTGCTGTTTTTGCCCTTGTTGGTCAGATTGTTGTTGCTGACCATTGTGTTGGTTATGCTGATTGTTTTGATTAGCCATTTTCATCATCTTCCTTTTAAATTATGGGAATGCCGTATGAATAACGACAAGACTTACTTTAAAACTTTTTCAGAGCTGGACAAGCACACAAATGTGTCATTTTTAAACAATGTAAGCTTTAAAATATAAGTCTTTCAATTCAAAAAGACTTTTAAATGTCGAAATTACGTTGGTTACTTAAGTCAATTCAAGTTTATTTTCTCGTTACATTACATAATTTTTTATTCATAAAAATAGAGCTTATAAAGGCTAAACGCAATAAAGACATTCTCACCCTAAAATATCATCGCAACACAACAATAATGTTTTGCCAATGCGCTTTTTTATAAAGGAGATGCAATCTGCTTAGTCCTCATACAGCCACTGAGCAATTCGGTCAATTTCAAATAGATCTAGTTTTTGATCCTCATCAATTTTTTTGAATGCCATGTCTAATATAGGTTTAAGCAGATGGCTAATAATTATGGTTACTCTTAAAAAGTAAACATTCAGCTTTGCTGTGAGTAAAAAATGATAATTTTTAATCATTGTATATTTGTAATGATGCGTACATTATCTATACTAGAGTTTGAGTGCTATAAGTATATAAATGTATTGAAAATAAATTTAAGAATCTATTTTTTAAAGTTATTTTTTATATTTCTAAGAATGAATGGATATTTTAAGAACATCTTTTAGTGTCAGTTTAAAAATGAAGAAAATATTTGCTCGTTATCAAATATAAGCAATATTTATTTTAGTCATCTCTTGAGTCTTAAAAAATTGTGTAATTTAAATCATTTTTATTCAAATTGCACAAAGTTATCCTTATTTCTATAGAATTATTTATCTTAACTTTGGCTGATTATACAAATTAAAACAACAGTTTTGGTCAATTAGGTTTAGACTAGAATAATTGAAAAAGATTAGAAAATTTGTCATATTTTAACATTGTTATTTAATGGCAAAATTCACAATATATAGCACATCGTCGGTATGTGATTTCTACACCAATTAAAACAAATTATAAAGTTCATGTGGAAAATTGTGCCATAATATGCAAACTTTGCAGACATCTTGCAAAGATTTTTGCAACTTTGAAATTGGAGTAGGCTCAATGAGTTCGACCATTTTGGTCATTCACGGACCAAACTTAAACTTGCTAGGAAAGCGCGAACCAGAAGTCTATGGTCACCTTACTTTAGAAGATATTAACCAACAACTTATCACTCAAGCACAGTTGTCAAATATGACATTGGACACATTCCAAAGTAACTGGGAAGGCGCTGTCGTAGATCGTATTCACCAAGCTCAACAAGAAGGCGTGAAATTCATCATTATTAACCCTGCTGCATTGACGCATACTTCAGTTGCAGTTCGGGATGCGTTATTGGGTGTTGCAATCCCTTTTATCGAAGTTCATTTGTCCAATGTGCATGCAAGAGAAGCATTTCGACATCACTCCTATTTATCCGATAAAGCCGTTGGCGTGATCTGTGGTCTAGGTGCAAAAGGATATTCTTTTGCATTGGACTATGCGATCGAAAAAATTAATTCTTCAACTCATTCATAATATTAGGAATACGAATCCATGGATATCCGCAAAATCAAAAAGCTCATCGATTTGATGATCGAATCTGACCTTCAAGCCATCGAAGTTAAAGAGGGTGATCAGTCGATTGCATTGACGCGTCGTAATCCTGTTGTTGCCGCAAGTGTTGCAGCACCAATCGCTGCTCCTGTAAGTGAAGTACCTGTTGTAAAAGCAGCATCACGTGGTGCTGTTGAAACTTCGCCAATGGTGGGTGTGTTCTATGCCGCACCTAATCCAGGTGAAGCCCCATTTGTTAATGTGGGGCAAACAATTTCTGCAGGTGAAACTTTAGGAATCATCGAAGCAATGAAAATCATGAACCCAATTGAAGCAACACAAAGCGGTGTGATTGAAGAAATTTTAGTGAAAAATGGTGATGTGATCCAATTCGGTCAACCTTTATTCCGCTACCGCGCGTAATCGCTAGGGGGTTGATATGTTGCAAAAAGTTTTAATTGCAAACCGCGGTGAAATTGCATTACGCATCACACGTGCTTGTAAAACTTTAGGGATCAAAACAGTTGGGATCTATTCCGATGCTGACAAAGATTTGATGCATTTACGTTTTGTTGATGAAGCAGTTTGCATCGGTCCAGGCGCAAGCAGCGAAAGTTATTTAAATATTCCTGCAATCATTACAGCAGCAGAAATTACGGGTGCTGATGCCATCCATCCGGGCTATGGTTTCTTATCTGAAAATGCGGAATTTGCTGAAATTGTAGAAAGCTCTGGCTTTATTTTCATTGGTCCTCGTCCTGAACACATCCGTTTGATGGGAAATAAAGTTTCAGCGATTATGGCAATGCGTAAAGCAGGTGTGCCGACTGTTCCCGGTTCTGCTCATGCAGTAACACCAAATAATGCTTTGGCTGAAGCCAAAGAAATTGGTTTTCCATTGATCGTGAAAGCGGCTTCTGGCGGTGGTGGTCGTGGTATGCGTATCGTTGAACGTGTGGATACTTTACTTGAATCCGTTCAGGCAGCGCAACGTGATGCTGAAATGTGGTTTGGTGATGATACGGTCTATATGGAGCGTTTTTTACAAAAACCTCGCCATGTGGAAGTGCAAGTATTAGCAGATGGTAATGGTCATGCCGTACATTTATATGACCGTGACTGTTCATTACAACGTCGTCATCAAAAAGTACTTGAAGAAGCACCTGCACCAGGTTTACCAGAGGAAGCACGTGCACATATTTTAGAAGCATGTGTCAATGCATGTAAACTTATGCAATATCGTGGCGCAGGCACATTTGAATTCCTATTTGAAGAGGGTGAGTTCTTCTTTATTGAAATGAATACCCGTGTTCAGGTTGAACATCCTGTGTCAGAAATGGTGACAGGTATAGACATTATTGAACAGCAATTAAGGATTGCAGCAGGTTTAGGCTTGAATCTTCAACAAGAAGATATTCATGTTCAAGGACATGCGATTGAGTGTCGTATCAATGCTGAAGATCCTTCAACCTTCTTACCTTCACCGGGTAAAATTGAAAATTTTTATACCCCAGGTGGAGCAGGAATTCGTTTAGATTCTCATATTTATCAGGGTTATAGCATTCCACCATACTATGATTCTATGATTGCTAAACTAATTTCACATGGTAAAGATCGTGATACTGCGATCGCACGTATGAAACAAGCTTTAGATGAAATGATTTTGACAGGTATCAAAACTAATATTCCATTACACAAAGACTTGATCTTGCAAGATAAAAATTTTTGTGAACAAGCTATGGATATTCATTACCTTGAAAAACACTTGCTTAAACAAGTGCAAGGCCATGAAAATGATGCTTAAGACTTTTACTTAGATCAATACATAGAATCCCAATTTACAAGAATGCCAGTTAGTTAAGCTAATTGGCATTCTTGTATTTATAGGTTTTTCTTAAAAAATAGATTGGAAATATTGTAAACAGACCATTATGGAACTCATCTTTTTAGCTGCATTGTGCAGCGTTTTAGTATCGATTCTCTTAAAATTTGCTAAAAGTAAAGGTTTTGATGCCTTGCAAATGATTGCGTGGAATTATGCTGTGGCGAGTTTTTTATGCTTTGTATGGTTTAAACCTGAATTAGTAGATATTTCTATTTCACATACACCTTGGTGGCTGATTGCTACATTGGGCATTATTTTACCAAGTATTTTTCTATGTTTAGCAAAATCGCTAGATACAGCAGGTATTGTTAAAACTGAAATTGCACAACGTTTATCTATAGTTTTGTCGCTTTTAGCTGCTTATTTTTTGTTTCAGGAACAATTTAATTCATTAAAAATTGCTGGAATTATTCTAGGTATCATTGCGGTTATTTGTATTGTTTTTCCTCAAACAACGTCAACACAACCTTCATTAAATCACACAGGAATGTTGTATTTATTAAGTGTATGGTTTGGCTATGCTTTAGTTGATATTCTACTGAAATATACCACGAGTTTGGGGTTGCAGTTTGCTGTAACGCTTAACTTGATGTTTATTTTTGCTTTTATCTGTTCAGTGTTGTATGTACTTTTAAGAAAAAGCCAATGGTATGCTAAAAACCTGATTGCTGGTGGGGTTTTGGGTGTTTTAAATTTTGCGAATATCGCTTTATATGTAAAAGCACATATATTATTAAAAGATTCTCCTGCAGTTGTTTTTGCAGGTATGAATATTTTGGTAGTATTATTTGGCGTGATCGCAGGATTATTAATTTTTAAAGAAAAATTAAAATTATTGAGCTGTCTTGGTTTGATTTTAGGTTTGACTGGTGTTATTTGTTTGGCCTTGGCAATTTAAGCTCAAGACAGTGGTGTGTAAATAACACGTAATAAAGTCATAAAATCATCATTTTCTGATCATAAAATTTAAAAAAATATAGCAGAAAATAGGCGAGAGCTTTCTTTACGATGGTGTAAGACCATGAATCAAGATATATTCTCGACGTTATATGCTTCACTTTATCAAAATCAGGTGCAGCTCATTCCATTGCGTGAGGAGCATGAATCCGCTTTGGTTGAAGTCAGTCAAGATGGTCGTTTATGGGAGTTAGAGTATACATTTGCACCGCATTATTTGGAAATGCGAGAGTATATTCAGAAAGCTTTAACACAAAAAGCAGAGGGAAAGCGAATTCCGTTTGTTGTGATGGATCAAACGTCAGGGCGGATTGTTGGAACAACCAGTTTGCGTGATTTTAATTGGGATGTTCGTCGTATCGAGATTGGGTATACGTGGTATGCGCAATCTGTACAACGTACTCATATCAATACCAATTGTAAGTTTCTATTATTACAACATGCGTTTGAAGTATTACAGGCAAATTCAGTGATCCTACGAACTGATATTTTAAACCTAAAAAGTCAAAAAGCGATTCAACGTCTAGGTGCAAAACGTGATGGCGTTTTGCGACAGGATGCTTTAAGAAAAGATGGCTCGATTCGAGATACGGTGATGTTTAGTATCGTGCGTGATGAATGGTTGGAGATGAAAAAACACTTATTGGATTTAACTCATCAACATTAGTGTCATATTTGCTTTGAGGTTAATGATTAGAGTGACGTATTATAATTTTAGGCTGGAAAATTACAGCGTTCTTTAATTTTACTTCTAACAATAAAACTCCTCTCTAAAGCTTGCAACCAGTTCTGGTGGTACTCGTGTGGTTTGCCCATTAGTACGCATAAATAATTCACCTTTGTAATATAAAGGGCGATCAGCTTTATTACATTTAAACACTAAAATGGTTTTACCATAAATTTTAATATCTTCAAGTGTTGAATAAATATTTGAAATTTTATGGCTTTCATGTGCGAGTTTATCGATTAAACTACGCTTCATTAAATCTAAAGAATTATTATAAAAATCCTTCATTTCTTGTTCAATTCCCACAATTTTTAAATCATCCGAAACTCCAATAAAAACATAGCCATTTCGTGTATTCATAAAAGCAAAGCAGGCTTTAACCCATTTATCAGATTTACGATTGGTTAAAAGATCAGTGGTACGCTCTTTAAACTCAACCCGTTGATTTTCACCCAATCGAATGAGGTTGAGATAATAATCAATAGAAGATTTTTGTTGGTAATTTCTGAGAATATTTTTGATTTTTTCTAGAGATTTATAAGCAGTTACAGTTTCTAGATTTTGGATATTTTGCCACTGATAAATTAGCTTTATTTTATGCTCAGTTGCAACATTTATATCCGCTAGAAAATCAAAGCTTTGATTTAAGATTCGTAAAATTTCTGTATAAATTTCATGGCTATGAATGGGAATTGAGATTTTATTAAAAGTTTCTTTGATTCTTTCAATTTTTTTTATGTAGTTCATAGGATTCTTGGTGAAAGCTAAGATATCTAAACTCATTTAAAATATGTTCATAGGGGCGATGAAAAGAAACAGGAAAGAGTTGTTTGGGAGGAGTATGAATGTGTTTTTCAATTCTTTGAAAATAATGTCTTAGTGTTGGATATTGTAAAGATTGATAAATATTAATTTCAAATTTTTCTGAAAGCTCTTTGGTGGTATAAGATTGAAAAAAGAGTAAAGTTTGGATTTCTTTATAAGTATTGGGGTAGTCGTGCCAATGCGTTTCTAAAAACTCATTGAAGTTCTTAAATTTATTGGTGATATATGTGTTTAAATCCATCACACACCTTTTCCCTCATGATTTGGTGTTTTGTATTTACAACAAATATGTCATCGGACTATTTATATAGTTTAGATATAAGTGATTTAGCTTGATAAATAAAGATGAATAGCTAATTTTAAGGATGAAAGTTGTTAAAAAATATGCCAAATATTTCAGTTTAGTGACTGGAAAACTATATTATTTCTAAAGTCTAGTTTTAAATGTGATCACTTGAAAATAGAAAATTTTCCAAAATTCTCTATCTCTTTCAATACATTAAAAAAATGAAAATGCATGTTTTATAGGGTTAACTGCAAAGGATTTTATTGAATTATAATAAAATCAGCATATGCACTGATCGTTTCAGCATTCATTTCATAAATAGCATCTAAAAAAGCAACGTTGAAGCTACCTACCGATTGTGATTTTTCAAAAGCACGTTTTCCTGCAATTGCAAAATGGATATGTGCTGAAAGCGTGGCGATTGTGGGCGTTGTGACACTACTATACGCTGCAATTAAAGCACCTAAAGCACAACCTGTTGCTGTGACTTTGGGTTGTAAATAACTACCACCATTCACTTGAATGACGCAATTCAGCGCTTTCGATAAAATAAAATCAGATTCACCCGAAATAGCAACACATTCACCATAAGTTAAAAGTGACATCGCTTGTTGATAGACTTCATGGCTGGCAACTGTACTGTCGACACCTTTGGACTGTATTTGGTTACCTGCAAGCGCACTGATTTCAGAGGCATTTCCTCGAATAATGGTAGGCTGTAATAAAACCAACTCATCGACCATGTCACTGCGCCATTTTAAAAATGGTCCATAACCAACAGGGTCTAGCACCCAAGGAGTTGCTTTGGTCGCTACTGTTTGCGCTGCAATACGCATCGCTTGCATTTGTTCAGATGTAGGCGTGCCGAGATTAATGCTAAGCGCAGCAGCGATATTGGCAAAGCTTTCTGCTTCAAAAGGGTTATCAATCATGGCAGGAGATGCACCTGCTGCTAGAAGTACATTTGCGACATAATTTGCAGCAACACTATTGGTAATACAATGCACAAGTGGTTGTTGCGTTTGCAATTGCATCCATGCATTAATCACTTTTTCAAGTAACATCTCAGTTTGAATATTTCTTTGTTCAGAATGAATATTTTGAAGATCTTCAAGGTGGTTCATATTCAGTCCTCACTTGGTAAAATAATGATCTTGATGTTTACAGCAGTTACAAAATGTAGAAATTGATTGGTTATCATCATATTCAACGATTAAATCTGTCGAACCACAATACATACAGTTAAATTTTGAAAAAAACTCCATACGTGGCTTAATATTTTGCCAAATAGAAGGAATTGTTTGCGCAACATAATTTTCATCGAGTTTAATTAAATGAAATAAAAATATTTCACTGACCCGACTAAAATATAAATCATAAGGACGGGGCAGGGTTGATATTTCAAACTTTCTGGTAATTGAGTTCTTTCGATATTCTTCTAAAGTTTTGCGTAATTTATTGGTATTATTAAAATCCGTATTAAGTGAGTCAAGTGCATTTTTTTGCTCAGATAAGTAATCTAATGCCGTTTGCACCATATAATAAATTTGCCCCAACGATAAATAGTTTAATAAGTAATAACAATATTCTTTAAATTTTTTATTACCAGAAAACTTAACACCTAATCGTTTGCAGTAATATTGGGTGAACTCCAAAATTTCATGATAGAAAATAATAAATAAGGTGCTATGTACTTCTTCAGCTTGTTGAAAAGGTGCACCAAATTTAAAATCTTCAAAAAACCATTGCTTTAATTTTTGATGAATCGCATATAATGAGGGTTCTAAAAAGCGATCCACTCGTATATTTAAATAAAAGTCATTGTCATTATCTTTTAATGTTACCATTTTCTTTTTGGTAATGACATTATACTTCTCTAAACGATATAAAATTGTGCTTTGTAAAGAATAAGTCGCTGTTACTTTTTCCCATTTTATTTTTTCAAAGTTAATAAACTCATTTTGAAAATAATCATTATTCGATATTTTATCTAAAATGGCGAATAAAAATAATTTATCGATTAAATATAAGCTTGATAAATTTCGAACATTTAAAACTTTTTTATTTTGTGGAGAGGTGGTTTTTTGTTCGAGCAGGGCATTTGAACATGTCTGACAAGTACAATGAATTAGACTTGAGTCAGAGATTTTATGTTCACAATGTGTGCATTCAAAATATTCAACAGGCTCATCGTTTAGTTCTGCAGAAACGATAAACATGGATGCTTTACACAGGGGACAAAAGCTACTTTCATCATGTTCTTTTTGCAGAATCAGTAAAGCCATAATTCATCAAAATATTCAAGTTAAAGTGATTATAGCCTAGATTGATACTACTTTGGATTTTTCTAAAATGAAATCACCTAAAAATAGGTGGAAAAGAAAAGGAATATGATTGCTCATATTCCTTTTTTTGTAGCAGAATAGGGGTTAGAAGTTGTATTCCATACCTACACCAAAGACAGTTTTCTTATCTTCTGCTTTCCAATCGTGTTTTTGCTGTGCTAACACACCATAAAAACGAGTTTGTTTGTTGAAATTATAGTCTACACCAACACCATATTGGTCAATTGTGCGATCCGTCATGCCATCTGCTGTGGTTTCAGCAGATTGATACTGTGCTTTTAATGTCACTGGCGTTTCAGGGATGGTATAACCCGCAGTAATTGCCCATGCTTTTTCTTCAGCAGAAGCTGCTTCAGGTTTTAATTTTGCAGCAGTTAAAGCAGCAGCAGAAGGAGAGTCTGAAAGTTCAGCATGTTGCCATAAAGCACCAAATACTAAACCTTTCGCACCTAAAGCACCTAAGTCTAATGAGCCAGTAACACGATATGCATCAGATTCAACATCTTTTAAGCTAAGCGCAGCATAGTCACCAGGTACTGCAAAGTTACCCGCAATCGCAGCAGCTAAACCGATGTCTTTATTTTCATAAGAAATTGAAGTCGATACACCACTGAAACTGTCATTTTCTTTAGTTGTATATTCAGTAGAGTTATGTTCGCCTACAAGTGCCATAATGTTGAATTGTAGACCTGGAACGATGAGGTTTTTATCTGTTTCAAAACCTACAACGTTTTTAAGACGCTCTTCACCATGCATGGTTTTAGTGATATCTAGATTTGTATCATCATTAAAGATATCTTGGTATTTACCTGCAGCAGTTTTGAAATAAGAATCGTAGTTACCTGCTTTTAATGTACCAACATCTTTAAACTTAAGACCTAAAAATCGATTACGAGCACTCCAGTCAGTATCTGAACCTGAACCATCTGTAGAAACAGCCCATTCTGCTTGATATACTGCTGAAATATTATCTGTTAAAGCTTCTTCGCCTTTAACCCCAATACGAGAAGCGTTTGAATTTAATTGAGTTTCATCATTATCTGCAAAATCATAGTTTTGAACTTGGTTTAATGAAACGTTGAGTTTACCATACAATGTTGGCGCTGCTTGCGCTGCGCTTAAGCCGAATGATGCAACTGCGGCAGCGAGTAGCACTTTTTTCATTGAGATTTCTCCAAATCTGTCCTAGTTGGGCATAAGCCTATAAATTTTTTATATCGCGTAAGCAAGAAACAAATCTTTACGTGACTTACTAACTTGGAAGCAGTATCTGTAAACTTTGTTACAAATGGGTGAAGACTAGATGACATTTTGATGACGTTAAATGAGAAATGGAAAAAATTGTCTGAAATGATGAGGATTATTATTCTAAGAATGAAAAAAAATGAGGCTTTGAACGCCTCATTTTTAGGTTTTGAGTTGAGTATTTTATTTTAAAGAGCAGCTTTGATTCGTTCTGCAAATACTTTAATTTTTTCTTGATCACCCATTTGTGCTGCATGTTTGCCAAGTTCATGCACTGAGCTTGGAATGAGGTGGAAATGTACATGTGGTACAGTTTGACCCGCTGACTCACCTGAAAGCTGCATGAGTACAATGCCTGGAACATCCAATCCTTTTTTCATTGCATTTGCAACTTTCTGAACCACTTGAATGGTATATGCAGCAGCATCTGGAGGTAAATCAAGTAAGGTTATAGCAGGGGTTTTAGGAATGACTAAAGTATGACCATCGGCTTGTGGCATAATATCCATAAAGGCAAGCACTTGTTCATCTTCATAGACTTTGATTGCAGGAAGTTCACCCCGTAAAATTCGAGCAAATATATTTTGATCATCATAAGCCATTTTTAAATTCCTTCTTTGCAATGTTAAAACTATGAAATATTATTATCATACCTTTATTTGCATTTTAATTCTTTTTGACGTTCTGCTATTTGATCAAGTTTTTGCTGTTCTTTTTCTGAAAATTTAGGTTTTGATGTAAAACAGTTTTCATTACCGAATTTTGCTTTTGCTTCGGGATCTTTAAAGCAGAAGCCTTTAGATGCATAAATAACATTATAATCATCTTGAAGCTTTTTACACTCTTGTGCATTGTCTGCTGCAAAAGCAAAAGAACCAACGAATAAACTTGTAAATGTAAAAGCCGTAATAAAATTTTTTTTCATGAGTTTGCCTCAAATGGACATATTGAATTGTCACTTATAGGTTTATATTATAAGGGTCTGTTCTTATTTTTCAATGACGAAAAATTATTGATGTGTAATTTAGCTTCATAATTTCTTCATAATTTATATTCAAATAAAAACATGAAATTAGTGGCTAAGGTTTTAATATTATTGCTTTTAATTTTAAAAATATAATTATAAAAAAGTAAGTACTGTATGTGAAGTAAACATGCAATAAAAACCTCACAATGGCGATTTTGTTAAACTTCTAGAAGATCTATTACATATTTAATTTACGTAAACGACTGATAATCTAAAAGGTTCAATAATAAACCTCCTTATTATAAGTGAGGAGGTTTTTTAAATAGAATATGATTAGGTGGTTGTCATTAAGTTACTTTGTTGCATATCCTCAAGCCAGTCACTAACATCTAGTTGATTTGCAATAGAAAAATTATCATTTGTTTGAAAGATGAGTAATGAATCATGGATACTCATCATATTTGCCAAATGCTGACGAATAATATTAGCTTCATATTTGGTGTTAATTAACCAAGTATTTTTGTTGATACGAATCGAATGGTCATAATCTTCAATGGTTTTATGAACCTCATCAAAATGATCTTCATAAATTGAATTTAAAATAATTAAATAGTTCATTAGAACAACCTCCATAAAAGACACTTAATAGGTCTTTTATTTAAAATGTGATCGGCATCACTGTATTTTTAATCTAACATTAAGTTTTTATGAAAATTTAGGAAAGTGTCCGACAATATTGTACTAATCGTTTTGGTTTGGTATAAGTTTCCTATCCGATTTACAATATAATTACAATAGCTATAAGTATTCAGTTACATAAAAAGATCTAAATTTTTTCACTATTAATTAATTTGATGTAATATTCACTTTAAATTAGTTAAATAAAAAAGCTCATCAGATGGTGAGCTTTTTTATTATTACTTCTGATCTTATAAAGTTTGAGGTTGTGCTATGCTAGTTAAAATCGAAGATGGTTTTTACTTAAACTCCTCGCATATTATTGCGATACATGTATCTAAGAATATGATTAATCAAAATTTTCTTGTAGATATTGAATACACACCAAATAATCAAAAAGCGACAGGTATTTATCATAAAGAGTTTCAAAGTAAGTTAGATGCAGACGCTTTTTTACAAAAACTGCATCAGCAGATTGCTTAATCAAGCTTTATTTTTAAAGTGAGTATCTAGGGATAATTAAAAGAAATGGAATTCAATTTTTAAGATCATTTTATTTCTATAGTTCATCTGATAAAACTTATACAATGATTATGCGTTATTCAGTATATTTTAGGGAAATTAGCTAGATTTGAGGAGGGTAAATCCTTTGAGCTACTGCTTAATTATTTGAAATTCATAAAAATAAAACTGTTAAATAGAAGAAAGTAGGTGTGTGCTAAGTAGTTGATTTTATCTATCATCATAAACAAGATACAGTTAATAGTCATAACTGCAACATATGTAATATTGGGAGGTTGTAAGATAGTAAAAGAATCGTCTTGCAAATTAGTTAACACAAGCGAAATCTGAAGTTGGCTTTTTTGTTCTTAAAAGCTATGGATAAATGAGTGGTAACACCAAAATTATATCAATAAGTTTTAAGTGCATGATTATTATAAGGAGTATCTATACAATGATTTTAGTGACTGGTGGTTTAGGCTTTATTGGCTCGCATGTGGTGATTAGCTTGCTTGCTCAAGGGCAAGAGGTCGTCATTGTGGATAACTTAGCCAACGGAAATTTACAAACTTTAGAACGACTTGAATATATTTCTGGAATGTACATTCCATTTGTAAAAATTGATGTGAGAAATACACCTGCTTTAAACAAAGTTTTTGAGCAATATTCTATTGATGCGGTGGTGCATACCGCTGGTTTTAAATCTATCGAAGAATCTAAACTAAAACCGCTTGAATACTATAATGATAATGTCAGTTGTATTATGAGTTTATTGCGTTCGATGCAACGTACTGGCGTAAGAACTTTGGTACATTTATCAAGTTTAGCCGTATATGGAAAATCCAGCTTAGACCTGAATGAACAACTCGATTTTAATTATGCTTATCCAAATCCATACATTAAATCGCAACAGATGATTGAAGAAATTATCCAAGACACCTGTAAAACGGACAATGAATGGCGAATTGTCATTTTACGTCTAGCCAATACTGTTGGTGCATTTGAGCATGGGGTTTTGGGTGAATTTGTTCATCCACTACCTAAGAATATCGTTCCCATGCTCTTACAAGTTGCAGCGGGGCAACGAGATGTAATTGAGTTACAAAATCAAGTGGATACTGAAGATGGCACTGTAGAACGTAGTTTTGTGCATGTGCTTGATGTGTGTGAGGCGATTCAAGCCAGTTTGTTTTGGTTACAAAGTCAATTTAATGTCTGCGAAACTTTTGATATCGCAGGGGAGCAAAGCACCATTCAACAATTGATTAATACCGTGGCTGAGGTAACTTCAGCGGAGATTAAAACAGTTGATGCGGTATATAAATACGAAGAGCTTGCACAGATTGGCTCAAACAGCAAAAAGGCAGAAAAGATTTTGAAATGGGTTGCTAAATGTTCAATCAACAAAATGATTCAAGATGAATGGAAATTTTATCAAAACACGCTGAATAATGGATAGATAGAATTTATTTAATAATGATTCTTATTTACAATAGTGGTGTTGTTGATTAGCATAAATCTTGAACATGCTGATCATTTAAATTAAAAAGAGGTTGCTATGCAGACACGTATTGAACATGACACTATGGGCGATGTGGAAGTTCCAACTGAAGCACTTTGGGGTGCGCAGACACAGCGTAGTGTGCAAAATTTTAAAATAGGTAATGAGCATTTACCTCGCCCAATGATTCGAGCGATGGGCTTAGTCAAAAAAGCCGCAGCCATTACCAATGCCGAACTTAAACAAATTTCTGACGAAATTGCCAAATATATTGTTGATGCTGCAGATGAAGTGATCTCTGGGCGATGGGATAGTCAATTTCCGCTTGTCGTTTGGCAAACAGGTTCAGGCACACAAAGTAACATGAACTGTAATGAGGTGATTGCCAATATTGCCAATCAGAAATTAGGCAATCCACTTGGTTCACAAAAATCAGTTCATCCCAATGATCATGTCAATCGGGCACAATCGACCAATGACTCATTTCCAACTGCAATTCATGTTGCAGCAGCATTACATATTAATGAATTACTGATTCCTGCAGTGAAGCGTCTACGTCATACGCTAAATTTAAAATCAGAAGAATTTCAAGATATTGTAAAAATTGGACGTACCCATTTACAAGATGCTACGCCATTGACCTTGGGGCAAGAGTTTAGTGGCTATGTACAACAACTCGATAATGGCATTAAACGATTAGAACAAGCTTTGGTGTGGCTGTATGAGCTGCCACTGGGCGGGACAGCTGTGGGTACAGGTTTGAATGCGCATCCAAAATATGCTGAAAAAGCAGCAGCACAATTGGCACAGTTAACAGGTTTGGCATTTGTAAGCAACCCAAATAAATTTGAAGCTTTGGCAGGACGAGATGCTGCAGTATTTGCCTCAGGTGCACTCAAAACCTTAGCAGCAAGTTTAAATAAAATCGCCAATGATATCCGTTGGTTAGCCAGTGGTCCACGTTGTGGTTTTGGAGAAATACACATCCCTGAAAATGAGCCTGGTTCAAGTATCATGCCAGGTAAAGTAAATCCAACCCAGTGTGAAGCGATGACGATGGTGGTTGCACAGGTGATGGGCAATGATACAACCATTAACTTTGCAGGCGCATCAGGTAATTTTGAGCTAAATGTCTATATGCCAGTCATTGCATATAATTTGATTCAGTCCATTCAATTGCTAGGTGATGCATGTAATAGTTTTGATGAGCATTGTGCGGTTGGAATTGAACCAAATCGTGAAAAAATCGACTATTTTTTACATAACTCACTGATGCTGGTCACCGCTTTAAACCCTGTGATTGGCTATGAAAATGCAGCAAAAGTGGCAAAAACTGCTTATAAACAAGGTAAAACGCTTAAAGAAGTTGCAGTTGAACTTGGGCTAGTAAGCGCTGAACAATTTGATGAAGTGGTACAACCTGAAAAAATGGTGCATCCAAACGTGAAATAATTTTCCTACGGCATTACCATCTGTACAGAAATCATCAGCAATAGTTTCTATCTACAAATGAAGTGCGTACAATACGCACTAGAATTTTATTGTTGATGATTGATTATGCTAGATATATATTTGACGGATGTTCAGAAAAATGTTCAATTTAAGGATTATCCAGGTGAACATCCTGTTAAATTTATTTTGAATTTTAAGAAAATATTCCCCAGTGTCATGGAGTTATTGTTACCTGTTTTGCCATCAGACGAAGATTTAGAAAAGATGACATGGGAATCGACTAGTCAGGATTTTGAATTATTTAAACTCTTGCTCAGTGGTTGGGGCGTGATTGAATTACGTTTACAAGCGATTAGCAGATATAAAGACAAGAGCTATGCTGATCAATTGGTAAAAAAAGCCCAAGCCAAACGTAAGGAGTTTGCTAAAGCACAAAAGCAATTAGCAACAGTAGAGTTAGATTATTTATTTATGCATGAAATTCATGCTTTGATTGATGCTGAATTGGTCGAGTTAGGTGAGAAATTTTATTTACCGACTTTGCGTCAAATTTGGGAAAATCAAATGAAAGACAATGTGTTAAATGCAAAATTTTAGCTTAATGCAGCATTATTATTTTGCTGCAAAACAATTTAATTGAAATAAAACCAATGAATTATTTTTTGTTCATTGGTTTTTTATTTTTCACTCAAATTTCGATCATGTAATACGCGATCTACAATTCTTATCTATATTAGGCATGAATTGGCATTAATTTTTTGCTCTAATAAAAGTATAGAAATATATAGACACACGATACTCTTAGATTGTTGATTTTTTCTAAACAATCTTAGTGCTTGGTCTCGTATTTCCCCGAGGATATATCAAAGGAATTTCAAAAATGTCGAATCAGTTTTTAGATTTAATTCAAAATAGACGTACCATTTATGCGATTGGTCGTGATGTAAAACAAACACCAGAGCAACTTACTGATTTGATCCAAACAGCAATCAAGCAAAGTCCATCTTCTTTTAACTCTCAGTCTTCCCGTGCGGTGATTTTATTCGATGCACACCATGAAAAATTTTGGGAAATGGTAAAAGAAAAATTGCAAGAATATGCCAAAGATGAGGCAGGCGCTGCAAAAACCAATGCACGCATTGATAGTTTTAAAGCAGGTTTTGCAACGGTTTTATTTTTTGAAGATTTAGATGTTGTAAAAAGCTTGCAAGCGCAGTTTCCATCTTATGCAGATAATTTTCCAATTTGGGCAGAACATTCAACAGCGATTGCACAGTTTGCAACATGGACAGCTTTGACGGCTGATGGCTTAGGTGCATCTTTACAACACTATAATCCGATTGTAGATGAACAAGTTCATGCAGCATGGGATATTCCCTCAACATGGAAATTACGAGCGCAATTGGTATTTGGTTCTGTAGAAGCGCCTGCGGGTGAGAAAACTTATATGGATGATACTGTACGTTTTAAAGTGTTTCAATAAACTTGTCATTTGCAACTAAAACGAGTGAAGAAATCACTCGTTTTTTTGTTTAATACTATGTAAATAGTCTGTAAAGTATTGCTTTATAATAAAAAATAAACGTCATAAAATATCGCTTAGTTGAAAATAAAACTAGGATTTAATTTTAATTCTGCTATTTTAAAATTAAACAACTTGAAAATAATAATGTTTATGGAACAGCTCAACCCAAGTGACTTAAAAGCAATACTGCATTCAAAGCGTGCAAACATTTACTACTTAGAACACGCTCGTGTTATGCAAAAAGATGGTCGGGTACTATACCTGACCGAAGCAAAAAATGAAAATCAATATTAGAATATCCCCATTGCCAATACCACAGTGGTGATGTTGGGTACAGGTACATCGATCACTCAGGCAGCCATGCGTATGCTTGCGAGCGCAGGTGTATTGGTCGGTTTCTGTGGTGGCGGTGGAACGCCGTTATTTATGGGCTGTGAAATCGAATGGGTGACACCGCAAAGTGAATATCGCCCAACGGAATACATGCAGGGGTGGATGCAGTTCTGGTTTGATGATCAGAAACGTTTAGAGGTTGCTAAACAGTTCCAACTTGCACGGATCGAATTTATCCGAAAAATTTGGGAAAAAGATCGTGACTTAAAAGCTGAAGGTTTTTATCTGGATGATCTAGATATTCAGAATGCCCTGAATGGTTTTGAAAGGAAAATTCCAAATTTAAATAAAGTCGGTGACTTATTGCTTGCAGAAGCTGCGACCACTAAACAACTTTATAAAATCGCTGCGACACGTACAGGCTCTAAAGATTTTAGCCGTAATCCTGAACAGGGCGATTTAGCCAATGATTTTTTAAATCATGGCAATTATCTCGCTTATGGTTTGGCTGCCACCACGCTTTGGGTGTTAGGCATTCCGCATGGTTTTGCGGTGATGCATGGTAAAACTCGTCGTGGGGCTTTGGTGTTTGATGTGGCGGATTTAATTAAGGATGCTGTGGTTCTACCTTATGCCTTTATTTGTGCAAAAGAAAAAATGACGGAGCAGGAGTTTCGTCAGCAGATTTTGCAGAAATTTACCGAACATCGCTGTCTTGATTTCATGTTTGATCAAGTGAAAGCGCAAGCTTATTTTAAAAATGAATAATCATGTGAATTATTAAATATTTAGTAATTTAATAGTAAATTGCATAGGGTGGATTTATTTTTATGATTGCATTATGCTTCATTCGTGCTCACATAACTTTAGGAGATAGCACTCAATGAATAAGAAAGGCATTTTGGCATTCATTTTACTTTTAGGTTTATCAGACCATTTTTATATACAAAATGTGAATGTTAATCTTACAGGGGGAGATCAAACAATACTGCTGAATAAGTAGCTTAGAAACTATGCAATTTACTATTTGTAAATTTTTCCACTGCCATATAGGCAGCTTATAGGATGCATACTTTCGGCTTTTTGATACTTCTATAACTACTTTATGTTGAATTATTTTCGAATGGTTCAACATGTATTTCATTAAAATAGGGAAATAATAATGATTGTCACGTTTATCAGCCAATGCGAAAAGAAAGCAATTCCTCGTACTCGACGTGTACTCGATGCCTTTGCAGATCGGATTGGGGATAACACATGGCAAACGGTGATTACGGAAGATGGTTTAATTGCGGTGAAAAAATTGCTCCGTAAAACTGTGACCAAAAGCACTGCGGTGAGTTGTCATTGGATACGTGGGCGACGTAGAAGTGAGTTACTGTGGGTGGTGGGGAATAGAAATAAGTTTAATTCAGAGGGAATTGTTCCTGTGAATCGGACGAAGAAGAAACTCGATCAGAATAAATGGGAAAATGATTGGCACTATTTACCTTTAATTAAATCTCTCGTTGCAATATCTGCTCTATTACATGATTGGGGCAAAGCCACAGTTTTATTTCAAAGCAAACTCACAGCTAAAAATGGTACTTTTAAAGGTGATCCATTACGGCATGAGTGGATTTCCTGTCTTTTGCTGAATGCTTTAGTACAATCTTGTGAAAATCCATCATCTGATGATGCATGGCTGAATTTATTAATCAATAAATCATGGAGCGAGCAACAGCTTAAAGATGTGGTCGCTCAAAATTTAGATAAAACCAAAGCATTAGATAATCTCCCACCATTGGCACAGCTTGTCGCTTGGCTGATTGTATCATATCATCGTTTGCCTGATTTAAAAGAAAAAGAACGCCATAATGATTATGCAAATATAAATAAAGAAACATTATCAAGTTTATTGAAAAGTATAAAAGCAGATTGGGGTTATCAAAATAAGTTTGATGAACAAGAATATCAGCAACGGCTTTTACAATGTTTTCAGTTTGAACAAGGTTTACTCAGCCAATCGGTTGAATGGACAAAACAAATTGAAAAATGGTCTGCACGTTTATTGCAAGAAAAAGATAATATTGCACAAGCTTTGTCAGATGGCAGTTGGCGTGTGGTGCTACATCATGCACGCTTATGTTTGATGATGGGCGATCATTATTATTCATCCTGTGAAGCAGACAAAACGTGGAAAACTGATTTAAGTTTAATTGCCAATACAGATTATGAAACTAAACAACCAAAACAGTTTTTAGATGAACATTTAGTCCGTGTCAGTGACAATGCGATGCGTGTGGCGCAATCCTTAAGTCGATTGGCGGATGAAATGGAACCTGCGTATGACATTCTAAAATTGAAAAAGAAAAGTCAACAAGGTTTTGAATGGCAGGACAATGCAGTCAAAGAGATTAGGCAATTTAAGCAAAAACATGAAGATGCACCTGAGCAAGGTTGGTTTATTGTCAATATGGCAAGTACAGGCAAGGGGAAAACCATTGCCAATGCCAAAATTATGCAAGCTTTGTCGAAAGATGGGCAGTCTTTACGTTATGTATTAGCTTTGGGGTTGAGAACTTTAACGTTGCAAACAGGTGATTCATACCGTAAAGATATTGGTTTAAGTAATGATGAATTGGCGGTGCTGATTGGTTCTAAAGCGGTACAGGAATTGCATCATAAGCAACAGAATACCGCTGAACAAGTAGCTGAAAATTATGATGAAATTGGCTCAGAGTCTTTAGAGCAGCTTTTGGATAATGAGCTTGATTATGGTGATATGCCACAAGCTGATTTTATGAACGTTTTATTCCCTTCAAATCAAGCTGAACGCAATAAAGCCTTTTTATACAAACCTGTGTTGGCATGTACGATTGACCACATTATGTCGGCAACGGAAACCAAACGTGGTGGAAAATATATTTTGCCAAGTTTAAGGCTGTCATCTTCGGATTTAGTGATTGATGAAGTGGATGATTTTAATGGACAGGATTTAATTGCCATTGCTCGACTCATTCATTTAACCGCAATGCTAGGTCGTAAAGTAATGATCTCGTCGGCAACGATTCCACCTGCTTTGGCTGAAGGCTTTTTTAATGTCTATCAGCAAGGTTGGAAGCTGTATTGCGCTTTTAAAAAGTTAAAACAGACGCAAGTGGTGGGCATGTGGGTCGATGAGTTTAAGGCACAGACTCAAACTCTAGATTTAAGTGAATCAGACAACATCATTAAACATTATAAGCAGGGTCATGATGCTTTTGTTGCTATTCGGGCAAAGTCTTTGGCTAAACAAATTATTAAACACAAAGCTTATATCATTGAATGTGATGATTTAGTTGTACAGAAAGAACAAAAGCAACTTGATGACAGTATTCAACAGCAATATTTTGATCGCATTCGACAAAACATAGAGCAGTTACATCAGCATCATCACACAATAGATATTCAAACAGGTAAAAAGGTTTCTTTTGGTGTAGTTCGGGTTGCTAATATTCCACCATGTGTAGCACTGACACAATTTTTACTCAATGCTGAATGGTCTGAAAATATTGCGCCACGTTCGATGGCATATCACAGTCGACAGGTGTTGTTATTGCGTAGTGAGCAGGAACGCCATTTAGACTCGGTTTTAAAGCGAAAAGAAAAACAAGGTGAACAACCTGCTTCATTTTCAAATGAAGTAATTCGTCAACACTTAGACAGTACAGATGCCGAGCATGTGATTTTTATTTTAGTCGCAACACCTGTGGAAGAAGTTGGGCGTGACCATGATTTTGATTGGGCGATTGTTGAACCCTCATCTTATCGTTCTATTATTCAATTGGCAGGGCGGGTTTTACGTCATCGTCGATTAGAGCAAGACATTCAACAACCGAATATTGCGTTATTGCAATACAACTTAAAAGGGCTTCGTGGTGCAAAAGTCGCATTTGAGAAACCAGGGTTTGAAATTAATAATCTTCAATTTAAATTAAAGACCAAAAATTTATCTGAGTTGATTGATTTGGATGAGCATTCAGGGATTAATGCAATTCCACGTATCCAAGCCAATAATCCATTAAAAGCCACCGAAAAATTGGCTGATTTGGAACATGCTGTTTTAGCGTATAGCCTGACCAATTATAAACAAGTTGGGGCAGAACCATTGAATGCATGGCTAACACAATATTGGTTTTTAACGGCTTTACCACAACGATTTACGCCATTTCGACAAAGTTCACCGAATATTCAGCTTTTTGCCGTATATAAAGATCATAAGCTTGTATTTTCAGAGAAAGATGGTTTTGGGCAGTATCGTGATCGTAGGGAAGCTTACAAAATTAATTATCCTAATTTGACTGAGTTAGAACAGCAACGATTATGGTTAGACAGAAATTATAACGACATTTTGTGTCGTATGGCTGTTGAAAAAATCTCAGAAAATCAGCATATTGATGATGAAGTAGAAAAATTATTAAGACGTTATGGGGAAATCATGTTGCCACAATATGATGAAGATAAAACGCTAGTGTATTCAGACCAATTTGGTTTAGTGGTTCAATATTCAAAATAAAGGGAGGTAGAAATGCAAAATATTATTGTTGGTTATTTGGAAGCAAGAAAAGAAGATTTTTTGCAAGCAAAAATTAATTCTAAATTACGTGGTAAAAAAAATGAACATGATGAAGAAGCTCGTTTAAAAGTACGTTCTGAAAATCAATCAGAAGCCGATGCTAAATATAATTTAGAGGTTTGGTTAGACAATATTATTCGTAAAGTTAAGCCAAATGTAACGACACATCCTGCAAAGTTCACAAATGCAAAAATTGACACAGATACAAGCCAAATTTTTTTAGGTCATTATACAAATGATGGTTACATTAAAACAGGCAATGTGAATTTAAAAAATAAGGTTGATGTTTCAGGTAATTCAGCAACAAATACAATAGTATATGAGCTATATGATTTACTTGATCAAGATATTGGAGAGAATCAAAAAGTCATTCATAGATTTGAAGAAAATGATGCTTCATTGATTGAATTGGTTGAGAAACTGAATGCAGATTTTGAATATGTAAAATCAAAATGTTTAAAAGTTTATTATGGTGAAAATTCAATAGCAGAAACACATAGTTCAACTCGACAGGTCTATTTTCCAATAGCAAATAATGAATATCATTTATTGTCAGTAAAAACAGCATCTATGTTGATGTATGAAGTGAAGAATCGTATTGATGATATGAATGTTTGGATTGATGGCAAGCATGCTAGAACAATTAAAAAAGAAAATAAATTTTTAGAAGATGGATTTAGTGAGATTTTTGACATCACTGAAATTGGATTCAGTAATGGTGATTTTATTAAAATGGGAAATTATAGTTTATTGAACGTAAAAAATAAGGGAATAGCATATTTACTTTCAAGTTGCCCACCTACTTTTGAAAAACGTCAAGTGAGATTACCAAGTTCAGATTTTTTTAAGCAATGTCTATATTGGAAAAAGTTTAGTACCGAATTTGAGAGTCTCAAAAAATATATAGTTGAAATTAATAATATTCATACACGGAAAAAGATAAAACGACTTCTACGCCAAATGGTTGGAGATATTTTATTTATTGCATTTTGTATACGTAAAAATGAAAAAGCATGGTCTAAAAAGGAAAATTATCAATCTTTAGCTTTAGAGCAAAGAATATGGCTTGATGATGCATATTTAGAACAACGAGAAAGTGAAAATGAATGGAAAGATGAAATTGCTCGAAGAATTGCCAAATGGATATTAGATACTTTTGATGAATACTGTGGCTCTAAATTAATTAGTAGTGCTGAAATTCTTGCACTAAAAAGCATTGTAATAGAAGCCTTAGACGAAGATAAGGAGTTTTTCTAATGCGCCACTTTTTACTTATTCCACATCTTAAACTTCATAATGCCAATGCGATGAGCAGCCCATATACTATTGGTTTTCCTGCAATGACCGCATGGCTTGGTGCTATACATGCTTTACAACGTAAACTGAATCAACAAGGCTGTGATGTGACACTTTCTAAAGTTGCAGTGAGTTGTCATGATTTTAATTTACAGACCTATAAAGGTCGTGGTGATTTTGTCCATTCGATTGTAGGAACAGGCAATCCACTTGATAAACATGGTGATCGTTCTGCATTACTTGAAGAAGCTCGTTGTCATTTAGATGTATCACTTTTAATTGAATGTGAAAATATTGATCCTGATGAAAAAGATGAATTTTTGAATTTAGTTAATCAGTGCGCTATTAATATGAAATTTGCGAGTGGTGATGTACTTTCTATCAAACCTGCTAGTATTTTGAATTTTAAAGAAAATGAAGATCAGGATGAACAGTTACGTCCAATTTTAAATAAACTCATGCTTGGGCATGTGCTGATTGAACGCCGTGATTTGGTTCTAACGAGTATGCGGGAAGGTAAAGATGCTTTAGATAGCGTTTTAGACTATCTAAAAGTCACACATAGCTCGACTCAAGATGAAGAAGGAAAAGTCACTTGGACATCAAAACGGAAAGCGCAAGGTTGGCTCGTACCAATTGCAGTTGGTTTTCAGGGGATTTCTGAGCTCGGGCAAGCCAAAAATCAGCGAGATGCCAATACACCCCATCGTTTTGCAGAAAGTGTGCTGACTTTAGGCGAGTTTGTAATGCCTTACCGTATTGAAAGTATTGATCAGCTGTTATGGCAATACCATGTTGATTTAGAAAATGGTTTATATCTTTGTCAAAACTTAACAACACTTTAATTGAAAATTTAAATAGGGAAAATTCTTATGGCTAAAAATGAAAAAGCTGTTGCAAGTGTACTTGCATTTGAAAAGAAACTGGTTCCGTCTGATGGTTATTTTTATGGTACGACTTGGGCAAATCGTACAGAACAATCCGCTTTAAAACTGATTGAAAAATCAGTGCGTGGTACGATTTCAAACCGTTTAAAACCTGCGGTTGCAGGTGATCCATTAAAACTCAATGCTGAAGTTGAAAAAGCCAATTTACAAAAAGTAGATGCTTGTGCTTTGGGTGAGAATCAAGATACTTTAAAAGTGGCATTTACCCTTAAAGTTTTGGGTGGAATTGAGCAACCATCTGCTTGTAACAATGAAACTTTTTTCAACTCATATCAAATTGTGGCAAAAAACTATATTGCGCAATATGGTTTTAGTGAGCTTTCAAAACGCTATGCATTGAATATTGCCAATGCACGTTTTTTATGGCGTAACCGTGTTGGTGCTGAAAAAGTTGAAGTTGTGGTCACAGTAAATGAGCAAGACGCTGTGACTTTTAATGCTTTTGATTACCCACTACACGATTTTGACAATGTCGATGCAAGAGTTCAGCATTTGGCAGATCAAATAGCTCAAGCCCTAAAAGGTGAAGTACCTTATTTACTCATTAAAATAGAAGCCTATGCTTTGGTGGGCAAGGCGCAGGAAGTTTATCCAAGTGAAGAACTGGTTCTGGATAAAGGCAAAGGCGATAAAAGTAAAATCCTTTATCAAGTGAATGATGTCGCAGCGATGCATTCACAAAAAGTGGGTAATGCATTGCGTACGATTGATACTTGGTATCCAGAATTTGATGAGAAAAAAACCGCAATTGCGATTGAACCCTATGGTGCAGTGACCAACTTAGGTAAAGCGTATCGTACGCCAAAAGCCAAGCAAGACTTCTTTAGCTTATTTGATAAATATGCACTTGGTGAGAGTTTGGAAAATACAGAGCAGGAGCATTATGTGATGGCTGTTCTTGTTCGTGGTGGTGTATTTGGACAAAGTTCTAAGGATTAAATATGAAATTTTATCAGGAAATCACCTTGATTGATCAAGCTGAAATTTCCCCATATTTCATTTGGTCTAAGCTCTATACCCAATTACATATTGGCTTGGCAGAGATCAAAGATGCAAATGAAAAAGTAAATATTGGGCTAAGTTTCCCAAAATATATTTATGAACAGGGAGATGAAGCCAAAAAATCGAAAGTGCATTTGGGGGATAAGCTTAGGATCTTTGCTGAAACTCAGGCAGATTTGGAAAAGTTAAATATCCAAAAATGGTTGGAGCGTTTAACAGATTATTTGCATATTACATCTGTTCGAGAAGTACCTGAAGCTAAAATTTCAGGTTATGCAATTTATAGCCGTAAACAAGTAAAAACCAATGCTGAGCGATTAGCACGTCATCGTGTGAAACGGGGTGATATTGGTTTTGATGAAGCATTGGCACGTTATAGTAATGTAGTTACGACTACGGATTTGCCTTATATCCAAATGAAAAGTTTAACCTCTGACAAAAGTTTTAAACTGTTTATCGAAAAGAAACCTGCGACAAAATCTGAAACTCAGGTTTTTAGTACTTATGGCTTAAGTTCAGTGTCAACTGTGCCTGAATTTTAAGCAATTATTGGTATCTGAAAGTTAATGGTAGTCTAATAACACTACGAATTAGGGTGTTAAGGTTTATCTCTAATTCGTAGTATCATCTTAATTTCTTGCTATAGATCTTTTTTAAGCATTGGATTGGTATTGTTTTTATAAAATATTTAAAATCAAGTAAATAGCTTGTTTATACATAGTGAAAATTTATAATTTAGGGCAATATAAGTCATAAAGTGTATTTAGCACCAGACTTAATTTAGGATCTTTGATTGAATAGTAAATTTGTTTACCATCACGCCGAGTTGTAACAACATCGCTTTTGCGTAACATCATTAATTGCTGTGAAAGTGTGGGTTGTGTGATATGAGTTTGTTCTTCAATTTGAGAAACATTGAGTTCTTGTTGAACCAAATGACATAAAATGAGTAAACGATCTGTATTCGCTAAAGATTTTAAGATGGAAACCACATCCGTAGCTGATGCACGCATTGCATCAATTTGAAAACTCTGACTCATGAAGATCAGAAACTCCTAACATAAACTGGTTTGAATATTCACTAAAATATTCATATGTGTAGCACCTTATAGAGTGCTTAAGGTTACTTATTATCCTATCATGAATATTGAAGTTTTTATTTCACAATCCTCTTCAATTTTTTACAAACCATATTATTTTGGCTTTAGACTATCAGATTTACATTTAATTTAACCTGATGCGTATTCAAGGCTGACCTTGTTTAACTTAATTTAACTCACCTAAAGAAAGATTGTTTTAATTGGATTGGTTAAAGTAAGCATATGTATCTATATTTTATGTTTTAAATATCTTCTGTAAAATTATTCTTGCTGTGTAAATCGATTTTATTGTGAGTATTGCTTAAGAATATTTGTATTTTAAAATACAACATAAGTACGTTTTTAACCGATTGAATTATATATTAAACAGGCGAATCATAATGTGTTTAGAGATGGATCCGTAAATTTGAACAACTCCTATAAGTGATATTCTGCTCCTCAAATGATGTTATAAACATCAATATATGGAGTATTTTATGGCACGTAGACCAAGAAGAAATCATTCAAATGATTTTAAAGCTAAGGTAGCACTTGCTGCGATTAAAGCAGAAAAAACACTTGCTGAATTGAGTGCTGAGTTTGATGTTCATCAAAACCAAATTATTGACTGGAAAAATCAATTGATCTCAGCTTCCTCGCAAGCTTTCGATCAATCAAAAGCTCCAACAGAACCACCCATCGATCTAAAAAAACTACATGCAAAAATCGGTGAGCAGGCATTAGAAATTGATTTTTTAGAAGGTGTGTTGAAGAAACTGGGCCGCTTCAACCACAAAAGTTAATCGACGACTCACTTCAGATTTCAGTATCTAAGCAAGCTAAGCTGCTGAAAGTCTCCCGTGGTTGTTATTACTATCGCCCAAAACCTGTGAGTGCATCAGATCTGAAGCTGATGCGATGTATTGATGAATTACATATGCAATATCCTTTTGCAGGCAGTCGTATGATGCGTGATTTGTTGAATCGTCAAGGACATCATATAGGACGACGTCATACACGTACTTTAATGAAGAAAATGGGTATTCAGGCGTTATATTGCAAACCAAATTTAAGCCAGGCTAATCAAGCTCACCGTAAATATCCATATCTGCTCAAAGGGTTGGCTATTCAGCGCAGTAATCAAGTGTGGTCTACGGATATAACGTATATCCCTATGGCAAAAGGCTTTGTTTATTTATGTGCTGTGATTGATTGGCATAGCCGCAAGGTACTTGCGCATAGGGTATCGATTAGTATGGAGGTGGATTTTTGTATTTCGGCTTTAAATGAAGCAATTGAAAAATATGGTCGACCTGAAATATTTAATACAGACCAAGGCAGCCAGTTTACCAGTGATGCATTTATTGATGTATTGAAATCAAATGGCATTCAAATCAGTATGGATGGTAAAGGTCGATGGGTAGATAATGTGATGGTTGAACGATTATGGCGGAGCGTTAAATATGAAGAGGTGTATCTCAAAGCTTATAGCAGTGTCACAGATGCGAAAAAGCAATTAAGTGCATATTTTGAGTTTTATAATTTGAAACGACCTCATTCGAGTCTAGACAAAATGACACCAAATGAGTTTTACTATGATCAGCTACCCCAACAAAACAAGGTGGCTTAACTAGAGCGGAATATCACTTATAAATACGCTTTTAGTTGTTCAAACAAGTGGGACCACCTCTTTTATTAAATTATATACTTTATATGCTAATTTTAATATTTACATGTAATTATCCTATTTATCGTTAACATGATATACATAAGAATACAAAAAATGTTTTAATTTATAATATTAATAAATTTTTTCTTAACTAATAATGATGATTAGCTTAGTAATTGTTTGAAACTAGCGCTTGTTAAAAATTTTAAAACTTACATTTTAAATAACAGAGGGAATTTATATTATGACTAACCCAAACATTGATCGTGACGTAGTAAAAGAATTATCAAAAGAGCAAAGAGATGAATTAAATGCAGACCCAATTACGGGTGAACCAGGTGCTCATCCGGTCGGAACGGGTGTCGGTGCAGCAGGTGGTGCAGCTACAGGCGCTGCCATTGGTGCAGTAGGTGGACCAGTGGGTGCTATCGTTGGTGGTGTAGTCGGCGCTGTAGTTGGTGGCTTAGCTGGTAAAGGGGTTGCTGAAAAAGTAAATCCTACCGAAGAGGATGCCTATTGGCGTGCAGAGCATCTGAATACCCCATATTATAGTGAAACCTTAACCACTTATAGTGATCTAGATTATGATCGAGATTATCAGGATGCCTATCGTTTAGGTTATTCTACACGTCATGATTATCCACATGAAACTCGCTTTGAAGACGTGGAAAATGATTTACGTTTAAAATGGGAGCAAACCAAACGTGAGTCACGACTGACTTGGGAAGAAGCAAAACTGGCTGTTAAAGATGCTTGGAATCGTGTAACGCATTAATCTATGTTATCTGAAATTAGAAATTAAACTTTATTTGATTTTTAATATTCAGTCTTTACTTTATTCAACACGCTACTTTATATTAAAGTGGCGTGTTATATTTTAAAGTGATAATGAAATATTCTAAAAAAAATCTAGTAGATTTTAACAGTAATAGTATAAATTGAATGAAAATAGGGTCGTGCTATAGATTTTAAATGAATCATACTGTTATAAGCAAAATAATGTTATATGATCGCTTGAGCGTTTTATGACCTCGTCTATACTCATTCAACAGCTAAAAAAATGGTTGCTTCAATCTGAACAGGCAACGACACAGAGTAATGCAGATATTGCGATTGCTGTAGATGGAGAAAGTCAAATCGCAGTCGTAATTGATACACTTCAGGTCAGTCCTCAAGGGCGAGAACTCATTTGTAGTTTTGAAGGTTTAGCATTGACAGCTTATGATGATGGTACAGGCTGCTGGACGATCGGTTATGGAACTACACGCTATCCAGATCAAACACCTGTAAAAGCTTTTGATACCTGTAGTTTGCAACAGGCAAACTCTTATATGCAGCATGATTTACAAAAATTTGAAAATGCAGTCACTCAATCGGTTAAAGTCCTGTTAAATCAAAATCAATTTGATGCTTTAGTGTCTTTAAGCTATAACATTGGCATTAATGCGTTTAAAAACTCTACATTGTTACGTTATTTAAATGTGGCAGATTATCAAAAAGCAGCCCAACAATTTGATGTTTGGGTTTACGCCAATGGTAAACGCATGCAAGGACTGATCAATCGTAGAGCAGTAGAGAGAGCATTATTTGAAAAAAGAATCTAATCTGTGCAGGACAATAAGATAAAAATTTGTTTCAATACCGTCATGACTTTTATTTTAAAATATTTATGTCATTTTAAAAGGCTAAAATGATGCGTTTAAGAATGCTGATTTAAAAAAGAAGATAGGTTGCACTCAATGTTTATTACCACCCAAGCACCACAAGATCAACAAATGCTGAATTTAGTTCCCATTTTGGCGTATGCAAGCCAAATTTTATTGGATGAATATGAAGCATACTGTGCTGGGCGTGAGTTTAGTATCGATGAAAAACCTGATCAGTCACCAGTCACTCAAGCAGATTTAAAAGTAAATGCCTATTTACTTGAACAATTGGCAATTCTAACACCTGATATTCCAGTGTTGTCTGAAGAAAGTGATTATTCTGAGCGGCATGCGTGGAGCATTTGCTGGATGCTTGATCCTTTGGATGGGACAAAAGAATTTATTCATGAACGAGATGAATTTACGATTAATTTAAGCCTTATTCAAAATCATCAAACTATATTTTCTCTGATTGCTGTGCCTACCGAACAAGTGATGTATTTGGGGTATCTAACTGAATTACCTTATAAATACTCATTTAGTCAAAATACTTGGGAACGTTATAGCAAGTTTAAAGATGTAGAAACCGATGCGATTCAGGTAGGTTTAAGTCATAGTAGTAAAAACCCGAAATATCAGCAATATATTGATTATATTGAACAAGAAAATCCTGTTATTCGACGAGAAGCAGGCAGTGCTTATAAATTTTGTATGATGCTTGAAGGTGAAATTGATATTTATCCACGTTTTCATCCAACTTCGGAATGGGATACTAGTGCTGGGCAGGGTTTGCTTGAAAGCATTGGTGGTGGATTGGTAAGTTTAAAAGCACAAGCTTTTACTTATAATCAGCGTGAAACGGTATTAAATGAAGGTTTTATTGCTTTTAGAGATAAAGAAAATCAAAAAATAGCATTAGATGCGCTCAGTAACGTGAGCTTATAAGATTGAGAGTTTTTATGGTCATGGTATAGTGACACATGACGAAAACATACATATTGAGTCCTTATGGCGCTTGAGTTACTGCCAAAAAGCATGTTGAAAGCAATAGATTTATTGCCAGACCCTAAAACACCTGTAACTTTGTTTACACGCCATTCGATACGTGAAATGGTCAGTGGGCAAGGCTTAGCGGGTTATGATTTGCAACTAACATCACAAGGGCGTGATTTGGCTCAGGCTTGGGGTTTATATCTCACGGATAATACGGATCGTGTTATTCAGCATTGTATTTCTAGTCCAATTCAACGTTGTGTGGATACCGCAGCTTTAATGATTGAAGGTGCAGATTTATCCAACCCAGATAATAATACCCATCGGATTGAAATCATTGAACAAGGTTTGTTGGTTGAACCTGGTAGTTTTGTTTTAGATATTCAGCAAGCTGCCCCTTATTTTCAAAAACAAGGCGCTCTAGGTTTTATTAATAGTTTTGTCAATAATGCTTTGCCGGGTATGAAACATCCTATTTCTGGTGTGGTGGATGTTCTGGAGTTGATTTATAACACCCATCCGCAAAATGCGCAGGGGCTTAGTCTGGCAGTGAGTCATGACACGATCTTAGCAGCCATTATCGCTGTAATTTCTGGACGTCATCACATAGATAAAGCTGACTGGCCTCAAATGATGGAAGGCCTTTTTGTATGGTTTGAAGGCGACCATTTTGAAGAAAGTAATTTAAAATGGATTTGGCGTGGTGAGGTCAATCAATTGTCCATTCAGGATTTTCAAAAAATGGGAAATTAGGAGATGATGGCTTTATTGCATATAGCCTTTAAAAGATGAATTATCCTAAGTGATTAAAATTTAAATAAAATTTTAATCAGAGGGTTTACCTAATTCTGTAAACTCATTTAACACAGCTATACATCTAGAAATTTCAATGAGCTGACTTTAATCCCCCTCTAACTAATTTGGTCATCTCACTGTTTGGGGGCAATTGTATACTAGTTAAGTCTGTCCATAGAAAAGTGAAAATATATAAAATAAATTCACTTTATTTTCAAAGTATTAAAATATTTCAATGGCAGTGAAATATAGCCAACATACTTTTTTAAAATACCTAAATTTAAAAACTATGATTTTTACTTCTCTGTGAGTTAGGTTTATTTGACAACGATGTAATCACTTCAAAATAACTCGGTGGTTGTTTTACAAAACCACGTTTACGTAGCAACTTATGCATACGAGGAAGTTTAAAATAGGGAACTGCAGCCATCAAATGATGTTCTTGATGATAATTAACATGAATTGGGGCGACCAAAGCGCGTGCGATAAAATTGGCATGTGTAGTACGGGTGTTGGTTAAAGCATTATGGCTAGTTTGCATACCTGCATGTTCAGCCATAGAACGAATACGAATAAATAAAGGAAATGGAGTAATATAGGCAAGTGGCCAGAGCCAGTAGAGTTTGGCATGCCCAGCTTTTTTCAGCGCATAGTAAAGGGCTGCATTGGTGATGATCATACCTGAACTATTTTTTAATAATATTTGAGCAAAATCAAAAGCTGTACGTCCATTTACTGGGATTTTACGTTGATCATTGGCAACCGTCCATTCTAATAGTTCTAAGTCCATCATCAGACGACCTGCTAAAAATTTAATGCCTGTTAAACCAGTTAGGTCACGACGAAATTTACGCCAAAGTGATTTTTTGTTAATAGGAAAACCCTCGACAAGACTTAAATCAGGGTCTTCGGGAAGCGAGGTTTTGGCATGATGCCGTGTGTGATGTGCACGATATTTTTGTAAATCATTCCAAATAGGTTTGGCACATAACCAATCGGTCAAGGTATTGTTTAACCATTTCTTTTTAAACAAACTATTGTGTGAAGCATCATGCATTAAAATTGCTAAACAAAGTTGTCGTCCAGCGATGATTGCCAAAGCTGCTGCAATCATGATGACTTTAGCCCCAGTGGGTAAATATTCCCAAGAGAGGGCAACGCCTGCAAAAGTTCCTGCGATTACTGCCCAAGTTGAACCCACTGCCCATAAACCAGCGAAGTCAGATGGTGTCGTAAGGTCATCAATTTCGTCACGAGAAAAAAGTTCAGTGATACTGATTCGCGCATTCATACTTATTCCTTTCATTTTTTTATTGGATTTTATGATTGTAGATAAAATAATATTACAGTCAATTAATTTTTATAAAAACTATGTAATATTTGAGAGTGAAAAATAAATATAAGTAAATACAATTGCTTATATTTTTATAAGAATTTGTTGAATTAGTTGAGATGATCTTGATTTAATTTTCGCCATGTTTCCTGTCCGATATGATCGAGTTGTAAAACAGCCTGAAAAAAATCCTCTCTAGATGCTGTATCGACCAAAGGCGAGGGCAATAGTGGATCGGTTAACATGAGTGCAATTGTTTCTCGTCCTAATAGAAAAGATTCACGAGCAAGATTGAGAGGGTGCATATCTTGAGCATGTGTGAGCCATTGTTTAAGTTGAACGCTGTATTTTTCATAGCGTTGGTTAAGCTTTTGAGTGTCCCATAAAGTAGAAATTTGTGTTTGTGTTGCAGGATCAAATGCGGCAACTTGCATCAGGGTTGCTGCATTTTCTAAGCCTTGTTGAGTGAGTTCTGTTTTTAATTCATCTAAGGTTAGATTTAAATTATCAGGGCGTACAAAAAAGCCAGTTTCTAACTCTCTAAAACCTGTATGCTTTAAAATTTTTTCACGGCGGTTTAGTGCGGTGCGATCAGTTCGTCCTAAGCTTGTGGTAAGTACCGCCAGATAATGTTGATTCCATGCTTTGGTACGGCGGAGTCTATGATTGCGATGGATAACAATTGAACCCCAACGTTCGGCATTGGCTGTTAATTTATATTGTCCACGTGCAACGGATTCGATCATTTCTTCCTGACATAAACGTGTGACCGCAACACGCGTATTATTTTCACTGATATTTAAAATATGTGCTGCACTGACCAATTGTTTGATCGATAAAGTTTGCCCACCAGATGCAAGTAATAAATCAATAATAAAAGATTTTGCGTTTAAACTCATGCTGTTAGAGCCATATTTGGTTGTTTGTATTGTAATACGTCATGCCATGTATATCACATATGCAATTGCGTCATTGAAAAGTGTGTTTTGTCATTCAAGCAAGAAAAGAAAATTTTTCTCATCATGATTCTATAGAGAAAATTGTTTACTTAGCAATATCAAATGCTGTGAGAGAGTTGATGATATCAATTTTGTGTAGATGTTATTCATGGTTTTAGGAAGGATTTTCTATAGGAATCAATTCCATGATTGATGAAAGGATTATTCATAAAAACCGAACTTACACAAAATAATTTATAAGTTCACATATGTTTATGTAATTCAATACAATGCGTGATTCAAATAGGTGTCATTGTAGTGACACGCTAGCAAGTTTTACTTGAATGGCAACGAGCTAGATGATGGGCGAAAGGTGATTCTTATAATGCAGTGATATATATAGATATTGTTCGTCAGGATTCAGGTGCTTGACGCTATGAGCGCTGACGATGTTTACATAACTGCATTAATGGCACAAAGAATCAAAACAGCACATCATTCCAGTAAAATTAAGATGCAGCGTTCTAAAAATAGTGCTGTTTTTAGTATTAAATAAAATTAATCTTTTTATATCAACTCATCACCATGTCGAGCATTTCACATGAATAAATCAATTTTATAACAACTTACACCAGATAACTGTCAGATTATTTTTATTGACCAACAACCACAAATGGCATTTGGCGTACAGTCCATAGACCGTCAAACTTTAAAGAATAATGTTGTAGGTTTAGCAAAAGCTGCGAAAGTTTTTAATATTCCAAGCACGATTACTACCGTAGAAACAGAAAGTTTTTCTGGTCACACCTTCCCAGAGTTATTAGATGTATTTCCAAATACACCACTATTGGAACGGACTTCAATGAACTCTTGGGATGATCAAAAAGTACGTGATGCGCTTGCAAAAAATAAGCGTAGAAAGATTGTTGTGTCTGGACTTTGGACAGAAGTATGTAACTTAACTTTTGCTTTGAGTGCTTTACATGATACTGATTATGAAATTTATATGGTTGCGGATGCTTCTGGAGGCACTAGTAAAGAAGCGCATGATTATGCAATGCAACGCATGATTCAAGCAGGTGTGATTCCTGTGACATGGCAGCAAGTTTTACTTGAATGGCAACGAGATTGGGCAAAACGTGATACTTACGATGCAGTGATGGATATCGTTCGTGAACATTCGGGGGCTTATGGTATGGGGGTTGACTATGCTTACACGATGGTACATAAAGCACCAGAAAGAACAAAAACACCACATGAAGTGCTAGCACCAATTTCAGCAAAATAATAGATTTAAGTAAGGCAACAAACATTGCCTTATTTTTTAACTTAAATTATCCACGCAATGGAAAATGGAGAAGATCATGTCTGACGTACAGTTGATTCTCAAAAACGGAAAAATAACAACACTCGATCCAAAAAAACCACAAGTAGAAGCCATTGCAATTGCTGATGGAAAAATTCTTGCGACCGGTGATGAAGAAAGCATCATGAAATTGGCAAATGATGCAACAAAAGTGATTAGCTTAAATGGTCGTCGTGTGATTCCTGGTTTAAATGACAGCCACTTACATATTATTCGCGGTGGCTTGAGTTATAACATGGAGCTGCGTTGGGAAGGTGTGCCTTCTATTGCAGATGCATTAAGATTATTGAAAGAACAGGCTGAAAATACTCCAGCGCCACAATGGGTGCGTGTAGTAGGAGGATGGTCAGAATTTCAGTTTGTTGAAAGACGTATGCCAACTTTGGAAGAAATCAATAAAGCTGCGCCAGATACACCTGTGTTTGTGTTGCATTTATATGCATGCCATGCTTAACCGTGCGGCTTTAGATGTCTTAGGTTTTAATAAAGATACACCTGATCCACCTGGCGGTAAAATCCAACGTGATGAAAAAGGCGAACCTACTGGTTTGTTATTAGCGACCCCCTCTGCCAATATTTTATATTCAACTTTAGGCAAAGCACCTAAATTGCCTGTTGAAGATCAAATCAACTCAACACGTCACTTTATGCGTGAGTTGAACCGTTTAGGTTTAACCTCGGCGATTGATGCGGGTGGTGGTGGTCAAAATTATCCAGACGATTATGAAGTCATCAAACAATTGCATGATAATAATCAAATGACTGTCCGAATTGCATATAATTTGTTCGCTCAAAAACCTGATGAAGAACTTAATGATTATAAGAAATGGACAGAAATGACCTTTCCAGGAGATGGTGACTCACTACTCAAAATGAATGGCGCTGGTGAAAATTTAGTATGGTCAGCATGTGATTTTGAAAATTTCTATGAGCCACGTCCAGATCTCGCTGAAAAAATGGAGAAGGAATTAGAAGACGTTGTAGAGCTTCTCGCTGAAAAAAAATGGCCATTTCGTATTCACGCCACCTATGATGAAACGATTGAGCGTATGTTGAATGTGTTTGATCGTGTGACCAATAAGCAACCTTTTGAAACACGTTTTATTATTGACCATGCTGAAACTGTATCTGAGAAAAATATTGAGCGTATCGGTGCCTTAGGTGGTGGTATTGCGATTCAACATCGTATGGCGTTTTAAGGTGAAACCTTTGTTCAACGTTATGGGGCAGAAGCAGCAAAAGACACACCACCTGTGAAAAAGATGCTTGAGCTGGGTGTGCCTGTGGGCGGAGGTACAGATGCAACACGTGTAGCATCTTACAACCCATGGGTATGTTTAGCGTGGTTGACGACAGGTAAAACAGTGGGTGGTTTGCCTTTGTATGATGAAAAAGATTTGCTAGACCGTCAAACGGCTTTAAAACTTTGGACGAAGGGCTCTGCATGGTTCTCTGGTGAGCAAAGTCAAAAAGGTGCTTTAGCTACGGGTGAACATGCTGATCTGGTTGTGCTTTCAGATGACTATTTTACGGTTGAAGGTGATGAGATCCAGTTTATCGAATCTGTTATGACAGTCATGAACGGCAAAGTCGTTTATGCCGGTGCTGAATTTAAACAAGAAGACCCACCGCTTCCACCCGCTTCGCCTGAGTGGTCTCCAGTAAAACGTTTCGGTGGTCATTGGCGTCTATCAGAAAATAGAAATGCACCGTCTTTACAGCCATTACAAAGCAATTCGGCAATGTGTGCGTGTTCTAGCAGCTGTGGTATGCACGGACATTCACATGCATGGATGCTTGACGTTCCTGTGAATGATAAAGACAAAAAATCATTCTGGGGTGCTCTCGGCTGTTCATGCTTCGCTTTCTAATCACACACCATTTAAAAATTCCCACCTGAGGATTAGGGTGGGATTTTAGAGCATACCTTATGAAAATGTATTTAATTTCTTTGGCAGTTGGACTGCTTGTTGGTGTTCTGTATTACATACTCAATGTGAAATCTCCAGCACCGCCATTGGTGGCGCTCTGTGGTTTGTTGGGCATGGTTGTGGGTGAGCAATTGATCCCTGTGATCAAAAATTTAATGGCTTAAAACCAAAGCTTTGGAATACATGATGCGAATTCATCTGGGAAAAATTTTAAGTTTTAATGCTGGTTATGTCGATACAGCAAGCTTTTTGGCATTGCATGGGTTGTTTGCTGCACATGTCACAGGAAACTTTGTCACTTTAGGGGCTGCTTTAGTTTCAGACAGTCAAACGGGTGCATGGGCGAAACTTGCTGCTTTGCCAATGTTTTGTCTAATGGTTTTAGTGACCAAACTGATTGATCAGCGATTTTTAAAACTTCAGAAAAACTCGTACATATTTCTTCTAAAGCTTATGTTTGTGTTGTTTTGTTTAGCTGCTGCACTTTCAGTTGTTTATTTACCTTTTCCTAAGCAGGATACACTGATTAGTTTTGTTGTGGGGATGTTGCTGGTGGCAGCAATGGCAATACAAAATGCCATGCATCGTATTCATTGGTTAAAAGAATCTCCAACGACGGTGATGACAGGTTCAACCACACAGCTCATGCTAGACATTGGTGAGCTTTTTTCTAAGCCATCCACGGAGAAAAAAGCACAGATTTATCAACGTGTATATTCGATCTTGCCGACCATGTTGAGTTTTGCTTTGGGATGCGCAATTGCTGCGATCGTATATAAGTTTGCGCTTCTATGGTTGTTTATTGTTCCACCAGTTTTATTGGTTTTAACTTATATCTATCGAGAAAATTATAAAAAAGCATAATTTTTATACTGTTTAATGTATTTAGGATTTTTAAAATGGAAAATGTAGAAACAGCTAAAACCAAAGGATTTTGGAGTATTTGTCGAGATCCGATTTTACTGACGATTGTGGGTGGTGCAATTGATACTATTGGTTTTATTGCATTATTTGGTTTTTTTACCGCACATGTAACAGGAAACTTAGTCTTAGCAGGAGCAGCTTGGGTCAAAGGTGGCGCAGGTATTTGGATTAAACTGGGTGCAATTCCATTATTTATTTTAACTGTCATGATTACCAAATATTGGATTGACCGCAGTACTCAAAAACATAGCACTTTAAGCTATTTGTTTTTGGGTGAAGCCATTTTTTTAACAGGTTTTATGCTAGCAGGTTTATATTTCGAGCCATTTAAAGATGCCAATAGTGTAACTGTGGCGATCACAGGTGGTCTAGGTTTGATTGCTTTGGCGATTCGAAATACTTCAAGCAAAACTTTAATTAAACACATCAGTCCAAGTACGATGATGACAGGCAATACCACTCAACTTGGGATTGATATTTCAAATTATCTCCGTAATAAAACTGAGGATAACAAACAGAAGTTGCAGCACAGTTTAAGTATTGTGATTGGTTTTGTATTTGGCGCATTTTTAGGTGCATTTTTATATGTTACTTTAGATTTTTGGAGTGTCGCTTTTTTTATTTTGCCTATACTGTATTTGTCTTATCTTGCATCAAAAAAGCGATTCGTTGAGCCTCAGTAGAGAATAGTAGATGAATAAGCTCCGATTAGAAACGATCAGTGATGGAATTTTTGCAATTATTATTACGGTCATGTTATTGGAGCTTAAAATTCCTGAAGGTCATGATCTATCCGCACTTAAAGGTGAGTTACATCTGATTTTTAGTTATATCTTGAGTTTTATTTATATCGGGATTTATTGGAATAATCATCACCATTTATTTCAAGTGGTAAAAAGCATTAATGGTAAAATTTTATGGGTAAATTTGCATTTAATGTTTTGGCTCACCATGATTCCTTTGACTACAGGATGGTCGGCTTATAGTAACTATGCCCAAATACCAACAGCCCTGTATGCATTTATTCTGTTTATGTGTTCATTGTCTTATCGTTTATTGGAAAAAACGCTGATCAAGTCAGAGGGAGCAGATTCTTTAGCTGCCAACTTATTGGGTAAGGATAATAAATTATTTATTTCGGTCATCCTTTATGGCACATCCATTTTTCTTAGTTTCATCAATCCTAAATTGACTTTACTTACTTTAGCGATACTGGCAGTTTTTTGGTTTTTACCCAATAAAAAGATTGAACAATATTTTAAAGATCATCACAGTGAAGCATGAGCAACGCTTCATGATTAGAGTGATAAATAATATAAAGGTGAATGATGTCAAGTTTTATTAAACAAGTAGTTCCACTTTTTTCATTGATGACTATGCCAGTCTATGCAGCAGAAAATGCCTTTGATAAAAATAGTCGCTATTTATTGGGGGATTGGAATGGAAAGCGAACTGAACTTGTCGAAAAAGGTATTAAGTTAGATGCAACAACTACTGTAGATACTGCATATTTGGCAGATGGTGGTTATGATTCGGGACAAACCCCAAAATATGCCAGTCAGTTTTTATTAGGTTCTACTTTAGACATGGAAAAATTGGCAAATTGGGACGGTGTTACCATTCGTAGCACTGTAACCGCTCGCCAAGGGCAAAGTGTATCTTCGGACGCTATTTCTGATTCTTCTATCGCTCATATTGCGAATGTCCAAGCCATTTATGGACGGGGCAATAGTAAAAGTCGTCTAACAGAATTGTCTGTAGAAAAGAATTTTAAAGATCAAGGATTAAATATTAAGTTAGGACGTTTAGGGATTGGTGCTGACTTTAATGTGATGTCTTGTGATTTTCAAAATAATTCATTTTGCGCATCACAAATGGGTAAATGGCAAAGTGGAATCTGGTATAACTCGCCCATCGCACAGTGGGGTGGGCGTTTAAAATACCAGATCAACCCTGAAGTTGCTGCACAAATTGGGGTATATGAATATAACCCACAAAATGCTTTAGAACGACATGGTTGGAATCTAGATACTGATCAAGCGGATGGTGTGACCATTCCCGTCGAAATGATTTGGCAACCAAAAGCATTTTTGAATGGTTTGTCAGGAACATATCGTGTCGGTGCAATGTATAACACTGCGGATGAGGTTAAAAATCAAAAAGATATTCGCACCGGTGAGGCTGAAAATCATACCTATGGCTTTTGGTTTAATTTTGATCAACAGCTGACTTCGACTGGTTTAGATCAACAAGGTTTACACAGTTTTGCTAATTTTACTTTCCATAATCGTAGCACTAACAAAGTTGATAACTCTCAACAAATTGGGTTGAAATATTATGGTTTAGTGGATGAGTTCCCAAATGATAATTTAGGTTTTGGTATTAACCGTATTCATGTGAATGATCGTTTTCGTGAAGGCAAGCCACAGTATGATGCGGATGCAGAGTATAATATTGAATTAAACTATAGCTATAATCCAACCAAATGGCTGATGTTACGTCCAAGTTTGCAATATATCGTGCATCCAGGTGCCTCATATGATTTAGATAATGCTTTAGTATTCGCCTTAGGGACTAAAGTTATTTTCTAATAGCATTGTAATTTTACCCAAAATAATTAAGTAGTATGGCGCATACCATGAGCAATGCTGTTTAGCTCTTGCGCTGATTCTAAAATATGTTGCTGTAACTTTTCTATTTCAAAAGTTTCAGCTGCTAAAATTTCAGTACATTGCTCAATGATTTTGTCGCTTATATCACGCAGTTGCAACTGTAATTGTGCGCTGAGCGCCTTATACAAAACTTCATGTTCAAATAGATTTTCTTGTACGGGAGTTGTGGTTGAAAGGATTTCATGACTAAGGGCTTGTTCTAAAGCCAAAGAAAGTACTGGGTCAATCTGAATAGCATAATCTGCAAATTGTAATGTTATTTGTTCAGATAAAGCATCTATTGTCCATTGCTGGATCGTTTCAACAATAGCTTGAATAGATTGTTTTTCTGGATATTGGTCAAGTAAAGCAGGGATTTGCGGTACAACATTACGCCATGTCTGTTCAATGATTTTATTTTGTTGCCGTTCTAAAGCCGCTTGCATCTGTGCCAGTTGCGTTTCAATGTCTTTGACCGTGCTTGCCTCAATCTCTTGTAAAGTTTGTAGAATATGTTCTTGTAAATAATGCAAATACATTTCAGTAGGTTTTCTTTGCTTATAGTCTAAAACAGGACGGATAATAGCCAGTAAAGCATTAAATAAATGCTCAAATCCTGCTTCAGACATTGCTTGTGTGGAAAAATTAGCTTGGCGTGCCATTTGTGCTGAAACAGAAACGGGATGTTTTAAAAGTAATGGGTCAACTGCCATTGTTATGAGTTTTTCTTGGCTACGTTGTAAAACATCATGTTCTTGTAAGGTACGTTGTGTTGTACTTTTATTACAAAGTAAAGTGCAAATTTCGCCGTCTATCTCATCTTCTTCAACTTGGTCGCTACGTGTGATGATCGGCAGTAATGGCTTATGACGGCGTAACTCTTGTGCAAGAGCATCTAGTTCTTGAACTTGTCCTGGGGAAGATGAACTGCTTAGCCATAAAACACCATCAGCACTATCGATAAAACGTTGGGTAAGTTCAGCATTTTCAGGGGTGACAGAGTGGAGTCCAGGCGTGTCAAATAGGACTAAACTTTCACCCAAACAAACACCTTGCAAGCGTACAGTAGTTTCAGTGGCACCTTCTTTAAACGGGGTATCAGCATAAATAATTTCACCTTGATCTAAATGAAAATATTGAACATGTTGTCCTTGAATATGAAAATAATCCGCAAGGAGATTACATAAAGAACTTTTGCCTGCGTTAAATTTACCAAAAACCAAAAGCATCACTTTATGGTTAAAGGCATCAGCCAGTGATTGTGCTGGGGCAAACTCAAGCCATTTGCTGTCCCAGTTTTGTCGATGGTCTAAAAGGAATTGCTTCAGTGTTTGAAGTTGTTTTGCAAGCACACTTTTAGGGTGTAGTGCATGACTTCTTGTGCACAGAATTTGTTCTAGGTTTTGGTTCAGTTGATCTCGCCAGTTTTGTAATGCTTGTAAAGATGAGCTAAGCTCTGAGGGTGTCTGCGGCACTTTGCAGAGTTGAATAAGTGCCTGAATAGCGCTGTTTTTTAGCATAATTCCAGCTCCAAATGTTGGAGTGCAATAGATGCTTTTTCATCTAATGCCAATAATTTATTGAGCGCAGTGATATTTTGCTTTAATGCTTCACGATCTACCGAAAGTTCAAAATAATGTGCAAACTCACGTTGTAAACGTTCACGTCCTGAAGTTGAGCAGAAGATTTTTTTTAAATCATCACGGAACTTTACCGACACACCCATTACTGCAACCATGACTGTATCTAAACTGCGGACATTGGTTTGTTGAGGGCTAGGTAAACCCACCACACCATAACGAATTAAATGACTGTTTATGTCGATACATGCACGAGAGTAAGCCACTTGGATGCGAGCACGTTCTTGTTTTCCCGCTGTCATTTTAAACATATTTTCAAATGAATCAGGAACTAAAGCTTCATCAGTACCCGAAATTTGAAATAAAGGCTGTAGGTCATCCTGAATTTTATCCAGTACTTTATTTAAATCTTGTTCAAATGCTTGTCGTTGTGTGATTTGAAGCTGTTGGAGTTGTTCAAGATCTTGTTGATGTTGTTGTTTTAATTGTTGAAGCTGACTTTGAGTTTCAGTAATGATGTGCTTTTTTTCATGCAAGCGTGCCTGTGGCACATGATTTAAAGCGGTAGTCAGCGCTTCGCTTAGCTCAATCATGCCACTTTTTTTGAGTAACACTTGTTTATTGCCTGCGATGGCTTGTCTGTGCCGTGTTGCTGAAACAGGAAATAGTGGGGTATTGGGTACTTGTTGAGAAATAGTAGCAAGAATATCTGCTAAAACATTTGGATCTGCAATTTGATCAATTTGTGTGAGGACGAGTAAGGTTTGGCGTTGGCTACATTGTTGATCTTGATGTAATTGTTGGATTAAAGGATGTTCGGCAGAATCCAGCTCACCTTCTCGAACAGAATGGATAAATAAGCGTATATCTGATTGTGTCCACAGTGCTTCATGCGCAAGATGATCATCTTGACCGAATACATCGGCATCTAAACCTGGTGCATCTAACCATCGTACTTGTTGGTGTTGATGTTCAGCCAAGGCGATGGTTTCTCTACGATCAGCGACAGCAAAGACATCCTCACCGATCAACTCATTTAATAGTCTACTTTTACCATGGTTGTATTTACCAATTACTGTCACAATAGGACTTGCGTTGGTGTGTGCTAATTCTCTAAGACGAGCAAAATTTGGGCTACTTTGCGGTAAAACAGTTAAAATATCTTGTGTTGCCTGTTCGAAAACGTGCATATCCATCGCTTTATTCTCTACATGTCCTTTGTAATAAAACTGGCTGACTTTGCAGCCAACCAGTTTCTAAATCATTACTGTAAATTGATTGTTGCTTTTAAGCTTGCAGACGAGGGCGATCAACCAATTGGTTATCCACACCATCTACCAACTTACTTAATTTAAAGTCAAAGATCAGTTCAGAGAATGGCGCATCTACACCGTTGGCTTTAATAGTTGCTTCATCCGTATGTTCAATTACTGGAACCACTAAGCCTTCACGTGTTGCATATGCAAAGTCGTCATACACCAATGGGTCATTTTCCATATTTAACTGTGTCGTTAACTTACGATGACCATCAGCCGTGATGAAAAAGTGAATGTGTGCAGGGCGGTTACCATGACGACCTAATTGGTTTAAAAGCTGCTGTGTTGGACCTTCTGGTGGGCAACCATAGCCTTTAGGCACGATACTTTGGAAACGGTAGCGACCTTGATCATCAGTGATAATGGTACGGCGCATGTTGAAAGGCACTTGTTCACCTGTTGGGTCGAAGTGGGAATAGAAGCCTTTGGTATTGGCATGCCATACTTCTACTTGTGCATTTGGAATAGGTTGATTATCTGCATCATAAACAACACCATGCATAATTAACAATTGACCATCTGGATCGCTGCCATCATCAAGGCGTGCAAAACCATGTTCTACTGGCGCACCTGCGACATATAATGGACCTTCAATTGTACGTGGCGTACCATTTTTAACGCCTAAAGCTTCATCTTCAGCATCCATACGCATATCAAGGAAACGGTCTAAGCCTAAACCAGGTGATAATAATGCAGCTTCTTGACTTGAGCCTAATTGATTTAGGTATGCAATCCCTGCCCAATATTCATCTGAAGTAATATCTAAGTCTTCAATCATCTTAAATAAATCAGAAAGAATACGATGCGTGATTTGTTTGACACGAGGGTTACCGCCTTCTTGCTCTAAACCGCTTGCTAAACGCAGAAAATCTTGTACTTCTTGTGTGTCAAAAATCTTTACATTCATGGCTGTCTCCTTAAATTTGCCAAAAATATGAACTTTATATTGTAAATTTCAGCGTACCCTGATCACATCGTGTTCCTTACAACAACATTGGGGGACTGAGTTTAACTTCTACAATACCTCTGCTGTGAACACTGATTGTCTTGATATTTTTCAGTGTTGTGTCGAGGGTGTGCGTTATCATCCGATGACTTTTATTATATGTGCTTATTTTTTTATAACTAGAACCTAAAAAGTTTTTATAAATACCTTTTAGGTATATTTTAAAAAAATGAGCATGTAAGTTGAGTAGGATGTTTTAAAAGTGTTATATGACGTATTTTTGTTTTATCTATTTGATTTTAATTTAAATAATACTTTTATCTCTGGGGCTAAAAGCCTATATATCTATAGGTTGTATTGTCATAATTACCATAAAGTGATATTAGCATACTGAAATAGTCAAGTTTAATATTTCACTTTAGATATATTGTTTAGAAGTGAAAAGCCCTTTTCTATACGATTAAATCGAAAAAAAGTGTAGGGATGCTCATTTAATTTAAATCACAAATTTAGCCATTTCATGAAATTGTGTTGTAGGCTTTCTTAATATCAAGTGATTTAGATGAAAGAGAAGGATATACCAGATTATTTAATATATAAGTTTTGCTCTTTATGGGCTATTTTACTGAGGCATTGTTCAGGCTGAAGATGGTGAACAATACAACCATCGCATGAGTATCTGGTTGGGTAATTTGAGCAGGTCGTTTCCTTTATATATATTCATAAGTGTTAAGTTAAAACCAGAACAGCAGATTTAAAATATGCTGTTCCGATTGATTTTAAATAAAAAATTAGCCTTAAAACTTTTCAGCAGTGGCTAAATTCCACATTCTAAAATAAAAGTTTTCTTCATCTTTATCCTCACAATTTAATAATTCGCCTTGTTTTATCCAAAAATACAATTGTGCGTAGTTTTTGATTTCTCGATCATTGATACGTTGTGCTAAATGATGTGGCTTGATTTGAATAGGATGTTGTAATCCAGCCGCAGCGATCATTTCCGCTAATGCTTTCAGCGTATTTTGTTGGAAATGGAAAACACGTTGCGATTTATCTGGTACATCCAAAGCTTTTTGGCGCTCTTTGTCTTGTGTTGCAACGCCAACAGGACATTGGTTGGTATGACAACTTTGTGCTTGGATACACCCCACTGCAAACATAAAGCCACGTGCCGAATTAACCCAATCTGCGCCCATCGCCATAGTACTGGCAATATCAAAGGCACTGATAATTTTTCCACTTGCCCCAATTTTAACTTTATCTCGGATTCCCGCTCCGACAAGCGTATTATGTACAAACAATAAACCTTCACGCAATGGTGTACCCATGTGGTCAATCAGTTCAATTGGTGCTGCACCTGTACCGCCCTCAGAACCATCCACCACGATAAAATCAGGATAAATTTTTGTAATGAGCATAGCTTTGACAATACCCATAAATTGCCATGGCTGCCCGATACAGAGTTTGAAACCAACGGGTTTGCCCCCAGAAAGATCACGTAATTTTTGAATGAAATGCATCATTTCAATCGGAGTACGAAATGCTGAGTGTGAGGCTGGAGAAACACAATCGTGGTCACGCGAAATACCACGAATTTGAGCGATTTCTTCACTGATTTTATTTTTAGGTAAAATGCCGCCATGACCTGGTTTAGCACCTTGTGAAAGTTTGATTTCAATCATTTTAATCACAGGATTGATGGCTTGTTGCTGAAATTTCTCAGGATCGAACTTTCCATCTAAAGTTCGACAACCAAAATAACCACTGCCAAGCTCCCAAACAATATCTCCACCATATTCAAGATGATAAGGGCTTAGACTTCCTTCACCTGTATCATGATAAAAATTCCCCATCTTCGCACCTTTGTTTAAAGCACGAATGGCATTGGCACTTAAACTGCCAAAACTCATCGCAGAAATATTCATAATCGAAGCACTGTAAGGCTGGCTACATTGCTCATTGCCAATATCAATACGGAAACTATTATGATCAGCAGGCGTACAAGGTGAGAGTGAATGGTTTAAGAAGCGATAATCATCTTGGTAGACATCAATAATCGAACCAAAAGGTTTATCGGCATTTTCATTTTTGGCACGTTGATAGACTAAACTACGTTGTGAGCGTGAAAATGGCAGTGCATCTTCGTCAGATTCGATAAAATATTGACGAATTTCAGGGCGAAAGCTTTCAAAGAAAAAACGGAAATGCCCCATAATTGGATAATTTCTTAGAATGGCATGTTTACTTTGAAGAATGTCATAAAAGCCAACGATACTCAGAATAATGCTGATCACACAAGCTATATGCAGTACTGTGTCCGAAAAAAAGTAATAAATATAATGCGATTCATGCAGGAAAATCGTCCATGTCAGATAAAGCGCAATAAATAAACAAAGAAACCAAACAGAATATCGAGAGAAAAAAGTATTAAAAAACTTACTTCTGATTGCTTGAGCAGGGCTTGCCATATGAATAGTTTGTCCAACTGAATATTATATCGCTAAGTTGCCAATTTTATAGAATTTTCTCAAGTGTCGAATTGTTAGAAATAAGAAAGATTCTAATTCATAAGCTTAGAATCTTACTTAGAATGATTTGATGGTATTATTATTCTAACACCATATCTTTTAAATAAATGATCTGATTACGGTTTTTTTGCCCATAAAGTTGCGAAACGCTGTTTAATTCGATTGCCTTGTTCATCCGTACGATGTAACTCACCGACATTTTCATTGTATTTTAAGATTTCCCAATCCTGATAATATTCTTTTAATTCATTGGGTTTAAAACTAAAAGGGAAATTTGGCAATACAGGATAGTCTTCAGTATCCATCGCACAAACGATAAGATTAAAACCACCTGAACGCGTTGCATTTTGCATATTTTGAATCAGGGCTGGAATAGTTTCAGGTTGTAAAAACATCATGACTACGGTTGAAAAGATAAAATCATAATCTCCCGTAATCTGTTGATCTGTATTTAAATCCCGAATTTCAGTCTGAATATGGGCTAGCTTTTCCGTTTGAATAATATCATTTAACTTTTGAATGCTCGTTGAGCTCACATCAAAAGCATCAACTTCAAAACCAAGCTGATTTAAATAAAGGCTATTTCGTCCTGTACCACATCCAACATCTAAGGCTTTTCCGACAGGAATTGAGGGAGTTGCGGCTAAAATTTCTGAATGGGTGGCTGTCAGTTGATATTTTTTCGTATAGTAAAATTGAGGTTCACAATAAAAACTGAGTTGACATTCGATATCATCACTGGTCGATACGATTTTATGCCACGCTTGTGGTGCAATAAAAGGTGGTTGCTGCTCTATACTAAATTGATGTTCAGATAAGATTTCACCTTGTTCATTGAGCATTGCAAAGTCTAGAGTGCCATTGAATATATTCAACTTTGCCCACGTATTTTCTTTGGTATTATGTTTTTGTTTAAAGCCTTCTGGAAGAGTGTCACGCTGCCAAATGGGGAGTTGTTGATAACAACGTAAGTCATTCATATTTTGCCCTTATTAAGCTAAAAAAGAAGCCTAAGATTGCTCCTAGACTTCTTAGAATATAGGGTTATTCTTCTGTTGGTACAAGCATCAAAATAGATTCATTTAACAGCATAACCACGTCTTCTAAAATATCTTCATCTGCCAAGTCTAAATTCAGCGCGATGGTTTGACCATCTGCGATTTTTTGCAAAAAAGGCGTAAATTGTTCGGAAATACAAAGCCCTTCACCATTTGCCCAAAATAGCACCTGTTGGTCTTGATCTGAATAAAGCAAACGTGAAGCAGGTTGGAGTTGCAGCAAATAACCCTGATCTAAGGCATCTTCTAAATCACCTGTACCAATTTCCTCAGCCTCAGGGATATTTTCAGGATATTTAGATTCAGACATTAAACTCATAATGGCATCATCAAGTACCAGTGAGTTTTGCAATTGTTTGAAAATTTCTGATTTTAAATAGCTGAGTTCATTCTCAGTGACTTCACCCGCACGAGAAACTTGATCACGAATAATATCGTGTAATGGATTTTTTAAAGCTTCATTTTCTGAAAACTTGTCACAGACACGATCCATCATGTCAGGCACATTTGGCATACGAAAGCCAAATGAAAAGGTTAAGCAATCATTTTCTGCCACACCATAATGCGACAGCCCAGGTGGAACATAAAGCAAATCGCCTGGGGCTAAAACCTCATCAAAATGAACATCGATCTCAGGCAATAATTTAAGAGGCTGACCTTCAACAAATTCAGACTCAGCATCACACATTTGACCGAGTTGCCAACGGCGGTTGCCATAGCCTTGTACTAAAAAAACATCATAAAAATCAAAATGTTTTCCAACTGATCCACCTTGTGGTGCATAAGACACCATGATGTCATCACGACGCCATTGGGGAATAAATGGAAATTTTTTCCAAAGTTCAGCTAAATCAAAAGAGTAGTGATCTACTGCTTGTACCAAAAGTGTCCACAATTTTGGCATTTTCTGGAAATCACCTTTGATTAATGGTGAGTTTTTTACTGTCCATTGGTTTGGATCTTTGTCTTTTTGTTTGATCAAACGTGCTGTGACATTTTCATCCAGCGCCAACTCCATTACATCGTCAGGAACTAAAATATTGGCAATTTCAGGGAGTGCTTTGCGTACAAGTAGTGGTTTTTTTTGCCAATATTCACAGAGAAATTGTTCTGCGGTGATTCCGCCTAAAACGTCTAAAGGTTGTGACATGAAAATAGCCTAAGCAAGTTTAAATCAAATATAGCTTATTGTCGTATGTGATTCAGCAAGGCGCAAGTCTTTGTCGAATTAAGCTGTAAATCGGATGCTATTAAAATGCATAAATTGGCTATCTACTTAGATTTCTGTTTTTAAAGTTTGAAAATACAAGACTTTATTGATTATTTAGCAAAAAACCAAAAGTCTACAAAATTAAAGCGGGATGTCATCTTAGTTCAAAGTAAATAGATTAGATTACGGTTGCGAACAAGAACAGGTCTGCTAAATATGGACGATAAAAAAATTTATAAAATCCTTCAGCATTGGTTTCCTTTATTAAAAAATGAAGATATTCCGAAGAAAAAACATCGACAAAATTTTGAAAACTTTTTGCAATGGATGAAAGAGGCAAGTTTTGCCGATCAGTTTTATATGATGAAAATGCAGCCTGATTGCTTTTTTGAAAATCAAATGGAAAAGTCGACCATTTTTCAAGATTTTCAGATTGATCTTGCTGTATTAAAAAATAATATTGAAGCCAAAGCTGCGCCAATTTTAGCGCATTATGAACAACATAAAGCGGTGATTGGGCGTTATTATAATGTCAATGATCAAATCTTAGATATTGTTTTAGAAGAAATTTTAACTGTGGCACAACCCATTCAGTTTGAACTTTTATTGATTTATGCGGAAGATTATTATTGGTTATTGGTGCCAAATGATGAAGCAAAGATTGAAAAATTTTGTAAGTCATTTAATAAGCAGTTTAAAGATCAAAATGTCATGATTGAACATTATGAGCAATATGTTTGTAGCCGTTCAACTTAATTGATTAATATTTAATAACATTAAATACTTACAAAATTTAACCACATTTAAAAGATGAATCTGGTTAATTATTGGCAGACTTTTACAACAACAGGCTAAATACCATGACAAAAAATATTTATGCAATTTTTCAGGATATTTTTCCTGAACTTAAACAGCAAACTTTACCTGAAGATTTAAACGAATTTAGTGTTTTTTGTGATTGGCTAAATCAAGAACACTCTTTTATTCAATATGTTGAAATCAAAGAATATTATGATAATGGGATTGATGAAAGCACGATGTTTCAACAAAAACAAGTGGATACAGAAGCTTTAAATCAAGCGATTGAAGAAACTGTGGATGAATTATTTGAGAGTTTAGACGAAGATCAACTTGAGGATTATGAAGCTCATTTTGAAATTGAGGAAAAAATTGAAGAAATTTTATTTGATCAAATTAAAACTTTCGCTGAACAAAAGCAATTGTCATTACTGGTTATTTTTCGAGAAAATCCATATTGGTTGGTTGTACCATCACAAGATGAATCGCAATTACAGCAGATTGTAGATGCGTTTAATCAACACTTTGCTCAAGATATGAATTTGAGCATGACCGTGTATTAAACCAGATTGAATGTGCAACAGTAACAAGTGTGCTTTAACTGATATTTTAAAAAAATCATCACTTGGACATGATATTTGAGTATATTAGAACAAACTTTCACAAAATAAATCTATATGCCTGCCCAAGAAACATCTTCACGTGTTCCCAAATATATTGCCATTCGAGATGCGATTGCCCATGAAATCGAGTCAGGGCAATGGAGTACCAATACCAAACTTGCTTCTGAACGTGTATTAATGGAGCAGTTTGCAACTACACGCGTTGCGGTGCGAGAAGCTTTGTTGGCTTTGGAAATGGATGGACTGATTTATCGTTTAGACCGCCGTGGTTGGTTTGTTCGTGCGCCACGCATTATTTACCGTCCGCAATCGACCAAAAGTTTTAACCAATATGTCACTGAACAGGGCGGTGTACCAAGTACCGAATTGATTTCTGCGGAATTGGTACAAGCAACCGCTTGGGATGCAACACATTTAAAAGTGAATGTGGGCGATGACATTTATTCGATGTGGCGACGACGCAGTATTAATGGGCGTCCTGCGGTAGTGGAACATTTACGGATTAATGCAAGTTTATTTCCCCAATTTTTAGAACAAAATTTAGAAGATTCAATCACGATTCTGATGGCGGAACATTACCAACGCCAATTAACTCGTGCACATATCAGCCTTTATCCAACTGTATTGTCGGAGCAACAAGCCAAGGCTTTGCATGTCAATGTGGGCAGTATGGGCTTGTATATTTGCCGTACCAATTGTGATCAAAATGGAGTGATTACCGATGTTGATCAAGAATATTGGCTGCATGATGTGCTTGATTTACATTTTGAAGCGTCAGAATAAAATTTAACTGTGTTACGTAGCAGCATAAAAACCATACTCTAAACCTTGAAGAATATGGATACGCGAAAATGTCATCCGCAACTGTTTGAGGCATAAGCCAGTCATGGCGCAAGATATACAAATTAATATTTCTGTGATGTAGTGAATTATTCGACGGATGTTGATGAGTTTTGTGGTGAGAAGTGAAGCTTCGTAAGATGGTTTCCTTGCGCAGTTTCACTGCTCATTTTCCCGAAAGAAAAGTAATACGATTCTATCAAAGTTGGATAATATAAATTAAAGGTTTGCACAGACTCGACTTACATTGACAAGTTTAAATTGCTTTGCGTAGTCGATGCCTCACTTTTGAAGGATGAGGAATATATTCCGCAAGGTGACAAAAATCCATTGTTGGACAAAGGGGATATCCATATCGCCCTTGTCCAACGGCGACATCCATGTCGCCTCATGATAGCAACACCACGTTTAAAGCAATTGGTCTAGAAAAGCAAAAGAGGCTAATTTATATAAAGTTAATTTAACAGATTGGTATAAGTCCTGCGGAAGGCTAATCCCTAAATCCAAATGCTTGATGTAAGACTCCGTCAAGCAAGCTTTTAATAGTTTAAAAAGATATCTTTCTTTTACAGTGAGTAAGATTAGATCTTAAAAATAATTAATCTGGTTTAAACCAGATTAATTAAACTGTCACAAACTTTTGTTGAAATACAGTTTATCAAGAAGCAGCATTCGTTAGGAATGTCACCATGAGCCCGTATTTAAAACAGCAGCAAAAGAAGCTCCTCGCAATTGGCACAAGTGTTGTATTGGCTTGCGTCAGTGTCGCATGTACCACATCTTCAACTTCAAATGATGTTGAGCAAATCACAGTTTATACCGCCGTTGAAGCTGATCAACTGAAGCGTTATCAATGGGAATTACGTAAAGTGCATCCTGAATTAAAAGTAAAATGGGTGCGTGATTCAACAGGTGTAATCACCGCAAAATTATTAGCAGAACAAAAAAATCCACAAGCCGATGTGGTGATGGGCTTGGCATTGACGAGTTTATTGGTCATGGAAGAAAATGACTTATTACAACCATATCGCCCAAAAAATATTGAACAACTGAAAACTGACTTTTATAGCCAAAAAGACATTCCGACATGGACAGGGATGACCGCTTGGGAGTCGGCTGTCTGTGTGAATAAAGTAGAACTCGAAAAGAAAAAATTACCAATCCCGCAAACATGGCAAGACCTCACTAAACCCATTTATAAAGGTTTAATTGTGATGCCAAATCCTGCATCGAGTGGTACAGGTTATTTGGATGTCACAGCTTGGATGCAGATTTTTGGTGAAAAGCAAGCTTGGCAATATATGCAGGCGCTCGATCAAAACATTTCTCAATATGTCCATTCAGGTTCGAAGCCTTGCAAGATGGCAGCGCAAGGTGAAACGGTGATTGGCATCTCATTTGGTTATCCGGGTTTTAAACTCAAATCTCATGGCGCACCCTTAGAAATTGTCTATCCGAAAGAAGGCTTGGGTTGGGAAATGGAAGCCTCGGCAATTGTCAAAGGCACCAAAAAGCTCAGTAGCGCAGAAAAGTTTATTGATTGGACAGTCAGCCAAGCAGCCAATGAAGCTTATGCACAAAATTTCTCAATGGTGGCACATCAAAACGTACAGAGCAAAAATGCAGATTTTCCGAAAAATCTGTCACAGCAGTTGGTGAAAAATGATTTTTATTGGGCAGCCGAACATCGTGAATCAATTTTAAAACAGTGGTCAGCACAATTTGAAAAGTAATGAACCATTCAGAATCAACGATTCAAAACGATTTATTTAAAACAAATGATTTTCAACAAGATATTCCAAATTAAGCATTAAAATCAGGTGCAATATGCAAATTCCATCGCATTTACAAAATAGCAGGACAGGGCAAGCCATACCAAATTCGGCAGGGCATCTGCTCTCAACTTTAAGAACATTTAAAATGGCAGAGTCGAAAACCGTACTCGAAGCGATTGATATTCAAAAATCATTTGGTTCAAGTCGAGTGTTGGAACACATTAATCTTGACCTAAAAGCAGGTGAGTTTGTGAGCTTTTTAGGTCCATCGGGTTGTGGAAAAACCACATTGCTACGCATCATTGCAGGGCTTGAACAGCCTGATTATGGCAAGGTGATTAAGCAAGAGATTGATATTACTCATTTCAATACAGCAAAACGTAAATGTGGCATCGTATTTCAAAACTATGCGTTATTTCCAAATTTAACTGTGGCGGAAAATATTGCATTTGGTTTGCATAAGAAAGATTGGACAACACAAGAAATCCAATATCGTGTGAATGAATTATTGCACCTGATTGAATTGCCAAACATCGCTGAAAAATATCCCAATCAATTGTCAGGCGGACAACAACAGCGTGTAGCTTTAGCCCGTGCCATTGCGCCGAATCCTGATATTTTACTCTTGGACGAACCATTGTCAGCTTTGGATGCTTTGGTGCGTTTAAATCTGCGTCAGAAAATTCGCAATATTCAGCGTCAATTGAATTTGCCTGCGATCATGGTGACGCATGATCAGGAAGAAGCTTTGAGCATTTCTGATCGTGTTGCGGTGATGAATAAAGGCGTGATTGAACAACTTGATACGCCACATAATATTTATTACAAACCGCAAACCCGTTTCGTGGCGCAGTTTATTGGTTCGATGAATTTTATGCAGATGGTGGCAGTCGATGCACATCATTTGAAAATGGATGAGCAATCATTGATTGAATTTCCGCATTTAACATTTGCCAAAGAGGAACATTTTGAAATCGCTTTTCGCCCTGAAAATGTCAAACTTGTGAATAAAAATGAACCATCGAATGAGTATTTAAATTTAGCTGTTCGTATTGTAAATACTGAGTTTTTAGGTGCAAAACGCCGTCTATTTTGCGTGATTCAAAATCAAAATGCTTCAGATGACAATGCGTCAGATGAGCATGTTTTACAAGTCGATGTCGATCATCAACAGATGACGATTGTGCAAGATGACATGTACTTACAAGTGCCAATTCGTGCTTTGCATGTATTTGATGCACGAGGGCGTGCGAGATGTTAAACCAATCTGCCGCAGATGCCTTATTAAAAACACGGACAGCGCATCGTTCTCGTTATTCATTGCGTTCAAGTGCGGTGTTATTTGTCGCAGCGATTTTATTAACCTTGAGTTTGATCGCACCTTTAATGGTGTTAATGCAAAGCGCATTTTTAAATGAACAGCATCAATTCGTTGGTTTTGACAATTTTGCTGCTTATTTTTCCAATCCTGCTTTGATCTCATCCATTTTTAATTCAATGTGGATTGCGATCACGGCAATGTTGATCACGGTCAGCGTGGCAAGTGTTTATGCTTTTGCATTAACCAATTGCAATATTCGAGGCAAAGCTTTCTTTAAAACGGTGGCATTTTTACCGATTCTTGCACCTTCGATTTTGCCTTCATTGGCATTGGTGTATTTGTTCGGTCAGCAAGGTGTGTTCAAAAGCATCATGGGCGAGGTGGAAATTTATGGACCACTTGGCATTTTGATCAGTTATTGCTTTTGGCTATTTCCTGCCATGGTGATGTTGATGATGGGCGCATTCCGCCATATAGATCAACGCTTGATTGAAGCCTCACATGCCTTAGGAAAAAATACTTTAGAAACCCATTGGGCAGTGACTTTTCCTGCGATTCGCTACGGTTTAGTCAGTGCCTGTTTGGTGGCATTTACCTACGTCATTACCGATTTCGGGATTCCCAAAGTGATCGGTGGCTCATTCAATATGATGGCGTTAGATGTGTATAAGCAGATCATTGGTCAGCAAAATATGAACATGGGTGCGGTGATTTCGATTCTGTTGCTGTGTCCTGCAGTGTTGGCATTCATCTTTGATCGTTATCAAAGTCGTCGTCAGGAACGTTATCAAAATTTCCAAATTCAGCCTTATCGTCTACGTGCTAATCCTCGCATTGAAAAAGCCTTAACCGTATTTTGTGGGGTGATTTCAGGTGGTATTTTACTGATCATCATCACTGCGATTCTTGCCTCATTCATTCGCTACTGGCCTTATGATTTGTCACTGACGTTCAATCATTATCGCTTTGACTATGTCGATGGTGGCGGTTGGGCAAGCTATTTTAACTCGATCAAATTAGCATTATTCAGCACTGTTTTTGGGACGATGTTAATCTTCATCATTGCCTTATTCAGCGCACGTTTTAAAGCGCATTCTTTGCTGAAAAATTATATACAAGTCTTGGTGTTATTGCCTTTGGCTGTGCCGGGATTGGTGTTGGGTATTGCCTTTATCTTGTTTTTTAATGCACCGCAAAATCCTGTGTCTTTGCTGTACGGTACGATGACGCTGTTAGTGATTTCGACCATTATTCATTATTACACTGTGCCACATATGACGCTGACCCATGCGATTCAACAGATCCCAAATCAACTTGATCATGCAGCACAAAGTTTGGGGACTTCACATTGGACCATGTTCCGTAAAGTCTATTTACCTTTAACTTTTCCCGCGCTGTGTGATGTGTCGGTGTATTTATTTGTCAATGCCATGACTACGGTTTCCGCTGCGATTTTCCTTTACTCACCTGATACCAATTTGGCTTCGGTGGCGGTGCTGAACATGGATGATGCGGGCGATACCGTGGCTGCGGTTGCGATGAGTATTTTGATTTTACTGACATCATGTGTCGTCAAGTTGCTGCATTGGTTGCTGACTCGGAAAATGATGGCATCTAGCCAACGATGGCGTGAGCAGACCCATTCATAAACCATTGATAACAGATTGATCATTCAACATTAACTTCTAAATTTTTAAACCAAATGAATTAAACGCTTGATTTCAGGCGCTTGGGATTCTGCATCCTGAAAAAAGTAAATAAGGTGGAAAAGTAGCATGAATACAGCACAATTTGACTTAATTATTGTCGGTGCAGGGATTTTAGGATTATCCGCTGCAATCCAAGCAGCAGAGCAAGGACTAAAAGTACACGTCTTTGAAAAAGATGCGCAAGCTATCGGTGCAACACGTCGTAACTTTGGCATGGTTGGAACATCAACGCTCAGTCGTCCTGATGCGAAATGGCGTGAATATGCTTTAGCAACCCGTGAATTTTATCAACGAATTCAGGCACACATCGATATTTCATTTCAACAGCGCAACGGCCTGTATCTGGCAAATACGGAACTTGAATGGCAAGTGTTAAACGAGTTTGCACAAGTTGCGCCTGATTATCAGATCCCTGTGAGTTTATTGTCTAAATCACAACTGTTTGATCAATATGATTATTTAAATCCTGAAACGGTTCTTCGTGGTGGTATGGTATTTCATGAAGATTATTCAGTTGAGCCACATTGGGTTGGTCAGCGTTTATTACAATATGCTGAAAAAATTGGCGTACAGATTCAATGCAATGCATGCGTGGTACAGACGCAATCGTCACAAGGCATAGCGCAGATTCGTTTGGCAACAGGGCAAACCTTCACGGCAAATAAAGTGCTGATTTGTCATGGTGAAGTCACGCAATTGCTCTATCCCGATCTCTTACAACAAAAAGGTTTACTGCGTTGTGCCTTGCAAATGGCGCTCACTAAACCACTCAACGTAAATCTCAATGCGTCGATTTATTCAGGTCTATCGATTTCTCGTTACCCTGCTTTTGAAATCTGTCCGAGCCATCAAGACTTACGCAACGAATCACAAATCGGCTTGGTTGAAAAATACGGCATTCACATACTGATTAAACAAAATCAATTTGGACAAATTATTTTGGGTGATAGCCATGAATATTATCCAATTGAAGATGTACCACAATTTAATCAACGTGAAGAAATTAACCAATTCATTTCGCAATATTGCAAAGAAAACATTGGCTTGCAACTCCCTGAAATTGAATCTCGTTGGAATGGTTATTACCTCACCCATCCGACTGAGTTGGCATGCGTGACGGAAGCTGAACGCAATATTTTCCTCGTTAGTGCAATTGCAGGAAAGGGCATGACCACGGGTGCAGGTTTTATGAAAGAAATGTTAGAAAATTATATTTTTTAATCTGGTTTAAACCAGATTGATTTATACTGTATCAAATTGAACAAAGGTTAGGCGAAATGAACGCAAAAATTGAACTTGAAAACGAAATTGCAAACCAAGCAGCACAGGAACTTGAGAATAAATATTTACTACTAACACCGGGACCTTTGTCGACTTCGACAACTGTGCGCCGTGTGATGCAACGTGATTGGTGTACGTGGGACAAAGAATATAACGCTTTGGTTCAGAATATTCGCAGTCGTTTGGTGGGTATGGCGACAGCGCAACCTGAGCAATATAGTGCGGTGTTGATGCAAGGCAGTGGCAGTTTTTCTGTTGAATCCGTCTTGGGTTCTGTGATTCCACAAGATGGCAAAATTTTAATCATCAATAACGGAGCTTATGGCGCACGTATGGTGCAAATGGCACGTTGCCTGAACATTGATGTGGTGGAATTACGCTATCCTGAAATGCAAATTCCTCAACTCGCAGATATTGAAAAAGCGCTTGAAGATGAAAGCATTAGTCATGTGTCGTGTGTGCATTGTGAAACTACCACAGGTTTACTGAATCCGATTCAAGAGATTGGACGCATTGTCAAAGCGAAAAATAAAGTATGGATCGTCGATGCAATGAGTTCTTTTGGTGGTGTGCCAATGGACATTGCAGAATTAGACATTGATTTCCTGATTTCAAGTGCAAATAAATGCATTCAAGGCGTACCGGGTTTTGGTTTTATTTTGACAAAAATAGAACAATTACAGGCATGTAAAGGCTTGGCACGTTCTGTCAGTTTAGATCTATACGACCAATGGAACACCATGGAACAGCAGGGTGGTAAATGGCGTTTTACCTCACCAACCCATGTGGTACGTGCATTTTATCAAGCACTGCTCGAGTTGGAGCAAGAGGGCGGTGTCACGGCTCGTTATCAGCGTTATTTGAATAATCAGCAACGCCTGTCTACAGGCATGCAAGCACTTGGTTTTGAAATGGTCTTAGATCAAAACACGCCACAATCTCCAATTATCACAACATTCCTTTATCCAAATGAAGACGATTTTAGCTTCCAAGCCTTGTATGAAAATCTGAAACAAGCAGGTTTTGTCATTTATCCCGGCAAAGTCACCGATTTAAATTGTTTCCGTATTGGCAATATCGGTGAGGTTTATTTGGATGATATTGAACGACTTTTAACAGCGATTGAGCAATATCGTCAGGCTTAATTTTATTTTCACAATTTATTTATATATCAATTTAATACACAAACTTTTAGGACAAACTTATGAGCATTTCACATTCAGCATTACAAGCAGTTATTTTCGATTGGGCAGGTACGACAGTAGACTTTGGTTCACGTGCACCAATTTTGGCATTCATGGCTTTATTTGCAGACAATCAAGTTGAAATTTCAATCGAAGAAGCACGTGCACCAATGGGTTTAGAGAAACGTGATCACATTGCTGCCGTGTTAAAAATGCCACGTGTTGCAGAGGCATGGAAACAAGCACTTGGTGCGGAAGTGACTGTTGCAGACATTGACCGTTTGTATCAAGACTTTATTCCATACCAATTAAAAAGCATTCCAACCTGTTCAAAGTTGATTCCAGGTGCATTAGAGGCTTTTGCTGATATTCGTGCGCGTGGTGCAAAAATTGGCAGTAATACTGGCTATGCGTCGATGATGATTGGTCAATTGGTACAAGATGCGGCAGATCAAGGTTATGTACCAGACTGCATTATCACGGCAAGTGATGTGAAACATGGTCGCCCATATCCTGAAATGTTGTGGAAAAACTTGATTGAACTGGATGTGTTAGATATTGAAACTGTGGTGAAAGTCGATGACACGGTGGTTGGTATTGAAGAAGGTTTAAATGGTGGTTGTTGGACTGTTGGCTTGGCTGTGAGTGGTAATGAAGTCGGTTTAAGCTTTGAAGAATGGTCTGCACTTTCTGCAACTGAACAAGCTGGTTTAAAAGGAAAAGCCTATGCCAAAATGAATGCTTCGGGCGCACATTATGTGATTGATAGTATTGCTGATCTACCTGCAGTATTGGATGCGATTGAACAACGTTTGGCGAATGGTGAAAAGCCTTAATTTAATTTTTATTAAAAACAGAATACTAACCCATATATGGGTTAGTATTCATTTTAGATTCTTTGATTTAATTTACTTTATATCAATCAAGAGTTGATTAAATATAAGTATTTGACTTATAAATTAGGCAGCATTTGATTTGGAGGCGTGTTATTTACCCATTGAAATATTTATTTTTATTCGCAGCGATAGTGTCACTGCTTATTATAGTGTACAAATCTGATCATGCTGTGGAACCTATGCATAGCAAAAGTAAAGAAATTAAAAGCTTTCCTAGGTTGGGGACCATACTCACAGAATGTAAGGATGTAGATCCGCCTGAAGGATTGGATAAAAACAAATATTATGATTACTGTAAATGTGTTAAGAATCCTGTTGATATGCGTAGCAAAGAAGAAAAACGAGAAGTGTGCCGCACAGTGTAATCTGTCCTAAGTGATACTTTTAGACATTTGAACTTTCAAATAAGTGATTTTGCCGTATATAGCCGAAATATTTTATGAAAGATACAATTGTAATTTTATAACAAGCAAAATTTCGGTATGCTGTTCAAGTTCTTAAGTTGCTCAATGAAATAATGCTGAAAAAAAGTCATTTCATCTTGCTGTTATTTGCTTTGCTGATCTTCCAAAGTCTTTGGAATGTTGCAGCGGCATTCTGCGTGCATGAGGAAAAGGCTTTTACTAATACTTCAGCGCAACATTTTGGTCATCATCAAATGACAAAATATTGTCAAAGTGACTTCAAAATCTCAGAGATACAAAACCATTCCTCAAGTGATTTTTCATTTTTAGAAGATGATCATCAAGATCATTTGCCTTCTTTTAATGCCATGATCTTGGTGGATGAGCAAGACAAATTTATTTTTAAATCTAGTCAACTGATTGCATTGATCAATTTTTTCCCTTGGTATAATTTTTATCAATCCCCTGATTTAGCCCAAAATAATCCCCCCCCTATTTTTGCCCCGCTACAGGTGGGGTAGTCAACAGCCCACCACTTTTCATTCATTTAAAAGTGGGGCATGTTCATGTCAAAAAATCAAATTCAACAGCAGAAATTTGCTGTACATCGTCATAAATTTCGTCTGAAAGCCTTATGTTCTAGCATTTTGCTCACGGTAGTCAGTTCTGTCAGTTTGGCTGAAACCAAAACATTATCCTTGGAAAGTGCGATTGAGAAAGTTGAAACGTATCAACAAACACAAAATATTTGGGCAACCCAAACTGAGATCGATCAAGCCAATCTTTCTAAAGCTAAATTGTGGAAAAATCCACAATTAAATATTGAACAGACAGGTTTTGACTCCAACAAAGAGCAAGAATTTTCTCTAAGTATTTCGCAAGAACTTGATGTATTTGGTGTACGCAAAGCCAATCAAAATCTCGCTGTATTTGCTCAAGAAAAAATGCTTTTGGCTCAAAAAATTTATACTGCACAACTCAGACTGACAGTGAAGTACTTATGGTCACAACTGGCGATTGCCGAGCTTGAAAAAAATATTGTTCAAGCGCAATTGAATGTCAGTGAAGCCAATTTGAATGCCATTCGGAAACGTTTTCAAGCGGGCAGCGTAGCAGAAGTTGACTTAAAACGTGCACAGTTAAGCCATACGGAAAATATCCGTTTATTTAAACAAGCAGATTTGCAAGTACAACTGGCACAGCAGCAATTGTCCAATATTTGGGGGGCATCTGATAAAACGATTCAGATCCAACTGGCGTTAAATCGTCTTTGGCCTCAAGACAGTTATCAAAATGTGCAGACTAATTTAGCTGAAAATTATTTTGAAAAATCACGTATTTTACAACTCAAAAATACTCAAGCCCAGTTGGCTTATATTCAGGCTGCAAAACGACCAAATCCGACAGTAAGCTTAGGTATGAATCGTACTAAAGCGCCTGAAAATGGCAATGAAAATCAGATCATGCTTGGTGTGAGCGTACCTTTAAATATTTTTGATCGTCAGCAGTACGATGTAAAAATTAATCAACACAAACAAGATGCTTTGAATCGTCAGCAAGGTTTTTATGCACAGCAAAATGCCTTACAAGTGGGCACATTGTTGACGCAATTACAAGGTTTAGAAGCTCAATTTAAAGATGTTGAAAAGACCCAATTACCTCTCGCTATGGAAGTGCAACAAAAAACATTGTTGGGTTTTAGTGCAGGAAAATTTGCACTGACTGATGTGCAACAAGCCACTTTGCAACTACAAGATATTCGGCAACGTAAAGTTGAGTTGTTAAAAGCAGCGTGGCAAACGGCGATCAGTGCGGAAAGTTTGAGCTTAGGTATTGAGCCAAGTGTGGTGATGTCAGCAGATGCAATCGCACAAATTAATCAAACACTTTGGGACAATATCCAAACTTCACCTGTGGTCGGAGAGAACTAAGATGCATAACCAGAAAAATTTAAACAAGCAAGCAGGTAAAATATCTCAAGCCGTTTTAATTGTCATCGCAATCGTGACCACAGTGGTTTTGGCTGCGGTAATCCTATGGCTGAATAAATTTGCTGCAAAAACCGAAGAACATGGACACGCTGAAGGGCATTCTGAACAAGAAGCTCATGCACATGTTGAAGGTGAAGAAGAGCATGCACATGCTGAGGATGAACATGCGAAAGACGAGCATGCTGAAGCGATCACATTAACAGCGCAACAATTGGTAGAACAAGGCGTAAAACTTGCCACAGTTGAACACGGAGCAGTGCGACAACAAGCGAAATATCCTGCCAAATTAACTGTAAATACCGATCAGCAAGCGCATGTTTCGCCAAGTTTTAATGGGCATGTTGAAGCAGTGTATGTGCAATTAGGACAAAGCGTGAAAAAAGGACAAGTGTTGGCAACTTTACTTGTGCCAGATTTGGTCGATCAACAAGCCAATTTGAAATTGGAGCAATCCAATTTGGCACTAGCAAAACAAGACTATGAACGTGAACGTCAACTGTGGCAGCAAGGAATCTCAGCAAAGCAAGATTATCAACGTGCTTATAATGCCTATCAGCAAGCGCAGATTCAGGTACAAGCAGCCCAATCACGTTTGAATGCCTATGGTGCAGCCAGTTCGAGTCGTGGGCAGTTCCAACTCAAAGCCCCAATTTCAGGGGTGATCAGTAAAAAAGATTTGGTGGTGGGTGAAAATGTGCAATTGGCAGATCAGCTTTTTGTGATTGATCAACTGAATCAGTTATGGCTTGAGTTTATTGTTCCGCATGCAGATATTCAACGTTTTAGCCCAAATAGCCAAATTGAGTTTGAGTCTTTGCAGTCAGGTACACGTTTTAAAGCTGAAATTCAAAGTTTAAATACCGAAGCAGATGCGCAAACAGGACGTTTACAAGTCCGTGCCAAAGTGCTGAGTCAAGCGGCTGAATTAAAACCGAACTTGATGGTGAATGTCCTCTTACAACAAGGTTCAGCGCAGGGTATTCGTATTCAAAAAAGTGCAGTACAGCAAGTCGAAGGTCAAAATGTGGTCTTTGTGGCTGCAACGCAGGGTAAAAATATTGAGTTTTCAGCGCAACCTGTACAGTTAAATACTGAAATGAATGATCCTGAATGGGTGAATGTGCTTTCGGGTCTAAAAGTTGGACAAAAATATGCAGCACAGGGCAGTTTCTTACTGAAATCTGAATTGGAAAAAGGCGAGGCGACCCATGAACATTAAACCGTCTCAAAATCAACAAGATTTACCAATGCCTGAAGGTTGGTTTGATCGTATTATTCAATTTTCCATTCAAAATGCGATTTGGGTCATGCTTTTTGTGGTGGCATGGATTGGTGTGGGAATTTATAGCTATCAAAAATTACCGATAGATGCTGTCCCTGATATTACCAATACCCAAGTGCAAATTAACACGCAAGCGGATGGGTTTACCGCACTTGAAACTGAACAACGCATTACCTATCCGATTGAAAATGCAATGTCGGGTTTACCAAAACTGGAACAGACTCGCTCGATTTCACGTTATGGTTTATCACAAGTCACGATTATTTTTGAAGAGGGTACAGATATTTATTGGGCGAGGCAGTTGATTAATCAACGCTTACAAGAAGCTGCCAATGATATTCCAACGGGTATTCAACCGACCATGTCACCGATTTCCACAGGTTTAGGGGAAATTTATCAATGGGTGATTAAGGCAGAGCCAAATGCCAAAAAGCCTGATGGTTCGCCTTATACCGCAATGGATTTACGTGAAATCCAAGATTGGGTAGTGCGTCCACAACTACAGCGTGTAGTGGGTGTTGCAGAAGTCAACAGCATTGGCGGCTTTGAAAAAACCTATGTGGTTGCACCTGATCTGACACGTTTGCAACAGTTGCAGATTCCACTCAGCGATTTACAAACGGCATTGACAGAAAATAATGAAAATCGTGGTGCAGGTTTTATTGAGAAGAATGGACAACAACTTACAGTCCGTGTCCCAGGAACGATTAATCGCCTAAGCGATATTGAAAATATTAGCGTTGCCACTAAAAATGGTTATCCGATCCGTGTCGCTGATGTCGCAACTGTGTCGATCGGGCAAGACTTACGTACAGGCGCAGCGACCTATAATGGTGAAGAAGCTGTACTCGGTATTGCCATGATGATGATGGGGGAAAACAGTCGAACTGTTGCCCAAGCCATTGATGCCAAAGTCAAAACCATTCAACAAAGTTTGCCTAAAGGCGTGACCATTGAAACGGTGTATGACCGTACCCATTTGGTTGATCGTGCGATTAAAACCGTACAAAAAAATCTACTCGAAGGTGCGATTTTAGTCATTATCATTCTATTTTTATTTTTGGGAAATATTCGAGCAGCTTTAATTACTGCTTGTGTAATTCCCTTGTCAATGTTGTTTACTTTATCTGGGATGGCAGAACAGAAAATTAGTGCCAACTTGATGAGTTTGGGGGCATTAGATTTTGGGATTATTGTCGATGGTGCGGTGGTGATCGTTGAAAACTGTATCCGTCGCTTGGCGGAAGCACAAAAACACAAAGGACGTTTACTCACTCGCTCAGAACGTTTTACTGAAGTATTTTTAGCGGCAAAACAAGCCCGTCGCCCTTTGATTTTTGGTCAGTTGATCATTTTAGTGGTGTATTTACCGATCTTTGCGTTATCAGGTGTTGAGGCAAAATTGTTCCATCCGATGGCAATGACCGTGGTACTTGCTTTGGTGGGTGCGATGATTTTGTCGATTACTTTTGTTCCTGCGGCAGTGGCATTATGGGTGAATGGCGAAGTTAAAGAAACTGAAAGCCGTTGGATGCATGCACTGAAAACACGTTATGAAAAATTGCTCGATTGGGCTTACGCTTATCGGGTATTTGTTTTGACCGTGGCGCTGTGTATTTTGACTTTAACAGGTATTTTAGCCACCAAAATTGGCAGTGAGTTTGCACCACAATTGAGTGAAGGCGATTTTGCAGTACAACAAATGCGTTCACCGAGCACAGGGCTAGAGCAGTCTTTGCGGATGCAAGAAAATACGGAGAAATTGCTGCTGAAAAATTTCCCTGAAATTAAAGCAATTTTTGCTCGCACAGGCACGGCGGAAGTGGCAACAGATGTGATGCCACCCAATATTTCCGATGCAGTTTTATTGCTAAAAGCTCGTGAAGAATGGACAAATCCAAAAGAAAGCATTGATGATTTACGCCAACGAATGATTGCATTTTTAGAAACCTTACCTGGAAATAACAGTGAATTTTCACAACCAATCGAGTTACGATTTAATGAGTTAATTTCAGGTGTGCGTAGTGATGTCGGGATTAAAATTTTTGGCGATGATATGGCAGTCTTAAACCAAGAAGCCAATCGCATTGCACAAAAAGTTCGTGCGATTTCAGGTGCAACAGCAGTCAATGTCGAACAAACCAATGGTTTACCTTTACTAAATGTCGATGTGGATAAAGCCAAAGCTGCACAATATGGTTTGTCAGTGAAACAGATTCAAGACTTGGTTGCTATGAGTATGGGTGGACAAAGTGTAGGCAGTATTTTAGAGGGTGACAAACGTTTTGATTTTGTGATTCGTTTAGATGAAGCTCAACGCACACCTGAGCAATTGGTGACATTACCCATTCAACTTGCCAATGGTGGTTTGATTCAACTACAAGATGTTGCCAAAGTTGAGAATATTTTAGGAATCAATCAAGTCAGCCGTGAAAATGCCAAACGTCGTGTAGTCGTCACTGCCAATGTGGAAGGGCGTGATTTGGGTTCTTTTGTTAATGAATTGCAAAACACTTTAGCCAAAGAAACTTTACCAAGTGGTTATTGGTTAGATTATGGTGGTCAGTTTGAAAATCTGATGTCAGCCAAAGCACGTATGCAATTGGTGATACCATTGGCATTGATTACGATTTTTATTTTATTGATGGCGGTATTCCATAACCTGAAAGAAAGCTTATTGGTGTTTTCAGGTGTCCCTTTTGCACTGTGTGGTGGGTTGGTTGCGCTTTGGTTGCGAGAGATACCATTGTCTATGTCAGCAGGTGTAGGTTTTATCGCCTTATCAGGTGTAGCTGTATTAAATGGTTTGGTGATGCTGACGTTTATTAAAGAATTACGTCAGCAGTTCGATATTCACTATGCCACTTGGCAAGGTGCAGTGATGCGTTTGCGTCCTGTGTTGATGACTGCGTGTGTGGCATCTTTAGGTTTTGTACCTATGGCTTTAGCAACAGGAACAGGTGCAGAAGTGCAACGACCATTAGCAACAGTGGTCGTCGGTGGAATTTTATCCTCTACGGCATTAACGTTGTTGTTATTACCTGTTATTTACCGTTGGATGAATGAAAAGTCCCAGTAAAACATTAAAAAAGCGGTCTAATATTAGACCGCTTTTTATGGGGAGTTTTTAAAAATTAGTGATTTTCAGACGCATGGTTAATGGTGTATTTCGGAATTTCAATTTCCATGTCTTCATCGGTGATTTTAACTTGGCAAGATAAGCGAGAATCAGGTTCTAAGCCCCAAGCACGATCCAGTAGATCCGCTTCAATATCATCCATTTCTTCAAGCTCATCAAAACCTTTGCGTACAACAACATGACAAGTTGTACACGCTTTTGACATATCACATGCATGCTCAATTTTGATGCCATTGTCCAAAAGACTTTGGCAAAGGTTGCTATTCGCTTCAACTTCAAACTCAGCACCATTTGGGCAAATTGTTGCATGAGGTAGTACTTTAATACGTGGCATAGTCTTTACCTATAAATTAGTTTGAGTTTGACCAATCATCAAGTTTTGTGCCTTTGAGCGCTTGATCAATATGTTGATTCATGCGTTCAGCAGCAAAAGCATCACTGTACGTTTTTAATTTTTCCACAGCATCTTCAATGGCTTGAATATCATTTGTAGTCAGTTGGGTGCTTAAATGAACTTTGGCTTGATTTAGTGCATTTAACTGTTCAGTCGTGAGTAACTGCGCATCCACTTTAAGGGCTTGCTCTAAAGCTTCCAATTCACGTTGTGCTTCAACTTTAGTTTCATGCAAATGACGTAAATGTTTATCTTCTTCGGCAAATTTATAGCCATCTAACAACAAACGTTCAGTATCTGTATCGGATAAGCCATAAGATGGTTTGATGTCGATTTCAGCATGTACACCTGAAGTTGTTTCTTTGGCAGACACAGTGAGTAGACCATCTGCATCGACCTGAAAAGTCACTTCAATACGTGCTTGACCAGCAGTCATCGGTGGAATACCACGCAGAACAAAACGTCCAAGGCTACGACAATGTTCAACCAAATCACGCTCACCTTGTACCACATGGATCAACATCGCAGTTTGCCCATCTTGATAAGTGGTGAATTCTTGACGGCGTGCTACAGGAATCGCAGTATTACGTGAGATTAAACGTTCAACCAAACCGCCCATGGTTTCTAAACCAAGAGAAAGTGGTGTTACATCTAAAAGCAATGAGCCATCTTGGCTATTGCCGATAAGTTGATTGGCGGTAATCGCAGCACCAATAGCAACTACTTCATCAGGATTAATCGTACACAACGGCTCTTGGTTAAATACGTCAGCCACTGCTTTTTGAACAGCATATGAACGGGTAGAGCCACCGACTAAAACTACATTTTGAATGTCAGCCAGTTCAAGTTTGGCATCACGTAGTACACGTTTACATACACTGATGGTTTTATCTAAAGCGACTTTGATAATTTGTTCAAAATTTTCACGGTCTAAAGTTAAGACTTGATCTAATAGTTTCAGTTCAACAGAGCTATGCTCAGTTAAAGCTTCTTTAGCTTTACGAGCGGTAACTACAAAATGAGCATATTCAGCATCATCAAGGGTTTCGATATTCAGTTGTTTTTTTGCCCATTTCACTATTAAACGATCTAAGTCATCCCCACCGAGTGCGGTATGACCACCTGTGGCTAAAACTTCAAATACACCTTGAGCGAAACGTAAAATCGAAACGTCAAAAGTACCGCCCCCCAAGTCATAAATTACATAGTTACGATCGGTTGCAAGATTAGTCTCTTGGTCTAGACCATAAGCCACCGCAGCAGCAGTTGGTTCATTGAGTAAACGAAGCACGTTTAAACCAGCAAGTTGTGCTGCATCACGAGTTGCTTGACGCTGAGCTTCATCGAAATAAGCAGGAACGGTAATCACAGCACCATTGACAGGATTTTTTAAACTTGATTCAGCGCGATCTTTCAGTTGTTGTAAAATTTCAGCAGAGATTTCGACAGGTGTTTTACGTCCTTGAGCCGTTTCAAACGCAGGCATTTGATTGTCTTCACCGACAAGGGTATAAGGATGTTGAAATTTAATATCTGCTTTCGAACGCCCCATAAAGCGTTTCACTGAAACAATGGTATTTTTAGGATCAGTGGTCACAAATGGTTTGGCAGTATCGCCATAGTCAGAAGCATTTTTTGAATAATGAACAATAGAAGGAAGTAACACGCGACCTTGTTCATCATTGAGAACTTTAGCTTTGCCTGAAAGCACCGTAGCAACTAAAGAGTGTGTGGTTCCTAAGTCGATACCAATGGCGATACGGTGTTCGTGTGGCGCACTTGATTGTCCTGGTTCTGCAATTTGCAAGAGTGCCATTGTGTTACATCCTTAATAAAAAAATAAATAAATTAAAAATCATCATCTAAGTCAAAATCTTCGTCATCTAAAAGCCGATCCTCAGCTTTGTCAATGTCATTCATGACTTTTTGGAAAAAACGCAATTTGCGTACAGTATCACGTGCATCTGCCCAATCTTCATCAGCATAATCAATTTTGAACTCACGCACCAAGCCATCAATCCATTGTTGGACTTCATTTTTGAGTGAATGTAATTGTTCAATATTGTGAGATTCATCCAATTGTTCACGAATTTCTAAAGCAGATTGTAAAAATTCAAAATCATTAATGGATTGATCTAAGTGATGATCTTGCTTTTGCAAGGAGAGAAGATAAGCAGCACGACTGTCGACATTGGATAAGACTTTATAAGCTTGGTTAATCTCACTTGATTTAATCAGAGCTTGGTCTTTGTCTTCGGCTTTATCAGGATGATATTGTTGCTGCAAGTTTAAAAAATTTGATTTTAATGTTGCTAAATCAATATCGAGTGCTTCTGGGAGATCGAACAGCTCAAAATGACTCATGGGGAAAGTTCATCCACGATTAGGTTTTGTATAAAGTAGCAGAATTAAATGTGATTAAAACAGTGTAGGACACTGTTTTAATGCATATTAAAGGTGAATGTCGGCTTAAACGGTAAAAGATTCACCACAACCGCATTCGCCTTTTTTATTTGGGTTATTGAATTCAAAGCCTTCATTCAGACCATTTTTTACATAGTCCATTTCCATGCCATCCAGATACACCAAACTTTTCGGGTCTACAAAAACCTTTACACCAAACTGTTCAAAGATTTGATCATGGGTATCAATGTCATCGACAAACTCAAGCACATAAGCCAAACCAGAACAGCCTGAAGTTTTCACGCCTAGACGAATACCTTCACCCTTACCGCGATTTTTTAAATAATTGCTGATATGAGTTGCAGCATTTTCAGTTAGATGGATCATGAAAACTCCGTTAATTCATTTTTCTGTAAATGGTTAAAAACAGAAATTAAGCTTTAGATTTTTTGCTGCGATAATCTTCAACAGCCGCTTTGATCGCATCTTCTGCAAGTACAGAACAGTGTACTTTTACTGGCGGAAGTGCGAGCTCATTGGCAATATCAATATTTTTGATCGCTTGAGCTTCGTCTAAAGTTTTACCTTTTAACCATTCGGTGACCAGTGAGCTAGATGCAATTGCTGAACCACAGCCATAAGTTTTAAAACGTGCTTCTTCAATGACACCGTTGTCATCTACTTGGATTTGTAGACGCATGACGTCACCACAAGCAGGTGCACCGACCATACCTGTACCTACGTTTTCAGCATTTTTATCTAACACACCAACATTACGAGGGTTTTCGTAATGATCAATTACTTTTTCACTATAAGCCATGATGCTTCTCCAAACCTCGGGGTCAGCGTTGATAATATATAATATTGAGGCATCTTTTTGATTATCAACATGATCTACTCAAAAAAATGCGCTCAATAATATCTGTAATTAATGTTCAGCCCATTCAACTGAATTTAGGTCAATACCTTCTTTATACATGTCCCAAAGTGGTGAAAGGGCACGTAACTTTTCAACCGCAGCTTTGGTGATTTGAATCACATGATCAATATCTTCTTCAGTGGTATAGTGACCAAAACTGAAACGGATAGAACTGTGTGCAAGCTCATCTGATAGACCTAAAGCACGTAATACATAAGAAGGTTCTAATGTTGCAGATGTGCATGCTGAACCCGATGATACAGCGGCATCTTTCAATGCCATCATTAACGATTCACCTTCAACGAAATTGAAGCTAACGTTTAAGTAGTTGGCAACATTATGCTCTGGATGACCATTTAAGAACACTTGTTCAAGGTCTTGTAAGCCATTCCAAAGTTTGTCACGCAAGATGCGTAAGCGTGCTTGTTCCGCATGTAAGTTTTTACCTGCAAGTTCAAATGCTTCACCCATCCCAACGATTTGATGCGTTGCCAAAGTACCTGAACGCATACCACGTTCGTGACCACCACCGTGCATTTGCGCTTTAATACGCACACGTGGTTGACGACGTACATAAAGTGCACCAATTCCTTTAGGACCATAAACTTTGTGACCTGAGAAACTCATCAAATCAACTTTCATGGTACTTAGGTCGATTTCCACTTTACCAGCAGCTTGTGCAGCATCAACATGAAAATAGGTTTTATTGGCACGTGTCAACTCACCAATAGCAGCAACATCAGTAACTGTACCAATTTCGTTGTTCACCATCATGAGTGACACAAGAATAGTATCTGGACGAAGCGCAGCTTGTACCATTTCAGGTGTAATTAAGCCTGTACGCTCTTCAGGCTCAAGATAAGTAATCTCAAAGCCTTCTTCTTCAAGCTCACGGCAAGTATCTAAAATTGCTTTATGTTCAATTTTAGAGGTAATAATGTGTTTACCTTTAGATGCATAAAATTGAGCAATACCTTTGAGTGCAAGGTTATCAGACTCAGTTGCACCTGATGTCCACACGATTTCACGTGGGTCTGCTTTGATGAGGTTAGCGACTTGTTCACGTGCATATTCAACTTTTTCTTCTGCTTGCCATCCGTAAGCGTGTGAACGTGATGCTGCATTCCCAAAGATACCATCAAAGGTTAAGCATTCCATCATACGCTCTGCAACTTGAGGGTCGACAGGAGTAGTTGCTGCATAGTCAAGATAAATAGGACGTTTCATGTCAAATACCTGTAGCCGATAGAAGGGCTGAATCTAAACTTGGAGTATTTTGGCGTAGTGCAACTGTTTGGACATTGTCACGTGCAACAAGATCAGCAAGCGTAATTTTAGCTAAATAATCGGCAATATGATGGGAGAGTTCTTGCCATAAATCATGTGTTAAACACATTGCACCGTTTTGACAGTTACCTTTATGGTCACAACGTGTTGCATCAACGGTTTCATTTACGGCTTCAATAATTTCTAATACTGTAATTTCTGCGGCATTGCGCGCTAGGTAATACCCACCGTTAGCACCACGAACACTAGAAACAAGACCATGACGTTTAAGTTTAGCAAACAGTTGCTCAAGATAAGCGACAGAGATCGTTTGACGAGCTGCAATTTCTGCAAGCGTGATCGTTTGTTCAGTTGGCTGCAAAGCTAGATCAAGTAGAGCAGTCACTGCGTAGCGACCGCGAGTAGTTAGGCGCATGATTCGATACACATGTTATTAGACTAGATAGGATGATTCTATGAATCCTGACTAAAATAGTCAAGTATTTTTAGGAATAATTCAGACTAAATTGGTAAGGTATTTTTCTATTCATTTCTTGTTTTGTAAATTTCCTATTATTTATCAGGAAAATATTTGCCATAAATTATACACAATTAACGTAATAAATAGAACAAAAATCACGGATAAAAGAATATTGGTGGTTTTTTGTTTTTGCTCCATACGACGGATACGATTTTGATATTGTTTTACCTCAACTTGTAAGTTATTGATTTTAGAACGTTGTTGATCGATTTTATCTAGAAGTGGCGCAATTCTTTTGCGTGAACCTAAACCTGATTCATCATTTTTTGGATTTGTAAGCCATTGTTTCCAGTCCGAAAGTAATTTAGGGATAGTAAATGATAAAATGAGATCTCGAAATTGTTCTTTAAGTACGTCTTCACCCTCAATACGCATTTTTTTCATACTACGCCGATTTGCAAAGACAAAGATTTGGATCAAATCTAAGACTGTACTGCTCACAGCCAAATCTATAGCTTTTTCGGGTTCTTTTAAGTCAAATAGAATGCCTTTGTCTGTGAATTGAATATAAAAATCCACATAAGGAATATAACTATTTATTTTGATGGTAATTTGCTTTGCAACAAAATGTTTGGCTTGCAAGCGAACAACACGGTCGTGTTTTAATACAAATGAGTAAAATGTTTCCAAAATAATCATTAAAGTATTAAGCAACAAACGACTTTGACCCTGTTTTTGTTGCGATTCGCTCATAAAAAATTCCTATAATCTAAACAGAATATCCAATCCCGTGTAATATTTATGATGGAGAACTAGCTCACATTTAAATAAAATAATACTTTGCTTTGTAGAACAGTTTTACAAAAGGTTCAAGTGATTTATTTGTTATTATAACGATATTTCGCATTTTAATGATTATATTGTATAGAAAATATACAGGAGAGAAATGGAATGGATGTAGAGAACCAAATTTCAAAGGATGATCTAAGCGTGCAAGCAAAAAAAGAAAAAAAACATACAAGAATTAAATCTTCACGCAAGTCTTCTCTTGATTTTAGAAAATATACTAAACAAATTTGGTTGGCAGGTTTAGGTGCTTTTTCTCGTGCAGAAGAAGAAGGGAATAAGTTATTCGACGCTTTAGTAAAAGTAGGTGAAGAGCTTGAGTCTAAAAGTGTAGAGGTCGATGAAACTGAGGTTGAACAGCAAACTCATAAAGTGGTGGAGAAGACTAAAGAAACAGTAGCTGAAACTAAGGAAAAGTTTGAAAAGACATTAGATGCGCATGTTAATCATTCATTGAATCGGATTGGTTTGGTCACAGTCAAAGACATACAGCATTTGGAGGCTTTAATTTTACAGTTACACCAAAAGGTGGATGGTTTGGTCGAAGAGAATAAAAATCTATCAGAACGACTCCAAAAAATAGCCAACTCCTCACTTGAATGAGTTAATTTTGCATTTTTTAGTGCTTATTTTTAAGAAAAGCGATGGTGTAGTCTTGCGTTTCCCCCCAAAGCATTGCTATAAAGTCAGCATGGCCTTTCAAACCACAACCTTGAATCTTAAACAAACGATATAAGAGGATGTAATCTTCATGAATAAATCAGAATTAATTGACGCGATTGCAGAAAAAGGGGGATTGTCTAAGACTGATGCTGGTAAAGCATTAGATGCGACTATTGCTTCAATTGGTGAGGCGTTAAAAGGCGGAGACACTGTAACTTTAGTTGGTTTTGGTACTTTCAGTGTGAAAGAACGTGCAGCACGTACAGGTCGTAATCCTAAGACTGGTGAAGAACTTCAAATTAAAGCAAGTAAAGTACCTAGTTTTAAAGCAGGTAAAGGACTTAAAGATTCAGTTGCATAATCTTAAAAAGTTCTAAACGCGCCTTTAGGGCGCGTTTTTTATGTATTCAAGCAATTAAATCGACTTAGCGCATTCATTCGTATACGAATATCAGTTAAACTCCCTAGCAAATAAAATATTGGAAGATTTATGGAATCGTTTCGTAAACTCATAAGAGGCTGGCTCGGAAAAGTCCTACTGGTTTTATTTTTAACTCCATTGGCATTGGTTGGTATTGAAGGTTATTTCAGTGGGGGAAATAAAGCAGACGTAGCGAAGACTGTAAATGGTCAAGACATTTCCAATAAAGATTTAGATGCACAAACCAAAGGTCTGAAAGACCAATATTTAAAAATGGTTAATGGTGATGAATCGTTATTGAATAATGATTTTATTAAAAATGCAGCTTTGGATAGTCTCATTGCACGTGCCTTGTTGGTTCAGCAAGCTGAAAAACTAGGTATTTCTTTAAGTGATGGGCAAATTGAACAAATGTTGGCGCAACAACCGAGTTTTCAGGAAAATGGTAAATTTTCTCAACCACTCTATGAAAATTATCTGCGTTCAGTCGGGATAACTAGTTCAGCTTTGATTGCAAATCTTCGTCAAGACCACGCATTACAAATGTTGATGGGAACATTTACCAATAACGCCTTGGTGAGTAAAGTCGACTTAGAATTGATTGCTAACTTGCAAACTGAGCAACGTAATCTTTATTTAGCAAGTGTAAAACTTGATGAATACAAACAAAATGTCAAAGTCAGTAATCAAGAAATAGCCGATTATTATAATAAACATCAAAATAAATTTAAGCAGGTTGCATCTGTTGATGTCGATTATGTGGTGTTAACACCTGCAATGCTGCCACAAGCAAGTCAACAAGTTTCGGCAGTTGAGCTGGAAGAGGCTTATGCAGCATTTGTGGATCAACAAAAGCAGAATGCAAAACGTGAAGTTAAACATATCTTGATCACAACAGATAACCGTAATGCGCAAGAAGCAGAAAAACTAGCCAATGATGTTTATGCAAAAATTAAAGCAGGCATGACATTTACGCAAGCTGCTGCACAGTATTCTGAGGATGATTCATCCAAAGCTAAAGGTGGCGTGATTGAATATACTGAAGGGGTATTTGACAGTAGTTTTGACAATGCTGTGAAATCAGCAAAAAATGCTGAAATTACTCGCCCTGTAAAAACGCAATATGGTTATCATCTGATCGAAGTACAGCGTGATGTTGGAGAGATTCCAACATTTGAAGCGAAAAAAGCAGAATTGACAGAAGAAGTACTGAAGTCTAAATCAGCGAATTTATTTGCAGATACTGTAAATAGCTTGAACGAACAAGTTGTCAGTAATGATGCTTTAGATATTATTTCAAGTGAAGTGAAAACTGCAAAAATCGAATCTGTTAAAGGTATTACAGTGGCAACAACCAATCCTGTATTGGCTGATCCAAGTGTCAAAGCAAAAATATTTAGCGATGATGTAAAAAATGGTGATCGTAATGTGTCGAGCAGCATTCAGTTAAAAGATGGCAATACCGTTTGGGTAAAAGTGCGTGATTACCATGCAGCAGGGGTTCAGCCTCTAGCCCAAGCAACTGCACGTGTTAAAGCTCAATTGATTCAAGACAAAGCAGTAACTGCGGCAAAAGCGAAAATTGCAGCGATGTTGGAGGACTTTAAGAAACTGCCTGCACAACAAGTGTTAGCGAAGTATCCATTTACTTTTGAATCAGCAGGAATGTTTACACGTTCTCAAGGCTTAAAACGTGAAATTGAACGTGCTGCCTTCAGTGTTCCAGCACCTAAAGCAGGGATGTGGTCGGTCACTACAGCTTCTTTACCTGATGAAATGGTCGTTGTTGGTGTTGCTGAAGTGAAAAAAGCACCTGTTGATAGCTTAGATCCAGCACAAGCACAAGAGTTAACTCAACTTTACCAAAGAATGCGTGGTCAACAATTATTGGATGACTATACGCAATACTTAAAAGCCAATGCAAAAATTAAGTAATTGGATTTGATAAGAGTAAAACCTCAGTTTAGGCTGAGGTTTTTTTCTGGCTTAAAGAAAATACATAACAAAAAGAGAAACGACTCTAAGGCTTTAAATCAGGGAAATGCAGTAAGTAAATTAAAGCGTGATAAAAAATTAAAGCACCCAAATGGATGCTTTAAAATGGAAGATATAGAGTAGTTAGAAGAATTTAGACATTAAAACGGAAATGTAGAACATCACCATCTTGTACTACATACGTTTTACCTTCTAAGCGCCATTTCCCGGCTTCTTTTGCACCATTTTCACCGTTATATTGAATGAAGTCATCATAAGCAACACATTCAGCACGGATAAAACCTTTCTCAAAGTCTGTGTGAATCACGCCTGCAGCCTGTGGTGCTGTTGCGCCAACTTTAACAGTCCAAGCACGAACTTCTTGAACGCCTGCGGTGAAGTAAGTTTGCAGACCAAGTAATGCATAACCTGCACGAATAACCACGTTTAAACCAGGTTCTTCCACCCCTAAAGCTTCTAAGAACTCAGCACGATCTTCATCTTCAAGAAGTGAAATTTCAGCTTCGATTTGGTTACAAAGCGGAACAACGATGGCATTTTCTTCAGCAGCTAACTTTTTCACAGCTTCTAAATGTGGATTATTTTCAAAACCATCTTCTGCAACGTTCGCGATGTACATAGTTGGTTTTAATGTCATTAAACCAAAACCACGAACAAGTTTACGTTCATCATCATCCAAGTCTGCTGCACGTGCAGGTTTACCTTCATCAAGCAAAGGTAAGATTTTGTCTAATACCGCTTTGGTTGCAACAGCTTCTTTGTCGCCACCTTTTGCAGATTTTGCTAAACGAGTCACTGCTTTGGTGACGGTTTCTAAGTCAGCAAGTGCAAGTTCAGTGTTAATGGTTGCAATGTCATCTAATGGATCAATTTTACCATTTACATGGATGACATTTTCATCTTCAAAGCAACGAACGACATGTGCAATCGCATCAGTTTCACGGATGTTTGCAAGGAATTGGTTACCTAAACCTTCACCTTTAGATGCGCCAGCAACTAAACCTGCAATATCCACAAATTCCATCGTGGTTGGAATGACGCGTTGGGGTTTTACGATGGCTGTTAATTTGTCTAAACGTGGATCAGGTACTGGCACGATACCTGTATTGGGTTCGATGGTACAAAATGGAAAGTTTTCCGCAGCAATAGCAGCTTTAGTCAATGCATTGAAAAGTGTAGATTTACCAACGTTCGGCAAGCCGACAATACCGCAATTAAAACCCATGAAATAACTCACAAAGTGTTATCTAAAAATTGCAGATGATTTTACATGAAAGCAATGACAAAGTCAGGTATAAGCTTTAAGATTTAAATAATTCAAAAAATCCAAAATACTTGTATATATAAAAAATGGCTACTTTCAATATTCAAGAATACAAGAACAAATTAAGCAAATAAAAGTAGAGTTTTGGAAAGTAGAGCGTTCTTCACGTTTGCAGTGGCTTTTTGAGCATTATCCAATCGGCGCTAAAGATTATTATATTGCCTATTATTTAATTACCAACAATACGTAGAATAAATTAAAACGCAGAAATTTATTGCAATATTATTTACAAAAAATACCTTATGCATCATAGGAATAAAGAGATATAAATTTTAGTGCTGATATTTGAATATTTGACTGATTCTTTGAACAAAAAGTACATTGTAATTTAACAATGGAGTCGCTAAAGTAAATGTAATTACTAGGAATTATCCTAAAGATTTGATTAAAAAAATAATTTGGAGATTTTATGCGCATTCTTTACCAATTTCCTTTATCGCATTACTGTGAAAAAGCACGTTGGTTACTTGATCATAAAGAATTAGATTTTGTAGCGCAGAATATTATACCTGGAGTACATCGGGCATTTGCTCAACTGAAAACAGGGCAAAATAAGCTTCCAATTTTAAAAGATGCTGATCGTTGGATAGCTGACTCAACCCAAATCGCACTGTATTTAGATGACATTTATCCAGAACACACATTGTTACGCTCAGATGCAAATTTACGTCAACAAGCCTTAGACATTAATGTTATTTCAAATGAATTAGGGCAGCACGTACGCCGTTGGGGGTTGGCTCAAGCACTTTTAGTCAGTGATGAACCACTTGAGATTATGATTGGTGAAAAAGGATATTTACGTCAATTTGAGAAATTTTCCAAGCCGATATTAAAAACTTTGGTGTCCAAAAGCTATCAATTAGATGCTGAAAAAGTTGCAGACTCTAAATATAAAATGGATGAAATCATCCAACAATTAAATGACAAATTAGTTGAAAATCAGTGTCGTTATCTCGTGGGTGAGCGCTTAGGTTTAGCAGATATTGCAGTGTGTTCAATGCTTGCACCTTTATTATTTATCAATGGTACACCTTGGGAAATCGAGTTTGAAGACAGCTTATCGGATGAGGTAAAAAGCTATCAGGAAGCATTATTAAGTATGCCAATCGGGCAGTATGTACAACGGATTTATTTGACAGAACGTAATGCGCGGGTGGACTGGCGTGGGATTTAAGCACTGCGTATTTTTGATATTTTAATTATTGCTGGTCATTTGATTTCAAAGTAATTATGTGAATATATTTGTTTAATGGTTTGTTTAAAGATACAAATAGTCAGAGCATTTCTCTATGTATAGTGAAATGTAGTGAAAAACATTTTCACAATAGTTGTAAATTGAGAAATATTTTATCAAAATAAAACGCTATAATTTAGGGTGAACTAATATCACCTATACCAAATAATGGAGTTTTTAATGGAACTTGATCGTTACGATAAGCAAATTTTAGAAATTTTAACCCATGAAGATATTAATCTAAATGAGCTATCTGAACGTATCAATTTATCAGTAAGTTCTGTACATCGCCGTATCAAGCATTTGATTGAAACGGACATCATGACCAATTTAAAACGTGATATTAATTATGAGAAATTGGGCTTCAAATTGCATGTGATTTTGCAAGTATCATTAAGCAAACATGATACTGATACATTTGCTAAATTTTTAGAAGAATTAGAAAATATTCCCGAAGTGATCAATGCTTTTTTAGTCACAGGGCAGTCGGCTGACTTTTTAGTGGAAGTTGTTGCGAAGGATATGGAAAATTATAGCGAAATATTATTGAAACGTATTGGTAAAATTGAATTTGTAGTGGCATTACATTCGAGTTTTGTGATCAAAGAATACAACGTCTTTAATTGTAGTGGTTTGCTAAGTCGTGTGTAAATTTTTAAATCCTATGAAAAATAAGATCAAAATTAAAACTGCTTGATGCTTTGTAATATTTTGACTTATTTTTCGTGTGAGCTGTACTCAGTAGATCAAACTGGTGACTTTAAATTATTACTCAACTTGGGTTAATAACCATCGTTTAAATATTTGAATATTTTCATCTTTTAATCGTGTTTTTTGACAGCATAAAGAAAACAATAAACCACATTCGATAAAATCAAAAGGTGCAGCTAAACGCCCATTTAAAAGTTCTTTTTCAACTAAACTTTGTGGTGCAATCGCAACCCCTAAACCTGAGGCAGCCGCTTCAATCATCAAATTAAGATGATCAAAATGACGTTGCTGTTTTGCTTGAGTTAAGTCCAAATTGCTTTGCGTTGCCCACATTTCCCAAGCATGCTGATTTGACTGCGTGTGTAATAGCGTTTGCTGAAAAATATCAGATTTATGTTGTAATTGTTGTACACGTTCAGCTGTACAAACAGGACCGATTTGATCCTGAAAAAGTGTAATATTTTGAATCGCATCTGGAAATTTTTCAAACTGCGTGTGGTTAAGAATCACCATATCAACCTGATGTTTTTCTAATAATTTTAAATCATTGCTAGTCATTAATTTAATAGAAATTTCAGGATATTGCGCTTCAAAACTTTCTAACTTTGGAATTAACCAGTGTGCCATAAAACTACTTGGTGCGGCTAAAGTTAAGCTGTGCTGTGTTGGTTGTTGGCGAATTTGCTCAAGACACTGATCAAGTCCACTAAATAATTTTACACAATTACTAAATAAAGCTTGTCCATCTAAAGTAAGTGTTGCGCCATGCGCATGACGAATAAGTAATTTTTTCCCAACCCATGTTTCAAGTTGTTTAATTTGGTGGCTCACCGCACTATGCGTTACACACAGTTCTTCAGCTGCCAAACTAAAACTGTTATTGCGTGCAACAACTTCAAACATGCGTAGCGAATTAAGAGGTGGAAGTTGATATTTTGCCATGATGTTAGTTTTTTTCACATAATGATCTGAGTTTATATCAATTTTCAAATGCTGCAAAATCCATAAAATAAAAAGCAATGAAGAAATTGGATAAAAGACATGGCAGATTTATATACAGGTGATGGACCAGATCAACTGGGGCGTTTTGGACAGTTTGGTGGTAAATACATACCTGAAAGCCTGATGTTGGCGATTAATGAATTAGAAGCGGCTTTTAATGAAATAAAAAATGACCCTGAATTCTGGGGAGAATATCAGCAACTATTAAATGATTTTGTAGGTCGCCCTAGTCCACTATTTTATGCAAAAAATCTAACAGCACTGTGTGGTGGAGCTAAAATTTATTTAAAACGTGAGGATTTAAATCACACTGGCGCACATAAGATTAATAATTGTATTGGGCAAATTTTACTTGCTCGAAAAATGGGTAAAACACGCATTATTGCTGAAACAGGGGCAGGGCAACATGGGGTAGCAACGGCTACAGTTTGCGCACTATTTAACATGAAATGTGTCATTTTTATGGGAGAAACAGACGTACAACGTCAACAAATGAATGTTGAGCGTATGACCCTGTTAGGGGCAGAAGTACATAGTGTGAAAAAGGGCAATGCAACCCTCAAAGATGCGATGAATGAAGCATTGCATGATTGGATCAGTAATGTAGAGAGCACGTATTATCTCTTGGGAACAGGTGCAGGACCACATCCTTATCCGATGATGGTACGGGAGTTTCAAAAAATTATTGGTAAAGAAGCACGTGAGCAAATTTTACTCAAGGAACAAAAACTTCCTGATGCTTTAGTGGCTTGTATAGGTGGTGGTTCAAATGCCATAGGTTTAATGCATGCATTTTTGAAAGATGAAAGTGTACACTGTTATGGCGTAGAAGCTGGAGGTAAAGGTTTAGACACTGCTTTTCATGCAGCATCATTATCAGGGGGTAAACCAGGGGTATTACATGGAAACTTGACTTATCTGTTGCAAGATGAAGATGGTCAAATTCAAGAGGCACATTCCGTTTCAGCAGGTCTAGACTATCCTGGTGTAGGACCTGAGCATGCGCTGTTAAAAGAAACTGGACGAGTTGAGTATGTCAGTGCTACAGATCAAGAAGCAGTTGAAGCCTTTAAATTACTGACACAAAAAGAAGGCATTATTCCGGCTTTAGAAAGTTCACATGCGGTTGCTTTTGCGTGTCAATTGGCAAAAAAAATGCATCCAGAACAAGTCATCATTGTCAATCTGAGTGGTCGTGGTGATAAAGACATGCATACCGTAAAAAATTATAAAAATGAGGAATGATCAAATGAATCGTTTAGATGTTCGTTTAGCTGAATTAAAACAAAAGCAGCGCAGTGGTTTGGTCTGTTATTTCACCGCAGGCGATCCTGATTATCAAAGCAATGTTGAATTGTTTACACAAATTGGTCAGGCAGGGGCAGATATTATTGAATTAGGTATGCCTTTTTCAGACCCTGTGGCAGATGGTGAGGTGATCGAGGCAGCACATCATCGGGCGATTGCACAAGGACAAACTTTGACGAAAACCTTAGAGTTGGTCAAAGAGATCCGTAAAAAAGATGATCAAACCCCGATTGTTTTAATGGGATATGTTAACCCCATATTGCAGTATGGCTTTAAACAGTTCTTAAAAGATGCCAAGGGTTTGATTGATGGGCTTTTAATTGTAGATTTGCCTTATGAATATCAACGTGAATATTTACATGAAATTGAAGAAAATCATATTCATTTTATTTGTTTAACTTCACCATCCACACCTGAGCAACGCTTGGCTTTAATCGCAGAAAATGCACAAGGTTTTTTGTATCATGTTTCTGAAAATGGGATCACGGGAATGCAGCGCAAACAGCAAAATTTGGACGAAAAAATCAGTCAATTAAAGCAATATTTTGATATTCCTGTCGGGGTGGGTTTCGGAATTAAAACAGAACAAGACGTTGCAGCTCTAAAAAATAAAGCGGATTTAGTGATTGTAGGAACAGCACTAGTGGATTGTTTTGCAAACTTGGGGGTAGATGCGACTTTACAAAAAGTTAAAGCTTTTGCTGAGGTTTTAAGTGCATAAATTAATAGGGATTTAGACGTTTTTAGAATTTAAAGCGATTATCTACGTTAAAGCCGAGTTAAATGATTAACTCGGCTTTATATCTTAAAGTTTTAAATTTATTTTATGTTTTTAGTTGTGCTGGGATAGTAATGAATTTCTAGTACACCCATGAAGATAAGTGCTTAATGTGTGCTTGGTGAACTCCGAATTTCATCATTTAAATGCAGAAAAACTCCTCATGACAAAATGATCATGAGGCTGTGCGCATTCTTTTATATTTTATAAAGTGTTAGTTTATTTATTTTTAGTGTGAAGTGTTATATTGATGCGAGTCAATTCAACGCTGAGCGTTTAGGCTCTGTTGAGATAACTCAAAAGATAAGTTTAAATTGACATTTTCATTCACCCGAGTGGTTTAAGTGGTTTTAACTTCAACCCGTTCATCATTAAATAAAACTCGGTATCAAGCAAACGCATTAATTTCATGTTGTAATGAAATTAATTCATCTCTTTTTTATTGGATTTAGTTATTTTCAAGGGCTAAAATGGACGTTTTTTATGATGAAATGGTTGTGAGTATATGCTTTTGCTTTAGGAATTCATTACTTAGATATATAGCTAGACACATTGTTCTAAAATTCTTTTATAACTTATAAATGCTTTAACAAGACATGTTTACTGGTTCATTTGAGTTAAAGCTAACGCATATTTATCTGCCTAAACTATATTATTCTACTGGATGTATCCATGCTTGAAATTCGTCATCTCAAAACTTTAACCGCTTTACGTGAGCATGGTTCACTGGTTGCTGCAGCAAATGACTTATGTTTAACGCCATCAGCAATTTCCCATCAACTGAAAGAGTTGGATAATTGGTATGGGGTTGAAGTGGTTAATCGTCGTAGTCGACCTGTGACTTTCTCGAATGTTGGAGAGCGTTTACTTAAACTTGCAGATGATATTTTGCCGCAGATTCAAATTACACAGACTGATATTACTCGTATCGTGCACGGGCAAACAGGAAGAATCATTTTTTCCTCTGAATGTCATAGTTGTTTTGATTGGCTCATGCCTTTGTTAAATCAATATCGCTCACAATATCCTGATGTTGACTTAGATTTTGCTTCTGGTTTTGAGGCAAATCCACATGAATTATTACAAATTGGTGAGTTTGATTTGTTGATTACCGCAGATCCTATTGCTTTAAAAGGCATAGAATATTTTCCAATTTTTGAATATGAATCTCGTTTAGTCTTGTCAAATACACATGCCTTGGTGCGTGCAACGCATATTACTGTACAAGAGTTGGCAGAAGAAACGCTGATCACTTATCCTGTAGATAAACATCGTTTAGACATTATGTCGAAGCTTTTTCTTCCTGCAAACATTCAACCAAAACAAATTCGCACGACAGATTTAACTCAAATGCTGATTCAGTTGGTCGCAAGTGGTCGGGGAATTGCGGCATTACCTGATTGGGTTGTGAATGAGTATGAACAAAAAGGTTGGGTGACGTCACGACGTTTAGATTGTGTCGCTGAAAATGGTTTGCGGCGTACTTTATATGCAGGCTATCGTATTGAAGAAAAACAGAAAAGTTATTTTGAAGGATTTTTGAATCAATTAGATCGTTTTTCAAAAAAACGGATGGTTTATTATCACGCTTAACAGGTTTAAATAATGCTGTCTTATTCAAATAAAATTAATGATGCTCTTTAAGCATATAAGCCTTGTGGACAGTAGTTTTTCATTGTTATTGGGTTGATTTAACTGAGATTTAAAAACTAAATAAAAAGAACAACTTCCATAAACAACATAAAGAAAGATAGCTATGTTGTTTATGGAAAAATTGTGATCAATCTATTTTTAAGCTGATTGTTTTAACTGCGCATGTCTAACTAAAAAAGCAGAAATTTCTTTACCAAATTTCACAGGTTCAGTGATTAAAGGTGTATGCCCAGAACGTTCAAAAATAATGCTTTGTGCGTTTGATAATTGATTGGCAATACGTTTTTGTCCTTCAGCAGGATATAAAGTAGATTGTTCACCAATAAAGAATGTTGTTGGACAGTTGAGTTGGGTAATTGCAGCACGATAGTCCTCATCGTGATTTAAATAGTTATCGATATACCATGTCATATAGTCTAAACGTCTGATCGGTAAAAGATGTTTTTGTAATTGTGGTCGTTTCAGCGCCAAATTAAAAATAAACGGACTAAGCTTGTTACTACCTTGAATTTTAATGAAATTAATCCACATTTGTACCAGTTCAGTTCTCGGCTCAGGTGGAAGCTCATCCACAAAACGATAATCTTGGTATTGATGCAAAAAGTCCGAATAGTCTTTGAGAAAGCGTTTAAATTTAAGATGCTTTTTCCCAAATAAACCAAACTGCCAAGCATCATCCGTTGGAATTTTAGGGGTTTGGTCAATATGCAAATACGCTTTTAACTTTGTTGCCAAGTTTCCATATTGCATGCCATGCATGGCGGTAGTTGCGCCCATTGAGTAACTAATGAGCATAAATTGATCCAAACGCATTTGTTGAATGAGGCTATCAACGTCACGCCAATGGTTGTGAATAGCATCCAAATCTTGTGGAATTTTGCAGGTGCGTGAACCCCCAAAACCTCGCCAGTCAGGAATGATAAATTTATAGTTTTTAAGATTAGTAAAAATAAAAGGCAGCCATTGCCAGCTCTGCATTCCTAAACCAGATAAAATTAAAACAGGTTCACCTTTGCCAATTTCTCGGACAAAAAGTTGTTCACCATCTGGCATTGTATAATGAGGCATGGCATTTCCTTTATTTTTGTGTATTGCATTCAAATTGCTGTAAAGTTGGAATGAGTTGTTCTAACCAATCAATCCAACCACGTTCTAAATCTATGCCTAATTGTAAAATCATTTTATGAATAAACAAAGTTCGATCTTGGGGATCTGCATGGGCAAAATCTTTGGCAAAAATTTGTTGATAAAGCTTTAAGTTGTCACGGTGTAATTCTAAATGACGCTGTAACTCTGGTAAAACAGTATTTCCACCAAATTGTGCTTCGACTCTTAGGCGCACCATTAACTCTTCACGTAGCTGTGCTGGTTGACCTTGCTTAACTAACCAATCAGTTAACTCAATACGTCCAAGTTGCTCAACTTGATAGGTTTTTTTACGCCCTGTATCTGCTTGATCCTCAAGCGTGGAAATCCAACCTTTTTTTTGCATCGCATTCAGTTCACGATAAATTTGTTGATGCGTTGCATTCCAAAAGAAACCCATAGAGCGATCAAAACGACGAGCGAGTTCAAAACCAGTGCTCGGTTTTTCGATTAAACTCGTCAATAAAACATGGGCTAAAGACATTTGGTCATATTTCGCAAATAAAATGGATGTAAAATCATTATGCAACATGTTGCATAAAATGCAAATCTCCATTATAAATAAATCTATTATGCAACTTGTTGCATTAAAGATTTCATAAAGTAGACTAAAAATATTAGCCAGCGAAAGCAAGCCAAGGAGTTCACATGTCTAATTATCCGCATTTACTTGCGCCTTTAGATTTAGGCTTTACCACATTAAAAAACCGTGTCTTGATGGGGTCAATGCATGTTGGTTTAGAAGAGGTTGAGGGGGGCTATGAGCGTATGGCTGCATTTTATGCAGAGCGTGCGGCAGGTGGTGTCGGCTTAATTGTAACAGGCGGAATTTCACCGAATGATCATGGTGTAACTTTCTTTGGTGGCTCTAAACTCGATACTTTGGAAGAGGCAGCAAAGCATAAAGTCATTACCCAAGCCGTGCATGATGCAGGTGGGAAAATTGCATTACAGATTTTACATACAGGACGTTATTCTTATCAGCCTGAAAATGTTGCACCCTCAGCCATTCAAGCGCCCATCAACCCAACTAAGCCACATGCTTTAACGTCTGCTGAAGTACAGCAGACCATTGCCGATTTTGCTAACTGTGCAAAAATGTCACAAGTGGCTGGTTATGATGGCGTGGAAATCATGGGGTCAGAAGGTTACCTGATCAATGAGTTTATCGCTGCACGTACCAATCATCGTGATGATGAATGGGGTGGAAGCTATGAAAATCGTATTAAATTTCCGATTGAAATTGTGCGCCGCACCCGTGAAGCAGTAGGTGAAAACTTCATTATTATCTATCGTTTATCTATGCTTGATTTGGTCGAGGGTGGCTCAACTTTAGAAGAAGTGATTCAACTTGCTCAAGAAATTGAAAAAGCAGGTGCAACCATTATTAATACAGGGATTGGTTGGCATGAAGCCCGTATTCCAACGATTGCAACCAAAGTTCCTCGTGCTGCATTTACCTGGGTAACGAAGAAATTAAAAGGCTCAGTCAAAGTGCCTTTAATCACTTCAAACCGTATCAATACCCCAGAGATGGCAGAAAGTGTATTGGCACAAGGTGATGCAGACATGGTGTCGATGGCACGTCCAATGCTTGCAGATTCGCACTTTGTTGCTAAGGCGGAACAAGGTCGCGCAGATGAAATCAATACTTGTATCGGTTGTAACCAAGCGTGTTTAGATCATATTTTCTCGATGAAAATTGCAACGTGTTTGGTCAACCCACGTGCATGTTATGAAACTGAACTCATTTTTAAAGATACAGCAACCCTTAAAAACATAGCAGTCATTGGTGCAGGTCCAGCAGGTTTGAGTTTTGCAACGTACGCTGCTGATCGTGGGCATAAAGTTACCATTTTTGAAGCATCCAATCAGATTGGTGGTCAGTTTAATATTGCCAAAACCATTCCAGGCAAAGAAGAATTCTATGAAACTTTGCGTTATTTCAAACGTAAAATTGAATTACAACCCAATATTAAGCTTGTGCTGAATCATACCGCGACCTATGAAGAACTTAGCGCTGAACAGTTTGATGAAATCGTGGTAGCAACAGGGGTTACTCCACGTCAGTTAAATATTGAAGGAATTAATCATCCTAAAGTATTAAGTTACATTGAAGTATTGCGTGACCGTAAGCCAGTTGGCAAAAAAGTTGCCATTATTGGTGCGGGGGGTATTGGATTTGATACGGCAGAGTATCTATCTCACGAAGGTGAAAGTGGTAGCTTAAATCCTGATAAATTCTATGATGAATGGGGAATTGATACCTCTTATGAACATGTCGGTGGACTTAAACAACCTATAATTGAACCATCACCACGTGAAATTTACTTATTACAACGTAAAACCAATTCGGTAGGTGCAGGTTTAGGAAAAACTACAGGTTGGATTCATCGTGCTGGATTAAAACATCGTCATGTCAATATGATTGCAGGTGCAAGTTACGAAAGAATTGATGATCAAGGTCTACATATTACTGTGGGTGATAAAGCCATGATATTAGATGTGGACAATGTGGTGATTTGTGCAGGACAAGAATCTTACACTGCGATGTTTGATCAACTTCAAGCAGATGGAAAATCAGTACATTTGATCGGTGGTGCGAAAGAAGCAGGTGAATTAGATGCAAAACGTGCGATTCGTCAGGGTGCTGAATTGGCAATGGTGATTTAAAAATTAATTATATTCTCATATTAAATAATTTAATGGATGTTCCCTCTCATTTTAGGAGAGGGTTAGGGTGAGGTGCTTTTGAATTTCATTTCCCCTCATCCCAACCTTCTCCCAGAGGGAGAAGGAGCTTACATTGCGTTAATCTTAGTGTGAATATTCTGATTCAATAAGGACATTAAAATGAACTACCCAAATACAAAACCCGCCATTCAAAAATGGCACAATATGCTTGAAACACGTGACATGAGTATTTTGAATGAATTACTTGCTGATGATGTTGTGTTTCGTTCACCTGTTGCATTTAAGCCTTATGAAGGCAAGCAAGTCGTATTTTTTATTTTGACCAATGTGATTCAAGTTTTTGAAAATTTCATCTATCACCGCGAGTTTTATAGCGATGATGAACAGAATGTCGTGCTTGAGTTTTCAGCCGAGGTGTCTGAAAAACAACTGAAAGGTATTGATATGATTCGCTTTAATGAACAAGGTCAAATCGTTGAGTTTGAAGTCATGATTCGTCCTTTAAGTGGTTTACAGGCTTTAGCTGTGCAAATGGGTGAGCGTTTCGCAAAATATCAGCCTGCTTAAAGTAAGCTAGATTGTACTTATTTTGTTTCAAAACAGTAGGAATGCGGATTCCTGCTGTTCTTCTGTTGTATCAATGTTTTAGGAAATATTATGTCTATTTTGAATAAAGTTAACCAACTTTCACAATCTGTACTAGATCAAGTGACAGGTGCGGAAGTACCAAAGCTTTATTTCCATCGGCAAGGTGACATGGTCAAGGTGCTGAATAATATTCCTTTACTACAAGAAAAATATCGACCTACACCTTGGTTGAGTAATCCGCATATTCATTTAGCCTATTTTGATATTATTCAGAAGAAACGTATTCATCTTGAGTATGATCGTATTGAACAATTGACTATGCAAGATGGTGGTGTAACAGCGATCGCTTGGTATGGTGATCATTTACCAAAAAACACACCGATTATTGTCATTATGCATACTATTACTGGTTCGCCTGAAAGCATGCGTGAATTGGTTAAAGACTTATATGAGTATACGGGTTGGCGGGTTGCGTTATGTCTACGTCGTGGTCATGCAGGCTTACCAATGCCTGTACCACAAATGTCATTATTTGGTTCAGTTTCTGATTTAAAAGAACAAATTTTGCATATTCAAGGTCAATTTCCTCAATCAGACTTGTATGCAGTAGGTTCATCAGCTGGTACTGGTTTGTTGGTGCGTTACTTAGGTGACCAAGGTTTAGATACACCATTTAAAGCAGCTTTTGCTTTATGCCCTGGTTATAACACCAAAGATGGCTTTGAAAATGTACATCCATTTTATAGCAAGTTAATGACCAAGAAGTTATTTAAAGCCTTTATTCAACCGTATCAGCAAACATGGCAGCAGACTGAATCCGTACAAACTGTGCTTAAAACGAAAACTTTACAAGAGTTTCAATTTCAATATTTTGAAATGGCGGGTTTTAGTGATTATGAAAGCTATGATCAAGCCATAAATCCTATGTATGTGTTTGAAAATGTGAAAATTCCACTGATGGTGCTGAATGCAGAGGATGATCCAGTCTGTGCAATTAAGAATTTAGAACCACACAAAGCTAAAATTGAGACTATGCCGAATATTGTTGTCGTTACAACGAAGAAAGGCAGTCATTGTGGCTTTTATGAGGGAGTACAGGCACGTTCTTGGGCATCGAAGTTGATGGCGAGTTTTTTAAAACAATTCTAAAGAACTTATCTAGTATAAGTTTCATTCTTTTTAGCAATGTACAAAGGGACTTTACTATATTAACAATGTGCTCATGTATCAAAATGAAGCTAACTAGTTGTAAATTAAATAAGAAAACCTAAATAAATTGCTAGAATTATTCATGATTGGTATAACGATTAGGGTTTCTGCTGATTTATTAGAAATTTATCATAATTCAGTAGCTCTTTTCTTTATTAAAATTCGTAAAATTATTGCTTATCATTGAGAGATAGGGTGGTGTTTAAAAAAATATGCTACTTATATTTTTATTCACCACTTAAATGCCGTGAAGCTTTGAAAGTACAATAAATTTAATTTATATATTTTCGATATTTATAGGTTTAATGTTGAGCTAGAAATATGACAGAGGGGAAAATTCTAGTGAGCTTTTAAAAGTTTGTCATGATATTTAAAAATGGACTTAGCAAATTTAAGATTAAATTTTGAGTAATAAGTAATAGTAGTACCGTTGTTTGATTTTTCTTAATTTCTGATACTTACACATTGTGTACATCTAAGCAAATGAAAAAATCACTGAGGATTAATACACCTAAGTGGTTGTTTTATTTGGTGGGCCCGCCCAGACTTGAACTGGGGACCAACGGATTATGAGTCCGCTGCTCTAACCAACTGAGCTACAGGCCCTATAAAGTTAAAAGCTATATATATCAACATCTTTAACTTGAATCGCATCATACACAATAACTTTTTTAATTGCAATATTATTTTTTGTAGGCGCTGTGTAGGCGGTAAATAAATTGCTATACTGGATTGTATATTATTGCTAACGCTCAGCATTCTATACGATGTCAAATCAAAAAACAAAGCTCACAAAAACATTTGTTGATTCTGCAGCCTTATCTCCAAATAAGCAGGTTTTTTATCGGGATGCAGAGTTGATTGGTTTTGCTTTGCGTGTAACAGCATCTAAGGTTTATGTTGTAGAAAGGCGAATTGGTGATGGGAAATCTTCTGTTCGTGTTGTGTTAGGAAAGCATACCGAATTAACTTTAGAACAAGCACGAGAAAAAGCTAAAATAGTCCTTGCACAAATGGCGTCGGGTATAAATCCAAACAAGCAAAAGCAGAAGAATAAAAAATCTAAACAAAAATATTATCCTATACCTAACCAGCAACCTACATTAGTAACCGCCTACAATATCTACATAAAACACAGGCAACTTTCAGAAAAGACATTAAAAGATTATAGACGGTGTGTAGAGGCGTATTTACTGGAATGGAAAAATATGCAACTCATTAATATCACAGCTCCAATGGTTCAAGAAAAACATGCTGAATTAACTCTAAACTCTAAAGCAGGTGCAAATTTATCTATGCGTTTATTACGTGCTGTGTTTAATTTTGCAATAGAATATTATGTGGATAGCGATGGTAGAAGTACTTTAAATATTTCAAATCCTGTAAATATTTTGAGTGCTAAAAATCTTTGGAATATGTTCAATAAAAAGGAAAGATATATTGCTAATGAGCAGTTATCCCATTGGATTGATAGAGTATTATCAACGCAGTGGGTAGGACAAAACTATTATAATCATAATGCTTATACCAATCAGGATTTTTTACTGATTTTACTTTTAACAGGTTTGCGACATAAAGACGTAGAAAGTTTGCAATGGAAAAATATTGATTTTAAAACTGGAACACTTACTGCTATAGATTCTAACAATGCTAATGCGATGGTTCTTCCTATGGGACCTATCTTAAAGCATATTATACACGCCAGATTTGAACGCTCAGGCGATAAGCCTTATGTTTTTCAAGCAAGACAAGGCGAAGGGCATGTTACTAATCGAAGTAAAGCAAGATATAAAATTAGCAAATTAAGTGGAATAGCGTTTACCTACCATGATTTAAGGCGTACTTTTTTAAATATTGCGCACAGTATAAATATTAACGCATACACAATTAAAAAATTAACCTGTCATTTACGAGACCACACAGATATGAGCAATGCTAATCAACAAGTGTCTTTTGAAGATTTAAAATTAGCTATGACTCAGATAGAGCAAGTTATTTTTACAAAGCAACAGTTTGAGATGATTAAAAATAGACATTTTAAAGACAAGTCTGATTGACTTACAATATTCACAACTTGAATAGAATAGTATAAACCTACATCATCCACTCGATCGGTAAATAAGACACAGTATGCATCACGCCACGTTGAAATTGAGTTGTTTCAGGTTCTTGGTTATATTTTTTGACTGTTCCATCAGGTTGATGATCGTACCAAATCAGTTCACCTTGTGAGTCGAGCTTTAATTCATAAGCCACTTTTAACAAGGATGAGTCGAGTAATGAAGAGATTTGTTCTTGTAATTGATTTGATTCAACCACCAAACCCACCTCAGTATTCAGGTTAAAAGAACGTGGATCTAGGTTAAATGAACCAATAAAGACTTTATTATCAATATTAATAAACTTCGCATGTAAACTTGATTTGTCTTTACCTTTTTTAGGAATAACGTTTCCAGTTAAGACCTCATACCATGTCCGTCGTTTTCGTTCGATATACGGCTTAAACTCATAAAGTTTTATCCCACTTTTTAATAAATCTACCCGATATTTTTGGTAAAAAGCATGGACTAAAGCAACATCATTGGCTACAAAAGAGTTGGTTAAAACCCGTACATCAACCCCTTGTTTTGGAAATTGGCTCAGATACTGTGTTCCTGTCTGGGTGGGTACAAAGTAAGCGGAAATCAAATCCATTTCTTGTTTGGGTTCTCCCAAATGTTGTCGAATTTGATAGGAAATAAGTTCTGATTCTGAGGCTTGCCCAAGAGTTTTTTTAGGTGAATCTGCAAGAAAGTGTGCATGCGCCCAATTGACATGATTTTGTTTAAGCTCATTTGCCAGCTCTTTTTGTTCTGCATCGAGTTTCATATCTGTAGGATTTTCTTTTTGTTCAAGCTTTTTATAGTTAAGTCTTAATTTTTCTAAATCTTTTTGTTTTCCTGTCGGGATAAACTGTTGGTTAGGATAACTTAAATCATGATTCCAAAAATCCGAGAAAACTTGATTGGCATGTTGTACTGCTGTACCAAAAAATAACACATCCATATCGGTAAATTGAAATGATTCACTGGCATCAAAATATTCACTACTGATATTGCGTCCACCTGTGACGGCAATAATACCATCCGCAATGATTAATTTATTATGCATACGATGGTTAATTTGTTGTAAGCGGAAGATGTAGTCTAAAAATCTTAAATTTCGAAATTTATAGGGATTATAAAGCCTGATTTGAATATTTGGATGGGTGCTTAAGGCTTTGAGTTGGTTGTCGATTTTTGTACCATTTTGATCATCGATCAATAAACGAACCTTAACACCACGATCGGCTGCTTTGAGCAGTTCATGCAGCATTAAGTTACCAATAAAATCATCTGCCCAAATATAATATTGTAAGTCTAAATTATATTTGGCTTGTCGAATCAGATGAATACGTGCTGCAATACTTTGAAAAGCCTCACTCATTGCCAAATAAGCAGTTAAACCTTGTTGTAATTTATGTTCAGCATTTTGATCAGTTAACCAATATTGGCTATGGACTGGAGTGGGTGCTTCATTTTTAGAGTCATTCATAGGCAAACTGCATCCAGATAAAAAGCTAAAACTTAAACTTAGAGCAATTAAAGAGGGAACATGTTTCATTCTTATGGACGAAATTGTCAATTTTAATAAATCATAACACTACTTATTGGTTGAATCATTAAAGCAAAAAAGGTTACTGTAGCGAATCTGTTAAAGAATTGATTCAGTAAAGGATGATCGTGTATGAAATCACGTGCAGCGGTGGCTTTTGCGCCAGGAAAACCTTTGGAAATTGTGGAAATCGATGTCGCTCCTCCACAAAAAGGTGAAGTTTTGGTAAAAATTACCCATACAGGCGTATGTCATACGGACGCGTTTACGCTTTCGGGTGATGATCCTGAAGGTGTTTTTCCAGCGGTTCTCGGTCACGAAGGTGCAGGGATCGTGGTACAAGTCGGTGAGGGTGTCACCTCTGTTGCTGTCGGTGATCATGTGATTCCATTGTATACAGCAGAATGTGGGGAATGTTTATTCTGTAAGTCAGGAAAAACTAATTTATGTACTGCGGTGCGTGCTACACAAGGTAAAGGTGTGATGCCAGATGGTACAACACGTTTTTCGTACAATGGTGAGCCGATTTATCATTATATGGGCTGTTCAACTTTTAGTGAATATACTGTTGTTGCTGAGGTCTCTTTGGCAAAAATTAATCCTGAAGCCAATCCTGAACAAGTATGTCTGTTGGGTTGTGGTGTGACTACAGGAATTGGTGCGGTACACAATACTGCCAAAGTACAAGAGGGTGACAGCGTCGCAGTATTTGGTTTAGGCGGTATTGGGCTTGCTGTGGTACAAGGTGCACGTCAAGCCAAAGCAGGACGCATTATTGTGGTAGATACCAATCCCGACAAATTCAAACTGGCGGAAGAGTTTGGTGCAACTGATTTCTTAAATCCAAAAGATTATGACAAGCCAATTCAACAAGTCATTGTTGAAATGACAGGTTGGGGCGTAGATCATTCCTTTGAATGTATTGGCAATACCAATGTGATGCGCTCAGCATTGGAATGTGCACATCGTGGTTGGGGACAATCTGTGATTATTGGGGTTGCAGGGGCTGGACAAGAAATTTCCACACGTCCATTTCAATTGGTTACTGGACGCAAATGGATGGGAACAGCGTTTGGTGGTGTAAAAGGACGTAGTCAATTGCCTGGTATGGTTGAAGAGGCAATGAAAGGTGAAATTCAACTTGAGCCTTTTGTGACGCATACTATGGGTTTACAAGACATTAATGAAGCTTTCGACTTGATGCATGAAGGTAAATCGATTCGTACAGTCATTCATTTTTAAGTTAAAAAGTTCTATATTTAACAAGATCAGTACTATTTCGATGGTACTGATTTTTTATGCTTAATTGGCTAGTTACGCTCACGCTAGATTGTTGTTCAGACCGTTTAGCATCAGTGATTGAAATACACATGAAAAAAACAAACAAATCCGTTCCGTTATAGTAAATATCTATTTAAAAGCCAAGACTAAAATATATTTATTCCAATCTTGGCTGAAAAAATTGCGAATTGATGATTTTAAATATCAAATCAGTTCATATCGCTGTGTAATACCACATTGATCTACAAATGTTTGGTCATGCGAAACTAGAATGACAGCTCCTGTGAAATTAGTAATTGCATTCGCCAATAACTCACGTGAATCGAGATCTAAATGATTTTCAGGTTCATCCAATAACAATAAATCAACTGCTTGTTCAGATTGACTTAATGCTAGTAACGCAATTTTTAGTTTTTCACCGCCACTTAACTTTTCAACAGCTAGAGTCGCTTTGTCACCACGTAGGCGCAGTTGTCCCAGTAAATTACGCCATTCTGTATCAGAGTAGCTTGCATTAAACGCTGTTAAATTCTCAACCGCGTTGCATTTAGGATTTAAAAAACTAAAGTTTTGATCTAAATAAACAGCATGTCCTGTTATAAATACATTGCAATCATTTATAAAGTTCTGCTGGTAAATCATATTGAGTAAAGTCGATTTGCCAACGCCATTTTGACCAAATAAATGTAGCTTTTCACCTGCATGAAGTGCAAAATGAATAGCTGATTGCGTGCCAAATGGTAAAGTAAAATCAGTAAAACGAAGCAGTTCTCCTGTTTTGTGTGGTGTGGAAATAAACTCTAATTGTTGATTTTTTACATATACTTGTTGACTTCTAGCATCCCTCAATTCCTGTTCAGCAGCTAAAACTTGTCGATTTTGCTGCTCTTTGAGTTTCGCAAAACTTTGTCCTGATTGTTCCTTTTTAAAATCCAATAAAATTTTAGCTTGTGAGGTGTTTTCACGTAAACGTTGCCCTTGATGTTGACGTTTTTGTGCTTTCATCAAACTTTGCTGTTGCTGTTGTTTCAACTGTTTAAGTTGTTGCTTTTGCTGTTGTACAGATTGATCTAATGCTTTCGTTTGTACACTTATATGCTGCTCGTAAACCTGATAATTCCCATGAATATGCTGAATACCATGTACATTTAAAGCATAAATATGCTGCATATGTTCTAATAAATCACGATCATGACTAATCACTAAGACACCCGCAGGATGCTTTAAAATAGACTGTTGCAGCCACAAACGTCCCGCTTGATCAAGATGATTGCTAGGTTCATCTAGCAAAAGATAATGATCTTTCTTCTGAAAAAGTGCACAAAGTGCCAAGCGTGTTTTTTGACCTTCACTTAGCTTTTCAGTTGGAAAACTGAAGTCAGTAGGTAAATTTGCCTGACTGAGCAGATTGTGCCATTTACTGGGTAAATGCCAAGCATCTTCAACACGTTCATAATCCTCTAAGTCGCCTTGACCCTGTTCAATACGTTGAAAAGCTTGATGTAAATGTTCAACCCCTAGGGCTTGAGCAATATTTTCAGTGGGTAGGCGATAGAACTGAGGTAAATATGCATACGGCAAATTCCATGTAATCTGCCCACTAATCTGAAAACTATCCGATTGAACACCCTGTAAAAGCTGCATGAGCAAGGACTTGCCTTGACCATTTTGACCAATCAAGGCGCTGGCTTGATGCGGATAAAGGCTAAAATTTAAATTTTGAAATAAAACTTGATTAGGAAAGGCTAAACCAAATTGTGAAATGATACATGCCTGTTGTGTCATATAAAACCTCATGAAACAGGATGTACAAAATATTGAATTTTATCAATAAAAAATATTTATTGAGAGGTAATTTTCAAGCAATAACACATTTTATTTTCAAAAAACGCATAAAAGATCAGAGAAAATAATTGCTTGAATATATAGACAAAGTCACGCATTCAGACATTTTGCACATCAAAAAATTAAAAATAGGAATTTGATGAGAAAATGACTTACTTCATTGGCGTTACTCTTATAGGGAATAGTTGAGAAAGAGTATTGTATGAAAAAAATTCAATTTGTCAAATGATGATGAAATTGTATTTCATAAAAAATCCTTAAAGCTGAACAATAAACTTCAATGATATATCCAAATAGCCTAAGTAGTTTTATTTTCAAAATGCTTAAAAACATGCAATAACTCGTTCCTTAAAAAAGTATGTCTTGAATTTAACTCCAAATCCTTAAACCAAAACATTCCTATATTAATCAAAGGTAAATCTAAAGGATGTTGAAAAATACAAATTTGATTAGAAATCGATAAATGACTTAAAACCTCTTGGGGAATCGTCAAAACAGCATTTGGATTGCTTTCTAAAATCTGTAACGCGGTTGAATAGTGCTGACAACGCAATAATAATTCCCGAGAAAAATTCTGCTGCTGAATAAATGAATCTTCTAATAAAACACCTGTACGTCGAGAAGACACACCAACATGTTTCGCAGCAAAATATAGTTGTTTATTCATATTTTTTTGCTGTGAACATACGACAAATTTATCCTGAATCAAGGTTTTAAATTCGATGTTATGTGCATAGTTTTGCTGAAGATCGATTGCAAAATCAATTTGTTGTGTGACGAGTTCTGTTTGAACGGTTTTACGGTCTAATTTGCTACTTAAAAATTCAATATCTAAATTTAAGTTTTGAAAATGTTTAAATAATTTGGGAAATACTAAGGGTTCAATTTCATCATGAATCGCAATTCTTAAGCTTTTTACCATACTCGGATTAAAACTTTGCTGTGGCTCAGAGAGTTTTTGTAATAGCGCTAAAGCTTGCAGAATATGCGGATAAATTTGTTCTGCAAATGGTGTTGGACGCATTTTCTGATGATGCCGTACAAATAAATCGTCTTTTAAGAGTAGGCGTAAGCGTTGTAAAGCATGACTTACCGCAGATTGACTCACACATAAAAGATGTGCAGCTTGAGTAATACTATTTTGTTGATAAATTGCAATAAAAACAGGGTATAAATTAATATCTATACGATGAAAAACGGATAAATCCAAGCTGTTTTGATTATGAATATGATTCATACTAATATATCTAATTAAATCATTTTATTCATAGTAGAGTTAACAGTATGCTGTTGTAAAGCGTATTCATATTTTAAAGGACATAAAAATGTTTGAACTTTCCACAAGAGCACAACAATTTATAGAAAAAACCCAACAATTTATTCAAAATGAAATCGAACCAATTGAAGCTGAGTTTTGGAAGGAAATGCATCATCTTAATCAAGGTGATGATTGGACGACATGGCAGTGGCCAGCGCAACTCGAACAATTAAAACAAAAAGCCAAAGCAGCAGGTTTATGGAATATGTTTTTGCCTGATGCCGAACTTGGTCAAGGTTTATCTGTACAAGAATATGCACATATTGCAGAGCTTTCAGGGCGTAGTTTAATTGCGCCAGCTGTATTTAACTGTAATGCACCTGATAGCGGCAATATGGAAGTATTATGGCGTTATGGCTCCGAAACACAAAAAGAACAATGGTTAAAACCGCTATTGGATGGGAAAATTCGTTCTGTTTTTTGTATGACTGAGCCAGAAGTTGCATCCAGTGACGCCACCAATATGCAAGCAACGGCAATTGTGGAAGGTGATGAAATTGTTCTCAACGGTCGTAAATGGTGGTCATCGGGTTTAGGCGATCCAAATGCAAAAATTATTATTTTCATGGCACATACGCCAGATGCAAGTAAAGATCGCCATCACCAACATTCTATGGTTTTGGTTCCTGTAGATACGCAAGGTGTAAAAATAGAACGTATGTTACCTGTATTTGGTGATTATGATGCGCCACATGGTCATGGTGAAGTCAGTTTTGACAATGTACGTGTGCCGATCTCAAATTTTATTGGTGGTGCAGGACAAGGTTTTGAAATTGCACAAGGGCGTTTAGGACCAGGACGCATTCACCACTGTATGCGTTGCATTGGCGCTGCTGAAAAATCTTTAGAGTTGATGATTGATCGTGGTATGCGTCGGACGGCTTTTGGTAAAGAAATTTTAAAACTCGGTGGAAATCTGGAACGTGTCGCTGAAGCACGTGTCGCCATTGATCAAGCACGACTTTTAACCTTGTATGCAGCCTATAAAATGGATACTTTAGGAAATATGGCAGCATTAACTGAAATTTCAGCCATTAAAGTGGTTGCGCCAAATGTATTGCAGCAAGTGGTTGATATGGCGATTCAAATTCATGGTGGTGAAGGTTTATCACATGACACACCACTGACAGGATTCTTTGCTCAGGCTCGGGCATTACGTTTGGCAGATGGACCAGATGAAGTGCATAAAGGCATGATTGCTAAACTTGAGTTAAAAAAAAGGGGATATGCTAGCCGTAAAAAGTAATCTAATTTGAATGAATTAAAAACGTCATTTTTCTGTGAAATGATAATATGGAAAAATGACCAGTATTGAAAATTAAACAATCAGGGAAAAATCATGTCGGTGATTGATGTTGGTGGAAATGTACGTGAAGGTGAAGAACTCGATGTCCGAGCTGTTGGAAATTGGTTAATTGAAAATGGTTCTGAAATTTCAGGACCTGTAGAAGTCACTCAATATTCAGGAGGCGCATCAAACTGGACATATCGTTTAAAATATGCCAATGCTGACTTGATTTTACGTCGTCCACCAAAAGGTACAAAAGCAAAATCAGCGCATGACATGGCACGTGAATATAACGTACAACGTTGGCTTGCGCCTTATTATCCAGTTCTCCCCGAAATGGTTGGCTTATGCCAAGATGAATCTGTGCTTGGATGTGATTTTTACGTGATGAAGCGTATCGAAGGCATTATTCCACGGGCAAAACTTCCAGCAGAGTTAAAGTTTAATGAAGAACAAGTGCATGAATTATGTGTCAATGTACTGGATAAATTGATTGAATTACATCAAGTTCCCTATAAAGGTACAAAACTCGAACAGCTGGGTAAAGGAGATGGCTATTGCCGCCGACAAGTGGAAGGTTGGGACAAACGTTATGAAAAAGCGCATACCCTCAATGTGCCAAGTTTTAAGTTCGTACGTAAATGGCTACTTGAGCATATTCCTGAAGATTCAACTAGTTGTTTAATTCACAATGATTGGCGTTTTGATAATGTCATTCTTGATCCTAAAAACCCAACCCAAGTGATTGGGGTTTTAGACTGGGAAATGGCAACCATCGGTGATCCATTGATGGATTTAGGGTCGGCATTGGCTTATTGGGTTGAGGACACAGATAACCAGATTTTTAAATCCACTCGTCGCCAACCTACTCATTTAAAAGGCATGTTTACACGCAAAGAAGTGGTGGATTACTACCTAGAAAAAACAGGGTTACAACCTGAAAACTGGGCGTTTTATGAAGTATTTGGTATTTTCCGTTTAGCGGTTATCGCACAGCAAATTTATTATCGTTATTATCATAAGCAAACCAATAATCCTGCATTTAAAGACTTTTGGATTGTGATTCATGCACTACATATTCGTGCTTTAAAATTGATTGGCAAGCAAAAAATTGAAGCAAATGAACTCGTACAAGAATACATGGCTAAATTTAAGGAAATTTTAGGAAAATGACCACAATTTATCTCGTCCGTCATGGGCAAGCGTCTTTTGGTGCGGAAAGTTACGATAAATTATCGTGTCATGGTGAGCAACAAGCCAAAGTATTAGGTCAATTTTTTAGAAATATTTTAAAAGAACAACCTTATGTTGTGGCAGGTTCAATGCAACGTCATCAACAAACCGCTGAATTTGCGCTTGCAGAATGTTTTCCTGAAACTCAAATTCATATCAATCCTGCTTGGAATGAATTTAACCACCAACAAGTCTTTGCTCAGTACGATCCTCGTTTCAATGAGCCACATTTATTAAAACAAGAAGTCGCAAAAGAACAAAGTCCACGCGCATATTTGGCTAAAATTTTTGATGGTGCGATTGAGCGATGGACGGGCGGGGATTTTCATCATGAATATGATGAGTCTTGGCCAAATTTCAAAAATCGGGTGGAATCGGCTTTGCAAAACTTATGTGATGAACTTGCAAAAACCAAACCACGCTATGCAGTCGTTTTTACTTCAGGTGGTGTGATCTCTGTTGCAGCAGGAAAAGTTATGGAACTCAATGTAAATCGTACTTTTGCTTTAAATTGGGCGATTGCCAATAGCAGCTTAACCACGATGCGTTTAGTTGGAAATGAACCGCAATTATTGAGCTTAAATGAACATCACTTTTTAAAAGCACAGGATATCAACCTTCTTACGTGGATTTAAACTGGATTTTTAATCTCATCTTTTAGATAAAATAGGGTTAAAAACAAATAAAACAGGAATGTCATCATGGCGAAAACAATTTTAATTACAGGTGCAAGTTCAGGCATCGGTGCAGGTATGGCACGAGAATTTGCACAAAAAGGCTATAACTTAGCCATTTGTGCAAGACGATTAGAACGTTTAGAAAAGCTACAGCAGGAACTTGAATCAAAATACGGTGTAAAAGTTATTGCTAAAACGTTGGATGTGACCAACTACGAACAAATTTTTCAGGTTTTTCGTGAGTTTAAAAACGATTTTGGTACGATTGATCGTATTATTGTCAATGCAGGCGTGGGAGATGGTCGTCGTATCGGAAATGGAAAGTTTGAAATCAATCGTGCAACAGTAGAAACTAACTTTATTTCAGCATTAGCACAATGTGAAGCAGCCGTTGAAATTTTTCGTGAACAAAAGACTGGGCATTTGGTCGTGATTTCTTCCATGAGTGCGATTCGTGGTATGCCAAAACATTTAACCGCTTATGGCGCAAGCAAAGCAGGGGTTGCAGCATTGGCTGAGGGAATCCGAGCAGAATTGATTGATACAAAAATTAAAGTTTCAACAATTTTCCCTGGGTATATTCGTACTGAAATTAATGAAGGTGCGAAAAAATTACCATTTGAAGTGGATGTAGAAACAGGCTCACATTTATTGGTCAAAGCTATTGAAAAACAACCTATTAAAGCCTATGTACCACAATGGCCGTGGTTACCATTAGGATTGGCAATGAAAGTTTTACCTTTAAAAATTGTCAATAAATTGGGCTAGTTTTTATTGAGTAATGAGGGTTAAAAAAGTCTTTTTGACCCTTTAAAAAATACCCTAACTATTTTTCTTTAAATAAATTGACTGAATATAACCTTCAATTTCAATATCATGATGAACAAATAAAACCTTAACCCAATATTCATTCACTGGATGAGCATAAAATTTAACCATGCTGTTGCGTGGAATTTCAACCAGTATGGAACTATTAATCGTGGCTTGTTCACGTAATGAAATTTTAGTTGTCACCTGCGCTACATGGATTTGATGAATAAATTTTAAATAATCTTCAATAAAATCTACGGTGAAGTCAATATTATCAAAATTAAAGCAATACATAACAAACAACAGATCAAATAAATATTTTTGATAGTTTGCGATCGCTGAGCTAAACATATTGGTTTTATAGTTAGCATCTAAACATCGCTTAGACTGTAGTTGAACTGATATCGGATAATCCTCTAAAACGTCCTTAAAAGTAGCATAATATTTTGTAATATCTGGATTTTGCTGTTCAATATTTAAAATACGTTGTAATTGTAAAGAAAGAAAAGGTTGCTTTTGAATAAGTTGAATATTTTCTAAAAGATCATCTCGTTGCTGAGAAATACTCAAGTTTTTATGATTTTTAATCAATTTTCTTAAAGAATCAATAAAAGTTTGTAGCTCAGACTGAGCGTTTATAGTGGATATAAATGTAGATGCTTGCATTTTATTTGAATAATGCTCAAGTTTTGTATTCAAAATTCATCCCCATGAACATTAAAAACTATTATTTGTGATATTTATCACATTATATTAAAAGATAGAATGCTTTAAAAGCATATCTCCTATTTATTTACTATCAAGTATTTACCCAAATTAAGCAGTATAATCATGGCAACATTATAAGCATGACTGAATATTATGATCCCGTTAAAACTGATTACATTTGGTTTGATTCCGTCATTGCTTGTACAAGGTTATCACGTCAAAAAAAATACACCTCGTTTACCTGAACCAGAAGGAGTGCGAAAGGGCAGTATTGGTCAAGGAAAAGCCTTATCCATTTTAATTTTAGGTGATTCTGCTGCGGCAGGTGTGGGTGTTAAACAGCAACAAGATGCATTATTAGGTGCTCTACTTGCTGCATTACAACATGATTTTAAAATTCAATACCAACTTGAAGCCAAAGCGGGTGATACAACACTACAAGTTTTAGAACGTATACAACAACTTGAACATCAGCATTTCGATGTGATAATTACTTCAGTTGGCGTGAACGATGTGACTAAACTCATTTCACCAAAAAAATGGCTCCAGCAACAGCAGCTATTTTATGCAGCCATTGAAAGAAAGTTTTCTCCACACATGATTTTAGTGACAGGTGTGCCACCGATGCACTTATTTCCAGCATTGCCTAATCCTTTAGGATGGTTATTTGGGCAATACTCAAGTGAAATGAATAAAAAACTTGCAGAGTTTGTTGCTGAAAAAGAAAATTATCAATTAATTCAATTTGATTTAGCTCATTTTAAAGCACTAGATTTACAAATGGCGGATGATGGTTTTCATCCTAGTAAAGAAATTTATCAAGTTTGGGCAAAAGAGTTATCTAATAAAATTAGATTAAAGTTCTAATACAGTTTAACTGTATAATTTCATGGAGTTAAGAGAAGATATTTATCTCTCACACATGTTTAATTCCGCTTTACCATCAGATCCAAACCAAAGGCATTTAATAGCTTTAAAATAGACTGCAGGGTCGGGTTAGATTCAGCCTGTTCAATTTTCTGTAAGGTTTGTGGAGCAATCTTAGTGATTTTCGCCATTTCAGGCAAAGTTAATCTCAGTTCGGTGCGCAAGAATTTTGCGACCTGATAAATTTCCCACTCAGGATGCTGTTCAATCGTATCTAAAACTGCTTGTCTTCTTTGCATTTGCTCAATGGGACTGAGCGACTTAAAACGTTTATCCATTATGATAACTCACTCAATTGTTGACAAATATTTTCAATGCGTGGTTGGCTATTGTTAATAATTTCTTGATCGATTCCAAGCTCGTGCATAAATTCAATTAAATTTTGATAGTAGGGTAATTGCTGTTTAAAAATATCAATTAATCTTTGTTTTTCAATGTTGCAAAGTGCTGAAACCTGTTCCATGACAGATTGCCAAATCGGTGCGCCACCCTGATCATCTTGTTCCCAACGTGTCGCTCGGGCAATCCCATCAGGATGTAACCACATCGGCGCAAAATCATATAAAGGAGTTAATTGTATAAGTCCTTGATCATCTCTTTGAATCGCAGTATTGCGTGTATGATTATCTTTATTGCCCAAAGCAACATTGGCAAGGTCACGTTTCAAATATTCAAAAATTTGACTTTCAGGATGCGTGCAACTTGCCATAAGTAATCTACAGATTTGATTGTGGGAAAGTTTTACTCCAAATCCAGACTTTTGCCCCAGTGAGGCAATACTTTCTTGTGCAATACGTATCACTTGCCCATTTTCAATTTTACGATCAAATCTTGGAATAAATAAAGTTCGCCCATGCATTTGCAATTCTTGATAAACATTTAACTGTAGATACTGCGCAATGTTCATATACAACGCTTCTTGCGTTAAAATTTTTTCTAGTCGTAAATCTTGCCCACGACTAAACTTTACCAACCAGTGTTTTTTAGCTTGATCATCCACAAGTGTATGATCTAAATAAAACAAATCATCTTTGGCTTGGGTAAGGAGGAGCTTTGGCCATTCACCTTGTACCCCAGAAGAACCACCTACAAATAAACCAAAAGATGCCAAAGACTCAATAAAATGTTCTTTTCTTTCAATAATTTCTTGTAAGCTAAATCCCTTAATCGTATTGGGATAATTGGCTTGTAACCATTCATGTGCTTCTTTAATTCTTAAATTACCAATCGGATTACTTGCACCCGAATTTAACAATGCCCAGTCTGCTTGCTGCTGTGCATTTTCAGGAAAATTAAGCTGCTGTAATAGCTCTTTACGCCCAAAACCTTGAGGCAATAAATCTATTAAAAATGCTGGCCAAGTATTTAAGCTTTGACTTTGCACATTGACAGGAAAATGATAGCTTAGAGCATATGCGTCACGCTGCTCCATATGTGAAATTGCATATTCAAGAAGATAAGATGTGCGTGTCTTAGCTTCCCAACCTAAGCTCGAAGCCTCTAATAATTCAACAACTGCACAGTCTTGCCATTGTTGTTGATTATAAATTTGAATTGTACAATAAGTATTCATAAAACTATTATAATAGTTTTATAGAAGAAATAAAGACGCTATATATTTATTATAATAAAATAATAGAATTTAGATAAAATTAAAAATTATCAAACCGCATAAATTTAAATAAAATGCCTATGTTAGACTAGCTTACTAGTAACTAAAAAAATATTGATGAATGACAGACAGTTTGATTGAAACGCATCCACTTAAACCCTTTTTACCCACAAATGCCAAACTTTTGATGCTCGGTAGCTTTCCACCGCCAAAAACTCGTTGGAAAATGGATTTTTATTATCCGAATTATCAAAATGATATGTGGCGAATTTTTGGTTTGGTTTTTTTTCAAGATAAAGATCATTTTTTAGATTTGCCCAATAAAAATTTTAAAGAAGACAAAATACGTGATTTTTTAAATGAAAAGGGCATTGCAATATTTGACACGGCATACCAAGTTATTCGTCTAAAAGGAAATGCTTCGGATAAATTTCTACAGATCGAAACAGTCACAGATTTAAAACAATTATTGGATCAAATGCCTGAATGCAATAACATCATGACCACTGGAGATAAAGCCACAGATACTTTGATGCTGTCTATGCCAGATGGTACTGACAAGCCACAAATTGGTCATGCAGTGCATACCGTATTTGATCAAAGAGAGATTACTTTATATCGGATGCCATCATCATCACGTGCTTATCCATTAGCACTGACGGAAAAAGCCAAAGCATATCAACATTTTTTTAAAGAAATTGGTTTGTTATAAGTGTTAGATTAAATTCAAAATAAAAAAGGGAAAACACCAAAGTCTTTTCCCTTTATTGGTTTTATAGAAAATTTAGAAATTTGCTAAATTTTTAATCGAAAAAATATCATCCAAAGATTGCTTACTTAATAGCTTTTCATCTTCAATGATAGCAAGAATACTTTTGCCTGTTTCGTTCGCCGCTTTTGCAATGCGTGTCGTGGTTTCATAACCAAGATATGGATTTAATGCAGTGATAATACCAATAGAATTATCCACTAAATTTTTACAGTGTGAGGCGTTGGCAGTCACGCTATCAATACAGTAATTTTTGAACATTTTTACTGTTTTTTCTAATAGATCAATTGATTCAAACAACTTAAGCGCAATCAAAGGTTCCATTGCGTTGAGTTGCAATTGACCAGATTCTGCTGCAAGTGTGATCGCTAAATCATTGGCAATAATCTGATAACAGGCAATATTCACAGCTTCAGGAATAACAGGATTTACCTTACCTGGCATGATTGAGCTACCGGGTTGGCGAGGCTCTAAATTTATCTCATGCATGCCTGTACGTGGACCACTCGAAAGTAAGCGTAAGTCATTGGCAATTTTGGATAATTTTGTTGCAGTCCGTTTTAATAAACCTGAAAGCAATACAAAATCCCCCATATCTGAACTTGCTTCGATCAAATGTGGCGCACTCATCATCGGTCTACAAGTGATTTCAGACAATGCAGAAAGTGCCTTTTTCTTATATTGTTCTGAGGCATTGATGCCTGTACCAATTGCAGTACCGCCTAGATTTACATAGCAGAGTGTTTCAGATGAAATATCTAGAATTTTTTCAATATCTTTCTTTAAAGTGACTGAAAAACCTGAAAATTCTTGTCCAAGTGTCATCGGCACAGCATCTTGTAATTGTGTCCGTCCCATTTTAACGATATTGGCAAATTCAATGCCTTTTTGTGCAAGGCTTTCCACCAATTCATTAAATGGCTGAGTTAATTTTTCCAAACTAAGCAACAAGCCTAACTTGATAGAAGTTGGATAAACATCGTTGGTGGACTGTGACATATTAACATCATTATTTGGATGCAAATATTTATATTCACCTTTTGCATAGCCTAAAAACTCTAAACCAATATTGGCAATGACCTCATTGGCATTCATATTGGTCGAAGTACCTGCGCCACCTTGTAACATATCAATTTGGAATTGATCATGATATTGATCTTGTATTAATTCATTGCATGCAAACTGAATGGCTTTTAACTTTTCCGAAGAAAGTTTGTCGGTACTGTGATTCGCTTCAGCACATGCCAATTTAACCATTGCAAGTGCTTTGATAAATAAAGGAAAATGAGAGAGTTTGGTTGAGCTTAAATTGAAGTTTTCTAATGCTCTTAAGGTTTGTACACCATAATACGCTTGAGCAGGAATTTGTTTTTGACCAAGTAAATCTGATTCTAAACGATGCTGAGACATGAACATAGTCCAATGAGGGGTTAATAAAAGCATAAAAGTAAAAATTTCATCTGGCTAATGCAAAAAATAAAAAATGTATGCAAATTTTGCATATAATGTTGTTATTTTAATCAGGTTATTGAAGTTGAAATGAGTTTAGATATTCGCTGGATTGAAGATATTTTGGCACTAGATGCTATGAAATCTATTTCAAAAGCTGCTGAACATCGCTTTGTGAGCCAATCTGCTTTTACCCGAAGAATCCAACAAATTGAACTCGACTTAGGACAAGAAATTTTGGTTAGAAATGGGAAAAATATAGAATTTAATGAAGTTGGACAAGTGCTTTTATCAACAGCAAAAAATATTAAAGATCAACTCGATCTTACTCTAAGCTTGCTAAATAAACTCAATACGCAAGATAAAATTATTAAATTTTCAGTTTCACATTCCTTAATGTCGAATTATTTTTCACAAGTTGTTAAATATTTACCTGAAAAGTTGAAAGATTTTCACCTTGAAATTGCCACCAATAATGTAGGAGAAGGACTGAAGAATTTAAAAGAGGGTATTTGTCATTTTTTGATTTGTTATGCAGATACAACGTTGCTTAATTCATTAGACAGTAGCTTGATTGCATATCATAAATTGGGTGAAATGGAGATTATTCCAGTATGTACAACTGAGCAAAATTATGATTTAGAAAATGATCAACATTTACCACTATTAACTTATGGTTCAAAGGCGTATTTGCGTAAATATGTCGATAAAATTATTCAACCCTTAGATTATAAAATATTATATGAAACAGACAATGCACTTGATTTAAAAGAGCTTGTTTTGCAAGGGTTGGGTATCGCATGGCTACCTAGAAATGTCGTGAATAATGAAATCAAGCAAAATAAGTTAAAAATTATAAATGATACAGATTTTTATTTTACTCAGGAAATTTATATTTTAAAAAGTAAAATTAATCGCAATCCAAATTTACAACTGGTATGGGAAAATTTAATCTATCATTAATACTGGATTTTGATAAGTTTGGGTATTTTTTGCAGAACTCTTATTTCGCATAATGTATATTATGTTAAATTGAGTACATGATACGTTAAGTTCATAAACCTCTTTGCTTAACTTAAAATCAAATACTTATATAAAATAACATTTCACTTTCAATTCACTTATGTTTATATTCTATTTACTTCATAAAGTTCTTGGTACTTAGAATGTTTGTCGTAAAAACAATTACACTTTCAAAAAAGTATTCAAATCAAAATCACATAGTTTTATTGTTTGATGCTTCAGCTACAGTACCTTGTCTCTATCCTTTACTCTATTCTACGACTGTCCTGAGATTTCAAAGTTTTGCTACACAACAATCAGATATGCTGGCATTAAAGTTTTGGTATGAATTTTGGTATCAGAAATATTCAACTTTGTTCTGTGAATCTTTTTTGTCTGCCAAATATGAACCTGAGATTTTTTTGAATGAAATCGATAACTTCATTGTTTTCTTGGAAAATAATAAAAAGTTAGGAACAAATTTGATTCGACTTAGATTAAATATAGATGCTAACTATATGACCATTACTCAGCGGTTGAGGTCCATGTTTAAGTATTTCGTATATCTTTTAGATGAATATTGGAGTGTGCGTTATCAAGATTGATGTGTGCTGAAATAACAGGAGACTTCCACTTGGGAGATTTTAGGCAACCAACTTGTAAAAGTCCTCTGCCATTTGATTTGGTGTCTTAAAATCCAGTCCTTTCTGAATCCTTTGTTGATTATAAAATAGCTCTATGTATTTTGTAATATCTGCTTTAGCATCTTCCCTTGTTTTGTAGTTGCGATGGTGAACCAACTCATTTTTTAATATTCCCCAGAAGCTCTCAATAGGTGCGTTGTCATAACAATCACCGCGCTTACTCATTGAACCTTGAAATCCATATTTTTCAATCATATTACGATATTCATAACTGCAATATTGACTTCCTCTGTCCGAATGAACGATTAAGCCTTGAGATGGCTTATGATTACGAATCGCCATACTCAGTGCATTGCAAACGAGATCTGCTGTCATCCGTTCACTTAAGCTATAGCCAACCACTTGTTTACTACAAAGATCTTTTAAAGCAGTTAAATATAGCCAACCTTCAGCCGTCCAGATGTACGTAATATCACTTACCCATGCAACATTTGGAGCAGTTACTGCAAAGTTTTGCTCTAACAAATTATTGTAAACAAAACGATTATGATCGCTATTTGTTGTCCTTTTAAAACGTTTATGACGCTTAAAGTACAACTGATTTAGTTTTTTAATACAGCGGACTGCATACTCACTGATTTGAATGCCTTTTGACTGTAGATACTTCGCTAGACGAACATAACCATAGCTTTCATGGGTTTCCTGATGTGCTATTTTGACTAGAATTGTCTGCTGGTTTCTTAGAATAACTCTTTTACTCATGCCTCGTTTCAACCAGTCATAAAATCGCGAAACTGACACTTTTAACAGCTTCGCCATCATGGTGATTGGATATGTATCTTTATACTGTTTCATACAGGCGTACCTCACTGACTTTCCTTGGCAAAGTACGCTGCTGCTTTTTTTAGGAATTCTCTTTCCATTTCAGCAGTTTTGAGTTGCTGTTTGAGTTTTTTATTTTCTTCGAGTAAAGCAACGAGATCAGGTGAATATTGCTGTGTGCCTGCTAATCTTCTAGCTTTTGCTTTGTTGTACCAATTTGACAAAGTTTGCATGGAAATACCAAGCTGTCTTGCTGTTTCCGAAACATTGCCTTTATTTTCTTCAATTTGTTTTATTGCTTCAGCTTTAAATTCTGCTGTATAAATCTTTTGCTTTTTGCTCATGGTAAACTCCTGATGAGTACGTTTAGTTTACCAAGTTAAAGTCTACGCTTTTATCAGCACACATCACTTTTATAGACAGTTGTTTGTAGCTACAGCTCTGCTGCATAGATCTGTTTTATATGATCAGTCAAATTAACACTGATAATAATACTACACTGACATATTTAAAAACCTTAACCCCACACCTGGTTCAGTCACAATATATTTAGGTTGTACCGCATTATCATTCAGTTTAGCACGTAATTTGGCGACCAAGATTCGTAAATAATGTGTATCTTTCTGATGCGATGGTCCCCAAAGATCTTTTAAAATCTGTGGTTGAGTTATCAGCTGCCCTTTATGCTGAGCTAATAAACTGAGTAATTGATATTCTTTACGTGTAAGTGAAATAAGCTGCTGATTTAAAAAAACTTGGCGCTGTGTAAAATCAATTTTTAACACACCATCATCAAAAATAACTGTATCAACTGCTGTATGTTGAAACTGTCTGAGTAATACACGAATACGTGCCATTAACTCCTGTACGCTAAATGGCTTGGTTACATAGTCATTTGCACCTGCATCCAATAGTTTTACTTTTTCTTCTTCATCCGCACGTACAGACAATACAATCACAGGAACTTGTGCCCATGTACGAAGTTCAGTGAGAACTTCACAACCATCCAAATCAGGTAAACCGAGATCGAGAACCACCAAATCTGCGCCTTGAAGTGCCAATAACTCCAAACCCTTTTGACCCGTTTCAACCAACAGGGTTTTATAACCTTGTGCTCTTAACGCTATATCTAAAAATTTACGAATTTGGTTTTCATCATCAATGATAAGTACATTGGTCATAGAACTGGTGGAGACATTTTGCTCGGACATCATTTTTTCCTTTTGCCCAATCTATTCACTGATTTGTTGTATAGGCAATTGCATTCGGATACACGTACCTTGGTGATTCTTCCCTGATGATGCCATGATTTTCCCCATATGTGCACCAATAATCGCTTTTACAATAGTTAAGCCTAAACCTGTACCATACTGTCCACGATCTCCACGTTGCATGGTATAGAACATATCAAAAATACGATCTCGTTCATCTTCAGGAATACCTTGCCCTTGATCTGTAATCGCTATTTCAATTTCATTATCATTCATTTGCACAATATCAATGATGACGGCTTGATGCTCAGGTGAGAATTTAGCTGCATTTTCCAACACATTAAATATTGCCTGTTCAATTAAAGCTGCATGCACAAATAAACTTAAACTTTGTTCAGGTAAATGCACATCAACAAGTGCTTGTGGCATATAACGTTTTAATCGACGTACTGCAGAACCCACTAACTCGTCTACACCAATCCAATCACGTTTTAGACTTAAACCTTCATGTCCTAAACGGGTCATATCAAGTAAATTTTGAATATAACGGTCTAGCCGCTCCCCTTCTAAATGAATGGCTTCAAGTAAACTGTCTTGGTCTGCTTCATCCATAGAATGTCGATAATTACTCAATGTATCTGCCGCACCAATCATCGAAGCCAACGGAGAGCGTAAGTCATGTGAAACTGAAGATAAAAGTGCTGAACGTAATTTTTCAGTTTCAGAGCTCACATTGGCAAGTTCTAAAGCTTTAGTTAACTGAGTTCGAGATATCGCTTGCGCAATATATTCCACCATAGTTTCAGCCAATTGTTTTTGCTCAGTATTTAGAATAGATTGTCCCGAAGCTAGCTTTAAGCCAATAACACCTAAACATTGCTTAGATGCCAATAAAGGTAAAAACCACCATTCATTTTCAGTCAAGGTTTGTGTAAAGCACCCAGACGGTTGATGATTTTTAAATGTCCAATCTGCTGAAATTTTTTCTTTTTCAGTCACCTGTTGCATTAAGTTTTCTGATGTTGAAGTTTCAGGAAAATAGAACCATACATCTGCATTTAAATTCTTACTTAGGCTATTTTCTGCAATCTCTCGTACTTGTTTTAAATCAACAGCAGTCGACAGTTTTTGCCCCAAATCTTGCATTATGCTGTTATAGCTATTTGCTGTTCTGAGCGCAGTAACCTGTTCTTTTAATTGAGACGCTAAACGGCTGGCAATTAAAGCTGCGCCTAAAAATGCCACTACAGTAATCACCCCCTGATGTGCTGAAATTTGAAAGGTAAATTTAGGTGGAATGAAAAAGAAGTTATATGCGAGGAAAAATAAAATTGCGGATAAAACGGCCACTAACATCCGCGTTTTAGAAGCAACATAAACGACAGCCGTAATAAAAATAACGGAAAGCTCTTCTATTCCTAAATATTTCTCACCTAAACTCGCAATTCCTATACTAATCAATGTTGTAAACAATACATACAACATCTCTCTGAGGGACAAAAATGCGCTTTGATTTGAAAATAAATCAAGCTTCTTATTCGCAATAATGGGAACAACACTGATTTCAAAACTTGGCTGATACTTCATCAATTGATCAATCAAATTCGGCATGAAACTGAACTGAAATCCATACTTATTCTGTGCTGTTTGTGCTAATACTAAAGTTGAGATTCCTCGATCCATGACATAATTCAATAAGGTTTTGGCATGTTGTTGACCATGAAGAATTTCAGTCATACCACCTAATTGTCGTGTTAAATTTAAAGCACGTTCAATTTCGCGACTTTGTGCATTTTCTTGTTTTTTTAATGCTTGAGCATCATGTGAAAATGCCACAACCGTCCAATTTGCCATTCGATGTTCAGCAATACGACAACCTGCTCGAACTAAAGCTTCTGCATAACCATGACCATCCACCATAATCAGTACGTGGTTTTTTAACGGAATCTGAGTGAGTCCTTGAATCGCAAAATTTTCTCGGACATCACTATCGACATAACTTGCAACGGTTTGCATTGCCAATTCACGTAAAGCCGTGAGATTGGAATGATTAAAAAAACGTTGTAAAGCCTGTTCTACTTGTTCTGGTAAATAGACTTTACCTTGATTCAAGCGTTCTAGTAGTTCATTGACAGGCAAATCAATCAAACGAATATCACGAATCCGTTCAAATACTCGATCAGGCACCGTTTCAGATACACGAACCCCAGTAATTTGATAAACCACATCATTCAAACTTTCTAAGTGCTGAATGTTCATTGTGGTAAAAACATCAATACCTGCATCCAATAATTCATTGATGTCTTGCCAGCGCTTTTCATGGCGACTACTTGGCATATTGGTATGAGCAAACTCATCGACAAGTACAATACTCGGTTTTTTCTCCAATACGGCGTCTAAATCCATTTCTTCCAAAGAATGCCCTTGATATTCAATGACCTTTCGAGGAATAATCGTTAAGCCTACGATTAAATTTTCAGTTTCACTTCGACCATGCGTTTCCACATAACCAATAACAATATGTGTTCCTTGTAGTGCCAATTCATGTGCACGAACTAACATTGCAAATGTTTTACCCACACCCGGCGCTGCACCTAAAAAAATCGTCAGTCGCCCAGATTGATAACGCTGGGTATGTTGTAATAAGACATCCGCTTTGTTGCTTCGTTGGTCAGTCATAGATTTCTGCTATATGTGTTGAATTTTAAAACAACGTAAATCTTTTTATTCGCGCAACTTCTCCCTTTTCAAAGGTTGAGAAGTATTACTTCAGAAAGAGGACTTTTACTCAAATAAAAGCCCAAATCCCTATTTTAAAACTGTGATTAAATAATCATTTTTAATTCTCAATCACTTTCCTACACGATCTAAAGCCAAATTCAACTCAAGTACATTCACGCGTGCCTGACCCAAAATTCCAAAAGTCGGCTGAACTGTATGTTCCTGTACCAATTTTATCACATCTTGATCTGCAAGATGTCGCGCTTGAGCAATACGTTTCACTTGAATCATTGCCGATTGCACACTAATTTCAGGGTCAATCCCACTACCTGAAGCAGTGACTAGATCTGCAGGAATTTTTGATGGATCAATCTGTTCCTGAACAGAGATTTTATTCAACCGTTCATTGATGGTTTTATTCAACTCTGGATTCGTTCTCGCCATATTACTACCAGCCATCGCCATTGGATCATAATTGGCAGCAGATGGTCGAGGGTGAAAATATTGCACTTGGGTAAATGGCTGAGCCACCAAACGTGAACCGACAATTTGATTATTTTCAATCATCATACTGCCATTGGCTTGATCTGGAAATATTGTCTGTCCAAGCCCTGTAGCTACACTACTATAAATGAAGCCACATAAACCCAGTGCAATAACAGTTAATCCTAAAGAACCACGTACTAACTCAGCCATTGATGAATCAATGAGTTGATTATTTTCAATATTCATTTTTATCATCCTCAATCATTAAAGTGACAAGAGTGGACTAATCAAAAGATCTATCGCTTTAATCGCTACGAATGGCAATACAACCCCACCAACACCGTAAATCAACATATTACGGCGCAATAATTGTGTTGATGTTGAAGGTTTAAATTTCACACCACGTAGTGCAATTGGAATGAGCATCGGGATAATAATCGCATTAAAAATCAACGCCGAAAGAATCGCACTTTCTGAACTTCCCAATTGCATAACATTCAACACATGCATTTGAGGAATCGCTGCAACGAATAAAGCAGGCAGAATCGCAAAGTACTTAGATACATCATTGGCTAAAGAGAATGTGGTTAATGCACCACGTGTAATCAACTGCTGTTTACCAATTTCAACCACAGACAATAATTTGGTTGGGTCAGAATCCAAATCCACCATATTGCCTGCTTCTTTGGCTGCTTGCGTCCCTGAGTTCATTGCTAAACCAATATCTGCCTGTGCCAAAGCAGGTGCATCATTGGTTCCATCCCCCACCATTGCGACCAAATGCCCTTTATTCTGTTCAGTACGAATACAGCTTAATTTATCTTCAGGTTTCGCTTCAGCAATATAATCATCCACGCCTGCTTCAGCAGCAATTGCAGCTGCAGTCAAAGGGTTATCGCCTGTCACCATGACGGTTTTAATCCCCATTTCACGTAAGCGAGCAAACTTTTCTTTGATACCTTGTTTGATAATGTCAGATAACTCAATCACACCCAAAATATTTTGATCTTTCGCAACAACAAGCGGTGTCGCACCTTTAGATGCAACTTGTTCAACTCTCGTTTTTAGCTCTGCATGATGATCAATATGTTGTGATGTAAATTTTAAAATGGCATCCAAAGCACCTTTACGGATTTGATGCCCATCTGACAAGTTCACCCCTGAAATTCGCGTTGCAGCATTAAACGCAATAAACTCAGCTTGTGTAGGTTCAATAATCCGTTCACCTTGATCTTTTGCCAAAGCCACGACTGACTTACCTTCTGGCGTTGGATCTGCCAATGATGTCAATACAGCGGCTTGACGTAGCTCTGACTCAGTGACACCTGTTACTGGATAAAATGCAGTTGCTTGACGATCGCCATAAGTAATTGTTCCTGTTTTATCGAGCAGTAATACATCGACATCACCTGCAACTTCTACAGCCTTACCTGATTTAGCAATCACGTTGGCTTTTAAAGCGCGGTTCATCCCTGCAATACCAATCGCAGGCAATAAACCGCCAATCGTGGTTGGAATCAAACACACTAACAACGCGACTAAAACGATCGGGTTGATACTGATATGTAGAAAGTGGCCAATAAAAGGTAAGCTCACGACAACGACAATAAAAGTCACTGTCATTACGGTGAGTAGGATCCCTAATGCAATTTCATTGGGTGTTTTTTGACGATTTGAGCCTTCAACCAAGGCAATCATCCGATCAAGGAAACTATTGCCTGATTCAGCAGTCACTTGCACGATAATGCGATCTGTCAGTACTTTGGTACCACCAATCACCCCAGATTTATCCGTTCCTGCTTCTCGAAGTACGGGTGCAGACTCACCTGTTACTGCTGCTTCATTGATTGTGGCAAAACCTTGAATAATTTCACCATCGGCAGGAATTAATTCTCCTGTGCGGACTTCAATCAAATCATTCATTTTCAATGAAGTTGCAGGAATTTGCGTACCTTCAGCATCATTTTGAGAACTTAAACGACGTGCTGTTAAATTTTGACGTGCTTGACGTAAGGACGATGCTTGTCCACGACCTTTCGCCTCTGCAACTGCTTCTGCGTAGTTGGCGAATAAAACGGTGATAAACAAAACTAAGGTCACTAACAAGCCAAAAACCAAACTTGCATAACCCATCAAGGTACTAAGCAAAGTAATGATCGTTCCCAACCACACGATAGCCATGACTGGGTTTTTCATCACATGTTGTGGTAACAATTTGATGAAGGCATTTTTCCATGCTTCACTTTGCAATAAAGTTGAAGCAATGCTGTTTTGAGAAGATTGTTTTGAATGATTCATTGTATTCACCCTTAACCTTGTACCAATAACAACTGATCAGCAATTGGTCCCAAGACAAGCACTGGCATAAATTGTAATAAAGTCAACATCACCACGATCGCAATCAAAGTCAGTGCAAATGTTGGTGTTTCAACTTTTAAACTACCGCTACTTTCAGGTGCTTGGCGTTTGGCTGCCAAACGTGTTGCGATCCATAACGGAATAATTAAAGTCGGGAAACGTCCAAGTAATAAAGCAATTGCACAGCTGACATTCCACCATACTGTATTGTCAGATAAGCCCTCAAAACCTGAACCATTGTTGGCAAATGCGGAAACATATTCATATAAAATTTGCGAAATACCATGATATTGCGGATTACTATTTCCTGTTAATTCAGGAAAAAACAATGCAATCGAACTTAACCCGAGAATAGTAATGGGTTGAATCAGAATCACGACAGCCAGTAATTTGATTTCCCCTGCTTCGATTTTTCGTCCAAATAACTCAGGAGTGCGACCTGTCATTAAACCTGCAATAAAAACAGCTAAAAATAGATAGATCATAAATTGCTGTAAGCCACAACCAATCCCACCCCAAATCGCATTGATCAACATATTTGATAATTCAATCAATCCTGTTAGAGGTGCAGATGAATCATGCATCATGTCAACTGAACCATTATTCACTTGTGTGGTGATGGCTGCCCAAATTGCAGAAGAAGTTTCACCTAAACGAACTTCTTTCCCTTCCATTGCCGAAAGTAAGGTTGAAGTTGAAGATAAGCTTTCTGACCAAATCGCACTGCTTGCAGAAATGACAGACATCAACAACATCGAAGCAAAGACGAAACCTGCAAATTTGGCACGTTTGGTAAAAAAGCCCAGCATGAATATGACTGAAACAGGAATTAATAAAATCGCAATCATTTCTAAGAAATTAGACAATGGCGTTGGATTTTCTAAAGGCACTGTACTGTTTGGTCCATACCAACCGCCACCATTACTGCCGAGTTGTTTAATGGCTACCATTGGTGCAACTGGACCTAAAGGAATTTTTTGTGATTTTAATTCACTTGTTTGGTCAATCACTTGAACTTCTGGTCCACCTTGAAACGTAGATGGCACACCTTGACTTGTGAGCAATAATGACCAAACCATACAGATTGGAATTAAGAAGCGAAATGTTGGACGGATGACATCTGCCCAATAATTTCCCACATTGATCTGTTGAACTTTACGGTTGAAACTCGCCTGTTGATCATCTTCAGATAATGTATTGGATTTTTTATAAAATAATGCTCGCACCGTTGCCACGACCATTGCGAGACCCATCATCGGCGTAATAATCTGCAAACCAACTATACCCACCATTTGTGATAAATAGGACAATTGCGCTTGCCCAGCATAATGTTGTTGGTTGGTATTGGTTAAAAATGAAATCATGGTATGCAACGCCAAATCCCATGACATGTTGGGCGCATGATTTGGGTTCAATGGCAAACTGGCTTGAACCATAAAAAGCATCCAAGTGATTAAACCAATCACCAGACAACTGGTCACAAAACTCAACGTATAGGTTTTGACATTCATGCCTCGTTTAGGATTGATGCCTAATACTGCATAAATCGGTTTTTCGATCCAATTAAAAAGTGGATCGACTTTCATCGCACCATTCTGCATCACTGCAGCAAGGTATTGACCCAAGGGATAAGCCAAAATGATCACAATGGCTAAAAGCAAAATAAACTCTAGCATGGCATTTCTCCTAATCTTGTGTGATTTGAAAGAGAAACTCTGCTATCTATATGATTTTTAAATCGGAGTACAAAGCATATTATTGGATGCTGTACGTGTAGATGCACGATAGTTTTAACGCTCATCTTTTTTTCATCCTAAACTCGGGGAGATTCCATGTCTAAGTATGAAAAATATGAACGTAAATTCTCTATTCACGCCTATGTTTTAAGCGTAAAATTTGCGTAAAAAAATGTCTTAAATAGAACAATTACTAGAAAAATTTTAAATACAAAACTGAATTTATGTACAAGACTATAATTAAAATAATTATTTTATAATAACCGCTATTTACCCCATAAAAAACAGGGTAAATAGTATATTAAATGATTAAATAAAAGCACTTAAGTCAACTTAAATACTCAGCATACTATTTAAAGTTTCTGTGACATTTTTCGATTTTACTTGAGGTTTTAATGCTTCAAGTTTAGCTTTCACTTGACTGCGTTGCGGTTCAGCCAAAGTATACCAACGAGATAACGCTTGTAATAAACGAGCCCCAATAATTGGATTTTTCTCATCTAAATACTGTGCAAGATGGATAAAATGCTGAACACCAAAACTCCACGTATTTACAGGATTGGCATTTAAACCACCTGAAACAGAACGAATTCGGTTCGGCACCCCCAAATCATAATCTACATGTGAAGTTAAATAAGCAATAGTTTCGGCTGTCGCTTTTGGATGTGCCGCTTGAATCATAAACCATTGGTCTAAAGACAAAGCTTCATCTTTAAAGCGCGTATAGAAATCTTGTAAAACGTCTTGTGCTTGTGGTGCATCATTCCATACTAAAACTTTCAAAGCACCTAAACGCTCAGACATATTACTCGTGTTCTGATATTGCTCATAGGCTAAATCAAAAACGTCAACATCTCCCTGACGTGCCATAAAATTCAGCATGATATTTTTCAGTGAACGTACACCCATCGCTTGAGAAAAATCTTTTTGTGCGACAGGATCAAGACTCAAATAAGTATCCTTAACAAAATTACCTAATTCTCGTGCCAAAGTATTTAATAATGCTTCACGAGCTTCATTCACGATTATAGGGTTGTAGTCTGTATCAATCCGACTACCCAAATAACCCTCACTTGGTATATCAAATAAGCGTGAAGCCAATAGTGGATCTTTAGCAATGACAAAAGGTAACGTTTTTTGAATCGCATCAAGATAAATTTGTGCATCATGACCATTTAGCAAAATACGTTCAAGTAAAGTTTGAGCAGCTTGCCATTGGTTAAAACCATTGGTTTCATATTGCAATAAAAATGCAAGCTCTTCATCTGAATAATTAAATTCAAGATTTACAGGCGCAGAGAAACTACGTAATAAAGATACAATGGGTTGAGTTTCTACCCCAATAAACTGGATACTTGCTTCATTTTGATCAAATAAATACACGCCATCTTGCACGCTATTTTCAAATAATGCTTCAGAATTTAACACAAGCTGTTCGCCTGTCGCCTGGTCAAATAGTGCCAATGCCACAGGAATCGGGAGAGCTTTTAAATTTGGATATTTAGCATTGCTTTTTAAACTTTGTTTAAAATTCAAAGTATAAGTTTGTGCTCCCGCATCATAACGACCATGTACTTCTAACTTTGGCGTACCCGGTTGGTTGTACCACGTTAAAAAAGCTGACAAATCAACGCCAGATCCCGCAGATAACGCCGCAATCCAATCTTCTACAGTCACCGCTTGACCATCATGACGTTTAAAGTATTCATCCGTGCCTAGACGGAATTTTTCTTTACCGAGCAATGTCGCCATCATACGGTTAATTTCTGCACCTTTTTCATATACTGTTGCGGTATAGAAATTATTAATTTCAACAAAATGGTCAGGACGAGGTGGATGCGATAATGGACCTGAATCTTCTGGAAACTGATGTGCTTTTAACACTGCAACATCATCGATCCGCTGTACTGCAGCCGACTGTAAATCTTCTGAGAATGATTGATCACGAAAAACAGTTAAACCTTCTTTTAAACATAATTGGAACCAGTCACGGCAAGTAATACGGTTACCTGTCCAATTATGGAAATACTCATGCGCAATGACCGATTGCACGCGCATGATTGCAGCATCAGTGGTATATTCTTCATCTGCAAGTACGCAAGAAGTATTGAAAATATTTAAGCCTTTATTTTCCATTGCGCCCATATTAAAAGCACTGGTCGCCACAATCATATAATTATCAAGGTCATAAGGACGACCATAATGCTCCTCATCCCAACGCATTGAATGTTTTAAAGCTTCCATTGCGATGTGGCATTTAGGAATATCTTTTTCTTCTGCATAAATTTCCAAAGCAACATCACGCCCTTCAGAAGTAGTATAGCGGTCTTTAAGCACTGCCAAATCGCCAATCACACAGGCAAATAGATAACTCGGTTTTTTAGTTGGATCTTGCCAAATCGTATAATGACGACTTTCCCCTGCTTCACCTGCTTCGATCAAATTACCATTTGCAAGGAGTACTGGAAATTTTTTATCTGCTTCAACACGCGTAGTAAAGACTGAAAGTACATCGGGACGGTCTGGATAAAAAGTGATTTTACGGAAACCTTCAGGCTCATTTTGTGTGACAAATAAATCTCCTGCGGCTTGATACAGACCTTCAAGCTGAGTATTTGATTCAGGATGAATGACCACTGACGTTTCAAGTATCACTTGATCAGGTGCATTTTGAATAACTAATTGCTCTGCATCTAATAGGTATTCATTTTCAGTTAACTGTTTACCATTTAAAGAGATGCTTTTTAACTCTAAGTCACGTCCTAGAAGAACCAAATTACCCGCAGTCTGACGTTGCATGACGAGTTTTGCATTAACTTGGGTATGGTCATCATAGACTTGAATATCTAAATCAATCGAATCGACAAGATAAGAAGGTTTTTGATAGTCTTTTAAATAAACAGTTTGATTTGCTTCGATCACTGGGTTTGCGGCGATATTCATATGATGTCCTAATCCTATTGTCTGATTCAGACTTATAATCTGTGAGGTGATTTGATCATAGGTCAAATTTCACAATTTGTCTGTGTAAAGCGTTGTTTTTATATATGGGTCTTGGCTTATTTGTTTTCAATCTAGTTTTTATGAAAAACATGCAAAAGCTTATTTTTAACACATCGTTCTCGTTCTAATTATCTACATCTAAAATAGCTTCATATTTTCCTGTCTCAGATAAATACGATATAAAATTCCCACTCGCAGTTTGTAGCCAGAGGCGACCACAATTAATACACTCATAAATATCTTTACGAAATTTTAAATCCACAGTTGAAATTAGATCAAATAAATAATCATCATACACTTTTTCACCTAAATTCAATTTTTCTTTATAATTTTCAATTCTTGTCTTAATTTCATCAAGCATTTGATAGTCCAATTTATCAGGAATAAATGATGCTTTATGTGGAAGATCATCTGTATTATCTCGAATTACATACCCACATTCACAACCTAACTTACTCATTTCCATATTCTCTTTCTTGTTTTTAATTCATGAAGCACTTTAACAGAAAAGAACGCATGAATTGCAAATACCTTTATTTTTTGCTAATTTAACAGTTCAACTTAAAAACAAAGACAGGTGTCCGTCTTTAAAACGCAAATCATGTCCGTAAAAGTCGATGTAAAAGACAATAATCTTGATCTTGCCTTAGAGCAACTTTCCAATAAACAATACATTTTTCTTAAACCATCAAACCTATGGCTAAAAATTGATTTAACACCCCCATATCAAGCTACTAGCAATGTTTTTGCTGTAAGTCGATAAATCCGATTTATTCCTTTTTATTTCATCACAAAAGACAGGTGTCAGTCTGTAAAACACATATTATGAGTATTCAAGTCCAAGTTAAAGATGACGATCTTGATCTTGCTTTAGAGCAACTTCGTATCAAAAGCTATTACTTAACCACACATCACTGGTATAAAAAATGTCATTCCTATCATGACAAACCACCGAGCAAAAAACGTAAAAAAACTGATATGAATCTGCTAATTGGGCATCGTCAGGTTTTAGATGATGACCCATTGGCGGAACGCTTGGACATTCATCTTGAAGAACATTATCTCAAGACAAATAAAAAGCCATAGTGAAAATATTTTCCCTCAACTTAAATCCATGCTGAATCAAGCATGGATTTTTACAACCAAAATTAAAACCTATATTTTTGGATATTTAAATATTTTAATTTATAGATTAATTTAAATATTTAAAATTTAGCATCATTAAAATCAAACATGAAAAAATTATTTATACAATACAAATCAATGATTTAAAAAATCAACATTAAAATAAATTTAAAGTTGGCACGCTCTCTGCAATAGATACAGTACATCATAAAGATGTATAAAAATTTCACCTGCCTGCAACCGCTTGGCAGGCAGGTTTAGAGAAAGGAAAAAAGCCATGACCATGTCAGTCATTGAACAAATCGAAAAACAAGCCACCAATGAGCGTGCTTATAACATTATTCAGGATGCCAAAGGCGTTCCAATTAAAATGTGGACTAAAGGTGTCCCTGTCGATGAAAAATCACAAGATCAATTATTAAGAACTGCACAAATGCCGTTTATTTATAAATGGATGGCGGTGATGCCCGATGTACATTTTGGTTTAGGTGCAACCATTGGAAGTGTGATTCCGACCAAAGGCGCAATTATTCCTGCTGCGGTGGGTGTCGATATTGGTTGCGGAATGATGGCGACACGCACTTCCCTGACTGCTTCTGATTTACCTGATAATTTACATGCACTTCGTACCGAACTTGAGCGTTTAATTCCACATGGAATGACCAAAACTCGTGGTAGCGGACGTGATAAAGGGTCTTGGAATAAACCCTCTGAACGTGTTGATGCAGCTTGGGCGGAATTGGTGGCTGATTTTGAGTTGATTTGTGCCAAGCATCCACGTTTAAAAAATACCAATAACCGTACTCAACTTGGAACTTTGGGAACAGGAAACCATTTTGTTGAAATCTGTTTAGATGAATATCAACAGGTTTGGATAATGTTACATTCGGGTTCTCGTGGGGTTGGAAATGCAATCGGGACACATTTTATTGATCTTGCACGTAAAGATATGCAGAAGCATTTCATTAATTTGCCTGATAAAGATTTGGCGTATTTGGTTGAAGGTACTGAGCATTTTGATGATTATTGGTTTGCGGTGGGTTGGGCGCAGCGTTTTGCCTTAAAAAATCGTGAATTGATGATGGAAGCTGCAATTCAGGCGCTTGCAACGATTGTGAAAAAACCGTTCAATGCCAAATTGGAAGCGGTAAATTGTCATCATAATTATGTGAATAAGGAAGAACATTTCGGTGAAGAAGTCTTGATTACCCGTAAAGGTGCGGTACGTGCACGTTTGGGTGAGTATGGCATTATTCCTGGTTCGATGGGTGCGAAGTCTTTTATTGTCAAAGGTAAAGGAAATCAGGAATCGTTTTGTTCATGCTCGCATGGTGCAGGTCGTGTGTTAAGCCGTACTGCGGCAAAAAAACAGTTTACCGTAGCGGATCAAATTGCACAGACGCAAGGTGTGGAATGTCGTAAGGATGAAGCGGTGATTGATGAGATTCCGTCTGCCTATAAACCGATTGAAGATGTGATGAAAGCGCAGAGTGATTTGGTGGAGGTGGTGTATACATTGAATCAAGTTGTTTGTGTGAAAGGGTAAGTGATTATGAATGAACAGATAGAACCTATTATTGAGCATTGGAAAGCAGAACATAGTGAGAGAATATTTTTTCTCACTCTAGGATTAGGAGCAGAAATACATTGGTTTTTTACCCAAGCTCTTGAAGCCTTAAAGTTAGGACTCTATCTGCCTGCTTGTACTTCATTTATTAATGGGATTGAATCCTCCATTAGAGTAATTTACGCCCAATCAATACAGAAAGACATAAACCATTTAAATGATACACCTACTCTCAGCAACAGTTTATTAATAAAAGCCCAATCTATCGGAATGCCAATAACATTTTTAAAATTTCCTAATGAAGCTCAATTTCAAGAAAATTTAGTCTCAACTAAGCCTAAAACTAATGTTGAGATAGTAAGAGTAAGGCACAACCTTGCTCATGGAAATATTTTTGAATACATAAATAAAGATTTAGGTGAGGATAATATTTTCTTTACACCTGAATGTTGCCGAAATTTAGCATTCAATTTATATGAAATATCAAAAGAATGGTGCGCAGAGCTAGCCAAATTTAAACAAACCTAATAAGGAAAATAAAATGAAACTTGCAGAAGCACTTTTATTACGAAGCGATCAACAAAAGAAACTCGCTTCACTCAAACAACGAATCAATGCCAATGTATTGGTACAAGATGGTGATGAACCATCAGAAGACCCAAACGAGATGTTAAAGCAAGTATTTGCTTTAACGCAGGAATCTCAAAAGCTAGTTTTGGCGATTCATCAAACCAATGCTTTGGCAAAACTAACAGATGGACGTTCATTACTTGCGTTATTGACACAACGTGATGAACTTGTGGAACGTCATAAGATTTTGACCTCTGTGATCAGCAATACGCATCGCGAACCTGATCGTTACAGTACCCGTGAGATCAAATGGCACAAAGTGATTCCTGTATCATCCTTGCAAAAACAAGCCGATGATATCAGTACCAAACTCCGTGATTTAAATGTATTGATTCAAGCGACCAACTGGCAAGTAGATTTACTTGAGCTTTAAATCAATCCATACACAGTTTTGATGTAGTTCACTATGTCAAATCCGAAATATATTGGGCGAGTACAAGATCTAAGGCTGTATAGATTGAAATAAAAGTCAGCAACATTTTTGGAAATGAGCTAAGTGGATTTATGGCGTAATCGCACCAATCAATCCATCACAATTCATCCATTAAACCTTTGTGAATCAAAGTTATTATTCACACTGCATTACCAAGTACTGACAATATATTTCTTCTTAAGCCAATAATTGTTTAAGATAACACCGAACATACTGGGCGAGTGCAAGATCCCCTACCTCCACAACACAGGATTGAAAAGACGTGTAGTGGCTTGCAGAGCGAGCGGGTCAGCTTAACATTTTAGGCACAAATCAACCTATCACCTTGCACCATTTAAAACTTAGCCCATAAAGCCAAGTCACAACTCACTTGTCATTACCATGTACTGACAGTATGTTCACCTTATTTTGGATAAGAAAATGGAAAAATTTCAATTAACAGACTTTGAAATTAAAACTTTACTCTCTGGCTCACCAATCTATGATCAATATCCATGGGATACTAATCAAGAAGAAATAATAGAAAAATTTTATTTAAATATTTGTAATGAGATTGAGCAAGAAACTGAAAGTTTATCTCAAAAAGAATTCAATGATTATGGTTCAGGTTATGCATCATTTTACGATACATGGTTTTATAAAGAGAAATCTTCATTTAAATTTCCAAACTCTCCATATCCAAACCAACATTTTAATGGTTTAGTCATATTATTTAGTAAATTAACGCCATATTATGTTTTTATGCAAGGAGAAAAAAGTTGGCATGACAAAGGTGGAATTTCATATATGCCTGACTCTCAAATGATTGATAATTTAAAATGTTGGGCAGTTAATGATTTAGCAAAAACAATTGAACCTATATTAAAATCACACGGTCTCATTCGTTTAACACAAGAACAATTAAACGTTCCATTAAAAGGTCAATGGACAATTCCAACTATATTAACAGTCACAGATGAATATATGCTCTTCGATGCTTTATTTTTCTGGGAAGATTAATTTTACATTAAAAAACAGGTAAATATGAACACACAATTAAAATCTAAAACCATCCAAATTGATGGTTCAATCGGCGAAGGCGGCGGACAAATCCTTCGCACAGCACTGTCATTGTCTATGCTCACAAGTATTCCTTTTGAACTGGTCAATATTCGTGCGGGACGGAAAAAACCAGGCTTAATGCGTCAGCATTTAGTTTGTGTACAGGCATCAGAACGTATTAGCCATGCAGTTGTAGAAGGTGCTGAATTACATTCACAAAAACTGTATTTCCAACCTCAGCAAGTTCAAGCTGGAAAATATGATTTTCAGATCGGCTCTGCGGGTAGCACCATTTTAGTTTTACAAACGCTACTTCCAGCTTTAATGATTCAAGCCGAACCAAGCGACATCACTATTCATGGAGGAACACATAACCCGATGGCACCCACTGCAGATTTTATTTCACAGTGTTTTCTACCTAGTCTTGAAAAAATTGGAATCCAAGTTGATTTTGAATGTGAACGCGCTGGCTTTTTCCCGATTGGCGCAGGTCAGATCAATGCAACCATCCACCCATGGATAAAACAAACTCAGTATACTGCTTTGGATAAAGGTCAATTAATTGATATTCATGGCTATGCGACTGCACTCAATATTCCAAGTAGTATCGCAGATCGTGAGCTTGAAGTTTTACATAACAAGTTAAATTTAACACAACGTCAACGGTTAAATTTTCAGGGTATCAGTCAAGGAAATACAGCATTTGTAGTACTGAATTATGAACATCATCAACAAATCTTTTCTGCTTTAGGAGAAATGAAAAAGAGTGCAGAAAAAGTCGCACATGATTTAGCCAAAGAAGTGAAAGCGTATTTAGCAACAGATGCTGTAGCAGATGAGTATTTAACAGATCAACTGCTATTACCTTTAGCTTTGGGGAAAGGCGGTGAGTTTTCTGCTCAAATGATCAGTGAACATACCCGAACTCAAGCGGCTATGATTCAAAGATTTATAGATTGTGAGATTACATTTACTGAATCAAAAGAAAATCATTGGTATATTCAAGTGAATGTTTAACATTCACTTGAATCTTTTTCAAAAATAAATAATTAATCGAGCTTTTCCATGTCCAACTGAGTTTTCAGATTATGTTTAAACATTTAAGCTTCAACCATCTGCACGACAACCAAACGTCCGCCATCTTGTTTAGATAATAAAATTTGTGCCCCATCTTTTAACTCTACTTTTCCACCAATGGGAATCGCTGTCTTTGTAGTGACATCAGTTAAATCAGGCAAATCTTCATTCACCAACCACCAACGCTCTTGATGCAATACAAAATAACCTTTACGTTTGGTGTGTTCAGATGTTAAACGTTCGTTCGGTGCGATCATACTATTGGCATGCCATGCAAACAAAGATTGTCCTGTCCATACCATCAAACGATGATTATCAGGACGATAGCTTGAGCCTTGACGTGCTGAATAAAGATTCAAAATCGGCAACTTGCCTTTAAATGGCGTTTTACAAAATGGGCAACTTGGCTGCGTGGTATTATCAAACACATACCATTGATGACTACACGATGGATTTGAACACGGCTGCACCAAATCCACCGTTTTAACCAATGCAGTTTCCCAATCATTTGCCGATGGGCGCTTACTTGGTTCATGCAAACCTTCAATAAAACTTTTATTAAATAATTCAGTTAAGTAAGGACCTGTCACAGTGTATGGAATTTGTGCAGGATCAGCCCAAGGCAATTGAGAAGGTTTAAGTTGGTTGGCTTTAACACGATTGCTTTGATCTGTAGGATGTTCTACAAATAAAGCACGTTCGCCCATACCGAGATTTTCATCTTTTTGTGGGTCATCCATGTCATGGATTTTACTGCCACGTAATGGATGACGATACAATAAATACATATAAATCAGTACCGCAAGTGCATGTCTATCTGTAGTAATGCTTGGTAAAATTCTTTTTGGATCATCTTTATTTAAATGACTGGTCATCACCACTTCAGGCGCAATAAAATCAGGTGTACCAACGACATCCGGTGGATACTTGCCTGGAACAACCAAGCCATCAACATCAATCACACATGCACTTCCTGTCACAGGATCAATTAACACGTTTTTATAGGATAAATCTGAATGTGCCAAACCTGCTGCATGCATACGGCGCACTGCTCGTGAGATTAAGATGCTGATTTTTAAATAATTCAGCCAAGTTCCTTTTTCTCGATCATCCAAAAAACGGTTTTGATTATTGGCACTGGCAAACCATTTTCCTTCTTTTTCTTTGCCTTTAATATTTAAAAAATCATTATTTTTTGAGCCATACTCAAAGAAAAATTGCTTCTTATATGTAGGTGCGGTGATGCCTAATAAATCATTATATTCAACCAAACCATCTGGCCAACAAAAAATATTTTTCCAATAATCTCCCCCCACGCCATTAAAAATGCCTTGCCATTTATTGCCCACGATTTCTTTTAAACGGTCTTTTTGCTGTTCAAGTGCTGCTTTGGATTGATAAAATTTATTTTTTTCTTTACTAAAAAAACACACCACATAACTGCGGTCAGGTGAAAAATACACATCTTTCATTGCCCCTGAACCGATCACTTCATCCACAAACTCGATTGGACGTCCATCGACTGTAGTACATTTTACGATTTTTGCCGACATGTGCTAACACCTAATTTCTAAAATTTATGTCTCTAAATAATATGAATTTTCTTACTTTTCAGGCTTTAATGTGTTGAATTTTTCTTATATAAAGCCGCTAAAGTTCGGTCATCATGATGTCCTGTTTTAAAAAAATGCATCCATTCTAATAATGCTTGCTCTGGCTGATCTTGTTGTAAAACAGGTTCAAGCTCTGCATATAAATCCAACCATTTCTGTTGATTTGCAAGTCCTGCATCAGTTTCAAAAATTGGATCGGAAATCCCATCGGTCATCAGTAACACTGCTTTTAAATCTTTAAAGCAACCGATCTTAACCCGACTGCCGAGTTCTTGATGAATACTTCGATCCAAAAATTTAGTTTGCCCTGCATATTCACCACCATCGGCAACATTCATGATTCTCACCATGTCTTGACCAAATGCAGCAATAGCACCATCACCCACAGAGAATGTGCTGATCAAGTTTTTATCTGCATGTTGATAAACTACTGCAACTAGTAACGTTGTTGAAAATGCTTTTGTTGCAACATTATTCTCAGCAGCTAACTGATCTAACTGCATTAAAATTGAACGATAAATCTCATAATAAACATTATAAAATTGTTGATTTAATTTATTGGCAATTCTTTGTGTATCGGCATGTTGGGGCTGATCCAACTGCCATTGCTTAATATCTTCATTTAATGCATCAATGGTATGTTCATTTAAATAACGTTGAAACTCTTTTTGTACGATTTCAACTGCAATCCTTGAACCTTCACGTGAATACTCTGCACTTCCTGCACCATCTGCGACAGCCAATACTGACCAATCACTATGAGCAATTTGCATCAATGAAAAATCATCATCTCGAAAACTTCCCGCATGCTCATGGGAACGACCACGGCGACTTGCGGCAATAAGTTGATAATATGGCGTATCTATACATTCTTGATCTGTATGTGCTTTCACGAAAGCCTGCCTAGCTTCAGGCTCAATCACTTTCCATAAGCTACGTGGGTCAGCAATTACATTTAAGCGACACTGTCCTGTATATATTTCACTATTCATACGATATTGAAATGAAAAATTAAACTCATCGGCCTGATTTGGTTGCCCTTGAATACTTTGGGTGATTTCATCAAAGTAAAATACATCATTTGGAAATTTAAAACTTTCTGCAAGGTATTCAATATCTTCAACATTTTGTGCTGAAAATATTTGAATTTTTGAATGATAGAGCTGACCTGCACGTGCATTATCGACTTGAAACTTTAAATTGTTGACTTTTCGTTGGTTAAACACGTCTGTAATCTCTGCTCTATTTTTATCAATTTCAGCCTGCTGCTCTTGCTGAGTGTTTTGTAGCTCGTTCTCTACAATAATTTTATCAATATTCATCGCTGAATCAATTTCACTAATAAATTCATTTGAATTATTTGACTCTTTTTCTTGAATATTTTCATTAATTTGATTTTTGGAAATATCTAGATTTTGGTTTATAACGAGATTTTTTTGTATTGATTTATTTTCATTATCCACCGCTAATTTACTTAGGCTATTTTCTAGAGGATTTAAATCGCTCTCAGAAATATTATGTTGTGCTGCCGATATGTGTGTTTCATTCAAATCCAATTCATGCTGAGATGTGTTAATTTCTTCAGCATTTTCAGTTAAATTTTCATCTTTATTGTCTGTGAGATTAGGCTCTAAAATTTCAGTCAGTAAGGGCTGAGTTGCTGCTTGCTTTTTGAGTTCATACACTAATTTTGAGAGTTGTTGTAATTGCTGCTCTGTTTTAAAAAAATTTATAAATTGATCATCTAAACCCAACTTATTGGCTATTAAAATTTTCTTAATTTTACATGTTAATTCCTGCATACTTCCCTCTTTCACTGATCAATCATTTATTATTTCATAACTTAGCCTTGCCCACGGGTCAGATCGAAATCTCCACCTTCAGCACTGAAACTGACCTGACGGCGACACCATGGACAAACAACATATTCACTATAACCGTCATAACACATCAGATTGCCACACCCGCACATGGCAAATGCAGTATCCGCATAACAATGTGGACATTGTGACCAACCTTCTAATTTTGAAGTATTAATTTGTGGTTTTTCAGCATGATGATCTGTCCAGCTAAAATATTCTTCACTGATCGCTTCACAGGTTTCTAATTTAAAATTGTATAGATTAATATTTAAATCAGACAAACCACCATATTGTAAATTTCGACTATATTTTAAAATATAAGGATGTTGTAGTTTTTGACAACGCCCAATAAATGTCACCACACGATCATCGGCATGGCTTTTTCGGAAAGTCAGTTTTGACTTAGCCAAATTCATATAACGCTGATCGAGCGGAATTAATTCTTCTGAATTTTGGAAATTTGCCACACTGACACTTTGCGATACGACAGATGCACTGATCCATTTACACAGACCTTTAACATATTCTTGGTTGATTTGATCAACCGAAATACAGTGCTCAGTCAATTCTTTTAATATAGAAAAATCAACATCTTGACCAAGACCGATGACAATTAAAGTTACACGATGGCTATATTTGGCTTTCCATTGTTGAATTGCATCCTGATAATCATCAGTTGGGCGACCATCGGTAAACAGATAAACAACTGGTTTCCAGTCGCCTTTTACATCTGCTGTGGTTTTAATCACGGAACGGTCGATTTCTTTAGCTAAATGCTCAAGTGCTTTGCCTAAATGGGTTCCACCACCCAAAGGTAATTCACAGCGTTGATAAGCATATAACTCAGTGAGTGGTACTAAAGTACGCACAATTCCAGCATAAGCAATCACTGAAACATACACCGTTTCAAGCGCATAAGGATCTGTGCGTAGACTGCTCATGATAAAGTCAACGCCTTCTTGCACAGCGACTAAAGGCTGACCCGCCATAGATTCTGAACAATCAATCACGAAAAATACGGGTAATCGACGCATAAACTCACCTTGTTCATTGTTGTTATTCCAAGCTTTTTATTGAAATATCTTAAATTTCATTGTTCACTAATTTTATAGTACCAATTGAATTTCAGAAGGTGGTGGAGGTAACTCGATTGCATCTACTACACCTGCACTACTGCTGCCTGCCACCACACTCGCTGACACCCATTTAAAGAAACTTGCAAATGAGCTTGAATCCATCGAATCTAGCACGACAACTTGATTGGTTAATTGTTGCAATGCTTCAGTTTTAGCCTTTGGACCTGCGGCACATGCCACAATGGTTGCAAAGTTAAGCTGTTGAATAGTTGGAATGATCTGCTGATAGGCATAGACATCTGAAGGAGAACCATCCGTCATCAAGAACAATAATGGTCGCCAATCACCCTTTTGTTCTTCTGTAGTTTTCTTAATATTTTTTTGCACATCTTCCGCCAGTAGCTCCAAAGCCGCCCCCATAAAGGTTGCCCCCACACTCGGTACTTCAATTTCAGGCAGTTGCACTTGGTCTAAAGGCGTTAAAGGTAAATAAATCTTTGCTTGTATATCGAAAGTAATGACACTTAAATGTACACTTTCCAGCGCATAAGGATCTTGCCTCAATGCGCTGAGCATCGACTGTAAGCCTACATTCACCGAATGAATCGGCTCTCCACGCATAGAGCCTGAAGTATCTAATAAAATATAAACGGGTAGTCGGCGCATATTTTTCTCTAGCTATTTTTTACTAATAAAATGAACTATTCACGTGATTAAACGTATTGTTTTAACCATTCTACAAAGTTATCTGAATCAGACGATGAACCAATGGCATTAAATTTCCAACCTGAATTTTCACGCACGAGCTCAGCAAAAAGTAAGGAACGTTGTTGTTCATATTGCCCCTGACCTGACAAATTAAAACGTACCATTTCTTTGCCTGAAGCATCAACTGCACGAATGAAAGCATTTTGTACCTGTCCAAAATGCTGCTTGTTTTTATTCCCTTCATAAATTTGTACAATAAATACAATTTTATGATAAGTAGGTGATAATGAATTTAGTTTAACAATGATCTGTTCATCATCACCGTCGCCTGCACCTGTACGGTTATCGCCTGTCAGCCAAATATGACCTGATGGATGTTTGAGATTGTTAAAGAAAATGACATCACTATTGTTTAAAGTCGGATGACCTGAAGCATCTCGTCCTAAGTTTTGCACTTTGCCATTAGCATCACATAAAAATGCAATTACATCTAAATCATATTCAGCAGTTTGCCCACCAAATAGTCCCCCTAAAAAACCTTTTTTCTGTTCAGCAATATCCCAACCTAGTCCGATTGTCACTAGTGAAAGATTATTTTCAGCTTTCTCTAAGGTTAGACCCTGTCCTTTTGCTAATGTAATACCCATGTTGTTTTCCTTTTTTCTTTTTAGTTAAAAGTTGTGAGGATGGCGAAAATTTAAATTTTCGTCATCCCTTATTAGATTAATGTCTTTGAGCTTTGTAAAATTATTTTTTAAAATTTAAATGAAATTAAAGCACAACATTCACTTCTGGTGGTGGCGGTGGTAAATCACTCAAACCCGTCACTTCTTTCTGACCTGCATCCACTTTTTGACTGCCTGTAGAAATACTGGCAGAAACCCATTTAAAGAATGCTTTAATGGTATTTGAATCTGCGGTTGCAAGCTCTACCACCACTTCTGTGATTTGTTTTAAAATACTCGTTTCAGCATTGTGTCCTGCTGCACATGCAATCACCATACCTGTTTTGACTTTTTTCAGTTTTTCAAAACCTTTTTTCCAGTCATCGGTCGGTGCGCCATCGGTCATGATAAAGACCAAAGGTTTCCAGTCGCCACGTGTATCTGGTGTAGTTTTTTGCACTTCTTGTTCAATTTTATCTGCCAACAATGACAAAGCCTCACCCAACTGGGTTGTCCCAGTTGCTTGTAGATTTGGTGTATTAAACATTGCCAACTCAGTTAAAGGCATAAGTTGTTTTGCGGTAGTATCAAAACTGATAATCGACAGATAAGCTGTTTCTAAGGCATAAGGGTCTTGTCTTAAAGATGACACTAACATTTCCACACCATTTTTAACTGCTTCAATGGGCTCGCCCAACATAGAGCCTGATGTGTCGAGCAGTAAATAAACGGGTAATCTTCTCATGCTGCTATATCCTTGTTATCCATTGTTAAAATACGTATTGCAAAATATCTTAGCTGAATTATTAAAAAATTAAATACGTTGTTTCAGGGTATTTATATTTTTAAAAGTAACTGCTGACATTCATCTAAAATGATGATTTAAAAAATTTATTCTACTGAATTTATAACAATTTATAGCAACATGTAAACCACAAAAATAAAAATAGCCGAGACAGTTCGTTCGGCTATTTTGCAGGGCACTCTAATCACAATATCTTCAATGCTAATATCTTAATGACTACGACCTTCTTGGTTGGCATGACCAACACAGCCTGCACTACCACCAATCACAAAACCACGTTCTGCTTTACAAGAACCAATCACTTGACCACGTGAATCATAAGTAGTTACGGTTGATGCACATCCTGTCATCAAAACTGCTGCACAAAGTGCGATTAATGCTGAAATTTTCATAATTTTTCCTTTTTGTATTGACTCAGTGTCAATAACCCCTGCTAATTTAATTGAATTTGTGTATTGACTGGTGGCATTGGCAATAACCCTGTCTTGATATTTACTTGGCGATAATCAATATCTTTGCTATTACCATGACCATAACAAACAGCTTTTGCCCCAATAATAAAACCTTGGGTCGCTTTACATGAGCCAATCGCATTACCTGCTGCATCATAAGTAATGACTTTGGCACTACAACCACTCAGAAACACCAAAAGACTTGCGATAAAATACTTTTTAAAACTCACCTTAACCCCTATTTAAACTTAGCTAAATAATTTATAAAAATTATCAACTTATTTTTAATTTAGAGTAATTCTATATCGTATTTTAAAACTGTAAAGTATTATTTTTAAACAGACGATAAAAAACCACCTCAAAGGTGGCTATTAAATCTATAAAGTTTAAGTAGTTAACACTGGCTTGTTGTCTTTTCTTTCCTGCAACGCTTTCTTAATCACCTGATAACCACCTGTTAATCCCAAAGTCGCCATAATCACCGCAACAATAATATCGGGTAATAAACTGCCTGTACCAAATACCCCGACTGCCGCCAAAATCACCGCAACATTACCAATCGCATCATTACGGCTACACAACCACACCGACTGCATATTGGAATCACCATCTCGGAAAGCGTACAGAACTACTGCGGCAACCACATTAGCAATCAACGCTAAAATACCGATTGCCCCCATGGTAATTGCTTCAGGTGGAATTCCCTGGATATAAGCATAGGCAGATTTACCGATGACCACAAAACCAAACAACGCCATGGTTAAGCCTTTTAGCAATGCAACTGTTGCACGCCAATATAGGCTCGCTCCCAAAACAGCAAGCGAAATACCATAGTTCACCGCATCACCGAAGAAGTCTAAAGAATCCGCCCACAGCGCTGATGAATGCGCATAAGCACCACCGATCAACTCAACAAAGAACATCGCAAGGTTAATCACCAATGCAATCCACAGTGCTGTTCTAAACTTACTGTTTGGTTTTTGTGGTGCAGGTTCATGACTACAAGTACACGCCATTTCACATCCCCTTGATTAATTATTCATCTGTATTATGCTATTTAAAACTATGGACTAACTCCAAGGTCAAGCCTTGTTTGAGTATTTTTGGAGAAATGTATCATGCAACATTATTTAATCAGTGATTTGGCTAAAAACACCCAACTGAGTACTGATACCATTCGTTTTTATGAAAAGAAAAATTTGATTCAAGCAAGTTTTAGAGCTGAAAATAATTATAAATATTATGATGATGAATGCCTGAAACGTTTAATTTTCATCAAACGCTGTCGTGCTTTGGACATGACATTAAATGAAATTGTGGTATTATTGGAACAGGTGCAACATCCTGAACGTGGCTGTAAAATTGTCGATCAATTGATTGAAGAACACATTCAGCATGTGGAAACACGGATTCTAGAATTGCAGAGTTTTAAAACACAATTGGTTGCTCTACGTCAAAGCTGTGCTTCGGACAGTACCATTGACCATTGTCAGATCGTTAAAAATTTAGAGGCTTCGATTGAATAAATCATATGATCTGAAAAACACACAAATTCAAAATTCGATTACCACATATTTTATCTATTGCAGAAGTTGACATGGATTGCTGTTGGGAGAGCTTTCCAGGATGAATTTCTCACCTAACAAAAATTTCTTTTCATCTTTGAATCGAAAATACTGCCGACATAAATTGATTTTCAAAAAAATATTGGGCTATGCTAATTTTCGATGTCAATCATCAAATCGACTTCTGATTCACTCTATTTGACAACTGCTCTGCGGATTCCTTACGTTCAGAATAACGATCCGTTAAATACCCTGCTTGCCCACGAGTCAACAAAGTGAACTTATACAATTCCTCCATCACATCCACAATACGATCATAATAAGATGAAGGTTTCATCCGATCATTTTCATCAAACTCTAAAAATGCTTTTGGGATAGAGGATTGATTTGGAATCGTAATCATCCGCATCCAACGTCCTAAAATCCGCAATTGATTCACCGTATTAAATGACTGCGAACCGCCACAGACCTGCATCAGTGCCAAAGTCTTGCCTTGAGTTGCACGAATCGCCCCAGCTGCCAAAGGAATCCAATCAATCTGTGCTTTGAAAATAGAACTCATTGAACCATGACGTTCAGGCGAACACCACACCATCCCCTCAGACCATGCCAAAAGTTCATGTAATTCCTGAACTTTTGGATGTGATGACGCTGCATCTTCAGGAAGTGGCAAGCCTTTGGGATGGAAAATTTTCACCTCTGCACCCAAATGCTCGAGAATTCGTCCTGCCTCCATCACCGCCAAACGGCTAAACGAACGCTCACGATTTGAACCATAGAGCAATAAAATTCGAGGGGCATGTGGAAGCTTCTGTGCTTGAACATTTTCGAAACTCGGCTGCTCAAACAATGCTACATCTATATTTGGCAATGTCATTGACTACCCACCTCTTTAAATAGTTTTTTCCGTAACCACAACGACACACTCACCAAAGCAATCAATACAGGCACTTCAACCAAAGGACCGATCACCGTGGTAAATGCCACAGGTGAAGCCAAACCAAAAGTTGCAATCGCCACAGCAAGTGCCAACTCAAAGTTATTGCCTGCTGCTGTGAATGAAATGGCAGTTGTTTTCGGATAATCATTGCCCATCCATTTGCTCATAAAAAAGCTAATGAAAAACATCACGATAAAATACACTGTCAAAGGAAGAGCGATTTGCAGCACATCCAATGGCAATGCCACCACATCCGCTCCTTTTAGACTAAACATCGCCACGATGGTAAATAGCAATGCTAGTAAACTCAGCGGACTAATTTTAGGTATGAAGGTATTTTGATACCAGTCCAGACCCTTTTGTTTGACCAAAATCGAACGGGTTAAAAAACCCAATAAGAATGGAATACCGAGATAAATCAGTACCGCTTGTGTGATCGTCCAAAAACTGACATTGATCACTTGCGATTCAACACCAAAAAACGGCGGTAAATAGGTTAAAAATAACCATGCATAGCTACTAAAAAACAGGATTTGAAAAATACTGTTAAATGCCACCAAGGCTGCAACATACTGATTATCACCACATGCGAGATTATTCCACACCAATACCATTGCGATACAACGTGCCAAGCCGATCAAAATTAGCCCTGTCATATACTCTGGATAGTCCTGCAAAAACAGAATCGCAAGCGCGAACATCAAACATGGTGCAATCAACCAGTTTTGCACTAAAGACAAAAGCAAGGTGCGTTTATCCTGAAAGACTTGGCTTAAATTCTTATAATCCACTTTGGCTAGAGGCGGATACATCATCAAAATCAAACCAATGGCGATGGGTAAATTCACCGTTCCCATACTCATCTGATTTAAGCTTTGCGCTGTTTCGGGTAAAAACAGACCGATTGCAATGCCAACAGCCATGGCGATAAAAATCCAAAGTGTGAGATTTCGATCTAAAAAAGAAAGTTTCTGAACGGACATAGCTTAATCTTCACGCAATCAGAGCAATTTTTTCGAGTGCTTCGGCTAATTCCTGTGCATTCAATTGTTCAAAATTCAGTGCAAAAAATGCATCAAAACGACGTTGAATATGTTGCACGGTTGAATTAAATCCCTGTAATTTTTCTGCTTCTGGCAAATCTAAATGCGAAGGATCATCTAGACCCCAATGCACTTTTAAAGCTTTACCCAAATAGAGTGGGCAAGACTCCTTAGCAGCTTCGCTGCATACAGTGACCACAATGTCAGGGGAAAATGCTTCACATGACTGCATATTTTTACTAAATAAACTCTCAGTCGGTATATTCAAACTTTGTAAGGTTTTCAAGGTCAGTGGATGCACCTGTCCTGATGGATGACTGCCTGCACTACATGCCTCGAAACCTGTCGGCGCTTGTGCATTAAATAAAGCTTCCGAAAGAATGCTTCGACAACTATTCCCTGTACATAAAAATAAAATTTTCATCTTAATTCAATCACCTATTCACAACATTTTAGATTTTCAGAACAATTATTTTCAGCCAAATCAAAACGCTGATCCTGTTCTGCGAGTTTAAATAAAATCTCTTTACACCATGGAGCCAACTCATCATGAAGCTGATAGTAAACCCATTGCCCTTGGCGACGATCTTGCAAAATCTGCGAAGTTCGCAATAGCCCCAAATGCCGTGAAATTTTTGGCTGACTGAGTTCTAAACTTTCAGTCAAATCACAGACACATCGTTCACCCTGCTTCACGATCATTAGCAAAATATCGAGCCGCGTTTGATCAGCGAGACATTTAAAAAAATCAACTTGATTCATAAGCATATATGGATATATGTATTTCCACATATACTAAACTTAAAATGAGCCATTTAACAGTATTTTGTGATTAATCATGTGTAATTCCGAGCTTTTTACTAGGTTGAATCTATTTTTTTTATCACTAAAATAATACCCATAAAGTTTTTATGCCTTTTGCGACATGACTATTTCACACGTTACCGAACTTCTCTCTCCTGCTGGCTCACTAAAAAATATGCGTTATGCCTTTGCTTATGGTGCAGATGCAGTTTATGCGGGTCAACCACGCTATAGTCTGCGTGTTCGTAACAATGAATTTGATCATGACAATTTAAAAATTGGGATCGCAGAAGCACATGCCTTAGGTAAAAAGTTTTATGTTGTGGTCAATATTCAGCCACATAATTCTAAGTTAAAAAACTTTATCCGAGATTTAGAACCTGTAGTTGCGATGCAACCTGATGCCTTAATTATGTCTGATCCTGGTTTGATTATGATGGTGCGTGAACATTTTCCAGAAATGTCGATTCACCTATCTGTTCAAGCCAATGCAGTCAATTGGGCAACGGTCAAATTTTGGAAAAATATGGGTTTAACACGTGTGATTTTATCACGTGAATTATCCCTCGAAGAGATCGAAGAGATTAAGCAAAATGTACCTGATATGGAAATCGAGGTTTTCGTACATGGTGCGCTTTGCATGGCTTATTCTGGTCGTTGCTTACTTTCAGGCTATATGAATAAACGTGATGCCAATCAAGGCGCTTGCACCAATGCTTGTCGCTGGGATTATAAAGTTCACGAAGCAGCAGAAGATGTGCTTGGGGATGTCATTCCAGTTCAACAACTGGAGGCAACATCGACATGCTGCACCCATAAAGATGCCGATGAGCAACACGCCCACCACTACAACAAAAATCAGCAAAATCAATTTGGCGAGCCAGTTTTATTACAACGTAATCAAGAAGATATGTTTGCCGCAGAAGAAGATGAACATGGCACATATTTCATGAACTCTAAAGATTTACGTGCTGTTCAGCATGTCGATCGTCTGACAAAAATGGGGATTCATTCTTTAAAAATTGAAGGTCGTACCAAGTCCTATTTTTATTGTGCTAGAACAGCACAAATTTATCGTAAAGCCATTGATGATGCGCGAGCAGGAAAAAACTTTGACCCTGCGCTGATGACACAACTCGAAGGTCTAGCAAATCGTGGCTATACCGAAGGTTTTTTACGCCGTCATGTGCATACTGAATATCAAAACTATGAAACTGGTTCTTCTCGTTTTGATCACCAACAGTTTGTGGGTGAAGTGCTAGAACGCCACGGAAATTATTTGAAAGTTGAAGTAAAAAATCGTTTTATTGTGGGTGATTCATTAGAGTTAATGACTACATCGGGCAATATTACTTTTGAGCTTACTGAAATGCGAGATAAAAAAGGCAATCCTATTTTTGATGCAAAAGGTTCGGGATATATCGTTGATATTCCTACTCCTGCTGATGTTGATATGCGCTTTGCTTTACTCATTCGTAACTTACCTGAGTCTAGTGCAGATATTTCAGCGTCTTCTTTGGCTTATCAAGCGAGTTAATCATGGCACTATTTATCACGAATGAATGTACCAATTGTGACATGTGTGTTCCAGAGTGTCCCAATCAAGCTATTTTTGAAGGTGAAAAAGTTTATGAAATCGATGTAGAACGTTGCACAGAATGCGTTGGGTTTTACGAGCATCAAACATGCGTTGAGGTTTGTCCAATCGAATGCATCGTACCGCATCCAGAGCATCGAGAATCTAAAGAAAAATTACTGGAAAAGTTTCATGCTTTAAACTTATTTGATCGTTCCTAAATAAATTTAAGGATAACGATAAATAATAAAAGAAGTTGAGAGGATCAGCTTTAAGATTAAAAACAATAAATCTTATTAGGGGAAAAGAAAGCCAAAGTGTAATTGGGGGATTTGGGGAACACTTTGGCTTTCAATTTAAGACATTTATCTCAATAGTGTATATCGTAGCGTAGGTTTTCTCTAATTTTTCTCGGCATCCTCTTTACCTACGATGCCATATATAAATAATGTGTAATAGCAACTTTTATCAATAAAATAATAATTTGCTCTACCAAATTTGCACGAATCGCATGATTCTCTTCACTCTGAAATAAAAGAACCTGACTAGCTCATATTGAAAATACAGTGAATTTCATTTATATGTTTTTAATTTTTTATTGACAAACTGAACTGAGTCGCATTCATACACTTTAGAACATCATCCAAAAACTTTTATATCCATTTTTAAGCTAAGCTTTCCATCATATTTTATATACCAAGTCTAAACAGAAAAACTTCTACATTTATAACACAATTCAACAAAAGTTTTTGTTTTACTTGTTTTTTTAGACAATTGATTCACTTCTCAAGCTTTTTCCTAAGGAATACAAAACTTTAGCACGACTATGTATAAATTAAATTTATTGGTATGATTCATAAAAACTTAGTCTTGGTCGTATTTAGTTACGCTTTTTATTATTGAATCAATAAAAAGCCAAGCAAACCAATCTCAAATTGAAAAATTTTTGTATGTCATATCAATCATATAGAGAAGACACAAATTTGTTTTAAGCTGTATTGGGTAATTGAGCGTATTTATTTAAAAGTGTAGTCGTTAACCTACATAATATTATATTCAGGATTTAAACATGAACAAATTGTTTGGTGTTTTACTCAGTGCATCAGTACTTTCTCTTGCAGCTTGTGGTAAACAAGAAGCACCTAAAACTGAAACGACATCTGGTGATGCAAAAGAACAGACTGTTGTTATGGCATCAACGGGTTCAGATGCAGACATCTGGCGCTATATCGCAACTTTACCAGAAACCAAACAAGCAGGGATTAAGCTCGAAGTTAAAAACTTTACTGACTATGTGTCGATGAACACTGCTGTTGCGAATAAAGAAATTGACATTAATGCATTCCAATCTTATGCATATCTAGTTGCATTTAACGATTCAAACAAAGATAAAATCGCACCTATTTCAACTACATATTTGGAGCCAATGGGCATTTACTCAAGCAAAGTGAAAAAAGTTGAAGAGTTTGCACAAGGCGCAACAATTGCGATTCCAAATGATGGTGCAAATGAGTCACGGGCATTATTGTTGTTACAATCGGCAGGTTTAGTGAAATTAAAAGCGGATTTTGATAATGTCAAAGGCACACCTGCTGACATCATTGAAAATAGCAAAAAAATCGTGATTAAACCGATTCAAATGGCAACTGCTGTACGTGCAAAAGATGAAGTAGATGCCATTGTTTTAGGAAACACTTTGGCAATGGAAGGTGGTTTGAATGTATTAAAAGATTCAATTTACTATGAACCAATCGACCAAAGCACTAAAATGAACGTGAATGTTCTTGCAGTTGCTGAATCACGTAAAGATGATCCAGTCTTGAAAAAAGTCGGTGAACTTTACCATGTTGCTGCGGTAGGTAAATATGTGCAAGAGCATTTTGGTGGCACTAAAGTAGATGTAAACAAACCTGTTAGCTATTTGACAGAAAACAAATAACATCTATTCGGATGTCCATGAAACAGGCAAAATGATTTTGCCTGTTTTTTCATTTTTGTATAGTTTTTGACAACATGATCGAATTTAAAAATATCTCAAAGCATTATGATCTCAAAGGTCAAACCGTGCGCGCCTTGGATGACATTAATTTACAGATTCCAAATGGCAGTATTTTTGGCATTATTGGTTATAGTGGTGCAGGAAAAAGTACCCTTATCCGCATGATCAATCTCTTGGAACGTCCAACCCAAGGGCAAGTGATCATTAATGACCAAGATTTCACTGCATTAGATGCACGCACATTACGTCAAGAACGTGCAAATATTGGTATGATTTTTCAGCATTTTAATTTACTTGAAACGAAAAGCGTTGCTGCAAATATTGAAATGCCAATGAAGCTATTAGGTTATTCTAAGGCTGAACGTGAAAAACGTTTAAATGAATTGCTTGAGTTTATTGACCTCAAACATAAAAAGGATGCTTTTCCTGATGAATTGTCAGGGGGACAAAAACAACGTGTAGGCATCGCACGTGCCTTAGCCAATCATCCCAAAATTTTACTTTGTGATGAAGCGACTTCTGCACTTGATCCACAAACCACCAAATCCGTACTTGCTTTATTGAAAAAAATCAATAAAGAACAAGGTATTACTATTGTGATGGTGACGCATGAAATGGATGTAATTGAGTCGATCTGTGACTATGTTGCTGTGATGGAGTTTGGTAAAGTCATTGAAACAGGTTCAACGCTAGATATTTTCAGCCGTCCTAAGCAAGCCACGACACGTAATTTCATTCAAACTGTTTTACAGCAGCAATTGCCTGTGAATATCTTGAATAATCTCGAAAATAAAAATCATAACAGTATTTATAACCTACAATTTTTAGGTACTTCTGCACAAGAAACAGTGATTCAAAAATTGATTCAGCAGTTTGATATTCGTTTAAATATTGTATTTGCCAATATGACCGAAATTAATGGTGCGGTGATTGGACAAATGTTCGTGCAGTTGCTTGGTGATCCGATTGTGATCCAACAAGCAGTACAATTTCTTGCTTTACAAGGTGTTAAAGTATCGCAGTCAGGAGTTGCAGAATGAGAGATTTGATCGTTCATTGGCTCACTGAGGTCACTGCACCATATTGGCAAAGTTCATTGTCCATCGACCAATTTGTCACTGCCATGCAAGAAACCATGCATATGGTATTTTTTGCGATGTTATTTGGCGGTATTTGGGGCTTTATTCAGGCTATTATTTTATTGGTGACGCGTCCAAATGGAATTTTGCAAAATAAAGTGATTTATCACGTGCTAAATCCAATTGTAAATGCCTTACGTTCCCTGCCTTTTATCATTTTGTTGATTGCGGTTATTCCCCTCACTAAGCTGATTGTAGGAACATCTATCGGCACTTGGGCTGCTATCGTACCATTGACGATTTACGTAGGTCCTTATATTGGGCGTTTGGTTGAAACTTCACTTTTAGAGGTGAATGAAGGTATTATTGAGTCAGCTCAGGCGATGGGTGCATCACCGTGGCAAATTATTTTTAAATTCATCATTCCTGAAGCACGTAGCTCATTGATTTTAAATTTAACCACTGCCACGATTAGCTTAATTGGTGCTACAGCGATGGCTGGTGCAGTTGGTGCAGGTGGTATTGGTGACTTAGCGATTTCTTATGGTTATCAACGCTTTGATACCAGCGTAGTGATTCTAACCGTGATCGTCTTATTGATCTTAGTACAACTGGTACAAAGCTTAGGGGATTGGTTATCTAAGTTAAGATCGTCTTGATTATCTACAATAAAAAGATTAAAACCAGTGCTGTGTTTACTGGTTTTTATTCAAATTTTGAATACTGATATTCACTAGCCCTGAATTATTTTGACCATAAAAAAACCTGCATCGATTGGGTTAGATGCAGGTATAAACTTTAAAATCACATAGTATTATAATATCATTAACATAATGAGTTTAAAACACATGGTGAGAAATAATTGCAAAATAAATCAAATTAGTTTGGATTACTTTGCATTATCCATCAATTTTAGGAAAGTGAGATATGTTATTAAAGGCAAAAAACAATAAACTTAACTCTCTTCCACAACACCCAACTCAATATTTTTTAAAATCGCACAATCAGCTTGTTCATTTCCAAAGCAATGATTGGCTGAATGTTGCAATAAATTTACCATTGCTTGTAATTGTGCAATTTTATCATTCAAGACTTGAATGTGCTGTAAGGTCAGTTGTTTGACTTCGGCACTTTGCCGTTCGGTGTTTTTCCACAAAGACAACAACTCTTTCATCTGCTCAGAAGAAAAACCCAAATCACGAGCATGTCGAATAAAATTTAGAGTTTTTAAATCTTGATCTGAATAAACCCGATAGCCTGAACTCGCACGTTTTGCCGCATCTAATAAGCCAATTTTCTCATAATAACGAATCATTTTACTAGAAATGCCAGACTGCTTAGACACTTGACCGATATTCATCTTCAGCTCCTGATAAATTCCCAAGGTTTAAATCAAACGACTTAAACCCTGAAAATACGACTTTTTATGCATCAAATTTGAGTGCATGAAAATATTTTAAACGTAAAGCATTACCCAAAACAAATACTGAAGACAACGCCATCGCCCCTGCTGCAAAGATCGGTGACAGCAAAATACCAAAGCTTGGATATAAAATCCCTGCCGCAATCGGAATCAACGCAATATTGTAAATAAATGCCCAAAATAGATTTTGGTGAATATTGCGAATTGTGGCTTTACTCAGCGCAATAGCATTCGGTATGCCTTGCATACTCCCTGACATCAAGACCACTTCAGCAGCTTCCATCGCAACATCAGTTCCTGTACCAATCGCAATACCAACATCTGCTTGTGCCAAGGCAGGCGCATCATTGATGCCATCCCCAACAAATGCCACACGACCATATTTTTGCTGTAATTGTTTGACCACATCGACTTTGCCATCAGGTAAAACTTCAGCTTCGACTTGGTCAATTTTTAACTTTTTGGCAATGGCTTGTGCAGTATGGCGATTATCACCTGTGATCATTGCCACTTTTAAACCAAGTTGGTGTAAAGCCTCAATCGCAGCATAAGTGGACTCTTTAATGGGATCAGCAACAGCAACAATAGCTGCAAGCTTTTGCCCAATCGCCACATAAATCGGGGTTTTTCCTTCATTTCCTAATCGTGCGGCTTCGGCTTCAAATGCACTGACATTTACACCAATCTCGTACATATATCGGTCAGCTCCGATTTGTACCGCTTGCCCTTCAACTTCAGCTTGAATCCCTGAACCCGTCACGGAGTCAAAAGCAGTCACAGGCAAGAAACTGATATTTTCTTGTTGCGCTGCTTCTACAATCGCCAATGCAATCGGATGTTCAGATTTGGCTTCAACCGATGCAACAATCTGCAAAACGTGCTCACGTTGAAAACCGTCTAAGACCTGAAAATCAGTTAATGTCGGTTTTCCTTCAGTTAATGTGCCTGTTTTATCAACGGCAACCACTTGTACATCTTGCAAAAGTTGTAATGCTTCACCTTTACGAAACAAGATGCCCATTTCTGCACCACGACCTGTACCGACCATGATAGAGGTTGGTGTGGCTAAGCCCATTGCACACGGACAAGCGATAATCAATACCGCAACAGCATTTACCAAACCAAAAGTCAACGCAGGATCTGGACCAAAAAACAACCAAACCAAGAAAGTGAGAAGTGCTAAGCCCATTACCACAGGAACAAACCACATGGTGACTTTATCCACCACAGCCTGAATCGGTAATTTTGAACCTTGTGCTTGCTCAACCATGCGAATAATTTGTGCCAAAACAGATGATTCACCTATTGCAGTCGCACGAATATTCAAAGTGCCATTTTGGTTGATTGTGCCACCGACAACTGATTGACCTATCACTTTTTCAACAGGAATCGGCTCGCCTGTAATCATAGATTCATCAATATAACTATGTCCTTCGACCACTTCACCATCCACAGGCACACGTTCACCTGGACGAATTTCAACAATGCTATCACTGGTTACATTGGAAATTGGGACTTCCAAAATCTGTCCATTTTGATGAATACGTGCCGTTTTAGGCTGCATACCGATAAGATGTTGTATCGCCTCAGAAGTACGTCCTTTGGCTTTGGCTTCGAAATAACGTCCTAACAAAATTAAACTAACAATCACGGCAGCCGCTTCATAATAGACATTGACTGTACCTTTGGGTAACACATGCGGTAAAAAGGTTGCCACTAATGAAAAGCTATAGGCTGCAAACGTTCCAACCGCCACCAACGAGTTCATATCAGGTGCAAAGCGTAGTAGTGCAGGAATACCTTTTTGATAAAATCTGCGCCCTGGGAAGATCAACACTAAGGTTGTCAGTACAAATTGAATTAACCAGCTTTGTTGTTGTCCAATATTGTGCATGACCCACATATGAAATGCGGGAATCATGTGCGAACCCATTTCCAATATAAAAACAGGCAAAGCCAAAACCAGAGAAATGATTAAATCTCGTTTTAACTCTTGTAATTCATTGGCTTTTTTATCTTGTTGTTCCGTTTTATTGTCTGAAACAATTTTGGCATCGTAGCCTGCTTTTTTTACAGCTTGAATCAAGCTTTCACTGCTCACACTCGCATCTGCTTGAATCCATGCTTGTTCAGTGGCTAAGTTCACGTTGGCTTGTTGTACACCTTCGACTTTTTTAAGTGCTTTTTCCACACGTGCTACACAAGATGCACAGGTCATCCCTTCAATTGCCAGCTCAATAGCAGGAGCTACTACCACATCATAACCAGCCCGCTCTACAGCTTTAATTAACTGAAGACGATCCAAAGGCTGAGCTGAGCTGATAACTGCTTTTTCAGTCGCAAGATTGACATTTGCATGATCCACGCCTTCAACTTTTTTAAGCGCTTTCTCAACACGTCCTACACATGAGGCACAGGTCATTCCCTCAATGATCAAAGTTTCTTGGTATGTTACTGCATTTTTTTGTTGTGAGCTCATATTGACCTCCCATTTAAGATTCTGTCTTAAGCATACAGATTGACATCATGGTAAGGTCAAGTGATTTTTTAAGATAAATTTAAATTCTCAATCATGCATCATTTATCACTATAAATAATGCACTTACATACTATCCTCGTTTAATTTAAATATTCTGTAAGCTATTTTCAACAAAGTGCAGATGATCCACGCCCCAAAACATTTCATCTTTAACAAACCAGGTCGGTGCACCAAAAACACCACGACTAACGGCTTCTTCTGTTAAAAATTTCAACTCATTTTTAACTTTTTCATCACTCAGCCAAGCTTCCACTTGGTCTTTATCCAAGCCAACACTTTCAGCAACTTGAAGCAATTCAGTTAACGCATTTAAATCTTTAGGATCATGAAACATCGCATCAAAAACACCTGTGAGAACTTTTAAAAACTGTTCAGGCTGAAAAAGTTGAGTAGCGGTAATTAAACGCATTGCATTTAAAGTATTGATCGGGAAGTTAGGGTTCATTTTTACAGGAATATTCCACAATTTTGCCCAACGTTTCAAATCGGTCATAGAGTATTGAGCTTTTGCAGGGACAGCCATCGGACTATTATTTCCAGTCGCTTTAAAAACAGCACCTAACAAAATCGGTTTCCATATAATTTCTGCTTGATATTTTTCAGCAATTTTTTGAATTTGATGAAATCCCACATAACTATATGGACTACCAACATCAAAATAAAACTCAATAATATTCATGTCCGATTCCTTTTTTGTTTAACTTACTTTTTGTTGGTTGCAAACTTATTTAAATTAATGGCTTAAATCATAAGCAATATTAATCACCATTTCTCCATCCAAGGGCGCAAATCCAATTCATGCGTCCAAGCATCTCTTGGTTGCTGTGCCACATGCCAATAATTTTCAGCAATATGGTCAGGGTTTAAAATACCATCTTGCTCTTTTTCTGCATAAAGTTCTGGAAAATTAGTTTGAATAAATTCTGTATCAATTGCACCATCTACAACGATATGTGCTACATGAATATTTTGTGGTGCTAACTCACGTGCCATGCTTTGTGCCAATGCACGCAAAGCATGCTTTGCTCCTGCAAATGCAGCAAAATAGGCAGAACCACGCATTCCTGCTGTTGCGCCTGTAAAAATAATCGTTCCTTGTTGGCGAGTAACCATACGTTTTGCAACTTCCCTACCCACTAAGAATGCCGCAAAACACGCCATTTCCCAAATCTTAAAATATTTACGTGCAGTTTCATCTAAAATACTACAGGGTACATTTGCACCAATATTAAAAATGAGCACATCAATTGCACCGATATTATTTTCGATATGTTCAATCAACTCAATGACGTGTTGTTCTTTACGTGCATCAGAAGAAAAACCATAAGCTTCACCTCCTTGTTGTTGAATTTCTTCAATTAAAGGCTGTAATTTATCGGCATTACGGCGTGTCATACAAGTGATATATCCGCCTTGAGCAAAGCGTTTGGCAATTGCTCCACCTGTTGCCTCCCCCGCACCAATGACCAATGCGACTTTCTTTTGTGTCTGAGTTTTATGCACTATTTCACCCATTTATTCTTCCTTTTTCGCATTTCATACGATAACGATCGTTACTATAACGATCACTATGTTATAGTTTTTAAACAGCGTCAAGAAAAATATAGGAGATTTCGTATGCGCTATAAAGCAGATTATAAACAACAAAAAAGACAAGAATTGCTCGCAATCTCTGGACAGGTTGCAAAGAAACATGGCTTTCAAACCACAGGTGTAGACAGCTTTATGAAGGCTGCTGGTGTGACCAGTGGTGCTTTTTATTCGCATTTTTCTTCTAAAAATGAACTCTTTAAAGCATTGCTAGAAAATGAATTACAACGTAGTGTACACTTATGGCAAAAAAATCCACATGATGAACTTGCAGCGTGGGTTGATTTTGAGCTTGAGCGTTATTTATCGGAACAACACTTAAATCATCCTGATCAAGGTTGTATTTTACCTACTCTTGCCACTGAAGTTGCCCGTGCTGACAATGAAATCAAACTTGCTTATCAACAAGAACTCATACGAGGCTATCAGCTTTTTGAACAACATTTAGGTGATGCACAGTTGGCTTGGGGTTTTATGACGCAATTAGTAGGGGCAATTTTATTAGCAAGAAGCATGTTGGATGATAACATCCGAAGATCTATTTTAGAATCAAGTAAATACTTTATTCATACCGCACTAAAACAACATCAACCTCAAAATGAGTTTTAAACTCAAAGTCCAACCACATGAAATATATTTCTAAATATCGATTAAATTGGTGTGTTTTTTGTGTTTTATCTATCCATTTCCCTGTAATAGCTTTTATTTTTTCCTACACTTTTGCTACAGTATTTTTAAATTTCTCTATGATAACAACGCATGACAAATAGCAACTTTCCGAAAACCATTTATGCAATTCAACATTTAGCATTTGAAGACTTAGGCAGCCTTGAAGATATTTTTTATCAACTCGGTTATCGTGTACGTTATTTTGAAGCAGGCGTTGATGATCTAAAAAAAGCCTTTGCACATGAGGGTTTACTGATCATTTTAGGTGGTCCTATTGGCGTTTATGAAACCGAGGATTATCCTTTTTTAAAAGATGAAATTGCGTATTTAAAACAACGGCTTCAACAAAAACGTCCAACAGTTGGAATTTGTTTAGGTGCCCAATTGATGGCGCATGCTTTGGGTGCAAAAGTTTATGCAGGACCTCAAAAAGAAATCGGCTGGTCTAAATTAGACATAAAGAGTTTAGCTGACAACCCGCTGCTTGCTTTAGAAAATACTGAAGTTTTACATTGGCATGGCGATACCTTTGATTTACCAGAAAATGCTGAATTGCTCGCGAGTTCTGAGCTTTATCCTAACCAAGCTTTCCGTATTGGGTCACAGCTTTTAGCTTTACAGTTTCATCTTGAAGTTGCAGCCGAGAGTTTAGAAAAATGGTTAATTGGACATACGTGTGAGTTACGCAACGCTGGATTCAATATTTCTGCTTTACGTGCGGATAATCAAAAATTTGCAGTATCCTTAGAACCGAAAGCACAGGACATTTTTCAGCAATATTTGCAACAATTACAGCAAGATTCAAAGTTACAGTAAAATAAGTACGATTGCGCTTTGAGTCAAAGTTGTCAATTAAACTTCACTTCATAGCCATGTTATAATTGTAACTAACTGATAGTATTTATAGAAAATCAAAATAATAGTGTAATATTTTTTAAAAGTTAATACGACACTATTATTTTAAAACTCTCATTTTATATAGATCAATAGTCGTTATAGATTATTTCACCACACTGATTTTTCCATAAACATCTCTCAGCATCTCAGCAAGTTCTACACATAATTGTACTTCTAAGCCTATTGCTTGATATTTTTCAAAGTTTTTTAAACAACGAAATAACTGATCTGAAATTAATTTTCGTTGTTCTAAAGTGCGTCCTGTCATGATGGCTAAACGTACATGAATATAGGCTTGGTTATTATCACCAAAACCTATCAAAAAATCTTGATTGGCACGAATACGTGTTTTGATATTAAAAGAATGATCAATCAAACCTGTATCAAACAATGCATGATTCAAATCTAACATGAGCGCTTGATGGTCCAGATTTTTAATATTATCTGAATATTCAACAATCATTTGCGGCACAAAAAATTCCTTTTAAAAATCTTATTTGATCAAATTAAAACAATTTAATGTAATATTCAATATCTTTTGCAACTTTATAAACTATTCAATAAACAATAAAGCCAAACGCACTTGATCATAGCCCATTTTCGGATTACTCAACTCAACAATCGGGCGTAGTTTAATAGCACCATCTTCACTAAAATGATTAGGGTCTTGACGTTTTTGTAATTTCTTATAAATTTTACGCACTTGCTCTAATACATCTTCACCAGGACTTGCCACAGAAATATCCAAGCCTTGCTCACGATGCAATTTTGACAAATGATTAATAATCGTTGCAGGTGTCAAACCACGTTCATGAGCAATATCTTGAATCTCATAGCCATTTTCAAACAACTCACGGGTTTCATCCAAAGTCGCTGTGGCATAATTGGTTTTTCCTGCACTTTTTGCTAACTTTTTCTCATTACGTTGAATTTCAGATGCATTCAGTGTTCCGCCACAATGACGAATAAAAGCATTATGTTGAACAGTTAAATCTTCTTCAGCAAAGTGTTGCTCTGCCTCAGTTGAAAGTTCTTGGAAACGGCGATCTGCCTTAATCGCTAAACTATCCAACTCTAAAGCTTGTTCATTAAAACCAAGTAAACGTAAGCCTTCGATAGATTTTAAACGGGACAACGCTACATAGCCTTGCCCTTTTTCAAAAGTATGCGATAAATTAATTTCAGCTGCTTCTAAGGTCATGCCTTGAGATTTATGTATGGTAATCGCCCATGCCAAACGTAAAGGCACTTGTTGTAAACTGGCAATGGTTTTGCCTGCGTCATTATCTACTGACCATGTTTCAGGCTCTACCAATAGCGTCGTACCATCGGTAAGTTTTACTTTTGGCAATACTCCGAGTTCATCATCTTCCTCAAAACCGACCACCTCTCCTAAACTGCCATTAATATAGCCCATATCAAAATTATTTTTAACAAACATCACTTTAGCATGTTTTTTTAAAGTCAATTCATCAGGCGCACGGACGGAAGACTTTAAAGTTTCGATCAGTTTCTCATTGCCATCTGTGACTGCAATAAACTGATGTTCTTTACCTGAAATTTCATTTAAATGTTTATAATTAATATTATCTACATCCATATTATGAGTATATAAACGCGTATAAGTGTCACCAATGTCTTGATTTCGGGTATTGCGTAAGGCTTGTAGGTGTTGTGGTTGAATATTTTGTGCTCGAATGGCATTGAGAACATCATTTAACGCAGAATCATCTTGACGATGTTGCTCAGTCAAATAACACACACGAAATTTTGCTTCAACCCAAGCATTCGACATAAAACAAAACTTATCACGGTTTTTTTCATCATTTTTTCCAACAGGCGGTAACTGAAAAAAATCACCTGCTGCAATGACTTGAATACCACCAAAAGCGTCATCTGATTCTTTAAAATATTTTAAAACTTGATTGACCAAATTCAGTTGTTTGGCATGCAACATGGAAATTTCATCAATAATCAAAACTTGGGCATTTTCCAAATGCTCTTTTAAATATTTTCGCTCTTTCATGCGTTTCAGATCGTCATCTGAAAGTATATCTTTGATGCCGATGCCAGCCCATGTATGAATGGTCATCCCGTTCATATGCGTTGCAGCAATCCCAGTCGATGCAGTAATGGCGACAGGAACTTTACGAACTTTCAAGTAATTTATATATTGGTTTAAGGTATATGTTTTCCCTGCACCTGCGGAACCTGTCAAAAAGACATTTTCACCTGTTTTCATGAGCTTCAGTGCAGTTTCTTGTTTCATAACAACCTAGACCTTATCAGACCGCTATAGCCTAACGATTTTTACCCCAAAAGTTAAGTTTTTATGCCAAAATCCGTTCATCTGCACGTCGTTTTCGCAGCATCAAATTAAATTCAGTAATAAAAGCATAAACTTTAGTTAAACAAGCTTCATCCGCAGCACGATTACTAGGATATTTCAGTTGATCAAAATGCAATTGATCTTCTTTATAAATACAGCCCAAAGTCAAACATTGTGCTGGCTGTTTTTCTGGATAAATATGAAATGCCACATATTCTTGTGCCAACATGCGTTCAGTATATGAATGTGCCAAGCAATGTTTATAATCGACTGATTCTTGAATGACACGTTCTAATTCATGTAGTTCCTCAAAGCACCAACCCTCAAAATGCATAATCGCTTCAGGTGAAATCCGTTGCCAATGTTCTATGTCAACTCTATTTTTTAGATAGTCTAATGTATTATCAAATTCAAGTTGTTGATGCCATGCATATGCCTGATGGAATAAACCTTGCCAAGTTAGATTTTTATTTAAAACACGGTGTTGTGAAAAATGATCAATTAAATAATCAGCCACATACGAATCAAAAATACTGATTGAACGAATTTGATTGTTGAATTGGTGTCGAAAATATTGACGAAACTCAGAAACCTCCAGTTTTGACTGTTTTAAAGCCTTAAAAAAATCATGCTGTTGATGGGTTTTAGGATCAATAAAATCCCATAACTCTGTAGGTAAGGTCTGTACAATTTGTTGTAAGAACAACATATACGCTTGCATCACTCGACTAAGTTTTGCATAACAGTGCTTAACTCTTTTTGTGTTGTTTTGAGATAAAAGATCAACCAATTCTAGCCATTCTTCGATGTATAACATGGAAGCACTGATGGCAACTTTTTGATCTAAATGCTCACGATTTTCATTTAAACGATATTTTTGATTTTCAGGATTTAAGAACCATTGTTGTTGTTCGGAGAGATTCTGGCAATCAAATAAAAATAAACGTGCGGCAATATTTTGAAAATATTTTAATGTCAATAAAATCACTTGCGGATGTACATGACTACAATCAACAAAGCTCAATGCAGTGACTGCAACACGTACATTTGGATTTTGAATCACTTGGCTTAACCATAAATTCAATTCAAGCTTTTGCTTAAAAATCCAATTTACCGCTTTGGCTTGATAAAACACGGGTAAACGTGCCAGTTGTGAGTCATCCCAATATGGGCTTTTTACATCTAAAAAATGTTTTTTATCCAATAAATCCTGATATTGCCAATAACCACGATGCATCAGTTTCGCATACGCAATTACATTGGGCTTTTCGATCGCATGTTGACGTAATAGCTGAAAATCTTGCTGATGATCAATCAGGTTCATCAAACTAAACTGTTCAGGATAGAAGCATTGCAGCAAACGATAGATTGCTTCAGGTAAAAATTGCTGTGCAGAAAAACACAAGTCTTCATAAATTGGAATCAACTCATTCACAGCAATAAACTGTTCACCTTTGACTGAATTGACTAAGCATAAATGTTTGATATTTAACTCTACATCTAAAGGAATTTGTGTACCATATTCAGCAAATACAGTTAAATGCGGTTGATCATAGTACTGTTGTTGTATCAATAGCTGATCAATCAAAGCCGCATCTTGTATGGAAATATTATAAATAAATTGTTCTATACGATTCTCAGCATCGACCCATTGAAACACTTGCTCCATCAAAATTTGACGTAGCACTTGCACATTGGTTTTCACTGTTGTTGGATGTTGTGATAAACGATTGCCTGTAAAAAAGATCATTTCTTGTAAAATAAATTTTGAAATTTTATCTATGGGTAAATCTATATTTTTTACTTGAAACTGCAATATTTCACTTTGATGATTAAAATCAAGAACCAACAAGCCATTGGCAATAGAAAACTGTTTATTGCCCACATCGATTTGCAACATATTTTGCGCATGAATATGTTCTAAATATGCCCATTGTTCTTGAAAAACATGCAGCAGTGTCGGTGCAATTTTCAATAATTGTTGTGCTGTCCACTGATGTGGATGTATGTGCTGTTGAGCATCAAATGGCAACATGTAGATCGGTATCTCAGTTCAAATATTCCCCAATAACGCATCATTATAAGCCTTCTCTCTGCGAGATTTGTTTTATTTTAAGCTTTATTTTTTCTGCATTTTTCATATTTTTAAATTTATACTTTCAATAACCGATTCATTTTATTTATTTTTATTTGGTAGGTGTTTAGTAGGTATAAAAATAAAATCACTCAGGCAATACTCATTCTCAAGGTGAGCATCACCTGTTGGATGATGAATAACAAATATGGTAGAAGGAATCGCACCATGGCTTTTAAAAATATTGCAGACCAAACAAACGGTTTTTATATCCCTTGTGTTTCACTCTTTGGACCAGGTTGTGCTAAAGAAGTCGGCACCAAAGCTCAAAATTTAGGTGCTAAAAAAGCATTGATTGTCACAGATGCTGGTTTATTTAAATTTGGCGTTGCTGACATTATTGTAGGTTATTTAAAAGATGCTGGCGTAGATAGTCACGTTTTTGCAGGTGCTGAACCAAACCCAACGGATATCAATGTCCATAATGGGGTAAAAGAATATAATGACAATGGTTGTGACTTTATTGTTTCTTTAGGTGGTGGTTCTTCACATGACTGCGCCAAAGGAATTGGTTTAGTCACTGCAGGTGGTGGTCATATTCGTGATTATGAAGGGATTGATCAAAGTAAAGTAGCAATGACACCGCTTGTTGCGATTAACACGACCGCTGGCACAGCATCTGAAATGACACGTTTCTGTATCATTACCAATACTGAAACACATGTCAAAATGGCAATTGTGGACTGGCGTTGCACACCACTCGTAGCTATTGATGATCCTAAGCTGATGATTGCAAAACCTGCTGCATTAACCGCAGCGACAGGAATGGATGCTTTAACACATGCAGTAGAAGCCTATGTATCTACTGCTGCAAACCCAATCACAGATGCTTGTGCAGAAAAAGCCATCAGCATGATCAGTGAATGGTTACGCCCTGCGGTTGCCAATGGTGAAAATATCGAAGCTCGGGATGCAATGGCATATGCACAATATCTTGCAGGTATGGCATTTAACAATGCGTCACTTGGCTATGTGCATGCGATGGCGCACCAATTAGGCGGCTTCTATAATCTTCCTCATGGCGTATGTAATGCAATCTTATTACCGCATGTTTGTGAATTTAACTTGATTGCTTGCCCAGACCGTTATGCAAAAATTGCGCAGCTCATGGGTATAAGTATAGAAGGCTTGACAGTTACTGAAGCTGCATACGCTGCGATTGATGCCATTCGTGAATTATCTGTATCGATTGGTATTCCTTCAGGTTTAGCAGCGCTTGGGGTAAAAGCTGAAGACCATGCGGTCATGACTGCAAATGCACAGAAAGATGCCTGTATGCTGACGAATCCTCGTAAAGCTACAGATGCACAAGTTATTTCAATTTTCGAAGCGGCTATGTAAGTTAAAATTTCTCCCAACACTTTAATTTACTTTCTGTGACCTTTGGAATATCACTTCGGTGATATTCTTTTTTTATAAATAGATCTCTACTCATAGCGAGTTTAAAAATCCCCTATCATTCGCATTAAAAATTTTAATAAAAATTAAGCCCTTCATCATTGAGTAAAAACATTTTATGATCAAGGATAAACAACTCACTGGATTTGGGTATAAAAATGGCGATACAGCATCCTATAACTTACGCACCCGACCTATTAGGTGCAGGTTATGAACAACTTACTTTAAACTTACCAGACGATGATGAAGGCAAAGTGGTTGCCACACTTGTTCGAAAAAAAGCACAACATACCACCAACAAGGCTGTTCTGTATATTCATGGGTTTATCGACTATTTTTTTCAAACTGAAATGGCTGAACAATTTAATCAGCAGGGTTATGATTTTTATGCACTTGATTTAAGAAAATATGGTCGTTCATATCGTCCACACCAGAAATATTATTATGTCAAAAACCTCAATGAATATGATGCCGAGATTCATCAAGCCCTCGACATCATCGCATCTGAGCAACATGACAGCATCGTTTTGGCAGGACACTCTACAGGTGGACTGATTGCCACGCTTTTTGCAGCACATAACCTCGACCATCCAACGATCAAAGCCTTATGGTGCAATAGTCCATTTTATGACTTTAATATGAATATTTTAAAGAAAAAATTGGCACTGCCTCGTTTAAGTCAACTGGGAAAAAAATTCCCAAATATTAAATTTCCAAGTGACTTAAATAAAAATTATGTACCAAGTTTACACAAAGATTTGTCTGGGGAATGGGATTTTAATCTGACATGGAAACCAACCAAGTATCCAAAAGTGTATTTAAGTTTTGTGCATGCCATTTTTGAAGCACAAAGAGAAATACATGCGGGTGCAAAAGTCAGTGTTCCAACCTTGGTTATGCATTCTCATCAAACCAAAAATCCTAAAAGAATGAACCGAGCAGCCAAGACAAGTGACATCATTTTAGAGGTAAAAGACATTGAAAAGTATGCAAAAAAACTACAAGGTGATGTCAATATCATGACGATTAAAAATGGACTACATGATTTAGTGCTCTCAGCATCACCAGTTCGTATCCAAGTGTATGAAAGCTTATTTGGATGGTTAAAGCAAAAAATCTAATCGATCCACCTTTTAAGAAGCTGTGAAAAACAGCTTCTGGATTTTTCACCATTTTAAATCATCTAAAATGAACTGTTTAATGCTCTTCTCTATATTTTAATAATATCTGATGGGCAGGATGTCCACATGGGGTAAGCTCAATTAAACGCTCTACCGCATCAATCGCCTCTGGAAAATGCGCCAAATGTTTGAGTAGAACATCAGACTCATTGGCTTTAAAAATTGCTTCACTCAAACGAGATTCTAAACAATCACGCCACGCACATAAAAATGGGCTTTCTGTTTTTGCTAAAAATACACCTTTACATAATTTTAATGCAGACTCGGTATAGCCTGCATCTAATGCATTTTCAGCCTGTAAAAAATCTGCTTCTACATGTGCCAGTAAACGATAAGGACGAGAACCTAGCATTCCACCTAAAATCTCTCTTAACTGTGACATTTCCGCTTTTAAAGTCCCCATACTGACTTTACGCTCACCATATAAAGCCTGATGTAAGCTTTCTAAATTCAAACCTTGTGGACATAAAGCTAAAATTGTTAAAATCTCAATTTGACGAGGCGTAAGTACTACAATTTTGCCATTAAATAAAACTTGCGGAACAGCAAAAGCACGAATAAATAATTGTTGCTGCTGATAATTCAACAATGCTGACTGCAAAATAGATGCACAACGTTCAGCCGCCAACAAGCCTAAACTATTGTGATTACTCCATGTCGTTGATAGGTCAATCACACCTAAAACATTTTTGGAATAAGGGTCAATCACAGGTGCTGCATAACACACCCAATCATGAATAGAACTCATATAATGCTCATTGGAAAAAACACAACTTGATTGCTGTGTTTTTAATGATAGCGCCAAAGCGTTGGTACCCACTAAGTCTTCACGCCATTGCCCTCCCTCAACAAAGTGGACTTTTTCCGCAGCATTACGCATTTTCCCGCTAGCAGCCGACCACATAATCGTGCTACCTACATCTCCTACTGCAATCACCATTGCTGACTGTTCTGCAATATGTTTGAGCTCATCAGCACAGTGATCCAGTGCCACCGCTAAGGTCCCTTTATTTTTATTGTTTTTCTGAGTTTGTAATGGCGCTGCTTCACGGTCAATTGGGATATCTGCTTGTTGTGAACGTTGCCAAGAGCTTACAATACTTTGACCCAATTGATCGGCTTGATGTAAGGATAGACTGCTACTTTGTCTAAACTTTTCAATTTGTTGACGCTTTTGCATTAAGTTTTGCATATTCAACACCCTTTTACATCCATGTCATTTTTACGTGCCATTCTATTTATTGTTTCCCTCTTAACCCCATTGTTTGCAAAATATCGAAGTAGCGTCAAGGCATTTACTACCAAAGCGTTAGTTAAATTTAAAGTGTATCTAATTTTCTCAAACATCTTATATAAAAGAAAATACTGCTAAAATTTAAAGCATAGCTCAAATTTTAATTTTTAACTCCAACCTTTTACCAACCTTTTATTTCATAAGCTCGAATCATCCACAAATGACGAAACTATTCGTCATCCTTGCAACGTTAAAATAAGTAAAGGGAAATTCTTATGCGCTATGCAGATCCAAATACAGAAGGTTCAACAGTACAATTTAAATCACAATATGAAAACTTTATTGGTGGCAAATGGGTTGCACCAGTCAAAGGTGAATATTTTGATAATATTTCTCCAGTTGATGGTAAAGTTTTTACCAAAGTTCCTCGTTCTTCTGCTGAAGACATTGAACTTGCACTTGATGCTGCACATGCAGCTAAAGCACAATGGAACAGCAGCTCACCTACCACACGTTCAAATATTTTATTAAAAATTGCTGATCGTCTAGAAGAAAATTTAGAACTCCTTGCAGTGGCTGAAACATGGGAAAACGGTAAGCCTATCCGTGAAACTTTAGCAGCAGATATTCCGCTATGTATCGACCATTTCCGTTATTTTGCGGGTTGCTTACGTGCACAAGAAGGCGGTATTTCTGAAATCGATGAGGATACCATCGCTTACCATTTCCATGAGCCGTTAGGTGTAGTCGGTCAAATTATTCCATGGAACTTTCCGATTTTAATGGCAGCGTGGAAACTTGCACCTGCCCTAGCAGCCGGTAACTGTATTGTCCTGAAGCCTGCGGAACAAACACCTGCGAGTATCTTGGTTCTTGCAGAACTCATTCAAGATATTCTTCCTGCGGGTGTATTAAATATCGTCAACGGTTATGGTGTAGAAGTCGGTCGTCCACTGGCGACTAATCCACGTATTGCTAAAATTGCATTCACGGGTTCTACGCAAGTTGGTCAAATGATCATGCAATATGCGACTGAAAATATCATTCCTGTGACGCTTGAGCTAGGTGGTAAGTCACCAAATATCTTCTTTGAAGATGTGATGGATAAAGAAGATGACTATCTAGACAAAGCGCTTGAAGGCTTTGCAATGTTTGCACTCAACCAAGGTGAAGTGTGTACTTGCCCTTCACGTGCGCTGATTCAAGAAAGCATTGCAGATAAATTCTTAGAAATGGCGGTTGAGCGTGTGAAGCGCATAAAAACAGGTCATCCGCTCGACACCGACACCATGATCGGTGCACAAGCATCACAAGAACAACAAGATAAAATCTTAGGTTGTATTGCGACAGGTCGTGCTGAAGGCGCTCAAATTCTCACAGGTGGTGGTGATCGTCAAGAAGTTGGTCAAGGTTTCTATATTGAACCGACCATTTTCAAAGGTGATAACAGTATGAAAATTTTCCAAGAAGAAATTTTTGGACCAGTGTTATCTGTAACCACATTTAAAGATTATGATGATGCGATTCGCATTGCCAATGACACCATGTATGGTTTAGGTGCAGGTGTTTGGTCACGTTCAGCACATACCTCATATCGTGCAGGTCGTGCGATTCAAGCAGGACGTGTTTGGACAAATTGCTATCATATCTACCCTGCTCATGCAGCGTTTGGTGGTTATAAAAAATCAGGGATCGGGCGTGAAAACCACAAAATGATGCTTGATCATTATCAACAAACTAAAAACTTACTGGTGAGTTATTCAACTAAAGCTATGGGCTTCTTCTAAGCTCAAGCTGAAAGAATTTTAAAATAAATTTCTTAAAGCGAACTTCGGTTCGCTTTAAGGTCTTTATACTTAGAGTTTAAAATAACGAATTGCTCTAACTAAATTTAGACGTCAAAAACTCGATATCTTTCTATATGAACATGCTTCATAAAAATATAGAGAACTTTTAAATAATACGGTTATATAGATAAAGTTTGAAATTTTTTATAAAAATTAATTTAAGTCAAAGGATTGGCAATATTTCCATTGTAATTTTTTATAGCTTTTAAATAATAAATCAAAATATGAGAATGAAAACTTCAATACAAGTACATTTGAGGTGTTGTCATTATAGGATATATTTTTACATATCATCATACTGGTTTTTAACCTTAATATGATGATATGGCAGACAAATTTTCATATAAAATCAGTGACAAACTCCGCATTTACGGCATTCTTTTTTCACTACGGCATTCGCATCAATTTCATATTCAAATTTGTGTATACACAAGATTTTCTTTAAGGTTTGTAGCATTCATTTTCTCCTATTATGCATTCACCTTTCATTGATGTTTTATCCTAAAACATCATTTTGTAATGAAGGTGTCTCATACTTTTAACATATCTGTGCACCAATTCAAGTTATTTATCCAGAAAAAAGCTAAGACTTTAGTCTAATTTTATGAGTCATTTTCAAATTGTGAGAATTTAATAACTCTCTGTTTTTCATCATCAATTAGTTTGGCTATTGTTACAAAAAAAATGTCAATATTTTCATTGCATTCAGATTTTTTTTAGTTAGGATGAAATTATGTTTTTCTATTTAATAGTTTTTTAAATGGAATGGATTGAATAAACATAAATTAAATCAACCAATCACAACAAAATAAAAGGATCTTGTATGCAAGGAAATATGATGTTTCAGCCTCTGTTGATTAGCAACTTAATCGTACATGCTGCACGTTATCATGGTGATACCGCAATTATTTCTAAAAATACTGATGGCACAATTACCACGACCAATTGGACACATGTTGCAGAGAACTCAAAACGTTTTGCCAATGCTTTGGCTGATTTAGGCGCAGTACATGCCGATCGTATTGCAACGATTGCTTGGAATAATCATCGCCATTTAGAAGCTTGGTATGCCATTTCTGGTAGCGGTATGGTTTGTCATACAATTAACCCGCGTTTATTTCCAGAACAATTAATTTTTATTATTAATGATGCCCAAGATAAAGTCGTTTTATTTGATAAAACTTTCTTGCCTTTGATTCGTGCAGTTAAAGCGCATACGCCAACTGTTGAACATTTTATTTGTCTCAGTGCATTTGACCAAGAAGTGGTTGATGCTTTACCTGATGTTAAATTTTATGATGCTTTAATTGCTGACCACTCTGCACAGTTTGAATGGCCAAGCTTTGATGAAAATACGGCAAGTTCACTGTGCTATACCTCTGGGACGACAGGCAACCCTAAAGGGGCTTTATATAGTCATCGCTCTACCATTTTACATACCTACGCAATCTGCCTTCCAGACTCACTCAACCTATCTGCCAATCATGTCATGTTACCTGTCGTGCCTATGTTCCATGTCAATGCTTGGGGCACTCCATATGCGGCAGCGATGGTAGGTTGTACTTTTGTTTTACCAGGACCTGGTTTAGATGGTGCAAGTTTGGTACAAATGATTGATGATTATGATGTTACTGTTGCACTGGGTGTTCCGACTATTTGGCAAGGTTTATTATCAGCAGCCAAACAATGTGGCAGTAAATTAGCCACTTTAAAACGAAATGTCGTAGGTGGCTCTGCATGTCCCCCTGCCATGATGAAAGCCTTTCGAGATTTATATGATTGCGAAACCATCCATGCTTGGGGCATGACGGAGATGAGTCCACTCGGCACCAGTAATCAACTTAAAGCCAAACATCATAAACTATCCGCAGATGAGCAACTTAATGTACGCTTATCGCAAGGTCGCCCACCTTTTGGAGTCGACTTACGGATTACCGATGAAGAAAATGGTACTCATGAAGTTGTTCGTGATGGACATAGCACAGGTAATTTACAGGTCAAAGGACATTGGATCATTGAATCTTATTATGGTAAACCTAATAATGCCTTAACTACTGATGGTTGGTTCGATACAGGCGATATTGCTTCAATCAATGAAGATGGTTATTTACTACTGAGTGATCGTGCTAAAGATTTAATTAAATCGGGTGGTGAATGGATTTCTTCTGTGGAATTAGAAAATATTGCCATGAGTCACCCTGAGATTGCCATGGCTGCTGTCATTGCAGCAACTCATCCAAAATGGGATGAACGTCCTGTAGTAATTGCGATTAAACAACAAGGCTCAGACGTCACTGAAGAGGATATTTTGAATTATTATGCTGATAAAATTGCCAAATGGCAGATTCCAGATAAAGTCATCTTTGTTGATTCAATTCCTTTAACAGGCACAGGCAAAATGCTAAAAAAGGATCTGCGAGATCAATACGGTTCTGTTTTATTAGAAAACTAATTTATTTAAAAGCATTTTCAATATAGCCCTAAAGTTTTTAACACTTTGAGTTTCCCTCTTTGCAAAAAAGAGGGAAAATTCATCTTCTTTTCGCGTACAAAGCTGAATGCAAATCTCTTAATTTATGTTATTAATAGCAGTAGCTTACAAACATAGAAATGAGATTTACCATGTACACAGGTATCGTTCTAGGCACTGAAAAAATTCATCAGATTGAAAAAAATGAAGGCTATGCCACCATTTTTGTTGAAAATAGTCAAGGGTTTATGGATGATGTATTTATTGGTGCGAGTGTCGCAATTGATGGAACATGTTTAACCGTAACAGGGATTAATCCAGATAAAAGCCTAGTCAGTTTTGATATTTCTGACCTAACACTATCCGTTACAACGCTTGGTAATTTAAAGCCAAATATATTGGTAAATATTGAGCGTTCATTTAAAATTGGAATGGAGAATGGTGGACATAACTTATATGGACACATCGAAGGTACAGCACAAGTTAAAAATATTCTTAAAAATGGTCAGACTTTGCATTTAGATATTGAAATTCCAAAAGAAAAAATTAAATACTTCTTCCTCAAAGGATTTATCGGTCTACATGGATGCAGTCTCACTGTAAACCAAGTAGATAAAGTAAATTATCTCATTTCTGTGGATTTAATCCCAGAAACTATTCGCCTAACCAATTTTTCAGAATTAAACATTGGAGATTTTTTAAATTTTGAAATCGATCAAACTACACGTACCTTGGTCGATACCGTAGAAAATATTTATGCAACAAATAAGTATGTTCACATCTAACTTCTGAATCCGCTAATAAAAAAACGCCTAATTTAAAATTAGGCGTTTCATCTTTAACACATATGTTATTTGAGTAGATTACGCATCTAATTCAGCTAATACTTCATCACTAAATTCAACGTTGGTATACACGTTTTGTACGTCATCCAAATCTTCAAACATATCAATCATTTTCAAAATTTGTTTAGCTTGTTCAATGTCTGTGATTTCTGCTTTAGTCGAGGGATTCATGACTACTTCGGCATTATCAGATTTCAAGCCTGCTGCTGCAAGCGCATCTTGAACTTCACCAAATGATTCTGGTGTCGTAATCACCAAGATTTCATCTTCAGCCACTTCGATGTCTTCAGCACCTGCTTCTAAAGCAACTTCCATGATCTTATCTTCTAAAGACACATCTTCAAACGTGATCTCACCACGTTTGGTAAACATGTAAGCCACTGAACCTGCTGTCCCTAAGTTACCGCCAGTTTTAGAGAAACAATGACGAACCTCAGGAACGGTACGATTCAAGTTATCCGTCATGGTTTCAATAATAACCGCAACACCACCGACACCATACCCCTCGTAAGTGACTTCTTTTAAATCTTCATTATCTTCACCACCAGCACCACGTTGAATAGCACGATTAATCGTGTCACGTGTCATATTTGCAACCAATGCTTTTTCAACTACAGCACGTAAACGAGGGTTACTTGCAACGTCTGGACCGCCAAGTCGAGCTGCTGTTACAATTTCACGGATAAACTTAGTGAAAACTTTAGCGCGGCTCGCATCTTGTTTTGCTTTACGATGCTTGGTGTTTGCCCACTTGGAATGACCCGCCATGCGAAATATGCTCCTTGTAGAATGGCCTTATGCCATATCAAATTGAAAGTGATTCTACCATAAGCACTTTTTTTTGAGAAAGTGTCTTTTTTTGAGAAAATATACAAATAACTAACTTTTCTGAGTGTGTGGAATAACAATATCCAAATCTGCATGCTTTTTATAAAGTTCTTTAATCAATGCCAAATCATGCTCTAATTCAGTTGGATAAATTTTACCAAAAATCCCGCCCTGCTTATTTTTATTATTGATGTACATCAACACAATCGGGACATTTGCCGCTTTTGCAATATGCCAAAATCCAGTACGAATAGGTTTACGTGCTTCACCATTTTTGGCACGTGTTGCTTCAGGTGCAATCACGAGATTAAATTCCTCATTGGCGTGAAAATGCTCAACCATTTGAGAAACGATGTCTTTATTCGACCTACGATCTACAGCAATTCCTCCCAATGCTTCAAGCAGAGGTTTAAATGGTCCTTTAAACAGTTCTTTTTTAATTAAAGTATGAATTTTAAGATTATAAATTTGGAAAATCGCCAATGAAAGTACAGCATCCATCATTGAAGTATGTTCAAAACCAATAATTACTTGTTTTTTTTCTAGAACATCAGGCTCAACATGATATTTTACACCCGCAAGTTTGAAGGCAAGTTCACCTAATTTTTTCATTTAAATCTAACCCATGACTGATATGGAAATGCAAATTTTGAAAGTATTTCATTAAAATTACAATGATATATTATTTGTCTTTTGCATATCCATTGTAGTGATGTGCAAATCACTTATATTTAAAGCAATTTATTTTTTACGATCATTTGATAACTTTTAGGCGTCATCTTCATCCAACGCTTAAACGCACGGGTAAATTGGGATGTTTCAGAATATCCTAATTGTAGGGCAACTTGTTCTATCGTTTTGTTTTCATTATTTAATAAAAGCTTGGCGTGTTTTTTTCGGACTTCATCCTGAAGTTTCAAGAAGGTTGTACCTTCGGCTGAAAGTTGCCGTTGTAGCGTTCTCTCAGAAATATTCAGTTTTTCAGCTACTTCATTCAGCTTAAAAAAGCCCTGCACTTCATCAAATAATAGCTCTTTGACCAATACACTGGTTTGATTTTTTCGCCAAGTTTGACGGAGAGTTTATTAATATCTCGTTTGCATTGCTCACGGGCTAAACGGGCAATCATTGGGTCAGCCATAACCAAGCCAAGTTCCAGATATTGCTTGGGAAAAACCAAACGATTCACCGATTGATTGAATACACATTGAGTTGATAATTCAGATTGGATTCGCTCAAAATAATCAGGTTGTGCAAAATCGAATTCAAGCCATCCCGATAAATCCTTTCCTGTCAGAGCTTTGGACATTTGTACAAAACCAAGCATTAAGAAAATTAACCCTGTCTGATTTAAACGATATTCAGGCAAAGGCTGATCTAAATATAAGTAAGCAATATCGCCTTCAATGTCTAAACGTGGCTTTAACGCTGCACAGCGCATACCAATGAACTGTTCCATGACCGCCAGAGCTTCCCCTAAATTTTTTGACACCATCGCCGCCATGCCAACACTGCCATGACAAGACACGGTCATTTGCAAACCCAAATAGATTCCAAGCGCAGGCTCATGGGTGAGACGCTCAGCATTTTCAAGTAGTCGATTAAATTCAATAAAATCCACATACCAAAATGCTTCTTGTAGTTGTTCTGCCTGAATTTTGGTGGATTTGAGCAGTTGCTCGATGGAAATTTCCCAACGCTGAACCACATCAATCAATAAGTGTACATAAGTCCCAGGCAATGCAGGTTGTATTTGGCTCATCTTATTTTTCTGTCATATTGGCGTAAAATGGTAAAAATTGTCAGCTTATGAACTATGCCACAGTTTTACATTCACGCATAGTGTCGTTGAAAACTAAATTTGACCCTAAAAATCAATCTTACAACTCAATCGTAAAACGACAGGCAATTTCGGAAATTTACTATGAAAGTTCTCGTGACAGGTGGTGCAGGATTTATCGGCTCGCATATTGTAAAAACTTTGCTGAACGCAAATCATGAAGTGCGTGTTTTACATTTACCCAATGAAAAATTAGACAATTTAAAAGGTTTGGATGTCGAACTGCTCGCAGGTGACATTACCGATGCTGCGAAAATGGACGAAGCGGTGAAAGGCTGTGATTGGGTATTTCATACCGCAGCCATTTATGCGTTGTGGCTTCCAAAGCCTGAATTGATGCGCAAAGTCAATATCGAGGGTACACGGACGGTGCTCAATGCAGCAAAAAAAGCAGGCGTCAAACGTGTGGTTTATACAAGTACAGGCGCATGTTTTGCGGGTCAACCCAAAGGCATTCAAGGCACTGAAAATAGTCCATTCGCTTTGGGGGTGACAGGTGATGCCTATGTACTGACCAAGTTTGAAGCGCATCAAGTGGCTTTGCAATTTGCCGCAGGTGGTTTGGATGTGGTGATTGTCTGCCCGACAGGTCCGGTCGGTCCATGTGATATTGCTCCAACGCCAACAGGAAAACTCATTTTAACCGTAGCAGCCATGCCTGCGCTTGCTGTTCCTGCTGCCATTAACAATATGGTCGATGTGCGTGATGTTGCCCAAGGTCATTTACTTGCGGCAGAAAAAGGGCGTTCAGGCGAAACTTATATCCTTGGCAACCGTGATTTATCAGGCATTGAAATGGCGAAAATGGTGCATCGTTTGCTGGGTATTTGGCGCCCTGTGATGCCGATTCCTTCGCTCATTGAAGGGGTATCTTCACAAATGGCAGGTCATTTAGCGCTTTGGGTGACGGAGCATATTACCCATAAAGCCCCGTTGGTAACGCCATCCGCAGCTAAAATTGGACAATTGGGTACTTCATTTAACTGTAGCAAAGCCATTTCCGAATTGGGTCTACCGCAAACACCGATTGAAATCGCCATTCGGGATTCGCTGCAATGGTTTGCACAAAATGGCTACATTCACAATCAATCTTTAATCAGAAAAATCGAAAATATCTCGATTTAAAAGGTCAGGAGTTGTGTGATGGGGGAATTTATCAATCATCAAATTAGCGCACGCCGTTTAAAGTTTGATTTTAGCCAAACGCCTGTGCATTGGATTGAGGGCGATGCTTATGCAACCCATATCATGAATGTGTTGAATATTGCCATTACCCAGATTGAACATTGGTTTTGTCGCTTGGCCAATCAGACCTTGCAGCATGTGTCTGACCCGAATTTGATTGCGGATATTAAAGGCTTTATTGCACAGGAAGGCGCACATGCGATGGCACATCAGGGCGCTGAACACTATTTTAAAATGCACAATATTGAGATTCAGGACTATAAAATTTTTTTGGATTGGGCATTTAAAAATGCATTGTCCGACCAACCTTTTGGGCTAAAACTCCCAACTGCACAACTTCAAAAACTATGGCTTGCCTATCGTATGGGCATGATTGCAGTGTGGGAACATTATTTCTGTTCCTTTGGGACGTGGGTATTGGATGCAGAAGGTTTGGACAATGCTGATCCTGTCATGTTAGATATTTTACGTTGGCATGGTGCGGAAGAAGTTGAACATCGTACAGTAGCTTATGATGCTTTTCGTGGACTTGCAGGCGATGGACTAAGCGCTTATGTATTACGCCAAAGTAGTGCTGCCCTTGCCTTTCCTGTCATGGCGATAGGTTGGTTAGGCACGGCATCTTACTTATGTCATATCGACCCACATGCCAATGCCAAAAAATATGCTTTTAAAAATCCAATTCGGGCGCTGAAACAATTTCACCAATCTTCCAGGCAAAACCGTGTACCCAGTTTAGACATGATTTTTAAATCATTGAAGCATTGGTCAACTTTGAACTATCACCCTGAACATGATGGTGATGTGAACAAAGCCCTTGCTTATTTAGCAAAATCACATGCTGCACGTATTGCACAGGCAGGTTGAGATGCAGGGAAAATTACTTCATTTAAATGTCGATCAGCTGCGTTTAACGGCAAATTTATATGGAAATGAAAATGATCCATTGGTGATTTTATTGCATGGTTTTCCTGATACACCGCACAGTTGGGATCAGGTTTATCCTGCCTTGGTGAATGCAGGTTATCAGGTGCTTGTGCTGTGGTTACGGGGCTACACCCTTGAATCGGTAAATAAAAAAGCGCATTACGGCATTGCTTCAGCGGCTTCAGATGTTCATCAATGGCTGAAATTTTTAAACATATCTAAATGTCATTTGGTTGGACACGATTGGGGCGCGGCCATTGCGATGGCGTATGCCAGTCAGCATCCTGCGCATTTGCATAGTATCAGTGTTTTGGCTGTGCCACCGATTCCACAGATGCAGTTTTTGCATAAAGCGATTTCAGCCATACCCAAACAATTGTTGATGTCTTCTTATATGTTGCTGATGCAGTCACAGATTGCGCCCTATTTACTTGCGAAAAATCAGGCAAAATTTGTGGAAAATATCTGGAAAGAATGGTCACCGACATGGCGATTTTCTGAACAGGATTTTGCAGCGACACGACAGATTTTTAAACAGCGTCGAATTGCATGGGCAGCCACACGTTACTACCGTAATTTATTCGCCATTCATCAATCAAAAAATCTGACTGCAAATCAGCAACTTTTTGCACCGATTGCTGTGCCCACGCTTGCTCTTGCAGGTTTGGATGATGGTTGTATGAATATCAAGCTGCATCGAAGTTTAGCCAAGTCGCAATATTTCCAAGCTGATCTAAACACGGCTTATATCGAAAATTGTGGGCATTTTTTACAGGCAGAACAACCGCAAGTGGTTGCAACGCATTTAATTCAACATTTTCAAACCCTTTCTTCATTTTAGAGCTGAGAACAAGATGAATACAGCAAAGCAAAACAAAATTTATGTGGATGTTTTAATCATTGGTGCAGGACCATCAGGGCTGAGTACCTGTATCAAACTGAATGAACAAGGTATTCGCAATAGTATTATTTTAGATATGGCGAGCCGAATTGGCGGTACATGGGCATTGAATGATTATCCTGGTCTATTCTGCGATGTACCAAGTGAAATGTACTCCTTGGGCTATGCACCGAATCCAAACTGGTCACGTACTTATGCACCACAAGCCGAAATTCGTGATTATTTAGAAGGTGTTGCGACTAAATTTAAAATTTTGGATCAGATTAAACTCAATACCGAAGTGACCGAAGCCATTTGGGATGAAAGCCAAAAAGTCTGGAATATTCAAACACGTGATGGTCAACAGTATGTCGCTAAGTTTTTTGTGCCTGCGACAGGTTTTATTGGCGAAGCGAAAATGCCAAGCTTTCCCGGTCAGGAAAAATTTAAAGGCATCATGTTTCATTCAGGAAAATGGAATCATGCACATGATTTAACAGGAGAAAAAGTCGCTGTCATCGGTAGTGGTGCGTCCGCCATTCAATTTCTACCTGCGATTCAACCCAAAGCAGGACATATTTACAGTTTTCAACGGACACCTTCATGGGTGTTGCCAAAGCCTGATTTTGCTGTACCGCAAGCGGTCAAAATTCTCTTTAAAAAATTACCGTTGCTAGAAAAAACAGTACGTCAGTCGGCATTATGGAGTTTGGAACCGTCGTTGCCTGTGTTTATGAATGAAAAATTGATGCAAAAATTGCAAGCTTTGGGCAAATTAAACATCAATATGAGCATTAAAGATGCTGATCTGCGTCAAAAACTGACACCTGATCATACACTGGGGTGTAAACGTCCAATGTTTTCCAACAATTGGTACAGTGCTTTGGCAAAATCCAATGTCAGCGTGTTATTTCAGGGTTTATCGCACATTACTGAACACGGTGTGGTCGGTGAAGATGGTCAGGAAATTGCAGTGGATACCATTATTTTTGGTACAGGTTATGCGGTCGCTGAACCTGCGATTTATCAAATTATTCAAGGTAAAAATCAGAAGACGCTTAGCGAAATCTGGCAACGTCAACCACGGGCTTATATGGGCATGACGATTCATGGTTTCCCCAATATGTTTATGATGCTGGGGCCAAACTCGCAGAATACAGTCGGTTCGGTGATGTGGACGTCGGAACAACAGTCGATTTATATTTCTAAAACGATTCAAAAATTGATGGATCAAGGATTGCAACGCATTGAAGTGAAGCAATCTGTACAGGATCAATTTAACCGCAAAATTGATCAACGCTTAGTGAAAATGCCTGTGCGTCCTGATGTGTGTAAAAGTTATTATCTGGATGATGCAGGACGAAATCACATTATTTGGCCTGAGTTTGGATTTATCATTAAGCGTAAATTAAATCAGGTCAATTTAAAAGAATATAATACATCTCACTAAATAAGTCTTAAAGCTCACTTTAACAAGTAAGCTTTAATTGTGAATGACCTGTTTAAATTGATTGTTTACTTTCTAACGTGAATTCGGGATAAGAAACTTGATAAAGAATAGGCATTTGAGTCACAATTTAATCACGACAAAAACTGAATAACCTCAAATGCCTATCGATACACAGCTTACAACACTTTTTTGTTTAATTGATGATTTTTGTGCTGATATTACCAATAATGTTGAACAATATAGGCTTACTTCAGGACAAGCTAAGCGATTGCGTCAAAGTAAAATCAGTGCCTCTGAAGTCCTCACTTTGTTATTGTGGTTTCATTTAACAGGGAGTCGTAATTTCAAAATTTTCAGCTTTAACTTTATATGCGTTGGTACTTGTGAATGGATATAATTCAGGAATTCAGCAGATTTTAAGACCTATTGAATTAAAATCTGCTTAAGCCAATTCACGTTTTCTACATATTTTTAAGATGATCTACCAAATAATATAAATAAAATCAACTATCTACCTAAAAACTATTAGTAATTAAATTTAAAAATCGAATATTTATAAAATAATCCTGTATATCTAAATTATTTTATCTGCTCCCTATTCTTTTATCCCCATAAAAAAACACCCTCTGTCTTCTGACAGAGGGTGTTTGAATTTAAAAGCTGGCGATGACTTACTCTCACATGGGTAACCCCACACTACCATCAGCGCAAAGAGGTTTCACTTCTGAGTTCGGGAAGGGATCAGGTGGTTCACTCTTGCTATTGTCGCCAGCAAACTGTTTATGATTAATCACTTGGTCTTAATTACGATGCTTTGTGCTTCGATGTGCCTAGCTTTGGTCAAATGAGTTATTAACAGAAATTTATTTGAGTTGGATATTTTAACTAGCTTTTTCACTAAATCAAGTATTTTGCATTGAATTTATCGAAACATACAACTGTTTGGGTGTTGTATAGTCAAGCCTCACGAGCAATTAGTATTGGTCAGCTTCATACGTCGCCGTACTTCCACATCCAACCTATCAACGTCCTAGTCTTGAACGGCTCTTTAGGAGGCATAAAGCCTCGGGGAAATCTTATCTTGAGGTAGGCTTCCCGCTTAGATGCTTTCAGCGGTTATCCCTTCCGAACATAGCTACCCGGCGATGCGACTGGCGTCACAACCGGTACACCAGAGGTTCGTCCACTCTGGTCCTCTCGTACTAGGAGCAGATCCTCTCAAATTTCCAGCGCCCACGGTAGATAGGGACCGAACTGTCTCACGACGTTCTAAACCCAGCTCGCGTACCTCTTTAAATGGCGAACAGCCATACCCTTGGGACCTGCTTCAGCCCCAGGATGAGATGAGCCGACATCGAGGTGCCAAACACCGCCGTCGATATGAACTCTTGGGCGGTATCAGCCTGTTATCCCCAGAGTACCTTTTATCCGTTGAGCGATGGCCCTTCCATACAGAACCACCGGATCACTAAGACCTACTTTCGTACCTGCTCGACTTGTGGGTCTCGCAGTTAAGCGCGCTTTTGCCTTTATACTCTACGCGTGATTTCCGACCACGCTGAGCGCACCTTCGTACTCCTCCGTTACTCTTTAGGAGGAGACCGCCCCAGTCAAACTACCCACCAGACATGGTCCTCGTCCCGGATAACGGGACAGAGTTAGAACCTCAATATTACCAGGGTGGTATTTCAAGATTGGCTCCACCGAAACTAGCGTCTCGGTTTCAAAGCCTCCCACCTATCCTACACAAGTAAGATCAAAGTTCAATGTCAAGCTGCAGTAAAGGTTCACGGGGTCTTTCCGTCTAGCCGCGGGTACACCGCATCTTCACGGCGAATTCGATTTCACTGAGTCTCTGCTGGAGACAGCGCCCCCATCATTATGCCATTCGTGCAGGTCGGAACTTACCCGACAAGGAATTTCGCTACCTTAGGACCGTTATAGTTACGGCCGCCGTTTACTGGGGCTTCGATCAAGAGCTTCGCTTACGCTAACCCCATCAATTAACCTTCCAGCACCGGGCAGGCATCACACCCTATACGTCCACTTTCGTGTTTGCAGAGTGCTATGTTTTTAATAAACAGTTGCAGGGGCCTAGTTTCTGTGGCTGCCAGCAGCTCAAGAAGCAAGTTCTATCACCACCGGCAGCGTACCTTCTCCCGAAGTTACGGTACCATTTTGCCTAGTTCCTTCAGCAGAGTTCTCTCAAGCGCTTTGGTCTACTCGACCTGACCACCTGTGTCGGTTTCGGGTACGATTCCTGTGTAACTGAAGCTTAGAGACTTTTCTTGGAAGTATGGTATCAGCCACTTTACTGTACAAGTACAGCTTGCTATCAGTTCTCAGCATAGAGTACCCCGGATTTGCCTAAGATACATGCCTACAACCTTTCACCTGGACAACCAACGCCAGGCTGACTTAACCTTCTCCGTCCTCTCATCGCATTACACAGAAGTATTGGAATATTAACCAATTTCCCATCGACTACGCCTCTCGGCCTCGCCTTAGGGGTCGACTCACCCAGCCCCGATTAACGTTGGACTGGAACCCTTGGTCTTTCAGCGAACGGGTTTTTCACCCGTTTTGTCGTTACTCACGTCAGCATTCGCACTTCTGATACCTCCAGCAGACTTCTCAATCCACCTTCATCGGCTTACAGAACGCTCCCCTACCACGTATACATAGTATACATCCGCAGCTTCGGTACTATATTTTAGCCCCGTTACATCTTCCGCGCAGGCCGACTCGACTAGTGAGCTATTACGCTTTCTTTAAAGGGTGGCTGCTTCTAAGCCAACCTCCTAGCTGTCTATGCCTTCCCACATCGTTTCCCACTTAATATAGATTTTGGGACCTTAGCTGGCGGTCTGGATTGTTTTCCTCTTGACTACGGACGTTAGCACCCGCAGTCTGTCTCCCGGATAGTACTCATTGGTATTCGGAGTTTGCATCGGTTTGGTAAGTCGGGATGACCCCCTAGCCGAAACAGTGCTCTACCCCCAATGGTATTCGTCCGAGGCGCTACCTAAATAGCTTTCGGGGAGAACCAGCTATCACCGAGTTTGATTAGCCTTTCACCCCTATCCACAAGTCATCCCCTGGCTTTTCAACGACAGTGGGTTCGGTCCTCCAGTTAGTGTTACCCAACCTTCAACCTGCTCATGGATAGATCACCCGGTTTCGGGTCTATACCCAGCAACTATGCGCCCTATTAAGACTCGATTTCTCTACGGCTCCCCTATTCGGTTAACCTTGCTACTGAATATAAGTCGCTGACCCATTATACAAAAGGTACGCAGTCACCGAACAAGTCGGCTCCCACTGCTTGTATGCATGCGGTTTCAGGATCTATTTCACTCCCCTCACAGGGGTTCTTTTCGCCTTTCCCTCACGGTACTGGTTCACTATCGGTCAGTCAGGAGTATTTAGCCTTGGAGGATGGTCCCCCCATATTCAGACAAGGTTTCACGTGCCTCGCCCTACTCGTCATCATTATATGTGCCCTTTCGTGTACGGGACTATCACCCTCTACGGTTGCACTTCCCAGAGCATTCCGCTAAAACACATATAACTTAATGGGCTGATCCCCGTTCGCTCGCCGCTACTGAGGGAATCTCAATTGATTTCTTTTCCTAAGGGTACTGAGATGTTTCACTTCCCCTCGTTCGCCTCGCATGACTATGTATTCATCATGCGATACCTACCTTATGGTAAGTGGGTTTCCCCATTCAGAAATCTCCGGATCACAGGATATTTGCCGCCTCCCCGAAGCTTATCGCAGGCTATTACGTCTTTCATCGCCTCTGACTGCCAAGGCATCCACCACATGCACTTAATTACTTGACTATACAACCCCAAACAGTCGTTAATCCCTACAAGTAGGATTAAGACAATTTAATAAATATTCATATTTATCAAACCTACAGTTTGTTGTCTGTGCACTTAAGCACTGTACAGCTTCAATCTAAATTCATATACCAAAACGCTTGATTCAGTTTTATCGCTAGTAACTCAATTTCTTTCAAACATTCAAACATGTCACTTGCGTGTCATATTCTTATGTTTAATTGAAACGAGTATGAACAATTTATTTCAACTCAAATATATTCTGTTAATGATTAACTACTGCCTCGTCAGCACGTAGTAAACTGTGATAAATCACAGAAATTAATCAATTCAATTTTCATCAAATTCATTAATTTCTATAATCTATTTTAGCTCGTACTCTTGAAAGTACTTGGTGGAGACTAGGAGAGTCGAACTCCTGACCTCCTGCGTGCAAAGCAGGCGCTCTACCAACTAAGCTAAGTCCCCAGCTTAAGACCAATATATCTAATTTCCTGCATTCAATACTTAAACTCTCATTCAAATATTTTGTTAGTCAGAATGGTGGGTCTGACAAGACTTGAACTTGTGACCCCACGCTTATCAAGCGTGTGCTCTAACCAACTGAGCTACAGACCCTCAGATACATCAATGAAGAACAACTTGTTGTGGATTCTTACCAATCGTCAATCTTTCGTTAAGGAGGTGATCCAGCCGCAGGTTCCCCTACGGCTACCTTGTTACGACTTCACCCCAGTCGTCGACCACACCGTGGTAAGCGTCCTCCTTGCGGTTAGACTACCTACTTCTGGTGCAATAAACTCCCATGGTGTGACGGGCGGTGTGTACAAGGCCCGGGAACGTATTCACCGCGGCATTCTGATCCGCGATTACTAGCGATTCCGACTTCATGGAGTCGAGTTGCAGACTCCAATCCGGACTACGATCGGCTTTTTGAGATTAGCATCCTATCGCTAGGTAGCAACCCTTTGTACCGACCATTGTAGCACGTGTGTAGCCCTGGTCGTAAGGGCCATGATGACTTGACGTCGTCCCCGCCTTCCTCCAGTTTGTCACTGGCAGTATCCTTAAAGTTCCCATCCGAAATGCTGGCAAGTAAGGAAAAGGGTTGCGCTCGTTGCGGGACTTAACCCAACATCTCACGACACGAGCTGACGACAGCCATGCAGCACCTGTATGTAGATTCCCGAAGGCACCAATCCATCTCTGGAAAGTTTCTACTATGTCAAGACCAGGTAAGGTTCTTCGCGTTGCATCGAATTAAACCACATGCTCCACCGCTTGTGCGGGCCCCCGTCAATTCATTTGAGTTTTAGTCTTGCGACCGTACTCCCCAGGCGGTCTACTTATCGCGTTAGCTGCGCCACTAAAGCCTCAAAGGCCCCAACGGCTAGTAGACATCGTTTACGGCATGGACTACCAGGGTATCTAATCCTGTTTGCTCCCCATGCTTTCGTACCTCAGCGTCAGTATTAGGCCAGATGGCTGCCTTCGCCATCGGTATTCCTCCAGATCTCTACGCATTTCACCGCTACACCTGGAATTCTACCATCCTCTCCCATACTCTAGCTTCCCAGTATCGAATGCAATTCCCAAGTTAAGCTCGGGGATTTCACATCCGACTTAAAAAGCCGCCTACGTACGCTTTACGCCCAGTAAATCCGATTAACGCTCGCACCCTCTGTATTACCGCGGCTGCTGGCACAGAGTTAGCCGGTGCTTATTCTGCGAGTAACGTCCACTCTCTATAGGTATTATCTATAGGAGCCTCCTCCTCGCTTAAAGTGCTTTACAACCATAAGGCCTTCTTCACACACGCGGCATGGCTGGATCAGGGTTCCCCCCATTGTCCAATATTCCCCACTGCTGCCTCCCGTAGGAGTCTGGGCCGTGTCTCAGTCCCAGTGTGGCGGATCATCCTCTCAGACCCGCTACAGATCGTCGCCTTGGTAGGCCTTTACCCCACCAACTAGCTAATCCGACTTAGGCTCATCTATTAGCGAAAGGTCACAAGTGATCCCCTCCTTTCCCCCGTAGGGCGTATGCGGTATTAGCGTCCCTTTCGGAACGTTGTCCCCCACTAATAGGCAGATTCCTAAGTATTACTCACCCGTCCGCCGCTAGGTCAGTTACCGAAGTAACTCACCCCGCTCGACTTGCATGTGTTAAGCCTGCCGCCAGCGTTCAATCTGAGCCATGATCAAACTCTTCAGTTAAAATCATTTGTGCCTTTATTATAGAATAAGACACCAATTCTGGCTCATCAATTTTCTGACAAATTCTCTCAAATAAACTTCGAGTAATTTAAACCAATCAATCAATGATAATATTTCGATCAATCAATCAGTAAAAATCCACACAAGTTGTTCTTCATATACTCTTAATGAATTATTTACCACCTCGTCAGTGATAAATAAAACGCAATAAACTTTTAACAACTTAACCCGTTAAGCTAAGTTCGTTTGCTGTATCGCGTTGGAATGCAGCGTATTCTATAGAGTTTTTAAATGAACGCAAGCCCTATTTTTATTTATTTTCATCATCTGTGCTCTTTTTAATCACTTTTAGTAAAAAACTTCTTTTTTGTTTATTTAGTCATCACCCTTCTAAGCAAAAGTCTAATAACCTTTAAAATTAGAGCCATGTTAGAGTCGATATTAGCTAATAATATGAACCAACTGAGTTAGCGTGTAAAAAGGCAGGGATTAAACCTGTTAATGCTGCACGAATGTCAGCTCTTTCATTAATGAGTTGATGTGAACCTTCTTCTAACATAAGTAAAGTTTGCAATCTAAACTTGTGTCGCACAAATTCAATATTATAACGCCAATCTACGGTTTGATCCTGCGCACCCTGGGCAAGCCATACAGGAATTCGGCAAGCTGGGCGATTTTCCATTTCTTGCATCCATTTCGACATTGCCAAAATCCAATCCATTCCCATCATACGAGGTTGTAATGGGTCTTTCAGTCTTACAAAACGTAAAAATTCAGGATTATGATTATTGCGTTTGAAATGACGTGGGACTTCTCGTTTAATTCGACGAATAATGCCCAAACCCACCGAATTATGCCACCATGCCGATTTTGCTGGTCGAATCAAGGGTGATAGGAGTAATACACGCTCTACAATCGGGTTTTCACGACGCTGAGCATATTCTAATAAATGATGCATCAAAATCGCCGCACCTGTACTTTGTCCAATACCTAACCACGGTTTTGGCAGTTGATTGGCATTTTTTACATATTGATAAACCGCATGTAACACTTGCTGATAATGGTCAAAGTTTTGAATATTTGCAGGTGAACCATTACTTAAACCATGTCCTGGTAAATCGTATGTAATGACGCTAAAACCTTGTTCTAAAATTTCTCGAATAATCGGTTGATAAATACCACTATGCTCAAGATAACCATGTAATAAAAATACTGTACCTTTTATTTTATCCATATTGGGCTGAAAAACTTGTACATGTAATTTAAAGAGCGGCATTTCCACAAAGCCCTGCCAATGGTATCCTTGCAATTGATCTAAACCATATAAACGGCGATATGCATCAATCTCTCGCGATGCTTGATAGGGCTTGTTTAAATTTAATGCTTCTAACAGTTGTGGGGTCTGTTCTCGATTTGGAACAGGTAAATCAAGCTGCTTTAAAATCGTTGGATTTAAAAATGGAATATTTGACATTATGGCACCTCACGACAACCGCTTGAACCAAATAAAACATCTCGAATGGTCGCTAATGTTTCATAGTTGGCACGACGGCTGTGATTGTAGTTTTGTTGGCTAGGTTGCCATTCTGTTAAAGGTGTAGGCATCGCTGCTTCGATTGGAATGGTTTCTATGCCATTTAAAGCAAATAATCGACGTGTCCTTGGCATATGATAACGGTCTGTTATCAACAATACTGTAGGTGCGCCTCCTTTTTTCTGTAAAAGTAGTGAGCTAAAACGAGTATTTTCACAAGTGTTCATACTTCTGTTTTCAAGGAGATTCGCATCTACACCTCGTTGTTTAAGCCATGCCTGCATATAAGGAGACTCAACGCCACTCAATACAATAGGTAATTTTGTTTTCTTTTCAACTTCTATAGTTTTTTCTAATCTTACACGAGTATAAGCATTCACAATAATATCTTTTTGATTTTTATCTAAAGTTAATCCACCGCCCAATACCACAATTGCATAGGGTTGATTGGTGCTTTTATTTTTTACATTAGTTTGACTTTGTATATTGGCAATATCTTCTTGCACTTGCGAACTTGCGAGTTGCTCATTTTGAATATCTTGCATTTCATCTTTGACTACCTCAACTGGATGTGTTTTTAGAAATTTCAGATATTGATCCATCAAGGCTTTATTATTTTCGCTATTTAAATCCAGTAAAGCTTTGACTGTTGCGCTTTCATCAGGTTGCACATCTGAAGCTGTTTGCTCCATCACCAAAGGAATGAGGGGTTTATCTTCATTTTCCTGTTTTTCTTTTTGCTTATCATTAATTTGCTCTTGCAGTGCCTTATATCTAAGTTGCAGTGTTGTTAAACCTTGTGCATCTTGACTGTTAATTTCCTGTTCCATCAATTTTAAATAAGCTTGGCGTGCAATCCAGAGTTTTGAGCCAGGTTCTAAGTTTTCCGAGTCTGACAATGCCGCATTTTGCTGACTCTGAGCAGCCAACTGATTTACTTCGACAGGAACAAACGTGTTAAGCAGCCTCACCATTAAATTTGAATAAAATGGCGTATACCAAAAAACCATTAGAGCAGCCAAAAAGACGAACAGGACTGCTATCCTTCGTACTGTTTTGACCATCCAATGCTGTTTTTTCATGTTTTATTTACCTTAGATGTGGCTCAATCAAACCCAGTTCGTTAAACAATACAGGTTCTGGCTCTAGTAAAACATTAAATTTATTGTAAACGTCTTGTTGTACTGCACGATAAGTCGCTTGCACATCATCTAAAGTGGCATCTGTATAATTCACCAAAACCAACGCTTGTTTTTCAAACATTCCTACCTGATTTAAGCGTTTGCCTTTCCAACCAGTTTGATCAATTAACCAACCTGCTGCAATTTTAACTCGTTCATTTATTTGAGGATAATGCGGAATGTTTGGAAATTCCACTGATAATTTTAATAATTTTGCTTGATCAATGATTGGGTTTTTAAAGAAACTCCCCACATTTGGAAAATCTTTTGGATCTGGCAGTTTACTTTGACGAATGTGAATAACTTGTTTTTGTAAATTTTCCGCAGAAAAATCATCTTGCATAGCTGCTTTTAAGTCGCCATAGTTTATTTTTAGATCAGGATGTTTTAAAAGTTTAAAAATAACAGCCACAATCACATAGCGATTTGGATCATCTTTAAAAATACTATGTCGATATGAAAAATGACATTCTTGGGCATTAATCAATTTAAACTGTTGCTGTTGGCGATCATAAACTTCAACCGACTCAATAAACTCACCCGCCTCAACACCATAAGCACCAATATTTTGTACAGGCGCAGCACCCACTCGACCAGGAATTAACGCTAAATTTTGTAAACCATACAATTTTTGTGTGGTTGTCCATAACACAAAATCATGCCACGCTTGTCCTGCACCCACTTTTAAAGTTCGACTGCTTTCATTTTCAGATAAAAGCTCAATACCTTGAATATCCATATGCATCACCAAAGCATGAATATTCTTTGGTAGTAGTAGATTACTCCCACCTGATAAAATCAAAACATTTAATTGTTCCGAATGGGCATACGCCAAAGCATCTACCACATCTTGTGGTGAATGAATTTGCACATAATCTGAAGCAAGCACATCTAAATTCAAGGTATTAAATGCTTTCAGTGAAACGTTTTTTTGAATGTTCATCGTCAACCTTTTAGTACTGCGCTTGTTTTTTAAAGTGTTCAATCCATGCTTGACTACTTGACTCACATTGATCAAGCACACGTTCAAAGCCCTCTGCCCCACCATAATAAGGGTCAGGTAAAGCTTGTTTTAAATACATTGGATCATGTTCACTCATTAAGGCAATTTCAGCACGAATCTGACGACCTTGATATTCACGTTCAGTTTTATGTTTTAAATTTTGAATATTGTGTAAATTTTCTAAGTCCATCGCTAAAATTAAATCAAACTCAAAAAAATCGACCATTTGTAATTGTCTAGCCCGTAATGCAGATAAATCATATCCCCGAGCTTTGGCATGTTGTTGACTACGTTCATCAGGTGCTTTATTAGGATGATAATTACTCGTTCCTGCGGAATCGACCTGAATATTAAGTTGGTGTGTGTCACAGTATTGACGCAACACAACTTCAGCAGTTGGAGAACGACAGATATTTCCTAAACACACACATAACACCTTGTATGGCGTTTTGGATGACATAACAACCTCAATTGATCATTTCTTTTCGCTTGGCTTATGTTAAGTTATTTACAGCATGAATCCCATAGTCAGACAAAACAATAATGTTTAATTTATGATGATAGATTAAGGATAATACACATGAGCCATTTTCAATTTCAAACAGTTGCCAATATCATCTCTGGTTTAGGCTCAATACAAGAACTTAGCACGATTTTAACAACTCAAAACTGTAAAAAAATACTTTTAGTGACTGATGCAGGCATGATTCAACATCAGCTTCATCGTCCAATTTTAAAGATTATTGAACAACTCAAACTTGATTATGTGATTTACTCCGATGTACAAGCCGACCCTGTAGAACAGATTATTTTAAATGCTGTCGATCTTGCCAAACGTGAACAGGTTGACAGTGTAATCGGTTTTGGTGGTGGTAGCTCAATGGACGTTGCCAAAGTCATTGCAATTTTAGCTGAACCTCAGCAACAACAAAGCATTCAAGACCTTTATGGTGTAAATAATGCCAAAGCGCCACGCTTGCCTTTAGTTTTAATCCCAACCACCGCAGGCACAGGTTCAGAAGTCACCCCAATCTCGATCGTGACGACTGGTGAAACCACCAAAACAGGCATAGTTGCTCCGATTTTATATGCAGATGCTGCCATTTTAGATGCCAATTTCATAGTGGGTTTGCCTGCACACATCACGGCGGCAACGGGTATTGATGCGATGGTGCATGCGATTGAGGCTTATACTTCTAAAATTAAGAAAAATTTCTATGCAGATATGCTCGCCAAACAAGCGCTTAAACTGTTAAATAAAAATTTGCCTCTCGTTTTAAAAGATGGTGCAAATCTAGAAGCACGTCAAAATATGTTATTGGGTTCAATGCTCGCAGGACAAGCTTTTGCCAATGCACCAGTCGGTGCTGTACATGCTTTGGCTTATCCCCTCGGTGGACATTTCCATTTATCGCATGGACATACCAATGCTTTGGTTTTAGTTGAAGTTTTAAAGTTTAATTCACCACATGCCAAACAGCTTTATGCGCAGCTGATGCAATGGCTTGATCCATATAGCAAAGGTAGCACGGATGGTTTGTGTGATTTATTTATTGACCACATGCAACGCCATTTAGATGAAAGCAGCTTAACCCTCAAGCTTAGCCAACTGAATGTACCTGAAAATATGCTTCAACGCTTGGCAAAGGATGCAATGTTGCAAACGCGTTTATTGCAAAACAACCCAAGAGAAATGAGCAAGCAAGATGCTTTAGAAATTTACCAAGCCATTTATTAAGCGCTTATTTTTTATTGATTTTAATTAGACGAAAAACATGAAACCCGAAATCAAAATGCGTTCAGCCTATTCATTTTTATTTCCCATCCAAACTCGATGGGCAGACAATGACATCTATGGGCATGTCAATAATGTCATCTATTACAGCTATTTCGATACCGCAGCCAATGCTCTATTGATTCAAAAAACAGGCTTTAATATCCATCACTCTCCAATCATAGGCTTAGTGGTCAACTCATGTTGTAATTTCTTACAAGAGCTGACGTATCCTGAAATTATTGAAGTGGGTGTGGCAGTTGCAAAAATTGGCAATTCCTCGCTCACTTACGACTTGGCTATTTTCAAACAAGGGCAAAACCAAGCATCTGCACAAGGCAGTTTTGTGCATGTCTTTGTTGAGCGTGAAACTAAAAAAAGCACCACCATTCCCAAAGAAATGCGAGATGCTTTACGAGCTTATTTAGTTGAATAAATTAAATTTTCAACTGAATATTTTGTAGTTCACCATCAAAAGCATCCAATAGATTTTTAATCACAGGCTCAGCATGTAACATCTCTGTTGCACGATTAAATGCACGAACTTTACGCTCATTTTGCATGTGAAATGGGGTGATACTTTCCACTTCACCATATTGCACATTAAATACCGTATTTGACCATTGTTGCTTTAAAGATGCTTCTAGCGCATGTTGGGTTTGATGCAATAAATTTTCATATTGCTTGGAAATTTGAAAAGTAGAGTGACCATCAATTTGTCCCATCATGACACCATGTTGCGCTAACTCTTGAACAGCGGGTGATAAGCTACTATTTCTAAACCAAAATTCCCATTTATCTACATTCCATTCCCCTTCGAGTTGCTGTGGGGCAAGTTTTAAAATCTCTTGTGGAGTGTGTTTCGAATCGGAGGGTTGCACATGAGTAATCGTGCTTAGATTTTGCGTAGCAAGGTGTGCTGCAACATTTTCACTCGCGGGTTGCTCAGGGATATTTTTTAGGTTTGATTGTTCAGCCGACCTTGATACATCTGTTTCAGGGGCAAGAAAAAAAATATCTTCCGTTGTAATCGTATTCTCTACTGGCATAGATGCAGAGAAATCTGTACCAAATGAAGTTAAACTCAGCTCATCTGGATCCTGTGCTTGCTTCTGCTGAATTTGATTTTCATTTTGCTCTACAACATGCAGATTATCTTGAAGCGGTAAGGTTTCAAATACAGCACCTGAATCCTCAATCATCGTTTGAGTATCCAAGGTAGAACTTGAATCTACAATCTGCTCAGAGCGAGCAATGCTTTGTTCCTCAGTATGATTTTGCGTTGCAATTTCAATATTTTCAGTGCTTACTTGCTGCTCAAGATCAGGCTCAGCCCCTACCTCAGAAACATAACCGTCAGTTTTATTTTTAATCTCTTGTACTGTTGTGTGTGTCTGAGTTTCAGTTCTTTCAAAAATATGTTGCTCAGTAGATACGGTTTGTTGTTCTGATATCTGTGATACCGTCTGTTGGCTTTCCACTGTTTGCGAAATAGTGATTTCATTCACTTGCAAAGGTCTAAATGCCAGTAGACGCAATACAGTCATTTCAAAACCTTGTTCTTGCGTCACAGCAAGTTGCAAATCCGCACGTCCTTTACAAGCAATTTGATAGTAAAGCTGTAAATCCTGTGCAGCGACCAATTGCGACAAGGTCATAATTTTCTGATTAATTTCAGCGCTATACTTGAGGCTTAAATCAGGTAAATATTGCAACATTGCCAATTCATGCAAGGTCGAAATAAATTGATCCAAGACCAATGACACATCTAAAGCTTGCTGTCTAAATTGCAGTAATAATTGGCTGACACGTTCACGCTGATTTTGGTGAATCGCTAAAATCAAATCATAAATAATGGTACGGTCGATCAGACCCAACATTTCCTTGACATCTTGATGGTGAATCGCACCTTGACCATAGGCAATCGCTTGGTCTGTCAGAGATAGCGCATCACGTAATGAACCTTGTGCAGATTCTGCAATTTGCCAAATCGCATCCTGTTCAGATTGGATGTCTTCTTTATGTAAAATATCGGTCAAATGATGCGTGATTTCATCGACTGCCAAAGGGCGTAATGTAAACTGTAAACAACGAGAAATGACCGTAATTGGCAGTTTTTGCGGGTCTGTAGTGGCAAAGAGGAATTTGACATGCGCAGGCGGTTCTTCCAATGTTTTCAGTAAGGCATTAAAAGAATGCGTAGACAACATATGTACTTCATCGATCAGATAAACCTTGAAACGTCCTTGTGTCGGTGCATAAGGTACGTTGTCCAACAATTCACGGGTATCTTCAACTTTGGTACGAGAAGCCGCATCGATTTCAATCAAATCAATAAAACGCCCTTCATTGACGGCTGTACACGTTGCGCAAACTTCACACGGCGTAGAGGTCACACCTGTTTCGCAGTTTAAGCATTTAGCTAAAATACGGGCAATGGTGGTTTTCCCCACCCCACGCGTTCCCGTAAACAAGTATGCATGATGTAAACGACCACGGTCTAATGCACTGGTCAATGCACGTGATACGTGATTTTGTCCGACCAATTCATTAAAATTACGTGGGCGATATTTACGTGCAAGTACCTGATACATGAAAGCTCCTCATTATTGCGTTAAGGATACTGTTTTTTTAGTGATTAGTGAATGAAGAACTGTAGAGTTCTTTTTTATTAGAGATAATTCGATCAATTATTTCAAATTTGACAATTTTAATCATCAAATTGAGTAATGTTTAAAATTAGTACCATTGATCTTAATTTAACCTATGAGGTCACTCAAATGAGCACCCATTGAAATATCTTCAATTAGTACTCACTCGAGTATCCATGAACTCTCAACGATATCATTGATCTACTAGCTTTTGCTGTGCAGGTAAAGCTCGCCAAACAAACAGCGATAAAACCAAGAACATTCCACCTGAAATCGTCAAAACCTTACTATGCGAGTGAATAAATGCTTCAGAAGCAGCGTGTTGCACCTGCTGTATCAAGATCGGATCTGCATGTTGTATGGCAGCCAAAGCTTCGCCAATAGAGGAACTCACTTCAACAACTAAATTTTCAGGAAGCGTATTGGGCAAAACCATAGATTGTGCGTAAAACACCGAGAGCAATAAGCCAAAAATTGCAATGCCTAAACCAGCACCCAACTCATAAGCCATTCCTTCAATTGCACCTGCTGCAGTGGCTTTTTCTGCAGAAACTGAGGACATAATTGCTGCTGTGGATGATAATAATGCAATTTCTACACTAATCCCCATCAATGCCATCCACACCCATGCCTGAATGGTTTGTGCATCAAAATCTGTCCTTGCCAATGCAAAGAAACATAACGCACACATCAGCATTCCTGCGGTGGCAACAGGTCTAAGACCAAAATTATTCATTAATATGCTGGTAAAAAGTCCACCAACACAGATGGCAATCATAAAGGGTAAAATAAATAAACCTGCTTCAAGTGGACTATAACCATACACAAACTGGAGTTCTTGAGAGAGCAGCAACTCAAAACCAACTAAAGCAATCATTGCCACCATTGCCATCACAATACTGGTCGAAATGACTTTATTTTTAAACAAACTAAAATCAATCATGGGTTGAGTTGTACGAAGTTGATGGCGTACAAAACCGAATAAAAGACATAATCCCAGTGCGAATATCAAAAGCATTGATCCACTAAAGGCATAAATAGATGTTTTGATAGCATAAATCAACATTAAAATCGCACTGACCAAAATTAATGCTTGTTTCAAATTTAAAGTTTGCTTGGTATACACCTGCTGTTTAGGGATCCAGCTTACTATTAAAATCAGTACCAGAATGATGATGGGTACATTGATCAGGAACACAGCCCCCCAACTAAAATGCTCCAAAATAAATCCACCTAGCAATGGACCAAATGCAGCTCCACCACCACCGACCGTTCCCCAAATACCTAAAGCATAATTACGTTGCTTTTCATCTAAAAAAGTATTTCGGACACCCGCTAAAGTCGCAGGTAAAATCATGGCTGCCCCAACGCCAAGAAATGCTCTGGCAACAATCAACATATACGCCGAACTTGCAAATGCAGCAAACAATGAGGCAATACCAAAAATACCTGCACCGATCAACATAAGCCGTTTAAAGCCTATACGATCTCCCAATGCACCCATGGGCAAAATCAATCCCGCCATAATCAATGAATAAATGTCAATCACCCACAACATTTCATTGGCAGATAAAGATAAATCTGTACTCAAAGTCGGAATCGCAACATGCAACACTGTTGCATCAATTGAGACAGGTAAATAAATCAATACGATGATGGCCAAAATCACCCATTTACGGCACATAACACACCCAATTAAAGTTGGACACTTGTTCAATTCTCACATTATAACCATACTTGAACACTTGTCCAACTTTGTTTAAGATTCTTTTTAGTAAAGAATATAAGGATAGTGTTATGAGTTATTTAAATCGTGAACAACGTCGCAATATGATTTTAGAAGCCGCCAAACGTGTTGCATTACTAGAAGGACTAAGTGGCTTAACCGTACGTAGGATTGCAAATGAAGCACAAGTATCAACAGGACAAGTACACCATCATTTTGCATCTAGCTCCCATTTAAAAGCAGAAGTATTTAATGAATTAATGAATCAACTGAATGAAGTTGAGAACCAGATTACCACCCACACGCATCTTGAACGTTTGTCTTTATTGCTAGGTTGTGAAAATATCGAACAAACTCAACCTTATTTACGGTTATGGAATGAAGCTGAAATTTTGATTACACAAGATCAAGAGATCAAAAAAGCCTACAATTTAGCCATGCAACAATGGCATACAGCGTTAGCCAGTACCATTGAATATGGTATTACTCAACAAGAGTTTAAAAAATCCATATATAGTTCAAGTCAAGATATTGCATGGCGATTAATCGCATTTGTATGTGGGCTAGAAGGAATCTATCAACTGGGTTTAAATGGTTTAGATGAACATAGCTATAAGCACCATGTTGAAATGATGCTTAAATTAGAACTATTTTAACCTACGGTTTAGAACCAACCCTTACTTCCCTTTAACTCAGCATCAGCACAACGTAATGCTTCTTGTGTTAGCCCCCACAAACGATAGTCGCCTGTGATCGAACCAATCGCAAAATTATGGGTATAAGCAAAACTGAGTTCACGCTGCGGATCACACCAAGCCCCTGAACCATTATAGCCAATGTGTCCAAAACCTTTTTTTGCACGCTTTCCCATGGTAATGACACGGTGATAACCCAAACGCCATTTCATTGGAATTGGCATTACTCGGTCACGCTTTATGTTCTGAATTTTACTGAGTTCTGCAAATACTTCAGGTTTAATCAGCACTTGCCCTTCCCATACTCCTTTATTGGCAAGCATGGCATAAATTTTTGCTAAACTTTTGGCTGTAAACACCCCATTTGCTGCAGGAATTACAGCCTGTAATCCTTCATCACTAAAAAAGCTAAATTCTCTCATGCTCTTAGGAACCATAGCATCTAAAAAGTCTTGTGGGTTTTGTCCACTGAGTTCGATCAATTTATCTGAAAATGAAATTTTAGATTTTTTCTTGGCTTTTTTAGGTTGTGCCACCTGTTCAGCTATGTGCTTTTGTGCTTTTGGAATCAGCCTTGCGACATTGACTAACTCAACACTGGGTACACCAAAATAAGCCCCATCAAGCGCCAAAGGATCAACCAAATATTTTTGCATTAACCATTTTAGTGGCTGCCCAGTGGCTTTTTCTAAGACACCCCCCACCAACCAACCAAACGTTAAAGCTTGATAAGCAATATCTTCACCGACTTGAAAGCGAGGTTTTGCTTGCTCAATCACTTTGAGCATATGTTGCCAATCTGCCATTTCATTTGCATGGGCTATCATATTTCGAATATCAAACATGCCGCTTTGATGACTCAAAATATGACGTAAGGTCATTTTTTCTTTGCCATTTTGTCCAAACTCAGGCCAATATTTAAGCACGGGCGTATCATAATCAAGAAAACCTTCACTCACTAAAATATGAGCAAGTGTTGCTAAAACGCCTTTTCCTGTGGAATAACATACAGACAATGTATCTGATGTCCAATTTTCAGTTTCTGACTTTTTCCCCGTAAAAATATCAACGACTTTTTTACCTTGAAAATAAACTGTCAATGCTGCACCACCAAGTTGGGTACGACCATCTTGTAAACGGCTAAATTGTTCTGCTAAATCCACAAAACGTTCATCTACATCACCGTGAAAGTTTTTCTTATCCGCAAACAAAATTTCCTTGATCGCACTCATGTTCAACCCCTTATTGTTATTTCATCTCAAAAAAAAAGCCTAAATCATCTCGACTTAGGCTGTCTATCTTATTTGATTTTATTATGCTTTGACTACACCTGACACATGCGGTTTTTGTGATTTTTCATTGCGAATCAGAAAATCTGTTGTTTGCGCTTGTTGTGCTGTCAAAAACTCAACGGTTGAAGGTAAGAACATTGGCAATTTAAAATACACATCCGCCTCATACGCATCTGGCAAAGTCAAACTCGCCAATGCACGCGCTTTACTCCACATCCCATGTGCAATCGCCTGTTTAAAACCAAATGCTTTAGCCGTTAAAGCGTGTACATGAATCAAATTAAAGTCGCCTGACACTTTCGCATAGCGACGACCTGTATTTTCAGCAACACGCCACACAGCTTGCACTTGATAATCAGGTGTTGGGTTTTCTTTGGTTTTTTCAGCTGCCTGAGCATCGGTTTTTTGACGAGATAAATAGGTCGTTAAACCCTCCATTACCACATCATTACCCACTTTTGCAGTAGTAACAAAGTCAAACTGCAGCCCCTTATCATGCGGCTTCACCTCACCAAATGCGCAAGACAAGGTCAGCTTTTCATTTACCCCAATTTTGCGTGTTTGTTTAATTTGATTACGAATATGTACCAAACCTAAAATTGCAAATGGAAATGCTTCTGTAGTCATCATATGCATTTGCAAACTTTGTGACAATACAGCCAAATAAATCGCTGGAATATAACCATTATTTTTAAAGCCACAAACTTCGTTATATGCTCTTAAATGTTGTTGGTCGACTTGTAAAGAATCCACCACATATTCAACTTGTGGTAGCACTTTTTCACCTTTCGGCTTTTTAATGATTAAACCTTGTACAACTTTCGCATAAGCAACATAAGGTTTTGGCAGTTGACTAAAATGGCGAGTATTCATACTAGACCTTTGCATGTTTTATTTCGATATTTAAAACCCCTTCTCTCTCAGGGATGAGGAGCATGCTCCGCAAGAGGTTGAGGGCGCTAGTCACCCTCTCCTTAAAGGAGAGGGAATAAAGCGATATTATTAAGCCCCTAGCAAGCTTTGACCACAAACACGTACCACATTACCATTTAAACCAGTCGATGCAGTTGCTGCAAAGAGTGCAATCGTTTCTGCGACATCCACAGGTTGACCGCCTTGACTCATGGAGTTCATACGACGACCTGCTTCACGGATTGCAAATGGGATCGCAGCAGTCATTTGTGTTTCGATAAAACCAGGCGCAACCGCATTGATGGTAATACCATCTTTTAGAATTGGGGCAGTAAATTTCACCAAACCAATCACACCTGCTTTAGATGCAGCATAGTTGGTTTGACCTAAGTTTCCTGCAATACCCGAAATAGAAGATACACATACGATACGACCATTGGCATTTAAACCTTTATTTGCCAATAAATAATCGTTAATACGCTCAGCCGCAGACAAGTTAATGTTGATGACAAGATCCCACATTTCAGGCTTCATATTTGCCAAAGTTTTATCTCGAGTCACACCAGCATTGTGTACGATAACATCTAAACCGCCTTGTGCAGCCGCAGCAGCTTTGATCTTCTCACCTGCATCAGCAGCCGTAATATCAATTGCAAGTGTTGAACCACCGATTTCACTTGCAACACGGTCCAAGTCAGCTTGTTGTTGTGGCACATCTAAACAAATCACATGCGCCCCATCACGTGCAAGCACATGTGCAATGGCTTCACCGATGCCACGACTTGCACCTGTCACCAAAGCAGTTTTACCTGCTAAAGGTTTTGCCCAATCCACATCGACCACATTTGCTTTTGAAACATGAATCACTTGTCCAGAAACATACGCTGAACGAGGCGAGATTAAGAAACGTAAAGAAGATTCTAAATTTTTTGCAGCATCTGCATCGACAAGTATTAAATCAGCCGCAATACCTTTTTTGAACTCCTTCCCTACAGATTTTACAAAACCTTCTAAAGCACGTTGAGCAATTGCTTGTTTTACAGTCGGCGCTGTTTCAGGCGTTAAACCAATCACAATTACACGACCAGAGTTTTGAATTTGGCGTGAAATTGGATTAAAAAATTTATGGAGTTCAATTAAGTCTTCTGAGTTTTGAATACCTGATGCATCAAAAATCACTGCTTTAAATTTAGACTCTTTATCGCCTTCGTTAAATGCGCCAACAGTTAAGCCCACTTTTGCAGCTTCTTGTTGTAATTCAACATTGTTGCCGACATAGCTATTGGCATGAATATTACTTAATACTTGCGCAATTTCACTTGAAAACAATCCTTTAGGTGCAGCACCCAATAAAACCGCACCTTTTACAACAGGGCTTGCTGATTCAAAACGATCTAACTCAAGGGGTGAAGGTAAACCTAAATTTTTGATGACAAATTTACCAATTGGGGATTTTGCAAATGCTTGGTATTGATCAGTCATGGTGATAATCTCTCAGTAAATAAATTTTTAAATAAGCCAGTAGGTATCCTTTAACTTCAGTGTAATCTCAGATACTTATATTTTAATAGACTTATTCTGTTTCAGTTAAATAATACTTGAGTTGTACGCTACATGTCTTGACCTGAATGCAATGGCAAATGTCATTATAGTCAATTCGACTAACGCACAATTATGATAGTGTTACACCTAAGAAGATTAGCCACATGCTTGGAAAAGCCTTATGAGCAAAACAACTCAAGAAAATCCAACAGTCAAAAATTCTACGGCGGAAGAAGTGTCAAATACATCAAAGCCACGTACACGTGCTAGCAAAAGTACTACAACCCCTGCTCGTACTACAAATAGCACAAGTAAACCACGTCGTACCAATGCATCCACTGCACGTAAAACGACTGCTGCTGCCTCACAAAAAGCTGATCCAGTTACTACTCCATCGACTTTTCAAACTTCTGTTTCACAGGGAAAAACCATGAGTCAAAATACCATTCGCCGTGTTGCAATTATTGGCGGTAACCGTATTCCATTTGCTCGCTCAAACGGTGCATATTTTAAAGCAACCAATATTGATATGCTGACTGCGGCACTCAATGGCTTGATTGAACGTTATAAACTACAAGACCAACGTTTAGGTGAAGTGGTTGCAGGCGCAGTATTAAAACATAGTCGTGACTTTAACATGACACGTGAATGTGTTTTAAACACCCAACTTGCACCTGAAACACCAGCTTATGATTTACAACAAGCATGTGGTACAGGTTTACAAGCAGCTTTTGCAGTTGCCAACAAAATTGCACTTGGTCAAATCGAAGTGGGTATTTCAGGTGGTGTAGACACGACTTCTGATGCACCAATCGCTTTTGGTGATGGTTTACGTAAAGCGTTACTTGAGCTAAATATCGCAAAAACAGGGAAAGACCGCCTTAAAGCATTAACAAAAATTAATGTTAAAGATCTACTTGATGCACCGAAAAATGGTGAACCACGTACAGGTTTATCAATGGGTGATCACCAAGCGATTACTGCGCTTGAATGGGGAATCTCTCGTGAAGCACAAGACCAACTTGCTGCATCTTCACATCAGAAAATGGCAAAAGCATATGAAGAAGGTTTCTTCGATGACTTAATGACACCATTTATGGGTCTTGAGCGTGACAACAACTTACGTGCTGATTCTTCTGTAGAAAAGCTTGCAAAATTAAAGCCTGCTTTTGGTAAAGGCGAAAATGCAACAATGACAGCAGGTAACTCTACGCCTTTAACAGATGGTGCTTCTGTTGTGCTTTTAGCTTCTGAAGAATGGGCAAAAGCCAATGGTCATGAAGTTTTGGCATATTTGTCATTCTCTGAAACTGCAGCAGTTGACTTCGTAGGTAAAAAAGAAGGCTTACTGATGGCACCTGCTTATGCAGTTCCTCGTATGCTTGAACGTGCTAACATGAAACTTCAAGATTTTGACTATTATGAAATCCATGAAGCATTTGCATCGCAAGTATTATCAACACTGAAAGCGTGGGAAGATCCAAAATTCTGTAAAGAGCGTTTAGGTTTAGATGCACCTTTGGGTTCAATTGATATGGCTAAACTCAATATCAATGGTTCTTCGCTTGCTGCGGGTCATCCATTTGCTGCAACAGGTGGTCGTATTTTGGCAACTGCTGCAAAAATCCTCAACCAAAAAGGTTCAGGTAAGATTTTAATCTCGATCTGTGCTGCAGGCGGTCAAGGCGTAACAGCGATTGTAGAAAAATAATATTTTATTTCCGTAATAAATACTGAAATAAAACTCAAATCCCCATAAGGTCAATCTTGTGGGGATTTTTGTTTTTTAACCGTTTGCGGATGATATGGATGGATAAATTTAAAGGTTTTAGGATCAACCACTGTGCTTTTTAAAATTTTTTCGGACTGTTGTTTAATGATTTGCCAGTCTTTTAAATGAACTCGAAAAAAGCGAGCTCGCAATGCAACTTTATTCATATAGGGTTCAAGCGACCATTGCATTTCACATCTAGGACGCCATGTGGTATTTTGTGGTGCGTTATCGCACCTAATCATGGTCATCACCCTGCCTTGGCTATTTTTTTGTACATAAATATCATAGGTATCTCGATACTCCCAATGTTTGACCCATTCAGGATGGGCAACATATTCATCTAAACCAAAGACTTGTTTAGAAGTGGGTACAACAACACCGCTATAATGAAATCTTTTTAAACTTTCCAAACTTTCAATATCTGTATCAACGGTAGACCTTAAAAAGGTCGTATGTACATCACGGTCATAATAACGTGTGCCAGCAAGTACAGAAGTAGTGACCCATTGATTATGAGGCTGATCTTTTTCAGCTTTATATTCTTGTTCACTTTGTGGAGGTGCTTTTCTATAAGTTACCAATATGAGCCCTGTGGTATATTTAAAATCCCAATAAAAACTAGTTAATGATGAGTCAAAATTACGTTTTGGACGCTCATAGCGTTTCCAACCTTTTTCACCTGTAATAGTGGGATCATCACAATATTCAGCCATATCAAACTCTTCGCCTAGCATGACAGGCTTACCACCTAAGTTACCGACACGATAAGGCAAGCCATAAGGTCCCATAGGAATTTTAAAATCAGGATCAACCTTAATTGGTGAAATACAACCTTCAGGTAATTTTCCGGGAGTATGATAGGTACTCGCACATCTGACAGCCATAATGCTGATGCCTATTCCCATAATGATTAAGAGTGGTTTATTCATATTTACCCCATAAAACTGCTTAAAGATATAAATAACAGCGACTATTTTTCATTTCTTATTTTCATGGTTTTAGATCAAATCTATTTTAAAGCATTTATTTATATAGGAATATTCTTAACAAAAATTATGATTTAAATGCAGTATAATTTCCCAAATAAAAAAGAGACTCACTCTCGTAAATCTCTTTCATATTCACATAAAATATAAAACTATTTATTCAATAATTTATCAATCATACCAAACTTTTTAAACAATTTTGCACGGCGTTTTGGATAAATATTGGCTTTGTTTAAATCACCGTTATAGTGTTCAAACACACGCTTATCCATCATTTTAAACCAAATTGCGGGGATGAGTGCTGGTAATAACATCGTGGCATAACCACTTGGCAGTTCAGGCGCTTCATCAAAATGACGCAATGCTTGGAAAGGTCGAGCTGGATAAGCATGATGATCAGAATGACGTTGTAACTGATACAGAAATAAATTGGTCACAATATTGTTATTGTTCCAACTGTGTTCAGGCATAGTACGTTCATATTTACCATTCTCATCTTTCTGACGTAACAAACCATAATGTTCAATATAGTTAATAACTTCAAATAAGCCAATAGCGTATACAGACTGAGAAATGAGGTAAGGCAAAGTACCCTTCCCAAAAAGTTTAAGCATTGTGCCATGGAAAGTTGCACTCATTAACCAACCGTGTAAAAGCTCATTTTCTTTTGTCCAAAAAGCTAATCCTCTTCTTTTTAAACGACGGGTTTCGATTTCAATGGCAGATTTAAAAGAACCAATCACTGTTCGTGGTAAAAACTCATAAAAAGTTTCTCCCATTTGTGCTGATGCTGGATCTTCGGGTGTTGCAGCACGTTTATGATGCCCATAAGTGTGTTCAATACGAAAATGATTATATCCCGAAGGTGCAAGTGCTAAATGTGAGGCATATTGATCAAGTTTATTATGTTTATGGCTAAGCTCATGTGCGGTATTAATCGCAATCCCATTAATCGCCCCCATGGAAATACCGAGTAAAACTTTATCTATAAAAGAAGTGTTTTCACGGCTTACCAAGTAACAAGCATAAACATTTGCAATATATTGAAAAGGAATAAAGCTTTTTACTAAACGTGAATAATAAGGATCTTGTTCAAGACGTTTAATATCTTCATCTGTTGGATTATTGCTGTCTTTTCCAATGATTGAATCAATCGCAGGAATGACCAAGTGCAATACGATCGGACCACCTAGCGCAAAAACTTTTTTTAAAGGCTTAGGCGCAAATTGATAACCTGCTAAAATACCAATACCAATCACAGGTAATGCTGGGCTAATTGCCCAAAGATAACGTTTTTTATCGAGTTCTAACAAAGATTTTGTTGATACTTCCTGTAATTGCTGTTCATTTAAAATTATTGGTGCATTCATAATAATCATCCTTTTATTTCTTATCTTTATCTTTGCTAAATTTATGCAAGCAAAACAGTTGTAAGCGTCCAAAAAAGCTATGAAAAAGTCTTTGGCTTGTTTAAGCTAGAGATTGTCCTTTAAGCACATGTTTTAATAGCAATATCACTTCTATGCTGTATTTTTGATATTTTTTACTTATATGGATGCTCTCAGTAAAATCTTTGATGATATTCATCTTAACCATTCTGAATATCTTTATTTACAAGCTCAAGGCAATTGGGCATTTCACAGTGCTGCCCAAGATGCTGTGATCGCACATATCATTTTGTATGGTACAGCGCATTTACGCTTTTCAGATCAGCTAGATATTCATTTAAATACTGGAGATATGATTCTAATTCCTGCGGGCTTAGCCCATGCAGTTTCAAATCAAGCTGACACCAAATTAGTAGAATCTTTAGAGATCAATCCCTTGTTTTGTGGTTTGCGACATGATGCGATTGAGTTTGGAGAAGGTAATTCTGAAAAAACACTGATTTTAGCAGTACGCTGTCATCTCAATGCGATCATGGCTCGTCCTTTGGTCAATGCGCTTCCACCATTTATTCATATCAAAAACGCACTGAGTGATACAGCACCAGAATGGTTACGCATCGGTTTATACTTTGTTGCTTCAGATACACAAAGAACCTTAGCAGGCAAAAATAAAATTATGGATCATATTGTCAGTATTATGGTGATCGAATGTGTGCGTGATTATATCGAGCAGTTACAAGATCAAAATAACTGGTTAAATGCCTTAATTCATCCTGAGCTATCCAATGCACTTGCAGTGATTCACAGTCAACCCGAAATCGCATGGACAGTTGAGAGTCTAGCTGAACAATGTTGTATGTCTCGTTCTAAATTTGCCAGTTTATTTAACCAAATTGTCGGTGAAACACCACTTGCCTATTTACAACAACATCGTTTGCGTTTAGCCAGCCAATACTTAAAACAAGGGCAACTCAGCGTACAACAAATTGCCCATCAAGTTGGCTATTCTTCTGAAACTGCATTTAGTCAAGCCTTCAAGAAGCAATTTGAAATGAGTCCAAGTCAGTATCGTCAAACACCTTTTTAACACCTCATTAAAAATTACTTAGGCTATTTTAGTTAAAACTAAATTTTTAAAGACTTGGTGAATTTAAAAACAGGTTTTAAAATAAATTTGTATTGGCTTTGGTATTACCTAAACTCGGATTGTCAATTGCATCTTTACATTGCGCTTTATCACGTTCGTAATCTGCCTTTTTTTGGTTTAAATTTTTATCTTTTTCAAGGGTTGCTCGTGCAAAATTATCCAAACTGGTTAAAGATTTGCGACACAATGCATACTTTCCTTCTGTCACTGAATCTGTCATTTTGACATTGATACGCCAGTCTGTACTCAACTTTCTAACTGGTTTTCTTACTTTTTCTTCTATTAAATTCAGCTGTTTACGATAAACAAAAGGTTCAACCTCATTGATCAATTGCCATGCTGCTTGTGCATAAGCTGTTGCATCATTAGTTAATTTTGGTGCTGGTTTCAACGGTGCTTTAGGTTCAGATGATGAATTACCACAGCCTTGTGCCAGCAAAATACTCAATATTAAGCCTGACTTAAGCAAAGAAGAAAATTTCACTGAAAACATAGCACATCGCCAAATTAAACAATTAAGCACTATGCTAGTAAATTCAGGTACAATACACAATCTTGATTTTACCTTTTGTTTTACTCCCAATTAGGTGTTACGTGTCCCAACACACAACTTCCTCCATTCAACCCGCAGGTTTTTGGCAAGGCGCTAAAGATAGTCAAGCGATTATTTTTACCTACCTACCTGTGTCTTTTGCTTTTGGTGTATCCGCAACTCAATTTGGCTTTACTCCTTGGGAAGCTTTATTTTTGTCTTGCTCCATGTATGCAGGTGCAAGTCAATTTTTAGTTGTGGCATTGCTTGGCAGTGGTACCTCGATTTGGATGACTGCACTGACAGTAATTGCATTAGACATTCGCCATGTTTTATATGGTCCTGCTTTACAAAACCTGATTCAAGATCGTTTAAATTTAAAGAAAACAGCAGTTTGGGCGTGGGGTTTAACCGATGAAGTTTTTGCTGCGGGGATGATTAAGCTATCACAAAGACGCCAAGAATGGTCTGAGTCTTGGATGTTGGGTTTAAGCCTCTTCAGTTGGATGTCATGGGCTTTGGGTTCACTTTTGGGTGGTTTATTTTCTGACCAAGTGGCAAACTTACCTCAATTTTTACAGGCGGCATTAGACTTTTTATTACCCGCTTTATTTTTAAGTTTTCTTCTGGCTGCTTTTGAAAAGAAACACACCCTTGTCGTAAGTGTATCTTTGATTGTGGCTGCGATTTCTTGTTATTTTATCAACTTATCTGCTGCAATTTTTATTGGAATACTCTCAGGAATACTGGCAGGTATATTCAAGTATTATGTCTTAAAACAACATGATGATGTCACGATGAATCATGTAGGAGAAGAACATGGATCTTGAAATCATTTTGGTCGGCATCATTGTTGGAATAGCAAACTTTGCTTCACGTTTTGGTCCACTCTTTGTTATTCAAAAAAGCAAAAAAAATCAGCAAGCCCGTGGTGCAACATGGCTTAAAATTGCTTTGGGAAGTATTGGTATTGCTGCGATTAGTTCGATGCTCGTTGTTGCTACGTTACCACCTTTGATTGAAGCGCCCAATAAAAGCTTTGCAATGTTAGTCGGTTTTGTGGTCTTAACAGGGATTTATTTTAAGTTTAAAAAAATCGTGTTAGCAACTTTAGTTGCCGCGATTTCCTATGGTTTGGTTTATACCTATTTACCACTTTAAAATGATAAAAACGTTTTAAAAGCTAAATAAATTTTTGAAAATACTGTGAAAAGCCTTGTTGTTGATATGTGGCATAGGCTTTTCGTAATTCATCACCATAGATCGGATCAGGGTTACTCAACTCTTTATGTAATACCCGTGGCATTAAAGGATTTTGTGATCTTTGACTTATTAATAGTGCAATGAGCTGACAAAAGCCTTCTTCTTCAGCCATCGTGTTAAATTGATATTGATGTTGTGACAGCAACACATGCCCTATTTCATGACTTAAAACCCAAACCAAATTTGCAGTCGGCATACCGTAAACCACATTAATTTGCGCATGCAAGTGATGATTTTTAAAAAACATATTGGTACTGACTGTATTGGTTGCTAAACCTTCGGCATGATCAAAGCCCAAGCTTTTCATTTTTTCTTTACTGATCAGACTGACATGCGTATAACCACGCATAAACCGCAAACCTAAAACGTCAATTTGTTTCAGCACCCACTCTGCGACAAGTTGTAAATTTGCTGTGGTAACAATAATGTGCTTAGCACAATCTTTACATAGCATTCGCCCATCAGCATAACTTAGTGTATCTTCTTTGAAATACTGATGATGGCAATAATAACAAGGATATAAGGTGTGTGAATTTAGCCACATGGATATCACTTCAATAAGTTACTATTGCCCTGCAAGCATTTTTAAGTTTTGCAAAGCTTCTATTAAGTTTTGATTTAACTGCGTAGAATTTTCTATCAATTTTTCTTTTTGTTTTTCATCATTTTCCCATTGTTCTTGATTTTTTAGCAAATAAATTGAATCATCATTATAAGCCACAAAAGCAGCTTTAACTTTTTTACCTTCAGCTGTCATAAAATTTGCTTGATCTAAGGAATGACTTAAAGCTTGTAAATTTTTAATCACTTCACCCACTTGTGCTTTCTGTTCAACCCTTGCATTTTGTTCGTCTTCTTCTGTCATCATTGTCATTTTATGCATATCCACTTGCTCCATCAAACGGATGAACAAATTAAAATCAGCTTGATGACTTGCGCTTGCTTTTGAGGTTTCAGTTAGAGTTTGTACTGCATGTTGTTGTGAGGCTGCATATGTAGGCGCTATAGCAGTGCAACTCAAAATAACAAGCGTTGAAAATAAAAAACGGTGAATCATGGATGATTTCCTTTATTTATAAAAAGTGAAAATATTTATATTTAGTGAACAATAACTTAGATTTATTTTTAAAATAAAAAGGATATTTTTCCAAATATCCCTTTTATTATCTTATCGATGGGTATGAATCGACATCACAATCCCAAAACTCGCCAAGAGTGTAATCACCGCTGTCCCACCATAGCTCATCAAAGGCAATGGATCACCAGTTACTGGTAAAATCCCACTCACCATGCCAGAGTTAACAAACACGAAGAAAAATAAGGATAAACCAATCGTACCTGCCAAAATTCGACCATAATTATGGAAGCAGTTTAGGCTGATCATCATACAACGAAAAATAATTGCAGCATACAATACAAAAAGTAGAAAAACACCAATAAAACCAAACTCTTCTGCATAAGTCGACATAATAAAGTCAGTATGATGCTCAGGTAAATACCCTAATTGTGACTGCGTCCCCCCTAAGTATCCCTTACCCGTTAAACCACCCGAACCAATGGCAATTTTTGACTGAATAATATTCCAACCTGCCCCCAAAGCGTCTGACTCAGGATCAAATAACGTTAAAATTCTTTTCTTTTGATAGGCTTGTAATACAAACATCCAGACCAAAGGTAACGCCATGCCAGCTGCTGCAATTGCACCAATGATCAATGTCCACGACATTCCACTTAAAAATAATGCAAATACTCCACCGATCACAATCCCGATCGCCAAATCAGGCTGCAATAAAGCTAAGCCAAATGGAAGCACCATTAAAATCAAAGCACCAATCACATGCTTAAACTTAGGCGGTAATGGCTGTCGTGAAAAATACCATGCCATCACCATAGGCATTGCAAACTTAGTGAATTCACTCGGCTGCATACTGCCGATCCCAGGAACAGTTAACCAACGCTTTGCTCCAAGTCGTACATCTCCAACTAAAAGCACCAAAATCAGCAAGAGTATGGCTATTCCGTAAAACCATGGACTAACGGCTTGATAAACCTTTGGGGGGACTTGAGCACACAAGAACAACAAAACAAACCCAACAGCAAAACTAATCGCTTGGCGCGTCAGCATGCCAACATCTTGGTCAGATGCGCTATACACCATTAACAAACCTAAGATAGCATTGATGATCAGAAGAGCTAATAACCAAGGATCTAAATGCAATTTATCCCATCTTGAGGTATTTTCATTAAAACTCCGACCATCCCTCAAGGAGTGTCGCAAGAAGCGATATTGCTCAGTAGGTTGCATGTTATTTTCTACAACAAAAACGGGAAAACAAAATTATAAAGAGAAATGACTGAGAATACAGCCTTAGATCGTATTTCTCACTCATGAGAAGACCTTGTATCTTGTTGCGCTGTTAAAATCAGACGTGCTAACTCTAAATCATCAGGATAAGTAATTTTAATATTGTCCGATCGACCTTGCACGACTTGTACGGACTCACCGATATATTCTAATGCGCTGGCTTCATCTGTAATGACAATGTGATTGTTTAAGGCTGCTTCTATAGCATTTTTTAATTTTTCAAGACGTGAAGCTTGAGGTGTTTGAGCTTGCCATAATTGTTCACGGCTGACGGTTTGTTGAATATCATGATTGTTTACGATTCGTTTTAAGGTATCTCGTACAGGAATGGCTAAAATTGCACTCGATGTTGAGTTTATAACCGTATTTATCAGATCATTCAAACATGCTAGCGTCACACAAGGTCGGGCTGCATCATGTACTAAAACAATATCCTCAGATGCCGCGATCTTGTTCAAATAAATCAAAGCATTTAAAACTGAATGAACGCGTTCTGCCCCACCGTGACAAAAATGGATATTTTCAGTATTTTCAAATTTTAATGTTTGTGCAACATCATCTTGTTCACCAATTGCCAAAACACAACCTGCCAACGGCAATTGGTTCAAACGATTTACAGTATGTTCTAAAACTGTTTTGTCTTGGATACGTTGGTATTGTTTTAATTCTGTTTTTGAAAATCGACTTCCAGCGCCCGCAGCAGGAACAATCGCCCAAATTTTACGGTTGTTGAGGGATAGAGTCTGCATCATTATCTTCATTGGTTCTATTATCTACATCTGCATTTGGATCAATATAAATCGGCTTATAATGGGTGCTAATCGTACTCATTTGCACAAAGGTTTCATGTGGCTTAATTAACCCTAAATCAAGGCGTGCATGTTCTTCAATGGCTTCTGCACCATTCTTTAAGTCATACACTTCTGCAGCAAGAATACGGTTACGCTCTTTGAGCTCGTTATTGACTTCAGTTTGTTGTTGAATTTGTTGCAGCAAGGCTTGGTGCGGAAAATATCCCCCCTCACCGAACCAATAGCGATATTGGAGTACTGCAAAGATAATAAATGCAATAACTAAGATAATTTTACTTGAAGTTGATTTGAGGACTTCTGGCATAGTGTATGTGGATTAGAGCAGCATTGAATTATGCGTTCAATATACATCAAATCAGAGGCATGGAGAACTCTTTACTGTGGTAAATATGCAAATGGTAAGCAAACCTATACAGACTTCTTTAAAATTTATAGTTCAGAGAAAATTTCATACATTAAAATAAAATATTCTTTCAACTTCATATTAAAATCATGTTATTTATTATTTTAATGGTAGTAATACTCATCACTGCGATACCCTCTTTTATACCCATTGATAATTCTATATAAATATATAAATAAAATTTAGAATGTTATTATAAATAATTTTAATTGGTACAATTTTTACTTGTTACCTCTTATTTATTCTTATTTTTTGTCATGAAAAAAGAAGACTTCAAGCAATTGCTGAAAATCAGGAGTTTTGTGGTTATTTTATAGAGCATTATGAAAATAAAAGTCTCGTAGTTCTTCAACTTTTAAATATGCGAAAATTAAAAATGATAATTCTATGAAACTATTTTTACTTACATATCGAACCATTGGATTAGATAACTTGGTTGTAGATCAAGAGGTTTGCTTAACTTATTACACCCCTTTAATTCCTGAGAATGCAGTTATTCATATCAGTTCAAAATAATAATTCAACCGAACACATATAAAACCACTCTCTAAAAAATCAAAAAACCACCCTATTTTAGAGTGGTTTTTTCAATCTAAATCAATAATTTAGTATTAATTTAAACCTTTAAATTCAGCTTTACCACGGTAAACTGCATTGGTTAATTCTTCGATACGAAGTAATTGGTTATACTTTGCAACACGGTCAGAACGGCAAAGTGAACCTGTCTTGATTTGACCTGCTGCTGTACCTACTGCAAGATCGGCAATCGTTGAATCTTCTGTTTCACCAGAACGGTGAGAAATGACAGTGCTATAACCATTTGCTTTCGCAAGATAGATCGCATCTAAAGTTTCAGACAACGTACCGATTTGGTTGTATTTGATTAAGATCGAGTTTGCTACTTTCTCATCAATACCACGTTGTAAAATCTTAGGATTCGTCACGAACAAATCGTCACCCACCAATTGGATTTTGTCACCAAGGATCGAAGTTAAGTAAGCCCAACCTTCCCAATCAGACTCATCCAAACCATCTTCGATTGAGATAATTGGATATTGCTTCACTAAACCTGCTAAATAGTCTGCAAATTGGTTGCTTGTGAATGCTTTATTGCCTTCACCTGCAAGTATATATTGACCATTTTTGTAGAATTCTGAAGATGCACAGTCAAGTGCAAGCATGATGTCAGAACCTGCTTTATAGCCTGTTTGCTCAATCGCAGAAAGAATCACTGTGATCGCTTCTTCATTAGAACGCAAGTTAGGCGCAAAACCACCTTCATCACCTACTGCTGTATTTAAACCTTGTTTTTTAAGTACAGATTTTAGTGAATGGAAAATTTCTGCTCCCGCACGTAGGCTTTCAGCAAAAGATGTGAAACCTACAGGCTCGATCATGAATTCTTGAATATCTACGTTGTTGTCCGCATGTGATCCACCGTTTAAGATGTTCATCATTGGAACAGGCATAGACAAAGTCGTTTGACCACGTAAGTCAGCGATATATTGGAATAATTCAGTTTTCTTTTCAGTTGCAGCAGCACGTGCAGCAGCAAGCGATACAGCTAAAGTTGCATTTGCACCTAATTTTTCTTTATTTTCAGTGCCATCAAGCGCAATCATTTTGTCATCAAGCGCTTTTTGCTCAAATACGTTCTGACCTTTTAATAAGTCTTTGATTGAACCATTTACGTTTTGAACCGCAGTGCGAACACCTTTACCTAAGTAACGTCCTTTGTCACCGTCACGAAGTTCTAAAGCTTCACGAGAACCAGTTGAAGCACCAGATGGTGCACATGCACGGCCAACAACGCCAGAGTCTAGGATAACGTCTGCTTCGATGGTCGGGTTACCACGAGAGTCCAAAATTTCACGTGCACGAATGTCAACGATTTGACTCATGAACAATTCCTCAGTTGATTAATAAAATGACGCGCCATCTCTCAGACGCATCTAATTGTAAAAATTAGTGTGTATCTAGCTTTTTGAAACCTTTGACCAAGGTATCCAATTCTTTTAGCTGTGCTAAGAATGGCTCTAACTGAGACATACGTAATGCGCAAGGTCCATCGCATTTGGCTTGTTCAGGATCTGGATGCCCTTCTAAGAACAAACCTGCAAGACCTGTCGCCATACCCGCACGTGCCAGTGTGGTAATTTGCGCACGGCGTCCACCTGCAGAATCTGCACGTCCCCCAGGTGTCTGAAGCGCATGTGTCACATCAAAAAATACGGGTACATTCATCTCTTTCATGGTATCAAAGCCCAGCATATCAACAATTAAGTTGTTATAGCCAAATGCTGAACCACGCTCACACAGAATCAGTTTGTCATTTCCTGCTTCTAAACATTTATTGAGGATATGACGCATTTCATGTGGTGCAAGGAACTGTGCTTTTTTGATGTTAATAATGGCTTGGGTTTTTGCCATTGCTTCAACTAGATCAGTTTGACGACTTAAAAAAGCAGGGAGCTGAATAATGTCAGCAACTTCAGCAACTTCAGCGGCTTGATATGGCTCATGTACATCGGTAATGATTGGCACATTAAAATGTTTTTTGATGTCCGCAAGCCACTCAATACCTTTTTCTAAACCTGGACCACGAAACGAATGTAAACTCGAACGATTGGCTTTATCAAAACTTGCTTTAAAAACATAAGGGATGTCGAGACGTTTGCAGATATCCACATAGGTTTCTGCAATTTCAAAAGCTAAGTCTTTCGACTCAAGTACATTCATTCCGCCGAATAGTACAAATGGCAAATGATTTGCCATTTGTATATCGCCTAAACGTACAATTTCTTGTGGTTTTAATTGTGACATTTAAACTTCCTAGTTATGTTCGCTCGCTTATTTGCTTTTTTGATACTGTTTTTTTGCAGCATCAATAAAACTTGCAAATAATGGATGTCCATCACGTGGTGAGCTGGTAAATTCTGGGTGGAATTGTACAGCAATAAACCAAGGATGTTCAGGAATTTCCACAGTTTCTACTAAATGTTGATCTGCCGAATAACCTGAAACTTTCATACCAGCTTGTTCAATTGCAGGAATGAAACGATCATTCATTTCATAGCGATGACGGTGACGTTCGATAATTTCAGCATTCCCATACACTTCACGTGTCTTAGTACCTTCAACCAATTCTGATTTTTGAGCACCCAAACGCATGGTTCCACCAAGGTCAGAGTTTACAGAACGGTGTTGAATCTCACCACGTTCATCCAACCATTCAGTGATTAAACCAATGAGTGGGAATTTCGTAGAACGGTTAAACTCAGTCGAAGTCGCTTCCGGCATACCAGCAACATGACGTGCAAACTCGATCACAGCCAATTGCATCCCTAAACAAATACCAAGGAATGGTACGCCATTTTCACGTGCATACTGAATCGCTTTCATTTTGCCTTCAGTACCACGCTCACCGAACCCACCTGGAACAAGGATCGCATCTGCATCTTTTAACACTTCAGCAGGGTTTTGACCTTCTAAATCTTCCGCATTGATATAGTCAATCTGTACTTTGACACGGTTTTGAATACCTGCGTGCAATAATGCTTCATTTACAGACTTATACGCATCTGGAAGTTCAACATATTTACCCACCATCGCCACACGAACGATATATTCAGGGTTTAACAATGCTTCAACCACATTGTCCCAATCGGTCAGATCAGCTTCTGGCAAATTATCATAACCAAAACGTTCACAAATTAAATCATCAACATTTTGCTCATAGAAGGTACGAGGAATTTGGTAAATCGAACGTGCATCTTTACATACCACCACAGCACGTGCTTCTACGTTGGTAAATAACGCGATTTTACGGGTCGTATCTGCATCCACATCATGCTCAGTACGACAGATGAGAATGTCTGGTTGAATACCGATCGACAATAATTCTTTCACAGAATGCTGGGTTGGCTTGGTTTTAAGCTCAGCCGCAGATTTAATATATGGAAGTAAAGTTAAATGCATGAGCATGGTACGTTTATGACCAAGTTCAACCATGAGCTGACGTACAGATTCCATGAATGGGAGAGATTCAATGTCACCTACTGTACCGCCAATCTCAACGATCGCCACATCATAGCCTTCGCCTGCACGAAGAACACGCTCTTTAATATTATCCGTAATATGTGGAATAACTTGTACAGTACCACCAAGGTAGTCACCACGACGTTCTTTATTTAAAACATCTTGGTAAACACGACCTGAAGTAAAGTTATTTAACTTGGTCATTTTGGCACGACGTAAGAAACGCTCGTAATAACCCAAGTCTAAGTCAGTTTCAGCACCATCTTCAGTGACAAAGACTTCACCGTGCTGAAATGGGCTCATAGTCCCAGGATCGACATTAATGTATGGATCCATTTTGACCATGGTTACTTTTAAACCACGGGCTTCTAAAAGTGCAGCAACTGAAGCAGCTGAAATACCTTTACCTAGTGATGATACAACACCACCAGTGACGAATATAAAATGGGTCATTAAGTTTCTCGTACAATGGAGCCTAAATTGGCCTACAATGTTGTGCGATTTTACTTTACCTTGTACCTAGAAAGCAAAGTCAATTCACATCAATTCATAGAACAATAAACAATTGGCTATTCTATCAGCATTTCCAATAAAAAATTAACATTACAAGACATGATTTTTATCTCTAATTTTATTGTTATAATAGGTCTACTCTCTAGAAGCTATATTTTGTGTCAATATGAATAAGAAACTTTTAATTTGTGGTTTGATTGCAACAGGTCTTGTTTTAACAGCATGTGTGAAAAAAGAAGAACCTAAAAATGATGAACCTGAAAAAGTTGAAACCACTCAAACGCAGCAACCTGAACCACAACCTGCTCAGTTTGAAAATCTTGAAACAGTGGATCAAGAACATGATCAACAAATCAATCAAGGCGGTTCTTCAGAACAAGTAAATGCAGGTCAAACTGAAACAACAACTCCTCGTAATAATGTTCAGCCAGCACCAGCCCCACGTGTTGAACAACCGAAAGCCGTACAAACGACTGAGGTTACTCGCACTGAACAACCAAAACCTGCTGCGCCTAAGCCTGCTCCTGTTGAAACTGCACGTACAGAAACTCCAGCACCCAAAGCAAACTCTGCTACAGCTCAAACTGAAGATGATGCTGTCGCTGCTGCAATCGCTGCTGCTACACCTGCATTGAAAAACTAATATTTATTTCTCAATATGCAATAAAAAACCAGTCTATTTATAATGACTGGTTTTTTATTATCTAAAATATTTTTAAATTCTATTTTAAATATACAATCTAAAACTGACATTAAAATTGTTTTAAAAACCTACTAAGTTAAATATAACAACTAATCCTGTATATTAGATTTTATTTCAAGTTCTTTTTTATGGCTCGTACTGTTAAAACCCTACTCACTCCTGATGAAAAAAAGCAACTTGAAGACTTAACCAAGCATGCAAAACATTGGCGTGAAAGACAACGTGCCCAAACCATATTGTGGTTGGCTCATGGTGAAACCGTAGAAAAAGTTGCTGAACGACAACAACGGATACCTGAAACAATACGATTGCAGCGACGCAAATGGAAAAAAGATAAATTTGAATCTATTAAAGAAGGTTATCGATCAGGTCGACCCAGTACAATATCTAGTGAATATCAGACCATTATTTTGAATTGGGTCAAAGCAGAACCTCTAACTGCTGAACAAGTCCGTACAAGATTACATCAGCAATTTGGCTTAGATATCGATGTTCAAAATATTCGAAGATTCTTGAAACTTTCAGGGATGGTCTTTAAGCGAACCCGACACAGTTTGAAAAAAAAGAAATCCGATTGCATTTAATAAAGCTCAGGAAGATATTGACTCCCTGCGTATACAAGCAGCACGAGGTGAAATCATACTTGGATATGTAGATGAATCGGGCTTTTCATCTACACCTAATAATCGCTATGCCTGGACGCAACGAAGGTAAGTTCACACTGTTACAGCCCTTCGCTCCAAAAGAATTAATGTGATGGGATGCTTGCTCTCTACAAATCAACTCATCACCAGTTGTCTAGAAGAATCAGTCTGTAGTACGTGGTTTTATGCTTATTTATTGGGTATAGCGCAAAGAGTAAAGCAAGCTTACGATATTCCATTAATTTTAATATTAGATAATGCTTCAATTCATCGTAGTAAAAAGATGAAAGCTTTTCGAGAGTTGCTTGAAAGTGAATATTCAACACGTTTATATTTTATCCCTGCCTACAGTCCTGAATTAAATAGAATCGAGATGGTATGGAAGCAAATGAAATATCATTGGCGTGATTTTAAAGTCATGTCAGCAGATCAAATAAAGGATTGGGTTTACGATATTTCAAGCCAATTCGGAGTTAAATACATGTTTAATTTCTAATGGTGACTTATCAAATTTGATGCTCAAAATTTTATTTGAAACCTTTAGAATAATAACTAGACAATAAACCTCTTTCTTTCACAAGCCAATTGTCTTCAACATTTTTTTAAAAAATTGAATTTTTTTGAGATCACTATGCCTGAAGTCATATGTAGAATGCTCCAGGCATTCAATACAATTATTATAATTTTTTCAGTATAATACTTTAAAAGCACAATTAAAAAGTCTAATTTATTGTTTAAAAAAATTAATTAGAGATTACTCTTATCTATCCATTACTGCTGATATGGATGTCATCCAAAATCATTGTATACTAACTATTGTTATCAAGTATATAAAGACGCTGCTGTCTTTATCCTCTCTATTCTTCAAGTGAAGTTTCAATGAGTACTCTATTACTAATCACCTCTGCACCAAGCTCAATCCATGCTTGGCACGCTTTAGGTCTTGCTCAAGCCTTACAAGCAAAAAATCAAGATTTTCGTGTCTTCTTCTATCAAGATGGTGTAACGATTGCTAATAATTTGCAATGGTTGCCCGATGATCAACGAAATTTGCTTAAAGAATGGCAAAAACTAAAGGTTCGATTACCTGTTTGCGTCAGTGCTGCCTTAGCACGTGGCATCACAGACCTAGAAAATGCGAAACGCCATCAAATTCCAGCACATAATCTTGCAAAAGGTTTTGAGCTAGTCGGTTTAGGAGAACTTGCAGATGCGGTTGAATCCTGTGACCGCCTTCTTCAATTCTAGGCAGCTATAATTTAATCAAACGTTGTAATTCAAAGGTGAATTGTGTGAAAACTGTACTCGTTATTTTAACCCAAGCCAACCTCACTTCATTACAAGTCAATGAAAGCATTTCTGCCACGATGGTACTTGCTACTTTCGGTAGTAAAGTCAGCGTGTTAGTAAAAGATGCTGCTCTCAGTTTACTTAAATCTGAGCTTGATTTTGATAGCTTAAAACATGCCTTTAAGTTAGCCTCAAATATGTTGGATAGTTTTGAATTTTATGATTTAACACCCGTTTTAGTAGAAAATAAGGATAAAAACTCGCCTTTTGTTAAACAATCTCAACAAGAAATTGAATTCATTGATTTAAATCCAGCATTTATCCATTCTTTTGATCATGTCTTGTATTGGTAATTTTCCACCAAAAATTTAAAAACTGAAGAGAAGTTGAAATGTCAGAACACACACTATTTTTGGTTCAATCCGAATTTGCTAAAACCAATCCATGCTTAGATCAATTATGCCAAATGGCAACTCTACAAGATACGATCATCTTAATGGGTGATTCTGTTTTATTTGCACAGGATACCCGTTTAGAAAAATACTCATTTGTTTACATGCTTGAAACGGAAATAGATTTAATTGCAGGCGTTTTACCAAAGCATATTAATGTGCTTTCTTATGCAACTTTTGCTGACTTAGTTTTAGACTTTAAACGTTGTATTTGTTTAAAATAGTGATTTTACCCCATTTAAAAATGAGTGAACTCATTTACTTAGGCTATTTTATGAATTTAGAACTTGATCAAGATGGACATTTACTTGATTATACGGTGTGGAATGAAGATGTTGCAAAACAACTTGCTCAAAGTCTAGACTTGGATCTCACTGTGTGGCACTTTGAAATTTTACATGCAGTACGTCAGTTCTATATGCAATTTGGTCACTCGCCTGCGACACGGCCTTTGATTAAATTTTTAATGAAAACTATCAGTACAGACATTAGCAACGCGATGCTTCAAGAAAGATTTCAAACAGGACTGGTTGCGCGCCATTTAAGTCGTTTAGCGGGTATTCCAAAGCCTGCAAACTGCTTATAACTTTGAAACTGTTTAAATTTAAACTTATTTTTATTATCGCGTGTATTCGTGCTGAATTAAAAATAGGTTTTTATTTGCTGTAAATCTAAGAATTCATCACAATCTGGACAAATCAACACTGATTTTAATACATGGTGACAAGTACGGAGTTTCGTATCATCAAAAGTGTCCAACGATCTCCAATTACAGATAAAGTACGTGCAAGTGGACAAAGTTGTTCACCGATTTCGTCGTTGGCTTAAATTTTTAGCGCCTATTTTACTGTAATGATCCTGTGATTTTTTTAAAAGTATTATTTATAAGTAAATGACACGATTTATCTAAGAAGATTATTATTTTTAAATTTTCTCACCTAATTTATTATTTGGTTTACGGAAGTTAAATATTTAAATTTCAAATTACTCTTCCTTTTGCAATTACATTATAATTACACTGTATGGCTTTAAAACACACATTTGTTGTTTAAAATAATTTTCTTTATATCTTTGAAACTAAATATATTTTAAATTTGATATTCACTATTTCTCACTATAAACTTTGAACATGGTTTAGGTAATCAAGAATAAAAGACATGACAAATTCGGCTAATTTCAATAGTACGCTTAAAGCAATAAATCCATCCTCGACTTCAGAGGAAGATACTGAAATTGTTCGTGTTCCAAAATCCCAAGTGAACGAAGTCAAACAATATTTAAATAACAAAGCACAAAAGCAAAAAATTAGAGAAGTTGCATCTATTTCAATTTTTGAATGCAAAACTTCGGCCTCTATTCCATTGGCTCAAAGTAAAATTGCAGCAGGTTTACCCTCTCCAGTTCAAGACTATACCGAACAATCGATTGATTTTAATGAATATCTAATTCGCAACCCAAACACTACTTTTGTTGTCAAAGTTGCCTCTTTGTCTATGCTGGGTGCAGGGATTGATGTTGATGATGATTTAATTGTAGATCGCAGTATTCCTGCGAAAAACCGCAATATTGTGGTGGCTTTGGTGGACAATGATTTTACAGTCAAACGTCTAATGATGGACGGTGAGAAAAAATGGTTACAAGCTGAAAATCCAGAATTTCCAGATATACATTTTAATGACGGTCAAGAAATGGTGATCTGGGGCGTAGTAACACGCGTGATCAAAAACTTAAAATAACACTCTCCAATGCTTAAGTTATAGCAATTTAAGCATTTGTCGATCTCTTTGCGTTAAACCTAAAACTTTTCTACGCATCTGAATTTCTTCTTCAGAATAAGGTAAATGTTGACACAATTCCTGAAGAGATAAATGATGATGTTCTATCAAATAACAGTCTTGATCTGTTGTCCAAGATGAGACATAGACTTGATTTCTATGAGTACGATGATTTTTCATTGCATGATAATAGCAGAATTTTTAGATGATTTTATTTTTAAAAAATTTCATTTTATAGGGATATTGTGACGATAATTTGTAGCAATCGTCCTTTCTATCTGAGATTGCAGATAGACAAAAAACTTAACTTCGTCCAACATTTTAGTCCTTCTTTTCATGGTGTTTTTTGATATTGTAATTTTTAAAATCTTTGAATTGATTTAATATTGCAACTTGCTCATGTTATCCTACTTTTATGGATATAAAAATCATCCCCCTCGCTTGTTTATTTATGACGTTAAATCAATATGATCCAGACTAAAGGATGTCGCTTTTTTTCTATGAATAGTCTATTAAAGTGGTTTGAAAATCGTGTTGATCCTTATCCTAATGAAGGACTCAATGAGCCCTTGCCTAAAACTTTTTTTGCGTTCGTTTGGCAATCTGCTTTTGGCGTAAAAAAATATTTGCTGTTATTGATTTTATTTACTGCTGCAACTGCGAGTTTTGAAGCAATTTTTTTCTCACAAATCGGACATCTAGTAGATTGGCTAACACAGTCCACACCTGAGAATTTTATTGAAAATCACAAGAATAATCTGATTATTTTATCTTTATTTTTAATTGGTAATATTTTCTTTGCCAATATGCAATCTATCATCCGACATCAAGTATTGTACAGTAGTTTTCCAATGCGTTTGCGTTGGCGTTTTCATAATTTGCTATTAGGTCAAGGACTAGATTTCTTCCATAATGATTTTGCGGGGCGTTTGTCTGCAAAAGTGATGCAGACTGCTTTGGCAGTCCGTGAATTTTGGGTAATTCTCGGCGATATGCTGACCTATGTGATTATTTATTTTATTACCATTAGTGTTGTTCTCGGTGCTGTTTCTCCTATTTTACTGATTCCATTGTTGATTTGGTTAACTCTCTTCATTTGTGCTGCTTATTATTTTATTCCTCGTTTAGGTGCGATTTCTAAGCAACAAGCGGATGCACGTGCAGAAATGACTGGACGTGTTACAGATGCTTATACCAATATTCAAACCGTAAAACTGTTTGCACATGCAGGTCGTGAAAGCCAGTATGCCAAAGCCTCTATGCAAAAATTTATGCTGACTGTATTTCATCAGATGCGTTTAGGCTCGATGTATGAAATTTGCATTAATTTACTGACGTTTGTTCTATTTTTTGGAGTACTAGGCACAGCAGTTTGGTTGTGGTTAGAAGGTCATGCAGCTATTGGAGTGATCGCAGCGACCACAGCCATGATTTTAAAGCTCAACAGCATGGCTGAATTTATGATGTGGCAAACCTCAATGCTATTTGAAAATATTGGGACAATTCAAGATGGTATGAATACTCTAGGCAAGCCGATTAAAATTCAAGACAAACAAAATGCCAAACCCCTACAAATTCAGCAAGGTAATATCAAGTTTGAAGATGTCAGCTTTGCTTATAATAATAAAAATGTGATTGATCATTTTAATTTAGACATCAAACCTGGTGAAAAAATTGGCATCGTTGGACGCTCTGGTGCAGGAAAATCAACCCTAATTCAACTACTTTTGCACTTTTATGACATCAACCATGGTCGCATTTCTATTGATGGACAAAACATTGAAGATGTTACTCAAGATAGCTTAAGAAAAAATATAGCTTTGGTGACACAAGACACATCTTTATTACACCGGACTGTGGCAGAAAATATTAAATATGGTCGCCCCGATGCCAGTGATGAAGAAATGTTTGAAGCGGTCAGAAAAGCCAAAGCAGAAGAATTTATTCCTCAGCTTTCTGATCTACGTGGACGTACAGGGTATGATGCTTTTGTCGGTGAACGTGGGGTAAAATTATCTGGTGGTCAACGTCAACGTATTGCGATTGCCCGTGTATTTTTAAAAGATGCACCGATTCTCATCTTAGATGAAGCAACCAGTGCTTTAGACTCAGAAGTAGAAGCAGCCATTCAGTCAAGTCTAGATGATCTAATGCAAAATAAAACAGTCATTGCGATTGCACATCGTTTATCCACCATTGCACAAATGGACAGATTAATTGTTTTAGATCAAGGTAAAATCGTTGAGCAAGGTACACACGATGCGTTAATTGCTCAAAATGGCATTTATGCCAATTTATGGCAAAGACAAACTGGCGGTTTTTTGATAGAACAACAACGTATGAAAGAAAAGGAAGATGAATAATGTTGTATTTAGAAGATCTAAACGTAGGTGATCAATTTAAGAGTCGTGAATACGAAATTACTTTGGCAGAAGTTTTAGATTTTGCACAAAAATACGATCCACAAGTGTTTCATACAGATCCTGAAAAAGCCAAAGATCATCCTATTTTTAAAGGTTTAGCAGCCAGTGGTTGGCATACTTCTGCTATTGTAATGCGCTTATGGACAGAGTGTTTTCCTGTGGCATATGGTTTAATAGGATCAGACTCAAGTTTACGCTGGCCTCGTCCAACCCGTGTGGGTGATAAAATCTCTGTTGAAGTTGAAATTGTGTCAATTACCCCATCGAAAACAAAAACAGATCGTGGTATTGTCAGTTATATTACTCAGGCAAAAAATCAGCATCAGGACGTATTACTGATTTCTACAACAAAAATTATGGTTTTTAAAAAAGACTTTGACAAAGTTTAATCACGCTGTTGTCTTACAATTTTTTCAGTATTTTTTTTAAATCATGACAATATGCACACTAAGAACATATGTTGAGAGCAATGGATAGCATATGAAGAATACTTCAGCTCGCCAAGATCAGGGAATTCCTGGTGTTTATGGACTTTTATTATTAGATATCGTATCTCGTTGGGGTTACAGCGCTGAAACTTTTTTTGCGCCTTTTCCTTTTAAAAGTGAACAACTGGCTGAGCCGGATTTTCGTGTACCTACTCCCATGGCCAATGAGTTGGTTAAACACGCCTTAAAATTAACAGGTGAAAGTACGCTTGGCTATCATATCGGGACACAAATGCGCATCTCGATCCATGGTTTTATTGGTTATGCCATTATGACTGCCAATGACATCACCGATGCGCTCGTGCTCGCCAATCGTTTTATTCAGTTACGTATGCCCTTTTTACAATTGTATTTTTCCACTTTTGGAGAAAAAGCGACTTTACAATTACAATGTGATATTGATATCGAACCTCTAAGAACTGAAATTGTCATGGGACTTACCTTTGGTATTATGACCATGGCAAGAGCATTAACTGGTATTGAAGATCTAAAAGGTGATATTGACTTTGATTTTCCAAAACCTGAAGGCTTTGATAAATATATAGATAGACTACAAAATCGCTATCAAATGCGTTTTGAACAACCGCATCTGATTGCCAGTTTTGACAAGTCTTATTTGGGCTTAAAAATGGTCAATGCTGACCCAATTGCCAGTCAAATTGCGATTAATCAATGTGAAGCTGAGTTGTCTGCGATCGGTGAACGTCGCCGTTTGTCAATGCGTGTACGTGATATTTTGACACATTCAGAGCAACACTACCTCAGCATTGAAAATGTAGCTGAACGTTTACATATGTCTGATCGCACTTTAAAGCGTCAACTCGCAGCAGAAGGTACCTCTTTTTCTACGTTGGTAGATGAAGTGCGTTATCGTCATGCGACCTCATTATTGTCTAGAACAGACTATACGCTTGAGCAAATCGCTGATGAACTTGGCTATAGCGATGTTGCCAATTTCAGTCGTGCCTTTAAACGTTGGAGTGGGCGTAGCCCAAGCAATTGGCGTAAAGACCCGTATTTATAACAGTTTTAAATCTTTTGTTTTTTCACAAAACCCTGTATAACACGTAGAAAAATAAATTGAAGCTTTAAGGAGTCCTCATGAATCATCCTTCTGAACTGAAGTATGCTGCAACCCATGAATGGGTACGTATCGAAGGCGATCTAATTGTTACAGGTATTTCCGATCATGCACAAGATGCGCTTGGTGACCTTGTCTATGTAGAAAGCCCAGAAGTAGGTCGCCAAGTGACTGCTGGGGAGGCTGTAGGTGTAGTTGAGTCAGTAAAAACAGCATCGGATATTCATGCACCCATTTCTGGTACTGTCGTTGAAATCAATGAAGCACTTGATGATGATCCAGATTTTGTCAATGATGAGCCGTATGGCAAAGGTTGGATCTATAAAATTAAAGCAGATAATCCTGCTGATGTAGAAAAGCTACTTAATCATACTAAATACGAAGCTGGTTTATAAACTTGACTACACAAATAACCATCTAAATATAAAAGGAATCATCGTGATTCCTTTTTTGCATTATTTAACATGATATTTCAACTATACTCTTGCCTACTATTGTACTAAAATTAAACATATTTTCTCATTAAACGACTTTTAAAGTTATTTACATCTCCTTCAATCCTCAGGTAATTTATGTCAACTGTAAATGCACAACATTTATGGAATAAATCCTTTATTCTTTGTTTAGCAAATAACTTATTTTTATTCATTTTTTACTTTGCGCAAACCACGATTTTGCCTATTTATATTTTAAACGACTTAGGTGGAAGTCTAGCTCAAGCGGGTTTGGCAATGACTTTATTTATGTTGTCATCCATCGCAGTTCGCCCTTTTAGTGGATTAATCATCGAAAAACTTGGGCGTAAAAAAACCTTATATATCTCTGAAACACTGTTTTGCTTATTTGCGGTGGCTTATTTATTGGCTGATAATTTAACCATGTTAATGATTATTCGTTTTTTACATGGGATTTGGTTCAGTATTTTAACCACGGTCACTGTTCCGATTGCCAATGAATTTATACCAGAACAACAAAAAGGTGAAGGTATGGGCTATTTTGTAATGTCGATCAATCTCGGTATTGTACTCGGACCTTTAATCGGTTTAACCTTGATCCAATCTACTTCATATTTGACTGTTACCGCCATTTTAGCTGCGATTATTTGTTTAGGTTTTGCTTTATGCTTTTTGATTCCTATTCAGCAAACTCCAATAACGTCGGAGAATACAAAAAAAAGAAAGTTAAATATTCATGATTTTGTTGAAAAAAATGCGCTTCCTGTATCCATCATGGCAATGATCACGTCATTTTCATATGCCAGTATTATGTCATTTATTTCTACTTTTGCAGAATCAAAACATTTACTTGCCTATGCCAGTGCCTTCTTTGTAGTTTTTGCGATTTCCATGATGAGCCTACGTCCAATTACCGGTAAAATTTATGATCGTAAAGGTGCAAATTATGTGATTTACCCTGCGATTACACTGTTTGCAATAGGCTTGATTGTTTTAAGTCAAGTTGAAAATGTCAATTGCTTTCTTATTGCTGCTGTATTGATAGGTATGGGTTTTGGTTCAGCGCAACCTTGCTTACAAACCCTTGCTATTCAACGCTCACCTAAACAGCGAATTGGACATGCAACTTCTACTTTTTTTACCTGTTATGACATCGGAATTGCCTTAGGTTCTATTCTGCTTGGTATGATCATTGCGGATTTTGGCTATAGTTTTACTTATTTACTTTGTGCAATGATCACTGCATGTAGCTTAATTTTCTATAAATTTATTGTAAATCGCAAAGCAATATAAAACGAGAAATAAAATTGAGCCGTGAAATACGACTCAATTTTATTTCAATTTAAAAATTTAAATCAATATTGTCAAGAATAGAGCCGACTATATCTTTTGCGCCTTTTCCCAGTTCCATCACCAGCTCTGTCAAATCAAAAAGATCAACCGCTCCTGAACCATCAAAACTTGAAGATTGTTGCTCTTGCTCAGCCTGATCTAATTGTTCCATTTCAACTTCTTCATTTGTTATCACTTCTGGAGGAGTAGATTCTTGCATAATTTTTACTCTATTTTCAAAAATCAACTTAATTTAGCATATCAACTTGGATAGAAATGTTGCAAATAAATTTATTTTTCTTCAGTTAAATTTCCACAGCTCAAAAACAAAATATTTTCACCATTACATTGACTAATAAATTTAAAGCTATTTTGCTATAAGATTAAAGATATTTACCAATATAAGAAGTAGAGGTGGTTATTCTTCCACAATATCAGCAAAATGAGCACCTAAAACCTTAGCTAAATCACTTGGATGAATACCTATATCTAACCCTCTTCTCCCACCACTAACATACATTGTTTCTAAGTCTTTTGCACTTTCACAAATTACGGTTTTTAAACGCTTTTTTTGCCCAACTGGACTAATTCCACCCACTAAATAACCTGTTAAGCGCTCAGCATCTTTTGGGTTTGCCATATGTAGTTTTTTCGTACCAAAAGCTGCTGCAACTTTTTTTAAGTTCAGTTGATGACTGACAGGCAATACTGCAACGAAATAATTTTTGTCATCGGTCACCATCAAAGTCTTAAATACTTCTTCTACATTTAAAGCTAGTTTTTCTGCTGCCTCCAAACCAAAACTCTTGGCATTGACATCATGTTCATACTCATGGATTGAAAATTCGATTTTGTTTGATTTCAAAACTTTACATGCTGGTGTCATAATTTAGAATTCTTTGAAAATGAGTGATAATTATAAGCCATCTTTATATGAGATGTTAAACTGCTTAGGCTATTTTATCATTTTGTTTAAGAGGCGTTCTACATTCAAGGTTGAGTTTAAGTTTAGTGAACCTTTTGTAGTTTACTATAGCCAATTTAAGAAGTTGAAATAAATTATAAAATTATCAATAAAATAAAGCCCCATTTGGGGCTTCGTAGTCTAAACACTTAAATACTTATAACTTTTCTACCAAAATTCGATCAATCTGTTTTAAACCAGTTTGCTTTTCATGGTTTTTACGGCGAATTTTAATTTGCTTATCATCAGCCAAATCTTGTAATAACAACTCAACAGCAACCATCGACTCAAGTGGTAAATCTTGTCCAATCCACTTCTGTTCTCCTGCATCCATCAGGATAATTTCATCATTAATTTGATCATAAAGGCTCATATTTTCCTCACTTATGGCAAATGTTTCACCATATTTCAAGAACATTGGATGAATGGCATAACTATATACCTTTTGCTAAAAACTGCCAGTATAATTTGGTTAATTTACCAGCAATTTTAAAAGATATATCCAAAATAAAACGCCTCACGTAGAGGCGTTCCATATCTGACTGAAAAAGTTAAGCTGTTAATTCTTTTACAGCTTTTACCACTGCTTCAGTCGTAATACCAAAGAATTGGAATAAGTCTTTTGCTGGCGCTGACTCACCATAAGTGGTCATACCGATCACTTTTCCATCTAAACCAACAAATTTCCACCAATAATCGACATGCGCTGCCTCAACCGCAACACGCGCACGAATATTGGACGGAAGAACCGCTTCACGATAAGCAGCATCTTGTTTTACAAATTCTTCAGCACATGGCATAGACACGACACGCACACCTTCAAGTTGTGCATATGCTTCCATTGCTAACGCAACCTCTGAACCTGTTGCAATGATGATTGCTTTTAATTCACCTTTTTCTTGTGCCAATACATAACCACCTTTCGCAACGTCAACAATCTGCTCTGCTGTACGTGTTTGGAAAGCTAAGTTTTGACGAGAGAAAATTAATGCAGTCGGACCTTCTTTACGCTCTAAAGCAGATTTCCAAGAAATAGACGCTTCGACTGTATCGCATGGACGCCAAGTATTTAAGTTTGGCGTTCCACGTAAAGATGCAATTTGCTCTACAGGTTGGTGTGTAGGACCATCTTCACCCAAACCGATTGAGTCATGCGTATACACATGGATCACACGTTGTTTCATTAACGCAGACATACGCACAGCATTGCGTGCATATTCCATAAACATCAAGAATGTTGCAACATAAGGAATGAAACCACCATGCAATGCAACACCATTGGCAATCGCAGTCATACCAAATTCACGCACACCATAATGTACATAATTACCCGCAGCATCAGACTCAACGCCTTTCGCACCTTTCCAAAGGGTTAGGTTAGAACCTGCAAGATCAGCAGAACCACCTAAAATTTCAGGAAGTAGTGGTGCAAAAGCTTGAATCGCATTTTGGCTGGCTTTACGTGTTGCAATGGTTTCAGCTTTTGCATTCACTTCTGCAATATAAGCATCCGCTTTTGCAGCAAAATCAGCAGGTAAATCACCTTCTAAACGACGCTTTAACTCCGCAGCTTCTGTTGGATATTTTGCTTGATACGCTGCAAATGTTTCATTCCAAGCTGCTTCAGACGCAGTTCCTTTGGCTTTGGCATCCCAAGACGTATAAATATCTTCAGGAATCACAAAAGGTTCTTCTTTCCAGCCTAATGCTTCACGGGTTAAAACAATTTCGTCATTACCAAGTGGCGCACCGTGGCAATCTTCTTTACCTTGTTTATTTGGTGAACCTAAACCAATCACAGTTTTACAAATGATTAATGTTGGTTTAGCCTTTTCAGCTTGTGCTTCAACAGTCGCTGTACGAATTGCATCTGCATCATGACCATCAACTTTCAACACTTGCCAACCATAAGCCAAGAAGCGTTGTTCTGTATCATCAGAGAACCAACCTTCTACTTCCCCATCGATCGAGATCCCATTATCATCATAATAGGCGATCAATTTACCTAAACCTAAAGTCCCTGCCAATGAACATGCTTCATGAGAAACACCTTCCATTAAGCAACCATCACCTAAGAAACAATAAGTGTAATGATCAACAACTTTAATATCTTCTTTGTTAAATTGTGCCGCTAAGGTTTTTTCAGCAAGTGCAAAACCAACGGCATTGGCAATGCCCTGACCCAATGGACCTGTGGTCGTTTCAATCCCAGGTGCATAACCTAACTCAGGATGACCTGGTGTTTTTGAATGTAATTGACGGAATGCTTTCAAATCTTCGATTGAAAGATCATAACCTGTCAAATGTAATAATGCATATTGAAGCATTGAACCATGACCATTTGACAATACAAAACGGTCACGATTTGCCCATTGTGGATTAGTTGGATTGTGGTTTAAAAATTCACGCCACACCACATCAGCAATATCAGCCATCCCCATTGGTGCACCTGGATGTCCAGAGTTTGCTTTTTGCACAGCATCCATTGCGAGTACACGAATTGCATTGGCAATACGACGTTCATTCAGTGGGGTTGTCATAGATCAGAGTCCAATAAATTTGAAAATAGAACAAGATGAATAGAGATTCAAAAACCTCTATATTGTCGTAAAAAAACGATCAAGCGTAAAGCCTACAAAGGCATATTTATTTATTCCTCACGTAAAAGAACAAAAAATATGCAAGTTAACCGTATTTTAAACTGATAGATTTTATTGATTAACAGATAAATCAATATATATAAACTTCAATATCTTAAAAATTGATATCTAAAATAGATTTAACGCTAATTTAGAAATTAACATATAAGATTATTAAAACCCTTTTATATAACTTTCAGCTAAATCACACTAATCATGCTTAAGTTTGATGAAATCTTGGTTAAAACTAAAAATATCAATTGGAAATAAAATTAGCGCACTAAACCATTCGGTTGTAAAATAATTAATGCTGCACCACACAACACGATGACACCACCAATCATATCCCAACGGCTTAAACTGATGTGATCAACAAATCTTAGCCACATCAACGCTGTAAAAATATAAATTCCACCATATGCAGCATAAATTCGCCCTGAAGCAGCAGGATGCAACGTTAACAGCCATACAAAAATAGCTAGGCTGAGGACGGTAGGCAGCCATAACCACTGACTTTTACTCTGATTTAAAATTAAATAGGGGAAATAACATCCTAAAATCTCAGCAATTGCAGTCACAAAGAATAATATAAAAGTACTTAGTATCTTTGTGATGTGTATATCCATGATTTTAAAATTCTCTTGATAAGACATAATGAAATTAAAAAAATAAGCACATAAAAAACCCGTGATCTACACGGGTTTTTTAAATTTTAGTACAAAATTACGCAGGTTCTGCAGTTTGATCTTCAAAAACTTCAAGCGTAAGACCAACAGCTTTGCCGTTTTCTTTTTTCACAGAAACAGCAACATTACCACCATGATCTGCAAGCTCGCCAAACAAAATCATTTCAGCAAGCGGTTTTTTCAAGTGCTCTTGAATCAAACGTTGCATTGGACGAGCACCCATTAAACGATCATAGCCATTTTCCGCCATCCAATCACGTGCGGATTGATCGACATCAAGCACGACTTTTTTCTCATCCAATTGTGCTTGCAACTCAGTTAAGAATTTATCTACCACTGAATCAATCACTGTGGTCGGCAATGCTTTAAACTGAATCACACCATCTAAACGGTTACGGAACTCAGGAGCAAAGGCACGTTTCATTGCTTCTTGGTTGTCATTACTATTATCTTGTTCAGTGAAACCAATACTGGTACGTGAAATACTTTCTGCGCCGATATTGGTTGTCAAGACAATAATCACATTACGGAAGTCTGACTTACGACCATTGTTATCAGTTAATGCGCCATGATCCATCACTTGTAATAACAAGTTAAATACATCGGGATGTGCTTTTTCAATCTCATCTAGCAATAACACACAGTGCGGATTTTTATGGATCGCATCAGTGAGTAACCCTCCCTGATCATAGCCCACATAACCTGGAGGTGCGCCGATCAAACGAGATACTGCATGGCGTTCCATATATTCAGACATATCGAAACGAACAAACTCAACACCGAGTAATTTTGCTAATTGCTTGGTGACTTCTGTTTTACCCACACCTGTAGGACCTGCAAATATAAAGCTACCCACTGGTTTATCAGGTGATTTCAAACCTGCTCGGGACAACTTAATCGCAGATGCTAAGGCAGTGATCGCTTCATCCTGACCAAATACCACACGTTTAAGATCACGCTCAAGATGTTCCAATACAGACTTATCATCTTTCGATACGGTTTTTGGTGGAATACGTGCAATTTTTGACACAATATCTTCGATATTTTCTACAGTAATCAGTGTATCGTCTTGTTCTGCTTTTAAGCGACGTTGTGCACCTGCTTCATCAATCACATCAATGGCTTTGTCTGGTAAAAAACGATCATTAATAAATTTTGCAGATAATTCAACCGCAGAAACTAAAGCTTGATCCTCATATTTCACATGATGGAACTCTTCAAACTTGGTTTTTAAGCCACGTAAAATATCAACAGTTTCTGAGATTGATGGCTCATTTACATCAATTTTCTGGAAACGACGTGATAATGCATGGTCTTTTTCAAAAACTTGACGATATTCTTGGAATGTCGTTGAACCGATGCAACGTAAAGTTCCATTTGCCAAAGCAGGTTTGATTAAGTTTGATGCATCCATCGTGCTGCCCATACTTGAGCCTGCACCAATAATCATATGAATTTCATCAATAAATAAAATCGCTTCTGGTTTTTTCTTTAACGCATTTAAAAGTTGTTTTAAACGCTTCTCAAAATCACCTCGATACTTTGTACCTGCAACCAAAGCACCGATATCTAAGCTAAACACTTCCGCATTGGCAAGCGGCTTAGGTGCTTTACCATTGACAATTAACCAAGCCAAACCTTCAGCAATTGAAGTTTTACCAACACCTGGGTCACCCACTAAAAGTGGATTATTTTTACGACGACGGCAAAGAATTTGCGCGGTACGCTCAATTTCTTTTTCACGCCCAATGAGTGGATCAGTCTTGCCTTTTTGTGCTTCAGTATTCAAATTTAAAGTATAAAGTTCTAGTGGACCAGCATTCACATTCGAGGCAGACTCACCATCTAAGTCTTCAACTTCTTCTTCAACCTGAATTTCGTCTTTACGTTGACCATGTGATAAGTATTGAGTCAAGGTTAAACGATTAATTTGATGACGTTTCAGTAAATACACTGCAAATGAATCACGCTCTGAATACATTGCAACCAAAACATCTGCACCTTCGACAGTGCGATCCCCACCACTCGATTGCACATGGAAAATTGCACGTTGCAAGATACGATCAAAACTTTCAGTTGGGTGTGGTGCTTGGTCACTATTTTCACCAAGCTTAGGTGTATGCTGTTCTACATATTCTTCTAATTCTTTACGAAGACTTACAATTTCTGCACCACACGCTTTAAGTGCATTTACTGCAGAATCGTTGTCTAATAAAGCCAATAACAAATGTTCAACCGTAAGAAACTCATGTCTCTTTTGACGAGCCATGCTAACAGCCAAACGTAAAGAAACTTCCAATTGACGACTGAGCATGTAATCCCCTTATTCTTTTGGCTCAATCTGACAAAGTAATGGATGACCTTGTGATCGAGCGTAATTATTTACTTGGTTGGCTTTTGTCTCCGCAATGTCTCTTGGATATACGCCAGCTTCACCTTTTCCTTCATAATGTACTGTTAACATTACTTGAGTAGCTTGGTCAAGATTCAAAGCAAAGTATTGTTGTAAAATTTCGATTACAAAGTCCATTGGTGTGTAATCATCGTTCATTAAAATAACAGCGTACATCGGTGGACGTTTTAATTGTGGTGGTGCAGTTTCCACTGCCACATCGCCATCCATCTCCTCATTTTGCTGCGAATCACTTAAGCGTGGATTAAAATGCCAATCAACATATCCTGTTTGTTGAAAGGATAATTTTATTTCATTTAAATTGGTTTTACGTTTATGGGTTCGCATATATTTTAAATTCATAAGTTATTGAGCATTGGCTTCAGCTTGAGGAATTTCAGAAGCAAATGCTGCTGAGTTTTCTACAGGTTTACCTCTCGACCAACTGAAACGTTTTACTACTGGTGCTGCACCATTTAAACGAATTTCAATAAATTGAGGAGTAAAACCTTTCGGCATCGTCCAACGTCCTGTTAAACGTTCAAAGTCTTCAAAATTATAGCCCCCGTCTTCCATTGGAATGGTGAGCACTTCTGTACCACTAATTAAGCGCAGTTCTGCTGAACCTGTTGCACGGCGATTATTTGGACTCACTTGAACCAAATCAATCTGATATTCATAAGCATTTTCAGGCAAAGCTTTGACTGCAATATTTTGCACTGTCAAACTCAAACCACCACGCTGCTTTAATACATCACGATAAACCTTGTTTTTTCCATCCACTTGCTCTTTTTCAGCTTTGGCTTGATTCAATGCTTCAAACAAATCTTTGGTATTACTTACCGCAACATCACGCTCTTGCACAGCAGCATTCAACGTTTTATTCAAATTGGCTAATGTTGCTTTTTGCTTTTCCACAACCTCGACCAATTGCTCTGCATCAGCATCATACCCCACAACCGTTAAACCTTGACGATGCCCAACGGTATAACCTAATAGCATACTTCCTGCACATAAGACGACACCACCTGCTAGAAGTGGCAAACTGCCATTCATTAAATTTTTTTTAGGTTTTGGCGCTGGTTGTTGTGACGCAGTATTTGTTTGTGTATTTGGCATCGTCATCTCTGATCAGTAGTTGCATCAAAACACACATTTAACCGTAAAGTTAAATGTGTGTGAAGTTGAAAAGCGTTTTTTATGGTAATAATCCGATGCTTTGTAGTCCAGCACCTTCATCAAAACCAAACATTAAGTTCATATTTTGTACAGCCTGACCTGCTGCGCCTTTAACCAAATTATCTTGTACTGACAAGATCACCAATTTTTTTGGTTGTGGTTTATATAGCGCGATACGCAACTGATTTGCACCACGCACGGAACGCGTTTCAGGTGAGCTATTGGCTGGCATCACATCCACGAATTGCTCATTGGCATAAAACTCTTCATACAAACTTTGCATATCAAGTGCATCACCTACATCTGTTAAATCGATATAAATCGTACTGAGCATTCCTCGAATCATGGGCACTAGATGTGGAACAAAAACGATATGGTCAAATACACCTTTGTGTCCTGAAATATTTTCCAATGCTTCCACAATTTCAGGATGATGGCGATGTCCTGCCACACCATACGCTTTAAAATTATCTGCATTTTCAGAATAAATCATGCCTAGGCTGGCTTTGCGCCCTGCACCCGAAACACCTGATTTTGCATCAATAATAATGCTTTCTGGTTTCACTAAGATGTCTGTATGTTTAAATAATGGTGCTAAGCCTAATTGTACCGTAGTAGGATAACAGCCTGGATTACCCACTACTTTTGCTTGCTTGATCTTGTCACGATTTAACTCAGATAAACCATAAACAGAGTCTTTTAAAATCTCAGGACACGCATGTTCAAGCGCATACCATTTTTCAAATTGCGCCAAATCTTGCAAACGAAAATCAGCAGCTAAATCAATCACCTTGGTATTTGCAGCAACGAGTTCTGCTGCATGCTTCATAGCAACACCATGCGGCGTTGCAAAAAACACAACGTCACATTGCTTTAAAGTATCAATTTCTAAATCTGAATATTGAAGATCGGTATGTCCACGCAAACTTGGAAACATATCGTCTACACGCTTCCCTGCTTCAGTACGTGATGTAAGAACATTCACCTGTACATTCGGATGTCGCAGTAAAAGACGCAACAATTCAACGCCTGTATAACCTGTACCACCGACAATACCAACTGAAATCACGTTTATTACCTCAAATTCAAAAGTATCCATTTTCATGTGCTAGTATGACAGGAAGTTTGTCTTTTCTAAACTATTTCAGTTGGTTTTCTTTTTATTTAAAATAAATTAAACAAAATAAAACAGTTCTTTGTCTGAAAATAGCCCAATTAAACTTAAAGTAATTTCTGTTTTTCTTTTTTTATTTTAAATATGAAGGGATGTATGTTTCGACGTAGAATATATACATGATATATATTAATAAATTTGATTTTAAAATGATATATTTATCAAAAAATTCAGTTACTCTAAAATTTAAGTTAATTGAAAATTAATGTTTTTTATCCCATTAAATGAATTATTTTATATATTAAATTGATTTTTTTCATGATAATAGCCTAGTGATTATGCACAACAAGATGTAACATAACGCATCGAAAAAATAATAGCCGTAGGATTTTCATGCGCGAGTACAGTGTTTTTACTTCTGAATCAGTAAGCGAAGGCCATCCAGACAAAATGGCGGATCAAATTAGCGATGCTATTTTGGACGCAATTTTAAAAGAAGACCCATATGCACGAGTTGCCTGTGAAACGTTAGTAAAAACAGGTGCAGTTGTGCTTGCTGGTGAAATTACCACCACTGCCAATGTGGATTTTGAATCTATTGTTCGTCATACCGTAAAAGGTATCGGTTATCATCATACTGACTTAGGTTTCGATGGTTCGACTTGTGCCGTCATCAATATGATTGGTAAACAATCTCCAGAGATTGCACAAGGTGTTGATCGTCAAAAACCAGAAGATCAAGGTGCGGGTGACCAAGGCTTAATGTTTGGATATGCGAGCCGTGAAACTGACGTACTTATGCCTGCGCCGATTTCTTATGCGCATCGTTTAATGGAAAAACAAGCAGAATTACGTCGTAGTGGTACCTTACCGTGGTTACGTCCTGACGCAAAAAGTCAAGTCACTTTTGCTTATGAAAATGGCAAACCTGTACGTTTAGATGCTGTAGTACTTTCCACTCAACACGATCCCGATATTTCACAAGCCAATTTAAAAGAAGCTGTGATTGAAGAAATCGTGAAAAAAACCATTCCAGCAGATATGTTTCATGCAGGAACAAAATTCCATATCAACCCAACAGGTTTATTCGTGATCGGTGGTCCTGTAGGTGACTGTGGTTTAACGGGTCGTAAAATCATTGTAGATACTTACGGTGGTATGGCACGTCATGGTGGTGGTGCATTCTCAGGTAAAGACCCATCAAAAGTTGACCGTTCTGCAGCTTATGCAGGGCGCTATGTTGCAAAAAATATTGTTGCAGCAGGTCTTGCTGACAAATGTGAAATCCAAGTGTCTTATGCAATTGGTGTTGCTGAACCAACCTCTATCTCAATCAATACCTTTAATACAGGCAAAGTTTCTGATGAATTAATTATTCAATTGGTTCGTGAACACTTTGATTTACGCCCCTATGGTATTACCCGTATGTTAGACCTTTTACAACCAATGTATAAGCAAACTGCTGCTTATGGTCACTTTGGTCGTCAAGGTTCGGATCATGCATTTACGTGGGAAAAAACAGATAAAGTTGAAGCTTTAAAAGCATCAGCTAATCTATAATTTTTAATGACTTTCTAAAAGCTCGCCATAGGCGTAATGCCAGTCAGTTAAGAAATTGACTGGCATTTTCTTGGATATTTTTGTGCTTTAATTTTCACGACTCGTGAACATTCTCTCTGCCTTTTTTCAGGTAATACAAATATTTTTGATTGTTCAAATAATTGTGCTAAATGTTTAGGTAAGTTTCCTGCTGACTCTAAAGGCGTATGTCTTAAGATATTGATAATACCTATGGATGCAATATGGAAACTGATCCTTAAAGGACTGACATTTGCATGTTGGGCGATAAATTTCATCTGTCGTCTCAAAATATTATAAGCTATAAATACACCCCACAATTCTTGATACACCAAATCAGGTTGCTTACTTCTTAAAACCTTTGAATCCTGTAAATCACTTTTAATTTCTCGATAACACATTTCTATTTCCCAACGCTGCATATAAAGCATCGCAAGGTCTTTGAATGGATACGCTTTAGAATCTGTCAATGATGTAATGTAACGCCTCGTTTTTCCTGCATATTCAACTTCAAGCAAACGGGCTTCCCAATAATCACCTAATGCTGGATTGATCTTTTTTGCTCTTGGTGAAACAGGCATTTTTATCTGAAAGTCATGGGCGGCATTATTGTGAATAACTTCATAACGAAGGTTATCTTTTGCACGCATCAACCAATGACTTTCTTCTGCCTGAGATTGCCAACTCACTAAAAAATCAGCAGAGAAGTAAGCACGATCAAATAAGGTAATACTATGAGCAGGTGCTTTTAATTGACTAGCTAAGGTTAATTCACCTTGATCCATACTGCCAATTTGGGCATCGATCATTTCATGTGTATTGGTATTCACAAGACAAGTTGCTCTAACTTGTGGATAAGGAACAACTGCTGTTTTCCCTTTAGAAGAGCCAAAGTGCTTAAAGTTTTCTTCGGTATGAGGCATAGACCAAACCACGCCGTCTACAGCACAAACGCACAGACCATGAAAGTTATTATATTGTTGTTGTGAGTCTTTAAGCCATGCCTGACTTAATGTTGAAAATAAAGCACTCATAGGTTCTAAACCTAAGCGCTGTCTTGCCTGTACCGATGCACTAGGTACACAGTATTCTGTTGTACCGAAAACAAGTTGTAATTGCTGAACTACATACCAAATTGGTTGGTTTCGAAATAGAGCAAGTCCAATGACTAACCAAACAACATGTTCAGCAGGAAGTTTTCTTTTTCGAATGGATGCTTTACCTGTTTGATTTAAGCAATCTTCAATCCAGTTTAAATCAATTAACTCACTAAATTGAGAAAGTGAAGGCAAGGTTTGTTGTAATGTTATATCTAAATTCTGAGATAATTTCATAAAAAAAAGAGCGTATTTACATACACTCTTTTTACAGCATTTTAACTTTTTTTGCTTAACTGACTGGCATTACCTGCAAATGCAGGGCTTTTTTATTTAAAATTTTTCTCACGCACATACTCTATAAAATCATAGAATGATAACTTTACAGCTTTCAAATGAAGGAATTTCCCATGCCAGTATTACTACAAGTTGACTTTCCTACCCAAGGACCTTTTTCAGATGAAATGTCGATTGCATTTAAAGAACTTGCTGAAAGTATTAACTTAGAAAAAGGGTTTTTATGGAAAATTTGGACTGAAAATAGTCAAAGCCAAGAAGCTGGTGGTATCTATTTATTTGATAATGAAGAAAATGCACAAAATTATGCAAAAATGCACACGTTACGCTTACAGAGTTTTGGAATCAAAAATATTCGTACAAAATGTTTTTCAGTCAATTTTCCTTTATCGAAAATCAATCAAGCTAATTTTTTAGTTAAAAAATAAATCATACTAGTGCGATGGATTAAATAAAACATGCTTTTCAAGCACTCCATTTGAAAAGCATGGTGAAGATTCATTTTTTCAATGATTAGGCTTATTCGAATCTTGATTTAAAACATCTAACAGCGTGACTGGTTCTGGTGTATCTGTTTGATGATTATTTAAATAAATTTGTCCAAGTTTAAAACTAATTGCTGCAAATAAACATGCAACAATACAAAACATCCAAAACCCATAAGGACTTCGAATATGTTGTGAGCCACAGTGTTGGCATTCCTTGTCGTTTGCAGTAACTACCTTATTACAACAAGCGCAATGATATTGGTATAGCATATCTTCCTCCTGCTATTAAAAAACATTTATTGTTTTTCTAGACGTGACCATTTTATTTTTACAAGATGTCACTATGATTAAATAATCAGATATATGTGAACTTTACAATCTAATTTTTGTATCTACTTTTAAAAATTATTCCGCTTTTATAATATTTTTTAATTTTATCAAAGAATTAAATTTAGTTTTAAAGTCATTGCTCATTTCAGAAATATATTTAACCTCTTATTCATATTCCCCTATTCACATAAATTCTTTAAAATATGAGCAAATTATGAAGAGATTTTGATTGTGATTAAACTCATTAAAAAAGGTGGCTTACGTGAACGTGCAAATCGCAGTCGTCACTATCAAGGTTCTGAAAATACTGAAACTACACTGTTTGCAAATACATATCAACATAGCCAAAAATTAAAAACCAACCTTAAACTAAATGAAGATGAAGCACGTCCAGCAAACCAAGTCGAACCTACAACAGACGAAACGCATCCAACCACAACCATATAGCAAAAATAACGAACAAAGTGCCTGACACGATATCGATATAACCTCCTAATTTTTGGTAAATATTTTTTACTTTAGGCAGAGACATAATGGACATAAACAATGTAAATACTAAAAATGTTTGAATAGGAATGATGATTGCCAATTGTGTTTTTAGATGGATACTGGCAGATGAGCTAAGTGCTAGAGAAAATACACTACTAAAATAAATCAAAGTCTTAGGATTGGATAGATTTGTTAACAATCCCAACATAAAATAGTTTTTAGGTTGTTGCTGAATCACTCCTTCTAATATTGTTTCTTGTTTTAAAGTTAAAATTCCTCCCTTTAGCATCGCATACCCCATTTTCGCTAAGAATAATCCACCAATTAGCATGAGAATTTGCTGAATCCAAGGCCATTGTTCAATTAAAACCGTAAACCCCATGAGTGTTAGTAATACCCATACGATAATTCCTACAGAAATTCCCAATATTATTTTTAAGGTATTTTGACGTGTGGTTGAGGCAGAACTTTTTGCAACAAGTAAGACATCAGGACCAGGACTAAGTTGGGCAAAGAAATGTAACGAACAAATGGTCAATAACAAAGACATGTAGCTTAAATGATGAATATAAAAGATTTATTATACGCTGTGTGAAAAGAATTAGGTGAACTACAAAATTAAAAAACACACCTTAAAAGGCATATTTATTCTTAAATTTTGGCATAATTTATTTAAAATTATTCTTATTTTATAGTAAAAATAGGTAAAATACTCACCTTTTAGCGCAGCATACACGACAAAAAACTTGTGCTGAATAAAATTAATTTCAACACAAGTTATTGCATTTATTATTTATTAGTAGCCACAGAAGCTTCAGTGGTAATATTTACAGTAATTTTATCACCTACGTTTGGCATGTTAATTTTATTAATTGAATACAATAACTTAAAATAATTTGGCGAACTATTGGCGTAAATAAAAAGTTATCCACAGTTATAAATAGCAGAAAACCGACTTAGAATTACTTTTAAATCGGTCTCATATTTCAATAAATATAGCACAATTATCTCCCCCCCTTTGACCATAGCAAATTTTGATCCTGCTGATCTATAAAATTCTAAAATGCAAAAAAACATGAATAGATTAGATCAATGTAGCAATTTTTATTGATGACAAATAAAATCTCTTTGACTCAAATTGACAATGGCTTTTAATGTTTTATGGGAAAAAGTTAGGCGAGAGTGGATCTTTTCTAATTGTTCACCTTAATTATAAAAGTGATAAAGAAATTATACTCCCAATTAGAGTAAACTATAGTTATTTATATAAGAATTTTAATAATGGAACTGTTTAGAATTTTTATTCATGATTCATCATTTAGCTTTATTCTTGAAATCATTTTAAGATGTATCGTCATGTATTTGATGATTATTATCTTTTTAAGGTTTTCTGGTAAGCGTGGCGTAAGACAACTTTCGATCTTCGAAATTGCTATTATCTTATGTTTAGGATCAATTGCTGGTGATCCAATGTTTACAGAAGATCTTCCTCTTATACAAGCTCTTACTGTTTTTGTTAGTATTTTAGTACTCTACCGATGTACAACTTATTTAACAATGAAATCAAAAAAAATAGAAAGCTTGCTAGAAGGCAAGCCTATGTATATTGTTGAAGATGGTATGTTGGTTTTAAAAGGCATTAAAAATGAAAAATATTCTTATGATGAATTTTTTTCTGAAATGCGCCAACAGCAAGTTGAACATCTAGGGCAGATAAAAATTGCATTATTGGAAACCGAAGGTTGCTTAAGTTTAATACTATTTCACGATAGTGAAGTAAAATGGGGACTTCCAATTTTTCCAAATGAATACAAACAAACTATTGATTATTACCCAGAAAGATTTTATTCCTGTATGTTCTGTGGAAATACTCGTTTAATTAAAAAAATTAATGAAACATGTGAGCGCTGCCAAAAACAGCATTGGGTTTTATCTATTAATACTAAAAGAAGTAAATAATATCAAACCGTGCAACTTATAAAACAAGCTATACAGAACAAAGGTAGATATTTTAATTTCAAATCTCACTCACCTTGATTGCATCCCCCTAACATATCCGAATGCAAGTTTAGAGTCGAAGTTCACATAATCTACAAGGCATTATACTAATGTTTTTTCTAAGCTGCCTATACGGCAGTGAACAAAATTTTTAGGGCTATTCGGAATATCGTGTGTAATTAATTAAATCATGTTATATTCTGATTTCGGATTATCATGTGGAATAATTAAAATGCAATTAAAACCTATCCGTTCTGGATATGATGCATATCGTAGATTTAAGAGTGGTGAGAATGTTTATACAAAAATATTTGGTGTTGATCCTGTTTTGTGTAAGCAGGATAAATGGGGTTTTGATGACTTCACTTGCGGTCACTTCACATTCTATGAGGGTGTTGAGTATGAAAAAATAAGCCCAAAAGATTTTCTAGAAAAAACAACTAAAGAGGATGTTGAGTATTTTCTTGGACAGGAAAAAAATGCAATCTTTGGTTGGCTTGAGTTAAAAACAACAGATGGTAGATTATTTGAATTAAACATTAACGAGCTTAATAATCTATTGAAGCATTCTAATGACTGACATTCTTGATCTTCCAAATTGGGCAGTATTGAGTGTTGAGCGTGGCAATGAGTTAATCATTAATGCTGAGCATTTGATACAGCCTGAATGTTGTTTAAAGTGTGGATCTAAATCATTTTACAAGCATGGTCCTAAATCTGCTTCATATCGCGACAGTCCTGTGCGTGGCTCACCTGTGGTTATTAATGCAACTCTAAAGCGTTATCGTTGCCGTGTTTGTGGTGGTACGTTTATTCAGCCTGTAACTGGCATGCAACTAGATATGCGGATGACTGAGCGCTGTTACGAGTACATCAAATCTCAAGCATTTGACGATACATTTACACGTATTGCCAACAACATTGGCTGTGATGATAAGACGGTGCGCTCTATCGCTCATGAATATATTGCTGACCTAAACCGATATTACGAGCCAACATTGGTAGGGTGGATCGGAATTGATGAGACAACAATTGATGGGAAATTGCGATTTGTAGTATGTGATCTTACCAATAGAAGACCATTGGATATGCTTCCAGATCGTGAATATGCCACCGTTTCTAACTACCTATGGAAGCACCGCAATGATCCTGTAGAAGGCTTCTCAATGGATATGTGGAAGGCTTACAAGAAAGCAATCAATACAGTATTTCCTGGTACTCCAATCGTAATTGATAAGTTTCATGTCGTCCGAATGGCAAATATAGCAATGGATGAGATTCGAAAGCGAGTAGCTAAAAAGAAAACATCTGCTACTGGACTTGATTGGAAGAGAAAGAAAGTGCTTCTCCGCTTAAGAGCTCATAAACTTGATGAGCATGGAAAATTCAATCTTGATATGTGGCTTGATAACGAGCCTGATTTAGCAATTGCTTACTATCTTAAAGAACTGTTTTATACGATCTATGATCAAAAAACCAAAGATGATGCAATTGAGATTCTTGACGAATGGCTATCTATTGTTCCTGATGAAATGTGTAAAACCAAGCTTGACTTTAAAGCTTTAAAAACCGCTGCAACAAATTGGAGAAAAGAACTCTTAGCCTATTTTGATCATAGAATCACTAATGGCTATACAGAGGCTTTAAATGGTGTTGCTAAAGTTATGAATAGGCAGGGTCGTGGGTATAGCTATGAAATGATTAGAGCTAAATTTTTATTCAGAAAGATGCCAAGCGAAGAGCATTTTAACTATGAAAAACTTGGTTCAATAGTTGCCATTAATGAACAAGTGAACGACCCATCAATTGTAATATCTGCAAGAACAAACTATGCAAACATCAGGCATCTCTTGCTAATTAAATATGAATATCGTTGCCAATCTTGTTTGGGTATATTTCATTCATCCGAACTGATGGCAACTTGGTTAAACAAAAACAAAGAGTACTCTGTAAATAATGCAACTTTGCTTTGTAAACAGTGTAGAAATAGATTTGATTCCACACGGAATGAGTAAATTTAAACTAGCTCTACAGGATAGTTTTACACACGTTATTCCGTAGAGCCATTTTTAGTTAAGTTAAGGTTTTTAATATTTTCTAAGCTGCCTATACGGCAGTGAACCTGCGAAGATTCTGCAAGGTCACAATGTCTTTTTTCTAAGCTGCCTATACGGCAGTGAACTTTCGCAACATTGACAAATAAAAAGTCCACTGTTTCTAAGCTGCCTATACGGCAGTGAACTTCATGTCATTTGCATATCACTAGACCGTATTTTTCTAAGCTGCCTATACGGCAGTGAACCAAGTTGACGCGCTTCTTTACAGCCGACGTCCTTTCTAAGCTGCCTATACGGCAGTGAACATTTCCTCGATATATTTTGTTACATCTTTTGCTTTCTAAGCTGCCTATACGGCAGTGAACATATAAACGACGTTCCCAACCCTCTTTAGCAAATTTCTAAGCTGCCTATACGGCAGTGAACTTACATCTTTCCATGTTTTGATTCCCTCAAGCTTTCTAAGCTGCCTATACGGCAGTGAACAGTAATAATATAGCAAAAAGCAAAGATATAACAGTGAGTTAAAACTTAAAATATCAAAATACCTAAGTTTTCAACCATGCTTATAACTCATTGATTTTATTAATTTATTAAAGAGTCAAAAAATATTGGGTAGAATCATCTCTTACCCAATAAGTTAATTTAACAAGCTATTATCATAAAAACCATACACAACTGTATTATTTCACATGACGAATCAAAACATCCGCAATATCACGTGCAGCTAACCAGTACTTTTCATTAAAAGTTTTCAGCTCAGCGTCATTTGAAATAAAACCAAGCTCTACAATCAAGCCACCATTACTAATAAAGCCAAGCTTTCCACGTGCTGACTGACTTTGATCAATCCAGCCGGCATCTCCACGAAGTTTTGAATTAAAAGCTTTGGCCACAACTTTTGACAGATCCTGTGCAAGCTTTTTATCTTTCGGCAGTGCAATGGTTTCAATACCATAAGCTGCCTTGTTGCTTGCTGCATTCATGTGGAATTCAACAGCAACATCAGAACCTTTAATCAGTTTGATTGCGGTGTTTAAATTATGGTTATCAGAGCCAACACCATCGGTTTTGATTGCGATGCCTTCTTCTTTTAAATAATGCGCTACAGCATTACGGAACTTTGTGACTAATTCAGCTTCTTTGAATTTACCATTGATCGCACCCGGATCTACATTGCTGTGCCCTGCTGTGACTGTGACGAATGAATTTACATTGTGTAAATTTGGCTGTGCAATCTTGCGACCAAGCCAAGCAAGTGCAGGAATTACTAGTCCCGTCACCACAGCATAATACTGATCTGGAATCAACTTATAGTCTACAAGCCACTGTAAAAGCGGAATAAGTATAAGCATAAAAAAAGCTCCCAACATCGGGAGCTTTACGCTTAAGTATTGCCACGCACTTTCATTGATTAATTTCATGTTCTAACTCGCTTTTTGAATTGATCATTCGTTGTTTATATTCTGCTTTACGCATTTCAATCTCATGCAGTTCTTGTTCGCGTTTGTCTTTACGTTTTTGAAATTGGCGATTTGATAAAAAGTTCATAAAGCTAATGATTAAGCCCGCCAAACCAATACCCACACCAATTAGAAAACCCCAATCCAATGCTGCTGCCCATGACACTAAAGTCACCCCTGTACCTGTTACTGTTGTTACTTTCCCCGCAATTGCTGCTGATGTTTCTGCAACTGCGGCTGTTGTTTCTGACATTGGTTTCTCCTAATTTTTGGCAATAAAAAACGCCCTGTTGGGCGCTGGATTTTCTGACGTTTTAAACTTCTATCTGTACAACCTCACCTGTAGGTGCAAGTCGTTTAATCTCTTGATCTGATACAAAAACCCGGTCATTCAACTTATACACTGTACTACTCGTACACATCACAAGCCCTGAATCATCCGCAACTAAAACCTTATAATTTGGATGATCAACACTCGTAATCGCGCCAACGAATTCAGGCGCTTTCGGCATGAGATCAATTAAACGTTGTAAAACATTACTCATTGAGAACACGCTCCACGGTTAAGTTTTGATTGATCACTGCATGTGAGAATGACACAGATACACTTTCTACAATGCCCCACCACTCTGCATTAAATGCAATCACATCCCCCGGCTCACACTCACCAACATCTTTTTGCACAGGGATTTCTAAACTATGGGTTTCAATCATCCCTGCTTTGGCAAGTAATGCTTTACCATAGCCACCCATGCTGACTGCCGTAAATAATGGATTACTGACCGTTTCTTGCAATACATCACCTGCCGTACCTGTGCGTTTGATTTGACCCGTAAAGCCTGTGCGGTCATTGGTTAATGTGACACTGTTATAGTCGGGATAAGGTTCATAATCTGTGGATTGGCTTGTCACCAAACCCTCAGGTAGCAGCCGATCATAATCATCAAATTGCATCGCATCCCAGAAGGTTTTTTTGTATTTTGCTCGAATGCTTAATGTATTAGAGCCTTTTTCGCTATATACAAAGCCACCACCTGCTTCGGCTATCTGTTTAATCGTTGCGATTGGGGTTTGATTGACATAGCTCAAACTATTTGTGGGTACGATCCAACCGAGTTCATCAATTAGTTGCCAATTTAATTGTGCATCGCTATTCACTCGATCCAATTCAGCTTGTACGAGCTGCACAGAAGTTCGTTCATTCTCTTGTAGAAATGAGCGTGTTGGCGAATAAGGCGCATCAAGCAATGCCGTTTGACTTCGCCCTGTCAATTTCCACACATCTTCTGCAAAACGTCTTGAACGACTACGATTTTCAAGCAACATATGGTGAATATTGTCATTCACTTGAATCTTCAAAATCACAGGCTGACCTGCAATTGGCTCTAATTTAGAAATTTCAGATGCAGGTACAGTTAAGTTGTAAGACCAGCACCACTGGCTACGACTCGTGTTGTAACCCCCATCAATCACTGTAATTTTTTCGCCATTATCTAGACGACTGACTTCAATATTATTCACGATATACCACCAGTTTCGAGGTGAAAGACTCGGTATACAATCTTCATCACCAAAATTTAAAACAACATTGTGTGAATCCACTTCATGTAATAAGCAGATAAAATTAAGATCAGTTGAGCCAACATATTGAGGAATTTCAGGCTCTGGCCACGGTTGAACTGGATGCTTGCGATAATAAATTGGTCGAGCTTTTTGCCACGCAAATTCACTTGTCGTGGTTATTTCAAGACCTTTATCCCATTCAAATTGATACGTTTTTTCAAAGTGTTGAGCAACTTCGTGTGAGTATGTAATTTGCTTACGCTTTCTGACTAATTCAACCCAATCAAAATGCCTTTTGATTGATAGTTTTTTGGCTGTTTCATACTGAAATGCATTGGCTTTTCTTAGCCTTAAATTCTCTTGCCAATCCAAATTTAAGTCAGAACTCAGACCTGTAGTTTCTTCAAAAATGCTGCAAATGTTTCGAGTGAGTAATCCTCCTTCTTCATATCTGATACCCACGGCATTTATCTGAGTTAATCCAGCATCATAAAAAAGAGCCTCATTTGAGACTCTTAATATTGGTTTAGACCAAGGCGTTTGTATGGCGCTCAAACACGGCAAAGCTTTTTGATAACCTATGGCGCTGTTTAATGTCACACCGACGATATGGTTGATATCGAAAGTGCCTACAGCCTCTAAAGCGAATGATGTGTCAATATGAATATTGGCTGAGCCATGCACATCAATTGGTGGCTCAACTGCTCCAATTGCTCTAAATCTAAATGATGTGTCGATGCTGATATTTGCATAATTAAACCCATTTTCAGCACCGAAATTTAAAACCAAATTGTGAGAGTCGGTTAGCTTTAACTCTTGTGTAAAGTTCAGAACAACATTTAAAGCATCTGGTGGCGTGTAGTCAGACATTTACCACCTCATTTTTTAAAATAACGGGCTTAAATAAATCACATCAAGCTTTACACTTGAACCTATGACAATGTCATGATTATCTAAAACAATATCCATTCCAGCGCCCACATCAACATCTACAACAGCAAAACCCTCACCATTGAATAATCTTGCCCATTTAGCAATCCCAGATTTAGTCGCAACCCCAGCATTTGTTGGGAAAAGCTCAATATTATTTTCGCTGATTGCCTTAACACATGGTTTTTGTAGATCAAGAACTAGAAGTTTTGCAGAGTTGTTTGCATTAATATCTACCGAAGTGGGTTTGGCATCATCATAAAAAACAAAGGTAGCATTACTGCTACCTAGATCGATGTAATCCGCAAGTGCTTTAAGCTGAGCAAGGCTTGCATTTAATGATGGTATTACTACACTCATTTTGCTTTTACTCCATCTGCTATCACTGCATTGTATTCGCGCTTTGGGTCAAATGCTGTAATGAAGCACTCAAGCCCCACAGCAATATTTCTAAAAGCATATGAACCATCTGCTTTTGATGTTGTTGTCCATAACATTTTTTTATCGCTTCGTTTAAAAACACAAACTTCAACATTCGGGTAAATCGTATTCAGCTTCTTGGTAGCCCCCTTGATTTGCCCAAAACCTTGATCTGCATTTAACACTGTGATGATTGGTTTTGGTAGCTTAATAATCGTATAACCTTTTTTAATTAACATGGGATAATCAGCTATATACCCCCCAAGAAACAGCCTAGCAATTTTAATGGCCAATTCTAATCTCCTCAACAGTTACTGCAACATAGTGCCGTGGTATAGAAGAACTACCCGTGTTGGAAATCCCTTGGATATATACAATGTTGTTGAAATCAACATCTACTGTTTTTATTGGTGACTCAGCCAAAGAATTGATATCCGGTCTATTGCTTGAATCGTAATTTACTCGATATATACCACCAATAAAGCAACCCAGAAACTGTTGACTTTTTTCATCATAAATTCGGTATGGTTCAGATGTCGTTGTATTGAAATCATCTATATCACTTGGTAGATAACTATTTGAATTTGTGGTTGTTGGGTAAACAAGACTTGTTGCACCCGCATAAGCCGAAACACATGATTGTTTTCCGATATAAATTTTACCAGCCCCAATCTGAAATGATGCTGAAGTTGTTGAAGCTCCATTATTTGTACATAAAAGTGCTGGATAATTGATATTTTGGTACACTGAATAGAAGGGAGCTAATCCACAAAACGCACTCAACCCAGATCCAGAAGCCACTCGAAACAAAAGAATAATATGATAAAGGCTTCCAATCACCTTCCCTTGCCCAAAAATTGAATAGCCCTGTGTATAACTATAGCTATTAAACGTTGATGCCGTGCTTGCTGTAAAATCCCATCTAATATTAGAAGTGGCATCAGCAACGGTTGAGCATGTAGAAAGATCTGGTAAACAATTTTCATCAGTAATAAAACCAAGACTTAAATCAACAGTGCGCCCAATACCTACAGCAATACAATTTCGATTGCCTGTTGTTGTTGCATTCTGAAAACAAAGACGAGCATACATATCTGTGTTATCAATGTGCTTGAATTTATAGATATGAATGTGTGCTTGCTCATATACTAGTTGCCATCCAAGCGATGCAATAAATGTTGTAAACCCACCCGCAACATCCGCAGGTGGATTATCAATTGTCAGCGTCACAGTGTTTGTGGTCACACTGTCAATTACATACTCACCATTTAAGTTTGGAGCATTAAGTTTTAGCACTCGATCAGCAACATAACCATGGTTTACACCATATGTCAGAACCACCTGATTACCTGTCACAGCAACACTTGAAACAGTTTGAGTGTTATAGCCCAGCGCAAGCATTTTCTTAAAACGATCTGGAAATAGATTCTTAGATCCAGCACAAAAATCCAAACCAACGTCAGAAAAATCAAACATTTTTGTTTGTGTTTGCTTCATTGTCATTATGTTTTACCCATAAAAAAGACCGCCGAAGCGGTCATATTTGAATTAAAAGTTAAGCCACCCGGTCAATGTCACCGCGTAGCATGATTTGGAATGAATCAGACAACACTGTTGGTTCAGACTGCTTCACAGTACGAATTACCCAAATCGGATGATTAGCTGCAATGGTGTTAAAACGCAGCACGTTGCCACTTGCCCAGCCATTGCCCCAACCTTCCTTTTTGATGGTGAAATAAGGTGCATGGGTGACTGGGTTGATTGGGGAGCAATCTGTATTCACAGTACCTGTGCCAATCTGCCCCGATGTTTCACCGATGATTCTAAAATTTGTATTATCAGTAAAGACCAACGCCCAACGCTCCTGCGTTGCCCCGTTATTGGTGACTTGAATTGGGTATAAAGCATCGTTGTACTGTGCTGAAATTGCACCACCTGAGGCTTCATCTTTCCAATCGTTACTCCAAGTCGGTTGCACAAATTTACGTGTGTAGCGGGCTTGCATATCACCAATGACCAAAGCAGATCCAACAATCGAGTCAGCAGCGCTATAGTTATGTGTCACAGGTTTAGTAAATGTCACTTGCCCATTGATCTGCACATCCTTGATCAAACCCATGTCTTGATAACTATATTTTGCAGACAAAGGCGGAACTAAGGCATTTAGCGCAAAGTCACCACTTAAAGTGAATTTGCCATAATCGTAATCCACTACATACATGTCGTATGGGACCTTTGTTCCTGCACTATCTTCAAGTTCACAATAAGCAATACGCTGATCACCTAACTCATACGTTTTCCCTGCAACGTGATCAGTCATTTGATACATTTTTGTCGCACTGATAATACCAATGTCACCCACTCGGAAAATCGGAACGCGTCCATCAAGCGGTAAGCGTGTTGCAGACAAGCCAAGAATTTCAGCATCAAGCGGAATATAACTATAAGCTACAGCGTTATAACGTACAGATTCAGGCGCAACCCACACTGGATAATTGATATATTGCTTAGCATTTTCAGCGTATTCAAGCTCCACGCTATACCAATTCTTCGATTCAATGTCTTCACGATTTGCAGCAGTGATTTCAGTCTTTTTATAGAAATATAAGTCTACAAAGCCTGTTTCATAATTAATCCCGCCATGCGCTTCGGCAGTTTCAATCACACCATTATCATCCGCTCGTAAAGTGAGTTGACCAAATTCCAAAGTCCCTACAACCACAGTTAAAGAACTTGGTCGAATTGGAATTGCGGGTGTGCGAAAACTGACTTGGTTGATTGGTGGGATATCAGTTGTTGTTGTTAAGCTTTGCAAAACAAGAGTGTTGTCAACATTCGGTGTCCAGCTGCTTAGTTCGACTTTGCCTGTGCCATATTGCACAGTGCCTGACAATGTTCCACTGTTATTCGCGGGATCCACATCACGATACAGCGTACCAGCTCGATCAATAAAAGTATTATTTCCCAATTTAAAACGCACCGACCCTGCAATAATTTGCTCATCAAAACCATTGGTAACATCAAATTTTAGACTGTTTGCGATAACTTGTTTTGTACTTACGGTTGAGCCTGCTGCATCAACAAAAGTTGCCTGAATGTCTGTGATAGAGCGTGCTTTTAGCTCTACTAATTTCTCAGAAACATCACTAATTTTGGGTAATTTAAAAAAACTCATAATTCACCTATGCAGAAGCATAAACAGCAGTTGAATACCGATTAGCTATATATACCTGCGTAAATTCTTTTGCCATCAGCACAGGGGTAATCACAACTTGATTGGTCGTGTAGTTTACTGTGCCAAATACTGTGCCGTTGCTGTCTACCAGATTTCCTGTTGTGTCATTTACAGGGATATCAAAAACATTTAAATGCTCACGCTCAAGACCATTTTCAGCAGTCAGTGGAATGGATAAATGAATGCTTCCCGGTTGCTTTGTTCCGCTTGGTAATGAGAAAGTCAATTTATTAGCACTATCAGGTACAATGTTGGTGATATCTGCTTTAGATGATGTGCTAAAATTAAACTCAAAATTAAATACAGTACCCTTTTGTGGCAACCTGTTCGGCACTAAACGACCTGTATTGTTAAATGGGTTAAATGTTCCAGTTGCATCCCCTGTAAATTTATTGCCGCTTGTGGTTGCAGTCTTTTCTACACCTTCAAGTAACCACTTCACAGTTAAGCCACTCACCCACGCATTTTCTAAACTATGTTCAGGCGTACCTAAATCAAATTCAAACGCCGCAGGTTGAACCGCCAAATTTGATCGAATAAATGTCGTGATCGGTGTCCCCCAAAGCAGCAAAATGGGGGTATCCACATCAGGCAAATAACCTGTAGTTAAAAGCCAAGATCCAGTTTCATAGCTGATCGTGCCCGAACCAAAAGACGAACTCGCACCCTTTAACATGCCTGAACCATCATCTTTCAACACATAGAACTTACCTTGCGCCATATATGAAATCGTTAAAGAACCAGGTGCAGGAATTGGCGTAATCACGCCTGTCCAATTGGCACTTTGGTTGTTTTGAGTAACTGGTAAAGCATAAGAATGATAAGGCTGCACAGGTGCAGAAGCGGGTTTAAAGGTAATATTTAACGTTGTATTGCCTGTGCCTGCGGATTGGGTCCACCGAATCAAACCGCGTTGATAATCAATTGTTCCAACCTGAATACCATTACTATTTTTTAAAATGCCACCCTGATCTGTGATCGACTGATTAAACAAGCTAAAAGCCACAGTACCCGGCATCACGCTCGATGCTAAATACAGATTTTGATTTTCACCAATATTGGTTGGATAACTCGCTGAGATGGTCCCGTTATTCCCTGCAATTAATGTCATATTTTCAGAGTTAGCATTCACATCAATAATCGGGGTTTCAGACTGAGCCGCAGGAATAAGTTGAGTAAACATACTCTTTGCATTGACTGTATATGTACCCACATTCACATCATCAGCAACACCTGTGCTTGAATAATAATTTCCTGTGTCTGCAACAAGCGTTTCACGTAAAATCGAAGTAGATTTTTCACCGTTGTACCATTGTTTAACTGATACTCCGACAAAATCCATAAGTAATGGATCATTCAGTGTATAAGTCGCAACTTTATATTCAACTTCTTTACCGTCAACAATCATCTTAGCAATGCGAGTTTCAACCTTAGTAATCCGCACATATTGCTCAAACTCTAAAGCTTTACCTTCATTGGAGATGATGACGAAAGAATTCCCTGCACTGAGTTCCGTTTCACTTGGAAACATCACAGTTTGCAGGATCTTCATGCCTTTCCAATGCGTGTCGAGTGGCAAACCGACTGCTTGACCGCCTTTTGCAAGATAACTCTCAACACGGTTTTGTGCACTTTGACGCTCATCTATCCAGTCTTTGGTGCTGAATAAAGTGGCTGAAACATTCGGATCTTCAGGTAATTCAGAAATAAATACCGTTGCACCCATCAGCGCATCAGTATCATTGGTCGTTACAGCGGGAAAGATCTTCCGCATGGACACATCACCCATAGTGCGGTCGAGTTCTGAAATATCATTGAACAGGTTGTTACTTTGCCCATCAACAAGCTGTTGACCTGAGTACTTGCCACCGCCATCCGCAGTATCACTCAAACGTTCAGACTTATAAATGACAAGGTTATTGGTTTCAATCGGCATCTTTTAACTCCAAGAATTTAATCGTGACTGAGTAGTAATCGTCATCAGAAACCGCAGGAATATCCTTGACAGTTTTAGGGTTTGAGATTGCACCCTCTTGATGATTGAACATCACATTAAAACGGCGATTGTCGTGTGGATAATCAAACTCGAGTGTGAATTGCTCATCTTGCAATGCTGACCAGTCTTGCAGTTTTGACAACTCACGGCGTTTGATCCACCCCATACCGTCATTTGCTGGTACTAAAGTAATAGGTCGCCCTGATTTCTTTTTGCCTTCTTGAATAATCAATGAGCCATCAATCGCAAACTGTTGTTTCTGTTCAATCGGCTTGTAATCAAATTCATCAGACCAAAAAAAACCGTTCTCAATAAGAACGGCTTCGCTTGTTGCTACACGTATTAGTTTCATTTAACTACTCTTTTTAATTGCTTCTAAACGCCCAAGCATGTCTTCAAGCGCATCAACATCATTCGGGTTGCCCGACAATGTTGTTGTTTGCTGACCATTGGTAATTTCGATTCTTCGAGTTGGCGCAGGATTTGACATCGTTGCCAGTCCTGTGCCATTTGCCAATGCTGCCAATCGTTTTTGCACTTCCGCAGAACCTGCTGATGCTGTTAAACCTTGCCCAAGTATTTTATTAAATTCAGCATTCATAAAAGGATCAATATTTCTGCTCATTGTTGCTTTATCTGCATCACGAGCTGAACTCATAATTGAACCAGCAAGTCTATTCGCCATTTTTTCGTCATAACCCATACTTTTAAGTTCAGCCAATACTTCAGCTCTACTATATGACTTAAATGAGCCTCCAATAGCTTTACTGCTATTACTTTTATCGCGTTCGGCTTTTTGAGCATCTGATTTAGCTGTAAGTGCATCATTCCATTCATCAATAGAGTTTTTTGCTTCTCTTGCTGCATCTTTGGCAGCCTCTCCCATAGCCCGAAATCCTTGGACAGCACTTCCGCCTGCCGTGCGACTTAGACGCTCAACAGATGATGTTAGGTTGTCCATTGATTGTACTGAGGCTTTACCTGTTTCATCCACTGTTGATGACAAGCCATTTGCTGCCAATTGCCCCTCATACCAAGCGATTTTTGCAGCATCACCAGAAGCATAGATTTTATCTGCCATATTAATGAGAGCTTGCTTGATCTGTTCAGCAGATGCAGTGCCTGACTGTTTCATCACATTAAATGCATTCATTTGAGCGGATGCCATTTTGCTTGCTTCTGCACTTGAGGTTATACCAAGCAATTTATAGGCTTTTTCAATTTCAGAGATGTTTTCAGGAATCTTTCCATTTACCTGATCAAGATATTCCATACCCATTTGAACTTGTTTCGCTGAAAACACACCTTGTTTTTCAAACTCAACCAACTTGGCTTTTGCAGCATCAATTTCAGCTTGGTTTTTTGCCTGCTCAGCCCATTTTTGCCAACCTTGGTAAATCATGTCAGTGGCTTGCTGACCTGTAGCACCCATTTCTCCTAAGCCAACAACAACAGTATCAAGACTCTCCTCTGATTTATTAAACTCCTCTGAAACCAAATTTAAAGCTTGACTAACATCCAATCCTAGTGCCTTAGCAGCTCCCGAAAAAGTCTGACTTCTCTTAATGGCAGCCTTGCCCTGTTCATCATACTCAACCACTAAGCCTTGCGATGTAAATTGCAACTCTTGTTCTTTCGTGATGATGCCATTTGTTGAGTCAATAATTTGCTGAGCAAGCGTGATTTTTTCTTTGGTAATTTCCTCTTTCTTGCGTAATGTATCTAAATCACTTTGAGAAACAAGTTGATCAGCTTGGGTTTGTGATGCCGTAAGTTGATCAATCTGCAACATTGCTTGTGAATACGCTTCAAAGTTGCCATCTTTTTTCGCTTGTGCTGCAACTTGTGATAAACGAACCTGTTCATCTGAGTAATTTTTTTGCATTGCAAAAGAAGATGCATCTATCTGCTGAATCTCATCATTTGACTGCTGGTGTTGATCTAAACGCTGTTGATTTGCTTGTGTCTGAGCGTTACTTAAAGCATCCAAATCTAACTTTGCTTGACTGTATGCTTCAAAATTACCCGACTTCAATGCTGCATTCGCCACATCATTCAAACGCACTTTTTCAGATGCTATAAATGCTTCATTTTGAACGATTGCATTGCCAGTTTCTTGTGTTGCAACCACTCGACCCTGACCGAGCTCCTTTTCTTTCACGGATAAAGCTTCCAGCTTTGCCATACGATCAGCATTGGCTTTGGTATTATCTTCATGCACAGACAACTCTAGCTTGCCTTGTTCATCAATCTTAGCAATGATGCCTGATCTTAATAACTCCTCTTTTGTTAGGTCATCCAATTTACCTTTATTTAACTGCATTGAGGCTTCTGCTAACTCTTGAGCAGACTTCAAGCGATCTTTATCACGCTGCGCACTCGCTTGATTGTTCTTATCTTCAAAATCATCAATCTCTTTGATTTTTGAAATAATCTCACGAGCTAGTTCATCGTTACCTGCTTTTCTCGCCTCGATGAGTTGTTTATCTAACTCAGCTTTCTTGGTTGCATTATCTACAAGCTGTTGATCTGCTTTTGCTTCTGCATCAAGTATGTCTTGTAATGCCTTTTTGCTGCTCTCAACCTTTTTTTGGTTCGCTTGCTCTGCATTAAGGACACTATTATCTAGGGCTTTTTGAGTGTCAGACTCAAAGTTCAAAGCATCTTCTTTGGCTTTTGCGTAATATTTATCACGCTGCTCTGTTAATACTTTATAGTCATTATCTAATTTTGCTCGAACATCACCCCATGTAAACATTTTAATGTAATACGTAGCTGCTGCTGCAACATCGTAATAAGCACCTATTAAAAGACTAACTCCAATTCCTATCGTTTTCGTTCCATCTGACAAAGCGCCTATAGCAACCGCTAAGCCATTAATAAGAACAGCTAAGCCATTAACTTTTTCAGATGTTCCATCAATTGCACCACCCCAGTTAAATAAAACATCTAATCCGGTGAAAAACACGTCATTGATTGTGTCGCCAACTTCCGTAAGTGTTGAAATTAATGTCTTTAATGCATCATAAGCTGTAATAACAGCATTTTTTACAGCTTCAATCGTGGATGGGTCAGTCTTATCTAGTCGATCACTAAAATAGGCGGCAACTTGAGCAGCGTCATTAAACAAGACTTTTAAAACATCTAAGTTTTCACTCAGCGCAAGTAATGTGCTAACAATTCCCTTACTTGCTGCATTTGTTGAGTCAATTTCACCAATCAACATTGTGAAATTTGTTTTCAGGTTTGTTAATGCACCGCCAATCGTGGTCGGGATTTTCTTGTATTCTTCATTAATGACATCAGACTGTTCTTTAAGCGCCTTAATTACAACTTCAGCAGTTAACTGACCTTCACCTGCCATTTCACGCAATTCGCCTTTGGTGACATTCAAGCTATCAGCTAATGCTGTAGTTAAACGTGGCGCTTGCTCCATCATAGAGTTAAATTCTTCGCCACGAAGAACACCCGATTGAAGTCCTTGGATCAGCTGGGTAATTGCCGCCTCTGCTGATGCTGCACTACCACCACTGATTTGAATTGACTGATTGATTGCTTCGGTAATTTGTAGTGCTTGCTTCTGAGTAACACCTAAGTCTTTACCCGCTTGATTAATACGGGCATATAAGTTTGCCGTTGCCTCCAAACTTGATGTGGTACGAATTGCAACCTGCCGCACACCTTCAAGTGAGCTGTGTAATTCCTTACTATCATTAGAGACAAGGTTTACTTGCGCTGAAATATTTTGAAAATTATCAGCAATCTGTGCGAGTTCATGTACACCAAAACCAATACCAAGCGCAGCCATTGCACCTTGCAACACATTAATGCTACGACCAACTTTTCCAAGCGCTGAATCTGACCGATCCGCTCCTTGCTCTAATTCGTTCGTGCCTCTACGTGCTGCGTTCTCAAAGCCACGTAATGATGTTGTCGCTTGATCAATTCCTGTCTCTAATTCACGAACACGCTGTCTTGCTTGCTCGATGTCTTGTGGAGATGCATTAGTGGCAGCAAGGCGATTCACTTCTAAACGCGCACTTTCAAGCTGTTGCTCATACAGTTGCAATTGTTGCGTTGCATTTCGCGCAAGCTGCTCTAATTGTTCTCTTGTATGTGTTGCACTTCGACCATTTTGATCGATACTACTTCTAACATCATCTAAGTTTGTAACAAGTCGAGAAATCTGTTGTTGCAGAGGTGAAAGCTCGGAAGTATTACCTAAGCTATCAAGTGCTGTTCGCGCTTGACCAATCCCCGTTTCAAGCTCACGAACACGCTGACGGGCGCGTTCAATGTCCTCAGGTGTGGCATTTGTAGCAGCTAAACGATTTAACTCTAAACGCGCTTCACTTAAATCTTGCTCATACCGCTGAATATCTTGTGCTGCATTTTGAGCCATTTGCTCTAGTTGCTCACGCGTATGTGTTGAACTATTGCCTGTTGCATCGATGCTGCGTCTTGCTTGATCTAAGTTCGTAACAAGGCGTGAGATATCTTGCTGAAATTGCGTAGGTACAGGCGGAGTTTGTGAGGCTGCACGTGCTGCGTCTTGGTATGCCTCAACTGCTGTGCGTGTTTGATCAATGCCACGTTCTAGTTGGCGAACTCGATCTTGCGCGTTCTGAATATCATGCGGTGTAGCGTTTGTAGCAGACAAACGGTTTAATTCTAAGCGCGCCTCTTGCAACTCACCTTGCATTCGGTTAATTGCTTGCTGACCATACTCCCCCATCTGCTGAATATTTTCAGAGCTGACCTCTGATGCATCTGAAAGTCGATTTAGTTCTAAGCGTGCATTATCAAAACTTTGAACAAGCATGCTGACTTCGTTCGACATTTGCATCGACTGACGTAAACGATCTGCTTCTTGTTTAATGCGATCAAACATTTGCTTGGCAGCATCAGAACTTCTTTCTAAATTTTGCGTTAAGTTATTTGTGTCTGCATTAAGTATTAATTTAAATGTAAGTTCTCTAGCCATATATTTATCTCGACTTTTCTATAGGCAATAAAAAACCGCCAATTACGGCGGTGTATTAAAAATTTATTGGTCAAACAAACAAGGTTGCATAAGTAACTCAACCTCAGTAATAGCTGTCTGTAATAAATCTCGCTTTTTACGATAGCTACCCAATATGTGCCCAGCCAAGCTTGCATCTGATTTTTCTAAATCAAGTTGAAGTGTTAATTTATTGTGAATAATGTTGTAGCTTTGATCTTGTGAGCGAAGAAATTCACGAGTTTCAAAAAAGGCTTTAACTAAAGCTTTTTTGAATTCTATAACACGTGTGCTATTTCGCATTAAAGTCATTAAAAAAGTAGCTTGCTGTTCATTTAGTTGAACAAACTTCACATCACCGCCACCGTGCTGACCCTTCAATCTTGGTTGGATTTTAAATCTGACCAAGCCAAATTCTTGAAAGTCTGGCATATAAGTACGCACCAATTTAATTATTGTTGCGTGCTGAATATTTAACCCTAGTGCAATTTGGATAGTGGTTGTAGTTGGTTCACCATTTTCCACGTTTACAATTGCGATTGGTTTAGGCATAGCATTCATAAATAACTCCTTTTGAGTTGTGGTAAGCCTGAATGCAGAATGCAAACTAAACAGACAGGCATTAAAAAACCCCGAACAAAAAGTTCAGGGTTTAGAAAGGTTAAATTTAGGTGTTAAAAAAGCACCCTAGGGTGCTTTTAATTTAAGATATTTTCTTTTCTTGATCATCAAGTTCGTCTAGGAAGTTGTTCACTTGCTGTCTAAATTCCATTGGGCGTGCAATATATGGGATGGGAGCGTGTGATCCACCAATCCCCTTAACTGTAATTGAACCAAAATTTAATATACGCCCCAATACCCCTTGATCAACACCAAGACTCTCAATACGATTAACTTTTAATTCAATAGTATTTCGTCGCACCAAACCCGATTTTGCAATAATACGCCTACTAGTTAGTGCTAACTCTGTTGTAACAACATGAATTACTGCAATAGCAATAAAAATAATACCCAATAGGAAAAAGATTACATTTTTTGATGGTAAAGCCATTAAAACAAACAAACCACCAAACAATAAATACCAAAATTGAGATAACCATGTTACCTGCGCCTTAACAATGATTTTCTCATCTCTTGCTAAGTTTTCCTCAATATAATTTCCCATATTCTTCTACTTAAGTGTCCAAAGTCAAAACATACTACTAAGTGTTTAATTTTTTATCAATGACTTGAAAAGCCTTAATAAAACTCATAATCAACGCACCCATTCAATTTTATAAACACTGCCATTCACAATGGTGACAATATAATTTTCATTATCGACTTTATAACTCAAATCTGTAGCAGCATGAGACCAACCAGCACGATCTTTCAATACATAGTGGTTAACGCTGTTAGGTTTACCTAACTTCTGATAAACAGAATCTTTAGAGCTTCCGATTTCAACAAAATCATTCGATGTACGAATAGAGCGAACTTCTGTCGCAGCAGCAAATGTGGAAACACACAGTAAACATACCAAAAACAACTTTTTCATAAATACCCCCATATTTTTAAACAAGAGTATCTAAAAGTTAATTTTTGAGCAATGCTCATTTAGTCCTTATTGACTTCATTTGTATAATTGCTAAAACCTTTTTTATCAGCATGATAAGCAACTCGCATCACAGAGCTTTGACTTAGAATACTGTTGCGCTCATGTCGTTGAGCAGCTTTTAAATATTCTAAAAATGCACCGAAGCTATAGTTTAAAATATCCTTATGCCGATGCCCTTTACTAATGAGAAACTGAAACGAATCAAACCATGTCGTTTTTTCTTTTTTGTCTTGCGGCTTTTTAGCGTTCTCTTGCTCAAAGTATGCTTTATTCACAACCAAAAGCATTTCAAAAATTTCAATAAGCTTGTTTGGGTAATCTTCTTTTAATTTAATGGTCAAATCTTTTGATAATGTTGTTAATTCACTAATCAACATAATCACGGCGATTTGATTTGTATTGATAAGTGGGTGTAGATCGTCAGTACACCAGTCTTTTTTCAGAGCTAAACGAATCTGATTTGCAAATACTTCGACTTTATCAAGCTCCCGAACCAAGAACTGCCGAACCTCTACAACACTATCTTCATCAATCTCAACGCTATATGTTCTATTTTCAGCAAGAAAAAAATCATTCATTAATGTTACTCACTGTTTTAACTACATTCCCATTATTAATTTAATCAAACCCACAACAGCAACAATTAATCCTGCAAGACTTCCTAGAATAAGAGAAATCGCTTTACCATACGCCATAATTACAGCAACTCGCCCAGCATCTTTAGCGTTCATTTTACCCTCTATACTTATATTAGGTTTAGTGGTACTATTTTGACTCATGTATGTTTTCCGTCTTGTTCTTATCTCAATCATTTGAACTTGAAAACAAAAAACCCAAGATTCGCAGTCTTGGGTTTTTACTTTTCTAGGGCACAAAAAAAGACACTTAAGCGCCATAGTTTGTGCCTATAATTTTTTATGCTGCTGGAATATTTACAACATGCCCGTACAAGCCAAGCGTTGGATCTAAACCTTTTTCAGTATGTGAAAGCGCCTGCCCTGAAATTTCATACTGACCTAATTCTTCATGAATTAGGGGGAATGCTGTTTCAGGTGATTTTTTAGTACGCCACAAATTTACCGCCATGTGACTACCTGTTGCTGTGTTAATACCTTTAAAGAACAACTCATATTCTTTATTGAAATCACTCGCAATCGTAGTACTGCTGACTGCGCCAGTGGTATAACTCGCTGTTACAGGCTCTGCAATTACTTCATGAAAAATCACAGTACCAAACACTGCATCAAGCGTGTATTTACTTTCGTCTACAGGTGTAGCACCTGCATTAAAAGTAACATTAGTCAGCGCATAACCATTAAGTTTGATTTCCTGCCCAGCTTTCACAGTACCCAATGCCTGATCTACTACTGGGGCACTTGCAACCTCAGTAGTCATGCCCGATAAGATGTACTTCAAATTCTCAGCATCAACTTCTTCAAGCTGACCTGAGAAATTTACACCTGTTGTCTTTGTCAACACAAAGTCCGTTGTGCGTTGCCCAGATGTGCTTTCCTGATGTTCTACTTGATCTGTGGTGATTTCAAGTTCAAATTCAGGAACGTTACCAATGTGGCGCATTACACCTGCAACACCGTTCACGATTTCAGATAAATAAAATTTACCCTGCAACGAAATGTAGTTTTTAGCCATTTGTTTTACCTACCTCTTTAGCGAGTTTTACTGTTGCAGATGTTTTTACTTCTTCAATGATTTTATCTGCTACTAATTTTTTGATCTGCTCATCTGAGAGACCACCCACGATCTCGCCTTTTTCAAAGCGACCGACTGGCTTTAAAGCCTTGTATTGCTTATCCATAATTTTCCTTAAACAATAAATTTAGACTCAAAAACAAGCGTGATATACACACATGTTGCTGAATAATCTTCTTCAATAGCAATCAGATTCAAAGGTCGAATGCTCGACTTAGGTTGCCAACCCGACAATAGCTTTAATGCTTTTGTTGTAAGCTGCCCCACGCTTTCAAGCACCGCTGAACCATCCAATAATTGAGATGCAGCATGACGTTCACTAATCGTGACTTCCCACTGCTGATTCAGCATATTTGCTGATGATTTACCTGCATCATCAGTTTTACGTACACGACGATAGTAAACTTGGGCGTTAGGAGTCACTTGAGACAACTCTGTCACTTGCGCTGAATTTGCAGGTGTGTAGATCTTTTTAAAATCAACAATCTCAGCTAATTTCTCAGCAATTTCACTGCGTACAGCAAAAAAGTTATTTTCTTCTGTCATTTATTAAGTGCTCCTGAATTATGCCCAACACTTCTAGCTCATCACTTTCTGTTAAACCCAGCCATGGACGACGCGGCATATTAACTTTGTATGCTTTACCCATTACTTCCTGCATAAAGTTAGAGCGTGCTTTGCTTACAAACTTATTACCTACCAAACCTGTGCGCTGATCTTGTCTAAAGTACATACGGCGCATACGTGCAGCATAGTGAATCTCACCACCGAAATGATGAATTGCTCCATACTCAACATTTGTACCAACCTCAACACCAGTTGCTGTAACATTGTGAGTAATGGAATCTATTAAGCGCGATGTATTACGTAAGGTTGTCCCGCCTTGTCGCTTTACTCGCCCTGAGATACGCCACTTCCCTTCAAGCCCCTCACCCTTAAACCATCTGCTACGAATATTGCTGACAATCGAATGACCGATCGCATCGAATAGTTCAGGTTTTTGTTGATCAAAAGCAGCTAGGTGATTGAGTGTTTGCATTAATGCAGATTGAACATCTGCATCAATCGTAATACCAATACCCGACATAAATACCTCACTTGACGCTTGGCATCATGTCCAACACCACATCACCAAACACACCACCACGATAAGTGCTGCCGATCGGCATCGTTGTTGGCGAGTTGATAGGTTTTTCCTCAGTCACTTCATTTTGAGTATTGAGAATGTTCAAAACAGCCTTTCCATCGGCAATACGTTTTAAAAAATCAATCTCAGCTTTATAGCGATTTTCAATTTCTTCAGTTGGTCGCTGAAAATAAAGTCGGTAACGCGCAATATTGCACGCTATTCGTTTCAGGGTACTTGGTGTTTCAGGCAAGGGGAGCTTGTAACGCACAGCAATATAGCTATCAATTTCTTCAGATGCATCTTGTAGAGCTTCTTCGATTGAATTACTAACCGTTTGCATTATTTCTAATTGCTGCATTTCCCCTTCCCCGAAACGTGTTTCTAAATCATTTCGGGTGGCGTACATAGATCACCTATTTTTCAGGCGCTACTGTCTTTTTAATTTCAGCAGCGAGTTTCTTTTCAGATGCAGCAAGCGACTTTTCAAGTTCTGTCACTTTGGCTTTTAGCTCAACATTCTCAGCGGTTAAACTCGCTAACTGAGCTGTTGCACCATCATTATTTTCGAGTTCTGGCTCTTTCGGCTCTGCGATAGCACCAGATACTAAAAGGGCTTGAATGCGTTCATCACTCAAGCCCTTAATTTCATCACCCGGCATAAAATGCCCGATGGATTGTTGCGCAATATACTTTGACATTTTTACTCCTTATACAATAAAGCCTGTACCACCACACATGCCATTTTTATTTGATGGCACGGCAAGTGGAGCAGATTCGGTCATTAAGAAAATACCGCTTGGATCTTCGTTATACCATTGACGGTCAAAATATTTCTGTACAGCGCCATTTGCTAATGTGTTTTTAATTTTGCACTGAGCAATAGAACCATTTAGATCAGAGATAGCGCCAAAATAATCATCAGGAATAAAGCGCTTAACACCAGATTTCAGGCGATAAGTACCGTCATAAACCCAAAGCTCTTTATCATCCAAGTAGCCTTTAAAAGAGGCATCTTCCTGAACATTTAGACTAGGTTTGTATGGCACAGCAATACCCGCATAAGGCTTAATGAAGCGCTCTTTAAACTCTTCATTTGCAAATAATGCAGCCCAAACTTTGCCCGACATCAAATAAGCTTTCGAGCTTCCACCATTTGCATCAAGTAGTCGCTTTTCGATCAACTCTAAATCTGAAACTGGTTTTGCACCAGGTTGGTTCCATGGGGTTGCAGGTGTAAATGTCAAAGATGCGTCACGCTCATAATCAACCATGTTGTACTCATAATCATCTGACTGAAGCAGATACTTACCATTTAATAATAACTCTGTCGCCATCAGTAAAATTGAGTTATCAATCGCATCATGGTTGCGCTTCATTACCGCAATTTGAGCAATGATCATTTTCTCTTGATCAGATAATTTTTGACTACCTGTTGAGATAATACCTGCAGTACGCAAACGCTCCATTAAGGCTTCATCAAATGACGTTGCAGCAGTAACCATATTTTTAGGTTTGTAGTATGCAGGTTTAACAAAATCAACTTTTGCAGCGCGTTTAGTGTCAAATGGTTTACCAGGTTGATGTGGTGAAACCAATGGAGCAAGATCGTGGACCGTATTAAGTTCAGCTAGTGGAACCTCGTCACGATCAAATGCAGGGCGATTTGGATAAAACTTTTCTAAAATCCAAGTGCTCATTGGTTTGTAGTTTGAGTGGATCAGCGCCAACTCGCCTACGTCGAGTAATTCGAGTGGTGCACCATCGATAATAAATGATTGAGCCATTGATTTAGATCCTTATACTTTTGAAAATTCAATATGGTTTAGGGTTGCTTTGGCGCGTGCTGCATCATATTTGGCAGTATCTAAATACACGCCTGCTAAACAGATCGCTTCAATACTGAACACGCCACCAAAATAAATCGGGATTTCTATCCCGTCTGCCGCCATTTTGGTTGCTTGAACAGCTGTTACATCTTGACCGCAAACAACATTCCATGTTTTTTCATCAAGTGCATGATCAACTACATTGGTTTCAGACAGCGTTAGCAGATCACCTGCTTTATATGCCTTTGCAGTTGTAACTTTGGCATTCGCACGACGTAATTTAGAAACATCCAAATTAAATGGGCGAGTTTCGCGAGTTACTGTGCCTAAATATGTTGTATTACTCATGGATTAAGCCCCCTTGTTTTGCGCTGCAAATGCTTGAGCACCCGCTGTAAATTGGTGTTTATCTTCACCACCCTGTTGCCCGCCACCTTGACCACCTGTTGCCTGATGACTAAATAAATGCGCCAAATGCGGTGGCACTGCATTGTTTTGTTGTGGTGTAGGTGCAGGCTGCCCACCTGCAAACTGCTTCATTTGTTGCGACATGAATGCAAAAGAAGTGTCATCCATATTTGTATAAGATGTTTTTTCTTCTGCGCTAAATTGTTTATTCAATGCAACTTCAAGCGATTGGATGTCCTCTTCACGTTTATCTGTTTTGAACTTCTGGATATCTTTTTCAAGATTTGTATTTTTCTCTTCTAGCTCTTTAATTCGAGCATTGGCTTGTTCGAGTTCGGTCACGTCTGTGTCCTCTTGATTAAAATTAGTTTTAGGGGTGTGACTTGCTGCCACAGCGTTGGTATTGTCATCCGCACCCAAGGCACAGAAAGACACTTCACGAATACGTCCACCACGAAACACAGTGATTGGGCCTTGGTGGATCTTTCCATTGACTGATACAGATGCACCTGCCTGAATTTCTTCAATGGCTGACGGTTCAATTCGCACAGACATCTGCCACGGAAATCCATCGTCCGAGTCTTGGGCGACCTGAGTGCCAAACTCATTACTCATCAGATCACCCGAAACGGTTAAACCTGTTTGATGGTCAATAGAGTGTGTATTGATTGCCCCTGCACGTTGTCGTGGTGAATGTTCTAACAAGGCAGGAATACGCCCTTTAACCTCCATAGAATCCAAATCAAAAACGACTCGATCCCAATACCAATGGTCAGTGATGGGTTCTCCACTATAAGCAACACCCGAGAAAGTTCGTTTTTTCTTACCCTCTTCGGCTTGATTGACATTCAACTGCCCAAGCTGAAAGCAATATTCACTTTGTTTGTTTACCTCTGACATTTTCATGCTCCATAAAAAAACCACCTGAGAAGGTGGTCTTGAATGATTGTGTTTTTAAATACTTCGAATTAATGCCAAGAGTTTTTCTTTAGTTTCTTTGGTGTGTTCATGGAACACCGAATTCTCTCTTTTAAGAATAGAAGCCAATGTATCAATAATTCGTAACTTCTCTTCTAGTGAGTAGTTGAATTTTAAGTCAGCATACTTGGTTGCCTCATTACCTAGCGCTCGACTTCCGTTTGATACATCTGGATCTACCGCTAAGGCATTCGAACCATTATCGATGCTTAAAGCCCCCGTCAAGAACAAGCGGATCTCTTGCTCCTCCTTAGCCGTCTCAACTGTAATAGTTCGTATAAATTTGGGAAGCTCCACACCTTCTTTCACTTCAATATGAGGTACCACACAATCAATTCCAGAAACGCGCATATATTTATTCCTCTGTTAATAAAAAACCGCCCTTTAAGGCGGCTATCTTATTTTCATTACTTTATGTTCGAGTTACTTTTACAATATCAAACGCGTCGTGAATGCCTGTTTCAGCAAAACAGTGACTATCTGTTTGAGTGCCATCCCAATTAAAACTCAACCCCCAATAACCCGAATGACACTTAAAACTAAGTAATACCCCTTGTTCTGATTCGCGCTCCACTTGATCAACTTCAATAGGATTTGTCATAAGATCAAATTCAACCAAATCACCAGCTTTAATGCCTTTTAAAAGATTTTCCATTTTACCCCTCCAACACTTTGACTGTATAAATCATCTGCCCATCCTTAGTTTCAATCGAAACTACTTCAAATACAAAACCAAGCTCAAATAAAACACCTTGCCCAGCGTTCAACTTTTCAAGATCAATCCCAAGACCTTTGGCATTTTCAACTTGAATCATCACATCTGACTGACCTAACAAAAGTAATGGCGCGTTTAGAGTGATAGTCTTACCAACTTCAAGAGATGCCGCATAAGCAAGTGTTGTTGAGCCTACTATTGTATTCGCTGTATTCACGGATATTGCTTGAATTTTTGCCATGTCCTCTTTTACCCAACGCTTAAGTACATCATCGGCAAGGCTGATTGATGGCTGAGCTAAATAAGCAGTTAAAGCAACATCATTACTTTGCACATAATCAATCAATGTTTTAATAGCACTTGGTCTAATAGATGGATCTAGCGGAATAACAGTATTTGCAATTGTGTCAAATAAATCTCGACTTGATGGGCTCATTGGCGCAAAAAGACTATTTAACTTTTTAGATGCAGTCCATTCTGCCTTTATTGCTTGTTTTTGACTGAGCAGAAACTCCTGATCTAAAGCTGAAGCATTAATCTTTTTATCAACCAGACTTTCCAACTCGCCAAACTGCAATGGATGTGAACTCCAGTCTAAAGCTTCAGCAACTTCAGGCAATTTGTCATCAGGTGTAATTCCATGTTTGAGTGCTTCTGCTTCCGTAAGCGCTATAACAGTGCAGCGACAACGAAATCCTAATGGTGGATAATGTGTCAGCCAAAATGGATCATCGATATGCCTCACAATTCTATTCAAAGCAAGATGACTTGGGCGAACTCGACTGTCTTCGATCGCTGAATACATTAAATAAGGACGACTAGACTTATTTCTTTCCTGCTGTATCCAGCGCCCATGTCCGTATGCATTTTGAATATTAGTTCGAAATACATTATCTAAATAATATCTCGGCAATACAATTTCGGCATCAGCGACAAGTTTCTGAAAATCTTGAAAAGTACCACCATTTGCCAAAGTTTTATTTAGCGAGTGAATCACTGACTCAACTTGCTCAAGACTCGACAAAAAGCTCACAGTGGTTGCCATTTGTCGCGTCTTAAGATCCATTGAATAAAACTCATCAGGCAATACAATGTTTTTACTATGAGCGTAATGAAGCGCTTCAAGAAATGTAACTGGTCGCATTATTCCTCACTCGCTGTTGCATACCCTAAAATATCAGCAGCATATAAGGCTTGATCCAAGGCAGTTGTGAACTGAGTGCGTGTTGCACTAGGAATCAACTGCGTTAAGTTAAATATCAGGCTTTCTGGATTATTTGACTCGGCAGCAAGCTGCTTAATCTGTTCATTACTTAAAAGCTGTAAATCACCTTGACCGTCCGTTAATTCTTCAACTTCTTGTTGCTGTGGGGATGTATTCTGTGAACTCGCTTTAAAACTAAAAACTCGCTTTGGTAGCGCGTTAAATTGGGTATTCGACACCTCAGTCTCTGCAACATCCCCTTCTTGTAAGCCATATTCACGCTTAAAGTACTGAGGTGTGAGATTTGCTCCAGCATCCTTTAAATGTGCATCACGCTCAGCTTGATCCTTATTAAGAGGCTTAGGTTTTTCACCTATCATCACCTTATGCTCTTTCCAATTGTTTAATTTGCACAATGCATTAACGACTGCTTGAAGTGTAGGTGTGACTAAGCGAATATCTGATTTCAATTTATCAAGACGTACATTTTCGTGTACTTGACCTAAAGCATTACTACCACCACGATCATTCCCACTCGTGAGTGTTTGACCTAACACAACTTTTTGAATTTGACGAAGCAACTGATTATTAAAAGATTCAAAAGCAGCACCTGCAGATCCACTGGTGCCAGAAGTTGAAAGCATCTGTACATCATCTTGACCATCAATTGTTAATACACTTTGGGCATGCGCATTCAATAATGCATTATTCATACTCTCTGTGGTTGTACCTTTACTTTTTACTTTTGCGAGTAAAATTGGCGTGCCAAAACGTTCTAAGAATTTTGCCCAGAACTTGAAACCATTTTGCTTGAAAAAGAACAACCAATATAAAGTGGCCAACAATGCTTTACCGTATGGTTGTTCATAACTCGCTTTACGACGCGTTAGAAAAAACTTAAAGGTCTGATCCACTTCTTTTTCGGTCATCATACCATCTTGCCGATAAATCAAACACCCATCATTCTTTGGTTCAAACCATTGCATTGGCTTCTCACCAATCCACTTTAAGCCAATATAGCCTGCAGGCTTTAACTCATATACAGCTTCTTGAACAGAATAACCAAAGAACAAAGCATTTAAGCCACAAGATACGATCTCAAAGTACCATTCCTTAATTATTTCATTTAGTAATTCCGCTTCTGGTGTGTCATTTGGCTCCACTCTAAATGGTGCAGCAAGCAGTGCATCTAAACGCGTTTCCACAGTTTGAGCAATCTCATCATCATCGAGCATAACTTTGAGTTTATGGCGTGCAATTCCTGCCTTTCTTAAAACCTCATCTATGTCAGGTTGGCGACCAAAACTTACTAAAAACTGCGTTACAGCTTCTTGAGAGTATAAACTTCCACTAGACAAAGCGTTTTTTGACGCTTTGCCTTTATTAGACTTTGCCATGTATGTACCTATGAATTAAAAAACTCGACTGCCTGCGCCTGCAGGTTTAAGACCTTTACGCCCCTGAACACCACTAAAGCAGATCATTACGCTATCTGCTCGGTTCGGAGATGATGCACCATCAGGCTGTTTATTGATTAAAATCTTGCCTGCACCATTTTTTGTGTATGTTGGTTGTGAAAGCTCGATTTTTAAAGCTTCCAGTTCTGCCGCAGGTAAATCTGCGCTTGATAATGAAATAATTGAATCAGGATCAAACTCCATCCCTTTAAGCGCACGATACGTATTTTGGAACCTCAAGCGAAGTGACCACCAAGCTTGTGCTTTGAGATTCGCAAAGAAATCGACATTCTTTCGCGCTTCAACCATTTCCTCATCTGGCTCAAATACAGAAACCGCCCCCCTAAATGGATCAACATCAATCTCAGGAATACCTTTTTCTTGATTTAGCTCATTGATTACACGTGCATCACCACGTACACCAGCACCCAGCCCATCAGCATCGTAAAGAAAATGATTTAAATTACGCTCAAGGCTAATATCAATCGCCTTCTGAGTGGTTCCAAATATGTCATCACCGACACCAGACCACGTATCTAAATATTGCAGTACAACACCATGGCGATCAGCAAACGAGTTTTTATCCTTACCTTCGTCAGCAACATCAAGACCACCTATACGCTCACCTGACGGTCGAATATCAAGTTGAATATGTGCATCCACGGCAGCTTGGACCCAGGCACTCGGAATCAACACACCTTCTACAGAAGCTGCATAGTTAATATCGACTTCTTGCGCTAAAACCACATCATCTAAAGTTGCGATTTGTTTTTCGTACCACGGGTGAATTAATTTTCCACGCAATTCGACTTGCCAATTCTTATCAGGATTAGCTCGCCACGGCATTGTAAAAACAGAGTAACGACCACTAAAACGATCTCGATAGAATCGATCGCCAATACCATTGGGCGTAGATCCTTTGATGTGTACGTTCGTGTTCTGCGAAATAGCAGCATCTACAGCTTCTTGACGTTCCACAAATGCCCACTCATCTAGAAAGTACATTGTGGTACGTCCACCACGACCAATGTTATCACCAGCCTCACCTGTGATCGTTGCACCATTGTCCGGGTTAAGGATTCGCATGTAGTTGTCATGAATTTTTTCGACAAACTTTTTAGGCTTCATCCAATCTGGCATTTTTGAAAACATGTCACGGAACTTATGAAATAAAGTTTTAGGATCTCCCTTCTTATCCACGAGTTCTTCTTTACGACTCCCCACACCACCTGCAAAACCCTCAACAAATAACCAGCGATGCAGGAAAAAACCTAAAACAACATAAGACATTCCCTCATCACGGCTTTTTTCAATTAAGCCATGTGTTTGCGTGTTCTCACGCTCCAACAACCAATCAACTAACTCGACTTGCTTAGGTCGCAGTACAAACGGAATATTTGCAGGTAAACCAAATGCCATACCACGTGGATCATATGTCCAGATCCACTGATTAAACCAATGCACAGGATCATTCTTGCATTTGTAAATCTCTGCCTCTTGGCTCAACTCGCATTGCTCAATTAAAGCCTTGTAGTAATAGCGCCGTGTCATTTCAGCTACAACTTCAGGCAAACGCGTGTTCATCGTCCAATCTTTAATGAGTGGTGCGATTTCTTCTAATGCATAAGTCATAACTTACCTGTAATCGCTAAACGTGAAAGCTCTTGTGGTGTCATGTTGGCGAGTTCATCTGGTGTGTATTTTGGTAGAGATTGTTTTTGTTCAGTCTCGGTTTTTATTGCACCACCATTTGCGCCAGTATGTTCCTGCCGTGTAACTCGCCCATCTGTTTCTTGAAAAGCTTGTTTTAGTAGATTCTGCTTAAGTCGCTTATTCCTACCAGAGTCGTCATACATCCCTTGAAGTTCTTTCAGTCGGAATGCTTTATTCGCAATCGCAATGTCCTCAATGTTTTCTCTAAAGTCTGTTCGAGTGCGCTCAAATAGATCCTTTAATTTTTTACTTAAGTTTCGTCCTGCAAGCTTTGTTGGATCATAATTTTCACATTGTCTGCGATCAATTTCGATGCCATATCTTTGCATGACAGCATCAGCCACTTGTTGAGGGGTTTCAAAGCAAGCAAGAGACTGAACTATAAACATTTTTACAGGCTCTTTAAGTGCCGCCATAAACTCACCTTTGTCATGCTACGTCATGTAAGATAGCCAAAAAAAAGAGCCCTAAAGCTCAAATCATACACGTCCCACAACACTTGGAAATATCAACATCAGGAACAAACGGCGCATTCTTTGTGATTTCAACTAAACGCTTGACGCTTTCATTCGCTCCCCAACGTTTAACCACACCGAAGAACTCTTCAACGTCATGACCTGCCAAATAATGCTTGGGTAAACCTGTCATATCGCTATACAGCATTTCACCCTCTTCATCGCGTTCTACACCGATGTGATAAAGCTCATGATCGAGTAACGCGCAAAAATTGCGGTCATTGGTATTTTCACAATAACTCGCATCAATCGTAATTAAATAAGTCGGTACAAACCCGAACCAGTCCCGCATCTGTTGTTCTTGTCGAGCTTTTTTCCATCCACCTTGGTTGAACATTATCTTTTCACATTGACCCAATACCATTCTCTTTTTAGCAACGGCGGCAGATGATGCCCAAGCAAAAGCCAAGAACTCGTCATTGTCGTGAAGTAGTTCCGCAATATGATCATGATCTGGATTATGTAACGTACCACCAATGGTAAGAAAGTTTGCAACAACCCAATTTTTTAGATCTGGTGCAGGTGCCAAGCGTATCGCTTCTTCTTCCTCTGCTTGGTCAATCAACTCAGTTGGTGGGAATGGTCTGGTCTGTTGCATTTAAATACCTATGAGTAACAACATCTAAAACTTAGAAAATGAAAACAGATGACCTAAAACTAAACAATCCAATATTATTTTTAATTATTTATAAACCACTAATTTATAATAAATAATCATTTGACTTTAAGATATTGATTAAAAATCAATTCACTAGGTAAAACCAACTAACCAACTTTGTTTTATATTACAAAACAAACACTTAGTTGCTATTTTATTTATTGTGAATATACTCAATGCCAATAACTATTAAAAGTAACGAGCACACCTACTTATTCTTTTATTGGGGAAATTTGGGGAAAAGAATTTGTAGGTGTGCTTTCATAATTAATACTTTCCGAACTAAGAAATTATTACTTATTTAAATTTGATAATCTAAATTGGAACGAAAATGCTCTAAATAAGGTTGGATCTTCTGAGTAATCTCTAAATTGTTTAAATTATCTGCAACCCAAAAGATTTTGGGATGATCTAACCAAACTATCTCTAATCTATTATATCTTGTAGGTTTACTCGTTAATCTATCTTTTGCTAAAAAATAATTCGCTTTGGGGACTGATAACAATTTACTACCATGCCAACAACCGCCTATACAAATATTCATTGTATTCCCCTAATTAATATTATTATTCTCAATATATAATAATCTTTTTAATAAAAAAACCCACAACTTTAGGGAAAGATTGTGGGCATAAAATTGCATAGGTAACTGGGGTATTACCTATTCCAACCATATTACTATGATTAACATTGAATGTTAATAAAAAAATAAAAAATATTATGCATAAAAATAGACCTAATTAAAAATATTACCCTTCAAATTCTTAAGCCACTGACTCGAAAAATTAGCCTCAACCTGCAATGGTCCATCTTCCTGAATTTTGTATCTTGGTACTGACTCTATTCGTACAACGGTATAACCCAAATCAGCTGCAACATCGTAACGATCCAAGCTCCATGCTTTATTTGCGAGTTTCCCTTTTCTTCCACCTGACCATGGTCCACCTGAAATCTCAACTAAGATCCTGTGCTCAATTAATAGGAAATCAAAACGCCAATGCTTGGTTGATTTAATCTGGAATTTCTTTTGATATTTAATTTCAAATACATTCAATGCGTGCTCAAACTTCTCCTCAGCTTCTATGTATGCTTCTTTAGCTTTCGGTAATGGGCGAGTTTTCGGCTTTCGTTTTATTTCTGATTTTTTGGTGAGTTGGGTGTATTGAGATGGATTCATAAATTTTACCAAATAAAAAACTTATAATTCTATAAAAAATAATAGACATAAAATTCATACATAAGAAATTTTGAAAAAAGTTAATAGAGTAATTTATTTTTATAATCAATATCAGTTTGTAAATTTTACTCAGTGAAAAAGAAGCCCTCCATTACAGAAGGGCTTTCCCCGATCTTTTTTGCGCTGAGTCAGGGTTGTATGTTTCTCATTAAAATGAATAAACAATCACACTATTATAATTAATTGTGATTAAAATTAAAAGCAATATACAATAAAAAAACCTCCTAAAAAGGAGGTGGATAACATTCACTTACAGGGTAGGAATGTAAACTCTAAACAATATTTTAAGACCTTTAAATTTAGGGACAATATAAATATTAAACTTTATATCAAAACTTTTTTATTTAAGATCTTATAAAAGTATATACTTTTACCTTAAATTGATGCTCCTGAATTAACAGAAGACTACGGTTAACGTCCCGTGACGATGTGCTCGTCTTTCCGAGCTGTCAAATTGTACTAACATGCTATTTCTAGCAAAGAAATAGTATTATATTTAACTTAATAAAACAATAGAAAATTTAAAAAATATATTAGAAAAATCTCGCTAAATAAGTTTATCTTTGAAATAAAAATCTTATGTAAAACTATTCTGTGCATCAACCTTTGTGCGATCAATCATATTTCTTCAATAAGCATCCTGCAGAATCCATTATTTCATATTTACTTTAACTTACTTTTAGTAATTTTTAATAATTTTTTTGATTAAAACTCAATTAATTAAATCTTTATCTGGTTACTTTGTATTTTTAATTAAAATTTTTATTATTTCCGCACTAATTGAAAAACACTTATATAATCATTTGCATAATAAAAAATCAGCGCAAAAACAATAAATAGGTTTATAAAGCTCACACACTTCTTATGTGAGCTTTTTTTATTTCCTAAAAAATATCAATGGCACCATTATTAAAACTAAAAAACTATTCTATGATAGCCTAGAACTAGCTCATAAAGGGCTTGGAAATGATTATATACCAAGCTAAAGATTGAGATTCAATAGGTTTAAAAGCAAGAAATCAATCTAATTAAAATGATGCAATGACGCCAATTAAGTTTCATAATTTCAAGTTTAAACTAAATTTTTTCTAGTTATCATCTTTGTAAATATCGTTTATTACCACTACTGGTGATGCAGTAATGCCCACCACGAGGTCCAACACAATAATCTACAACAGCACATGAGCAATCACTGTCGTATGAGTTGCTATAGGATGCACTATTATTAGATACTGATGGTATTGAATTAGCATTTCTCTGATGAACAAAATTTTGCTTTTTGATTTCAGATTTAACGATATAACAGCCTTCACCTTTACATAATGATGTAAAGAAAACCCATTCTGGGTCCAAGCTATTATCAGCGATTCTCGCCCAACCATTATTAATTTCGTAAATTGAAACTGAGTTCCCTCGTTGTTTTTTACTCAATATTTTTCCATTAGGCTTATCCCTAACATTAAGAATTGCAGTATTAACAAATCGCTCCTCTATTACTGGCTCTTTTGTATTTTGATTTGTATTAGGTGTATCATCACCACCAAATAAAGCACCCAAACCAACTACCCCTGCAAATCCCCACCCAATAGTAGATTTTTTCATATCTTTAAAATCATTATAAAAATTTTAATATAACAAAATTAAATAATTAAATATAACATTAGTTTTATGGCACGCCATACAGGACTTAAACCTGTGCACCTAGACTCTAACCAACTGAGCTAATGGCGTATTAAAAAGGATGTGGTGATCTGCCACATCCCTGCCTTAGATTACGATACTGATCAGCTCGGCAACTGATCTACCGCTACTCAACACGACTCACTTCTCAAAGTTAGCTATTGATCTGCTTTTGTGTCTTTCAATTCCATTTTGGCGGGGAGTCACCCACAACTTAAGGCTCTGAGGCTAACTCAATGTGTGACGAAAACACATTGGATTCAAACCGATTTATACGGCTGGTTTCTGCATCCCACCGTTTGCGCTTATAGCTGAACAATTTGTACAGCGTCACAAATCGAAATCACCCTTGTTTCGGGTGGTGCACTACCCTTATACATATGTTGGCATAAGGCGCTATTTAAATTTTATACCTTGATACATATCGTTATCTTGATTTGCATACCCATGATCACCTTCTGCCTAAAGCAACAAAAAGCCCACATTTCTGTGAGCTTCTTTAGATTGATTAAACTTACTACATTGGTAAATTTCCAATCATGTATACCAATGTTGTAAGCGCTAGGTACATAAAAACAAAAAACAAGAAATTTATAGAATTATTAAGCATTCAATTTCCCCTTTCATTTTTGCTGTACTTTTTTTATACAAAAATTAGAAAGAAATAACAAATATTTTTTTTGATATTTTATATCAAATTATTACACATACTAAATTCCACTAAACAAAAAAATACCCACTTATTTGGTGAGTGGGTATATTAATCGTACAATTTAGTGTGAATTACTATAACTTCGTCCACTATAGCAGAAATATGCCATATCCCGTATATACAGTCAAGTGAATTCAGTTTCTGTCTTTTTTAAAAACTTTTCGATTAGGAAATGAGGATAGCGTGACTTAATGAATGCTAACCCACATTTAATATCCTGTTGTATCTGCGACACATATGTATCATTACTTTTTGCAATATCTCGCACAGAATTACCCATAACATAATGTGACCAAATAACGCTGATCCACTCCTCAACAACCTCATCATCAATAGCTTGAATATCTAAAAATAACTTATGTATCGCACGAGCCTCATTACTATCTAACTGGCAACACGTCCCTTTGCGACGTACACATAAACGATCCTTTAGCTCAACGTCATTCATATACATAGCCATCAATTTTTCACGCTGTTGCTGTGTAATACGTTTGGTTGGCATTGTTTTTACAACACGTACCATTGTTTCATTGTCACCATTGATCCAAGCACCGAGCTGACGGCACCATTCTTCAAAGCTATACTTCTTCCAATTTGTTGCCTGCATAATTGTTATAGCTGCATTCATACTCATCACCCAATCAACCGTCTAATCTCATCAATCGCCTTACCGCTTTTCACCTGCTCAGTGCTATACCGATACACCGAATAACCCAATTCCTGAGCTGAATTGTATTTTTCCATATCCCCTAAATACCCCTTACCTCTCGTATGCCTCCCATTACTCCAGATACCACCTTCAACCTCGATCAAAATCATTTTTCCAATTAGATGAAAATCAGCTCTCCACTTGCGTTCTGGATTAAATTTGAACTCGCTCTGAAACTCGATGTTGTACGTCTTTAAATGTTGAACGAGGGTAGCCTCTCCCTCGCTCACCACGCGTTCTTTTTTCACTGACACACGGCGTTTACTGCGGCGTGGTTTAGCGTATTTAGCTTTGTAATCAGCGATGGAGATGCTGGACACTGGTACCTCGCTTAATCAAAGTGAAGCATCCATAATTCCCAACAAACTTCTGTCCACTATCATCAATTGCAGCAACTACAAGATTTTTAACATGTGTAACAATGAGCGTACTTGTTGGCTGTTGCCATGCTTCAACGTCATGCATCACGCTATCACCAATACGAAATGGGTTACTCATGCTCACCTCGCAGGGCTTCAACCAAATCAACATTAATTAATTGCTCAGCATCATCCCTATAACCTTGATCATTCCATGCCTGAATCAAGCTCAAAGCCTCTTTAATCCGATTATCTTTCTCAACCAATACTTCACCCATTGCATTAATCGTAAACCGATGACCCTCAATCATTGCCCAAAGTCTACGAGCCAAACGAACAGATAAAATTTCATACTGACCATTACGACGGATAAACAAACGCTCGCCATGTTGAAAAACTAATGTTTGATATTCTGGTGATACTTCAATCCACTTCTTAAATTCAGTTTCAGCATCATCATTAATTACAACTACATCAGCTTCAGAGCACATAAAAGTTTGACCACTATCAAGACGACCATATACATAACCATCTTCAGCACGGTCAATTACACCCTCACCCTCAATTTTCTTGCCTGAGAATTCGGTATGGTTTTCACTGAGAAAATCAACATGAACTCTATTGCCTGCTTTGAACTCGTTATTCACACCGCACCTCCAAAAACTTTAGGACCATCCCAAGCCTTACAATCTTCGGCTTTAACCCAACCGATTGTGTTTGAACCAAATCCCAACCACTTCACACCCTTGCTGATTCGAACCTGTTTAATCATATTTGGGCGACCTGTGCTTGGGTGTGTGACGTATTTACCTATTTGGAAATTCATGCAGCACCTCTATTCTTCACATGCTGCGCCCAACCCTTACAAGGCTTCATGCACTTACGATCTTTTTCGGTAGGCACATCAAGGTTCTCAACACCTTCATGACAATAAAAAATAGATTCCGAATTCAACGCTGTCATTAGATCGGACTGTGTTGTCAGGCAATGATTTGCAAGAGTTCCATGACGGTATGCACAGCCATCGCATAAAACCTTCTGGTTTGGTGCTTTCTTTGCCAAGATCAGTCCATTTAGAGCACCATGAAAACTAGGTGAGATTAATTTTTCAATTGTATTTGGATGCATATCACCCGATGTGACTAGATGCAGATATAGTGTTTCATCACAAGAAGCGGCGTAATTCACTGAAATATTCAGAACGCTGTTAAGCAATACCAATAACTCATCATTCGATTTGCCGCCAAATTGAGCTTGGATTGCTTGCAAGCGATCTGCCTCAGGCAATTGGATAATATCTGTTAGTGCAAGAATAGACTGCTTATCAAACATGACGACCTCCAACACGCTGATCCGCCCAATTACACTCAACCACCATCAATCCATCATGCTGAAAACGAGACCAAAGACGATCTCCTAGATCTTTCTGCAATTCAGCCAAAGTAAAATTCGAAATAAGCATGGTTGGCTTGCCTGCGCCATAACGTGCATATAAAACTTTATGAATCAGCTCCAAGCGCTTTTCACGATCGTGCAAACCATACTCATCTAGGATCAGTAGGTTGTATTGCGTAAAATCATGAATTACAGATTCCTCAGATTGACCTTTGCTATCCTTGTCCCATGCATTCATGATTCGTTGTGCAAGTTCTTCGCTTGTGATGTAACGAACATAAAGCCCTTTGTTAAGTAAGGTTCTTGCTGTTGCACAAGCTAAATGGGTTTTACCCACACCAGTACTACCCACCATAATCAAATTGGATTTAACACCTGTTGCAATCGATTTGGTGTAATTCACACATTGGCTTCTTGCATTCGCTTGACCAAGATTGTTTGAATCCAACATGTAATTTCTAAATCCTGAATTTGCATGACGAGCTGGAAGCATTGCTCCTGAAAAATGTTTATCGCGAACCATACGATCAACTTCAGCTTGGCGATCTTGATTCGTTGTTTCAACATCATTCACGGCGCATTTAGGGCAAATTTGATATGGTCCTGATTGAACCTTGGCAACTCGGTGTGTAGCGCAATACGCTTCCACCTGTTGAAAACCGTGGTTGATTAGAGAAATTGCATTCATCAGTAAAAGTCCTCCGGTATTTCAACTGGCTCAACATGACCTTGGAATTCAGGAATATCTTTCCATGCATCGTTGACGTTGCGATTTATAGGTTGAGTTTTTTTGTTTTCAGAGCGTGTTGGTTTTTTCGCTGTTGATTTATTGCGCTTAATCCACTTCACAAAATTTGAATACATTTGCGTGTCAGTGATTTTTCCTAGTTTTAAGTTTGGTGAATAATGCGAATTCACCTCAATCAAAACTTGTTCGGCTTGGTCTCGTGTCATTGGTTGTTCACCAGAGCGCTGCAACCAAGAATTCAAAGAATGCAAATCAGGTACCCAAAGATTTAAAACTTCATCAACAGAATTTTTAGGCGAATTCTCTTGTGTGTTTATATCTGTAGTAATCTCTGTAGTATTCTCTGTATTTGTCCCCCTTTTGAAATGGGGAGCCTCCCCATTTGAAAAGGTAGACCCTCCCTCTTTTGAAACAGGGAGGGTGGTCATTTCAAAAAGCACAGGGGCAATCAATTCAATAAATAAAACATTGTTATATTTCTGACCATTAGCTTCAACTGTACGAAAATGACGTTTGATCACTCCGATTTTTTCTAAACGATCAAAAGCATCTTTTACTTGCAGCTTTGAAAACCCAAATTGATCAGAAAAACTTTGGTAAGATCGTTGCAAAAGGTCTGCTTTAAACTTCTTTTTTACCCGTACAATTTGTCCAGAATACTCATCTCGCACCACAGTCGGACGATGCCAATAGACGATTTCAGAAAGTAAAACAATTGCATTTAAATCTGGTTTTCCGCTCTCTAAACAAAATGTGCTAAACCAGCTTGTAGGTAAAATATTTCCCTCGAGGTGTACACTCCCCACTTGATCTACAACATCATGTCCAGTGCTAAAATAACTCATTGCTCACCTTCCTTGATCTGTAGAAAACGACCGTACTTCGCAACACGCTTCGCACGGATTAAACTCGCTACATTTGCCAGAGCACGGGTATTTTGGTATATTAGGGTTCTTCATTTCATTGATCCTAAAGATTGATGAGCAGAAAAAGCTTGAGGTGCGAACTCGGGCTTTTTTTGTGCCTCAGATTTGGTTAAAAAATTTAATAAACTTTTGAATACACCTGTATTCTTTGGTGTATACGATGTATTCAATGTATACGTTGGTATACTTTCTGATTCATGTAAAAACTGAGACTCAGTTAAATCAATTAGGTTTTCAGCTATGAGTCTTTGTTTTATTGCTTCACGAATCCAATCGCTACGATTGGCACTAATACTATCTATTGCTTCGTTCCAGTCAGCTGGAAGTCTTGCTGATACTAGAGTTCCTAGTTTGGGTTGGATGAAAGTTGAGGACATGAATAGCTCCTATGCAAGTTGACTCGCTATTTGAAGATTGCTATTGCGCAAATAATTAAAATCAGCATCAGGACACAGTAAATCGCATGAAACCTGTCCATTGCTTGCTTTATCAATACGAATAGCCAGTGGAGCGCCACACTTCTTATTGACATAAATAATTTGCTGTAAGTTTCCAACAGTGGTTAAACACTCTTTTGCAAATGCTTTACGGCGCTCTGGGGTTAGACCTAAAAAATAACTTTTTAGTTGTTCAGTATTTGATGAAGTCATTCCTATAACCTTTACTAAATTATTTAGTAAATACTAATTTTAATTATGATTCATGTCAACAGAAGTTTAGCAATTACGAATTTACTTTTTACTAAAAACTATATGAAATACTAAATATGGATACGATCACATTAAGACGCAAAAATTTGCGCACAGCTATTAATGCTGCTCTTGAAAATAACGGTTTTAAATCGGATGTTGCTTTTTGCGAACACTATGATTTAAACCCTAGTCATATCTCTCAACTCATGAATGGTCATGGGAGTTTTGGGGAGCGAGCAGCTCGTAATCTTGAAAAGAAAGTTGGATGGGATGAGGGTCTATTAGATAAGCCAATCTTAGACTTAGAAAAAAATAATAACGAACATAAAGCTTTAGAAAATTCTAAGGGTGATATTCATTTTTCTCCAGTTGAGTTCAGGAGTGCGGATACAAAAGGTCGCCCAGGTAATGTACGCATCCCTGTTTATAAAGATGTAAAAGCTTCTTGTGGTGCGGGTATAGAAAACTTTTTAGAGGATGCTAGTGAGTATCTGGATATTGACTCACAGATCCTAAAGCTTATGGGTATACAAACTAATCCTAAAAATCTAAAAATTATCTATTCTGCTGAATACAGTATGTACCCTACTGTTGCTCCTGATAGCCCGCTCTTTGTAGATGTTTCTGATAAAGATCCAAATAATTTAAAAAGTGGCAATGTTTATGTGTTCACTCATAATCATGAGTTAAGAATGAAGCGGGTTTTCGTGAGCTATGGATCTAACACAGTAAAACTCACAAGTGACAATCCTGATAAAAATAGATACCCAGATGAATTTATTACCAATGAACAGCTTAATGAAATTAATTTTGTGGGGCGTTTAGAGTTGGCTTTGGTTAAGCCATAAAACACCTTGTAGATAAAACTTTTAAAGAGGAAAAGAATAATATGCTACCCACTTATCCAGTAAATGAAATCTTAGATAGAGTCCGAGCTGCTGCGGCTGAGGGTTCAGACCTTCATCTAACATCAGAGGAAACAAAATTATTGGCAGAAGGTATTGGTCATCTGCGCATGATTCCAGTGTTAACTATGGAGCAAGTTGCCAAATTACCAGGGCAACCAATGTTTCCTAAGAAAACGGATAATTAAAACTGCGAACCCGACGCAACTTACTGATCGGGTGGAGAAATGAAGTGGCAACATCTAAATGTGGTAACTGTAATTCAGCATCATTTGAGTTGGAAATAAAGAGTGATGTAAAAGGTTCTGCATACCCTTTTACATTCATCCAGTGCTCATCTTGTGGAAGTGTTGTTGGAGTTCTAGAGGAGAAAAATTCAGAATGGCTTCTTTCTCAACTCAGAAAAAAAATTGAAAACATAGAAGTCATAACTTCTAATATTGATAGCAATATTGTTAAGCTACCAAAAATAGTAAAACAATTTTTTAAATCAAGTAAAAAATAAATATCATCCTTTTAAAGCATTAGAGCCATTTTCCTGATTTTTATCTTTTTTAGAGGTTTTGAGGATGGCTTTGTTGAGTCTCCATTTTGATTTTTTAGGCTGCTTTTTTTCTGAATGTTTTTTTTGATCAAATACAAATGTCTCAGCAATAGATATATACCCTTGTATCAATGCAGGATCTTGAAAACCTGATTTAATATAAGCTTCATACAACCCTGCCCTAAATTCAGTTCTAGTCATTTTAACAAACTCCATAACCCACCCAGTGTGGTTTTTTTTCTAGTATAATCATATTTTTTACACTTTACTTAAGGAAATAAAACTTGAAATATTTAATTAGTTCTTCACTAATTGCTATCGCATTGACACTAACAGGTTGTAACTCGTCTCCTATACAATCAACCAAACCCGTGGAAAGCACACTAAGTACTCCTGCAGAAACCCAAGTTATTAACTTTGTAGGACCAATGGATCTTACCATCCAACTAAAATCATCAGACAACTTTGAAACTGCAGAAATGACTGATAATTCTGGGCGAGTGATTCACTTAAAAGCTGCAGTATCAGGAAGCGGTATGCGTTTAGCAAATGATGATGGGGTATCAATTCACTTTAAGAATGGTGAAGGTATTGTGGAATTCATTAAAGATAAATCTATTAGCATTATTGAAGTAAAAAAATAGTTCATTCGATTCAAGTCCCCCATTCTTTATAATGGGGGATTTTATTTATATAGATTGAAAATATTTATTTTTATTAATATTTTTTGATATTAATAACTCTTTATTTAAGTTTTATATTTATGTATTTATTCATGTTTTATATATACAATAATAATAGTTCATTTAAGAATCTAAACAGTGAATATTTATGTTAAGTCACCATGGTTTTAAAAGCTTTGAAGAGGCAGGTAAAATGGTTTTAAAATACCTGCACAATCACTTTGATTTCAGTTTATGGATGATTACTCGAACTGAGGGTGACGATTGGATTGTGTTGCAAAGTGAAGATAATTGCTATGGTGTTAAGCAAGGTAAAGTATTTCGTTGGGCAGATTCTTTTTGTTCTCAAATGGTACAAGGCAGAGCTCCTCGAATAGCTCCTTCATCAGGTCATATTCCATTATATCGTGAAGCTGGTATAAATCAGTTAGTAAACATAAAATCATATGTTGGTCAACCACTCACAAAAGAAGATGGAACGCTTTTTGGTACGCTTTGTGCCATTGACCCACAACCTCAGTCAGAAAATATTCTGGAAAATGCTGAACTATTTGAACTGTTAGCACAGATGTTGAGTTATATCTTACAAGCTGAATTAAGAGAAGCACAACAAATACGTGAAACTGAACATTTTGAAGCACAAGCTCATAGTGACCCACTTACCGGTCTGTTTAACCGTAGAGCTTGGGATAAATTAATTAAATCAGAAGAAAAGCGTTGTCAACAATATGGTCATCCTGCTGCAGTATTGATAATTGATCTGAATGATTTAAAAATTACAAACGACTCTTTAGGTCATGTTGCGGGTGATATGCTTATTAAAAGAACAGCTTTAACTTTAAAAAATAATGTACGCAGCAATGATATTGTAGCTCGTTTGGGTGGAGATGAATTTGCCATACTTAGTATAGAAACTAATTTGGAGAATGCTAAAAAGCTTGTATTAAGAATCAAAAATGCTTTACTAGAAGCCAATATTAGCGCTGCAATTGGTTTAGAAATGAGGGATCCAACATATGGATTATCGGCCGCTATTATAGAAGCCGATAAAAAAATGTACAAAGACAAAGCCTCAATTAAATCAAATAGTACTTTTATTAGATAGGAGATATTGACTACAAATTTATTTTTATTTCCTTTGCATAGCTTAAAATATTTTAATAAAGGTACCTAATCTAGTCGTCTCCCGCATCTTGTTTCGTTAAAGGCATTTCTATTGGGGTAATTCTTTAGATTTTTAATAACTATTGATATTTATTAAGCTTAAGATTTTATAGATCACATCTTAAGTTAATATTTAGAGATGTGTGACGTTTAATATTTTTCCCCATAATAAATTCTACGACCCACTTTTGGTGGGTTTTCTTTTAAAAATCCATACTTTCCCTGATATTATGAAGCTGAGACTCTGCACCAACATTGTTCTCAAAACATCCATAAATATCGGAGAAAATATTAAACCTGAAATTATAGAAGCCCTAGCGTTAGAGCTTACTAAATCAAAACTTGCTAATAAAGAAACTACTGCATCTGATTGGGTTCAAGCCTATAAGGAATCACATGCAGAGATTGAAGAAGTATGTGATGAAGGACGTGTACATCACCAACCACTTGCTGGTGGTTCACGTGTGTTTAACGATTTACCTTAGAAATCACATGACAACCATTCTTTTGTGAAAATTCCAGAAGAATGGCTTTTAGTTCACCTAAAACCCTCAGTGGGCATTCAATCTCGACCGTACTAATATAATTTCCATAAATAAGTTTTTGTGCAGCACCCACCTGTTTCTCTATATCTTCAGGCTTCACACCGCTCAGTATTAGCTTTTCAACAAATTGTTTACGCCATTCAAATATTTCATTCGAAAGCTGCATGCTCATTCTTATCACCTTTAGGAGTTGGGTTTTCTTTTGTCTATTAAAACACAATACTAAATTAAATCACTAAATATTTAGTAAATACTATTGACAATATATTTAGTAAATACTAAATTAAATCTCATCAGAAAACAAAAAAGCCCCTAGCTTTCGACGGAGAGGGACTTTTTACTCAAAGAGTGAGATTAGTATGAATGCAAAACTAAATTCCATCAACCCTACTGTTACACATCGTGTACCTACAGGCTTTCTAAAAGTCGCTGCTGCTACGAGTTTATTCGCTTTTGGCGCTATCTCTTTAGCTTTTGATCATAAAGCTACTGAATACAAGCCACCTCTAGCAACTGAATACATCCCTTCTACTTACGCTGTGCAAACAATTGAAATCACATCGATGAGTACTGGCTACGCCGTTATTCAGCTCGATGACTTTACTGTGAAGTTCCCTTTTGAATATGTAGCACATAAAGACAACTATGGTGTACCAGGATCTGACTTCACTACTGTAGAAATTAAAGAACTCGGAGAAATCAAAGTCTTTGACGACAAAGGTAATCCATATCGTGACTTCACTGACCAGCTCGACCACCGTAATTTTAATAATTTGCTTGTTGGTTTTATTGAGAAAAATCATTTAGTGGAGGCTGTGTAATGTCAAATCAAAATCCTATTACAAATTTAAAGATTTGGAATGATGTAAAACAAACTCCGACCAATTTCTTAAAGAAAATTGAGTTTGGTTATCTCAAAGGTAAATCTGACATCAATCCACAATGGCGATTAATGGCAATGACACAGGCATTCGGTCCTGTTGGTCATGGATGGACTTATCGAATTGTCCGAACTTGGTCTGAAACAGCACCTTCTGGCTCAGTGATGTGCTTTGCAGAAGTTGCAGTAAAAACTAAATTTGAAGGCGCTTGGGGTGAAGAGTTCTCTGGTGTGGGTGGTTCAGAAATTGTGGAACTCGCTAAAGGACAATTAAAAGCAAATGATGAGGGTTATAAAAAAGCAGTTACTGATGCTCTTGGTGTTGCGTTTAAAGCGATTGGTGTGGCTGCCGATGTTTATCTTGGGAATTATGATGGTAGTAAATATTTATATGAATACGATCATGCATATCAAGAAGGTCAAGTACCTGCTCAACCGCAAAATTCAAACCCACAACAACAGCCAGTTCAACAGCAGAAACCTAAAGACAATCGCACTCAAGAGCAACTGTATAACGATGCTTTGAATGCAATCAAAGATGCTCCTGACACAAAAATCTTAAATGCTGCAATGAAGAAATTTAAAGGCACGCTTTATGAGGCTGGTATCAAAAATGCCTGCTGTGCCCGTGCTGACATGATGGGTTGGCCAATCAAACAAGCTCAACTAAACCAAAACTCAAACCAGCAAGCAATGCATCACTGAGGGATAAGGTATGAATATTTTAAATGGAAATGAAGCATTCGCGGCATTAATGGCAGGCAAAAATATCATGTGTCGTGCTGCAGGTGAGTTAATTGAGTTTGATGACTTAGACCAATTCCCTGCTACTGTTTTTGCAATGCAAAATTATGAGTTTTGTATCAAACGAGAAACAACCGTATTGGCAGACATTCAATTTACTAAACCTGTTATGCCCCATGATTTAGAAGTTGGCCAAGAAATCTATATCGTTATGCCCACTTGTATCTTACGCACTCAATATGACCACGAACATGGTGATATTTGTATAAGTGTTGCGAATGGCTTTGCGCAACTTGATGCAGAAAATGCGAAATTACAACTTCAGGCATTCGGTAAATCTTTTGGAAACATGATTACTGAAATTGAGGTGAAAGACGGTTTTAACGATAAGCCTAAAAAGACTCGAGCTTCTCGTAAAAAATTAGATGCTCCTGAGCCTGCTAAATCTATCAGTGAGGAGCACTCTGAACCTAAAGTTGAAATTTCAATCGAAACTGAACTGCAACTTTATCTAGATGGAATTAAGGCTTGTACGAGTGAAGAAGAAATTAACTGCACCTTGTTTGATGTTCATAGAGTTGGTTTCAATGAGAACCAGCTTAGTGAAATCAAAGTTGCTAAAGAATGCAAACTCGTTGAACTTAGTTTGGATTTAAATACGTCTCAAGATAATCAATATAAAAATTTATTGAATGAATTACTTGAAAAAGCTGAAGAAGCTAAAACGCCAGTTGAGGCAACAGCTTTAACCACATATACAAAATCGTGGACTGAAGAACAGCGCAAGCCGTTAATTGATGCAATTCATAAACGCTTAAATGAGTTGAATGTGGGGGTAGAGGCTGATGTTCAACTGCCTTCGCTAATGGTTCGTATTCAAAACTCAAAGAATGAACACGAGCTAAATGAACTACTACCTGAAATTCGATCTCGTCATCCAGATATTCAACCAAAACTCATGGGTTATGTTCGCGCACGTCGATTTGAGTTAGAGAATGGACCTAATGGAGCTGCTCAATGAAACAGGTTGTTAAACCGAAGAACCTAGATGCGTTTCGCATCTGGTTCGACAAACTCGGATATCAAGTTAAATGCTTAAGTGGTAAAGGCTTCACTGCCCGTACCAATGATCGATATATAAAAAAGTGCTTTCACTATGTATTAGTCACTGACTCACTAGGTGGTAATGATGCAGCTTTTAAACTCGGCAAAGAATTTGAAGATCATCTTCGTGCACCTGAGCAAACTTGTACAGAAAAAGCTGAAATGGAAATTCGACACATGATGAAAGGAGATGAAAATGGAGTTTTATCTTTTGTTGCTTGAAATTTTATTGGTGGTGAACGGAACGATTGTAGTTAATTTTGATGTATGGAGTTGGTGATGGATTCAGCTAAAGATTTTCAAAAAGAAGTTGCTAGTAAGAATTTTGAGAATGCTAAAAATAAAGTAATCAAAGTCTTGCAAAATGAACCATTTGGATTATCAGTAAGTCAATTAATGACAGCTGCTAGACTGAGTGCAAAAACAGTTAAGGTAATTCTTCAGTGTACTGAATTCAAATTTGAAAATAATGTTTGTTTTTTGGCAAATGGAAAGGTGGTGTGATGGGAGCATTGCAAGAATATTTAATTGTGGTCGAATCTAACAAGCCACCCCATGTCACAATTGGGCAAAATATTGGCGGTGCCGTTGTTAAAGAATTGAAAGAAGTTGAGGTTAAGTTAGTTTCAGCAGCTCAACTTGCCAAAATTTACAACCTCAGTGTAAATACAATTCGAGATAAATTGGTCAGTATTAATCAAGGCACAGCGGGAAAATGTTTGTACAACCCCCAACTTGCACATAATGTACTTACTACAAAAAACCAAAGAGGCAGACCGAGAGCTAATTAGCTCTCGGTTTCATTAAACATTTCCACAAGATCCTGAGCATCGGGGTTGTAATAAGTATTGATTAATATCCCAATAGTCTTATGCCCAGTAATTTTTGCCAAAACTTCCACAGGTAATTTTCTTATTTTAACCATTCTCGTAATCGCTTCATGTCGTGTGTCATGAAAATTAATATTGTTTAAACCCGCCTCGCCTCTTACTCTAATCCATGTTCTGCCTAAAGACTTTTGTTTTACAGGAACAATAATATCTTGATCTAACGGTATTAGGTCCAAAAGCCTTTTAGCTTCTTTTGATAGTGGCACATTTCTAGATTCACCATTTTTAGTCATTGGTAGAAATATAAAGCCATTTTTTATGTGCTCACGCTTCATTGCTAGTATTTCGCCTTGACGCATTGCTGTTTCAAGTGCAAATAACATAGCCCAGCATGTGTAATGCATCACTCTAGTTGGTTTTTTCGTTATATCCCATTTAAAAAACTGAATTAATCTTTCTTGATCTTCAATACTGATCCGCTGACTACGTCCCTTACCTTTATCTGGCTTAACAACGGTTTGCCAAACATTATTTTCAATTAAAAATAATTCTTTTTGAGCATAGCTAATAATGGATGAAAACATTGCAAACTCTCGCAATGCAGTACTGCTTTTGACTTCTTGTATGCGTTTGTTTCTCCATTGAACAATGTCATTTGGTTTTATGTCGTGAATTGATTTTGTTGCAAGACCACCAAGAATCCTATGAATATTATCTAGTTTATTTCTTATGACTCTGGCAGATTTTAATTTATTACCCTTTTCTAGATAATATTTTTCACAAAGCTGATCAAAAGGAAAAATCGGCTTTATGCCTTGCTCTTCTTTCGACTTGCCTGTCTTTAACTCTAATAATTTTAATGCTGCCCATTGTTCACATTCTTTTTCAGTGTCTCTTGTGGCACTAATTCTCTTCCCATTAAACATTAATTCAATGCGGAAAGAGTTACCTCTTTTACGTGGCTTTGGGATCTTCATTTTTGGCGTAATCTTGGCGTAATAAACTTACAATTATTCTTATTTTATAGTAAAAATAGGTAAAATACTCACCTTTTAGCGCAGCATACACGACAAAAAACTTGTGCTGAATAAAATTAATTTCAGCACAAGTTGTTGAATTTATTACTTATTAGTAGCCACAGAAGCTTCAGTAGTAATGTTTACAGTGATTTTATCGCCAACATTTGGCACATACCCACCGACATTAAATACTGAACGATCAAATGAAGTCGTCGCATTAAAGCCAATTGACTGTGCTTTAGTCATTGGATGCTCACCTTGTTTATTAAGCACGGCATCTAAAACCACTGGCTTAGTGACATCTTTTACAGTTAAGTTACCTGTGATTTTATATTTATTCTTCCCTAAGGCTTGAACTTTAGTGCTTTTAAATGTGATGTTTGGATATTTTTCAGCATCAAAAAAATCTGCTTTTTTCAAGTGTTCATCAAGTGCTTTTACGTTCGTATTCAAGCTTTCAAGCGGAATAGTCACATTGACAGATGAGTTTGCAGGTTTTTCATTATCAACATTAATTGTGCCTTGAATATTGCTAAAGTTTGCAGAAGGTGTAGAAAAACCAAAGTGATTCCAAGAAAATACAGTTGCTGTATGAGTTGGGTCAATTTGATACGCTACAGGTTTTGCCATAGAAAATGTTGCCACTGACGCAACAGCCAAACCAAGTGTTAATGCTTTAAAGTTCATGTTTTTTAATCTCGCTTTTGAATGATTGTTAGTTTACGCTTTTGAGATATTAATGCAGCTTTATCCATAAAACGATATGTTGCATGGATAGAACGATCTGAAAGTTTTTATTCTTTTTTAAAGAACAGTCTCGTGAAAGTAAATATAAAAAATTATTTTATTTATATTTTTCAAAATCTTAAATTGTATTTTTTTATTTAAAGATTTCGTGGCAGTTTTGTTTATTGAAAATTTATTTTTATTTTGAATACCCAAATACCGTAATAGATACAAAAACATAACATGTTATAGACGGTATAAACGTGAATTAGCACACAACTTAATCTCAGTTGAATTTTTAAATGGACAAGCGTATATTTCCCATAAACTAGTTAGCCTGGTTAACTATTATGCCCAATACCCCAACTTTACGTGCTTTAATTTTGAAATGTGCCCGAATGCTCAGTGAAGGTATTAATCAAGTTTTAGAAACCGAAAATTTAAATTATTCGCTTTGGCAAGTGATCTATGTGATTCATTTCAAAAAACATTGTACATCATTAGATATTGCAGAATATTTAAATGTTTCTAAACCTTCTATTACCAAGCGTGTGCAAGTTTTGGAACATATGAATTTACTCACACAGCTTGACAGCCCAGATAAAAGACAAAAAATGCTAGCACTTTCCCCTCTAGGTCAACAGGTTTATCAAACTTGTTCCACACTTATTAATGAGTTTGAGCAGCAATTATTGGGCGAGGTAGCTAAAGAACAGCAAAGTGAGTTAAAACTTACTTTAACCTTAATGATGCAACAACTACAACAAATAAAATCGAGAGTGATATGAATAGCCAAGCACCTTTGTGGACGCGAAACTTTATTTTGGTCAGTGCGATCAACTTTCAATTAGTGTTGACTTTCTATCTCTTGGTAGTCGTCATTGTTGGTTATGCTGTATCTGAACTCGCTGCAACGACCGCCCAAGCAGGTTTAGTGTCTGGATTGTTCATTGTAGGAACACTTATTGGGCGCTTATTGGTTGGAAACTTCTTAGAAAAATTTGGGCGTAAAACCACTTTAATAGTCGGTTTAACGGGTTTTTTAATGTTTTCTGGCTTATATTTTATCAAGTTTGATGTCGGCATGTTGCTGTTAGTACGTTTTATGCACGGCTTTATGATGGGCATGGCCTCTACGGTTTTAGGCACAATTATTGCGCAAATTTTACCACCGACTCGGCGTGGTGAAGGGATTGGCTATTACAGTATGAGTAGCACGTTAGGTACAGCAATTGGTCCATTTTTAGCAATTTGGATGATGTTACATATTGGTTATCATGCTATTTTTACCTTATCTTCTATCATTGCTGTATTCTGTTTAGTGGTCGCTTTATTTATTCAAATTTCAGACTTGCCACAAACAAAATCTGCTCAAAGTGCAGTAAACGTGGAGACAAATAGTTGGCTTTCCCAATTTGTTGAGAAAAAAGCATTGCCTATTTCCTTCATCATGTTGTTGACTTCAATTTGTTATTCTGGGGTTTTGTCTTTTGTTAATTTTTATGCAAAAGAAATTAATTTGGTTGAAGCTGCCTCTGTTTTCTTTCTCATGTATGCAGTTGCAATTTTGATTTCGCGTCCATTTACAGGACCGTTAATGGATCGTAAGGGTGAAAATATCATTATGTATCCTGCATTTGTCATCATGGCAATTGCTTTACTGCTTTTAAGCCAAGCACAAAACTCATGGATGTTATTGCTATGTGCGGCATTGCTCGGTTTAGGTTATGGGAATATCCAATCTGTCTGTCAAACTGTTGCAGTAAAAAGTGCCAGTATCGAGCGTATGGGTTTTGCAACATCGACCTTTTTTATCTTTTTGGACGCAGGTTTAGGCTTTGGTCCTTATTTTTTAGGAATGACTTTAAACTCAATCAGTTATTCAACACTTTATATGTATAGTGCGATTACTTCCTTATTATGCATCGTCATTTATTATGCTTTACATGGAAAAAATGTCAGCACTAGAAAGCTAGCTTAATGTTGAGTAGCAATGTAAAAACAATGAAACCTAGAATAAATTACTTAACTCGTTTTGAATAAAATACAATCAAACTATTTTATGACAAGACGAGTTTAATTTAATCTCTTTAATTGCCCTTGTTCAAACATCAAAAGCTTTTTCCCATTACATTATGTGACATTAAAGTGCATATATAGGTGGGCATAGGGTAACTATTTAAACCACAACTCAGAACTATAGATTAAAATTAAAAATCCAATAAGCCAAACTCAGCTTATTGGATAAAACTAGTACAATTTATATCAACTAGAAGTTATAAATTGCGACTGCATTTACACGGTTGTCCTCACCAGTTTTGCTACCATTCGGTGCAGCACCAAATGCTTCACGTTCACCAAAGACATATTCGACACCTAAACTAATCGGTTTGACTGGGCTATAGAAAACATTTCCCCAAGCTTGCCACAAGTCTTTATTGGCTTTGGTTTTATCTGCAAGTGCATTAATATAGCGGTCATTATTATCCGCTTTCATATAACCATAGCCTAAAGTACCACGTAGTTTTTCATTAAATTGCTGTGTAATCCCCACAGTGATCGAATCAAACTCATTGGTTTCAAGAATTTGATTATTTGCATCTGTGACAAAACCTTGGTTCGTCCAAGACACGAAGCTACTGTCACCATTAACATGATAATAATCTGCTTTAATTGATGTTTTTGGTGTTACATCATATTTAACCCCAACACCCACGCCCCAAGCTGCTTCTTCATCTGCTTTGGTACGTTTTTCAGTAACCATACCACGTGCGCTCAACAAAAGACTATCTGAAAATTTATGGTTTGCTCTTGCTGTGAATGCAGGTAAGCGCATATCAGAACTTGCATCTTTAGAATCTTCTAATGCATAAACAAAGTTAGTATCAGCATTTAACTTTTGGGTATAGCGTACTTGTGGTGTACGTTTCACCGCCCCACCGACAAAACCTAATGCATCAATGGATTCTGGCATAAAGTCTGGTGGTGCAAAGTTTGACCACGTTTGACCAATCAACCAATTGCCATAAGTTAAATATGCATGACGAATACGCAATGTATCTAATGATGAACCACCCAAAAAGTCGACTTCAACTTTACCACCAACATCGCCTGCTGTTGTTGGCGTTTTAAAATCAAAACCTAAACGTGTTGCTGACAATGTTGATTTTAAGTTGTCACTATTTTCACTCACACCATCCAAGGCAACAGTACTGATTTGGTTGTAGATTCGGCTGGCAGGACCACCCTCAATTTGATACTGCAAATCTGCTCGCACATTGCCGTAAAAAGTCATTTCAGCACCACCTTTAGTGAGGGTTAAACCACTGCGCTGAACGGCATTATCTTTGTTTGAAAGCTGAACTTTTTCAGTTTGATAATTCTGTAGCTGAACCGCTTGTTGCTGCTGTTGTTGGCTTTGCTGATTTAGTAATTGACGTAATTCATTAATTTCATTACGTAACTGCTCAATTTCAGGATCTGCTTCTTTTGCATGTGACATTGCTGCACTACAAACACCGATTGCCAATAACAGTGTTTTAACTTTCAAGCTTTTGTTGTGAGTCTTCATCCAAACCTCATTTCTTAATCATAGTAGCATCATCCTTTGATGCCACTTTTAAATGTATCTGATTCAAAAACTAAAGAAAATTTAAATTATTTTTCTTTGGTTTAATTGACAGAAGATTTAATCACTGATTCATTTTCAACCAATGACAACTGTTTCACAGTTTTTGTTTGATCTACCGATGCTTTTAAATTCACCCAAAAAATAGCTAAAGCTGCGATCACACCGGGAATTGCGATTGCCATAAAGTTCATTTGATGTGGCAGTTGCAAAGTCAGCAAAGCACCTGTTAAGACTGGTCCAACAATTGCACCAATACGCCCAATTCCCGATGCCCATCCCATACCTGTTGAGCGTACTGCTGCTGGGTAAAACTGCGCAACGAAGGTATACAGTAAAATTTGTGAACCAATTGTGGCAGCACCAGCGATAGCGATTAAGGTGTAAAGAATGGCTTGTGGACTTTTGAAACCCAGTAAAATTAATGCAATTGCACCCACCGTAAACATAATCGTGAGTACAGGTTTTAAATGGAATCGGTCAGACAATACACCTCCACCAATTGCACCAACCATTCCACCAATGTTTAAGGCGAATAGGAAAAGCATACTTGCGCCGAGTGAATAGCCTGCTTGGATCATCAGTTTTGGCAACCAACTGCCTAAAGCATATACCATGAGTAAACACATAAAGAACGCAACCCAAAACATGAGGGTGCTAAAGGTACGCCCTTGCTGAAATAAAGCACGTAATGGTGCTTCATCTCCTGCTGTTGCTTCATTTAACACGAATACCGTATCAGCAGTGATGACTTTTTCAGGTGCAATTTTTTGTACAGTTTGGCGGACTTTTTCAGTTTTGCCTTTATTGGTCAAAAACATTAACGATTCAGGTAAAAATTTCCAAATAATAGGCAGCGCAATAAATGGAATACCTGCGATATAGAACATGATTTTCCAACCATAATCTGTTACTAACCATGCTCCAAGTAATGCCGAAGCCATTCCACCAATGGCATAACCACTGAACATCACGGCAACCAAAATACTGCGGATTTTTTTCGGTGCATATTCAGTCATGAGTGCCACGACATTTGGCATCACACCACCAATACCTAAGCCAGCCAAGAACCGTAAAATACCGAACTCGATTGGATTGGAAGCAAAAGCACCTAAGAAAGTAAAACCACTGAAAATTGCCACACAGATCATAATGGTTTCCTTACGACCTAATTTATCGGACAATGTTCCAAAAGACATTGCACCAAACATCATGCCAAATAAAGCCGTACTGGCAAGCATTCCCGCTTGTACAGCCGTTAAGCCCCATTCTTGCATCAATAATGGTAAGGCAACGCCATAAATCACCAGATCATAACCATCAAAAATAATAATTAACAAACACCAAATCAGGACATTCCAATGAAATGGGGTGAACTTCGCCTCATCCACAATTGTATTTATATTGAGATTCGCCATGCACTTGCGCCTCCTGCGCGTGAACGGTTTAAAATTTCTCAAACAATGAATTAAACTATTATTAAAGTCCAAAACCGATTGCGTATAAATGTATACCTTAAAAGTAGAATTTATTTTTATATTTTAAATAACAATAAGTTAAATAATGTAAACTTTAGATTAAATTCAAAAGTTAAATAAAAAATCATTTTAATTAGTTTATAAATTATTATTTAAAATATATTCACACTAAGATAATTAATTAATAAAATATGAAAAAATTAAAATAATGATGATATTTATTCTTCATATATGAACATAACTTTATTTTTATTAATTATAATTTTTTGGGGCTTTTATAAAAATTTTAAGCTTAAAATCTGACGAGTACTTAAAGCACTCGCCGATCATATTCGATATGTTCTAAATCATAAACTTGATATACACAGTCAAATAAAGAGTGAATATCACTATTTTCATCCATATTGCGCATTGCCATAAAAATCGGGCTAACTGCAGCATCATCGAGTAATGGAATAAAGTGTAAGTGAGACAAATGAATATTTTGTGCACTGCTTGGAACAATTGAAATACCTTCTGCTGCTGCCACGAAACCAAGTGCTAATTGCAGCTCACGGACTTCTCGTACATTTTTTAAGTCCAACCCATACTCAGAAAAAAGATGCCGAACTTGTGTCGAAAAGTTTGGTTTATGGTGATTTGGATATAAAAGCATGCGTTGATCTAATAAATCAGCCAAATGGATGCCATCTTTATATTGACGTACCAAAGGACTGCTGCCATGCACAGCCACCATTAAAGGCTCTTCACGTAGTAATACGCGTTTTACGGCTGGATCAGAGATACGCAAACGTCCAAAACCAACATCTATGCGTCCTTCTTTCAATGCTTCGATTTGATCTGTGGTGGTCATTTCAATCATTTCGATTTTGACATCACGATTTTGTTGTTTAAACAAATAAACAATATTTGAAAGTAAACCGAACAAGAGTGAACCGACAAAACCGATATTTAATGTACGATCAGCAAGTCCAACCCGTTTGGTCATAGATTTAACTTCTTCCGCATTAGACAAAAGTTTAACAGCGTGTTGATAGAAGAATTGACCTGCCTCTGTGGTCTTAAGCGGACGACTACCTCTCACAAACAGTTGAACATCCAACTCATTTTCCAAATTTTGAATCTGACGGCTCAATGGTGGCTGCGCAATGAATAGTTTTTCAGCAGCTTTGGTGAAACTCTGTTCTTCAACTACGGCAACAAAATAACGTAAGTGTCTAAGTTCCATGACAACAAATACCTTTAAAGTATAAAAAAATACATATTTGATCTTCGACAAGACCTAATTCATTCATTTAAGGTATATAGCATGAAGCAAATAAGCAGCAAAGTGAAGTTTTTTTAAACGGAATTTCATTCCGAACCTTAAAAAGAATAAATGCGTTGCAGATACATTTAAGCCAGCCTGTCAGCCAGCTACAAAAGGAATGCTTGTCGCTCAGGATGTCTCATACGCTAGGAGCATAGTATGAATTATCACCTCAAATCTATTAGAAAAATAAATGAAGTTGATTTATCGCATTTTAGTAAACCTTATTTTTTGATTTAAAAACCTATTTAGACCCGAAATTTTTTTAATGTTTGAAAATGATTCGGATCTTGCCCACATTTGGACAGTCGGAGAACGGACATGCCACGTATTCCAGTAATTAATACCAGTCATCTTGATCGCATTGATGAGCTTCTTGTCGATGACTTCGAAACAGGTGAATTTAAACTTCACCGTTCAGTATTTACTGATCAAACTTTATTTGACCTTGAAATGAAATACATTTTCGAAGGAAATTGGGTGTATTTGGCACATGAAAGTCAAATTCCAAATAACAACGATTACTACACAACCCATATTGGTCGTCAACCAATCATCATTGCACGCAATCGTAATGGTGAATTGAATTCTATGATCAATGCATGCTCTCATCGCGGTGCGCAGCTTTGCCGTTATAAACGTGGCAATAAAGCAACCTATACCTGTCCCTTCCATGGTTGGACATTTAACAACTCAGGTAAATTACTCAAAGTTAAAGACCCAAGCGATGCAGGTTATTCAGATTGCTTTAATAAAGAAGGCTCACATGATCTGAAAAAAGTGGCACGCTTTGAAAGCTATAAAGGATTTTTATTTGGCAGCTTAAATCCTGATGTACCATCTTTAGAAGAATTCTTAGGTGAAACCACAAAAATCATTGACATGATTGTTGATCAATCTGAAAAAGGTTTAGAAGTTTTACGTGGTTCATCAACCTACACCTACGAAGGTAACTGGAAACTCACTGCTGAAAATGGTGCAGATGGTTATCACGTATCTGCGGTGCATTGGAACTATGCCGCAACCACACAACATCGTAAAGAAAAGCAACAAGAGCTTGATAATGTGCGTGCAATGAGCGCTGGTTCTTGGGGAAAACAAGGTGGTGGTTCATACGGTTTTGATCATGGTCACATGCTACTTTGGACACAATGGGCAAACCCAGAAGACCGTCCAAACTACCCTAAAGCTGAAGAATATACTGCAAAATTTGGCGCACCGATGTCGAAATGGATGATTGAACGTTCACGTAACTTATGCCTCTATCCAAATGTCTATTTGATGGATCAGTTTGGCTCACAAATCCGTGTATTACGCCCGATCTCAGTCAATAAAACTGAAGTGACGATTTATTGTATTGCGCCTGTCGGTGAAGCACCTGAAGCGCGTGCACGCCGTATCCGCCAATATGAAGATTTCTTTAATGCCTCTGGTATGGCAACACCAGATGACCTTGAAGAATTCCGTGCATGTCAAGCAGGTTATGCAGGCATTGAACTTGAATGGAACGACATGTGCCGTGGTTCAAAACATTGGATTCAAGGTCCTGATGATGCTGCAAATGAAATTGGTTTAAAACCTGCATTGAGCTGTATCAAAACTGAAGATGAAGGCTTATATCTTGCTCAACATCAATATTGGCTCAAAACCATGAAACATGCAATTTCTGCTGAAAAAGAACTTGCAGAATTAGAAACGGCTGACAAGGAGAAACAGCATGAGTGCACAAGATAAAGCATCTTTAGAAAATATCGCCCAGTTCCTCTACCGTGAAGCACGTTTTTTAGATGATGAACAATGGGATGATTGGTTAAATTGTTATGCGCCTACAGCATCATTTTGGATGCCTGCTTGGGATGATGACGATAAACTCACTGAAGATCCACAAGCTGAAATCTCATTGATTTACTACCCTGACCGTCAAGGCTTAGAAGATCGTGTATTTCGTATCAAAACCGAACGTTCATCTGCAACCATGCCTGATACACGTACTGCACACAACATTGCTAATGTTGAAGTCGTAGAACGTGATGGTGACAAAGTCACAGTACGTTTTAACTGGAACACGTTAAGTTTCCGCTACAAAAACAGTTATAGCTACTTTGGCATGTCACGCTATGAGATTGATTTCTCAGGTGAACAACCACAAATTTTAAGTAAATATGTGGTGTTAAAAAATGATTATATCAACCAAGTTATTGATATTTATCACCTCTGATATTGACCACCTCTAAAAACAAACAAGGATGACATTCAGCAAACTCCCTATGCTGAATGTCAAAAGTATCACAGTTTAAGTAGGATTCTAGCCATGTCAAACCACAATGTTGCACTTCAATTTGAAGATGGCGTTACTCGTTTTATTAGTGTTGCTCAAGGTGAAACTTTATCTGATGCAGCCTATCGCCAAAAAATTAACATTCCTTTAGACTGCCGTGATGGTGCTTGCGGTACATGCCGTGCGTTTTGTGAGTCTGGCACTTATGACATGCCTGAAGAAAACTATATTGAAGATGCTTTAACCCCTGAAGAAGCAGAACAAGGCTACATTTTGGCGTGCCAATGTAAACCCAAATCTGATGCTGTATTCCAAATCCAAGCCACTTCGGATGTCTGTAAAACACAAATTCATGCATTCCAAGGTACTCTGGCACGTGTAGAAAATCTATCTGACTCAACCATTACCTTTGATATTCAACTCGATGAAGGTCAGCCAGATATTCATTTCCTTGCAGGTCAATATGTCAATGTTGCATTGCCAGGCACAACAGAAACACGCTCTTATTCATTTAGTTCAAAACCAAGCAACCGCTTAACAGGCTTTGTTGTGCGTAATGTACCTAATGGTAAAATGAGCGAGTTTTTAAGTGCAAATGCTCAAGTTGGCGACAAAATGACATTCACAGGTCCTTTTGGTAGCTTCTATTTACGTAATGTAGTGCGCCCTGTTCTTATGCTTGCAGGGGGTACAGGTATTGCACCATTTATGTCAATGCTACAAGTTCTAGAAGAAAAAGGTTCTGAACAACCAGTACGTTTAGTCTTCGGTGCAACCAATGATTGCGACCTTGTTGCGATTGAAAAACTCAATGAATTACAAGAAAAATTTTCTTGGTTCGAATACCGTACGGTGATTGCACATCCTGACTCAAACCATGAACGTAAAGGCTATGTCACTGCACATATTGAAAATGAATGGTTAAATGCCGGTGATGTCGATATTTACCTTTGTGGTCCAGTTCCAATGGTTGAAGCTGTCCGTGGTTGGTTAGATACGGAAGGTGTAAAACCTGCCAATTTCTTATTTGAAAAATTCTCTGCAAATTGATGTATTCATAAGCCTAGTCATCGCACTAGGCTTTCATTTAATTAGTATTCAATCATTTAGGAGAATAAAATGTCAAACCCACAAAGATTTTTAAATAAAGTCGTGATCGTTACAGGTGCAGCCCAAGGCATCGGACGTGGTGTTGCCTTACAAATTGCAACTGAAGGCGCACAAGTGATACTCGCAGATCGCGCTGAAATTGTAGACGAAGTTTTAGCTGAAGTTTTGCAGCATCAAGGTGATGCGATCACGATTAAAGCAGATTTAGAAACTTTTACAGGCGCTCAATCTGTTGTCGCTAAAGCGATTGAAAAATATGGTCGTGTTGATGTTTTAATCAACAATGTTGGCGGTGCAATCTGGATGAAACCTTTCCAAGAGTTTTCTGAAGAAGAAATCATCAAGGAAGTCAATCGCTCCTTGTTCCCAACACTCTGGTGTTGCCGTGCAGTATTGCCTGAAATGATTAAAAATCAACAAGGTACGATTGTAAATGTATCCTCGATTGCAACACGAGGAATTAACCGTGTACCTTACTCGGCATCAAAAGGTGGTGTCAATGCACTGACCGCAGCGATTGCTTTTGAACACGCCAAAGACGGTATTCGTATCAATGCTGTTGCCACAGGCGGTACAGAAGCACCTCCACGTAAAGTCCCACGCAATGCAAATCCATTATCAGACAATGAGAAACAATGGATGCAAGAAGTAGTAGATCAAACCATTGATCGTACTTTCCTTGGTCGATACGGTACGATTCAAGAACAAGTGAATGCAATTTTATTCTTAGCTTCAGATGAATCATCTTATATTACAGGCACGGTCGTTCCTGTTGGTGGTGGAGATCAGGGGTAAAACTTATTTACCATATCACATTGAAAATATTAAATAATTAAAATCTGCATCACGATGTGGATTTTACTTTTTAGTAAATACATGATTGAACAAAATTTTAAACATAATTCAGCAGGATCATTGAATTAAACATGCATGGAGGCAGATGCTTAATGGCAACCCTGTTTAAAACCTTAAAACAAGATTGGTCAATTTCAGCCACAGTTGCAGGCTTTCTAGCAGTCTTGATTTCCTATTCAGGTCCCCTGATTATTTTTTTCCAAGCTGCTCAACAAGCCAATGTCAGTCATGCCATGATGATTTCATGGATTTGGGGCATTTCAATTGGTGCAGCAGTTGCAGGGATATTTTTATCCATCAAATTTAAAGTGCCTGTCATTACTGCATGGTCTGCACCCGGTACGGCGCTGCTCGTCACCCTATTTCCAGATATTTCTTTAAATGAAGCCGTTGCTGCTTATATCACCTCAGCCGTGGTGATTTTCTTGATTGGCATCTCTGGCTCATTTGATAAATTATTGAAATGGATTCCACACGATGTTGCCGCAGGTATGATGGCAGGGATTTTATTTCAATTTGGGTTAGGTTTATTTAAAGCCACAGACACCATGCCCATCATCGTGTTTGGTATGCTTATGGTCTACTTGGTCGCAAAACGTATCAATCCCCGTTATGCCATGATTTTTGTATTGATTTCAGGCGTGATTTTAAGCTTGGCTTTGGGCAAAATGAATCCTGTCAATGTCGATTTTTCATTGGCAATTCCTCAGTTTATCATGCCTGAATGGACATGGAACTCAACGCTCAATCTTGCCATTCCACTGACTTTAGTCAGCTTGTCGGGGCAGTTTCTACCTGGCATGGCGATCATGAAACTCAGTGGTTATGACACCCCTGCCAAACCGATTATTACTACCACAAGTTTAGCTTCTATGGCTGTAGCTTGTGTGGGTGGGATTACCATTGTCTTGGCATCAATTACAGCAGCCTTGTGTATGGGCAAAGATGCACATGAACTAAAAGAAAAGCGTTATATTGCAGGGATTGCCAATGGAATCTTTTATATATTAGGTGGTTTATTCGCAGGCAGTATTGTGATGCTTTTTACTTTACTGCCAAAAGAATTGGTTGCAGCTTTGGCAGGACTTGCGCTTCTCGGTGCGATTTCTACCAATATGGCCGTATCGATGAAGAATGAAAATCAACGTGATGCAGCACTATTAACCTTTTTAGCAACAGCTTCGGGTATGAGCTTTCTAGGTTTAAGTTCGGTATTTTGGGGCATTTGTATTGGCATTGTGGCACATTTAATCTTAACTAAACATCAAAAAGTGCAGTAAGTTCAAACTGAAATTGTAAGCACTAAATAAAATCGTTCACCTAAATTAATTTTAAGTGAACTTTTTAAATAATATAGTGTTAAATATAAGTCTAGTTTAAAAAATCAGACTTTTAAATCACTAAAAATTATCAATTATAATAAAGGTAACACTGCAGGAACGATATCATGAATGGTTTTACCATTACAGGTCTCACCAATCGCAGCCATTTTCCAAGCATTATTATGACGATATACTTTCGCAATAATCAAAGCTGTGTAATTACCTTGTGCTGACAAATTATATTTTGCAACTTCAGTATTGTTAGTTTCATCCACTACACGACAAAATGCATTCTCAACTTTTTCAAAAGTTTGACCACGGAAGCTACTAATTGTAAATACAATTTGTTGAACTTGTGCAGGAACACGTGTCAAGTCGACAAAGATTTTCTCATCATCACCATCACCTTCACCTGTTAAGTTGTCACCAGAATGCTGAATACTGCCATCACGGCTACGAAGCTGAGCAAACCAAACATTATCAATTACTTGTTTATTGGCATCAAATAAAATTGCAGAAGCGTCCAAATCAATTGAACCGCCACCACCAAATAAACCACCTAAAAAGCCGCCGCCTTTCGCAACGTCCCAACCAGCACCCAAATAAATTTTAGTTAATGAAGAACCATCAGGTTTTTCTAACGAAATTTTTTGACCTTTAACGAGACTAATACCCATTTATTGTTTCCTTTAGTTTGAATTTCCACGACCTAAAGCCGATGCCAACCATTGTAAATAACTTGCACGATTTCGAGAGCAAACAATTACTTTGCCATGCCCACGAAACTTAATTACTAAACCTTCGCCACTGGTGAGACTATTAAAAATATTTCCAACAATGCCACCTCCGCCTGAGGTCGGCATGCCAATGTTATAATTTAAAGACGCATCCCATGCCGCAACATGACCATTATCAATCGTCACCTCACCTTGTTCAGGCGTAATATCTAGCTCAAGTAATGTCCCACTACCTGAGATACAGACTTGTCCCTGCCCACTGGTTTCCATCACCACAAAACCACCAGTCCCACCGAACAACGCACCGCCAATATTGCTTTGCACTTTGGCTTTGATATTGGTATGTTCAGTTGCAGCAACAAATGCCCCATCTGATAAAATATATTGGCGTTGTCCTACATCTAAAATCTGCATATCACCATCTAAATTTGGGGATAACAAACATTCACCATCGCCTTTCGATGCCTTAATTTGCTGCTGAAATAAGGACTCACCCGAAGTAAATTTACGCATGAATGCCTGAAAGACACCGCCACGTAATTTGCCTGTGACTTCGAGATTTTGCTCGACCATTACCATTGCATCCGACTCACAGTAAATTGACTCACCATGTCTCATATTGACATGCAAAAAAGGTTCTGGACTACCGACTAAAGTAAATGTTGCCATTGCTCTCTGTCCTATTTGATTATATTTTTCTGTTGTGCAGCTTTGAGCCACATTGGAAATTCATTTAACAATAAATCATACAGTTGCGCCTCAGGCATACTGTCAATATTGTCCATCGCAAAGAAATTACAATTATCAACCACACGTCCTGCCATCTCATCTAACTGTTCTAACGCACCGTAGTTACGCCCGCCGATGCCGACAAACTGCCAAAATATCGCTTGATTTGAAGCATCTTTTAAAATCTGTTTGATCTTTTTGGTTTCAGACACGCCACCATCTGAAATAAACACCACATATACAGGCAATTCTGATGGACTTTCTTTGCTGAAATAATCTATAACTGCATGGAGCGCAGCAGGTTCATTATTAAAACGTGCGCCTGCGTCCCATTTTTTATGCCCACCCTGTTCTGTATTGATATAGTTTTTTAAATTGCCTAAATGTACATCGCTTAAACGTAAAGCATGCTGTGCAAATGCCCAACATTCAAAACTACCATCATCATCAAAATTCACCGCTAAAGGCATAATGCGATCTAAAACTTTTTGCACATCACCCTTTTTATATTGCTGATTCATCGAACCTGAATAATCTAGTACCAACGCCACACGCGCTTTGACACCCAATAAATTATTTTTTTCTAAACTCAGCAATGATTTTTTGGTGAGGTCTAAAAGTTGTGGTGCAGATTTTTCGATCTTATCTAAAACTACTTTTTTCTTTAAATCTAAAGTCGATGTGCTTGAAGAAATGCTTTGTGAAGTTATCGCATGTTCCATTTGAACAGGTGTATTCTCATCTGCAACTTCTCCACCAAAATATTCAACCAAAGCCTTTAACCCACCATTAAAGCCTTGACCTATCGCAGCCATACGCCAATCAGCATTTTTAAAATAGATTTCACACAACATAGCAGCTTTTTCTTGCTGGAAATGTGTACTTGTAAGTTGGTAACTTGCCAAAACTTGCGCGTGTAAATTCAGTAACTCGACTTGAATGTGTTGAATATTGTTTAAAGTTACATGGTCAGTTGTCGCACAAATAACAAATCGAGGTGTTTTTTGAATATCAATCTGACTCAGATCAAATTGAAAAATATGCTGTTGGGCTTTGTGAAAATATTGTACTTCTTGTTCAGGCGTTTTAGGCTGATTATAAAAAGTCATATAATCATCATGATAGAGCTTATTATTTCCCCCCAAACCGAAGCTAGAGACATCAATCTCAAAACTGGCTTGCACTTGAACGCGTACAGTAAATTGTAAAGTAGACTGTAACAGTTGTGCCAATGCGAACTTTTGTCCTGAAACCAATTGCATAATTGTTCTCTATTTTAGTACTTGAAAATAATCTATAAAACAGCCAAAGGAATAAAATCATTTTCAAGTACTAAAAGATTGCTCTTTTAGTACTTGTGTTTAAATTACAACTTAAACAGCAACGCCATAGCTTGCAGCCAATGCACCTAAACCACCGTTAAAGCCTTGACCTACTGCTTTGAATTTCCACTCACCACTGTGACGGTACAATTCACCAAAAATCATCGCAACTTCAGTGCTACCATCTTCAGACAAGTCAAAACGTGCAAGTTCTTCGCCATTTGCATCTTGGTTGATCACACGGATATACGCTTTATCCACTTGACCAAAGTTTTGACCGTTTTGTTGACCTTCATGGATCGTCACTGCAAATACCACTTTTGCGATATCCGCAGGAACTTTAGACAAATCTACAGAAATCGTTTCATCATCACCGTCGCCATCACCCGTACGGTTGTCACCTTGATGGGTGACAGAACCACATGGAGAAACTTTTTGGTTAAAGAAAATAAAACCACCGTCACCTGTTACTTTGCCATTTTCATCTGTTAAAAATGCCACAGCATCTAAGTCAAATGCTTTACCGTCAGTTACACGTGGATTCCAACCTAAACCTAAATCTACCTTGTTCATGGTAGGTGCAGTTTTAGAGAGGTTAATGTTACCGCCTTTAGATAAACTAATTGCCATTTTTTAATTTCCTTCTTGATTTGATTCGAGTTGTTGCTGCTTTTTACTATAAGAAATTGATGAGAAAACCGCCCATACGATGAACGCCACACCAATTAATCCTGTGACAACTTCTGGTACATGCACACCTGTACCACTTGCCAACATAATCAATGCCAGAGCACCAATTGCATAATGTGCACCATGCTCTAGATATACATAGGCATCCAATGTGCCTTTTTCAACCAGGTAAATGGTCATAGAACGAACAAACATCGCACCAATTGCCAAACCTAACATAATCACAACAACATCATTGGTAATTGCGAAAGCACCAATTACACCGTCGAAACTAAATGAAGCATCTAAAACTTCTAGATATAAAAAGCCACCGATACCGCCTTTTACCACTGTACCTGTAACTGTGGCGTTGCCATTTGATGTAGATTTCTCATTTTCGTCCTCATCGTCATCTGAGCCACTGCCTTCAAGTAAATGTCCAATGACTTGCACACCCACATACACCACGATACCCCAGATTCCCGCCATCACCACAACTAAACGCTGTGCATCTGGAACAAAACCTGCGATGACTAATAGTACGATCAGTGAAATAAAAACTGAAATCGCTTGAATATTACCTAAATCCGCCAGTTTGGACTCCAACCAATGAAACCAATGTTCATCTTTTTCATCATCAAAAAGGAAGTTTAAAAACACAAGTAATAAGAAAATACCACCAAAAGCAGCAATTTCAGCATGATGTGCCATCAGCTTTTCTGAATAAGTTTTCGGGTCATTCAGCGCAAGTTTTGCCACTTCAAGCATACTCATATCAGCAGTTACACCAACAATGAGTAATGGGAAGATCAGTCGCATACCAAAAACAGCAACGATGATCCCCACAGTTAAGAATAACTTACGCCAAAATGCATCCCAATGCTTCAATACTGAGGCGTTGACCACAGCATTATCAAAAGACAAAGACACTTCCATGATGGCTAAAATACCTGTGATCGCAAGTACTTTAAGCATCATCATCAAACCAGCTTCAGGTCCGTGAGTAAAACCCCAATATGCAGAGATTGCCAAACATATAACGGTGAAAATTATCGAAAATCTAAAATGCTTCATTCATTCCACTCATCTTAGATGCTAATGCCATACTGATGGCACATTGCACGCAAGCCACCTGCATAACCTTGACCCACTGCACGGAATTTCCATTCACCGTTATGACGATACAATTCACCAAACACCATTGCTGTTTCAGTTGAATAGTCTTCGTTCAAATCAAAACGCACGATTTCAACATTACTTTGATCATTGACCACACGAATGAACGCATTTTGTACTTGACCAAAGTTTTGACCACGTTGTTCAGCGTCATGAATGGTGACAGTAATTGCAATTTTTTGAATATCCGCAGGCACTAAACCTAAATTGATTTTCACGGCTTCATCATCACCATCCCCTGCACCTGTACGGTTGTCACCTGTATGTTCAACAGAACCTTCAGGAGAACGAGTTTGGTTATAGAAAATAAAGTCATGTTCACCACGAACTTTATCATTCGCACCTAATAAAAATGCAGAGGCGTCCAAGTCAAAATCAGCACCATCGGTTGCACGGGCATCCCAACCCAAACCCACAAGCACGTGAGAAAGAGATGGATCTGTTTTACTCAGTGATAAATTTCCACCTTTATTTAAAGAAATAGCCATGTTGCATATCCTTTTATCTATGAAAGTTGTTTAAAAAATTTAAATATTAATCTTTAGAGCCTTGCGTCCAACGGAAGCCAAAGCGGTAATGTTGATCTAAATATTGTTGATCTTGGAAATAACGAACTTCACGGTTGGCTTGAATACTACCACCGACATTTTTAAGTTCGACAATGGCACAAGTAGTCAAATGATTACCATCAGTCAAACGTACTTCAATTTCAGGTTGATTTGGAATACGAATCGTCACTACACCATCCGTTGCTGCCCACTGTGCTACACCTGAATAAATATAGGTATAAATCACAATCCGTTCAATTTCATCCCAACGGTCGCCATTAATATGTAAGTTTTCACCTGTGCTTCTCGCACCTGTACGGTCATCCCCATCTAAATGAATAAATGGTGGACGATCATAATGTCCAAATTGATTACCCAAAGGTTGTACCAGTGCAATCTGACCACCTTTAAACTGAATCATTGCCCCAAGGTCTAGATCGATGGTTTTATTACCGCCGACTAACTTTTTAAAGAATGAGCCTGATTGGGCTTGTTGACCTTGATTCCAGTTGAGATTCACCGAGATTCGACCAAAACCTACTCCTTTTTTGGTAAGGTTGATACTTGAATTGGTCTTATCGAGTTTAATTTTAGATAAATTTAAACCTGAACTTGGCGTTGGCGTTGGCGTTGGCGTTGGCGTTGGCGTTGGCGTTGGCGTTGGCGTTGGCGTTGGCGTTGGCGTAGCTTGGGTCGTATCTGCCGCAATTTCAACACCAAAATTTTCTGCTAACGGTTTCAAACCACCATTAAAGCCTTGATTTACAAAACGGAATTTCCACTTATCATTGTGCTTATACACTTCCGCTAAGATCAACGCTTTTTCAGTTTTCTGTTGCGTTTCTACCGTGGCAGTTGCCACAACTTGACCATTCTCCAACACTTCCAATTGAATCGGTGCTAAAGCATTGACTGCATATGCTTCGCTTAATGTGGCACAAATGGCAACTTTGCTTATTTGTGGATCAATTAAGGGCGTATTGAAATTTAATTTTGCAAGATAAGGGGTTTTACTTAAAGACTCAGTTAAAACGACACTACGGTTTGCAGTGTTTAGTTGTCCATAGAAGATCATGTCTTGATCGCCACGGACTTTTTGCGTAGTTTGCGCCAACTGGTAAGCTGTAATATCTAAATCAATATGCGCAGGAACGTTTGTTTTTATTAAAATCTCAACATTTTGTTGCGTTAAACCAAGATTACTACCTGCAATCAATTGCATATTATCCTCAAAGACTTTGTTATAAATCTATAAAAAGTGAATTTCTGAATGAAATCAAAATTTAAACTAAGTAGGTTTAATATATTTGAACCACTTAGTTTTACCATAAAAATATGACAGACCATAGTATAAAAATCTTTTTTTTAACAAAAATACAAACAAATAATCAGTAAAAAAAGATTGCAAGTCATTCTATTTTAATTATATATTGCGCTCACTTTTATTCATTGATTTAAAATAATAGTTATCTTGCTTTTATAAGTTGTTTAATTTCTCTTATGTTGAGAAATACTTAAAAAACTGTGAAGGTTTTTATTATTTGATTTAACCCCTGCCTTGTTGAGAATAAAGTTTATCGTGAAAGATCATTATACCGTTTGGATTGCTGAAAGTTTTTCTTGTCAAAAAGATATTATTCAAGCCTTAAAAGATTCTTCACTTGCCACCAATTTGAAAATCATTTGCTCACATCATTTATTGCGACCTGAATTACACGATGTTGCTGATCTTTTTATTCAACAACCTGATATTGCGGATGCTGCCGAGTGGTTATTACAACAATGTATTCAATACAAAGTTGACGTGCTATTTTGTGGAAAAAGAGCGCAATATATTGAGCCGTACCGACAACAATTTGAAAAACATAATGTTAAATTGATTACGGGGGCAATGTCACTCAACCAACTTGAAAGCATAGATGATAAATTTGCATTTACGGAAAAATGTAAAGTTTTAAATTTGCCTTATATTCCTGCACTCAAAGCGGACTCATCCGACACATTAAAAAGTGCAATTTCGCAAGCCAAACAACAATTTGGTGAAATTTGTGTCAAACCTGTGCATGGGGTGTATGGTGCTGGCTTTGTATGTTTAAAAGATGATATAGATTATTTTCAACATTTTAAATCACCATTTATCGCCAATACACAGCAATTTATTGAAGCCTATGCGCAGCTCAAACAGCCCATTGATTATTTGGTTATGCCTTATTTGGATGGTGAAGAATGTTCGGTTGACATTGCTTGTGATCAAGGCAAAATCTTGGCACAAGTAACTCGTATTAAGTATCAATTTCATCAAGAATGCTTTTTGCAACATCCCTGTCATAAAATTTGCACACAGTTAGTTCAACATTTCCATTGTGACGGTTTGATTAATATCCAATTTAAAAAAGACCAACAGCAGCAATGGCATATTTTAGAAATTAATGCACGTCCCGCAGGTGGATTTGCCTATACCTTACATACTGGGGTGAACTTGGTTGCAGAACTTTTTGCACAAAAATTAAATCTCAATTTACAGCGTGAAAAAACCATTTCCCCTGTCAAAGTATTGCCTTTAGTACAAAGTTTTAAAATGGATTAAGATTAATTAATGAAAGAAATTGAATTAAGTCGTGGTTATCTTCGTGTTTCGGTTCGTCAACATCACCCGCATTGGGATTTAGATCAATTATTAGGTTTTGCAGAAAGAATTAATCCCAAACGTGCTTTTTTATTTGTTTCCAAAGTTTTAGGTAAACATATTCCTGTTGCACCTTCTACCATGCAACGCAGTTATGTAGATTTATGTGCCTTAATCCCTAAAGATTTACCATATCCAATTACCGTAATTGGTATGGCTGAAACAGCTGTAGGTTTAGGTGCGGGCGTATATCGTGAACTGAAAAAAGATTTTGCTGAAAATGCACTGTTTGTTACTACGACCCGTCACCCAGTAGATGCTTTACCAACTTTAGGTTTATTTTTAGAAGAACATAGTCATGCCCAAGATCAGTTTATTTTGAGCAGTCACGATCGCAAAAAACATCAACATTTAATTCAATCCAAAACTTTGATTTTGGTGGATGATGAAATTTCTACGGGTAAAACCTTTAAAAACCTGATTACAAGTCTAAAAAATGCTGGACTTGAGCAAGTAGAACGGATCATTTTGGTGACATTGGTCAATTGGGCAGAAGAACATTTGAATGACCTCGATGTGGGTATTCCCATTGAAGTTGTGTCACTGCTGCATGGTTCTTGGCATTGGCAAGCCAATCAAAATCAGATTGAAATCAACATGCCTGATGTTAATAAAACCAATCAAGAAGCACAGCGTATCATTGCACCCCATGACTGGGGACGTGAACCGAGTTACTTAGACTGTAAAGCTTGGTCGAATGTTCAAGTTAAAAAACCGAATGAAAAAATCTTAGTACTAGGTTCTGGTGAGTTTAGTTGGATTCCTTTTCTCATTGCAGAACAATTAGAGCAACAAGGTGCTGAGGTTTATTACAGTTCCACCACCCGTTCCCCAATTATGCAAGGACATGCCATTCAAAGCATTTGTGCCTTCACTGACAATTATGGGCTAAATATCAATAATTATGCCTATAACGTTAGACATCAACAGTTTGACCGTGTGTTATTGGTCATCGAAACAGAACAACACAGTGTAGACCCTACACTATTTGAGCAAATTGAAAATTTAGAAGTTATTCATTATGAAGCATAAGCCTTTGGTATTTGTCGATTTAGACGATACATTATTTCAAACCAATCGCAAATCTGCACCGACGGATTTGCATAAGATTGCGACTACAGATAAGTCTGGGCAACCGTTGTCTTATATGAAGCCAAAACAGCAAGTTTTTGTGAATTGGTTATTAGACTCTGCTGAGGTTGTGCCTGTGACTGCGCGTTCAGTTGAAGCTTTACAACGTGTGCATTTACCTTTTCAATATGGTGCAATATGTTCACATGGCGGTACGGTGATTGATGCACAGCAAAATATCGATCTAGATTGGTTTCATATTCAACAGCAAGCTGTTGCTGAGTTAAATGACTTATTACATGAATTACCTGACATTTTACTGAAAACAGCCCATGACTTAGGCTCGATTCGTACATGGACAGTCGAGGAAAATGATCTCAAAATCTATACGGTTGCCAAACAAAACCAACCAGAAGACGGGCTTTTTTTAGACCAATTGGTACAACATTTACCCAAAGATGTGTTAGAACATTGCTATATCCATATTAATGGCAATAATTTAGCAGTTATTCCAAAGTTTGTTTCTAAACAAAAAGCGGTTGAGTTTTTTATTAAAAAATATGACCCTGAAGGTGAACGTGTCATTTTGGGTTGGGGCGATAGCCTCTCTGATGCAGGATTTTTGGGTTGCTGTGATTGGTTTGGTATGCCCAAAAACAGCCAACTCGACCATTTTTTAGCACACAACTTAAGCAATGATCATCGACAGAAAGGATTCTTAGGGCATGTCTAATTTAAATGATATTAATCAAACATTGGCAAATCTTGGTTTTCACGGCTCGTATCATCCACAAGATATTACATTTTTGCTTAATATCACCCAGCTTAAACCGACGCCTGTAGCAGAAAAAGAGCGTCTGATTCAATCAGGCAAAAAACACTATTCAGAAATGATCAGTGAGGAGAAAGCCCCCTCACCTGAACATTTAAAACATTTTCAACATGCTTTTAAACATGGTGCAGAACGTTTAGCACGAGAAGCTCAACAACTCAGTCAAGCTTTAATGGCACGCTTTCCCAATCAGCCCATTATTTTGGTGAGTTTGGTGCGTGCAGGCGTACCCTTAGGTGTTCTACTTAAACATTGTATTCACCAAAATCAACCTTGTTTTCATTATGGTATTAGTATTATTCGTGATCGTGGCATTGATTTCGCTGCGCTCAATGCCATCATTCAACAACATGGTGCTAAAAATATTGTCTTTGTCGATGGTTGGACAGGCAAAGGTGCGATTTGTCGTGAATTGACCCAAAACTTACAAAGCTATCCTGAATTATTTGATGCAGGCTGGGAGATTCCTCGCCTTGTAACCTTATCAGATTTGGGAGGGTATTCTTGGTTGAGTGCCAGTTGTGAAGACTGGCTCATTCCTTTTGGCATCTTAGGTTCAGTCATTTCAGGTCTAACTTCGCGCAGTATTTTACGAGAAGATATTGATCAAGACGAAGCGAAATTAGACTGTTTTAATCCTGAAAAATGGCATGATTGTGTGATTTATACACATCTTGAGCAACACGATTTATCACGACAATTCATCCAAGATATTTTAAATATTATTGCGCAACAACCAACCCAAGAAAAAATTGAGTGGAATAACCAGATTCGCTTAACCCAGCAAAAACACTGTTTAAGTACAGTGGACTGGATAGCAGCACAATACCAAATCAATAACATTAATCATATTAAACCGAGTATCGCAGAAGCGACCCGTGCCGTACTTAGACGTGTGCCTGAACGTATTTTAATCCGAGATGAACACAATCCTCATGTTCAGCTCCTGTTACACTTTGCGCAACAACAGCATGTCCCAGTTGATATTTTAGGTTCAAAATTAGGTCCCTATCATGCAGTGACCTTAATCAAAAAGGTTGGAAAATAATAGAATGAAACAATTACAATACGCCATTGAACTCGGTGCGACGATGTATATTCCTGCCACGCATGAAAATTTATGGGACGTGACGGAAGGTAATAAATTTACCAATCTAAAATCTATCGCTGTATGTTTGGAAGATGCTGTTTTAGAAAAAGATGTACAAACAGCAATGGTGAATTTAAAAGCACTTTTGCAAAAACGTGCAGAACATCCAAACCTAAAAGCACCCGCTCTGTTTATCCGTCCACGTCATATCGAAATGGCAAAATATATTGTGGACTGGGATTTACACCATACCATTAGTGGTATGATTTTACCGAAGTTTACTTTGCATAATTTAATGCAATGGATGGAGGTCTTGCCTTCTCATATCAATTTAATGCCCACCTTCGAAACCAAAGAAATTTTTGATATGGGGCATAATCTTGAATTACAGCAAGCATTGAAATACGACTTTCATAAAACCTTATGTTTAAGAATCGGTGGCAATGATCTTTTGTCCTGTTTACATCTACGTCGCCCAAAAAATACTACGATTTATCAAACCCCTGTGGGTATGCTGATCTCACAACTGGCAGGTTTATATATTCCTGCAGGGTTTCAACTCAGTTCTCCAGTGTGTGAACATATTGAAAATACACAAATTTTATCGAGTGAACTCATACAAGACATGAATAATGGCATTTATACCAAAACTGCCATTCATCCAACACAAATCGATTTTATTCATCAAGCATTTCAAGTGTCTACAGAAGAGTTTCAAGAAGCGCAACAAGTGTTAGCCATCGATGCAAAAAGTGTGTTCAAAAGCCAAGGTTCAATGTTAGAACCTGCAACACATCGCAATTGGGCTGAAATGGTACTTTTACGCTATAAAACCTTTGGTTTAAATAAATCAAACCTAATCCAGCAAAGCGATGTATTTAAATTAAACGCTTAACATATCATGCAGTGAAATTGCAATTTTTGCTTTTTCACTTTATTTTCTTCTCATTCAAAAATGATCAATATTTCAAAACTATAAAATTTTAGGCTCTTTCGATCAGCTGATTTACTGATAATTTTAATTACATCACTTGTTAAAATACAACAGCTTTAAGTGTTTGAAATTATAAATTACTTTACTCCTCATGTAATATCTTGCTTTAATAGCTTTATTTCATCTTATTCGTACAATAACAAACTTGGTTTTATTATGACGCAAATAGCACCACAGGATAATAATCAACAACATTTAACAAGCCAACAAAAAACAGGCGTTTCAAGCTATCTTGCTCGTTTTATCTCTTTTTTAACTCGGCGTGGCGCACGCTTATTGACTGGTGCACGCAGTTTATGGGTCGGTTGCCAGCCTGAAGAATGTAAACAACGTATTTATTATGCCAATCATAATAGTCATATTGACTTTATTTTGTTGTGGTCATCTTTACCCACTGCGATACGCAGAAAAACCAAACCTGTGGCAGCATCTGATTATTGGCTTAAAGATGGCATGCGCCGTTTTCTGATCCATAATACGTTTAATGGTGTGACCATTCAGCGCAATCGTGAGAATAATCAAGACCCATTACAGCCGATTATAGATGCCTTAGAACAAGGCTACTCTATTATTTTCTTTCCTGAAGGCACACGTAATTTAAATGATGATGTTGAATTATTAAAATTTAAAAGTGGTTTATTTAATTTACATCAACAATTTCCTGAGATCGAAATTGTTCCTGTATGGATTTCCAACTTAAAACGTGTAATGCCTAAAGGAGCATTTATTCCTTTGCCTTTATTGTCTACCGTCTGCTTTGGTTGTCCTTTGGAACAGCATTTTGAAATGGATAAAACCGAATTTTTAGCGTATGCACAGCAACAACTCCTGAAATTAAAAGAGGTTGAAAACCAATGACCTTGGATAACCTAGAACAAACTTATTTATTATTTGCTATTTTCGCAGCGATTTTAATTTTTGCATCAACAGTTGGATTTATTTTAAAGCAGCGTGCAGGCACAGCACCCTCGCCTGTCATTGACAATTTAAATGCGCGCATCAATGCCTGGTGGGTGATGTTAATTGTGATTGGTGCAGCGATTTTGCTCGGAAAAACTGCATTTATCATTCTTTTTGGTATTATTTCTTTATTTGCATTACGTGAATTTATTAGTTTATTACCCACACGGCGTGGTGATTATTTTCCATTACTGATCGCTTTTTATTTTGTTATTCCTTATCAATATTATTTGATTTATACCGACTGGTACGGTTTATATTCAATCTTCATTCCCTTATATGTTTTTTTACTGATTCCAATCGCCAGCCTAAAGCAAGAAGACACAACCCATTTTTTAGAGCGTAGTTCTAAAATTCAATGGGGTTTAATGGTCAGTGTATTTTGTATTTCTCATGTTCCCGCCTTATTGAATCTAAAACTTCCAGGCTTTGATGGTGAGAAAATTTGGTTAGCAATTTGGCTCATTATGGTGGTGCAAGCATCTGATGTTTTACAATATGTTTGTGGAAAATTATTTGGAAAACATAAAGTTGCACCTGTATTATCACCTTCTAAAACAGTTGAGGGTTTAGTTGGAGGCATTGTTTTAGCTACAGGCTTAGGCGTACTCATGGCATGGCTCACTCCATTCACCCATTTACAGGCTGCTTTTATAGGATTAATTGTCTGCGTTTTTGGTTTTTTTGGTGGTCTAGTCATGTCTGCGATCAAACGTGATCGTGGGGTCAAAGACTGGGGACAGTTGATTCATGGGCATGGAGGTATGCTAGATCGTATTGATTCAATATGCTTTTCAGCCCCGATTTTCTTTCATATCTTACGTTATTGGTGGAGTTAAAAAATAAATCTGACCGCCTAAAGGCGGTGGTTTTAACCTAAATAGAGACTAATAAAGTTGTTAACAGAATAATTAAATGAATTAGATAAAAAAGGATGCGAAATTTAATATTTCCCATCCTTTTTTAATGAATCAATTATTGTTCAGCCAACCAACTCATAAAGCGTTGACGTTCAGCTTTAGATGCTTTTTGCCAAATTTGAATCATCTGCTGATCCGCCGAATTTCCATTTGTAGTTGCCAGATTTACGTTGGTCGTCGCTACCGCTTGTGGTGCATTTGCATAAACTGGTGCGGGTTGATTTTCAGACTTCTTAGAAGTCGTTAAATCAAATACTCGACCAAAAACGCCTCCTGATAACCAAGGCTTAGCTTCGTTATTTGCACCTGTTTGTTGTACGATCATTTGGTTATTTTGGTCATACAAAGCAATTGTTGGCTGTTCAGCATATTTTTTTGCAGCATCAAAATCTTTTGGCGCATTGACCAAATTTAATTTATAGGTTTTACCATCTTGTAAATCTGGTGCAGTAATGGTGACCACACCTGATTTTAAAATGTCGTGTTCGTTATTTAAATGTTCAAAGTACTGCTGATAACGAACACTCAATGCAACTTGACCATCATCTACTTTATATTCATTCTTTTTGGTTCTAAAAATACCTGTATTTACTTCCTGCTCATTTACAGCCAAGACCACTATTTCCTCAGGTGCAGTAATGGTCACTGCCGCAAAAGTCGAGCCACTCATGACCAAGCCCAAACCGATTACACTTGCTGCAAATTTAAAACGCATAGGTATTTCTCAAATGTCAATAAACTGTAAAATTTAATGCACTATGCTATGTCCTCATGACAATTTTATGACAATTCAATTTTTCATAAAATTTTAATGGCAAAGTATTTGAAAAATAAATTTTTATATAAAAATTTTAAGCAATGGCTTTCAACAATTTGTATCCTTATTTTGATTTTTTAGCGCACTTAAAGATTCATTCAGTATATAAAAGTTTTGTGCACCACAATGTCGACATACTTTCCCTAAATGTCTACGCCACAGTTCATAGATCACACCCGGAATAATGGCAAAACATAAAAGCAATAACGTAATAAAAATACTTCCTCGATAAGTCGACACACTATATCGCCCACAAGATAAACATTTTTCTTTCATTAAAATATTTCTATTTTTAAAATTTTGTGAATATTAACTTGCCCCTGATGTATGAATCAATTGTTATTCTGGATTGTAATAGCCAAAATTTCAGTCATATTAAAAATAAAAAAAGAGCGCTTAAGCGCTCTTAAATTTTATACTTAACTTAGTTAAATGTTTTAAAACGCTCAGCATCATCCATAAATGGTTTTTCACCCGCAGGTGCTTCTACTGAACCAAAAACTAATTGTGCACGAAGTTTCCAGTTGCTTGGTACGTTAAATGTTTTTGCTACTTCTTCATCTACGATTGGGTTGTAATGCTGTAATGATGCACCCAAACCAGCTTCTGAAAGCGCTGTCCAAGTTGCAAACTGTGCAATACCTGTAGAATGCTCTGACCAAACTGGGAAGTTATCTGCATAAAGCGCAAATTGTTCTTGAAGACTTTTTACCACATCTTGATCTTCATAAAATAACACTGTGCCATAACCCGCAATAAAACTATTAATTTTATTACTTGTACCTTCAAATGCCTCTGCAGGCACGATTTTACGTAAAGTTTCTAAAACAATCGTCCAAAATTTCACATGTGAGTCACCAAATAAAGTCACTGCACGTGAAGTTTGTGAGTTAAATGCAGATGGGCTAAGTTTGATTGCCTCTTTGATGGTTTCTTCAATTTTTACATTGTCTAATTTTACATTTTTGCCAATTGCATAAATTGAACGGCGTTGTTTGATTTGATCTAAAAATGACATTATCGTAATCCTCAAATATTTGTTTGACCATTTTGGTCATGTTCTAAGATGATTTAAGTGTATTGTATTCCAACTCTTTTCGTCAGCATTATCTTTATGACATTCTGTTGCATAAATAGAACGCTCTATAACTTAGCATCGTTCCTGAATATCAACATTAGGAAAAAACTCTAAATATTTGATTTTCATCTTCATAAGATTTGGTACTTGCTGGAGTCACAATCGAGCCAAACGTCATCTGTGCTTTAAGTTGCCAATGTTTAGGTAACTCATAATGTTGCAAAATCTCATCATTAATATTTGGGTTATAGTGATGTAAAGCTGCCCCCAAGTCTAAGCTTGCAAATAGACTCCACACTGCGAATTGCACCATACCTGAGCTTTGCTCTGACCAGATTTCAAAATCATGGGCTTGTAATGGTTTAAATTTTTGCAGTTTTTGAATGACCTGCGTATCTTCGAAAAACAAAATTGTGCCATATGCTGCAACACATTCATCAATTTTAATAACCATGCCATCATAGACTTTTTCATTCATGTATTTCTTTTGGATTTGTTTGACCATTTTCCAAAATTGTTCATGTGCTTTTTCCACCAAGATAACAACACGTGCACTTTGACAATTCAATACTGATGGACAGCAATATACAGTTTCTTTAATTAAAGCGACTAATTCCTCTTGTGGATAGGCAACCTTTTTACCAAGATGATAAACACTACGGCGCTTGCGCAGATCTTCTAAAAACTGATACTCATCCAATTGATTATCCTTCTTTTTAAAAAGTAAATCTCTAGATAGCTCAGTTGTTAACACATGACCAATTTTAGACAGAAGTGTCATTTTCATTTCCCCAAAGACTTAAAAATAAAGGCATAATTTTTTTAAGTATTTTATCTTTAATGTTAAGGCTTTGTATATTTTATCTTGGCTGTAATGGCTATTTTTAAGACAAAAAATCTTTAAAAAACAAAAAACTCCGCATATTACGGAGTTTCTGTACAATTATTCAACGTAGGGTTAAATTAATTATTTTTCAGTTTCAAATAAAGCAGCAACAAATGATTTTGCAGAAAATGGACGTAAGTCATCAATCTTCTCACCGACACCGATAAAGCGAATTGGGACATGAGTACGACTTGCAATATTGAACAACACGCCCCCTTTGGCTGTACCATCCAGTTTAGTAATGGTTAAACCTGTCAAACCCACTGCTTCATCAAACATTTCGACTTGATTAATTGCATTTTGCCCAGTACCTGCATCCACGACTAGCATTACTTCATGAGGTGCAGTCGCATCAATTTTTTGCATAACCCGCTTAACTTTAGTTAACTCTGTCATCAAGTTACTTTTATTGTGTAAACGTCCTGCAGTATCTGCGATCAACACATCTACCCCTTTGGCACGTGCACTTTCAAAAGCATCAAAAATCACTGAAGCACTGTCTGCACCATGCCCTTGTGCAACCACTTGGATGTTATTACGCTCACCCCAAATCTGTAACTGTTCTGTCGCTGCGGCACGGAACGTATCTCCCGCAGCCAACATGACTTTTTTACCTTCGCCTTGTAAACGTTTTGCAAGCTTACCAATGGTTGTGGTTTTACCTACACCGTTAACACCGACCACCAAAATCACAAATGGATTTTTATTTGGGTCGATATGTAAAGGTTTGACACGTGGCGCAAGTAAAGCCACCAATTCTTCTTGCAAAGCTTTATATAAAGAATGTGAGTAAATCAAATCGCCACGTTCAGTACGTTCGGTTAAGTTAGCAATAATGGTTTTAGTGGCATCTACACCAATATCTGAAACTAATAATTGTTCTTCAACTTCTTCTAGCAACTCATCATCGATTTCTTTACCACCGATGAGGATGTTTACCATACCATCTGCAAGATTTTTGCGGGTTTTGGTTAAACCTTCTTTCATACGGCTAAAGAAACCACCTTTAGCTTGCGCTTCGGTATCTTGTGGTTCTGTTACTACTGATGTTTGCTCTTCTGCAATAGGTGTTTCTATAATTTTATTTTCAACAATAGGCACATCAACGGCGGGTAAGCTCGGTAATGTGACATCATCATCACCAATTTCCGCATCAATCAAGAATTTATTTTGCTGTTCTTGCATGCCGATTCCTTGAAAAGCATAGTGTTAAAAAAGAAAGAGTTTAGCACAGATTGTCCTATTGATAAGCGTTTAAGCTATATTAAAGTGCCTGCTTTAACTGTTTAAAGCAATGTTCCTACAAATCAACCAAAATGCAACATTTCAATATTGATTTAAAACATATTTTTTTTAAGAATAAGCTACATACTTTAAAATTTTTAGGATAGGTAGTGTTCAATATCAAAAAAATACCTTTTTATATTTTTTCAACTACTTTATCTCGTTTTGCCCTATGTGGCAGTATTATTCTGGCAACATTTTCTAGTCAAAGCAGTCTTGCCAACACACAAAGTCAACTCGCACGTACCACCTTTGAAACCAGTTTAAACAACGGCTTAAAAGTGATTATTCGAGAAGATCATCGTGCTCCGATTGTAATGACCCAAATTTGGTATGGCGTTGGCAGTAGCGATGAATCAGGCAATTTACTGGGCATGTCGCATGTACTAGAACACATGATGTTTAAAGGTACACATAAAGTTCCTAATGACGAGTTCACACGTTTAAGTCGTATCTATGGCGGGCGAATTAATGCTGCTACCTATACCAATTACACCAACTACTACCAGCTTTATCCCAAAAAATACTTTCCTTTAGCGCTAGAGCTTGAAGCAGATCGCATGCAAAACTTAGTGCTCCGCCAACAAGATTTTGAGCCTGAAATAAAAGTAGTAATGGAGGAACGTCGTCAACGTACTGATGATAACCCTCGAAATCTCGCTTATGAACGCTTTAAATGGATTGCTTACCCGACAAGCCACCATCGCCAACCTGTCATTGGCTATATGAAAAATCTACAAAACATTCAATTAGATGATTTAAAAAAATGGTACAAAACTTGGTATACCCCAAATAATGCAACGCTGGTGATTGTGGGAGATGTTAATGCTGAACAAGCTTTAAAACAAGTCGAAAAATACTTTGGGGGTATCGCTAAAAAAGCGACACCCGATCGTAATGATGTACTTGAGTTTGACCGTTTAGGCTATCGTCATATGGAGTTATCACTGCCTGTTCAAGTAGCAAACCTATTTATGGCATGGAATGTTCGCTCATTAGCGACTGCAAAAAACCCACAAGATGCTTACGCCTTAACTATTATCCAATCCTTACTGGATGGTGGGATATCAGCACGACTACAAGATCGTTTAGTGAGAGATAAAAAAATACTGACTGCAATTAGCGTCAGCTATGACCCTTATAACCGTGGCGATAGCCTTTTTGTGATTTCTGCTTTACCTTCTGAAAATGTCACACTGGTACAAGCACAAGCAGCGATTGAAAAAGAAATGGATTTATTTAAAACAGAATTAGTCAATCAAACTGAACTAGAGCGTGTAAAAAATAATTTCGTTTCTAATTTGGTTTACAGCCAAGACGATATTATTGGACAGGCTAACATGATTGGAAACTTAGAAGTGAATGGTTTAAGTTTTCGTTTAATGGATGAACTTCCTCAACATTACGACAAAGTCACACCACAAGATTTACAGCGTATCGCCAATATTTATTTTGTTCGAGATAACTTAAGCACTTTGTACTTAAGTCCTGAATCAAATAACGACAAATAAAAATCAGGAGTTATCCGTGCAAAAACTCAAATATACTTTACTTATTTCCGCTTTATTATGTTCAACATGGAGTTTTGCTGAATTAGAACCCGACAATCAAGCAAATGTAGATTCGATACTCGATGACACGCCATTAAAGTCCATCACAACTTTACAAAGTCTTAAAAACCTCAGTCAGCAAAAAAGCTATCAAGCACCTTTTGTCCAAGAGCTCAACAATCCACAGAAAGTCAGAACACTTTTTGTTTCTACACAAGACTTGCCTATTGTTGATATTCAACTGACATTTAATGCAGGTTCTGCTCAAGACGAAAATATTGCAAAAGGCATGTACGGACTGTCAAATATGGCAGCAAGGCTAATGACTGAAGGCACAGAGCAATATACTGCCAAGCAAATTGCCAGTACTTTTGAAGGCTTAGGTGCAAAATTCAGTGTAAATGCCTATCGAGATATGTTTACGGTACGTTTGCGCGTGCTTTCAGACCCGAATAAGCTTAATCCCGCTGTTGATATGATGTTACATATACTCAAACATGCGACATTCAACAATTCTGGGCTAAATTTGGTGTTAAACAATACCAAAGTTGGACAAAAACAAATTCAAGAAAACCCCAACCGTTTAATGGGAATTCGCTTCTATCGCGCAATCTATGGTACCCATCCTTATGCTGAACCGAGTGTAGGAACAAATGCCAGTATTCAAAAAATCACCCCTGAACTGCTTGTACAGTTTAGAAATAAACTCTTAGTTTCCCAGAATATGAATATTGCGATCACAGGCAATCTCACAACTGAGCAGGCAACGAATTTAAGTCATCTATTACTACAAAATTTACCCCAAGGTGAAAAAGCACCTGAACTGCCAGAACCACTTGAGCAAGCAGATTTCAATATTCAGTTTATTCCCTACCAATCTACCCAAGCCAACATCATGATCGGACATCTCGGCATCACCCGTGAAAATCCAGATCGAATTGCGCTTGAAGTCGCCAATCAAATGTTTGGTGGAAGTGGCTTTAACTCCATCTTAATGAAAGAGTTAAGAGTCAAACGTGGTTATACTTATGGTGCATATAGTAATTTAACATCAATGCAATCACGTGGACTTTTCAGTCTAAGTTATGCCACCCAACAAGAGCAAATGATGGACAGTATTCGAATAGCCCATCAAGCATTAAGAGATTTTGTACAACAACCCATTCAACGTAAACAATTAGAAGAAACCAAAGAAGGAATGTTACGCTCATTCCCAATGTCTTTTAGTAGTAATGCCAATATCAATGCACAATTGGCTTCTATTGGTTTCTATCACTTACCTGCAGATTATCTTTCGCAATATCAACAACAACTCAGTGCTATCACCGCCAAACAAGTACAAGCTGCTTTACAAAAACATATTCGTGCAGATCGCTTAACTTTTGTGATTGTTGCTAATACACTTGATCAACCCGCTTTAAAGAAAATGTTAAATGAAAATTTAGGTAATACTTCATCATCGGAAACTAAGACTATGCTAAGTGAAAAAACTGATACAAAAGATAAAGGCTAAGTATGAAAAACTTGAGTAAAAAGTTAGAATAGCCCTACGAACTCAAACAAAACTAGCTGATACTTATTCATCTTCTATTGCCATTGCTGGATATTCTTTAACATGTTTCGCTTCATAAGCATAAGCTCGCATTAACCTCAAATACTCATGCATTAAAATTTGTGGTTGCGCTTGTAAATGTTGCGCAAAGCTTTGTGTATGTGGATAGGTTGCTTGGAGTGATAATTGACTAACATGTTGATATTTTTCAATACTAATCGGGCGAAACAATGCAAAACTTGCAACGAATAAAATGAAGATCACGATCAGCATGATCCCCATTTTCAAAACAGACTCCAAGGTTATTTTTGACTTAAATTTTAAAAATTGATCTTTTGATATGAGCATGCACTACCTCGAATATATAGGTAGTTTAAGCTCGAAAGCTTTAAAAATATAGTGCTTCAGCGAAATGCATATAAATTCGAGGAAGATTAAGCCAGCAAAGCTTAATCATCCTTATTCAGAGATAAACTTTATAAAAAAAGTAATATCTTAATTAAGCACCCTTAACTTAAAATAGAACGAATAACTGCAAAATATAAAATCAGTGCAATAATCGCCAAAGCTAAGAATACTGCGAAAATACTGACTCCTGCTTCAGCATGTACTGGATGTAAATCATCATCGTCCGCTAGACGACGTAACTCACCATCATACACACGATAAAATCCTGCTTTTTGCAAAGGCTCCAGATTTCGTGTATAATCGTAAATACGCTTACGTTGTGCCAAGCAAAAATCACCAAGATGAATCTCTTGATGAAAAATTGCATCGTCCAATTGTTTGCGGTGATACTGAGCAAGTGCAACTATTTGAGACTCAGTTGGAGGTACATCAAAATTAAAACCATCTATGATCTTGTTCATATTTGTTCTCCCTTTTAGTCGTCTTCCTTAATATAGATTTTAATAAAAATTAGTTCTGATTAATGTTTAATCATGTAATCATACATTATTCAATCTAGTCTCCAAAAATAGTTGACAAGTTAAGTAATTTGTAATATTAGTTTAATAAAGAGAAGTTAAATTAGTAGTGTTTAGTAAAAAGACCTCATGGGAGGTCTTAAATGATCATAATTACAATAAGGAGTTATATATGATTCATCAAATCTCTCAACATGACTTAGAGCATGTTTATGCAAATGCGGTAAATACAATTCATTCTGAAATGAATTTTATAGATGCGGTTAAACAGTTAGAAGATGCAGCACAAGCAGGTCATGGTAAAGCAGCAATGTTCTTAGCAGAACTTTATTATCAAGGTTTCCGTGTAGAACGTGACTCATTAAAAGCACAATACTGGCAAAAAATGGCCACGATGCAAGCATAATCAAACGTCACCTAGGTGGCGTTTTTTAATGCTACCTTTTGCTGTTCATATTTATTTACGAATTAACATCAAGCTTTCATCAAAAAAATTGCCGAATCGCTTACAATAGTAGGGAATCAAATTCGATTGCTTAATCATGAAAAAATACATTCATCTTCAACCAATTCCCAAAGAACTTATTATTAAACTTTCTATTTTAAAATCTTTAATGTATTGCGGTGTTTTATGGGGCTTATACCATCAAGGTTGGGCAATGAAAACCGATAAAAATGATGTTTATTTCCCTTTCTGGCTTAATTCTTTGCAAGCATATCAATATGCTAGCTTACATTGGCCGCAATATACACCGAAAAGGATTACGCCGAAAGACTTTCAAGAAGCCTTACTTCCAACATTAACGCGTTTAAATGTAAAGCCTGCTCTATTTAATTCTTCAGGTCGTAAATTCAAACTATCTACGACACAAATGCACCATTTTTTCTTTAATAATTCAATGCAATTTCAAGCAATTTAAAATTTGAATCTGCATTATTTAGTATTTATTAGATGATCAATTTATAAACAAAAAACCTGTTTTTTAAACAGGTTTTTTGTCTTTTGGGGAGTTTACGGATTTAAATAAAAATAACCTGAAATTGCACATAAAGCACAAATTGCTAAGATTAAGTATGTATTTACCGTATTAAAACTTACTAAAAATTTAACAATATTCATGATAAAGCAACAGCATATAAAATAAATTCACACAAATTATACAATAGTTTATAAAAACATACACTTTTGATTTAATTCCAAATTAAAAATTAATATACATTTCACTTTATCTTTATCATTTAAATATCAAATATAAATCAATTACTTAAACTACTATTTAGAGATATAAAACATGATAATTTAAATTGCAATATATTATCATTTTCATTAATTACATTTATTTACATAAATAATGCTTTATTTTTAACTATTACATTTATTTGCAATATATTACATGCTTATCAAAATACATTTTTTAATTTTACTTTTTCGAAATACCTGACTAAACATGATGTTTATTTATTGCTTTAGAGTGCTATAACTGTACTGTGGTGTCGTTTCTTCTCAATCCGCTTGATATTTAAGCTTTAAAAATATACAGAAATTATTTTCAAAAAATCATATAATTAACTCAATTTTATATATCTTAAGTAGGCATATGTCACTGATTATCGGTATTGACCCGGGTTCAAGATTGACTGGTTATGGCATTATTGAAAAAAATGGGCAAAAACTAAGCTTTATAGATGCAGGAACAATTCGCACAGAAACCACTGAAATGCCTGAACGTCTAAAGCGAATTTTTGCAGGTATAGACCGTATTGTTAAGTTTCATGGTCCCACTGAAGCTGCTGTAGAGCAAGTTTTTATGGCTCAAAATCCTGATTCAGCATTAAAACTGGGGCAAGCACGAGGTGCAGCCATTGCAGCTTTAGTCAATTTAGATTTACAAGTTGCAGAATATACAGCTCGTCAGATTAAACAGTCAGTGGTAGGCTATGGAGCCGCCGACAAAGAACAAGTACAAATGATGGTGATGAAGCTATTAAACTTATCTATACAACCACAAGCGGATGCTGCTGATGCACTTGCAGCAGCAATTTGTCATGCACATGCTTCAGGTAGCATGAGCAAACTTGCAGTACTTAATGCTTTAGGTGGTATGGCACGAGGGCGTAGTCGAAATAGTGGAAGAAGACGCTAGTTGCTTAATACTTATAAGAGATTTAACACTAAAAATTACACATAATCTGCAACATCTTTGCGAATTTCACGGAGAGATGGCTGTTTGCTATATGTTGCAATCAACATTTTACCCACTGTTCTTAAATTTTTGTTTTGATTGGGATCAATGCGAATTAAAGCCAACTCCTCATCAATACGAGAACCTGCTATTGGCTTACAGATGACAATATTTTCATTGCGCTCAATCACTTTATACTGTGGAAATTCTTGTTGAATTTTCTCTTTTAAACTCAGTTTTTTTGAGGATTTAGAATGGTCAATTTGCGTATAAATGACCAACAAAATACATGCTACCAATACAATTGCAACGATTAAATACTTTTCCATTTATTCTAACGCCTGTTTTGTGAAAATCCTGAAAATATTTTCATCGAATCATGGTAAATTCATGATAATTTGGTAAATCAACTAATGCGATTTGCTCAATGCTGCTCACCTGCGAGCGCAAAGGTCCTACATAACTATGACGAATAATTTCTAAAATATCTTGTTCATTGCCAAGCACTACCGCTTCAACCTCACCTGAAGGTAAATTCATCACATATCCTTTTAAATTTAAAGTATTTGCCTCTTTTTCAAACCAGCGGCGATAGCCAACATCTTGTACTTTACCTTGAATAATCAATTTAACAGCTTTCATTTGCTTTTACCTTATTTTTATCATCCTGATGATTTACGACATAATACACGGCTTCTCGCATATGCTGTGCCTGTAATCCTCGTTGTCCTTTTTGTGCTAAATAATCACCTGCTAAAGCATGTAGTGTTACGATCTGATGTAAGTGAATTTTTTCTTTAAATTGTGCTTTTAAACTTGCGATCATTCCTGCAAGCACGTCCCCCATCCCTCCTGTTCCCATACCTGCATTTCCTGCAGTACAGATCCAGAGTTGATCCTCTAAAATCAAACTTCCAGCACCTTTTAGTACCCATTGTCCTGCATATTTTTGTTGTAGTTTTTGAATCGCAGTAACACGATCCGCCTCAACTTCACTTACACTACAATTCAACAATTTTGCAGCTTCACCTGGATGTGGCGTTAAATAGGTATTTTCATTCGCACGTACAGGATGTTTCGCCAAAAACCATAAAGCATCCGCATCAAGCACTGTCTGTAAATGTTGTAATTGGTGTATTTTAGGAAACCATTTAAAAAACTGTTGTTCTGCCCAATCATCCCGACCTAATCCCATACCGAAACTTACAGCATCTACATGCTGAAGCAGATTCTCGATCTGAATATTAGTTAAGGCATTGATATCACGCAGCATAATATTCGGTGATCGTGCTAAAATTGCAGTATGGTGCTTAGCATCACAAATCATCGTTACTTTGCCAGCCCCAGCACTAAATGCCGCTTCAGCAGCCATCATGACCGCCCCACCCATTTCTGCATGCCCACCAACTACTAAGATATGTCCATAGCTGCCCTTATGACCAAAAGCTTTACGTTGTGCTAAGACTACTGTTGTAGGTGACAGATCAGCGAGTTTTTTTAATTGATCATCATGGGGTATCGCAGAAATTAACTCTACTTTTCCAGAAAACTCTTTCCCTTGACCTGTAAATAAACCAGCTTTAAGTCCTAATACGGTATAAGTTCGATCAACTTTGATCGCCTTAGGCAAGGGCTGCCCTGTATTAGCATGCAATCCACTCGGCACATCAATCGCAATTTTAAGACCTGATTGCGCATTAAAAATTTCAATAACTTCTTGCCAAGTTTCATCCAAATCGCGATTTAAACCAATTCCAAAAAGTGCATCTACATGGCAGTCAAAGCTATTTTCAATATTAAAATGAGCTTGAATATTGACATGATGTGCGTGTGCAAGTTGCCACGCTTTGTCTAAATCTGCTGATTGCCCACGTTCTGCTGCAAAAACAGTAACCTGATAACCTAAATCTTGTAAATATTTTGCCAAACAATAACCATCACCTGCGTTATTGCCTGAGCCACACCAAATGGCAATGGACTGAATATTTTGCTGAGTAGAAAATACATCATCTAGGCGCTGTGCAATTAACCAAGCCACTTGTTGCATCAGTCCAAAAGAGCTATTTTGTTGACGAAACCAACGTCCTTCCCATGCTTGAATCTCGTGACTATGATAAACTTGCGAATGCATTATTCTTTCCCATATTTTCTATGTCGGCTTCTTCATCAGCAACACACATTGCTCTACAACAGATTGATCCTGAAAAACTTAAAGCTTGGATTAAGGAGCAAGCTTTGCAACTTGGCTTTGCTGATTGTGTCATTGCTCAACCAGATGCTCAAGCAGAATTAACACGTTTTAAAGAATATTTAAAACGCGGCTATCATGGTGATATGAAGTTTTTAGAGGAAAATTTAGAAAAACGTGCTGATCCGACTTTATTAGTACCCAACACCAAAAGTATTATTTGTGTACGTATGAATTATTTGGTGGAAACACCTAAGCCTCGCTATGTACCCGATCATCCTAATTCAGCCATTATTGCTCGTTATGCCCGTGGACGGGATTATCATAAAGTCATGCGTGGACGCTTAAAAACCTTAGCCAATCGAATAAAAGAAAAAATAGGTGACTTTGAATCTCGTCCTTTTGCTGACTCTGCACCGATATTTGAAAAATCTTTGGCTGAAAATGCAGGGATGGGATGGACAGGTAAACATACGCTTTTGATTCATAAAAAATCAGGCTCATTTTTTGTTTTGGGTGAATTATTTACTTCTTTAGATTTACCTTTTGACCAACCTACCACTAAGCATTGTGGGTCATGTACAGCCTGTATAGATATATGCCCAACTCAAGCCATTGTTGAACCCTATATGTTGGACGCACGTAAATGTATCGCTTATTTGACTATTGAATATAAAGGCATCATTCCTGAGGAATTAAGACGTGGTATCGGAAATCGTGTTTTTGGTTGTGACGATTGTCAGCTGATTTGTCCATGGAATAGCTTTGCTCAAAAAACTGAAGTCGAAGATTTTTATCCTCGTCATGGTTTGGAGCGTGTAACACTGTTAGATTTATGGCACTGGGATGAAGCAACATTTTTAAGTTGTACTGAAGGTAGCCCAATTCGCCGCACAGGTTACCAAAGTTTTATGCGAAACATTGCCATTGGTTTGGGAAATGCACCATTTTCTACTGAAATTTTACTCGCATTGCAACAAACACGTTCCCGTCATGATGAGATTGTGCAAGTCCATATAGACTGGGCAATCGCAGAACAACACAACAAAGCAAAATAATTTTTTATTATTTTTTACTTTTTTATACTATTTTCATCTAAGCACGTTGTGAACAAGTTTAGGCAGATTTCTTTTTTTTAGTAACAAATACTCAGAACTTAACCAGTAACACACATAAATTTATGTAGCGAAATAGCAGGGAAATAAGCTAACTTTGTGAGTAAATCACTATTTTTATTTTTAATTTATATGCTAATCTTAAGTCAGGATACCAATAACCATTTGGACATTTTTGCCCTTTGGCTTTGGCATGATTTGTGTATGATAAATACGGATAGCAATATTTTCAGGGATTTGACCTATGCCTTTAGTAAGAAATGATTGGACACGTGAAGAAATCCAAACTTTATACGAACAACCTTTTTTAGACTTGGTGTTTAAAGCACAACAAATTCATCGTAGCCATTTTGAAGCAAATACCATTCAAGTCAGTACCTTGCTTTCGATTAAAACAGGTAAATGTCCTGAAGATTGTAAATATTGTTCTCAATCCGCACATTATGATTCTAAACTCGAAGCAGAAAAACGTATCGCAGTCGATAAAGTCATTAGTGAAGCCAAAGAAGCACTCGCTTCAGGTTCTTCACGTTTTTGTATGGGAGCTGCTTGGCGCAATCCGCATGAACGTGATATGCCTTATGTCTTAGAAATGGTGCGTGAAGTTAAAGCACTTGGACTTGAAACTTGTATGACTTTAGGCATGCTTAATCAATCGCAAGCTGAACGTTTACATGAAGCGGGATTAGACTATTACAATCACAACTTAGATACTTCACGTGAATATTATTCTCACATCATCAGTACACGCTCTTTTGATGACCGTTTAAATACTTTAGACCATGTACGTAACGCAGGCATGAAAGTTTGTAGTGGCGGTATCGTGGGTCTAGGTGAAAATCGTAATGATCGTATTGGATTATTACTAGAACTAGCAACTTTACCGACTCATCCTGAATCTGTGCCGATCAATATGTTAGTACCGATTGATGGGACGCCTTTAGCAGATGTAGAAAGATTAGATGTTACAGAATGGATTCGTACCATTGCGGTTGCACGTATCATCATGCCACAAAGTTATATTCGCCTATCAGCAGGACGTGAAGCACTCAGTGATTCCGATCAAGCCTTAGCCTTTATGGCAGGTGCAAACTCATTGTTTAGTGGCGAGAAATTACTGACTACACCAAATGCTGGCGAAGGCAAAGATAAGCAATTGTTTGATAAGCTAGGTTTAAAAGCTGAAAAAGCCAAACCCACTGCTGCTGAGCTTTCTATTGATGCTATGGCGGCAGTTTAGAACCAAATATAAATTGATATTTTGCTATTTCCTAAGGCAACATAAATGTTGCCTTACACTCTTTAATATTAATGTTTTCCAAATGAATATTTCGCTTAACTCAACTATAGACCCTCTCTCACTCACAAATTTTTCCTTGTTGAATATGGTTACTTCTTGAATTAAAATATTTTTTAAATTCTAACAATGTAACATAATTGTCATATATAAATCATAGTATGCCATGCAAGGTAACTCAGACACTTAAAAATGACGCAGATCATGCCCAATTTAGAAGATTTTCAGCATAGTTCAGATACTTATATTAATCGTGAGATCTCACTTTTAGAATTTCATAAACGTGTTTTAGCACAAGCCAAAGATGCAAATCATCCGCTTCTTGAACGTTTAAATTTCCTGATCATTTTTTCACGTAATTTGGATGAGTTTTTTGAGATTCGGGTTGCAGGTCTGATTAAACAATTGGATATGAATAGCATTACCACTTCGCCTGATGGTATTCCTAATGAAGTCATTATTCAACAAATCTCAGAGATCGCACATCAAGCATTAGAAGAACAATATAAAATTTTAAATTACGATTTATTACCCCAATTACAAGGCTTTGGGATTCGTTATATCCAGTTTGCTGATATTTTAGAAAAACATAAGGCGTGGATTAAAGATTACTTTTTTAAACAAGTACAACCCGTGGTAACGCCTATCAGCCTTGATCCTGCGCATCCATTTCCAAGGTTAGTAAATAAAAGCCTGAATTTTATCGTCACCCTTGAAGGCAAAGATGCTTTCGGTCGTCAGATTGAACTGGCTATCGTACCTGCACCTCGCTCATTGCCTCGCTTGGTCAAATTACCAAATGAACTTACTGGTGGCGAGGAACATTACATTTTATTGTCTGCAATTATTCAACAGCATATCAGTGATCTTTTCCCAGGTATGGTAGCAACAGGCTGTTATCAATTCCGCGTCACGCGTAATGCTGATTTGACTTTGGCAGAAGATGTGGATGATTTGGCTGTGGCATTAAAAGATGAACTATCTTCTCGTCGTTTTGGTCGTGCAGTGCGTTTAGAAGTCACCAAAAACTGCCCAAATGACATCAGTCATTATCTGCTTGAGCAGTTTGATTTGGATCCCATGCACTTATATCAAGTCGATGGTCCTGTTAACTTAGCACGCTTAGTGGCTAACTTTGATATTCCTGAATTACGCTTTAAGCCTTATCAAGCGGTGATTCCAAAAGCTTTACGCAATGCACCACAGATTTTTGAAGTTCTAAGCAAACGTGATATTTTGCTGCATCATCCTTTTGATTCTTTTGCACCTGTCATTAATCTGTTAAAAGAAGCAGCCAAAGATCCAAACGTTTTAGCGATTAAACAAACTTTGTATCGCAGTGGTCCTGACTCCGAAATCGTGCAAGTCTTGGCAGAAGCTGCACGCAATGGCAAAGAAGTTACTGCAATCATCGAGTTACGTGCACGTTTTGATGAAGAATCAAATATTACTGTCGCCAATATTTTGCAAGAAGCAGGTGCAGTCGTGGTATATGGCATTGTGGGTTATAAAACCCATGCCAAAATGATTTTGGTGGTACGCCGTGAAGCAGATAAACTCAAACGTTATGTGCATTTAGGAACAGGCAATTACCATGCCGGCAATGCCAAAATGTATACTGATTATGGTTTAATGACGACCGATGCAGATATTTGTGAAGATGTACATAAAATTTTCCAAGAGCTCACAGGCATGGGGCGCATGGCAAAATCGCAAAAGCTGTTTCATGCGCCATTTACTTTACATGCACAGCTTTTAAATCTGATTGAGCAAGAAATACAACACGCACAAAAAGGTTTAGTCGCACGTATTATCATTAAAGTCAATGCGTTAACTGAACCAAAACTGATTTCAGCCTTATATAGAGCCTCACAAGCAGGTGTTAAAGTAGATTTGATTATTCGTTCAATCTGCTGTTTGCGTCCACAAGTCACGGGTTTATCTGAAAATATCACAGTACGTTCCATCGTTGGACGTTTTCTTGAGCATACTCGTGTCTATTATTTCCAAAATAATGATGACGCAAAATTATATTGCGGGAGTGCGGATTGGATGGGACGTAATTTATTCTCTCGTGTCGAAACCTGTTTCCCGATTGAAGATAAAAAGCTGCGTAAACAAATAGTTGAAGATGGTTTACTCAACTATTTAAAAGACAATGTTCGTGCATGGGAACTCGATGGTAATGCACAATGGACTGCTTTAAAACCTAATACTGGAGAAGCTGCTTTTATTGCTCAACAATATTTAATGGATCAACGCGTGATTAAAACCATTGCTTAATCCGTCAGTTTCTGAGTCTGAAAATGGTTTACAACCCCTCAAACCATTTTCTTTAAACGATAATCCAACGTTGCTCGACTAATTCCTAAAATTCGTGCCGCTTCAGACACATTTTGATGACATTTATTCATGGCAGTTAAGATAATTTCTTGTTCATATTGATCCAAAGAGAAACCATCTGCCAATAAATCATCCAAAGAGCTTTTTACTGGTGTTTGTTCAAGTGTGGATTGGTCTAATTGCGGAAATAAACTACTTAATTTAATTTCTTGTTGATGATCAGTCAGTAATGTTGCTCTTTCCAATAAATTTTCCAACTCACGAATATTACCTGGCCAATCGTATTTCATCACAAAGCTATAAGCTTTGTCTGACAGACCTTTTAAAGTTTTACTATATAAACTCTCAAAACGTTGAATAAAATAGTCAATCAATAGAGGAATATCTTCACGACGCTCACGTAATGTAGGAATACGCACAGGAAAAATATTTAAACGATAATACAAATCAGCACGAAAACGTCCCTCTTTCACTGCTTGCTCTAAATCTTCATTGGTTGCAGCAACAATCCGCACATCAACTTTACGGGTTTGTTGGTCACCTACCCGTTCAAACTCGCCTTCTTGTAACATTCTCAACAGTGCTGCTTGTGCTCTCGCTGAGAGTTCAATCACTTCATCCAGAAAAATTGTTCCCCCATGTGCCCGTTCAAACTTCCCCATTCGCGTTTGTGAAGCACCTGTAAAAGCCCCTTTTTCCACCCCAAATAACTCAGCTTCAATCAAATCAGGTGGGATACAGGCACAGTTCACCGCTACAAAAGGTTGATGTCGTCTTTGGCTACCTTCATGCACGCCACGTGCGAAGGCTTCTTTCCCTACACCAGTTTCACCTTGAAGTAAAATGGCAACCTTACTGCCTGCAGCTTTTTTCAGTAAATCACAAACTTTACGATAGGCTGCTGATTCACCTACCGCTTTAAACATGGTGTAATCTGACTCAGCATCAGTATAAATATTTTGTTTGAGTGTATTAAGTTCAGCTTGTAGAGCGATAATTTCATCCGAAACAGGATCGGGTGACATGAATTGAATCAGTTCATCGGCATTTTCCCATTCCCCTAAAGGTTTACCTACAATGCGGCAACACTCATCACTTTGTGCCACACAATGCGTTTCTTGGTAAATAATGGTTTGTCCCATCACAAAACTGGTATAACCACACGCATAACCCAATAACATCCAACACGATGGTTCTTCCGCTACCCCAAACTCATTTAGATGCACTTCAGCTTCAAAAGAATTTCTCCAGTTAAAATCTGCATAAAATTTTTTTAAATCATGGCTAATATGCAAATCATTCACTTCAACATGTACCATGCCACGAATTCCATGCATTTGCGGCCCTGCCATAAATGCATCTATTTCATTTAAATTGGGTCGTAATTTTGAAGTCACTTGCGCATCACGCATACCCGCCTGATAGCCACAGCGTATAAAAAAGCGTTTGGTACGTTCCCACCCCAACATTTCATATAAATCTTTACGTAGATAGCCCATCATATTGGTGTGCATTAACAACATACGATTTTCATCAAACCAAATTTGACCATTCTCAGTATCAAAATGGATTTTATCGAGCAAGTCTTGAATATCTTTATTATGCTCAAAATAATGTTTATACAACTTTGCATCTTTGGCTTGAGGCATGGCTCATTTCCATCCTTGGCTAATGTCCACCTATGATCATACCGAATTATGGAGCAGAATAAATATGCTCTTAAAAGCATAACAGCATACCTTTTGAGTATGATCACATGCTTTTCTACTTTCCCTCTATCAATATACGATTTTATCTTGCTTATTTTTGAGATTCAAAAAGAAAATTCAAAGAAAATCATCATGAATTTATTTTTAGATTGAAAAGCAATACTTTAAAACCTACATATTATTTTTCTTAATTTTAGCATTGTATTTTTTAATTCATCAAAACATGAAAACCTCAAAAACAGTGATTCACCAAATGATGAAATTATTCTGATCAAATTGATCAAGATTTTATTTAAAAATAATAACCATTTGAAAAATATAAAAATTATAAAGTTGGCACGCTTTTTGGAATATACATAACAAACGCAAGGTTGCGTCACTGACAAGAAGTTAGTGCAGAGATAGAAGGATGATCGTTATGCATCAGACACAACAAGACCAACTCACCAAATACATTCGTATTACAGGTGATCGTCATGCCAAATTTGTTGAATTCGATTTTGCGATTCACGATCCAACCTTATTTGTCGAATTGGTTTTACCACAAGACGCTTTTCAGCATTTTTGTGAGATTAACCAAGTCGTAGAAATGACCGAAGAACAGCAAGCTTGGAATGACGCACAGGAAGACAAATGGCGTTATGGCGTCGAACCTACTGTCCTCAACCCAGCCCAACCTCATGTAGATCAAGACGATCATGCTTAAGTCCATACGGAGATCAAGATGACTTTAGAAATTAAAACATCGAACCTAGCGCCAATTCGCCAAACTTACGCGTACATTGAACGCCGTTTTGGTAATAAGCCAGCAACACGCTATCAAGAAGTAAGTTTTGATGTACAGGCAACCACCAATTTCCATTATCGTCCTTTATGGAAACCTGATAAGACCTTGAATGATAAAACCCATACTGCCTTACAGATGCAAGATTGGTATGTGTTTAAAGACCCTCGTCAGTTCTACTACGGCGCTTATGTACAACATCGTGCACGTTTACAGGATACCGCTGAAAGTAATTATGCGTTCTTTGAAAAGCGTTTCCTTGTTGAAAATATCAGCGAAGACGTAAAGCAAAAAATTATTACTTGCTTACTGCCATTCCGCTATGTCGAGCAAACAGCAAATTTACACATGATGTCAGGCAGTGCTTATGGTTATGGCACAGTGATTACTCAAGCCTGTATTTTTGCTGCCATGGATCGTCTTGGTATGGCGCAATACATTTCACGTATTGGCTTGGCACTGGATGGCAATACAGGTGAATCTTTACAACAAGCCAAAGAGGCTTGGATGAATGATGCAGCTTGGCAACCGCTTCGTAAATTATGCGAACAAAGTTTGACTGAGCAAGATTGGTTCAAACTCTATGTACTGCAAAACCTATTGATTGATAGCTGTATCCAAAGCCTTGTCTATGGACAGTTTGATCAATACTTAGTTGAAAATGGCGCACGTGATGTGGCAATGCTGACCGAATTTATGCAGGACTGTTTAACCGATTTACGTAAATGGTCTGATCCAGTATTTAAGCTTGCCATTGCTGAATCTGAGGAGAATAAAGCCTTGATTCAAGGCTGGATTGCTGAACTATTGCCACAAGTTCAAGAAGCGTTTAGTGCATGGGCAGGTCTTGCTTTAGGCGATAGCAATATTGAACAAGCTGTTGCACTGATCACAGAGCGTAGCAAAAAAGCGGGTTTAGCTGATATTTAATATTGCATAAGGAATTGCACCATGACTTCAAAAGTTTATTTAGCGCTACAAGACAACGATACCTCTCGCTACATCATCGAAGCGATTGAACAAGATAATCCCGATGCAACGATTCAATATTTACCTGCCATGATCCGTGTGGAAAGTGAAACAGGTTTGATCATTCGTGCAGAAACGGTGTCTGAAAAACTCGGACAAGATTGGGATATTCAAGAGTTACAACTGAATATGATCACGCTGGGTGGCAACGTCGATGAAGACGATGACACCTTTACCCTGAAATGGAACTAAATAGCCTTAAAACAAAGCATTTCAATGATTGAACAGGATGATCAAAATGAATACTGATGTTAAAAATACAAAAACAGCGACGAAAACCGCAACCAAAAAGCTGAATGCCAAAGACCGCTATCGCATGCTGACCCGTGATCTGGATTGGGACTTTTCCTATGCAGATCGTAAAGATGCCTTTCCTTATGAGGAATTTGAAGGCATTAAAATCACGGATTGGTCAAAATGGGAAGATCCGTTCCGTTTAACCATGGATTCATATTGGAAATATCAGGCTGAAAAAGAGAAAAAACTCTATGCCATTTTCGATGCTTTTGCACAAAATAATGGGCAAATGAATGTTTCCAATGAACGCTATTTAAATGCCATTAAACTATTTTTAACTGCCGTTACACCTTTGGAATATCAAGCGTATCAAGGCTATGCCCATGTAGGTCGTCAGTTTAGCGGAATCGGTGCACGTATTGCTTCACAAATGCAATCTATTGATGAATTACGTCATGTGCAAACTCAAATCCATGCCATGAGCCACTACAACAAATTCTTTGATGGCTTCCAAGATTGGTCACACATGCATGACCGTGTATGGTATTTGTCTGTACCGAAATCATTCTTTGAAGATGCGCGTTCAGCAGGTCCATTCGAGTTTTTATTGGCGATCAGCTTTGCCTTTGAATATGTATTGACCAACTTATTGTTTGTTCCGTTCATGTCTGGTGCGGCTTACAACGGCGATATGGCAACCGTGACTTTTGGTTTCTCAGCACAGTCTGACGAAGCACGCCATATGACACTCGGTTTAGAAATTGTCAAATTCTTACTTGAGCAACATGAAGACAACGTACCAATCGTTCAAGAATGGATTGATAAATGGTTCTGGCGTGGTACTCGCCTACTCTCTATCGTCGGCATGATGATGGATTACATGCTTCCAAATAAAGTCATGTCTTGGAAAGAAGCATGGGAAACTTATTTTGAAGAAGCAGGCGGTGCATTATTCAAAGACTTGAGCCGTTACGGTATTCGTATGCCGAAATACTCAGAAGTGATTGAAAAAGAGAAAGAACACGTTTCGCATCAAGCATGGTGGATTTTCTATAACTTCGGTCATGCAGCTGGCTTCCATACGTGGATTCCAACGGATGAAGAAATGGATTGGTTATCTGCGAAATACCCTGACACCTTCGATAAATACTATCGTCCAAAATGGGAAATGGCACGTAAATTAGAAGCTGAAGGCAAACGTTTCTATAGCAACGGCTTACCACAATTGTGTCAAATCTGTCAGATTCCAATGACCTTTACGGAAATGGATGGCGACCAAACCATGTTTAGTTACCGTGACAGCATTTATAAAGGTGAGCGTTATCACACTTGTTCAGATGGTTGTCATGACATTTTCGAACGTGAACCTGAGAAATACATCCAAGCATGGTTACCTGTGAACCAAATCCTACAAGGCAACTGTGGTGGTCCAGATTTAGAAACGATTTTACGTGACTATTACAACTTTAATGTTGGTGCGGACAATTTAGATATTGAAGGTTCACCAGACCAAGAACGTTGGAAAAAATGGAAAGGTGCATAAGCATCATCAGGAATAAAAGATGAAGTTCATTGCTGTGTCAGCCATTTTCAACGCCACGCACAGCATGCGCTTCGCTCAAGGAATTTAGGAGTATTCTCATGCCAGTACAAGCAATCCAAGACAATTATCAATTTGAAGCTCTTGATCAACAAAAAAATTATGGCGATAACATGCTGTTATTTATTGGTTGGGATCACCATACCCTTTTTTGTTCAGCGCATGCTTTTGTGGTGTCACCACAACAAACTTTGCAAGAATTGATTGACCAACAAATCGCTGGGGGATTCAGCCAACATCCTGAATTTGCAGAAATCGATTGGTCAACTGTGCAATTTACCTTAAACCGTGAAGCACTGAATGCTGATTTTTCTAAAACATTGGCAGAACAAGGCTTCGATCATAAATCTCTTTTACGCTTTGTCACGCCGAATTTAACGGGTTACAAAGGCAGTCATGTTTAAGGGAGTACGCGGATGAGTTATCAAGTTACCATTGAACCAATCGGTACCACGATTGAAGTCGAAGAAGATCAAACCATCCTTGATGCAGCTTTGCGTCAAGGGGTTTGGCTCCCTTTCGCTTGCGGACATGGCACATGTGGTACGTGTAAAGTACAAGTGACTGATGGTTTTTACGATGTTGGTGAAGCTTCTCCTTTTGCACTGATGGACATTGAACGTGAAGAAAATAAAGTTTTAGCCTGTTGCTGTAAACCTGAATCTGACATGGTTATTGAAGCGGATATCGATGAGGATGAAGACTTCTTAGGCTATTTGGTTGAAGATTACCAAGCTAAAGTCATTGAAATTAAAGACCTGTCACCAACCATCAAAGGCATTCGACTTCAAATTGATCGTGCGATGCAATTCCAAGCGGGTCAATATGTAAATATCCAATTGCCGAATATTGAAGGTACACGTGCATTTTCAATCGCCAATTCACCCAATGAAGAAGGCGTAATCGAGCTGCATATCCGTAAAGTCGAAGGCGGTGCAGCCACGACTTATGTACATGAAACTCTGAAGCAAGGCGATGAACTGAATATTTCAGGCCCTTATGGACAATTCTTTGTGCGTAAGTCTGATGATCGTGGCGTGATTTTTATCGCAGGCGGTTCTGGTTTATCAAGCCCACAATCGATGATTTTAGATTTACTTGAAGCGGGTGAAACAAGGAATATTTATTTATTCCAAGGTGCACGTGATGTTTCAGAGCTGTATAACCGTGAAATTTTTGAAAATCTGGTTAAAGAGCATGCAAACTTTCACTACATTCCTGCATTGAATGCGCCTAAGACAGAAGATGCTTGGACGGGTTTCACAGGTTTTGTACATGAAGCGGTTGCTAATCATTTTGAGAACAAATGCAGTGGGCATAAAGCCTATCTATGTGGTCCTCCACCAATGATTGATGCAGCCATTTCAACACTGATGCAAAGCCGTTTATTTGAAAAAGACATTCATACCGAACGCTTCTTGAGTGCGGCAGATGGTGCAAATGGACAGTCTCGTTCAGCGTTGTTTAAGCATATCTAAGTTTTTTATTTTTTATCAAATGAAAGCGAAGTTTCACATGAAGCTTCGCGATTATTTTCCGTGACATTCACAAGTTAAAATGGATTTATTGACAATTTTTATGCTCTACAAAACCAACTATCGGACCTAAATTAAACCGATGATCACTCCGCCCTGCTTGTGGAATATAGGCACTCGACACTGAGCCATCCAAATACAGCGCCTGATCGATTTTTAAGTCTTGTTTAAAGATTTGTGCAAAATCATAAAAATTGATCCGTTCACGGCTAATCACAAAGTAAAGCTGATTATTTTTAATACCTACCCCATTCCTAATTTTTAAAGAATCAGACCGAGGTAAAAATTGGCTGTTAATTTTGCCATCAATGACCAGCATCGGTCCGGATTGTGTTGCATATTCAGCTTGAAAAGCTGACTGTGCATAGTTTTGTGTGGTTTGAATGGTTGCCCGTTTTTTATTCCAGGCTAAAACACCATTCGGTTGCATTAAGAAATTACCAAAGCCTTTGGTTTGCATATTGAGTTTAGAGAATTGTTTCGATTTTTCAATGTATAAGCCCACTGGAGAATAGTCTGCATGGTACATTCCAGCATTCATTGCAAAACTTAAAAACTGACATATGGGTAAATCTTTTGCGATAGCTTTGATTTTGTTATAAGGTTGTTGCTTGGCATTATTTAAAAATAATTGAAGCTGATCCAACTGTTGAATATGCACCACATCTGCAATAATTTTTTGATTTTTTTCGATTTTAATATATTCAGTTGTTGCCTGAACATTTGCAGTAGAAAGTGCAAATAGCGAAAAAACACCCAATACACCACGTTCAGCCTTATTTAAAATTTTCATTTTTAAACCATTGTTTATTTCCATCAATCATACTGATAAAAATTATGCATGAGTAGAATTCAAATGTTGATTTATAAATCTTTACTTAATTGTTTAGTTTACCTCTACATTTTTATTGGATCTTGACTATAATGTCATTCATCTTTATAAAATACAGCTGTATATTTTTTATTAGAACAAAGGGAAATATGCAAACAAAACGTTTTGTTCGGTATCCAATCGGAGCACATCTGATTGTAAAAAATTTAGGTTATAGTCATCATGGTATTTATGCAGGTAAAGGTCGAGTAATTCATTACTCTGGTTTTGCCCATTTCTTTAAAAAACAACCCATTGAAATTACAACGTTAGATAAATTTGCACGAAATCGTAAAATAATGATTCGCTCATATGATCAACCTAAATTCAAAGGTCGTCATATTGTTCGTCGTATGCGTAGTCGTATGCATGAAAATAATTATCATTTAATTGTCAATAATTGCGAACATTTATGTACTTGGGCAATTACAGGCATTGAAAGCAGCCCGCAAGTCGTCAAAATGATGCATCGCCTTACCACCATTGGTTATGTGAGTTCAATCATGACGTACATGAATGGTTTGTTTATTACCCTTGCAACCACTTGTTTTGCATTGGTCTTATATATAAAAATGAAACTTCGTGAACGGGCAAAAATGGATTTAACCACCTATTTGTCTTTGCGAGAGCAACATTCTAAAAAATAATATTGAATAACTTTAAGATGATTTTTTAGGCTAAAGTAAAAGTACATTACGATAGTCAATTAAAATCATTGATCATAATAGTTCAGTACAATTCCTTATAACTGATAAGTTAAAAATCGACAGGCTGTAAATTTCATGCTAATCAAGTCTATCAAAAATATCTAAATAAAATATATTTTCAATAATTTATAACAATGACGTAGTCTTTAAAGTACTTTTTAAAACATCACCACAATATAAAAAGCCCTATCCAAAGATAGGGCTTTTTCGATAGCAATTATTTCCCAGGTTTAAAACTGTCTTTTAAATCTAAAATACGGTTAAATACTGGTTTTTCGCCAGTATGATCGTATTGATCAGCAACAAAATACCCTTCACGTTCAAATTGGAAGCGATCTTCAGGTTGTGCCTGTGCTAAAGCTGGCTCAATCACGGCTTGTAAAACTTTTAAAGAGTCTGGATTTAAATGTTTCAAGAAGTCATCATCTACATCAGGTGCAGCTTCTGTGAATAAACGGTCATAAACACGTACTTCCGCAGCAATACCTTTGCTTGCAGAAACCCAGTGGATCACCCCTTTCACTTTACGCCCTTCTGGATTTTTACCCAAAGTTTCAGGGTCAATCGAACATTTTAGTTCAACAACTTCACCATTTGCATCTTTAATCACTTCGTCACATTTGATTACATAGGCATGACGTAAACGAACTTCACCATTTGGAACTAAGCGTTTAAAACCTTTTGGCGGTACTTCTTCAAAGTCTTTACGATCAATATAAATCTCAGACGTCAAAGGAATCACTCGATCCCCCATATCAACATTTGGATGACGTGCGTGGCTTAAATCCATATCTTCAGGCAGATTGGTTAATGTCACTTTTAATGGATTCAGGACCGCCATACCGCGTGCTGCGGTGTTTTCAAGTGACTGACGAATACAAAACTCAAGCATTGCCACATCGACGATACCATCAGTTTTAGATACACCGACACGTTTACAGAAATCACGTAAACCTTCAGGCGTAAATCCACGACGGCGCATTCCCACCACTGTAGGCATACGAGGGTCATCCCAACCATTAACATAATTACCTTCAACCAACTTACGCAACTTACGTTTAGAGGTAATGGTATAATCAATATTTAAACGGCTAGACTCATATTGACGAGGCACAGCAGGAGATTTAACTTTTTCAACAACCCAATCGTAAAATGGACGATGATCTTGAAATTCTAATGTACATAATGAATGGGTAATGCCTTCAATTGCGTCAGACAATGGATGTGCATAATCATACATTGGATACATTTTCCATTTATCACCTGTTTGGTGATGCTCAGAATGTAATACACGATATAAAATTGGATCACGCATATGTACGTTTGGCGACGCCATATCAATTTTAGCACGGAGTACAGCTTCACCTTCAGCAAACTCACCATTGTTCATTTTTTCAAAACGCGCAAGGTTGTCTTCAATACTGGTTTCACGATAAGGTGAGTTTTTGCCAGGTTCAACAAAATTACCACGATTCAGTTTAATTTCTTCAGGTGTTTGTAAGTCGACATAGGCATCACCTTGTTTGATCAATTGTATCGCCCATGTATGCAATTGATCAAAATAACTAGATGCATAACGTGGTTGTCCTTCCCATTCAAAACCTAACCATTTCACATCATTGGCAATACCATCTACATACTCTTGCTCTTCAGCATCTGGGTTTGTATCGTCAAAACGGAGGTTACATAAACCATCAAACTCTTGGGCTATACCAAAATTCAAACAAATCGCTTTAACATGACCAATATGCAAGTAACCATTTGGCTCAGGAGGGAAACGTGTTACTACAGTTTTTGTACGTCCTGCTTCTAAATCGTCAGTAATGACTTGACGCACAAAGTCTAAGCCCGCCTGTTGTTCTTGCTGCACAGCATCGACAGGAGTAGTACTGGTTGTCGGGGTCTTCGGCAGTTCTGAAACAACATCATTTGGCTTCATAGTTGATAAATCACTTCTAAAAGTTAAAATAGGATCAATAAAAACGTTTTTCTGAAAATATTAACAAAGAAAATCACGTTTTTGCTTGCTATGTAGTTTACAGTTTGCTTATGCTTCTCTCAACCAAAAACCCATGACATTTTTGTCATGATTAGGAGATTATAGAATGAGTTTTCCTCAAGTCGAATTAAACACCAACAAAGGACGCATTGTTCTTGAACTTAACTCTGAAAAAGCACCGAAAACTGTTGCTAATTTCTTAGACTATGTTCGTGATGGTTTTTATGATGGCGTAATCTTCCACCGTGTTATTGATGGCTTCATGATTCAAGGCGGCGGTATGGATGAAAACTTTAAAGAAAAAGCGACTCGCGATTCGATTGAAAATGAAGCTGATAACGGTTTGAGCAATGACGAAGGTACGATTGCAATGGCGCGTACTCAAGCGCCTCACTCAGCGTCTGCACAATTCTTCATTAACGTAAAAAACAACGCTTTCCTTAATCATACAGGCAAAACTGCACAAGGTTGGGGTTATGCTGTGTTTGGTAAAGTGGTTGAAGGCATGGACGTTGTAAATGCAATTAAAGGCGTTCGTACTGGTAATCGTGGTTATCACGCTGATGTTCCATTAGAAAATGTTGTGATTGAATCTGCAAAAATTATTTCCGAATAAGAATTCCTCCTGAGTAGTATTTTGCTACGCAAGTGCCTTTATAAAAGAAAGAAGTTTCCGCGTTCTGAACGATGGAAAGTTCTTTCTTATCAAAGAGGGATTTAGAGAGATTACCAAAAGGAAAGCTAAGTGACCTACTTGTTTATCGCTGATTTACATTTGTCACCTGAACACCCTCGACTTATTCGAGGGTTTTTAGATTTATTACAACACTATCAAAATAAAAACACGCAACTATATATTTTAGGTGATTGGTTCAATGTTTGGATTGGTGATGACTACTCTGCTCCTTGGCTAGATGAGATTATTGAGCATTTACAACGATTCACTCAAGCTGGTAACCAAATCTACTTTCAAGTGGGTAATCGAGATTTTGCTTTAGGTCAAAAGTTTCTTGATCAATTTCATGCTAAATTACTACCCGATGAATACATTTTAAAAATTGCCAATCAAACATTCAGACTTGAACACGGTGATGCGTTATGCACTGATGATATCGCTTATCAACGTTTTAAAAAGATCATTCGTCACCCAATCATACTTACTATTTTAAAAAGCACACCTTTAAGTTTTAGGCAAAAACTGGCAAATGGCTTTCGAAAAAAAAGCAGAGAAGCTCAACAATTTAAATCCTATAATATTATGGATGTAAATCAATCTGCAGTAGAAAATGCTTTAAATGATGTCAATGTACTCATTCATGGACATACACATCGACCTGATATTCATGATGTGAATAACAAAACGAGAATAGTATTAGGTGATTGGCGAGCAAATCAGGCACAAATTTTAGAAATTGGTCCAACCAAAAACCTAACACTCCAATTAAAAAGTTGGACATATTAAAAAATAGCGCTAAATGAGGTATTTTGTTCAACTTATATTTGAAAATATTTATATTTTGAGTAACCACTTGTAGTGGGATAAATAGCTAAAACTGATGAGCTAAAGAAACTTTATTAAATACTCATCAGATCACACTAACTATAACGTGTAGCTCTAAGACATTATTTTTTATTGATATCTTTTAGTTCGATTTGCTTACGTTCTGGTTCAACTTCACGAGCTTCCCCATCAATAACTGAAGAGTCTTGAAATGGACTACCTTGTTGATTTTGCATTTGACGCATTAGGTCAGCAAATGGATTTTGTGCGTTATCTCCCATATTTCCCATCATGCCACCCATCATCTTTTCCATCATCGCCTGTTGACGCTTCATCATAGTTTTCATCATTGCATTTTTAAAAGCTTGTTGCACAGGAGGGATTAAAATTAAAACAGCCAATATATCGGTAATTAACCCTGGAATAATCAATAAAATACCCGCTAGAATTTTAGGTAAATTATTAGCGAGTTGCGGGTCTGTATTCATTTGCCCCATTTGCATTTGCTGCATTTGTGGCATCAAACCTGTTGCATTGGCACGTACAAGATTCAAACCAATAAAAAAGGCGATCACGAACCAAAAAAACACATACCACATACTTCCGACTAGATCACCTACCCCAATCCAGACAAAAATTTCTAAGACTAAACCAACCAATACAACCAGAGCTAATTTCATGAAAATTTATCTATTCTCAACTTAAATAAAAAAGGCATACAATTTTTTGCATACTTGAAAGTTTTATATGGGCATTTCAACATTTTTAAAGTGTTGGCGAGCAAAATTTAAGAAAATATCACTCCCATATATCCAATATATAAAAATAACAAGCTTTGACAAGGGTGAGTATCGTTAGCACCCCTTATTTTTCTATCCTTAAATTATAATTCTAATGGTTACAAAAAGTGGGGGCTTTTAACAACACCTTAAGTACTTTTATTCTCAGGATTCAAGTCAGTTTCTAAAACTGTTACATTCAAGTTAAAATAAATACCTAACAACAAGAATAAAGCAATGAATATTTGCTTAGGCTATTTTGTCTTCTAATTTATTTTTATGCAAAATAATAGTGAATCTATTTGGCTTTTAGGCTATAACTAAGGAAAGAGCATTTACTTTGATATATCAATAATTTTATTAAATTTAATTTTTTAAACTATTTTAATGCTTTAGGAGGTAAATAATTATGTCATATGAACATATCCTTGTCCCTGTCGACGAATCCCCTATTTCTTATGCTGCCTTAAAACATGCCGAAGAGTTAGCTTTAAGCAATAAATCAAAAGTGACCGTAGTGAGTGTGCTTGCGGTTGATCCTATGTTTGGTGTTGATTTTTATCAAGTTGCACCCTCTATTACTGAGTACGTTTTAGCTGCAGAAAAAAACGCCCAAGCACGATTAAATGATATTAAAACCACTTTAAATGCTCATGGCGTCACTGACGTAACAACCAAAATTGTCAGAGAGGTTTCACCAGCAACAGGTATCTTAAATACTTTAAATGAAATTGATGCGGATTTAATTGTCATGGGGTCACATGGTCGCAAAGGTTTAAAGAAATTTGTACTAGGTAGCGTTGCACAAGAAGTCCTCGGGGAAAGTTTTGTACCCGTTTTGATCGTAAAGCAGTAGTACAAGGTTTCTCTTTAATTTTTATATTTATGATTCACATCACATTAACATTAAGTTATTTTTAGAAAATGTAAACACAACATTGGCGATCATTAATTTATATGTTACTTATTGTTTAGATTCATTCTTTCCTATGACAAAGACACAACGACAATGGAGAACAAAATGGCTTATCAACATATCTTAGTCCCTGTAGATGGCTCTGAAATTTCTTATGCTGCGTCAAAACAAGCTATTGCTATTGCAAAAGCATTTAATTGCCAAATTACAGCAATTTGCTTAGTTGCTGAAGACCCATTTTCAGGTGCAGACTTTTATTACAATGCATCCATGATGAAAGAATATCTAGAAGAAGCACAAAAAAACGCACTCAAAGCATTAGATCAAGTGAAACAATTTGCAGCTACTGAAGGCGTCACAGTGAATACCGAAGTGGTGAAAGGTTATGTCACTGCGGAAACTATCATTGAGACTGCTGAAAAGCAAAATGTTGATTTAATTGTCATGGGGTCACATGGTCGTAAAGGTTTTAAAAAGTTTTTCTTGGGAAGTTTTGCACAAGATGTTTTAAATCAAACTACCCTGCCTGTATTGATTGTAAAAGAATAATAAATGGTTTGATTCATTAAGAAAGCCTGCATATATGCAGGCTTTCTTTTATTTAAACAATTGATAAAAGATTTTTAGATTTGAGAGTTAATTAATGGCAATCACTTTAACTAAAATCGTTTGTGACTCTTCAAAATCATCAAAAATTTGCTTACGGCTCAGTTCTTTTGACTTCACTTTAAAATCATGATTTTGATACTGAATAACATTAGGAATCTCATCAAAATACTGACTTCCAGCTTCTAGATTTTCTTCAAATAATGGTGTGCCTAATTGATAGTCTTTACTTTTCAAAACCACGTATTTTACAGTCGTTTTCATAAGTTACTTCCTTTTTTCATATCCTTTATTTTTAGTTATAACAGCTTTTGCAGAACAATAAAGTCATTTCTGCTTAAGATCGTTTACTATTTCCCCGAACGCGCTTTTTAAGCATTCTAATCGGCTCTAATCATAAAAACTATTTTCTATTTACCTCCCCTATACCACAGCCTTATATTTTTTACTAAAACATGTATATCCCGATTTATTTGCTTAACCCTATAAATTAATTCATTTTTCAACTTACATCCTGTTTATATTTTCGCTAAGATGATAGACGAATGCGAACACGCATTAATTTGCTGTACAGATCTTCATCCGATTAGGCGAACTTTATGTATTTAAAGCAATGTTGTAATCTCCTTGAACAAAAAGGCTTCAAAATTGCATTTATTGAAAGTGCCAGTTCAGGTCACTTAAGCGCACAATTCTCCATTTATAAAAACAGTGGCGCAGAAATTCTACTCGGAGGGTTAGTGAGTTATGACCCATCGATTAAAATAAAAATATTAGGGATTGAGCCACAACTTATTGAAAAATATACAGCTGAATCTGTAGAAGTCACCACTGAAATGGCGATTAAAGGTAAAGACTTATTTGATCAAGCAAATTTTATTGTCAGTTGCACAGGGCTACTCAAACATGGCGGTAGCGAGTCCACACATAAGCCAGTAGGTACATTTTTTATTAGCATTTATCACGCTGCCAATATTTATAATTTTCAATATCTTATTCCAGGCACTCCAGAAGAAAAACTGCAACAATTAACAGAGCTTGTTGCAAAAGAGCTATTAAATCTTATGTAATAAAAATATTTTTAATTTAACTACAATTTAAAACTTTAAATTTGTTAACAATTGTTCACTTTTGAGCATGAAAACGTTAAATTTAACATATTCTCTACAGAGAAATAACAATCACATAACGATGGGTAATTTTATGAAACTCCAATTGGCTTTAGTTGCTACAGTTGCATTATTTACAGGTTGTGCGGGTTCTTATCCTGAACGCGTTGTAACTAAAGGACCATTAATTTGTGAATCTGAGGCAGTTTGTCCAGAACTTGCTATGCGTTGGATTGATGAAAAGCGTGATGGCTTTAAAATCACAGCTGAAATTAATAATCCAACAAAATACGATATCAAACAATTTGTGTTTTTAGTGGATGGGCAACCTTATACATATTCAACAGTTACTCCAACCCAATATACAGAACAAATTTCGTCTAACTCGATTATTGTCCCTGTAAGTTTTTTGAACTCTTTCCGTAATGGTCAAGATATTTCTCTTAAACTTATTACAGATCAAGGCGAAATTGATCGTCCAATTTTAACAGCCGATGGACAAAAGTCTTCAGCATATTTAACTTTCTTAAAGGGTTATACTGGTGAAGCTGCACAATAATTAAAATATAGACCAATAAAAAACCAGATGTTATATCTGGTTTTTTATGCGAATCAAATTATAAGAATTACTTCGGTTCAATCGGTGAAAAAGGTGCAACCACATCGGCGTTTTGTGCACGATGACGCATAAAGTGATCCATTAACACAATCGCAAGCATCGCTTCTGCAATTGGTGTTGCACGTACACCGACGCAAGGATCGTGGCGACCTTTGGTTAAGACATCGGTATCTTGACGCTCCATATTAATGGTTTTACCTGGTGTAGTAATACTTGCTGTTGGCTTTAAAGCAATCGCTACACGAATGGTTTGACCACTTGAAATCCCACCTAGAATTCCACCAGCATGATTGGCTAAAAAACCTTCTGTACTGAGTTCATCACGGGTTGTATGACCAAACTGCCCTGCAACAGCAAAACCATCGCCAATTTCCACTCCTTTTACCGCATTAATGCCCATCATGACATGTGCAATATCAGCATCTAAACGATCAAATACAGGTTCACCCCAACCTACTGGGACATTCTCAGCAAGAATCTCAAGTTTTGCACCACAACTTGTGCCTTGCTCACGCAAAGAAGTAACCAATGCTTCAAAACGTGGCACAGCCTCAATATCACCACAGAAAAATGGATTATTCGGAACTTCATTCCAATCCAGCTTTTCCGCCACTTCAGGACCGATTTGTGTCACATGTCCATGAATCACGATACCAAATTTTTCCGCAAGAAATTTCTTGGCGATTGCACCCGCAGCTACACGCATCGCAGTTTCACGTGCACTTGAGCGACCACCACCACGATAATCACGGAAACCATATTTTTGTGTATAAGTATAATCGGCATGCCCTGGACGGAAAGTTTGCGCGATATTGCCATAATCTTTGGATTTTTGGTCGGTATTGCGAATCAACAAACCAATTGGCGTACCCGTGGTTTTTCCTTCAAATACCCCTGAAATGATTTCCACTTCGTCTGGTTCTTTGCGTTGTGTTGCAAACTTAGACGTTCCCGGTTTACGACGATCCAAATCTTTTTGCAAATCTTCAGCACAAAGCTCCAATCCTGGTGGCACGCCATCCACAATTGCCATCAAGCCTACACCGTGAGATTCACCACAAGTCGTTACACGAAAAAGTTGTCCGATACTATTACCTGCCACGCTCATGACTCCTTAAGCTTGAATAGATTGAATAAATAAATCACGGAATGTACGACACTGTTCAGCAGTCAGTGCAAAAATACCTGTACCGCCTTTTTGGAACTGCAACCAATAAAAATCAATCGTATTGAAATTTTGTTTCATTGCCCATTCAGAATTACCGACTTCAATGACTATTAAACCATTTTCAGTTAAATAATCAGCCGCCTGAGCCAACATTTTACGCACAAGATCTAAACCGTCTTGACCTGCAGCAAGTGCAAGTTCTGGTTCATGGTGGAATTCTTCAGGTAAGTCCGCCATGTCTTCTGCATCCACATAAGGTGGATTTGAAACAATCAAATCGTATTGATTTTCAGCAGGAATTTTTTCAAATAAATCTGACTCAAGTAATGCCACTTGATATTGTTTATTGTGATGTTCTGTATTGATTGAAGCAACTTCTAAAGCTTCTTTGGAAATATCGGTTGCATCGACTTCAGATTCGGGAAATGCATAAGCCAGTGCAATTGCGATACAACCTGAGCCTGTACACATATCCAAGATACGTTGTGGCGTTTTAGGATGTGCATTTTCAGGTAAATTATTATCTGCTTGACGCATTTGCCCATTTTCATCTAAGCAATACGGTGCAAAGCGATTTTCTATCAATTCTGCAATTGGAGAACGTGGAATCAACACACGCTCGTCCACATAAAAAGGCTTACCAAAGAAATAAGCCAAGTTAAGCAAATAAGACGTCGGTACTTTTTCATTAATACGACGTTCCAATAGACTCAAAAACTCCGCTTTTTCACTCGGTAATAATTTTGCGTCTAAAATTTCTGCATCAGCATTCCAGTCCAAAGATAACGTTTGCAAAACCAATGCTGAACTTTCTGCAAAATAATCTTCTGTACCTTGACCTAAATGTGCATCGTATTGACGTAATGCTGTCACCCCAAAACGAATAAAATCACGTATTGTTACGAGGTTTTCAGCAGCTTCCTGTAAATGTTCAGGGCGAATAGTCGGTCGATCCACTTAAGGTTTCTCCAAGAGCAGTATTTAAAAAAACTGCTTAATGATACCTTGTTTTGTTTACATTTATAATGCTTTAAATGGCTTCAACATAAAATCAGCGATATTTATACGCTCGTTTTTCCAGCATATCTGCTTGGGCTTGGGTTACCTTTAGCGCACAAGAATAGTATTTACTGGCGTGTCCAACTGATAATGCTACATTTTTAATCAAACATTGTTCATCACGAAAATCTAACCATTTTTTATTCACTTTTTCTTGTTCTTTACGTTTGTCTTTGGACAAGGCTTTCACATGACTATCTGCAAAATAGTTATAACGTTTGGTTTGCTGTTTTAATTCTGCTTTCATACACATCGCAGCTTGTGCAGTCGATGCTTGTGAATTGTTCATACAACTTAAATAGTCTGATGAATACCCCATAGCGTAAGTGCTTGTAGTTAAAACCCCAAACAATGCCAGACCGCAAAATGTTAATTTCATGCTTTTCCCCAAATCAAGATTTAATATTTATTATTTCAAATCAGTATAAAGCCTAAAATAATAAAAGACTCAGAGAAAATTGCAAAGTAAAATAGATGATTAAGTGTAAGAATCATCTATTTACATGTATGAATCATGATGTAGACAAAATTATTTTACAGCAAAAAAATGCTTTTCTGCTACTAACTTGATCCTAATACCTTTATAAAAACGATTTAGACTATCTTCCGACTTAGTCACATGATCAAAAAACTTGTCTTGACCCACTAAGCGAGAATAGGTTTTATAGCCTATCTCTAACTTTTCTGGAGTATTCCCCGTTTTTTTAAACTCTTCAATCGCATCATTAATCACTTTCAAGTTTATTTCTTTCATCTGCCAAACACCTCATATTTTCTATAGTTTTAGCACAGTTAATTTGCACTTCTATGACAGAAATTTGAAATTTAACCTTGATTTTGTTTTTAGACTCCTCCATCTATTGAGTGAATTATGTTATTGGCAAATTTAAATGAGCTATAAACACAACAACTTGATGGCAATGCGTTTACGTTATTGGAATGATGTAGACACCCATTCTGTCCAAGTAGAAAAGCAGTTTTTTCAACAACTTCTCGTCGAACATGGTGTCTTTCAAACGCCTACCCCTGAAGATGTAAAATATTTTTTCTTTAGTTTACCCAGTATTATTATTGTTAAAGGTTATGCACTAGGCTTTACTAACAGTGACATTAAAAACATGATTTCTCAATATATTCATGAAAATAAAAGTAGTTTAATGAAGCATGAATCCCTGAAAATTCAGTACCGCATGTAATCTCATTCATTTTATAGATCCAAATGGTTTTAAGGCTAGGTGAATATTCAAGTTTATTATATTGAAAATACACGATATTGGTCAGGTAAAACTATTTTAATACGTGGATAGCATGTAATATGCTACACACTATCGTACGCTCAATTGCTTACTTAAAGGATTTAATCTTCATGTCAGATCAGAACGATAAGCTTAAACAGTTAAAAACATCTTCCTTGGACAGACGCTTATCAATTGCCAAAGCCTCTTTGTTAGCAGGATCTCGTTGGGCTGCTTCGAGCGCAAGTTCAATCTTTTCAAGTGAAGAAGAAAAAGAAAAAAAGCGTAAAAAAGCCATGAAAGAGCAAGCGGATTATTTAGTTACTGAAATTGGCAAACTCAAAGGTTCAATTGTGAAAATTGGACAGATGATGGCGTTGTATGGTGAACATTTTCTACCAGAAGAAATAACACAAGCTTTAAATACTTTAAATAATCAAACAGTTGCCTTAGCATGGCCTGCTATCAAAGAACAACTGGTCAGCCAACTTGGATCTAAACTGGATGATTTAACCATTGATCATGAACCAATTGGTACTGCATCACTTGCTCAAGTACATCGTGCTACCCGCAAATCTGATGGTTTGGAACTGGTCTTAAAAATTCAATATCCTGGTGTGGCTGAAGCCATTGATTCGGATATGAATTTATTTAAAAACATGCTCAAACTCACCCGCATGGTACCGCAAACCCGTGAATTTGACCAATGGTTTGATGAAGTCCGTGAGATGATGCATCGTGAAGTCGATTATCATGTGGAAGCTGCAACCACACGTCGTTTTGCTGAACGTCTGAAAAATGATGCACGTTATGCTGTACCGCAAATCATTGATCAATATTGTACTGACCGTGTTTTATGTATGACGTTTGAACGTGGTGTCCCGATTAATAGCCCTGTGATGTTGTCTTTACCACAAGAACGTCGTAATGCACTTGGGGAGGCTTCATTAGAAATCGCAGTACGTGAAATTTTTGAATGGGGTGAAATGCAAACTGACCCAAATTTTGGTAATTACTTGGTGCGTTTGGGTAATGGGACAAATATTCAAGATAAAATCATTTTGCTCGACTTCGGAGCGATTCGTCAGTTTGATGCACAGCTTTTAAAGGTTGCACGTAATCTGATCAAAGCTGGTTATGATCACGATGCGAATGAAATGGTCAATGCCATGACGGGTTATGAATTCTTTGATGGTATGCCTACAAGTATTAAACCTGATATGGCAAAAGTATTTTTATTGGCAACAGAAGCATTCAGTTCTCCAATGAATAATCATGACCTCCCACAAGGCGTAATGGATGAACATAATCGCTATGATTGGAAAAAAAGCCAATTACATAGCCGTGTCATGCAACAGGCTTCTAAATCAATGGCTTCTCGTTATTTCAGTGTACCCCCTAAAGAATTTATGTTTATTAGTCGTAAATTTATTGGTGCTTATACTTTCATGACGGTGATCGATGCAAAAACCAATGTGCGCAAAATGATCACTCCCTTTATTTAAAAAAGATCATCTGACTAAAATGGCAAATTTTTATATTGTCATTTTAGTCAATATCCAACTTTTGTTGTTTTTTAAATTTAAATTATTATAAATAAAAATCAAATAGTTAAATAGATAAAGCCAATCTAACTTTCCATTTATCAAGTTTATATGACTTCGTCAGCTTTGACATAGTTTTTTATAAAAGCGCATGTCAGGATAGTTTGCATACCACCACCATATTTATTTAGGTATTCAAATGACCAACATGGTAAATAAAGCGCAAGGTTTGGGCTTAAATCTCATTACAAAAATTGCGGGAAGCGAATTATTAGATCAATTAAAACTTCGTAAATTTGTAGAAAAATCACTTTATCAAGGCTCTAAAGCGGGTTTTAAAACACTTTCAGCGTCACAAAAAGCATTTCAACCCAAAAAAGATACTAGTAAGCAACGTTTACCTGCCCAGTCTAAAAATTTATTTGATTTAAATCTTACTGAAGAACAGCAAATGACTGTTGATGCAATGTCACAATTTGCATCTGAAGTGCTTTATCCGCTTGCTCATCAAGCTGATCACGATGAAAAGTATCCAGAAGAGTTATGGCAACATAGCCTTGATTTAGGTATAAATTATTATGCTTTGCCAGAAGCTTTAGGTGGTGTAGCCACTGAACAAAATATTTTAAGCAATATTTTAATTGCTGAAAGCTTAGCCAAAGGTGATTTTTCACTGGCTGCAGGTCTACTCTCGACCTTTAGTAGTATTAATGCCATCACCCTTTGGGGCTCAGCGCAAGTACAAGCCACCTATTTACCCGCTTTTGCAGAAGACCCTTTACTCAAAGTCACTTTTGCAGTTCAAGAAGCCACACCTGCTTTTGATCCTTATCGTTTAAAAACTCAAGCAAGCTCAAACAATGGTACTTTTAGCATCACAGGTGAAAAAACGTTAGTTTTATTGGGAGAAAGTGCTGAGATTTTCATTGTCAGTGCAGAGTTTCATGGCAAACCTGATGTATTTGTGGTTAAACGTGACGAAAGCATCAGCTACCAAAAAAATCCTGCAATGGGTCTAAAAGGGACTGAAACAGTCACTTTAAAATTTAATCAAAGCCCTGCTCTGCGCTTAGGTGATGAAGATTTTAATTATACCGCATTCTTAGATTTAGGTAATTTAATGTGGTGTGCGATGGCTGTGGGAACTTGTGAAGCAGTCAAAACGTATTGTATCCAATATGCCAATGAGCGTACAGCTTTTGGTGAGCCAATTTCACATCGTCAAAGTGTGGCATTTATGATCGCAGATATGGCAATTGAAATTGATGCCATGCGTATGTTGGTCTTAAATGCAGCGAGCTTAGCTGAAGCTGGCAAACCATTTCACCGTGAAGCCTACCTTGCACGTTTACTTTGTGCTGAAAAATCCATGCAAATCGGCACCAATGGCGTACAAGTCCTAGGTGGACATGGTTTTACCAAAGAACACCCTGTTGAGCGTTGGTACCGTGACTTACGTGCTACAGCGATTTTACACTCTGGCTTACATGCTTAATCAACCATAAAAATATAAAATTCAAGGAAATAAATTATCATGAATTTACAAAATCCTAAAAAATTTAAAATGTTGGTTGATCAAGCTCATGAAACCGCATTAAATGTATTACGTCCAATTTCACGTAAATATGACAAAGCAGAACATGCCTATCCCAAAGAGTTAGATATGTTAGCGTCATTACTCGATGGTATGAATGAAGGCGGTGATGGCTTAAATGCAGGGGCAGCAATCAACAAACGTGGTGATCAAGACAAGAGCAATAAAAATGGCACCAATATGTCAACAGCTCTTGGCATCATTGAAATGTGTTATGGCGATACAGGTTTATTATTATCTATGCCACGTCAAGGTTTAGGAAATTCAGCAATTGCTGCGGTTGCCAATGACGAACAACTTGAACGCTTTAAAGGGACTTGGGCAGCCATGGCAATTACAGAACCAGGGTGTGGTTCTGACTCAGCAGCAATTCGTACCACTGCAACCAAAGATGGCGATGACTATATTTTAAATGGTGAAAAAATCTTTGTCACCTCTGGTGAACGTGCTGACTCAGTTGTGGTTTGGGCAACTTTAGATAAAAAACTGGGTCGTGCTGCAATCAAATCTTTTGTTGTACCCAAAGGTACACCCGGCATGAAAGTTGAACGCCTTGAGCATAAACTGGGCATTAAAGCTTCAGATACTGCAGCCATTAGTTTTATTGACTGTCGTGTGCCTGCTGCAAACTTATTAGGCAATGCTGAAATCGATGTTGCCAAAGGTTTTGCTGGCGTTATGGAAACTTTTGATAATACGCGTCCATTGGTGGCAGCGATGGCGGTTGGTTGTGCCAAAGCATCCTTAGAACGGATTAAAGAAATTTTTAAAGATCAACTAGATGCTAGCTATACCACGCCATATTTACAATCCTCTAATATTGCTGCGCAAATTTACCGCATGGAAGCAGAATGGGAAGCAGCTCGCCTACTCATGCTTAAAGCAGCATGGATGGCGGATAACAAAAAACCAAACTCACGTGAAGCCTCTATTGCTAAAGCCAAAGCGGGTCGTGTAGGGAATGAAATCACACTTAAATGCGTTGAGCTTGCTGCAAGCGTTGGCTATAACGAAGAAGAATTGTTAGAGAAATGGGCACGCGATTCTAAAATTCTTGATATTTTTGAAGGTACACAGCAAATTCAGCAATTGATTGTTGCACGCCGTGAACTTGGCAAATCTTCAAGTGAATTAAAATAAGTTGTATTTCAACTCTTCTTATTTTTCATACCTCCTTTATACAAAGGAGGTTTTTTAGGATTGGGGATTGATAACGCAAATATTTCACTCAGATTCAATCAATATTTAAGCACATCTCTCTCAAAAAATTACCCAAACTACAATTTATTTGTTATAAAAATCTTATGATTAAATTCTCTATTTTTAAATTTATGTATTCACTTCGTCCAATTCAACCTCAAGATAATCCACAAATCGCCCACATTATACGTGAAGTTTCCAAAGAGTTTGGTTTAGCTGCTGAGTCGGGTTTTGCAGTTGCTGATCCTATTTTAGATGAACTCTCTGAAGTATATACACACCCTCATAGCCAATATTGGGTGATTACAGATGAACAAGGACAAGTATTTGGCGGTGGTGGTTTGTCCCCTCTGCAAGGCGATGCTACGATTTTAGAAATTCAAAAAATGTATTTTTTACCTGAAATCCGTGGTTTAGGTTTTGCCCGAAAAATTTTGGAATTGGCTTTTGATTTTACCCAACAACAAGGCTTTAAAGCGTGTTATTTAGAAACAACATCACAATTACAACAAGCGGTAAAACTTTATGAAAAATTAGGTTTTCAACATTTAACAGCACCCAAAGGTAACACGGGACATAGCGAGGCGTGTGAAATCTGGATGCTCAAAACGTTTGGATAAATGACAAAAACAAAATTAAGCACATAATTGTTTTGCCAAATATTGCATCCCTTCTGTTGCATTCATTTTTAAACATTGGTATTGCTGTGGCACACGTGCATAGCTTGCTTCCGGGTCAATATAATATGCTTGACACTGTGCCGATATTTCATGAATCAAGCCTGCGACAGGATAAACACTCAAGGTTGAGCCAATCACGATGAAAATATCAGCATTGTGTAACAACTGAATAGCTTGCTCATAAGCGGGTACAGCTTCACCGAACCAAACCACATGCGGACGTAAGGGATAACCTTCTGGGCATTTGTCTTTTTCTAAATCCAATGCCCAGCCTTCGATAGGAAAAAACTCGGTCGTATATTGTGCATCAGGTTTCGAACTTTTTGCCAAACGAATATTACCATGTAAATGCAAAACATCCGTACTCCCCGCTCGCTCGTGCAAGTCATCAATATTTTGAGTAATCACTTGCACATTAAAGTCCATTTCCAAATCAGCAATGATCTGATGTGCCAAATTTGGTTCTGCCTCTAAGATATTTTTACGTCTTTGATTATAAAACTCTTGTACTAAAGCTGGATTGGCTTTCCATGCTTCTGGTGTAGCAACTTGACGGACATCATAATTTTCCCATAAGCCATTGCTATCCCGAAAAGTGCTAATTCCGCTTTCCGCACTCATACCCGCACCTGAAAATATTACAATTTTTTTCATATCTCATATTTCGTTGTTATGTTGAAGAAGATCATACAATAACTGACTCAAAAATAAAAAAGACCGAACATTCTGTTCGGCCTTTGATTTTGCGCAATGAAAAACTCATACATCATGATGTAAATATTTCGGTTGTTTTGGTAGCTGCATACTACAAAACAAACAGATAATTAGCATCACGACCACATAAATAAAGAAAGTATTTTCATGTCCTAAGTCTTTAAATTTCAATGCAACCGCAGGTGCAGAACCACCAAAAATGGCATTCCCGACTGCATAGGCAAAACCAACACCTAAAGCACGAATATGCGGTGGAAACATCTCTGCTTTGACCAAGCCACTGATGGACGTATAAAAACTTAACATTAACATTAAGAAAATAAGCAGCAAAGTCACGATGAACGCAGAGCCACTAAACTGCGGCATAAGAATAACCATTACAGGATAAATGAAAATCGCACAGGTAATACTAAAAGTCATCATCGATGCTCGGCGACCAATGCGGTCGGCTAACATTCCAAATAATGGCTGAGCACACATAAAAACAAACAGTGCAATGGTCATCATATAACCAACTGTACGGTCTTCAAAACCCAGACTAGTAATATAGGTTTTTGAATACACGGTAATGACATAGAAACATAAAGACCCTGCTGAGGTATAACCAACCACCAATAAGAAGGTACGCCAGTTATTGGTTAGCAACTCTTTTAAACTACCCGATCCTTCTTTTTGACTGTCATTTTCTGACAAGGTTTCTTTTAAATGACGACGTGCAAAGAATGATAAAATTGCGACCACACCACCAATAATAAATGGAATACGCCACCCACCATTCATCAGTTCTTCTTTGCTCATGAGCGCCAACATGATCACACCGAGCAAACTTGCCAGTAACTGACCGCCTGCCAAAGTTACATATTGAAATGATGAATAGAAACCACGTTGACCTTTTAAAGCCACCTCACTCATATAAGTTGCGACAGTGCCGTATTCTCCACCTACAGACAAGCCTTGTAATAAACGAACTGCCAATAAACAAAATGGTGCTGCCATACCCACTTGTTCGTACGTCGGTAAACAGGCAAATAAAAATGAACTTACTGCCATTAAACTGATAGAAATAATCATGGAGCGTTTGCGTCCATACTTATCACCAATGCGTCCAAATAACCAACTACCAATTGGACGCATAAAGAAACTTGCAGCAAAAACACCCCAAACATAAATCGCTTTGGTGGAGTCACTCATATCAGGCGCAGTGAGTGCATGGGTAAAATAAATGGCGAAAGCTGCATAGATATAAAAATCAAACCATTCAACTAAATTACCCGATGCTGCTCCCACGATGGACATAATCCGATTACGTTTTTCGTGGGGATGGTAAACATGTGTATCACTCATAGGATTTCCTTATATTCGCTATAGCTCAGAGCATGAAGTCTATAGATGTGGTTGATATAGCCCTATATTTGATTTCTAAACTGTTTTTGGGATAGCTCGACTCAATCAAAACCTGTCGTTATGTCACAATCTAAATAACTTAAATCACACAAAAACATTGGTTTTCATTCACTTTTAAATTGAAATATCCATTTCAATAAACTTATATAATATTGTGACTATTCGATATTTAAGTATTTTGAAATACATATTAATTTTATGTTTGAGTCGCCTCATCACCTACTATTGGCGGTTGTTATTATAATTACCTTTATTTTAGCTTCCTTTTCAGCGCCTTAAAATTTTCTTTCGCATCTTTAAATCAGTGATGCCTACACATTCAAATAAGCATCACATCTATTAAAGGCTCTTTAGACTATTAACGCTTAAGGAATCCAGATACCAGATTTAATACATTTTGGATATCATCATTGGCTTCTTTTGGGTCTGTTTGCTCAGCCTGTGGTGTAAGCGAGTCAATAATTTCAGGTAAAACAGAAGAAATTGCACTGTATACATCCTGAGTTGGAACTTGGGTTTGTTGTGCGACCTGTTCAACTTCATTTTGATCAAACAAATTTTGAACTTGTTGTTGATTAACACTTGCGTTTGCACCTTCACCCGTAGACACCCAGTCATCCACTTGACTACTTAAACCCTGACCTTTGAGTTGGTCTAGCGCTCCTTGTAAACCGCCATTTTTTTGAATCCACGCCAACACCAACGGTACCACAGCGATTAATAAAGACTGAGCATTCAATCCACTTTGTCGTGTTTGCGGTGCTTGTTGTTGCTGTCCACCTGTTAAGCCACCTAAAACTGAACCCAACACTCCACCTAAACCAGCTTGTTGTGATTGTTGTTGACTACCACCTAAACCACCCAAAACTGAACCTAAAATCCCACCGAGTCCGCCTTGTTGTGATTGTTGCTGTCCACCCAATGCTTGTTTTGCCAAAATTTCTACAATATTTGTTAAGTTTGTCATATTTTTTTCCTGATCGCTTTATGTTATCTGTACAATTTAAGAATACTGTGCTTTTTGGCAATTACCAAAATACAAATTGTTATGTTTTTGCAAGGCTTATTTATGCTTGTTAAATAATAAGCTATCGTAATTTGATATTTTGGATATTTTAGGCAAATAAAATAGCCATAAGAATATCGATATAATCATTTTCATGATCTATAAATGCTTATGGCATTAGCAAAGAACGATAGAAAAATTAAAGATAATTTTTTAAAATTTATTAAAAATAAATCACCAACGAAACTTATTCCAATTTTCAGGATTTGCCCAAAATTTAGAGTTAAACCAATCTGGTACATGCTTATAAGTCAAAATATTAAACTGCCATAATGCAAAATTTTGCTCATGTGAAGTTTTATCAATCAATTGGGTAAAGCCTAATGATCTCAATAATTGCTCATCAGCTAATGCACAAGTCACCACTATACGCTTGGCAAATAAATCACGTAATTTGACCAAGATTTGGGATTTTTGTGGTACTGGTAGATTTAACATCTCATCAAGATCAAATAACACAAAACCTAAATCATATCGCCTAGTAAAAGGCAGATTTAAAAACTCAGATACGTTAAAATGAGTCCATTGAATTAAATGATTTGTATCGTATTGTGCCAAGTTTTGCCCAATACACAATGCAGTTTGAATTGGCTGTTCTGTTGATAAATCGTCTAGCATTGAAGTGATGACATTTTGCTCAGCCATAACTGCACCTTTACTGAAGTGAGTAATTTAACATGGAACTACAAGGCATTTGCCACAAAATGCATGCAGGTCTTAAAGACCTTAGTTTAACTGATCAGCAAACACATAAGGCAAATGTTGAATATAAATTTATTCTAGATCGCTCAGAAATCGATCTTCCGTTTAATTTAGGTCAAGAAATCGAAATCGAAGCCACAGGTAATATTTATTGCGTGTCGTGTGGTACAAAAACACCAAAATCTTATTCGCAAGGACACTGCTTCAAATGTATGAAGACCAAAGCATCTTGCGATATGTGCATTATGAAACCAGAAACTTGTCATTATCATTTAGGTACTTGTCGTGAAGATGATTTTGCTCATGAGGTTTGTTTTCAACCACATATTGTTTATTTAGCCAATTCTAGTGCCTTAAAAGTAGGAATTACTCGTCTTGGGCAGATGCCAACACGTTGGTTAGACCAAGGTGCAACCCAAGCACTGCCGATTATGAAAGTCGGTTCTCGTCGTCTTTCAGGTCAGCTCGAAGTCATGTTTGGTACACAAGTTGCAGATAAAACTGATTGGCGTAAATTATTAAAAGGTGAAGCAGAACCGATTAATTTAATTGAAATTCGTGATCAATTGGTTGAAGAGTTTTCACCAAAAATCCAAACCATTCGTAATGAGTTTGCACAAAATATTGAATTTAATGAAACTGTAGAATTACTTGAAGATGAGTTACCCCGTGAGTTTGTCTACCCTGTTGATGTTTATCCTGAAAAAATCAAATCGCATAATTTGGATAAAACCCCGATTATTCGAGGTAAATTACAAGGCATTAAAGGTCAATATCTGATTTTAGATACAGGTGTAATTAATATCCGTAAATATACAGGTTATGAATTGAAAATTAGAGCTGAGTAAGGCATCAATAAAGTAGACAAAAATCTCCTTTATGATCTTGGGTTATAAAGGAGCATTATTCTCTTACTCAAACTATTACTCATACTAAAAAATCAAGAGTTCAATAGACCCAAAACCGCCTGCACAGGATCTTCACTATTATCTGACAATAATTGTTTATGCATGGTGAGTAGTTGCATCACTTGAATCTGAGAAGTTTCGATATTCATTAATCTTTCAATCTCAGTAGCTAAGTTTTCAGGTGTTGCATCAGATTGAATCAATTCTTGAATAACTTTTTTACCTGCAATTATATTTGGCAAAGAATAGTACTGAATTTTCACCATTAACTTAGCAATGATATAAGTCAACCAATTTAACTTATAAAATGTCACCATCGGACGATGCAATAACAAAGCTTCAAGCGTTGCTGTCCCAGATGCTAATGCGACAATATTGGCAGCATTCATCACTTGTCGACCAATTTTAGATTCTTTATCGGTATTTTCCAGTAAATGAATTTTATCGGTTAATTCTTGCGGATAGTTCTTTAATAAGTCTGAAATTTGTTGTTTCCGTGCATCATTAATTGCAGGAATAATAAACCGATATTCAGGATGCTTTTTAGAAATAATGTGGGCAGCATCCAATACTAAAGGACCTAAACGCTCAATCTCACCACGACGACTTCCAGGCAATAATGCAATATGTTTTTGGCTTATCTCTAAACCTAATTCTTGTTTGGCATCCAAAATCGGATTTTGTAACGGCAACTCACTGGCTAATGGATGCCCCACAAATGCTGCAGGCACAGCAAATTTTTTAAAGAAAGTTTTTTCAAAGGGAAATAAACACAACACCAAATCAATACTGGCTTTGATGCCATGTACCCGCCCTTGACGCCATGCCCATACTGATGGACTCACATATTGTACCGTTTTAATCGGCAATTTTTTTTGTTTTAGGCTTTTTGCTAAACGTAAATTAAAATCAGGCGCATCAATGCCGATAAAAATATCGACAGGATTTGTCGTCCATTTTTCAACCAAACCATCCCGTACCGCAAATAATTTCTTAATGTCTTTTAGTACTTCAACAATGCCCATCACCGACAAAATATCCATCGGGTACGCACTATGAAAGCCTTCAGCGATCATTTGCGGTCCACCAATGCCTTCAAACTCTGCATCAATGCCTTGTTCACGAAAACTACGGATGAGTTTTGCGCCCAAGGTATCACCCGATACCTCACCCACCACGATTCCAATTTTAAGTTTTCGATTTTGCACGTTTTCATCCTATAGCGCATTATGCAGTGTATTCTAGCATAAGCATCCTGATGATGCGGCAATGTCCTTGAGATCAATGAAGTTGACATCTTCTCAACTGCATTTCTGATCTATGATTTTGGAAGTTGCTTCATGATTCAGCACTTTTTAAAATTTAAAATGATAAATATAACAACATGGTGATGAATGCCCCTATTTCTTCATAGCCTCTACAAACCACAAATAAGCTTTAATAAATCAATCCGTGAATGCTATACTGAACTATCTTAAAATTTACAAGAACTTACAAATGAAACGATTACTAATTAGTCTATTAATATTGTGTAGTTCAGCTACAGTTTCTCAAGCAGAAACAGTAGATGGGTATGATATTCGAGATAACATATTTTACGAAAATTATTTTTGGGAAGATAGAAAACTTACTGAAGGTGAGTTATCAGAAGCATATAAATTTATATCTTACATTGGGGATGAAATAAAGAATGGAAATTCACATGCTGTAGGACGTCTATCTCGCTCAAATTCAAGACCTTCAAGTTACATGATCCTAGAGGCTGAGCTTTGCGATACAGCAGCAGCGGCAAGTACTCTTTATTCTATTTATAAAGAGCAGAGTAAATATTATCCAAAATTTAAAAAATATAAAGAAGGATTATTTAAGGATCTCTTACTGTTTAAACGGGGGCTACATACAGGCGAACCTAGTTTGCAGGAATGTATTGATCGAAATTATTGGATGCCTTTCGTAGATGTTTTTAATGAAAGAAGTGAAAAATATAAAGAATTTCAGTAGAGCTATAAAATAAGTCAAGCGATTCATCCAAATTTATTTTTAGCTCATTTCAGCATAGCAATACAAAGAAACTTGCAATAAAAGCCCTGAATGAGCTTTAGCATTTTTTAGAATAAGTAAATCAACAATCAAGACAACTACTTATATAAAATAGTCATAAGATATGCCAGTTTTTTGATATTTGGCATTTGCAGTCATGGTTGGTCCAGTCGAATTTATTTTAGCCGGTGTATTGGTCGGTTTCTGCGTGGGTATTACAGGTGTCGGTGGTGGCTCTTTAATGACGCCAATCCTGATTAGTTTATTTAGAATTGAACCTCACATTGCCATCGGAACTGACTTACTTTATGCCGCAATTTCTAAATTCTGTGGCTCGCTAGTACATGCCAGAAAACTAAATATCGTCTGGCCTATCGTGCTTTGGCTGGCATTGGGTAGTATTCCTGCTTCATTTGCCACACATTGGGTTTTAGATAATTATCTCAGTAGTTCAACCCACTACAAAGCTGTTTTGACCATGGTACTTGGCTTTATGCTCACCATCACAGGTCTTTCGATTATGTTTCGAGCACAAATCGAGAAGTTCTTTGCCAAGTTTCGTGACAAAAAACACGATGATCTACTCGCTGAAAACTTTTCAATCGAAGGTAAACGTTTTTTTGTGGTATTCATGGGCATTGTCTTGGGCATATTTGTGACACTTTCATCTGTAGGTGCAGGCGCATTTGGAATTATGGCGTTAATTTTAATGTTCCCTAATTTGCCTATGATCCGTATTATTGGCTCGGATGTGGTGCATGCTGTGTTGCTGACGGCTGCTGCAGGTTTTGCACACATGACCTCGGGAAATGTAGATTTTCATTTGCTTGGCTGGTTGTTAACAGGTTCAATTCCTGCAATTATCGTGGGAACTCTGATTAGCTCTCATATGCCTGAAAAACTAATTCGAAAGGTTTTAGGCGTCACGCTTTTTGCACTGGGCATTAACTTTATTGTTCATCCTGTAAAATCAAAACCTGTAGAAAAACCACACACGGCTATGCTCATCAGCCAACAACATACTCAAACTTCCAGACTTTGATCAAACAGTGAATCAACTCACAAATTTTATTAATGTGACCTATAGATTTTATTGATGTTTTCTTTTCGCAAAATATCAATAAAATCGTGTTATATTCAAACTACTATAAATAGTTTTGTATGATCTACTACCAGTGACGGCAATGAATACACTTAATTCTAATCTTATTAATCAATCAGATATTGATGATGTGAATGTACAAAGCATTCAAACTTTAGTTACTCCTGCAGAATTAAAAGCTGAATTACCATTAAATGACAAAGCTTATCAAACAGTTCTTCATGGTCGTGAAACTGTTCGTAATATTTTAGATGGAAATGATAAACGTCTTTTTGTTGTGATTGGTCCATGCTCGATTCATGACACTGTTGCTGCACATGATTATGCAGATCGCTTAAAAGCCTTAAGTGAAAAAGTCAAAGATACACTTTATATTGTGATGCGTGTTTATTTTGAAAAACCACGTACTACAGTAGGTTGGAAAGGTTTAATTAATGACCCAGACATGAATGACTCTTTTAATATTGAAAAAGGTCTTCGCATTGGTCGTAAACTTTTACTTGAGTTAAATGAAAAAGGCTTACCTTGTGCAACAGAAGCGCTTGATCCAAACTCACCCCAATACTATCAAGATCTCATTTCTTGGTCTGCAATTGGGGCACGTACCACTGAAAGTCAAACTCACCGTGAAATGTCTTCTGGGTTATCTTCACCTGTAGGCTTTAAAAATGGTACTGATGGTGGTTTAACCGTTGCGACCAATGCGATGCAATCTGTAAAACATGGACATAGCTTTTTAGGTTTGAATGATCAAGGGCAAGTGTCGATCATTCGCACCAAAGGTAACCCTTATGCACATGTAGTACTTCGTGGTGGAAATGGTAAACCTAACTACGATGCTGGTTCGGTTGCTGAAGCTGAAAATGCTTTAGCCAAAGCCAAAGTCAGCAATAAAATCATGATTGATGCAAGCCATGCAAACTCAAACAAAGACCCGTACTTACAGCCTTTGGTTCTGAAAAATATTACTGAACAAATTTTAGAAGGTAATAAATCTATTGTAGGACTTATGGTTGAAAGTCATTTAAAAGGTGGGCGTCAAGACATCCCTGCAAATCTTTGCGATTTGGAATATGGTAAATCAGTGACCGATGGTTGTATTGACTGGGAAACCACTGAAAAGACGTTACTTGAAATGGATGCTGCTTTAAAAGACGTTTTAGCAAACCGATAATCACAAGAAGCCATCCGATGGGATGGCTTTTTTATTGAAGTAACTGAATGAAAATTATGAATGAACTTGAAACTGAATTAAGCCACATTGCAAATTTTCAATTTGTACATGAACATTTGTTTACCTCAGGGCAACCTACGGCTGAACAATTACAATATATTAAAGAATATGGTGTAGATACAGTCATCAATTTGGCTTTTAATGACGCTAAGCCACATCTTGTGCATGAAGATAAAATCTGCGTTGAGCTGGGTTTAAACTATATTCAAATTCCAATCTCTTGGGATACGCCTGCCGATGATCAGTGTCTATTTGTTTTAGACATGATTGCACATTTAGTGCAAGAAAAAATGGTGTGGGTACACTGTGCTAAAAACATGCGTGTCAGCAGTTTGATGTATTTGTATCGTCAGTACTTTATGGATATCGATATGCCAACAGCACAAGAACTCATGCATGAGATTTGGGAACCCAATGAAACGTGGACAGGTTTGATCCATGCTGTGAGTTTACAACTGCAAGGACGTAAGTCAACCATCGATTTACAACATTCTTTAATGAATGCAGATCATTTTGCTTAAAAGTATTTTGGACTCAAGTGTTGAGCTTGAGTCTTTTTAGCGATTTTAACTTTTATTGTCACGATTAAATACAGCGTGTTTATACATGACATCTGTCCGTAAAACATATTTCTGCCCTGAAAAAACAGGTGCTCCCGAATGCATTTGACGATGTTCAAAAATTAAAATCTGCCCTATTTTCGGCTGAATATTAAATATTGGCATATGACGAGTTTGATTAAAAAACTTAGTTTCGCCACCTTCAAAATCCTCACTCAGATAAATCAGCAAACTTAACTGTTCAGAAAAAAGAAAGTCCTGAAAAACACTTAAATATCTTTGTATGTCAGGGTTTTAACGCTCTTTTTTGCGTTTTTCACAGCTAATCTAAACATTTCAAATTCATTCAAGATGAAGATCATTAATTAAATTTAACATTCACAGGTTTTGGGCAACATTAATCTGCACATAATGCTGAAATAAAGATGATAACTCTATTTCAGCGATTTTTAACATTATTTACCTTGATGACTGATTAAAACCGTTGCAGTCGATAAAATCCCTTCCTGACGTCCTGTAAAACCGAGCTTTTCTGTGGTGGTTGCTTTAATGCTAATCTGCGTCACATCAACATCAAGTACATCTGCGATACTTTGACGCATTGCCAGATTATGTTTTGCCAATTTTGGGCGTTCACACGCTACGGTAATATCAGCATTATTTAAACGATAACCACGATCTAAAATCAATTGATAAACATGCTTAAGTAATTTACGACTATCTGCTCCCTTAAACTCAGGGTCTGTATCTGGAAAATGCTGCCCAATATCACCCAAAGCTAAAGCCCCCAACAACGCATCACATAAAGCGTGTAGCACTACATCACCATCAGAATGTGCCTTTAAACCTTGCGTATGTGGAATTTGAATGCCTGCCAAAGTCACAAAACTACCATCCTCAAAAGCATGCACATCCATTCCTTGTCCAATGCGAATTGGTATGCTCATTTTCAGCTCCTTTATACAGATTTTAAGTTGAATCATCTTGTATTCGTACTTTCTAATTCGTATAGTACGGATGCAAACATAGTGAAAGTATAAGCGATCATGCTGTTGAATACAGAATTTAATCCGATTAAAAGCTTAATTTCAGGTCTCTTTGTTTATGGGATCTGTGTCATTACGCATGCTTTTCCTGTGCAATGCGATACAACCCAAACAAACAAAATCGCCAGAATATGTAGTGCCGATTTTGAAGCGCTTCGCAATGAGTTAAATGAAAAATATCTTACTGCTTATTTGGTCACAGATGCACCTATTCGTCTAATTGATGACACCAATCAACTTTGGTTAAACCGTATCCAACAATGTAAAAGTACACAATGTTTTAAGCAACAATTCGATATTCGCCTTGAAGACCTAAATTTTTATACGTCAATGAATCAAAGCTTAACGCAACATTTTATTAAATATGAACATGGTGAAATCGCCAAACAACCGATTCATATTCAAGTACATCAACTTACCAAAGATCGCATTAAAATCGAAGGCTTAGCTTATCGTAGTCCAAACAACCATCAAGATAAACAAACCATACCCCTGCTTGCTTATACGACACCTGACAAAAAAAATGAGATTATAGACAATGAGCATGACTGTAAATATCAAATGAATTTCCAAAAGGCGATTTTAACTGTAAAAACCGAACAAAAAGGCTGTGAACGCTTTAGTGGGATTTATCGTTTATATGATTGATGAAACCAACTTATGCAATGCTTCTATTAAAACCAATACAATTTTTCGCCTACTTTGCATTAGACAATCTGAAAAACAATATTTAAACTCTAAAAAAGCATATTCTTCTAATTATATTTTTTATAGGTTTGAACTATTTTTTGCTTTTCAGTCACTTTTAGTAAAAATATAACTCAACTAAGCAAACCAATAGCTACATCACTGTTTTTATTTATGATAATCTGTTAAAAAATCAATAATCAAGTGCATTATGAACCGAAAAACGCAACAAGACATGCAAGATTTATTGCAATGCTTTTATCATAAGAAAATGCCTCCTCTTGGCTTAAAGTATGCCAACACCCTTTTTCAAATTACAGCTGATTTTAGTGATGACAGCTTAAAACAAATTGATGAACTTTTACTTGCATTACACCATCAAAATATTCGTCCAAATGATCTTGTTACTGAAAAAGATGGTTTAAATTTTTTGATGGTGGTGATTGGCTATCTTTGCGATGTCATTGCAGAGCGTACCCAACAAAAAGTGGAATGGTATAATTATTACGAAGCCATCAAAATTTTACCTTCGGATTATGAGCTACCCCTTGACTTTTTTAGCTCAATGGTTGCGATTATTCATCACCAAGTGTGTTTACCTTTAGGGGTGATTTCTGATCTGCTCACACAAGGTGAAACCTCTGACAGAACTTGTCTAACTTATGTGCATTCTCGTCAAACTGTCATTGCAGGCTCAAACACTCGTAATATTAATGAATATTGTGCTAATTATGTTCAAGCATTACAACAACATGCTTATATTTCAGGAGGAAACGCCTACCGTAAAGCTACGGATTTAATTGATTTTGATTTTTCCTTAGCCAGTATTCAAAAAATTGATTTACTATTAAATAGTATTCGTCAGCATGAACAGCTCAATCCAACAAAATATGCTGACTTTATGCAAAATAAAGAAAAATCTAATTTCTTAGTTGCACTAAGTTATTATCTGGGCACAACGATTGCCCATCAAACATTGAGTAGCGTGAAATGGTTTAGTTTTGAAGAATATAAAGCCATGTTTAGCCAGGATGAAGACGAAACTTTCCGCTATGAATTAGCTCAAGTATTTGTATTTCAAAATCAGATTTCTTTCCCGATGAGTGTACTTACTGCCATTTTATTTGATGATGCTCAGCCAGTTCAAAGCTGTCTTGAGTATGTTCAAAAATACATGGCGCTGTCCTCTGATCATTTAGTCTATTTTCCTTCATCTTTAAAAGATGTAGAACAACCTGAAATTACTGCCAATATTATACGTGCATTTAAACATGCGGGCTTTTTAGCAGGTTATGCGAGTTCTATGCTTGATGGCTCAAGTTTGACGCCATGTTTATTGGTCACCAAAGAAAATAAAATTCAAATTATTAAGCTCATGCAAGACAACCCTAGGGAAAAAGCATTTACAGAACTTGAAAATAATCCGCAGAACCATCCATTCCAAATTTTTTGTGAAGATATTCATGCTTATTTGCCAACAGGGCGAACTGATGCAATTTATCTTAAAATTCAGATTTATACCCCAACAAAAACCGCTGTGAGTTTAGTGATTCCCTACACTAAAAATGCTGAAAATAAAATTGAAGAGATTTATTCTGTGATTCAATACACGCCTTCTGATTTGTCACTTGCGCAATTTGAAGCAGCGATGACTGCATTTTATCAAAGTGCTTTTGAGTTCCAAGACAGTTTTACTCAACAATCATTTTGGCAAGCGCATTTTAAAGACAAAATTTTGCGCAGACCTTCGGGTTATTTACTCAATGATACGCAAGCTGATGAGTTTCTCTTAACACTTAGCACGATATTCCCCACAATCGTAGAAGTAACAAAACCATTCACATCAGAGACAAACATACCTATTCAAGCTGTGGAAGCAAATAACGAAATTTCCGCAGTTGCGGCCATTCCTGATGTAAGCAATCCTGCACTTATCAAAGCACTTGAAATCTTAAAAACCAATGAAGATGACCATGAAAAAGCCCAACAAGCGATTGGTATTATTGCAAGTTTAGTGATGAACGATGATCCTGAAGCCATGCAACTAATGGCACATTTTCATACTGAAGGAAAATATGTAGAAAAAGACAGTAAACAAGCTTTCTTCTACTTGGTTGAAACCGCTAAAATTCAAATGGATGAAATCTCTTTCAAAAATGCGATGCGTTTTTATGCCTCACCGAGCAATGATCTAAATAAAAATGATCCTGACGTTGAAGAGTGGTTGTTAAGCTTGGCAGCAGAGTTTGATCGTGCAACAGCAGAAAAACCTGATGTTGGACAGTTAAATGGAAGCACGACACGCAGACGACATACTCACAAAATAGATCAACCGTTAACCACTGCACAATGGATCAACCGTATTTTGCTCGGCATCAGTGTTGTGCTCATACTGATCATTATTTTTAAATAAAATCATGGAAAATAGATGGGAAAACATTCCATCTATTTTCAAATTTTGTTTTTTATAATAATTTTTCAATCAATCCATTTCAACAATATCAGTAATGCTGACTTCGTGTTCATGCACTGTAAAACTCACATCTAAACCTGCAAATTTCATTTTATAAATACGTTTTTCATCATCTTGATAAGCAGGTCGCGGGTCTAAAGACAGGACTTGCTCTAACTCATCCTGAGTCTGAACAGTCATTTTGTCCATTTCGATCAAACGCTGAATTTTAGATTGTACATTTTTAGAGCAAATAACTTGTTTTTTTACAGGTGCTTGCTGAGCATAAGCACTTTTTGCATGTAGGATGGCATCAGAATATTGGATATACGGCTTAATATCTATAATCGGTGTGCCATCTAATAAGTCACTTCCAGTCACATAAACATGCACTGATTTTCCTACTTTTTTCACACTTTTAAGTTGTACAACAGATAAACCTATGGGTGCAGGACGGTACATACTGCGAGTAGCAAATACACCTATTTTTTGATTCCCACCCAGCCTAGGTGGTCTAACTTGTGGTCTAAATTTATGATTTTCATTGCTATTTTTATTTTCATGGAATTGCCAAATCAACCATAAATGACTAAACTCAGCAATGCCTTCAAAAGCGCATAAGTCATTATATGGGGCAATCATCTCAATATAAGATTCAACTTGTACTAAATTGGGTTGGCGTGGAATTCCAAATTTTTCTTGATAAGGTGAGTGCATATATCCAATAATAGGGAGTTGAAGATCAGGCATAATCACTTTTTCTGATAAGTTCAATTAAATATATTCAGTTTATAGAGAATGATTTTAGATTAGAATAGCAAGCTGTTCTAATTTGATAATTTATATTGAGACCTTTAATGGCTGCTTTCAACGTCGAAAAGATTACTCACGTACACCACTGGAATGACACATTATTCAGTTTTAAAACAACACGTGACGCCGCACTCCGTTTTAAAAATGGTCAATTTGTGATGATTGGTCTTGAAGTGAATGGTAAGCCTTTAATGCGTGCATATTCAATCGCAAGCGCAAATTATGAAGAAGAGCTAGAGTTCTTCTCTATTAAAGTTCCTGATGGTCCATTAACGTCTATTTTACAAAAAGTAAAAGTAGGCGATGAGATCTTAATTTCTAAAAAGCCAACAGGAACTTTGGTGCTAGATGACTTAAATCCAGGCAAAAACCTTTATTTACTTTCATCTGGTACGGGTCTTGCTCCATTCCTTTCTACAATTCGTGATCCTGAAACCTACGAACGTTTTGAAAAAATTATTGTGGTACATGGTACACGCTTTATTTCAGAGTTGGCATATCAAGATTTGATTTTAAATGAAGTACCAAATCATGAGTTTTTCTCAGAGTTAGGTGCAAAAGAAAAATTAATCTATTATCCAACAGTGACTCGTGAAGAATTCCACACCCAAGGTCGTGTTACTACTGCGATTGAAACTGGTCAATTGTTTGAAAAGATTGGTTTACCTCGTTTCAATCCTGAAACTGACCGTGCAATGCTATGTGGTAGCCCTGCTTTCCTTGATGATGTTGCAGCACTACTTGATCAACATGGCTTAAAAGAGTCACCTAAAATGGGTGTTCTAGGTGACTACGTGATCGAACGTGCATTTGTAGAAAAATAATTTTTACACGTATAAAAAACCGAGTTTAAATCAACTCGGTTTTTTATTTATTCATTTTTAGTGCTTAGATTTTTGAAATAAGGTGAAATAACAATATTCACTCAGCACTTAACATTATGGTAAAACACGGTTTAGAGTAGCAAAACATTGTTCTTCTTTTTCAGAAGCACAAAAATTTATTGTATTGTTATTTTTCCAACGTACAAAATATTGCGACACCTCGCCTGCTTGATTTTCCTGACGACCAGAACAATCAGCTTCATTATTTTCATACTTAATTTGCATGATTAGAGCGGGAGGCTTGTCTTTTGAATTATCGGGTGAAGGCTGGTAATCATACAAACCTGCTGACCACTCTTTACCACTATTCACAACAACTTCATTCCCACCACGAAAGTTATAATATTCTACACATTTTTTATTATTGGGTATTTCCATGCCCCACAAACCTAAAATTTCAGGACGTGTTGAAATTCGAATCGTATTTGCAGCTAAAGTTGCTGTCGCTTGTGTCGTTGCAGCCGACTTAGCTGTAGGTGATTCAGCAAATACTAAATTTGATGCACAAACCAATAAAGAAATTAATAGTGTTTTTTTCATACCTAAGTGTATACCGCGATTTGTTTGTCTTTAAACTAACATATTTTGCAAATAAAGCATGTAAAAATAACCATATACGAACAATATTTTATATCTTTTCATTTCAATAAATAAACTGTAAAAAATACGTCAATTACACTACAAAAAAATAATTCTTATACAAAAATAGGTATTTATATGAAATAATTAAACGATACCATTCACTTAATAAAATAATTGTGTAGTGATACACCCTGTCTCGTGTAGGATCAACCATTTGCCTATATTTGCTCAAACATTCCAACATGGTTTTAGGCAGCATTTAAATGCTTTTATCATTGTTGCGAGCATTATTTTTATCTGTGCGCTGTGTGGCATTTTAGCACGACCTTTATTTTTCCTCTCTATTTGCTGGCCTGCCAACGCCGTGTTATTGGGCTTATTGCTTCGTTTTAGATCTCTGAATAATTTTAGTGGATGGTTCGGTGCATTTATAGGTTTTATGCTTGCTGATTTATTAACAGGCAATACACTTTTAGTGACTTTTTTATTAACCATTGCCAATTTACTTAATCCTGTCGTCACCCTAGCACTGATTGCGCTATTTAAGCTTAATTATAAAGAATATAACAAAGGGCTTACTTTCCTGTATTTGTTTTTACTTTGTTCAATCGGCGGCTGTCTAGCAAGTCCTGCTTTTGCAGCATTGACCATTCCATACGTTGAAAATACATTCATGACACCAGAGCGAGTGTGGATAGATTTTGGTATGTGGTGGTCAGGTGAAATTTTAAATATGATCGCCTTTTTACCGATTGTACTTGCCATTCCCGAGAAACAGAATCTTAAAAGTTATTTACAAAACCTTCAATTCAAGCAGTTTTCTTATCAGGATTTATTGCCTTTAATTGCGGTGATTATTTCTGTGGGTTTGACGCATTTTTTTATTGGTCCTGGGGCAATTATGTTTCCTATTGCAGCTTTGGTCTGGGCATCTTTGAGTTATAACTTGTTTTATGTTGCAATTATTAATTGTATTGTGTGCATGTTATTGAACAATACATTGAATGAATTTTATATTGATCAATCTTCTGACGCATTTTTAAGTACAACGATTTCTATACGGATTGGTCTATTCATGCTTGCACTTGGACCTTTAACCTTAGCAATTAATAGTTTAAACCGACAAAAACTGTATCAACAAATCTTATATCTTGCGAACTACGATAGCCTGACAACTGTTATGAATCGTCGGTTTTTTTACGAACAAAGTGAAGACATTATTAGGGCAAAAAACAAACTGCAGGCAGAAAAAACTATTGCTATTTTATTATTAGACCTAGACCATTTTAAAAATATAAATGATCAATATGGACATTATAATGGTGATTTAGTCTTACAAATTTTTAGTGAAAGAATAAAACTTGTATTACGTGAAGATGATTTGCTTGGTCGTCTAGGAGGTGAGGAGTTTGCAATTCTTTTAAAAAATGTCAGTCTTAAGCAAAGTATCAGTATTGCTGATAGAATCCGAGATACCATCCAATCATTGCCTATAGAGTTAGATAAACATCAACACATCTATATTAGTGTTAGTATAGGCTTAAGTTTTGAAAAACTGCCTTCAGCTCTACCTCTGCAACATTTAATTAATCGTGCAGACCAAGCTTTGTATCAAGCAAAAGAAAAAGGACGCAATCAAATTTGTTTAGAAATAGGTTTACAAAACTCTTTCTAATTAAATTTTTATTAAATAGGAATTTTATGAAATACACAGAATATGACCAATATGATGGCTTGGCTTTAGCCAAATTTATTCAAACAAAGCAAGTCACTTCCACTGAGCTATTACAACTCGCTTGGCAACGCACTCAGCAAGTTAATCCAAAGTTAAATGCTGTTGTCATTACAATGTATGAACAAGCTCTTCAAAGTTCAAAGCAAAAACATAGTGGTTTATTTTCAGGTATTCCTTTTTTACTCAAAGACCTACATCAAGAGTATCAAGGTGTCCCTACTTCTTTTGGTTCAAATTCATTAAAAAAACTTAATTATGTTTCTACTCAACATTCCGAGATTGTAAGACGTTGGGAAAATGCGGGTGCAATTCCATTTGGTTTAACCAATTCACCTGAGTTTGGCATTAAGGGCATCACAGAACCTGAAGCATGGGGCGCATGCCATAATCCATGGCATTTAAAACATAATAGTGGGGGTTCTTCAGGCGGTTCAGCATCCGCAGTAGCAGCTGGTATTGTGCCAATTGCAGGTGCAAGTGATGGGGGTGGTTCGATTCGTATTCCTGCATCTTATTGTGGTCTATTTGGTATAAAACCGAGTCGTGGTCGCACGCCTTGGGGACCAAAGATGAGTGAAGCAATGCATGGTGCAGCCTCTCAACATGTACTTACTAAGAGCGTACGTGACAGTGCTGCCATGTTAGATATGACACAAGGTGCTGAACAGAACTCTTTATTCAAAATTGAACAGCCTCAAGGCAAGTATTTAGAGCTGATCCAGCAAGCACCAAGACCCTTAAAAATTGCATTTTCTATTGACTCCCCAATTGGAACACTGGTCTCTCAAGACGCCAAAGCTGCCATTTTAAATACTATAAAACTGTTAGAGTCCCTTGGTCATCATGTTGAAGAAACCGCACCAAAAATTGATGGTATGCAACTCGCCAAAGACTTCATTATCACATGGTTTAGTCAATGCGCTTTTACGGTACAACAGTTCAAACGTGAGTTTGGTGCAAAAGACAAAGACTTTGAACTCGACACACTCGCCATTGCTGCTTTTGGTGCCAAAGCCACTGCATTAGATTATATTCAAAACCTCAATAACTGGGGAAACTATGTACAAAGCATGAATCATTTTTTTGAAGACTATGATCTTTATCTAACACCTGCAACCGCTTCTGTAGCGCCTAAAAACGGTGAAATTAAAACACCTGCTTGGCAAAAACCGATTTTAAAAAGTTTATTAAAATTAGATCAAGCACATTTATTAGCAAAAGGAAAATTGGTTGAACATCTGATTAAAAATAATTTGCAATGGGTTCCGTTTACTCAATTGGCAAATATCACTGGCTTACCTGCTATGTCAGTCCCCTTGTATTGGAATAAAAATAATTTACCACTTGGTTCACAGTTCATTGCGCCGTTTGGACGAGAAGATTTACTGTTACAGCTCGCAGCACAGCTTGAGCAAGCACAACCATGGATGCCAAAGTATCAAAACATCGTAGTTTAAGACACAATAAGGAAATTATCGTCGTTGTTCAAGTCTATAAATTTCCACATATTATGGGTTATTTTGAAAACCGATAACTAGCTATTGATTGAACCTGCTTTTACAATCGGGCATTCCATCTAAACTCGCAGATAAATTTCATAAAAAATGAGCATATTTACATATGCTCACTCTTACAGCATTTTAGATTTTTATTTAATTAACTACTTTTAGGTCAAGATCCATTTGTATAAACCATTCAAAACGAATTATTTATAACGTTCTACCATTTTCTCTAAAGAAATAGGACGAATCTTGTCAGCATTTCCTGCTGTACCAAATGCTTCATAGCGTGCAACACAAATATCTTTCATTGCATCAACAGTTTTTGCAAAGAATTTACGCGGATCGAATTCACTTGGTTGTTCAGCCATCATACGGCGCATCGCACCTGTAGAGGCTAAACGTAAATCTGTATCGATGTTGATTTTACGCACACCGTGTTTGATTGCTTCAACCAATTGCTCAACAGGAACACCATAAGTTTCTTTAATGTCACCGCCATATTGGTTAATGATCGCTAACCATTCTTGTGGTACAGAGCTTGAACCATGCATTACAAGGTGTGTATTTGGAAGTGCCGCATGAATTTCTTTAATACGGTCAATCGCTAAAATATCGCCTGTAGGTGGACGTGTGAATTTGTACGCACCATGTGAAGTACCGACTGCAATTGCTAAAGCATCTACATTGGTATCTTTTACGAATTGAGTCGCTTCTTCAACTGAAGTAAGCAGTTGAGAATGGTCAAGTACGCCTTCAGCGCCCACACCATCTTCTTCACCTGCCATGCCCGTTTCAAGGCTACCTAAACAGCCAATTTCACCTTCAACAGAAACACCACATGCATGTGCCATTTCGACAGTACGGCGTGTTACATCAACGTTATATTCATAGCTTGTTGGTGTTTTTCCGTCAGCACCTAAAGAGCCATCCATCATCACTGATGAGAAGCCAAGTTGGATTGAGCGTTGGCATACATCTGGGCTGGTACCATGATCTTGGTGCATTACCACTGGAATATGTGGCCATTCTTCGATGGCTGCTAAGATTAAATGGCGTAAAAATGGTGCACCAGCATATTTACGTGCGCCTGCAGAAGCTTGCACAATAACAGGTGAATTCGTTGCATCTGCGGCTAACATGATTGCACGCATTTGTTCTAAGTTGTTTACGTTAAACGCTGGAACGCCGTAACTGTGTTCACCGGCATGATCCAAGAGCTGGCGCAATGAAATAAGAGCCATAATATCCTCCCAGGTAATGTCGCATATTCTACCTTGTGATTTGTTTCAATTCAGCAACAATATTGACTATTTCAAAAAAAAGCCCTGCATTTGCAGGTAATGCCAGTCAGTTAAGCAAAAAAAGTTAAAATGCTGTAAAAAGAGTGTATGTAAATACGCTCTTTTTTTTATGAAATTATCTCAGAATTTAGATATAACATTACAACAAACCTTGCCTTCACTTTCTCAATTTAGTGAGTTAATTGATTTAAACTGGATTGAAGATTGCTTAAATCAAACAGGTAAAGCATCCATTCGAAAAAGAAAACTTCCTGCTGAACATGTTGTTTGGTTAGTCATTGGACTTGCTCTATTTCGAAACCAACCAATTTGGTATGTAGTTCAGCAATTACAACTTGTTTTCGGTACAACAGAATACTGTGTACCTAGTGCATCGGTACAGGCAAGACAGCGCTTAGGTTTAGAACCTATGAGTGCTTTATTTTCAACATTAAGTCAGGCATGGCTTAAAGACTCACAACAACAATATAATAACTTTCATGGTCTGTGCGTTTGTGCTGTAGACGGCGTGGTTTGGTCTATGCCTCATACCGAAGAAAACTTTAAGCACTTTGGCTCTTCTAAAGGGAAAACAGCAGTTGTTCCTTATCCACAAGTTAGAGCAACTTGTCTTGTGAATACCAATACACATGAAATGATCGATGCCCAAATTGGCAGTATGGATCAAGGTGAATTAACCTTAGCTAGTCAATTAAAAGCACCTGCTCATAGTATTACCTTATTTGATCGTGCTTACTTCTCTGCTGATTTTTTAGTGAGTTGGCAATCTCAGGCAGAAGAAAGTCATTGGTTGATGCGTGCAAAAGATAACCTTCGTTATGAAGTTATTCACAATAATGCCGCCCATGACTTTCAGATAAAAATGCCTGTTTCACCAAGAGCAAAAAAGATCAATCCAGCATTAGGTGATTATTGGGAAGCCCGTTTGCTTGAAGTTGAATATGCAGGAAAAACGAGGCGTTACATTACATCATTGACAGATTCTAAAGCGTATCCATTCAAAGACCTTGCGATGCTTTATATGCAGCGTTGGGAAATAGAAATGTGTTATCGAGAAATTAAAAGTGATTTACAGGATTCAAAGGTTTTAAGAAGTAAGCAACCTGATTTGGTGTATCAAGAATTGTGGGGTGTATTTATAGCTTATAATATTTTGAGACGACAGATGAAATTTATCGCCCAACATGCAAATGTCAGTCCTTTAAGGATCAGTTTCCATATTGCATCCATAGGTATTATCAATATCTTAAGACATACGCCTTTAGAGTCAGCAGGAAACTTACCTAAACATTTAGCACAATTATTTGAACAATCAAAAATATTTGTATTACCTGAAAAAAGGCAGAGAGAATGTTCACGAGTCGTGAAAATTAAAGCACAAAAATATCCAAGAAAATGCCAGTCAATTTCTTAACTGACTGGCATTACTGCATTTGCAGGGACTTTTAAACAAACTACTACAAAACTTTGAAAAGTTTAGTGTGCAGCTGCTTCTTCTTCAGTTGCTGGTGTTGCAGCATCAGCTGGTGCATTGGCTTTTTCAGCAGGAACATCTGTATTTTTTTCATCTAAAACAGGTTGATCAAGCGCATCAATAGCTGCTTGTTGCTCTGCTGTTACTGTTTCAGATGCTGTATCTGTTGCTACAGCTTCAGAAGCAGTACCTTGTTCAGCAGCTGGTGCTTTTTCTTGTTTAGAACAAGCAACTAGAGTTAAAGGAGCAATAAGAAGTACAGCAAGTGCAAGATTTAATTTCATCACGTAATTTCCACAGCGGGTGATTTAATATCTATCAGTTTATTTCAGATATATTTCATTTTCATGACCAACAAATGAATAGCCCATGAAAAAAGGTTGACCGTAGTCAACCTTCTGTCATTACAAACCGAAATGTATGCTTATGCACGTTCTAATAGAACAGCAACCGCAGGCAATGTTTTACCTTCTACAAACTCAAGGAAAGCACCACCACCAGTCGAGATATAACCGATTTTGTCCGCAACGTCATATTTATCAATTGCAGCTAAAGTATCACCACCGCCTGCAATCGAGAAACCTTCAGACTCAGCAATTGCTAAAGACAATGTTTTTGTCCCTTCACCAAATTGGTCCACCTCAAATACCCCTACAGGACCATTCCAAAGAATGGTTTTTGAGGTTTTTAGAATTTCAGCAAATGCTTTTGCAGTTTCAGGACCGACATCTAAAATCATGTCATTGTCGGCAACATCTTCAACTTTTTTCACAACTGCTTTTGCTGCTGCTAAAGAACCCAAGAAATCATCAAAGTTGATTTCAGAAGCATCCGCTACAACCACATCAGTAGGAAGAGGTACAGACACTTTTGCTGCGATGGCTTTTGCGGTATCGATCAAATCATTTTCGCATAATGATTTACCTACGTTATAACCTGCTGCTGCCAAGAAAGTATTAGCGATACCACCACCAACGATCAATTGATCACAAATATCAGAAAGTGATGTTAAAACATCCAGTTTAGTGGATACTTTTGAACCAGCAACAATTGCAACCATTGGTTTTTCAGGCGTTTGTAATGCACGACCTAAAGCATCTAATTCTGCTGCAAGTAAAGGTCCTGCTGCTGCAACTTTTGCTAAGCGTGCAACACCTTCAGTTGATGCTTCTGCACGGTGCGCTGTACCAAAAGCATCCATGACAAATACATCGCAAAGTGCTGCATATTTTGCAGCAAGATCAGGATTATTTTTCTTTTCACCAACATTAAAACGGCAGTTCTCAAGTAACACGACTTGACCTGCTGCAACTTCAACACCATCTAAATATTCAGTAATCAGTTTAACGTCTTGCCCCAGAGCCTCTGTCAAATATGCTGCTACAGGCGCTAAAGATTGTTCAGCTTTTGCTTCACCTTCAACAGGACGACCTAAATGAGAATAAACCATGACCGCTGCACCTTTTTCTAGGGCTAATTTAATGGTCGGTAATGCAGCACGTAAACGTGCATCACTGGTAATTACACCATTTTTAACAGGAACGTTTAAATCTTCACGGATCAAAACACGCTTGCCCGTTAAATTAAGGTCAGTCATACGCTGAAAATTCATGTATCGCTCACTTTATAGATATTAAAATCGCGTTGATTCTAAATGATTACACAAAAAAAGGTTAGCGACTTTTGTAGAAAAGCTGTAGAAATATTGAGATTTGATTATTATAAGCAAAACTTTAAATATTTATGCGCTTATGTCTTTTCATCCTGATCCTAAAATTAATGGTTTAAATGTCTTTGGTGAACCTTTAGCAAGCTGTTGTTTCTCACCAATCACAGGCTATTTTCGTAATGGTTTTTGTCATACAGCACCCAGTGACGTTGGACAACATACAGTTTGTGTGGAGTTGACCTCTGATTTTCTCAGTTATTCACAAAAAATGGGCAATGACTTGATCACCCCACTGCCTGAGCATGGTTTCCCTGGCTTGCAACCTGGTGATTTTTGGTGTTTATGTGTAACACGTTGGGTTCAGGCTTATCAAGATGGGCAAGCACCAAGAGTTAAAGTAGAAGCATGTCATCAAGCCGTGTTGGCTTATGTTCCTTTAGATATTTTGATGGAATATGCGGTTTAATTCATTATGAGTACTTCAACAACCCCATTTAGTGAAGTTATTTTGGCTTCCTCTAGTCAAACCCGAAAAGATTTAATGAATCGTTTGGGTTTGGAGTATCGTTGTATTTCACTTAATATTAACGAATCTCCACAGGCTGAAATACATGCTGATGATTTGGCAAAGCGTTTAGCTTTTGAAAAAGCGCAAGTGATTGCCAAAGATCATCCTGATGCCATCGTCATTGGTTCAGATCAAGTGGCGTGGCGAGAACATGCTCCTCAAGACTTTATTGGCAAACCTTTATCTGTAGAAAATGCCATCCAACAGCTACAAGCCAACTCAGGTCAGAATGTTTATTTTAGTACTGCACTCAGTGTGCAACATCTCGCTTCAGGTTTCGAACAAACGTTGGTTGAACATTATCATGTAAAATTTCGAGTTTTAAGCCTTGCTGAAATCAAGCGTTATGTTGAAAAAGATCAACCTTTACATTGTGCAGGTAGTTTTAAGTGTGAAAGTTTAGGAATAAGTTTATTTGAGCACATGATTGGACAAGATCAAACCACGCTCATGGGGATGCCAATGATTCAATTATGTGAGATTTTGAGAAAGTTCGGGATTCAACTGCCCTAGCTTGCATTTTTAAATTTTATTTATAGACTCAAGTGATGATTCAATATCAAACATGCGTTAATTTTTACAAAATATCAGTTATTATTCAATCATTGATCTGCATATGTAAGGATAGATTAAATTATGGCGCTCTTTGCAGTCATTGGCTTGGGAAGTTTTGGTGGTACAGTTGCATTGGAACTGACCCATTTAAAACATGATGTTATCGGTATTGATACCCTTAAAAAAAATGTAGAAAACTTAGCAGATCAAATTAGCCATGCAGTCATTGCAGATGGTACAGATGAGCATGTACTTGACGAACTGAATATTCAAAATTGTGATGCGGTGGTAGTTGCCATTGGGGAAGATATTGAAGCCAGTATTTTATGCGTATTACATTTAAAAAATTTAGGTATTAAGCAAATTTTAGTCAAAGCAAAATCTAAAGCACATCATATGATTTTATCGCACTTAGGTATTGATCAAATCATCCATCCAGAAGAGGATATGGGAATTCGAATCGCACAATCCTTAAGTTACCCAATGGTTCGTCGTTATATGGCATTAAATAATGAACGTTATATTGTAAAAATTGAAATTGCTTCAAATTTACAAGGCGCTCAATTTCAAAGTTTGATGGACGATAGTAATAGTGAGATTCAAACATTATTATTACAACGTGGATCACATGTGATTTATCAAATTGCACCTGGCACTATTTTACAAGAAAAAGATATTTTGATTGTTGAAGGTCCGGTGGAACAATTACGACAACTTTCTAATCGCTTTTTATAGAATGAATTATGCGTTTATCTAAAAAAGAATTGATCAATAAAAAGCATAATCGCATTAATCTCAGTCCACCGAGTTTATTAGCCTTAGGTTTTTTAAGTTTCATTATCATTGGTACTTTATTACTAAAACTGCCTTTTGCACATCATGGCGATCTTTCCTGGATTAATGCATTGTTTACAGCAACTTCAGCTGTAACCATTACGGGTTTATCTGTGGTTAATATCGGTGAATCCTTTACGACTTTTGGTAAAGTAGTGGTCATGTTGCTCATCCAATGTGGTGGTTTGGGTTTTATGACCTTTGCGATTTTGGCTGCGTTGAGTTTGTCATCTCGTGTTGGTCTAAAACAGCAAGTGATGGCACAAGAAATTATTGGACAAACTAGCCTATCTAAAGCCACGACCACGATTAAAGGTGTACTGATTTATTCTTTATTCTTTGAGGCAATTGGTACCACGATTTTAACCATTGCATGGTCAAATCACTATGATATTGAACATGCTTTCTTCTACGCCCTTTTTTATAGTATTTCCGCCTTTAATAATGGGGGTTTTTCTTTATTTCCCAATAGTTTAATGAGCTTTTCTGACCAATATATGGTGACTTTAACCATCAGTATGTTGTACATGATCGGTGGTGTTGGTTTTGTGGTATTGATGGACATTAAACGTGCAAAAAAATGGAAAAAACTATCCACCAATAGTAAATTAGTTTTATCCACCATTGCAGGTTTGAACTTGTTTGCTTTTGTGACTATCTGGCTCATTGAAGCATCTAATCCTTTAACACTTGCGCCAATGTCTGTAGGTGATCAAGCTTTAAATGCATGGTTCCATGCCACTGTACCACGCTCTTCAGGCTTTAATAGTCTAGAAGTCGGTAATATGAGCAATGCTTCAACCTTAGTAACAATGGTGCTAATGTTTATTGGTGGTGGTTCTTTAAGTACTGCTGGCGGTATTAAAATTGGGACATTTATTATCATGATTTTAAGTGTCATCACCTTTTTAAAACGCTCAGACGAAATTACAGTATTTGGTCACTCGATTTCTCACCAAGCCACATTTAAAGCACTTGCAGTGATTGCGATTAATTCCCTGTTGATTTTGATTGGTTTCTTTACCCTTTTGGTACTTGAACCTAACAAAAAATTCTTGGATTTATTGTTTGAAGCAGTATCTGCAGCATGTACTGTTGGTCTTTCACGTGGAGTCACTGAGGACTTACACACAGGAAGTTTGATTGCATTAATGCTACTGATGTTTGCAGGAAGATTAGGTCCTTTAACTTTGGCATATTTGATTGCAACACCGAATAAAAGCCGAGTTAGTCATCCTAATGCTGAAATTCAAGTGGGTTAATCCATTATGATTTTCATTCATAAAAAAAACCGCTCAATTTTGAGCGGTTTTTTTATTTCTTTTCTTTTAATAAGCATTCATCAATGAAACGCCTAAGCCGACATAAGTTGCACGATGATTATAATCAATCAAACTTTCACCATAACCATCAAACAGTTGGAAATGTCCACGAAGTTTACCTTTAATTGGGAATGCCCAATCAAACTGTGCCGCCCCATGTGAATCATCCCCTCCTTTCAGTGAATGACGTAGCATCAAGGAAAAATCATGCTCTTTCCAACGATAAAAAGCTGTCATATCACCACGTCCGATATAATTTTTAATATCAGGATTATTGTCATCGCTAAAGTCTTCACTGATGCGATACCACGGGCGAACCATCAAAGCAAAATTATCTTTTTCAAAACCAAGATTTAAAATTACTCGATTCCAACTACGAGACAAAGGATCAGAACGTCCATTAGACTGATGGTTTAAAGTCAGTCCGAGTAAACGTCCATTCAATCCCAATACCTGATAGTTGGTTCTAAACATCAAACTCGCTTCAGGCTCATAATTGGTTTCACGAAACGGACGAGACTCATCTTCGTTATATACTTGCCAGCGAGATGACTGGGTATAACCCACCCAGAGATCACCATTATCCCCAATCAAATTTTCAACCGCTTTGGTTTTTAACGAAATCTGAAATTTTGCTTCAGTGGATTTTAAATCTTGTTCTTCTTCCACGGTATTTTGCGGATTTGGGCTGTGTGGAAATTCATTTTTATTGCTTGTCCAATAAGCAGGCAATAAATACACAGGTTGATATGCCCGAATATTCCATGTCCCTAATTTACTGTCAGGCGAGAGTTCCCAACGCTTATCTAATAATGAAGTATTTGGGTCAATTTTGGCAGCGTGTACTGCAAATAGACTGTCCACTTTATCTTCAATTTTAGCTTTAATACCTTGTGGCTGCTCAGCTTTTGGTGCTTCGAGCTCTTTGGCTGCACGCTGTTCTGATACAATCACAGGTACAGGCTCAGTTGTCCCCACTTTAAAAATCGCATCGTAGCAAGCTAAACGATCTGCATTCGACTCTAAAGCCACACATGCTTGAGTACTTGCGGGATTCACTAAAGCAGCATCTTCTGCATGTGTAGCAGTCACCCAACCAAAACTGAGCATCATTAAGATGCTCAGGTTCAATGGTGTGCGTTCAAAATTTTTGAACGACATAGTATTCTCCAAAAAGAGTTTTAATTTACTTTTTTAATGTCAAAACCTAATTGTTCTAAAGCCTCTTTTTTGGCAAATGGTGCGACCACTGCTTTTGTTGGCTTTTGATCGATTAAGTAAGTTTGTGCAACACGTTTTAAATCCTCTAGACTCACTTTGAGTAAACGTTCACGCATTTGACGTCTAAATGCAGGTGTTCGTCCATGCAATAGCGCATAACATGCGGTAATTGCTTCGCCCGCTGGTGAACCTGGTTTATCCATACTAGAAACTAAACCTAATATTGCTTCTTCAAGCTGATGTGGTTTCTGTTCTTCCGTCATTAACCAATTCAAACTTGCTTCAAAATCTGCAAAAGTTTCTGCTAAACGTGGATCACGATAGCTATAGAAACGGAATGCACACGCATTGCCATCATAACTTGCACCACCACCATACGCGCCACCTTTTTCACGAATGGCGCTGTGTAAAAAACCATTACGTAAATACGCTGCCAAAACCATCAAGGGTGCAGCATCAGGATGCGATACTTCAACTGCTGGATATGCAGATGCACAGAATTGCACATTGGCTTGGATCAGCCACGCTTCATCTGCATCACTGGATGACTGTTCGACTTCGGTTAACAATACGGGTGCATGATCTACATCTAATTTATCCCAAACATTTTGAATCTCTTCAAGTAAACGCTCAGAATGGTGTTCTTCACATACCAACAAAAATTGTTTAGGTGCAAGCATTAAGCCACGATGAATAGATTTTAATTCATCAATCAGCGCATCAAATTCAGTTGGATCTTGTTCAATCTTAGTGACTAATTCAGTCAACCAATTTAACGCGCCTAAGCCTGTATTTTGATAATCACGTTGTGCTAAGGCACTGCTGTTACGAGATGCAATCTGCATCGCATAACTATGTCCTGAACCAGACAAACGCGATGCCCAACGTGTTTTGCGTTGCTGCAACAATTCTAAAATACGATCTTTTTCGTCGAAACGTAATTGCTCAAATGCCAATTTTAACAAGCCAATTGCGTCAAGTTTATCTGATAAAGACTTAGTCGTTAACGTCAACCAAGCGGTAATTTTACCTTTATCATTGATTTTTGAGCGCAAAGAAGCACCCATTCCCAAGCCACCACTTACCGCAGTTTGCAGTTGTTGTAACTCAAGATAATCATATTGTCCCGCACCGACTTCACCCATCAAAATCGACAGCAAATTGAAATACGGTGATTTTACAATTTGATCAGGAATTTGAATCAAGACTTGTTGATAATAAATTCCATTGGTACCCGCATGATACAGATTTAAAGGTGTATCGACTTGATTAGAAATAATTTCACGAAGTTGACCTTGCACAATATATAAATCCGCAGGAATGTCTTCCAAGCCCACTTTCGGCAATAAATTTAAATCATCTTCGGTTTCTTGACGGATTTTTAACGCTTCAGTTTGCGCAATAATTTCTGCTTTTTCAGCCTCTGTTAATGCTGCGCCGATTTTTGCTAAACGTGCTTTTTCATCTGCGGCTTCTTGTGCTGATTTATTGGCATCAGGCACTAAAGTCAATTGCACACGATGTGTATTGTCCAAAAGATAGGTTTGAATCAAGTTTGACAACCACATTGGGTCTTTCAGTTCTTCTTTTACTTCAGCAATGGCAGTATCTACATCCCATACATGTACAGGATCATTGTGATGAATCGCACTTCCTAAACCATTTAAAATCAAAGATAAACCATATGGCGTACCATCACCATTGATTTCACGTTGATGCAATTCGATTTGATGTAAAATTGCCTCTACAATCTCAGGATCAGCAGGTTGAGCTGCGGCTTGTTGTAAAATATGCAATACACCATTTTTAAATTCTTCAGCATGTTCAGGATTTGAACCCTGCACAGCACAATAGAATGTCATTTCAAAGTTAGAATCATCTAAGCCCATAAATGGACCTGTAGACTGTGCATAGCCACATGTTTCTAAATAATGACGTAATGGTGAAGCTGAATTTTCTAATAAAATTCCTTCGACTAAACGCATACCTAAACGAACTTTAATATTGCTCGCCTCAGGCAATAACCATGACAAAACATGATAAGTTTTGTCTTTAAGTTCATCACCATCTAGTGCATAGCTTTCTTGCACCGTAATCGGCGCAGCCAAACGCTGTTCAGGTTTTGAGTATAAAGTCTGACCTTTTTCAAATTTTGATAAGGCTAATTTTTCAAACTGTTCTTGTAAATCATAGGCTGTTTGATCCCCAAAAGTCATAAAGATTGCATTACTTGGATGATAATGTGATTTATAGAAAGTCACTAACTCATCGTAAGTCAGATCAGGAATGTCTTTTGGATCACCGCCTGAATTGTAGTGATACGTCGTTTTTGGAAATAAATGATGTGCCAGTTGGTGATAGAGCTGGTCTGAAGGAGAACTCATTGCTCCTTTCATCTCATTAAAAACTACACCTTTATACACAGGTTCGCCATTTTCAAGTTCAATACGAATGCCTTCTTGAGCAAAATCCAATGGATTTAAATTGGCTGCAAAAGCTGCATCCATATACACTTCAAGTAAGTTTTGAAAATCTTTTTTATTTTGAGTTGCAAATGGATAAGCTGTCCAATCCGCTGCGGTGAATGCATTCATAAATGTATTCATTGAACGGCGGATCATTAAGAAAAATGGATCACGTACGGGAAATTTTTCAGAACCACATAATGCAGTATGCTCTAAAATATGCGCTTCACCTTTGGAGTCCATCGGCTGGGTACGAAAGGCAACCAGAAATACATTTTCGTCATGTTCTGTCGCTAAGTGAAAATGTACCGCACCTGTCACTTTATGCTTATATTCTGAAACTAAAATATCTAAAGCTTCAACATGGTGTTGACGTACCAACTGAAACGCAGGATGAACAGTTTGGGCTAAGGTTTCAGTGACATCTACAGTCATGTGATCTCCTAAAATTAAAAAATTATGACATCTAATATGGCATTATACATTCAGAATTCAATCTAATTCATCTATTAAAAGTATTGTCATTACAAAAATCCCTAGCTTTATACTCGGAATTGTAAATTTAATTATTTTTCAAGTTATTGATAAAATTTTAAAATGGCTTGTTTTAGGAGGCTGACAATGCTCGCTGCGCGTATTCTCAAGCTTTTATTACTTAAAATAGCGCTGAATATACAACTACTTTCTATTGATGTTTTTAAATCACAAAAATAAAGCCCAATTGCTTAGGCTATTTAAATATCAGGATGTACTTTTAAATAGTAGATTAAGAAGATTATATCTGAACTCAACTGATTTTTTTTGACAAATAAATACAGACTAAAATTGCAACCAACAATACTGTAGATGCAGCAAAGCGACTCAAATCCAAACCACCATGATCGATAGGTTTATCTAAAAAATCTCCCACGACTGCCCCCAGAGGACGTGTCAAAATAAAGCCTGCCCAAAACAACACCGTCCGTGATACTTTCGTCCCAAAATACAATGCAACAATAACCACCAACAACCCTACATATAAGAAAACACCCCCTGTATAGCCCAATCCTGCGCTATCGGACGACCAATCACCTAATGCTGTGCCTAAGGTTTGCGAAAACGTAATGGTCAACCAATAAAACAGTTCTTTACGTGGGTGATCAATCGCGTGCGGAGAAATTGTGCCTTCAACTTTATACCAACTATACAAAGAAATGAGCACTAAGCTAAGTAATAAGGCACTTCCACCAAGATAGCCAATCCCTAATGAACGATCTACAAAATCTGCTAATGTTGTTCCTACAGTGGTACTGGCAATAATGGTGAACCAATATAAATAGGGTCGATAAATGTTAGAACGAATTTGAAAGAAGACAAAGGTAATGAAAATAAAAGCAAAAATAAAGGTACTGACCAAGTAACCTAAATTCATAGACATAGAAACGGCATCACCTGCTGTTTCACCGAATGTTGTGGCAAATATTTTAGTGATCCAAAACAGCAAAGTGACTTGAGGAACTTTAGAAATAAGCTCAGATTTAAAGTTTTGCATGACAACATTCTGAATATTGAAGAAAGTATCATGATTGGTGGAAGAACTTAATTTGAGCTTAAGCTTTTCAAAACTCAAACATTTTACATCATGTATTTATATGGGCATTATGGATGAAAAAACATCCTGTAAAACTTGAGTATCAAAATTTAGTAAGTCAATACTGTGAGGATTCAAACGTTTTTCTTACTGCATCACATTAAAATAAGCACTCAACATTACACCATTATTTTTTTAAATTTTACTGTGAAAAAATCAACTACTTAAAATTGGATAAATTTTAAATTTGGTCGCAGTTGGTCTTTTTAACCAATAGTCCAACATAATTTGTGTTTCAGGAAATAAATTTTCAGGCAATTTATCCAAAGCAAACCATTGCCAAACCTCAAATATGTCAGGTTCAGTGACTTGAATCGACTGTTTTAAATGGTGCTGTGAACGATCAAGCTGACACACAACACCTGTGGTCAAATTTAAATAATCACGCTGCAAATCACTCATTAAAATAAAGACTTGTACCTGTTCAGATGCAAGTTGTAATTGAGTTTCTTCAAATAGCTCTCTCACAGCAGCATCTTCAAAACTTTCATGTTCATCTACTTTTCCACCAGGAAAACACCATGTCACCGCTTCATCTTGTTTAATTCTTTTTCCTAATAAAACCTGTTGAGTGTCATCGAGCAACATGACCCCAACGCCGATCAAAGCTCGCTGCATTTTTGGCATATTTATCTACCTTTTTTAATAACGCTATCGGTTTTATCATAACGTATTGTGCCATTGATGAAATCTAGTGTTTAAGCTGAATTTTCCTCAACAAACTATTGTAAAACTGAGCATTCGTGTAAACTTTAGGTTTTTTAAGCATAACTGTGATGAATAACATGGCAACTGTTGATCTTTTTGCAATTGGCAATGCGCTTATTGACCAAGAATTTAAAGTCTCTGATGATTTTTTAACACAAGAAAATTTGCAAAAAGGCACCATGCAACTTACCGATGGTGAAACGCAAGCCCAACTCTATGCACATTTAAAACAAAGTCAAAACTATAAAGGTCAGGCTTCAGGCGGTTCTGCTGCCAATACTACAGTGGCATTTAGTGCGTTGGGTGCTTCAGCTTTCTATGCTTGCCGTGTCGGAAATGATGAGTTGGGGGCAGTTTATCTCGATGGCTTAAATGAAGCAGGGATTCAGACCTCTAAAAAATCTATCAGTGAAGGTGTTACAGGCACATGCATGGTGCTGGTAAGTGAAGACTCAGAACGCACGATGCATACTTACTTAGGGATCACCGCTGAACTCTCGGATGTGCAAATGGATTTTGAACCGCTAAAAACAGCAAAATGGCTGTATATCGAAGGTTATTTATCCACCAGTGACTCAGCTCGTGCAGCTGTAAAAGTTGCACGCCAAATTGCTAAAGAAAATGGTGTAAAAATCGCCCTGACTTTATCTGATCCAGCAATGGTGCAATATGCGCGTACAGGTTTAGATGAACTAATTGATGATGGTGTAGATCTGATTTTCTGTAATCAACAAGAAGCCATGATGTATACTGAAACTGGTTCAGTAGATGCAGCCTTGGCAAAATTAAAATTACTAAGCAATGATGTTGTCATTACAATGAGTGAAAAAGGTGCGCTAGTTTCCAATCAAGAGCAACAATTTTATGTACAAGGTCGTAAAGTGTTTGCTGTAGATGCCAATGGTGCTGGCGATGCTTTTGCAGGTGCATTTTTATATGCTTTAAATGCAGGTGAATCACTCCAAACTGCCGCTCAACTGGCCATCCTCATTTCTAGCGAAGTGGTTTCTCAGTTTGGTCCTCGTTTAGCGATTGCAGAGTACGCAAACTTACTTGAAAAATTTAAAAAGGAATGTGCATAAAATGTCTGAAAAAATTGCCATGATGGAAGAGATTCCAGAACGTGAAGCGCGTGCTTTTGATACCATGACGGGCGATACAATTTTTATCACGCAACGAGATGGTGTTTTTTATGCTTACCAAAACGTTTGTCCACATTTACAAACTGAACTCGAATTTCTAGAAAATCAGTTTTTAGACCAAGATGGTGAATATATTCAATGTTCAACACATGGCGCTTTGTTTGATGTTGAAACAGGTGAATGTATTTCTGGACCATGTTTGGGTGATACACTTGAAAAAGTAAATATCAAAGTACATTCTGATGGTGGTATTTACATCATAGAAGAATGATTTCCCTCTCAGGAACAGCCATGCTTGAATTTTTTTTAGAATACGATCTAATGCCTTTTCATTTCAGTGTTTTAGCATTAATTTTATTAAGCATGGCTGAAACTGTGGGTTATTATATCGGTCTCAGACCCAGTACCTTTCTGAAGCGTATCTCTCCGCATTGGCTCTCAGATGCCCCACTCTTGCAAGTAAAATTTGCCCGTGTATTGATTTTTGTCTTTCTCTTAATTAACTTTAGTTTCGCAGGTTATTTTCTACAATTATGTATTTTTGCAAGCCAAGAACAATTTTTCCCTTGGTATTATGTGATCCTACCTGCTTCTGTGATTGCGATTTTCTTTACCGTATTTATGATTCATTGCTTAGACCAAGTGATTAAACCTAAATTTACCCCTACAACGGTTAATTTATTAGGTCGTTTAGCAACAGTGTCTAGTGGCAACGCACGTCCTGGGTTTTCCGCCCAAGCACGTGTCCGAGATGAATTTGGTCAGTTGCATTATGTTCAAGTTGAACCCGAATTTGGTGAATTAGAGTTTCAATCACAAATTATTCTCATTCGCTTTCGTAAATCCCATTACATTGCTAAAAAAATTTCAAAACCGAATGACTTATTCAACTTAGAATAATTTTATTTTACAAATTGCCTTAAAAACACTCATATAAGTCCTATTAAGGTTATAATTTTCTGGTTTTTATTGCATTTATTTTTGTCTAATTCCATACTTATGTAACATAATTATTGTAATACAAAGCATTTTAGTCGGATTAAAATATCAATTTATACTATTTTAGTCGGATTTAATAAATATAATCATAAGCATTTTAATCAACTTTATTTTTTAGTTTATTTTTTAATTAAATCAACACTAAACTATTGTTTTATAAAAATTTAATAATATATTTATATTTTAACTGTTTTATCTATTTATTTTATGTTGTATTTTGTTTAATAATATAAATAGAGTTTAAATATAGGCTTTGTTATGAGCTTTAAACATACTGATATAAATCGTCGTCTGGTTAGAGAAATTACGATCATTTTAATAATTAAGATCGTGCTCTTACTTGTGATCAAGCATATCTGGTTTGACGCACCGACAATACCTAAAAATTTTGACAATCAAGTTGCTGAGCGTATTGCTGGCAATCCTTCCCAAACCAAGGAGACACGTTGATGATTGCTGAAAGCGTGGTCGATCTTTCGCGGTTCCAATTTGCAATGACCGCAATGTATCACTTTATTTTTGTACCTTTAACTCTGGGCTTGGCTTTTATTCTTGCCATTATGGAAACCACGTATGTGATTTCTGGTAAAGAAATTTATAAAGATATGACTAAGTTCTGGGGAAAACTCTTTGGTATTAACTTCGCTTTAGGGGTTACTACTGGTTTAACCATGGAGTTCCAGTTTGGTACAAACTGGGCGTATTACTCACATTACGTGGGTGATATTTTCGGTGCTCCACTTGCTATTGAAGGATTAATGGCTTTCTTCCTTGAGTCGACTTTTATTGGTTTATTCTTTTTCGGCTGGGATCGTTTATCTAAAGTGCAACACTTAGTAGTTACATGGCTGGTTGCTATTGGCTCAAATATGTCTGCTCTTTGGATTCTTGTTGCGAATGGTTGGATGCAAAACCCTGTAGGTTCAGCATTTAACTACGAAACAATGCGTATGGAACTTGTGGATTTTGGTGCGTTGATTTTCAACCCTGTTGCACAAGTAAAATTCGTTCATACCGTGTCAGCGGGTTATGTGACAGGCGCTATTTTTGTTCTTGCGATTTCAAGTTATTACCTTTTGAAAAAACAAGATTTACCTTTTGCACGTCGCTCATTTGCGATTGCAGCAATATTCGGTTTAGCGTCTACACTTTCTGTAATCGTACTCGGTGATGAGTCGGGTTATGAAATTGGTGACGTACAAAAAACTAAACTCGCAGCAATTGAAGCAGAATGGGATACTCACCCAGCGCCTGCATCGTTCACACTGTTTGGTATTCCAAATCTAGAAGAACAGCGTACAGATTATGCAATTAAAATCCCATATGTCATGGGGATCATTGCAACACGTTCTCTTGATAAAGAAGTAACAGGTATCAAGGATTTAATGGTTCAACATGAAGCACGTATTCGTAATGGTATGATTGCTTATGATCAACTAGAAAAATTACGTGCAGGTGATACTTCTGCTGAATTAAAAGCAGCATTTGAACAAACTCAAAAAGACTTAGGCTATGGCTTACTTCTTAAAAAATACACTACCAATGTAGTAGATGCGACAGATGATCAAATCAAAGCTGCTGCAAAAGATACTATTCCACATGTACCAAGTTTATTCTGGTCATTCCGTGCAATGGTCGCTTCTGGTTTCTTAATGCTGTTGTTATTTGCACTTGCTGCTTTCGCAGTTGTAAAACGTAATGCTGAAAGCAAACCGTGGTTATTGAAATTTGCATTATTTTCACTTCCTTTGCCTTGGATTGCAGCGCAAACAGGTTGGTATGTAGCAGAGGTTGGTCGTCAACCATGGACAATTGGTGAAGTACTTCCGACTCATTTATCTACATCTAGTTTAAGTACGGGTGATGTTTGGGGTTCAATCATTGCACTTGCAGCGTTCTATACTGTACTTCTCATCATTGAAATGTACTTAATGATCAAATTTGCTCGCTTAGGACCAAGTTCTTTGCATACTGGTAAATATCATTTTGAAAAATTAGAAGCTAAAAACCAAGCTGTTGGGGAGGCTCAATCATGATCGAATATGAATTACTGAAAATTATTTGGTGGGTTCTCGTTGGGGTGTTGCTGATTGGTTTCGCCCTCACCGATGGCTTCGACATGGGTTCAATGGCGATCATGCCATTCGTAGGTAAAACTGACGATGAACGTCGTGCGGCAATCAATACGATTGCTCCACACTGGGACGGCAACCAAGTTTGGTTCATTACCGCAGGTGGTGCATTATTTGCTGCATGGCCTATGGTGTATGCAACAGCGTTCTCTGGAATGTATTGGGCGCTGCTCTTGGTGTTGTTTGCCCTGTTCTTACGACCAGTAGGTTTTGACTATCGCTCCAAACTTGAAAATACCAAATGGCGTAAGTCTTGGGACTGGGGATTATGTATCGGTGGTGCTGTACCTGCCCTCGTATTTGGTGTAGCTTTTGGTAATATGTTCTTAGGCGTACCATTTACTTTAGACGAAACTGTACGTTCAACTTACACAGGTAGTTTCTTTGCGCTACTTAACCCATTTGCATTGATCTGCGGTTTAGTTAGCCTTGCAATGTTAAATGCTCATGGTGGTGCATGGCTTATGCTGCGTACTGATGGTGCTTTACGTGAACGTTCTGCCAAAGCCACTCAGCTTATGGGGATCGTCTTCCTTGTGTGTTTCTTAGGTGCAGGCGCATGGTTATACTTTGGTAATATCGAAGGTTATACACTAGCGCAGCCATTTGACACCAATGCTGTTGCTAATCCATTGGCAAAAGAAGTGATTACAAACAATAACCATGGTTGGATGAACAACTACTCAACTTATCCGATTACCATTTTTGCTCCTATTGCCGCTATTTTAGGTAGTTTGATCGTGATCGCTGCTGCTGGTAAAGCAAAAGCAGGCTTGAGTTTTACTGGAACTTCACTCATGATTGTGGGTGCAATCTTAACTGCTGGTTTTGCATTGTTCCCATTCCTTATGCCTTCAAGCATCAACCCTGTTTCAAGCTTGACCATGTGGGATGCAGTTTCAAGTAAAAATACTTTAACTGTAATGACTGTTGCAGCTTGTATATTTGTGCCAATCATTTTGTGTTATACCACTTGGTGTTACTACAAAATGTGGGGTGTTATCACCAACAAACATGTACAAGAAAATTCACACAGTCTTTATTAAGTTAAAGTCTAAGGAGAAACAAATATGTGGTATTTCGCTTGGATTCTTGGAATTTTGATGGCATGTTTTGCAGGTGTACTCAGTGCCCTATATATCGAGCATCATCAAGATTTAGATGAGGAATAACAACATGACAGAAATCGCAATGACTACTGAAGAAAGAAAGCCTAACAAATTTGCAATGGTTGTTTCATTTTTATTGGCATTGCCTTTAGCTACGGTTTTATTGGTTCACCCTGCAATGATGCTGGATGCCAATGGTCACTATAATCATACAGCTTTGATGATGGTGATGATTGGTATCTCTGGTGGCTTTATTTATGGCGTAGGATTTCTGCCACGTTTTTGGTTATGGAAATGGTTGTTTAGCCCTTATGTTGCATGGCCACTCATGCTTTGGGGTTACTACACTTGGTTCTTAACCTAATGATTTAAAAGAAAACCCTGATTTATTCAGGGTTTTTTTATATCTAGTTATCAAATCCAAATACAAAACGTATTTTGCCATGCAATTTTTTTAATCGAATAACTTCATTAAAAAAATACGCTAGATATTCACGAATGTCCTGTTGCCAATTAACCTTTACACAATCACCAATTTTTCCTTTTAAATATTCTTCCTCGGTCACAATAGTGGTACTAGGTTTATACTGAGAATAATCAAAATTTGGATCGGACTTTTTATTCCATTTTGAATATTCACTATAAAGGATCAATCCATCCAACCAGCTTATTTTTGGTGATGAATTCCACTCAATCATTTCATGATCACTTAACCATGAATAAGAATGATCCCCTAGCCATATTTCATAGTTATCTTCTGGATAGGAAGTTTCAATTTGAATGCGACTATTCCACAAGTTTAGAGAGTGAGTTTTATACATATTTTCTTCATTTAAATAAACTTCTTTGGGTAATCCTCTAGGTAAATCAATATAACTAAAATCATTGGAATTTCGCATATTAGCCAGTATCGAAAATAAGTAATAATCTCTTTTCTCATCGTATTCTGATGCGACATCAACCCATAAATTTAAGTTTGGTTCATATTTTTGAAAAAAACCATGAATATCTGTTCCCATTTACCTTCTTCTCATTTTTCTTAATGATAAAATATTAGAAATCTAAATAACTTTCCTCATTTCTAATAAATTTAATTTTACTATCGGTATTCCCACATTCGCATCCAATGGATAATCCTCCTCAACGCCAGTATGGATATATCCTCGTCTTTCATAAAATGCAATTAATTCTGTACGAACATTCAGTACCCACATCACATATGTTTTTAAATCAGATTGAACAGATGTAGCATATTTTTCAGCATAATCTAAAACCAATTTTCCCAACCCTTGATTTTGCCAATCAGGTGCAGTGGCAAAAGTCCCGATTTCTACGGCGAAATCATTAAAAGTTAAACCAATACATGCCACGATCTGATGTTCATGCTCAGCAACAATCAAATAAAAATTGTTATTTTCTAATAGTTGCTCTAGCTGATTTTGTGAAATCCTCTCGCCTGCAACAAGGTCGGCTTCCGTTGTCCATGTATTTTTATTTTTCTGACGATATGCCGAATTGATTAACGCTATCAATTGCGGAATGTCGTTGATTAAAGCTAAACGATAATTTAAAAGTAGGTGTGGCATTGTCATTTTTGATCATGTCTTCATTTTTAGAAAATAATAGCTTAACCAGCTTATTTTTATTCATCAATTTTAACTCATTCTTCTTTCCATAGAGTCTATTTTCATACTGAAATAAAAATGTATTGTCCAACAATCTTTAAGTTTTCTCATCATCAAGACTTAACACATCGCTCAGTTCTGCTATGCTAAAGCTTACTTATTCTTAAGCATGGATGAATCGCATGAGCGTAACAATTGGCACCCCACTCCAATCTTCTGCTTTTAAAGTACTCCTTTTAGGTTCTGGGGAATTGGGCAAAGAAGTCGTTATTTCATTACAACGCTTAGGTGTCGAAGTACACGCAGCAGATCGTTATGAAAATGCGCCTGCCATGCAAGTTGCACATTTTTCTTATGTGTTAAATATGGCTGACCCTGAACACCTCAAACAACTCATCGAAAAAGTAAAACCGAATTTAATCGTTCCTGAAATTGAAGCCATTGCAACGCAAGTATTAGTTGAAGTCGAAGAACAAAATATCACAACAGTCATTCCATCAGCAAAAGCGGTGAATTTAACCATGAACCGTGAAGGTATTCGCCGTTTAGCTGCTGAAGAGTTAGGTCTACCCACTTCTGCATATCGTTTTGCAGATTCATTAGAAAGTTTCCGTGCAGCTTGTGATGACATTGGTTATCCAAACTTTGTTAAACCTGTCATGTCTTCATCAGGTAAAGGTCAATCTCGCGTGAAAGAGTTTGCTGAAGTTGATGCGGCTTGGGAATATGCACAAACAGGTGGTCGGGTGAATCAAGGTAAAGTAATTGTAGAATCACAAATTGATTTTGACTTTGAAATTACCCTTTTAACCGTTCGTGCCAAAAACCCACAAACGGGCGAAATTGAGACCCATTTCTGTGATGCGATTGGTCATCGCCAAGATGCTGGTGACTATGTGGAAAGTTGGCAACCGCAGCCTATGACTGAAGCGGCACTCATCGAAGCAAAACGTATCGCCAATAAAGTTACTGTAGCACTCGGTGGCTGTGGTATTTTTGGGGTAGAACTATTTGTCAAAGGTGACAAAGTATGGTTTAGTGAAGTTTCACCTCGCCCGCACGATACAGGTTTAGTGACACTAGCTTCGCAATATCAAAGTGAGTTTGAGTTACATGCACGTGCGATTTTAGGTTTACCTGTGAATACTGCACGTCATAGCATTGCAGCGAGTGCTGTCATTTATGCAGGTGTTGATGCTCAAAATCTTACATTTTCTGGCTTGAATCTTGCTTTAGAAAATCCAAATACAGACTTACGACTATTTGGTAAGCCAGAAGGCTTTGAGCGTCGTCGTATGGGTGTGGCAACTGCACGTGCTGAAAGCACTGAGCAAGCACGTCAATGGGCTTTTGATACAGCGTCCAAAGTCACCGTTCAGTTGAATGATTGAACCCATGTTTTTAAAAATTTACGGACAATAATTTTATGATCAACACCTCTCCTCTGTTGAATTACGTCAGTAGTAATCATGATATTCAAGCTATTAACCAATGGCGTACCGATGTAGAACAACAGTTGCAAGAGGCATTTGAACAAGGACAACCGATTCGTGAGGTGATCCATGCCCGTTCTAATTTTATTGATGAAGCGTTGATTTTTTTATGGGAACATGCTGGACTTGCTCAAACGAATCTCAGTCTTTTCGCAGTCGGTGGTTATGGTCGCCGTGAAATGTTGCCCTACTCTGATGTTGACATCATGATCTTGTCAGAAAGTGATTTAAATGCTCAACAAGAGCAAATCGTGTCTAACTTTATCTCTTCCTTATGGGATGTCGGCAATTTTAAACCAGGGGTAAGTGTTCGTACCATTCAAACTTGTTTTGAACAAGCAACAAGCGATTTAACTGTTGCCACAGCCTTGATTGAAGCGCGCCTAATTACAGGTAATCCGCATTTAATCAAATGGCCACGCCGTATCGTGTCACAAACGTGGACAGATAAAACCTTCTTTGATGCAAAAATGGATGAGCAGGCTCGCCGTTATGCACAACATAACCACACTGAAAGCAATTTAGAACCCGATATTAAAAATGCACCAGGTGGAATTCGTGATATCAACCAAATCGGTTGGATTGCCAAACGTCATTTCCGTGTCAATCGTATTTATGATCTTGTGCATTTAGGTTTTATTTCAGAGTTTGAGCTTGGTGTACTTGAAGAGGCTGAAAATTTCCTCTGGGAAATTCGTCATCATTTGCATCGTTTAACCAAGCGAGATGAAAATCGTTTATTATTTGACTATCAACGTGAAATTGCTGGTATTTTCGGTTATCAAAAAGAAGAAGGTAAACACATCAATTACCCAATCGAACAGTTTATGAAGCGCTATTATCGAACTGCGCAACAAGTGTCAACCTTAAATGAAATGCTGCTTGCCTATTTTAACGAGTCGGTGATTACCCCACGTTTGCCGAACTATGAACGTAATATTGAAATGATTAATGAACATTTCAAATTGGTCGATGGCAAACTTGCAGTACAACACCACAAAATTTTTTCAGAAAACCCAAGTGCTATTTTAGAAATTTTTTATCTCTTGGCAAATCGTCCTGAAATTCAAGGCATACGTGCTCGAACTTTACGTTTGTTAACTTTAGCGGCTAAACGTATTGATCATCATTATCGTAACAATCCAACCCACCAAGCTTTATTTATGGCAATTATTCGCTCGCCTTATCGTCTGTATGACACGATGGTGGCGATGAAACGCTATGGTGTTTTAGGAAATTACATTCCTGCATTTGGGCAAATCATGGGCTTGATGCAGTACGATTTATTCCATATTTATACCGTTGATGCGCATACATTATTGTTGATTCGTAATTTAAATCGCTTTAAAGAACCAGAATTTGCCAAAGACTATCCTGTAGTCAGCTCTGTTTTCCAACGTTTAAATCGTCGAGATATTGTTTTCCTCGCAGCACTATTCCATGATATTGCGAAAGGTCGTGGGGGTGACCATAGTGAACTCGGTGCGCTTGATGCGATCGAATTTTGTCGTGCACATGGTTTTACTGAGCGTGAATGTAACCTTGTTGCTTATCTGATTCAAAATCATTTACTCATGTCGATCACGGCACAGAAAAAAGATATTTCCGATCCAGATGTTGTGAAAGAATTCGCTGAAAAAATTGGCGATATGGAACATTTGGATTATCTGTACACCCTCACCGTTGCAGATATCAATGCCACCAATCCAAAGCTTTGGAATACCTGGCGTTCATCCCTCATGCGTCAACTTTATACGCATGCTCGTGACGTGATTCGCTCAGGTTTAGGTCGTCCAGTCGATTATCAAATGCTAATCGAAGACACCAAGTTTGCAGCCAGTGAAGTTTTAGTCGATGAGTTTGCCCTCGATGATGTTGAAAAAGTCTGGCAAGAGCTCGGTGATGACTATTTCCTAAAAGAATCTGCCGATGAAATCGCATGGCATACCCGCGCTATTTTGCAGCATGGTGATAATCCTGCACCATTAGTGCTCTTACGTGCGCACCGAAAAGCAGCACAAGATGCGGTACAACTGTTTATTTACACCCGTGATCAACCCAATTTATTTGCAACAACAGTTGCTGTGCTAGATCGTATGAATTTGGATGTGCAGGACGCACGCATTATCACTGCAACCAAAGCATTTAGCTTAGATACTTATGTGGTGTTAGATCGTTTTGGCACTTTATTAACTGATCCTGATCGTGAGGCAACAGTTATAGAAGCCTTGGTCAAAGCTTTAAATCAGTCGGATAAATATCCCGGGGTTATGCAACGTCGTATTCCACGCCAGCTGCGCCATTTTGATATTGAAAATACAGTCGATGTCAGTTTGAATGAAGCCTTACAGCAAAACATGGTGGAGATTGCGACCCTAGACCAACCAGGTTTACTTGCCAAAATCGGGGGCTTATTTATGATGCAAGGTTTAGATATTCATTCCGCTAGAATCGCCACCTTAGGCGAACGTGCAGAGGATATTTTCTTTGTCACCAAAAATGATGGTACGCCTTTAAATACGGAAGAATCAGACTTGTTTGCTTCGCAGTTAAAAGCCGCTTTGGATGAAGCGTCGCATCAGGTTTCCCATCCACACTAATTTTTAGTGTTTTCACTTATTTTTATTTTCATATCATGGTAATTATTTCATGAACTCAAGTTTGTCTTTATTACATCCTTATCCATTTGAAAAACTTAATCAATTATTTAAGGATGTACAACCCGCAGCGATGCCTTTGATTCCCTTATCAATTGGTGAACCCAAGCATCCTGCACCTGAGTTTGTGAAGCAAGCCATTATTGATCATTTTCAACATCTTTCGACTTATCCAAATAGCAAAGGTTTGCCTGAATTACGCCAAAGCATTGCCAATTGGTTAACACAGCGCTTTAAACTTAACGCCATCGATGCAGAATCGCATATCTTGCCAGTTTCGGGCACACGTGAAGGAATTTTTTCTTTTGTTCAAGCCTTGATCAATCGGGAGGATGCACCGTATGTGATAATGCCAAATCCGTTTTATCAAATTTATGAAGGTGCAGCGCTGCTTGCAGGTGCGAAACCTTATTTTATTAACTGCACTGAAGAAAATGGTTATCTAGGCGACTTTGATGCCATACCTGCCGAAGTATGGGAAAAAACAGCACTGTTATTTGTTTGCACACCGGGCAATCCAACTGGTGCAGTACTCTCAAAAGAACAATTTAAAAAGCTGATTGCCCTATCTGATCAATATAATTTTGTCATTGCATCAGACGAATGTTATTCAGAATTATGGTTCGATGCAGCACCTGTCGGTTTACTTGAAGTGTGTGCAGAAATTGGGCGTAATGACTATAAAAATTGTATTGTATTTCACTCCTTGTCGAAACGCTCAAACTTGCCAGGCATGCGTTCAGGTTTTGTGGCAGGTGATGCCCAACTATTACAACCTTATTTAAAATTCCGTACTTATCATGGTGCTGCGTTGCCTGTACAACATCAACTGGCTTCAATCGCTGCGTGGGATGATGAAGCGCATGTGGAAGAAAATCGTAAATTGTACCGTGCTAAGTTTGAATTATTTCAAAATGAATTAGCAAATTTATTGCCCTTACAGAAGCCTGATGCAGGTTTTTATTATTGGTTAAAAGTCGACAATGACGAAAAATTTGCCAAAATGCTCATGGAAAAAGCCCATATTAAAGTGCTACCGGGACGTTATCTGTCACGAGATACTGAACAAGGTAATCCAGGGGAAAACCATGTGCGTATGGCATTGGTGGCGGACATTCAACAATGTGAACAAGTCATTCAGCGCTTAAAAGCCATTTTATAATTTTGCGAATTTAACATTATTTTTAATATTTCACGCTAAAACTATTCATACTAAAAAATCCTCGACCTGTCGAGGATTTTTTTATTTCCAAAAGGGTTACACAACCCATAAACATTTTTAAAAAATATGTCTATACTGCTAAAATGTAAATAAATCTGATAAGAAACACAATGAATCACTCAGAACCACCTGTTCATCAGCGTTTTAGCCGAAAACACTGGCTCATTTTAGCAACACTCATCCTTGTTATTTTAGCGCTTATTTGGTTTTGGCAATCTAAGGGTAAAAAAACTGAAAAAACGGTTTCTCAACCAAAATCGGCAAGCACCCAACCCAAAGCAGCACTGACTGTTACGGTTATTCAACCTGAGCGACAAAACTGGCAGCAAAAACTGACTGCAAATGGCAATATTGCCGCTTGGCAAGAAGTGGTGATCGGCAGCGAGCTGTCGGGGCAACGGATCACCAAAGTTTATGTTAATGTTGGTGATCAAGTAAAACGTGGGCAAGTGCTGGCTGAAATTAACAGTGACAGTATTCGTGCAGAATTAGCCACCGCTAAAGCCAATTATAAAGAAGCACAAGCGGTACTCAACGATGCAGTGATTAACAATCAACGTATTCAACAACTGCGAAATACGGGTGCGATTTCCGCACAAGAAGCCACTCAATATCAAACCTCACAATCAACAGCTCAAGCGCGTTTAGAAGCCTCAGATGCACAAATCAAAAGCAATGAGTTACGCTTAGCGCAAACACGTGTAGTTGCTCCTGACAATGGTGTCATTTCTGCACGTTCAGCCACTGTGGGTTCACTGGCACAAACAGGACAAGAGCTTTTCCGTCTCATCCGTGATCATCGTCTGGAATGGCGTGCTGAAGTTACAACCACGGATCTATACAAACTTAAACAAGGCATGACGGCCAAAATCATTTCACCTGATCCAAATCAAAATGCAGTGACAGGCACAGTCCGCATGATTGCTCCTGTGATCGACCCACAAACTCGCTATGGTTTGGTTTATGTCGATTTACCCCTTACGCAAGCAGTGCGCATGGGCATGTTCGTCAAAGGTGAATTCGAGCTCGGCGAACAATCTGCGCTCACCATTCCACAGTCTGCACTCTTACTGCGTGATGGTTTTTCTTATGTGTTTATCGTGCAGCAGAATAATCGTGTGAAGCAGCAGAAAGTCAGTGTTGGACGTCGCCAAAATGATTTGGTTGAAATTTTAGATTTGCCTGAAAATGTCAAATTGGTTGCTTCAGGAACGGGATTCTTAGCGGATGGTGATTTAGTCAAAGTGGCTGCTAATATTCCTGAAACTCCATTAAGCAAGCAACTTGCGCCCCATCAGGAGAATTAAATATGAATTTTTCTGCGTGGTCGATCCGTAATCCTATTCCTGCGATTTTACTATTTATTATGATGGGGTTGGCAGGATTGATGTGCTTTCACTGGATGAAAGTTCAACAATTCCCTGATATTGAACTGCCTATGGTGACTGTGACTGCAACTTTGCCAGGTGCTGCTCCCCCACAACTTGAAACTGAAGTAGCACGCAAAATCGAAAACTCGATCGCCACCATTCAAGGTTTAAAAAACCAATATGCCAATATTCAAGATGGTGTGGTCACCATTACTGCAGAATTTCAACTTGAAAAACCATTACAAGAAGCAGTTGATGATGTTCGAAATGCGGTATCACAAGTACGTTCAGACTTACCCACAGATGTACGTGATCCTATTGTCAGCAAAATCAACTTATCAGGTTCACCGATTTTAACCTATGCAATCCAATCTCCAAGTATGGACGAAGAAGCCTTATCTTGGTTTGTCGACTACGACATTACACGTGCCATGCTGCAAGTCAAAGGCGTCGGTGCAGTCTCTCGTGTTGGCGGTGTGACACGCCAAGTTGAAGTTGAAATTCAACCTGAAAAATTATTGGCATTGAATGCCACAGCGACTGATATTACTCGCCAACTGCGTTTAACCCAACAAGATGCTTCAGGTGGTCAAACTAAAATTGGCGGCAGTGAACAGTCCATTCGTACCATTGCGACAGTCAAAACAGCCGATGAAATCGCAGCCATGGACATCGCCTTAAGTGATGGACGGCATATCCGTTTAGATCAAGTTGCCACAGTCAAAGACAGTTTTGCTGAACGGCGCTCAGCAGCATTGTTAAACGGTCAACCTGTGATCGGTTTTGAAATTACTCGAAGTAAAGGTGCGAGCGAAGTAGATGTCGAAAAGGGTGTGATTGACGCTTTAGATAAGCTTAAAGCAGCACATCCCGACCTAAAGATCACCCCAGCATTTAACTTTGTAACACCTGTTGTCGATAACTATAAAGGTTCAATGTCACTACTTTATGAAGGTGCCATTTTAGCTGTTTTGGTGGTGTGGCTATTTTTAAGAGATTGGCGAGCAACGATTATTGCAGCTACTGCCCTTCCCTTATCGATTTTACCTGCTTTGATCGGCATGTATTATTTAGGTTTTACACTCAACATGGTGACATTGCTGGCCATGTCCCTCGTGGTGGGGATTTTAGTCGATGATGCAATCGTTGAAATTGAAAATATCATCCGCCATCTGAGGATGGGCAAAACCCCTTATGAAGCGGCGATGGAAGCCGCTGATGAGATCGGTTTAGCGGTCATTGCAACTACATTTACTCTGATTGCAGTATTCTTACCTACTGCTTTTATGAGTGGTATTGCAGGACGTTTCTTTGTTCAATTTGGATGGAGTGCTGCACTGGCTATTTTTGCCTCACTATTGGTAGCACGTTTACTTACCCCAATGATGTCAGCCTATATGTTAAAGCCGTGGGTCGGCAAAATTGAAAATCATGAATCCACTCCAGAAGACGCTCTCGTTGATCAAGGTCATGCTACCCTTGCAAAAGACCGAAAAAAAGATGGTCGAATCATGCAAGGGTATATGCAGATGGTAACGTGGTGTTTAAATCATCGTTGGTTAACCTTAGCGGGTGCGATTTTATTTTTTATTGCTTCAATTTCCTTGATTCCATTACTACCAACAGGTTTTGTCCCTCCACCAGATACAGGACAAACCCAAGTACGTTTAGAATTAACACCAGGTTCACAATTTAATGAAACTTTAAAAACTGCAGAATATGCACGACAGTTAATCAAAGATCATCCTGAAATTAAAAGCATTTATACCACCATTGGCGGTGGTGCAGCAGGTACAGATCCATTTTCTGGTGGTGCATCATCTGAACCACGCAAAGCAACTTTAACCATTCAAACCACTGAACGCAGTAATCGCTCAATAAGCTTACAAGAGATCGAAAATGAAATTCGACAACGATTAGCACCGCTACCAGGTGCACGTGTTCAAGTGGGTATTGCAGGAAATAACAGTCAATACCAATTGGCGCTTTCAGGCGATGATTCTGAAAGCCTCATGGCGACTGCATTAAAGCTAGAACGTGAACTACGCACCATCCCCAATATCGGAAGCGTAACCTCAAGCTCCGCCTTAATTCGTCCCGAACTGGTCATTCGCCCTGATTTTGCCAAAGCGGCTGATTTGGGTGTTACCACACAAGATATCGCAGAAACTTTGCGTATTGCAACTGCGGGAGATTTTGATCAAAATCTTGCCAAGATGAATGTTTCACAACGTCAAATTCCTGTGGTGATCAAACTGAGTCTTGAAGCACGCCAAGACCAAGATTTGATTAAACGCTTAATGGTTAAAGGTAGTCATGGTCCTGTCATGCTTGGCACGATTGCTGATGTAAGCATCGAAAGTGGCCCTTCACAAATTGATCGTTTTAATCGCATGCGAAATATTAACTTTAGCATCGAACTAAATAACCAACCCTTAGGTGATATTGCAGCACAAGTGGATCAGCTCCCCACTATGCAAAACCTCCCTCCCACTGTGAAGCGTACAGACATTGGCGATGCTGAAGTCATGCAAGAACTATTTTCTAGCTTTGGCTTAGCGATGCTGACGGGCGTGTTGTGTATTTATGTGGTATTGGTACTTTTATTTAAAGATTTTTTACAACCCATTACCATTTTGGTTGCGCTACCTTTATCATTAGGGGGTGCATTCGTATTGTTGCTTTTAGCAAAAAGTAGCTTCTCTATGCCGAGTTTAATTGGTCTGATTATGTTGATGGGGATTGCCAGCAAAAATTCGATTTTATTGGTGGATTATGCCCTCATCGCCCGACATGAAAAAAATTATTCACGTTTTAATGCGCTGCTAGATGCTTGTCATAAACGGGCACGTCCGATCATTATGACGACTTTGGCAATGGGTGCGGGCATGTTACCGATTGCGTTAGGCATCGGCACAGATCCAAGTTTCCGCGCACCTATGGCGATCTCTGTTATTGGTGGTTTAATTACCAGTACTTTCTTGTCGCTTTTGGTAATTCCTGTGGTATATACATTTATTGATGATATTGAAAATTTCTTCTTTAAACGTAAAAAGCGCAGTCAACCAATTCAAGTGGAATAATCTATTTTCAGTCATATAAAAAGCCGATAATGGTTATATCGGCTTTTTAATATTTATGTGTTCTATCTCAAAAATCATGACTAAACAATAGCTTTGATCAGATGCATGGGGAAACTAAGTGAATAGCTTATTTATACCCGATTAATCAATGAATTAAGATCGTTCTTAATATGAAAGCATAATGTTGAAATACAAACTATTTTGCTGCAAATAAAAAATCCCATATCGTTATGCATGGGATTTTTAAAATCTTGGCTCTCCCACCTGGGCTCGAACCAGGGACCTGCGGATTAACAGTCCGTCGCTCTACCGACTGAGCTATGGGAGAAAAATAGATGGCTCTCCAACCTGGGCTCGAACCAGGGACCTGCGGATTAACAGTCCGTCGCTCTACCGACTGAGCTATTGGAGAATCTGATGCGCATTTTAGGGAGGAAATCGCAACTCGTCAACCAAATAATATAAAGAAATGAATTGTTTGCTGTATAAATATGCATTTTTAAAGTAAAAAAAAATTAAATCATGTTTTATGTTGATAAAACATCCAATCTCTCAGACTCATTTTGTTTGTCTAAAAAGATTTAAGTAATTTTATCCACTCCTATAGCTATATTTGATTGACTCTTATTTTAAATTATTTCCAGTCAACCTACTCTCTTCTGATATGTTATGCCTTGACTTTATACGCCAAATCCAATTCTCGATATACTTTTAAATCTTCAATTTCTTTATAAATCTGTTGCTGTAGTTCTTCTCGAAAATCAACCATATCCTGCACTGTTTCAATCTGGTCTGTACATAAACGTGGCATAAATTTAAAATAAAACGGAATTCTTTTAGGAATCATATTCTTTGGAATAGAAGGAATCACTTCACCTTGTCTTAAAAATTTGCCAATTGTAGGTTGACTTAGTATTTTTTGAAACCATTTCTGTTTTAACAAAATATTGACATCTAAGGCTAAATCAAAGACCTCATCTCCCCCTAAAGCGACAAAAGGCGCAATCTCATAATTAAATTCTTTGGCAAGCTTTAAAAAACCAAAGCGTTGCTTCCAAATCAATTGATAAGCCTCACCTTTACGCTTGATGACTTCTCGCCCACCACCTGGAAAAACCAAAATTGAATAGCCTTGTCGCATGGCTTCTTTGGCATATTCTTGGATGCCATCTACACCACCCACTCGCTTGACCACTTCTTTCCAGCCAGGAATATAAAAGTGCATATGGTCAGCCATACTTACCACCGCAATGTTATGTTCATTGAATAGGTAATCAATCAGAATCGGCGAATCTAATACACCATAAATGGTGTGATTACCGACATACATGGCAGGTTTTTGTGGATTGAGATTTTCAGCACCGAGGAAAGTTGGACGAAAGTAATAGCGCTGCAAGGCGCTAATTGCACGTAATAATTTTGAGTTATGTTTAATTTCTAAATGCTTTGATGTCATGTTGTATCCTTACAAAACATTGATCTAAACCATTTTATAATAAGAATCCCCTCTGCTTTTAGGAGATGAGCAGCACTGCTGCGTAAGAGGGAGAGGTTAATTTAGTAAATCTCTCTCATCCTAACCTTCTCCCTGAGCCATATAGGACTTTCAATCTATATTTTATAACAATTACGTATACAGAGTTTTCACAAAGCGAGTTCCCTCTCTTTTTTAAAGGAGAGGGTTAGGATGAGGATCAAAAAATCAAACCACATGCTTTTGTACAAGAATCGAACCGACAGAATAGCCTGCACCAAATGAACATAACACACCATATTCACCATCATTGACTTGATCAGCAGTACGATGCAAAGCAATGATCACACCTGCTGATGAAGTATTAGCAAACTCATCCAAAATAATTGGCACTAAAGCTGGGTCTGCTTCGGCAACTTCTCGCCCTACAACCAATTTTAGAATTAACTCATTCATATTGGCATTGGCTTGGTGTAACCAAAAACGTTTTATATCTTCAGCTTGGATTTGATTTTTTTCTAACTGCTTGGTAATAATCTTTGCAACCAAAGGACAGACTTCTTTAAATACTTTACGTCCATCTTGACGGAATTGTTTATCGTCACGTGAAGTCAATTCAGAACTATTTAAGAAACCAAAGTTATTACGAATATTGTTTGAAAATTGTGTGAATAAATGCGTATCTACAATTTCAAAACCTGTTTTAGTGGTCGTTTCTTCAATGATTGAAGCTGTAGCAACATCACCAAAAATGAAATGACAGTCACGTGAACGATAGTCTGTATGCCCTGATGTAATTTCAACATTCACCAATAACACACGACGTGCGCCAGTTTTCACTGCATCATAAGCTTGTTTCAAACCAAAAGTTGCTGCTGAACACGCCACATTCATGTCATAAGCATAGCCTTGGATACCCAGTGCTGTTTGAATTTCAATCGCAACCGCTGGATATGCACGTTGCATATTTGAACATGCCAAAATAACCACATCGATGTCTTCGGCAGTAACCCCTGCATTTTCCATGGCTTGTTTTGCTGCAATCACACCCCATTCTGCCTGAATAGAAAGCTCATCTTCAGAACGTTCTTCTAAGCGTGGGCGCAGGCGATTAATATCCAATACACCTGATTTTTCAATTACATAACGACTTTTAACACCAGAAGCTTTTTCAATAAACTCCGCACTTGAACCACGACGAGCCGTGACCTCACCCGATGCAATTTTTTCAGCATTCTCGCTGTTAAACTGTTCCACATAAGCATTTAAACTTTCGACCAACTCTTCATTGGTAATCACTTCTTCAGGATGATACAGACCAGTACCAGTAATACGGATGCCCATGTAAAACTCCTTTTTCAAAATTCACAAATATTTCAAATTATGTCTATTCTACCCGATTCCGAGCTTTTCCCATACCTTTTGTAAGCGAGTTGGTGAAATCGGCATCTTGGTTTTCATAGGTTGAGAAAATAATGAGATACGTAACTCTTCCACCATAAAGTAAAGTTCTTTCAAACGTGCATCATTTTTAAACTTAAATAATTTATCCATCCAAGGATCAATTTGTTGAATTGCAGCGTCATCTCGATTTAGATTATTCGGCAAGCGATCCAAACGCAATAACAAGGCTTTTAAATAACGTGGATATTCTTGCCATACATCGGAAGATTTCGAATAAACAAAATTTGCTAGATTCATTAAATCCAATTGATCTTCAATATCATCCATATTTTTAGCAAATACAGACTGATCCAGCATAAGTAAATGCTGACGAATCTCTTGCCATTGAATATAAATATCACTAATCAGCTTTAAGGCTTCTTGCCCATGACTTAAAAATGACTTTTTCACTTCATCTGTTAATGTCGCAAATTCTGCGGCATTAATCGGTAAGTCTTTGATTGCCATTTGTAAGGTTGCATAAACCAACATTTGCTCAAGCTGTGCTTTATCGCCCAAAGGTGAATATGCCAATGCCAAAGGCTTAGAGATTTGCTTTTTCAACTGACGGATCAAATCACCGAGTTGCATATGGATCAGCCGAATCACGCCTTCACGATGTTGTTTAATGGCTTCATTTTGATCATTAAAAGTCTGAATCACAATGCCTGATTCATCTTTAGCATCGAGCTTAGCAAAGTCTTTAGTCGCGACAAGTGCTTGATATTGTTTGACCACGACGCCTGTGACTTTTTGTGAAGCTTCGAAAACAAACTGTTCAGGGAATGTTTTAAACTCTCCTTTCAATTGCTTCACAGGGCTATGTGTTTCAGTGCGACAACGGGCTTTCAACTCACTTAAATCACGTCCTTTCTCAATCACACGTCCTTTCTCATCAATTACTTTGATCAAAGGCAACAGATATTGATCTACCCGTTCAAAGGAAAAATCCTTGGCAGTAATTTGTTCGCCACGCAACTGGAAAGCCAAAAATTCAAAAATATGTTCACATAAATGCTGTGCATCCACGAAATTCATGAACTTTTTCGCAGTATCTGGGATTGGTACCAAATTACGGCGTTTATCTTTTGGTAAAGTTTTGAGCAATGCTTCAATTAAATCCAAACGCCATCCCGGAATACCCCATGACCAAATATTTTCATCCACTTGTGGCAAAGCTTGTACAGGAATTTTAACCGTTGCACCATCTTCATCATGACTTGGATCAAAACGATAGCTTGCAGCCAAACGCAATTGTCCATTATGTAAATAATCTGGGAATTGTTGCGTGGTTGGGCGATCATTCATCCACAACGCATCATCATCGACAAACAAATAACGTGGATTCTTTGGTTCAATCGTTGCACGCCAATCTTCAAAACTACGACGACTGGCAATTTCTGCCGGCACTTTAGATGCATAAAACTGGAAAATAGTTTCTTCATCGACCACCAAATCACGACGACGCAACTTGTCCTCTACACGCTCTACCTCTTCAAGTTTCAGTAAATTATGTTTTAAAAATGGTGGCGTGATTCCCAAATTCCCTGTGGTCAAAGCATCACGTAGAAAAATCTCGTGTGCCGCAGGCTGATCCACCTTTTCATAATTGGTCGCGCGTTTCGGCTCAATGATCAACCCAAATAAAGAAATCTGATCATAAGCATTGACCACACCCGGCTTTTTCGCCCAATGCGGTTCAAAATAATGATGTTTTAATAAATTTGGAGCGGCTAATAAAATCCATTCAGGTTCAATTTTTGCCAAAGTTCGCAAATACACTTGCGAAGTTTCCACCATTTCAAATGCCATCACCCACGGCGTATTGGTTTTATGCAAAGTTGATGCAGGGAAAATACGGGCTTTTTGCTGACGCACTGCCATAAACACATTACGTTCATCAGTTTTATTGGCAATAAAAGACAATAATCCTGTCAATAAAGCACGATGCAGATTTTCATAATTGGCTTTCTTTTCATTAAAAGACAGCTTTAAACCTTGTGCTAAATCAAGCAATTGCTCATGAGTTTTCTTCCATTCACGCAAACGTAACCAACTCAAGAAATGCTGTTTGGCAAAAGTACGACGTTTATTTTCACTTAAATTTTCACGATTCTCAGTTAGTGTATTCCACAATTTTAAATAAAATAAAAAGTCTGAATCCGCTTCTTTAAACAATGCATGCTTTTGATCCGCTTGCATTTGTTTATCGGCAGGACGTTCACGCGGATCTTGTACCGCAAGTGCCGCGACAATAATGAGGACTTCATTCAACACACCAAAATGCGCACCACCTAAAATCATCCGTGCAAGCCGTGGGTCAATCGGCATTTTCGCCATTTGTAGACCAATTTTAGTTAACTCATCTTTTTGCTCGTTATATGCACCTAACTCAATCAGCAACTTACGACCATCATTCACCAAACGATGATCCGGTGGTTCAATAAAATCAAAAGATTCAACAGCACCCAAACCCAAACTTTGCATTTGCAGAATAACTGACGCCAAGTTAGTACGTTTAATTTCAGGTTCAGTAAATTCAGGACGACTTTGGAAATCTTCCTCAGAATACAAACGGATACACACGCCGGGTGCAATACGACCACAACGCCCTTTACGCTGATTAGCTGCTGCTTGCGATACAGCTTCAATCGGTAAACGCTGTATACGAGAACGGTAGCTATAACGTGAAATACGGGCAAAACCACTATCAATTACATAACGAATATTCGGTACAGTTAAAGCCGTTTCAGCTACGTTGGTGGCAATAATAATGCGTCGTCCACCACCTGATGGATTAAAGATTTTCTGCTGTTCAGCAAGTGCTAAACGTGCATACAGTGGTAAAACTTGGGTGTGTTTTGGACCAAATTTATGTAAAGTTTCTTGTAATTCTCGAATCTCTTGTTCGGTACTTGCGAAAATTAAAATATCCGCATGTTCAGGATGCCCTTTAGTTTCAGCATCATAAAAACATTCTTCAACAGCAGACACGACTGCACGAGGTAGATTTTCCTCAAAATCATCGAAATCGTCATCATCACTACCACCAATCGTCAATTCTGAAATAGGACGATAACGGACTTCGACAGGATAACTGCGCCCTTCTACTTCAAAAATCGGTGCATTATTAAAATACTGACTAAAACGATTTACATCTAAAGTTGCCGAAGTAATAATAATCTTTAAATCAGGGCGTTTTTTAACAATTTGTTTTAAATAGCCCATGATGAAGTCGATATTCAGCGAACGTTCATGCGCTTCATCGATAATAATCGTGTCATATTTATTTAAATAACGATCATTAGACAGTTCAGCAAGCAAGATACCATCCGTCATCAACCGTACAATAGAGTCATTTGAACCTTGTTCATTAAAACGCACTTTAAAAGAAATTGACTGTCCAAGTTTTTCGCCGACTTCTTCAGCGATCCGCTGCGACACACTGCGAGCAGCCAAACGTCTAGGCTGAGTATGCCCAATCATGCCTGTTAAACCACGACCTGCAAGCATCGCAATTTGTGGAAGCTGCGTAGTTTTACCCGAACCTGTTTCCCCTGCCACAATGATGATTTGATGCTTTTGGATCGCTTCAATCAATTTATCAGCATATTGGGTCACAGGTAGGTCTTGATTCAGTTTAATCGTGGGTAAACTTGCGAATCTTTTTTTGACCTGATGATTAGACTTTTCAAATAATTCTTGAAATTTTTCAGGATTCGCCTCTTTGCCTTTTTTCAGCCGACTTAAACGATGACGATCCCGAACCATGACCAATTGATCGACATTGAGCTGATTTGGCACAGATACACTTTCCTAAACATAAAAATTGAACGCAACATTTTACGCTGTACGCTTGCAGAATTAAAGATCAATCTATTTTTAGCTTTCAGATTTTATGAGATAAATCGCCACAAAACCCCAATACAGATAGAACATTAAAACAGTGCTAAGCAATGCACGATGCCCACACTGAAAAATACTGTCATAAATAACTTGATAAAAAGGTGCAGCAGAAAACATATTCATTGGAATCGCCATAAACATCAACATGACGAAATTTACTACGAAAAACCAAAATTTAGTTGTGGTGAAACTCAAAAGAATGGCAAAAAATAGTCCAATGATCCCTGCAAAAATAAATAATAACGGCTCATCAGAAGTATATGTACTAAACTCATTAAAACGAATAATACCTTCCCGCGTATAACCTGTCACACAAAAAGCATCATCATACGTAAATGCTACAAATGTACTCAACGAAGCAATTACTAGAATTACAATAGCGAGGAATTGATACTTTTTTGCTTTCACCATTCTATTTCCAATATGAGGAAAAATTGGGATACATCAAATTTAAAATAATAAAAATCGATTGGAAAATTAAAAAACTAAGCAACCAAAGATTGTCGCAGAATTTCACACTGTCGTGAATAATTTGATCAAGTGGAATCGTCACCATACACAAACTTAGAAACTGTAATAAACACAAACTTGTAAATAATCCAATCCACCAAGAACGGGGAGGTTTGAAAAAATATATCGGTGAGAAAATAAAACCCAACATTCCAGCAATACCAAACACCATACTATCATCAGCTTGCGAACCTTGGATCTCCTGAATATTGATCAATACACCATTTTCGTAGAGGTTTATAACACAGACCTGCATCTTCTACGCTCAATGCAGAAAAACTTGCAAGTACTAAAGAAATGAAAATTATTATTTTAAAATGGTTTACTCCAAAGATGTTCTTAATTTTCAAATTCATAAAAAATAAACATCAAACTTAAAATAAGAAATAGTGATTCTCCAATCACCCAAGCCAACAACCAATAATTTTGACAATAAACAATACTGTCATAAACCAAGCCCAATACTGATGGCGAATCGATCATGCTACTCAGGAAAATTGTTTGCAGAAGAATCAACACAACAAAAAATAGCAAATACCAACCTCGATGATAAGACAATAGTAAAGGCAAAAAAAAAAATCAATGCCGTCATGGCACTTATGCCAAAGATACTTGGATCATTGCTTATACCGCCATTTAACTGATCAAGTGACCAAACTGTATTTTGCCCTGCATATTCATATAGGCAAAATGAACCATTTCCCCCAATTACACACAAAGAAGCAATCAAAAGAAAAATAATCGCTAAAGCTCTCAAAATCTGACTAATGATCATCAATGTATTCTTATCTAAAAAGTTATCTTATATGAATGTATTTTAGACAATGAAACATTTTTTAGCATTTTTTTGAGAATCACCCTTGAAAATAGCAACCGCTGACTGCATGTTGTTTAAAGAGTGAAAAGATTACTTTGTCATTCAATCATCATATTTTTAATGTTTTAATAGTTTAGAAATTATGTTGTATGAACAAAATGATCAATTTGGAGGAGTAGTTCTGGAGTTTGGCTAATTCGGATTTTCCGATATTAACCATAAAAAAATACTATTTCCTCAATAAGTAAAATTGCATTATTCTATTTTTAAATTAAAGACTAACCTCAATCATGGAGATAATGATGAGCTTAATTAATACTGAAGTTAAACCATTTAAAGCACAAGCATTCCAAAACGGTCAATTCATTGAAGTTACAGAAGCTGATCTTAAAGGCAAATGGTCTGTAGTTTTCTTCTATCCTGCTGATTTCACTTTTGTTTGCCCAACTGAGCTTGGCGACCTTGCTGACAACTACGCTGAATTCCAAAAGTTAGGCGTTGAAATCTACTCAGTTTCTACTGACACACACTTCACTCACAAAGCTTGGCACGACTCTTCTGAAGAAATCAAAAAAATCCAATATGTAATGGTTGGCGATCCAACTTGGACACTTGCTAAAAACTTCGAAGTTTTAATTGAAGCTGATGGTCTTGCTGATCGTGGTACTTTCGTTATCGATCCAGAAGGTAAAATCCAAATCATCGAAATCAATGCGGGTGGTATTGGTCGTGATGCTTCTGAACTTCTTCGTAAAGTTAAAGCAGCTCAATATGTTCACGGTCACCCAGGTGAAGTTTGCCCAGCTAAATGGAAAGAAGGTGACGCTACTTTAGCGCCTTCAATCGACTTAGTCGGTAAAATCTAATTTTATTAGATTGATCTGATCAAAAAACCACGCTAAAAAGCGTGGTTTTTTACTTTTTATGAATATTTCAATTTGACCAAATCGCCAGTTCATAATCATCTAAATCTTTAAAGTGAAAACGACGACCGCCAGGGAAACTAAAAATGTCGCGTACAATCGTTCCACCAGCCTCTTTGACACATTGTAAACTGTGCTCGAGATGATCACTATATAAAATAACCAATGCACCACCTCCGCTTTGGACTGTATCAGACTGGGCAAAACCGCCTTTAATCACGCCACTATCGAACTCACAATAAGATGAGCCGAAGTCAGTAAAAGTCCAACCTAAATGTTGATAAAACGCTTTGGTCTGCTTAATGTCTTTAACATTAAATTCAATATAATTAATTGATATTTTCTCATTAACTGAGGTCTGAATCATTTTTATCTCTCTTTTATTTTATAGATATAAATAGATGTTGATATCATTAAGCCCTATGTTCATTTTTAATAATTTCAAGAAATGCTCGATTAGTATTATATCGCCTTACTTAAACGATCAACTTGTTTTAATAGCTCTGGCATACGATATTTTCCATACATTTTCTGCACATTATTTTTTGCTTGCTCAAGTTGTATCCCTCTGGCTGTAATATATAAAGGTTTTGTACTTTGACCTCTTAAAATTTCACAGTCCGAAGGTGTACCTTTATAGCTATTCTTTGCAACACCAATCACAGGAATCTCACTGTCTAAAGCCTCATATAAATATTGACCTAAGCCCTTGTGTTGATCCTCTCCTAAAGTGACATAACCATCAATCAAAATCATGGTAACTGGCTCTTTTACTTGTTTAAATAATGCCAAAATACATGGCAATTCACGTTTATAAAATTGTCCAGATTCATATTCCGCAATTTCTTGCACATTTAAAGTATAGCTTTGCGTACAAAGCTTGCTTGTCCAATCTTCAAAAACTACAGCCACAACATGTGCGAAACTTTCAGTATAGGCAACATCGAAAGCGATAATCATAAAATACCTAAGCTATAACTTTTTAATTTAGTGGCGAATAACATATAAATAGCAGAAAAATGAAGAATTAAATTACAAATCTGTCATATATTCCCTAATATAAATAGACTAATTTCAAAATATGTAGAAAACAACTTTCTACAAAATAATCAAAAATTATAAGGGGTTGCTTATGGGATCAATGGTGACCGTGACTTCTTGGAAGTACAATGCATCTTCACGCTATTTAAAAATTTTTTATAACAATGGTTCTGGTGAGCTTTACCATCCTGTGCCACAATTCATCTACAATAATCTATTACGTTATCCAGACAAAACGGTATTTGTGCAAAAATATTTAGAGTATGATCTGCACTTTACGCGCATTAGCATTTTATAAAATCAGGCTTGTCCTGATTTTTTTATAATAGATAATCCTTGCGGGTGACCATAAACAGCCCCGCCCCTAAGGATAATGTTGTACTTAAAAACCGTTGATCTTTTTTAACTTCTTGGATGAAATTTTTTACCTCACTGGCATGTGAAATCACATTATCCACAAAAAGCACGCCACCATTTTCATTGATCATTTTACTTAAATGCGGCCAATATTTAAGATATTGATCACGCTCTGCATCCAGTAAAATAAAATCATATTTTTCATGGGATTGTATTAAAAAATCGTAAGCATCCCCTACCCAAAATTCAATAACATCATCGACCGCGAACTCTTTAGCATAATTCTTAGCTTGAAGTGTGCGTTGCTCTTCTATTTCTAAAGTTGTAATCTGTCCTTGCGTCACCTGCGCCGCATCTGCCAACCATAAAGTTGAATACCCTGTAGAAGTTCCTATTTCTAAGATTCTCTTAGAATTTTGAATACGAATTTGCATCGCTAAAAATTGAGCAGAATCAGGCTCTATATTGCGATAACGCTTAAGCCGATCACATTGGGTTGCATCATATTTGATAAAAGACTGATATAAATGGTTAACTTTCTCAACAAAGTCTAAACTTAAGCTCATAATTTCAACCCATATCCTATTTTCTTTAGTTTTAATATTGCATTTATTTAGGTCAATCACGTGACATTTAAAAATAAAGTGCAACAAATCCTTTTTTATCCAATCGCAAATGCAAACCAATTTATCTGATTGATTCATCAATAAATGCTATTTCAAAAAACTATTCTACTTTAAAAATTTGAAAAATATCTTGTTATTTTATTGAGGAGTGAAAACTAAAAAACCCCTGAATAATCAGAGGTTTTTTAGACTTTAAAAGCTTTTAATTACAGATTAGTCACCTGTATAACCTTTTAATTTTAAACGATATGCATGAAGTAATGGCTCTGTATAACCTGATGGCTGCTCAGCACCTTTAAACACTAAATCATAAGCGGCTTTATAAGCAAAACCATCAAAACTTGGTGCCATTGGCGTGTAAAGTGGATCATTGGCATTTTGCTCATCCACAATTTTAGCCATACGCTGCATGACTTCTTCAACTTGTTCTTTGGTTACGATACCATGACGTAACCAGTTCGCAACGTGTTGAGAAGAAATACGCAACGTTGCACGGTCTTCCATCAAACCAACGTTGTTGATATCTGGAACTTTCGAACAACCCACACCCAAGTCAACCCAACGAACCACATAACCTAAAATACCTTGTAAGTTATTTTCAAGCTCTTTGGTTTTCTCTTCTTCAGTCCAGTTTGTATCTGTCGCTAAAGGTGGTGTTAACAAGTCATCTAATGGTAATGCATCTGTTTTTAACAACTCTTGTTGACGAGTTGAAACATTGCATTGATGGTAATGAATTGCGTGAATCACTGCACCAGATGGAGATGGAACCCATGCACAACTTGCGCCTGCTTCAGGATGCTCGATCTTGGTTTTGTACATGTCTAAAAGCATGTCTGGTTTAGGCCACATGCCTTTACCAATCTGTGCTTTACCACGTAAACCTGATTGTAAACCAATCATCACATTACGGTTTTCATAGGCAGGGAACCATATTTGTGCTTTCACTTCGCCTTTACGAACAAATGGACCCGCTTCCATGAAGGTATGAATTTCATCACCTGTACGGTCCATGAAACCTGTATTAATAAAGATCGTACGATCTTTCGCTTGCGCAATACAGTTTTTCAAGTTTACAGATGTACGGCGTTCTTCGTCCATGATCCCGATTTTCAACGTTTTCGCTGGTAAACCAAGCACTTGTTCAGCACGTTCAAATAGCTCAACAGCAAATGCAACTTCTTCAGGACCATGCATTTTTGGCTTCACGATATACATAGAACCTTTACGTGAGTTCTTGTTCTCATTTTGACCTTTGATGTCTGCAAAAGTTAATAACGGTGTGATTAATGCATCCATAATCCCTTCGTAGATTTCAGCACCATCTACAAGAATTGCAGGGTTTGTCATCAAGTGACCTACGTTACGAAGCAACATCAATGAACGACCATGAAGCGTCGTTTCACCACCGATCAGGTTTTTATGTGTGCGGTCTTTGTTCAAAGTACGTGTAATGGTTTTACCATTTTTCTCGATAGACTCTGAAAGATCACCTTTCATCAAGCCTAACCAGTTACGATAACCTTCAACTTTTTCTTCAGCATCCACTGCAGCAATGGAGTCTTCTAAGTCTTGAATAGTCGTTACAGCAGCTTCAAGTACTAAATCTTTTACGCCAGCAGCATCAGTTTTACCAATTGGGCTGTTCGCATCAATTTCAATAATAACGTGTAAGCCATTATTTAATAATACGATTTCATTTGGTGCAGCTTCTTCACCATTAAAACCAACAAATTGTGCTTCATGTGCCAAAGTCGTTGTTGAACCATCTTTTAAGGTAACAACAAGTTTTTTAGCTTCAACTGCATATTTAGTTGCATCAGCATGTGAACCATTCGCCAATGGGAATGTTTCATTTAAGAAATTCTTAGCAAATGCAATAACTTTGTCACCACGAACAGGGTTATAACCTTTACCTTTTTCCGCACCACCTTCTTCAGAGATTACGTCAAAACCGTAAAGTGCATCATATAAAGAGCCCCAACGCGCATTGGCAGCGTTTAAGCAATAACGTGCATTACGTACAGGTACAACCAGTTGCGCACCAGCCAATAATGCTATTTCTTCATCGACATTTTCGGTCGTGATTTGGAAATCTTCTACTTCTGGTAATAAGTAGCCAATTTCTGTAAGGAAAGCTTTATAAGCTTCGAGTTCAAATTTATTGTTGCGGTGCCATTCATCAATTTTTGCTTGAAGATCGTCACGCTTAGCCAATAATGCTTTATTTTTTGGACTAAGATCGACAACAACTTGCTCGAAATCTTTCCAGTATTTTTCGCTGTCTAGACCTGAGCCTGGTAAAGCTTCATTTTCGATGAAATCGTAGAGTTCTTTAGCAATCGCTAACTTGCCTTTTTGAATACGTGCAGTCATTGTCTTTCCTGATATTGCTACTTTTTATAACAAGAGATTCTTAGTATACCGATTTATACCTTGCTGAATAGTAATATCACATTCCTAAATAGTAAGCATTTTAAATTGAATACATGGTTACATCATTCAATTAAATACCATTCAAGAAGCGCACAACATCAACAATTTGAATACTCTTTCCACAGTGTATAAAGTTTTTAAAATGTCGACATTAGACTTAAGTGCCAAGAACGCCGATTATTTCTTCATTTTAATGCCAATATACTTTTTATCATCCCCGATTAAGCCATGAAAAATATCGAATGTCGATAAAAGCTTGTGAACAATGTGTTTCATTTTTTCATAAAAAAGCACTCTTTCGAGTGCTGATTTGAGATTATTCAACTTGTAAATCTTTGCCTTGAATTTGACGATGTTCAGATTGCAAATAATCATCTGATTGCATTTCAAGTAAACGTGACCGCGTCCGCTCAATTTCAAATGCTAACTTTTCACCTTCATAAATCTCAATAATCGTGTCTGCTGAAGTCAGGAGCAACTTTACCCCACGATCATAAAACTCATCCACCAAATAAATAAAACGGCGTGTGCCTTCTGACAGAAAATCATTTAAGTGCGGCACATTACTAACTAAAACCGTATTATAAATATTGGCTATTTCAATAAAATCAGACGGACTTCGTGGTTTCATACATAGTTCAGAAAAATCACACCACAACACATCCTCAGTATGCCCCAAAGTTTGTACCACACGATTATTGATCATGATCGGATCTTTAGATACTACTTGTGACGACACTAAAGCCTTGAAACGTTCCGCCATCCATGCAGAATTTGCCTCATTGAGAGGAGATTTAAACAATTGCGCTTGTTTTAGCACACGTAGACGATAGTCCACTCCTGCATCGACATTGAGGACAACACAGTTTTTCTTGACCATTTCAATGGTTGGTAAAAAACGATCACGATGAATACCATTTTTATATAAACCATCTGGTGCAATATTTGATGTGGCGATTAAGGTAATACCACGGGAAAATAACTTTTGGAATAAATCACTGAGAATCATTGCATCGGTAACATTAGATACAAAAAATTCATCAAAACAAATCACCACTGCATCTTTATAAATTTGATCAGCGACCAAATCCAAAGGATTACGTTGTCCTGAAAGTTTATTTAATTCTTTATGCACAAATTGCATAAAATGATGAAAATGCATACGGGTTTTGCGACGAAATGGAATCGAATCATAAAATTGATCCATTAACCATGTTTTGCCACGCCCTACGCCACCCCACATATATACACCTTTTGGCGAAGTCTGGCGGCGGAAACGACGGAAAGCTTTTTTAGATGCTTTATAACGATGAATGAGTTCTTGCCAAACACGATCTAACTCATGCACTGCTTGCGCCTGTGCTTCATCGGGCAAAAACTGCCCAGATGATAAAGCTTGAGCATAACGCTCAGCAGGAGATACGGGTGTAAATGCGGTGCTATGTGCTGATTTCTTGTCTAACATATTACGAATACTTTTAAGGGCTGATGGAAGTATAGCGAAAATTACAATGTGATAAATAAGACTTTGTCATTAATTCATCCTTGCTATACAGAAAAATTGTTTACTTGCCATATTGGCGTGGGCTTTGTCCAAACCAACGTTTAAATGCATGATTAAATGCCGCAGGTTCAGAATATCCCAATAACTCAGCAATCATTTCAATTGAATATTCTTTATATTCAATCAAACGCAATGCCTTATGTTTGATTAATTGCTCTCGAATTGCTTTATAACTGGTATTCAGTTGCTGCAATTGATGACGCAACGTACGTTCTGGTAGATTTAAAGCATGTGCTGTTTCTGCCATTGTTGGAATGACACCTTGTTGCAATTCCAAATAATCATTCACCCGCTGAATTAGGACAGGAACTTCATTCTCAACAAAACTAAGCCTTTGAATTTCCTCAATACATTTTGCTTCATAAACTCGATTGGTAATTGGGTCTGCGGATGGAATTTTAACATCGACCACATATTTATCTAACCAAAATGCTGCCGTTTTACAACCAAAATATAAATTAACACCATAATAGTCATAAAACTGTTGCAATGTTTCTGCATCTTCAGGCTGCTGAAATGGCAATTCGATTCGCATATCAGGTACAAATAATCCCATCATTTTATAAATATCTTGAAGAAATTTATAAGTCCCTGAGATTTCACACTGCGCCCGTAACAAACCCATTTCTGTAGTTAAGTCAACAGGCTGATAACTCAAAGCGATTTGTCGATGATTCTCAATCGTACTTAATTCACCATATAAATGGGTTAAACCCTGAAAACGTATGCCATTTTCAATAGCCTCACCCACGGTATTACATGTCACCAAGAGCATCAGTAAAGGACCATAGCCAGCCAAAGCATAATGTTGACCAATAAATAATCCTGTTTCTGGCTTGACCCCTTGCCCAATAATTTTTTGAATATCCCATTCTAAACTTGGGTGAATAATTGAACTTGGATCAAGGGCATCTGACTGAATTCCGATGCTAGCTAGACGTTCATCCACATCAATTCCTGCATTACGCATGCCCTGAATCAAGTACATCAAACCAAGTATCGATCTTTTCATCATCATTACAATATTTTTTGCTGTCTGTTTTTTACTATACTCTATCCACTTTGAACATTGCCGATTTGATCAATTTTTCTGTTAATAGAATCATGTTACTGCTGCCAAAATTAATTTAATCTTGGCAAAATCAAAAAAACTGGGTTTTAAAAATGTGTGCAGCAAGCTCCATGACTAACAATAATCAACAAAATACGCAAATTGCCATTATTGGTGCAGGTTTTGGCGGATTAGCGATGGCGATTCGTTTGTTACAAGCCAATATTCATGATTTTATCATCCTCGAAAAAGCAAGTGATGTCGGGGGAACGTGGCGTGAAAATCAATATCCTGGCGCTGCTTGTGATGTGCAATCCCACATGTATTCATTGTCTTTTGCCCCGAAGAAAGATTGGTCAAAACGTTATGCCGAAGCACCTGAAATTTTTGACTATATCCAAGATCTCATTAAAGAATATAATCTTAAAAAATATATTCAATTCAACCAAGAAGTTGTTTCTACTACATACAATGAAGAGCAATGTCATTGGCATTTAGTCTTAAAAAATGGACAAAAAATTAATGCACAATTTGTAATTTTTGCATCTGGTCCTTTACATGTCCCACAAATTCCAAAAATTAAAGGCATTGAAAAATTCAAAGGTGAAGTTTTCCACTCTTCACAATGGAATCATCAATATAATTTGAATGAAAAAAATGTCGCTTCGATTGGCACAGGAGGGAGTGCGATTCAATATATTCCTGAAATTGCACCTAAAGTTAAAAATTTATACGTTTTCCAACGTACAGCGGCTTGGGTCATTCCACGTGATGAACGCAAATACAACGATGTAGATAAAAAATTATTTAGTCGCTTTGAATGGTTTAGAAAACTGCATCGTGCTCGTTTATATTGGTCAAATGAATTCCGTGTTGTACCCATTGTACAACCACAAATCATGAAATATGGACAAAAACTGGCTGAAGCCTTCATTAAGTTTCAAGTGAAAGATAAAGCGATTGCAAAAAAATTGACACCTGATTATGTGATGGGTTGTAAACGTATTTTAATTTCCAATAAATATTTCCCAACATTTAACCGTGAAAATGTGGAACTGATTACGGATGCGATTCAGGAACTTACTGAAAATAGTATCATCACCAAAGATGGTAAAGAGCGTGCTATTGATTGTTTAATTTATGGTACAGGTTTTATCACTGACCCTCGCATTTATTTAAAATCATTTGCATGCTATGGTTTAAATGGGATTGAACTCAAAGACGCTTGGAAAGATGGTGCTGAAAGTTACTACGGCATCAGCACAAAAAATTTCCCAAATTTATTTCAATTATTAGGACCAAATACCGTACTTGGACATAACTCAGTTATTTTCATGATCGAATCTCAAGTTAACTATATTTTACAACTGATCCAATTGGTCGATAAAACTAAAACCCAATCTGTGATGGTAAAACCTGAAGTTCAAGATCAATTTAATGAAGATGTACAAGAGAAACTGAAAGGTACAGTGTGGCAGTCTGGCTGTGTCAGTTGGTATCAACAAGATGGCGGTAAAAACTTTGCCTTATGGCCAACCTATACATGGAAATTTTGGTTACAAACCCGTAAAGCTAATCCAGCCGATTATGTACTGCTAGGTCAAAAGCAAAATACAAATAAAAGCACACGTGCTGCTTAAAACTTTCGCTATAATGGGCAGATATTGATTATCTGCCCTTTTTTATGCAATCTCTTTGGCTTATCTTTCAGCTTTTATTTTGTCTATTCGTCGGTTTTATTCTGGCACGCAGGCTACCGCAATGGCTAGAAAAAATTGCTTTAAAAATCCTTCCTTATTTTACTTACATTCTATTGATTGCGATAGCAATTGAATTTGCACAAACCTTAGATCGTATTGCTCATCCTACCCAAATTCTAAGTGATGCCATTTCGATTGCTTTAGCAACCTCTGTCGGTGCTTTTTTATGCTGTTATATTTTATTTAAAAGTATCGGTTTTCAGCCTACACAAGGCAAAGTTTCAATAGACTTGTTAATAGGTTCATTACTCAATATCAGTTATGCCTTTATTGCATTGGCTTTGGGATATGGCTTATCTATATTATTTAATTATTTTGATTATCAACTCCATGTGAGTACATGGTATTTACTTCTCGTTTTCATGTCATTAATCGGTTTAGACCTCGCTTATTCTCCATTAGATCGTTCTTGGCTAAATTGGAAAATCTTACTCGTACCTGTTGGGTGTATTATCGGTTCTATTTTAGGTGCGGTGGTTTGCTCGTTCATGATAAGCAACATTAGCTTAAAAGACTTAATTATGTTATCACAAGGTTATGGCTTTTATTCTATGACAGGAATTGTAGTCACTGAACTGAAAAATGCACACCTTGGCAGTATTGCTTTAATTAATGATTTATTTAGAGAAATTTTTGCGATTTTATTGATGTATATGATCGGTTGGCGTTATCCACGTTCTGCAATTTCTTCTGCCGGTGCAACCGCAATGGATGTGACCCTACCCATGGTCAAACAAGCGTGTGGGAATGATTTTATTCCCCATGCAATGGTGAGTGGTTTTATATTGTCCGTGCTTGCACCGATTGCTGTGAGTATTTTAGCAGCGTTATAAGTTTTCGCACCCATATTCGGCTGGAGAATAACGAATATGAATCACTTTATTGTTCTTAATCTCTAGCTGAAAAAGTGCTGTATCTAAGCTTGGGTTTTTAGAAAAATGTTCATTTTACTTAAATTTTAATTTTTCTGATTAGGGTTTCGATAAGTTTAAATTGACCGCTTTTAGCAATCATTACTAAAATTTAATTGACCGTTTTCTATGTACGACTGCACACAAAACTTTTTCATCGCATGAGCATAAACTCTCTGTTTATAGAGTTCTAAACATCAAAGTGCAATAAAATTAACAGCAAAATAATAACCAATAGTTTAATTTTAAACACTAAACATATACCTTATTATTATTTTAATTTATATAAATCAATATTTTTCAATAAGTAGAAAAACCTTGTAAAAGGTTTTCTACTAGATATTATTTACAATAGCACATATTACAATGTCGCCAAAATATCTTTCAAAGTTTGACTTGGATTTTCTGACTGCGTAATCGGACGACCAATTACCAAATGTGTAGAACCATCTAACATCGCTTGTTTCGGGGTCACAATCCGCTTTTGATCATCTGCACTTGAACCTGCAGGACGAATTCCAGGCGTCACTAAAGCAAAATTTTTCCCCAAGTCTTCACGTAGCATTTTTGCTTCTTGTGCAGAACATACTACACCATCCAAGCCACTGTCTTTGGTGAGTTTCGCTAAACGCTTCACTTGCTCAAAAGGCTCAATATCTAAACCGATATCACGTAAGTCTTCACGCCCCATTGAGGTCAATACAGTTACTGCAATCAATTGCGTCTGATAATTTCCTGCTTTTAAACGCTCGACACAGGTTTCCATCATTTTACGACCACCTGAAGCATGGACATTGACCATCCATACCCCCATATCACCTGCGGCACATACAGCTTGTGCTGTTGTGTTTGGTATATCGTGAAATTTTAAATCTAAAAAGACTTCAAACTGACGATCATGCAATGCTTTTACAATCGATGAACCTTCGTGCGTAAAGAGTTCTTTACCCACTTTTAAACGGCAAAGTGATGGATCTAATTGATCAGCAATTTTTAATGCGTCATATTGGCTTTTAGCATCTAAGGCAACAATAATACTCAAGAGATTCATTTCCATCACAATAAGGTGCCTTATTATAGGGATATTCCTCAGGAGTACCAAGAATTAATGTGAAATGTAAACCAGATTTAATATATTTATTATGAAAGTAAAAACCCTCAATCTTTCATTATTTTCAATGATTGAGGGTTTATAAAAATTATAATGGCTTAGAATTTTTATCTTCAGGATATACATCCATCACAGTTTTTTCATGGCGTACACTTGCGGCTGCTTCGGCTGCTGCCAATTGAGCATTTTGAATCTGCTCTTTGCGTAAATGATCAATGTCTTTGCGCAAACGGCGAATTTCCCAATTATTTTGAAATACTCGGAAAACCTGAACACCCACTAACAGCCCTAAGACAATTCCAATGGCTAAAGTTAATAAAAGCAATAACCCTAAACGCATTGCTGGAACTTGAGTAAACCAAAGGTCTACTGGTAATTCTGTCCCATTGATTAAAACCAGTGCTAAAGAATAAACAAACACTGCAACCAAAAGTAGACCTAAAATAAAGCGCATAAACACCCCATTCGAATTTTATTTATTCGCAGACTCGTTTACTGCATCACGTAAAGCTTTACCTGGCTTGAAATGCGGTACAGCCTTTGCAGCTACTTCTACTGATTTACCTGTTTTAGGATTACGCCCTACACGTGGCTCGCGATGATGTAACGCAAAACTGCCAAAGCCACGAATTTCAATACGATTATCAGCCGATAATGATGCGATCATTTGATCAATCATGATCTTTACTGCTTCTTCCACTAAGGGTTCAGCTAAGTGTGGATTTTTAAGCGCAATTCTTTCAATTAAGTCAGATTTGTTTAATGCTTCAGTTGTCATCCTACGACCTCAATTTCATTTTAATGCTATTTAGCTTACTTTAAATAATATCCTTTTTAAATACAAAAAGGTAGCGCAGTAATCGTATACTACGCTACCTTTTACAGTATTTGTATAAAAAGTATTAATTAATTACATTAAATAATACTTTTTTACAGCAACTTAGTGATTCATTTGAGCTTTGATCAAGTCGCCAATCGTTTTTGGACCATTGTCTTGAGCAGTTGTAGCTGTTTTCAAGTTAGCAACCGCTTCTTTCTCTTCAGCTTCGTCTTTCGCTTTGATAGACAAGTTGATAGAGCGAGATTTACGATCAACGTTGATGATTTTAGCTTCAACTTCTTGACCTACTTCTAAGAATTTAGTTGCATCTTCAACGCGATCACGATTGATTTCAGATGCTTTCAAAGAAGCTTCAACTTCGTCAGCTAACTTAACAGTTGCGCCTTTCGCATCAACTGCAGTTACTGTACCTTTAACCAACGCACCGCGTTCGTTAGCAGCTAAGAAGTCATTGAATGGATCGCTGTTCAATTGTTTCACGCCAAGGCTGATACGGTTACCTTCTGCATCTACAGACAAGATAACAGCTTCAACTGTGTCGCCTTTCTTGTAACGACGAATCGCTTCTTCGCCTTGTTCGTTCCAAGAAATATCAGACAAGTGAACTAGACCGTCGATACCACCGTTTAAGCCAATGAAGATACCAAAGTCAGTGATAGATTTGATCGTACCAGAAACTTTTTCACCTTTCTCATGTGCTTTAGCAAACTCTTCCCATGGATTCGCACGAGTTTGTTTGATACCAAGAGAAATACGACGACGTTCTTCATCAACTTCAAGAACCATAACATCAACTTCGTCACCAATCTGAACAACTTTAGATGGGTGGATGTTTTTGTTTGTGTGATCCATTTCTGAAACGTGTACTAAACCTTCAACGCCTTCAGCGATTTCAGCAAAGCAACCGTAGTCAGTTAAATTAGTTACACGTGCTTTAACGATAGAACCTTTAGGATAACGGTTCATGATCGCTAACCATGGATCTTCACCAAGTTGTTTAAGACCTAGTGATACACGGTTACGCTCTTTGTCAAATTTAAGTACTTTAACAGTAACTTCTTGACCCACTTCAACAACTTCTGAAGGGTGTTTAATGCGTTTCCAAGCCATATCTGTGATATGTAGAAGACCATCAATACCACCAAGGTCAACGAATGCACCGTAGTCAGTAAGATTTTTGATTGTACCAGTAACTGTTTGACCTTCTTCCAATTGAGAAAGAAGCGCTTCACGGTCAGCTGAAGATTCAGCTTCCATAACAGCACGACGAGATACAACAACGTTGTTACGTTTAGCATCAAGTTTGATTACTTTGAATTCTAACTCTTTGCCTTCAAGGTGAGTTGTATCACGGATTGGACGAGTGTCTACCAAAGAACCTGGTAAGAACGCACGAACTGGACCGATGTCAACAGTGAAACCGCCTTTAACTTTACCAGAGATAACACCAGTAACGATTTCGCCATCTTCAAAGATTTTTTCAAGTTTAGTCCAAGTTTCAGCACGTTTTGCTTTTTCACGTGATAAAACAGTTTGACCCATACCGTTGTCAAGCGCTTCAACAACTACGTCTACTGTATCGCCAACTTGAACTTCAAGCTCACGTTGTTCGTTTAAGAATTCAGCACGTGATACAACGCCTTCAGATTTAAGGCCAGTATCAACAGTTACCCAGTCAGAATCGATACTAACAACGATACCTTGGATGACTGCACCCTTTTCAACGTTGAGGTTTAATTCGCTTTCTTCAAAGAGGGCTGCAAAAGATTCGGTCATGATATACCTAGAAAAGTCAGCGGTCTTGGATCAGACAAGGCCGGTTTAGTTAAGTCTCCACATAGTCCGTATAAAACTGATCAGGCTATGCTTCCACTAAATTTGTTATTTTGCTAACTGCGCATCGATAAAATCAGTCATCAATTTGAATACTTCATCGATATTTAATGTAGAACTATCAATAATATATGCATCTTGTGCTGGCTTGAGTGGAGCGACTGTACGTTCCATATCACGCTTATCACGTGCCTGTATGTTAGCTAAAATGTCGCTTATTTTAACATCCAAGCCCATCGCCTGCAACTGTTTTACTCGGCGCTCTGCACGAGACTCCGCTGAGGCGGTCAAGTAAATTTTCGCTTGTGCTTCTGGAAAAATAGAGGTCGCCATATCTCGACCATCTGCAACCAAACCAGGAGCTTGCGCAAAAGCACGTTGACGTTCAAAAAGCGCGCTTCTAAGGACAGGAATTGCTGCCACTTTTGATGCAAACTCACCCACTCGCTCAGTACGAATAGTTTCAGTGACATTTTCGTCATCTAAAAAAACTTGTGTTGCTAATGCGGCTTCTGTGACAAATTTAATATCTAAATTTGTTGCAATTTTTTCAGATTGTTTTAAGGCTTCTACATCATCCAAACAATCAAGCAAATTATGTTTATGCAATGATAATCCAAGTAAACGATAGATCGCACCCGAGTCTAATAAATGAAATTGATAATGCGCAGCCAATTTTGCTGCAAGTGTACCTTTACCTGAACCACTTGGCCCATCAATCGTAATAATTTGAATCGTCATTAATCTTCCAGTTTACTTTATAGACTTTGCTAATTTCTTAAAGCCAAGTGTAATCGCTAGCTTGAGCTGTGCAAGTATTAATTTACTCACAAAAGGTGCACGTGCTTGTAATTCAATCGTATAATCCACTTGTGTTTTATTTGGTGCAAGCTCAGTAAACTCAATCATTCCAAGATGGTGCTTGATCAAAGGATTCTTAATCAATTTATATTCAATGCGTTTATTCACATCAACTAAAGTAATTTGTTCTTGAATCGGTTTAATTGGACCAAATCCCATACGGCGCACAGAACCGAGACCATCTGGGCGTTCTGGATCAGCAGCATCTTTCACACGCACTACTTGGATAGGCGCAAAGGCAACATTATAAGTGGCATGTTTTGATAATAAATCAAACACTTGATCGATGGGTGCATTAAACTCTTGTTTTACTTGAATTGAATTCATTGTTATTTCCTTTATAAAATGACAATTAATATTGTCAAAGTTTTGTGAGTTTAACTTATTTTATTTGATCTTTTAATGACTTTTCGAGTAAACGTTGCTGCTTTTTTTGTTCACGGCGCATTTTAAAAAAATCAGAAAGCTGTTGTGAACATTGTTGTTGCATGCAGCCACCTTCAAATTCAAAAATATGATTGTAATAACCATTTTCTAACAACTGCCGACTACTGACTAAAGAACCCGCTTTAGGCTCTGCTGCCGCAAAAACTACACGTTTCACGCGTGCATGAATTAATGCCCCTACACACATTGTACAAGGTTCTAAAGTGACATACAGGGTTGTATCTTCAGGTAAACGATAGTTTTGAATATTTAAACAAGCTTGGCGAATAGCTTGAATTTCAGCATGTGCAGTAGGGTCATGTGCCGAAATAGGCGTATTGTAGCCTTGCCCAATGATTTCACCTTCGCTTACAAGCACCGCACCCACAGGAATTTCTCCCTGCAAAGCAGCAGATGCAGCTTGCTCAAAAGCCTGCTGCATCCAAAATTCATCTTGTATTTTTTGCGTATCTGTCATTGATCAAAGTTAAGCAATCACATCATATTGTCTAAGCAATACATTCCAACTTTCAATAGTCGTCGTTGGTGGATTACTTGCAAGAATGCCTTTTAGCGTCATTGACTCAACCGCTTGCCATTCAGGTGATAAATCTTTATCCACCAAACGTGCACGTACACCTTCTACAAAGTCAGGATGACGAATTTTCCAATCAGAAATTTGCGCTTCTAACTCAAACACTTCACTCCAAGGATGCACTTGGCGTCCCCATTGCCAAAGCAACCATGTGATCGCTGCTGTACTTGGTGAGCCTTTTTGCAAGTTTTCACTGGCTTGGCGTAACCAATCACTGCGTGCTTCGCTAAGACCAATGATCGCTTCATAGTCTTGTTGGAAATTTACACCACGACAAACACTATGAATCACATCAAGTGAGTTTTGTAATGGACCCGGAGAAACAGGACGATGCAAACTATTTAAAGTGTCATCTAAGGCACGGAAGTCACCCGCTGGATAATGATCCCAATCGATATCAATCAGCTTTTGCAACACTACATCACGCTGCGCATCACAAATATGTGTCGCCCAACCAATACCATAACCCCCTGCCGCAGTCATGATTGAGCCTGTTAAACCTGTAAATAAACCTACTGGTCCACGATCTGCAAGGAAGCGTGTCGCACCTACATCTGGATACAAGCCGATATTCACTTCCGGCATCGCTAAACGTGAGTAAGGCGTCACTAAACGAAATGGTGCCGCCATAAACAAACCTAAACCACCACCCATCACATAACCCTCACCCCATACCACCACAGGCTTAGCATAGTCATGTAAAAGCAAATCTAATGCGTATTCAGTTTTAAAGAACTGATTGGCTGTGTCAACCTCATCATTAATGACCAATTGGCGAAGTTTTCTGACATCGCCACCCGCACAAAATGCTTTTGGTGTAGTTGAATCTAACCAAATGGCTTTAACCTGATCATCCGAATGAAAGTCTTCAAACAACTTCAATAAAGCTGCCACAATGGACTCATCCAGAGCGTGCAAAGATTTTGGGCGATTTAAACGAATAATTCGCCAACCATTGGCTGCTTCTTCGATAATTAAATCAGGATGATAAGTGTTGATTTCAGGAGAATTTGTCATGCGTCCAGCTGCCAGTCAATTGGCTCAATGCCATGTTGTTTCAGATAATTATTTGTTTTTGAAAATACTTTACAACCAAAGAAACCACCTCGATTCGCTGCCAAAGGAGAAGGATGCGCAGCTTTTAACACCAGATGTTTTGTTTGATCTATACGTTGCCCTTTACGTTGTGCATAAGCGCCCCATAAAATGAACACCACGTGCGAACATTGCTCATTAATCACATCAATGACTGTATCGGTAAACTCTTCCCAACCTTGTTTTTGATGCGAAGTAGGCTGCCCCGCTTCAACCGTTAAAACACTGTTGAGTAAAAGTACGCCTTGCTCTGCCCATTTGGTCAAGTCACCATGTTTAGACACACTCACACCAAGGTCAGTATTTAATTCATGGAAGATATTACGCAAAGATGGCGGTAATGCAACCCCTCTTTGCACAGAAAAACTTAAGCCATGTGCCTGCTTTGGACCATGGTATGGGTCTTGCCCCAAAATCACAACTTTTACATTATGCAAAGGTGTGGTATCCAAGGCATTAAAAATCAATGAATTTTCAGGATAAATTTGTTTATTTTGGGCAAATTGTGACTTTAAGAATTCACGTAGCTGATCCATTTTTGGACTCAGCAAAAACTCAGCCAATCCTGCTTTCCAACTTTCATCCAAGCGAACGTGATTTAACTTTGCTTGCTCTTGTTCAGTGAATTGCACTGTGTTCCTTCCTTCATTCCTAACTGAAGCTAATCTTTCTTAAATTTAAATGATCTTTATTTTATGGAAAATTACAGCTTTACTTGTAAATCCACTTCAGGGTTTTGAAACTTCACCCCTTTTTTCAATTTTTCATACATCTCAGGATCATGCCATTCAGCTTGAACTTGCTCTGAAAATACAATTTGATCCAAATTTAAAATACCCATTTGTTCATTTTCAATATCTTCAAGAAAACTTTGTGCATAACCTGTATCTGTTTCATGCACGATTACAGAATAAACTTCAACATCACCCTCCCCATTTTGAGTAATGGTTGACTGGAGAACTTGTTGAGCGAGAAAGAAGAAAATACGTGAAAATTGCTCGGCTGAAGGCGATACAGGTAAAGATACCCAACGTGCACTAAAAGTTTTACAGGCTTGAGTATAGTCCAAGCTATCCTCTTGCCAAAAGCAAATCGCATGATCAAAACTATCAAAAATGTCTTTAATCACACCTTTGAGCAGACCAAAGTCATAGACCATTTGACCATGATCAAGCTTCGAAGCTTTAAGCAGTAATTCTACTTTATAACTGTGCCCATGAATCGAACGTTTACAACGATCCGAGGTGCAGTTACGCACAATATGCGCATTTTCAAATTTAAATAACTTACGAATTAGCATGGGTCAAATTATATAAAAACAATAGTAAAGAAATTTGATTATAAAGCAAAATACAGGGACTGAGGATTAATTTTATCGTTCGTTGCAATAGGCAAAAGGTATAAACAAAAATCAATCAAATTTAGTGCATAAAATCGACTCAGAGTTACAGCATATTTTATTTAAATGTGAAATATGTAGTTTTTGTCCAACAATGCAATTTAAAATGGTGCCAAACTTCGAGCATATACAGTGACTTGATTATTTTTTCGCATCAAATAACTGCTCATTTGACGGTTACGCTGACTTAATGCCACATCGATTTCAGCTTTGAAATAATTACTCCGTACATCAAAAGCTTTTTCTGCAATCGCTTTATTTGCAGGTTCTATCGACTTAAATAAATCGGTCACTAACAAATCCTGCACATTATTAAAATTTTCCATTTTTTCAAGTTTTTGTTTTTGTAAGATTGCCACTTGCGCAACATCGACTTTTGGATCAAGTGCAGCGAGTAGTAATGCTGGTGCAGTATTTATATTAATTTTGGTAGAAACATCAGGCAGTGCAGACACATAAGGCTCTATTAGATCGTATTTTCCACCTTCAAAACCACGCACTAGTTTTAATTCTTCCACACTAAAAAATGGACGATTTGCTGCAGAATATGGCGGCTGCAAACCATTATAATAATTACTTTCTGCGCCCATCGCCCCCATTGGAATATCATCCTGATCTTGCCAGTCAATCACTGCTTGACTGATCTCTGCTGGCAAACCTACACGTACTAAAATACGCTCAAAATAGGCTTTATTTTCCTCATCCACTTTTCCATCTGATGTGAATAAGCTATTTAAATTAAATTTTCCAGACTCATCTTTGAGTGTACCCGAGATAAATCCACCTTCAACAGGAAAAGCAGGCATTGGTTTTGCCCAAACTTCTTGTAAATTGTCTGTATTGGGGCTGTTTTGTGTATCTTGAATAAGAAGTTCTGAGAAAAAAGCTTCTGCACTTTTTGCATAATTTAAAGCTTGATTCTGACGCATCAAAACTGCGGTGTTTTCATTGGTAGCGTACTGGCGTTTTGCAATACTTGCAGCAAGAATGGTAGCCAAAGCCACCATCACCAAGATGGTAATTAATGCGATCCCTTTTTGCTGCTTCATATTTCTCTCAAGTTATATTTATTATGGGGAATTATTACCATTATTTTGCTCACGCAAAAATTCAGTATTTAATAAACTAAAAATCCATTCATACTCCACATCATGAATCATAACTTTGATCTTGATGCCACGTGGTAACTGACGCTCATTAAAGGCATTTTCATCCGGCCAACGATCCCCCTCATTTGGATTAAGCACACTGATTTGGTATTGATCCACATCACTCAGCAATACACTAGATAAAGGCTGTGCCGCAGCAGATAAATTTAAGTTACTGTATTTTAAACGATATAGCTTTTTATCCTGTACATTATAAACATATTCAATGCGCTCAAAACTGGCAATACCTTGCTTCAAAGGATCAGTCATGCCTGTTTTACTAAAACTCATTTTTTGATTTTCAAGTTGTAGCGCAGGTAAAATCTGTTGCCCTAGACTGCCAGTCACAGGAATCGTCTGTAAAGTATCACGTTGAATTTGCTGATAGGCTTGTTGTAATTGATCAAGATTTTGTTCATGCATTGCATTACGATCTTTGACTTTGCTCAAATAATCAAAAATTTTCCACCCCAATGCCGCCAAAACAGCAAAGATTGCAATAGCAACCATGAGTTCAATCAGTGTAAATCCTTTTATTTTAGTCTTATTCGACATACATTCCACTCAAACTATCACTGTACATTTTTTTGTGGATAATTAAAAAACACAACATTGGTAATGCCTGCTTCCACTTTATTAGTGTCAGGATTATATAAACTTATTTGTATATCAATTTTTTTAATATCTGGACTAATCGTATTTTCAGCTTTTTTATCGACTTGCCACATTTCACCTTGCGAGGAGATTTGCTCAGACTGTGTTCCTGTCAGTTGCTCTTGATTAATTTCCATCAATGCTACTTGATTTTGCGCTATAAATTGCGCTTTCGTTCTTAAAATGGAGTTTGCAGTAGACTGAGTATATTGCATTGCAACTTTGGTCAGTGCCATCGCAGCTACAGCAAAGATTGCCAGTGCCACGACCACTTCGATTAAAGTAAATCCTGAGCGAGGAATAGCAAAGTAACCCTTTGCCTGAGCACAAGATGAGAAATTATGTTTCGAGTAGTTCACATTGGTATTCGATCTTGCTGTAAGATCAAAAGCTCTGCTTGAAGATAAAGAATAAGCAGGACAATGCTTTATCCGAGTACAAGATGAGCAAGTGCGTATCGTGTCTTTATTCTTCATCTGTGACTTTCCCCAAGTAATCCAAATCAATCAAATCTCCAATTGGCTTTTGATCATAATACATTTGAATTTTGACTGGTTTGGCTTCACCATTGCCAAACCAAATCATTTTTGGGGCATTATTTCCCAACAAGTCTGCATTATTGGCATTTTGATAACGATGCTCTTGGCTTTGCACTGTAAATGAAATACGTTCAGGCAAACTACGAAAATCAAAATTTGGTACATCTTTCCACGGTTTTTGTTCGATTACTCTTAAACTTTTATCTGCACTTTCAGTATAAGGTTGATATTGCACCAACTTATAGCGAAATGGTGCAACATCAGTTGCGGGTAAGATATCTAGTGCGTATACATGTGCTTGATCATTGGCATCCCGATTAATTTTCTTTAGATCAAGCAGTAAAAACTCTCGTGCTTGTAATGCCTTACGATGATCCACTCCATCGATATTTAATACGATCAAGGATGCCATAATACTAATAATTACAATGACCACCATCAATTCAATCAAGGTAAAACCTTTTTGAAGGGTAACTGATGATGGCGTATTCATGCTGAAGTTAAGCCCTTAATTCAACAGACTGCGCATGTCTTGGCATTAGTAAAGCTTGATCAATCAAGGCAACTCGTAGCGTATCTCGTGAGCCCAAATAACGCTGATAAAAGCTTGAGTTAAGAATTGCTGCCCCACCATGGGTGATTGACCAAATCGATGCAAGATAATCACGTCCTGACATTTGACTTTCAATATCTGCTAAATATTGATCCGTCATACGAATAATAATGCGTAAACGCTGCTTACGAACTTGATATAGCTCATGAAATAAGTGATGAATCCCTTGTCCTGTAGTGGATAAGCGCTCTTCGATTTGATGAAATAACACTGTACGTTCTGGGTGATGCAAATGATGCAACATAAAAAATGCCAAATGTTCAGGAAATTCTTTCTCTGTATCCTTGATCATTTCTAATAACATCTGCTCATTACGAATAATCAGCAGCATATACAGCTCATCTTTACTCTGAAAATGTTTATAAAGCGTCCCTTTTGCAAGATCTAATTCGGCAGCCAAAGCATCAAGCGTCATGCCTGATTCACCATTTTCTAGCAATAACTGCTCAGCGACCTGAAAAATTAAAGCTTCTCTTGCTCTAAACTGAGCCTGACGATCCATCTTCACTCGATAAACTCTCTTCTTAATCTTATATCTATGCCATTCAATTCAATTTTGTTTGAGCAAATTTTCAAAATTTTGCGATGTAATCAATCCAATTTCCTCAACTGTTTTATCATATACATCACTTAAAGCTTTGGCTACATAAGGAACGTATTTTGGTTCATTGGTTTTACCGCGATAAGGCATTGGTGCTAAATACGGACTGTCCGTTTCAATCAACACGCGATCTAATGGCACTTGCTTGGCAACATCTCTAAGATCTTGTGCATTTTTAAACGACACAATGCCTGAAAATGAAATGTAATAACCACAATCTAAAACAGCTTTGGCAGTCTCCCAATCTTCAGTAAAACAATGCAAAATACCATGCGTCGATTTTTCAGCACGAATAATATCTACTGTGTCGTGTTTTGCAGAACGTGTATGTACCACCACTGGTTTTCTAATAATTTGTGATGCATGAATGTGTCGAGCAAAACACGCTTTTTGTTCAGAAATAAATTCAGTGCTATGAAAATAATCTAAACCTGTTTCACCCAGTGACCATACTTTTTCAGCTTGTGCTAACTCAACTAATTTTTCAACCGTTGCCCTTTGCATGGTTACAGCATCCTCACACGGATGCACACCAACACTATAACCAACATCAGCATGTCGAGCTGCAATCTCAGATAAAGCGATATGATCGTCCAAATCTACAGAAATGCCCATAAATTTAGACACCCCGCCTTCACGTGCTTGTTGTAGCGCTGCATCCAAATCTCCACCATAAGGTTTAAGATCTAATAAAGTTAAATGACAATGGGTATCAACAAACACGATTTTTCCTACATTTCTATTAATGGCAGCTTACATGGTGAAACTATTACGTTCAGAGGCTTTCACCCCTGCCAGTAATCTTTCTGCTTCATTTTTGTAATACATACCTTTTTCACCACTGAGTTGGATTCCAAAACCTTGCGGCTTTTTACCAGATTGTTTTTGCGAAATCCAAACGACTTTTCCTGTTAATGGAATTTTTTGCGACTGTTCGGGTAAAGTTGCTAACAGAAAAATCTCTTCACCCATTTTTACATGTTGTGTAGAAGGAACAAATAACCCTCCCCCTTGCACAAAAGGCATATAACTCGCCTGCAAAGTTGCTCGGTCTGGAATGACTACTTGTATTAAACCGCCCATACGTGGTTGCATGATTATTCCCCCAAATTATGAAACATTCATTAATTGTATTGAAAGTTGATCAATCATTAGATTAGTTTGTACATTTTGATCAGCATTTCTTTTAGATTGCTGCAAACTTTCATAGATAGAAAATAATACCTCTAAAGCATATTGCTCCGCGAGTGTATTTAAAGCTAAATCTGTATTTTTTATTGTTTGCTGCAACTTTATTGCCACCACATCCCCCAATAAATACTCAAACATTTCCACAAAATCTTGAAAATTGAGTTCTTTATTCCACTTTGTTGCAAACTGCATCGGCATGCTTTTTTGCGTCACTAGTTTTTGCCAGTCGTGCACAAACTCAGCACGACGATTTAACCAATCTTTTTCTGCCAACTGCATGGCTTGTAAAGGCATTTGATTGGATAAATTCATCAATAACTGAATCTGCTGTGTGGATGCTGCGGTGAAATGATTTTGTAAATAACTTTGCGCTTGTTCAAGTGAAATACGATCTAAGGCAAAATGTTGTAAACGGCTGCGAATAGTAGCAGGCAATTTTAAATAATGCGCTGCCAACAAAATAATCACTACTTTTTCGCCTGGCTCTTCTAGGGTTTTTAACAACGCATTGGCTGAAGCGATATTTAATGCTTCCGCAGGCTCAATGACAATGACACGCCAACCATCTACCGTTTGCTGTACAAAAGGCAAAAGTTCTCGAATCTTTTCAATTTTAATTTTAGCATTTTGTTTTTTATTGTCTTCATCGGTACTGATATAGACATAATTAGGATGGGTGTCTGATTTGAGCCACAAACAACTACTACACTCACCACAAGCAGCGTGGGTTTGTCTATTTAGACACAACACCCAAGCTAAAAAATGTTGGGCAAATGCATGTTTACCACAGCCTTTTTTACCATAAAATAATAATCCATGACCAATTTTTGGAAAACGCCCTGTCAGCGTTTCCCATACGTGTTGTTGCCAAGGATAGACTTGATCATTAGATGAACTCATCTTCATTGCTGTATCCAATTATTCAAAATTTGACACATCCATCGCATTTAAACGATCTAAGTCTGCTTGCGTATCCACACCTGGTGGTAAGCTCACTTGTGCAATATCAATGGCAATACGATGACCATTTTCCAAAACACGTAACTGCTCTAAACTTTCTAGTTGTTCGAGTGAGCCCATTTCCCAAGTCACATAGTCTTGTAACAAACGTACACGGTAAGCATATAAACCTAAATGACGATACGCTTGAGAATGTAAAGTTTTAGGAGTTTGCTTTATACCTTCTCGATCATAAGGAATAGTCGCACGACTAAAATACAAAGCTTGGTTAAACTTACTCATCACCACTTTGACGATGCTGTCACGTTCAAACTCTTCAAGTTGATTGATCGGTTCACACAAGGTCGACATTGAACAATCTGGTTTCGCCACCAACAAGTCTGCCACTTGACGTACCAATGCTGCAGGCAATAAAGGCTCATCACCTTGTACATTGACAATAATATCGTCAGCTGCCCAGCCTTTGATGCGAGCTACTTCACTAAGACGATCCGTTCCTGAAGGGTGATCAGGATCGGTCATCACCACATCCACCCCTTCAGCACGGCATACTTCTGCAATACGTGCATCATCCGTTGCAACACATAAGTCATCAAAATCCAAAACTTTTTTGGCTTGATCAACCACACGTAAGATCATGGGACGACCATGAATCAGCAATAAGGGTTTAGCAGGTAATCGAGAACTCGAATAACGTGCAGGAATAATGATATGTTTCATTGCATCAACCTTGTGAAAGCGTAATACCCAACTCAGCCAATTGCTGATTTAAGACTTGATAACATTCAGATGAAAGCACAGCCTCCACTGGAACCACCCAAATTTCACGTTGAAAATCTGGATGTTGTTTTAATAAGGGTAATAATTTCACTGCATCTTTTTCAGTGGTAATAATCGGATTAGTATCTTCAAACTGTAAATCTTGAATTTCATAGTCATAATGATCTGGAAATTCATGGCATTGAAATTGGTACACTCCCATACTTTCCAAGGTATTATAAAAGCGCTGCGGAAAACCAATTCCAACCACCGCATAATAATCTAAACTTGTATCAAAAATTTCAGCTTGATCATAACTTGGATTCAATAAATACGGTTCAGCTACTTGTAAATGCATACTCAATGCAGATTTCGGCTGATATGCATGTTCAATGACCGTACTTTGATTCAATCTGGCTATCGGTTCTCGTAAATAACCTTCGGGCAAGAGTTTTTCATTTCCTAAACCACGATTGTTATCCAACACAATCCACTCGATTTGACGCTCTAATGCCCAATGCTGCAAACCATCGTCACTGATAATCAAATCTAAATCATGCTGTTGGAGTAACAACTCAATACTAGCTTTACGGTTTGAACCAACAACCATGGGTACATCGGTAGATTGTACGATCAAACACGGCTCATCCCCCACCGTTTCAGGCACAGCGTCTAAAGTTACTTGAGCTGGAAAAGGACCACTCCCCCCATAACCTCGACTGATCACGCCAACACGCACACCATTTCCCTGTAAATATTTCACCAAATGAATCAACAGTGGGGTTTTGCCACTCCCCCCCACGGTAATATTTCCAATGATCATCACAGGTACGGGTGCATGATAACGCTGTTTAAGCCCCGAGAGATAAAGCTGACGATTCAACACAAAGCCCAAACGATATAACCATGACAATGGACGCAAAACAATCAACCATTTTGCTTGTCGATTCCAAGCATCTTGAATGATTTGCGCTATAGACATAGAGATTTATTCCTCAAAGCTACGTTCATGTAATTGATGATATGCACCATGCTTTGCTAATAATGCGGCATGCGTGCCTTGTTCAATAATACGCCCTTTATCCATCACCACAATCAAATCTGCATTTTCAATCGTTGAAAGACGATGCGCAATCACAATAGTGGTTCGGTCTTGCATCGCTTGATCAAATGCTTTTTGAATAAAATGCTCAGACTCATTGTCTAATGCACTGGTCGCTTCATCTAAAATCAAAATTGGTGCATTTTTTAAAATCGCACGCGCAATAGCAATACGTTGACGTTGACCACCCGACAATGTTAAACCTTGTGCACCAATTTCGGTATCATAGCCATGTGGCAATGCCATAATAAAATCATGTGCATAAGCTGCTTTTGCAGCAGCCATCACTTGTTCATCGGTTGCATTTTCCAGCTGACCATAGGCAATATTCTCACGAATGCTTCGATTAAATAAAACCACTTGTTGGTTCACAATTGCAATTTGTGTACGTAAGCATGTGATTTCAATATCTTGAATTGGATAGCCATCTAGTTCAATTTGCCCTGAACTAATTTCATTGTAGCGCATGAGTAGATTTACCAAAGAGGATTTACCTGCGCCTGAACGTCCTACAATTGCAACAGTCTGCCCTTTCTCAATAGAAAGATTAAAGTCTGAAATGGCTTGATAACCATCGGGATAAATCATATTGACCTGTTTAAACTCAACATGACCTTGTAACTGTGGTGTTAATGTCCCCGTATTTTTTTCTTCAGGTAAATCTAACAATTCAAAAACTGAATGTGCGGCTGCCATCCCTCGCTGCAATTTTTCATTTACATCTGTCAACGTTTTAATCGGCTTACTCAGCATCCCTGCAGCAGTAATATAAGATACAAACTCACCTGCAGAAATATCACCAATAATTTCAGGTCTAAGCGCAATCCACATAATAATACTGAGAGAAATTGACATAATGAGCTGTACAATAGGGCTATTTAGCTGTTGCACCACCACCATTTTCAAACCACGTTTAAGGTTTTCTAAAGAGTGATCTCGAAAACGAGTTTGCTCAGCAGTTTGCCCCCCAAAACCTTTCACCACCAAGTGACCATTCACCGACTCTTGTACCACATGGTTAACATCACCCATGGTGTTTTGCACTTGTGTCGATAATTTACGCATACGTTTTGAGGCTTTACGAATAATAAGCCCAATCAATGGCGCAAAAATTAAAATACAGAAAGTCAATTTCCAGTTGATGTAAAACAGATAACCCATTAAAGCGATGGTAATTAAGCCTTGTTGTACAATGGTTTTTAATGACTCTGTTGATGCTGCTGTAAGCTGTTCAACGTTATACATAATTTTAGCAGTGATATGCCCACTGCTATTGTCCAAATAATATTGCGCAGGTAGCCTTAGTAACTTGGCAAAGACTTCCTGACGAATATTAAAGATTAAATTTCGTGAAATCACCGCAGTGAAATAACCACCCATGAACAAGCCTACGCCACGAAAAAACATCAGTAAGACAACAAGTGCAGGAAATAACGCCGTAAAACTGCGGTCTTTTTCTTGAATAGCGGTGATAATCTTTTCAAGCAGTTTTGCTACAGATACTTCTGTAGCAGCATTCAATGCAAAACCTATGACGACTAAAATCGCTATGCCCCAAAACGGCTTTAAATAACTTAATAGTCGTAAATAGACTTTGAAATCCTGTTTCACTAATTAATAACCTCGGGAAGGGACTTTGGTGCTGATGTTAATATTCACAAAACCAAGTTGACCTGCAACATCCATAACACGAATCACATCTTGATGAGTCGCTTTTGCATCAGCAGCAATTACGAACATCAGATCACGACGATCTTGTGAAGATTGTTTAATGGCTGTACTCAAATCTGCTGTTTCTTTGGATGAAAGGGCTTGACCATTCACCGCATAATGTCCACTTGAGTCTACCACCACTTCAATTTTGTGTTGATAGTCTTTTGGTGGCACGCCTTGTGCATCCGGCAAGGATAAGTTAATACGGCTTTGTTGGGTAAATGTGGTGGTAAGTAATAAAAACACCAAAATAAACAACAAACAATCAATCATCGGGGTGAGATTAATATGTAGATCTTCAACAGTTTTTCTTTTAAATTTCATTGAAGTCGCCTATCTTTAACCTGCAACTTTTAAATCATTCTTAACTTGTGCATCATCATTTTCCTGATAAAACAAAGCCGCATGAAATAAAGTTGCTTGTTGTTCAAGTTCTGCTACATATTCTTGTACTAGACGTTGAAAATAACGATAGGCAAATAATGCTGGGATTGCGATAAGCATACCTGCTGCTGTGGTAATTAACGCTTTAGAAATCCCCGGAATCATCATTGTGGGATTAGAATTTGAGCCTAAATCTATGACTAAAAATGACTCAATGATTCCCACTACAGTTCCCAATAAACCTAACAGTGGCGCAGCAGCACTCAATGTTCCTAAAAAGTTAATATTTTTTTCTAAATATGAAATTTCACGAGAAGCTGTCGCTTCCATTTGTGCACGAGCAAATTGCTCACCATTTTTGGATGCGTCTAAGCCCTCATTAAAAATAAAGCCCAATGAACTTTGGCTTGCATTTGCGTCGGTTTTTAAATTATTTATCACTGTAGCAAGTGGCTGATTTTTTTGAATCAATAAACTTTTTGGCAGCACTGATATACGTCTTAAACGAATAAATCGCTCAATTGAAATTGCCACGGTAAAAATTGAACATAGGACAAGCGGTAGCATCAGCCACCCGCCTGCTTTAATAAGTTCCCACATATTTATTCCCCAAATTTAATTTTTTAAAACATGCGCTATAAATTTTATTCTTCAGCTAAACAAATATTTAGAATGCCATCTAACTCATCAAGTGAGTTATAACTAATCACAAGCTTGCCTTTGCCTTGCTTATTATAGTCAATTTTAACATTGGCACGAAAACGCTCAGAAAGTTTTTGTGTTAACTGTTCCACATCTGGCGCAATCTGTTTGGCTTTTTCTTGCTTAGGTGTATTCCAATCACGTACCAATTGCTCAGTTTGACGCACTGATAAACTTTTTTCGATCACAGTGTTTGCAATCTGTAATTGATCTTTGGCTTTTAAAGTTAAAATGGCACGAGCATGCCCCATATCCAACAAACCTTGTTGCATCAGATCCTTAATTTCATCTGCAAGACTTAACAAACGTAACAGGTTACTTACTGTGGTTCGTGCCTTGCCCACTGTTTCAGCGATTTCTTGATGACTTAAGCCAAATTCTTCATGGAAACGTTGTAGTGCCAAAGCTTGATCAATGGGATTAAGGTCTTGACGCTGAATATTTTCAATCAGCGCCAAAGCTATCGCAACCTGATCGGTTAAATCACGCACAATCGCAGGAATTTCAGTCAAACCAGCTATTTGTGCTGCACGCCAACGTCGCTCGCCTGCAATAATTTCATAAGGTGTGTCGTTATCATCCACTGGTCGAATGACAATCGGCTGCATCACGCCATGCTTTTTAATCGATGCTGCAAGCTCTTGTAAATCTTGTTCATCAATAAAACGACGTGGTTGATATTCGCCCCGCTTCAATTGGTTAACTTCAATTTGTTTCAGCTGACCATGATCTAAGGCTTGCGCTTCAAGCTGTAATTTTTCTTTTTGGATTGAACCTAATAATGCATCTAAGCCACGACCTTTTGCCAATCCTCGTTTTTTAATGGTCATGCTTTGCTTCCTTTTTTCACTTTACTCTTTTTCAACATTTCCGCTGCTAAGTTTAGATAGGCAATCGCCCCCTTAGAGCTTTTCTCAAAATAAATAATCGGTAAACCATGTGCAGGTGCTTCAGCCAAACGGACATTACGAGGTACAACAGTATCGTATAACTTTTTGCCAAAATACTGTTCAAGCTCTGCCGACACATCACGGGTTAATGCATTTCGTGCATCATACATGGTACGCAGCACCCCGATAATTTCTAGCTCAGGATTTAATGCTTGTTGGATTTTATCAATAGTTTGGGTTAAGTCTGCCAAACCTTCTAAGGCATAGTATTCACATTGCATTGGAATTAAAACACCTTGTACTGCTGCCAATGCATTAACAGTAATCAAGCTTAAACTTGGCGCACAGTCAACAATAATATAGTCAAACTGATTTTTAATTTCTTTGAGTGCTTCACGCAGAATAAACTCACGTCCCTCTTGTTCTGCTATTGCCAGCTCCACGCCCGCCAAATCACGATTTGAACCCAACACCTTATAGCCGACTTCAGCTTTGGTAATGGCAGTTTCTATAGGTACTTCACCGAGCAAAACATCCGTCACAGAGTACAATAGGTCATTTTTCTGAATACCTGAACCCATTGTGGCATTGCCCTGTGAGTCCATATCGACCAATAACACACGTTTCTTCAACACCGCCAAAGAGGCAGCTAAATTTACTGCGGTTGTGGTTTTACCTACGCCACCCTTTTGGTTCGCAATTGCTATAATTTGAGCCATGGTAACCCCAATTTCCAAGATGATTTAAATTTGTTTTAATAGAAGTAGATGACGCTGCTCATCTAAGCGAGGTACATGTAACTCAATAATTTCACAATTGAATTGATCTTTCAGCTGCGCCACTTCATCTTCAGGAATCAAACCTTTCATTGATGCTATTACACTTTCAGTATGCATAAATGGTTTTGAAGCTGCAACAAAATCGGTCAATGATGCAAAAGCACGGCTGGTAATTACATCAAATTGACCTAATTCTTGGATGCTGTCTTCATTTTCTACCCGTGTTTGCACAGCAACCACATTTTGCAATTTTAAATCCGCAATAAACTGTTTCAGGAAACGGATTTTCTTACCATTTGAATCAAGCAACACACATTGACGCTCTGGCTGACATAAAGCAATGATCATGCCTGGCATACCGCCACCTGTACCAATATCGAGCAAGCGACCTTGTGGCAAATCATTTAAGATACTTAGGCTATCTAAAAGATGTTTCACTAACATTTCTTTGGGATCACGAATGGCGGTCAAATTATATGCTTTGTTCCACAGCACCAGTGCATCTTGATACTTTAATAAAAGCCCAAGTGCTTCATCGCTGAGTTTTAACCCAAGCTTTTCACTGCCTTGCTTTAAGTCTTGAAAATATGGATGCATAAACGCACAACATCTCTAAAAAGTTAGTGAAAGTATACCGATTTCTTGGTCGTGGAACACTAGTGAACGATGAGTTAATACGCAATCAAGCGTATTCAGGCACACTTAAGCGTATTTACCTTGTCGAATTTGTAAATCTAAAGCGCTTAAACGCTCAGGTGTTCCCACATCGACCCATGCAGCAGCCATTTTTTCCGCAGACACCTTCGCATCCAGCATGCCTTGTTTCAGTAAAGGTGCTAATGGTCGTTTACCTTGTTCCAAACCATTAAACATTTTCGGGTCAATCACAGATATGCCACTAAAAGTTAAATTTTCACCTTGCACATCTTGATCAAAGGTATAAGCACGACCATTGGCTAAGGTAAAATCACCATTTGGATGCTGGCTTGGATTTTCTACAAAAACCAAGTGTGCCAAGTCTTCGCCCAGTTTTACATCTAATAATGATGCAAAATCAAAAGTCGTCCACACATCGCCATTTAGCAAAATAAAGGGATCATCCCCCAACAAAGGCAAAGCATTGATAATACCGCCTGCGGTTTCTAAGCCTTCATCTTCACGTGTCCAACGAATCGTCACACCAAACTGAGAGCCATCCCCCAATGTGCCAATCAAAATATCAGCCAACCAAGCCGAATTAATCACAATCTCCGTCACACCGATATTTTTTAATTTTTCGATGTGCCAAACGATTAAGGCTTTTCCACCTACCTCAAGTAAAGGCTTTGGTTTATACAGTGTCAAAGGACGCATGCGATTACCTAAACCTGCCGCTAGAATCATAGCTTTCATTATGCTACAACCTCGTATTTGCCATATTTCTCTTCAAAAGCGGGCAAAACTTTAGCATGGATAAATTGCATAAACGGTTGTAGTTCTGCATACGGTTTAGATTCTTCAACTAAGTACCACATCACACGTGGTAAATCTTTTAAGTAACCAGACTTTCCATCCCGCTCAAACAAACGCACAAAGATACCCAAAATTTTGATATGACGCTGAATCGCCATAAAATCGGCTTCTTTTTTAAATTGTTCAAAATCCCGATCTTGTTTTTGTACTTCTGGCAATAAATCGTAAAATACTTTAAACCATGTATAAACACGTTCAGCATTCCACTGCACATAAGCATCACGAGTGATCGAAATGAGATCATAAGTATCTGCACCAATTACGGCATCTTGGAAATCAATCACCCCTAAGTCCGTTTCATTATCCAACTTCATCAGGTTACGACTATGAAAATCACGATGCACGATGACTTGTGGCTGCGCCAACGCTGCATTAGCTAAAATCGCAAAAGTACGTTTGATTAAAGCGCTTTGATCTGTAGTCGGCTGAATATTGAGGGACGGTAACAACCAATCAGTCAACAATTCCATTTCCGAAATCAGCTTTTCATAAGCATAAGCTGGGAAATGTGTTTCGCCATCAATGGATTGTAGTTGCACCAACTGCTTAAAACTTTGTGCATAATAGGCATCTACAGTTTCGTCATTCAGCAAAGTTGATAACAAAACATCACCAAAATCTTCAAGCAATAAAAAACCTTGCTCCAAGTCTTTTGCCACAATATGTGGCACACGCACACCATGTTGGTCAAAGAATTCATCAATCGACACAAAAGGTACACAATCTTCTTGTTCAGGTGGTGCATCCATCAACATAAATGTTTTATTATTCAAGCTAATTCGTGCATAACGACGGAAACTAGCATCGCCTGCTAAAAAGTTGATTTCAAATTGATCTGAATTGAGTACAGATGTTATCCATGTTTGTATCAATTGTTCACGTTGTGTTTTCATTTGCAATTAAATCTATTACAGGCTGATTTTTTGAAGTGCTAAGTGTAGCTACTTATCAACTTTTTCTCTATGATTCGACAATAATTAATTGCGATCTGCATACTTGGTTAATGAGACAAATGAAGCATCAGTTTAAATTTAATCCTTTAGCGACTGCTATTTTGACACTTCTTTGTGGAAGTTCAGTATCCAGCTATGCCGAACCTACGGACACTGTGCCTGCTGTCGATAATGAAACATTAAAATCAGCCATTCAGGAAAGCTATCCAGGGCAAAACTTTTTTAATCAATATTATGTAGACAAAGAATCTGCACAAGCCCAAGTGCGAGATCCTGATGCTATCAGCAATCGTTATTGTGATGGGGTTTGGGTCACACCTTTTAGCACCGAACAAAAAGCAGCATCACCTGAAGAAACCACCTCAGTGATTACTGCGGATCATGGTTATTACAATCCAAATGGGGATTCTACCCTTTCAGGGGATGTGGTCATTGATCAAGATGGTCGTATGGTACGTGCTGATGAAGTCATTATTGATAAAACCCAAACCTTTGCCAAAGCCAAAGGAAATGTGCAAATGGCACAAGGTGGCTTAATCGCACAAAGTGATCAAATTGATTACAATTTAAAGACCCAAACAGGCGAACTTAACAATAGTTTCTATATTGCTGAAGCAACGCATGCTCACGGTCATGCTAAAAAAATCGAAAGAACTTCGCCTGAAAAAGTCGTACTTGAAGATGCAAGCTATAGCACTTGTCCACCTGAACAATCACCAACATGGCAGCTAAAAGCCAAACAGATTGAGTTAAACCAAGATACTGGTCGTGGTGTGACACGGGGTACAAAACTATATATTAAAGATACCCCAGTTTTAGCCGTACCCTATTTCAACTTCCCAATTGACGACCGTCGTACCACCGGGATTTTAAATCCAACATTTGGTTTTACCAACGATGGTGGTGTTGAAGTTGCAGTACCGGTTTATTTAAACTTGGCACCCAATTACGATGCAACAGTGACCCCACGTGTGATTAGTGATCGTGGCGTACAAGCTGCTGGTTCATTTCGCTATTTAACAGAGGATTTTGGTGCAGGTCGTATTTGGGGAAGCTACTTACCTTCTGACCGTGAATATGAAGACAAAGATCGTAAAGATTTACATTTCTTACATGCTTGGCAAATCAATGATCAATGGTCAACCAATTTAGAATACAACTATGTTTCTGATAAAGATTTTTTCTCAGACTTAGACAGCGACCCGAACTCACGTACAGAACTCAATCAGCGTCGTACTTGGGAGTTAAACTATGGGAATGGCATTCCTGGTTTAAATGCAAAGCTACGTGTCGAAGACTTCCAAACACTTGATAAAACCTTAGCAGATGTAGATAAGCCCTATGCACGTCTACCACAGCTGTTAGTGAATTATGTCAAAGGTAATCCTCAAGGCTTAGAGTTCGAATTTAATAACGATACTGCTTATTTCCAAAAAGATATAAATGACTTTAATAGAGCCACCAATACCGACTCCTCTATATATCAACCCAGTGGTACGCGACTTTATAACGAATTTTCTGCACGTTACAACTTTAGAAATCCGTGGGGTTTTGCCATTCCACAAGCCAGTGTGCGCACTTTAAATACTTTTTATGATCAAAAAACCATTGATCGTATTGATGCTGCTAACCCAAGCCAGAGCAGTGATAATAAGAATAAATCGGTTGTTGTGCCTGAATTTACACTTGACACAGGCTTAACCTTTGAGCGTGAAGGTAAATACTTACAAACCCTCTCACCACGCGCATTTTATGCTTATGCGCCCTATGAGAATCAAAATGGTTATCCTAACTTTGACTCTACCACTGCATCCATCAGCTATGATCAACTCTTTAACCCGCGCCGTTTCTACGGACATGACCGTTTAGAAGACAATAACTTCCTATCGCTGGGCGTAAGCTATAGTTTATTTGATACAGTGGGCTTAGAGCGTCTACGTGCAGGTATTGGTCAAAGTTATTATTTCCAAGATCGTCGTGTAACCCTGAATGAACGTAGTGATGAATTTAATACAGAACGTAAAACAGGACCTGTGGTGAGTTTATCTAGCCAGTTGACAGAAAATTTTACTGTAAGCGCAAACTCAGCATGGATGTCCAATGGAGATAACGCACAGCGTGATTTCCAACTGTATTACACAGGTAACAAAGGAAATTTATATAACATCGGTTATTTCTACCGAGATTATTTACCAGATCGACAAGAACAATATGATCAAATGGTTGCATCATTTATACAACCTGTAAAAGACAATTGGCGTATCATGGGCCATGTGCAATATGATATAGACAATAACGTTGCACGTGAATATCTTGCAGGAATCAATTATGAATCATGCTGCTGGGGTGTTTCACTGTATGGTCGTGAATATTTTAATGATTTAGACGATGTAAATGCACCAGATGCCAAGCCTAAACGTGCTGTGATGGTAGAATTTACATTAAAAGGCTTAGGTGGCTTAAATAATAAATTAAGTTCGCTGTTAGAAAACCGTATCTTAGGCTTCGATAAAGTTAATCAAACTTGGACACATTAATGAAGACGCAAAATTTAAAACAACTTTTTAAGGCTAGCGCATTAGCACTATTCATTTCTTCATCAATGCCGACATTTGCTGCACCTACTGACCAAGTGATCGCAGTCGTGGGTGATCGTGCAATTTTAAAAAGTGATTTACAACAAGGAATGGCTGAAGCTGCACACCAATTGCAAGCGCAAAAGAAAGAAGTTCCACCAGCTCAGATTTTACAACGTCAGATTTTAAACCAATTAATCATACAAAATGCTCAGCTGGAACAAGTCAAACGTTATAATTTAAAAATTGATGAAAAAACTTTAAATGATGCAGTACTTAAAGTTGCTAATCAATCAGGTGTAACCACACTTGAAGCTTTCCAACAAAAATTGGATGCGATGGCACCAGGAACTTATGAAGGCTTACGTAATCGTATTTCAGATGATTTGCTCATTCAACGCTTACGTCAACAACAAGTCATGTCTCGTATCAAGATCTCTGATCAAGATGTGGAAAATTTCCTTAAATCTCCTGAAGGTCAAGCTGCTGTGGGTAGCCAAGTACATGTGATTCATGTGCGTATTTCAGGTGATGCAAGTACAAACCAACTTGAAAATGCAGCAAAACAAATTAAAACTGAGTTAAATAGCCATAATGATGTGAAAGCCTTAGAGCAAAAGTTTAGCAATGATAAAGTGAAGGTTGAAGGTGCCGACATGGGCTTCCGTCCACTTTCTGCCATTCCAGCAGATCTTGCAGCACGTGTCAGTTCACTGAATACAGGACAAACGACCGATTTAATCAAAGCACAAGATGGTATTCATGTACTCAAACTGATTGAACGTAAAGGCAATGAGCAAAAAGCACTAGTTACCCAATACGAAACACGCCATATCCTCATTAAGCCTTCTGAAATTGTAACGCCTGAAAATGCCAAACAAAGTATTGAAAGTATCTATAATCGTTTAAAAGCGGGTGATGATTTTGCAACCCTTGCTGCAACTTATTCAAATGATCCAGGTTCAGCACGTGATGGCGGAAGTTTAGGCTGGGTGAGTCCTGGAATGATGGTACCTGAATTTGATAAAGTCATGCAAAACACGCCTGCTGGTGAAATCAGTCAACCCTTTGAAACTCAGTTTGGTTGGCATATCTTAAAAGTTCAAGATATTCGTAAACAAGACATGACCAATGAATATCAAAAACGTATGGCACGTCAAATTTTAGGTGAACGTCAATTTGACTCTGAACTTGATGGTTGGTTACGTGAATTACGTGCCAATACCTACGTTGAAATTAAAGACAAAAACTTAGACGATAAAAGTTATCAACCGCAATAAAGTCTAGTGATTTAAAAGCCAATCACATAATTGGCTTTTTTATTGCTTTTACTTTTTGAATCATCAATGATTTATAAAAAAAGAGCGCAAAATGTGCGCTCTTTTTAAATCGTTAAAATCAGTATTAACGATTATTTTCATCATCTTGTGTATCTTCAAACTTAGTTTCAGCTTCGAAACCAGAGCTTGATTGACCACCGAAGCCACCTTGACCACCGAAGCCACCTTGACCACCGAAGCCACCTTGGCCACCAAAGCCGCCTTGATTACCACCAAAGCCACCTTGACCACCAAAGCCGCCTTGACCACCAAAGCCGCCTTGATTACCACCAAAGCCGCCTTGATTACCACCAAAACCACCTTGGTTACCACCAAAGCCACCTTGACCGCCAAAGCCACCCGTAGTTTGACCAGCCGCACCTGCTGGAGCACCTGCTGGACGTGGATTACGTGCAGGAACTACAGTAGAAATTGCATGCTTATAAACCATTTGGCTTACTGTGTTTTTTAATAACACTACATATTGGTCAAACGATTCAATATGACCTTGTAGCTTAATACCGTTTACAAGAAAGATAGAAACTGGAATGCGTTCTTTACGGAGAGAATTTAAGAACGGATCTTGTAAAGTTTGACCTTTAGACATTTTATACTCCAAAAAATTTTAAAAATCAGCGCAAAAACTATCTTTATTTTTCAATTAAAATTTATAAAAAAGATAGTAGGTAAATTTTGCTTTATCCATATAAGTTTCGCAAGTCTTCTTGCGCTTGCTTTATAGTCAAATAGGTTTTAAATTGGTGGGATTCTTGCAAAGATCTCAACCAAGTGTATTGACGTTTTGCTAATTGTCGTGTCGCGTATAACGCTTTATCCTCCATTTCTTGCTTACTTTTAAGACTTCTGTCACTGTTTTTTAGATAATCTAAGGCTTGACGATAGCCAACAGAGCGAGCTGAAGGTAAATTATCATTTAGATCATATTTTTCAATCAAATTCTCAACCTCATTCAAAAATCCGATTTTCCACATATTTTTTAAACGATGTTCGATTCTTTGATGTAATTCTACCCGATCAGGTAATAAAGCATAATTATAAAAACTGTAACGGTATGCAACATTTTTAGGTTGTTCTGCTTGTAGTTTTGTAATCGGTTGCCCTGTTAATTTATAAACTTCCAAAGCACGAATAATACGCTGTTTATCACTGACTTTAAATTTTTCACCTGCGAGCGGATCAACTGTTTTTAATTCCTCATACACAGCTTGCCAACCTTCAGACTCACCTTTTGCCTCGATTTCTGCACGCACAGCATAATCAGCACTCGGTAAGTTTGAAGATAAGCCTTCCAGCAATGCTTTGAAATAAAGCATCGTTCCACCCACCAATACAGGCATTTTGCCACGTGCATGTATTTGCTCAACTAAGTTACATGCATCTTCAACAAATTCTGCAGCAGAATACACCTGTAAAGGGGTAATAAGATCAATTAAATGATGAGGATACTGCTGTTGTTCAGCTTTGTTGGGTTTTGCTGTTCCAATATCCATGTCTTGATACACCAAAGCAGAATCTACCGAGATTAGCTCTACATCACCACGCTCATAGAGTTCACATGCCAAAGCAGTTTTACCACTTGCAGTAGGTCCCATTAAATTGATAACAGGCAATTGATTTGACATGAACAACTACTCTCCTCGAGCAAATAATTTATCTAATTGTGTCAATGGAAACGCACGCCAAGTCGGACGACCATGATTACATTGACTGGCAAATTCGGTTTGTTCCATCTGACGAAGTAAAGCATTCATTTCAGATAAACTTAACATTCGATGGGCACGTACCGCACCATGACATGCCATACCTGCCAAAATATGATCACGCTTTTGTTGTAGTGCTTGCGCTTCGTCATTTGGATCTAAATCATTCAATAATTCAGGGACAAGTGCGGCAAAATCAGCTTTATGCAAAATCGCAGGCACACCACGAACAATCACTTGTTCATCGCCATATTGGTCAATGTCTAAACCTAAGCGTTCTAATTGTGGCTTTAATTCTTCAATTCGAGTTGCTTGCATACGGGTAATTGAGATCACTTTTGGAATCAACAATTGTTGTGATGTCCAAAACTCAGGTTTGTCCCACGCCATTTTCATTTGTTGCAACAAAATACGCTCATGTGCGGCATGCATATCGACAATGATCAAGCCTTCAGTATTTTGCGCCAAAATATAAATACCGTGTAACTGTGCGATTGCAACGCCTAAAGGATATTCATCTATCTGCGCTACTTTAGCTGTATTTAATGCTGCAACGGATTGCTCAAATGAAGCTTGGTCAGACAAAGCTCCCTGCGCTTCATCTTGATGAGAAACTTCACGTAAAGGCGCAAGATAACTTTTTAAAGCATTATTGAGTTGCTGCGTACCACGATATTGTTGTTGTGTCTGATAGTGCACAGTTTGTGGTTGATTGGAACTAAAATCAGTCAATGCCTCAGGTTCAGGTGAAGAATCATTACCATGTTGACTTCGACTATTTTCCTGTGACATTTGTGGTGTAGCTGTAATATCTCGATGCAATTGAAATTGTTCTTGATAACGAGGCTGAACTGTTTGACTCTCCTGTTGGGTTTGCTCAACTTTCATGGCACTGGATAGATCAGACGTTGCTGTTTGAAATTGTGCTAAGGTTTCTTTGGCAAAATGGCGCACAAACTCATGGACTTCTCGTTGATTTAGAAAACGAATTTCATGTTTAGTTGGATGTACATTAACATCAATATTTTCAGGATCAACTTCTAAAAATAACAAATATGCTGCGTGCTGATGTCCATGCAAAATACCGTCATATGCCATACGCAGTGCATGTGAAATGGTTTTATCTTTGACAATCCGCCCATTCACATAAACATACTGTAAATCTGCTTGTGCACGGGCATCGGATGGATGCCCCAACCAACCTGACAAATGCATGCTAATACTATCTGCATCGATCCAATACGCATTTTCAGTGAATTGACGACCTAAGAGCTGTTGCACACGCTGAAAACGTAATTCACCGCTGTCCGCAATCGGAAGATTCAAGCGAATATTCTCGTTATGTTCTAACACAAAACGGATATCAAAATGGGTTAAAGCCAAACGTCGAACAATTTCTTCAATATGACCAAACTCAGTATTGGGTTTCTTTAAAAACTTACGCCGTGCAGGCACATTAAAAAATAAATCCTGTACTCGAATATGCGTTCCTTTTTGAGCAGCTACCGCTTGAATTTCTTGGTGATCAAATGCCGTACCATTCACTTCAACTTGATAACCTACACCGGACTCATCTTGACTACTGCTTAGCGTCAGACGTGAAACAGCAGCAATCGAAGCCAACGCTTCACCTCGAAAGCCCAAACTCACAATAGCATGTAAATCATCTGCGGTTTGAATTTTACTGGTTGCATGTCTGGTTACAGAAAGCGCTAAATCTTCAGGATGAATGCCTTGTCCATTATCAATAATTTCTATCAAAGTACTGCCACCATTGGCTATTCTGACAATGAGCTCAGTTGCACCCGCATCAATTGAGTTTTCTAATAATTCTTTGACCACAGAAGATGGGCGCTCAATCACCTCTCCTGCTGCGATCTGATTGGCAAGTGCTGGTTGTAAAGTATGAATTCTTTTTTGGCTTAATTCTACTGTCGACATGCCAAAACCTATGCGTAATTTTCCTGTAATTGGGTATAAAGTGCTACATCATTTAACTCAATGATGACCTCTCGCATCTCTTCAGTATCAGTTTTTAAAATATTTAAAATCATATCCGCTTGTGGGATTTCATCTCCACCTTTAGAGGGCCATTCAAATAAAAATAAAGCATTTTCAATATCTAAATAATCACGAATTCCCATTAACTCAAGTTCGTAAGGATCATTTAGACGATATAAATCAAAATGAAAAACTTCTTTTCCTTGAATTTTATAAGGTTCAACTAAGGTATAGGTTGGACTTTTTACAGCCCCTTGATGTCCCAACTGTTGTAACCAATAACGCGTTAATGTGGTTTTACCTGCACCCAAATCACCAATCAAATAAATTACACCTTGAGCAAAGTTTTGCGCCAAAATACGGGCTAACTTTTGAGTATCTTGTTCATTGCTGAGGCTGAGTTTAAATGAATATTGCATAAATCGAGACAACACGGTAAAAGCAGTGCTTCATGATAACATTACATCGCTTTCAATGTAAAAACTGATGTAAGCACTTATTTTTATATTTCTCAAATATCTCATCGCTGACTATCATACAATCCCAAACAAACCAGCTTCTTTGTTTTACAAAATAAATTACCGATATACCATTTTGATATATCGGTTTGATACTTAGACAATACCTGCAATATCTTTTAAGATTTTAATAAAAATTTCCTTTTCTTTTTCAGGATATTTTGCAAATACCTCATTTTGATGACTGTCTGCAATATCAAACAGATAATGCGAGGTTTTTTTACCTTTTTCAGTGAGTTTAAAGAACCCTTCTGCTTCAACCAGCAATCCATCTTTTTTCAAAATTTCAGCTGCTTGCTCAACTTCACGCATAGGCATAGCAATATCGCGTGGTAAATCCGCTTTATTTGAGGCTGTCCCGCTACCTAACACTAAAAGTAAACGTGCTTCACTGGTACGAAAACCTGTTACCAATTGCTTTGGAATATAATCAGTTTGGTAAAACTTAAATGCCCGACTCATCAGATAGCACACATTACTGTGCAAATGTCCTTGATGCATTTCACCCACATCGACTTCCGCTTCAACGGTATCTTTGAGCTGTAGCAATGGATGCGGAATTACCCCCGAATACGCACCTTGATGATAAACCAATGGGCTACGACCTTCATCATGGAAATTCACTACTTTGCCAACGATAATCCAATGATCACCACCTTCTAAGATTTGATGACGTTCACATTCAAATACCGCAGAACAGTTTTCTAAAATCGGCGCACTCCCTGCACCTTCATGATAACGAGTACCTTCATACTTATCGATATTACGGCGTGAAAATTTATTAGATAGTTCAATTTGTGAACCCGATAAAATATTTACGGCAAAATGTGTTGCTTGCTCAAAAACGTGAAAGCTTGAAGAGTTTTTGTCAATACTCCACAAAATCAATGCAGGATCAAGTGATACGGAATTAAAGCTATTTGCAGTGACCCCAACTTTTTCACCTTCAGCATTTTGTGCAGTCATAATGGTCACACCTGTGGCAAAATTACCTAAAGCACGACGAAACTTCATTGGATCTATTTTTACGCCATCCATAGCGTTTAATGTATTCATTATTCTCTCCTGAATCTTTGTATTACTGCTATATACTTAATATTAAAAAATAAATGTCTTAAATATCGAGTACCAATCGCGCTGATTTAGATCGTGAACAGCACACTAAAATTTGTTCATTACTGGCTTTTTCTTCATCAGTAAAATAGACATCACGATGATCAGGCTCGCCTTCAATCACATCACACATACATGTTCCACAGACACCCTGTTCACATGACATTTCAATTTCAATGCCTTCACGTGCCAATGCTTGTAAAATGGTTTCTTCGGCATCCACCATGATAATTTTACCGCTTTGTTGTGCCACCACTTCAAAAGCATTACCACCTGTTTCCACATCTACTTGGAAATATTCTTTATGAATTTGACTGTCTGGGAAATGTTGCGTTGTCGCTAAATTAATCACCCAATCCATAAACCCATTTGGACCACAGGTATAGATGTGACTCTCTGCATCAATATCTTGTATTGCAGCTTCAAAGAACTCACGATGACTTGCACCTTCTGATTTAAAATGAAACGTTGTAAATGCTGCAAGTTCACCATTTTTAATTTCATCTACAAAAGCACAACGCTCAGGACTCGCACCACAATAATGCAACTCAAAGGATGCCCCATCTTGTGCCAACTGATACGCCATCGTGATCAATGGCGTAATACCTATGCCACCACCAATCAACACTGAATGTTTAGCTTTAACCAATGGAAATAGATTTTTAGGTTCACTGACCTGAATTGTCATACCCTCTTTTAAATCATCAAATGCCGAAAATGAACCGCCACGGGACTCAGGATCACGTAAAATACCCAAACGGAAAACACCTTGATGTTTTGGGTTCTGGCACAATGAATACTGGCGTACCATGCCATTGGGCAAATGTACATCAATATGCGCGCCTGCTTCAATTTTAGGTAATATTGTCGATGTTGCAGATTCAAACTCCATGACTGCAATATTTTCACCTTCGACATGGCGATTTTTAACCACAACATGATAAAGTGTTGTCATGATTCTTCTCCCTCTTATACGTTAAGTTGATCGCTTAACGCATAAATAATCCGCCATTAATGTCCCATGTTGCACCTGTGACAAATGCTGCATTTGGACTTGCCAATAATCCACAGGTTTCTGCAATAAATTCCATACTGCCCAAAGCTTTCACAGGGATGTTTTGAATAAACTGTGCCATTTTTTCATCAGAAACGACACTATGTACAATCGGGGATTCCATCGGACCTGGCGCAACGGCATTCACAGTGACACCTTTGGCAGCAAATTCTTTGGCAAAAATTTTGGTCAAAGTCACAATTGCACCTTTTGTTGCCGCATAATGTGCGCCTGTTGCTGTACCACCATTTTGCCCCGCAAGTGATGCCATATTAATGATGCGCCCATAGCCTCTGTCTGCCATGTATTTGCCGATGATTTGACACGCTTGGAATGTACCGCGTTGATTCACTTGTGTAATCCAGTCAAAATCTGCGGCAGTAATCTCTAAAACAGGCGTAGCTTTAGTGACCGTGGCATTGTTAACCAACACATCAAGTTTTGAGAATTTTTCATCAATCCACTGCACTGCGGTATGAAAGTCAGCTTCAACTGAAATATCCAGTTTAAGTGGAAACATATTGTCTGGATGCGGACTACGTGCCTTCGCATTTTCAGCCTTTTCTAATGTACTCGCAGATAGAATGACTTGATGACCTTGCGCTGCAAAATATTCTGCAATGACATTTCCTAAACCAGAGGCAGCACCTGTCACTAAAACAACCTGTTTCATTGTGTTCTCCTAGAGAATGTAGCTAATCCCTGCCAAAGTATCAGTAGAGTTGACTAAATTAATAATTTTACGATTAATTTTAAAGCCTTGCTCCGCATCACGCACCAAATGAAAGGTCACATCAGCCGTATAGTGCTTTAAGTTTTCCTTACGAAATTCACGTAAGTTCTGTGCACAGCGCAAGATAATTTCACCCTCTTCATCTTTAATCACACGAATGCGTGATACGCTACGTACCGTATTGGCTTTGGGGGATGTTGAAATCGCTTCACCATTTTTCAAACGATCAACACGTAATTGACGCATGTGATGATTGTCATAGGCATAATTCAAATTATTTTCATAATCGGTCAATGTTGGGTCAATCGGAATAATATAAACACCCTGCTCATCCCACAAATTCAACCAAGCTTCATGTTCTGAATGGTCTAACATATCTGCTTCTGCCCATACAAAAGCAGTCACTTCATTGAGTAAGTTTAAATCAATTTTCATAGCATTCTCCTTAAGCCGTCATCAACTTTTTCCACTGCTGATAAGCAGCACGCATCCCTGTTTCTGCACTGACATCACTTTTTAAGCCATCTTCGGTTTTGACTTCACCCGGTAAGCCACGATTGAGCATGATCCATAAATCATCACCTGCACTCGCACCTTTTTGTACACGTTCCCATGCTTCCGCATCATCAGGCGTCCCAAAACCAAACGGACCTTGGAAATGTTCATGTAAACGTAAGCGGTATTGATTGGCAATTTGTGGACCACCATCCATCGTAATCACAGAATGGTGAATTTCAGTTTTTTCTACCGAAATTGGTTGCATCACACGGAAGAACGCCATAGAACACGCAATATTTGGGAAAATATTTAAGTTAAAGCCTGAACCACCAACAGCCCGAACAATACGGCGTACTTCAAGTTCAGCATGACCTTCGTCACGTAAGGCTTGTGCTAAATCTTCAAAACGTTTTTGAATTGGACGTTCCATCAGTTCTTCATCCAAATCAACCAATTCAGGAATCATGACCATGACACTATGACCGTTGCCCAAGTCTTCAACAAAGCCTGGTTGGTTTTCAAAGTTGAATAATTCTTCGGTTTTTTCATCAACTGAACTTAAGAAAGATTTGTGCACCAATGGGAAATGATACGCATCCGTGGTATTTTCCAACTGAATTTTCCAGTTGCCTGGGAATTTAAAGCGGTGCTCACCTAAGACTTTCACTGGATAACCTGCACCTTGTTTCATGAATAAATCAATCCACTTTTTCGCAGCACCCAAGAAGTCTTCTAGTGGTTCGATCTCATGATTAAATGAAGCGAAGATCATGCCGTTATATTCTTCAACACGCAGACTAATCATTGGTAATTCTGATTTATCTAAGCATTCACCATAACTTTCAGGGGATGGCACACCACGTAAACTGCCATCAAGTGCATAGCTCCAACCGTGATATGGACAAACGAAGCTATTGGTTTTACCTTTTTTATGTTCACAAACCGTCGCAGCACGGTGACGACAACGGTTTAATAACACATGAACTTTCTTTTTGCGGTCACGTACCGCAACAACTGGTTGCTTACCAATATTCATGGTTTTATAACTGCCTGCATCTGGGATTTCACTGGCATGTGCCACCCACACCCATGTTTTATAGAAGATTTTTTCCATTTCATCTTCAAAAATTGCTGGGTCTTTATACAGCGAAGTATGTGCACGATCGCTTTGTACTAATTCATTGTAATCACGATCAATGTCTTGCATTGGAATTAAACTATTCATAAAAATGATCCTTTTTAAATTTTTCCTTGGTTTATTTCTGGTTCGGTACAGGCAGTTCGGCAGTACTGTTCCAATGTGATATAGGGCGACTAAAAATATTTTCAGTCTGAAAATGTTGAATTTTCCATGTGCCATCTGTTTGTTGCTGAAACCGCACCGTGAGTTTGGCTGCATTTAAATGGCTACGACCATCTCGAAAAGTCGAACTTTGTAACATCAGCCACGAGGTATCGGCTTGTTGCTGTTTTACATAGATTTGTTCTGAACTGACAAAATGCGCATTCAAAATAAAGTGCGAGTCTTGCTGCATATAGCTTTGAAACATTTTCCCAATCGCAAGACGACCTTCATAGCGCCCAAAAGAGGCTGCATATTTTTCGCCAACCCCTTCCCAAACTGCGTCATCAGCAAACAAATTCATCAACTCATTCAAGTCTGTGTGTGCATTTAAAGCATCACAGATTTCCATATAACGGTTGATACAATTGCGGATCGCCGTTTCAGCTTCAAGCTTGGCAAGGCGTTCTAAGATGGCTGTCAAATCCATTTGTGCATTCATCTTTTCTATTTTCTCTTATAAATAACCCGGTGTTGGTTTGAGCCCAAAACTGATAGCGGCTGCATTTTGCAAGGTGGCATCGCCCATAAAGGCATGCTGTGTCACGACATTGGTGTCATTCACAAAACGGCTAAATACATTGTGGGTATAAATCGCAGTCATCCCTGCCAACATTTGCATTTTGCGAGCAACTTGTGCAGAAACACGAGCAGCATGGGTACAAGACAAACGCATATCACTGACTTGCTCATCTGTCGGCTTATTTCCTGCAAGCACTTCATGCCACACCACATCCATCGTTTCATAGAACCATGTACGTGCTGCTTTAAATTCAGCTTCGGCTTGGGCAAATTCATATTGCGTCACAGGACGATTGGCTATTTCTGAACCACCTGTAATCGAGGCTTTACTTGGTGCAAGTTTCTTAAACTCTTCTAAAGCTGCTGCAGCAACACCAATCCCAACCACAGTAAGTACCTGTGTCGCCAAAGATAAAGATGGATATTTAAAAAATGGCTCAGGCAGTTTTGAGGGTTCACCACGAACAAAAGTCCATTCTTTTGCTACCAGTACACTGTCCACGACCAGATCATGACTCCCGGTACCTTTAAGACCGACCGTATCCCATGTCATTTCTACTTTGGCTTTTTTTGCTGGCATCACTGCCATACGTGGTAAACCTGGTGCTTCATTGTCCTTGCGTGGAGAAATTCCTACCCCAACAATATCTGCCCCCATACATCCGCTTGAAAATTTCCAACGTCCTTTTACCACAACACCTTGATCCGTAATTTCAGCAGGTTGCGGCGGGAAAATACCACCTGCAAAGACAATATCAGGTGACTCTTTATATAAAAGGTTTAATGTTTCTTCAGGCAAACTACCTAAATAAGCAGGGCTCATACCAAAACTTGCAACCCAACCGACAGAACCATCTGCCATAGACAGCTTTTCAATCAGTTCACAAAATTCACGAGGAGAAACCTCCAAACCACCAAAACGTTTAGGTACTAGTGCTCGATACACCCCAAGCTGTTTGAGCTTGTCAATAATGTCTTGGCTTACATATGCCTGTTGGTCGAACTCACCTGTGATGGCACGTTGACGAATTTCCAGACAAAGCTGTTCTACATCAATAGGGGCTGCTGTAAAGCTCGCATTAAATCCTTTTGATAAATCATTCATTCCCTCACTCCTTGTAGGTTATTGTGCTGCCTTCACGACAAATTTTGTAATTGCACATAACTGTGCATCTGCATGCTGTTTCGCTACGATTTGTAACCCCACAGGTAAACCATTTTTTGTTTCCAATGGAATTGAAATTGCAGGATGCCCTGACAAATTGAATGGACGAACCAAAGCAGTTAAATTTAAAAATGCAACGGTATTTTCAGCATCTGCCACTTTGGGTGGAATTTGCGGAAGTGTAGGCAAAATCAAAGCATCATACTGCTCAAGCAAAACATCGATTTCTTGAATAAATTGAGTTTTGATCTGCTCGGCTTGTTGCACCTGTTCCACTGTTGTTTCAGCGGCTTTCAACAAACGCGCTTGTACATCAGCACCAATCAACCCTGTTCGAGTTAAATCAGCATAAGCTTGCCAATTTTCATAATTAATAATTTGCATGCCAGCATGAAAAGCCGCCTGAAAAGATGGCACCTCTACAGTTGTGACTGACACCTTCGCTTTTTCTAAGAAACTTTCTATACATTCAGTAACAACTGTGTCTGCCTCAACATTCAACCATGCTAGTTTTGGCGCGGTCACACACGCAGTCTTCACAAATGTTGGATCAATAATCTGCATCGCCGTTTCAATCATATCCACTGAGTTAGCGAATGGACCCACACAGTCCAATGAACTTTGTGCAGGATGAACACCTTTGCGACTTACTCGACCAAATGTCGGCTTTAAACCATAAACACCGCAACACGCAGCGGGCATACGAATCGAACCGCCTGTATCTGTACCTAAAGCAAAATCTGCAAGATGGGCAGCCACCGCAGCAGCCGAACCACTTGATGACCCCCCTGGAATTAAATCTGAATATTTCGGATTTATCGGTGTACCAAATGCATGATTAATCCCTGTAATCCCGAAAGCCAGTTCATGTAAATTGGTTTTTGCTGTAATGACACAGTCAGCATTGAGAATACGATCAATCACTTCCGCATTTTGTGCTGCTGGTGCACTATTTTCTAATGCACGACTTCCAGAAAGCGTTTTAAATCCTTGAATATCTATAGAATCTTTGACCATCACCGTCAGTTTTCCAGATCCTAATAGCATATCCTTTGCTACAATATTCATTCACTTTTCCATGTATTTTTATATATAGCTATAATAATAGAAAAAGTAATGTAATTGTCAAGCAATTTTTTATTACTAGAATTAAAGTTTTTTTGCTTTAATTTTTTGTATAATCAAACTTCTTATTTTTTATTAAGTTATTGCTTTCGCCATGCTTACCAATTTAGAACAATTTCTTCCAAATAATGAGCCACAAAGCTTACAAAGTTATCCATTTTTTTGGATATCCCAAGTGAATGGAAAATATACTCAACTTATTGAAAAATCTATTAAAAAATTAGGTATAGACAATACTCGCCGTAAAATAATTTTAAGTACGAATGCCTTAGGACAAGCCAGCATTACTGAAATTGCAAACCTTTCTACCCTTAAACTCACCACTGCGACTAAAGCAGTGTATCGTCTGGTAGAAGATGACATTGTTGAAGTTTTTTCTTCAGAACATGATGAACGGATTTCGATGGTAAAACTCACTGAAAAAGGAAGATCTTTGGTTGAACAAATCAATCAAATCAGTCATGTAACGTTGGCAGGTATCCTAAATGCTTTTGAGGAACAAGAGTTACATCACTTAAATGCACAATTAAAAAAGCTATTTGAGCTCATGCCGATCAGTTAAAAAAATTATTTTAAAACGTTATTGAATCAAATACTTAAAACCTATATTTTGACTCATAATCAGACAGTTATAAAAATATAAAAACTCATCTTTTTGGATGAGTTTTTTGTTTTGAAATGAGCAGTATTCCTTTATTGAACTTGAAAAAACCATTTAACTTTTCAACACATTAAATTTAGGCTTTAATTCAGCCGTTTCAATACGATGACTAAAGGTATTTAATACTTTTAGTTTATAGGCATCAATATCCATTGATTCATAATCGTAGAAACCTTGACGTTCACGTAAACCATTTCGTTTATTTTGCATATTATCCGCAATAATCTGTGGCGTGCGATAACGCTCTCCCAATTCTTTTTGTAGATATTGCGAAGCATAATACAGAATATCGCCACCGCCCCAATCGATAAACTCCAATAAACCCAGTACAGAAAAGCGCAGACCAAAGCCCGTACGGATTGCTATATCAATATCCTCAGCCGATGCAACACCTTCTTCAACCATACGTGCTGCTTCATTCATGGCTAAAGCTTGAATGCGTGGAACGATATAACCTGCTTTGGCATTACACACCACAGCCACTTTACCGATTTCTGTAAGAAATGATTTTAGCTGTTCAACTACAGCAGCAGAGGTTTCCTCTGAACGACTAAGCTCAACCAGTGGAATTAAATAAGCAGGATTTAACCAATGGGCATTCACTACACGTTCAGGATGTGACAGCATTTTGGCAATATCCGTGACTAAAAATGTAGATGTCGTTGAAGCGACAATACATTGAGATGGAAGATATTGATCTAACCAAGCAAAAATTTCTTGCTTGACTTGCAGTTGTTCAGGTACACCTTCCATAATCAAGTCGCATTGTTTTAAAAATGTAACTGAATCCAACTTGGCAAGTACTTGAATATTCGCTTGAATACTTACAATTTGCTCAGCTTGAATAAATTGAATGCTGCTCAGTAAAGTCAACTCTTGTACGAGATCTTGTTGGATCTGCTGTTGATATTGGGAAAATTCTTGAGTAGAACGCACTTTGGCATCAACCAGTTTCACTTGCAGCCCTGCATAGGCAAAAGCAATCGCAATTGCCTTGCCCATACGTCCTGCACCAATCACTGCAACGTTTTGAATTTTAGACATTGTTTCATACTCCTTGTTGCAGTAATGCTTGCATTTCTCGTTTAGAAAGATTAGACAAACCTAAATTTTCTAAGGTACGTCCTTCAGCATATAAATCACGAGCCGACACTGCGGAAGCAATATTTAACAAACCTTCAGCAACTGGCGTTGGTACACCAGCCCAACGCCCTACAGAAACAATCAAAGATAAACCTAAACGGGTGTCTTCAAGCATATAACGATGTTCTTTTAAATTAATGTCTTCACGCCAGTCACCGCTGTCAGTTAACTTACCGTGCGCACCACGACCATACATCCACTCATCCCCCTCACCTTGCATATTATAATGATCTGCCAATGGGAAGTGCGGTGCTGTATAACCCAATGCTTCACGAATACGCATACGCTCGCTATCTAGTTGATTAGTTACACGACGAATCGAGGGTTGGGTCCCTTCATTATGAATATCCCATGCTTCAAAATGCTCTAGAGGTCCAGCATTCATTATGATCAAAGGGGGATGAATAATAGGACCTGCATTCATCAATGCACCACTTAAAGCATCTTCAATGGGTTCTACACTTGGATAGGCTTGTTTTAAAACTTTGAAAGCATGTTCGGATAAATTGCTTGGGAATACTCCTGTCGGTAAACGTGTTGCATAACCACTCACTACAATATTATTTACAGCATGTTTACGCACCAAATAAGGCAATGTCCCTGTTTCAGCAAATGCAACTTTTGCTTTATTTCCAACGTCTTTCATGGCTTTTGCAAAAATGAAACTTCCAAAAGTACCAGGTGGTAGATACACCACTTGCCCTTCTTTAAAGTATGCTGCTGCTTGTTCAGCAAGATTCACATGTGTTGTTGCGGGTAATGGGATAATAACCAACTCAGCATGAGCAATCGCTTTTTCTAAATTATCTTGTAAATTGATTTGGCTATTTTCAAATCCTACTGTTACTGAACGCTCACCTTGAAAGTCTTTAACAAAAAGTTTTTCTGCCACAGCAAGTGCATGTAATGCTTCTGCATCACGACGCCATAACACTACATCGTGCCCTTTTTCTGCCATTTCTAAAGCTGCTGCATAACATCCGTGACCGCCACCAAGTACTGTAATTTTCATATTGAATCCTCCTGATTAACTGAATTCATCATAGAAAATTAGTTAGTTTATGACTTCTCCATATGCGAATGAAGTGTTCAATTTACGAAGTTAAAAACTCTAAACTACACCTTTAAGCGGCACGCATTTTTAAGGTATATGAAGGTAAACAGCCATAACGCTTTTTATAAATATTAGAAAAATGTCCAAAACTTTGAATGCCATTTTCCAGTAAAATATTAGTCACTGTTTGGTTTTTTTGACTATTTAGTAATGCTTGATGTACCAACTCGACCCGTAGCTGACGGATATACTCTATCGGTGTTTGTTGAAAATATTGGTTGAAGCCTTTTTGCAAAGTACGAGTGGTGACACCACAAAACTCACTTAACGCAGACAAAGCAATAGTGTCTTTAATATGCTGTTGAATATATTGCTGTGCCTTCTTCATATAACTTGGCAATACCCTTTGCCGTTGCTCATTCAGCTGCTGACTATAATTATTCGGAACTTTTAATAAAATCAATTCGATCAAATATTGGGTAAAACTTGCTGAAATAAAACTCCAATTTTGAATATTGTAATAGGCATGACATAAATAATTGAGTGTTTCAAGGATTGAACTCAACCCCTCATCGGTACACAACATGCCACTATCAAAAATCACAGCATCCGTGCTGGTATAACCCAACATCTTAAATAATTGTGCTTCAACATCTTGTTGGGGCAATTTTAAAATAATATTGCGACAACGATGATTGGTGATGATACGATTTTTAGTGTTTGGATGGGTCACCGTCATGATGCCAACGGATTGCAGCACTTGATTCTGAGCATGCTCCACTTTGCATTGCCCCTCTAACGTAATACGAAACAAATAGTTTTGTGATGCTTCATCGATGGTGATCGCCACTGGGGCACTATATTTCAGATCATAGAGGGCTGAATTTCCAAAACTAAAACCATTTAATCGGGTATTCAAACTGGCAATTGCATCAACATCGAACTGATGCGGACATAAATAATGACTAATTTGATCCTTGATCGTTTGATAATCATCTGAATTAAAAAGCAAACACTCATCCAGATAATGCAAATGATTAAAGTTAAGTAATTGATTCATCACTGCACTCCATTGACGATATTTTTAATGCAAAAGCCCATTTATTCACAATGGGCAATCACGTATTACAACTTAACTGTTTATTTATTTTTTCAATTCAAGCGCTAGCGAAATCACTTTGTTAGAATGAAATGATTGACCTATCAGATTAGGCTGAATGTTCCTGCTGCATACTGTTTGCAAAGGCTTTGCCTCCTTTCTTTAATAAAATAAACGCTAAGACACAGGCAATTCCACCGACAATAGATAAAGAGGTACCCACCATGAGTGGATTTTCAAAAACTTTATCGGTCACTAAGGCAACCAAAGTTGTACCTATGCCGACAGCAACCAAATTACTAATCAAAAGAAATATTGCTGAGATTTGTGCACGTAACTGATTAGGCGCTAACATTTGCATCGCTGTAGTAGAAATTGGCATTGGAAATGACGCAAAAAACATTGCAGGGGCAAGTAAAGTCACTGCCAACCAATACTCAGATACTTGAGTAAATGCAACCAAAGGTAAAACTAAACCAATGATACCAATTACACCTGTGATCATTGGCGCATCTTTACGTCCTTTTTGAATAAACCAGTCATTCAACCATCCTGCACAAAACACGCCTAAAGTATTTGCGATCAATAACACTGTACCCAACATATAGCCGGCTTCAGTCGGTGTCATATTAAACTTACGCATAAAAAATGCGGGTGACCAGCTGATCAAGCAATACAATGCCATTGCATAAAAAGTGAAGCCTAAATAATGACAGGTAAATGTTGTGCGATGTTTTTTCAAAAACTTAAACGCTGCACGAATGGTCACTTTTTCTGCTTGACCATTTGCATTTAATTGCTGACCTTTACGGATAGGATCACGTACAGTCAAGATAAACAATAAGCCAATAAAGATACCCGGCAATCCCACAATAATAAAGGCTGCTTGCCATGCCTTAATTGCACCTAAAATAGGAATTTGAATTAAATCCATATTTTTCAATAAGCCAATGACATAACCACCGACTAAAAATGCAATACCACCGCCAACAAAAGAACCTATCGAGTAAACTGCGACTGCTCGACCAAGCTTATCTTTGCTAAACATATCACTAAACATTGAATATGCTGCAGGAGATAAAGCTGCTTCTCCAACACCCACCCCCATACGACTTAAAAACAATTGGATGAAGTTTTTACTTAAACCGCACAGTGCAGTGGCAATGCTCCAAAAGATAATCCCAACGGCTATAATTTTGGGTCTAGAAAAACGATCTGCCAAATATGCTAATGGCAAACCCATAAAAGCGTAAAACAATGAAAATGCTAAACCATGTAATAAACTAAACTGTGTATCGGTTAGATTTAAATCAGCTTTGATGGGCTCAATCATCAATGCCAAAATTTGCCGATCAATAAATGAAAAGATATATGCCAGCATGCACAGTAAAACTACATACCATGCATAAGCACTTGATTTACTTTGTTGTTGTTCCTTATGGATATTTAAATTACTCATCCATTTTCATCCTGTGAAACGATAACTTACGTTAATCGTTTTGCGTTTTCCTTAAGCAACACACAATGTAAAGTTAAAATTTTGAGTAAAACTTCAATTTTAAAATGTCACTATTTTCAATAAAAGAATGGTGAAATGAGCGATTTAAAAAGCCATCAACATTTAACCTACATTGTGAATAACCCTGTCCATGAGCCAACATTATTTACACTTTTAAATGTAATTTTCCATAACTTTTTAAGTATATTTTTATACCTTCAGTGATTTTCATGGTTTAAAACATAAATAAGCCACTATCCAAAACAACAGATATTCGCAAGTTCACAAAGTATTCATGCTTTCTATGGATTTTTCTGCCAAGATATTTGAAATACAACTTTTGGAATAAAAAATGAAATTCATTAGAACATTTATATTGAGCTGCAGTGCAGGTCTATCAACGCCTGTATTTGCAACTGTAGGTGGACCTGAAAGTATTGAAGTTTTAGGTTATGAAGCCAAAGAACAAAAAGTTTATGTATTAAGACATTATGAAGATGGTCGTGGACGACTCCCACAACTGTACTACTATCAGTTTAAAAACAATAAAAATCCAAGCAAAATTATTCAAGTTAATTCTTTATATATCAACCCTAAAACCAAAAAAATTGACTATGATCAAGATGATACTCAATTTAATCAAGCACTCAATAAAATCAAAAAACGGTTGCAACCCCTTCAGTCAAGCAACATGCAAAATCGTATTGTATATTCTCAGAAAGACATTAAACAGGTAGCAACTTGGTACGACCCAAAACAAACACAAGCACAAATTCGCTATACTTTTACAGTATCTAATACGAAGTTTCAAAGCAGACCACAAAAAGCTATCGCTTATGATACATCCTTAAAAGTGGTACAGCAGTTCTTAATTCCCAAACAAAACACAATGCTAGTGACTGTAGAATACTTAGGTATTCCTTTTGAAACCGGTTACAACATTCAAGACCCAGTACTTTTACAAAGAAAATAAGACCTTGCTTTGTTCAATGTTTTTGCTTTCAAATCACGGCTTTTATGCAGACATTCTATCAAAGTGCTGCTAACATCAATCGGCAATTATAACTTTTAATTTTTAAATTAAACCGAGTAAAAACAATGAAAAAAATATGTCTAAGCATGATAATGATCAGTATTTTTATCAGTGCATGTAGTCGCAATAATATGCCAAAAGAATGTGAAGAATCTTGGCAACATATTGAAAAAATGGCAAAAACTAGCGGTATTCCTGAAGACTCAATTCAAACGCAGAAAAAAGCTTTTGAAGAAGAGGTGAATAAAATGAAGAAAGAGGAAGCAATTGAAGTATGTAAAACACAAATAGCGATTTTAAAAATGGCGAAATAATTATTTTAAAATGATATTTTCCTCATTTTTTTTAATTGAGGAAAATATTTAAATCAAAATTCAGAATCATCATGTTAAAAAGTGAAGTTATATGTTCATTGCACCTGAATTCCAAGAAAACCGACCCAAAGAAATTCAACGTCTTGTTCAAGATTATCCTTTAGCAACGATCGTTGCACACACTGATCAAGGTTTAATTGCCAACCATATTCCTTTACTTTTTAAATCAGATAACATACTCATTGGGCATATTGCCAAAGCCAATGAAATGTATGCTCTAATCACTGAAAATCAAAGTGTTCTTGCTATTTTCAAAGGTGAAGATGCTTATATTTCTGCCAATGATTATCCAAGTAAACTCATTGACCATAAAAAAGTACCGACTTGGAATTATCAAGCCGTTCATGTGCATGGCACACTCAAATTTTATGATGATCAGAAATCTAAACTTGCTGCTGTCGGAATGCTGACCAAAATACAAGAACAAAAAACCAATAGCGCACAGGCGTGGAAAATGTCCGATGCCCCCAAAGATTATTTATTGGCATTACTTGAAGACTTAGTCGTCTTTGAAATTGAGGTTACACGTATTCAAGCCCAATCTAAACTCAGTCAAAACCGTGAGCCAACTGACTTTAATGCAGTGATTAAACGACTTAAAGGTCGTGATCAAGCTGGTTTAGCACAAGCAATGTCAAATTTACAACGGAATTAAGCGATATCCGCCCACGTTAAACCGAACTTTGCCAAATACTTTTTCACTCGATCTGAGTCGTTGGTACTTTGGCGCTGTTCACGGGAAATGGCAAATAAACGTCTGCCTGCATCTGCCATTGATTTTGATTGTTTACATACATGAATTACACCTTCAAGCTGAATCCGATCAAACTCATCGATCTCCGCCAACTGCTCTGCACTAAACAAAGTGGTCAAATTTGAAACTTTTTCAGGTTCAGCCTGTCTCTGCCATAAGCGTTGTAGCCGTTTAATTTCCGCTTCAACCTCAAGCAAACCGATCCGCTCACCATTTGCCAAAGTCGCCATTCGAGTCACACTTGCGGTTAAATCACGAAAGTTACCCTGCCACGTCGCTTCAGAAGATTGTGAAAATTTTAAATATTTTTCCAAAGCATCACTATGAAAACGCAACTGACGCTGTTGCTGCATCGCAAAACGCTGTAATTCAAACTCAATATTTGGTGCAATATCTTCACGGCGGTGTTTTAAATCAGGCAAAAAGAAAGTCCAAGTATTTAAACGCGCCCACAAATCTTCCCGAAAACGTCCCGCCTGCACTTCTGTCCGTAAATCTTTATTGGTTCCTGCAATCAATTGAAAATCCGCCTGAACTTCTTTGTCTGCACCAACAGGAAAAAAGGATTTATCCTCCAAAGCCTTGAGTAACATGGCTTGTTCATCGAGCCCCAATTCGCCAATTTCATCTAAAAATAAAATCCCGCCATCGGCACTTTTTAAATAACCTGTACGGGCATTGGCTGCACCTGTAAATGAACCTTTGATATGTCCAAACAATGCCGACATTGCGCCATCACCGCATAAAGTCGCACAGTTGACATCGACCAACCGCCCTTCTAAATGAAATTTCTCTTTTTTCAATTGATAAATTTGTTTGGCTAAATGTGATTTCCCCACGCCTGTTGCCCCTATAATTAAAATTGGGGCTTTGGAACGTGTTGCGACCAATTCAACCTCTCGAATCAATTGGTTAAAGTCTTTATTTTTCGTAGCAATATTGGCTTTAAGCTGCTGCCAATTGGCAGATTGTTCATTTTCAAAACGCTGTGTTAAAGCCGCATAACGTGATAAATCCAAATCAATAATGCGATATTCACCTTCAGGCTGTTGCTTGCCTGCAGGTGAACTTTGGATCAACTTTGCAGGTAAATAATGTGCATCGATGAGTAAATACCAACAAATCTGTGCAACGTGGGTACCTGTAGTAATATGCAGATAGTAATTATTCTTTTCAGTATCAAATGAATAGGATTTGACAAAGTCATACAGTACGCCATACATGTCAGAAAAATCCCACGGATCACGGATATTGACTTGTTGTCCTGTAATCTGCGTAGAGGGTGAAATTTGAATAGCATCTTTTTTTAGATGCTCAATTAAACTTATACTACGATGGTCATGCAAAAGTATCAATTCATCAACCAATAAATCCTCATGCATCAGCAAACTCATGGTCGGACGCCAACGCTGCCAACGCTCTTCTTTTTTCCCTTGATCTAGCGTTGAGCCAACAAAACCAATGACCACTGTTTTTTTAGACTTTTGCATATTTTCTATAAAATTTTATAGTTTCAATAAAAACAATATAACGAAAACTTATGTTTTAATACAATGAATTACTCGTGTTTTACAGATATTTCTTAGGACTGAGGATGATTTTGTTTTAAGAGTACCTCTGTCTCTACATCAATATAAAGATTTTTCAGAAATTTATGGCTATACTTGTGATCATCTATTGATTTTTAAAAATATGTACACATTTTTTATTTAAAAAGCTGAAAAACTTGTTGAACTTTAAAAATACATCGAGATCGAATAACTTGATTTATTTAAATTTCAATCATTAACAAATAAAAAGTACAAATTATTTGTACTTTAAAAACAGTTAAAGGTACTTGAACTATGCAACCTATCCTGATGTTTGATATGGATGGAACTCTTCTTGATTTAGCATTTGATGATTTTATTTGGAATCAAAAACTACCTGAGCGTCATGCTCAGACTCATCAATGTTCATTAGAACAAAGTAAAAGTGCTTTATTTGAATTTTATCAAGAACATAAACATACGATTCTTTGGTATTCATCACAATACTGGAGTGAAAAAGTCGGAGTTGATGTTTTAAAATTACAATATGATTTTCAAGATAAAATCCAACCACGCCTAGGCTGTATTGAATTATTAGAAAACTTAAAAGCACAAGGTTATCATTGTTGGTTACTGACCAATGCCGACAGTGCAGGTTTAAAATTAAAACTTGAAAATGTCGATCTTGCACCCTATTTTGAAGTGGTTGTCAGCAGTCAAGAAATCGGATATTCCAAAGAGTTTGTAGAGTTTTGGCAAATTTTACAACAAAAACACCCTTTCGATCCGCAACACGCATTTATGATTGATGATACAGCACCAGTACTTGAAGGTGCGAAACGTTTTGGAATTGCAAATCTAATCACCATTACGCAGCCTTCCAGTTTAAAAGCTGCACGTAATCCATTAGAGTTACGTTATCCAGCGATTCAACATTTAACAGAATTATTGCCAATTTTGGCGCAATATCAAAGTAAGGATGTCGATGTCAAAACAGCCTAAAAATCAGAAAGATCAAAACACCCAAGAAACAGATAGTGTACGTGCCGACAAATGGTTGTGGGCTGCTCGCTTTTTTAAAACTCGCTCCATTGCTAAAGCAGCAATCGAAGGTGGTAAAGTCCACCACAATAACGAACGTATCAAAGTTTCGAAAGAAATTCGTATCGGTATGGAGCTGACTATCCAACAAGGTTTTGATCGTAAAACTGTGGTGGTTAAAGCCTTGTCGAATATTCGTGGTGGTGCGCCCGCTGCCCAGCTATTATATGAAGAAACCGAGGTCAGTATTGCACGACGAGAATTGATTTCAACCCAAAGAAAATTGCATAATCTTGCACGACCTGAGCATCGACCAAGTAAAAAAGACCGTCGAGACATCAGTAGGTTTAGACAAGAAAATGATGCTGGTTATGCGCAAAATTGGTCATATCATGATGAATAAAATTAAAGATTGCATATGCGACATCTTATGTCGTAATGACGCAGTTTAATGTAGATCAATAATTATTTTTCTGTCACTATTGCTGATGTGGACGAAGATCAAATTTAAAGACATCCACTTTAGCGAATAGTGAATTTATATTGTTTTGAGGTTTCAAGATGGATGATAACAAAAGTAAAGCGCTCAATGCTGCATTAAGTCAAATTGAAAAACAATTTGGTAAAAATACAGTGATGCGTTTGGGTGACAATACTGTCCAAGCAGTAGAGTCAGTTTCTACAGGTTCTTTAACACTAGATATCGCATTGGGTATCGGTGGTTTGCCTAAAGGTCGTATTGTTGAGATTTATGGTCCTGAATCTTCAGGTAAAACCACCATGACTTTACAAGCGATTGCACAATGCCAAAAAGCGGGTGGAACTTGTGCCTTTATTGATGCTGAGCATGCACTTGATCCTCAATATGCACGTAAACTTGGTGTAGATATTGATAATTTATTGGTTTCTCAACCAGATAATGGTGAGCAAGCCCTTGAAATTGCCGATATGCTGGTTCGTTCAGGTGCGATTGATATGATCGTAGTCGACTCAGTTGCAGCACTCACACCAAAGGCTGAAATTGAAGGTGAAATGGGCGACTCACACATGGGTCTACAAGCACGTTTGATGAGCCAAGCATTGCGTAAAATCACAGGTAATGCCAAACGCTCAAACTGTATGGTAATCTTCATTAACCAGATTCGTATGAAAATTGGGGTGATGTTTGGTAGCCCTGAAACCACTACTGGTGGTAATGCTTTAAAATTCTATGCATCTGTACGTCTTGATATCCGTCGTATCGGTCAAGTCAAGGAAGGCGATGAGATCGTTGGTTCTGAAACACGTGTTAAAGTTGTCAAGAATAAAATGGCACCTCCGTTCCGTGAAGCAGTTTTCCAAATCATGTATGGTAAAGGTGTTAACCATTTAGGTGAGTTAGTCGATCTTGCCGTTGCACAGGATATCGTGCACAAAGCAGGTGCTTGGTATTCATATCAAGGTGACAAAATCGGTCAAGGTAAAAACAATGCCATCCGTCACATGGAAGAAAATCCAGAAATGGCAGCCGAAATCGAAAAATTGATTCGTGAAAAGTTACTCACCACATCAAATGCTGCACCAGTTGAAGAAAAAGACGAAGAAGAATCAGACTTTTTAGATGTCTAAGTTACATCTTTAAGTGTATATGCTATGTCTAAACGCCCAAATTTGGGCGTTTTTATCATGCTAAACCCATACAATCTAATTTTGGAATCGTCACACCAAAAGCATTAAACTAGATACCTCTTATTTAAAGGTTGAACTCCTCTACTGCCATGTCTGCTTCTAAATTTCCTAAAATGCTAAATTACGCTGCATTAAAACAACAGTTCTCTGCTGAATCTGCACCTGAAATCGCACAACATGACACGCATGACCAACAAGCATTAAGTTTTGAGCAAGAGTCTGAAAAAAAATCGCAAGGCTTAACAGGCACTCGTTTACGTTCTTATGCTTTTGCAACATTAACCCGTAAGGAATATTCCAAAGTAGATTTAATCGAAAAACTGTGTCTATACGCAGCAGATCGAAATGAAGTTATTGCATTGGTAGAAGAGTTAGCCCATGAAAATTATCAAAGTGATCAACGTGTTGCTGAAATGACTGTACGCAGCCAAATTCGCCAAGGTAAAGGACCTAATCGCATCAAAATGGCATTACGTAATAAACACTTAGATAAGTCATTGGTCAGTGAGGATTTACAAGACATTGATTGGTATGCGCAAGCCCACCAACTAAAAGTTAAAAAATATGGGACTGAAGTGAGTCACGACCCGAAAACTAAAGCTAAACAAATCCGTTTTTTACAATATCGAGGCTTTGAAATGGATGCGATAATGAAAGCAATTAACAAGAAAACAGACGATTTTGATAAATGATCTCGAAAGGATATTTAAAAGAAAATAGAAAGTAAAGTTTAGATAACGCGGATTCAAAAGTTAAGTACAACACATTTGTAATGGGTTGAGAAAATTAAGTGAATTATAATCATTATGATTTTTTCAACTCTCAATTGGAAAGCACAACATGAAGCAATACACCCAACTTTCTCAAAATGAAAGATACGAGATTTTTCGCTGTTTGAAAAGTAATAAATCTATAGTGAAACCGCGTAATTCCCCATACATACATCAAGAAATTGACTAAAAAGAGTATCTATCGAATCAACCAACCATTCTCTCCTTTTCTTCTTCACCCATACCCATATTTTCTCCACTTCGTCTTGCACTACACTTCAAGCAGTGCTTGAAGTTTGTTCAGGATTGAGATCTGGGCTGCAAGGTAGGAGCCATAGTATTTGATGTCCGTGTTGCATTATTAAGTCTTGAATATCTTGTCGTTTATGAAATGCGGCATTATCCATGACAATTACACTGTTCTCTGGCAATTCTGGTATCAAAAAATTCTCTACCCAAAAGTGAAATACATCTGAATTCACTTTGCAATCAAGTAAACCCACTGCAAATAACTTATTTTGATAAATTGCACCAATCACATTGGTCTGATTTTTTAATTGCCAGTTGTATGTCCCATAACATGGTATTCCTTTCTTAGAATAACCATGCGCTCTATGTTCATGTGATTTAAAGCCACTTTCATCAAGATATGATCGGGTTGTTGGCACTTCAATTGCTCTAAATCTTTTAAGTATTGTTCTCTGAGTTCTGTTTTTGTTTTCGGGTGGCGTAAGGTCTTTTTTTAACTGTGATTTTTAGCCGCTTAAGGGCATCGCCAATTGTAGATTTACCACAGCCAAAACGTGCAGCTCTTTCATATTGAAAATCATCAGGATATTTTTCAACATCTGCACGTAGTGCATCATCATCAACTTTAGAGGGTTTCCTTGGTCGAGTTTTTTTATTTCGATTCGCTTCTTCCATTCAACAATTGTATTTTTATCAATTTCAAATTGTAGAGCAACTTCTCGAATAGAATAGGGTGTGTTGACATTTGTAGAGTGTAATTTGTTCTATAAAGGCAACCAAATAAATATACAGGCTAGAGCGACAGCACTCTGATAATTACGCTTTAGCTTGTCAAAGCGAGTTTCAATCCCTCTAAATTGTTTCAATCTACAAAAGGTATTCTCAACTAAGTATCTGATTTTATAAATATACCAATCCATATGATTATTATTAGATTTAGTATTTGATCTCCTTGGAATATTAGACTTGGTTTTTGTTGCTTCAATTTGATTTCTGAAACCATCTGAATCATAACCTTTATCAGCACATAATATATCTGGATCAGTTAGATCTAATTTGGATACAAGATCAGGAGCGATTTTGATATCATGGGAAGTTCCATCAGAAATGATAAACTCAATAGGATTACCATCAGAATCGATAGCTAAATGAATTTTGGAACTATTACCACTAATACTTTTAGAAATATCTTGATTCTTAATCCCTGCTGAATGTTGATGGGCTCTGACATGACTGCCATCAATAAAAATCCATTCTTTATCAGCCTGTTTGCTAAATAATTTAAAAAATATTCATAAACTTATTTTTTTAGACCAGCGATTAAACTTCTTAAAAATAGAGTTATGATTGCCAAATTCTTGAAGCAAATCCCTCCAAGGACAGCCAGTTCTGATACGAAACAGAATGGCTTCAATAAAATTTCTTAAATTTAATTTGAGATAAATATTAAAGTGACGGAAAATAGCAAGTAACTTAGACCAGTGTTGATCATTCAGCATTGTACGAGGCATAGCGAGAGTAAAATTGGGTTTGGCGATTTGATTTTACTATCTCGCTATTTTTTTAGGCAATAAATGTCAACAGACCCTAGCCTTCTTCAAGCTTGGCTAATATTTTCTTTCTAAAAGGTATTGGATAACTCATATCATCATTGTATTTGTTTTTTGTCGGATTGACTATAGCAGAGGACTTTTACAAGTTGGCTGCCTAAAATCTCCAAAGTGGAAGTCTCCTGTTATTTCAGCACACATCAACCAACTTAAATACGTAATTTACGGTCATCTTGCATTGTTTTTAAGCGGATATCAATACGTGCGCGCATCGCATTATTATCTTTTGCCAAACGCTGTGCATGTAATAAAGATTTAATAGCATCTTCTTCGTCACCTCCCCAATATTGTGCTTCCGCACGATAACGCAACACATTGACCGTACGCATTGGGTTATTTTGATCTAAATTGGATGCTTGTTGTAATAACTGCCAACCTTGAATATCTGTTTTATTTTTATTCACAAAACGATTCACCAATTTTTCAGCATCTTTTCCTTTATTTTGACGAATGAGTACCTCAGCTAATTTATAAGTCAGTGCTCTATTCTCAGGCATGATACGCTGCTTACTAATAATGGTTTGATAAGCATCTTCAATTTTATTTTGCCCCAAGTATACATCTGTTTGGATAATATTAAACAAGGTGTAATCAGGATTCATTTTTCTCGCAATATTTAAATAACTCTGTGCCTGTACATAGTCGCCTTGACGTAAATTATATTCACTCGCTGCCAATAGTCCTGCATAGCTATTTTGCTTTACCAATATATCAAGTTGTTGTTGTGAGGTTTGCCCTGAAACGGCTGCAGTGTACCATTTGACCAGATCAAACTCTTGTTGGTTATTGTTAAAAGGCACACGTGGGAATTGATTGGCGCGTAAGCGTGCCTCACTCATACGCTCAGTATTTAAGGGATGGGTTAACCAAAAATCAGGCAAAAAACTTAAGCGACTGGTTGCTCGATGCATAGTTTCAAAAAAATCTGCCATGCTTTCAGGGTTATAGCCTGCATTATACATAAATTGCATACCAATACGATCTGCCTCTCGCTCTTGGTTACGGCTATAGCTAAGTTGCTTATCCCAAAGTGCAGCCTGAGATCCCAACATTACGGCACTTCCTACATCGCCATCTGCTTTTGAGGCTAATGCAGCACCGACAATAATCCCTGCCAATGCCAATAACCCCTGCCCTTTAAATGCTTCTTGCGAGCGACTATAGTGGCGCTGTGTCACATGCGCAATCTCATGCGCCATAACCCCCACAACCTCATCCATATTTTTTGATGAAGTCACCATCCCTGTATTTAAAGCAAATAACCCACCTGGTACGGCAAAAGCATTAATTTGAGGGTCTTTGACAATCACCAAACCGATGGGTGAACCAATTTGGGTTTGACTTAAGATTTTAGAAAAGACCAACATAAATTGATCTTCTAACCATGGGTTTTGCACAATCGGCATTTGGTGTTGAACTTCACGATAGACTTTCTCACCAATCATTTTTTCTTTTTGCTGATCAATTAAGCCCACACCACCACCAATGTCAGGAATCTCTAACTGTGGGCTATGTATGGGATAGAAATCTTCCATTGCATTTACCGTACAACTTAGACTTAAACCCAGTGTCAGTAAAATCTTTTTCAATGCCATGCTCTAACAAATATTTACTGCCACTATAGCATCGGATTTAGCACAAATTCGAGACAAAATGTAGCAGTTTTTTAACAACATTTTAGTTGGAAAAATTTTCATTCACTAAATAACGTGGGGTACGTGCTTCAAGCGCATCTACAAGATTTTGATAAGCTAAATTTGCCATTTTTTTACGTGTTTCAGCCGTTGCAGAACCCACATGTGGCAATGTCACGACATTTTCTAAACTAAACAATGGCGACACTTGTAACGGTTCTTTTTGATAGACATCTAAACCTGCAGAAAAAATTTTACCTTGCTGCAAAGCCTCAGTTAATGCTTGCTCATCGACCACTGAACCACGTGAAATATTCACAAAAACAGCATGCTTCTGCATCAAATCAAAAGCATTCGCATCTATTAAAGCCTTTGAATCTGCATTTAAATCAACAGCAACCACAACAAAATCAGATTGTTGTAATAAATCTTTTAAACTTCGATATTGGGCATTTAAAGGTTGTACCAATTCTATTTTTTCACGGCGATTATGGTACAAAATATTCATATTAAAACCATAAAAACCACGCCGAGCCACTGCTGCCCCAATATGTCCTAAGCCAATAATGCCGAGTGTTTTCCCAAAAATATCTTGTCCAAATTGGGCTGTACCTACTGTTCTTTTCCACTGTCCTTGTTTGGTCCATTGGTCTAAATTCGGAACTTGGCGTGCTGCACTCATCAGTAAGGTAAAAGCCAAATCTGCGGTCGTTTCAGTCAAGACATGCGGTGTATGACTTAACCAGATTTTCTTTTGATTTAAATAACTAAGATCATAATTATCATAGCCAACACTGACTGAAGAAATGATTTTTAGTTTTTGTGCAGTGGCTAAATTTTTTTCATTGAGTACACGTCCAGCCCCAATCATGCCATCAGCATCGACAAGCTCACGCTGCATTTGCTCATTCACATCGCCCATTTTGGGGTTAATAATCACGACTTGATAGCGTGCTTGTAATTTCTCTAAAATTTCAGTGTCTATTTGACTAAACACTACAACTTTCTTTTGCATGACATTTCCCTGTTGTTTTGCATTCCCAATCATTTTAATTTACTGATGATTTCTGCATAAACTTCCACAAACGACGTTTTAATTTTGGCTGCGCTAACATTTCTTGCAAACTTGCCAATTGGATCGCATCCGTATTTTTTAAGTGTGAAATTTCACCCAATGTGATGATCACTTTATCATGTTTCAAAGCATCCAAAAAACCCTGAATATACATGTGTACGCCTCGTCCATCTTGAAACTGCGTCACAGGAAATGGCCATTTCAACTCAAAATATTCACTGATCATAGCATTTTGAATGTTAAACCAAAGTTTCTGTTGTTCTGAGCTGATTTGTGTTGCATCGATCACAATCACACAACTTTTTAAGCAAATGGCTTGCAACTCAAAAGCTGCAAGATTTTTTATTTCTATAGGTTCAGTTGGACTATTTATTGGCTGTTTTTCTGAAAGAACTTCAGCGTGTTGAATAGAGCCAACTTTTACTTGAATAGACCGTTGTTCTGGTTGTTGTTGCGCAGGAATATCTTCCGTTATCACAAGTTCTGTCTGAAGTAGATCTGAGATGACTGCTTCTGATACGTTTTCTGGTGCTGCACTGTCACGATATAATTGACTTTGCATGTGACGAACAGGCACATCTAACTTGGGAACCCAGACATCGATTCCCATCGCAGCTAAAAGACTCCGCTGGTGTTGTTGTACACTCACATTCATCACATTATTCAACTTTTAATTCACTGCATATTCTACCGAGCTTTGCACACTTTTGTTGTGATTTATATTCATCAGCATACAAAACCAACAGGTTTTTCTAAAATAGCATATAGATCAAAAAGTTAGATACTAGATAATCATCACGCTATTTTTCTTATGCATTTGATCAACAATTTCTTCAGTTTCAAAACCTAAACGCCAATACAGCAATTCCAAAACATCTAATTCATCTTGGGTAATAATACGATCATGCCATAAACAGACTTCAGCAACCCCTAAAATACTTAAGCGATCTCGCAATAGTAAACCCGCAATATCATTTAAAACTTCACTTAAATCAATTGGTTCATCCGATATTTCACGAAACAACTCTAATTCTTCTTTGCTTAAAACTCGCTGTAAAATGTCATAGCGCACTTCAAGCTGATTTTCACTATTGATCTGCTGCACATGTAATAAGGCATCAATCAAGCGCACGATTTGGGGTTTAACAGTTTCTAAAGACGATGGGGTGTGTAATGGTAATAAGTTGAGTTCTGCTTTGACCCGTTCAATTAACAATGCATCTAATAAGCCAATCTCACCATCTTCCTGAATAATTTTAGCCAACTTTGTTACGAATTGACGTGCGCTGGTTGCAGGCATATTACCCAAATTAGCACAGGCATCATGAAAAATTTGAATATGTACACGTCCATCTAAATTTAATAAAGCATCCACAATGGCACGACTCACTTCCGCATTTGAGGGAATAAATTCACGATACTGACGAATCATTAAAATCGCCACCATCACTTCACGTGAACCTGTGGAGGTTTGCATCGCACGTTGCAACAAGTCTGGGCGTTGCATTTGGCAGCGCACTTCCGAGTTTAATGGCTTAATTGCATCATTCAAAGCAAAACTAATCGGGGACAAACGAATCAATGGCAAAGGTTGTGGTGAAATCCAAGGACTATAGGTTTCCGTGTTTAATTCTTCCAAAGGACGCATCAATACAAACAAGGGTTGGCTGCGTAATTTTTTTAAATTTTCAATTTGTAAATCTTGTAATAATGTCGGATTTAACTCATAAATGCGATCCTCAATACTAGGATGAATATTCAACCAACTTTGCGGACTGAGTGAGTTTGCAAAACACATATGTGCAATAGACTCTGAATATTCACTATGGATTTGTGAACCGGCATGGTGCACATAAATTCTTAATAAAGTTTGGATATTGGCATTATTTAACATCAAACGCTTGGCTTTGTAATCGTTATAAAATGTCCGCCCACCCAAAGTAACGTATTTGATTAAACGAGAAATTAAAATCCCCATACTGCCAATCAGCCAAATCACCCCACCGACTGCCACAAAACTGGTTTCAAATTTATGGCGACGACTTTTTTCATATACACCAAAACCTTGTTTAGCAATTTTACTGCCCAACTGACTAAATGAGGTTAAGCCACTATACAAAATTTTTAAGCGGGTATTTTCTTTCGCTTCGCCTGACAAAATTTGATTAAACTCATGCCCAAGTAATCCATAAAGCTCTAATTCATCTAAATTTTGCAAAGCTCCCCACGTTAAAATAATCACCGTATCGCGTGGATGGAAACCGGCTGTTAAAGCATTTACCCCAACTTCATCTGGTAACACATACACGGAAGGTACATCAATATCAAAATTCTCAGCGAGTTTTTCAGTAATTTTCAATGCCACATTTTCTTCTGGGGTACTTTCGATCAAAGTTAAACGACGAGCTTTTAATTGTTTTGCTAAAGAATGTCCCCCCTCACGAAATACATAAAACTCATAAATGATCGAGCTTAAAATCACAGTCAATAAAAGCCCAACACAAAATGGACTCAAAAAATGCCAAAATATTGACTCTAAAGGATCAACATAATGAACCAATAAGCCTAAAACCGTATTTAAAATAAAAATCGTAATCAGTACAGCAACTGAGCAAATACTTGCAGACCACAGTATATTTTTGTTTTTTATTAAATAATGGCTGACATCTTTCAATGTAAACATCCTCATTACATTGTTAGGATATTAAGAACATGATACAGGATTTATCATGCGAAATATCATAAAGTAAAAAAGCGGGAATTACCCGCTTTTTAAGAGTTTCACCTTATTTGAAGGTTTAAGCTTCTTCTTTAATGCCACTTAGATCAACCGATGCAGCATCGATATTGACATCAATATAACCATCTTTTTCTTTTTTCGCCAAATCACTGCGACTATTTTCTAGATTAGTGAGATATTGTGCATCAATATCACCCGTCACATAAATACCATCGAAAACAGAACAGTCAAACTCTTCTACTTCAGGTACTTTATGGGTTTTGACCGCCGCTTTTAAATCATCCAAATCTTGGAAAATAAGACGATCAGCACCAATAATGTCTTGAATTTCTTCAACAGTACGATGGGATGCAATCAATTCAGCTTTTGCTGGCATATCAATACCATACACATTTGGATATTTCACCATAGGCGCTGCTGAAGCAAAATACACTTTCTTCGCACCTGCATCACGTGCCATTTGAATGATTTCATTACACGTTGTACCACGTACAATGGAATCATCTACCAACAATACATTTTTACCCTTAAACTCAAGCTCTACAGGATTCAATTTTTGACGTACTGACTTTTTGCGCTGCTGTTGACCTGGCATAATAAAGGTACGACCAATGTAACGGTTTTTCATAAACCCTTCACGGAATTTTACACCCAACGCATTTGCTAGCTCTAAAGCAGAGGTACGACTGGTATCTGGAATTGGAATCACCACATCAATATCATGATCCTCGCCCCAGTCACGAAGAATTTTCTTGGCTAAAGTTTCACCCATTTTCAAACGTGCTTTATACACAGAAATGCCGTCTATGGTCGCATCTGGACGTGCAAAATAGACATACTCAAAAATACACGGACGATAACGTGAATTTTCCGCACATTGCTGCGTAAACAATTCACCTTGATCATTGATGAAAATCGCTTCACCTGGTGCAATATCACGCTCAACTTTAAAGCCAAGCGCAGTGATCGCAACGGACTCAGACGCAATGATATATTCTTTTTCACCAGTTTCAGTTAAACGTGAACCATAAATCAGTGGACGAATCCCATTTGGATCACGAAAACCAACAATGCCATGTCCCGTAATCATTGCCACAACACCATAAGCACCTTTGCAGCGCTCATGTACACGTTTTACAGTATGGAAAATATCTTCTGCTTTCGGTGTCAAAGTGCCACATTTTTGCAGTTCATGGGCAAATACGTTCAATAAGACTTCAGAGTCAGAGTCAGTATTCATATGACGTAAGTCAGTTTTGAATAAATCATCATGAATTTCAGCAGCATTGGTTAAATTGCCATTATGTGCAAGTGTAATCCCGTAGGGTGAGTTTACATAAAATGGCTGTGCTTCTGCACTACTCGATGAACCTGCCGTTGGGTAACGGACATGCCCAATCCCATAGTTTCCAAGTAATGCACGCATATGACGAGTATGGAATACATCACGCACCATACCATTGTCTTTTCTGAGAAATAATCGACCGTTGTGACAAGTTACAATCCCAGCTGCATCCTGTCCCCGATGTTGTAACATCGTTAACGCATCAAATAACATTTGGTTAACAGGTGATTTACCGGCTATACCAACGACTCCACACATAGCTACCTCGCAGACCAGCTAGGATTAATAAAACGGGTTCTTGGTTGAGTGTGCCGAGCGATCTTCTGGCGAGGAAGACTGACTCGAAGACTCATTTTTTGAAGTATCATCGAGATGATCTTCAGTATGAATATGATTGAGCGCTTCATTTGCAGCATCCTTAGAAAGAGCTGTTGCTAAAGGCGCGTAAGGTAAAAGTGTTTGAATGACTTTCGATTGTTTCCAAACAGGTGAACTTTCCACCCATGGACCTAATCCTTGCATAGTTATGAGGACGATGAACAAACCTTTCAAGGTGCCCAAGGTGCCTCCTGCTAAACGGTTAAGTGGACCAAGCTTAAAAGTCTTTAGAATTTTATTGAGTAGTGCAGACACAATCCATGTTAAAACTACAATAATTAAAACAATAAATGCAAATGCAGAAATTTTTTGCACTACAGGATCTTGACTGAGTACTTGCATGGCAGGTGCGAAAACTGCTGAATATTTTGCTGCAACAATCAATGCAAAAATCCAACCGACTAAGTTCGCAAAGGCATTGACGAATCCTTTTCGCAAACCGTTTAGCCCTCCAATGAGCAAAAGCACAAGTACAATAATATCAATGGTGTTCATTTTAGGTCATGGCATCAACACAATCTTTAATTAAAACTGGACCTGTGTAAATCATACCACTATAAATTTGTACTAAACTTGCACCTGCTTGTTGTTTTGCAACAGCATGTTCGCCAGACAAAATTCCACCGACACCAATCAAAGGAATTTGACCTTTGAGTAATTTTGAAAATGCTGCCAAACATGCAGTACTTTTTTCAAATACAGGCGCACCCGACAAACCGCCAGCCTCATCACCAAAAGGCAAGCCTTCAACCCCTTCACGAGATAAAGTCGTATTGGTGACAATTAAACCGTCTATTTTAAACTCTAAAAGCTGAGAGGCGATAAACTGAATATCACCCGCTTCTAAATCTGGCGCAACTTTTAACACCAAAGGGACATAATGCTGATGTTCTTCAGCAAGTTCAAGTTGACGGTTTTTCAATGTTTCTAACAGTTCTGTTAAAGCATGACCACTTTGTAATGAACGTAAGTTTTTTGTATTTGGTGAAGAAATATTCACCGTAATATAAGAAGCGTAGTTATAAACTTTTTCTAAACAGATCAAATAATCAGAAACCGCATCTTCTACAGGTGTAGTGGCATTTTTGCCAATATTAATACCTAAAATACCTTTAAATTTGGCAGCTTTTACATTTTCAACCAGTTGATCCACACCTGCATTATTAAACCCCATACGGTTAATAATGGCTTTTGCTTCAGGAATACGAAATAAACGAGGCTTTGGATTGCCTTCTTGTGGTTTTGGAGTAATGGTGCCAATTTCAATAAAACCAAAGCCTAATGCAGCTAAGGCATCAATATATGCACCATTTTTATCTAGACCTGCGGCTAAACCCACTGGGTTTGGAAATTCAATTCCCATACAGGTAACAGGTTTAGGTGCAATTTTTTGACGCATTGCGCCTACTTTATGCGCTGATTTTAACAGCGATAATGTCAGCTCATGTGCACGCTCCGGTGCTAAAGAAAACAACATTGGGCGAGCAAGTGAATACATCATAGCTAGAAAAGTCTACTGCTTTTTAAGTTGCCGTATTATAGGCACAGTATGTAAAAAAGGCTATGCTTCTCGCTGCTTTATTTTCACTGCTTAGTGTACTGTCGCTGTTAATTTAATCTCCCCATCTGCTTTTATTAATTCCATTTTTTCAATGCTGACACCCATTTGCGCAATCTGCGTTAAAAAGTTTGCCAAAATTGCATAGTTTTCATGTTGCCCCACGATTTGATACTGCTCTCCCACTTGCTGACTAGCAATAGATAAACCTTGTTGCTGTGCCACACGCTGAATTTTATCAGGGACGGTGAGTGACAAATCATCTGCAGGCTTCATGGTAACCACATTGCTTTGCATCCAAACTACAAGGTCTTTGAGTTCATTTAAACGCTTTTGTTGATTTTCTGCTGCGCGGTGCATATACCACAGTGCTGAACCAATGATCGCCACGGCCACAAAAATCGTGGTGAAGATCACCATCACACGTTCACGTGTTGACATTTTGTCAAGCTGATCAGCGATCTGATCTGCCCAAGCATCAAACTTATTTTGAATATTCTCAAGTGCTTTCATTATTGTATTTTCACCAATCCTATGACTGAAGCGCCTTGTGTCTGTATCGTTCCCAATTCTGCTTTAAACCCTTGTTGGTTCAGTTGTTGCACGAGTGCTTGAAGTTTATCTGAGCTATTTGCCACCAAGTCCATATTTAAAATTGCAGTATCGTAATTGACTTTATTTGCCACAATTTGATGTTGCATCAAAATCGGTCCCACCCGACTGAGCAATTGCAAGGCTTGGGTATTAGCACTTTGACTTAAACGTAAATTACTCTCAAACTGACTTTTGATATTTTGCTCAGTCACGCGACTATTTTCACCAAACCATGACTTATATTGATCAATCGCAATCACCGCAGTTTGGTCAGCAACTTTTCTTAACTTCACCCAACGCAAAGCATCATAGCTCAATTGTACTAAAATCAAAGCAACGCATAGCATTGCACAGGCTTTCCAATAACCTGAAATACCCCCACTTTCTTGCTTCGCTTTAGGCAAAACATTAAATGGGTGATTTTTTGGTTTTTTCGGTACAACAAACTGATAATTAAACTGTTCCAAGTGGTCAGAGGTGGTGATCGCAAAAACATTTTCTAATTGTTCAGCACTGAGTTGAGCATATTTATACTGTTGTTCTTTGGGTGCAAACTCTAAATACAAACCCAAATCATCAACAGAATTTCCCATCCACTCATTTTCACGTACCAACAAACGTCCATTTAAGTTTGCAAGTACTGTCTGATTTTCAGTAGGTACAGGTAAAACGAGAAAATCTGGCAATAATGAAACAATCTTTATCGGCAACAATGACAATGAATGCTGCATGGTCGTCACAGCATGTTGATTAATCCCCAATACTGTCACTTGATTGGGCGCTTGAAAGTGTGAAAAAACTTTCATTTGGTCAATTGGAACAATCACGTATTCTTCAAGGAGGTATTTTAAGCCTTCCTGACCAAGCTTTTTATATTGTTCTTTGCTTAAGGTTTGTTGAAGAATTTGTACTTCACGACTCGGAAAATAAACAACCGCTTCTTCTGCTTGATTTGCCTTCAATTCTTGAATCAATTGCTCAAGACTTGCTGCACTTTTCCATTCTTCACCACGTGACCATTGCCAAACCCCATCGGCTTCTGGCATCCATAAATACAACATCGATTGTGTTCTGCCGTGTAATTTGTTTTTAAAAGACTTTTATACTGTTGGAATAAAGGCTGTTTGTTGTGTAGATAACCCTTGTGCAACTACGCTTTGCTCATAAATACGAGCTTCGGCTAATGCATATGGATGAAAATTTTCATTGGTTAACTGTTCAGCAATGTGCGCAACGACATTCATATGACACACCACTACGATATTTTCAAAAGGCAATTGTGCAAGCCAATCAATTGCTTGTTTTGCATCATCATCAGGTTTGATCTTATCACAAATTAATACATTCACATCGCTAAAATATTTTTGGATATGCGCCAACGTTTCTTGTGCACGCAATAACGGGCTCACCACAAAGATATCAGGTTTCAGCATGTCTTTTAAAAAGTCGGCTGTTTGCTCCGCTTGTGCATGACCACGCTCAGTTAATGGACGTTTATGATCATTTCCATTCACTGGAGGTGCTGCTTCCCCATGACGAACTAAAGTCAGTTGCATAAAATTTCCTTATTGCTTTATGATGAATTATACCAATTCTATATGACAACACTATCTCAGTTTGCTATTTTTTTAGACCGCATGATGCGGTAACACGAACTCAACGTCACTACGATGTCCACTTTTCATTAAAGACACTGCAATATTCAAAGGTGGTGCCCCCTCAAAGATCACTTGATGTAATGCCGTAGTGATGGGCATGTAGACATCCAACTCTTTCGCACGGGTATTAACCTGCACAATGGTATTGATCCCTTCTGCAGTTTGCCCCAAAGCTTTAGTGGCTTGTTCTAAATTTTGACCAGAACCCAAGGCAAATCCTACTTGATAATTACGACTGAGCGGACTATTACAAGTTGCAAATAGATCACCTACTCCTGATAATCCCAAAAAAGTTAAAGGATTTGCACCAAGTTTTACTGCAAAACGACTCATCTCTGCCAAAGCACGTGTCAAAATCATACTTTTAGTGTTTTCACCCACGTTATAAGCGGCAGCCATTCCCATTGCGACAGCATAGATATTTTTCAGCGCACCGCCCAGCTCAACGCCATGCACATCATCACTACCAAATACCCGAAATAAAGCACTGTGCAAAGCTTGTTGAACTGCATAACGTACCAGCTCTGAATCACTGGCAATCACTGTCCCTGCAGGTTGTCCTGCCATAATTTCTTTGGCTAAATTTGGTCCTGACAACACTCCATAAGGAACTTCAGGCAATTCATCACGGATAATATCACTCATAAAACTAAAGGTCTTCGCCTCAATACCCTTAGTCAAAGACACCACCGCTTGTGCGCTAATAAAAGGTTTAATTTGCTTTAAAACATCTCGAAATGAATGACTCGGAATCGCCACCAAAATAATGTCACGATCTCGAACTGCTTTTTCAAGATTTGATTCAGCTCTTAATCCTTCCTCTAAAGGATAATCAGGTAAATAACGCTGATTGATATGCGTTTCATTCATTTCTTTGGCAACTGCTGCATCACGAATCCAAATCATGGTATCGCACCCATTGCGCGTGGCAGTATTTGCCATAGCAGTTCCGAAGCTTCCTCCACCTAAGACTGTCACGCGTAGTGCTGTTTTTTGATTTAATACGACAGGTTCAACCAAATCTGAAAATTTTAACTCTGACATTTTTGTTATCCTACTAAACTCTTGTCCATTTATACCAATCGTATGGTTAGTATTTTAATTTTAAAGTGCTTGCCAAGTACTGACATAATCTTGTGTGTGTTGTTCCAAACGTGGAGCAATTGCTTTGGCTGCGCTCCCCACATAAATAATGCCAGAAATTAAATCTTGTGAATTTAAGCCTAATTTTTCTTTTAATAATGCCGACTCCACCACAGCACCACTACGCCACATGCTCGCAAAACCTTGTGCTTGTAAAGAAAGTAATAAGTTTTGAATCGCTGCACCAGTACTTAAAACTTGTTCAAATTTCGGTACTTTTGGATGCTCAACAAATTTTGTCACCGCTAAAATCAACAAGGGCGCACGAAATGGATGCTGTTTGACACGCGCTACTTGTGCAGGATCAATTTCACCTAAATCTTGTGCAGCTTGTGCCAGTAATTCACCAAATGCCAGACGCTGTTCACCTGCTACCACGATAAATCGCGTTGGCTTTAAACGATGATGATCAGGTGCTGTTAATGCAGCTTGAAATGCCTGCTCTAATTGTTCCATACTCGGCGCGGGTTCAACTAAGTTACCAACCGACTGACGTTGATGAATATTCTGATGCACAATTTGAAGATTTGAATCTATCATTGACCGTGTTCTATAAAAAACTTTTCCCACAAGATTAGCATAAACTTTTAAAAAAGCGTGTTATTTGCTGTATTTACCCAATACAAATTCTCTGATTTCACAGGATTACCATATAAAACAGCATTTTTAATACATATTTGGACATTTTTATCTGCATTCCTATGCTGCAATAATCTGATATTCATGTTTTATTTAGGGCGGACTTATGAAAAAAACTCTCGTGATCGCATCTATGCTATCTAGTGCTTTTTTGTTTACGGCTTGTAGCTCAAATCCAACACAAACTCAGGCTATTCAAAAGCCCAACAATCAATATGAAGTCACGGGCTTAGGTAAAAGCCAAGTCATTTCTAAAAATAATGCCATTAGCGCTGCTAACAATGCTTGTGGTAAAAAAGCGGCCCCTATCGTAGTCGATGAAAAAGTTGAATTTAATGGCGCTTTAAAAGGTGTATTTGATGAAGAAACAGGAAAAATGATTACGGCTGCGGCAGGTGTATTAGGCTCAGTGATTGGTAAAGGAGGAATTGAAAAAGATACAGACTATCAAACTACACTCACCTTTACTTGTCAGCCGAGAGCTTAATACAATAAAAATACTTAGGTGAATGGATCCCATAAGTTGAATAGAACTTATGGGATTTTATAAGGTATTCAAAATATAGTGGGGGTTTTAAAAGCATACTGATACTTTTTTCAACTGCCAAATTAAAATAGTTTGATCTACTTAAAATACAGTAAATTTAAATATATTTATCTCCATTTTTTATTGAGCAATTTAACACAGCGATAAATAAAAAATTAAGATATAAACCATATAAATCGACACACAATTATCAGTTTAATGTATGACTTGAATATGCTTAAGTAATCAAATGAAAGTTAAGCCAGATAAATTCAGTAAAACACGTGTATATTCTGTATAAATTTTAAAACTTAAAGCTTTAAACGTTGCATGTTTACATGACTTTTCTTAGACTGATACGCATATTTATTTTGACTTATACAACAAATTCTTGGAAGACAAATATGACGATTAAGCCCTTAGCAGTCGCTATTTTCTCAGCTTCATTACTAGCTGCGTGTTCTACAACCTCAATCAATAAAGCTCCCGAAAAAGCTGTCAACAATGAACCAATCGTCTACACTGAACCAGAAATATCACCACCATTTTATGCACTAAATCCATTTAACTATGACCAACCTCCTGTTTTTGAATTAGAATTACAAAAAGCAGCAGCAGCACCTGTACAAAAAATGGAAGTGCCTGATCCAAATAATCCTACTGCAAAAATCATTTTAGATACCAATAAACTAATTGTACCAACAGTCAACAATACCCAGCGTGCAATGAAATATGCTGTAATTGCTGGACAAGATGAAATTGATATCACCAATATCGATGATTTTTTACAAATGGTTGAAGGTAAAGCACGTCACTATCCGCCACAGTTTACCGATCGCCAAGAACGTCGTGGTTTTGAAAGTAAATTGAAAGAGGTTTCTGCTCAATTAGATACACTTGCAGCAAATCCAAATGCATCATTTGATATCTTGATCCGTGCATTTAAAGCCAGCATCATGGGGCGTAATTTAGATTTAGGTTCAAGTTACACCACAAAATCATTGGATTACGCACAACGTATTTTAAAAATTAACAAAGATGACCAAGAAGCAAACTTATGGTTTGGTTTCTCTTTGTCTGAAGGTGGCGGTCAAAAAGAAGCAATGCCTTATTTAAATAATGCAATGAAATCTGGCGTACAAGAAGCATATTTATCTTCTGTAAATAATTACTTATGGATGGATCAGAAAAAAAATGCGCTTCAAACTTTGAAAAACTACAAAGTGAAATATCCAGATGAAACAGAAGTTGTTGACCGCTTAGTTCAAGAAGTTGAAAAAGAAGGTCGCTACAATGTTTGGCAAATATTGAAAAACCCTGCTCAATCTAAATAATTGGGCAACTTTTCTAGATTGAAAGATAAAAAATAGGTTGAGTTTTATCAACCTATTTTTTTGTGAAAAAAATTGAATTTTTCATACAATATCGTATGATTTTTCTAAAATTAATTTATAGAGGATGCTCATGCAGCACAGTAAAAAAAATATACTGCTTATCCTTGCTGCAATGACACCTTTGCTCCTCAATGGTTGTCAAGTTGTCAGTGTAAAGAATCAGAAAGTCAATGTGACTATCGCCAATGAACGGGATAGCATTCTGACACGTAATAAAATCAGCGAGGCAAGTTTAAATGTCTTGTCAATGACAGGCAGTGAAGCTAAAAAGTGTACTGAACAACCTGATCAATGCATTCAAGACTTAGAAAAAATTCCACAGATACAAGATGAACAATTATTATCTACAGCAAGTGAAGTTTATCTTGCAAAAGCGATTGCACTCAGTAATTCATCTAGCTGCAAAGTTAGTATCATTTCTAAACACCAATCAGAAGAAAAGCAAAAACTGAATCAAGCGGCGTATGATGATTGCTTAGACCAACAGTTAGTCATGCTAGACAAAAGCATTCGTTATAGTTACGCCTACTTGTTTAAAACAGAACGCCAACCCCAAGATCGAATTTTTGATAATAGACAGGTTCAGATTCGAGATTTTTACAATCAAGCCTTAGCTAAAATGATCACTAGCTATGCTTTACGTTACAAAGGCAATAAAACCGTTCCCAAAGATATTAAAATTGGAAAAAGTATTTATAGCATTGACTACAGTCACTATCCGCAATTAAATACACAAGAAGTTGAAACTTTACTGTCGAGTTATAACCTTAACTTTTCGGGTTTACGCTCTCTTAACCGCAGAGACGGTTTCGGTGCAGAATTCGTTGCCATTTTGACTGCGCCTAAAAAAGCAGAGGAAGACAAATATATTGTTGATCCTCTCCATCATCATTATCAAGGTGGAGTCAACCCGAATATCCATGACCCACGTTACTTGGCAGTCAGTATTACCGCACAACCCCGAACAGGCGAAAGTGTGGATGAAATTCTGCATAATCCAAATTTTAGCTTAAAAATTTATGATCCTTATTCGATAGAAAAGATCCAAGTAGCAAAAAAACAATATCCGCTTGCTGCAAATTTCTCTGCACCTTATGGTTTATGGTTGGCTGAAAATAATTTAGGCGCTTCAGCGTATCTCACTTTGATTGATCGAGATGAGCACCTAACCATGCCACATTTATATATGTTAGAGCCGTTCAACCCTAACAAAAAGGTGATTGTTCTAGTACATGGGTTAGCCAGCAGCCCTGAAGCCTGGATTCGTTTAACCAACGATATTATGGGTGACCATGTACTGCGTGAACATTATCAAGTTTGGCAAGTGTTCTACTCAACCAATATGCCTATTTTAGAAAGTCGTTATCAAATTAATGCCATTATCAATCAAACTTTCAATTATATTGGACAAGACACGCCTGCTGCTAAAGATGCAGTTTTAGTGGGTCACAGTATGGGTGGTATTATTTCTCGCTTATTGGTGAGTGATATTAATTTAACTCAGCCTGCATTTAAACTACTAAAAAACCGCCAATTAAACCGCTTTAAAGATGATCCTATTCTTAGCGCACGTTTAAATATGCAACCAATCCCCAACTTTGATCGTGCGATTTTCCTTTCCTCGCCACATCGCGGTACTGAGTTTGCTGATCGTTGGTTTACTTTAGCTGCACGTAAAATTATTAAACTTCCTGGTGCTTTCTTAGGTGCTTTGGCTGATACCATTCAAGAGCAAGACTTAAATGTACAAAACTTTGTGAAAGATGTAGGTAATGGTCTGATTCAAAATGGTCCGAGTGACCTCAGTAATAACTCAAAATTCACTCAACTTACTGAAAATGTCATGCCTAAAAAAGGAATGGTTTATCATTCTATCATCGGCAATAGCACCAACAGCCAAGACCCTGATGTAATGTCAGATGGAATTGTACCTTATAAAAGTGCGCATTTAGATGGTGCTGCTTCTGAGATTATTATCAAAGGGGGACATTCTATTCAAGAAACGCCACAAGCTGTGCTTGAGCTAAGACGAATTTTAAGATTACATTTAGTGCATTTAGGTTTATACAAACCTTAATTCAGCTAAAAATAAAAAGCCTGAGCCAAAGCGCAGGCTTTTTAGCAACGGAAATAAGATAATCTTTGTTAGATAGATTTAAAGTTCAGTTGTTTTGCAGTTTTATCTGGATTTAGAAATAAAATCGCTAAAATAGCCACAACAACCAAATACACACCAATATAAGTAAAACTTTGATTCATTCCATAAATTAAGTTTGCAGCCATCTGTTCTGACAACATTTCCCCCTTATGCGGTTGTACATACCCTGCCCGATCCATCAAATGCCCGACCATTAAAGGTGATACAATTCCACCAATAGATGACAAGGACACCAATGTTGCCATCACTGCTGCACGTTGTTGTGAGCACACACTATAACCTACTGTCATGGTTGCTAATGGAAAAGTCATAGCTGCGCCAGCAGCAATCGTGATCAATAAAATTGCCAGATTTGCTTGAGTGTGGGGTAATAACAAAAATGAAATACCAGAGATTAAAATAATTACACCAAAGTTGATGCCAAGTGCAACATGAACAGTATGATCTCTTTTCATAAGTAGCCGTGAAATATAACCTGCAAACATCAACGCAAAAGCTCCCAAAATCCATGGCAATGTGGAGAGTGTACCAACCATTTGCGGAGTTAACTGTGCCACAGTCGCAATATATTTAGGTGACCACGTGGTGAGAAAACCTAATGGCCAAAAGCAACCGATCCCTGTTAATACCGCCACAATAAACATTTTCGAACTAAAAATCTTAAAATATGAAACAGGTTGCAGTTGATCTACAACTGCTGCAATACTGTGTGTATCAACATTTAAAACCTCATCGCTTTGTACTGTTTTTTGCTCAGATGTATCACCGATGTGGCTATATGGACCTTCTTTACAAACAAAAAACCAAATCACTGTCCAAATCAGACCAACGATGCCTAAAAACCCAAAAGCCCAGCGCCAGCCTAATTGTGGGTGTGCGATGATATACGCCAAGACTGGCGCAGCAATAATCGGACCAATTGTAGTACCTGCCGCCACCATACTACTTGGAAAACCACGTGAAGTGGGCTCAAACCACCCTTGTACATGTTGCAAACTAATCGAAGATGCAGGTCCTTCAGCAGCACCTAAAATCACTCGGGTAATCAATAGCGCCATTGCACCACCACCGAACAGCATTGGAAATTGTAATATTGCCCAGCTCACGCCCATCACTAAAATGATCCATTTGGTTTGAATTTTTCCTGCGACAAAACCAACCACAACCCCTGAAATTGCAAATAAAAAGAAAAATGAACTACCAATAAAACCAAACTCCGTACTGGTCATTGCAAGCTCTGCCATTGCTGATTCAGCAACAAGTCCCAAAACTGCTTTATCAGCAAAATTGATCATTTGAAAAATCATCAGTAAAGCAGTGACTAGCCATGCTTTTTTTAGCAATTTTGCTGATGTTAAATCGTGCACAGAATGATCCTTCATTTTTATACCTCCATGTGTAAGACTTTAAAATTTAAAGGTATATGTAGTTGCAATACGATCTTCAACAAAATCTGTGCCTGGTGTATTTCCTGCCCCATATTTAATATCTGCACGAATATGTCGCCACTCAAAGCCTAAACCTTTAAAGGTGCCTTCAGGTATGGTGTAATTGACAATGACATTTTTCTCAGTTTCTTGGTTATCTTTTAACCCTGGACGATAAATTTCACTCCCGTTCAAATAACGTAAAGTAAGTTTTAGACCTGGTATGCCTGCTTCTTTAAAGTCATAGCTATATAAAACATGCCAAGTAAACTCTTTGGCTCGATAAAAACCTAACGATGACCAACTTTGTAAAAATGGCTGTGGAACATACCCCCCTAATACAGGGATCGCATGTTCACCCATATGCTTTTGCACACCAGCGGTTAAAGTATTTGCACCATTTTGAATGGTTGTTTGTAAGCCAACTGACTGTGTATCAATATCACCCAAATAAGCATCGCCATCTTCAGTATAATTAAAATAGCGTGCATCGACTTTGACTTTGCTTTTACCGACTTGTTCGGTATAAACCGCATTTAAATAATGTTGTTGATAAATATCTTCGAGTTGTCCAAACCAGTATGCACCTGATAATTTTGTATTAAAGTTATAATCCAACCCGACAAAATTTAAACCATCGCTTTTTTTGTTTGGATCGTTTGAGCCTGCTAAAGTTAATTTTTCAAACTCATCATCATCACGTGCATTGATATGGGTAAAACGACCTGCTGAGATTTTTAAATTTTCAATCTCTTTGCTTTCTAACATTGCACCTGCAAAAGTAGTAACCAACTGCCGTGAATCATCAATCGCCAATACAGGTGTTTTGGGAAATAACTCACCTACTTTGAGTTCAGTATCTTGATATTTCAGTTTTAAAGTTGCACCCAGTTTAAAAAAATCACGCTCTTGTTTAGCTGCCGAGGAATCATAATGAAATACTGTATCCAATCGTTCTTCGTTATGATCACTTAAACGCAGCGCATATTGAAAACCAAGGTCTAAACCAACTTGCACTGGCGTATCGGTATAGCCTGACTCAAAACGACCAGTGAATCCTTGTGACCAACTTCCAAGATCTTTGTTTGTCCCCTCTAAATCTCGTTCCACATAAAAATTTCGTAAATATACTGACTTCTGACTGTCTTGCCAAAAATCTGCATAAGCGGTATTTATACTTAAAAAAGCTAAAAATGCTAGATTTACACCATGTTGTGCTTGGTATAAGCGATTGAATTTGAACATTATGGAAATCCTTTCCAAATATTTTAAAATTGTTGTACTCAGTCTTTAGATGCAGTCATCACGACCGTGTAGAGATAAAGACCACTCCGTTATATTTTATAAATCCCTTTATTTTTAAAAGATTTATAAGCATATAAAGATTTATCTCTCACTGTATTATTTTAATTATTAATGTAATTTTCCATATAAATTTAAGTATATATTTATACTTTTTGGCTATATTATTTTAATATTCTAAAAATGTTTATATATTTCAAGGTCATTTGATTCATTTGAAAATAAAATAGCGAGCTATTTCTGACTCGCTATTTTTCTAAATCGCAATAGAGATTTAAGCTAAGAAAGTTTCTTGTAGATAACGCCAGTACATTTTCCCATTCTGCTCCACCAACAAAACTGAAGCACGACGACTGGTTACACCTGCATCTTTGTGATGGGTTTCAGTATAATTCATCAAAATTGCATCATCTTTTTGCATTACAATTTCTGCATCAGAAATGACAATTTTTAAATCAGCAATATTGCCTTGGTTATTTTTAAACAACTGCACAACCTGTTCATATTGAATACGTTTACCTGCTGCACCCACCATCTCAAAGTCTTGTGTGAAATATTCTACCAGTTCGGCAAGTTGTGCATCCGTACCTTTTGCATTAAATACCGCTTGAATCAATTCATGTAAAGTGTAAGTACTTTGAATTGCTGCTTCTTTATTTAGAGCCATAATTTATCCTTATTCAGCGCCAATGATTTACCAATAATACAAATTTAAATGTAATTTTCAATTTAAAAATAAATTTTATCAGTAAAATATTGTTCTATTCCTGCATCGTGACACACAAAATTCCTTATAAGTCGATCTATTTCAAACTAAAAATAGAATAACCTTTAGTCTGCATTCATTAATAAAGCAATCCCTTCTGCTTCAAAAACCTCACGCACACATTCTAAAATGTTAGGAATATAAGCACTCTGATCCATGTTTCGAACAGACATCGAAATCGGGCTATAAGCCTCCAAATCTAAAATTGGAATATAAACTAAATTACGCATCCCAATTTCACTGGCACTTTCTGGAATCAAACAAATGCCCTCACCCGATGCAACCAAACCCAATGCCATATGAATTTCACGCACCTCTTGCATATTTTTAGGAACCAATCCTAATTCGGTAAAAATAGACTGAATCAGTGTAGAGAAATTGGGTTTTTGTGAGGCAGGATAAGAAAAAATCAACTCATTGGTAATTTCAGATAAATACACGCCTTTTTCAATATATTGTGCAAGAAAATGATTTTTATGCACTGCCAGTAGTAACTTTTCTTTACGCATTAAGATCCGTTTGATTGCAGGATCGCTGATTCTGAGACGACCAAAACCGATGTCAATTTTACCCAATTTTAATGCTTCAATTTGATCCTTGGTACCACATTCGATCAGCTCAACCTCTGTGTCAGGATTTTTTTGACGAAATAAAAAAATAATCAGGGGCAATAATGCATAAAGCAAAGAACTCACATACCCAATGCGCACGACCTTATTCACCGAGCTGATGCGCTTTGCCATAGAAGTCGCTTGTGCAGTATGGGTTAGGATTTGTACTGCATGTTGATAGAAAAACTGCCCTGCTTCTGTGGTTTTTACAGGACGAGAACCACGTTCAAATAATAAGATTCCTAATTCTTCTTCGAGTTTTTGAATTTGTCGGCTCAAAGGCGGTTGAGCAATACAAAGCTTTTCCGCAGCTTTGGTAATACTTTGCTCTTCGACAACCGTGACAAAATAACGTAAATGACGTAATTCCATTTTTTAAACCTCCATTTATATACCTTTTAAGTATTTAAAAATACCAATTTGGCTCTAGTTTAAGATATTACATTAATTTAGGGTATATAAATAGCTAAACACTTAAGAAATATTTGCAATGTATAAGTCCATAGAAACATTGCTTGTTGAGATACCAACCATCCGTCCGCACAAGATGGCGGTTGCAACAATGCAAACACAAACCTTAGTACTGGTGAAAGTAAGCACGGAAGACGGCTTGATCGGCTGGGGCGAAGCAACCACAATTGGTGGCTTAGGCTATGGCGAAGAAAGCCCTGAAAGTGTTAAAACCAATATTGAAACTTATTTTGCGCCATTATTAAAAACACTCAATGGTTTGAATGTCGCACAAACCATGCAAACAATTAACCGCAATATCAACGGTAATCGTTTTGCAAAATGTGCGATTCAAACGGCTCTACTTGATATTCAAGCACAACGCTTAGGTTTGTCTTTAAGTGAAGTACTTGGTGGGCGTTTGCGTGACAGCATTTCGGTGCTTTGGGTGCTTGCATCTGGCAATACGGAAAAAGACATTGCTGAAGCGCAAAAAATGATTGAAAGCAAACGCCACAATGTCTTCAAACTAAAAATTGGCTCTCGTCCTGTAGAACAAGATGTTGAACATGTTTTAGCGATTAAAAAAGCATTGGGCGATGACATTTCAATTCGTGTTGATGTCAATCGTGCTTGGTCTGAGTTAACTGCGATTAAAGGTATTCAAATGCTCCAAGACGGTGGCATTGATCTCATCGAACAACCTTGTGCCATTCACAATATTGATGCAATGGAACGACTGACGCGTAAATTTGATATTGCCATTATGGCTGATGAATCTTTAATGGGCCCACAAAGTGCATATGAACTGGCTAAACGTAATGCTTCTTCTGTTTTTGCAGTTAAAGTTGCACAGTCTGGCGGTTTAATCGAAGGCTGTGAAGTTGGGAAAATTGCCAATTTAGCAGGGATCGACCTTTATGGTGGCACCATGCTTGAAGGTCCTGTAGGAACAATTGCATCGGCACACGTATTTTCTACATTCAGTAACTTAGCTTATGGCACTGAACTTTTTGGTCCATTACTACTTACTGAACAAATTTTAAAAACACCACTTCAATACGAAAACTTTGAGCTAAAAATTCCAACAGGACATGGCTTAGGGATTGAATTGGATGAAGACAAAATCGACAACCTACGTCGTCAATAATTGAAGGAGTCGTCATGCTTTTCCAAGTAAAAATGGATGTTCATATCCCACTCGATATGCCAACTGAAAAAGCCAATGAAATTAAAGCCGTTGAAAAAGCATATTCTCAAGATTTGCAACGTCAAGGGAAATGGCGTCACATTTGGCGCATTACAGGTCAATATTCAAACATTAGTATTTTTGATGTTGAGAGTAATGAAGAATTGCACAATATCTTACAAGGCTTACCGCTCTACCCTTATATGGATATTCAGGTGACTGCCTTAAATCGTCATCCATCTTCAATTCGTGAAGATGACACCTGATCAAAAAAGCCAAACCATTCTAATTATTTAGGATGGTTTGAATCCATTTTATACACCATTATTTAAAGCTGAATAACTCAGCACAATGTTTCAAATGGATATTCGGCTTGTAAAGAATAGACAGCATAATTTTTATGCATAAGTATTTTGAAGTGATATTTACGCATAGCAATATATGGAAATGTAGATAAGGTTAAGGTCATGATTGATAAAAGCTCAACTTCCCTCAAGGAAGTTCTTTCGCAAATTAAAGACGGTTCAACTGTAATGATTGGTGGGTTTGGTACAGCAGGACAACCTGCTGAACTGATTGATGGATTGATTGAGCTAGGTATCAAAGATCTTGTCATTGTCAATAACAATGCAGGTAATGGTGACTATGGCTTAGCCAAACTTTTAAAATCTGGTGCAGTCCGTAAAATTATTTGCTCATTCCCACGTCAGTCTGATTCATGGGTATTTGATGAATTGTATCGTGCAGGAAAAATTGAACTCGAGCTCGTACCACAAGGCAATTTAGCTTGTCGTATCCAAGCGGCAGGTATGGGGCTTGGTCCAATTTACACACCGACAGGTTTTGGAACTTTGTTGGCAGAAGGTAAACCAACTTTAAATTATGAAGGTAAAGATTTCGTTTTAGAAAATCCAATCAAAGCGGATTTTGCCTTAATCAAAGCCCACCAAGGCGACCGTTGGGGCAATTTAGTCTATCGTAAATCTGCACGTAACTTTGGTCCAATTATGGCGATGGCAGCAGAAATCACCATTGCACAAGTATCTGAAGTCGTTGAACTGGGTGCGCTCGATCCTGAACACATCATCACACCAGGAATATTTGTTCAACATGTTGTTGCTGTCGGTTCTACTGACAATAAAGCACAGTCATAAGATACGGAGAAATTAAAATGAGTTATAACAAATTAAGCCGTGATCAAATTGCTGAACGTGTGGCACAAGATATTCCAGATGGCGCTTATGTGAACTTGGGTATTGGTTTACCGACTAAAATCTCAAATTATTTGCCATCAGACAAAGATGTTTTTTTACACTCTGAAAATGGTCTACTCGCTTTTGGTCCTCCCCCAGAAAAAGGTGAAGAAGACCCTGAATTAATCAACGCAGGTAAAGAATTTGTCACCATGCTGACGGGTGGAGCATTTTTTCATCATGGTGATTCCTTTGCCATGATGCGTGGTGGTCACTTAGATATTGCTGTATTGGGCGCCTTTCAAGTTGCTGAAAATGGTGATTTGGCCAACTGGCATACAGGTGCACCCGATGCGATTCCTGCGGTGGGTGGTGCGATGGATTTAGCCGTTGGTGCGAAGAAAGTGTTTATTACTACTGATCATGTCACCAAGAAAGGCGAACCGAAAATTGTCGCTGAACTGTCATATCCAGCTACAAGTTTGAAATGTGTAGACCGTATTTACACTGATCTTTGTGTGATTGATGTAACAACAGAAGGTCTGAAAGTGATTGAAAAAGTAGATGGTTTAAGCTTTGAGGAATTGCAGTCGATGACAGGTGCTAAGTTGATTGATACCACGGTTTAAAACAGCTTAACGATATTTAAAAACTCCCTAAGTACCTTTTTTAAATGTGAATATAACCAATAAACCTCTTTTCACATTGGAAAGTCTCCCTCCTCTCAGGAGGGACTAAGGGAGGTGAAGCATTAAAACAGTATTGAATCGCGAATGGACCAGTCCCTCTTTTCAAAAAGGGACTTCAAAGCATAAATCTCCCCTCTTGCGAAGCACTGCTTCGCAAGGGAGGGATTCAAAGATTTTGGAATATAGAACATGAAAAACGCATATATCATTGATGCCATCCGTACCCCATTTGGACGTTATGCAGGCGGTCTTGCGCCAATTCGTGCTGATGATCTTGGTGCATTACCCATCAAGGCATTGATGGAACGTAATCCATCTGTGAATTGGGAATTGGTTGACGATGTTATTTATGGCTGTGCCAACCAAGCAGGTGAAGACAACCGTAATGTTGGACGTATGTCTGCACTTTTGGCAGGTGTGCCGTATCAAGTGCCTGCAACGACAGTAAATCGTTTATGTGGTTCGTCTCTAGATGCTGTAGCAATGGCAGCGCGTACGATTAAAGCAGGTGAAGCTGATCTGATTATTGCAGGCGGTGTGGAAAGCATGAGCCGTGCACCATTGGTAATGGGCAAATCTGACAGTGCTTATGGGCGTAGTCAAAAACTTGAAGACACCACCATGGGTTGGCGTTTTATCAATCCAAAGCTGAAAGAAATGTATGGTGTTGACACCATGCCACAAACAGCCGAAAACGTCGCTGAACAATTCAATGTCAATCGTGCAGATCAAGACAGATTTGCCTTAGAAAGCCAAAAACGAACTGCAATTGCACAAGCCAATGGTTTCTTTAACAAAGAGATTATTACTGTCACCATTCCGCAACGTAAAGGCGATGCCATTGTCATTGATACCGATGAACATCCTCGTGCATCAACCACAGCTGAAGGCTTAGCCAAACTTAAACCTGTAGTTAAAGCTGATGGAACAGTCACCGCAGGTAATGCATCTGGAATTAATGATGGTGCAGCAGCCCTTTTAATTGCATCGGATGATGCAGTTGCAAAATATGGTTTAAAAGCGCGTGCTAAAATTATTGGTGCAACCACGGTTGGTGTTGAACCTCGCATCATGGGATTTGCACCTGCGCCTGCAATCAAAAAATTGCTTGCTCAAACAAGTTTAACTTTAGATCAAATGGATGTAATTGAACTGAATGAAGCTTTTGCAGCACAAGCTTTGGCAGTCACGCGTGATCTCGGTTTAGAAGATGGTGCAAAACACGTCAATCCAAATGGTGGAGCAATTGCGATTGGTCATCCGCTTGGTGCATCAGGTGCACGTTTAGTCACAACAGCCCTGAATCAACTTGAAGCAACCCATGGTCAATATGCACTGTGTTCAATGTGTATTGGTGTCGGTCAAGGGATCGCTTTGATTATTGAACGTGTTTAAGAAATAACAGCTCTTTCTTCCTTCCTTTCTCAAAGGAGGGATTGAGGGAGGATTAGGAAAAGAAAATGCCAAAATTTACCTCTAACGATGCCGAAATTAACTACCAAACTTTTGGTAATGCCAATCAGTCTGCCGTTGTATTTTCAAATTCACTGGGTACAAAATACAGCATGTGGCAACCGCAAATTGATGCCCTAAAAGATGATTTCTTTATCATTTGCTATGACACGCGTGGTCACGGCGCATCTTCTGCCCCACAAGGTCCCTATACCATTGACCAACTTGGACAAGATGTAATCAACCTACTTGACCATCTAAATGTTAAAAAAGCCAATTTCTGTGGTATTTCAATGGGAGGTTTGACAGGTCAATGGCTTGCCATTCATAAACCCGAATATTTTAACCATGTCGTTGTATGTAATACCGCAGCCAAAATCGGTCAACAACAAGCATGGAATGATCGTGCCAAACTGGTACGTGAACAAGGGCTACAACCAATTGCTGCAACTGCAGCTACACGTTGGTTCACAGAACGCTTTATCCAAAGCCAAGCCGCAATTGTAGAGTCTTTAAGTAACGACTTAGGAGCTGGCAGCGCAGAAGGTTATGCAAGTTGTTGCGAAGCTTTGGCTAAGGCGGATTTACGTGAAAACTTAAAAAGTATAACTGTGCCCGTTTTGGTCATTGCGGGTCAACAAGACCCAGTAACAACTGTTGCAGATGGTCAGTTTATAGTAGATCGTATTGCAAACAGTCAACTGTTTGAAATCAATGCTTCCCATATTTCAAATATCGAATGTCCAGAAGAGTTTACTCAAGCAGTACGCCAGTTTATTAAGTAATTACTCTGCAATTTTAATTTATTTTTTTCTTAAGGATGTAATATCAATGTATTGCATCTTTTTTTGTGACGCACTTTTAACTGCTGTGTGCTGAAATATGGAGTAAACTAAATATCCCCATAGGCGCTTTTATTATTCGCAAAATCAGGTATTAAGGTTGCTAATTTCAATGCCATTTGCTTTTCCTCACGCAACTTGAGAGTATTTACCTGTATTTTCGCACATCGTATCAACCACGCTTTATTGGTTTTGGTAGTTTCATAAAAACCTAAAATCCTTGACGTAAATTTAACTGTGAAAACGGCAAAAAGCGCAGATTATGCCGATATTACTGATAACAGTATATAAATTTCAGGCATTAAAAAGGGTTTTAAGCCATTGAAATGTCTTAAAACCCTTGTGCCATAAGGCTTGTATCTTGGTAGGTTTAACCTCTACCAAACTTTTATATAAACAATTGTTTTATATTTAATTATTTTTAAGATAAATTTTAGTGTACACCACAGTGTACAAATTATCTGTTGCTAGGTTTTATAATAAGCCTAATACATAACATTAAAGGTATGGTCATTTTATTATTTTTAAATTAAATACCTCATTCACATATTCTCAAACTTATCTATGAATGCTTGAAAGTTTACTAAAAATTGCCTTTCATACTCATCATGCTTGGCGACCATCGCCTTAAATGTTTTATGGTGCATGTTTAAAGGTTTGCTTATTCTTTTAATAAATGGCACATGGTTATAACTCCAACCTAGCTTATCCCTCATTTTGTGCATGTGGTAACGTGGCTTATCTTTTTCGCTCATTTGCTGAATGGCATAGTTTGCATTATTACAATGTCTGCATGTGAAATATCCGCTTTCCGAAAAATACAGTTTGGCAACTCGCTTTCTACATTTTTGGGATGGACATATAAACCATGACCGTGTTCCGCCGTAGTGACAGGTAGTTCGATCTATACGGATGATATAGCAATAAGATTCACCATTGCAGTGATAAGAAAGCGTTAATTGTTGATCTTGATATCTGTAATCAATATTAGCTCTTGTTTCATTGGTCTTTGCATCTCTCCAGTAATATGAGCCTGTACCATTTTTAAAGATGCCTTGTTTCTGCATCACTCGGCTATCCATTGCTCTTAGGCTCTCAATTTGTACTTTTGATTGCTTAAACATCCTCAAAACTCACTATTTTTGAATAAAAAGGCTTATTTTTGATGAAAATAGGGCTAAAAATGACTAGAAATAGCTATAAAACAACTAAAAACTCGCTATTTTACCTTGACAGTTAGCACTTTGTATAACGCGGCTCTAAGCCTTATACAGCAATAATTACAAGGAATTTAAGCATTTTTCCGTTGCACTTTTTCCCTAATGAGTAAGCATCCGGCTAACACAGCCTTACCAAGCGATCCTATAAGCCTTAATTTAGTTCCCACCTAAAAACAAGTGGGGACTTAATCCATGAACATGGATATATATTCAGCAACACCTCCTGTTGCTAAAAAACGCAGAACATACAGCAAAGAATTCAAACTCAGTATTGTCAATGCCTGTAAAAATCCTAATACCTCGATCGCTTCGGTCGCACTGCAACATAGTATTAATGCCAACCTTGTCAGTCGTTGGATCAGGATCTTCAGCCATCATGAGGGTGCCGTGCAGGATCCTACTCATGTGAATCCAGCATTTATTGCTTTGCCTTACACTGCTGCAATCAGCCAACCTATTGATGAGAGGATCACGTTGTGTATCACCGTGCCTCATACGAATAATGATATTCAGCTAAAATGGCAGACATCAGAAATACCTGCCTTGGCAGAATTACTCAAGGCACTTGCAACATGATCCGCATTGATGAAATCTGGTTGTCTACTCAGCCCATGGACATGCGTGCAGGTATGGATACGACCATGGCTCAGGTGGTGAGAGCCTTTGGCTACATCAAACCGCATTGTGCTTACCTGTTCTGTAATAAACGTGGCCATCGCATGAAAGTACTGGTACATGATGGACTGGGCATCTGGCTGTGTGCCCGGCGGCTGGAACAGGGCAAATTTCACTGGGCTCAAGTTCACCAAGGTGAAACCGTGGCCCTCAGCCCGGAACAGTTACAGGCACTGATCCAAGGTTTGCCCTGGCAGCGCATTGGACGACAGCAGGTGGTGACGATGCTTTAAACCAGGCTGTTCCATTCTGCTATTCTCCAAACGTTCTATTTCATTCTTCTCATGACCTCAGGCATACTGCGGTCATGAATACGCTGCCTGACTTAAGCCAACTGACCCATGAACAACTGCTGGAATTCACCAGACAGTTGGCGATGCAGCATCAGTCTCTAGCACAATCAAATCAAGAATTAGAAAAATCAAACCAGCAATTGGATGCCAAAGTTCAACATCTTGAAGTCACCAATCAGCAATTAGATTCTAAAGTTCAACATCTTTCTATTCTCAATCAAAAATACGAGCATGAACTCGCACTATTTAAACAGCACAAATTCGGCAGTAAAAACGAACATCTCACTGCAAAACAAATCCACCTGTGGGATGAAGCGGTTGAAGAAGATATTGCTGCGGTTGATCTAGAACTGGAACGGCTAAATGCAGATAAAACCGATGCAGCGACACAGAAAGCCAAAACCAATAAACCTAAACGTCGACCACTGCCAGATCATCTACACACCATCCGTATTGAGCATGAACCTGCATCAACCCAATGCGCTTGTGGCTGCCAACTCCGTCGTATCGGCGAAGATGTCAGTGAAAAACTGCATTTCAGACCGGCACAGTTCTATAAGGAACAGCATGTGCGTGGTAAATGGGTCTGTGATCAGTGTGACACCCTGACTCAGCAAGCGATGCCCGCCTATGTGATTGATAAAGGCATTGCTTCACCTGAACTGCTCAGCCATGTTTTGGTATCGAAATATGCCGATCATTTGCCGCTGTACCGTCAACGTCTGATCTATCAGCGGGCGGGAATCGAACTTTCTAGATCAACTTTATCTGACTGGATAGGTCGCTGCGGTGTAGAACTGGAACCTCTAGCCAATGCCTTAAAAGAGGTGGTACTACAACAGCAGGTGCTGCATGCAGATGAAACACCGGTCACCATCATGCGGATGGGTGAGAATGATAAAAAACCGAAGAAAGGTTATGTCTGGGCCTATGCCACTACACAGTACAATCCAGTTCAGGCGGTGATCTATGACTTTCAGGATAGTCGTTCAGGCCAGCATGCTGCAGAGTTCTTGAAAGGCTGGCAGGGTTATCTAGTCTGTGATGATTACAGTGGTTATAAAGCACGCTTTAAATCAGGCCAGGTCATTGAGGTGGGCTGCATGGCCCATGCACGTCGTAAATTCCATGAACTGCATGTAACTGGGAAAAGTCAGGTCGCTGAACAGGCATTAGTGCTGATTCAGAAACTGTATGCGATAGAAGCAGAGCTCAGGAAAAAGACCGATGGTACAGCGGAAGACCGCCGCGAATACCGACAACAGCATAGTCAACCAGTGATGCAACAACTATATGAATGGCTCAACCAACATCATCTGACAGTGCCATCGAGTTCTCCCACCGCCAAGGCCATCAATTACACTCTGAAGCGTTGGCCAGCTTTAAGCCGCTATCTGGATGATGGCAATCTACCTATTTGCAATAATTGGGTCGAGAATCAGATGCGTCCCTGGGCGTTGGGGCGCAAGAACTGGCTGTTTGCAGGTTCGCTGCGCAGTGGTCAGCGAGCGGCAAACATCATGACGTTAATCCAGTCAGCAAAGCTGAATGGCTTGGATCCGTATGCCTATTTAAGTGATGTGCTGAAAAGGCTGCCGACACATAAAGTGACCCAGATTGAAGAGTTACTGCCACACTGCTGGAAACCTAAATCGAATTAAAATTGGTATGGGATTCAGCGGACGCTTACCCTAATGATTTAGGTAAAGCAAGATAAAACTCATATACTTTGAGCTAAATAAATAACCATTTAGATATATGTATTGTAGCTAGATAAGGAGATTTAGCTTTAAAGTGAACTGATCGGCTGCTTTCCTTCATGCGCTTCAGTGCATTTTATTCTACTGGTGAGTTGTTCGGGTTCATTATGTTTTTCACATTTCAAATGGCGAGTTCAATCGCCTTGATCTGTAGACAATGACAACTAAAAACAACCGTCCAAAAGCTTGTCGTCAAAAAAGACGGACAGGCATATCTGAGCTGCTCCCTTAAATGAAGGATGAGGTAATAGCAGTACCATTTATCGATAGTGCTTTTTCATTATTCTTAGATAGATTAATAATGGCCATGAAGCTTTAATTTCTACTTCTTAAGCAATCATCAAATTTATTTTTATTAATCTGATCCTTAACATGTTGAGATGCTCCAGTGACTCCCCGAAAAATTGTAGTGGCATTAATAGAGTAAGCATCACAAAAATTTAATACATCACTTGCAAACTTATTTGGTAAGTTTATTTTTAATAGCATAGTGTGTTGTTCTTTTTTAGCAACTAAATCATTAACCAACGTGACTTCCTTAATTCTTTTTTTTTCATCACAGAATGTGCATTTGGAATCCCTAGTAACATCTTGTCGAACTAAAGTAAAACACCCTTGTTGGGAAGAAATATTTTGATTTAATGACTTGGGAACATCGATTATTTCTATATTTTTTTTCTCAAAATCATTAAGTAAATTGATTTTTTCAATATCCATGCACCATATTGAGAAGTCGCCCTCTATATTGTTATTCTTAACTACATTTGAAGCTGCAAAATAACATGCAACTAAAGGTTGATAGCTCCAGTCTAAAAGTTGAGTCGAAATGCCATAATGCTGTGCAAAACTTAGTAATTCATAATATTCACTCAGAGGCCATTTTGCTGGAGCTAATGCACAAGAGTTTGGAAATTCATTTAGAAAATTGTTTCTAAATATCATTGAATCATAGGGTATTTGAACGCCATTTAAATCACATGCCTTAACAAATGAATGTAAATAAGTCCATTCTACAAAGGCTAAGCCATCAAATTTTCTTGCTATAAAATGAGGTATTGATCTAAATAAATTGGGAGTCAGCTCCCATTCTGAGTTCTCTTGGCCTCTAAATAGGAGCTTTTTATTTGCATAATTTAAATACTGTCTAAGATTTTCTTTATCTGGTCTAATTAACTCAATAAAATTATCTATATGATCAATATTAATTTCAAAGTAACCACGCTCTGGATAATCAACTTTTTTCATAAATATCTTTTAAAACTTAAACTAATCAATATGACAAAATATCAAGTTCTAACTTACTTAACCACAAAAATATTTAGTATCCCTGGATTCAATATTTGGTTTTGATTTTTTGTCTTACGTAGTCTTACAAAATGAATATTCGTCAAAGATGACGTAAAGCCTACACCATATAGCTCTAAGCCTAATTTATGATGATTTTGGATGCTGAGCTGTAAGACTAAATACAGGATATCATTTGAAATGCGACCCTTTGACATTTCAAATGTGATAGGACGTGTTCTTACTATACGTAGCTATACAAAAGTTAAGTTTTATTAAATCCCTGTATGCTTTACATAGCATGGCTCTGAAGGGGTTTTTACAAGTGTTTTCAAACTCCGCTTGTATAGCAAGATTTAAAGTGATTTTGTGATACAGATTAGGGGTATAAAAGTACTCCAATCCCTATTGGATTTCAAATCTATAAGGGGGAATCTTGCATGACGTAGCATGACAAAACCAACTTTTTTGTTGGATGTAGTTAGACAAAACGAGTGTTTATTAAAAATGCTGTATGCCTTATATGGCATGGCTTTTAACGTGTTTTTATAGTTAATTTCATACGTACCTTGTCCAACAAATAAAAAAGGTCTGTCATGCAAGATTTAGCAATATGAATTGATCATCACTCAATAGCTGCGTTGTCATCTTAACAATACAGCTTTTAAACTTTTACCTTGATGTACCTTGATGGAATGCGGTTTTAATAAAATGGCTGTAATGCTTATTTAGTAAGGTTTTGATAGGGTTTTATAGTGCTTTGGCGTTAGTTGTCATCAAGGTAAATACTAAAGATGCTGTATCGCTAAATTCGCCCATTTAGGTTGACGTAGGTTGACAGAATGGAGTTTTATTAATATCGGTTATAGTTATACGGCGTAAGGCTTTGGGGGTGATTTTATGTGTTATTTCGCTATACCTCGTCAACCTAAATTAAATGAACTCAAATTGAGAATTAAGTTATTTTTTTCAAAGCAAAGTGCAAAAATGCGTTTTGTAGTTTATTAAGCCTGTTAAATAAAACGAGCTTTCAACCATCAGGGCTTCAGTGATATATCAACTTGGTCGTATTTAGAATCGCAGCAAGTTAAGCCTCAATGGTTAAAATGACCATGCAGATATTAAAAGCTCCTCATATTTAAGGAGCTTCTTTTTTAAAGCAATAGTAATGCCTACCGATCTGCACCACCTAAACATACCCATTGTGGTATCACCTAAATTCGGCACCACTATCTAAATTTTAATCTCACATTGTGAATATATTGATTGCAAAACCCCATCATTCTATTAACATCCCCCTAAAATAGGAGGAAATTATGAAAATTAATGATTTAAAAAAGGAATTAAAAAAGGTTGGAATGTATATTTTTACATTTTTTTTTGGGTATTTGGTTATTGGTTTTTTCTTAAATAGTAATTACCCAACTTATCAATATTCTTTTAATCTTATTAAAGCCTATGAAGTTCTTAGAGATGGATTGACTCTATCTGCATATTTTCTTGCTCCCGCAGTAGCTTTTGTACTTTTTAATGATTGGCGAGAACAGCACAATAAGTCCGTAAAAAATGATTTCGCTTTAAAGGTATTCAATCAATTTGAAAGCCTTGAAAAAGAAATTCATAATGCTGGAATGATCTGGATCGAAATGGACCATTTAGTACCAGATAAATTTAAGAATAAACTCAACTTAGAATATCGACCAATTTATATAAATGATAAATTATTTAAAGAAAATGAAGTGTTAATTCTTAGTTTTTTTAAAAAAATTAATGATATACAAGAAGAGTTTAATATATTTTTAGATAAATTAAGGTATTGGGGAATAGTTGAAAAAAAACAAAAGGAAATATTTGTAATAGCAAATTCTCTTTTAATTAGGTTTGGAGAGGTAAGTGCTAAGAATGAAGATGAAGAATCTTACTCGGAGTATATACAATTTTTAGAAATAACATCTTCAAAGGTAAATCAATATAATGAGTTTTTAAATGAGATTTCAAGTATTGTGATTGCAGACCTTTTAATGCAATTACAGGAAAATTAAGAAATAAACAAAGCTCTCACTTATAAAGTTAGTACGGTTTTTTGAGTATTTTATATGCAAAACTACTGTTACTCACCGCAAATTTTATCTAGTAATATTTTTGTTACGTCATAAAGTGGGCAATATGTAATCACTGTTACGTCATACACTGGCTGCAATTTAGGCTTTGTTACGTCATAAAGTATAGTTTTGGGTGATGACCAAAGTGACGATTTAGGTATTTAAGTAATTGTTTAAAAATAATATAGGGGTGATGATCAAATTCATTTAATTTTGATATGTGTTGAATGACCGTCCAACATCCGTTTAGAGGGTGTAAATAATTCTGTGTAAATACAGTTTTAAAAATACTTGGTTACACGCTCTTCAAACATGATACTAAAGCGGTTCATAGCAGATTTCCAATTTTGGATAGGCATTGTCCATTTTTTGCTTGCTGCCATAATCGCTAAATATACCACTTTTTTCACTGAATCATCAGTCGGGAAGATTTTTCTTTTCTTGGTCGCATGACGGATCACGCTGTTCAATGATTCAATCGCATTCGTTGTGTAGATTGCTTTACGAATATCCATAGGATAAGCAAAGAACGTGTTGAGATTCGGCCAATGCCCGAGCCATGATTTGCTGATTTGAGGGTATTTGTCATCCCATTTCTGACCAAATTCATCAAGGGCGTGTAAAGCTTCATCTTCGGTTACCGACTGGTAGATTTTCTTCAAATCAGATGTAACGGCCTTATAATCTTTCCAACTGACATACTTCAAGCTATTGCGTACCATATGGATAATACACAACTGGATATGGGTATCAGGATAGACCGTATTGATCGCATCAGGAAAGCCTTTTAATCCATCTACACATGCAATCAGTATATCTTGTAAGCCACGATTCTTCAGTTCGGTGAGAACTGATAACCAGAACTTCGCCCCTTCGTTTTCAGCCATCCACAGTCCAAGTAAGTCTTTCTGCCCCTCTGCATTGACACCCAAAGCAAGAAATACAGCCTTGTTGATGACGGTGTTGTTATGTCGCACCTTCACGACAATACAGTCTAGGTAAACGATTGGATAGAATGCATCCAAAGGGCGGTTTTGCCATTGAGTGACTTGGTCGATCACAGCATCTGTCACCTTGGAAATTAAGGTAGCAGAGACATCTGCATCGTACATTTCCTTGAACGTGGCAACGATATCTCGTGTCGTCATTCCTTTAGCATAAAGGGATAGAATTTGACTATCCATTTGCGTGATTCGAGTTTGACTTTTCTTGATGAACTGAGGCTCAAATGTACCATCACGATCTCTAGGCGTGTCTAGCTCAAACTCACCATCATCAGTCAGTAGGCGTTTAGTTGTATAGCCATTACGAGCATTTTTACCTACTCTAGGACTATGCTTCTCATAACCTAAATGGTCAGTGAGTTCAGCATTTAGAATAGTTTCCACCGTTAATTTCTTTAGAGCTTTACTGAAATTATTCAGGTCAGCTTCTGTCTTTAAGTTCTTGGCAAATTCTTTGGCTAATGCCAGCATTGCTTCATCTTTCATGGTAAACACCTGTGTTGCCCCTAACAGCGTTGAGGGATAGTCTAAGCGTTTACACAGTTTTATTTACAGTCTCTCCGTTTAATTTTTTCATTTTTATATATTTTCTTAGAAATCTTTGCGATTTTGCGGTTTCCTCTTATATCCATTGCTATATAAAGGTTTCCGCTCCGCAATCTATTTGCGACACCTTGCGTATGATTGCGGTTTCTGCGGAATAGTACATCTAAAAATATAGCTCTTCACAAAAAACGCAATCCTCCGCAGTCGCTCCGCAATCCATTTGCGGTATGCAAAGCCTTATCAGTAAAGGCTTTCAAGCATAAACCGCAAAATCGCATCTATTTCAATAGTAATGGATTCAATTCAATGTATGTAGACTTATCAATAATGACCAATCGAACATAATTAAATTCAATTAACTCGTTTAAGCATGGATCAAATGCTTTAGCCTTTCTTAGATGTGACGGCGCACCTTTTGCAGCTAAAGATTTTAAAATACGGTTTGTATTCTCCTTAATACATTTGGACAAAATGTTCTTAATCAACTTCTCTGCATCACTCTCTGTTTTAACCTCAATATCTGCATACATTGCCCATTCATTTAACGAATGCTTAACGACTTCACACGCTCCTTTTAAGGTACTGGCATCAATCCACTGTAAACCCTGAAAGTAAGCGAACACGGTCGCTAAACGCCGTGCTAATTGGCTCGCTCGACTAGCAAAAGCCTGTAGATATTCATAGCGTTTACCTTTGCCTTGTAATTCCTCAAACATATTGTAAAAGGCTAGATCTATTTCTCTTGCTTGTTCATTCATGGGAATGACGTAGCGACCGTTATACAGCTCTTGATCGGCATGAGGGCGTGGGCAGTCATCAAGCAAGTATTCGCAACGTGTCCAGTAAGCAATTAAGCGATGGTCCGTGTTGGCATTCTTATTTTGATAGATTGCATCCTGTAGCCGTGTACCTGCCAAGTTCTCAGGAATAGTGAGAATAAATCTAGGTAAAAAGCCTTGTCCTCTTAACACTGGGTCTTTAAGTGCATCGGCTAATACCTCATGTTGTCCCTGTAGGTTGAACGTCAAGCGAACATCATAAGCACGACCGCTACCATTCAAATTGGACTTAGACCGGGTGCGTTCTACAAAACCATCATCAAATAACTTGGCATAGCCTCCAATCGCTTGAGTACGAGTGTCACCTTTCATGGTATAGCCACCAAAAAATTGCCCTGCTTCATCACTGGCAATAGAGGCGTTATTGAGTACACCATCCACATAAAGCCCTGCAATAGATTCAAGGGTAATGTCACTGTAAAGCGTACTTGGGTCATGTGGTGGCGGATTCTCAGCGCAATAGGCTTCACGATCCTTTTTATTTAATGAGGCTTGTCCGCTTTTCCATTGTTCAAGGTCACGGCGGTACTGCTCGTATTGTTTACGCTCATATTGAATAATGGCTTTGTCTGCCATATTTCGGCTTGTACTCTTACGACTTCCGCTTTGTCCCTCTGTCAAAAGATATAAGCTACATGGCTCACCTTGAGCATTGAACGGATGTGGTGCATTTACATGGGCTTGGGCAATATGGGACATGGCACCTATAACACATTGGGCAGCCATGGCTATTGGTGCTTGCACATACTCAGCAATGGCAAGTACAGCCTCTCTCGCCAATGGTGGCAAAGCATGAATCGGATAAGGGGTATTTATAGCGGATTCAGCTTGTGTCAGTGGTAGCAACTCGCCCCAGTGGTCATCCTGTTTAGGCAATTGACTGATTGCCTCATGAATAAAAGCTTGTACTTCTGCAGTATCATCATCACGATTTAAATCAATATGAAATGCTTTATCGCCATACTGCATGGTTTGATTTAATAAGCGTACCACCGTATTTTGCTCGAGGTTTTGATAGGGTTTAAGTTTTATATGCTCTGCTCGTGTTGGCATGTAGATCTGTGTATAGCCTGTTTGTGAGAGTTGATTAATCACAAACTGTATTTGCTCAAAATCAAAGGCTTTGAGTGTTGTTTTATTGGCATGGTATAGGTGGGGCAATATGACCAATACCACAGCAAAGGGCTGTAATGGTGGCTCAAAACCAATCGCTATACTTGAAGCAATTTTAAAGAAAGCTTCTAAACTATGTGTGACGATGACATGTTTATCCTGGTGCAAGTCACCAAAGTAGGCAAAGCCTTTTGCCAAGCCATCAGGCATGACTTGAATGAGTTGTCTATCTTGTACTACAGCACATTGTACGAGTTCCAATCGAGCGTTATAGATCGGTAGAATCAAAGGCTGTTCATAGCTCACGCCGTTAATCTCTACATTGCATTGTTCCACGTAGATCGGCTGTGATGGACTGCCAAAACGCTGAATAATCGGATGATTGATATAAGCGTCATCGAGTGGATTAAGTACCGTACAATTTGCTAGAATCGAATCGGGTTTGATGGAGGTGGTGATATTCATAGTGTCACCGCCTTTTTATTTGAATCTACTTCCTTTTGATAGGCTTCACGCTGTAGATCGTGTTCATCGGCAAATGTATCAGATAGATATTGGGCTACATCTAATAATTCTTGGTTGAAAAAAGTCTTACCTGTTTTATTGTTCTGAATGACTGTAGATACCAGTGCATTTACCCATGATAGATGTGATTTTGCTAAGGTATGAGCATCAACCAATTCACCTGCATCATAAGTCTGTAGAGCGTTATTTGTGTCATGTTTAGTCATGTTAAACGCCCTCCTTATGTGCTGCCCATTCTTGAGCATGTTCTTGGTGTAAGCGTTCCAAAGTTGCCACACGTTCATCAGCCATAAACTCGGAAAGGGCTAAAAGCTTATCTAGGGTATAAAAATGACAATTATCTACATTGTAATGCGTAGATAATTTCTCTTTGATTTGGTCTGTTTCTTTTTTAACTTGAGCAATTAGAGTAGATAGCCATTCCGTGAACTCGCATGATTCACCGTACATACTGGCTAGATCAGCATCATTATAAATTTTAGGCGTGTTTGTATTTTTAGGCATGATTAATGCGCTCCTGTGTTCATTGGAGCTTTGCCAATCACGGCCAAGTGATGAGGGTGGCAAAGCTGAAAAGGGTTGGCCGACAGGTAACACAAGAAACCTGCACACTCGAAAGTGTCCCTCTCCAGCTTCACCATAAAATGCGAACGCATAGAGATAGTACGCATAAAAAAAGCCCTGAGCGGACTATATGCGCTTGTGTTAATTTTATTGCCGGCCAAGGCAAATTCAGTGATTTGGCACTGAACGCCGTTAGCATAAGATGGTTTGCTACAGCTTGCAATAAGAAAAATAGCAATTACCCAAACTAAAGCGAGTTTTAAAAGATTTATTGAAAACTCTTTCATACTTTCAACTCCCGATATTCATAGCGAGCGTGATAACCATCTCGGTTATGGTTGGGTTCTTGGTGAGTTACGATGTCATAACCTGAATTGCGTAGGCGATTAATCACAGCACTGAGGCGATAACAGTGAAATAGATTAATTGCCTCGGCTTGGCTTAGAGTTTTACCTTGTTTGAGGTGGGCTAAGACTTGGGTTTGATGGTTTGTACTCATGCTGCAGCACTCCCAAAATGCTTGACGAGGATCTGCATTCCTTTCGGCAGAATAAAAAACTCGATCCTGGTATAACTCCCAAGCTCACCATTTGTTTTGATCTTTACGACTTCCTCGTATTTAGTTTCACAATAACCACGTTCTTGGCTGTAGTAAGTCGATGCACGAGTATTATTCAATCGTCTATCCCAACCATGCTTAGAAAGCCATTCAGCCAATACATGACGTTTGATATTGAGAATCTTACAAGCCTGTTGGAACTTCACACCTGCAGGTGTTTGGGTGATGGTTTGAATAGATTGTTCTAAGCCTAAATTTTTATGCTCAAGCTCGATGACCTGTTCTGTATATTCAAGCAATGCCTTACGCAGTGCATGAGGGTTATTTAAATCAACATTATGTTGTTTAGGTTGGTTCTCCAGCTCTTGCCACCGATCGACTAAACGAGCTGTGAACTCGGGGCATAATTGAGCAACCACAATAATTGAATCACGTTTACCTTGTTCACCTGAAAACTCATAAACATTTGCAAATCTATTTGGACTAGTTGATTGTTTATTCTCAACTTTCACCATTGGAGGAAGTTGAATAATTCCTTTTTTGGCTAAGCGCTCAATTGACAGGTTTACTGCTCGTGGTTCAGATTCAACTAAGTCAGCAATTTGGATACTGTTCATTGTCACAGTGGGTAAATTAACGAGTTGATTCATGCTTTTTCTCCCACTTTGATATTGTCGAGTAGCGTAGAAAGGTGGTGCATTGCCTGTTGCTCTGTATCGAGCATTTGAACAATTGTTTTAGGCGATATATGTGTAGTTTTAAGGCGTGTTGGTCGGATGTATTCGGCTAATGCATCAATACGTTTTTTCACAAGCTCGGTGTATTCCATAGCCTCTGTAAAACATGATTTGAGGTTACGCTCATAGAACGTATCGAGTACGCCGTATAGATCATTAAGGAATACAGATACTGCTTTTAACTGTTCATGATTAAGAGCTGTAACCAAATCACGGTTATAAACGTCCTTGGACACGGCGTTTAATTGGCGACTGGCATTTAAACCGATGGCTTTAATTTGGGTTTTAGTCATGGTTAAGCCTCCAGTACAGCAAGGCTTTTCATTTGATTGTTATGCCATTCGATTAACTGTGCATAGTCAAAATAAACAGGGGCTTGGCGTGTGGTGCCTGCTTTATATGGCTTCGGGAATGTAGGGTCATTCAATGTGAGTTCACGTAAAGCATTGCGCTTTATGCTTAATAACTCGCATGTCTGGTTAAATGTAATTCGGATGGGTTGCATGTACATAGCTCCACATAGTTGTATAACGTGGAGCTAGTATTTGATTTATTATTTTTTTATTCATTTCAATGCAATGAAATAAAATTGCATTGCAATTATTTACTATTTCATTCTTTAATTTTTCAATAATTTATATGCCTTGTTTGCCTCTGCAATAATTTTTTCAGTACGACTTTTTGAAAAACCTTTGATGCCAATATGTTCATCTTCTATTTTTTGCAAAATTTTCGATTGTGACCTATTCGCCTTAACCTTTATTTCATTTTGCAATGCACTCAATAAAGCCGCTATTAATAACAAGTCACTGTTTTTATAGTTTATTTCCTGAGGTTCCATTGCATTTTTATCTTGTTGGCATTGCATTTCTTCCTCTTTCTTTAGAAGCTCGGTTTTTAATTTTTCTATTTCTTCATTTAATTCTTTTACTAAATCACTTTGATTATTAGAATTTTTAACTGTATTTTCACCCAATTCTTGAATAGATTCAAATTCTGTTACTTCTTGAAAAAAATTGATAGATACATTTTTGGCTTTTTCCTTAAATTTTTTATCGTCCTCTTGCTTGTTTAGTTGAGCCATAAAATCATAAAGGCACTCTTGGCTATCCGCCTCTAAAAAGTTTTTATAGTCTTCTTCCGATATATCTATTTTTTTAATTGATGAAAAATTAAAAAAGTCTGATTTTAACCAATAATACTCAAGCCAATGATCTTTAGTATATTCATATTCATTATCATAAACATCTGTTTCTACATATTCAAAAGTTCCATCAGTTGATATAGCCAGCTTTAGAAACTCGGTAGTTACTCCATAATTGCCATTGAATTCTTGTTCAGAACAATATAATTCTATCTTTCCATAATCATTTAACTTAAACATACAAGCAGTTTTATTAAACTCATCAAGTAACAATCTTCTAGCAATATCAGAAACCCCATAACTTATTTTTCTTGATGCTAACTCTAAAGCCTCAACAATATTTATAAATTTGGTATTTTCTATTTCTATATCTTCAAATAAATTCACCTATTTGCCTCCCACAGCAACACCCAATAGAAATGACTAAGCCAATCGAATTGGGTATTCGACTTTCGGGGATCAACCTAGGCTTAGCAAACTGAATATATACGATAAAAGGTTAAATAAGAATATATAAGGCTATCTAGTGCGACATATTACGGCGTGTTGGTCATACGATCTATTTCATCTGCCCACCACTGCATCATCCCTATACGTTCCTCAAAATGTGCGCCTTTGTCATAAACTCCTTTTACCCCTTTTTTAAGGTGTGCCAAACAAGCTTCCACGACTTGCTCCTTATCGCTGAATTTATTATTTAACTGTGTACTGGCGATATGTCTAAAACCATGTGGATTTTGTCGCCCTTGATAACCTAGACGATTTAAAGCTTGATTGAATGTATTGTCAGATACAGGCTCGGTTAAGCTCCCCCTCCCTGCAAACAATAGATTTGATTCCGTCCGATACGTTTCTAATTCCTTTAACAGCTTAATTGCTTGTTTTGGTAAAGGTACTGCATGAGCAATATCTTTTTTCATAATTTCTGCGGGCTTAATCCATACAGCTTGATCAAAATCGAACTGTTCCCAAGTGGCATACCTCAGCTCTACAGGACGAGGAAATAGCAAAGCAAACAACTCTAAACCGATTGCCATATCTCTTTTGGGGTATCTTCTTATCGCATGGATCAAAGACGGAAATTCATTTATTTCAACAAATTTCATATTACCGCCATTATTCTTATCCAAATGCCTAGTGATGCCCTCCAGTGGATTAAATACAATTTTCTCTTGGAACTTTGCCCAATCATAAGCATTACGGACATACGAGGTTAATTTCTCGACTTGGGTATAAATGCCCAAATCACGTTGCAAGCCCTGAAAAAAATCAAACCATTCTTTTGGTGATATAGCTGTAAAATCCCTTTCACCAAATTCAGGGATGATATGCCGTTTGATCGACTTCACCGCTTTATCATAGGTATCAAATCCCCAATTCGATTTTTTAGTATCTAACCAATCAAACATTAAAACTTTGAAACGTAGATTTTCATTTTCTATCTTTTGTTGATTCACCATCTTTCGAGTAGTTAGTGGCTCACCATTAGAAAGCTTATCAGCAAACTCATTTGCCTTTTTTCTTGCCAAAGCCCCTTTTATGGTGGGGTAAGTACCAAGTCCAAGCCATGACCATTTCCCATTTTCTTTTTTATAACGAAATAACCAAGCCTTTTTCCCATTTGGTTGTACACGGAAATACAAGCCGTTGCCGTCAAGCTCCCGATATTCTTTATCTTCGGGTTCTAAACTCTCTAAGACGGTATCGGATAAAGGTCTTTTCTTAATGTCTTGTCTTTTCATGCTCACAACCTTGTACACTGAGTTAAGGTAGGCATTCAGTGTACACCACTGTGTACACGGATGCTATTGCTATATGAGTTTAAGATAGGTTATAAAAGGACATAAAAAAGCCCTGAATCTTTATAATTCAAGGCTTTATCATACATATAAGACTATATAAGTTTATACGATTTTAGGTATTTGGTAGGTTTAACCAGATTCGAACTGGTGACCTCTACGATGTCAAAGAACAGTACAACCTTAAAAATCAATTAGTTAAATATTATTGGTGCCCAAGTTGCGCCCAATATTTTTGTTACAATAAAATCAAACCCATGACTTCAATTTTGCAAAATGTGCTTTACGATCTGCCAAACCATTCGTACCACCATTAATTTTTTTGGTAATCGCTAAAACATCGTCCTGATCTGCCAATTCATTCAGCCTATTATCAGACCAATACTTACACGCTACCAGCATACCTACGCTTGGATAAGCGACAATCTCAGGATGATTTTCAAAATCAAAACCTAAAGCTTGGCCATACTTTCGATAGTTTGCACGTCCAGTGAGTTGAATAGGACCACGTCCTTTATAACGCTTTCCATCACCTGCAATCACATTACCTAAATCTTTTCGACCTTCATACGCTGCACCAGATGCAATTTCTTCCATATATCGAAAGTTGCCAGATTCATGTGCAAGTTGAGCAATGAAATGTACAAAACGATTTGCACTATCTAAAATCTTATAAGTACGCATGTGTACATTTGCTGCAAGTGCTAATTCATTAGCACGTACATCTGATGCACCTAGTTTTTTAAATAATGCTGTAAATGTGTCGCGACCAATAAAACCATCAGAATTCACACCTACATTCTTTTGCAGCTTTTTAATTTGATCTTTATTCATTAGCTTTGCCCTCCTTTGCCATTCCCAATAATTGAAATAAATGCAGCTTTAATTTCGGAAATAACTTCAGATAACGGCTTGCCTTTTAAGAGTGCGATTGATTGGTACACGATACCGATCGCAAGCAGACCAAAGACAGCAAAGATCAACATCACAAAACCTTGATACATCGTTGACTTTTCAAGCAAGTCAAAATGCTCAATAAAGGCAGAACCACCATACAAACTCACTGTCACACTTGCAACAAATTTACCAATTACAGCAAATGAGATTTTAATTTTCCCCTCTTTATCAATATCACCGCTTAACACTAATGCTAATAACGCCCCTACAACCGCTGGAACAACTTTGATGATCCACGGAATCGTATTTTCTTGCATACCCACCTCAACTTTAAATAATAAAAACCCCGATCTTCGTATTAAAGATCAGGGTTAGGTGTGGTTGTTTGGGTGATTAATTCAATTTGCTTTTAAACTCTTTAGCAGCCTTATATAATTCACTCTCTTGCTGTCCAGTACGAATAATTCCATTAAATGTTCTACTCTTTGTTTTGATACTTAGAGATGAATTTTCTGCTGCAACTAAGCTATCAACAAGATCTTTATTTACATTCAACACAATGTAAGTACTCTCGCCGGTATTTGAATATTCTACATTCTCATCAGCCAATTTATATATATGCTGCTGATTATCCAAAACTAAATTTACTTGTTCTATTTCAGAATTATCATTTTCCACATCAAAAAACAAACTATAATTTTTATTTTCTGACTCTTTAATTGCCATTAGTGGGCACTGCTTCTCTTTACAAACTGTTTGCGATGCGAAAACTTTGTCTTCTGACATACTGCAAGCTTGCATTAATAATCCTGCAATAATCATCATCAAAATGGTTCTAATTTTCTTCAAGATTCACTCAACTTAAGGTTAAAGGATGAAATTTGCTTTAATTTATTAAATTTGATTGATATTTACAACTTAGAAGCTAAACTCTTTTCTGAATTTTACAAAAGACTTCATGTCATGAATATGAATCAAAATCAGAAATACTTATTGGATCAAAGCTATATTTTTGGCACTTTGATAGTAATTCAGTTTTTTATGTACTTCATGTACTTAAGAACTGAAAGTTACATTTTTTTAGGCACGTATTTTCTTATATCTTTACCATTATTAATGGTATTGCTAAATAAAGCAATAAATCAGAAATTCTTCCTTCTTTTAGGTTTGATAACATTAATTTTAGCTACTTTTGGGTTGTTTTCACAAGAATTTCCAACCTTAATAACATATTACAACTTACTTTATGGTATCTCTTCATTAATTACTGCATATGCATTATTTACATTGCGAAATAGTGAAACGTTCATAAAAATTCTATTCTGGTGTTATACATCCCTTATTCTGTATTATTTTTATGCATTTGGATTTTCTGATCCAGACTTATACAATGAAGTATTAAAAGGCTCTAGTCGAAACTATTTAAGTGCAATTTTTGTCATCTTATTGGCTCTATTAGCACTGTCTTTTGAGAAAATTAAAAAGCCAACTCCTTTAATTTATCCATTAGTTACTTTCATTTGCTGTGTGGGATTGTTTGGTCGTAGCGGTATTGTATTCTCTTTAGTCATGCTTATATTTATTATGGCACGCCAGAAAAACTATAAACTGATAGGCGTTTTCTTTGCGACTATTATCGTCATTTGTATAATAAAATTTAATACTATTATTAATTTCATAGAACTAAACACCAATTTTACTAATGGATTGAGCTCAGAAAGATCAATATTCTTAACTGAATATTTGACTGGTATTATGCATAATAATTCAGATTTTTTCTTTGGTAGAAAGCTTTCTGACTGTTGCTCATGGATTCAATCGTTTCAAAATAACCCCCATAATTCTTTTATAATGGGTCATCTGCGCTATGGAATAGCTCATACATTGCTATCTGTAGGAATATTAATATATATTGTTCTTTCGAGAAACCTGACCTTAACTTTATTTGGGGTAGTGATACTTAGTCGTTTTTTTGTGGATCAACTAGGTTTGTTTACTCCTTATGATACAGTATTGTTCTTTTTACTATTTATTATTCACTCAAACAATACTATTAAGAAAAGCGCTTAATGCGCTTTTCTAACTTAAATCAATATGAATGCCAGCATTATTCCATAGGGTTGAATTGCTTGCGCTAATTAAACCTAGAATATCTAAAATTCGGTTTTTAATAACGCGTTTTTTTACGATTGACCCATTATTCCAATTAAAAACTAAAGGATTTGCTGTATCTCGACGCTGAATACGAACAGTATAATTTCCAGCTGTCAGCGCAGTTGGTGAAAAAACAAACTCAACGTCTTGGTATCCTGTTGTATTGATATTTGAAATAGCACTTGTAGCTATCACAGAACCACTACTATTAAGTATTTCAACAAAAGTGTTTGTACTTACTCCTGTCATGCGAATACGAACCTTCGTTACACTTAGACTACGTTTTAGTCCAATAGCAATATCAATTGTCGCTGCACTTGTTTCTAATGAATACTCCCCCCAATCTAAACTAGAGTCTTTATAAGTAATTCGTTGAGCTTCATAGCTATTTAATGCTGAGAACATTTGTTTTTTAGTCATTCTAACATCTAGGCGAGACATCAACGCCATGTTAGAACTTCGAAAATCCGCATAACTTTGAACACTGAGATTTTCCCCATAATCTACAAATGACGGATACCCGCCACTTTGACCGTTTGCAAGCGTAGTATCACCAGCAATATAAAGTTGGGCAGTTGTGTACCAACTCTCAAGATTTTGCGTCGCAAAAGTAGCAAGTAATGATCTTGCGTTTCCTAATGAACACATCATCAATAATTCTTTTTTACCAAAATTGTATGGATCAACATATGGAGCGTGAATTTCACGTGCCATGTTTAAATTTGCTCCCCAACCGCTTGTACCTTCAAGATTGTATGTTTTATTGTATTTACCATTTACGCCTGCACCCATACGCCAAAAACATATTAATTGATCATCGTAATAACATATTGTTGGTTCTGCTGAGCCACCTGATTCAAATTGTGCAGCTTGAGTTACAGCAATATCAGTTGAAAGACTATAATCAAAAATTGTAGTTGATCGATAAATGCGGCAAGAACCGTCTAGTCCATAACTTGGCACTAACAAATAACCTGTCGGTGTAATTATTGAATTACCCCATGTAAATTGATTTGTTGGGAGTGTGATTTTACGAGTGTTTTCTACAGTATTATTTGTGCAGTTGTAAACTAGTAAATAAGTCTCAAATGTATTTGAGCTAGTTTGCATAGCAAATTTAATCAATAGACGGTTAGCGTATTGAGGCATGATCGAGATATTAATGTCACGAATATCATGCCCTTGTGGGCTTGTTAATAATACTTGTTTTGTTACTGTATTATTTTTATTTCTATCAATTATATACATAACTAAATGTGACGAAACACTTGTATTGTAATAATGATTTTGTCCACATCGCACAGCTATATATTCTTTACCATTTGCAATAGATGAACATCCAAATCCAGAGTAACGATTATTAGCATCTACATGCTGACCAAATTCATCCTCCAGCGTGATGATTCCGTTCTTATTCGCCCCTTTCCGATATTCAGCTTTCATTATTCGGTTATGATTTGAAAAGCGTAAATTACCATTACCCTTAAATTTTGATGTATCAAAATTAGAATTATCTGCACTAACTGTAAAGCCATCTGGCAGTTCTGTCTTAGGCGGTGCAATGGTTAAAGAATCTGTTGAATCGACATTAGTTGTAGCACTTGCCCCAAAATCAAATACTGTCAGAAAATCTGATCTTTTTTTCCAAGAGCCTTTTTTATACTGGTATAAACTTGCCCCCATTTCTGCTGAATTTTCTGAAAAACTGTTAACAAAAACTACTTTGCCATCGAATGTATCTAAATCCGATAAATCAGAATAATAATTAACTACTTCGACTCTCTCAACATTAATTTTTTCTTGTGTTTTACCAGTTAGCGCATCAAAAACAAAGTCAGTTGTTATGCCTTCAAATGATGAATCTCCTGTTACGAGTGCGATCATTTGATCAATGTATTTTTTTAAGGATACATCACGCAAGATATAATCAGCTTGGAATATATTGTCTTGATTATCAATGTATTCTTTCAGCTGATTATCTACCAATATTCTGTCTGAAATTTCTTTACCAATTCTTTTTGATAACAACCAGTCTGAAAGACCAAGCTCCTGAAGCTTCAACCATATCCAGTCAAAATCTTTATTTACAGATTGTGGGCGAAATGAGTTGTTATAAGACTGATAATCTGTAGTGCGTGAGAAAGGTGTATTACGCTGAATAGTAATTAAAGCTCCATCTATTGGCGCTATATTAAAAATAATACTCCCATTTACTAAAGACCAATCACCAACTAAAGGCTCAATATCATCAATCGTGATAATTAAATGATCCTGATTTTCACAATCAAATCCGAGTGCAAAACTTTTTGTTATGCCATTGCCAATATATTCAATGTAGGGTGTTTGCTCTGACACTGCCATGGTAAATTCACCTTAATATTCAAAATCTAAGGTGGCTTCAATAACACCACCGTCCGTTCTCCAATTAGGCCTGTCATTCGCTTCGTTTTGTCTGTGTATTTTTCCGATGCGTTCAGGTGAATCAGTGATTGCTCCAGCTAGGGAATCCATTTCATCATCTTCTTGTTCTGTGATTGCTGGATTAAAAGCACTGAATTTTTTATAAACTGCAGAGTTATTTTCACCCCCTTCAGGCTTATCAATAATTGACGTATGCACCCATAAAAGACCAGATAATAATGGACCTTCAAGCGCATCTAAAATACGTTTATTTTTTGGTTTTGTATTATGTTTTTCAGTGACACCACATTTTATTTTTCTTGCCTTTAATGCACCTTTAAGAGCTGCAGGAGCAAAACCACCAATACCGTTGGTTTCTATCGTTACCCTTGGTGCATGGAATTGTTCAATCAGATCGCATAATTGCCATACCTGGCCACCATTAATATGACCATTTTCATTATGTTCAACAACAGGACCAACCAGATTAAGCGATCTATGCCAATACTTATTTCCGAAATCATCATGTAGCACCAATGCAGTAGATGAAATATCAGATTTAGTTTTACCAGATGATGGGTCCCACTGCAGAGTGATACCAACAATTTGTCGTTCGCCCAACATCATGATGTACTGACCATTCGCACGACGAAGTACAGGCTCACACTCATAAGGAATCATGAAGCTAGGATCAAGACGCACATCACCAACAGGCTTGGCATGCATCTGATATTGGGAATCCCATTCGTTTAAAGTTTTACATTCTTCACGACGTGCTTCCATTTCTTCAGGTGTAAATCGCTCTGCCCATATACCTTCAGAATAAAAATCCACAACAAAAGCAGATTTTTTTAAAACTACCTTAAATAGATCACCAGATTTAAAGCATTCATAATCTTCGCCTTTATGAAGATATTTTGAACCCTCACCAATTCCAGAGAAAGCATGAATAGGATTAAAATTAATCGTATAAACTTTATCTGCTTCAGCTTTTTTAATTCGCCTTTCATGCTCAAACATTTTCAGCACCAATACGCTTACTCTTCTTAATTTTTTAATTTCGTCATACAGAGAGTCATGAGAGTGAGGTGTGCCAATCCAAAGCTTTTTTGCACCTGGAATAGCAATATGAGTTTGCTCAGATAATCGAAAGCGCAATTTTTCACGCTGATCAGGTGTACCTGTTGTTTTAGGAGTTTCAACGTCATCATTTTGAATGAATGTAGCACGATGCCCTGTTACCCCGGAAAGAATACCTTTTGATAACATTGTGCCGTATCGAATATCCTTTGAGCCTTGAACCCACCACCGTTCAGTCTCTCCGCTTCTACGCTTTACAGATTCATTTCCGATACAGAGCGGATGATTTTCAAGAACGTTTTTCGTACCATTTGAGCATTTGTAAGCATCAGGATCGGTTGTGCCTTGATGCAAAATCATAGTTTCTTCAGGCCAACAATAAATTACCCATGCATTAAACACATCCAACATGCTTGATTTAGAGTGTCCACGTGGCAGCATCAATAACGCAGTACGCCCATTGATATACCAATACTCTAAAAACTCACATACTCGAACATGAAAATCAGGTACTTTCCATCCCTGAAATTCAGCCCACAGTAGAAAGAATGCAAGAAAACTAATTTTTGGCTTAGTCATTAGCTTACACGCTGTCTAACTTTTGCCGCTTCTTCTTCTGCCTTCTTAATCAATTGCTGTTCATATTTTTCTTGTGTTTCAGCAGTAGCACTAATTGGTGGAAGTTTCCCATTTTTAAAAGCTAGTACTCGTTCAATTGTTGCAAGCACACCTGCAGTATCTTTTGAAATTTTGTATAGAAAACCTTTATCACCTCGTCCCTGTTTATCTGCAATTGAAGTATTGATAGCTGCACAAGTTGTAATGATGAAATCATCTGCAACTTCTTCTGCTAGTTTTTCCATTTTTTCAACTTGATCGTCACGCATAAAAAAGCCCTATCATCATGTTTCGATAGGGCTAGTGTTGCTGTGAAAGACTTGTGTTTGGTTGGGTACTATTGGACTACACGCTCAAAATCAGGCATTTGTATATCAGAAAGATCATCACCCCAAAAGCGTGTTTTATCATGCTGACGTTCAGCTTTCCGTAAAACTTTTTCACGATATCCTGGTGCAATGGTATCTTGCAATTCATCAAAAATCATACGGTTCAGCACAGCTTTTGTGTACCAAAGATTTTGTCCCGGTATTTTTCCTTTAATAGCTTTAAAAGCCTCATTCCCTGCATTGGTTTCAATGCCATTGGCGAGTTGAGTAGCATTACCTAAAGTCACATTAAGTGCAGTTTTTACATCAGATCCAAAAGGACCAGTTAAAACATTCTCAGTACTTCGCCCTGTTGGATCCATACCGGCAACAACGATATCTCCCATGATCGCCAAACCACCACCTTGAGCAATCGAACGTTTCATAAAGTCCACTGTCTTTTCAGGATCGTCACTGTCCCACATGGTGAGCGGATCATTGCCGTTTACAATTTCACGAAGCTGTACTACAAATGCACCAAGTAACGAAGTTAGCGCAACCAATGAAGCACCATAAGTTGCTTTGCTCATTGTTGTTGGTCTGCTAAAAGTTCGGCTACCGTGGCGCATAAGCATAGCTGCTGGGAATGATTTAAACTGCAGCATTGAGCGTAGGATCTCACCCATTGCAGTACCTTTACGTAAACCGCCAGTCATCCATGTTTTTTCACGTAAACCAGCTTCAATGACAGCCATGCCTTGCTCATCTAACAAATGCGCTTGAAAGCGTGAAGCTGCTTCGTCACGTACTCGTTTTGGATCTCCAAATTGAGTCAGCAAGTTATCAGGGATTTGATAGATGGATCGGGCGCTCATGAGTTGATTACCTTTACGATCTAAAACTGGCTCAGCCAAACGCATGATTTCCCATGTACGTTCATTTAAACCTGTACCTTGCAGCAGCTCACGGTCAATTGCTTCTAAATCATTCCATGATTTTTCACGTGTTAAACGTCCGTACTTATCCATCAGCATTTTTGAAAAACCAACTTTATTGGCTGCTGTTAAAGCATTTAATCCAGATAGTCTTAATACTTGGGTTGCCAATGAGCTTGACAGTTTTGCAGCCTTTTCCGCTTTACCATGCACTGATGTTAAGCCATCGTCTGACCAACGCGTAATTGTACCTAACATCTCTTCAGTGGCTAAACCTAGGCTGTGTGCCAACTCTCGATCTGCTTTATTTTTTGGGTTTAATTGTCCGATGACTTCGCCAAAGATTTTACGATACGCAATGTCGTGGATCTGCGCTGTTTTAAATGTCATTGCTTGGTCAGTCAATGATGCAAGCGTAGTACCACCCAACATTGATGCAACATTTGTAGAGCGATAAGTTAAACCGATATTTGCCAATACTTCATTTTCTGGCATGTTTGCACCCATAAATTCATCAAACATGACTTGAGAGCGATTCAAACCCTTTTTAGTATCATTTGAATCAACACCTTTCTCCCAATCTTTTTGACGTGCTGCATCCATAAGAATACGCATAGCACCTTTGGGGTTACTCCCTAAGTTTTCGACCAGAGCAATGTCTTTAGATAGTCCATTGATATGCGCTTCAACTAGATCTACAAACTGCATACCACCGTATTTCTCTTGATACTCAAGCCAAGCATCAGCATTTTTGAAATGTAGTACACGGCTTTCACTATGTTTACTAGTGACTTTAGAGTTACCACCAAAATTATTTCGCCCAATCTCTAATTTGTTTGCACCATTACTGGTGATTGAGTCGTATGAATATTCTAATAATGCTTTGATTTCCGCATCAGAATATAAAGAACCATCTTCTTTGACATACATTTCACGATCAATCACATTTTCAGCATCACGTACCCATTGGTCTTTTTTGGCTTCAATCAGTTTCTGTGCGCTATGGGTTTGAGGTAATGCCCAATTATCAAGCTTTCCAATATCACCACCAGAGCGATTAAAACGCTCTCGCATCCCTTCAAAAACTTCGCCCATCTTGTTAGAAATCTGTTTGGCCAGCGCATTACCTGAGCTTTCACCAAAGCGTTCTTTGATAATGTCATGCACCAATGCTTTATCAGTCCATACGCCAATACCTCCTTTTACGTTTGTGTAAAAATCCATGAGCTCACCACGATAAATCCCTGCAATGGCACGTGCTTGTGAACTAAAAGACTGAATGCCTGACATGTCGCCGTGTGGTGCAATCATACGATCGACAACTTGGGAAGCTGGTAAGCTTGGGTGATCCAACTGATTTAAATTTCGTGCCTGAATAATAATGTCATTTGCAGCTATTTTATTTTTACGTCTAACCTCGCCTAAAATATCCTGGGCAATCCGTTGACCAGCCGCAGAAATACGATCGTTCAAGCTCATGTTTTGCCATTTTTGACGATCTTCACGTGCTAAGTTTTGCATTGTCTTGGTAATGCTTTTTTCAACTGCCGCAACTTCTTGTGCGTTTAATGTTTGTTTGCCTAGGGCTTGTGCTACGGCTTGTTTACATTGGTCTTTCATTGATTAAACTCCAAACTGTAAAGCACAAGTCAGTGCTGTTTGTGCTGCTAAAACATCTTGCTCTGCTGCCTTTGCTTCAGCATCTAATTCATCCAAACGCTCACGCAAAGTCATTGTAATTTCTTCCACCTCACCATCAGGTTTGGTACGAGAAACAGTAATTTGCTGATCAGGATTATTAGTAATAATTTCTAAAGCTGCTTTTTCTTCAGGTGATTCACCAAATAAACTGCCTTGGCGTGGATCTCCCATTGCTTCCACTTCATTAATTTTGGATTGAATGTTGTCACCAATAGCTTTGGCACTTCGCTTATTGCTGTCAAAAACATTGAGGAAGTCACGTGCACCTGCAGATAAACCATCATCGATGAGCTGACCCTGATCAAGATAGTCACGGATATTTGAACCACTAGCTTTAATGTCGCTGTATTTTTGCGTGGCTTGCGCTAGATCAGATGCAATTGTATTTTGATGTCTACCGCCTTGCTTCACTAAATCTGCAAGCTGTGCGAGTTGTGGTGCAGCACGAAGCAAAGAATTTAAAATATTTTTCCCATCTTCATCAAGATTTTCAGCAAGTCGTGTCACAAGGTTGGAATCACCGTAAGTGCGTTGCACCAGGGCAGATTCAATACGCCGTTTTCCTTCTTGTGATAAACGTCCTTCAGGTGTGATTGCTGTTGCACGCTCTGACTGTGGAAGTTGATCAACAAAGCCCCGAACAAAGTCCATAGAACTCTCGAGATTGATCGAACCATCATTATTGATCTTTAAAAGTGAGGAATCAGGTAAACGATCAGCATCTGTTTTTGCCCGTTCCGTTGCGCTGAATTGTGCTACATCACTTTGATTTGCAAGCTTTGCGAAGTCTGCACGATTTGTATCAGTCAAGCGTGTACGCACTAAAACTGGGTTTTCAATACCTGAAATATCAAGTCCTCGAGCTGCTGCAAAATCACTTACAAATTGTCGATATGCTTCTGCTTTACCTGTTTCATAAGCACGATTAATCGCCAATGTTCGACCATTGCCCGATTCAACAACATTATCAAAACCAATAATTGGTGCGCCGTCTGACAACTTGTAAGATTCACCCAGTAATTCAGGTTTTAAGTCGTTGGCCATGCTTTCAATTTGTTGGCGTGATGCTTCACGTGTCCGATCACGTGGCTGTAGTTCGGCTGGATAACGTGGATTTACACCATAAGCCGTATCATTTGATGCGATTAGCTCACCCAAAGGTTTCACATCATAGGATACGTCATAGCTGGTATTGTCCATTGCATGTACAGTCTGAATATTTGAACCATCACCACCATATTTTTTAGCAATATCATTCCATCTTTTTTGATATTTTGCTTTCACTTGCCCGACGGTCATACCATTAAAGCCATGTGACTTGGTGATACTTGCCCCTTGTTCTGCTGCAGTAATCATTCGACCTGTTTTTTTATTCTTATATGTTTTACTCCAACGTGTGGCCACATTAACAAACAACTCATCATCACCAGCTTTTAAGAATACGGGACCACCACCTTCACCAAAGAAATGCATGAAGTACACTTCAAGCCCTGACGGATCACGATTAAATTTATTTTTAAATATTTTGGCATTGTGTTGGTAATAGTTTAAGCCAGCACGAATCTGGTCGTTACCATTCCATCGATCACCACCGCCCATTGAATCAAATGTGCTATCAAGTGTTTGGTATAAACCTTTGGCACTTGAAAGCAACTTTCCATTTCTATCCTTGGGTTGGATTTTAGGATCAAACGTGCCACCTGTTTCAATGTGAGAAATAACCACCGCATTGATGGGGTCAATACCACGCTTTTCTGCTTCAGTTGCGATTGTTTTTGCCCAAGGCTTGTTGGTATAGCTTGCAACTCTTGAAGCAGTTAAAACTATTGTTTTGGGTGCACCTTGCACGTTATGAGGTACATTGACAGGTTGGCCACTTTCAATTTGCGATCGTGCAGTATCTAAATTGACTAAATTATTATTGTGCTGGATTGGATCTGTCGTGCGTACTGGTGTTGAGATATTATCTAAATCAAGCTCGTTAGCAACTAAGGTATGTTCTGCTAGATCTTGCCGTGCTAGTGCGGTGTCTGCATCTAATGACTGTATTTCAGCATCTACACTTTCATTTAAATTACGTTGCTGAATATGTTTTAAACCACGTGCACCACCAAAAAATATAGTATTTAGAATAAAGTTTGTTCCTACACTCTGTTTGGTAATTTCATAATATTTGGCTTGTTGGTCATACCCTGCTGATTCTAAAATATCACCACTAACCCATTGTCCGGCGGTCATGATCCCAGTCGCACCGCCGATGGATAACCCTGCATCAGCAAGCAAACCTTTTGTACCTTTAAAACCATAAGTGATGGGTAAAGCAGTCGCACCACCTGCAATGACACCATCGGTCAAAGCAACTTTTAATGCAGTACCCTCATCAACTCCTTTGGTTGTAAGGTTGTCATATACGAAATTTGTTTCAGATAAACCTGTTGTACTAGCTGCACCAATAACACCTAATGGTGAACCTAGAACAGCACGAGTTACATAGTCACCAAGTGAAAAACCAATATTCCCAATAGTTCCTGTGTTTTCTGCATCTTGAAGCTGCTCAATCTCAGATACCAATGCTTGTTTTCTGACTTTGTTTTTAGCTTCATGTACTTCACTAAATGACGGATCTGCGACATTGATACCACCATCAATGCCGTTTTTTTCAATATCCTCATAAGCATATTGCACATGGTCTTTAATGCGCTCAAAAGGTTTTGCAACTGTATCAATAACCTTAATTGTCCCTGCAACCATGCCTTTAGGAACTGCCAATGCAGCCCCATCCCATAAACCAGGTGTTTTTTGTTGCGTAGGTTTATGAGCGATACCAATAGCATTTAATGTATCTACTTGTTGTTGTTCTTCGCCTGAAAACTCAGATAGCCAATTACTCATTTGGTTTTACCTTTCATGTTAATTCGCCAAACAACACCATTCACAATCAATGGATTGCCACGTGCATTGACTAAATCATATTGAATTTCACCTTTTGCTGAGCGCTGATCTGAGCGTCTTAAACGTAACGATTCAAGATCATTCACATTAATATTGGTTTTAGATGAAATGTATTTAAGACCAGATGTGACATTGGCTTCAAAAGCATCATTTGCCATACCGTAGGGTTTGGAAACCTTCCATTTTTCATTGCCAAATTTAAGATCCTGTTCATACACACCACCTGTCGCCAAACTTAGTGCAGTACTTAAAGCAGTTTTACTTATGTCATCTTTGTCTTTGTGTTGGTAATTATCGCGTTCAACTAAATGTGCATAGATAGATTTAAAGCCAGCAAAGGTCATATTTGCAGTTTGGCCACTTGCTGAATTTCCTACATACTTATTAAATTCTTGTTTTAATAACTCATCTTTAGGCATGATCATTTGCTTATTTTTAAGTGCTTGCGTGCCACTAATAATGGCGGTTGCTACATCCTCTCCTTCAGTGGATTTATAACCATTTAAACGAGCGATTCCAGCCAAAATATAAGACTGATCACCCCCACCCAATTGCCCTAATGTTGCACCCCAAATTTTATGGCCATTCGGCAACCCTTTAGACTGACCAATCAAACTGCCAATAAAATTAAGCTTTCCATTCACACCAAGACTTTCAAAAGCCTGCTTTGCTTCTGGCAGATCTTCACTAGAAATGGGCTGGAGTTTAATGTTGGCATCTTTTAAAGCAATTTGATTCACGCCGTTTTCAACTGCTTTTTTAGCAAATGATCCTGAATCTGTTTTTAATTCTGCTGCAGTCAAATCGTGTGGTTGTAAACCTGCTTCACGTACTGCTTGGTTTGGATTGTCTTTGATTGTGCCAAGTTTATCGCGATAGATTTCTTCATAAACAGCCAGTACTTTTTCTTCAGTCTGAGCATCAGTAGAAGAACTATTTTTCATTTTGGCTTTTTGCTGATTGATCATTGCCAATTGATCACTTGTTTTTAAGCGACTGAACTTTTGAAAATTTTCAGACTGTGCTTTATAAAATTGATACTCACCTTCATATTCAGTACCTGCAACAGATGTACCTACATTTGATGCATATTCAGAATCTATTGCACGACCAGTCAAGACATTGGCTTTAAAGTCGCTAAAAACCTTACCTGCCATTGTGACACGCTTGTTTTCTTCAACTTGTTTTTGTTGATTCAGTGCATCGATACGGCTTAAAACTTGTTTTTGTTTATCCTGAATTGTTGGTCCATCAACATAGGCATACTGACCACCACGTAAATCAGTCAGTAAACCGTTCAGTTCTTCAACACTTCCATTTTCTAAAGCTGTATTAATGCGCCCATCAATCGACATTAAATTACGTGTTGTGTTGTATTTTTGACGATAAGCAGCTTTATCAGATTCAGGTAAATTCGAGTTTGTTAAATAAGTTTCAAGATATTCACGTCCTTTTTGCTCATCATAACGCGTCGCAATATCAAAAGAACGATCAACCAACTGCGATGACTTTTGCAGATCTGCACGTAACTGCAGTGGTAAAAAATCATTTTCTTGACGCTGAATATTATCGTTCCAATATGCATCTAGCTCATGCTTAGAATGCATTGGAAGTGTGGGTGCAAACTCATCGTATTTCGTTTTTGACCAAGTTTGCAGTTGTGTTTTACCTTCTTCAGCGCTGATTACACCTTTGGAAACTTGGTCTTTGATCGATACAACCTGATCACTCATTTCTGTTGTAAGTACATTATCAAGTTTTATCTTGGCTTCATCAGTCGCTAACTTATCGTGATATAGCGCAATTTGCTTCTGTTGCGCTTCTTTTTCACGTTGCTGTTGATCAAGCTGTTGTGCAACTTGCGATACATTTTGCAGTGAATTAGCGATCATCTGACCGCTTTGGGATTGTGGTAATTGAGTCCGTTCAGCCTGTGGCATAGACTGACCGAAATTACCCATCGGGATTCTAGCCATTATTTCCACCCACCTTGTGCTTTAGCTTGACCACTTGCACCAGCCGAGACTGTATTTAAAACACCTGTGGCTGCTGCAGTATTCGCATCACTACGATAAACACTTGCTGCTGCTTTTAATTTTTGAGATGAATTAAACCCAGTTAAACGTGCCATCTCTTCGTCATACAATCCGTCACGCTCAATTTGATCGTTAATTACAACCGAAGTACCTTCGTTCACATCAAGTCCATTTTCCGCAGCTGCTGCACGTGCTGCTGATTGCACCTTCTCTTTTTGTTTGCGAATACGCTCAGCTTCGACACGCCCTTGTTTTACTTGCGCCTCTGCATCTGCTTCCGCTTGTTCTGCTGCTGTTTTATTTGATGAGTATGCAGAATATCCACTGATTGCAGCACCTGCTACGGCTGCAACTGCTGCTACGGCTGCCCATGACATAATGTAAACTCCTTAAAGTTGTGACCAATAGATTTTAAGAAGTCGTCAATATCCTCATCCGGGACAATGACTTCTTTTTCAATTTCCTCTAAATCTGTGCTGTTCGTGGGGTGCACGGTGATCCATGAACTATCTTCGTGAAAATAGCCAATACGTTTTGTGCCAGGCATGGATTTTAAAACCACTGGTGCTTTTAATAATTCAATACCGTTTTCGGTTACCACGGTTAATGAGCCTTTAAGCAAAATATTCATGTGCTCAGTCCGATGCATCTTACTTACAACGAGCGTTCCAGCCTTGGCATCCATCTGACGCATATAAACACCGGGAGCAAAATGATTCTGAATAGGCACATCGATTAATTCAGCATGTTCGGTCACTTGTTGCTGCACATTACGCACAACATCGATGTAAGCTTTGTTATGAATGTCACCCAAGATTTGTGTTAAAAGCGCCGTATTATCTGGTGAAATAATTTCTGACATGTTTATAGCTCCATATCCAAAACTGTGCCGTATTGCTTAAATCCAAAGTGTTCATACAAACGAATACAGCCTTTTGACTCCACATCTGTTGTGGTACCACACTGGATTCGATTCGCACCCATACCAGCCGCCCACCCAATAAAAGTTTGGATCAGTAGATATGCAGCACGTGTTTTACGGAATTCAGGAAGTACATACATCACATGATCAATGGCAATTTTTTGATTGTTAAACCAGTCTTTACCCATGCTACCTGCAAAGCCTGCAATCACTTTTCGGCGACTCTCAATGACAAAAATAACGCCTTGGCCATTAATCAAACTTTCAAAATGTTGCTGTGCTTCTTGTGCAATAAATTCACGATTTTTATAGTTTGGTGACTCTTGGACAAAGGCTGCTCCAAACTTTAATAAAATTGGTATGTCATTCAGTGTTGCTACACGTATTTTCATGACTAACGCTCATTGATTGAAATATCGATAGCTATAGCTTGCAGATGAAATGGCAACGGTTTGTCGTGTGTTATCGTGAGTTTTACGTCATAGAGATCTGACCAGTCTCCACCCTCATACAAGTGCCGACCAGTAAAAGGCTTTTGTGAATTAATGGGTGATTCAGGAAAGGTATAAAGCTCTAAAATTTCACCGTTTAATTTAGGTGCTTGTGTCTTATAAAAGAAAAGCCAAACACACTGGATTTTTGCTTTATTCGATAAGGATGATTGTGGTACCTGTGTCAATTCAGGTGGAAATAAATCAACTTCAGAAGTAAATCCCTGTCCAACATAGTAAGTTTTTTGAGTTTTATCAGTGATGTTATTTAGCGTGTATTGATCCCCGTTTTTCTTGTAATCAATGTAGAACTGAAAAGTATTTGAAGATTGATAAACAGCTAAATTTTCAAGAAAGTTATATTGCAGATTATCAAAAGTATCACCCGTCATTGTTATTGTGCGTTGACAGTCCGTGTATGCATTAAAAGACAGTTCTTCTAACACTACCTTACCCTTCCGATTGATCAGCATATAACAATAATCTGAACCCAATTCGGTTGGGATTGAACACATGGATAGTGCCGCACCACCAAAATCATGTTGTGCCCAAGCAATTACTTCTTGCTCTCGATTGAATGTAATACTGGCAACTTTGCCGTCACCCAAAACTAACCATACAAGCGATTCAGGTTCTTGCTGATACGTTGCTTCACTTATTCCTTTATGCATTTCACCAATATGCCCAGCGACCGCACTCACCTCAGGCGATACCAGTCCGTCAACCTCATATCGATACGACAATGCACGTAAACGTTCACCGCCACGCTGTACAAATAAAATCTCATTACCCACTCGACAAGGACGTGTTAAGGGGTATGCTCCATAGGCCGTGTTTTCATCCACTTGTACGGTTGTTGGTGAAAGTGCCCCCTCAGATCCAATGAGAAATTCAGCACCACTAGTTAGCGCGACTAATCCTTTTTGTGGTACCAAGAATGTGATTGAGTCAGACTGATCGGAAGATGAAACAACACTAAAAGCGTCAGCATCGTCAGTTGTTTCTAAAAAGTTGGTTGTGTTACCAATACGGCTGAACCAAATTTTATTCGGAAACTTTCGAGTATTTGCGAAAACTAGACGCTGTTTAAAGTAAGTACAGCACTTTGGGTAACCTAAAGTTGCGTTAAATGCTGCAGTCTTTAGCACCCAAGATTTAGCAATCGCTTGAACGACTGCAGTTAATTCAACAACAACCTCTCCCATCACCTTTCCAGGATCTACGATTTGAGTGATACGGACATGACCGCCGTTGATTTCAACAATTGCGCCTAGATGTGCACTAGTGAATACATTTGCTTCTGATCCCGTCACCTCATCCCAATCTGCATTGTTCACGGTGGGTGCTGAATTAGTGTTATCAGTGACCGCACGCCATGTTTTGTTTGCATAAATCACACGGTCATTCTGAAAATAAGTGACTGTGTTTGACCACGTTGGATATTCAGCTGCAATCAATGAGATGGTCATTCCCAATTCCTTATCGCTTGGTGTTAAAGCGACGTTTGGTGTTGTAGTCACCTCATCAATTGGGGGAATATCAAATGACATCGCCCGAAATTCCCAATTGCTAAAGTCCTCCGAGCATTCAAGCAAATGGACTGGATACGATTGATGTGTAAAGTACATGACATAACGTGTATGCACATAATGCAGCTCTAACGTTGCAGCAGCTAAATAAGGGGTGATAAGTGTTTTGATCACTGTATTTGTTCTTGGGTCATACACCAATAACATTTTTTCTTTCAAAATAATTAAGTAAGCATCTTTTGATGTGCTAACAAAGGGTAAAAGCCGTTTAGCACCATCCATAATTGAGCGAAAATATGTGCCTGGTCTTTTCTTTACCCCACCTTCAATCAATGGAATAACATTCAAAAGCTTGCGTGCGCCGTTCGAGTACTGTGCTACATCGGTTCGAGTACTTAAAATTGGTGACAACTCACCAGAGCTAAAATTATTTTTAATTAGGCTGTATTTAGGCATTAGTAGCGCACTCCAATTAATGAAGTACTGTCGTAATCATCACTAAAGCTTTGACTTGGTCGTTCTTGACCATTGATTGCACGTGCTTGTTTTAATGTCACTTGAAGCTTTTGCCAAGCACTATCAGCTTCTGCATTACTACCCGTTGTTGCTTTGGCTAATTTTGAAGCCATGTAATAAATCATGCTCTCAGTGAGCAATGAATCCCATGTTTGTTCATTATCATTATCAAAAACATAGACCAAATTAATGATATTTGTGTTCGCCAAGATGTGTCTATTTTCAATTTCAAACTCTTTTGTACCAGCATCAATCAAACGCATAAAATCCTTAGGTAAAACAAATGCATTGGCATAACCAAAGCTTGGATAAGTTGAAATTGGTGCGAGTTGAATACGTTTTTTAGCACATGACCAAGGATGCATACGCAGCAATGCTTTACGTGTTTGATCATAAATCGTGGCACATCGTCTGGCACTGTGACTTGCTTCATCAAATGAAATGATTGATTTAGAACCAATCATATTCAGCGCTTCATTACAGATAGATACTTTTGTAGACATAATAAAAATCCCAATCATTTTGAACATCATGACTGGGATTTAATGTGGTTCGGTTGGGTGTTAAAGCTTGTTCTGAGAAGCAAACAAACGATAGCCTTCTAATTCCCACAGCTTAGATTGCGCTTTTTTATATGCGTCATCACGTGCCATATGGAAGCCGATTTCTTCATCAAAATTTGCTTTATTTACACACGCACTAAAACCAGTAGCTAAAAAGAAACTACCATCAAGAAATGCATGTACAAATGTTGAAGTTGTACCACCTGGCTGCATAACAGGAACAAATGTTACACGTTCCATCAATGCGTTAATTTGATCAGCGGTTACACGTGGTGCTACTGCTTTTGCTGCTAACTCTTGTTCTGTAATACCTTTAATCATTTCACTTTCCTATCTTAAATAATAAAAAAGCCCTGCACCTCGCCAGAAGATGCAGAGCAAAAACTTAGACTACAAAATCAATTGCAACGACTTTCTTTTCATTCGCACGACCTGCGCCAAACGAATGCACACCACCAACCTGTTTGATATTTTTCTTATCTGGACGGGTAGAAATATCAAAACCTGTAATCGCTGCATCACCGAAATGCACGGCAGATCCACAGTAAGCAACAGTACGTAGCTCTCCAACTGCTGCACCTTGATTCAGTTTTTCGTATGGAATCCAATTGAAGCCCAACCACTTACCACCGACTGCACCCTCTTGCAGCATTTTACCTGCCATAAAATCAGCAGATGTAAGTGTGGTATCAGACAAAATGTTGATCAGCATGTCAGATGTGTACAGGATATAGAGCTGCTCACCTGCTTGCTCATCGCATTCATTTTTACGGAATAATGATTTTGCATGAATCAATTGTTGTTTCAACGTTCCAGCAGAAGAAAGAATGATCTGAGCTGCTGGCAATGCTACTGATGTTGGAGTTTTAGCACCTGCATCATTCACCGTTGTACGAGTGATAGAACCCACCAATGCTTGATAAATAATATCGTCCGTTTTACGGTTTTTCGCACTGATCAAGTTTTTCATGTACTTGTCATTTGGTAGGGCTTTTAATTTCGGTAAATCACGGTTTTCAATTGGAATAAAACAATCAAAATCTGACATTAAAGCAGTACGCACACCAGCGTCAGGAATTTGCCAATTGGTATCACCAAAACGAGCACCTGAGGCTTGCATTTCTACTTGCCCCATATCGTTGATCGTAAATGATTCACCCTCAATACGACCACGATTCACAACTGTTTTAAGCAGTCGTGATTCATTTTGCATTGCTGCAACTTCATAGGTGTTGTGAAACTGCTGTACAAACGCCGCCGTAATTTTATTTTCGTTCACTGTAGCCATTGGATTATTCCCCTTTAACGACTATTTTTCTGGAAATGTTTTTCCACTTGAGCATAGACACGCTTATGATCAGGATGACTTTCATTCATGTATGCTTCTGATGAAATCAATTCTGTAACGTCTGTAGCTGTGTTTGTTTGTGTATTTTGAGGGGGTAAATCTTCCCCAAGTTGTTGACCGAAATACGCCATAGCTTTTAAAACGGCTGGATTATTCCCAAAGGCTGCGCTATTCACTTCTTCTGTAGTCAAAATACCGTTTTGAATTGCATTGTTTGCGGCAGCTTGGGCAAAACCAAAATTGGCTTGCGTCTCATTACCCCACACATCAGTCATTGCTTGGACACATGCCTCATTGTCTAAATGTGCATTGGCTTCCATCAGCCCCGGAATAATGTCGTTATATTCTTTCAGCAAGAAATTCAGGCTTTCATTACTTAAACCTGCTTCACGTGCACGTTCTAAAAATGCCTGATTTTCTTCAATTGCTTTAAATTCTTCAAAGTCAAAGCCTTCAACTTCAACGTTATAACCATCAATCGATTCAGGTGCGGTTGATACTGGCTCACTTGGTTCAGTGGGTTCTGTTGGCTCAGTAGGCTGAGGATCTCCACCCAATAAACTTGGTGCTGGTTCGATTGGTTCAGGTGTAATTACTGGATCAGTCATCTAATTGTTCCTTAAAGTTTGGATCATTGGCTTGATTGATTTTTGCCAAAATATGGTTTACCACTGACGATTGCCCAGCTCTATAACAAGACTCTCGTTCTGCATCTTGACCACCACGTACATAAGTCGATCGACAAAATACGTTGGTTAGATCTTCTAAAATTCGTTGTCCATTGATGTCGAAATCAAAGACATTGCGGTATGTTTCTGCTGTAGGCTTTCGATAAAACTTGCGTTTAATTTGATGTCCTGTTTCCACTTCTGAAACAGAAGTAGTGTCATTTGATGTACCTACATTCTGTGCATCTTCTTTGATTCGATGATTCACCAAACGTTCTTCTTCTAACGCTCGATGAGCCTCTAACCAACCAAGGCCACAGATCACAGTTGCTATTGCGAAGATAAGTACCAGGACAATTAAGAAATAAATCATTGCATCACCTCAGTACCCATTTGCTGTGCCATTTGCCCTTCAATACCCTTTGCCATTGCTTGACCTGCCATTTGCTGCATGGCTTGTTGCTGTTGCATTTCAGCTTGTTTTTCTTGGGCTTCTTGACGTGCTTTACGTAGATCCTGAATTTCCTCAGTACTTCGCAAAATAGCGGCTGGTACACCACGACCTGTTGCCATGATCTGAGCTGCTGCATCAAAATTAATATTGTCTAAAATGGTGTTATCGATCTGCGCTGCATTGGCAATACTTGCAATGTATTGTTCAGTTGCTACGACTTCTTCCATTTGTTGAGAACGTGCCATTGGTGACATGAACTTGAATGAAAGATTGCGTCCTTGAAGCTCCTGTGGTGGATTACCCAAAACACCTGAGCGCAAAGCTAAACCGAAACAACGATCTAAAAGTGGAAGTAGGTATTCAGACTGAAAACGTCCATACAAAGGCCCAAGCATCTGACGAATAATTGCAACACGTGTATTAATCTCGGTCGCTGTCATTTGTTGTGTGCCAATTGGTGGCAACTGATCAGCCATCAGCTTTTTACGAATACCGCCTTGTAAGCGGTCTAAAATCAATTCAGATACTTGGAAATTAGATCCATCATCCAAGCGTTTCATTGAATCCACACTATTGGCCACAATGATTTTTTTAGGACCAATACGGACTGTATGCGGATTGAGTACACCATCATCTACTGTGATCCACATCCCTGCCACAGCTAAATCTGCTGATTCCAATGTTTTACGCATCAAATGATTTGCAGATCTAGCATCAGGTAAAGCGACTGCCATTTGTCCTTTGCCGTAGACTGAATTAGGGATTCGGCGCATACGTGGACAAGCGCAAGGGAATTCATGAAAGCCTGATTCTTTCATCATGTGCTTATTGTTTAGATCAATGTGATATGAAGCGAAAGGCATGTCTTTACTAAGCTGCCCTGCGCCTTTAACCTTTCTTGGCTTAATCACATGCAGAACTCTAAAACGTTCTTCAGGATTGCGTTTAGCAGCTTCTAAGATTGAGTGATGACAATTCTTTTCGCCGTACTCATTGATCATGGCTTCACACGTCATCATGTGTTCACGATAAATTATATTTACCATTCCGTCCGCACGACTTGAACCTAAGAAACAATCACCAATGGCCCAAGATTCAAAGACGTAACCGCCGCCAGCTTCACGATCAATATCAACAAAAAGAACACCCCAGCCAGCCACGGTCACATCAGTTACGGTTTCAGGTGCTTCACTGTCAAAGTTAGCAGCGTGAATATTGCGCCACATGAACTGACAAACTTCTTCAAGCCAGCGTTCACCCTCTGTCACTTCTGTAATGTCGTCCACACCATCAGGTACGGCTTTAAACCAAAGTGCATTGGAAGGTGTAACACCTGACATGATTGACGCCACAAGCAACTGGACAGACTCAGCAGCAGTTGAATCAAATAGATCTGCACGTTCAGTTTCACGTGTTGATTCAACATCACCGCCGCTAAAACTTTGCTGACGCTCAGGTGCACCAAACTTATAGCATTCACGCCAATGAGCTTCGTGCATTGATCGTTGCAGTTTCATTTGTCCGTGCCGTTGGCACATCTGAACAGTCAAATTCATTTAGCCACCGCCTAAGGTTGTTTTTTGCTGAGGTGCTGCAGTGTCCGTGCTTGATAACATAGATTGACTGCGTGACTGATTACGTTGAGCTGCCTTAGCATTTGCTTTGATTGCAGCTTCTTCCGCTGCTTTTTTTGCGTCAGCTTCAGGATCTTGTTTAACTACTTTGCCACCACACATATTAGTAGTACTCCCGAGTCCAGCCATGTTTGCCCAGTACCACACGTGAACGCTGTTCAACTGTTTTTTGTTCTGCAACAGGCATAACTTCTGCTGGTTTTTGTTGTGCTACCTGTTTTTGCAAAGACAAAATCATGGCTTGCATTTCTGCAGGTGACATTTGCCCCACTTCGGTTTCTGTAGTGGTGGTTTCTGGTTTGGCTTGCTCTGCTTCTGTTTCGGAAGTAGTAGCATTTAATGTAGCTGCATCAGATGTAGGTACATTTGATGTATCTACTTCGGTTTCTGTAGTTGTGGTTTCGCCTGGTGTTTTAAGAGTACGTGCCATAAAAAAGCCCCATCGTTGTGATAGGGCTAGTGTGCAAAGTGAGTAGTTAGCTTTGGTTGGGTGATTTATTAATGATTTTCTCTATCTCGCCAAATTCAACAATCTTTATTTCTTCTTTTTTTCTGAAATTTATTAAAAGTATTTTTTCATTGGCTTTATCAAGTAGACGCCAATCCTCTATTGGTTTTGTTTCCTTTAAAACAACAGTTGGTAAAGCATCATATTTTAAATCATTCTTAATGTCAGCCAATCCATTTACAAATGGAGAAATAAAAATCAATAAAGCCAAGGCTATATATTTTGTGATTCCATCAAAGCCTACCAACAAGATTGCGGAGATAATTGGTACTGCTATTGATAAAATATCAATTACAGTAGTATCCAGGAAGTAACATACAATACAAACAATAATTATCAAAAAAATTATTTTTTGTGATTCTTGTTTACCATTCTCACTAGTAAAACTTTTATCCAAAATTAAGAGACCACTAATATAAATTCCTATTAATTTTGAAGCTGAAAATGCAATATCAAATAAGTTAAAAAATGGCAAAACCCAACCACTTGTTAAGGGTGTAAATTTATAATATCCAAATTTATAACTAATACCCACAATTATAATTGCAGTTGAGATAGCTGTTATCTTCTCTGCCAGTGGCGAACTTTTAAATTCCTCTAAAATATACATTTTTACTCCTAAGTTATTTTTTTTAATTTACCATAAAACCCTTTATTTTTAGATTTCCAAGCTATTCAAATCAGGTAAGAACTCTAACGACTCTGCAATCACTTCAGCATTGCCACCAAAATACCCATCACCAGAAAAGTCTTGGGCGCAAAAATAATCACTCCCATGTTTAATGATGAGTTGCTGCTGATCTTTCGGGACCAAAATCAACCACTCTGTTTCACCTTGCCAAGTCCAAGGTAAAATCCTCATGTCTAAAAGTTCATACCCTTTCTTTTTTAGAACTTGCTTAATTTTCCTAGTAGTCATTTCCTAATTTCCTCATCTAACTGGTCGATCACATCGTCTAATATGTCTAATAGATCCAACTGTCCCACCCTGTATTTATATGTTTGCCATTCACCCTCACGCGGGTATCGCTCAATGCCTGTTTGCTCTTGCCATAGCATGATGAGTTGTTCGCCGTTTTCGTAAAATGGTTTTGTCCCTGTAGACCAAGCCGACACAGTTGAAGCGCTTGAAACATCTAGCACGTGCGCTATCTTTTCGTGTGACCAACCTAGGTTGCGAAGATCCAGGATAATTCTGTTGAAGTCAGGACACCTGTAGGCACGTTTTTTAACAATGAAAGCCTTGGCTTGTTTGCGGGCGTCAACAAAACGTGCGCGCGCGCGAGGAGAGTTCGAATACTCCATCAAATCGCTATCTCTAGCCATTCCATACTTGTTATCTCTAACAGCACCTACAACCATCCCTACCCCCTATAATTCCCAAACTTTTAAGCGAATAAGACCGCCTTTTACGACCGCACCACGCTTGACGATTAACTCATCAAACTGTTCATCATCATCACAAAGTCCACACTTCACTAAGCTGTCGATCGTTGCTTTAAGTGGGTTATCTATGTCTCTACGTCTACGATCAGGAAAATGAAAAACAACTTCTAATTTCAAACGTGATGACAGTCTCAAAGCTGGTATAAGGGCAATCATCAATGCATGAAACCGTTGTGCTCGTTCAGATAACTTCATTCCCTTTTCTGTGCGTTCCCAGTAATGATTTACAGATGGCGGTGTTGCTGCCACTTCACAAAATAAAACTTGTTTTTCGTCATATTCCGTATTTGGCTCTAATTTCTCTTGTACGATGTTTTTCCTAGCTTGATGTACCTTTGCATCATTTTCGCTTTTTAATCGCAATTTCGAGCGTTCTGCCTTATTCCTGTGCGCTTTTAAATGCGCTTCTAGCTGTTGTTCACTCCAACGCATTTAAAACTCCTCTTTTTGCATCGTTGCTAAAAACCACACCAATAAAAACAAAAAACACCCGATTCTGATTAAATTTGTATCGCTCATATCGGTTTACCTGCACGTTTGTAAATCAGCTCTGCTGCTGCGGCTAAATTCGCTGGCATTGGTGATGCTGTTCTAGTGCGTTCAACCTGTTTCTGCTCAAATTCCTTTTGTTTTTCATCGTTATTTGTACGAGTTGGTTTAATCCACATGAGCTGCGTACGGTTCTGCTTTTTCGCTTCACGTAAATTAAATTCATACGTTTCGATGAATGGCTTGTATGCTGCCTTCTGCCCTTGTGTATTCAGGATTTCAGACACTTCGAGAATGGTTTTTCTTGTCAAAGTTGTGATCGGTTTTGAATTGTCCTTTTTCCAATTCAGTGCCATGGCCCAAGCCATTTCCGCTGTCCACCAAGAATCATCTTGTAAACACAAACGTCTGAACTCAGAAAGCGTTGGACACCATTTTTCAGATCGCATGTTTTTGATGCCGTTTTTAATTTGTCCTGGAGTGAGTCCATCCAGGACCACACGAAACGTTTCAATCAAAATTTCTTCATCCGTTGCACCGTGTACACGTTCAAAATCAGATCCAAATATCGATTCGATAATTCCTAAAATTTCTTGAGCAACTTCGATCGGGAAAGTGACGGTTTGTTCAAGTGCCTGCTGGTACTGCTGAACTTCAAACATCGTAGATCTCCCCTTGCTGCGGTTGCTGCGGTTTTAAATATTTTCCAAAGCGGCTGACACGTTTCGGTTTTTCAGCCTTAGGCGTTTGAGTTTGAGATTTTTGTTGTTTACGTGCTTCGGCTGCTGCAATTTCGCTTTGAGTTGGAATTTTTTGCATCCAACCAAGCCAGATATTCATCCACTTTTGCGGCATGTGGTTTGCTGCTGACAGTGACCACTGGGCAAGTTTTCGTAACTCAGTGACGATTTGTTCGTGACTGTGGTCAGGAAAACTCATTTTGGCTTGATCGTAAAAATCGACCTGTGCTGGATATTTTTGAAATAGGTTTTTCAGTGAAATCGCTTCACGATCCGAAGTGTGATATTCGATGAAATTGAGCTGACGATTTTGAGCTTGAAATTTCGCCTGTGCTTCCTCTTCATCTTTTTTAATATTTTCTTTTAAATATATTTCTTTTACAGGGGTACATTCAATGTCACTAGTGGTAGGTACATTCGATGCTACTAGTGTAGTGACATGTGATGCTACTAGTTTGCTTGAGGTGGGTACATTCGATGCTACTACTTTTAGATACTCTTTTTTCTCCAAACTAGTATCATTCAATGTCACTAGTTTTAAGGTAATTCGCTTTTCAAATGTTAGAAAATAGTTTGATGATTTACCCTTTTCCTTGACTATTTCTATTAACTTGAACTTTGCTAATTCAGCCATATTTCTACGCACAGTGCGTTTATCTTTGAACCCTGTTAATTTCATAATCAGTGCTTCACCGATAGCTTTATTTTCAACATGAAAGCCATTGATATGACGATTAAGAAGAATTAAGCACTTAATAGCCTCGCCACTTAATGCACTTAAATAACCCTCATCACAGATGAAGTTAGGCAACGGTGTATAACCATTGTTCTTATCTTCCTTGTCCACAACTACCTCTTTGACTTGCGGATCAGGCGCGCGAAATGGAATTACTTCTGCAATACTCATGCTGCCACCTTCTCATGCTGTGATTTAACTTTGTATGTGCCTTTAACATGACCAGGGCGATAGCGGACGTTGTAACAACATTTACAAGCTGCTTCGTATCTAATGCCGTTTGGGTCTTTGAGGGACTTGTTCTTACGTGTCCACCAAAATTCCTCGTCCAGTGGCCAATACTCTTGGCACTCAATGCAAAGTTTTTCTTTGCCCAATTCTGTTTCGATATACTTTGGCAATTTTTCTTTTGCCAATTCATTTGTGTGTGATACATTGGTCATCGGTAAATCCCTCATATCAATTCATTGGTATGGCAAATCAAGCTCAACTGGTCGCACAGATGGGCTTTTTTTGTGGCTGTAGTTTTTGGTGGGGTGACATCACGTAAAGGAGCTGTTAGCTCAAACGTATCTCTTGTATCTGTGGTAAGACATGTAAGTGATTGGAGAGAATAAAGATATTCCCGAACTTCTTGGATTTTCTTCTTCATGCACACACGACTTAATTTAGAAATGTCAGATTTCTCAGCCAATGCGATAGCTTCAAATTCTTTTTTTTCTTCATATGTACATTTAAATGTGATGCTATCGGTGAGTTTTTCGGACATAGGTTCACCCTTCAAGAAACTTGAACTTTTTTCTTATGTAAATCTTCAAGGCCTTTTGCAATTTCATGAGAAATTCTTTTGCCCTTTTTTCCTGCCTTTAGCTCACTTATATAATTTTGTGAGCATGGAACTTGGGCTGCAATTTCATGCTGGGACATGTTTCCCTTTTCTTTGTCTTGCAGCTCGTTAATTAATTGACTCCAGTAAGTCATTTTATTCACTCTAAGTATTGCTATAGCGATAATGTATCTCGATTGCAATATTTAATCAACCGCCATTGCGATACTTTTTTATATCACAATAGCGATAAATAAAAATAGGTAATCTATATGTCTGTTGGTAATAGAATTCGATCTCTTAGATCTAGTTGTGGTTTATCGCAACCTGCTTTAGCTAAAAAAGCTAAAGTTGGACAATCAACAATATCTGATTTAGAGAATGATAAGAAAAGCACATCTGCAGAAAAGATGGATGCAATTGCTGCTGCACTAAATACAACAGCTAAATATTTATTGACTGGTAAGGATGAGACTTTTCAACTAAATAAAGAACAAATTGAAAGGATTGAATTTAATGAAAATATGAGTAAAAACTTGGATTTTCACTCAAAAAAAAGCCCCTTTAAAAATATTTTAGACTTTAATGAAATTGATGAAGTGGAAATAAAATATTTTGATCAATTACCTATTTCTTGTGGAAATGGTGCGATCGGCGAAATAATGGAGAGTGACTTCAAGGTATTAAAAACAAACTTCCAGCCACTCAAGGATAGAGGGATTAGGCCTAATGACTGTGTTGTTTTTCCATCAATAGGAAATTCAATGGATCCAACAATTAAGGATAAGTATTTGGTATATGTTGATTTATCTAGAAACACTGTTAAAGATGGGAAGATTTTTGCTGTTTGTCATGGTGGTTTATTTAAGTTTAAAAGGCTTTACAACTTACCACTTGGTGGTGTGCGAATAGTGAGTGATAACTCGATTGAGTATCCAGAAGAGCGTTTAACAGCACAGGAAATTATTGACCAGCAATTTGAAATTATTGGTTGGGCATGGTCTTGGCAAGCAATGGAAAATTGGTAATATGAGAATTATTAACATAATAGTAGCTTATTTTCTTTTCTTTATTGCACCCAAAAGGCTGATACACAAGTCCTTGCCTGGAACTTTACTTCAACTCGATACGAGGTTGCCTGTTGACGTTAGTTACGAGATAGCTTTAAATTTATATGATCTTTACTCTAACAATAAGAAAATTAACAAATTAATGAAACGAGGTGGGATTAATGAAAATATGGAAATGATGCTAGATCTAATACAATACGAGGCATTCTATATACGTGATTTACTATCCGAAAAATATTGCCATATATCTCATGATCAACATAAAAACACTATAAAAATCTTGAGGAAATACAGCATAAATATGCCCAACTATAGAGAGTGATATTTAATCTCAACTAAAGCCGTCATTTTATTGACGGCTTTTTTATTGCTATAAAAATATTTTATCATTTTAGCCATATTTCAATCTATCGCTATTGACATAAACATATCGTTAATGCGATATTTATCTCGTACCTACAAAAAAACCGCCGAAGAACTGAGACCCTTGGCGGTTTACATAAAGCGAGATCATTATGAAACAAAAACCTACTAAGAGTCAAACGACTCGGCTCTATCAAGAGCCAACTGCTGCTGAAATGCGTACTTCACGCCTCTCGATCATCCTTGCCAATGCTAAAGAATTCGCGATTTTTGCACTTATTGCCTTGGTGTTTTGGTTTGCTATCACTGCTGCATTAGTTGCAATGTTTGGAGGTTGACCTGTGAACGATTGGAAAAAACTACGTGCTCGCTATGGCAGCACAAAACAATATAAAAAGCGTATAGCAGTGTTTCCAAGCCAAGTTGAAGAATTTAGTAATTGGCTTATAGATAATGGTGCTGATGTTTATGCCCATCTTGCACAAGATGAAATCTTACGTTTCAGAATGGATGGTGAGTACGGCATTGTTTGGCGCACTGGAGCTGGCAATTTAATCGCACACAATTGTGCAGAAAAATGGGGAGCTAACCAATGAACGCCTATGTAGAACTTTCAACCCCTGCCCAACTCATTGAAAAAATGAGTAACGATGAATATCACGCTCGTCATGAATTTAGCTCAAGTCAGCTTAAAGACATGCTTCGCTCAGGTGCTCATTTCTATTCAAAAAATATTTTGAAAGAAACAGAAAAAGAAACCAAAGAGGCAATGAACTTTGGGACTTTAGCGCACACCATGTTTCTTGAACCTGAGCAATTTGAATCAGAATTTGTGATTGCTCCAAAGTTTGATAAGCGCACCAAAGCTGGCAAAGAAGAAGCTTTGGCTTGGGAGGAAGCGAACCAGGGAAAAATTTTGGTTACTCAAGAACAGGTAGATGGCGCTGAACGCATCGCAAATAACTTGCGTACGTTAAGTACATACCAATTCATGATGAATGAATACGGCATGGCAGAAGCAAGCATATTCTTCACAGATCCTGTGTATGGCTTAAAACTTCGTGTACGTCCCGACTACCATATAGTGCCCTGCAAGAATTTTCCAAACGGCTTGATTCTTGATGTGAAAACAACAACGGATGCACGTCCTCACGCTTTCTCGAAAAAATGTGCTGACTTTGGTTATGACCTATCAGCATCGATGTACCGCGAAGGCTTCCAGCAGTACTACCAAACAGAGGATAAGCCCCCTTTTATTCTTCTCACCGCTGAAAGTTCTATTCCCTTCAACGTTAAGCAGTACAACGCTTCTGATCTATTTTTAAGTGTTGGTGATGCTCGCTATAACAAAGCGAAAGAATTGCTTGCCGAGTCGCTGTTGATCAATGAGTGGGATGGTTATTCAAAAGAAATTGAAGACATTTTTTTACCATCTTATATGGCCAAACAAGCCCTAGATGCTGATTTTCACTAATTTTATTCATTTTTAAGACAGTTTTATTCAAATTTAAGGAATTTTATTCATGAACGCTCAAACACAAATGTCTGCACCAACTCAACAATCAGTTGGATTATTAAACCTTGAGTCTTTCGAGCTATCACAACGCATTGCGAAAATGTTGTCTAGCTCTACCCTTGTGCCTGAACAATATCGCGCAACGATTCAAAAGAAAGCTGGTAAAGATGATTATGGAAATCAGCTATGGCGTGAAGAACCAAATCCGAACGGCTTGCCGAACTGCATCATTGCTTTGAATATGTCAAACCGTATGGGCGCAGATCCAATCATGATCATGCAAAACCTTTACATTGTGAATGGTCGCCCTAGCTGGTCATCACAGTACATTATGGCCAGCATTAATAGCAGTGGTCGTTTTTCTGCATTGCGTTTTGCATTTGAAGATTTAGGCGAAAAGGAAATTGAATATACAGAAACGGTTTGGGAAAACCGTAAGAAGAAAAACATAACCAAGACTATTAAAATTCATGACTATAGCTGTGTTGCTTGGGCTATTGAGAAGGACACTGGTGAACGCCTTGATTCTTCAAAAATCACAATTGAAATGGCTGTAAAAGAAGGCTGGTACACGAAAGATGGTAGCAAATGGCAAACCATGTCTGAGCAAATGTTACGTTATCGTGCTGCTTCGTTCTTTGGTCGTGTATATGCACCTGAGCTATTGATGGGCTTACGTTCTGCGGAAGAAGAACAAGACCGTATGATTGATGTTACACCTGAAAGTGAATCCGTTGTAATCAATGCGTCTGATTTTAAACACATTAAAAACTTAATCTTAAAAGCGAAATCAATGGATGCCTTGGAAGAATTGGAAAGCAGCATCTATGCTCTTGCTGATGAATCAGAACGTAATGAATTAATTAAGTTTTGGACTGCTCAATCAGAAAAATACAAAGTGACTGACGTTGAGCCAGTTAAAACAACTGAAGCAAAAAAGCCTAAATCAACTCAGCAAGAAGCACCACCAGTTGAAGAGAAAAAACCAACTTCGGCACAGGTGCGTAAGCAAATGCTGGATCAAATTAATGGCTTTACAAACTCTCAAGATTTACAAGCAATCATTCCCTTTATTCAGAGTGATGAAATCTTAACTGATGCTCATAAGACCTATGTTTTAAATGCAGTTCAGCAAAAGATTGATGAACCCAACAAACCAAAAGCACCTGTGATTAATGAGATCAAGAGCAATAGCATTAAAGGTGGTTTGATTAGACAAATCCAAGAGTCAAAAGACGTTGCAGAACTTGAAGTGGTCGCTAAACGCATCACTGAAAATAAGGCTCAAATGACAGATGAGCATCACCAAATAGTTTTAACCTCTTATGCACAACGCAAAGAGATCCTAAGCCAAGGTGATATTTTTGGCGAGGCGCAGTCGGCACCAGACACAGCGGTAGATCGTGCAATTACACGAATTGAAAAATGCACGACTCAAGATGAAATAAATCAGGTTTGGGCTGAACTCGAAAGTAATCCTTATAACAAATTTAGTCCTGAAGAAAAATTGTTAATTGAGCAAGCTGCCGAACGTCGTGAAGCAGAAATCACAGCTTAAAGCAGTTTGGCCACATTAAAAATATATTAATGGAGGAATCGCCAGTCAAAGAAAAATCGGATCGTATAGCTGACCCTCTGCGATCCAATCTGATTGGGATTAAGATTATATGATGAATAAATATATTGTTGTCATTGAAGCAAGTAAACCACCACAATTATTCCTAGGTGATGATTTCGCTGGTGGAACAATCGTTGAATTAAAAGCTGAAGAATTACCTCACCGTGTAACAGCAGCTTGGCTTGCAAAACGTTTTAATTATTCTCGCAAAACAATTATTGAAAAAGTTGGTGCGTTTAATAAAGGTGATGAAAATAAACACCTATACGATCCAAAAGAAGTTTTACCTGTTCTAGAGAACTTAAATGTTATCGCTACCAAACGTGGTGCTAGACGTAAGAATTAGAAAAAGCCCCATTCAATGGGGCATAATTTTAAGCAGCATTCAACATTTTTGCTATCTCGGAAGCTGTTGGATTGTAATAAGTATTCACTAATACACTGAGGGTTTTATGCCCTGTCACCTTTGCCAGTATCTCTACAGGTAGTTTTTGATTATTTACCATACGTGTAATTGCTTCATGACGTGTATCGTGAAACGTCAAATCACCATCTAAGCCAATACGTTTTAAATTTCTCTGCCATAAAAGTCTAAATGAATTAGAACTGTGAGGAATTAAACCACCTTTTCGATTTGGCAATAAATCTAAAAGCTTTCTAGCCTTATGTGAAAGTGGTACATCACGTGAAGTACCATTCTTGGTATCAGGCAAATGTACATAATCACCATGATCATGTTCTTTATGGATACCTAAAATTTCACCTTTACGCATTGCTGTTTCAAGCGCAAATAAGAAAGACCAAGCAACAAAATGTCCTGGTGTATTGGGTACCATATTTTCATGATAATTATCCAAACCTTTTAGGATCTGTTCAATCTGTGTTTGGCTAATACGGTTTTGCCGTGATTGCGATCTAATAGGTTTCTTAACCAAGTTAAATGGATTTGATGGAATTAGAAATGCTTCACGTACAGCAAAGGTAAATACCACGGATCCTAAACTCATTTCTCTATGTACAGTTGCAGGTTGTACCATCTTCAAACGTCTATCACGATTTTCTGTAATAAGTTTTGGTGTGATTTCATGAATAGATTTATCAACTAGATCGCCATAGTAACGATCAAGCCACTTTAGATGATTACGTGTATATTCTTTGCTTTTTTTGAATTGGCCACACTTTTCATAATAGAGGTGGAAAAGCTCGCGTAAGGTACATTTAGGTTTATTCAGATTTTCTAGTTCTTTTTCATATTCAAGTTGCAATTCTATTAGGCGTTTATATGCCCATTGAGTGCACTCTTCAGGAGTATCGCGAGTAGCTGCATCACGGAGATGTTTGTATTTGACTTGGATGCGCCAGGCATTGCCACGTTTGACAGGTTTTTGCATAATTACTAACTCTAAATATTTGGGGCCGTAATTTGGGCACCAAAATCTTTAAAGACACATACGTTCTTCAAATTTGGCGCCCAAAAGCGAAATATAAAGCAGTTTTTAATGCAAATTTTGAGTATTTTGATTACTCAAAGCTGACCTATTTGACATAAAAAACAGGGCAAAATCATTACAATTTTGCCCTTATATTATTGATATATATCAATAAAAATTTTGGTAGGTTTAACCAGATTCGAACTGGTGACCTCTACGATGTCAACGTAGCGCTCTAACCAACTGAGCTATAAACCTAGAATGCAGTAGATCATATTCACTATTTTTGATGATGACAAGTTTTTTTCACATTTCTTAATTCAGTCGAACATTCTTTAAGCAAGTTTTCAAATTTTACAACTAACTCGCTATTTTCTTGTTTTAAATAAACTATTTTTTGATACATGAGATAACTCTGTTTAAAACATTGTGGCTGATCTGTATATTCAGCCAAACGTAACATCCACTGCTGAAAGCTTTCATACTCTTTTTGTCGATCTTCATTATTTAAATGCTTAGAAAATTTTGCAATCACTCGCTCAAATTTACTTTGTTTCATATAACTATTGGCAGTTTTAATTAAAAAATAAGTCAATACAATAAATAATATTCCAGCAATTAAAATCATCCCATAACTATAACTTGAGTCCAGTCCTAGTTTTTTCATCCAATTTTTTTGTTTATCCGTATCATAACCCACAACTTTGCTTTGCCATTGGTAACTTGCATAATCACTCCAAACACGTAAAGTTTTTAACACCGAATAATGCTGATAGCTAAAATTTGAATCCCCTAAAATATTACGGTCTTGATTGATTAAATCCTGCATCCCTTGATCGATACGTTGCGGTGAAATAATTGCTGTCGGATCAATACGTTGCCATTTTCCATTTAAATAAACTTCAGACCAAGCATGTGCATCCAATTGACGTACCTCCCAACTTTTTTGATCGGGGGCAAATTGTCCGCCCTGATAACCAATCACCACACGTGCTGGAATTCCCACATAACGCATTAAAAGGGTAAAACTTGACGCATAATGCTCACAAAATCCTTGTCTGCTCCCAAATAAAAAATCATCAACACGATTTTCTCCTAAGCGACCGGGTGACAAAGTATAGCTAAAGCCATTTATGCGATACCAATTCAAAACATTATTGACATACTTTTCAGGGTTAGATTGGCTCTGGACAAAAAGTTGCGTTGCCAATTGTTGTGCCTTGGTATCAAATTTTTGTGGGTATTTTAAATTAATTCTTTCTCTATTTTCTCGATGATGATCATCAAATATTTCTTTATTGCCAACCCATTGTAAATTTATGGGACTATTCACTTGAACTGCGCGACGTGCTGTAATCGCACCATCTTGATGTAAATAATAACGAGATTCATTCGGTATAGACTGCTCTAAAGCAGTAATCAATGTTTGATTTTGATCTGCATTTAAATATTGATAATTCAAATGCTTATTTAAATGAATATTTAGATTTTTTTGAGGTAAGGTATTTAGTGTATTTCGTGTCCATGTTTGACCATCATATTGATCCAACACCATGGCGCGCCAATATAAATTTTCTCTGTGCGGTAATTGTTGTATATTTCCAATAATTCGAAATGCCAATGCTGTTGATTGTGATAACTCAGCGATACTACCCGGTGACATTTGATCACTTAAACCCGTTACAGCATTATTTTTAGGAATAGGTACATGCCATAAAGGTGGAAATCTTGGAAAAAACAAGAATAATAAAATAAAAAATGGTACGGCTAAAGCCATTACTTTCAGCACATTCAGGAGATCTGTTTTTAAATTTTCAGTATAAACATCGGTAACTGAAAATAATGCCATTTGTACACGATATAGCCCAACCAAACCAAGCGTCAAACATAGCAAAACCACCACTGCCATAATAAATGACTGGCTAAATAAAAATAAACTCGCACTTACAAATAATGCAAAGTTAAATAAAATAATTAAATCCCTTTGTTTTTTAGTTTCTAAAGCTTTTGCAAATAAAAAAGTTGCCAACACAGGAACACCGGCATCTACGCCAAGAAAAGTAGCATAATTAAAATAGATTATGGCTAAACTAACTAGAACAAAGATTAATTTATAATAAGAATAAAATTTTGGTATTTTATCTCGTGATGGTTTTTTATTAAACTGATAAATAATAAAAATTTGTATTATATAAAATAAAGATAAAGCAATTGGAATAAAAGCAACCAAGGCTAAACAAATCAGTCCAAGCATTGCGAGAATCATAATTTGTAGTGATTTATGCATAATTATGCCTGCGCTAATTTTATTTTAACCATTTGATAATGTGTAAATCCTACACCTTGTTCTATTTCTACATGAGGCAAAGTGACTTGGTAAACTCGCTGCTGTTGTTCACATTCATCTACAAGAGCCATCATTAAACTGAGTTTAACTTCATGTTCATCTGCAGGCATACGATGATAATCAATCTGCATGGTTTCTTGATCTATATGATCCTCAAACCTTTTAATATATAGCCCCTGACCGCGTGCAGCTTGCTTCCATGACACTGCGTTAAGCGAGTCACCTTGTTTGTATTGATTTAATTCATAGAACTCATCCCAGTCTGGCATACCAGAACTTCGTGAGCTGAATAACTCATTTTCCGACTTATAGGGTTCAGGTGCAATCCAAATCGGCTCAGACATATAGATATATGTCCATGCTCGAACCAAACCTAAAGGATACGTTGAGAAAATTTGAAGCGTGGGGAGTTTAAACTTTCCTCTTTGTGGAGGTTGGAAGTTAAATTCTATTTGTTGTTGAGAATGAACTGCGATATGCTGAAACTGGTTATCTATTTTAAAATTTAAAAATTTTATTGCTTGATCGGGGCTATGAAGTATTAATTTTAATGGGAGTACTTCATTTACTCTCCCTACCTCTGGAAAAACTACTTCAATTTTCAAGGCATAAAGTTGTTTAAAAGTAATATAAAAGCTAATACACAATATTGCACTAATCAGAAAACAAAAAGCTAAAATCAAATTATTTGCATAGTTCACACCTGCAATAAATGTAATCAAAATTAAGACTACATATAAATAACCTTGTTGATATAAAAATACTAAAACTTGTTTTTGTTTTAATACATTTATACCTTCATATTGAAAGCGTTGATGTAACCATTTTAAAAATCGCTGTTGCAGCATTTAGGCATCCTCAACCATTTACCGCAACTTTTTGCATTAAGGCAAAAGTATCTTTTTCTCCTAAATTCAGCCGATGTGAGGCAACAGCAACAAAAACAGCTTTTACATCATCAACTGTGACAAAATTACGTTTTTCTAGCAAAGCATAGGCTTGTGCAGCTTTCTTTAGAGCTAACAAACCGCGTGTAGATAAGCCATGTTGGGTTTTGCGTGTTTCATTGGCTAAATCAAGCAAATAGTCAAACACTAAGTCATTTAAATAAATTTTTTGTACAAGTTGTTGTAGTTTTATAATTTCAGCAGCTTTAAAAACAGCATTCACATTATTAATTAATATATGACGAGGACGTTGCTGTAATAAAAGTTTTTCAGCATCACGTGATGGATAACCTAAAGATAAACGCATCAAAAATCGATCTAATTGTGACTCAGGCAAAGGATAAGTCCCACTTTGAAACAATGGGTTTTGTGTGGCAATCACCCAAAATGGCTGGGGTAGCTCATAACGCATTCCATCAATGGTCACAAACCCTTCTTCCATTGCCTCTAACAAGGCACTTTGTGTTTTTGGACTACAACGATTAATTTCATCTGCCAATAAAATTTGCGTAAAAATTGGTCCTTGTTTGAACTCAAACACGTGTTCACTTTGATTAAACATATTGATGCCGATAACATCACTTGCCAACATATCATTGGTAAATTGAATTCTTTGAAAATCAAGCCCTGCCAAATGTGCCAAAGCACTTGCCAATGTGGTTTTTCCTAAACCCGGTAAATCTTCAAACAACAGATGACCACCTGCAAGTAAACTACACAATGCCAGCTTTGTTTGTTGCGGTTTATCTAAAACGATATTATTGATTTGTTGTAAAAAAGCATCTATTTTTTCATAAAATGGGGTTAATTCCTGTTCAGATATTAAATCAATTGTCTCATTTTGCTTTGTTTTTTGTCCCCAAAACACGATAAAAATTCCTATTAAATAATTATGTTTTACACCAACATACATGATTTTCTTAAATACGCAAAATTTAATATTTTTTAAATAACCATCTAAAATCCGTAAACCCCACTCCTAATTTTTACATTTTTAAGATGAACATCTAAATTGTATTATTTTCAAGCTAATGAATTTAGTCTTCTAAGTAAAATTCATATACATATATTTTCTTACATTTATCATTCGACATAGTATACTGCTGTGATCTATTTAGCTCATTTCTTTCTGAGTGCATTTTCATCACTATGAAAAATTCCAGTTTATCCCAAACATTTGTGAAATCTTTAAGTGTCTTAGCGATCTCCATTGGGCTCGTTGCATGTGGCAAAGGCTCATGGTTTGCTGAAGATGAGCCTCAGCTTGAAACGGAACAAATTCGTAAACTCATTCCAAACCGTGTGCAAAACCGAGAATCTTGGGCAAAAGATATGTTTGATATCTCTCAAGAGCTAAATATTCCGACCACCAAAGACAATGTCTGCACCATGATTGCTGTGGTCGATCAGGAATCAAACTTCATCGCCAACCCTGTTGTGCCAGGCTTAGGCGATAAAGCCGTCAAAGAAGTTACTACACGTTTAAATGAGAAATTTGAAGATAAACTTGGTGCCACCATCGGCGGTACAGTTGCTACCTATTTTGAGCAAGTATTAAAAACTCAACCCACACCCGATGACAACTATCTTAAACAAATGCGTAAAGTTAAAACAGAAAAAGATTTAGACGTTTTGTATCGAGAAATTTTTGCCTATATGGCACAACATTATCATGTCAGTGCCCTCACAGGCGCTGCAAAACTGGTTGGACAAGACATTGGTGAAAAAATGAATCCAATTACCACATTGGGTTCTATGCAAGTGCATATTAATTATGCCAAAGAAAATAAACGCAGTAGCATGAGCACCAATCAATTACGTGATGATTTATACACCGAATATGGTGGCTTATATTATGGTATTCATCGTTTGATGCTCTACCCTGCCGATTATGACAAGGCGATTTATCGTTTTGCTGACTATAATTCAGGAATGTATTCAAGTCGAAATGCTGCTTTCCAAAAGATGATAGATAAATTGGCAGGTGCGGATTTAGCATTAGATGGCGATTTGCTCTCTTACGACAAAAATGGCAATCCACGGACTACGACAACGACCACTGAAAAAACGATTATTGCTTTATTTGCGAAAAATAATATATTGGTTACGCCCCGTCAGTTGCGTAATGACTTAAAAAAAGAGAAAGAAAAAGGCTTTGAGAAAACTCAAACTTACATTGCGATTGGTAAATTATATAAAGAAAAGACAGGTAATGAGCCGATGTATGCGATCATGCCTGAAGTGGTCATTTCTGGACCAAAACTGAGCCGTGATTATAATACCAATTGGTATGCAAGCCGTGTAAATGGACGCTATGAAACATGCATGCAACGCGCAAAACGTATAAAAACCTAGCCTTATTTGATTTTGATGGTACCTTGTGTAGAAAAGATAGTTTCACAGGGTTCATTTTTTACGCCTTATCAAAACGTCATATCATGAAACAAGGCATTAAAATTTTGCCTTGGATACAAGCCTATTATTTAAATATTTATCCTGCTGCTGCGATGCGTCCTAAACTCTTTAAAGCCATGTTTACTGAAGCAAATGCTGCTGAAATTCAGCAACTCGCTGAAGAATATGCGCCATATCTACTCACACAACTTGATCAAAAACTGTATCAGCAGTTTTTAAAACACAAAAATCTAGGTGATGAGATTGTCATTGTTTCAGCCTCGGTGGATATTTATTTGGAATATATTTGTGCGCTGTTAGAAGTCGATCTCATTTGTACTGAAACTGAAATTGTAAATCAGGTATTTACAGGACATTATTCGACGCCCGATTGTAGTTGTGATCAGAAAAGAACTCGTATTTTAGAAAAATATAATCTAGATCAGTATGATAAAATTTATGCTTATGGGAATAGCATTGAAGATACAGAAATGTTAAACCTTGCGGATCATCCCTTTATGGTAGGTAAAGATCAAGATTTACCTGTACTCAAGCAACAAAAGAAATTTGCCTAAAACTTGCTGATTTTTTTATTTCAACAATGTGCCGTTTTAAATAATCCACATATAAACAATAAAATAAGAGAAATTTTATGAATAAAACCTATTTATTAAAACAGCGATCTTTTATGTTTAATGATGAAAATTATCATTGTGTACTTGATGGTAAATATGGTGCGATACTGTATAAAAGTCACGATCTTGACCGCTTAACTGAGCAGTGGAAATCCTTAGAATTTCAATTCGCGCATCAGAGTTCATGGCTGCAAATTATCAATAATGAAAATGGTTTGGATACAAGCTCAACTTTTCAAAAAATCATTCAGAACCATAAGACTGACGTTTACCAAGTGCTCAGTGAATTAAACCGAGAAGATCTATTCAATATTTTAATCGAATTAGATGCCAATATTTTTTCATGTATTGAATATATTGACTAAACTAAATTTTATGTCTTATGGAATGCAGCAGAAAATGACTACGACATCAATGATGCGAATGTTCCTGAACTTGAACCACCACAAATTTTTCTCAGTAAAGCTGAAACTTTAGAAAAACTCGTCAATAATTATACTATTGCCAAAAATATTCCAGAAAAATTAGTAGGCTCTTTACACGAGTTAAGCGATTCTCCTGTATTGCTCAAAGCGACCATTGAACAATATCCATGTTTCCATTTTAACAATAGTGTGCTTCAAATTACTGAGCCTGAAACGGATGCACTTCTTGCTATCAATGAATTATTAAAAACACCACTTTTTCAATATAAACAACTGACATTTGATGAGATTATTCGAATTGAACAAGCTTTAAATGAAAATTTATAGAGCTATGATGATATTTAAAGATATTCATAGAATAAAAAACCTCGCTAACGTGCGAGGTTTTTTATTCTTAACTTTTAAAGCTAATATATTGCCATATGATTGCGATGAATCATTTCTAAAGAACGTGCCTCACCCAATACCTGATGCACTTTATCTGAAGCTAGCCCTTTAACGATCTCAGCAGAACGAGAGCTAAAGTTGACACGCCCTACTGCCACACGATGACCTTGTGTATCGACACATTCCACTACATCACCACGCTCAAAATGCCCTTCAACTGCTTTTACACCAACAGGCAATAAACTACGATGATTTTCTTTAATGGCTTTCACAGCACCATCATCCAAAACTAAACGCCCTGCGGTTTGTAAATGTGCAGCAAGCCATTGTTGATGCGCAGTTACACGATCATCATCGGTGATAAATAATGTACCGAGCATCTCACCCGCCATTAAACGAGCAAGGACATTGTCACTTTCACCACTCGCAATCAGCGTTGGACAGCCTGACTTTGCAGCCAAACGCGCAGCACGGACTTTAGTCAACATCCCACCGCGACCAAACTTACCACCACCACCTGCCATATCAAACAGAGATTCATCCATCGCACGAACAGTATGGAAAAGTTTCGCATCTGGATTTGAACGAGGATCAGAGTCAAACATGCCTTGTTGATCAGTGAGGATAATTAACAAATCTGCATGCACTTGACCTGCAACCATCGCAGCCAAAGTATCATTATCCCCGAAACGTATTTCGTCAGTAGAGACTGTGTCATTTTCATTGATGACTGGAATCACCCGCCAATCAATCAAGTGTTGCAGTGCATCACACGAGTTTAAATAACGACGACGATCTGCCAAATCATCATGCGTCAACAATACTTGTGCAGTTTGAATGGTATGATTTTCCAATACGCTTGACCAAGTTTGAATCAGTCCCATTTGACCAATGGCAGCACAAGCTTGCAGACTGGGTAGATCGGTGGGTCGATTCTCTAGCTTCATACGAACCATACCTTCAGCCACAGCACCTGATGACACTAAAATAATTTCGTGCCCTGCATTGTGTAGATCCGCAATCTGTTTCGCCCAATGCGAAATAGCTTCCAAATCTAAACCTTGCCCATTTGCTGTGAGTAAAGATGATCCGATTTTAACAACGATACGTTTTAAAGCCTTGAGCTGACGTTGCCCATCTACCACTTCTATCATCTTGTCCTCAGTTGTACGTTTGCTTAACGTACGTAATACACTTCCATTTCGCCATCATCACCATCGTCATCTTCGTCGTCATCACCCAACAATCCTGCAAGGCGTTGTTGACGGCGCATTTCACGATAAGCTTCTTTTGCGGCAATTGTTTGCTCACGTGTTTCAGCCTCAAGCTGATCACGGAAGGCTTTGATTTCCGCTGCATATTCAGGATCTTCAACTTCACGTTCGTGTTGTTGTTCGATTTGATCCATGAGGTAATACACAACTTCTTTGGTTCCTTCAGAAGTTAAACCTGAAGTCTTAAATACCGGTCCATCCCATTGTAATTCTGTAAGAATATGATTACACCATTCTTCTCGTTCAGATTCAGCAATTTGATCAAGTTTGTTTAAAACCAGAACAATTGGAAGTTTTGACAATGTTGGAGAGAATTTCTTTAATTCTTCCAAAATGGCTTTCGCATTATATGCAGGGTCAGAACCATCGATGGGTTGAACATCTACGATATGCAATAAAATACGTGTACGTGCCAAATGTTTTAGGAAGCGAATCCCAAGTCCAGCCCCTTCAGCCGCACCTTCAATCAATCCTGGAATATCTGCCATCACGAATGAACGGTGACTATCTGCATCGACCACGCCTAAGTTCGGTACCATCGTAGTAAATGGATAATCTGCAACTTTTGGCTTTGCCGCAGAAACTGCACGGATAAAAGTAGATTTACCTGCATTTGGCATACCCAGTAAACCTACATCTGCCAATACTTTTAACTCTAAGCGAATTTCACGAAACTCACCTTTGGTACCATGTGTACACTTACGCGGCGCACGATTGGTCGATGATTTAAAATGGGTATTACCCAATCCACCGTCACCACCACCTGCAACTAAAACTTGTTGACCATTTTCGACTAAATCACCAATGATATCGCCTGACTCAGTATCGACAATGGTTGTTCCCACTGGAACTTTCAATGTGACCGATTCACCACCTCGACCAGCACAGTTTGCGCCAGCACCGTTTTTACCACGTTCTGCACGAAATTTACGGGTATAACGATAATCTACTAAGGTACTGGTATTATCGTCGGCTTGGATATATATACTGCCGCCACGACCACCATCACCACCATCTGGACCACCAAATGGCACAAACTTTTCACGGCGAAAACTGGCTACGCCATTGCCACCGTCGCCAGCCTCTACGGTAATGACTGCTTCATCAACAAAGCGCATGCTGCCAATCCTCTAAAAACTTTAAAACCGCATATTCTGCCATATTTTGAAAAAATTCTCGAATAGAATTATTCAACATGTATTAAAATTTATCTCAACTTCATCTTTTTACTTTTTAGATATAAGAAAATCAAAACATAATATCTTTAAAACCAAGACCATTCACAAATAAACTTATAAATAACAGAAATTTAAATTCAATTTAAAAATTTGGGCGATAATTAAAGTTTTTTAATAAAATCGGATCTGAAAAGGGACGAATTGGTTTTTTAGACAAGGTTAAAGTATTAATCACATTATTAGGGAAGATTTGAATGGTATTATTAAAGGCTTCAACATTCCGATTAAAAATCGTAATGGCTGCTCCGACATTTTCATTCTGCTCTTGAATATCATCCATCATGGTTAAATACAACTGATCTGCCTTTAATTCAGGATAATTCTCAACCACGACATTTAAATTTTTCATTAAATCTTGGCTTAATTTTTCAATGTGCTGTAGTTGGGAAACATCGGCATTGCTCATATTTAAGTTCAAAATTTGTTGACGTAATTCGGTTACTTTTTCCAAAGTGGATTTTTCAAATTGGGTATATCGCGAGAGTATCCGCTCCAATCCTTCTAAAATTTTAGCTTTTTGTGCTTCAAAATTAGCAACTTCCGCCCATGCACGACGAGTTGCATTAAAATACCGAACAATATTATTGCGAATTAAAATTCCCCAGACAATCAATACCATAAAAATAGTAATAAAAATTAAAATCCCCATGCCTATTTCCCCTAATGTATTTATGAAATCAAACTCGTCATTTGCTGCTTAAATAATTCATATTCTGGCATACGTAATGTGCGCAAATGTCCTCGTAACTGAGAAGTATCACGAATTTTTTGTTTCTGTTGACGACGAGCCAATAAATTTTGATCCCCCATGTAACACAACATTCTTTCCTCAAAGTGAAAGATCACTTCCCCCGAATAGTTTTGAAAAAAATCACTTAATTTTAAAGTTAACATTGGACTAATTATACGTGCAAGTTGTTGTTGATCATAACCAAAAATATGTACGTTTTCATTTAGAAAGATATCACTGGTTGACCACTTTTTTGTATAAGGCTCAAAAAAGCTGCTATGTCGATTATTTGTAGCAATACCTAGCGGCTCTGTGCCAAAAATAAAAGCGCCCCATTGATTTTTATAAGTACTTTTCATTTTATTTGGTTCATTATTTAAAGGACTGATGGATAATTCGCTCATATAACGATAATGAAATAATAGTACAGGCAGTTTTTTATTTTCAATTTGCCATATGGTTGAAATATATTGTGTAATTTCATTGCTTGCATTACCTTTGGAAAATAAAGGGAATGCCTGTTTCAGCTTACTTATCACCAAGACGGAGTGGCTATACTGCGGTAAATACTCTGGTATCTGATTGGTTTTAAAATTATATTTCAGCTCAATCATACGATGTTCTAAAAACTCAATCACCTCATCGACAGGCTGACTCGGCTCATAGATCAGGTAAGCAATAAATAAACACAAAACACCGATGCAAAACGTTAAAGCAAAAGCAATATAAGCGTGAATAACCCACCCAAAAATTACAATGAATACCCCCACAATAAAACAAATTTGTGCAATAAAATTATGGAAATATAAATCCTTACAATCGCCCCACGGATGCAGACCATCTAAAATATCTTGTTGAGATTTTGCCTTTTGACCGATTTCCCATAAGCGTGCAACATTGTGCATCACTTGTTGATTTTTTTGTGTGGTCAAATGCAACCATCTTTCAACGACTTCGATAGGCATAATTGACCTAAAATAAAAAATTAAATAAATATATTGTGCAGATATAATTATGCTTTAAATTATTGAAATAAAAAAGCAATAGCATCTTCAATATTTTAAATACTTATTTTAGATTTTTAAAAATATAAAAAACCGAGCTAACTTCTTAACTCGGTTTTTCAAAAATTACTAAGATCAACGAAATGAATTAATCAATCGCAGGTGTATAAGTACCATCTGCAATAGCACCTTTGATGCGTTCAGCTTCTGCAAGCACGAGTGCCAACAAGTTCTGTACGTTTTCTAAAGTTGCAACTGGGCTTAAAGTCGTCATTTTCAATGATTGAACATTACCAACTTTGGTGACACCAATATTTGCTTCACCACGCGCAAACAGTTCATCTGCCACGTTTTGATTCAGTGTATCGAGTAGTTCGATTGGATAACCTTCTGGCACAACACGGAACAATACCGATGCAAACTGTGGATCAACCAACATTTCAAGACCGTCAGTTGTATTGATATAGTCTGCAACTTCACGTGTCAGCTTCACACCGTGATCGATCATCGAACCGTAAAGTTCTTCACCTAAATTTTCAATCGTCATCCACAATTTCAACGCATCAAAACGACGCGTTGTTTGTAGTGATTTAGATACTAGGTTTGGTACACCATGCTCTTCATCATAAGCTGAGTTCAAATATTCAGCTTCATAATGCATGAAACGATAGTTCGCTTCATCTTTCAACAAGAACGCACCACAAGAAATGCTTTGGAAATAATGCTTATGGAAATCCAACGTGATCGAATCTGACAATTCAATACCATCCAACATAGAACGGTAATCGTTTGAAAGAATCAATGCCCCACCCCATGCCGCATCGATATGCATCCAAGCGCCATATTTGGTGGTGATTTCACGGATTTTTTTCAATGGATCAATTGCGCCTGCATCAGTCGTACCCGCAGTTGCAACCACACATGCCACAATTTTGCCTTCAGCTTGAAGGTGTGCCATGGTTTTTTCCAGTGCATCGACATCCATCTGTGCATTTTCATTCACAGGAACAGTCACAACAGATTGGAAGCCCATGCCCATCATCGCCATGTTCTTTTGCACTGAGAAATGTGCATTTTCAGAACAAATTACTTTGACATTGCGCATTGCTTCATTTGGCACGCCATCACGCTGTACAGACCACGGATTGCCGTTTTCGTCTTTCCAGTTCTTGGCAATACACCAGTCACGTGCAAGAAGTACACCCATTAAATTCGACTGCGTACCACCTGAAGTGAACACACCTGCTTGACCTGCACCATAACCGACTTTTTGACGAAGCCAGTCAATGAGTTGCACTTCCATCAATGAACCCGCAGGGCTTTGATCCCATGAGTCCATAGATTGATTTGTTGCATTAATCAACACTTCAGCAATTTGACTGGTGACCATGGTTGGACAATGCAAATGCGCTAAAGAATGTGGATGATGTACTTTTAAACTTTTATTGAGGAAAAGTTCCACCATACGCTCAAGCGATTGGTGCAAACCTAAACCTTCTTTTGATGGGTTAAAAGAAATCGCTTGACGAAGTTCTTTAATGCTACCACCCGTATACATTTTATCGTTTTGCAACCATGCTGCGACCGCTTTGGTCGCCTCAGCCATTGCTGACTCATAGTCAGCAATGGACTTAGCATCATTGCAGAGTAACGCTTTACGATGTTCTGCAAAATCTACCATAAATTACGCGCCTCGAACTGCAACAAGAGCTTCTGCAACTGCTTTCTTAAAGCGTGCAATCGCTTCTACACATTCTTCTTGAGTAATGATCAATGGGCAAAGCAAACGAATTACTGTTCCGCCACGACCACCTTTTTCAAGCAATAATTTATTGTTGAAACATGCTGTTTGAATTGCAGCAGCCAATTGTGAATCCGCAGGAAGTGAACCCATATGATCTGCTGGCTTACGCTCGTCTACAATTTCAACACCGATCATTAAGCCACGACCACGAACATTACCAATACACGGGAATTCTTGTGCTAATTTTTTCAATTCAGCTTGTAAGAAATCACCACGCTCTTGTGCATTTTGCGCAAGGTTTTGCTCTTTGATGGTTTTGATCGTTGCAAGACCTGTACCCATTGCAAGTTGGTTACCACGGAAAGTACCCGTATGACCTGCAGGCTGCCAAGCATCAAACTTACGTTTAATTCCTAATACTGCAAGCGGTAAGCTACCACCTACTGCTTTCGACATCACCACCACATCAGGTTCAATCCCTGCATGTTCAAAAGCAAACATTTTTCCTGAACGGGCAAATCCAGCTTGAACTTCATCAAGAATAAGAACGATGTTATGACGCTCAGTCACTTCACGGATTTTTTGCAACCATTTTGTAGGTGCAGTCACAACACCGCCTTCACCTTGAATCGCTTCAAGAATCACAGCAGCAGGTTTGGTTACACCGCTTTCTACATCTTCAATGAAGTTTTCAAAATAATAAGTAAGCGCATCAACACCTGCTTCACCGCCAACCCCCAATGGGCAACGGTATTCATGCGGATATGGCATAAACTGTACACCTGGCATTAAGCCATTCACCGCATTTTTAGCAGATAAGTTACCCGTCATTGCCAGTGCCCCATGGGTCATACCATGGTAGCCACCAGAAAAACTAATCACTGTGCTACGACCAGTGTAGGTCTTAGCCAACTTAATCGCTGCTTCTGTACCATCTGCACCAGATGGACCACAGAACTGTAGACAATACTCTTCTTTACCACCAGGTAATTGCTCAAGTAGCGCTTCAGTAAAAGCATCTTTTAAAGGCGTTGTTAAATCTAAAGTATGTAAAGGCAAACCACTGGCTAAAGTGTCTTGAATACTTTTAATCACCGCAGGATGGTTATGGCCTAAAGCCAATGTTCCTGCCCCAGCTAAACAATCGAGGTATTTTGTACCTTCAACATCGGTAACCCAACAACCATGTGCTTCCGCTATCGCTAACGGTAATTTACGTGGATAACTACGAACATTCGATTCCATCTGACTTTGGCGAGTCAAGTAGTATTCGTTTGTGGAAGTGGCAGCAGGATTTACAGAAGTAACGCTCATATCGAATTACCATCTCTGATATGGGTTGAAAGAAATAAGTCGGGTGACTTGCGGTCCTTTGACTCGGTGCTTTATAGAAATCTAGTTAGTCAGAATTTTTTCATAGCCCTAACTAGGAGGGCGATAATACAGTTTTTTTCAAGAAAATAAATATCTTTTATGAACTTATTGCTTAGTAGTTCATTGGAAAAAACATTCATCCTAACTTAGACTAAGAGTATCATCATACTATGTGACAGATGAAAGAAAACTTTGAAATATTTTAAAGATTTTTATTTATGTAGTTTTCGTAGTAAGCTTTTTTAGAAAAATTACAATAACAGATTAATATTTAAAATCTTTTTTAAAATAAAATGATTTCAAAATACACCTGAAACATTACAAATCCACCACAATATCCTCGAATCTATTCCTAAACTTGGCTTTAAGATCGAAGTATCTTCAAATTTATTCAAAAATATATTTGTATATCAATATTTTTTAAGGATTTAACATGCGTTATTTAGCTTTAACTACTCTACTTTTAGGAACAACACTAAGCACTATGAGCAACGCCGCTGAAAATGAGCCTTTAAATTACAACATTGTCAATGTGCAAGCTGACGCAACACGTCAAGTTTCAAATGATGAAATGCATGCAGTTCTTTTCATTGAGAAAACCAACAAACAACCTGCTGAGCTGTCTGCACAAATTACCCAGCTCATGAACCAAGCGATTGCCACTGCAAAAAAATACCCACAAGTGAAAGTTGAAACGGGTTCACAAACCACTTATCCGATTTATGACAATGACAGCCAAAAATTAAAAGAATGGCGTGGTCGTGCTGAGGTTCGTCTAGAAAGTAAAGATTTCAAGGCAGCAAGCCAATTAATCAATGAACTACAACAGAATTTCCAAACCCAATCGATCAACTTTACTGTTTCAGATGAACAACGCAAAAAAGTTGAAAATGAACTTATGGTGGAAGCATCGAAAAACTTCCAACAACGTGCACAAATTTTAACCCAAGCATGGAATAAATCTGCATATAATTTAGTTAGTTTAAATATCAATACCAATAATTATGCACCTCAACCGATCATGATGCGTGCAAGCATGGCAAAGTTTGAAGCCGCTGATGCGGGGGGTGGGCAAAATATGGCTGCTGGCGAGTCTAAAATTACTGTAAATGCAAACGGTTCAATTCAGTTTAAATAAGGACTGTTGCCTATTTTAGGCAGGACTTATTTGAATACATAGAAACAGCAAACCGATATATCGTTTTGCTGTTTTTTTATTAGAAATATACAGATGGTCATCACAAATTTTATTTACAATGTTGCCTTTAAGTTACCTATATATTTCATTTTAATGACAAGATGATTAAAGTAAGCAGCCGACGATTTGCCTGTTTGAATATAATGTCGATTGAAAACTTAAATCTTGCCTTATTTAATCTTTTAAATGCACCAGAACATGCATCATCATTTATGGTGCGCTATGCGATTTTCATTGCCAATGATTTATTGTATTTAATGATTTTTGCGTTTGCTATCATGTGGTTTCGTGGTAACGAAAATGTCAAAAAACAGATTTTAAAAGCGTTTATTTTTACCTGTATTACACTTTCAATTAGTCAACTGATTTCTCATGTTTTTTACTCACCACGACCTTTTATGATGGACTTGGGAATTACACTCATTCAACATAAGCCAACTGGTTCATTTCCAAGCAATCACATGACTATTTTTAGTAGTATTGCGTTTGCTTATTACTTTTCAGTACAACGTGAACTTGGCAAGTTACTCATACTTATCGCATGGTTAGTCGCGTGGTCACGTGTGTATGTGGGTGTACATTTTCCTATTGATATGTTGGGCGCTTTTCTACTGGCGTTATTAGTCAATATTTCTGGACTAGCGTTATGGCACAAATATAAAGACTTTATTTTAAACTTAGTCTTGGCAATTTATTATCGTGTTTTTAAGCCTTTTATTGATAAAGGCTATATAAAGTAAATGAGAATGTAGCCTTATCCAACCCATCAAGTTTCACTTAATGAGATTTCATGGTTTATCATTACTTTTATTCCCAATATTTCTAGCATAAACTTCCCACTCTTCCTCCAAGCAGATCGATAATGGAATATCAAAGTATTTTGCTGAGCCTTGGCTTTTTCGCCTTTTGTGGTGGGCTTATTGATGCTGCGGTTGGCGGTGGTGGCTTGATCCAATTACCTGCTTTAATTCATGCACTTCCAAAACACAGTTTAGCTACTGTTTTTGGTACCAATAAAATCATCGCTATGGCAGGTACAGTTTCTTCTGCTTTTGCTTACTTTAAGAAAGTAACAATCAATTGGAAATTAGTACTTCCAACTATGCTGGCTGCTTTTATATTTTCTTTCTTTGGTGCAATGTCAGTTTCAATGATTCCCAAAGAATTCATGCGATATATCGTATTTTTCTTATTAATCACCATTGCAATTTATACTTTTGCTAAAAAAGATTTGGGTAAGATTCATACGGTTTTACAAGCAGGTAAAAAAGAAATCGCGCTTGGAATCTTGTTTGGTGCAGTTATCGGTTTCTATGATGGTATTTTGGTCCGGGCACAGGCAGTTTCTTATTATTTTTATTTGTAAAGGTGTTTGCTTTCGATTTTTTAAATGCTTCCGCTTCTGCAAAACTGGTTAATGTTTCAACCAATGCTGCTGCAATCTTTTTCTTTATTCCCACAGGCCATGTGATTTGGCTCGCTGCAATGATATTAGCAATATGTAACATTTTAGGTGCGATCACAGGTACAGCACTTGCTATGAAATATGGCAGTGGATTTATCCGTATTTTCTTTTTGATTTTATTAATCTTTTTAATTGGACGAATGGGTTATGATTTATTCTTTCAATCATGAATTAAAATCGCTTTGGATCCGAAAATATATGCATATACACCATTGATATGTGCTGAAATAACAGGACACTTCCACTTGGGAGATTTTAGGCAGCTAACTTGTAAATTTAAACTTGCACAACTTCTGGCTTGATTTTTACTGCGCCACCCACTTGTTTTTCTTCAATCAAAGGGACTGTATCTGGTGGAGTTAACTCAATTTTCGCCATATTTCACCTCACAACTTTACTTTATAAAGTTCAATCACTTCTTTTACTCACAACTTAACTGTTCAGCTAGTTCATTCAAATAAAAGAAGTTTCAATTTTTATTTTAAAATTTCATTAGATTTTTAGCTTTCGATTTTATCTAAAGCACGATCTTTTAAACTTAAATTTCCACGAAGAATATCTGCCAACATTCTCCAATCAGAAATAAAACTATATAAAGGCTGCTTAAAACTTGCAGGTTTATTTTTCTCAAATACAAAATGCCCCACCCATGCGCAAGCATAACCAGACACTAAACCATATACGAAATATTTTGCTTTACGCTGACGAATGGCTTTATTAAAAAAATACAAACCGACACTACTGCCCAAGGCATGCAAACGACGACTGCTAATATTGCGATGTTCAGTTAAATAAAAACGATAAAATTCAGAATAGTTTTTAATGGGAAGTTGAAATTGTGGTTGGGTCATCAATTCTTGCTTAGATTCAACTTGGCTATTCACGATGGTTTCCTTTTGAATAATTTTTATCTCTTTCAGAGTATAGTTTCGTTTTAAAAAAGGCAATCTGCTTTTCGACAGATTTTTTGTGTTTTGCCTAAGATGGTAACAGGATTGATCTGCTTTATTTTTCAATATCCGTTACAATTTCAATCTCTCAGTCTTAGTGTATTTTGAGTTGATATTTCAACATTTTTTAGAAAAATTTACGCTAAGATTAAAGTGATGATTATTGTTGTTTAGGAAAATTCCATGCTTGAAGTTGAGTTAAAGTTTCAGATTCCAGAGGCTCGTCGCAATGCACTTCTCAAGGCTTTAGACCCCAAAAAATCTGAAATAATTCAATTACAAGCCAAATATTACGATACTGAAAAAAAAGCATTGGCAGAACATTCTGCAGCTTTACGCCAACGGCTTGAAGGCAGTCGATGGATTCAAACTTTAAAAGCTATGGGAAAAAGTCAACTCCATCGCTTTGAAGATAATCATGATCTGGGGGAGTCAGAACAAGCACCTGAGTTAAATTTAGAGATTTATCAACAAAATCCTGAAGCATTACAAATTTTAAAAAATGCCTTAGGTGAAACGCATGACCAGCTGAAACTACAGTTTGAAACTGATATTCAACGTACTTTTCGTGTGTTTCAGTACCAAGATGCAGAAATTGAAATCAGTCTCGATATTGGGAAAATTCGTACCGAAACGGCTAAGCGAGACATTTATGAAGTAGAATTTGAGCTTAAGAATGGCTCAATCCAATCCCTCCTTGCTTTTAGTTTTGAATGGGTAAAAAAATATCAACTCTGGCTTGATGTACGCAGTAAAGCCGAATTTGGCAATTTATTACTTGAAAATAAATCTGTCAGTCCAGCCAAGCTTGCTAAAGAACTCACTTTAAATAAAAAAGAATCTGCAGATTTTAATTTAAGATTGCTTATTGCTAATCAATTACAGCATTTATTGCCCAATATCGCTGCAATTTCCGCACATGTTGCTGAGCCTGAGCACTTACAACAGGCACAAATTGCACTGCATCATTTACATTTAAGTATTTGTTTATTTAAGGAATGGAGTGAGGATATTTCAGATAAATGGGCGTATCAATTGGCAGCATTTAAAAGTCATTTCCAAAACTTAGCGCATTTTGAACATATGCAAAATACGTTGGGTGCGTTATTACAAAATCCCAAAACTGCAGAGAGCTTGGACAAAGATATTTTATATGCTAAAGAAAAGTTAAATAATTTAGTGAAATCTACGCTGAATGTTCAACATTATTTAGAGCTGCTTATGTTCAGTCTAAATGACGAAAAGCAAACTCAAGCACATGATTTAAAATGGTTTGCGCAAAATACTTTGCAAAATCAGTATAAACAATTGCAAGAAAGCTTAACTCATGCTGATCTTGCTGACCTCGAAACCTTAGAGGAACTCGCATTAAGATTAAGTGAATTAAAATTTAGTTTTCCAATTTTAACCACGATTTATGATGTCAAAAACTTGCAAAAATATGGCAAAGCACTGAATGATGCACAACATGCTTCTGAACAATATCAAGTACTTGCTTCATCTGCATCATATCTACAACAAAGCGATCTAGAAGCGAGCGACTGGTTTGCTTTAGGTTGGCTCACGGCAAAACAAGAAGTTTATGCAGAAAAACTATTAGAAGCGACAGAGCAATTCCTCGTCAGCCGTAAGTTTTTAAAATAATTGAATCAGCGCAGCGTAATCTAAAAGTCGTCTTCGCTGCGCTGATCTTGCTGAATGAGCTCATCAAAATTAATCACTTTATCTGCATATTTGATTGCATAGTTTGCGTGAGAAATCATGAAAATAGTCGACACTTGATTGCGTATAAATTGTATCACTTCTAGACTAGTTTGCTCATCCAATGCTGCTGTAGGTTCATCCATAATCAGCAACTTCGGCTTTTTCAACAATGCGCGAATAATGCTAATTCGTTGTTTTTCCCCACCTGAAAAACTTTTATAAATATGTTGTAGGTCATCATCTAAACTTAAATTATTTTTCTCTAATAAATTGATTAAATTGAATTTAGATAAATACTCTTTCAACTCATCATCTTTATAATGATAGGGACTATTATGGATTAAATTTTCCCGAAGTGTGCCTGAATAAACCATAGGCATTTGGCTAACCACCGCAATTTCCTTAAAAATATTTTCCGAGAATTGCTGGCTGATCTCAATATTTTTATAAAATAATTGCCCTGCTTCTATACGTTCTAAACCAATTAAATAGTTAATCAAACTGGTCTTTCCTATACCAGTTTGTCCAATTGCGACATAGATTTTATTTTTCTCGATTTCCAAGTTAAAATTTTGGATTAAGTTTTTTCCTAAATACAATTGAGCATTTTTAAAGGTGTAGAAAACTGGCTGATCTATGATGTTTTCAAGTTTCAATTGGTCAGTTTCCAAGTTAAAATATTGGTAAAATTTTTCGATGGCAATAAAGTCACCTTTCAAGTGAATAATACTTTGTGACACCATGAGCAGCGGCATGGTTAATGCAATTATATAAGTACTGATCAGAACAAAGTCACCTGACGTAACATTTTGATGTTTAAATAAATATACTGTAAAAAGCATAAACGTAAGCAAAAATGCACCCACAAAAAATACTTGTATCGCCATAATCCAAGCTAATTTTCGATAACTATTGACCATTTCATTTTTATAGTGATTTAAACGCTTTTCATATAAATTCATTTCATACTGTTGTGCACCATTGACCTTAATATCATAATTGGCTTGAATTTTTTCCACAAAAAACTGACCCACTTGATTTTGTGCATCATACATAGCGGTAAAAATATCATTTCCTTTGGCTGTAAAATAAATATTCAATACAAAGGTAACAAAAGCAAAAATCATAAAATACAAAGCATAATTTAAGGCAATAGACTGTGCTAATACCCATACCATACTTAGTATTTGAAAAATAATAGGAATTAATACGAAAAGAATCACATAAGTAATCGTGCCAAATGAGGTCGCACCACGTAAAATATCTGTTTGATAAACACCTACCTCTATCTTCTTCTGCTCAGCAAATGTGGTCTTAAAAAACTGTTGTACACTTCCATGTAATAATGCAATTTTAAATTTAGTTTGTAAGTTTGCACTAAGAAATCCTTGCACATGGTTTAAAAGATTCATCAGCAACCAACCTAGTGCATAAGCTGTTGCTAAAATATAGAGATTCATCCATGTAAATAGCTGTGTTATTTCTAGCTGAGTTGTACCTGACTTCGACTGATCGACAATTTCTTTTAAAATATAAGGCACTGCAACAGACAATAACGTATGGATGAATAAAATAAATCCCAAGATCAACATATCTCGGATCGGATGCTCATAACGAGTTTTGACCACATTCCAAACTGAGTGGTAAATTTTCAATACTTCTAAGTGATTGTTTAACATAATTTTTATAATACATTCATTCTAATGAACTATTTCATTGTATAAAACTCAATCCAAAATCTCCGTAGAAATAACCAATTAAAACAAAATACAGACATGACACGTTTATATACAATATTTTTACTCCTTTCAGATATGGATAAGGTATTGTTTTAATACGAACAATAAGTCTTAATTTAGGATGTATTGCTATGCTCGAAGTAGAATTAAAATTTCAAATTGCACCAGATAAACAAGATTTGTTGGTCAAAACCATTCAAAGAAAAAACTTTAACACCCTACAACTCAATGCAAAATATTTTGATACTGATGAATTTAAACTTTCCGAGAAACAAATTTCATTACGACAACGTTTAGAAAATTCAGATTGGATACAAACACTTAAACTACCAACTGTTCAGCAATTACAACGCTCAGAGTTTGAACAAGACTTAGGAGAGCAAGAACCCGAGAATTTAGATCTAGATATTTATCAAAAGCAAAAAGACATTGATAAAAAAACCCTCAAACTCTTTAAAAAAATACAGCCAGATCTGCATATCCAGTTTGAAACACAAGTTGAGCGATTTGTCACAGTCTTTAACTTTCAAAAAAGCCAAATAGAAGTCAGCTTAGATATAGGCAAAATCACTCACCAAGACCAAGTCACAGAAATTTTTGAAATAGAATTTGAACTTAAACAAGGCACGATCCAAGATTTGATTTCTTTTGTTTTACCGCGTGTTAAACGTTATGGATTATGGCTTGATGTTCGCAGTAAAGCCCAACGTGGTTTTTTATTAGCGCAAAATAGTCCCGAAAATCCTGTTGCGTTTCAAACACCACTAACTCTAAATGCAGATGAGTCGCCAGAACAAGCACTTAAAGATATTATAAATAATGCCTTACAACATATTTTGCCAAATAGTACAGCAATTGCTTCAGGCAATTTTCACAGTGAACATGTCCATCAAGCACGAGTCGCTATTCGTCGTTTAAGAAGTGCTTTAAAAACTTTTTCTAAATGGTCAAATCATCTTGATCCAACGTGGGAAGAACAACTGGCACAACTCTTTAGGCAACTGGGTACAACGCGTGACCTCGATGTCATCGAAGAAGAATTATTGCCGCAGCTTAAAATGGCGGGTGCACCTGAGTTTGAATTAACTTCCCCTTCTCATGAAAATGAAATAGCTTTAGACAGTGTTTTTAAATCGATGCAATTTAATAATTTAGTTTTGTCTCTGATCCAATATGTAAATGAAAAAAATAGTGAAAAAACCAAAGAAAACTTAAAGAAAAAATTTGAAAAAGACATTAAAAAACTTCATCAACAGATTGTAGATGATGCACAGCATTATTTAGATTTAACGATTGATGAACGTCATCGCACACGTAAACGCTTAAAACGTTTAAGATATAGCATTGAGTTTATTTCATCTATTTATGATACTGAAAAAGTTAAAAAATATCTCAAAGCACTTAAACCTGCTCAAGAAAGCTTAGGGCAATATAATGACTTAATTGTTGCTGAGGATTTGTTTAAAAGTATGGTGGAGCATGAACCTAAAGCATGGTTTGCGTTGGGTTGGCTTGCGGCACGCCAACAACTTTTATTAGAACAAACCTCACAAGATTTAGCTCTTTTTTCAGCTGCAAAGCCTTTTTGGTAAACTTTGCTTATATAAGTAGAACCTAAGCGGTCTTTAAAATACTTTGGGAAATACACTTAACGATATTTCCCAAAAACCTTCCAAGTCGTATTGTCTGCTAAAGGATCGCTATAACTGTCATTGCGCTGTTTTCTGGGTTTATCACGCGCGTCTACCAATTCAAAATGTTGTTCTGTACTTAAAACCAAGCCATTCACATAAAAACGGGTGCGTGTATATTCACTTTGTCCATGTTGGAAAATATAAGTACGCAAATCAATAAATTCACGATGTGCGACCAATGCAGCGGTATCATCGCTGTCTAACCATTGCTTCATTGCAAGAACTTGCTCAGGCTCAAACTGTCCACATTTTTCCATTAAACTGGCAAGACCACGAAACGTTTTAGATTCTTTGGCACGCGTTTTATTAATGCGAATGCGGTCTACATGAAAGAAAAATAGCGGTAAATTTAAATGACTCGGCAGATGAATTACATCCAAAACTTCATCTTGCATAAACGGCTGAAATAAATCTTGCGCCCGTTCAATCAAGCCTGTCCATTGCTGATAATAATCAGCAACTTGTTGTTTCGTTCCATAATAAATCGGCAAGCCTTCAACATTGGCTAATTCTAGTGGTGGCCAAATATTTTGACGTAATAAAGCAATGTCACTTTTTAAACTTTGTACTGCGATTGCATCTTGCATAAGGCATCCTGAAAGTTTGTGATTTAAATACTTAGGCTATTTTAAGTATGCTATAGTTCATTTATACATACAAGTCATTGAGAAATTTAATATGTCAGAAAATTCTAATAATTTTGACAGTTTATTAGAGCCTGTTGAAACCGTTGCAGATGAACAATTTTACCAACGTGCAGATGAGTTTATTGCCCTTGCCAATGAGCTTTCAGATGCATCCAATGGTGATGAAGAATTTGCAAATTCCGCAGCAAAAGTGAGTGCATCTTTGATGTATGCCAATGCACGTTTCAACATTTGGTTAACCGCATGCGGTTATAACAAAGCTGAAGATTTAAAAGCCAACAAAGAACAAGTTTTAAACTATTTCTTAGAACAATATAAATTGATGCTTGAAGATAATTTTGAAGAATATTCCAATAATTTTGAAGAATATATGAATCCGCCTGAGGATGAAGTTAAACGTTTCGTTTAAGGGCAAGATTGCCTATAATGTTGTTATATTTAAACCATTGTTGTGGAAATTTTCATGTCTCAAAAAATTGATGCGACGGATGTCACCGAAGAAGAAGCGTTAAATGCGGTTTTTTTTGAGCGTGCTGACGAATTTATTAAACAAGCCAATGAGTTTTGTCGTCCGCCCAAAGGTGAAAAGCCGGATCCAAGTGAGTTACGCAGTCAAGTCAGTGCAGCGATGTTATTCGGCACAGCCCGTTTTAATACTTGGGTAGCTGCCAATACCTTTAAAGACGCTAATGAGATGCGTGATGCCAAAGATCAAGTGATGTCTTACATTCTTCAACAGTTTCAAATGATGTTAGAAGATAATTATGATGAATACTGTGAACAATTTGAAAATTATTTACGCTTCCGTAAAAATGAAGATTTTCATACACATAAACATGATCATGAGCATTAATTTATCTGCCATGCATCAAAAAAGCCTTGCTCTATGCAAGGCTTTGCTTTTTATAGATTATCCTACTTCAAAATATTTGCAGACTGCATCGTTTTAGCCGAACAATTTCTAAAAAAACTATTCAGCTAATGCTTTCTCAATATCCTCTTGTAAAGCTTCTGGCTTAGTCGTTGGGGCGTAACGATTAATCACTTCACCTTTTTTATTGATTAAAAATTTAGTGAAATTCCATTTGATGCCATTACCTAATACACCTTTGCTGTTATTGGTTAAATAACGAAAAATCACATGTGCTTCAGGCCCTTTAACATCTACTTTGGCAAACATTGGAAATTTCACACCATAGTTCCGCTGGCAATATTCTCCAATTTGTTCATTGCTACCGGGGTCTTGTCCACCAAATTGGTTACATGGAAAACCTAGAACTTCAAAGCCTTGATCATGATATTTTTCATATAACTTTTCCAAACCTGCAAATTGTGGTGTAAATCCACACTTACTCGCAGTATTTACAATCAATAAAACTTTCCCTTTATAATCTGAAAAAGCCTTATTTTCCCCCTCTAATAACTCAGCTTCAAACTGATAAATATTGGTCATGGATAAGTTCCCTCGTCACTTTTTTCTTCTGTTTGGAGTTCTAATGAAGCTGAGTTTACACAATAGCGCAAACCTGTGGGTTGTGGACCATCTTCAAAGACATGTCCTAAGTGCGCATCACAATGGTGACAGATAATTTCTGTACGTTGCATACCATGCGAACCATCATCATGCTCTTCAACCGCAGCAGCATTGATAGGTTTATAAAAACTTGGCCAACCACTACCACTGTCATATTTGGTTTCTGAGGAAAATAAAGGCGTGCCACAGCAACGGCATACATAAGTTCCTTGCTGCTTGGTATTCCAATATTTCCCTGTAAATGCAGGTTCAGTTCCCTTTTGGCGTGTTATTTTAAATTCTTCTGGCGATAATTCTCTTTGCCACTCTCTTTCTGTTTTATTGAGTTTTCCCATGACTATTTCCTTTACGATCATGCCACTTAAAATAGGATAATCTTATATTTACGTGATTCATCTTAAAATTTCTAGTCCTAACTTCACAATTTACAAAAGACTTACCAATGACACCAATAGCAAAAAGAAAGCAAATTTAAACTCAAGGTAAGCAAATTTATTCAATTAATTCTTTTTTGTGAGCAAATTTAGTGTTAACCTTAGGCTTGTTCTTGTTCAGGATTAAAAAATGTCGCAGAAAAAAAGCGTAATTTTCAAAAATCTTCTCCCTGTGATTAAACAATATCAACAGGAAGGATTTACCCATGAAAAAATTGTCGCTTTACTCAAAGACAAACATGATCTTGATCTTGTAACAACAGAAACATTTAAAAGTTACTTATATCGTTATGCAAAAGTGAACTCCACTCTTTCCGAGAACCTCAAAATGCCGAACAGTATCCAAACCCCACGCGAAATAAAAAAATCGTCTAAGCTCGAGCATGTATGCTACGACATCCGTGGACCTGTGTTACGCGCGGCCAACGAGATGGAAGAAGCGGGGCATAAAATTATTAAACTAAACATTGGTAACCCTGCCCCATTTGGTTTTGAAGCACCACAAGAAATTATTAATGATGTTGCGCTGAATTTACCGAATGCGATTGGCTATACAGATTCAAAAGGGATTTTCCCTGCACGTAAAGCCATTTGTCAGTATTATCAGCAAAAAGGCATTTTGAATATGCACGTCAATGACGTGTATGTCGGTAATGGCGTATCTGAACTGATCGTGATGGCGATGCAAGGTTTGCTGGATGATGGCGATGAAATGTTGATTCCAATGCCTGACTATCCTTTATGGACGGCTGCGGTCAATCTTTCTGGTGGTACAGCGATTCATTATAAATGTGATGACCAAAACTACTGGTATCCTGATATTGCTGATATGGAAAGCAAAATCACACCTAATACGCGTGGGATTGTGATTATTAACCCAAACAATCCCACAGGTTCAGTTTATCCGCGTCATGTGTTAGAGCAAATTGTCGCTTTGGCTAAAAAATATGACTTAATTTTGTTTGCTGATGAGATTTACGACAAAATTGTTTATGACGGTATTGAACATGTATCAGTTGCAGCTTTGGCAGGCAATCAACTCTGTATTTCATTTAACGGGTTGTCTAAAGCATATCGTATCGCAGGTTATCGTTCAGGTTGGATGGCGATCACAGGCGATAAATCTCGTGCGATGGATTATATTGAAGGTTTAGATATGCTTGCCTCTATGCGCTTGTGTGCAAATCACCAAGCTCAGTATGCGATCCAAACAGCGCTTGGCGGTTATCAGTCGATCAATGATTTGATTCGTCCGGGCGGTCGCTTATATGAACAACGCAATATCGCTTGGGAAATGTTAAATGACATTCCGGGAGTAAGCTGTGTTAAACCTGAAGGTGCGATGTATTGTTTCCCTAAACTTGATCCTGAAATTTATCCAATTGAAGATGACGAAAAGTTCATGTTGGATTTCTTGAAAGCTGAAAAAGTATTGTTAGTTCAAGGTACAGGCTTTAACTGGCCAACCCCTGATCATTTCCGCGTAGTGTTCTTACCTGCTGAAAATGAATTACGCGAAGCACTCACGCGTTTAGGTCGTTTCTTATCTAAAATCCGTTAAGATTCAAAAATATTATGTAATAGAAGTTAAGCAAACCGCTTAACTTCTATTTTTAAATTTAAAAAAACTTGTTATGCTTATTACCACAGTTTCATTAGCCATTAAATTAAAAAATAAAACAAATACTTAAATGAGATTTACCACGTATGAAAAAAATTAAAATACTTTTATTCACTCTAATGGTGTTTCAAAGTCCAAGTATATTTGCCGACTTTAATAATATCGCTGCCTCTTATGGCAAATGGGAGGGTTATCCTAATACGGATACCATTGAAGTATCTAAATATGGAATGGAAGATTACCCACCTTACCCCTCCACCTCAAAATCTGAAACAAACTTTCCTAAAAGCATGGATCAAAAAATCGTTTATATTCAAGGTAAAAAAATTATTGATCGAATCAATAAACAACAAGTTAATAGTCACCCTGAGTCTGAATTTTATATTTCATCCACCTTCCTCAAGATGATTGACCCACAAAAGCAATATCATGCTATCAGCTTCGTCGAACAAACTTATTTGAAAGAAAGAACTCATTTTTTATTTGTTAATGAACAATTATCTTTATATATCACACCTGAATTCGGTTTTATTTATATTCTAAAAAAACAGTAAACTTCATTTTGAATCCGCGAATTAAACAACTTCAAAAGTAACTCTATTTTACTAAAAATTTCTTCCTTAAAAATACTTAATTTTAAGGAAGTCTTTACTTTGAATCAAAATAACCTTTTTAGCCAAAATAGGTAAATTTTTCATATTTAGAATCTTTATTAGCTTATAAATTATCACTTTTCAGCTCTATACTCACACAGTGCTCATCTATTTTCACATGATCAAGTATTTTGACTATAAATTTGAGTGATTATTCAAAAAAACACATTTTAAAAAAGGTATGTGCAAAACATTATTCTTTATATTAAGTTAAAAGTAGTACAAAAATGCTTGGACTGTACCGAACTTCAATAAGGAAAGACAATGAAGAGAACACTGACGGCACTGACTTTAAGCTTGGGTTTATTATTACCCTTTTCAACTTTTGCCAAAAATAATGTTGTGGTAGTTGCTACAGGCGGGACAATTGCAGGTGCAGGTGCAAACTCAACCAATAGTGCAACTTACACCGCTGCCAAAGTTCCTGTAGATGATTTATTGAATGCTGTTCCACAGATTCAAAATTTAGCCAATGTGACAGGTGTACAAGCCTTACAAATTGCATCTGAAAGTATCACGGATAAAGAACTTTTAACCATTGCCCGTAAAGTCAATGAGCTGGTCAAAAAACCAGATGTAAACGGTGTGGTGATTACACATGGTACAGATACTTTAGAGGAAACAGCATTCTTTTTAGGTCTAACCGTACATACAGATAAACCAATTGTCGTGGTTGGCTCGATGCGCCCACCTTCAGCACTTTCTGCCGACGGTCCTTTGAATCTTTATAGTGCAGTTGCACTTGCAGCAGCCGATAGTGCTAAAGGTAAAGGCGTTTTTGTGCTCATGAATGATAGTATTTTTGCAGCACGTGATGTCACCAAGACTATCAATATTCATACCAATGCTTTTGCTAGCCAATGGGGTGCTTTAGGAACATTGGTTGAAGGTAAACCTTATTGGTTCAGAAATGTTGCAAAACGATTTAACAATTCTTCTGAGTTTAATATTGAAAATATTCAAGGAGATGCTTTACCACTGGTACAAATTGTATACGGTTCTGGCAATATGCTGCCTGATGCGTATCAAGCTTATGCAAAAGCAGGTGCGAAAGCGATTATTAATGCAGGGACAGGAAATGGTTCAATTCCCAATTATATCGTACCTACTTTGAATCAATTACAGCAACAAGGCGTACAAATCATTCGCTCAGCACGAGTTCCACAAGGTTTTGTACTCAGAAACGCTGAACAACCTGATGATAAATATGGTTGGGTAGTTGCCCATGATTTAAATCCGCAAAAGGCGAAACTACTTGCTGCTCTTGCGCTTACTAAAACCAAAAATGCTAAAGAAATTCAACGTATGTTTTGGGAGTATTAATTTAAATGTTTAAAAAAATAAGCGCCAATTTGGCGCTTATTCAAAAAATAACTATTAATCTTCTGCTGCTGCAGTCGCATCGATGGCTTCACGATATTCTCTGGCTTTGCTTAAATCCTTCTTCAAACCAAAACCACCTGTTTCATATAAGTTTGCCAAACTTTCGAGTGCCGAATGGTCGCCTTGCTCATAGGCTAACTCATAATATTTTGCTGCGCGTTTAAAATCTTTTTTCACACCTTCGCCATTTTCGTACAAAACACCAATATTTGAAGATGCAAGCTCATTTCCTTGTTCTGAAGCTGCCGTATATAGTTTAAGTGCTTTGGCATAATCTTGGGTTACGCCCTCACCATCATGGTATAAAACCCCTAGATTATTTTGCGCATCACGGTTTTCTTGTGCAACTGCAAGCTCATAATACTTAATGGCTTTTTTAAGGTCTTTTTCTACAAACTCACCCATTTCATAGTTATAACCAAGGTGATATTGTGCATCAGACAATCCACCATCGGCAGCTTTCGTAATCCACATCATTGATTTCTTTGGATCAGCTTTTACGCCATCCTCACCTGACTCCAAAGTAAAGCCATAACGATATTGTGCCAGTAAATGCCCTTTTTCCGCTGCTTTTAACAGCCATTTCATGGCTTCTACATTGTTTTCTTCAACAGCTTCGCCTTCATCATACATATACCCAATCGAGTAAATTGCATCTAAGTTGCCTTTTGCGGCTGCTTTTTTATACCACTCTAAAGCTTTATCTAAATCCTCTTCAACACCATAACCTTGATAATAAGCTTCACCCAAATCATATTGCGCTTGCGCATCACCAGATTGTGCTTTTTTAAGCAATGTTGCACTATATTGAACTTCTTCTGCATAAACCATCGTGGTGATAGGTAATGCCAAACAACCCAAGAGTAAAAGTGTTCTAATTTTCATGTATTTCCTTTCAGAAAGTCCGCAGATTATTGTAAAACCCGATGATATTAATTTTTTTTACTGATTGCAAAATATTCATCCAGCCATTAACAAAATAAGTTCACTTAAGTTTCATCTGCATATATAAATGAAGCGTGGTAAAATCGGAGGCGGTTTAAAAAGGGATTCATCTATGCAGTTTGTTCATCTTGGTATTCATACAGAGTTTTCGATTACAGAATCGATTGTACGGATACCTGATCTGATTTCAGCTGCTGCTAAGGATGAAATGCCTGCGTTAGCGATTACAGACTTATCCAACTTACATGCAGCGGTTAAATTTTATAATAAATGTCTAAGTAAAGGCATTAAGCCTATTTTTGGTAGCACTATTCGTTTAAATGATGCTGAGCATAAAGTAACGCTACTGGCGATGACCAAAAAAGGTTGGCGTGGGCTGACTGAGATTGTGTCCCGTGGATTCATTGAAGGTCAGCAACTTTCTATCCCATGTATTCAAAAACAATGGGTTTTAGAACAGCAGCAGGACATTATCGTGCTGCTCGGTTTACATAGTGATGTTGGGCAAATGTTGGTGTCTTCGAACCCACAGAAAGCCGAGCCTTTGCTTGAAGAATGGATCGAAAAATTTGGCAATCGTGTTTATTTAGCACTGACACGTACTGACCGCCCGAGAGAAGAAGACTTTAACCAAGAAGCAGTAAAACTTGCATGTAAATATAACATCGGTGTGGTTGCACATAATGATGTGCATTTTGTTAAACCTGAAGATTATGAAGCACATGAAGCACGTGTTTGTATTGCCGACGGTTATGTTTTAGGTGATGACAAACGTCCCAAAAACTACAGCCCTGAACAATATTTCAAAAGTTCAGCGCAAATGGTCGAGCTCTTTTCAGATATCCCAAGTGCGATTCAAAATACCGTTGAAATCGCTAAACGTTGTACTGTGTCTTTACGCTTAGGTTTCCATGACTTACCAGATTATCCAATCCCTGAAGGTCATACTATTAACACCTTCTTTGAACATTTATCTGAAGAAGGTTTAGAAGAGCGTTTAGCTGTTTTATATCCGATTGAAAAACGAGATGAAGATTGGGCAGAAATCCGTAAGCCTTATGATGAGCGCCTTGCCTATGAGCTTGGCATTATTAATAAAATGGGATTCCCAGGCTACTTCCTGATCGTCATGGATTTTATTCAATGGTCAAAAAATAACGGGGTTCCTGTGGGTCCGGGGCGTGGTTCTGGTGCAGGTTCATTGGTCGCTTTCAGTTTAAAAATTACGGATTTAGACCCATTACGTTATGACTTACTCTTTGAACGTTTCTTAAACCCTGAACGTGTATCCATGCCCGACTTTGACGTCGATTTTTGTATCGCAGGTCGAGATAAAGTCATTGACTATGTGGCACGTCATTATGGTCGTGATGCTGTTTCTCAGATTGCAACATTTGGTACGATGGCAGCCAAAGGTGCGATTCGAGATGTAGCACGTGTTTTAGGTAAATCTTATGGTTTGGCTGATCGTATTTCCAAAATGATCCCAACTAAACCTTTAGGTTTAAGTTTAGAAGAATCAATAGAAGCCGAGCCACAACTCAAAGATATTGTCACTAATCCATCTAATCCTGATCATGAAGATGCTGCCGAAATTTGGGAAATGGCACTTAAACTCGAAGGCATTACCCGAAATACAGGAAAACACGCAGGTGGTGTGGTCATTGCACCAACTAAAATTACTGATTATTCAGCAGTTTTGTGTGATGAAGATGGCACCAACCGTGTTGCCCAATTTGACAAAGATGATGTTGAAGCTGCTGGTTTGGTTAAATTTGACTTCTTGGGTCTGCGAAATTTAACCGTAATCGAAGATGCTGTTCAAAATATTAATAAACGTATTCTGTCAGAAACGCCACTAGACATAGCACATATTCCTTTAGACGATAAAGATGCCTATACCGTATTCGCTGATGCCAATACCACTGCGGTATTCCAGTTTGAATCCGTGGGCATGAAAAAAATGCTCAAAGAAGCACGCCCAAGTAAGTTTGAAGAAATTATTGCCTTTGTGTCCTTGTACCGCCCCGGTCCAATGGATCTTATTCCAGACTTTATTCACCGTATGCATGGGGGGGAGTTTGAGTATTTACATCCTTTGCTTGAAAGTGTACTCGAACCGACCTACGGCATCATGGTGTACCAAGAACAAGTAATGCAAGCTGCTCAGTTCTGTGCAGGCTATTCTTTGGGTGGTGCGGACATTTTACGTCGTGCCATGGGTAAAAAGAAACCCGAAGAAATGGTTAAGCAACGTCAAATCTTTATTGAAGGTGCTGCGAAAAAAGACATTGACGAAAAAACAGCCAACCATATTTTCGACTATATGGAAAAATTTGCTGGCTACGGTTTTAACAAATCCCATGCGGCTGCCTATGCCTTAGTAGCTTATCAAACTGCTTGGCTTAAAGCACATTATCCTTCTGAATTTTTAGCCGCAGTGATGTCATCGGAAATGCAAAATACCGATAACATCGTATTTTTGATTGATGACTGTCGTATCAATGGCTTAGAAGTACTGCCACCGTCTATTAATATGTCCTTTTACCATTTCTATGCCAGCGATGAAAAAACCATCATTTATGGTTTAGGTGCGATCAAAGGGGTTGGTGAACAAGCCATGCAATCCGTGATTGATTCACGTGAACAAGAGGGTCCTTATAAAGATTTATTTGATTTCTGCCATCGTATTGACCTGAAAAAAATCAATAAACGCACCCTTGAAGCGCTGATTCGTGCAGGTGCTTTAGACTGCTTAGGCATGGAACGTTCGACCATCATGGCGCAACTACCTGAAGCTGTGCAAGCTGCTGAACAAGCTCGTTCTAACCGTGAAACTGGCATCATGGACTTATTTGGTGAAGTTGAAGAAGTTCAGCGTAAACCAGCCAAACCGGTGAAACCATGGTCAGATGAAGTTCGTTTAAAAGGTGAAAAAGATACTTTAGGTTTGTATTTAACAGGTCATCCGATTGATGTTTATCGTCCTGAATTAAAGTCTTTTATTTCTCAACGGATTAATGAGCTTACGCCTACTCGTCGTGGTGTCACCACGGTATTTGCAGGATTAGTGGTAGATGTTGCCAACTTCCCGAACCGTATGATGATTACGCTCGATGATGGTACAGCACGTATTGAGGTTTCAGCGAATCATGAGCGTTTCCAACGCTTTAAAGACATTTTACAAAATGAAAAAGTGGTGGTGATTGAAGGTGAAATTTATGAGCGTGAAGGTTATGATCGCCCGATGGGACGCTTAACCAAAGCTTTTAGCCTCAATGAAATCCGTCAAAAACGGGCAAACTCTATCGCCATTGAACTCAAGCCCGATATAATCAGCAAAACTTTAGCTAGTGATCTACAAAAAATTCTCCTCCCCTATTGTAATGTTGATATGTGTCAGCATATTCCATTTCAAATCCAAGTTGATTATGACTATGCCAGTGCCGATGTACATTTGGGTGCACAATGGAAAGTTGCGCCACTGGATGATTTGCTGTTTAAACTGCGTGAATATTTTGGTAAAGAAGCCATTCATATCCAGTATCAAGTCAAGTCTAAGGCTGCAAAAACTGTGGATCATCGAGAACTTGCCCAACCTACCCAAGTTGCTCCTCCGCCAGAGGATATGAGTATGGATGATGCAATGGACATGTATAACGCTGAAGTCAGTCAATTTTCTTAACATCTTCTCATTCAAGCTATATTTTGGAAATATCATGGATATTATTGATAATGCTGCACTTTCGCAGCATTTAAGCCATGTGCGTATTGTCATGGTCAATACCACATTACCTGCAAATATTGGTAGTGCTTTACGTGCCATGAAAACGATGGGGTTATCAAAGTTAGTCTTGGTGGCACCAAAAACCTATCCACATCCCGATATTGATGCGCTGGCAGCAGGTGCAGCCGATCTGATTGAACAGATTGAAATCGTTGAAACTTTAGAAGACGCAATTAAAGACTGTCATTTGGTATTTGGTACAAGCGCACGTAGTCGTACTATTCCTTGGCCTTTACTAGATGCACGTCCTGCTGCACAAAAATCAATGCAAGCCGTGATACAAGGACAGCAAGAAATTGCCATTGTCTTTGGTCGTGAAGATCGAGGACTGACCAATGAAGAATTGGCATTAGCCAACTATCATGTGACTATTCCTGTAAATACTGATTATGGTGTGCTCAATGTTGCACAAGCCATTCAAGTGATTTGCTATGAAATGCGTATGGCAGCTATAGAGTTTTCAGATAAAAAACATGATGATCAAGCGGTAATGCATGTGACCGATTCCGAAGATATGCATTGGGACGAACCTTTGGTCACGCATGAACAAATGGCACAATTTTATCCGCATATCGAAAAAATGTTGGCTGAAATTGAATTTATGGATCCAAAAAATCCAAGATTATTACCATTACGCTTGCGCCGTTTATTTGGACGTATACAATTAGATAAAATGGAATATCATTTACTTCGAGGCATATTTAGTCGAGTTCAAGCCTTGAATAATGGCACATGGAAAAGTTCAAAATCGAAAGAGGATCAAAACTGATGCTGAAACAGCTCAAAGAAGATATCCAAGCTGTATTTGCGCGAGATCCTGCTGCACGCAATACATTTGAAGTTTTAACCACTTATCCAGGCATTCATGCATTAATTATGCATCGGGTTGCACACGAATTATGGAAAAAAGAATGTAAAACTTCAGCACGTATCTTGTCCTCTTTTAGTCGTTTTGCCACAGGCATTGAAATCCATCCAGGTGCAAAAATCGGCAAACGTTTTTTCATTGATCATGGCATGGGGGTAGTGATCGGTGAAACTGCTGAAATTGGAGATGATGTTACCTTATATCATGGCGTAACCTTAGGTGGTACAACTTGGAATAAAGGCAAGCGTCATCCGACCCTCGAAGACGGCGTTGTCGTGGGTGCTGGCGCAAAAATTTTAGGACCTTTTACTGTCGGTAAAAATGCCAAAGTTGGTTCAAATACAGTCGTTACCAAAGCCATTCCTGAAGGTGTAACTGCTGTCGGAAGTCCTGCTCGTTTAATTTTTAAAGATAAAGAAAAAGACAATGTGCAAGAAAAACAACGCCGTGATTATGCTGAAAGTATTGGTTTCCAACCCTATGCAGCAACCCAAGATCAGTCTGACCCGATGCTTGAGGGTATGCGTGTTTTACTTGAGCGTATTCAACACAATGAAATGCGAATGAACAATTTATGTCATCGTTTATCTTTGCTTGATCCCACCTTTAATAAACAGCAAGCCAAAGAAACCCCTTTTAGTGATGAAGAGTTAAAAATCATTGAGGAACTTCGCCGTGAATGTGAAGCACAGAGTAAATGATTTAACTTTTAGGAAAATTACTTTACGAACGGGTAAATAAATTTTCACTTTTTTAATGTTCAAGTATTACAAAATCGACATGGCTTTATTTTCAAATTATTATAAAGTCATGTTCTTCATTTTAGTTTCAATAAGATCCCTGCAGACTATTTCTAGTTCTATTATTTTCGATATTTGAGATCAAGTTAAGCTGCCCCCTATATCAATTTTTATTTTTAGAATCTTATAACTACCTCTATTAATTCCATAATCAATAAATTAACACTCTAATATAAGGTCGCAAATCGCCTTTCAATAACTAAATCAAACAAAAATCGCTATCACGATTACTGCATTGATTATTTTTCTAGCTGCCGTACTGTCCAATCCCCTGTATCTGTTCTATTTCCCAAAATCTTTAAAACCAAAACCAAACTAAGCAATAACAATAAATACCATGAACCTAATTTCCCCCAGCCGACCATATGCCATGCATCGACCTGACTCGGATATAACCAAATTTTATAAAAAGTACTGATATTCTCTGCAATCCAAATAATAAATGCCAATAAAATAAGAATAGGTAACATCGGTAGTTGAAATTGATGTTGTTGTAATCGAAAACGAATTTTTGTTTTCCAGAAAATAAAAATACTCCAAGCAAACAAAATATTACGAATATCTGGCACAAAAAATTTGCTCATAAAGTTGATATAAGACAATACCGCTAAACACAGCATATTGGCAAAATGAGGTAAATGTGTGAATGAAACTTGGTATAGTCTAAGTGAACGTGCGAAAAAACTTCCCACTGCCGAATACATAAATCCAGCAAATAAAGGCACCGTCATAATTTTAAAAACAGCAGGCTGTGGATACTGCCATGAAGCAATTTGAGGATGGGTAAGGAAAATTTCCATAACCATTGCCATGAGATGAAATAGTGCGATCACTTTGGCTTCTGCCCAAGATTCAAGCTTGAGATAAAGCAAACATGTTTGAATCAGTAAAGCATAGATCAATAAATAATCATAGCGAAACAAACTGTAATATTCATGACTGCCCATTTTTGCTGTCAAAGCAAAAGCGATAAGCAATAAAATACCAAATAAGGCAGCCGATGCTGCCTTAAAGGTAAATTCTATACTTGATTTTAAATACCGCATGTGTCGAATAACTTAGCCCAAATATTTTGCACTATATTCATGCACAGTATCGATAAATATTTTTGGCTGTGCAGGATCCACCCATTGGGTAATACCATGACCTAAGTTGGCAACATAACCTGTTTTTTCACCGTTGGCATAGGCGTCATCTAACATGGCTTTCGTCGCTTTTTCAATACTTGCTGCTGAACCATATAAAGTTGCAGGATCTAAGTTCCCTTGTAATGCTACACGACCATTGACAGTTTGACGTGCAACATTGAGCGAGGTTGTCCAATCCAAACCTAAAGCATCCGCACCCGTTGCAAGCATAGGTTCTAACCATTGCCCGCCACCTTTGGTAAATAAAATTACAGGAATCTTACGCCCGTCTTTTTCACGTTGTAAACCTGATACAATTCTCTGCATATACTTCAATGAAAATTCAATATATTCACGATGGGCAAGTGCCCCGCCCCAACTGTCAAAAATCTGAATCGCTTGTGCACCTGCATCAATTTGTGCATTTAAATATTCTGTGACTGCATCAGCCAAACGCTCTAACAATGCATGCAAAACTTCGGGTTGGGCATACATCATCTGTTTCGTAAAACGAAAATCTTTACTCGAGCCACCTTCAACCATATAAGTGGCCAACGTCCATGGGCTACCCGAAAAGCCAATCAATGGCACCTGCCCACCTAAAGCAGAACGAATGGTCGAAACTGCATTCATGACATAATCCAAATCAGATTTAGCATTGAATTTAGGCAAATTGGCAACGTCTTGTTCAGTACGAATCGTTTTATGAAACTTAGGTCCTTCACCTGTTTCAAAATACAGACCTAAGCCTAATGCATCAGGAATTGTTAAAATATCAGAAAATAAAATCGCAGCGTCTAAATCATAACGACGCAAAGGTTGTAAAGTCACTTCACAAGCAAATTCAGTATTTTTACACAAAGAAAGAAAATCACCTGCTTTAGCTCGTGTTTCACGATACTCAGGTAGATAACGACCTGCTTGACGCATCATCCACACAGGCGTGGTATCGACAGGTTCACGTAGCAAAGCACGTAGAAAACGATCATTCTTGAGGGTCGTCATTTACTTTCCTATTTTTTAAATTGAACAATGTCGCTCATCATAGCAAAAATCTATCCCATATCGTCATTTCTGGTGAGATTTTAATTTTTGAAAATTATTTGAAATCTCATTTTTATCACAGGCATAGAATTGCATAAAAAATAAGATTTAAACAAAACAAATACTGCATCTCCATTTATTTTCTGCAATACTTGCCTAGTTTATTAAATCAGTATGAATAATTCTTAAGGTTGAATTACATGTTCGTTCGCTCAATTCTTGCTTTGAGTTTAAGTTGTATTTTCACTGGCACAGCATTTGCTGCACCTACAACTGCTGAGCAACCCCTTAGCCCTCATAAAGTAACATCTATAGCAATTGAAGATCCTATTGATCCTCTTGCTGTCGAATCTTCCGCTGCCTCTACAGTCAATACTGGCAGTGCAAGCGAAGCTCAAATTTCTCAACAAGAGCTGAATGATTTAGATCAAGCTGCCAATACACTGCAAAATTTAGAAAAAACTGAAGATAAAACTGCTGATACAGCCATTGCTGCACCGAGCACAACCACAGAAAAAGCGACACCAAGTACGACAGAAACAACAACGCCTAGTACAGCACCATCAACAACAAAATCAAGCAATGCTAATAAAGCATCTTGGACTTTAGATGGTATCAATAATGCTGAATGGTATGAAAATATTGGTAAAGGTCAATTCCCTGTGTATGCGCGTGCCCATGTGATGTTAAACAACTCACATGCTTCACCAGGTGCAATCGATGGTTCAAGTGGTATGAATACCCTGAAAGCCATTTCTTCATTTCAACAAATGAATGGTTTAAAACCAACAGGTGAACTGACCAAAGAAACTTGGGATACCTTAGTGGCAAAACAAGGTGGTAAACCCGCATTTGTAGAATACACCATCACAGAAGCAGACCTCAAAGGTCCTTATGCTGCATCTATTCCACGTGACTATGCCTTACAAGCAAAAATGAAAGGTTTGTATTACACACGTGTAACTGAAATGTTAGCTGAAAAATTTCACATGGATGAAGATTTCTTAAAGAAATTAAATCCAAAAGCGACTTTCAAAAAAGCAGGTGAAAAAATCGTTGTGACCAATATTCGCAATGAGTTACCTGAAAATATTCATTTGATCGTAGCGCATAAGGGTGCAAAACAACTTTATTTATTTAATGCTCAAAACCAAATGGTCGGTTCATTCCCAGCAACAATTGGGAGTTCCGACACACCATCACCTACTGGTACATATAAGGTGACAGGTGTAGCACCAAATCCTTGGTATGGCTATTCACCAAGTAACTTTGTGCAAGGTAATAATCGTAAACCTTTATCTTTACCACCCGGTCCAAATGGTCCTGTAGGTAATATCTGGATTGGTTTGAGTAAAAAATCATTTGGTATTCACGGTACACCAAATCCGTCTGCAATTTCTAAAACTGCATCACATGGCTGTATCCGTCTAACCAACTGGGATGCTAATGACTTAGGTAAAAAAGTTAAGTCTGGTGTTACTGTTAAATTCTTAGAATAATCCATATTATTTGTAATCAGTATTCAACCAGTGTTCGCACTGGTTTTTTATTAGACCCAATATTTACACTAAATGTTTAGCAAGGCATCTTCAACACGAGATCATTCCAAAAATACAACAATACGTTGCATGTTTAATATTTCAACTCAAATTTGCAAAGACTAAGATAGTACTCAGTTAATAATAAAGATTTGGAGATTTGATATGAATACTTTCTTACACCGTAGTGAAGACCGTGGTCATGCTCAAATTGGTTGGTTAGACAGCAAACATAGTTTTTCATTCGGCAGTTGGTACAACCCTAAATATATGGGCGTAGGTTCTTTACGTGTGATCAATGATGATACTATTGCAGCACATAACGGTTTTGGTACACACCCGCACGACAATATGGAAATCTTAACCTGTGTGCTTCAAGGTACAATTTCTCATAAAGACACGATGGGTAATGAACGCCATATCAATGCAGGTGAATGGCAACTGATGAGTGCTGGTACAGGTGTTCAACATAGTGAAATGAACAATGGTGATGTGCCTGTACATATGTTACAAATTTGGGTAATTCCGAATGTACGTGATGCTGAACCAAATTATCAACAAATTGAGCGTGATCCTAAAAAGTCACCAAATGAATGGCTATTAATAGCAGGTCCAAATGACAATGCGCCTATGCACATTCGTCAAAATGCTGAAATCAAAGCAGCATACTTGGAGCAAGGTCATTCACTACTTGTTGAAGCCACTCAAAAATTTAACTATGTCCATGTGATTGAAGGTGAAATTGAGATTGCAGGTCAAGTGGTTAAGGCTGGTGATGCTTACTTATTTGATGAGAACGCTACCATCAATGCCAACAAAAACAGCCAATTCATTTGGTTTGACCTAAACAATTAAGCTAAGTTATTAGAAAAGACCTTTGCTTTTGCAAGGGTCTTTTTTATAAGGGTCTTTTTTTATAAGGATTAAGAAAATTAGGATTATGATAGACCTAGCACAGTTTAGCTTACATAAAAATTAGGTTGTTTAAATGCAAAAGCTAGCATGATTAAAATTTAAAGTACATTGAAACCTAAGTATATTGAGCGCTGATCAAATATTTAAGTAAAAGAAAACCGAGCAAATTTCTTAACTCGGTTTTAAGTAAAATACTATATATCTCACTTAGCTCCTCAAGGCTTTTGCGGCTTCCCATATTGGTCTGCCATCACTTCAACTAGTTGATCTAACTTAATATATTTTTTAATTACCGCATCAATATCAACTTTGCCTAACTTGGCAAACTCCTGATCTCGTTGTGCACGATCCATAAGCGTTTTTTGATTTTGCATTTGGGGCACAAGCATCTGATGAATAATACGGTCATCTTCAAGGGAAGTAACACGTTTTTTCATAATGCGTGCTTTGGCTGCTTCCACTTCTTGCTCTGTCACACCCGTATTTAAAAGCTCAGTAAATACTTGATGAATGACTTGTGACACTTGTGCAGATTTACCTGCTGTATAATTTGCTTCGACCTTAATCGCACCTGAATCGACCACATCATCTAATTGTAACTGACTGCCAAAACCATAGACTAAAGCATTCTTTTCACGTAATTCTTTACCTAAACGTGAGGACAATTGTGAGTCGCCTAAAATACTATCCAACACAATCAAAGCAGGTGCATCTTTATGATATGCTCCGACAGGAATGGTTAAAATACTTTGATAATTACCAAACTCACGTTGTTCTGATAAAGCATGAACTTTTTGCGCTTTATATTGATCAAAATCTCCGCTTAAACGCAGATATTTTTCTTTACTTTTCCAGTTTCCAAGTTGTTGATTTAAGACATTTTGAATATGTTTGGCGTCATATTTTCCTGTAATTGCAATTTGTGCATGTTCAGTTGTAAAGAATTTTTGATATAAATCTTTGACTTGCTGATTAGACATCGCCTTGATTTGTTTCTTAGCAAGCTCAGGCTCATAATGATAACGTAAATCACCTGCTTTATACGTTTCCAATAAACGAGAAATCGTGAGTGCAGCAACAGTTTCAGGCTCGGTATAAGGTCGATCTAAAGTCGCTAAGCTTTGTAATTTGATCAAATCAAACTGCGATTGCTCAAATTTTGGATTTTTCATCACATCGACGATATAAGCAAAGAAATCATCAAATTTTTCACTTTTTGCTGAAATTTGAATTTCAATCCCATTATTCGCAGAAGAAGCAGTTGCCAAACCACCAGATTCAATAGATTTATCTGCAATATCTTGCAAGCTATATTTATCTGAAGCTCTTAATAATAAATAAGAAGTAAATTCAATAACTTCATCTTTATTGAACAAAGACTCTGCAGTACCAAAGCCGATATTTATCGTAGCATAGGTTTTATCATCACGAGTAGTGGTTGGAAATAGCACATATTGCATGCCATTTTTTAGCTTACCACGCTGAATTTTTTGTTCCGTTTGCTTTAATAAATTTTCTGAACTTTTCACATATTCAGCAACTTCATTTTTATACTCATCTGCCGACTTTAAAGGTTCTTCTGCAACTGCTTGCTGATCTAAAGTCTTCGCAGTTTCACTACTTTGCTTTTGCTCTAAAGCTTTTTTTTGCTCTTCAGGGGTGGGTTTGATATCTCCACTGAAACGGTGCTGTGTAGTTAAAAATGCCTGTAAAGTTTGATTGGTTTGTTCGACAGTAAGCGCTTGAATGGCTTGCTGATCTTTAAAATATTGCGTCCAGTCACCCTGTGAAGACACCACATAATCACTCAGCATTGAACCCACTGCAGTTGCACTAGTCAATAAATTATCTTGTGCATTTTTCATGAGATTTTTAACACGTTTTAATTCAACCTCATTAAAACTAGGATTTTTCTCGACTTCAGCGATCAAAGACTGAGCAATACGTTTCTCATCGTGTTTTGGTGAGTAAATTGCCCCCATAAACACCAAGTTAAAATCTTCATCTAACCACGTGCTAGCTTGCACATTGGTTGCAATTCCTGTTTCCACCATGTTGGAATATAGATGACCACTCGGTTGTAAGGTATATAAATAAGGTGCTAATGCTAATACTGGCTGAATGGCTTCATTTTTACCATTCATATAAATATTAAACTTGGCTAAGTCACTGCCCTTTTTTACGAGGAATTGACGATTTTTAACTTTTGCAGAATCTAACAATGGAACTTGCGCTTGCTGTGGTAGCTTGCGTGCAGGAATCGGACTAAAGTTTTTATCAATTTGCTTTAATACTTCGGCTTTATCAAATTTTCCTGAAATCACCATGACCGCGTTGTTAGGTGCATACCAATCTTTATAAAATTTATTTAACTCATTCATTTTAATCGATTGTAATTCCGATAAATCACCAATGGGTAAACGTCCTAATGACTGATTGCCATAAGCTGCTTTCCACATTTGATCCATGAGCACAGCAAAAGGCTGATCCATACGTACTTCACGCTCACGCATGACAATGTTAATTTCAGAAGGTACATATTTTTCTTGTAGGACGAGTTTGTCCATACGCTCAGCTTCTAAATAAATAATCTCATTGAGCGCTGCTGTTTCAGGGCGGACGATATTGGTATATTTTGTCGAATAGTAATCTGTACTGGCATTGGTCATCAAAGTATAGCGATCTAGGCGGCGCTGAAACTCTTCGCCTTTGACATTTTCTGTTCCTTTAAATGCCAAATGTTCTAATAAATGTGCCAAACCACCTTTGCCTTGAGGATCATTCAAAGAGCCTGTGAAATACACTGTATTTACAAAAACTTTGCTTTCTTTATCATTTGGTGCAAGTAAAACTCGAAAGCCATTATCGAGTTTATATTCTTCAATATCATGTTCAGCTTTAACTAAAACCGTTTGTGCAAAACCTGTCGCACTGATTCCCAATAAACAAAGAGATAAAGTAAGTTTCTTCAACCGCATTAACATAAAAAGTCCAAATTTTTTAAATTTTATCAACCATTCATCTTAAAAAATCCTACATAAAAATACAGTAAATTTTTGAAAAAATTGCTGTTTATTTCTAGACTTTATGTGTTTTATTGAAACAATATAACTGCAAGAACCAACATCAACAAAATAATGTAGCCTCTTTCATGTATCGTATTAGAAAATTTAGTTCCCCAATTTTTCGTAATTCTCATTCCTATAAAACTTCCAACAATCAAACAAATCAAGGCAGGAAGATAAAAATAGCCAATGAATTGCGCTCCTAAAAAAATTGGGTGCAGAATAGATCCAAATACATATGTTAGACACCCCGCAATTGCAACAGGTATTGAAAGAGGGTTGGCTAATGCAACGGCGGATAGCATTTTTAAACCACAACGGCGAAATAAAGGTACCGTCATCACACTTCCTCCGACACCCAACGCAGCAGCAATACTTCCAATCAAAAAACCACCCAGCGTTTTTTCTGTACTGGTTAATGTACGTGTTTGCTCTTCAACTATATGATGTACTGAAAACATCTGTCGCTTGAGGCAATCCACAATCGTGACAAGCAGATAGATGACAAAAATCCATTTCAATAGAGAAGCACTTATAAAAAAAGAGAGTGTTGTTCCGACGATCGCACCCAAAGCAATCCAATAAGCGAGTGGGAAAATATACTGAAATTGGATTCGGTTATTTTTATATTGTTGATAACTTGCCAATGCTGAATTTAAAACCATCAATAACAATGACGTTGCAATTGCACTTTTGAATGCCATCGCATAAGCAGCAGAATCTACTGTGTGGGTGAGACGGATCGTACTATATACAATGGGAATGATGACAAAACCACCCGCAAAACCAAATAGTATTGTAAGCATGCCACTCACAATTCCTACCACACATAAAGCAATATAAATTTCCATACACAATCACAATTTAACGAATCGTGACCAGTTTAGGATGAGATAGCACACTAAAATTTGTTATATTCCGCTTTTAATTACGCCAATCAGACAAGAATATGAAACAGATTTCTATTCATAGTGTTGAACATTTAGAACAAAAAATTCTTGCAATTGAAACACAGTACGCAGCTCATACCGTCTTAGAGATGCATACACATCAACGCATACAACTTCTTTATGGTGCGCAAGGTGTCATCCATGTTGAAACACCCCAAGGAAATTGGATTATTCCTCCTGAACGTGCTGTTTGGATTCCTGCCCACACTCCGCATCAGTTAACTTTATTTAATGTCAAAACCTGTAGTTTGTATATTCAACCTGAATATTCACCAAGACCCTCTCAACAATGTGAAGTTTTATCGATCACCCCTTTACTACGACAGCTTTTGCTAAAAGCACCTGAATTAAACGATCCTCACTCACTGTATGCTACGCAAATTTTTGATTTAATTTTATCGGAGTTAAAAATTGCATCCAGCATTGCGCTACATCTGCCTTTACCACAAACACCACTGATTTTAGAGATCTGTCAAAAATTTTTAAAAAATCCCAATATCCATTTATCCCCAGAGCACATCGCAACATCTATTTTTATGAGTGAACGACACTTTAGCCGCCTCTTCAAAAATGAAGTCGGCATGTCATTTTCAAAATGGCGACAACATGCCTGTGTGCTTCTTAGTTTAGAAAAAATAATGCAAGGACAGTCGATCCAACATATTGCTTATCATTTTGGCTTTCAAAATCCTGCAGCCTTTAGCACCATGTTTCATCGCGTACTCGGACAAAGCCCTTCCCAATACGCTAAATCGCTTCATTAATCTGATCAGTACACATACATTCTACGGCTTAATCATGTGCTATTTGATCCAATCAAACCTCTATTTCTGCTTGCATATATAATTTTGCATAACCTGAAATTTCGATACGATTTTCATCTAAAATTTTGCAATATAACTGACCGCCACGCTTTGAGGCTTGATACGCAATCAATTGATTTTTCCCTAATTTCTCCGCCCATAAAGGTGCTAAACCTGTATGCATCGAACCTGTCACAGGATCTTCATTGATCCCTTTATGTGGTGCGAAATAACGCGCAACATAATCATATTGCTCAGAAGTCGCAGTAATGGTGACATCTGGCTGATCTGTATATGCGGTAATGGCAGTACTCACTTGATAACTTGCTGCTAACTTTTGTATAGTAACTAAATCTGGCACAGCATCGATTACAGCTTGCGCTGATTCCAATACTAAAATAAATGCCTGTGCATTTTGATAAACTGCTTTAAAAGGTTGGTCAATCACATAATTAAGTAATTCTGGATAATCTGTCAGTGGCTGCGCTGCACGAATTGGAAAATTCATTTTGATTTTGCCATCTTCCGCTTGTTCAATGATAAAAATTCCTAAATTTTTAACATGCAAATGGACAGTTTTTGCAATCGTAAACTCTTTAAAAAGTACAAATGCAGATGCTAAAGTCGCATGTCCACAAAAATCGACTTCTAAAGTAGGTGTAAACCATCGAATTTCATAATGAGTGTCATCGATTCTTTTAACAAAAGCTGTCTCTGCTAGATTATTTTCCTGAGCAATGTTTTGCATCCAGGCATCATCGAGCCATTCATCTAAAACCAATACAGCTGCTGGATTTCCTTTAAATAAGCTTTGTGTAAAAGCGTCTACTTGGTACATTTTCATCGCATATCTCCATTTTTTATTATTTTAAGCAATGCTGAAAATGATGACAGATATAATTTTATTTTTAAAATAGATACAGTTCACATCTTTTTATATTTTTAATTTCCTTTTCATGTAAAAACAAAGTTGTTTCAACCCAAAATATTTATTAAATAAATGATGATTATGGCTTGCCAAGCATGCATAAGATATTTAGTGTAAGTTCAAATCTTAACCAAAAGATAAAAATAGCATGGATGATAATACTTATATTAGTAAAATTAAACTGAGCCTTTTCTTGTGCTTAAGTACATGTCTAGGAATCGGCTTATTACGCTTTTCTTATACCGCACTGCTACCCTCCACTCGTGAGAGTTATGAGTGGTCAGCAAATTTTGCTAGTATTTTAGGCAGTGCTAATTTGCTCGGTTATTTGATCGGGGCTTTTGTAGCGATGAAATTACCGCAAAACCAAAGCATGGCAAAGTATTTGCTGTATGCAGCTTTTGTAGGAACGCTTAGCTTATTAAGTTGTGCATTTTCCGACTTTCCAAACCTTTGGTATGTAGTTTGGCGCACCATCTCAGGGATTAGTGGTGGCTTGCTCATGATTCTTGCACCAAGTGTGGTTGTACAATGCTGTGCTGCACAAGATCGCTTAAATATTAATTTTATTGGCTTTAGTGGGATTGGGATTGGTGTTTTATTGGCAACGTTATTCATGCCATTTTTAGACCGAATTGCGACCCAAACAGCATGGCTGATTTTGTTTGCATTCGCATTTTTAATTAGTTTGATTCTTTTGTATTTACTCAATATTTTCAAAAGCCATTTAAGTAATATTCAAGCTCCGACTCAACAAGCAAACAGCATCGACGCTATGTATTTTTGTTTGTTGATTGTCTATTCTTGTAGTGCATTTGCTTATGTACCTCATTCGTTATTCTGGATTGATTACTTAAAAAACACCTTGCATTTAAATCTATATCATATCAATTTTAATTGGATTTTATATGGTACAGGTAGTGCATTGGGTGCAGTAACCGCCTATCTCTGTGCAAGAAAATTTGGGCATTTTATGGCATTAAAAATCTTATATAGTGCTTATGTGATTGCGATTATTATTGCTGTTTTAAATATTCATCCTATTTTTACGTATGCATCCTCATTTTTTACAGGTCTGCTCAATCCTGCTGTTGTGTTTTTAACCTCTTATACCATCATGCATTTATATGGAATTGCGTATAAAAAATTATGGAGTATCGCTACCTTATGTTTTGCGTTGACACAACTGATCGGTGGTTTGTGTTTTAGCGCTTTACAACATTTTGGGGTGTCTTATCATCAACAGTTTATTTTAGCTTCAGCAGTTTTATTATTGGGAACAGTGCAGTTTTTTGTTTATAGCATGCGAATAAGCACACACAAATATCAACAGAATTAAGTATTAAGCTGGCAATAAAACCCATAAATAGATTATGGGTTTTATTGCATTGGAATGTGTTCAGTCGCCCATGTGCACTATGATAGCTTCACCAAACTCAGAACAACGTAATAATTTGGCATTTTCCATTAAACGCTCAAAGTCATAAGTCACGGTTTTCGCTGCTATCGCACCTGAAATACCTTTAATAATCAAATCAGCTGCTTCGATCCATCCCATATCTCGCAACATCATTTCCGCAGATAAAATGATCGAGCCAGGATTGACTTTGTCTTGACCTGCATATTTAGGTGCTGTGCCATGCGTTGCCTCATATACTGCAATTGCGCCACCAATATTCGCACCAGGTGCAATTCCAATACCACCAACTTCTGCAGCTAAAGCATCGGAAACATAGTCACCATTTAAGTTTAAAGTCGCAATCACAGAATAATCTGCAGGACGCATTAAAATTTGCTGTAAGAAAGCATCCGCAATCACATCTTTAATAATAATGTCTTTGCCCGTTTTTGGATTTTTAATTTTCACCCAAGGACCACCATCAAGTAACTCACCGCCAAAACGATCAAGCGCAAGTTCGTAGCCCCATTCTTTAAACGCACCTTCGGTATATTTCATGATATTACCTTTATGTACTAAGGTTACACTTGGCTTATCATTATCAATCGCAAATTGGATAGCTTTACGCACTAAACGCTCAGTTCCTTCTTTTGAAACAGGTTTGATCCCGATACCACAATTGTCTTCAAAACGAATTTTGGTAACGCCCATTTCTTCTTTTAAAAATTTAATGACTTTTTTCGCTTCAGGAGAATCAGCTTTCCACTCGATACCAGCATAAATATCTTCAGAATTTTCACGGAAAATCACCATATCTGTGAGTTCTGGATGTTTTACAGGAGAAGGAACTCCTTTAAACCAGCGTACAGGACGCACACAAACATATAAATCTAATTCTTGACGCAGAGCAACATTCAATGAACGGATTCCACCACCCACAGGCGTGGTTAAAGGACCTTTAATGGAAACAACATATTCACGTAATGCTTCAAATGTTTCTTCTGGCATATAAGTGCCATAAATTTTGTTTGCTTTTTCACCGCAATAGACTTCCATCCATTCTATACAGCGTTTGCCACCATAAGCTTTTTGTACTGCGGCATTGACCACAGCTTGCATGGTCGGAGTAATATCCACCCCGATTCCATCACCTTCAATGAAAGGGATAATCGGATGATTTGGGACATTTAAGGATAAATCTGCGTTAACTGTAATTTTACTTCCATCTACAGGTACTACGATTTTTTGATAACCCATGATTCAGGTTCTCCCTTTTTATAATTGGCGATTTTTAAAAATAATTGCCGAGAAACGATACTTTCTACCTTTCTTCACGCATAATAGATTAATTGAATTCCAGTGTTTTTTGAGATTTATATGAGGAATAACAACATTTCTCTATTAAATAAAACACATTGTTTTTAGAATTTATCTGAATCAAAGAAGCATTTTTATGAAAATCGTCATCTTGAACAAACCCTACGGTGTTCTCTCCCAATTCCGTAAAGACGAAGCACATATGACGATGTCAGACTTCGTAGATGATCCTAGTTTACGTTTGGCTGGTCGTTTGGACATGGACTCTGAAGGTTTGGTCTTTCTGACTGATCACGGCGGTCTAAACCAATATATCACCAACCCTGCCAATAAAAAGTTTAAAACTTACTTGGTTCAGGTCGATGGTGATGTCACTGAAGAAGCTTTAGAGCAACTACGTAAAGGTGTCGAACTCAAAGATGGCATGACTTTAGCTGCTAAAGCTGAAAAGGTTGAGCAACCTGCTTGGTTGTGGGAACGTGATCCGCCTGTCCGTTTCCGTGCCAATATTCCTACATCTTGGATTGAAATTTCAATCTGTGAAGGGCGTAATCGTCAAGTGCGTCGTATGACTTCAGCCGTTGGTTTTCCAACTTTACGTTTAATTCGCACCAAAATTGGTGCAATTGATTTGGTACAAATGCAGTTAAAATCTGGTGAAACCAAAGAAATCGAACCATTACTGTATCCAGACTTCCAAAATATTCCTGCTGAAGAACCGTATCGTTCTCGATCTTATGTAAAAAAACCAGGTGGTACAGGTGGTAAGCCAATGGTACGTAAAAACAAAGATGGTTCTGTTAAAAAATCAGGTACTAAACGTATTTGGCAAATGGAAGAGCATGAAAAACCAAAACGTAGAACCAATGGAACCACTCGCCCGAATACCAAAACTCCACGTGGTCGTGGACGGAGTGGACGTTAAGTTTTAGCCGTTAGATAGAGCTCACAAATGTGGGCTTTTTTATTACATAAATGCTTATTTTTAATTTATTTCTATTTGTAATTTTAATGCTTTTTATTTTGAAAAAATAAACCCAAAACGCCTTATTTTGTCTTTCAAAAGTTAGCAACGGATTCATCTGCTTAACTTTTTAAATTTCAACTTGATTACGTGGTTAACTTTTCCTCACAAAATACCTAACAATCTTGGTTGAAACACCCCCTCCAAATTGACTAAAACTAAAACAATAAACAGTACATTGTTTTTTATACATATTCATGAAATAGAACTTTTACCGATTTCACTCTATTTCTGTTGTTGTCTTAAGCCACCGATTAAAACCAATTACATGCAAGAGGAGTAAGACATTCATGCTATGGCTCAGCCTTGTTATCGCAATTCTTTTACAAATTATAAGTTTATGGACAGTTTTCTTTTTTGCCTTTCCGCGTACGCTAGGCGCCGTGACTGTCATTTTCATGGGTATCGCAACTGCATTTTTAAACCCGTGGTCACTGCTACTTGGTGTGCCACTCATACTGATCAGTTTGATTGTGCTGATCTCACCCTTACGAATGGCTTTAATTTCAAAACCTGCCTATAAAATATTGGCAAATGCTATGCCAAGTATGAGTACCACTGAACGTGAAGCACTAGATGCAGGCACCAGTTGGTGGGAAAAAGAGTTATTTATGGGGGCACCCGATTGGAAAAAATTGAATGATTACCCCTATCCAACATTATCGACGGAAGAACAATCTTTTTTAGACAATGAAGTAGAACAATTGTGCGCAATGTTAGATGAATGGGAAATTCATCAACAACAAGATTTATCTGCTGAAGCATGGCACTTTATCCAAGACAACGGTTTCTTTGGTTTAATCATTCCAAAATCTTATGGTGGACGTGAATTTACCCCTTTTGCACAAAGTCGCATCATGAGCAAGATTGCCTCCAAATCTTTAACTGCGGCAGTGACCTGTATGGTGCCAAATTCACTTGGACCAGGTGAATTATTATTAAATTATGGAACAGATGAACAAAAAGACCGTTACCTACCTGGTTTAGCCGCAGGTACTGAAATTCCATGTTTTGGTTTAACCAGTCCTGAAGCAGGTTCAGATGCAGGTGCAATTCCAGATACTGGTATCGTCTGTTACGGAGAGTTTGAAGGTCAGCAAGTGCTTGGCTTGAAAATGAACTTTTCTAAACGCTGGATTACCTTAGCACCTGTTGCCACTGTAATTGGTTTGGCATTTAAACTTTATGATCCTGAAGGATTATTGGGCGATGAAAATAAAATAGAATATGGCATTACTTGCGCCTTAATTCCAGCATCCCATGAAGGTGTACGTGTTGGTCCTCGTCACCACCCTGGCGGCTCACCATTTATGAATGGTACCGTGGAAGGAAAAGATGTATTTATTCCAATCAACTGGATCATTGGTGGACCTAAAAACGCAGGTAAAGGCTGGCGTATGCTGATGGAATGTTTAGGTGTAGGACGTGGCATTTCACTGCCTGCCCTGTCTACAGCAGCTGGTGAAATGAGCTATTTGTCTGTTGGTGCTTTTGCTAAAGTTCGCCAACAATTCAAACTGTCTGTGGGTAAATTCGAAGGTGTGCAAGAAGTCATGAGTGACATGGCGAGTGACACCTATATGCTTGAGGCATTTCGTTATTTGGTCACCTGTGGCTTAAATCAGGGCGGTAAACCTGCCGTCATGACCGCAATGGCAAAATACTATGCCACAGAAACCATGCGTAAAGTTGTCAATCATGGCATGGATGTGGTGGGTGGTCGTGCCATCCAACAAGGACCTCGTAATTTCCTTGCGAATATGTATCAAGCAATTCCTATTTCGATCACGGTGGAGGGGGCAAATATTCTCAGTCGTTCACTGATGATTTTTGGTCAAGGTTCAATGCGTTGCCATCCTTATCTATTTGAAGAATTACAATTGTTGCAAGCAGAAGATAAAAGTACTGCCTTAAAAACTTTTAACGAAATGTTGTATCAACATTTAGGCTATACTTTTAATCGTGCTGCACGTTCATTTACCTATGGTTATATTGGTGCATCAAATGCAGCCCCTGATTCTGCCGATGAATTTACTCGTCCTTATTATAAAATTTTAAATCGTTTCAGTGCCAATTTTGCCCTCACCGCAGACATGTGTTTAGGCCTGTTAGCAGGTGATATTAAACGTAAAGAAATGCTATCAGGACGTTTAGCAGATATTCATGCACAAATGTTTATTAGCACCGCCATTTTAAAATTTTATGAGCAAAGCAATCGTTCTGAACAAGAGCAGCTGCATGCAAAACTGGCATTAAATAAAGCCTTACTTGCAGCGCAAGAAGCATTTTTGGGCTTATTTGATAATTTTCCAAAAGCTTTCCCAGCAAAATTAGTGAAATGGATGTGCTTTCCTTTTGGTCGTCCAATTCAAGCTGTAAGCGATCAGCTTAAACAAACCGTAGCAGCACAAATGCTTGAGGAAAATCCTTTCCGAGATGTACTGAAACAGCATGTACATTATTCACTTGATCCAAACAGTGCATTCGGACGTATGGAAATCACTTTCCAAATGTTATTGGACATTGAACAACTTTGGGATAAATTCAAAAAAGCGGAATCTAAAGGACAATTTACGGGTTTAAGTTTTGAGGAACACATTCAAAATGCACTTGAAACAGGATTTATCAATGCTGAACAAGCGGAAAAATTAACAACTTATAACGCGATGCGTTATGACAGTATGCTCACCGACATTTTTGATGAATCTTTACAACAGGTTTTACCCTTAGAAAATCCGCACATTGCCCCAGCGATCACCGCACAACAAAGTGAAGTTGATGAACATATTGTGTTGACTTAATAAAGTTTTATACGTCATTAAAAGTGACTCTGCGGGGTCACTTTTTTATTGCATACTTAGACGTTTCGACTATGGCATTCTTAATAAAAAAGGTTAGGCTAATACATATATTTTTAAATTTTAGGATGCAATCATGTCACAACAAGACTATGAAAATGGTTTAAAAGTTCGTACCGAAGTGATGGGCGAAAGTTTTGTAAAGCGCGCACAAGACAATACCGTACCATTCACCCAACCCTTACAAGACTGGATCAATGAACATGCTTGGGGCTCAACTTGGCAACGTGAAGGTGTTTTACCGCGTAAGTATCGTTCTCTCATTACCATTGCTTTTTTAACTGCTCAAAAAAGCCCGACTGAGCTCAAAGGTCATGTTCGTGGCGCATTAAACAATGGCGCAACGGTTGAGGAAATCCAAGAAGTTTTACTACACAGCTTGCCATATTGCGGCGCACCAGCCACTCAAGAAGCATTTCGTGCTGCACTCGAAGTCATTAATGAATATCAAAAAACAGAATAAAACATCTTATAAGGCTGATACTGCTTCAGCCTTCGTGCTCTAAATTATATTATATGTTAGTCAAATCTGCCGATAGAAAAAATAAATTAAATTTACTTTTAAGATCTTACGACACCAATATAGCCAATAAAATATCGTTAGCATACTTTTTTGAAACACTTTGCTGAATATAAGTCAAAAAAGAAATCAACAACTTATGCCTTATTTCTCATCACTCAAATCTAAAGTTTTTTCGAAAGATATCACTTCATCCTCTAATCTTAACTTTGCAACCCCATGCGTATTGGTCAACTGCTCTTGAGCTTGAATACGCTTAATCATACTTTCTAATACATTAATTAATTCAATATATTCAAAATTTTGAACTTCCTGCATATCCAAAACTAAATGAAAACCTTTGTACTCGTAGTCAAACCATTGCTCATTTTCATTCTGAATATTTGAATATTTTTCCATAACTTGCCAAGTTTTCACAGCATCTTGAATACCTTTTAACTCCATCGGCTCTTTAGGTGCACATAAATAACAACTTTTTACTAATTTATAAGTATCATCTGAAATTAAAATCTCATCAATTTCAGCAGCACTTTGTAAACGTGCTGCTAAATTTGCATCACGCCCAACAATGGTGTAAGTCATACGATGCACTGCACCATAGTTGCCTACGTGGCAATACCCCGTACTAATTCCCATACGAATATGTAGCGGTGCATAGCCCATTTTTTCCCATCGTGCTCGCAAAAATTTCATTTGCTGACGCATTGCCAGTGCCATATCTAAACAGTTTTTTGCATCTTGTTCTACGCCCTGTGATTCAGGATCGCCAAAGAAGATTAAAATAGCATCCCCCATAAACTTATCAATGGTTGCACCATATTGCTTGGCAATTTCTGTCATATGACTCAAATAATCATTTAATACAAAAGCCAAATCATCGGGAATTAAAGTTTCAGAAAGCTCTGTAAAACCTTGAATATCTGAAAAAAATACTGTTATTTTTTTACGTTTATATTCTAACTTTGCCTCAGTTTCACCACGCATGATAGATTGCCATAATTGTAATGGCGCATAGCGACTCAGTTGATTAGAAAGCTGAATATATCGATTCATTTCATTAAAATAATTTTGACGCTGTAAATCGACTCGCTTCATTCTTCTTTTTTGATAATAATTTGAAATATTAATAAAAATAATCAATCCCATAAAACTTAGCACAGTCAGTTCTATAGAAGTTTGCTGAAAATAATCATCAAAACCAAAGATAAAAATAATATTAAAATAAAAAACAAAAATACTGATTAAAAGCGCTAACGAACCAATCATCATCGAAATTTTATGATTTACTGCCAAATAAATCGCAACAAATAATAAAATAAAGGTAATGACAAGGCTGAGATGGACAGCAGCTAAAGCGGTTGCAATGACCACAATATCAATCAGGAAATAGACACTTTTGCGAACCACAGAACCATATTGATATTCTAGCCAACGTGACAAGCGAGGACTAATGAGAAAAATAAAAAGAATAAAGATCGGCACATAAAGCTGATTATGTGCATTGGGAGAAGTGAAGTAATAAATCAGCAACATCACCGCAATCATGATATATCCCATCAAACGCTGAAATATTTCAAATTGCTTAGGTTGCTTATCAAACATACGTTCTAATGGCAAATGATGACCTCGAATGTCATTTATTATTCACTTATCCATATGCAAGTCTTTAGTCCATGCGCCAGTCAAATGGCATATCCCCTTGACCACGAAGCGCAAGCATCAAAGTTTGACGCATATGTGCTAAAACTTCATTTGAATAAGGCACTGCGGGTAAACCAAATACTGGTTTTGGCCACGCTGTATCATTTTGATAACGCACCACATGATGAAAATGTAATTGTGGCACCATATTTCCTAAAGCAGCGACATTCATTTTATCTGCACGGAATACACGAGAAAGTTGGCTTGAGAGCCAGCTTGATTCACGTAAAAACTGTTCTTGATCGGCTTGGCTGAGTTCATAGAGCTCAGTAATCCCTGGCACACGAGGGATGAGAATGAGCCAAGGAAATTGCATATCATTCATTAAACGACATGTAGAAAGCGGAAAATCGCCGACAAAAAACGTATCTTGAGCAAGTTGGGGATGCAAACTAAACATATCTTTATAAATGACATAAAAGTAAAAACGATATCTAATACTAACACATCAGTTTTAGCGTGAATATTGCTAGGCTTGTGTTTTGGTACAAATAAATACAGTTTGTTTGGATCTGGATGACAAATCTATTGACTAAAAAGTGATAAACATATTAGGTACACACATTGGCTGATATATTGCCGTCTATTTTTGCAATCGTTACACCACAAAAGTGTAACGATTGGCGTTTGAACTATTTTAAGTCAGCGAGAAGCTTATTCAGTAAGTCTAAAATAAACTGAATACGTTTGTCATTTTCCTCAAGCATCACCATCACTTTGAGTTTTTGCCCCCCTTCCATACGATAGTAAGTAGGTTGCTTTTGCATGAGTTGGATAATGGTTATGGCTTGCACTGGTGTGTCTGGTGAGAACTCAATAGAACCACCATTTGCACCAATATCAATTTTAGTAATGCCTAACTGTTCGGCTTGAATACGAATCTGATGCACACTAAACAATTGTTTGACTGCAATCGGCGGTACACCAAAGCGATCAATCAGCTCCATACGAATATTATCGAGCTTTTCTTGGGTATCGGTATTGCTGATCCGCTTATAGAACATCAAACGTTGATGTACATCTCCCAAATAATCATCTGGAATCAATGCTGGCATATGCAAAGTAATTTCCGAAGTTAAAGACAATGGTGCATCGAAGTTCGGGGTCTTGCCTTGTTGAATAGCTTTGGTGGCTTTTTCCAACATTTCCATATACAAGCTATAACCAATCGCATTCATTGAACCACTTTGCTGTTCACCGAGTAATTCACCTGCACCACGAATTTCCAAGTCTTCAGTTGCCAACATAAAGCCTGCACCCAGAGTCGATGCACGTGAAATCGCATCAAGACGTTTTTCTGCATCACCTTTTAAACCTTTGATCGACGGTACCATCAAATAAGCATAGGCTTGGTGATGTGAACGCCCCACCCGTCCACGAAGTTGATGTAGTTGTGCAAGCCCTAGTTTATCAGCACGTTCAATGATAATCGTATTGGCATTCGGCACATCAATGCCTGTTTCAATAATGGTTGAACAGACAAGAACATTATATTCTTTGTGATAAAACTGCTGCATGACTTGTTCAAGTTCACGTTCACGCATTTGCCCATGTGCTACCGCAACACGTGCCTCAGGTACAAGATTGCGAATATTTTCAGCGGCACGTTCAATGGTTTCAACTTCATTATGTAGGATATACACCTGACCACCACGTAACAATTCACGCAGAATCGCCTCTTTCATGGTTTCGTTAGTTTGTTCATTGACAAAGGTTTTGACAGCTAAACGGCGTGCAGGTGGCGTGGCAATAATGGATAGATCACGCATGCCTGAAAATGCCATATTCAATGTTCGTGGAATCGGAGTCGCTGTCAGCGTCAACATATCCACATCCGCACGCATGGCTTTAATACGTTCTTTGTCACGCACACCAAAACGATGTTCTTCATCAACAATCATCAAACCTAAGTTTTTAAATTGCACATTTTCTTGCAAAATCTTATGCGTGCCGATGACAATGTCTACTTTACCTTCCGCTAAATCTTCAATGGTTTTGGTATGAGTTTTGCTCGTTCCGAAACGTGATAAAACCTCAATACGAATTGGCCAATCGGCAAAACGATCTTTAAATGATTCATAATGTTGTTGTGCTAAAAGTGTAGTCGGTACAAGCACTGCAACTTGCTTATCATTTTGTACTGCAACAAATGCTGCCCGCATCGCCACTTCTGTTTTACCGAAACCCACATCACCACAGACCAAACGATCCATCGGTTTAGCAAGTTGCATATCATGCAAAGTCGCCTCAATCGCATTGGCTTGATCAAGCGTTTCTTCATAAGCAAAACCACTTGAAAATTGCATATAAGCACTTTGTTCAAGCTCAAAACTAATACCAGGCTTAGACTGACGACGTGCCTGTATATGCAATAATTCGGCTGCAACATCATGGATTTGCTCAAGTGCTTTGCGTTTGGCTTTATTCCAAGCATCGGTACCGAGCTTATGTAAAGGCGCAAGATCAGGATCACCACCACTAAAACGACTAATCAAATGTAAATGCGTCACAGGCACATAAACTTTTGCTTCATCTGCATAATTGAGCTGTAAAAACTCATAATCTTGCTCGTCAATGTTTAAGGTAACCAAACCTGCATAACGCCCCACACCATGATCAATATGCACCACAGGCGCACCGATATTCAGTTCCGTTAAACTTTTAATTAAAAATTCTTCAGAAACTTCTTGTTGACGTTTACGACGACGCTGTACCACACGATGTTCATACAATTGATTTTCAGAAATAACCGACAAACTATCTGTGACTACCAAACCACGATCTAAAGGCGCATGGGTAATCGCAACTGAAAAATTTGAGCTTTGAAATTCGCTAAAGTTTTCTACAACTGGAATTTCACCCAAACTTGGACGCAAGGCATCTTTTAAGGTTTCACGACGACCCGCACTTTCAGCCACCAGTAATACAGGATGATTGGCTTCATCAATATAAGTTTTAACAGCACTGAAGGGGCGCTCTTGTTTTGGATCGACAGGCAAACGAGGCGGTAATTCTGCTGATAAGTTAAGTGCACCCGCTTTTAACTCAATCTTTTCAGTGGAAGCAATAATTCTTGGGAAATGATTTAAATATTCAAACAACTGATTTGGTTGGATAAACAGTTCTTCAGGCGGCAATAAAGGCTGATCCACATTGTGACGACGATCTTCATAGCGACGCATCACATCTTTCCAAAAATGAGTTAAACCTTCATCCAAATGTGTATCTGTAATGACAATGCAATGCTCAGGTAAGTACGCTGTCAGACTACTTTGACCTTGCATCGCCTCTTTACTAAAAAATAATGGGAAATAAAAGTCTAATCCTGCTGAAGCAATCCCATCAAGTACATCAGCATAAATCGGGTTTTTCTTTGGATTTGCCGTTGGAAAACTCTCTGCATAACGATCACGGAATGTCGAACGTGCTTCTTTCAGTGGAAATTCTTTAGCAGGCAATACTGTAAAGTTGTCTAGTTTGGTGGTAGTTCTTTGCGTTTCAGGATCGAAAAATTTTAAACTATCAATTTCATCATCAAATAAATCTATGCGAATCGGAGCATTTTGCCCAGAGGCATAAATATCCATAATACTGCCACGTACCGCAAACTCACCATGATCATAAACAGTATCGACCAAGTGATAACCTGCTTGAATCAAACGCATTTTTTGTTGTTCTAAGTCAAATTTTTGTCCAACTTTAATATCAAAATGCTCACCTAGAACCCATGATGTAGGTGCAACACGTTGTGCCAAAGTTGTCGCTGAAACAAGTAATATGCCTTTAGTTGGCATATTTGAAAGGATTGAAAGCCGTTCTGAAATGATATCTTGATGGGGGGATAAACGATCATAAGGTAAGATTTCCCAGTCAGGAAAAATGGTCGGTTTTATGCCATAAAACTCAAGTTCACTTTCAAGCTGCCCCACATGCTGATTATTTCGAGCCACCAATACAAATAGCTGCTCAGATTGCTCTGAAATTTCTTTGAATAATAGTGCAGCCGAAGAACCGAGCATGGAGCCGATCCAACGTTTTTCACCTGCTTTGAGTTGTTTTAAATGAAGATCAGAAATTTCTTGTTTAAACATAATCGCTTTAGGTCTAAAAGACATGAGCGATAGTTTAACATGATGACTTTATTCAGTTGAGTGATTTTGTTTATCTTGTTGTGGTGCTTTAAAATGACTAAATATCACTTTTTTGCTTCAGAATAAAATCACTATATTTACATCAGTTGTTATGCTCATATTTTGTTTTACTTAATGCTTTCTATTTCTCTCTTTTAAATTCTTTATAATACGCATTTAATTTTCGTATAATCTCTTTTAATTGTTTCAAATTTTCCTCATTATTTCCAAGCCTTTGAACATAACGCCCTGAAGCAATTTCCAAATCAATTTTTTCATTGATCAAGATTGCTTTATAAAATAATGCCTCTAAGTCATCAAAATGATTTAATTTACGATTAGAAAAATATTCAAGACGCTCAGATAAATCATTCACCATGATTCCATCGACAATAAAACCTTTTTCAGCATCGATTTGAATATTATTTTCCTGTAAAAATGCTTGCTCTGCTGTATTTTTATTCGCTTTAAATAGCTCGGCAATTTTTGCAAACATCTTGAAATTCATCCTGATTAAAATCTCATTTTAGCAAATCATTCAACATTAAGCGAAAAAGGACGCCACCACATCCCTTAGCGACTAGTTAGAAAGTTACTCATCTCCCAAATCATCAAGGAAATCAACCGTAGGGACAAAGAATAAAGTCCCTGTTTGTGCTGTACTAAAATCAAGCAGGCGATCTAAATTTCCAGCAGCATCACCTTGGAACATATGTTCAAGCATCTGACGAGTCACACTAAATTTTCGTGCGTAACCAATAAAGAATGTTCCATATTCATTTTTAGAAGGATTTGAAAATGGCATATTGGCACGCATGATTTTTAACTCATTGCCCTGTTCATCATGTGCCTTACTCACTACATTATGTGCGGTAAGTGGTTTTACCTCATCACTGAGCTCTACATCATTAAACTTTTTACGTCCTATGACTTTTTCTTGTTCTTCATCACTTAAAGCACGCCATTTTTGCATGTCATGGGTATATTTTTGAATAAAGGCATAACTTCCACCTCTAAACTGAGCATCTTCATCCCCGACTAAAGCGTATTCTGCGGCAATTTCAGGCTCAGGATTTTCTGTACCATCCACAAAACCGATGATGGCACGCCCATCAAAATAGCGAAAGCCATGCACTTCATCGATTGAATAAGTCGCCTGTTGCAGTTGTTGTTGAATAATACTGCCTAACTCAAAGCACAAAGCCTGACGATCAGCCCGTATATGGAAAAATAAATCCCCTTCAGTTGAAACTGCCGTATATTTTGGACCTTTAATTTCTTTAAATGTTTCTAATTCTTTAGGTTTTACTTGATGTGGAAATAAACGATCCCATGCATTTGAGCTAAAACCTAAAATTGCGTTGAACTGTGCTTCTGGATAACGCCCCGTTAAACTACGTGTTAAAGCCGAAAAATTTGCTGCAAAATCGAGCACTGTACTGATCGCATCTTCACTTGGATTTAAACCTAAAACGATGAATAGCGCATTTTCACCAGGACGACTCATAACCGGTTGAATTCGAGTGTTCGCCATCATATTTCCTAAATTCGTTATATTTATTTTAATTTAACATAATTTCTATGTTCTAAAATGAAGAAAAATATTTCATCTTTCAACACTTGTTTTAGCATTGGCTTTTCAAGTCCACGATAAACCCAAATTTTAAAGCAATTATTTTCTTGCTCAAACATTAACGCTAGTCATTTAATACCAATCAATAAAAGTTTTATAATATATTTCGGAATGTTTTTTTCTGCTTCCAATCATACATTGAGACGCGGAAACGTCATCCGCAATTGTCTGAGGCAGGACTACCAATGATGAATAATGTTTTTGCAATACATCAATCAATTTGCGGTATTTGTCGAGTCTTGCGGATGACAATGGTTTTGCCTACTTTTGCCAAAACAAAAGTAGGTCGAGCCGAAGGCTAGTTCCAAAATATAAACTTTAGATGTAAGACTCCGTCGAAAACAAACCACTTATATTATGTTACTTTCCAAGAGTGGTATAATATTTTGCCTAAACTCATCCCCGATCTCAATAAAAAAGCACCTTTACGGATGTTTTCAGGCTTAAAATTTAAGCACCATATTTTTTTTGTAAATAATCAACAATTGCTTCAGACTCAAATAATTGAGCACCTGTATTTGGATCAACCAAGTATGGCACTTGAATGTCTTTTTTATGACGCCCCATAACATCCACAACTTTTGAACGTTTACCCTCTTTTAAGGGTACATATTTACCAGGTTTCAAACGCAAAAATGAAGGACCCTGATCTTGCCAACGCTCTTTTGCCACATTATGAAAAACAAAAGGCAGTTCTAGCTCAGTTAAAACGCCACGCACCACACGGGTATATGGACTCGCCTCAAAACCCCATAACTCTAAAAGTTGTTTAGGCGCTTCACGATTGACAATTTTTTTATCAACCCAAACACCGCGTGCACCATTTATCAATGTCCCTGCAAATGCCACAATAGGCAATTTGGGATAACGAGCATATCTTTTCGGTGTTTTGCCATTTTTACCATAATTTTTAAATAAGTGATTAATAATATCTTGAGATTCATACAGCTTTTCACCTGTATTTTCATCAATTAAAAACGGAAACTGGGCTTTTCCACCTTGCTCTTTGGCAATTGCACGGTACTTTGTGCCACCTTTTGGACATGGATAAACCTCATAGTCCAAATTCAATAATGTCATCACTTCCCGAACACGACGACAAAATGGTGACCCCTCAAATTCATATAACTTTAACGCTTTTTCAGGCTGATTAGGAAATGGCGTACCGTTTGCGCCACGCCCACCCTCTGTAATTGCTGAAATCAATGCTTGAGCAACTTTTATCTGATGATGCACCATTTTGTTATCCTTAGGGTTTTAAGCACCCTTATTTTAAAGATCAACTAATTTTTCTTTGGCAACCACAATTCCATTGTTATCTGCATAGATAAAATCGCCAGAATTGAAAGTTACGCTACCAAAATACAAAGGAACATCGACTTCGCCTATGCCCTTACGGTTACTTTTTTGTGGAATTGAAGCCAATGCATGTATGCCAAGGTCAAGTTCAGCAATTGCATCCACATCACGTACACAACCGTAAATAACAACACCATTCCAGTGATTTTTGACAGCAGATTCAGCAATCATATCGCCCATCAAGGCACACCGCATAGAAGCCCCACCATCGACCACCAAAACTTTACCTGTGCCATCCGTCGCTAATAATTCTTTAACACGAGAGTTATCCTCAAAGCATTTTACGGTCACGATTTGACCGCCAAAACTTTTGCGTGCACCATAACTTTTAAAGAAACGACCATCTAAAGAAGGAATTAAAGTTTGAATGTCTTTTTCAGGATGATCATCCAGTAAATCGCAAGTTACAAAAGCGGGTGAAGTCAATTTAATTCTCCTTTATTTGGAATTTTGTATGCGTAAATTATCATAAATTTCAAATTTATCCGTCTGAGTTTGTGCAATCTCGACCATAGTATGAGCCACTTGTTCGGCTGTCACTGGCTTATATTTAAATGTATTTGGAATGAAATGCGACAATTTTTGAAAAACTTTTTGTCCCAGATCTTCAAATGTTCGTTGCTCATTTCGCTCACCTAACAACAAAGAAGGTCGAATAATAGAAATGCGTGCCAAACCTAAACTTTGTAAGTAATTTTCCAACTCACCCTTTACTCGATTATAAAAAATCTTAGAATTTGCATTTGCCCCCATTGCACTCACTAAAATCAAGTGAGTATCCGTAGTTTCGAACAAATCAGCAAAATGTGCATTTATCTCAAAATCAATGGCATAAAATTTTTCTTTAGATCCTGCTTTTTTCTGAGTTGACCCTAGACAACTAAAGGCGTGGCTAAAGCCATGAACATCCTGATCATTCAGTAAAAGAAAATCATCTAATACCAATTGTTCCACTTTAGAGCGTTGTTTAAGCTCAATATCTTCCTGTCGAACAACTGCTGTAATTTTTTCACATTGCGCTAATTGGTCTAGTTGTTTGACTAAAGCTTTACCCACCAAACCTGTTGCACCAATCACGACTGCATTTTTAATCGTTTGTGTCATTTTTAAACAATCTCCTTGATTTATAAATAATCTAACGCTTTGTTGAATTTTTTTCTGCATCTAATTGGTGTCAAAGCATGTCAAGACTTGACTTTAATGTGCGCTTTAATCAAAATATGGCACTTGTTTACGGGCTGGTGAAAATTCTCTGATGTAGGTTTTCAGATGTAATTTCAGCCCGCCCAGACCAATCTATTTTCAAGGAGTGCACGAGTGGCAAACTCTGCTCAAGCTAGAAAACGTGCTAAACAAAACGTTAAAGCACGTAAACACAACGCAAGCTTACGTTCTATGGTTCGTACTTATCTTAAACGTACAGTAGCTGCTATCGCTGCTGGTGACTATGCTGCTGCTTCTGAAGCGTATAAAACAGCTGTACCAGTCATCGACCGTATGGCTGATAAAGGCATCATCCATAAAAACAAAGCTGCTCGTCATAAGAGCCGTTTAAATGCACAAGTTAAAGCATTAGCGAACTAATTTGTTGCGTGAAAAGAGCCCTTTTAGGGCTTTTTTTGTGAATAGAAATTATCAGCTTAAAATAATAATCAATAATATTGTTGCACTTAACTACAATCTTAACTCAGTTTTCATCCCTTTAAAGTTTACTCTCGCAACTTCAGCAAATATTTTTAGCAAATATTTTTCCATTTTTTAATATCTTTAGCTCATCCACACAAGTTATTAGAATATTAGCTATTGAGATGGTGTAAAATCTAAATTACTAAAATCCTTACTTTTAGAAAAATACAAACTTAATAAGTGTTTCTTACCCATAATCTCAAAACCCAAATAATACAAAGCTTTTAATCTCGGATTGTTTTATATATATTATAATTTTGTGTAGTAACGCTAAAATGAGTAGCATACTTTTTCACTATAATTAACATTATTTTATAATTTCATTATAATATTATTCAGCTTAACATCTTAAATTCATTAAAAATATAATTTAAAGCTTTATATAGCCAGTATGCTTAATTATCAAAATATTTTGATTTTTTATTTATAAAGTTAGTGGTTAAAAAATAAAACAAATGGCATACTGCAATATGTCATAATTCATTTGTTTTATATAAAAAATCAAATCTAGATTTTTTACTCCCATCCTCTAAGATTACACTTTCATTAAACATATTCAAAGGTCTTACCCAAATAGAATAATCACCATATAAACATTGATAAACAACCAGTTTTTCCTGAGTTTCACTATGCGTGGCAACATACAGAACCTGATACAAATTTCCTTTGTAATGACGGTATATACCTTGTTGCATATTCTTACACTGTATGATCAAAATATAAGTATAAAAGCCAACATCTATTTATACAAATCTTAAATAAAAAATCCGCTATAAATAGCGGATTCTTTTTGTGATTTTGAATTAAGAAAAATCTAATTCTTTTTCAAAACCTTTTAACTCATGGCGAGCCATAGCTAAGTTTGATTTACTACGATCTAATACCAAATAAAGGAATAGATTCTCATTAGATTCTAAAGGACGGATCAAGTGATATTGTTTACCTAAAGTAATCAAGATATCTTCGATTTGGTCATCTAATTTCAATGCTTTCGCAACCTTACGTTTAGCACGAACTACTTCTGTATTACCAGCAGCAGCTAATTCTAAATCAAGACCTGTACCAGCCGTAGCAAGTGATAAACCACTTTCACTATCTACTAATGCAGCACAAACGAAACCATCAATATCCGTTAAAGGTTCTAAAGTAATACGTGCCATAGGATTCCCCATTGTTTTTGTTTAACGTGTCTTTTGCTTTAATTGTATTTGAAATACAACTAAAACCATCTGCCCTCGACTTTAAATCGAGTTCTCTTAAAAATTAATATTGAGTTGTTAATTCTATTCACTACAATATCAAATTTTTATTTCTACATAATTTTATACTAATATAACAATATATAATCGGATGTATATAGTTCATTGAAAATAATTTAAACTTATATGCCTTTTTATATTACACATTAATATAACTTAATATTTAGTTAATTGATCAACTGTCACTTTAGTTTCATATAACATCTGTCCAATTAAAATATCTTTAGATGTCAAAGCAACCAATACCATTGGATATTTTGGATGAGGCACCGAAGTTAATAAAGCTTTACCATTTTCAGCATCAAGCGTGATCGTTTGGCAACCAACCAAATTAATTTCAGAAATAAACGCCGTCACCATTGCAAGAATAGAGCTACTCACAGCAGCAATTTTACCTGAATTATTGACTTGCTTTTTATTTGCGAGTGTTACCTCAAAGCCATCAGAAGAACATAACATCACAAAATCAATGCCAGAAACACTGTTCAGCAACTCTCTAATCTTTTGTTCCCCAAATTTTACAAATTCATCTGGAATTTTTCTTGATAGATTTACATCTAACATAATCCACCTTATTCACTGATTAAATTAATTTACTTTTCATGATTTTATACCTCATAAAAAATTAATTAATTTTTATATCGCCCCAATCTATGCGAAATATATCACATAAAATTTAATATTTAATACATTTTTGGCAAAATATTTTGTTATTTTGAAAATATTCTAGATTTTGTATAATTAATTTTAACAGTTAAATTAATTTACTTTTCATATTTTCTAAATAAAATAATGAATACTGTTCCATGCATTATTTTATATTTCCCGATATGCTTATATAAAAATAAAATGATGATTTAATAAAATCGAAAAAAATGATCACAACCATAAAAACAAACTGTTTTACCTATGATTTAATTTGAATTATTATAAGCTCAATGAATAAATTTACTCCCTTGGAGATGTTAGCAATGTTAGATACCAATACTTCTGCACAACTTAAAACTTTACTTGAACGTCTTGAAAGCCCAATTGATATCGTGGCTTCTTTAAATGACTCTGATAAATCAGACAAAATTAAAGAGTTAGTCACTGAAATCGCTGCACTTTCAGACCAAGTCACTGCACGTTTTGACGGTCAAAATGAGCGTAAACCTAGCTTCGGTATTGCTAAAACTGGCGAACAACCACGTGTATTCTTCGCTGGCTTACCGATGGGACATGAGTTTACCTCCTTGATCTTGGCGTTATTACAAGTGTCTGGTTACGCGCCTAAAGTATCTGATGAAATTTTGGCACAAATCAAAAGCCTAGACCTGAAAGCAAACTTTGATGTATTTGTGTCTTTAAGCTGCCATAACTGTCCTGATGTCGTGCAAGCATTGAACTTGATTGCCATTAACAACCCAGGTACTACTACAACCATGATCGATGGTGCATTCTTCCAAGATGAAGTTGAAGAACGCAAAATCATGGCTGTACCGATGGTGTTCCAAGATGGTGAACATATTGGTCAAGGTCGTATGACCTTGGAAGAAATCATAGCAAAACTGGACACAGGAGCTGCTGCTAAAGATGCCGAAAAGTTAAACGCTAAAGAAGCATTTGATGTTTTAGTCATCGGTGGTGGACCTGCAGGTGCAACTGCTGCAGTGTATGCTGCACGTAAAGGCATTCGTACAGGTATTGTCGCTGAACGCTTTGGTGGTCAGGTGATGGACACCATGGACATTGAAAACTTTATTTCCGTGCAAAAAACCCAAGGTCCAAAATTTGCAGCAGATATGGAAGCACATGTACGTGAGTACGGTGTGGACATCATGAACCTACAAAAAGTGAAAAATATTGTGGGTGCAGATCAAACTGCCAAGGGCTTAGTTGAAATTGAACTTGAAAATGGCGCCAAACTGGCATCGAAAACTGTCATCTTGTCTACAGGTGCACGTTGGAGAGAAATGAATGTGCCGGGTGAGAAAGACTATAAAACACGTGGTGTTGCATACTGTCCACACTGTGATGGTCCATTATTCAAAGGAAAACGTGTTGCAGTGATTGGTGGCGGTAACTCAGGTGTAGAAGCTGCAATTGACCTTGCTGGTCTCGTAGAGCATGTGACTGTGGTTGAATTTGATACCAAACTTCGTGCGGATCAAGTACTTCAAGACAAATTGCATAGTTTGAAAAATACCACAGTAATCATGAATGCGCTTTCTACTGAAGTCATTGGTGATGGTTCACAAGTGACCGCATTAAAATATAAAGATCGTGCAACGGATGAAGAACATATCGTTGAACTTGCAGGGATCTTTGTACAAATTGGGTTATTGCCAAATACTGATTTCTTAAAAGATACAGCTGTTGAGCTTTCAAACCGTAATGAAATTGTAGTCAATGAGCGTAACGAAACCAATGTCAAAGGCGTGTTTGCTGCGGGTGACTGTACGACGGTACCATACAAACAAATCATCATTGCATCAGGTGAAGGGGCGAAAGCAGCATTATCTGCATTTGATTATATGATTCGTTCTGGACAGTAAGCTTTTAAACACAAAATTGATCTGAATTTATATAGCCTTTTATTTTTAGAAATGAAAGGCTTTAATTTTTTTGTAGCATTAACAATTTTTAATATTTTTTTCTCATTATTTTGTTTATATTCAGAATATCCATTGCTATGGATAAAAAAATAATAGGTTAAGAAGGTAAAACAAATGAATAAATTACTTGTTGCTCTAGGTCTTGCTGCTACCGTTGCACTTGTGGGTTGTAATAAAGACAAAGCACCTGAAACGGGTGCATCGACTGGTGAGCATTTAGAAAATGCTGCTGAGCAAGCGGGTCATGATGTTGCAAATGCAACTGAAAATGCGGCTAATGCAACTGCAACTGCTGTAGACAATGCTGCAAGCGCTACTGAAAATGCTGCTCATGATGCTGCAAATGCAACTGCTCATGCTGCGGATGCAACTGTAGATGCAGCAAAAGATGCGACTGCTGCAACTGCTGGCGCAGTTGAAAAAGGTGCTGCAGATGTTAAAGAAGCTGCCAAAAACTAAGATAATGAGTCACTAAAGAAACTCCTTCGGGAGTTTTTTTATGGATAATTTTTGACGAAGTGTTTTATTTTAACCAGCGTTCTATTATATTGATAATAATATTTTTTTTATTAAATAGATAAATATGTCTTCACATTTTTCTCACCACGAGCAACATTTTATTCATCGCGCAGGTTGGCTTCGTGCAGCAGTACTTGGGGCAAATGATGGCATTATTTCAGTAACAAGTTTAGTGGTTGGCATGGCAGCCAGTGGCGCATCTAGTCACACATTGTTGGTCACATGTATCGCAGGTCTAATATCGGGCGCAACTTCAATGGCTGCTGGCGAATACATTTCTGTTAAATCTCAAACAGATATTGAAGAAGCAGATCTCAAAATCGAGGCACGAGAATTAAAAAATAATCCACATTTAGAACTTAAAGAATTAACTCAAATCTATATTCATCGTGGCTTAGACCCTGATTTAGCGCATCAAGTTGCTGTTCAATTAACTGAAAAAGATGCTTTAGAGGCACATGCACGTGATGAAATTGGTATCAATGAAATGACTGCCGCAAAACCATTACAAGCAGCAGGCTCATCTGCGCTTTCCTTTACTTTAGGGGCATTATTTCCCACATTATCAATTTTAATCAGTCCAGAAGCCTATTTAGAACACGTAGTTTTAGTGGTGGGTATTTTATCACTGGCTACTTTAGGTGCATTGTCCAGCTATTTTGCTGGAACGTCTATGCTTAAAGGAAGTTTACGTGTTGTGATTTGGGGAATCATCGCCATGGCATTTGCAATGTGGATTGGTTCTTTATTTGAAGTGAATCCAATGTAAAAGCCTCGCTTAATCATAGCAGAAAAGAATCCCCTTAAGACTTCAACGTATTCAGATGCTTAAGTGATGATTTTTTCATTCATATAACGCCAATATCGTTTTGGCACATATTGGATATGTAGTTTCATATTTTGCCGTGCTTGAATATTGACACTTTTGAAATAATCCTTCCAGAGTTGATCATATAATACTTCTTTCTCATCAAGTTCAATATTAAAGTTTTGGCTACGCCCAGTCACTAAGTTTTGATCGACTTCTTTGGCATTCATTTGAATTTGATGTACATTTTTTAAGTCATAATAAATTCCATATTTGCGCTTTTCATCATAAATCAGCCAACGTTGATCTTGATAACGTGCTTTAAAATGCTTCAAAATTAAAGGTAAAACATCAAAATCTGGCTTAATCAAACTCAAAAACAATCCATCTTTAGATTTTTTAAAACGTACAAAAGCCTCCATACGATGCTTTTCTCGTCCGACTTGCTTCGTCCATTGCGATAAAGCTAAAACAGCGGTATGACCATAGTTTTGATCTACATTTTTCTGGGATAAAAAAACATACACGCTAAACTCAAAAAGCTGCTGAAAAGCTTGAGCTTGCTCAGATAAAAATGTGTAATAAAAATTTCTAATCGCATTGGCTGAGATTCTTTGTTGTAAGCCTTGCCAAACACGCAGTGCTTGGGTTTCATCAGATGCAACATGAATATTTTCACCAAATAGCCCCTGTTGCGAATCTGCTTCATGATGAATTTCAACTTCAAATTCTCTGAATTGAAATGCCCGAAATACACAACACAATAATCCTGTCATGCTGCCATCAAAAATATAGCTAGCCATCTAAAAACCAAAACCTAACTGTGGTGAAAGTTGTTTCTGATATTTTGATTGACCCGATTGCAAAATTTGCTGACGAATCTGACTTGGCAATTGCTCTTTTAAAAACTTAGGCGTATCTGCACAGCGTATAAAATGCTGCGCTCGGTTATATGCCACACCTAAACGTTTTAATTGATCAATATGGATTTTTCCAAAACGTCGGGCTTGCACAATTTTCTTAGCAGAACGCACGCCAATTCCAGGTACACGCAAAATCATACGATACTCTGCATTATTAATATCTACAGGAAATTGTTGGGGATTTCTTAAAGCCCACGCCAGTTTTGGATCAACCTCTAAGTCTAAATTTGGATGCTGCTCGTCCACAATTTCTGTCGCATCAAAACCATAAAAGCGCATCAGCCAATCAGATTGATATAAACGATTTTCACGTAATAAAGGCGGTGCTGAGCCAATCGCTGGCAACATTTTTTCTTCATGATTAATCGGAATATAACCTGAAAAATAAACACGCTTTAATTTAAACTCTTGATAATGGTGAGCCGCCATTAAAATAATATCTTGATCGGTTTCATGATGTGCACCAATGACCATTTGTGTGGTCTGCCCTGCAGGAACAAATTTAGGTACAGATTTAATTATTTTTCGTTCATCTTTGAATTGAATCAAACGATCTCGCACAATTCCCAAATCTTTTTGAACTTCTTGGTGCGATTTTTCGGGTGCAAATTGTTTTAACCCTGCTTCGGTAGGCATTTCTAAATTAATACTCATACGATCAACATATAAACCTGCCTCATGAATGATTTCTGGAGATGCACCAGGTATAGTTTTAAGATGAATATAACCATTAAAATTTTCTTCAAGTCTAAGTTTCTTAACGACTTGCAGCATTCGCTCCATGGTAAAATCAGCAGATTTAAAAATACCCGAACTTAGAAACAACCCTTCAATATAATTTCTACGATAAAAATTTATGGTCAAATCAACAACTTCTTGCACCGTAAATGCTGCACGTTGAACATCATTTGAACGTCTAGAAACGCAATAAGAGCAGTCATAAATGCAAACATTTGAAAATAAAATTTTTAACAAAGATACACAGCGTCCATCTTCGGTATAGCTGTGACAAATGCCAGAGCCCGTATTTCCCAAGCCTTTTTCTTTATTTTTACGATTACTGCCACTGGACGAACATGACACATCATATTTGGCAGCATCAGCTAAAATTTTTAACTTTTCACTGATACGATCAGACATAACTTTGATCACCTGTTATCGAGATGTCTAAATTATAAAATTTTAATCACAACATATTTTTTCAATGATCTTTTAAACGACAAACCGTGTCGTATTAATTATTACTATCTCGAATGATATTTCCTGATTAAATAATGATTATTATTTGCCATTTTTTATATAGATCAGCTAAGTTAATAACATCATTGAGGGAGTTTAGCGATGAATATATTACAACGATTAGAGATTCGGCATCCGATTTTTCTGGCACCAATGGCGGGAGTTTCAACACCTGAACTCGCAGCAGAAGTGTCAAATCAAGGTGGACTTGGATCATTGGGTTTAGGCGCAAGTTCAGTTGCGGCTGCACGTGAGCAAATTTTGAAAACACAGGCTTTGACTGAGCATGCTTTCCAAGTTAACTTTTTTTGTCATCAACCAGAACCTTTAGATGAAAATGCAAATCAAATTTGGCTTGAACATTTACAACCTGAATTTGCAAAGTTTAACTCTAAAGTTCCTACAGATTTAAAATGTATTTATCCAAGTTTTTTAGACAATGATGATTTTTTAAATTTAGTCTTAGAAACTCAACCGAAAGCTGTCAGCTTTCATTTTGGTATTCCTCATCAATACCAAATTCAGAAACTAAAGGATGCTGGCATCATTACGATGGTTTCTGCAACCAATCTTGCTGAAGCCAAAGCAATTGAAGAGGCAGGTATTGATATCATTATTGCTCAAGGTGTTGAGGCTGGCGGACATCGTGGAATTTTCAATCCAAACTTAGATGGTGCAATTAAAACTTTTGATTTAATTCAACTGATTAAAAAATATTGTCAAATCCCTGTAGTGGCAGCAGGTGGTATTATGAATGGTCAGCAAGCAAAACAAGCCTTGAACTTGGGTGCTGAAGCTGTGCAGCTCGGGACAGCATTTGTACAATGCAAAAGCTCCAATGCCAATGCTGCATATCGTAAAGCTTTATTTGATCATCCTATTACTCAAATCACTGCCAGTATTTCTGGTCGTCCTGCACGTGGTTTGATCAATCAATGGGCGTGTTTTGTTGATTTGCCTGATCGTCCAAATGTTGCGCCCTATCCTTATGCTTATGATTTGGCAAAACAATTAAATACTTTAGCTGTTCAACAGGGTGAGAGCGGTTATGGAGCTTTTTGGGCGGGTTCAAATGTTGCGCTAATTCGTGAATTAGAAGCTCAGGATTTGATGAATCAATTAATTTTAGAAATGAATCAATCTTAATGCTAAAAAATCAGGTTTAACTTTAAGCCTGATTTTTCTCTGCCAACATATATACTAAATCAAGCTCAGGACATGCATAACCTAAAACAGTCATTGCAGCCGTGACCTGCCCTCGATGATGCGTCCCGTGATTAAACACATGCAATAATGTTGCTGCATAAGGCAATGTCAAGGTTTGACCCGAAGCGCGTTGATAGGTTAAATTTCCATTCAACATAGACTCTGGAATTGTTGCTACAAAATCAATCCAGTTTTGGGATTTCTGCTCTAACTCATTTAACAGTACATATTTTTCCGTATGAATAGTGTGATCTAAAGCTATTCGAGGTGAAACCTCCTCTTTAAAGCGTGGATACCAAAGATAATGCTCTCCAAGCAATAAATGATTTAAAGTACCTGAAATAGTTTTAAAGAATAGTCCTACATCTTGGTGAAAATCATCATCTGGCATTTTTTTTAAATGTTTAACCAAACCTTGAGTTGCCCAAAGATTATATTGAGCAAGAAGTTGAAATGTCGCTTTATTCATTGCTTAAAAATCACCCATCTATTCAAGTTAGCTTGATCAAAGCATCTAAGTCGTTAATCTTATTTATACATCAAGTAAATTCACTTTCTCTACTTGTACATCACTCATAATTTTTCCTTGTGCAAGTAAATCATTAAAATAGCTTTCGACCACTTTGGCTTGATCCGCAGTATTTTCAACTTTATACATATTCTGGCGAAACTCATTACTTGAACGTAAACCTTTGGTATACCAAGCAATATGCTTACGTGCAATGCGACAACCCGAATACTCACCATAAAACTGATACAACTCAGATAAATGCCCAAGTAATACGTCTTTCACTTCTTGAATATCGGGTGCTGCTAAATGCTCACCTGTTTTTAAATAATGATCAATTTCACGGAAAATCCATGGACGACCTTGTGCTGCACGCCCGATCATCACTGCATCTGCCCCTGTATAGTCCAACACATATTTGGCTTTTTCTGGACTATCAATGTCACCATTGGCAATGACAGGGATATTCAACATGCGTTTAACATCTTTAATTAAGCTGTAACGTGCTGTATTTAAATACATATCTTCACGGGTACGTCCATGTAAAGCAAGTGCAGCAATGCCAGCTTCTTCTGCTCGCTTGGCAACACGCATAATATTTTCATGTCCATTTAAAAACCCCAACCGAGTTTTTAAGGTCACAGGCACATCCACTGCAGTTACAACAGCATCCAAAATTCGAGCGACTAAATCTTCATCTTTGAGTAAAGCGGAGCCTGCTAATTTATTACAGACTTTTTTGGCTGGACACCCCATATTGATATCGACAATTTGGGCACCATTAGACACTTGATAGCGGGCTGCTTCAGCTAATTGTTCAGGTTCTGAACCTGCAATTTGCGCTGAAATCGGTGCGAGTTCACCATCAAAATTGGCACGATACAAACTTTTTTTGGTCATACGCAAAGTTTGATCAGAGGTCATCATTTCACTGACCGCATGACCTGCACCAAAGTACTTGCACAGAGTTCTAAAAGGGCGATCTGTGACACCTGCCATCGGGGCGACAAAAATAGGGGAATGCTTTGATTTATCAAACAATTCTGCAATTACGTTGTTTTTACTCAATTTTCACTTTCCCATATTCTCAAAGGTTTTACATCATTTTCAATCATTCTTAACTATTCTTTACGCCTTATTTGCGCCATAATCACCCTTGTGGCGTAAATCCAACTTTATGGCGTAAATATGGGAACAATTGCAGAACGAACTACAGCAGATGGTAAAACTCGATACAGAGCTCAAATACGAATAACTCGTAAAGGCTTACCACCATTTATTAAAACAAGAACTTTTGCAAAAGAGTCATTAGCCAAAGAATGGATTAAGCGACTTGAAGCAGAGATTCTTGTTAATCCTGCTATTCTAAATCCAGAAGCTAAGGTTGTGTCAAAAACTTTAGAACAATTCATCACTCAATATTTAGATGAAATTAGTGATGAATTTGCTGATACCAAAACTGCAGCACTAAAAAATATATGTAATTATGATATTGCCCATAAAGATGCTTATACCCTTTCACGTCAAGATTTCTCATCATTTGCCATTGAGCGACGAAAAGGCAATCCAATTGAAATGATAGATGGAGTTGCCCCAGCAACTGCATTAAAAGATTTATCCCATATTTCATCGGTTCTAAACCATGCTGAACTTGTATGGGGTGAAGATGTTGCACATGCAAAAAATGAATTATCACATTCGCTGATCGGTCTAAAAAAAGCTCGTATTGTTACTAAATCAAAGGAACGTGATCGTTTAATCACATCAGAAGAACTTCATATTCTGACCAATCACTTTTATAAAGGCTGGAAACGAGTTCGCAATGCCATTCCTATGCACCTGGTCATGTGGCTTGCGATCTATACAGGTCGTCGTGAAGGTGAACTATGTGAAATGCGTTTAGCTGATTTTGACAAAAAAAATAGTCAATGGAAGATCAGAGACGTTAAAAATCCAGATGGATCCAAAGGAAATCATAAGTTTGCCCATTTAGAGCCTAATGCCCTCCTCATTATTGAAGAATTACTTGAACCTTCTACTCGAAAAAGAATGCTGGAGCTGGGTTATAGTGATGAGCTTTTATTACCTGTCAATGTACAGACGGTCAGTGATTATTTTCGTAGAGCATGTCGTTTAAATGGTATTGAAGATTTAAGGTTCCATGATTTACGCCATGAAGCTGCAACACGCTATGCAGAGGATGGTTTTACGATACCTCAGCTTCAGACTATCACGCTACATTCATCATGGAACAGTCTTAAACGTTATGTGAATTTAAGGAAGCGTGGCGAACGCCTGGATTACCAAGCAGCTATTCAATTTGCCCGACAACAATATGACGATAATTATTCTAAATTTGCTTTAAAACAAAGGTATGTATCAGCTGCTGATATTGCGGATGCAGAGGAAGCTTATTCTCAAGTTCAAACACCTGACGTTATAAATACTGAATTTTCTTTTATCAAAGAACAATTGGAAAGATTTATGAAATCATTCCGCCCGACTAAAAGTGTTAAAGATATGTATAAAGAAAAATCCAATATACAGAACATATTTGCATGGAATGATGTGCAACAGTCTTTTGTAGTCCCATACATACAAAATGCTTGGGAAAATTGGTTTAATGACAATGGAAATATTGATTGGAAACAGCTTCCAGATGATACAACTCACTTTAGCATCAAAGGGTTAGACGTATTAAAAATTGAAAATGAACATGTGTATAAATGGGAAAAAGAAATAGAAAAATGGTTCGATATTACTAAATATTTTGATGCCGATATTTCAAACCTTATCAAGAAATAAACCCTCAATTGAGGGTTTTATTTAGTTCTGGCCAACTTTCATTTAATCGCCTGACATCAATTGCGTGTCCATCTGCAATTTCTGCCATTTTTGTATATTCTGTTGTGCAACTTTCGAGTAATTCTGAGTTGGCAATGGTGTAGTTAATGATGGTTTGCTTGGGAGCACTGGACAAACGTTTGTTGGCTTCACTGAGTTGCTTTGACAACCCACTAGCAGCCAAGTCAGCACTACGAGCGGCAGCATTCGCATCTTGTATTTTTTTAATCGCATTTTGTTCTACCTCTATAATTTTAGCTGACCATGTTTGCATAATGGCGGCTTTTTCCTTTTGAGCCTGATCAATTGCATCTTGATAAGGCTTAATAGCATCAGCTACTGCTTTAGTTTTAACTTTTTCAGCATTTGCCAATTTTCCAGCAAGAGAATTGGCATAAAAAACATATCCAAAGATAAATATCATCAAGCCTAAAATAATGTATTTGTAAAATTTACCTAACACAGCATCAATCATTTAAACCACCCTTTAATCATAGAAAGTTTATTTTTACGATCATCAAAGCCATTTAAACCGCCATTAATACGACGAGTAATCGTGGTTACATCATCATAATCTGCAAATACATTTAAGTTATTTTCAGACCAGTATTTGCAAGCTACAAGCATTCCAACACTTGGCAGCGCAACAATTGTAGGGTTATTTTCAAAATCAATTCCAAGTTCTTGACCATACTTACGATAATTAGCTCGACCAGTTAACTGGATTGGTCCTCGACCTTTATAACGTACACCGTCGCCTTTGTTTACATTACCTAAGTCTTTTCGACCTTCATAAGCTGTACCTGAAGCAATTTCTTCCATATAGCGAAAATTTCCGCTTTCATGAGCAAGTTGAGCAAAGAAATGACAAAAGCGTAACTGCGTCTTGATTGAATATGTCTCTAAGTGCACATTTGCTGCTAATGCTAATTCAGTAGCTCGTGCAGGATTAGCACCAAGTTTTTGAAATACAGCTGTTAAAGTATTACGCCCAAGAATTCCATCAGCTTTCACGCCAACGGCTTTTTGAAGTTGTGTAATATCAAGAGTATTCATCAATTTTTCCCACCTTTACCATTACTAAGTATTGAAATAAAGGCAGCTTTGACCTCACTAATAACCTCGGATAAAGGCTTACCCTGCATCAGTGCAATGGACTGATAAAGAATGCCAATCCCTAATAATCCAAAAACTGCAAACATAAGCATCACAAAGCCTTGAGCCATGTGAGAATATTTTGATAATTCGTAATATTCAATAAATGCCGAACCGCCATAAAGGCTGACTGAAACGCTGAATAGAAACTTGCCTATAACACCCAAAGAAACTTGAATTTTTCCGTTTTTATCAATGTCACCACTTAATACCAGGGCAAGAATAGCCCCCACTACGGCAGGCACAACTTTGATGATCCATGGAATTGTGTTTTCTTGCATAACTTGCCCCGAAATAAAACTCTACTTTATTTCGTAGAGTTTTATTTAAAGGTGGTTATTTAGCGAACCTTACAGGGGGTTGATACTGCTCTAAAATTAATCTATCGTAATTTCATATAATTATTATCTTTGAGATGCGCATGAGTGTATTAAAAATTACAACATTTATTTTACTGTGTATTCCAGTAAATCTATATGCAGGGGTTTACAAATGGGTTGATGCAAAAGGTAATGTTACCTATTCAAGTAAACCACCACCAACGGGTGCAAAACAACAGAAGATTGAAACGATCCGCTCGCTTGGATCAGCTCCTGCTCCTCAACGAGCATATTCACAGAGCAATCGAAATTCTGCGCAACAATCCTATCAGTCGCAAAATTATAGTCGCCAAACATATAGTCCACCTCGACAACCAACACGCTCTGCTGAACAAGAGGCTGAAAGACAAGCGTTATTAAGGTCAGCAAGCACTCCATATAGTGGAGCAAGAGGTTTAACAGCCAGTCAACGCAATACACTATCAACTTTAAATGGTGGTGATAATTCTAGCGGTGGCTATTCAAATAGTTCTCAACGCCAACCATCGACAGTATCAAATTGTGATAGTTCAGGTTGCTGGGGATCAGATGGTACTCGTTATAATCGTGGTGCTGGTGATACTTACTTTCCTTCTACTGGTGGCTCATGCCAAAATGTCGGCGGACAAATGCAGTGTAATTAAACAATTAAAGCCGACATCAAGTCGGCTTTTTTTAATTCAATTGATTAATTAATTCTAACATTCTGCTTTTCGATGGATCGTCATCAGGTAGCTTTTCAGCTAGTTTAAGTACAAGAAGATTAGAGATTTCTAATTGTTTTTTAATCATATCATTTTTTTCTTCAACAGCCTGCATGTATTCAGAAACTAATGTTGAAGGAATATTGTTTTCAAAGCTCTTTTCTAAACGAGCAACAATTTCTTGATTCATAGAACGATTATTTGCTTTTGCTGTATTTACAATTTTCTCTCTAAATTCAGGTGATACTCGAACTTTGAGCGTCACAACACTGTTTTGATCTTCACTCATGAAAAATTAACCCAAATAAAACGAATATTACCCCCAAAATGGGTCTTGACCAATAACCCCAAAATGGGTACTATAAATCAACACCCCATAATGGGGACTAGGAGAAGATAGTGGAGAATGAATTTGTTTATGTGAAAGCTCGCTTAGAAGAAGAACTTCACAAAGAACTTAAGGTTATTGCTAATTCAGAAAAACGCTCAATGGTATTTCTATTGAATGAGGCAGTTAAATTATTAATTGAAAATAGAAAGAGTGCGAAAGCATGAAATCAACAGGCACAAAAAAACCTTGTTCAACTACCACATCGCACAAGGTTCAGTTGCCATCACTAAGGATGAATACCTATGAACAATATAACTCAATTCACCCAAGACAAGCAAGTTCAAGTCAGTGAGCAACAATTACGGAGTTTGCTTGAATTTGTGCGTATCGCAAATAATCGTTTTGATGAAATTTCAGCATTAACAACTGTAATTGCTGAAAAGTCAGAACTATCCCCAACAATCAAAACTTTGGCACATTTAGCTTCATCAATAGCAAATAACTTTCAAGATATTTGTGTTGAAGAATTTGATAACTTCAAAGAACGCTCACCAGATTTGGTAAAGTTTTTTGCAGAGGAGTTGGCAGCATGAATGCAATTGTTCCTGTACAAATTCAAATGATGACAAGTTTGGAAATTGCTGAGCTTGTTGAAAAACGCCATGACAATGTTAAGCGTACAATCAAAAATTTAGTAGATCAACGAGTTATAACGCTTCCTCAATTTGAGGAAACGTCTTTTCTAAATTCAATTGGTCGAAAACAAAACACTATTGTTTATAAGTTCACAGGTGAACAAGGTAAGCGTGACAGTATTATTGTAGTTGCTCAATTATGCCCTGAATTTACAGCTCGCTTGGTAGATCGTTGGCAAGAACTTGAGGCTCAGGTTGCTCAACCAGTATTTGATATTTCAAATCCTTATCACCTACTACAAGCAATTGAAACTCAGGCAAAACAAAATATCGAGCTAACCCAAAAAGTTGAAAAACTTGAGCCCAAAGCGCAAGCACTCGATACCATTGCTGAAACAGTACATACCTACTGTATCCGTGAATGTGCCAAAACAATTGGAATAAAAGAAAAGGATCTCATTAATCTTTTACTTCAAAAAAAATGGTGTTATCGAGATGCTGAAAAGAAATTACAACCACATGCACAGTATGTGTTGAATGGTGTTTTTACCAATAAAGCATCACCAGTAATCAAAAATCAAAATGATGGTCAAGAGCGTGTATTTTTACACATGCGAGTGACAGCATTTGGCTTGACTAGGATTACAGGTTTAGTAAATAAGGAAAAACTCAAATAAAATCCAATAAAGAAGCCACCGCAAGGTGGCTTTTCCCTTTAACGATTAAACGCAAACCCACCTTGCTCCTCAGCACCTTTCTGCCGTTTAGTAAGGTATACACCTCCATCACCAGTTTCTTTTGCTTTACGCTCAGTAGCTTTATAGCTTTGCATAAGGTTCATGCGACTAATTCGCATCTTTGGATTTTTCTCGGCAGTTTTTGCATTAAATTCCAAAATTTCAGTCCATACTTTATTCATGCCATCACTGTCATCTTCTTGTCGAGCCACCACCCACTTGCGCATCAACTCACGTCGATGATCTTCCAGCTTAGTTCTATATTGGAAAATCGCAGACCGCCCCTCGTATGAGGTTCTTACCGATGCCGGTGAAAAACCAATGGCTTGAGAAAATAACTCAACCCCTGTGACATCCTTATCATGAATCACATCCTTATTTTTGGTTAACACCCCCTCATCAGCATAACGGTAAGACTTCATCGCATTTTTAAGAAAAATCGGCAGCATAGTCTCTATACCACGACCGTAATCACCTTCTTGAATTTGTTGCAAGCCTTTTACTGTACTTGTGCTAATACCTACGACTGGTCCAAGTAATGCAGATTGCATTGCAGTTGCCCAATCTGCACCTTCAAGTCCTTCCTGTACGTCAGGAATAATTAAGTTGTTTAGACCGACTCGACCTGATAAATCCACTGGGCTGAATACGCGAGGTACACCACCAAATACCAAATCAGCAAACTTAGGATGAATATCTGCCAACCAGTTTCGGATTACAATTTCCAACTCATAAGGGTCTTCCTCGTCGCCATCCGCAGCACCAAAGAACGCCACAGCCCAAGCCGCAAAAAATGCAGCAGAACCGAGTTTACTTTTCTTTGCGATTAAAATAGAGGCAGTGAAAAGCATTCCTGTAATTGGTAATCCAATTGCACCAGCTGCCAAAGTCGTCATACCCAAAATACCAGCCAAAGCACGACGAGCCTCTTTTTGTTCCTTAGGATCGAGCGCATAAATTGACTGATGGGCATTGCGTACCAAGGTATAAATCATATTCTGAGCATATTGTTTAAATAGTAATACCACTTTTGCAATATTACCTTGCATAAAACGTGCTCGGTTTCCTGTTGAATAATCAAAATGACCTTTATATACAGCATCGATTGCTTGTTCAAAAGCTTCACTGTGTGTTGCCTTTGAACCATTAGTATTAACATGCTGACGTGCTAGACGATAGGCTGCAATGAAAGTTACTTCACGGTTAAACCGTTCTGCATGATGAAACATGCCACTTGCCAAACGCATAGCTGGTCGGAAATACCACATCACCTTACTATCTTCACCTTGAGCAATACCTGCTAAATCATGAGCCTGCGTAACATCAATCACACCACGCTTTACAGCTTCTTCATACGCAACTAGTTCATCACCTTTTAATATTGATGCAATATCTGGGTTATAGATATCACCAACACTATTTTTAAAGCCCTCTAAGCTTGAAAAGTCTGGCGTTTTATATCCACTTTTTAAACCAATTCCAAAGTCTTGTGATGCTTTTAATAATTCCTTTCCAGCTTTATCAAAACCCCATTTCGCACCCATGATTGGATAAGCAATCAAAGCTGTCTGAGATAAATTGACCATGGCAGCAGCGGGAGATAATCCCATGTAATACATGAAACCGACACTTGTAAGAAAACTTGATAATGGATTCCCTTTAGGATTCATTAAAAGTTCATGTCTTTTTTCCATTTCATCAATAACATCATTAGCAGAATTCTGGTCATAGCCAACACCTTTTTTAAATTGATCTTCAGAATACTTTTTCATTTCATCAAGTTGTTGAGCCAATTGATCGCCATAACGCAACTTCCCTAAATAATTTGCACCACTAAACATATGTTGTGCAAATGCCCGACGTGCATCATTGCTAAAGCCTGCTGTACCCTTACGGTGAATCCCATGTTTTGCCCAGGATAAATCAGGCATAGATGATAGATATAATTGACTTAGAGTGTCTTCAAAATCAGCTTGTGATTTTGCATCCAAACCCAAATTTCCCACCTCATCAAAAAGATCAGACATGAATCCACGACCAACGCTGTCACGACTTGCATTGAACTCCGCATCTTTTTTTACGTCATCAGCCTTATATTGTGGATATTTTTTTATTAACTCTGCACGAACCGATTCAGCTTCATTTTTAGTTTCAGCACGACTAACAACCTCAGCCTCACCATTTTGGTTACGCAGTACCACCACGTATTTACCAAAACGAGCTAAAGGAAAATAAACACCTTTAATTTGACCAAAAGAACCCTCTATTTTCTGCAATAAATCTGCTTTTTTCTGGCTGCTTAAAGCTGATCGCAAAATGCGTTCTCTAATCGCTTCACGAACTTTGGCATAATGCCCACTATAGGCATTTCGAGCCTTTTTATACATTGCCTGTGCTTCAGGGGATAAATTATTATACGCATGGAGTAATTGTTGATATTTAACTTTATTATCGCCCTGTTGGTATGGTTTAGCAGGGTCAATTTGAGCTAAAGTTGCATCATGCATTACATTTGCTAAAGCTTCTTCATCCTTTAATTTAGACCACTCACGTACAATATTATCCGCTTCAGCAGCAATATCATTCTTATCAGCATCCATCTGAGCTGCAAGTTCATTATATTTATTTAGTGGTGGTAATAATTTTCCATAAATCTCAGTTAAATGTCGGCGACTTAAAGCTTGTAAGCCGAATTTCAACCAATCGACACCTTTTTTATTAATCCAGTCACCTGTTTTGGGCAAATTTTTAAACCCATTAGCGATACGATTGGTAATATCATCATAGTTAGAACTACGGCTAAATCTAATATCTGAACTTTCACTATTAAATGTGCCTTTATTCCCCTCAGCCATTTTTACTTGATTAGGCTCTAACGCAACAATATATTCTTGATTTTCAAACTGATGAACAATTCCCTGATATTTCCCAGAAGTTGTCGCTTCTACAACTTCCTCACGTGAAACATTACCTGTAGTTTTGAACGCATTCCGAATGTTTACAAATAATGGAAGTACAAAGCCATTTTCCCCACGGATATTGGCGTATACATCTGCTGTATCAAAACTATCAGTTAAGTAAATGCCATCCCCTAATAAGCCATGACCCTGCTTAAATTCATTAAACTCGGTGGCAGTACCATGATAAACAACCTTAGGCTCCCCATTTTCATCTAATACCTGTGAAGCATTTGCAGCATCATTTTCCCAATCACCAAACCATTTTTTAAACTCAGGTGTACGGACTTGTAACCATTGCTGTTCTGAAAGATGGGTGGCTGCACCGTTTGGTGCTTTCATCCATTGATTTGTACCATGATATTTTTGACGAACTAGATCCAATGATGATTGATGTTTAATTTGCCCAATCATGCGCTCTGACAATGCGAGCATATCGTCAGGATTTAAATTAAGATTGATACCAAAATGATCAAATACCCATGCTTTTACATACGAAATAATATTGTTAATCAATTTTTGTAATGCATTCCGTTGGAGCACATTTCTTTGTTGCATCGTTGCCGAAAGCGTTAATAAATATGGTAAATATTCAAGCTGCTGACGTTCAGAGCCTTGTTCACGTTCTGCAAGCATCTTTGCAGCTAAAGCAACAGGATTACCCTGCTCAACTAATTTATTAAATTGATTCATCAATTCATTATATTGTTTCTGGTTCATCATATTTTGAAAACCAGCATGACCACCCAACTCATGTAAGAATGTTGGCACTGTGCTTTCAGCAGTCAGATTCGATGCAACGAGTACCGCTTTACCCTTGTAATAGAAGCCCTCAACACCTTCAACCTGATAATCCTGAATAATCTCAAGCTTACCTTGTCGTTCAAGCTCATCAATGGTCTCTTTACCAAAACGATCAATCAACACGTCTCGTACTTGTTGAGTTGTAGAACCTGAATTGCTCTTAGTGCGACGGCTATAAAGTGGAGTATTAGAATTGTTCTTAGATGAAAATTCTTGATTTTTATATTTACCAAAATAGCTTCGATCAACTACAGCCTTACGAGCTTCTGACAAAAACATCATCAAATCGGCATCATTGTAACGTGAAAGGAATTTATCAAAGCCACGATCGCGGAACCACTGACGAATATATCCAATAACTTCTTTTAGCTTTTGACGTACAAAAGGACGTGACTTAGCATTTTGAGCGATAAAGGCAAATAACTCACTTACAGTTGCTTGTTGAGCATCAAGAGGATCGTAAAGCCCTTCATCCACGCCTTTTTTAAATGGTTTTAGGTAGGCATTTTCAAATTGATCCATGTCAACGCCATTTTCTTTGGCAATTTTTCGAACACCGTCAACCCCACCTAGGGCATTAAAAAGTTGCTGAAATTTGACTTTATACTCTTTCCCAAATAATTGCTGAACACCAAAATGCCCAACCACTTCGTGTAATAAAACTTCCTCATATGCTTCATAAGTAGTTTGTTGTGTATTATGATTTCCTTGGACATCGCCAGCATTAATATAAAGTGTACCCTTATGCCAAACAGCACTTACCTCATAACGTTGAGTATTACCATCTTTGTCTTGGTAATAGTTGTCTTGCTGTATCGCTTCTGGCAAAGCCTCAAACGATTCAACGACAATAAACGGAAATTTGGGTTGTACTACCCTGTTGACTACACTTTTCGCCCCACTTGGCGTGCTCCCTTTCGTGATCCGAAGGAGTATATCCGTTACAAGCCGATCTACGACATTTTTAGGAAGAGGCGAGAATAAAGTTGATAATGGTGATGCACCTTTACGCTCGTTGTCAGGTTTTAATTTGTCACGGCTATAGTCATCTATTTTTTTATTTCTTTGCTTTAATTCCCCATTCTTACGTGCCTTAATATAGGTTTCCAAATCCACACGATTTTTTAAAAACCGATCCAACGCACCGGCTGCAACCGCCTTACGTGTACTACGTTTCCCGTTCACCACCTCATTTTCGCTTTGCTTTTGTGCCTTGGCAATTTCTTTATTTAGATGTTTCAGTGATTGCTGTAATTGCTCATCTGAAGCCAATCCATATACACTGTTGTGCATATCAGCTAAGTCTTTTTGTCGGATTTTTTCGGCACGTATATTTTCAATACTGTCTTTAAAATTTTTAGGTTGAGTAACTGGGTCAGATTCTATTAGCTTCGTATTCTTAGGAAGTTTTTCACTACTATTTTTAGTGAGAATATTGACAGCTTTTTGCTTGGCATCTCTTAAAGATTCAGTACGAGCTAGAAAATCCCCTTGCTCATATCCAGAACGATCTTTAAAAACGTAGAAAGTTTTTTTCCCTAAAGACGACTCATCTGTAATCATCATGTCATTATCTGCTATCCAAGTCTTTTTACGAGTTGGATGCTTTGTCCATCGAGTGGATTCTGACATATTATTTTGTGCGCTTTCCTCAATACTAATCGTACTAGGCTTTTTACCTACCCATTCTCCTGTAGTTGGGTGTTTCATGCCTACAATTTCTACTGAACCATCGGCTTTCTGCACAGCGTTATAATTAGGATTATTTAATGCATTGGTCTTTTTATTTTTATCACGCAAATCAATTGTGAAATCATCGCCCAAAATTTCAATATCAGACATTACACTTTCGGCTGTATCACCATATTGTTTTTGAATTTGCTCAGAACCAAATGGTGTTGTAGTAATTTCAGTTTGCTGAGATTTAAGCTGATCAATCTGTTTTTTAAGTTTTGCTTTTTGTGGAACAGATTTGGCATCTAAAAACTGTTGTTCGAGTTGTGTAAGTTGATCTACAACATTGTTAGTTTGGGTTATGTCAATATTATTTTGAGCATCCAAAATAGTATTTTTAGGCATAGAAATATTATTTTCAGAAGCTGAAGCAGTAATTTCTGTGGTATTTAGATTGTTGATGTTTTGAATCTTACGACTATCATCGACTGATACAGTATCACTGTTTATTTTGGTGGGTAAGTTAGATGCGTTTTTTGAGGTTGGTTGAACATTTTCTGCATTAAATTCTGGTGAGCTTTCTGTTGTTGTTGAGTCAACTCTTGCTGAATTTGGTAATTGCGAAGTGCTATTTTCAGCTCCATTTGTGGATTGAATATCACTGGAATTTACTCCCTGTGGTGTTTCATGGTTTTGCTGAAGTGCATTAATTTCTTTACGAATTCTTGCCTTTTCAGGAACAGTTTTAGCTTCATCGAATCGTTGTTGTAAAGTTGCAAGCTGTTGCGATACTTCAATTTGCTTAGGTTGAGCCTCCGTAATAGATGTTTCAGGCTGATTTAAATCAGTCTTACCTTGCCCATGCCATTGATTGGTTGCTGGATTTTTTACACCAATAATCGAAGCAGAGCCGTCATCATTTAAACGGACATTATAATTCTGATCCTCAAGTGCTTTAGCTATCGAATCTTCTTTAAATAATTGAACTTCACCATCTTTTTCAAGGCGTTGAATTGTGTTCTCAAGCGCACCCTCTTTTGCACCTTTGGCAATTTCGCTCATGCCATGTTGTATATCTTGTGCAGTTGGGTCTGTATATTCATTTTGTGCTGTAGGTTGAGCCTCTAAATTATCTTCAATAGCTGCATCTGTAAGCATGCTATTTGTACTTTCTGTAGATTGCTCGGTTGGCGTTGTGATGATTTGAGAAGCACCACTATCCACTGACAAAGCTGCTGCTGTAGATAAAGGACCATTGTTTGGATCAATTCCCATTTGCTGAGAAGGGGGTTGATCTATAGATGCATATGTATTAGGACGATCAAAATAATTGCCATTAGGCGTAGGCGGTGTATCAGGACCTGTTGGGTTGTCATTATTATCCATTGCCCCTGATAAATCATTTCTATTGTCAAAATTTAAACGGTTCTCAGCATCAGTCGATTGTTGATCATAGGTATATCGAGCCTGTGCCTGTTGTGGATCAACCTGATCAGCACGTGGAATATACTCACCTTGCAATCCGTTATAGCCAAGCTCAGGCGTAACACTACCCACTGATTCAGTGTTATTTGGTTCGATCTGATCTTGCTGTGGTGATATGTTGCTACGTGGATTGTTCATCCAATCCATAGTTTTACCAACACCACTGACTGTCCCACCCATCGCCATACCTGCAAGGGTTCCCATAACAGCAGCATCTTCAATGCTGTCATTCCATGGTTTATCTAGGGCAAGGTTTTGTATGATCTGTTCTGATACTGACTGTGGTAATTCTTCTAAAAAACCTTCAGAAAATGCACCTTTAATTATAGATAAAGGAATATCTTTTGCTTTAACTTGTGAAGTAGCTTCACCTATCTGTTCACGAGTGAGACGACCTGTTTGGAGTGCAGTATCTACATCTGCAACTTTAAATACCTTATTAGCAACCCATCCGCCAAAGGCACCTAAAGAACCTCCAATCACACCTGTACCAAATGCTGCTGCTTCTTGTCCATTATTAAGTAATTGATCATCTGATTGCTGCCGTATCCCTTCAGCCTGAGCACCTGCCATTACAGCACCTTCGCCTACTGATGCCGCAACTATAGGGTTAGCAATTTTGGATGCACGCCCAATTCCCATGCCTAATGCCATGTCAGGTAGTGATCCGACAACAGCGTTCGTAATTTGTGATGGGTTTTCTAAAACATATTTAGTTTTATTCCAAATACCATCTATATTTTGTCGAGTCTTTTCTTGCTCTTTTGAAATGTCTGATTTTTTATCTTCCCAATACTTTTGTCCCTCACCTGTTTTGTAAACATCAGATTTATCAATATCTCGCCCCAAACGTCCTTCTGTATAAATATCACCAATACCAATTAAAGTATCGGGAATGCGTGCAATACCAGCTGCCAAAGACGCTCCTGTATCTTTAATAAGATCAGTTTTGCTTTTCTTGGTTTCTTTTGCTGAACTTGGATCGAAATTAAAACCTTCGGACTTAGCAACTAAAGGGGTATCAACTGGTTTAGCTGTTGTAGGGTCAAAAGAGGGCTTTGACTTGTTTTTATCTTGAGTATCAGACATGACACACTCCTAATGATATGTATCAATAATGATTTTTATATAAAGAATGGTCTAACCTTAGAGGGGGATAGGTTAATAAAAAAGCCACCTCATGGTGGCTTAACAAATATTTAAAGCTTATTTAACTGGTTGAAATTGCCCATTACGAAATACAGCTTGGTTGCCATTTGCATCTGTATAAATTTGACCGTCTTTATAATTATTTTCAATTTGCTGACTATTGCTTTTACCTTGTGGTGTATCAATGAACTGCTGTGTTTGGGTGTCAAACAGCCTTTGTGGCTGAGTAAGTGTCCCTTCCGCCTTATCATCCCACTGCTGACCACCACCCACAGTCATATAACGATCTTTACCTGTATCAGCTTTATTACCCGTATATCGATTAATTTTTTCTTGAATGGATTTACGATCTTCATCCGATTTTGCAGAATCATATTGTTCATACAATTTCTCTAATCGTGCTGAGTTACGAATGCCAAAACCTTTTTCAGTGGCATTAAGATTAAATTCTCGATTAGCTAAATCATTGGTAGCTTGGAATTTTTGCGCATCAAAGCCTAAATTTGCATTAAATCGGTTATTTGTACCTTGCTCACCTAGTTCTGTACGATAGTTCTGTCCAGCTTGCCCCATGGCTTCACGCTGTATAGTGGTAGCATTATTTGCATCTGTAGCATAACGCTGATTTGCAAGATTGGAATCATTATCAATCAGCGATTGACGGATTCGCATTTGCCCTGTTGTCAATCCTCTTGCCCCAGGTATCACAGTACTTGCGTCTCTAAAAAGTGCGCGTCTTTCTGCTTCATCTTCTTCGCTACGTTGTGGAGAACTTGGTAGTCTCGATATTCCACCATAACCTTGCATACCCAAATTCATTTCACGTTGAGCAATTGCATTTTGAATCTGTTGTTCAGTCGGTCCCATTTCTTGAGTATTCTTCATGAAATTCGCTACGCCCTTAGGATCATTTGCAGGACGTACTCTGAATCCTAATCCCTCACCCTCTTGAACCCCATTCGCCCGAGCTTGAGCTGCTGCACCAGGATTAGTATAGCTAAAGCTGTTACCTTTTTGCTGAATAGCATAAGGATCTTGTTGTTGAGTATTTTGCGTTGCCGTTGGCACAGTATTTGTTTCTTTTACAAACGGATTAGGGATGGTGCCATTTTCATTATTTTTTTTTGCATTCCACTCATCAAAACGTTTCTGCTGCGCATTATTTACATTCTCAGCATTGATACGTTGTTTATCAGCAAAATTACGACCTAAAATACCAAAAGATGCTGAATTTCCGACATCAGATAATACACCTAATGCACGAGTTCCAACGTCTTTACCAAGACGTACTAAGTCTGAATCATTAGAGTTATAATCGCCAAAACCGAAACGCTCTCTATAGTCTTCAGTGGGAGTTTGCATTCCAGTATAAGCACCTCCAAGCATTGCACCAACTCCATGCGTTTTCGCTAATCCTCCAGCAATATTCTTAGCACTACTTGCAAGCATTTGCCCTGTTGTTGGTGTGTTAAATTGAGGAAATCTTACATTCGGACTAGTCGATGGTGTGCTAGTTGTTGATGGTGTAGTCGAAGTCGTTGGAAGTTGACGATTTACTGGTGTGACATCACGCATTTGTGGACCACCAATTCTATTTTGTTGTGCACGACGAATATCATCTGCACTTGGATAAACACTTGGTACCAAGCCACCATTCGCAAAAAATAATTCAGGTTTATTTTGACCGGGTTTAAAACCCAATTGAGGTTGATCAACAGGTACATGCGTTTGATTTTTCATGGCATCAAGTGTTTGCACACCCACCGAATGAACTTGGTCAGGCGAGAGTTGGAACTCACCGTTACTGAGATTAACCGGCGTGGGACTCCCCATATTTTTTAAATTATTGGTACCAATCTGCTGAGTAGAATCAGCAGGCATAATATAACTACCTGCTGGAACATTTTTTTTAATATCATCAGAAGTGCCAGTACCTGCACCTTGAATCAGTCCACTTTCATCTTTTTGGCGTTTTTTTAAACCGTACATGACATTTTTCCAATATAAATATCATGTATGGTCAATCAATCTAGGCTATAGGCGTTAGCCTTACAGGGTTATTCTTTATTCTTGTTTAAACGCTCAATCACTTTATCAGCAATTTTATCTATAGCTTGATCGCTAATGCCAATTTGATCATGAATGAAGTCTGAGTGAACTACAGGTGTTCTCTTTAGCTCTTGTTGTGAGTTTCCGTCTTCAGCATTTAATGCAATATTCATCAACTCAAGCATAGCCGAATTTAAGGATAAACTTTTTCGTACAGCATATCTAGAAACAGCTTCGTATTGACTATGTGGGATTCGCAATTGTGTACGTTTCCAGTCATCTTGTTTTTCTCGGCTCATGAGAGACTCTCAAAAAATATTTGACACTAATTCTAGTAATATACTATAGTGATGTCAATGTTACTATTTTTAGTAACAAATAAGCCCTTGCAGGCTACCAACCAAAGGCAAGGGCTTGTTATCAACAAACCAACTAAAGGATATTGATATGTCTAGTTTAGCACTATCTTTCCATGATGTGAAATTAAACCCTGTACCACAGCAAGATAACCAAATTTGGCTAACTTCTCGTGAATTAGGTGAGGCACTTGGTTACGCTCGTGAAGATGCAGTAAACAAGGTTTATGAGCGCAATGCTGATGAATTTACAAATAAGATGACCTGCAACGTCAAATTGACGTTAAAGGGGCAAGCTCGTGAAACTCGTATTTTCTCACTACGTGGCTGCCACCTAATTGCTATGTTTGCTCGTACAGCAATGGCTAAACAATTCCGCAAATGGGTTTTAGACATTCTTGATAAAGAAGTTGGTCAACCTATTCAAGCAATACCAACCATCACCCTCGAACAACAACAAGCCATTAAAGATGCTGTACTTCGCAAAGCTCAACGTGATAAACGTACTTATCAATCTATTTACCATGAGTTTTACAATGTATTTGATATTCCACGTTATCAAGAGTTGCCTTTGGCAAAATTTGAAGAAGCATTAAATTGGCTTGGCGATGGTTGGTATCAAAACAAACAACCCAATAAAACTAGAAGTCAGTATTTTGAAAGTCATGCTATTAATGCTGCAAGTCACATGCTTTGGGTAAATGCTTGGTGGAAATGTTTCGGTGGATCAATTCAAATGTTAAATCCTACAATGGCAAGCATGATAAATGATCACTTTGCCGATGGTGCATTTTGTGCAGGATTGGTTCTTGGTCGTAATCAAGCACAAAAAATTAATGAAAGTATTTTGTTGCAGTTGCCTTATGATCTTGATCCACGTGACCGTATAAGTTTTTTCCGTCAAAGATAAGTTAGGAGTAGCCACCGAAAGGTGGCTTTCTTATTAGCCTTACAGACTTAACCTCCATAACTATAATTATGGTTAGTACTCGTCCCTTCCGACACACTACCACCAATTGAAGCTCCAGCACTTATTCCAGCTGACACATGTATTGCTGACATTGCACCTGCAGCCAATTGAGATGAAAACTGCCCCACTGCTTTGGCTGCTTCTAATGCAAGCTGTGCTTTTTGTATCGCATTTTGCATCTTGGCTTCATACTCTTTTAATTGCATTTCAGAAAATGCAATATTGGTACGAACATTCATATCTGCGTATCTTGCTTTCGTTTCAGCATTTGCAATCTGGGTACGAAGTAGCATGTCATTATATCGTGACTGAGTTTCTGCAAATGCAATATTGGTTCGGCTATTCATGTCAGCATAACGTGCTTGCATCTCAGCATTTGAAATAGAAACGCGTGACTTCGATTCAATATAACGGTTATAAACATCTGCATTCGCAATCGTCGTTCTTAAACTTAGGTCTGCATAACGTGAATGTGCTTCTGATACCGCAATCGCTGTACGTGATTTCATGTCAGCAAATCGAGCCAATGATTCACTATTTGCAATGCCAACACGCATTCTCATTTCAGCAAATTTGGCTTGTGCATCTGCAAAAGAAATTTTAGTACGTGATATTGAGTCAATAACGCTTGCCTGAGTATTTACTCTGGATGTTTCAACGTCAGCTTGTGCTTTAAACAATTCTACTTGTGAATTAAATGCTGATGTATTGCTTTGAACAACACCCATTTTTGCATCAATTTCCGCCTTGTACGCTTCAATATTTGCTTGATATTCAGATATTTTTACACGTGCAGCTTCAAGGTTGAGTTCAATCTGCTTAGATTTAACATTGGCTTTAGCAGATACACCATCTACAGTTGCTGCATACATACGAGCAAGCGATTCATACATGGATGCTTTGGACGTTTCAGCCTTGATTTGAGAATCATATGCTTCGACTTTAAGCTTTTCAGCTCCAATTTGTTCAGAATACGCTTGAACCTCAGATTTATATGCATCAAATTTAGTCGCAATCAATCCAGCTCGTGCAGTTGCACCTTGCACCAATGCCTTATATACCTCAACATTGGTCATAACCGCTTCAATTTTAGCTTTAAAAACATCAACTTTTTGTTGGTTGAGTTGCCCAATAACTGCCTGTGCATCAAGCATTGCTTTGTAGGCACTGATACGTGAAATAGTTGCATCAATTTTAGTTTTATAAACTGTGATCAAACTCTCAAATGCAGAATTTTGAGCATTAAAAATACTAATCTGAGCATTTAGCACACTGATTTTACTGTCAATTTGAAACTTAACCAGTTCCATGGTGTTAGAAACATAAGCAAGCCACATATCTTGCTTCATTTTTTCCAAAGCCATACCTTGCTCAGTCAGGAAACGGATATGCTCAAGCTGTTTATCAAAAGACTGAATTAAAATATCACGATTTAAATCCGCAATAGCAAGTTTACCTTGATCACGAATGTCGCTGACCTGCTTTGCCAACATCCCTTGTGGCATTGAAAAACCACGACTTGCCCACTCAGTAACAGCTTCTTGTACTGCTCGTTCAGTTTCTCGGCTAGTGCGCTCTCTAGCCCGATTAAATAACGATTGCTCAACTGCAGTTGGTAAACCAAGACCTGTATGGCTTCCATCCAGCCATGAACGGATTTCCAATACCAATGGCTTAATTGCACTTTCAGTATTAAAGGCATAATAATCTTGTTTAACAACCTTACTGGCATCAGAGATTAAAGCATCAATATTATCTGGAATCGCTATATTGAACTCAGGTGGTTTGCCTTCAAATACAGGAATTTCTTCATATTTGAAATTAGGAAGTTCAATCTTCTCCATCACTTCCATTTCTGGAATCACAATGCTTGGGGCACTAGGCATTTCAATGTCATCATTTATTTCAGGTCGTAATGGAGCTGAGATGACATCCATGCTTGGTACAGTAGGTAGGTTTAAAATTGGTGCTTCGGGAGTTGCAGGTAATTCCAGATCGCTTAAATCTAAATCCTTGATTAAGTCATTTAAATTAATCTTATCTGGTAAAGCACCTGCATCAAAATTTTGCACATCAAAAGTTGGTGCTGTAGGTAAGTTAATTGCTGTATCAAATTCAGGAATTGTTGATGCATCAATAAAATCAGGTGTAGATAAATCCTCTGAAAAAATAGGCGCTTCAGGAATATCAATATTTAAACCTGAAAACTCAGGGCTCACCATTTCTTTAGGCTGCTGAATATCAAGATCGATAACAGGCGGTACTGGACGCTCAATATTCAATTCAGGAGCTTTCAAACCATCTAATGGTTCAAACCCTGACTCACTAGGTTTAGCTAAATTGGAAGGTGGGGTAATTTCCGCAACAGAAATTTCAGTAAGATTACCCAAAGCTTCTGATACATCATTTGCATAAGTATTTACTTTTCGCTCAAAATAATCGAGTTTTTCAGTGACTTCTTTCGTCACAATATCAATCTGAGGAACTGTAACTGTCATTTTAAACTCTCCGTTTTGTAGCAGATATATCAATATTTAAATCATTGATATAACCATGTTCACCAGATATTTTGATTTCAAATGCAAAGTGACGACCACGTAAACCACGACCAAATAACACACGGCCATTGGTCAGATAATCCGCTTTTTCTGTAGGCAACAAATAGTAATAGGTTTGCTTAGTGCCACTTTGAGTAGTGCTCACACCAATTTCCAACTTTCTGGTATTTCCAGATAGTTCATATTCAAAGTATGCACCTAAAGGATGAACTAACTGTCCTTGTCCTAAATCTAATTGTCCTGTCACCAATTTTGCTTCTATTAATTCTTTGGCATCCAGTTGATACAAACCATCTTCAGCAACACCATAGAGCACGCCATTAATTACAGCTAATTCACTAAAACCATAATCTTGGTAACGGCTCATTGCCCATGTATCAACATTTGCTGTCCATGCATATCCATATTGTTTTTCTTTAGAATAATCATCTTCAATAAAAACAAGGTCATTGATTAATTGCTTGGCAATATTTTTCCCTTGATTAAACTCAGATGCTATTAATGTTTCATTAATTTTTTCTTGTGATTTACGTTGTTGCTTTAATATTTCATTGATGTTTATCGTATCAATGACACGTTGTTTTGCCTTTATACGCTGCGTATATTGTTCTGAGTATGCAATATGATCCACAACAAAATCAGAATATCGAGTGACACAACTATCCTGTGCTTTCAATGTTTCTGTAATCACTGAGCGTGATAGCTTTTTAAGCCTATAATTTTCTTGATAAATAACATAATCATTCGTAAATGCACGTAATTTAAACTTTAAAGATGCATCTAAAATATCAAGATCATCAGTAATTGAATCTTTAAAACGAGCAATTGTCTTAAAATTCTCTTTAATTTTTAAAGCTTCATTTAATTTAGACAGACTATATTTTTTAGTGTTGAGGTTTTCAGCAATTAACAATCGCTCAATATTTATATTTCGTTGCTTATCTTTTTGTACTGTTGTAGAGCTAATGTTATCTTGAATCAATGATTTTGCACGTAGACGGTTTTTAAAATCATCAGAAACGATTATTTGATCATGGATAAAATCTACATGGCGTTTACGACCAGTGAAATGATCAATTATCTTGATTTTATCTTTGACTGGAAAAATAGCAGAATCAACTAATTCATCTTTGACTAAAACAACATCACCTGACAGCACTAAAAGTCGATATAAAGATTCTTCTTTAATCCTAATGAGTTCTTCTGTGACTGCTTTTGACTTCCCAATAGTGTTATTGGAATATGCTATCGTTTCCTGAATATCATCTCGATATAAAGTCACTCGTTAATTACTCCAATAAAATGATACGAAGATTGATGATCAACTAAACTTGTATAGCCCCATTTGTATCGACGGTTATACTGGTCTGTTTCAGATATGTTTGCATATTCACTATCACCAAAACCAACCCTACAGGCATCACGATAAAAGTATGACAAGTCACCACCAGCATCAACCGGTGAGAATGCAAAATACCATGCATCTGGAACGTTACGATGCACTAGCTTTGCCCCAACACTTTGATAACTGAAATTTACTTTACCAATTGTTTTCCCATTAAAATTTTCAGTTTTATCATAAGGATCTATTGTTGGTCCTTCTCCCCCAATCACAACACCACCTGCCTGATGATTTCCTGATGCTCTACTCGTGTAAGGCGCACAGACACCACTTACATCTTTATAGGTTGATCCCACTCCAAACCAATCACCAGAGTCGGCAAAATCACTATAATCATTAGGGTTGTACTTTGGAGGGCCATATACATAGACATACTCGCCTGTTTTTGGTTTTGGTTCGCCTTTTCCAAATCCGCCAATCCAATAAAAAACAGGATCATATGTCCATAGTGGGTATGATGTTGGATCTGCTATTGAATGCAATGTGTGTTTTTCATTAATTGATTCACTAATTGTTGACTCTTGATATGCGTACAAAATTCCATCTCGATTAAATGCAGGTACACATATGCCAATATCTAAAGAGTTCGATGATTCGGTTTTAATTGTAGTTTCGTGTTTGTAATACCTAGAACGGCTTAAACTTCCGTGTGTATATAATAATTGAGGGGTTTGATAAGCCGGATTTCCATAACCTAAATCAGTTCCCTTAATATGAGTGTAAATAGTTGATTCTGGGGCTTCACGTCGATCATCAAAATCAGATGTATAAAAATACCCCATTAAACCTGTGGAACCAGTTGTTTCCGTTTTTTCCCATTGGCCAACGATCATTATATCTTCAAAAGTAGACTGTACTTCTTTAGTGAATGTACGGTTATCAATAAAGAATTTAACGACTTTGAGCTGATCTTCAACATAACAGCCAAACATAACCGTATCACAACGTACAAACTCTCCTGTGTAATCAGGCGAAGCGAATATAAATGATTCACATCCTTGCCCTGTTAATTCAGGAAATTTCAAACGCCCCATAGATGTTGGGTATTGTTTACCTAACAACCAACATACTGCACCGCTTGATACTCGCGTCACACTCCCTGAGTGAGATGCAATGGGTTTAACTTCATAATTATCCCAATAATCAATATCAATTTCGGTTACACCTGATGGATTACGTAAACTATTCAAAGCTTTTTGATAAATATCTTCCTGTGGTACCCGACGCAACTTATACAATATTGCTAATGTCTTTTGCTCGCCTTTAGGAAGAAGCACCCCTAATTTATTTAAATATTGAGAAATTACTTCAATATAGTTGCTATCAACATCTACCTTATCAAGCCAGCCTTCTTTCTGCGCTGGAACCAAATTTAACTTAATCTTGTATCCATAAGCGTACATTAAGCCATTATCAGCATATCCCCAACAGGTGTTAAATCCCTCATTTCCCTTTGAATTGAATGACCACCCACATGCACTATACATTGCCTCATATTGATAAAAATCAGATGTATCGCATATCTTTATGACTGCACCTGCTCTACGCCATGCTTGAAAATCTGCTCCGAATGGAAAGGTTTCACCACTTGGCATTCCACCAAAGCGATCCAATATCTTCAAAATTTCATCATCACCCACTTCTTCAATATATTCACGAAATGCTTCAGTGGTCGTTGCAGGTATAAGTGGTAAAGGCATTGCCCAAACACCACTTGGATCAATTTGTATTAACCAAGGTTTATTTTCACTATCAAAAGAAACAAGATGAGTCTTGCTGAACTTATAATCGTATTGAAATTGGCCATCAATGTTGGGTAAACCTGAATAACCAGGCAATCGAATACCATCTAATTCACCAGTTATTTTCTCAATATAACTATCTGGTAATTTAAGCGCTGCTTTTTCTAAATCGTTCTCAGGTAAATTAGAAATATCCTGTCTTCCATAGCCACCAATAATTTGTACAACTTCAACCATAGCTCCGCTATACCAAGTAGGACGCTGTTTAACATATTGAGTGTGTGTATAAATTCCAGAATATCGAGGTTTGAAGTATTGAAAATTTGGACTATATTCAATTTTAAATTTTTCTAATTCTATGTCTTTATCTGGCAAATTCTCATTGGAGTAATGAACTAATCTTCTTCTGGATTGTTCAGTTAATTTAATACCTACTTTTCCACCTTCTGTTAATGGGATGGATTTTGTAATGACTCCGCTATATAGCATTGGAATATAAAGTTTTGCTAAACCATCAGGTTCAAATTCAGCGATCTTTAACTCTTTATGTGCAATAGCTTTTAGAAGTCCTGCCATATCTTGAAGAATGACGTAGCCACGATCAGGCAAGTTCTTGACCTGCCTGATGCTCTGAAGTTTTGATACGGTTTTATTATTTGATAGCTTTTTAATCTCATGATCAATAAAGTTTTTATCACTATTACTTAATTGACCATTTAAAACCAATAATCCGTATGGACGTGGACTATGCATAATTTATTTATGCTGCGGTAAAGCTTAATCGGTAACCAATTTCATACTCATCACCGTCTTGGAACACACGTGCTGCAGTATATTTTGATGCTGAAATTAAGGTGCCAGTTGTACCGCCTTTTGTACTATTCGTTAACATTGCTGCACCTGTCACTGTTAATTGTGAAGATGTTGCAATAGTAACTTTAGCAACTGAGTTGAAGTTATCAATTGAATTGGTTGATGTATTTTGCGGTGTCCATTGTGGGCGTGTTGCAGATGTATAACCTTCAGTCATACTCACAATTTCAGCTGCAACAGATGCAAAATTTGCTGCCGTCCAATTGGCTGCTGGTGCTGTTGCACCACTGAACAATGCTAAGTAGTAACCTGCAGGTTTCGCAGTTGTACCCATTGCAACATTGAGCAAATGTGCAAGACCTTCATTCACCACAAGGTTGTGAGTCGTTTGCCATTCACCACCATTAATTCGGTCAAAATATTCACCTTGAGCCAAAATTCCCTGTTTTGGAAAATAGATGCCTTGCTCAGTCACCTGATAGTTTTCCGCTTTTAAATCATTCGCCAGTTCTTTCGAGTTCATCATTAGATACCATGTAAGTAAACAATGACATCACGTTACAATGGTTGTAACCCTTCTCCCTAGCCTTACAGACCTACCAGACTTTGCAGTGATTCCTTTTAATATGCCAGCTTGTAACTCAATAATCTGACCACTCGATGTTCCAAGAATATAACCATTCTCTGCCAACCATAATGCAGTCGTATTGCCACCCTGAGATATATCAGGGCCAATATCATTATTGTCAATTTCAATCGCACTATCAGGTACTGGTGCATGAGAGGTCTTAGACTGAAATGTCATTTCTGCTGGATTAGTCCCTGTTAGGAAAACAACATGAGTTACTTGCCCAATCCAAATACCACCATCAACCGGTAAAATGAAAGTGATACGTTGTGGCATAATGACAAAGCCAAATTTTTCATCATGAAGATGGTATGCCATTGGCTCTGAAAATCTGAGTATGTTTTTATCTGCCGTTAGCAAACGTCCTTGCCAATATTTCATATATCGACCTGTCGGCATAGGGGATAAGCCTTTAAACCGAGCTGTCATACCCAAATCCAAACTGCTAATTGTGACGTTACTTTTGTTGATTGGATGATCAGAATGAAGTAATAATTCACCACCATTGCGATCAGTTATATAAATTCTTACATGCGTGATGGACTGGTCAAAACAATAAGGTAAATTTATTTGAATACTGGCAAATGCCTGATCATCAAGATTGCCACTGGATGTAAGTTCTATTTGATCTGATACAACTTGTGATAAAGCTGATTCTTGTTGGTCGCGTAGCCATGAAATTGCCACACTGTAAGTTCCACTTTTTAGCGAACCGCCATTACCTTGCATAGTTAGCATTGGCATTGCAGGCGTATCAATTGTTAATGGATGAATCACTTTCCCATTATATGTCCACAAACCTAATTCACTTGCTATATAAACCAGATTATTGATGACCTGATAACAGAGTTGAGTATGACCAATTTTCGCTAATACTTCATGTTGCCATGTTTGTGAATCTAATTTTACAAACTCACTTTCCAATGTTGCGAAAACATCATTATGCAGAGGACTTTGCCATATATTCTTGAAACTGAAAGGCGAAATTTGCTCTGCACCTTGACGTAATTTAAGACGACCAGTATCTGTAATATCAAGATTCACTGCATCACGTAAATATAACTTAGGTGAATCTCCACCTTGCTGCAATCCGTCATCTGCAACAACATTGTTCATGCCTGCGATGGGAAATAATTTTAAAGCTGCCATTAAAAAGCCCCTTTCCTGAATTGATCAGCATTACCATCTGGACGAATGTAATGTGCTGCTGGTCTGATATTAGGCACTCCATTGTTTAAAGCATCAAACCCTATAGCAGTAATAAACATTGTTGGTAAAGATATTTGTTCTTGGGTAACTCTCATTCTTTTATCGAATTGCGTATAGTCATATTCCATTCTAAAACTTTCAAAACCTTGTACCTTCAAATCTCTAACTTTTAATGAAATCCAAGCCTCACCAAAATATTCATTGGCAAAACCACCATAGTTTCCCTTGATCAGTTCACCCACTCGCAAACCTTGCCACATAAAAGGCTTATCATCGCTTAATCTAGTACCCATTCTCTGTGAATTAAAACCAATTGATTGAACTGTCCTATGAAAATGTGAAATCCAATTGATTGATGAAATACCTAATGAATTAAAACCACTTGGTCGAATGGTTCTATGTAGCTGTTCATTTCGTTGTAATGTAGGTCTTCCAAATAAAGTCATTATAAAAAAACTAAATTGAATGATTTTTTGAGTACCATCACCAACAGAATGCCAACCCATTCGATATGATTGAAGTCCTTTCACATCAATATACCGACGTTTGAGCTGGATTTGAGGAGCTCCATATCTTGATAAATTACCTAAGCCTAAATTTTGAAGTACACGATGTTTCAATGTAACTCGAGTTTGTCCAAAGACTTCACCAGGTTTCCTATATCCACCATCACTGTTAACATAGTGCAAATTTGAAGAAGGGTGATTTTGTTTGGCTTGTGTAGGGGCTTCCATCACAGCATAAATGGTATGAGGTGTAAATCTTGGTGTACCAACGGTTATTGTAGAATCAATTCCCTTTTCAACAGATATGGTTCTATTCTTTAACGTAACCAATGGACCTTGTTCAAACAATGGCATACTGATCCCATATTCAACCAAAATACCATTTGACTGAACCTGAATATCTTCACCATATTTTGTTGCAATAAAACCATTCGTGAATATGACATTAGTTTTTAGTGAAGGCCATGACACTTGCTCAACAGGTATAGGAATTCCATGCCCCCAATTTTCTTTTCCATCAATTTCTACAGCATCCAGCCATATAAATTGGGGGAAATACGGTGGCACACCTGTTTTAGTGACTTTGTGTGTTGGAATAGCCCATTGAGTAAATCCTGAAACAGAAAATTGTCTATCTCGAAAGGCAATTTCACTTTTACCCCACAAAACATTTTCGCTGCCTTGCTGTAACAGTTCACGCCATTGTGTGCGAATACTTGCCTGTCCAAATTCCTCGCTGTTACGACCACGTGTATTCAACTCCGGAGTGACATTAAATAATCGTGGATCACCAAAGTAATCTCTATGAGCCCATCGAGTTGTAATTTTATTCCAATGAATGCTTAATGACGCATCACCAAAGGCTTGATAATCATCAAAACGTCCAACTTCTTCGATGTATCGAGTGTGCAAATGAATTTTATGAATTGGTATATAAGGTGGAGCAATCGTATATCGTTGTTCAAATTTTAAAGTCCTGATTCGATCTGCAATCATCGGTTTACCAAACTCAAGACTTTCAAAATTACCAATACGATTGAAGTACCTACGAGTATTGATCATGTTGGCAGTGCCAAAATATTGAGTATTTATCCCCTTAGGTGTTATTACAAATGCAGAATTATGGATGTTAGACCAACCAGAAATATAGGGATATTCAATACCCTGTAATCGCAAATAACGAACTCTATCTGAAATCATGTGCTGGCTAAATTGCGTACTATTTATTCCATCTGGAATAATTAAACGTGCATTGTTGTTTATGCTTGGCTCTGCAACTTTAGCTACGTTTGCACCAATTGCTCCGATGACTTTATTTTTATTGGCTACAGATGTCCATCCAATCCATTTAGGAGGCGTTAAACCACTATCAGCATCATAGTACATTTTAATGTATTGGCGTAAATTCCAAAATTTATGCGTACCAAAACGATGACCGCCCTCTTGACCAGTTGTCAAAAAGCTATTTGGTTTAATGTATTTTTTCCATAAATCAATTGCAGATATGCCAAAGGTATTGATGAAGCCTTTCGGATAAATCGACTGGCTTTCAGGAATAATACGACTACCAAACAATGTCGCCACGTAACCAAATACATTTATCCTTTGTGTACCACCTACACGATGATTAGGTATGTTGGGATAAGCGATAGAACTTGGTGATAATGACCGTACTGCATAAGATACCCATGAATTGTTGCCATAAGTAGCATGTGCAGAACCTTTTGCAAGTATTGTTCTGCGCCCATGTTCAATACTTGCAGTACCATATTGTGAAAATTCTAAACCACTTGTTCTTATGCTTCTTGAATAATGCCAAATCTTTGACTCGCCAATCGCAAGGGATTCACGCCCAAGCCCAGCATAAATACTTCGAGTTTTGTTAGAAATCCATGTATAGCCAAATGTACTTTGATTCAATCCACTAGGCTTTAACTCAGGCGTCTTGGTAAGTCTATGATTGCCGAGTTTTGGTTGATAAAAACCACTTGGCTTCAGTGTACGAATACGATAACCAATTGCTGCATTTAATCCAGCAAAGCTGCTAATCCCGATTGGTGCAATAGATGGTGTTTTATTATAAATATTGGTAATGCCGAAATTTTTTGAATCAAAACCTTTTATTTCAATAACTCGACGAGTGCTCTCAACAACACCCCAATCACTGAATGATTGTGCATACAAACCTGATACTGTAATTATTCTTCTAGTATTTCTTATTGAAATATCACCAAATACACCGCCCGTTATTACAGCATTTGCACCTGTCACATATATTTTCTGAGTAGGGTCAAATACTTTCGGATAGCCTGATAAAAATGCTTCAACTTTAGTAGGCTGAATATAACGAGGACTATGTGATACCCATGCTGCACCATAGGATGATGTATCAAAACCTTTAGGGGATGGATTACGTTGTACCCATGGTGTACCAAATAACCCAGGTAAAATACCTGTCGGATATAAAATGCGTGGTGATACATTAGGTTTAGGGGTTGTTGGCGGTGCAATACCCTCATTAGCCAAGTTAGCAAACTGGTCTGCTTTGGTATTAATAACAGTTGCTAAACCATATAGTGCCGCACTAATACCGCGATTACTAAGGTTGAGGTACTTAACACCACCTTGTAAGTAAGTGGTGCCGTAAGATGCAGCATTAATACCTCTGGCGTTTAAATTTAGAATTTGCTTTAAATTGTAGACTTTCGATGGAGTTCCAATCGATAATGCATTAAACCCACTAACTTTAATTTCTTTATTAAAGTTCCAGACATAAGCAGCGCCATAAGATGCAGCGCTATAACCAGTAGTCTTGATTAAAAGAGATGGGATTAGCTTTTGTACACCGAAAGATGTGGCGATAAAGCCTGTCTGGAATAATGCACGAGAACCTTTAACAGCAACTTGCCCATAAGTTGAAGAATCTATGCCGCCCGCACTGACATATAGTGTTGTACTAGAGTTCGCACCAAAATCAAGTACAACATTATATGGATTCGTGGGCGTGTGTACTTCTGAATCAAAATCAAGCACAACATTATGGGAGTCTGGGGGTGTATGGCTCATACAGCGCCTTACCTTACAAGTAGTGCATCATCACACACCGTAATTCGTTGTATCATTTTGGCACCACGTTATCTTGAATGACTGCGTTGTATTGGTTATTAGGGTCAAAAGCCACAACAAAGCACTCAAGACCTACAGCAATATTTCGAAATGTGTAAGAGCCATCGGCTTTAGATTTGACTTCCCAGAGCAATTGGCGATTGTCACGACGAAATACACAAACAGGTACAGGTGAATAATTTGCGCCCACTTTTTTGGTTGTGCCTTTGATTTGACCAAATCCTTGAACTGCATCAAGAATAGTTATTATTGGTCGTTGTAATCGGGCAACCATATATCTCATTGCTAGAAGCTTTGCGTAGTTTGGGGTATAACCACCAAAAAACACTCTGTTGATTTTAATAGCCAATTTTAATTTCCTCCACTGGCACAGCAATATAATGGCGCGGAATAGATGAGCTACCACCGCTTGATATGCCCTGAATAAAAACCAAATTTTTAAAATCAATATCAAGGGTTAATGTTGGAGACTCTGACTCGTTTTGAATATTTGGCCGATCTGATGAACCATACAGAACATGAAAAATACCACCCGCAAAGCATCCAAGAAACTGATTTGTTTCATCTTCATATAACCGGTATGGCTCGCAAGTAGTAGTGTTAAATCCATCCACTTTATTGGATAGAAAACTAGATGCCATTGTATTGGTTGGATAAATTGTTCCATTAGATGAGGTGTATGCTGTACCGCACAAGATTTTCCCAACCAGGATGCGACCAGCCCCAATCTGATAAGATGCTGCAGTTGTTGCTGCTCCATTATTTGAACAAAGTAATGCTGGATAATTTATATTTTCATAACTAGAGATAAAAGGCACCACTCCACAAAAAGCATTCAAACCGGAGCCAGATGAAAGTCTATACATAGCAATCAAATGGTAGGGACTGCCTACGATTTTACCCTGCCCAAAAGTTGAAAAGCCCTGACTATAAGTGTAGTTGTTAAATGTCGCAGCGGTAGAATTTGTGAAATCCCATCTTAAATTCGATGTTGCATCGGCAACTGTGGCACAGGTTGCCAAGTCCGGCATGCAATTTGGGTCAGTGATATGCCCAAGCGCAAGATCTACCGTGCGCCCAATGCCCACTGCAATGCAGTTTCGGTTACCTGCCGCTGTTGCATTTTGGAAGCACAGTCGGGCATACATATCCGTATCATCAATGTGCTTAAATTTGTAAATGTGAATATGTGCTTGTTCGTAGACAATTTCCCATCCTAAGCTAGCAATTTTGGTTGTTACAGTACCCGTCAAGCCTGATGTAACTCCATCTAGCACTGTGCAAGTAACTGCATTTTCAGTAACGCTATCAATATAAACTTCTTTATTAAACCCGCCTGCTGCTGTGACTTGAAGAACTCTATCCGCCACATAGCCATGTGTTACACCGAATGTAAGTGTAATTGTGCTACCACTAATGGTTACACTATTTGCTGTTTTCTCGTTATAGCCTTGTGCCAACATCTTCTTAAAGCGGTCTGGAAATAGGTTTTTTGAACCCGCACAAAAATCTAGCCCTACATCACTGAAATCAAATAACTTCGTTTGTGTTTGTTTGTGCATCACTCACCCCCACCAACTCGCCATACACATCTTCATTCTTCCAATAGCCTTTTTTGTCATGCCATTGCACATAGCTATCAAAAAACGCTTGTTCATCCTGATAGCATTTGTCTTGAACAAAGCCCATGACCCACTGCATCACGTTATCAACTGAACGTTTTGAATGTTCTACACAAAACATTTGAAACTTGGGTAAATGAATCAATATATGCCAGTCAATTTTTTTAATATCACTGGCATATAAATCTGCTTTAAATCCTGCTACACCTACTGATTGCGCAGGTGGTTTTTGGTTATTTTCCATACCCCACCTTCTTGATTAAACTTTAAAGATTTTATTGGTGCCGTTATCCCATGTGACTATAATCAACTGTATTCACTTAACTACGCTACCTGTTAAGCCGCCTTTCGACTGCTGCAACTTTCATTGCAGATTAGACTATATCATCACCCTGTTGTCAGGGGCTTTGCGCTTCCACTCGCTTGAGTGTACGCCTTGCGGCTAGTCGTTGAACCTTTACCTATACGGTACTTGGCTGCTGATTACCCAATCCTAAACTTTTCAAACATTCACGCTTACCATTTCTAGTTACGTTGTAGTGTTTAGGCTCTAAGGGACTCCCAGCAATTCACAAAGTTTTTCGGGGACTTATAGTTAATCCCCGCCATTTGGCGTAATCGGTCACGCTGCCAAACGATTGCTATCAATTACTTGATAGAGGCTCACCGAATTTAAGCCTGTCGCTGTGTCAATGTATGCAATCAAAGGACTTGTACTCTCGGTACCTGTATCCGCATAAATCACAATTGCTTCAATAGATGCACCTGATACTGCTGTAAATGTCACATCTGCCGCATCGGCTGCACCGCCTGTGGTAGCCTTTGCAGTTAGTGTTACTGGACCCGCTATACGTGCCGATGTTGGAATATCTGAAAGATATTGATGTACTGCTGTTTGTGGTGTATATGCACCTGTATCAACCAACAAAACTTTAATTGTGTCAGTCATCCAATTGATCTGTGCTTCAAGGAAGCGTTGACGTGCGAAATCATAAAGTGTGTTTGCCATGTGCTTGAGTCTCCGTAGCTGAATCGCAAGCACTCATGCGCTCATGTTTAATTTCGATGTGATTGTCTGCTTCAACACAAATTCGAGCCAATTGCCCAGACTTTTTGATCAATTGAACTTTGGCGTCGCCAATGTAAAGCGTATCTTCGGTCTTTAAATCAATAATACGTTTGCCCATATTTGTGCGTGATTAAATAAAATAAGTAAAATTATTATGTAAAAAACCCCTGAAAAGCTTTAGCCTTACAGGGGTGCTTATGTCACAAGCAAGTCATGGCATGAATGGAATAACGTTATGAGGTATATCCTCGCGGGTGATGCGTCGCAAATCACTATCAGGACGAATACCGAAATAATCTGTAAATTCCTGCTCTGCTAATGCTGACCGATTTGGATCAAAGAATTCTGCATCTGGTACCTTAAATGCTTGGTGTAGTACCCACTGAATCAATTGGACATGGTGAATTTGGTTAATTTCTGGAACATCGGTATCATTTTCCATTGGTGACAATGGCACACGATAGCCTTCCAATTGTAATTCACCGCCTACATCAGGAATTGGAACAAGACGAATACCAGTATCATCCTGAACAATGTGTTCAGGTTTACCCTGTTTCACTCGCCAATTCTCACCATCATAATAATGATCGAGTAATTCAGCTGACATTAAAGTCAAGTATTGCCCTTTTGTTCCATCGCTTGGCTGGAACCACACTCGAGTCAATTCGTATAACGATTCATGTAACTGATAACGAGATGAACCAATCAATATATTAATCTTACAAACATCATTGTTTTGAGATTCATGCAATAAACGACCACGGATACACGCTTCACTTACGGCATCATTAAGCCAATCAATGACACTAGCATCATCAATAAAATATGGTTCTAATTTATCGTTGGCCAGTGTACGAAAACGGCTGATCAGGTCATTTAGCTGCATTACACAACCCCGTATTGATGAATCATTTGAGTAACTGACTCTTTTAATTCATCAAGATTTTTTTGTGGGCTAAGTTTCTGCTCATACTTTTCTAAAGCATATTGAACCAAGCCAGCCTTTGTCATTTTTCCAATCGTTTCAATTTCATCAAGAATTTTATTTTCTTTATCAATTTCTTCTTGCTGTTTTTCTTTAGAGCGATTGAGAATACTTGACGTATCATCATCTAAGCCTTGCTCAGTAGATTCACCAGAAATGGATTCAGGCTCACCCTCATAACGAGTAAACTCAGGATGTTTTAAAAACTTGGTTGCCAAATCACTTGGAATTGATCGCACTTGACCTTGTTCAAAGGTTAAAGCTGATTCGTATAAGTGGTCGGTATATAGAGATTTATTCCCAATATACTGAATTGATACACCAGCAGATTTTTGAACAACATTGGTTGGGGTTATTGTCGCTGTATTAATTGCGACATTCTTTTGATGCTCAACCTTTTGGCGTAGATTCACAACTTCCGCACTCAATGCCAAGTAATCTTCAGGATCAGGCAAGTGCTTAACCAAATGCACCGTTGTACGGAATAAATAATCCTTTGCCTTTTGTTCATCTGGTAATTCTTCATAAGGTAAAAAACATGGATGTTCTTTTTTCTCCATATCTTTTACTTCACCATACTTCCAGCCCTCAGCTTCTTTGACCTTATACCAAGACTCATGAGACTGTTCAGGTGTGGCATCAGGATTTGCCAAATGCATTTCAACGCCAGCAATCAAACTTTGTTTATGTGATTCTGGTGTGTCATCCCAAGTAGGTTGACTATCATCACCCATTGATTGGCAATATGCAGCATTAATTGCATGACACATCATCGCTATTGCAATCGTTTTCATCTTATCACCGTAATAAGTTAAAAAATAAAAAGAATGGTGTAGGTCTGTCTAAAACCTACACCATCAAAACATTAACGAGGACCCGTCAATTCACCACTGACAATAACCTTAATGTCGCTTGCCTTAGCATTCGCCGCTACACCAGTGGTTAAAATCAATCGTGCAGGTTTAGGTAAAGTTACCAATTTACCCGTATTTGCACGCAATCGACCTGCCGTTGCAAGATCGCCACCACTGATAAAATATGCCGCATCTTGTGGTACTTCTGTACTATCACCATCAAGATACTTAAAACCAAGTGACCCTGTAACGGTGGCTGTCATACCTGTTTTAATCAGGACTTGAGCATCATCTAGGCGCATACCTTGCGGTAATTCACCCAAATCAATCACATCACCACTTGCTACAGCAGTCGTTGTATCTGAGTCAATCACCGCACCTGTTGCATTGGTTGCTAACGGAAATAGCAATGTTGTTAAATTACCAAATGGACTAAATCCACCAAACTGACCATAACCACTAGGCTTCTTCTTAATTGTCGCCATTTTAAAAATCTCCAAGGATTAGAATAAGATGAGGTATGCCCATAACTGGACATACCCAAAACAATTACTGATTAGCACCAATGATTGGCACAGCGGTATCGACAACAGTTACACCATAGTCGGTAAATTCTGTACGTTCACCAGTATCAACAGCGAAACGGATTTTTGATGTACCACGAATGGCACCGATCAATAATTCCCATTTATCACCATGATCAAGGTCTTTTTCAGACCAGAAGAAAGGTACGCCAGACTTATCACTTGCAGCCATTGCTTCCGCAATTGCTTGTCCACCCAAAATAATTGAACGGTCAACAGCGAAATTGCTACCAAAACTTGATGGTACGATTAAATCTGATTCAGCTTCACTGTCATACGAAGCACAATATTTAATTGTGTCACCTGCATAGAAACGAATTGGACGTGGCATTTTTCGGATAATAAATCCGTTCCATAAACCTACATCACCTAAGAAAAGCGGATGTTGTTTTGCCTGACTTGCTCGTGCAAATGCAGATGATTGGAAAGAACGGAAACCTGGTTGAGCAGCAAATTTATTGTACTGTGCTGGCGATACAAGCCATACACGTAATGGTGAATCTTCCGCAGCAACATCACCTTCAAACTTACAAATAGGTGGTGGTAAAGCAATTTGATCCAGAACAGTTTTCATTGAATCAACTGAATCCATTGTAAATAGATCAGTTGTTGCAATATCAAAATCACCTGCATTGCTTTTAACGCCCTGCACACCAGAACCATCAACAACATAGTGACGGTTTTTAGTTGGTGCTTTAACACGGTTCACCATGATTTCATTGAAGTTTTTATGATTATCTTTAGGAATAACCCATTCAATGTTGTTATGAGAACCACGTGCACCAGCCATATGCACCAGTAATGACTGATCACAATAGCGATCCATCAAGTTCTGAGCGACTGGACGACCAAGTTTGCGTAAATCAGCTGGGCTACGAATCTGTGACATCACGTTACCCAAATCAACAGGGAAACGAGCTTGGTTCACACGTAGGCGATCTTCATTCAAAGACATCCCCACACCACGACCTTCAGCATACGCACTACCCATAATTGGATATGCACCGACTGGATTTAGTAAGTGGAATGTCACTTCATCACCACGCCCTTTTCCTAAGTCCTGAACACGAACAATAGGCATATGGGATGTGGTTTGTTTACGGAGAGTCGCTTCCGCACCTGCTTCGCCCTTAGGCATTTTCCCAGCCAATAGGTTTAAGGTGCTGTTACGATTCATGTGTGTAGCGAACAGACCTACCGCTTGGGTAACTAAATTGGTCTTATCGCCATAACTTGCGTTAGTTTTAGTAGTCATGTTTCAAATACTCTCATCACGTATGTTTAAACACGTCTATTGAGAAATTGCTCCACTTGGTCGGGTGTCCATCCTTGCATTTCCTCTGCAAGTTGCGCTGGCGACATTGCTGCCAAACGCTCATCACGAGAAACACCAGCAGGACTACCAGCAGGCAAATCACTCAGACTGTTCGGTGGTGGTGTTTGAGCCTGACTCACAGCTTTTTGCGCTACTGCCTTTACTGCATCATTGGCAGGTTGAGCAGCTTGTTGACCTGATTGGGTATTCGACTTATACAATCCTAGAAGTTCTACCACCTGAGCAGCTGAACCTTTATCCAAAACTGTTTCATACGCATCTTTCAGAAAACTTGGTTGTACATTCTTCCAATCATTAAATTCTTTCGATTCAACAATAGATTCTGCATCTGGGTGTGCTGTAAAGATTTCGTTAAAATGGGCTTGCTCTACACTGACCTGCTGTTGTTGCTGAATTGGAGCTAAAGCAGTTTGTAATTGCTGTTGCACCAAAGTTGAAACCTGTGAATTAACAAGTTTCTGAATACCAGCAGCCAAATCTTTCTCGCTAAAATCCCCAAAGATTGCAGGGTCTACACCCTGATCAATCGCTTGTTGTGCGATATTTGCTTGGTTGTCCTGTGTAGTTGGAGCCTGTCCGTTATCTTTACGTTCCTGTGCATCAGCTTGAAGTTGTGCCAACTGTTGTTGAGCTTCATCAAACTTTTGCTTCCATTCCTTTTCACCGTTACGTGCTTCCACTAACTTGTCATAGGGAATGGTGTGTTTTCCGTCTTTAGCTAAGATCACAGCATTTTCAGCATTTAACTGGCTTTCATCGACCTGTTGTTGCTGTTGTGCTTGTTGTGTATCAGCTGGTTGTTGCGTACCGTCTTGACCTTCAACTTTTGGGGTATTTTCTTCTGTAACTTGGGTAGTTGCTGGCTGACTACCATTTTCCGCATTTGCGGTATCGCCATTTAACGCTTGCTCTAAAAGCTGCGCTGCAAGTTCAGGTGATGCTTTACCACCGTTAGCTTCAATCAACTCATTTTGTTGCTCTGTAATATCCATGTCTGTCCTATCACTTATCGCTGTGACCGCAAAGGCGAATGGCTAGAGTTATCTAGCGTTTAGCTGTTGATTGCTCAACATGAGACAAGTGTCTAGGATTTATATATGATGTCGTTAGCCTTACAGGGGGTAGGATTAATGGCAGAATATTGTGCTCAATGTTCCAAACAATATGGAATGAGTAATGGGTTTATCAATGAATGTAAACCTAACTATCTAGCAAATGTTATTTGTGAAGGTTGTGGTGTAATTCAGGTCAATAATAAAGGTGAATGTGTGAGCCATGATTGCGAAAATGGAAATCATGCTGTTGAATGGAAAATCAAGAAATAAAAAACCAGCATATTAATGCTGGTTTAAAGGTATCGAATTCGATAGGTTTAAATCAACTCATCTAATAATGAAGTCATTTTGGCTTCAGCTTTTTTGCGTAAATCATTATTGATATTTGGTAAACTCAATAATTGAGTAAGCAAGTATGCATTTTCACGATTATTTAAAAGTTTAGTTCGATGAATGCATTCACCAACATTACCACTGGCACATGCTTGGTTATCATTTGTAGGATCGGTGGATTTAACAGCATCACTATATTTAATTTCTAATTCAGGAAATTCAGAAACTATAGGGCTGTCTTGCAACTTCCCAGCATCCACACCTTGGCTTGCAAAATGTTCTTGGATTTTAATTTGATGGTTTAATTTTTCTTTCAATAAATAACCCTCAAGCATCCATACTTTGTTGCGAGCATTTTCACGAGCAACCTTTTTGCCAATTTCAGGATCAAAGTTTTCAGGACTTGCGCACGCTGATTCACCTGTGACTGTAAATCCATTTTTAAGAACTAATACGCAAAATGTTAGTGTACCAAGTACACTATGAAACCCCATAGCATCATAACCATTACAATTGTTCCCAACGCCTTGCGCTGCTGTAAAGTAATATTCGTCAACGATAGTGGCATCAATATCAGCAGGAGTTAAACGTGGCGCATTTAAGTTTTTAGATTGAATTTCTTGCTCAATTTGTTGTTCTACTGTCTTGGGTTCTTCCTGAACCAAAATCACGACTGCACCATTAGGAATACGATCTGTCTTATGGCTATAAGTTTCATTATTTGTCACTCGATAATCAAGTAATGGATTTTCGACAACCAAGTAATCACCTGAAATATGCCACGCACTAACGCCAATCATTCGTGCAACCTGTTCAGCATTACCAGTAGTGTCAGTGGTTGGATCAAGTTGTAAAGTAATTTGAGCAGTCATAATAAATTCCAATAAAAAAGACAGTCGATTTGACTGCCTTAGTATCTGTGAACAATGAGAATTACTCTTGCCTTACAGGGGGCATGTTGTCATTGGTTCGTGGAGTCTCAATCCCTTGCATTCCAGTGGAACCTTGCTGTGGTACTGGTGGGTTCATTGGACTTGTATTCTGTTGCACCTCTGCCAGCCCCTCACTTCCTAACTGTGCCCCTTCACCTTCTAAATATGGTGAGCGTACATCACGTGCTGCAGTCTGATCTGCGGTTGGAAAATTAGGATCATCACCACCAGGATTAGGACGCTGATAACCTGCACCTTTCATAATCTCGTCAGCAATAGGTGCAATCTGTGGCATCATTGCTACCTGTGAACCTCCTTGCATTGCTGAATATGCAGCTTGTACACCAATTTGTACTGAACGTGCATCAATTTCCTTAATTTCACTTACTGCTTTACGTTCTTTAAGTTCAAGTTCACGACGTTTTAGATCAATACCAGCATCGGCAAGTGCTCTATCAACCGCTTCTTTGATTTGTTGTTCAACTTGTTCTGGTGTCGGTGCCTGCGTAGCTTGGCGAATAGATTCAATAATATCTTTCTTGAACGGAATGTCAGTCAATGCCATCACGTAAGGCAATACTGCAACTTGAACCTCTTGAGGTAAGGATTTAACAATCTCAGACAAGGCATTAAGCTGTTGTTCTCGGAATGTGCTGGTACTTGGAACATCATCAAGTACAACTTTCAAGCGTGTACGTTGAACATCATTACTCACATAAGGATAACCATGTTCATCAACCTCAGGTTTATTGATAACAACTGTACGATCTTCACGCACCGCATCACCTTCAATAATGATGGTCTGTTGCTGATTTCCCATATCCTCAACGATCATTGATAATAGCATTTCTCCCATAAGGGTACGTCCCTCACGGAAATTATCCATCATCTTCATTAAGGTCTGGTTTGACTGCTCGATCTGTAACTGCTCTTGCTTGCCAGAAGTCGCATTACCCTTTTTACCTTGGAACCCCGAAGTAATGTTGCTGACTTGCTCAATGGCAGCACGATTATCACTGATCAGTTGGAAATGTTGCTGTGATAACTCATAGTCACGTTTAACATCGAATCTTGCACCAGATCTAGCCATGTGTGCTGCATCTAATACAATATCAGCATCAGGACGTGCAACTTGACGACGTAATTGTTCGTCTGTCATAGCCACTGCACCTTTGGTACGTTCAACACGTGTAACACTCATACCCCAACGTAGTTTTGAGATACCAGAGTTAATGCTGTCTTGACTATACTTCATGCCACGAACAAAACCATACGGTATGCCAGTATTATCTTCACGGAACCCAAAAAACGGTACATAAGGAAAATAATGGTGTGAATATGGTGAAGGACTGTCATGTAAAAGGTGTGGTCCAAGCCAATATGAGCGACGTAACTTTGATATGGTGGCCTGCTCTACACGTGCAACACCTTGATAGATTGCCAAATCATGAGCCATGTTATTGATGTCATACTCAACGATACGACCATCACTGAACTTTAAAACTGGTACACGCACCCAACGACGGTACCAAACCTCAGTAACGTTTATCTCTTTTGAGGTTGGGTTATACCAATAGTTTTCACTTATTGTCCATGAACGTGCATCAAGCCAAGCATTTTGTAAGCCTGTGCTTGCTCCACCATCCAATACATCAGGTTGTTGCCACCATGAACCACCATATCGACCAACTGTTTGGATTAGCTCCTTATGTTCAGGGAAAGCACTCATCAATCGTTTAGGATGAACCCAGCGTGTACGACGTAACCAGCGTGCATCAGATAAGTCTGGTTCAGTAGACTTCATATCCCAATGAATTTCATTACGATGAACTACAACACAACGATAAGGATATTTAAATGGATCTTGCTCACGTTTTACTTCAACCCATCCTAAACCACATGAAATTTGAGGACGGAAAGCATCACTACATGCCTTATCAGCTTTAGATAATCGTTCAGCTTGATTTAATTTATAGTTCAAGGCATCAGCAACATCATCACCACCAGTTTCACCATTGGCTTTTACACGCCAATCAGTACGAGTCTGTAGCTCATAACCCATAATCGACAATAAAGCTGGACTAATTCTGTCCTCTACTGCTGGTGGAATACCAATCTGTTGCATACGATTAAGCAAATCTGTATCTAATTGATTGCCATCTGCATAATCCATCTCTTTATCTGCGATGTGACGCCAATGAGGTTGTTCCTCTATTTCGTGCATGATCTCCGTCAATTCTTCCAGACTGAGCGTATCATCATCGCTAATCTGCTCACTTGTAGCTGTATCTTCTTGAGTAAACATAGCTTTTCCTTATAAACGCCAATCTGTCGGAGGTGCTTCGACATAACCATGTGGATTTTGATGTGTTGTACCTTGATTCATACCATTAAGACTAGCCGTATAGACGTAATCACCAAGCAAACCTGATTCTTTAGCTTGAGCATGTTGCCTTAATGCATCAGCACCTTCACTACAGCCATTTGCTTTATTTGGCGCATCAATAAAACGTTTCTCACTTTGAGAAAACTTCTTCTGATAACCTTCAATTCTTTCAATACCTAACTTGCAGCGTTTTTCATCAAACCAATAATTTTTCATACATTTGCGTGTTAATTGAATGCCTGTGTTTAACAGGGTAATGCGAGGAACAATCACAAATTCATGACCAGGTAACAAATCCTGTAATTGTTCTAATGTGGATTTATTAAAATCACCTAAGCGTTGATGTGCTGCATCATGAGGTAAATAATGCGTACCAAATACATAACCATGACTGGTAAGTTCAGCTACATAATGTTGAAGATTTTCACCATGTGCTTCATAACAATTAATAAAACGATCTTGTTGGTTAATCATTTGGTGATACCAAATAAAACAACCGTCACTATTTCCAATGTCCCAAAATGTATTTACGGGTAAATCAAGAACTTCAACCTGGCATATACCACCACGCTTTCGTAGCGCAAGCATATCCTTTGCATAATAATTGCCGTCTTTGGCGACCTGAAAAGCTTCATCTGGGAATGATGGATATTCTTGCCACATCTTTGACTGATCACCTTTAAGATCATTATCACGAGTTATGACACACCAAGCACGTTGATCTGGATCAATGTAACAATCCAACCCCATAAATTGCTTAACTTTTTCTTGTATCTCATCAAAATATTCATGATCTTCAGGTGAAATTCTAATGGTTGAAGAATCAATTCTGTATTTAGGTTCCTGCCACCAAGCATAGAAGTGAAATCTATAATCCTTGAGACCTAATTTTTTACGTGCAGCATAATTCGACTGTGCTGTTTGCACCATTGGATAGAATGAACCACTACGACCTTCAGCAGTAGATTCAATAACAAGTACACCATTGGTCGGCACAGTAGGTATGGAACCTGTGATTACTTCATCATCTTTGGCTGGATCAGTAGCACAGATTTTACCAAACTCAGAAATATGTAATCTGTGAATAGTACCTGAACGAAATGAAGTGGCTACACGAATGGTTGAACCATTGTGCTCAAACTCCATCTCTGATTTATTGCATGTTTTAAGTGGGAAACGTTCACGTATCTCAGGCGGTAAATTATCGTACGCAAATTTAATCTTATCTTTAAATATATTATAAACGGTTGGTAAATCTTGAGCGATAATACCGCAGTTTTGGTTAGCATTAAAAAGCGCATGATCAAGCCATAGAACACAAATCAGCGTAGTAAAACCCAACTGACGCGCTTTTAAAATAATATTGCGGTACCACAACCGATTTAAGAATTTCTTCTGTGCATCATTAGGCTGGAACGGTAATTCAAATGTTGGGGCTTCTTCCACTTGCCCGAACTCATTTACAAAGTCATCACCTTTAATTTTGATCTTATATAAACAGCCACTAAAAATACGCCAAACAGGGTCTGCCAAGCAGCGTTCAAGCTCCTCGGCATTGGTCGGTAGTGGCTGTAAGTTAGTGTTATAAATCAATTTTTACTCCATTTTGCACAATATTGGTGCATTTTTGAAGCGTGTACGTGAATGAAAATGTTTTGGTGTGGGTGATTAGTCGTTCCATTCACGTAGATGCTCCATATTCAGGATCATCCGCAATTGGTTTAAACGCAGAACTATTTCCCGTGCTCACTCGTTCAAGTAATGCGGTCAGTGCATCAACAGGTTTATTGTTCTCATCATCAAGTCCGAATGCTTGGCGTTCTAAAGCAATCAATGTTTTGAGTGTGTCGCTTAAATCTTTCATCGACTTCACACGACCAGGCATTGAGATAATCTTCATGTAAAGATCATTTACTTTGTCATTGCCTTTATCATCTGGTGACCACATAAGCTCACCCAACATTTCCAGCAATTTGACATTCTCTTGACCGACCATCATTTCAAGCTCATCGAAAAGACTCATAGCAATCTTGCGTGAACGTTGTATATCTTTACGTTGATTCAATCGAACATAGGTCAATTGAGTTGCTGCATCTTCGATAATTTCTTGGTCACGTTTAATGGTTACAGGTGTAACCTGCTCCGTAACCATTGCTTGCGTAACCATTGCATCAGACTTGGCTTTAATCTTTTCTGCTAAGTTCCTTGGTACACCAAGTTTATTGAAGTGTTTGATAATTGCAGCATGAGAAACTTTTTGCCCTGTTTCTTCTTCATAGGCAGCAGCTAATTGACGTGGACTGAGAATCCCAGCTCTCCATCCACGTTCAACTCTTTCGTAGTCGATTTTCTGTCTTTTTTCAGTCATAACCACCAAACCTCATATTGGTTTAATGATCATGTATATAGATGGGGAGGTCTAACCTTAGAGGGGGTTACTAAGTTATAATATTTTTAAAATTTAGCTACTTTCTAATGACTATGAAAAATCAGATTACTTTTGAAGATGCATCCAATGCTATTAATAATTGGGCAAAAGAAGAACTCCTTAATTTAGGAGTTAAAACTAAACCAGAAATATCATACTTCATACAACTGCAAAATTTTCTTAGTAAATCGATAAGACAACAACCAAGAAAAGTTTCGATTTCTGCATCATTCATTGTCCCAGATAAGCATAAATTAGACTTTTACAAATTATCTAAAGAAATTTCAAAAGGTGGAGATTTAAAAAAATATCTAAGTAGAAAAACTGAACAAGCAAATTATAAAGGCGTAAAATTCACAAAAAAAGTAACTCAGTGGCTTCAGAACACTTTTATCATTTAAATTCTTGTTCTCGTACATTAGAAAGAGATATCAATAATTACCTTTCAAATATAGTTAAAACCTACAATTGTAAAATTTACTCAGTAGAAATATTTGATTTAGAATCAAAAAATTTCAAAACTTTTAATAAGTATAAGGTTAAAGTTAAATATGAATTGAATTCAGTTTTTAATGAAGTTACCTCTTACTATGATCAGGAGAGCTTATAAAAGCTCCCCCTGCTTCCCAACATCCAATAAATCCCCTACTTGCTTCGATAATTTACGCACTTGACCTGAAACTTCACTTTGAAGTATTGCCATATGATGACCCATTTCAATATTTGCATATTGCATTGCTTCAGCAACCATAAGATTGCCGAGGTTGCGTGCTTCACGTGGTGTTAATGTCAAAATCTGATCATCACCAATTTCAATTTTAACGGTACCATCAGGTAAAACCATCTTGGACATAATACGAGATGGACGATGTTTAGGGGCTGGAATGAATACACCACGCTGTACACGGATAATCTGACCACTATCGACAAGATGGCTTAAACGATCATCAATGATCGATAACTTTAAACCTGTAAGCTGCGACAAAGTTTCACGTGTGACGATCTGCTCCTGATTATGCAAATCTTCAATTGCCTCAAGAATTGTTTCCGCATTCGATTTCATAATCACTTCCCCTTTAATCACACTTAAACTTCAACCACATCAATATTGTGAATCAACTTCATCAGCTTACGTTTGATGATGTAATCCGCAGTTTTATGACCTTTGGCATCTTCACAAATCAACTGATCATCCTTGGTCCAATACACAAAATCTGCGATGTAATCCGTACCACGCTCTTTTTTATTACAAATCACCTGTGCTGGTATCAAGTTGTATCGAACCTGAGTCTGTAAATCTTTGATCTCACCTGCACGTTGTAAGACCTTTAAATCATTTAAACGACGATATTCATGCTGTGAATCAGCAACTTTTTCACCATCAACGACAACTTTATGATTCCCATACTTTGGCTGTTTAGGCTTGTTGTCACGTTGATGGACCAGTCTTTTAATTTGAGATTGTGATAAATAATTTGTCATGCTCTACCTGCATTAGAATTTTTATTAATACCCTTCACCTGAGCCATCAATTCAGGTGGACAGGTGGTGATTCTTCTCTCATCTTCCTTAGGTGCTTTTAATGCTCCAACTGGATCAGTGAATGCTTGAACATCTCCCATCAATTTCGCATTTGAAACGATACGAACGTACATATCCTTAAATGCTTTTGACTGTGATTCAGCACGTGGATTTAATTCATCAAAACCTTTCTTAAATTCTTTAATGGTTTTGAGCACATGTACACTGATTGAGATCGTCTGATTCGATTTCTCGTATGCTAATGCTTGTTGCCATGCTTCATTTTCAGTGAGCCAATGTGAACCTTGTAAACACCAAATCTTAAAATCTTGAATACATGGTGGCCATGGTTCATGGAGCATACGGTTATACCCATTTTCCAGCTGCTGAACTGTCAATCCTGAAAAGTCCTCAATCATTGCCTGTTCAAGATCAGCTTCATCAACTGCTGCCCAAAAATCTGTAAATTTCTTACCGTAACGAATACGCATTTTGTCAATTAAACGACGTGCTTCAGTAATGGTGAACTCACGCATGACCCACCTCCTCAATCAGAAAGCTCTTTGGGGGTTCAGGTACCACATCAATAATTGATGATTCCTGATGTTGTTCTTCACGGACTTTTTGACCATAACGCAACCAACGATTTACATTTTCCTGTTTAGCTTGGTATGCAGATGGTGTTTGGATAGGTTTATTTCGTCCTGATTGCTCAGTGACGCTATTTTTCGCCTTTCGGTTGATAAGTTTATGCTTGTTGTTGTTTACCCATGTCAGAAACGCTACAGCCCACTTCTGTGCTGTCTTGAAAGATTGCTTACCGTAATCATTCGGTGATGCAAACCAATCTCCAAATTCATCAAACAAGTTTTCAAGATCGTGTTGATCAAGATCAGGGTGTCTAGGTTTAGACAATTCGATGAAATCAGATTTCAATGTTGAATATTTCTGACCAAGTTCGATCACTGAGATTTTTGCAAGATCAAAATTGTGGTACTGAACAAATTGAACTGGCGGTAGTGAAATTTTTTCTTCGTGCGTATTACTACTACGTTCTATTGGTTGTTCTATTGGTTGTTCTTGGTAGTTAGTATGACCCTGCGTCACTGCTTTTTGCACCAGAGTCACTGGTTGTTGCGTGAGAGTCACTGGTTGTTGCGTGAGAGTCACTGGTTCACTGTCGTCAGAGTCACTGGTATTGTTACCAGAGTCACTGCTTTTATTATCCGAGTAGTGACCCTGAGTCACTGCTTTTGTGAGACTTTCCACATCAAAACGGTAATAAGATCGACGACCATTTGAACGATCTACAACCAATATTCCTAAATTTTCGATGTGTTTAATGTGTAAACCCACTGCTCGATTTGATAGTCCTGTATCGTCCATGAGCGTTTGAATAGATGGATAACATTCACCAGTTTCATAATCAGCGTATGTAGCCAAAGTGATTGCCACTAACTTGGTTGTTGGTGGCATCGAGATTTGACGTACAGCTTTTACAAAGTTGAAATTGCTCATACCACCTCGCTAAATAAATCTTGTTGATTTTCAGCTTGTGGATTAATCCAAAGCACTTCCTCACGTTGAACGGAACCTGACTGGCCAGCAGCGGCAACAGACTTTTTAATTTTTTTCCACTTCAATGCTTCATAAATTGGATGTTCATATCCACATAGAATCACCATGCCTTTACAGTGTAATTCATCATGTGATTTTGCTGAAAACTTATCCTTGATTGCCTGTAAGCGTTCAGCTTCAGGCAATTGGATAATGTCAGTTAGGGCGAGAATTGAGGTGTTATCGATCATGACTGCACCTCATTTTTAAAATGAGAAATTACAGCCTGAATCACGTTTTTTTGACGTTCGTATATGTGGTTAGGCTTTTTAAAACCGCCATCGTAATACCAATCATCACAGAAAATTTTAGACATCGTTTCATAAGCATCTGAATCAATCATACAAGACAATTCACCGATATCTCTAAACTCATGTTCTTTTAATTCTTCATACAATTCACGAAGTTCGTCTTTAGAAATAGTATTGTTGCGGGCAAGTTTGATCATCCAAAGCATGTCATTTTTTATAATGCATTCAAAAAGTTCATTACCACTTTCAACATCAATATTTTGGGCTGTTTGGAAAAGCTTATTTATTAAATAGCTAGGGTCGAGTCTTGCAATAAATTGCTCAAAAGTTTCTGTGCCACAGTTTGAAAAGAAATATGAGCCAATATAATCATCGCTAATATTTACTGTGATACGCCCACCACAATCTGAATAAGCGTTATTTGGCTCGATATAAACGAAAGCCCAATCGCCATTGTATTCACCAAGCTTGGTGAGAGTGATTTTTTCAATCATGCTGTCACCTTCTTGATTTGCTTATTCATGCAAATTGAATAAACTTTTTTACACTGATCAACATCAAACATTCCGATATGGCAGTCATTTGGATGAACATTCATTACTTCAGCCAAAGCTTTATAGGCTTCTTTGCGCTTCATATGTCCATCACGCCACAACGGATCAAACGCTTGATGTGCTATAGACTTCCATTTTCTAAGTTCAGCATTTGCTAATCGACCAAGCGAATTTTTAGTACCAGGATGACAACCAACATAGGCATCACAAGGCTCACATTGGTAGAACCATTTATGTGACAGGTCAGGTCTATGAGGATAAATGGCTGTGCCATCTACTCCATCAGACTCTTTGTTGCAGTATGGACAGATTGGATTTTTCATACAGCACCACCTTTAACAACCTTAAATTCAACAACCCATACCCATGGATTTGCAGCCCAAGAATCTGCACCGTTTATTGCTTCCCATAACTGCATAAATTTAGGCTTTTTGCAGTCACGTAAGATTGGTGATCCAACACCTTCTTTTAAACAGTCTGATTCAGATATGTCTTGAAGTCGTTCTACACGAATATTTGTGATTTCGAGCAAAATACGTGATGCCCAACGTGGCATGTGAATTGATGGTTTCCAGTTGCCTTCTTTACCCTCAAGAAGATCGTCAGCCCATGCTGCAAATGAATATTTTTCTAATCGTGGATCGTCGTAATTAATTAATCCATCTTCATCTTGAAAACTTTCATTTTCTACAACACGTGTAACTTCACAATCAGCTTTATAAGCAAGTGCTATTTCACCGTATAAATTTACAGTTGACCAAGTTTCACGCACCCAAAGATGATCACCTATTTTTCCGTATGGGCAATGAATTGGTAAATCCTCAATTTTAGGAAGCAATAATCCATTGAATTTTTTACTTAACCACTTTCCATCCAAATTACTCTGCAAGGTTTTACCTTCAGGTTGTGGATTTATTACACGACGAGTCTGAGTCTTGCGACTTTCCAAAATTGCAGTGACCATTGGAGCACTAAATAGAATCGGACGTTCTTTCATGGTTGCACCTCCACCACTGCACCACCATGTTCATGTAAGCAAATCTGAACACCGTTTGGGCAGGTACAGTATTTTTTAGAGATTACGCAATAAGCCATTTCAACCGACTTATCTTCCCCATCAGCAGCTAAATCAATACCAATGCAATACGCACTATCAGGTGCACCGCCCAATTCAAACTCACGTTTTTCAATTTGCTGAATCAAACAGTGATGGCACTGCTCCCCTTTAAATTCTGGACATTTGCCAGCGCACTTATGTTCTGTTAAATTACTCATGTTCATTTACCTGAATGTTGATGAATACTAGAAGCTCGATCTGATACATCGGGCTTTTTTAATGCCTGCCAAAAACTTTTTAAATTTCTGCATACATTCGTGAATACGCTTGTAGACGTTGTATTCTTTGATTTTTCTACATGCTCAGATGATGATTGACCTGTCTCCAGTTCGATCTTTTTATCTATGGCATCTCTTAACCACTTCGCACGATCACTACCTTGGCTTTCAGCCAAAGTATCAATGATCTCTTGGACTTCCAGCGGTACACGTGTTGACATGGGTGCCAACAGTTTTTTGCTGAATACAAACATTATTTTTGTTTCCATAGGTTCACCTATTGAATTCGTTCAGGCTCTCTTAGTTCAATCCAAATGTCCTGATAATCTTCTGGGAAAAGGTCTTTACGTGTGCAGATTCCACGATCTTCCGCAATCACAGCTAGGCGGATTTTTCTGTCAGTTGGAATAGCTTTCCAACCACTCACTGAAGGTCCTGTGATACCTAAAAGCCGTGCAACTGCATTACATCCACCAAGGGCTTCTATAAGTTGGTTGTCATTCATGTTGCTCTCCTATAACAAAAGCAATTATTAGGCATTCCTTATAAATAATCAATAGGCACACCTAATTTTATTCATGTTAGGATTTCCTAATGATTTGAGAGTTATTTATGAAGACACTTGCTGAAAGACTGAAATATGCAATGGAAGTTTTACCACCTAAAAAAATTAAGGGTGTAGAACTTGCTCGTGCTGTTGGTGTTAAGCCACCATCTGTAAGTGACTGGCTTTCTGGTAAATCAAAAACAATGGAAGGTGAAAATCTTCTACGTGCTGCACATCACTTGAATGTAAATCCTATTTGGCTCGCAACTGGCAAAGGTTCACCTAAACCAGATGGTGAAATTAATCCTCAATTCACCCAAGTAAATGAATGGGATAGTAATACTTCAGTAGATGATGACGAAGTAGAAATTCCATTTTTCAAAGATTTTTCTTTTGCTTGTGGTGATGGTTCATTTAATGAAGCTATTGCTAATGAAAGACGTAAATTAAGAATGTCCAAAGCGACTTTACGTAACTTAGCAATCACAGAATCTAATGCAGTTGCAGCAACTGCATCAGGTGACTCAATGACACCAACCATTAATGATGGCGATACAATCCACATTGATCTTGGTCGCAAAGAGGTTAAAGATGGTCGTATCTATGTGATTTGTATAGGTGGGCTTCATTACTGCAAACGTTTATATAATCTACCCTTTGGTGGAATCCGATTGTTATCTGATAATTCAGAAGAATATAAAGAAATTGAACTAACAGCAGAAGAAAGAGTCTCTCAACAATTTGAAATTATTGGTTGGGTTTGGCAGATTTCAAAATTAGAAAAATGGTAATTGCAATTAATTAAATTGTAAGGTGGATCATGAAAAAAAGTATAACTTTGCTTTTTCTTATGCTTTTTTCATTTCAAGCATTTGCGGATCGTTATGGTGTTTATGATGATGATTATGTATCTTCAGGAAATGATTTTTTAAGTGCAATTATCCTTACAATCGTATTGGGCATAGTAATATTTTTAATTAGCATCAAAATTATTGTTAGGATATTGAATCTACTCCAATTATTAATAATTAAACATGATCATTATCAAAATCGTAAATTATTGAAATTAGAAATAAAAAATAATATTAAAAAACTAATTAAAGATGAAGTAAGGGAGCGAACAAGCCATCGCCCAAAAACAAAGTTTTGCTACATACTTTCAATGAGTTTGATTTTTCCATTATTTTTTATACTAAAATTTTTTAGTGAAAACATATTTTTAGGCTTCATATTGACGGCTTTTTATTCATTCTTGGTTGGCGTTATCATTCACTTAATCTATTTTTCATTTCTTCATATAAAAGCATATTCTTGTGCTTATAAAAAATATAAACAATTCAATAAGCTACCTAACGATATTGAAAAATTAACTTTAATAAAAAAAATTATAGATTCTTTTTTATAGACTAAACACTTAACAATCATAGCCTGCATTAATGCAGGTTTTTTTTATCAAATACAAAAAAATTAGGTAATCCTAAAAATAAATTAGGAATGCCTATTGACTAAATAATTAGGTTTGCCTAATATTTAAATCACCAACAACAACCAAACTTGGTGAATCTTATGTCTACCAAACCAACCAACGCACAGCAATTTGTTGCTGACTTAGGTGCAGGAACCTTTGCTAACCAATTAGGTGCAGCTATCAGCATGGTTTCTCAAGGTGCTGTTCAGCACAACAAAAAAGGTCAAATCAAAATCACGCTTGATATTGCTCGTATCGGTGATTCAAGCCAGGTCGAAATTGCACACACACTCGCTTTTGTTGAACCAACAGCAAAAGGTAAACGTGCAGAGGACACCACCTCAAAAACTCCAATGCATTTGAATGCTGGTGGTGATGTCACTTTGTTCGCCAACCATACAAGCCAATTATTCACTGAAGACGCTTAAACAGCCCCCTTCTCATTACAACAATTTTACCAACCATCCATAAGGTATTGAAAATGGAAAACTATGCTAAAGAAATCGTTGAACTTGCGTTACCTGTAAATGATTTATCTCGTGGTCAACTTGTTGCTATTCACGAAAATTTCAAAGTTCATGATTTAGAACAATTTCAAGCTGGTCGTAACCGTGCACGTGGTGTCTTGAAAACTCCATCTTTTGATGATTTTAAAAGTTATGTTTTAGGTAATACACAGTCTGAAAATTCTGTTCCTGAAGTAAAAGTTTATGCCCCTGTATTTGTTGACCACAAAAATGTATCTGCAACGGCAATTTTAAACTTCAAAGTTGTTGGATTGGCTCAAGGTCATTGTGACCATAAAGCGGTATTACAGCTTGAACCAACTGTAGTGTGGGAAAAGCTCAATCAACTTAAAGATAACAAACTCAATCAAAAGCGTTTTGCAACATTGCTTGAAGATTGGGCAAGTGTATTCGCTGCAACAAGTGAAACTGGTGAAACTATCCATATTGCGGAAGCAATTAATGCCGTTCGCAACATGAAAGTTGGCGCATCTTCAACGACTGACTCGTCAGTATCAAACATGCAAGAAACTCGCTCTGTCTTTGACAAAGTTGAAGCTTCTAGCACAGCAGGGAAATTACCAAGCTATTTTGAAATCATTGATCCAGCTTATGTTGGTCTTGATGACAAAACAATTCGTTTACGTCTTGTAGTAAACAGCTCAGATGGTGAGCCATCGTTTGCACTGCAAATCGTTAAAGAAGAACTCTTGCGTAATGAAATTATTCAAGAATTCAAAGAAAAAGTGATTGCCTTGCTTCCAGAAAACCCTGTCCGTATTGGTGCCTTTTCCGCTTAAAACTAAAAATTAAGCAATAAAAAGCCCCGAAATTTTGATCGAGGACGGGGCTCTTTTCAGGGGTATAGCAATCGCTATAAGGAGATTATGAACATGGTTTCATTAAATTTCAAATCAATTTTGTTGGGTTTAGGTGCTGCAATAGCAATGACAGCAGTTTTAGCGTCTGTGCAAATGTATCAACCAGCCAAGCTACCTGTTGAAGAACAGCAGCCAATCACAGTGGCATCAGACATCTACAAGGTGGATGAGCTCGACTTAGGACCATACAACGACTGTCAACATGACTGTCATGCAACTTTATTAACAGCAAATGACCAGTATTACATCGAAGTGAATTTTGACTATTCAGGTTTCGATGATGGTAACGGCTTTAATCGTGCTGTAGGCATTCAAATTGATCGCTTAGAACCTGAAGTGGTCGGTGATGAAGATGGTGAAATCAATGCATACCTTGATCGCTATGAACTCGTAAAAATCAATGATGCCCTTGAAGACTCTATCGCTGTGAAATTGAATAAATTGAGAGGTTAATATGCTTGATTTAATTGAAATTAAAACAGCTTCTAGTGAACCAATTGATCACTCTAAAAGCCTTCAAGCTGATGTATACCGAGCATTATTTGGTGAGCCTGTCAAATACAACGAATTTGAATTCGATGTTGGAAATAAAACTGTTATTTGCCGAATGCATGGTTTTCCTTGGCATGTGGTTTCTAAATATGAACCATTTGATCAGCAAAACGGTGAGTTCTGGGGATGGAATCCATTCAAGGTAAAAAGTTCAGGTCGTTTTGGTGGTGGATGGGCTTTTAAATTTGGCATCACCTCAAATGAAAATTTCCGTGAATTAGTTATAGACGTGGGAATAGGTTCAATTCGTTTGGAAATCATGAATTCACGTAGAGGATTTAGAGCATGAAAATCAAAAAGATTACTTCTCAAATTCGTCGTGATTTTACAGCCATTTTGGAGTGTGAGCACTGTAATAGTACCCAAAGTGTTGATGGGTATGACGATGAATATTACCACAGGAATGTTATTCCAAAAATCAAATGTAATAGCTGTGGTTTAAATGCTGGTGATGATTATCGCCCGCTTTCTACAAAATACTCTGAAAATCAGGTGGTGTGATATGGGACTGGATATTACTGCATATAAAAATCTTCAATCTTTTCCAGGTCAATATGATGAAGAAACAGATGAAGTTGTAAATCTGAACACTGGTGAAACGGTAAATTGGAATAATTATTTCAAGCCTTGCATCAACCACCATTATGCAGAAAGAGCTAAAGATGTAAATGAAAGCCTATTTTATACATTTGAAGATTCAATAGGTTTTAGAGCTGGCTCTTATATTGGATATAACTATTGGCGTGAGCAATTAGCCAAACTTGCTGGTTATCTTGCATCTGAAAGTGAATGCGATAGTAGTCATCCTTATTCCACAAGCGCTTGGAAAGCTGATTCTGGGGCATTTTGGGAATTAATAAGTTTTAGTGATTGTGAAGGCGTGATTGGCACAGAAGTCAGTAAAAAGCTTTATCAGGATTTTATGGATTTTGAAGAACATGCGAAACAGGTCGATGATCGTTTTTATGAACTTTATGTCGAATGGAAAACCGCTTTTGAGTACGCCTGTGTCAATGGCGCAGTAAGTTTTCATTAAGGATAACGCTATGAATACACAAGTTAATCGTGACCAATTTCTTGCAGGTCGTAAAAAAGGTATCGGTGGTTCAGATGTTGCTGCAATCCTTGGTTTTAGTCCGTACAAATCACCTTACCAATTATGGTTAGACAAAACAGGTCGTGGCGAACGTAAAGAATCACAAAATGAGTCTGCCCATTTCGGCAACTTGCTTGAAGATGTTGTTGCCAAAGAATTTTCACGTCGCTCAGGTATGAAAGTTCAGCGTGTTACACAGCAACTATCACTTGCAGAATTTGGTGAAACTTGGGCTATTGGGAACATTGACCGTGCCGTTGTGAATCCTGAAATTGCAGGTCGTGTTTTCTTTAAAGATGGAAAATTAACAACAGACCAAGGTTTGGAATGTAAAACAGCTTCGGAATATTTGTCCAAGCTATTTGGTGAAGAAGGTACAGATCAGATTCCAGATTATTACCTTACTCAATGTCTTTGGTACATGAAACTTACAGGCTTCCAAGTATGGCACCTTGCCGTTCTCATTGGTGGCAATAAGTTCCGCATGTATCGCATTGAACGTGATGACGATTTAATTGAATCAATCTTTAAACAAGTTAAAGCATTTTGGTTCAACCATGTCATTGCTGATGTGCCACCCGATCCTACTTGTTTTGATGATGTTTTACATCGTTGGTCAAATCATGTTGTAGGTAAACAAGTCGAAGCTGATTTTGAACATATCAAGCTGGCTGAAGAACTTATCACTGTTCAAGGTCGCCAAAAAGCGGACAAGGCTCGTGAAGATGAAATCAAGTTAAAGATCGTCTCCACGATGCAGGATGCGGAAATGATGATTAGCCAAGGCAAGTCCATCTGTACCTACAAAGAACAATCCTCTACTCGTATCGACAGTACGCTGTTGAAAAAAGAACAACCTGATTTATTTGCGAAATATAGCAAAACCTCCAGCACCCGAGTTTTCCGTATTTCAAACAAATTTAAAGAAACAGTTTAAGGAATTTTATTATGAACGCATTAACAACCCCACAAAATGGTCAGATTGCCCACTTAACTGCTTTTGACATCATGATGAATGAAGAAATCATGGCGCGTTTTGAGCGTATGGCTAAGGTAATGGCTTCATCAAAATTCGCTGTGCCTAAGCATCTTCAGGGAAATGAGGGTGACTGCTTAGCAATAATTATGCAGTCAGCTCAATGGCAAATGGATCCTTTTGCAGTAGCTCAAAAAACTCATCAAATTAATGGTGCTTTAGGGTATGAAGCACAACTTGTGAATGCTGTTATTACCAATCGCGCCCCAGTAAAAGAGCGTTTACATTTTGAATGGTATGGTGACTGGTCCAAAGTTAATGGTAAAGATGATAAATCTTGGGATCGTGGTATAAAAGTTTGGGCGACATTAAAAGGTGAGGATAGTCCGCGTGAAATTGATATTTCTATGGGGCAAGTCGGTACTGTACGTAATTCGCCTTTATGGGTAAACGATCCACGTCAACAGCTTGCATATTTAGCTATCAAACGCTGGTCACGTTTATATACACCAGACGTAATCTTAGGTGTTTATACACCTGATGAACTCATGGAACGTGAAGAACTTGATGTTACCCCTGTTCAATCAACTGTAAAAAAACATCAAGGCGCATCCGGATTAAAAGCTCAAATGGCTGAGCGCGAAGCAGCAGTAGAAGCTGAAGTAATTGATATGGCAGCTGAGTTCGATGTTGTAGGTCTTATTCATCAAATTAATGCTCTAAGCACAATTGAGGAATTAAAGGCTTTAGCTAAAACAATTCCTGCCGATCTTGGCGAACCTGCAAAAACAGATATTTCTACTGCGTATGCCAACCGTAAAAATTATGTGCAATTACTCGTTGATTTGGATAGTGCTGATACCATCGAATTAATCAACTCAATTATGGCTGAACGTTTTGAACCAAATACAAGTTCAATGAGTGATGAACAAATTGATGAAGTTAGCGCACTATTTGAACGTAAATCAGCAGAACTTACACCTTAACTAATGGCATGTGGTGCCCTCATATACGAGGGTACCAATAGTGAGATAGCAATATGAATCCAACTATTGAACAACAACATGCCATTGATATGGCATTACATGGTCAGTCTTGTAAAGTTACCGCATACGCTGGGGCTGGTAAGACATCTACCCTTAAATTAATCGGCAATGCAAAGCATCACCAACATGGCATGTATTTGGCATTTAACAAAGCCATTGCCACAGAAGCACAGTCTAAATTTAACCATAACGTAAAATGTCGTACTTTTCATAGCCTCGCCTACGGTTCAGTACCACGTTGGTTGACCAATAAACTTCAAAATCGTCGCTTGATGTCGGCTCAATTAGCATCACGCTATGATCTTGAAAATTATCAAGTACCAGTGGCATTGGTTAAACAACGTGGTGAAGATGATCAGAAACGATTGTTTAATTCAAAACGTATGGCGACATCCATGATGAATGCCGTTGGATATTTCTGCCGATCTAATTACAGCGAAATTCAACTCTCACAAGTCTATGCTGCACTGCCCGACTGGATGGATGATACCTATCGTGCTGAATTGGCAAATCTTCTTTTACCTAAGGCACATGATTATTGGAATGATATTCTGAACCCTACAGGTGTGAACCGCTTGGAACATGACCATTACCTAAAATATTGGGCTCTGAGCAATCCTGTCATTAATGCTGACTTTATTTTATTTGATGAAGCACAAGATGCTGATCCAATCATGTTGAATGTCTTGAGTAAGCAACGTGCTCAGGTCATTTATGTTGGTGATCGTCACCAGCAAATCTATGCATTTCGTGGTGCTGTAAATGCCATGCAATCCCTAGATATTGCTGAAACACGCTTGAGTCAGTCATTCCGTTTTGGTGCAAACATCGCAGATCTTGCCAATAAAATTTTATTCAATGTTTTAGATGAAGAAATTCCATTACGTGGTTTTGAACAGATAGATTCCCAGGTAAATGAAATTAGCGATGCCATTGCTGATGCATTTATTTATCGAACCAACGCTGCTGCCCTCTCTAATATGGTGGAGTTGGTTAAAATTGGACGTGAACCACGACTTGAAGTGGATACAGCCTCTTTAATCAGAAACATTGAAGATGCCAAAAAAGTCAAAGCTGGCATCAAAGTCCATGATGGAAGTGTATTTGAAGGCTTTAGCAATTGGGAAGAAGTTATTGAATACACCGAAGAAGTCACAGGAAATGACCTAAAACCGTTGGTGAGCCTGATTGATAAAGTCGGTGAAAATGCCTTAATTGAAGCATTAAACAAAAGTAATTCCAGTGATTATGACTGCATTGTGACCACAGCTCATAAATCTAAAGGCTTAGAGTTTAACAAGGTCAAATTGGGTGGCGACTTTTTCTATAAAGAAACGGTATCTGATGGAGAGAAAATCCTCACTGAAGATGAAGCTCGACTTTTATATGTTGCTGCCACACGTGCTAAAAAGCAGTTAGACATTTCTGCTTTAAACCCTCTATTCAAAGGGATTGGCTACAAATCCACATCTAAAATAGCGGAGGTAAATGCCTTATGCGTCCAGTAGTTAAACAGAAAAACTTCTTAGGCTTCAAAATCTGGTTAGAAAAATTGGATTATGAGGTGAAGCAATTAGATGGTGGTTTTGTGGCACGAGCAAAAATTCGAGAAGCACAACGAGCATATAAAAAATCACATCATTATGTGCGTGTTGGCTCAGACCTTTCAGGGAATCAAGCAGCCTATGAGCTTGGGGCTGAATTTGAAAACCATCTTCGTGCACCTGAACAGACTTGCACAGCAAAAGCAGAAAAGGAAATTCTGCATATTGTTAAAGGTGAAGCACATGGAATGGGTTATCTGGTGGCTTGAAATTATGTTGGTAGTGAACGGATTTTTATTTATTAACTTTGAATTATGGTGGCTGTGATGAAAACAAATGTAAATTTTGATTTAGAAAGTGAACTTAAAGCACATCTTAATTATTTTATTCAAACGAATAACTTGCCAGCCGACTTTATATTAAAACAAAACCCTCAAATAGATCGAGAGTTTGAAGTAAGCGAAAAATCTTGGATTGCACGTGCAACACCAAAAGTACCAGCAAAAGTTATTGTAAAAGCATCTGTTCGATATTGGGAAGATTCTACAATTAATGGTGTTGAAGATACTGATAGTGGTGACAGAACACCTTGTAAAAATGGTGATTTATGGTGTCCTGTCATTAATGTGGCTACTGGCATAATTGAAAATTGGGAAATTGGGAAAACTGCAAGTATCCATTTTAAAGTAGTTGATGGCTGTGGCTGGGAGTTGGTAGATTCAATTGGTAACACCATTAAATCTCAAGAATATGGATATGTTCCAAGAACTCTATGCCCTGCTGAAAATGGTTATGGCCATTACATCATTATGAATATTGACGAAAAAGGTCAAATTGAAAAATGGCGTTTTGATATTGATGATTTTCAGGAGGATGACTAATGGGAGTAGCTATCAATCGAAATGACCAAATCGACACGTCAATGATGTTGATTCTGCGTTATAAAAGACCAGTTGTTGCCTTAAAAGATATTGTTGAAGATTACATGCCACATTTAGATATGGCAGCTGCAAAACAACGAGCAGCTAAATGTAAACTACCTTTCCCAGCATTTAAGGTAGATGGTAATAAATCTGAATACTTTGTAAACTTAACGGATGTTGCAGCTTGGTTGGATTCACTGCAAAAAGAGTCTCAAAGAAATTGGAGTGAGGTGAATTGATTTCACCTCATTTTTTTACGCCAATTCTACGCCATACGCCACGTAAAAAACATTAAATCATTGATTTAAAATTATTATTATAAATAGTCTAACCCACCTGCCATCGGGGCGACCCATATTTGCGAACGTTTTGATTTATCAAACAATTCTTTAATTACATTGTTTTGACTCAACTTTCACTTTCCCATACTGTTAAAGGTTTCACAATATTTTTTAATCGCTCTTGACTATTTATTTCGGCTAATTTACACCATAATCAGCACAATGATGCAAAAATTTAGACAATGACATAACAGACTACAGCAGATAGTAGAACTCTAGACAGAAAACTAAAATACGAATAACGCGTAAAAACTTAGCACCGTTTATACAACCAATAACGGTTGCAGAGGAGTCATTATAACCCAAGAAGGGATTAAATGATTCGAAGCAAAGATTCTGGTTAATCCGACTATTCTAAATCCAGAAGCTAAGGTTATGTCAAAAACTTTAGACATTCTTTACATTTGATACAATAAAGCCCCTGATTGATGCAGGGGCTTTATTATTAAAACTTTCAAGCAATTTTTTGGAAAATATTAACCAAAACGACCTGTAATATACGCTTCAGTGAGCTGATGATCAGGTTGCGTAAATACTTTTTCAGTTGAGTTAACTTCAATCAAATCACCCAAATGGAAATACGCCGTACGGTCTGAAACACGTGCCGCTTGTTGCATTGAGTGGGTTACGATTGCAATGGTGTATTGATTTGATAGTTCAGAAATCAACTCTTCCACTTTTGCAGTTGCGATCGGATCTAGTGCTGAACATGGTTCATCCATCAAAATCACTTCAGGACTCACTGCAATGGTACGAGCAATACATAAACGTTGCTGCTGACCACCAGATAAGCCTGTACCTGGTTGATTTAAACGATCTTTTACTTCATCCCATAAACCTGCTTTACGCAAACTACTTTCAACAATTTCTTCCATGTCGTATTTATCACGTGCCAAACCATGTAATTTTGGACCGTAAGCGACATTGTCAAAAATTGATTTTGGGAATGGGTTTGGCTTTTGGAATACCATCCCAACTTGTGCACGAAGTAACACCACATCTAGGCTTGGATCATAAATATCCTGATTATCTAAAGTCACTTTACCAGTCACTCGACAGCCATCAATGGTGTCATTCATACGGTTCAACGTACGCAAAAATGTTGATTTACCACAACCTGATGGTCCAATAAATGCAATCACTTCATTTTCATAAATTTGTAAGTCAATGCCTTTGATTGCTTCAAAATCACCATAATAGACATGCGCATCTTCAGCACTGATTTTTACAGTTGTTGCTGGGTCTTTTTTAGGTGCGCTATTTGAATCGAATTGAGAAACAAATGAAGTCGCAGGACGTTTTTGCTCAGTTTCTTGAGACGTAAATTGTGTGTGATCTTGATTCACTGATTGATCCTTTTCTAAGGAATTTTTAATGTCTAGAGTACTCATAGTTTGTCCTCAATTACCAGCGTACTTCAAATTTCTTACGCAACCAAATTGCGAAGCTATTGAGTAGAATCATTAAGCCAAGCAATACAATAATGGCTGCTGCAGTACGCCCTTCAAAGAAGTTACGCAATTCATTGCCTTGCCATAAGAAGATTTGTACAGGTAAAGCAGTTGATTGGTCTAAAGGCGTTGAAGGAATATTGGCAACAAATGCACTCATACCGATCAAGAGTAATGGTGCAGTTTCACCGAGTGCTTGCGCCACACCAATAATCGCACCTGTTAAAATACCTGGTAAAGCCAAAGGTAAAACATGATGGAAAATCGTTTGTACACGTGATGCGCCCAACCCTAAAGCAGCTTGGCGAATCGAAGGTGGAACAGCTTTGAGTGAAGCACGTGTGGTAATAATCACTGTCGGTAAAGTCATTAAACTTAAAACCAAACCACCCACAAGCGGTGCAGAGATCGGCATATGCATCCATCCGACAAAGATCGAAGCACCCAATAAACCAAATACAATCGAAGGAACAGCAGCCAAGTTATTGATATTGACTTCAATAATGTCAGTAAGCCAGTTTTGTTTTGCAAACTCTTCAAGGTAAATCGCTGATGCCACACCGATTGGAATCGAGATAAAAATCACGATCAACATCATGAACAACGACCCCATGAATGCACCTGCAAGACCCGCTGTTGCTGGCGAACTCCGAGAGTCTGGATTGCTAAATAATTGCATATTAAACGTGCGATCCATATCGCCAGAAGCAACCATGGTATCAGCTAATTTACGGACTTCAGGGCTTAATTGTTGTTGCTCATCGGGTAACGTACGATCAATATTTCCAGCCAGCCATACATCAATATTAGCATCTGCTAAAACTTTAACATCTTTCTTTTGACCAATTAGGGCTGGATCCTTCATTACCATATCACGTAAGCGATAAGCTTCTGAGCTGGTATAAATACTCCCTAAATCATCACGATATGCTTCAAGGTTTGGATCTTTTGCAATCATGCCATTTACCAACAAGGCATCCCAATCCACCATTCCCATTTTGGTTTGCCAATCGACAAAACGCTCTTGGAAGTGTGCAGGTGATTCATTTTGAGACTGTGTTGGCTGTGGACCTGCATCAATGATCTTTGGATCGAAATAGACAGGAACATTGACACTTGCTTGCCAAAATGCAGGCAGACCTTTGGCTAAAATACTACCAAAAAGTAATGCGACAAATGCAAGACCAATGATCACTGAAGCTAAACCAAAAAAACGAAACGATTTTTCAGTACGATGACGTGATGCCAACGATTTTTCAATTTTTGCTTTACGCTTTTGACGTAACTCTTCTGCCAAACGAGGATCAAATACATTTTGATCCACTGGAGATGTATTTGATGTACTCATTCGTATTGCTCACGGTATTTACGCACAATATAAAGTGCAACAATATTTAGACCTAATGTAATTACAAATAGAGTCAAACCTAAGGCAAATGCCACCAATGCTTGTGGACTAGCAAAGTCTGTATCACCCGTTAATTGGTTCACAATGGTCACAGTGACGGTTGAAACAGCTTCAAGCGGATTGACATGCAATAAGGGACTATTCCCTGCTGCCAATACTACGATCATGGTTTCACCAATTGCACGTGATGCTGCTAGCAAGAATGCACCAATGACACCAGGTAATGCAGCAGGCATAACAACTCGACGAATCGTTTCTGATTTAGTTGCACCTAGACCTAAAGAACCATCACGTAAAGCACGTGGTACTTGCGTAATAATGTCATCCGACAATGAGGATACAAATGGAATGATCATAATTCCCATGACAAAACCAGCAGTTAATGCACTGGTTGCATTGATATTGAGTCCAACTGCTTCCCCAGCCATTTTAAAAAATGGACCAATAATCATTAAAGCAAATACGCCATAAACAATCGTTGGAATACCCGCCAAAATCTCAATCGCTGGCTTTGCCCATGAACGTAAGCGTGGTGAAGCATATTCTGCCAAATAAATTGCGATCATTAAGCCTATCGGTACAGCAACTACAAGCGCCACAATACTGACCATGAGCGTACCCCAAAGAAGTGGTAATAAACCATAACTTCCTTCTGCACTACCTGTCGTACTAAAGCCTGGATTCCACTCTGTGCCTAAGAAAAAATCTAAAGGACTGACAAATTGGAAGAAACGCATTGCTTCACTAAACATCGACATCACGATGCCGACAGTGGTTAAAATCGCAACAACTGAACATAATGCCAATGCAACATTAATGGTCTTTTCAACTTGATTCCGTGCTCTATATTGTTTTTCAACACGTTTTTTCGCCCAAACTAAACCCAATAAAGCTGCACAAATTACAACAGCAAACTTGGCAAATGCGCCAATAGTCTGAACTTTTTTTAATTCTGCTGCTGCTGCAACTTCATAGGCTGCTGGCGTATCACTCACCCCAAAACCAGATGCAATGGCTTTCACACGCTCAACGAGAACTTGAATACTGGCATGATCTGAGGACGCAACAACTGATGCAGGTACATGATTTAAAATTATTTGTTTTAATAAATTTGGTTCAACCAGATTCCATACAATTAAAATCAAAAATGCTGGAATACCACACCACAATGCCACCAATGCCCCGTAGTAGCCTGGACGTGAATGTAAGGATGCTGAGTTTTTCCCTTTACCCGCTATGTTTCGACTTTTACTTAATCCGATTTGATACGCGATTGCCACAAGAGCCAATAACACGCCAATAAGTAGCAGATTCATGCATTCTCCACAGTTTTCTCAATGTCTAGTCTGAAAAAACACTGCTTAGCAAAAAATGCTAATGGCAGTCACCCACCATTAGCTTTTTTATTTTCAAAAATTATTTAACGCCTTTACCTGCTTTGAATGCAGCAAGAACTTTTGCACGTTCAGCATCAGACATTGAAATTAGACCAGCACGCTCAAGCTTAGAACCTTTACCAGAAACTTTTTTGCTCAAGAAGAATTCAGTAAATTGAGGTAAGCCTTTGATTGATTTTAAATGTTCGCCTTTCACATAGAAGAACAATGGACGAGAAACAGGATACGAACCATTCAAGATTGTTTGTTCAGATGGTGCAACATTGTTTACAGTTGCTACACGTAACTTGTCACGGTTTTGGTCATAGAAACCTAAACCAAATACACCAACAGCACTTGGAGACGTTTTTAAACGTGCCAATGTTTCAGTATAGTCACCTGCAATTTCAATGACTTTACCGTCTTTACGGAAAGTAGAACATGCTTTTTTCATTGCATCTTTGTCTAACTTTTTGATTGCTTCATATGCTTCACAACCCGCATCAACCATTTTCTCTTGGAACACTTCACGTGTACCGTGATTCGATGCAGGAATCACTAAAGTAATTGGCTCATTTGGAAGTGATTTATCAATTTGATTCCAACGTGTATATGGATTAGGCACCATTTTACCGTTTGAAGGCAACTCGGCTGCTAATGCTGCAAATACATGTTGTGGACGTAATTTATAAGCAGCTTTATTTGAGTTTGAAGCAAATACGATACCGTCATAACCAATTTTGATTTCTAGAATTTGGTTTACACCTGCTTTTTTACAAGCAGCAATCTCAGTATCTTTAATTTTACGAGAAGCATTTGCGATATCGATGGTGTTGTCGCCCACACCAGAACAGAATTGTTTTAAGCCAGCAGATGAACCACCAGAACCTACAACAGGTGCTTTAAATTGTGGGAATGTATTACCAAACTCTTCAGCCACGATACTTGCATATGGAAGTACAGTTGAAGAACCAGCGATTTGAATCGTATCACGAGCTGCATTTGCTGTAGTTGCTACGGCTGCCCCTGAAACTGCTAAAGCAATTGCGATATGGTTTAAGCGCATTATTTTCTCTCTTTGTAAATAGCAATTTTAAGTACTTAACTTCCACAATGGAGTACCTTTTCGATAACTGCATTTTGATTTTAAAATATGACAAATAAGTTACAGCTTTGTGACGCTTTTATGATAATTCTAGATTTGTTTTTGATTTAATTAAAATTCTTTAATTTTCAATATGTAAAGACATTTTTCTAAATATTTATTTTTCTATTGTTTTAAAATCGAATTGTAATAATTCATGAGAATGTCACACAGTTGTAAGTTTTTTTATTCAAATTCAGCTTTATTTAAAATAATTTTTCATGGTTTATTATCTTTTGACTCCTTCTTTTTTAAACTATATGAAGCAGCATCGATTTCATTCAATGATATTCTTAGATAATAGCCCATCAAAAAGCCAGCCACTCGAAAGTAGCTGGCTTTTTTAAAGTTTAATTGATAGATGGTAAGTTGGGTTAGCTTAGTTTCAGTTTACTGAAGTTTAATTGACCATCTTCAGCACTCACTAAAATCGTATCTCCCGCAGCAAAATCAGCTGCTAAGATTTTTTGAGCCAATGGGTTTTCAAGCTGTTGTTGGATTGCACGTTTTAAAGGTCGTGCACCGTAAACAGGGTCAAAACCAGCATCAATCAAGATATCAAAGGCTTGATCATCGACTTTTAATCCAATGTCACGTTCAGCTAAACGAGAACGTAAACGATCTAACTGAATATCGGCAATGCCACGAATTTGCGATTTTTTCAATGAGTGGAATACGACTAACTCATCAATACGGTTGATAAATTCAGGGCGGAAATGTTGTGATACTGCATTCATTACAGTTGCACGTACCTCTTCATCGCTTGCATTTTCACCAAGTTCACGTACATCACTTGAACCTAAGTTTGACGTCATCACAATCACAGTATTTTTAAAGTCAATCAAGCGACCTTGTGAGTCCGTTAATCGACCATCATCCAACACTTGTAAAAGAATGTTGAATACATCAGGATGCGCTTTTTCAACTTCGTCAAACAATACAATACTGTATGGTTTACGACGTACCGCTTCAGTCAACACACCACCTTCCTCGTAGCCGACATAACCTGGAGGCGCACCCACTAAACGACTGACTGAGTGTTTTTCCATAAATTCAGACATATCAATACGAATAATCGCATCATCACTATCGAATAAGAAATTACCTAACGCTTTGGTCAATTCAGTCTTACCGACACCTGTTGGTCCAAGAAATAAGAATGAACCACTTGGACGGTTCGGGTCAGATAATCCTGCACGTGAACGGCGTACTGCATTAGATACAGCAACCACAGCTTCATCCTGACCAACCACTCGGTTATGTAAGAATTCTTCCATATGAAGAAGTTTCTCACGTTCACCTTGTAGCATTTTCGAAACAGGAATTCCTGTTGCAGCACTGACAACTTCGGCAATTTCATTTTCAGTGACTTTGGTACGAATCAGTTTCGGCTCTTCATTGGTTTCCGCAACTTCTTCTTCATTCAAGCGTTTTTGCAGTTCTGGAATGACCCCATACTGCAAACGGCTTGCTTCTGCCAGATCACCTTCACGTTGTGCTTTTTCAAAGGCTGTACGTGCTTTATCCAACTCCACTTGTGCTTGATTTGTACCATCGACAAGTCGTTTTTCAGCAATCCACACTTCTTCAAGGTCGCTATACTCTTTTTGAACTTCTTCAATTTGTTTTTCGAGATGTTCAACTTCAGCTCTAGACACCGAATCGGCATCTTTTTTCACCGCCTCCAGCTGCATTTTCAACTGAATTAAGCGACGGTCTAAACGGTCTAATGGCTCAGGTTTTGAGTCAATTTCCATTTTGATGCGTGACGCAGCTTCATCAATCAAATCAATGGCTTTATCGGGCAACTGGCGATCTGTGATGTAACGATGTGACATTTTCGCCGCAGCAATAATCGCTGAGTCAAGAATCTGTACACCATGATGCGTTGCATATTTATCTTTTAGACCACGTAAAATCGCAATGGTGTCTTCCACACTTGGTTCATCGACCAAGACTTTTTGGAAACGACGCTCAAGTGCTGCATCTTTTTCAATGAACTGACGATATTCATCTAAAGTGGTCGCACCCACACAGCGCAACTCACCACGTGCCAATGCAGGTTTGAGCATATTGCCCGCATCCATTGCACCATCGCCTTTACCCGCACCAACCAATGTATGCAACTCATCAATAAATAAGATGATTTCACCATCATATTTCGCCAAATCTTTTAGAACTGCTTTTAGGCGTTCTTCAAACTCACCACGGTATTTTGCACCTGCAAGTAAAGAACCTAAATCAAGTGAAAGGACACGTTTGCCTTTCAGGCTTTCAGGGACTTCACCATTGACAATACGCTGCGCTAAACCTTCAACAATCGCAGTTTTACCGACACCTGGTTCACCAATCAACACAGGGTTATTTTTGGTACGGCGTGATAATACTTGAATGGTACGGCGAATTTCTTCATCACGACCAATCACAGGGTCAAGCTTGCCTGACAATGCACGTTCAGTCAGGTCAATAGTGTATTTATTAAGTGAATCACGTTGATCTTCATGATTATTTGCCATGACTTGTTCGCCACCTCGAATATTTTCAATCGCTTTGCGTAGCTTGTCTTCAGTTACACCTACGCTACTTAATAATGTTTTGGTTACCCCTGTTTCAGCGAGCGCTAAAATGACCCAATCAGTTGATAAAAACTCATCTCCAGCTTTTTGTGCAAAACTATCTGCCAGATTCAATGCACGTACTGCTTCAGGATTAAGGTTAATATCCCCTGTTGGATTGCTAAGGGTTGCAGCATCATTCAATGCTTGTTTGAGTTTATTTTTAAGTTCAGGGAGATTTGCGCCTGCTTGTTGCAACAAACTGAGATTGGAGGGTTCTTCCAATAGTGCCGAGAGTATATGAATTCCCTCAATGGCAGTATGATCTTTACCCATCGCTAAAGATTGAGCATCTGATAAAGCTTGCTGTAGGCGGTTCGTAAATTTTTCAAAACGCATTCTTGTTATTCCTCACAACAAATTTTGTACTTGAATCATAAATGGGAACAGTTTTTACATTTTCAACTCATTTTTAAAATTATTTTATATATTTTTCAAAAACTTAAATCTTAACCCAAGATATACGTTAGTTATAATATGCGTCCTAATTTCATCTTTTTCAAGGTAAGCTCTCTGAAAAATATAACTTTAATGAAGTCCTTTGGCTTTTTAAAGATATTCATTAGATTAGGCCAGCCTCACAAAATTGAGAATAAAAATAATGTTGGGTTTAAGTAATAAAAACTCGATATTTGCAATATAAATCTAAATTTTTAAACTCATTCTGGGAATGACAAAAGAAATTGAATATCTCATGCATTTGCAAGCTATAGAAGGTGAGTACTGACCAAGACATCAGTACTCAAAAATATCAAACCTGTGACTTAGTCGCTGAACTTTGCAACACCGCACTGTTGGCAGGCACGCTTTGGGTAATCCACACATTTCCACCGATCACCGCACCCTCACCAATGGTAATACGCCCAAGAATCGTTGCACCTGCATAAATCACAACATTATCTTCAACAATAGGATGTCGTGCATATTCTTTTTGCAAACGACCTGTGTCATCGACTTCAAAACGTTTCGCACCTAAAGTCACTGCTTGATAAATCCTTACATTTTTTCCAATGACACAAGTTTCACCAATCACAACCCCTGTGCCATGATCAATAAAAAAGCCTTGATCAATTTGCGCACCAGGATGAATATCAATTCCAGTTTTAGAATGTGCTAATTCAGCAATTAAGCGTGCCAATAATGGTAAGTCTTTTGTATAAAACTCATGTGCAATACGATGATAAGTAATAGCAAAAATACCCGGATAACACAATAACACCTCGTCAACACTACGTGCAGCAGGGTCGCCCTCATAAGCTGCAATCACATCAGAATCTAAGACACGACGCAGTGTTGGCAATCTTTCTGCAAAATCATTGACTACACGCTGTGCCAAATCCTCAATCATCTCTTTGCTTTGATGATGCTTTTTAGATTTATCGTCATAGGTTAAATTCAGCTTCACTTGTTCTAGTAAGGCATGCAGCGTTTTTTCAAGCGTATGTGCAATATAAAAATTTTCACTCTGTTGTCGCAAATCATGTGGTCCAAGTCGCATCGGAAATAAAATACCACAAAGATCATTCATAATTTTGCTAATTTCTTCTTTCGACGGCAGTTCTCTCCCCCCAAAATCTTTTAGGCTTTTTTGCTTTGTACGCCATTCATTACGCGCTTGCTGTAATTCGCTGACGATATTTTGAATATTCCATTGGGTCATGAACATGCCTATATTTTTGCGTTGTTATACACTGAATAATCAAACTGGATCTTGCCGCATTATTCAATTCTTTCAACAAATATTATTTTATAAGAACAATTTTAGATAAACATTTATTGATATATTTATATCTAAATATTGCATTATTTGATTTTTAAATTTTTTTAAAACAAATGTTAAGTTTGTGAAATATTGAAGATAACAACTATTTCCAATTTAATGATAACTAATTCAATTTTTATTCATTTTAGGAATATAAAAAACCTTTATATTAAATCACAGATCATTCACCGTCTATTTTCAATATAAAAAGCATTTTCATTCAATGCTTTTAAAATATTTGATTGAGGAAAAATCATGAATAGTTTAACTCAGATTAATTTTCTCCCCTTAGATGAGGTAAAAATTAAACAAATTTTAGAGGATGCTAAGCAACGTGTTGAAGATCATTATCTTGAATTTACAGGGACGATTTTACCACATGAAGCATGGGCTTTGTTTCAAGCAGGTTTGGCTGTCATTGTCGATGTACGTACAAGCGAGGAACGTAAATTTGTCGGTTATGTAGAAAACACTGTGCATATTCCTTGGGCGATTGGAACAGCTTTAGATCGAAATCCATTTTTTACGCAACAGCTTGAACACTTGGTTGGCAAAGATAAATTAATTCTCTTACTGTGCCGTAGTGGTAAACGCTCTGCTGCAGCTGCGAATGTCGCGTTAAATGCTGGATTTGAGCGAGTGTATAATATTGAGCAAGGTTTTGAAGGTGATCTCAATGAAAGCTTACAACGTGGCACATTTAATGGCTGGCGTTTTCATCAACTTCCTTGGCGGCAAGAGTAATATTGTCTTTATATATTATTTTTAAAAATTTGAAAGGACGCAAGTAAGATAGATAGATAGATAGATAGATAGATAGATAGATAGATATGCACAAACTAGATTTAAGGAGGAAGGACTGATATTGCTTAGTAGACTTCTTGCATTAATAATGCGCTATGTAACTTACCTGCCTATCTTTAAACATAGCAATTTATAATTATAGCTTAAGCTATTTAATTCATACATCATTAACAATCTGCTTCTTGAGAATATCCTTTTAAAAGCCGCATAATTTATAAAAATTAACTATTGTGTTGAATTATGTTCTCCATTAAAAAAATACTCATCTTATGTGGAATATTTACCACAACCCAAGTCTTTGCACTCCCTCAAGACTCTCGTCGTGCAGGTGGAATCGCGGTTATTCCATTGGCGCAAAATGTTACTGAAGTAAGCTACAACGGACAAGCTGTCTTGCTTACACAACCAAATGCTCAACGTTATGCAGTTTTTGGCATTCCGCTATCGACACCAGTAGGAACATTACAGTTGCAAACCAATGCTCAACCTATCCAAATCGAGATTCAACCTTATAAATATGCAGAACAACGTTTAACGATCAAAAATCAGGATTATGTGAATCCTCAACAAGAACAGCTTGATCGTTATGCACATGAAGCCAAAGAACAAAATGATATTTACGCATCATTTACCGCAGCACAATCAGCTGATTTTCCACGTTTCATTCACCCCACTGCAGGTAAATTCAGCAACTCTTTTGGACGCAAACGTTTTTTCAATGGTGAAGAACGTGCACCACATTCTGGCTTAGATATTCCAGCACCAGTCGGACAAAAAGTCGTTGCACCTGCGATTGGTATAGTAGTAGGTGTTGGTGATTATTTCTTTAATGGAAAAACTGTTTTAGTAGATCACGGTCAAGGACTAATCAGTATGTTTTGCCATTTGAGTAAAATTAATGTGGAAAAAGGTCAACGACTGCAGCAAGGGGAAGTTTTAGGATTAGTCGGTAAAACTGGACGAGTGACTGGTCCACATTTGCATTGGGGTATGAGCTTAAATAATGCACGTATTGATCCGCAATTATTTTTAGCCCGTTAAAACGGTTGAATAATATACAAATTATCAAAAACACATGGCTTTGAAATAATTAGTAACAACTTAATGCCGATTATTTTTGTTTTAGATAATTTACGTGATTTTTATCAATTTTTATTGGTTTGAATGTCAACTATTTTACTCAGATTAAAGTCAAAATTGCAGATCACTTCAACAAAAAAAAGCCAAAATAAATTTTGGCTTTTTTAATTTTATCACCATTAAGCAGCAACAATTTCAAAGTCGTGTGTGATCTCAACCCCACCATCTGACAGCATTTTGCTCGCAGAGCAATATTTTTCAGCAGAAAGTTCGACTGCTTTGGTGACTTGTTTTTCTTTTACATCATGTCCAGTCACGACAAAATGTAAGTGGATTTTTGTGAAAACAGCAGGGATTGTATCAGCACGTTCTGCCTTAAGTTGGCACACAACACCTGTCACATCTTGGCGAGATTTCTTTAATATCGTCACAATATCAAAAGAAGCACAGCCACCAAGTCCCATTAATATCAGCTCCATGGGACGTGGACCACGGTTTTCACCACCATATTCGGCTGATCCATCCATCACGACTTGATGACCACTTTCCGATTTTGCTTCAAAAGCAACATTCTCTAACCAATGTACGCTAGTTTGCATTGCAACTACCTAAAAAAAGCTATAAATTTACAGGGTAGCTGTACACTAGCATATAATGAGTTGATAAGGAATTTCATCTCTTGCGCTTTTACGTGACGAGTTCAATTTAGATCAATCGGTCTAGTTATTATCCAATTTGGAATTTTTTAGCATGTCTTCTAATTTAGCACAACTTAGTACAGATGCTTTGTCGCCAGGACAACTTCCTGAATCAGTCAAAGCATTACTCAAGCGTGCTCACATCAATCGTTTTCCGAAACGTACGACTATTGTTGATGCGGGTTCTGAGTCAAAATCGCTGTATTTAATTTTAAAAGGATCGGTATCAATCATTTTACGCGAGGACGATGATCGTGAAATTGTGGTTGCATATCTCAATCCAGGTGATTTCTTCGGAGAAATGGGATTATTTGAACAAAACCCACAACGTACCGCTGAAGTAAGAACCCGCGATGTTTGCGAAATTGCCGAAATTTCTTATGAGAATTTTCATGAAGTCAGCAAACAATATCCTGACTTAAGTTATGCTGTATTTGCACAATTGGTCAGACGTTTAAAAAATACCACACGTAAAGTAACCGACCTTGCCTTTATTGATGTATCAGGTCGTATTGCACGTTGTTTAATTGATCTGTCTGCTCAACCTGAAGCAATGATTTTACCTAATGGTCGCCAAATCCGTATCACTCGCCAAGAGATTGGGCGTATTGTGGGATGTTCTCGTGAAATGGTAGGTCGTGTTCTTAAAACCCTTGAAGAACAAGGTATGATCGAAACCGATGGGAAAGCAATTCTAATTTTTGATGCATCTTTAGAAGAGTCTTCATATTCAGAAAATGATGATGAATAATTCATTATGACTCTTTCAAAAGCAAATCTTCGGATTTGCTTTTTTATTATTACAATTTCCTATACAGAATTCAGCAATTAAAATCACTTCATCACGTTATGATATTGCAACTAAGACAATGTGAAAAATAATACATCAGGACAAAGGCAATGAAATTTAATCCACTAGGTCAATCCGCTATTCAAGTTCCAGAAATCTGTTTAGGTACGATGACTTTTGGTGAACAAAACACCCAAGCTGAAGCATTTGAACAACTGAGTTATGCATTAGATCAAGGGGTATATTTTTGGGATACGGCGGAAATGTATCCTGTGCCACCAAAGCCTGAAACACAAGGTGCGACTGAGCAAATCATTGGCAACTGGATCGCACAAAATGGGCAACGCGATCAATTATTCATTGCTTCAAAAATTGCAGGTCCACAACAAGGGGGAAGTCATATTCGAGATGGCTATACCCAATTTGTTGAAAGTGAAATCACAGCTGCACTCGATGACTCATTAAAGCGCTTACAGACAGATTATATTGACTTGTATCAGTTACACTGGCCACAACGCCCAACCAATTTCTTTGGCAAACTCGGTTACAGTAACAGCGATGCACATAGTCAACAAGACATTACCCCTTTGGAACAGACTTTAGTCGCATTATCCAAAGAAGTTGAAAAAGGTCGGATTCGTCATATTGGTCTGTCCAATGAAACACCTTGGGGAACCTTGAAGTTTTTACATTTGGCTGAAAAATTAGGTTTAGAAAAAATTGTCAGTGTGCAAAACCCTTATAACTTACTAAATCGTAGCTATGAAATTGGGATGGCTGAAATTGCCCATTACGAAGGGGTTGGTTTATTGGCATATTCCCCACTGGCATTTGGCTATTTAACAGGAAAATTCCGTCATGGCGCACGTCCAGCCAATGCGCGTGTAACACTTTTTAGCCGTTTTAGTCGCTATAGCAATCCTGAAAGTGTATGGGCAACTGAACAATATGCACAACTGGCAGAAAAGCATGGTTTAAGCTTAACCCAATTGGCTTTGGCTTATATTAAACAACAGTTTTTTGTGACCAGTACCATTATTGGAGCAACCAATTTATCTCAACTAAAAGAAAACATTGCTGCTTTTGATCTGACATTGTCAGATGAAATTTTACAGGGTGTTGAAGATATTCACCGTCAACAACCAAATCCCGCACCTTGATCTTAAGATCAACTCCCCATCCATCCTGCATAAGGTTGGGGAGTTGATTCATACACTTAAACACGTGTGACTTCACGTGCGATCAGTAAGCGTTGAATATCTGAAGCACCTTCATAGATTTGACTGACACGCACATCTCGATAAATACGCTCTACTGGGAAATCTGAAACGTAGCCATAACCACCATGAATTTGGATTGCATCCGAACAAACTTTTTCAGCAATTTCTGAGGCAAACAGTTTTGCCATAGAGGCTTCTTTTAAACAAGGCAATCCTGCGTCTTTTAAACTTGCTGCATGTAAAATCAATTGTCTTGCTGCTTCAATTTGTGTCGCCATATCTGCCAAACGAAATGCAACAGCTTGATGCTGTACTAACTCTACACCAAAAGCTTTACGATCATTGGCATACTCAACCGCAGCATCCAAAGCAGCACGTGCCATGCCAACACATTGTGATGCAATACCGATACGTCCTGATTCGAGATTAGACAAAGCAATTTTATAACCTTCGCCTTCCTGCCCCAACAAGTTTTCAGCAGGAATTCGGCAGTTTTCAAAAACGATGGTGGCTGTATCTGAACAATGCTGCCCCATTTTATCTTCAATACGAGAAACAATATAACCTTGCGTATCTGTTGGCACTAGGAAACAAGAAATTCCGCGTTTGCCTGCTTCTTTATCAGTTACCGCAAATACCAGTGCAATCTGAGCATTTTTACCTGTGGTAATAAACTGCTTCGTACCATTCAGTACCCATTCATTCCCTTCACGCACCGCCTTACATTGCAAAGCACCTGCATCAGACCCTGCCTGTGGCTCAGTCAAACAGAAACAACCCAGCCACTCTCCAGTTGCCAGTTTAGTTAAATAGTTTTGCTTTTGTACTTCAGTGCCATAACGTTGCAAAATGCCGCACGGTAAAGAGTTTTGTACACTGACGATCGTTGAAATCGCCCCATCACCAGCAGCAATTTCCTCCAGTGCCAAGACCAAAGAAATATAATCAAGCCCTGCACCCCCATATTGTTCAGCAACCGTCATGCCTAAAGCACCCAATTCACCAAGCGCTTTAAGTTCTTGTGCTGGGAAATGTGACGTTTGATCACGTTCAGCTGCCGTAGGTTTCAGTTTATTTTGCGAATAATCACGCATCATCTCCTGAATCATTTTGTGTTCTTCATTTAAAATCATAGCAGCATCCTGTCTTTACAATCTGTTTTTACAATAGTTTTGGCAAAAGTATCCCGACTTCGTACATTTAAAAGTACAAAGAAAATTAAAGGGAAATGAGTTTCTTGAGGGAAATTCACATGCTTCCTCGTTGAAACAAAGAAGCATGTGACAAAGCTGAGTGCTTTAAATTTCTATATCATCTTAGATATTTGATTATTTGGGTTGCATACGAATCGCGCCATCAAGACGAATCGTTTCACCATTCAAATAACCATTTTCACAAATTTGCCCCACCAAAGAAGCAAATTCTTCAGGTTTTGCCAAACGTGGTGGAAATGGTACCATTTGCCCTAAAGCATCCTGTACATTTTGTGGTAAAGCTTTAAGCATCGGTGTTTCCATAATCCCTGGCGCAATGGTCATCACACGAATTGCATGGTGCGCAAGCTCACGTGCCAAAGGCAATGTCATTGCAACCACTGCACCTTTTGAAGCCGAATAAGCTGTTTGCCCAATTTGACCATCAAATGCTGCAACTGAAGCGGTATTGATAATCACACCACGATCTTCTTCACCTGCTTGCAACTCATATTTTGCGATCAAGTTAGCTGCAAAACGTAACATGTTAAATGTGCCTGATACATTAATATTCAAAACACGTTGAAAATCAGCTAAGGCATGAATGCCTTTTTTGCCTAAAACTTTGGCAGAAGGTCCGATTCCCGCACAATTCACCAAGCCATTGAGCTGACCATACTCTTGTTCAACCGCATTAAAAAATTGTTCAACTGTGGTTTCATCGGTTACATCCAATTGCACAAACTTAGCATTTGCACCCAATTGCTGTTGTGTTTGCTGCCCCAGCTCATTATTCATATCCACAATGATGACTTTGGCATCACGTTCAACTAAAAATGCTGCAGTGGCTGCACCTAAACCAGATGCACCACCTGTCACAACAAAAACTTTTCCTGCAATTTTCATATTATTTTCCTATCCATTTTTTGAACGAGCACTCGACTTAAGCAGCAGAGTAAACACAGAAACACTTGAGTACAATTTCCAAAAGTTGCATTTTAATTGATGCATTTGGACAATGACGTCGTGCTACAAAATAATGGAATTACCTATGGATAATCAACCGCTAAAATACAGTAAGGGGACGATTTCTATTGCATTGGTACAGGAAGCCTTGGCAACTGCGCAAAATAAAAACTTAGACCTAGAGCGCTTGATGCAAAAAGCTGGAATCTCGCCTGAGCTGATCCAATCCGAAAAAAGTAGAATTTCAGTCAGCGCTTTTGCTCGACTTTGGACAGAAATGGCCAATCAAATGAATGATGAGTTTTTTGGAATGGACAGCCATGGCATGCGTCGTGGTAGTTTTCAACTCTTGTCCAAAATGCTAATGCAGGCTGAAACCGTGAAAATTGCACTCAATCAAATCTTACAATTTTTAAATGCAATTTTAGATGATTTTACAAGTACGCTGTTCGTTGAAGAAAATTATGCATACATCGTAATTTATGATCGTCAAGCACCTAAAACCATGTTTGCATACGCCACCTACCTGATGTTGATTCATGGTTTAATTTGTTGGCTCAGTGGACAACGCTTGATCATCAATAAAATTCAGCTTAAATGTACAACACCTTTGGATGATCATGACTATAAAGTACGATTTTGTGAGAATATTCAATACCATGCGGATGAAAATTATATCCAGTTTGATGCCAGTTACTTAAAAATAACCATTAAACAAGATCAAAAATCTTGGTATAAATTCATTCGAAATACCCCGGAAAACCTGTTAGTCCGTTTTAAGAATCCACACGCTCTCAGTTCCATCATTCGTAAATCCCTCATGCAACATCCTCCAGTAGAATGGCTGGAGTTAAATAGTTTGGCGCAACAGCTCAATATGTCCGAAGCCACCATTCAACGGCGATTAAAAACTGAAGGTACCAGCTACCAACAGCTTAAAAATGAAATACGCCGAGATACAGCAATCGAACTCTTAACCACAACCACTAAAACCTTACAAGAAATTAGTGACGAATTGTATTTTCAAGACCCAAGCGCTTTTCATCGTGCTTTTAAAAAATGGACGGGCGTGAGCCCTGGTTCTTATCGTGAATAACAATCAATAATTTTAATTCTCAGTAAAAAATAAAATACAATCAATTGAATAATTTATATTTTAAAGTATTAATTTTTTAATTTTAAAAATACTTATTGTTCATTCGTCTGAATCAAGTTGCTTTAAAACCACAAATGGATTATTTTTTAATCAAGTTAATGTGATTTCACTTAACTATATTTCTCCCAAAATTTTGTTATTTAAAGTTGTTTTTAGCTACAGGTTCTCCCATGAATAAAATCTCTGATGTACTTGAACATTCACTGGTGCAAAAATTTGTTCATTCTTTATCTGCCCAAACAGAACAACTCGATGAGTTAATTAATGGTCTGTTAAGTGCACCTCAACCTGACTTAAATCAGGCGATTGCTCATTTTATTGCCGATCAAGAAACACATAATTTCGCTTATGCTTTAGATATTCAAAAAGAAAATCTAAATGCCATTCAAAATGGGCTTGCTTTAAAAAAGGAAAACTTAGCGGATACTGCAAAAATTGTAGCGCTGTGTTTAGCAATCGAAGCAGATACTTTATCGCAACTTGGAGTTGCTGAGTCTTTGCAAGATTTTCCAATGTAAATCTAAATACATCCAAATAAAAAGAGGTGATTTCAATCACCTCTTTTTATTACACAACCATTTTATTAAATGGTTTTCATTAGAAATGCTTAAACTTAAGCTAACCACTGCGCTAAAGTCACCCGATCATTTCCACCATAATCTTTTACTGTCCGGATTTCTTTAAAACCATACTTCTTAAAAATGGCTTGTACTACATTTGCTTGGTCATAACCATGTTCTAAAGCAATCCAACCTTGATGTGTCAGCCAATTTTTACCTTGCTTAATAATCAATTCAATGTCTGCCAAACCTTGATTTTCAGCGACCAATGCACGCTCAGGCTCTGAAGTCAAATCACGCATATGCTCATCATCTGCATCAATATAAGGTGGATTGGATACAATTAAATCAAAGTATTGACGATTGAGTGCTTCAAACCAACTTCCCACATAAAACTTTACTTGATTTAAATCATGCTTTTTGGCATTTGATAAGGCAACTTCTAAAGTCGGTTCATAAATATCTGTTGCCGTCACCGCCCAGTCAGGACGCTCACTTGCTAAAGACAAAGCAATCGCACCCGTTCCTGTGCCTAAATCCACGATACGCGCATCTTCAGGTAAGTCCAAATGCAAAACCGTTTCCACCAATACTTCAGTGTCTGGACGAGGGACTAAAGTATCTTGTGTAACGTTTAAATCTAAAGTCCAAAATGGTTGTGAACCTGTGACATAAGCTAACGGCTCTCCCGCTTGAATACGTGCTAGACCATCTCTATAAGCTTGTTCTTGATCGCTACTCAGTTGTTGGTCTTTTTTCATGACCAAATCAAAAGCATCAATTTGGGTAATATGTTCAAGTAACCACGCATTTTCTTGGCGCTCGTAACTTTCAGGTTCACCACGTAAGGCTAAAGCCTCTGCAATATTCACTTAGCCACCATTCTGCTGTGCAAGAAGTGCTAACTGATCTGCTTGGTATTCACGATGTAAACTGTCGAGTAATTCAGTCAAATCCCCTTCCATCACCGCATCTAACTTATATAAAGTTAAGTTAATACGATGGTCCGTCATACGACCTTGTGGATAGTTATATGTACGAATACGTTCCGAACGGTCACCCGAACCTACCAAGTCACGACGCATTTCCGAGGTTGCAGCATCCGCAGCAGCACGTTTGGCATTTTCTAAACGTGATACCAAAAGCGCCATGGCTTTGGCTTTGTTTTTATGTTGTGAACGTTCATCCTGACATTCCACCACTGTTCCTGTCGGAATATGAGTAATACGAACTGCCGAATCAGTTTTGTTAATATGCTGACCACCTGCACCCGATGCCCGATAAGTATCAATACGCAAATCTGCAGGATTGATGTCAACATTGGTATCGACATCGACTTCTGGCAAAATCGCAACCGTACATGCTGATGTATGCACACGACCTTGTGACTCAGTCGCTGGTACACGTTGTACACGATGAGCACCACTTTCAAACTTTAAGCGACCGTACACACCTTCACCATTGATCAGGCAAATAACTTCTTTATAACCGCCATGTTCGCCTTCATTTTCAGACAAAACTTCAATACGCCAGCCTTGTGTTTCGGCATACTTACTATACATACGGAATAAATCGCCCGAGAAGATCGCAGCTTCATCACCACCTGTTCCCGCACGAATCTCTAAATATGCTGAATTGGCATCATTTGGATCTTTTGGAATCATCAAAATGTTGAGTTCAGATTCTAAAGCTTCAATTAATGCTTTATTTTCCTTAATTTCTTCAATCGCCATCTCTTTAAAATCAGGGTCAGAAGTCATTTCTTCAGCAGTAAGGATATCTTCTTCTGCTTGTTTGTATTTCTTCCAAACATCGGTAATTTCAGTTAAATCATTATGTTCACGTGACAAATTACGGAAACGTTTATTGTCTGAAATAACTTCTACATCGGCAAGCAGCGCCTCTAACTCTTCGTGTCGATCACACAATTGATCTAATCGTAAACGTAACGATTCTTTCATTTAAATAAAATCTCAAGCTTAAGCTTACCCAAATTCATTTATCAGGACACTTATCAGGATAAACACGGTAAGACATTTTTAAAAATTGTGCCTAGTTTAACGATTCTCGCTTTTAAATAACACAGCTAACTGAATTTCTCTTTATTTTTCATAGGATCAATTTTTCTATTCTCAAGAGAAAATATTCAAACATAGACAATAACTTTAGAGGTTCTAAAATCTGAACAATATAAATATAAAACAGATTTAAAAATCAGCATTTTAGAATGTAAGCTAAGCATTTAAATCAATGCCTAATCCTCTCATTTAAAGAATTGATTAAAAATTCGGCATTTAAATTCATAGTTTCTACATTATTTTTAAATGCCTGCTTCTTTAAAGCACAATATTAATAGAAAACCAACATTCAGAAACTAAACACTCCCATAAAGGGAAATCTTCTCCACATTTTTCATGTCGCCTTTTGTTACATTTACCTCATCGAATTAGAGATAGAGCTGTCCACATCAGGACATGGAGCAAGACATGAAATTAAATGCATTCTTATTAAGTTCTGCTTTAGCAGTAACGTCAGTTTTTACAGTAAATGCCCATGCTGACAACTCAACTCGTATTGCAGCAACTTCAGCGTTAGGAAGTGTTGCAGGAACTGCAATTGGTAAACAAATGGGTGGTAACACAGGTGCTATGATTGGTTCAGCACTTGGCGGTGCTGGTGGTGCTGCGGTTGCAACCAATAGACGTGACCGTACTGCTGCTGCAATCGGTGGTGGTTTAGGCGGTGTAGGTGGTTATTCGGTGGGTAAAAACGTAGGCGGTTCTACGGGTGGCTATATTGGTTCGGCATTAGGTGCTGCAGGTGGCTCAGTACTGGGTAAAAAAGTATCTGAAGATCGTCACTATGATAACCGTAAGTACAATAAAAAATATCGTAAACATCGTCGTTAATTCATCAACATATAAAAAGCACTCAGTTTTGAGTGCTTTTTTATTTTTAAATTAAAATTTTAAATATAAATAAACACTGCTTAATCCGACTTAGACAATTTATAAGCATTTGATCCATTGCTGCTTTTCATTTATCTATAAACTTTTAAACGAAGAAACTTACTCACTTAAAACTCAGATCTTCTTTTAATGTTCCAACATCAAAAAATCAACTATGAATAAAAGACAAAAGTTACAAAATGTTTACGTATCACGATAATTTCAATACAACAGAGTTCACAATCAAACCGCAGTTGTTCGCTAAATTAAGTCTAAGTTAAGAAATTGAAGAAGCTTCGAGAAGGAGTTTGAAATGAAAATACAAGCAATGATTGGTGCGACTGTACTTGCAGCAACGATGATCACAAGCGTACATGCAGATAATGGCTCTCGTGTTGCCCTTTCCTCAGGTCTAGGCAGTGTCGTAGGTGCTGCGATCGGTAATCAAATGGGTGGCAGCACAGGTGCAATGATTGGTTCTGCCCTTGGTGGTGCAGGTGGCGCAGCAGCATCAAGTAATCGTCGTGACCGTACAGGTGCTGCAATTGGTGGGGCATTAGGGGGTGCGGGTGGTTATACCGTAGGACGAAATGTAGCAGGTTCAACAGGTGGTTATGTTGGTGCGGGTCTAGGTGCAGCAGGTGGTTCAACGCTAGGACGTAAAGTCAGTGAAGATCGTCGTTACGATGATCGTTATGATGGTCGATATAATGACCGATACGACCGCCGCTATGATGGTGGCTATCGTGGCAGTAACTACCGTTATAATGACCGCAACTACCGCCATGATAATGGACGTCATTTAGGTCATTATAAAAATAAACATCGCCGTTAATAAATTTAAACGCTCAGATAGAAAGTTTAAGTTTCTAAAAGCTCTTTAAGTTTTCTCCTAGAATGTTGGATCGCAAGCTGACTTTCTAGGTTTTTTTATGCTAAAAATTTAATTCAGATTTAAATTTTAATGTTTGTAAGTATTTTTTAATATCGAAATTTTTCGATATACACAGTTTTATTTATACCGTACTATTTCTATACATCCTATTTTTTGAGTATAGCTATGCGATCTTTACAAAATACCCAATTTTCGATTTTAGAATTAGCACCTGTACGTGAAGATAAAGATGTCGCATTCTCCTTAAAACACGCGCTCGAACTCGCCCAACATGCTGAAAAGTTAGGCTATGATCGTCTTTGGTTAGCAGAACACCACAACATGGATGGTATCGCCAGTTCTGCCACGGCTGTCCTGTTGGGTTATATTCTTGCCAATACGCAGACACTGAAAGTCGGTTCTGGTGGCATTATGCTCCCCAATCATGCGCCTTTAGTGGTTGCTGAACAGTTTGGAACATTGGCAACACTTTATCCACAGCGAATCGAGTTAGGTCTAGGTCGTGCGCCAGGCACTGATCAAGTGACTATGCGTGCTTTAAGACGAGGTCGTCAAGAAACTGAAGATCAATTTCCAAATGATGTAGTTGAGATTTTACAATATTTTGATAATGCACAACCAAACCAAAGAATTACAGCAACGCCAGGACAAGGAACGCATGTACCTGTTTGGTTATTAGGTTCAAGTTTATTTAGTGCACAACTTGCCGCACGTTTGGGGCTTCCCTACTCTTTTGCTTCTCATTTTGCACCGCGTATGTTGGCACAAGCGATTGAATTGTACCGTGATAATTTCCAAGCATCGCAATATTTAGATAAACCTTATGTTTCAATGGGCGTACCAACAGTTGTGGCACAAACAGATGCTGAAGCAGAATATCTTGCAAGCAGTGTATATCAACGTATTCAAAGCCTTTTAACGGCACGCAGCATGAAATTAAAAGCACCCGTAGCAACGATGGAAGGACGTTGGACAGCTGCTGAAAAAATGGCTGTACAAAATTTCTTAGCAATGGCGCAAATTGGTTCGCCAACTACTGTTAAACAAGGTTTAGAAAATCTTTTAGCAAAATATGATGTAGATGAGTTTATTTTTACCTGTGATATTTATGATACTGAAAAACGTTTGGAAAATTTCAGTTTGTTAATGGACATTAAAAAATCATAATATACAAATCTTGAGTATTAAATAGTCATCACACCCTGGCTATTTAATACGACTCATAATCTAAGATATTATTTTTTAATAATAATCTCAATTTTAAAATTTACCATCATCGCAAATCATTTTTAGATACCTTACTTCAGTAATGCTGAAAAAACACCTTATTTCTCTTAAAATAAAATAGGACACTGTGTACGAATATCATTTATAAAATCATAGCATGTACTTTTATTTGAAAATATTTGCCATACTTTTTACTTTAGGCATAATGGAAAATATAAAATTGTAAGATTATAAGGAAAATAACAATGGATCAATTCATCAATAAACCTACACCCGCTTTTATTGCTGCGAGTTGGGTTGCTTTATTGGCAGGTGCAGCTGCATATATGGTGGGATTGTTTAATGCTAATATGTTATTGAATGAAAAAGGTTATTATTTAATTCTCATTTTATATGGTTTATTTTCAGCCGTTTCATTACAAAAAATTATCCGCGATCGACTTGAAGGGGTTCATGTCACACCAATCTATTTTGGACTGTGTTGGGCATCGGTCATGATTTGTCTTGTGCTGTTAGCCATTGGCTTATGGAATGCCAATCTACTGCTCAGTGAAAAAGGTTTTTATATTATGGCTTTTTTACTGAGCTTATTTGGTGCCGTTGCAGTACAAAAAAATATTCGGGATTTAGAATATATTCGTAATAAATCAGCACCTGAACTGACAACAAAAATTTTGGATGAAAACCATAAAGTAATTGAGTTGCAAAAAGATATTTATAAAGAGGAATAAAAAGAGGTGGATAAACCACCTCTTTTGATAAATATCAATATACTAAGCTTTTTTTAGCTCATAGTTATATAAAATACCTTCATCATCATAATGAAGCACAATATTTTTAGATTTCTGCATTTTTAAGAGTTCCTCAGTACTCATTAAAAAGTCTTTTGCTAAAGTGGAATGTGTAACATTTAATACTTTGGGTTTTTTTACTGTTCGGTATCGTAGCCAATTATAGCTTGCCCAAATCAGCAATGAAGCGCAACACACTCCCACAATTAAAGCTAACCAAGCAAAGTTATAAATTTGTACACTAAAATGTTCTGCAAAAATATAACTTTGAATAAATTTACCTTGAAAAATCCAAAGTAATACAGTGATTAAAGGCAAAAGTAAAACTGTCCATAAAGTCCAACCTATAGCCTGCAAAGTATAATGGACTCCTTTATTTTTAACATATTGAGGTTGATCAATATATGCAGGAATATCAAGCTTAGACGCATCTGTTACAACATCTGAATGGAAACTATTCATACATCTTCTCCTCTGAAACCTCGATCTGGGCTTACCCATCTCGCTCTTTTTTTACGTGTAAACAATGCTTTTGGAACCGCAACAATGGTAGTTGCCGCACTCAAAAGCCAAAAAAATAGTGGATACCAAATCACCCAAAAATAATTTCTAAAAAAACGTTGATCGTCATAACGTTTATCTATATACAAACTGATAAAAAATTGAATTAGACAAGTAATAGCAAGAATCACGCCATACCATTGTGGGAATAAAGATTTCACGTACCATTCTGCAGGTAATGGTACAAATAACCCTACAAAAAATAGGACAATAATCAATAAAATCACATAAGCCCAGATCATACTGATCATAGACTCTAATGCCACAGGCCACATTTTTAAGGCACTTAATTTAAATAGCTTAGGAATATAGGTACGTAGAACCTCAACGCCACCTTGTGCCCAACGTACTCGTTGTTTCCATAGACCTGATAAGGTTTCAGGCATATAGATATAACAAAGTGCATTAGGCACATAATGGATATCCCATTTTGCTAACTGAATTTTCCATGAAATATCAATATCTTCTGTAATTTTATCATCAGACCAAAAGCCAACTTGTTCTAAAGCTGTTTTACGAAAACCTGCGATCACACCCGAAACGGTAAAAATACGCCCATAAGTTCTTTGTGCACGTTTAATCAGCCCGATAATAGATGAAAATTCACCGACCTGTAATTTACCTAAGATACTTGAACGATTAATAATGCGTGGATTTCCAGTCACCGCACCAACACGATTAAAATTGGTTAAATGATGCATCATCCAAATTGCGGCATGAGGATGTAATAAAGCATCACCATCTATACAAATTAAATACTCATATTGGCTCACCATCATGCCGGAACGTAAAGCAAACGCTTTCCCTTGATTTTCAGCCAGATGTACAACCCTTAAACTTGGATACTGTTTTGCTAATTCATCTAGAATTTCTGCAGTACGATCCGAACTTCCATCATTAACTGCTATTACTTCAAATTTTGGATATTGTGTCTGTAAAGCATAACGAATAGTTTCTCTAACCTGTGCTTCTTCGTTAAAGCATGGAATTATAATACTGCACCCTTGCTGAGAAATTTTAGGCAATTGATTTTGTTTATATTCTCTCTTAAAGAAAAACCATACTCCACCGATCATCCATGTCCACGCCATCACCAATGGATATAAGAAAGCAAAGAGGAACAAAAGCTCAACTATTGTCATGGCGATTTCCCCTCTGTTTTAGTAATAAAGGGATTTCGATATGTCAAAGGACTTTGATTTAAGCTTAATGGAGTATATAAAAACTCTTGAACCCATTCAGCATTAACACTGTTATATTGATTAATTGCTAGTTTCTGTATACCCAAACGTTGCAAGGTTAGAAAATTAGTTTGAATACGTTTCCAATCTTGTGCTGTTCGTGCAGAGTCTACAGATAAAGTCACCCAAATTTGTGCCTTTTGCTCAGCACTTAATAATTCGATTTGCTTTAAAAAGTCTTTAAACAGCTGTTCTTGTTGAAGACTATCTATTTCAAAATTAAATAATTTTACTTGAGCTTTAAATTGATTTAAAAATGCGGACAATGTACCTTTTTCTAGCGTAGCAAGATGAACTTGCAAAGATAGTTTAAAAGGATTACTGATATTTGAATATTGTTTTGAACTATTATTGATCTCTTGCAAAGTATGTTGAACTTGCAGTTGCTGATCTATACACTTTTGTTCTTGTATTGTTTTAAAAGCACATTGCAAATGTGAATCTGTTTTTAAAATAATTCCATCTAGACTAGTGTTATTTTTGAATAACTGCTGCGATAAGTGTACAGCGAGCTGTGATTGCTGCTGCTCTAATGAATACGGTAACTGCACATAAATTTGGTTAAAAATACGTGTCTTGGCTTGCCATAAAGTGCGATTTAATACATCAAACTTCACAGGCAAATATGTATTTGGGAAATAAGCATTCTCATATATACCATCTTTATTTTGATCCCCCACTGCATTTAAAATCAATACATTACTTTTTAGGGCACTAGTTAAATCTAACACTTGACCAAGTTGCTGGTCTGCTTTTCCATAGTCTTGTGAAAACTCTCCCAAATCAAAAGTTAAACCACGCATAGGCGCATAATGAACAAAATTTTGATAATGAATCGAATCTTTCATTTGCTCATACAAATCCTCCGAACTAGGATTATTTACAGCTAAACCACGCTGAAAAGTGCCATCATCAATACGATTTACAGCATCTGCTCCTAGACTAAAAGACAGAGGAAAACCTGCTTTTTGTGCTAATTTTTCTGTTTCTGTATTTACCGCACCGTAGGGCCAAATGATAGCAACTGGCGAAACACCCACTTCTTTACGTAAGATTTCATGAGATTGCTTTAAGTCTTGAACTATACGTTGTTCATATTCCTGTTGTGTTTCATAACGTTTTAATGTTGCAGAATATAGTCGTGTAATTGCTGCTGGTTGTTGATTATTCTGAGGATTGGCTAAAATTCCTTGATGTAAATCATGTGAATGACTTGCAAACTCTACCCAGCCAGAGCGCTGCATTTCTCGAACTTGCGCCCAAGTCATTTCATTACCTTGTCCATAAGCTTCATAAATGGCTTTAGTATTTCCATTCATCCAACTCGTCACCAAAGCAAAAACTACTGGAATTTGATATTCTTTTGCTAAAGGAAAAACCCGACTATAATGACTAAGTGCACCATCATCGAAACTAATCAAAACCGCATTTCTAGGTAAAGCTGTACCTTTCTGTCGAGCCTCTGTAATTTGTTTTAAACTCACAGGATGCCAATCTGAACGTTTTAACCATTCAAAAAACTGTACTAGGTTTTGTGTGCTAATTGCATAAGGATCACGATCACCTGCTTTAAGTACATCGTCACGCACATCATGAAAAGTTAAACTGACAAAATGTTGCTGATCAAATAAAACTTTTTTCTCAGATTCAAGCGCCAAATCTTTGACTGTGGTTTCTGCAAATAGATGTGTAGAACATACAAGTAAACCACTCATAATTATAGATTTTGAAAGTTGATTTATATATTTCATTAGAAGCGCCCCTCAAAACCTAAATTACCGTACATTTGATTTTCATATTCTCCATCGTAAACATGCATGCCATAGCCAATGCCATAACGTAGTAACCATGTTCTCGATAACTTCCATAAATGTTGATATTGCAGATCAGCTATCGGTTGGGTATCAAAGCTCTGTTGCTGATAAACTCCAACACCTAGACCAAAACGTTGAGTAAATGAACGCTCATACTCACGCCAAGTTAACCATTCATGGGTTAGGCTTAAACCCAGACTTGAACTTTGTTTTGGACTAAAGTAAGACACATTATTTAAGCTATTTTTCCCATAATAAGCATTGATTCCTGCAGTTGTTGTCTGATGTGGACTTAAAAAAATACGCTGCGAATAATCTGCTGAAAATTCTTGTCTTAAGTTTCCATCATCGATATCCGTCACGGTGTATCCAAAACCTGCTTGACGTGACTCATTTTCTTTCCAGCGAATACCACCACCCAAAGCATAGCCTTCATGACCAAGCTCAATTGCTTGTAAAGGTATATCTGCTTGGCTATTGGCATTTAGATAATATTGCCAATGATCATTAAGCTGATGTGACCACTCTGCTTCTAATCCTTGACGATCAGCATCATCGTTTTGTGAAGCAGTCACTGTTAAAGATTTTCTTTGGTCTTGCCATTGCAAACCAATACCAAAACGTTGTTGTTCTAAGTTACCTTGACGAAATTTACCCCAAATATCTCGATGTTCAACGAATGTCCGATAGTTATCTGAGAACCAAGGAGAATATAAAGTTGTTGTTAGCTCACGATCTTTAGAACCTTTTAAACCTTCAGAAATATTATTTTGGTCTGAGCGGCTGCGAGAAAAACGACTACTATGTTGAATCGTTGCTCGATCTCTATCCGCTAATTCTTTGCGACTTTTAACAATACTGGTATCTTCTGGATAATCCTCTACCAATTGGTCAGTTTGCACTCGCCAAGCTTGGATATCACCGAGTGCTTGTGCATTTTGCATTAGATTAATTTTGGTAGTTTTAGAAACAGGCACCAAACCATTTAATCTTGCTAAAGTTTGTTGTGCTTGTTCAGGCTTATCACGCCAACGCTGAATACGGGCAAGCTGATTTAAACCATCATCTGTATTTGAAGTTTTATTTACTAAACCTTCAAAATATGGTTCAGCAATGTCTAAACGATTACTATATGCCCAATCCAAACCACGTAATCCAATATATTGAGATCGATCCGTATGAACAGACTTATCAACCCCTTTGGCTTGACTGTATTGAAATGTTGGTAATAAATGATCAATCTCATGAATTAATTGATTTGCCTGATCATATTTTTCTTGCTCTAGCAGTGAGTAGTAAAATGCAGTATAAACAGACATATCAGAATAATTTTTTTCAGTAATCAAGGTTCTATATAATTGCTCTGCTTCTTTCGCTTGACGTTCTGCAAGATAAGCATCAGCTATCGCTTGTCGCACATACGCTGGCATGGATGTAACCGCAGGTAATTTTACTTGCGCTAAAATATCTAATATTTGCTTTGATTTCCCTCTATAACTCAAAGCATATAAATAGTCATAATAAAAAAGGTTGAACCAATTGATTTCGTGCAGCAATTTCATCAGCTTCTACTAATACACGATCTAACTTTTGATAACTCACTGCATCATTTTCACCACGTCCTGATAAATATTGATGTCTTTTTATTGCTGCACCAATTTCTTGTGCTAAATATCCTAATTCAATCTGTTGGTTTAGCGTGGTTTCCCATTGCGTTTGAGGATATTTTTGAATAATTTTTTCAGCACGTTGAAAACTTCCTAATGCCAGTAAACTATTCACATATTCCTTCTGAATATTTTCATCTAATGGCTTTTTCTCATAGGCATATTGAATTACATGTATCGCCTCTGCTGGATGTTGAATAATGCGATAACTATATGCAACTTGCATCAATTGATCTGCTGTTAAAGCTTTTAAATCAATCTCTTTTAAAACTTCAAGTGCTTGCTTCTCTTGCTTATTTTCACTGAACAAAATTGCTTTTAAAAGATTTACTTGCAGTTGATTTTGTTTTTGATAGGGTTCAAATTGCTCTAAAAGATATATTGCCTGTGAAAATTGCTTTTGATCACGTAATAATTTTACGACACCAAAGTGTGCGTATTTAGGAAATTGTTTAGGCTGAATCCGTTGAGTTAAATTAAGCAGTGTTACTGTATCTAAGGATTTAATCGGAACAACTGATAATAGGTAATCTGCCAATATCCTTTGGTCATATGGATATTTTTGTAATATCTGTTCAAGTTCCACAATACCTTGTTGAGTTTGCCCATTTTTAATCCGCGAGACTGCTTGCTCTCTTAAAACATTCGATAACTCTGCAGCATAAGCTGTTGCTCCGTGTCCATACTGTTTTTGTTGCTTGAACGTTGATCCCCACTTTGTTTGAGGATGACTTTGAATAATTTTTTCAGCACGATCAAAACTTCCTAACGCCATCAAACTATTCACATATTCCTTCTGAATATTTTCATCTAATGGCTTTTTCTCATAGGCATATTGAATCGCATGTACAGCCTCTGTGGGATGTTGAATTGATGTGGTTCCGTTAATTAGACCACTCAATCTAGTTTTATAAGTGATAAATCCGCTCTAAATATTTAAATTATGCTGCCATTACTTTTGGTAAATGTCGATCATAAAATTCATTTGGTGTTGCCTTATTCAAGCTTGAATGAGGACGTATCGTGTTATAAAAATCCAAATATTCAGCAATTGATTGTTTTGCTTGTTTAACCGTATCGTAAGCCTTCAAATAGACTTCCTCATGCTTCACACTGCGCCATAAACGCTCAATCATTACATTATCCATCCATCGTCCTTTCCCATCCATACTGATACGGATATTTCGCAATTTTAACTCATTCAAAAATGCCTCGCTTGTGAATTGACTGCCTTGGTCTGTATTAAACACCTCTGGACAACCATATTTCACAATTGCTTCTTGCAACGCATCTATGCAAAAGTCTGTTTCCATACTGATCGATACACGATGAGCCAGTACTTTACGACTATGCCAATCTATAATTGCACACAGATAGACAAAGCCTTTAGCCATAGGAATGTACGTGATATCTGTACACCAGACTTGATTAGAGTGATCGATGACCATGTTTTTCAACAGATATGGGAAAATACGGTGTGCAAGATTAGGCTTACTGGTATTGGGTTTTGGATACAAGGCATGTATTCCCATCAAGCGCATTAAACGTCGGACTTTACGCCGACCTATTTTATGTCCTTGACGCTGTAGCATATCTCGTATCATTCGACTGCCCATAAATGGGTAGTCGAGATGAATTTCATCGATTAGACGCATCAAACTCAAATCAGTTGATGAAATCTCTTTGGGCTTGTAATACAACGTACTGCGATTGATTTGAATCAATTGCGATTGTTGTCGTACCGAAAGTTGATGGGTCTTATCGATCATTTTTTGCCGCTCAGCTGCCCTATTTTTCTGAGCGCACCTTCTAAAAAATCAATTTGCAATGCCTGATGTCCTATCTTGGCATGTAGAGCTTTGAGGTCAATCTCAGGTTCTTGTTGTGCTGTTGGTCGTGAAAAAATATTGATTGATTGCTCAAGCAGTTGATTTTTCCAATCGATGATTTGGTTTTGATGTAAATCGAATTGAGTAGAAAGTTCAGCGAGTGTGTGGTCGCCTTTAATTGCTGCGAGAGCAACTTTAACTTTAAACTCTGCTGAATGATTACGACGTTTTCTTCGTGTCATGGTTGACTCCAAAAACAAGCATTTCCCATGCTTATTGGGGAGTAGATTATCACTTATAGGCGTGGTCTAAAATCCTAGAACCACATCAGAATGATACGATAACTATATGCGACTTGCATTAACTGATCCGCGGTTAAATCTTTTAAGTTAATTTTTTTTAAAACTTCAAGCGCTTGCTTTTCTTGCTGATTCTCACTGAATAAAATTGCTTTTAAAAGATTTACTTGCAGTTGATTTTGTTTTTGATAGGGTTCAAATTGCTCTAAAAGATATATTGCCTGTGAAAATTGCTTTTGATCACGTAATAATTTGACAACGCCAAAGTGCGCATATTCAGGAAATTGTTTGGATTGAATATGTCGAGTCAAACTCAATAGCTTTGCTGTATTTAGATGATGAATTGGAACGACCAACAATAGATAATCTGCCAATATCCTTTGATTATTTGGATACTTCTTTAATAATTGTTCAAGTATTATCGTACCTTGTTGGGTCTGCCCACTTTTAATTTGAGATACTGTGCGTTCTCTTAAGGTGTCAGATATCTGGGCAGCATATGAAAAGTTTGTATTCGGATACAGAAAAACACTTATAAATAATAAATAATAGGGATTACGCATAATGATTCTTATCTAAACTAAATGTGACTTAATTCTCATTTTTAAATAATAATTAATAAATAATCACAACTTTGTAAACTTATGTTTTAAGAATTTTTAAATTTATTTTTTAAAAAATGTTAATTATCAATTACTCAGTTTAATGTCTTTTTTTATTTTTTATTTTACATCTAACCTTCATGTAAAAATTATAAATACATTTGTATAAAATACGTTTAAGCAAATAGATATATAGGATCTTATTTGCAGAACAACCCACTAAAAAAACAAAAAAATTACCCCTTATAAAACAAATAGATATTATTGTATTTTTTAAAAAAATAGAGTTTTAGTCATCAGCTTAAGTAATTTTTTAGTATATTATTAATGTATTTTTTACTACATTAAATACACAAATAAAGTAACACTGAAAAAATTGCAATTAGGATTTCCCATTAAAATACATTAGACCAAAAAACCCATTAACTACAGGATATATCAGTATATTTATTATAATTATCTAAAGAATTGAATTACTCTCTACTACCACATTCACATTGGATTAAAGATATAAATATTTTATTGGTTCATTCATCTATTTTAAATTTAAAAACAAACACTTATATAAATTAGAAAACACTACGTGAATCCTTAACAATTAAAGATCCTTAGAAAACGCTATAAAACTGTATAAAGTGAATGTATAAAAAACATACGTAGTAAATATAGAAAATGCCTGAAGGTCTTATATGTTGTTTTATTTTTGTTTTTTATGAAAGCTTCAACTTAATTTTAAAATAAATCATACGATTCCAAGGGGTTTTCAGCAATTTTTACATGGATTTGCATTGGAACCAAATCATTTTCCAAGTACAATACATCGCAGTCGAGGGATGCTGCGACTTTCTTACAGGCACTAAATGTAAGATCGCTAGGCTCGACCATCGGTATTCTGCTCAAAGTTAACTAAGAATTACCAACAACGGCATCCGCGAACATAATGATCAATTTTTATTTTTAATTAAGGAGATCGTGATGAACGCGGTTAATGCTTCATTTACAGATTACAAAGTTGCCGATATTTCCCTAGCTGACTACGGTCGTAAAGAAATCAAACTTGCTGAAGCAGAAATGCCTGCTTTGATGGGTCTTCGTAAACGTTATTCTGCTGCGAAACCACTTGCTGGTGCAAAAATTTTGGGTTGTATCCATATGACAATTCAAACTGCGGTTCTCATCGAAACTTTAGTTGAGTTAGGCGCAGAAGTTCGTTGGACGTCTTGTAACATCTTCTCGACTCAAGACCACGCTGCTGCTGCAATCGCTGCTGCAGGTATTCCTGTATTTGCTTGGAAAGGCGAAACTGAAGAAGAATACAACTGGTGTTTAGAACAGCAAATCAATTTCAATGGCACACCTTGGGATGCCAACATGATTTTGGATGATGGCGGTGACTTAACTGCACTTGTTCATGAGAAATATCCTCAAGTGATTGCTAAAATTCATGGTATTACAGAAGAAACGACTACAGGTGTTCAACGTCTTTATGAAATGCACCGTGACGGCACTTTAAAAGTACCTGCAATCAACGTAAATGACTCTGTTACTAAGTCTAAAAACGACAACAAATACGGTTGCCGTCATTCATTAAACGATGCCATTAAACGTGGTACAGATATGCTTTTATCTGGCCGTCGTGCACTTGTAATCGGTTATGGTGACGTAGGTAAAGGTTCTGCTCAATCACTTCGTCAAGAAGGCATGATTGTTCGTGTAACTGAAATTGATCCGATCTGTGCAATGCAAGCATGCATGGACGGTTATGAAGTTGTTTCTCCATACAAAAATGGCGTACAAACAGGTAAGAAAGAAGACATCAATCTTGATCTTCTTCAAAATACAGACTTGATCGTAACAACGACGGGTAACTATCACGTATGTGACTCTGCAATGCTTGATTCATTAAAAGCAGGTGCAGTGGTTTGTAACATTGGTCACTTTGACACTGAAATCGACACTAACTACTTACGTGGTTACAAATGGATTGAGGTTAAGCCACAAGTACACCAAGTATATCGTACAGAAAATGAAAACGATTATTTAATCCTTCTTTCAGAAGGTCGTTTGGTGAACCTTGGTAATGCGACTGGTCACCCTTCACGTATTATGGATGGTTCATTTGCCAACCAAGTCTTAGGTCAAATGCATTTATTCGCTGAGAAATTTGCTGATCTTCCTGAAGATCAAAAACAAGCTGCGATCCGTGTAGAACTTATTCCTAAAAAATTGGATGAAGAAGTTGCTGCAGCAATGGTTGTTGGTTTTGGCGGTGTCTTGACTCAATTGACTCAAGAACAAGCAGACTACTTAGGCGTTCCTGTTGAAGGTCCATTCAAAGCTGAAGCTTATAAATACTAATCTTTAGAAAAAGCAGGCGTTTTGCCTGCTTTTCTTTAGTTTTTTTATTGCAATGTATAAGTTTAAAGGATTTGAACATGTCTAAACAGATTCCAATTTCTTTTGAGTTTTTCCCAACAAAAACCGATGCAGGTGCAGAAAAACTCAGAGTTGTTCATCAAGAACTTCAACTGCTTAAGCCAGAATTTTTCTCTGTAACTTATGGCGCAGGCGGTTCAACCCGTGAACGCACCTTGTCGACATTAAATGACTTCAACGGTAAAGGTACACCTGTTGCCCCTCATCTGTCTTGTATTGGTGACAGTAAAGAACGTATTGCTGAATTACTTGATCTATATCAGTCACAAGGCATTGACCGTATTGTCGCACTTCGCGGTGACTTACCATCAGGTCAGGTGGGTTTAGGTGAACTTCCCTATGCAACGGATTTAGTTCGCTTTATCCGTGAACACTCAGGTGATCATTTTCATATCGAAGTTGCTGCATATCCTGAGATGCACCCTCAAGCAGACAGCTTTGATAAAGATATTCAACGCTTTTGTGATAAAATTCGCGCAGGTGCAAATGCCGCGTTGACTCAATTCTTCTTCAATCCAGATGCGTACTTTTACTTTGTAGATCGCATTCAAAAAGAAGGAATTGATATTCCTGTTGCACCAGGCATTATGCCGATTACCAATGCAAGCAATCTGATTCGCTTTGCTGATGGTACAGGTGCTGAGATTCCACGCTGGATTCGTAAGCAACTGGCAACTTATGGTGATGATTCTGCAAGTATCAAAGCCTTTGGTCATGAAGTTGTGGTGAAACTTTGTGAACGCTTAATTGCTGGTGGCGCACCAAGTTTACATTTTTACACCATGAACCATACTGAACCAAATCGCCAACTTGTCCTTGATCTTGGTTTAGCATAATTCAAAATTAAATTACCTTCTGCGAGTAAGACCGAATGCCCCGTTTTTATATTGAAACTGATTTAGCTGTTGAAGCTACGGTTGCACTAACTGAAACAGTTTTTCATCATTGGGTCAAAGTTTTACGCGCACAAGTGGGTGAAAAAGCCACTTTGTTCAATGGGCAAGGTGGTGAATATGAAGTGACATTAACAGACATTGCAAAAAAATCAGCTTTTGTTTATGTTGAGGCATTTAATCCCGATAATCGTACACCTCACTTCACCACCTTACTTGGACAAGTGATGAGTAAGGGTGATCGTATGGATTATGCAATTCAAAAAGCTGTTGAACTCGGTGTTTCCAATATCCAGCTTTTGACTTCTGAGCGCTGTGAAATGCGTCTCAAATATGACCGTGATCAAAAAAAATTAGAGCACTGGCAAGGTATTGCTATCGCAGCTTGTGAACAATGCGGTATGAATATAGTGCCACAAATATTAGCTCCATTAAGCTTAGAAAAATGGCTTGCCTCTGAGCTACCTATTACTAAGCTTGTACTTGCACCCAACAAAGAACAACTGGATGTACTGGCAGATGTAACTACAAAAATCGCATTATTGATTGGACCTGAGGGTGGATTAAGTGAATCAGAGATCCAACAAGCCAACCAAGTCGGATTTAACAATTGGTGTATTGGCGAGCGTGTGCTAAGAACTGAAACTGCGCCTGTGGTCGCTCTTTCTATTTTAAACTATAAGTTTCCGTAGTTTTTATAGAATATTGTGACATATTTCTTAAAAATATATTGATTTTGCCAAAAAATATAAGTAATTTACATGTTTCAAAGGTATATATTTAAGTTACATTAAATGTTGTATATAAAACTAAAGTTAAAAAAATACCCTCTATAAGGCAAAGGCATTAGGAATGGTCATAGATGTTCAAGATGAACTTTTATACGCTTCACAAATAAAAAGTGCGGCTGTCCTTTTACAACGTTTTTTAATCTGGTTATTTGTCATTATCTTATATGACGTTTTTGTATACTACATCTATTTCAAAAATTTCTCATTCTCATTCAACTTATGGTTTGCTACAACCAGCATCATCTGTACAATTTCTTGGTTATTAATTAAATCTATTTTAGTTTCACCTTATCATAATGTTTTTAACCTAGATGCGTTATGTCAATTTATTTGCTTAATCATAGGATGTAGTTTTGGTTTTGGAATTTTTACTCTACAGCATTATGTTCTTATTGATACACCTGATATTACATCGACACATTTACTAATATTATCAAGTATATTAATTTGTTTAGTTTCAATTTCAGCACTTACTTATTTAACCAGTCGCTTTAGATATTTTTTATTTCTATTTATTCCTGCAACTATTCCTTGTTTATTTTATAAATTTCTTAGTGTTAGTCCATTAAGTCATTATTACCAATTTAGCTTTAATTTTATTTTAATATTTATTTTATTGGCAGGATACATTACCCATAAACTACACCATAAATTAGGGCTAATTACCTTTGAACGCAGTAAGCTTTTACTCCAAGCCAAACAACAAACTTTCGATAACAATCAACTTCAAAATAAATTAAAACATGAAATAGAAAAATCAATTCACATTAAAAATGAGCTATTATTAAATAATCAGTTATTAGAGCAAAAAGTAAAAGAACGGACTTATGATATTAAACAAATCAATGATCGTTTAGAAAATCATCAAGCCAATTTAGCTTTTGCCCATGAAACAGCAGGAATTAATTCATGGCTGTGGAATATCGAAAAACGTACAATTGAAATATTTGATACAAAAAATAAAATTTTATTTAACCATATTGATGAATATCACCTTCAAATTGATTCTTTAATTCATCCAGATGATTTGGAAAACTATCAACATTTAATGCGGCAACACTTACGAGGTAGAACCGAGCGTTTTGAAGCCAAATATCGAATTAAAAGAAATGATCAATGGTGTTGGATTCAAGATACTGGTAAAGTGATTGCTCGTCATCCTATTTCCTTTAAGCCTATACGGATGGTGGGAATTCATCGTGATATTCAAAAAGAAAAATCTGATCAAGAACAATTAAAATTGGCAGCAAATGTTTTTGAACAAGTGGCTCAAGGTGTTTTTGTCCTTGACAATAATTTATGTTATTTAGAAGTAAATCCTTATTTTGAAAAGCTTATTGGTTATCATCAAAGCGATTTATTAGGTAAACATTTATTTGATATTACAGTGAATAATAAAAAAGAAATTATAGAAGAACATTTCGATATTACTAAAAAGTTGGTCGCCGAAAGAGAATACGATGCTGAGTTGCAAATTGAATTTCTAACAGGTAAACATTTAACTTTATGGTTACATATTAATGCAATTACCGATGAGAAAAATAAAATCATTAATTATGTTGGTATTATCACTGATTTAACGGAACGAAGAAAACAAGAACAACGTGTCTCTTATTTAGAAAATTACGATTTATTAACTGATTTACCTAACCGTTTTTATTTTAATTTGCAGTTACATCATTATTTAACCGACCCAAATAATATACTGCAAAATCTTGCAGTCATCCGCATCAATATAGATCGCTTTAGATCTTTTAATGAGTTTGCAAGTACGCAAGCAGGGGATATTTTATTACAAAAAATTGCACAACGTTTAAGACAAGCTTGTCCTGATGCTTTATTGATATCCTATTTAAATAACGATGACTATGCGATGATTTATAATTATGGTCAAAATAAAAAAACCATACATCAAACAGCTAAAAGTATTTTAAAAGCGTTTGAAAGTCCATTTATGATTCATAATAATGAACACTTTATTTCTATTTCAATTGGAATTGCGCTTTATCCTGAACATGGACGTCAAGTTGATACATTAAATAGTCATGCAGAACAAGCATTAGCGGAAGCCAAAAGTCTAGGGGGAAACACAGCCTATCTGTATAGCAACAAAAATGCACGACTTATCCAACAAAATATCAATTTAGAAGGCGACCTGAGACAAGCACTTAAAAACAAAGAACTCCTTGTGTATTATCAGCCAAAAATTTGTACACAGACTGAAAAGATTTATGGTTTTGAAGCCTTGATTCGCTGGCAACATCCGAAACTTGGTTTGATTACTCCTGATCTATTTTTACCAATTGCAGAAGAGTCAAGCTTAATTACTGAGATTGGACGATTTGTTCTATTTGAAACCTGTAAACAAATCCGAATTTGGCAAGACTTAAATTTTGACTATCTGCGTGTTTCAGTCAATATTGTTGCACAACAAATCCATCGGGGTGAGTTGATTCAGGATATTGATCAAGCATTGAATATGTATAAAATTTCAGGAGATATGCTCGAACTTGAAATTACAGAATCCTCATTAATCGCAAAATCTGACAATGTACTTAACCTATTACAGCAAATTAAACAACGTCATATTTCAATTTCTTTAGATGATTTTGGTACAGGGTATTCTTCTTTAGCTTATTTAACCAACTACCCAATTGATACTTTAAAAATTGATAAAATATTTATTTCAAAAATTGAACAAGAAAAAGACCAAGCCATCGTCAGCGCGATTATTGCAATGGGTAAAGCCATGGGAATGAGTGTTATCGCAGAAGGTGTTGAAACGATTGAACAAATAAATTTCCTAAAAAAACATGGTTGTCATATTTTACAGGGATATTATTATTCAAAACCTTTGACTGCACAGGAATGTCTTGATTATCTTACCAAATTCAAACTTGCGTCAGTTTATCGTGTTTGAAATGTCTTCATCTGTATTTCTTGTTGAAAAAGGTCGCTTTACGACTGTCCGTAGCGCTCAACAAATGATATATTCAAGAAAATTTAGCCAAAACTACCAGCCAAGCTGGCATATTGTAACAATCGAGATTTAAATGGACGATCAATCACTAAAACAGCAAGCCCTTTATTATCATGAATTTCCAAACCCTGGAAAAATCAGTGTTACTCCAAGTAAGCAACTGGTCAACCAACATGATCTAGCATTGGCTTATTCTCCAGGTGTTGCAGCGCCTTGCTTAGAAATTGAAAAGGATCCATCGAAAGCAGCACTCTATACTGCACGTGGAAACTTGGTTGCTGTGGTGAGTAACGGTACTGCGGTTTTAGGTTTAGGAAATATTGGACCATTAGCATCTAAACCCGTCATGGAAGGGAAAGGCGTATTATTTAAAAAATTCGCTGGTGTCGATGTATTTGATATCGAAATTGCTGAAAATGATCCAGACAAAATTGTAGATATCGTTGCTGCGTTAGAACCGACATTTGGTGGTATCAACCTCGAAGACATTAAAGCGCCAGAATGTTTTTATATTGAGCAAAAATTACGTGAACGCATGAATATTCCTGTGTTCCATGATGATCAACATGGTACATCTATCATTGTCGGTTCCGCATTACTAAATGCTTTAAAAATCAATGGTAAAAAAATTGAAGAGATTAAAATCGTGGCTTCAGGTGCAGGTGCTGCTGCCCTCTCTTGCTTAGATTTACTTTGTGCTATTGGTGCGAAAAAAGAAAATATCATCGTTGCAGACTCTCGTGGTTTATTGACCAACAAACGTGAAGGCTTGGATGAGTCTAAAAAGCGTTATGTACAAGACATTGAAGCTTCACAAATTGCTGATGTCATTACTGGTGCAGACATGTTCTTAGGACTTTCTGCTGCTGGTATCTTAACCAAAGCAATGGTGAAGGAAATGGCTGCCGACCCAATTATCTTTGCATTGGCAAACCCAGATCCTGAGATTTTACCTGAACATGCACATGAGGTACGCCCTGATGTGATCATGGCAACTGGGCGTTCAGATTATCCAAACCAAGTTAATAACGCGCTTTGTTTCCCATATATCTTCCGTGGTGCATTAGATGTTGGTGCAACAACCATTAATGAAGAAATGAAAATTGCATGTGTACATGCAATTGCACGTATGGCGCATGTTGAAGCAGATGCGGCAACTTATGGTGAAAAATCTGCATCATTTGGTCGTGACTATTTGATTCCTCGCCCATTGGATCAACGTTTAATTTTAGAGATTGCCCCAGCAGTTGCACAAGCAGCAATGGATTCAGGTGTTGCAACACGTCCAATCGAAGATTTTTCAGTATATCGTCAACGTTTGTCTGAGTTTGTTTACAACTCTGCGTTCATGATGAAACCGATCTTTGCACAAGCGAAAACAGACCCTAAACGTATTGCTTATGCTGAAGGTGAAGATTTACGTGTATTACGTGCAGTACAAATTGCGATAGACGAAAGTTTGGCAAAACCAATTCTTGTTGGTCGTACAGCAGTCATTGAAGCCAATATCAAAAAACTAGGTTTGCGTTTGGAAAATGGTGTCAATATCACCATCGTGGATCAAGAAAAAAATCCACATTATGAACAGTTTGCTGATGATTATTATGAAATCATGAAGCGCAAAGGTGTAACACCTGAATATGCACAACGTGAATCTCGTCGTCGTTCTACCCTGATTGCAGCAATGTTAGTAAAACACGGCATTGCCGATGGTATGTTATGTGGTACTTACGCAAGCTATGATATTCACTTAGATTTTGTGCGCAATATCATTGGTCAACAAGAAGGAATGAACAACTTCTTTACACTGAATGCATTGATGCTTGAAGATCGTAATTTATTTATTGCTGATACCTACGTAAATACCAATCCAACAGCAGAACAACTGGCTGAAATGACAATTTTGGCGGCTGAAGAAGTCCGCCGTTTTGGTATGACCCCACGTGTTGCGCTACTTTCTCACTCAAGTTTTGGCTCAGATCCACATGATGCGAGCGCACAAAAAATGCGTAAAGTATTTGAAATCTTGACAGAGATTGCACCTGAACTTGAAGTTGAAGGTGAAATGCATGGTGATGCAGCACTTGATGAAAATATTCGTCATTTTGCGTTCCCTAACTCGCGCTTTAAAGGGTCTGCAAACTTATTGATCATGCCAAATCTTGATGCTGCAAATATTTCATTTAATTTATTGAAATCCACATCAGGAAATAACGTCACCATTGGTCCAATTTTGCTTGGTGCAGCAAAACCTGTGCATATTTTAACACCTACTGCGACAACACGTCGTTTAGTCAATATGACCGCATTAACTGTTGCTGAAATCCAACAATTTCGTGGTTAATTGAAAACTATATAAAAATAGGAAAACTTTAGCAGATTGCTCAGTTTTCCGACTTGAGAAAACCTCTATTCTGTTGCATGATTGCCTGAAGAATAGAGGTTTTTTCATGCAAGTTTATTTAGTAGGCGGTGCCGTCAGAGATCATTTACTCGGACATCCCTATCACGAAAAAGATTATGTTGTTGTCGGTGCAACACCTGAACAACTTCTTGCTCAAGGTTATCAACCTGTGGGTAAGGACTTCCCTGTGTTTTTGCATCCTGAAACCAAAGATGAATATGCACTTGCCCGTACCGAGCGTAAGTCAGGACAGGGCTATCATGGATTTGAGTTCTATACTGATCCAGCCGTGACCCTAGAAGAAGATTTAATACGTCGTGATCTCACAATTAATGCCATCGCTATGGATGCAGAGGGTCAAGTATTTGATCCTTATCATGGTCAAGATGATCTAAATAATAAAATTCTTCGTCATGTATCAATCGCCTTTGCGGAAGATCCATTGCGAGTATTACGCGTTGCTCGCTTTGCTGCGCGTTATGCTCAGTATGGTTTTACTATTGCAGACGAAACCATAGCGTTAATGCGTCAACTCGCAGAATCAGGAGAATTAGAAGCGCTAACACCTGAACGGGTCTGGAAAGAAACCTCACGTGCCTTGTTAGAATCTCATGCCGATGTGTATTTTGAAGTATTACGTGAATGTGGTGCTTTAAAAGTTTTATTTCCTGAAATTGATGCCCTGTTTGGTGTACCACAACGTCCTGAATATCATCCTGAAATCGACTGTGGTATTCATACACTGTTGTCATTACAACAAGCCTGTAAAGCTAACTATTCTTTGGATGTGCGCTTTGCTGTACTTGTACATGACCTGGGTAAAGCACTCACGCCAAAAGAGGAATTACCTCGACATATTCAACATGAAGAGCGTGGTATTGAACCTGTGACTGCGATTTGTGATCGTTTAAAAGTACCCACTCAAACCAAACAACTTGCGCTTGTGGTGTGTAAAGAGCATTTGAAATGTCATCAGGCTTTTACGTTGAAAGCAGGAACTTTATGGCGTTTGTTACAGCGTTTGGATGTATTGCGTCGTCCTGAGCGTGTAGAAGCATTTTTACAGGCTTGTGAATGTGATGCTAAAGGTCGTTTGGGCATGCAAGATCGTGACTATCCTCAGGCTGAGTTTTTATTAAAAATTATGCAACGGGTTCGCACCATTAAAGCATCTGACCTTCCCCCTGAAGTCAAAGGCGCAGATATCGGTGAGATGCTAATTCAGAAGAGGATTGAAGCGATTGCACAGTTAAAGCATGAGTTGAGGCATCATACGCATACTCCTTAAAGCAGCAGTTTTCCGAGAAGCAGCCAATTTCTTTAAAATAATTGTCTGCTCGTTTTCCAATTTAATTCTAATATTTTCATTTTATCGATTTTCCATAGATTTTTTTCAAAAATTAAATAGTAAATTCGGTATTTATCACCATTTTTATTTACCTCAAAACTGATCTGAATTTGATTAATTGTATCTTCTTTATAAATCTCTTGGTTATATTCAGGAGGCATACTAAAAGGAAGCGCCATTGTTCTAGATTGCTCTAAAGAGAGTACTTTTTCTGACAAATATTTATTATAAACCATTAACAATTCAGTACGTCGAAGGTTAAGATTATCGTCGCTAAAAATTGCTTGATTATCCTCATCAAAAACTTTTCCCCATTTAATCTCCCACAACCTCATTTCCGAAATAAAACTCTCCAATACAAATTTAGCTTTATTGGTATCCATCTAATTCCTTCATTTTTATTTATTACAATAATATATATTGAAAACTTTAATTGAATGCACTTAGTGTTTAAGTTTTCTTAGAAAACCAGTATATTTGAATCCACGGAAACCACACAAGATTATTATAAATTAAATTTAAAATCAAATATTTAAGAATAATATCTCTAATTTATTGTATTGACTATAACTTTTCAACTCTACTTTTAAAGAACTTCAAAATGACCTGTAACCCAAGCTTGTATCAACTCTTCAGAATCAAACTCCTTAATCACGACTTACTCAAAACCTATATAAACAATTTTAAAATATTATAACACCTCTGTTGGAAAAATTAATTTAAGGTGTGAAATTTTATCAATCTTTAATTAAATATATAGTTGTGTATTAATAAGATTGGATATTTTTAGTTAGATTAATTTTTAATCAGAATATTCCACCAATTCAAAATATACTTAAATATCTATGATTCATTCATTTGCTCTATATGGAAAAACTACTCATAAATCTAACACCAATAAAAGTTATAAAATAATTTGAATAGCTTTATATAACTAGATTTTTCTAAAAAATAAACTAGAGAATTGAAATAATTTAGTTGATGATCTATCACCTAATAAACTGACTCTATGTTAAAGAATATATTCATCAATGCACTTTAATGGTCTTTAATAGTTTTGAATCAAATAATGCTTTTGGACTAATCACCTGTTCTTGTAAAGGAATACTTTTAGTATAACGTTGTTGCATCAATGCTTTCACTTTAGCATGTTTCAGATCAAAATCTTTCAATTGTTGTAAAGGAGCTAGCTCGATTCCTAAAGCATTTTTATAGGCTTTCCACACCAGTTCAGAGCAATAAATCGCCTGATCATTCCATTCAAAATAAAGATCATAAGGTTTAGCAAGATATTGTTCAGCTTGCTTCTGTAAAGCAATTTGTTGTTGTAGATTCAAATTTTTATATAGTCTTTTTACGACATATTTTTGTTGGACACCACGACTTACCCAAGCTTCAAATGCAGTATATTTCACAGGTTGAATCGCTTCTAACACCCATAATTTACCATTTTTATTGACCACCATTCCCATATGACTATAAGGAGAATGTGTTGCCAGTTGAATCACCTGACTTTGTGTAGACTTTGAAGTATGGAAAATAATATCACCCGTTTGTAATGCGGCAGCATACACATGACCACAACTTAAAAATGCAATCAGATAAAATATTTTATAAATTAATTGTCTCACAGTTTAAAATCACTCATGTTATTGTTTTGAATATCATCGAACAGCAAGTGCAGTACCAAATACTCAACTTATTTCAATAAGAAGAAATCTAAATGCAAATACAAATATATCATCTGCAAAACTCTCGCTCACAACGTATTGTATGGCTATGTGAAGAGCTTAAGCTAGATTATGAGTTAATTACTTTTACTGAGTACAAACAAGAGCAAGAAATGCAAACTCATCCTCATGCTTTTAAGAAATTTCCAACTGTAGCATTTCGAAAAAATGAACAAGACAACTTTTCTATACTCACTGAAATCAGTGCAATTACAGATTTTCTTTGCCATGTACATAACAAATTAAATGTGAATATCTGTACAGATTTAGAAGAAATCAAATATTTTTATTATTGGAAAAATTTTGCCGATGCCTCATTTATGCCAAATTTAGCATTAAAACAGATCTTTGCACAAATCGTGCAATATACACCTTTTCCTGTGCGTTTGATTGCCAAGTTTTTTAAATATGCTTTTGATCAAAACTATTTAAATGCCGCCCTACAACAACAAATGCAATTGATTAATCAACATTTACAACAGCATACATGGATGGCAGGCGCACAGTTCAGTAATGCTGATATTTTAATGTGGTTTCCTTTATCTGCATGTCAGCAATTAAGTAATGGTTTTCAAAGTTTTGAAGCTATTAATACCTATTTAACACGAATAGAAAGTAGACCCGCCTTTCAAACCGCATGCTTGAAAGGGCAATGGTCTACTTCAGTATTTAAAAATTATTGGTCGAAAGCCAATTAAGCCGACTTACGTGAATTGACACGTCCTTGAATAATGGCTTTTATATTGTTTTTAGCATAATTCAAAAATACTTTGAGTGGCGATAAGTTCGGATTTGGTTTTTTACCTTCACCAATCGCTTTGAACTGTGCTGCATACCAAAGAATTTCCATAATCGCCATTTTATCCACAAAAGGAATACCTGTTTTAATCTGCTCTACCGCATAACGCACATCATGTCCTGCGATTAAACGATTACTCACATCAGTTTCCACTGCTAATGGACGTGCAATTCCAATAAACTCACACGCACCACTGTCTAATGCTGCATTCATACCCTTTGCTGTACGGAAGCCACCCGTTACCATTAAATGACACTTTACTTCCTTACGAATTTTTTCAGCAAAATCTAAGAAATATGCTTCACGCGCAATGGTACTCGCCTTACGTTGGTCCGCTTTCGCACCTGCCATTGCTGGGGCTTCATATGTCCCACCTGATACTTCAATAATATCAATACCTGCTGCATCAATCGCCTTAAATACTTGGATAACTTCTTCTTCCGTAATCCCTCCTCGTTGGAAATCTGCAGAGTTGAGTTTCACAGAAATAATAAAATTTTCAGACGTCTTGGCACGTACTGCTTTGTAGATTTCTAATAAGAAACGCATACGATTTTCAATCGAACCGCCCCATTGATCTTGACGCTTATTGGTTAATGGGGATAAAAACTGACTGATCAGATAACCATGTGCACCATGTAATTGCACACCTTCAAAACCGGCTTTTTCACTAATCCGTGCCGCCTCAGCAAAGCGAGCAATAATATCTAAAATTTCTCCCTCTTCTAAAGCACGTGGTGTACCAAAAGTTGTTGCAAGTAATGGGCTAAAAGGTACAGCAGAGGGTGCAACTGTTTCTTTATTTAAACCCTTCGGACATTGACGACCTGGATGTGACAGTTGTACTAACTGCACCATACCATATTGCTTTCCAACATTTGCCCATTCTGTAAATTTGGCTAAATCACGTTCAGTTTCAATAACCACCACACCTGGTTCATTTTTAGCTCGCCAGTCCACCATAACATTGCCTGTAATGGCACACCCTAAACCACCTTTGCCCCATGCATCATATAAGCCCAGATGTAATTTATTCGGCTGGCCTGCACGGTTTGCCAAAGCTTCACTCATTGCACCTTTGATAATACGGTTTTTAAATGGGATGTTTCGGATAATTAGTGCTTCTGCAATATGATTCATGGTGCTTCTCGAAATTGTTTTTAGAATATTTACTCTAAATTATTTAAAAAAATGGTCAAGTTAAATCTGACAATATAGTATGTCAATTTTAAATAAATTGCTGGCTTTAATACTGACTCGCTGAAATGAGTTGCTTGGTGTAGTCAGTTTTTGGCTGCGTAAACAAATTTGCTGTACTTTGAAACTCAATCACTTTTGCATGACGTAAAACCAAAACTTTATGGCACAATGCCTTTACCACTTGCAAATCATGACTGATAAATAAGTAACTGATATGAAACTCAGCTTGTAACTGTCTTAATAATTTTACAATTGCACGTTGTGTAGTACGGTCTAAAGCCGATGTTGGTTCATCAAAAATGATTAACTTTGGGCGCAAAACCAAAGCCCGTGCCAATGCGATGCGTTGTCGTTGCCCACCTGAAAGCTCATGTGGATAGCGCTGTTTAAAATCTATCGGCAATTCAACTTTTTGTAATGCTTCATCAATACGTGCAGAAATTTCATGTGTTTTGAGTTTCTTTAATGCCAAACCCTCACCAATGATTTGTTCCACCGTCATACGTGGATTTAAACTACTAAATGGATCCTGAAACACCATTTGGAAATCCGTACGCAAAGGACGCAGTTTAGACTCTTTCAGTTTATTTAAGTCTTGGTTGAATAAGACGATTAAGCCATCACTTTCAATAAGTCTTGCAACTGCCAATGCCAATGAGGTTTTTCCTGAACCACTTTCACCCACAATGCCAATCGACTCGCACTCATGTAACCTTAAATCTAAAGGTTCGACCGCAACAAAATAATCTTTTACTCTATTCAATAAACCTTTCTTAATTGGAAATTTGACCCCCACATGATGCAATGATAAGACCAAATGCGAAGGGTCATCAGATGGCGTAGGATTGGCTTCACCAAAATCATGATCAAGCAAATGTTTAGTATAAGCTGCTTTAGGCGCATTAAAAATATCACGCACAGCACCTTTTTCTTCGACTCGCCCTTTGTTCATGACAATGACTTGATTGGCATAACGCTTGACCAAATTCAAATCATGACTGATTAAAATCATCGCCATATCATGATTTAAAATCAATAGTTGCAATAAATTTAATACTTGTGCTTGCAGCGTCACGTCAAGTGCTGTGGTTGGTTCATCCGCAATGATAATATCTGGCTCTAGAGCCAAAGCTGCTGCAATCATGACTCGCTGCCGTTGACCACCCGACAACTCATGTGGATAACGACTCAGTTTTTCTTCTGGCTCAGGAATCCCCACATCAGTCAGTAAATCAATCACACGTTTACGCACTTTCTGCTTAGATATGCCATTTAAGAGTAATGGTTCGCCAATAATTTTTTCTACTCGATGCAAAGGATTAAGGGCAGTCATGGGTTCTTGAAAAATCATTGCGATTTTCTGACCACGCACTTGACGCAATCCAGCTTCATTCATGGTCAATAAATTTTGACCTTCAAAATTGGCTTCACCTGTAATTTTGAGGTGATCAGGCAATAAACCCAGCATTGCCAAACTACTGATCGACTTCCCTGAACCGCTCTCGCCAACAATTGCAACAGTTTCACCTGCATGCAGATCAAAATTTAAATTTTGCACCAGATCTTGTTGCTGATTTTGGATCTGTAAGTGTCGTACCGACAACACTAATTTTGCGTCTTTATTGACGTCTTGGATCGAATGCATCACGAGTCGCCTCCCCAATATAAATCAATAAAGAAAGTACCAAAGCCAAAGTAAAGAACCCTGACAGTGCTAACCACGGTGCAGTTAAATTATTTTTACCTTGTAGTAATAACTCACCCAAAGAAGCAGCATCGGGCGGTAAGCCATACCCCAGAAAATCCAGTGCAGTCAGTGCTGTGATATTGGCAGTCAACATAAATGGTAACTGTGACAAACTTGAACTCATTGCATTGGGAAGAATATGTCGAAACATAATCGTGGTATCACGCACACCCAACGAACGTGCTGCACGCACATAGTCCAAATTTCGAGCACGTAAAAATTCAGCCCGTACCAAACCGACCAAAGCAGGCCAACCGAATACCAGCATGATCAAAAATAGCCAATAGACACTTGGGGTAAACAAACTGACCAAAATCATGATCATAAACAATGTGGGTAAACCGCCCCATACTTCGAGCACACGCTGTCCAATTAAGTCAATCCAACCACCATAATAGCCCTGAATCGCTCCAACCATAATGCCTATCACTGAAGCAAATAGCGTTAATGCTAAACCAAACAATAGCGAGACACGTAAGCCATATAAAATCCGTGCCACTACATCACGTCCTTGGTCATCTGTACCGAGCCAATTTTCCTTACTAGGCGGTGCTGGTAAAGGCACTGCCAAAGCCAAATTGGGCGTTTGATAAGAATAACGTAAGATCGGCCAAATCGCCCACCCTTTGGCATCAATCATCTGTTGTACCACAGGATCACGATAGTCCGCTTCCGTTTCAAATATCCCACCAAAAGTCGTTTCTGGGTATTTTTTTAGAACAGGTGTGTAATATTCTTCATCATATTTCACTAAAAGGGGTTTATCGTTGGCAATAAACTCTACCCCTAAAGACAAGATAAAAATAATAATAAATAAAATAAAACAACTAAAACCTAAGCGATTTTTCTTAAATCTTTTCAGCCTTGCTTGCATGATCGGTGACATTATTTTGCACCTCTTGATTCAAAATTAATCCGAGGATCAATGATTTGATATAAGACATCACTAATCAAACGCAAAACCAAACCTAATAATGTAAATAAGAATAGCGTTCCAAAAATCACAGGATAATCCCGCTGAGTAATCGCTTCGAAACCAAGCAAACCCAACCCATCTAAATTGAAAATGATTTCAATAAATAAATTACCCACGAAGAAAATACCCACCAAAGCTTCAGGCAACCCTGCGATCACGATCAACATTGCATTTCGAAATACATGCCCATACAGCACGCGATTTTCATTTAAACCTTTGGCACGTGCAGCAATCACATATTGTTTATTTAACTCTTCCATAAAGGAGTATTTAGTAAGATAGGTCAAACCAGCAAAACCACCCAACACAATGGCGATCAAAGGCAAAGTCATATGCCAAAAATAATCTTTAATTTTTCCAAATAAACTTAAACTATGAAAGTCATCCGAAACTAAACCTTGCAGCGGAAACCATTGAAAATATGAGCCCCCTGCAAAGAACACGATCAGTAAAACTGCAAATACAAATGATGGAACTGCGTAGCCAACTGCTAATAATAACGAAGTTGATTTATCAAAAATCATGCCATGCTGTTTGGCTTTTTTGATACCCAACGGAATAGATACCAAATAAATCAATAAGGTGCTCCATAAGCCCAAAGACACTGTTACAGGCATTTTTTCCCATAACAATTGTGTCACAGGCTTATCTTTAAAAAAACTCGTACCAAAGTCAAAATGCAAATATCCTTTCAGCATCATCCAAAAGCGTTCAGGTGCAGATTTATCAAAGCCATATTGTGCTTTGATTTTCTCTACCATCTCATCACTCAAACCACGTGCGCCTTGGTACTGACTGGCTTGATTTGAATTCGAAGCCACTTCTGCCCCCATAGCAGCATTGCCCATCCCTTGAAAACTTTCTGCTTGTTGAACGGCTTGCTCTACGGGACCCCCTGGTGCAAGTTGAACCACGACAAAGTTAATCAATAAAATAAAAAACAATGTTGGAATGATCAGTAGAAGTCGTTTGAGTATGTATGTGCCCATTGATTTGATATTCCTTGTAAGCGCATGACTTTTATTTTCAATCAAATACAGTCTGAATTATTGTTTACGCAAATATTGACTGACTTTTTGCGCTTGTTGCGGATCAGACCACCAATAATCTAAACCGAGCGATAGTTTTGGTTTTACATGGGGTTGCTTATACATATTCCAGTAGGCATACCAGTTTTTATCATTGCCATAGGTCAAAATATGATAATAACCTGAACGCAATAAGCGATCTAAGACTTTGGTACGCAGAATCAACTGTTCACGATTTGGCGCTCGAATCACTTGTTGCACAGCATCGTCAATCACAGGGTTTTTAATACCTGCATAGTTATAATTTCCAACCTCATCTGCCGCTTTACTGCTCCACATTTGCGCCTGTTCATTGCCAGGTGTTAATGACTGTGGCATAACATTGGTAGTCATCTGGAAGTCAGAACGGCGCATTCGTTCAATATATTGGGGAACATCGACTTGGCGAACTGAAACCTGAATGCCTAGCTTTTTAAGATTGCGTACAAACGGCATTAAACTGCGCTGTAAACCTTCTTGGTGAATTATAAATTCAATTCGAATCGGCTGTCCTTGTTTGTCGACCAACACCGTATCTTTATAGCGATAGCCAGCCTTGAGCAATAATGATCGCGCCATCAATAAGTTAGTGCGGTTAAAACCACTCCCGTCCGATTGAGGGTATTTCCAATCTGCCAAAACACCTTGACGTTGTAATGGATGCAAACGAGATAAATAAGGTTGTAGGAGTTTTAACTCTGGTTGACTTGGTTTGCCTTTGGCTTCTAATTCGCTGTTTTGAAAATAACTGGTCAAACGAATATATTGCCCATAAAACAAAGCCTTATTTAACCATTCAAAATCATAAGCATAACTTAAGGCTTGACGAAAATAGATATCATTAAATGGTGCTTTACGGGTATTAAATACAAAGCTTTGCGTAGGGGCTGGATTTTGGGTTTTAGAAATATATTTCGTGACCATACCCACTTTTAAGGCAGGAAAGTTATATTCCGTACTCCATTTTCGAGAAATTTTCTCTTCATGAAAGGTATATTGTCCCGATTTAAAGCCTTCAAATGCAATATCTAAACTACGATAATAAACAAATTTGATGAGATCAAAATTATAGCGCCCTTTATTCACCGCTAAGTCTTTGCCCCAATAATTCGGATTACGTTTATAGGAAATACTGCGTCCTGCATCAATACGATCAATCAAATAAGGACCTGAACCCAAAATCAGCTGCATGGTAATTTTGGCAAAATCTCGATTTTTCCAATCTGCTTTGGAGTAAATAGAAATCGTAGATAAAATCAACGGCATTTCTGAGTTGTTTTCAGACTTAAACGTTACTTTCACTTGGTATTTTGATAAGACTTCAGTTTTATCCAAGTCGGATAAATACATTTGAAAACCAGGATTGGCTTTAGTCTGAATAGTATCGAAAGTAAATTTAACATCTTCGGCAGTCACGGGCGTACCGTTACTAAAACGTGCTTTGGGATTTAAATGAAAAATGACAAATTTAGTTTTGTCAGGATCAAAGGTCACTTTTTCAGCCAATAAAGGATACATGACACTGGGCTCATCGAGTGATGAACTCATTAGGCTATCAAATAAAAAATTAGTCCCGTCAGCACTACTACCTTTACCATTGAATCCATTCAAATTGTCAAAAGTACCATTACTCGCTTGACTGATCCAACCGCCTTTTGGTGCATTTGGGTTAGCATAAGGCATGACTTGAGCATTTGCGTATTTTGCTGTGGTATGGATCGCAATATATGGCGTGGTCTGAACAACCGCCCAGACTTGGCTTGCCATGGCAGATAGCACACACATCACCCCAATTTTTTTTGCATACGCAAAGCTCAATTGCATATTGAGTCTATCCTTTTACTTATTACTTAATTTTCAGTCAACAACTATAGGTTTGGAACTTTGATCACTTCCCCAATACGCAATTGTGTAGAAGGTTTCATGTCGTTCATTTCAGCAAGCTCGTTGCTGGCAATGCCATATTTACTGGCTAAACGAATCAGGGAATCACCACTTTTGACTTTATATTCTGTAACAGTTTTTGGAATACGAATAGTTTGACCCCGCTGTAAACCTGCACGAACATTTAAGTTATTAAGATCCGCCAATTCTTTTACCGAAATACCCGTACGACTCGCAATTACGTTTAAAGACTCACCAGATTTTACTGTATAGGCTTCAGTATCTTGTGTAGAGCGTGTTGATTTGGTCGTTACATTCTCTGTTTCTTTAGATACTGTACCTTTACTGGGTAATTCCCCATCAATTTTTAAACGCTGCCCTGCACGTAATTTGGCATTTTTAGTCAGACCATTCAACTCAGTTAAAAAAGCCACTTGTAAATGGTATTTCTTAGCAACTGAAGCAATGGTATCACCTGCTTTGACTACATGAATATCCTTATCAGTAGCACGATTCGTGCTTACCACGTCTTCTGCTTCAGCTGATTTGCTCGATACAGGCTCACCTGACAATTTTAATTTTTGCCCAACAAATAAACCTGCATTGTTGCTCATACCATTTAAATCAGCGACTTGACTCACCGATAAATTATATTTGCTTGCAACACTGGTTAGACTATCACCTGATTGCACCGTATAAGTATCTGGTACCGTCGTTCCCGCAGGAATTTTTAAGGTTTGTCCAACCAATAAACCTTTAGAGGTGGATAAATTATTTAACTCCGCCAATTCTGACAAACTCATTTTTGACTGAACCGCAATACTTGACAAAGTATCGCCACTTTTCACACGATAGTTTTCAGTCTTATAGTTTGTTTCAGCTTTAACATTTTTAAACCTAGTCTGATCTACAACTTTAGACTCAATTTTTTCAACATTTTGCTCCACTTCTTGAACGGGTACATTGATTTTTTGCCCCACGAAAAGATTGCCCACTTCTAGACCCGGTGTTAAATCCACCAACTCTTGTATAGAAAGCGCATAACGATCAGCGATAGCTTTTAGATATTCACCACGTTTTACCACATAAGGCTTGGTTTTAATTTTTGCTTCAGGTTTGTTGTCGGCACGCCCGACAGTTTTATGCTCTGCATTGTCTTTTAAATGCAGCTTTTGTCCCACAAATAAATTACTGCTGGTGGTTAGATTGTTATAACTTGCCAACTGCGACACGGATAAATTAAATTGATTCGCTACACCTGTGAGACTGTCATTTGGTTGAACCGTATAAGTTGCAGGTGTACTGTCTACTTTCTTGGTCGAAGTTTCTACTTGTTGCGGTTTGGCATCATATAAATATAAGGTTGCGCCCACAAACAGAGTTCCATTTGGGTCAACTTGGTTCCATTTTGCAATGTCACGCCAATTTACCCCATTTTTCATGGCAATAATCGCTAAAGTATCTCCCGGTAGCACTGTATAAGTACTGCGTTTGCCTTTAGGCGGTACCACGACGACTTCACTTTCTGTCTTTTCAAACTTTTTATCTTGGTTAAGTTTGACTTCTTCCGCAGTAACCGCACTTGGCTCAGCCAATCCTTTTGGATAAGCAAAGCCAACTGTATTTTCCCGACCTTGTTGTTCTGCCACAGACTGACTGGTTTGGATTGCGGTCAACTTAATTTTGCCATCATAAGGATCCACAATTTCGGTACCTTGTGGCGCAATGGCTTTAATCTCTTTCACCACTTCATCTTTTTCAGCTTGTGTAGCTTGTGGTTCTATTACCTGTTTTACAGTTAATTTTTCATCTTCAGCTTTGACTGCTGCCATGATTTGCTCACGCTCACGCGCAGACAACGGTGGCTCTACAGTCACTGGTTTTACATTGCTGGCTTGCGTCACAGCGACTGGAATACGTGGCGCACTCGGAATCGTCGCATTTGAAGCAAAAGCAGCTAAAGCAGATGAACCTTGCGGTGTGGTTTTAATAGTAGTCGTTGCTGGGCTAACAGGCGTCACAGGGTTAGGCGCTGTAGTATTTGCAGTAAGAACAGGTGGATTAGTTCTATTAGGAGTAATCGGTGTACCAGTATTGGCTGGGACATAGGTCGGTGCAGGTACATAAGCAGGCGCAGTACTGGCTAAATAACCACTATTTGGCTGTAAGGCTTTTAATTTTGCATCAATATTAGGATTTAAATCCGCAGGAATTAAGATTTTCATCGGGCTAGACACGTCAATGACTTCACCACGATGTCCTGGGTTCAGTGCATATAATTCCGCACGACTAAGACCTGTCGTTGCTGCGATTTGATTAAGTTGAATGCCTGCAGGGACAGATACTTCTCTAAAGTGCGGACGATTCGCAATAGGTGGTAGTGTCACGCCATATTTTGAAGGATTTTTAATAATTTGAGCCACTGCTAAGAAACGTGGCACATAGTTCATAGTTTCTTGTGGTAAACGTAATGACCAATAATCGGTAGGTAAACCTACTGCCTGATTACGGTTAATCGCTTGTTGAATACGTCCCGGACCTGCGTTATATGCCGCAAGTGCCAATTCCCAAGAACCAAACTGATTATATAAGCTCCCTAAAAACTCATAGGCTGCACGCGTCGACTCCACCACATCACGACGACCATCGTATAAACCTGTTTGTCTTAAACCGTAAATTTTCCCTGTACTTGGGATAAACTGCCACATCCCTGCTGCGGCTGCGCTACTGGTTGCCGCAGGGTCATAAGAACTTTCAATAATCGGTAAAAGTGCCAACTCCGTAGGTAAACCACGACGTTCAGCCTCTTTAACTGTATGGTACAGATAACGAGAGGCACGTGCACTCAAACGATCAATATAAGGTTGACGTGCGGCAAACCAACTACGCTGTGCGTCAATACGTGGATCCCAACGGTCTTCATTCATTTTAAAACCAACGGACATGCGCTTCCACACATCACCATGTTTTAAAATCAGTAAACGATCACCTTCTACCGCACGCATATCAGTTGCAGATAATAAATCTTCTAAAGAGTCTAAACTGCTTGCATCCAACATACCTGATTGCTTGGTGGTCTGTGGTTTGGTCACAGTTTGTGAAGAGGAACACCCTGTCATTAACCCAATGGCAGCAAGTGCTGATGTCATGAATGATAATTTAAATAAAGCAGAAGAATTAGGCTGCCACGCAATTGTGGTTGGTTTAGACATACAGGGTTCCGAACATCAATATAGTAAATTATTTTATCCATGCCATTTTAGTAGAGCATCTCACTCATACAAGGCACTTATTGCAAGCAAATTGCTTACAAATGTTACAAAAAATTAAAAAAATCGCAGTTCTTGCCGTTGAAAAGCATGATTTGCGTATACAATAAATTCTTCGCTCGTTATGTTCAACACTAAATTCAAATTCATTGGTTATCATTATGTCTCAAACGATCACACTTTATGTAGATGGTGCATGCAAAGGCAACCCCGGGCTCGGTGGTTGGGGAGCATATGTGATTACAGCAACAGAGGAACACAAACTCTGTGGCGGTGAGCTTGAAACAACCAATAATCGTATGGAACTTTCGGCTGCGATTCAAGGCATTGCATTTTGCCCTAAAGATGCAAAACTCGTGCTTTGGACAGACTCTAACTATGTCAAACGTGGCATCACTGAATGGATCGAGAATTGGAAAAAGAAAAACTGGAAAGATGTAAAAAATCCAGACCTCTGGAAACAACTCGATGCAACCTGCAAAGGTCGTGATATTGAATGGAATTGGATCAAAGGTCACGCTGGACATGCAGGCAATGAAATGGCAGATCAACTCGCCAACTTAGGTGCAGCAAATACCGCTAAAGGCATCCAAGAACCACAAATTACCACGATTCCCAAAACAGTAACGCAGGCGAGTGAGATCATGAACGAAGATAAAAAAAAAGTTGAAACTGATTGGCTTTTAGATGATCCCTTTGGTTTGGATGTAATGGAAAATGATAGCTCTGATGAGTTTGAAAATGATATGCAACTCGAAAATACTTTGGGTAGTGAAATTGATGCAACCAGTCAAACTGCTAGCCAAGTTATTCATAATGATGCAACAGATGAAAATGAAGTGTCGAATCAAATCAGTGAAAATAGTGTAATTGAAAATGCTACTTCAACATCCCATCCGCATATTGTAATCACCCCAAAAAAGCTTGATCTTCAGGGTCCAAGACAACTCATTTTAGATACAGAAACCACAGGTTTTTATTTCCAAGACAGTGATCGTATTATTGAGATCGGTGCCATTGAGATGATCAATCGCAAACTAACAGGCAGTTCGATTCACATTTATATTAACCCTGAAAAACCTGTTGGCGACTCTGAAGCCATTCACGGCATCACTGATGAATTTCTAAAAGATAAACCTAAATACGATGAGATTGCCCAAGTGCTCTTTGACTATTTAAAAGGCAGTGAAATCATTGCGCATAATGCTAGCTTCGATATGAACTTCTTGGATATGGAGTTCAAACGCAGTGGTTTTGTGGCGTTATCTGAGGTGTGTACTGTTACCGACACCTTAGCGATGGCAAAAAGTAAACATCCAGGACAGAAAAATTCATTAGATGCGTTAGTGCGTCGTTATGAAATTCCACAGCGTGATCGTACTTTCCACGGCGCCTTGCTCGATGCGGAAATCTTATCCGATGTTTATCTTGCGATGACCGGTGGACAAGTTTCTTTTGATATGGATGCCTTATCGAACGCAAACGAGTTTTCGAATTGCTCTCAAAGCCGTCAAACAATTGATCTTGATGCACCTATCATTTTAGCTTCTGATGAAGAACTTACAGCACATCAAACATGGATGGATGAGTTTGAAAAGAAAAATGGAGAAGCTTGCATCTTTGCAAAATAGTTAAATTGTTTAAAGCAATACTCACTTATCGAGCATTGCAACAGGATGATTTTATTTTTAGTTTTGCATAAATCAGGTTGATTTCTTTTTGTATCGTATAGAAACTAACGCGATAGCATACAAATCTATTGTAAATCCTGCGCATTTAGGCGATATTAAAATTTAAAAATTAGTCTTTAAGATAAAGGCTAAAAAACTAAAACATGTAATTTTTATCAGGGGGCTTTGATGTCTTATCAAACATCAATTTATTTCGATCCAACGGCTTTATTAATAATAAAAAATGAAGTAGATAACTCGATTCAGCAAGTTGAGTCTGCGGTCAGCAGTTTGGTGGAAGATCAAACCTTGCCTTTTGGTATCGATGACGCATTGAATCAGTTTGAACAATGTGCACATGTCATTCGTTTAATTAATATGCCACAACTCGCACAACTCACGGAGTACGCTGCTGAGTTGATGCGTAAGATCATGCAAGACCCACGTAATATCAAAACTTCAGATGTGCTAGCTTTAAGTGAAGGCACAACCATGTTAAAGCGTTTTGTGGAATTTACCTGTTTGCGTGAAGTTAAGGTTCATCAATTTTTGCTCGACACCTTAAATCGTTTAGAATTAGCCTTGGGTAAACCTCTCACTCAAGAAGGCGAAAGTATTGTTCCCCTTTTAGACTGTGTTGAGCCAAATTTAGACTTAGCTGCTGCACCTGAACTAGAAAAATCTATTTATGTACATAAACTTTATAAGCTTTGTTTAAATAATTTGCTGAAACAACAAGAAGCAGCGCTTGATTTTCAAGGTTTAGAATTAGTAGGGGCGTATCAATCCCATCTGTCAGAAAATACACCAAGTCATCAATATTGGAAATTAACCGCCAATGCTTTACAAAGTCTGCCTGAGATCATTTTAAGTGATGCACGTTTACGTACCTTAATTCAAATTGAAACGCATATTGGCGCATTTCTTCAAGACCCACAACAGTTTAAAGTTGATACTCTTGCCGTTGCCAATGTTCTGAGTTTATGTATTAGCCAAGACAATGATATTGGACAAAATCTACGTGAAAAAATCAATGCGGGCGATGATATTTTAACGGACAATCAATTACAGATTTTTAGTCGTCATTTATATGGTCCAGATTTTGAAACGATTCATACTGCGAGCAAACTCATTACTGATGAAATGAGCGAAATTCGCAATGACATTGAGTATAATTATCAAAATATGTCTGATGAAAAAACTGCCGAGTTAAAACAGAAATTGCTTAACTTAGCCAATATTTTCAAAGTATTAAACTTAAGTGAGGCTGCAACTGAGCTGACTCAACAAGCAGTATTATTGTCAGATCATAGTTCATTAAATAATGAAAACTATGCACAACAATTGATGAATAGTATTTTATCTGCAATGAACTCAATTGGTATTTTAGAACGTAATTACACCTCAAACCGTTTGCAACTACGTGTCAACAATTTGCATATTTCGCTTGATCGCTTAGACGACGCACATACGGTATTGCTTAACGAAACCAAAATCCAAATTGATACAACCACTCAAACCTTAGTACAGTACATTGCTGAACAAAACAATGAAAATATTGCCAACATTCCAGCACAACTTAAAGAAATCAGTGGTGCAATGTTGTTTTTAGGTTCCCCTGAAAGTCAAAAAACATTATTGGATAGCGCAGCTTTTGTCGAAGCAGAGTTATCAAAAGAAACATTGCTAAATCCGCAACAAGTACAAGCTTTGTTAGAAGTCTTAGCAAGTGCAGATATGATGATTGACAATTTGCAAAATAAACAACCTGTATTACAGTCCATGTTTGATATAGCATTAACGAGTAGCCAAAACTTACAAGCGACTGCCTAATGTCTGACCAAACTACTGACTTATCACTTGCCTATATTTTCCATCACCATCAACTTTTGGTCGATGAAAATTTCCAACTGCCCAAGGTTGAACAACTCGCAAGTGATCTAGTCTTTCGCTCGGGAGATCAAATCATCGCCCGAGATTTATTTATTGAAGAAGATATTCCTGAAGGTTATCAACTTGTACCTATTCGTCAACTGATTGCCCAGTGGACAAAAATTCAATTTGAACAAGCCAGTCGTGCTTTACAACTCTTAGAATGGCGCCGTAATCATAAATTTTGTAGCCATTGTGGGCATGAAACTGAAGTCCATCCGCGTGAATATGCAATGGTTTGCCCTGCTTGTCGTTATCATCAATACCCACGTGTACAACCCTGTATTATTACTGTGATTACACGTGGACAAGATGAGATCTTACTGGCGAAAAATGCTAAAAACACCAGCAATATGTATGGTTTAATCGCAGGTTTTGTCGAAGTAGGTGAAACTTTGGAAGAAGCTGTTACGCGTGAAACTTTAGAAGAAGTTGGCATTAAAGTTAAAAATATTCAATACTTAGCCAGTCAACCTTGGCCTTTCCCAAGTAATCTGATGTTGGCTTTCAAGGCTGAATATGAATCAGGTGAGATCGTCTTACAAGAGGAAGAAATCAGTGATGCAAAATTCTTTAAGTTTAATGCCTTACCTGAAATTCCAATTTCAGGCAGTATCGCCCATGCGATGATTGAACATGTGATACACAATAAAAAAATGCCTGATTAATTCAGGCATTTTTTATACGATTATTCAAATGGTAAATTTAGCTATCTTTAAAAGCCTGTTCCAAAGCTTTTACAATCTCAGACCGTGTCTGATAAAAACGGCTAAATAAACTTGAAACACTTCCCATAATCGAAACATGTCCTGTTTTTGGAATCACACGAATTTGACAATGATTACCCAAAGCTTCTAATTGATTTTTCAAATCAAAGCTGTTACTTGCTTTCACAATTTGGTCATTTTCCGCCAAAAACAAATAATGTTGCACTTCATTTTTTTCAATAAAATAATAAGGCATTACTTGTTGATAAGGAATATCTTGGTCAAATGCATCAGCAGCCAATGGATCTCCTTTATAATCAAAATGATAAGGTCCTGCTAGACCTATGATCGCCTTGATTTGACCTTTGAGGGGCAACTGAAAGCGCTGTGGGTGGTATAACAAAGAAGTAATATTAAATGCACCTGCAGAGTGTCCCATCAAAGCAATCTTCTGTGTAGAAATCCCCAGTTTTTCTTGCTGTTGTTCTAAAAAGCTTAACGCAATCGCTAAATCATCGACATAGGTTGGAAACTTAAATTGAGGCGCAAGGTGATAATTCACGATCGCAACATCATAGCCATAGCGACTAAATGCTTCACCCACAAACTTATAAGCACCTTTGTCACCATGACGCCAAGCACCGCCATGCACAAACACAATTAAAGGCTTATCTTGTTTCTTTGTTGAAATATATAAGTCCAAGCGCTGTCTAGCTTTTAAACCATAAGCAATATTAGTACGATATTGATAACCTTTTTTCGGCGTCAGTCCATTAATCGTGATACTTGCCAAATCATACAAACGAAAGTCTGCATAAAATGCTTTAATTGCTTGGATTTTTTTTAACAGTAGCTGCTGTTTATGTTGAAAATTAGGGTTGAACATTATTACTTGGCTCTACAGCATCAGGATCAATTGCCACTGGTGTTTGTACATCAGGCTGAACGTTTGATACTGTTGGTGTGGCTGCAAATGATGAGCTTTGCACTTGACGGCTATTTTGTTCGATATTATCTAATAGGGTCACAATCTTAGTGATGTTACCCACTTTTTGCAGTACATCATTTAAATCATCACTTTCAGCATTATTTAAACGTCCCATGACATAAAGCACCCCATCTTCCGTATGTACCATAACTTTATTGTCAGACACGACAGGCGCTTTCATGATCAAACCACGGGTATTGGCAGTGACTGATGCATCTTGCATAATGGTGCTATAACTGATCTGATTACCCACAGTAATATAATTGTGTACTGTTTTTACATCACTCATGGCACGAACATTATCTTCAGCCAATTGTTTTAAATGCACATCAGGCACTTGTCCTGTTAGCAGTACATTGCTGTGAAAACTATTAATATTTACACGAGATTGTTTAAATCTTGCATCCAATTTATATAAATTAATTTTTGCAGTACGTTCAATGGAAGAATCAATAAATACCTGACCCAGCGATCTAACGCCACTTTCTGTGCCTACAGGTGTACTCCCTGTCCCCCCAGAAATGAAACTCGCACATCCAGATAAACTTGCTACACACAACATTGTAATGACAATTCGGTTTAACACTCAGCAAGACTCCTCATTGAAATCATTATTTCTATATTTTATAAGCCACTACGCTTAAATTTCACTCACAGATTAATCAAGTCTGCATCTAAAGTAAATGCATTTTCAATCCACTGTAGATCATACGGGATTTTTGAAAAGTCATGCTGTACATTTTTTGCAATTTCTTTATGAAAATCAAAACAAATTGCATCAAAACGATAATAAAAGTCCTGAAAATCTGCATGATCTTGTAAAAATATTAAGGCAGTCTTAATAATTTTACGCTGTTTAGCAAGGGTGATCACTTCTGCAGCATGACCATATTCTGTTTTAGCACGTGCTTTAACCTCTACAAAAATCAACTCATTGTCCTTTTGTACGATCAGATCAATCTCACCAAAACGCGTATGATAATTTGTAGAGATCAAAATATATCCCTTTTGCTCAAGCCAGTCTAATGCTGTTTGTTCAGCCCATTCACCTAATTGTTGCCGTACAGATTTAACCGTAGATTTCATGTGCATTTTCCAGCGATTAAAAGATTAAGCCACTGCTAGACCCTTGCCAGTACTCACAAAGCACATGGGTTGTCGGGCAATCTGATTATTCTCGATATGGATTTTTCCAGTACGTCCGTTGAAATCAATATTGGCTGTTTTCGTTTTTGATAAATACTGTTGCGTAATTTGCCATGCATCCCCACCAAAAGCATATAAACGCTGGTAAGCCATCGGTGTTGGATTTTGTTGATATGCAATCATAACATCTTTCCAATCAGCCATATAAAGTGAAGGCACATCGCAAAACTTGATTCCTTTTGGTAATGGCTGGCTATCTTCAACCGCAAGGGCTTGCATATACAAATTTTGTATAGGTAATTTTTTCAATTGACGAATCCACGCATAATTCCCTAATAACAATAAGCCTTCTGTTTTCATCATTTTGGTAGGTATGTTTTTGACTAGTTCTATTTGCCCTTGAAACTGCGCTGATAAAGCATTAAAGAATGCTTTACTTTCCTGTGCAGTTTCAGCCTGTTGTAAAACATACAACTTGGTAATGTGATCCGTTTGCATGGTATTGATCAATGCGCCTGCATCATCTTTTTTTTGACAAACTAAACTGTAAAACATGGGGATGTTGAATGGCGACTTCATTTAAAGCCAAAACGGGTACTTTCGGCGCAAGTTTAATGACCTCTTCAACATCCTGTCGTGCTAAAGGTCCAATAATCATTTGTGTTTGCTTATTTACATGTTGTTTTAATATCGCATTCATGGATTTTTGATCAGTATTCACAAATTTTAAAACTGTTTTTGCACCTGTTGCCTGATATGCAGTCGATATTCCCAGTTTAATACTGCTACTGGCTCGCGCCAAAGGTCCTGTTTCAGGTAAAATAACCAAAACATCCGCATGCGTTGTAAAAATCATGCTCATCAAACCAAGACCGAGTACGGTCTGTCTATAATTCACTTTTTTATTGTTAATCATGGAGAACCCTATGAGTGCTCAGTTATTTGTTGTAGCAACCCCAATTGGGCACTTGGATGACATGACCTTTCGTGCAATTGAGGTATTAAAGTCCGTTTCAGTTGTTGCCGCAGAAGACACCCGCCAATCTGCACAACTTTTAAAGCATTATAATATCGCAACGCCCTTAACAGCGTGTCATGATCATAATGAAAGTAACAAAATTAATATACTGATTGAACGCTTAAAGAATGGTGAAGACATCGCTTTGGTCAGTGATGCTGGAACCCCCTTAATCAGTGACCCGGGCTTTAAACTGGTGCGTGCTGCGCAAGAGCATAATATTCGTGTGATCCCTGTACCTGGCGCATGTGCTGCCATTGCAGCACTGAGTGCGGTGGGTTTACCCAGTGACCGATTTAGTTTTGAAGGTTTCTTAGCCTCTAAACAATCGCAACGCCTGTTACAACTTGAAAAACTCAAACATGAAACCCAAACCATGATTATTTATGAAGCACCGCATCGTATTTTAGAGTGTGTTAAAGATATGGTTGAGGTGTTTGGTGCTGAACGCCCTGTTGGTTTTGCACGGGAAATTACTAAAACCTTTGAAACGATTAAAAAAATGACTTTGGCAGAGTTACGCACTTTCATTGAAAATGATCACCATCAGCAAAAAGGAGAAATTGTTTTGGTCATCGGTGGTGCAACCGAAGAACATGATGTAAATCAAGAAAAATTGGACAAGCTTCTGTTACGTTTACTAGAAGATCTCTCAGTAAAAGCAGCCTCACAATTGGTAGCTGACTTAACTGGTATTAAGAAAAAAATTGCTTATCAACGTGCTTTGGAACTCACGCAAAAAGATTAAACATTTTTTGTTAAATTACATTCCAATTCACATGATTTTATAAAAATAATTGCCATAAAATTGTAATATTGTGATCTCACTTTTTGCTTTTAAACACAGTGCAATATTACAATTTTAATCCCGACCATTTTAGTACAATTTTTATTTAAATACAGTATTTTATAAAAATACAAAACTAAGTTTAAATATTTAAATATCGATCTATTTTTGCCATTTCCAAACCAAAAAAATTAAGATATGATGATTTTATAGACGGTTAAATTCATATATTTTTTGTAATAACTATAAAGGAAAAGGAGCACATTATGACTTTCCAAAATATCTTAGTTCCTATCGATGGCTCAGACACTTCACTTGCTGTCATTCCGGAAGCTGTTGAAGTAGCGAATAAATTTAATGCCACAATCACAGTGGTACAAGTGATGACGCTAGACCCTTATATTGCTTCAGAATATATGATGCATGGTCAAAGTAACCAAATGATTGAACGTGCTCGAAATTATATTTTAGATAATTTGGAAACAGCAAAGGTCAAATTTCAAGAACAAGGTATTGATGTTCAAGTTAAGTTATTAGAAGGTGAAAATATTGCCAAAACCATCGCTCAAGCAACTGAAGACCTCAACACCGATTTAGTGATTATCAGTTCACACGGACGCAGTGGTTTTAAAAAGTTATTAATCGGCAGTGTTGCACAAAGTTTACTGACTACAGTCAATGTTCCCGTGCTGGTAATCAAGCACCCTTAATGTTTAAAGCCTAAACATCCTTATAGCAAATATAGGGATGTTTTATAGAAAATAAAAATATTGCAATTAAGGTTGCCAACCAAATTTTTTCATATTCACTTTCCCATCAATAACTACAACATTTTCAGCCAACAACAATGCTTGTTGTAGATTCGTGCCTTGCTCATCCAGCTGATTGACTCGAATTTTTCCTTGAGAATTAATTACGCGATGCCAAGGAACATCATGCTCCGCTTCTAATTGTCCTAATACTCGCCCAACCAAACGAGCATGTTTTGGCAATCCAGCCAATTTAGCAACTTGCCCATAACTTGCCACTTTGCCATAAGGAATTTGTATGACCACTGACAGAATCATTTGAGCAAGTTCAACTGTAGGTGTTTGAGTATTTTGCATAACCATTGGCTCAAATATGTACTAATTATGTATTTAGGCAAATGTATTTTTTTAAATACTATCCTAAGCTTAAAATACATTAAACAACAAAAACATAGAGTACTACAAATGAAAGGAATCTTTAGTAAACTCCTACTTTCTACGGCATTCAGTATAGGAATTGCCACAACTGTCAGTCTTCCTAGCCAAACTTTTGCTGCAATTGACATTCAAAGTGTTTTACAACAAGAGCGTACTTGGGCAGGCTTACAATCTAAACGCTTAAAAGTAGGCGATATCGACTGGGCATATAGTGAAGGTGGACAAGTTGGCAAACCCACCCTACTTTTAGTGCATGGGCTTGCGGGTAGTCGAGATAACTGTAACCGTTTAGCACGCTATTTAACACCACATTATCATGTGATTATTCCTGATTTGCCTGGTCAAGGTGACAGCAAAGTTCCTGCTGACTTTGACTACACCATTCCAAACATGACTGAAAAATTACGCCGTTTTGCTGAAGCGGGCAAGTTTGAAAATGGTCTACATGTTGCAGGTCATAGTATGGGCGGATCAATCGCTTTACTATATGCAGCCCAATACCCTATAGATACCAAATCTTTATTTTTAATTGATAGTGCAGGTGTTTTTAAGTCTGCGAATACACCTTATTTAAAAGACCCAACCACACTACGCAGTATGATCGTTTCTAAAAAAGGTGACTTCGATAAAGTTCTGAGTATCGCAACTGCTTTACCGCCATTTATTCCAAATGAACTCAAAGAAGCTCAAGAAAAACTGATGATTTCTCAAGCCACAAATAATACAAAGTTGGTAGAACAACTAATTATTATGTCAAAAATGTATACACCTGAAACATTTGCTTTAGCTGCACGTTCAATTGATCAACCGGTATTGATTGCTTGGGGTGACCAAGACAAAGTGATTAATGTTGAAGCGGCGGCAGAATTAAAATCTTTGCTTAAAAATGCCAAAGAACCCCTGATTTTAAAAGGTGTGGGACATATGCCACTCATGGAACAGGAACAGTTACTGGTACAACCGTATTTAAACTTTCTGAATACTATAAAATAATTGTATTTATTTGAGCAGTAGAATTTCTCTACTGCTTTTTTAATCTAAATATTTTCATATTTAATTTTATTTTAAAAACTTTCCATTCTAAAAATGAATTATTTTATTATTGATTTATATACACAAAAATAAAGCACCTAATTTATGAAACTATTGTTAAAATATTAGAAATTTATTATCGTTGAATCGCTAAATAATTTAAAAAAGATAAAAAATCTTGATTGGGGAATATACATGAGCGATGTCATTTTAGAACACGAAGTTTTAAGATGTTTTAATGAACAATTACATCCTTTAGCTAAAAACTTAACTGAAATGTTAAATGAACATTTCAGTCATCAAACAGAACGTAGAGGTTGTGGTTATACTCAAGCCACTCGTGTCGTTGCTGAATTTATTAATTCAGAACAAGATGAAATTGATTTTAAAGACTTTAAAATATTTGATCAGTATGATACTAAGCCTTTAAAAATGATTTTGGCGAATGCCGTTGCACACGGTTTAGAACTTAAAACTTGGCGGAACTTAGACCAAAATCCAGAGGTTCAAAAGTTCTTAGCTGAGCATCCCAACAGTGAAGATAATTTTGTTAATGCTTTGGCGGAACAAGTTGCATTTCAAACCAAACTTCGTAATATCCATGAGCATGTTGAAAAAGAAGAAAGTAAAGTTCTGTGTCAGTTCTTAGAAGATATTATTTTGCGCAAAGAACCGCAGGATGTGAATAGTTTAGAACTTAAAAATCTCAGCGAAAAACCCAAAGTTGGCTCATGTCCAATGGCTGAAAACTTTTTCTTAAAAATTGCACATGGGCGTATGCTACGCCAAGGTAATATCAATATTTTTGTAGATCAAAATGATATGCCTATTTTGATGGAAAAAATCAAAATGGGAGATGACCATTCATGTATTAATCTTGTTCCTTTGATTATTAATGGTATTCGTATTCCTCTTGGTAGCTTATTTTCAGTATATTATGATGAAGAAAATATCGCTAAACGTCCAAATAAAAACTTTAAAGGTCATGTGATTTCGGTCAATGATGTGATTGGTTTTTGGTTTTTACGTTTAACCACTTTGGCAATTTCGCCAGCAAATAGAGCGCGTGCATTTAGTTCACACTTTAAACAGCAAATCGATAATGGTTTATTTAGCCCAGAAACCACTGAGCTAAAACAATTGATTGCTGTTGCTCAAGAGCAGATTTAATCGAGAGTCATTATGTTAAAAGCTTGCTATTCACCTCAATATTTTGCAAAAACGCATACGAATAGCATGGAAAAACTGACTGCGGTTGCGCAAGTGCTTGAAGCCAATGAAATGGTCGAACTGGTGGATCCTGAAAGTATTGACCCTAAAATTTTATATGGCATCCATGATCCTGAGTATGTACAAGCATTCGTCAAAGGCAAAAAACCGCTCGCTGTGATGCAGGGTTTTAAACAATGGAGTTTAGCCTTTCGTGAAGCTATATTTGCTGTACAGGCAGGGCAACTTTTAGCCACAGAAATTGCACTTCGAGAAGGTATTTCAGCAAATATCGCACAAGGTTTTCACCATGCTGTTTATGAACACGGCAATGCTTACTGTACTTTTAATGGTTTAGCCTTAATTGCACAGCAATATCCAAATAAAAAGGTCTTTGTGCTCGATTGTGACCAACATGGTGGAAATGGCACAGCAGAATATACCTTGAGATTTGAAAACTTATTCAATTTCAGTATCTATGCGTTGGCATTTGGCTGTGCAACCTATGAAAGAAGTATCACACGTCATATTCACAATAAAAAAGGCTCATTTGAGCAATATGCTGAAGCAGTTGTGGATGGTTTTGAACATGCTTTAGAATGGCAAGCGGATATCATCATTTATCAAGCAGGTATGGACTGTCATCAAAATGACCGTTGTGGCTCGAAATGGTTCAGTACTGAAATGCTTTATGAACGCGATTTAATGGTATTTAAATTGGCTAAAAAATATAATTTACCTATTATGTTTGTATTAGCAGGTGGTTACCAAAAGTTAGAAGATTTGGTTCCTTTACATGTAAATACCTTTAAAGCTGCCAATGCCGTGTATTTTCCAAAAGAAAATTAAATTATTTTTGCTTATTAAAAACCGAATATTTAAAACATTCGGTTTTTAATTTTCAGCACCGCTTAGAAATTGGTTGGATTTTCCAAACGTTTTACTTCTTGAGCTTTATCTGGACGATGCACAGATGCCACACCATCCTCTGATTTTTTATCGACTAAAACTTCAGGATTATAAATAGTAATAGTTTCATGCCCTTCCGCATCTTCGCCTACGATATATTTTACGCCTTTACGATTCATTTTATGACACATGCGCTGATACCATCCTTTGAAGCCTTCTTTGTCTTCATTAGGATTATAGTAAAATGCATTCATCACCGCTGGTAAGCCTAAACCACAGACAATTCCAGAAAGTAATACACTGATAAAAGTATAACCAATTAAAATACTGCTATATTCACGTAATTCAGGAATATTGGCGACTGCTAAAATCAATGCCAATGAGATCCCCCCACGCACCCCACCCCAAGATAATATCGCTAGGCTACCATTATAACTTTTGTGTCGAAATGATGGGAAAAATGCAAATGCTAAATAATTTGCAGCAAAACGGGATAAATGTAATGCAAAAAAAGCCAATATCCCACCTAAAATAAGACTGGTACTTAAATCTAAAATAAATAATTCTAGCCCAATCAATGTGAATAAGAATGAGTTAATAATTCCTTCCACAGTATGCCAAAAATGATTTACTTCTCGAATTTCACGGTCTTGTAAAATCTCTTTCCATTTATTCCCAACAATCAAACCACCGATGACACACGCAATCGGTGCAGAAGCATGCGCAAATAAAGCAATTAAATATGAACCACATGCCAGTAATGCTGTGGTTAAAATTAGAGATTCCATTTCATGTTTACCACGTAGTAAACGTAAAATAGTCAAACCAAATGCCCAACCAATAATCACAGCAACAATAATTTCGTACAGCAAAGTTTGTAAAGTTGCAACCAAACTAAAATGCTCACCCTCCAGTACATTAAGTAAAGTCATAAAAACAGCAATACACATTGCATCGTTAAATAATGACTCACCTTCAAGCTTCACCATCAAATGATGAGGCGCACGAACTGAACTCAGCACACCTTTAATCCCAATCGGGTCAGTTGCACCTAATGCCGAACCCAACAGTAATAACACTAAAATTGGTACTGGATTGCCAATAATGTATTGGAATCCAAACACAATACCTGCAAAAAAGACTGCACAAAGTAATAAAGCGATGGTCGCTAAAATACTAATGGGTTTCCAATATACTTTTAAGTCAGAAACTTTAAACTTTAAAGCGGATGAGGTTAAAATAAAACAAATCACACCATTCACTAAAAAGTCATAAAAATCAATATTCCTAACCGCTTCCTCAATATTGTGAATATTAATAGAAATAAATTGATTACCATTGAGTAAGCTTGCGCCCCATTGCAAAATAAAGACAAATATCGCAGAAACTAGAGGTACACCAATCGCTTGTGGAAAACCTAATATTCGCTTATTAAAAATGGTGGTTGCAATGGATAAAGCAAAAACAACTGTAAAGACTTGTAGAAAAAAATAATTACCCATGCGTATCCTTTATACGGTTTTTTAATCTATGTGAACAACCACTACCCAATCATTTTTTAAATGAATCAAGAAATAAAGATGATTTTAAAATCGATATAATCTTACAAAAAAATGCGTTACATCGCCCGAAAAAAATAATTTTTTTAACATAAATCTCAAGCTTATTGATATACGCGTTTAAAAAGATATCAAATAGTGCTTTGAATTCAGTATCAGCAACATTTCTATTATGTTGAAGCTTAAGACATTTTAAAATGGTATCCCGATATTTTTTAGCTATGTTGATTTTTCTGACTAGTGTGGTATTGATTGGGGCAACACGGCTAAAAACTTATTACACATTTACAGCCATACAAATACAGACTACTTACCTAGAAAGTGCTTGAGATAAAGAAATAAAAAGTTGCGCTTGATCAATAATAATCAAAAAACTGATCAAGAAACATTCATCACTAATCCAAATCAAGCTTATATTTTCATAATTTCAGATGAACACTGTATGACTAGTTTATGCACTGACTTAGATAATTAACATTATTATCATCAAGTTTAAAAGCTCGATTTAATCTATTACTAATCTATTACGGCAGTCATCATTATATTTAAAATATCAGTTATCAAAACACGTAGAGCTGAGAGAATAAAAACTATCATTTTAATCAGAAAAAATTTTTTGAGTTTTATATTCACATGTTAAAAAATTGAAATGTCATTTGATTTTATTATAATTTTTTTGTGTATTTACGACTTATGTATCTATTCAGATTTTAGGTAATTTTCAAAAATTTAAAAAATAAAGGAGAGCTTACTCTCCTTTCACTCTTGTTATGAAATTTTATTTAAAAGTTTCGCACTGATTAATATCACCTAATTTTAAGCCTGTTTGAAACCATTGCATACGTTGCTGACTAGTACCATGCGTGAAACTATCAGGAACTGCATAGCCTCGTGCTTTTTTCTGTAAATAATCGTCACCGATTTTTTCAGCCGCATCCATTGCTTCTTCTACATCACCTTGCTCAAGGAATTGAGTTTTTTGATGGGTTTTATTTGCCCAAACCCCTGCCAAACAATCCGCTTGAAGCTCTAAACGTACAGACAATTCATTGCCTTGAGCCTCGTTGGCACGCTGACGCGCTTGTTGTACCTGTCCAGAAATTCCTAAAAGATTTTGCACATGATGCCCTACTTCATGGGCTATGACATAAGCTTGTGCAAAATCCCCTGCTTCATCCTTTGCAGAAAGTTCAGATTGATTTTGCTCACCAGATATGCCCATTTGCTGGCGCATATCTCTAAAAAAAGAGGTATCAATATAAACTTTTTGATCTGCTGGACAATAAAATGGTCCCATCGCAGACTGTGCAGTACCACAACCTGAATTAATCGCACCACTAAACATAACCAATTTTGGTGGGACATATTGTGTCCCTTGTGCCTGAAAAATAGGTGTCCAAACATCTTCAGTATCTGCAAGCACAGTTCCAACAAAATCAGAGACTTCTTTTTGCTCAGGGGTTAAATTTTCAGGAGCAACAGCTTGTGATTGACCACCAGATGTCACTTGTTTGGTCGCTTGATAAGCTTGTTGTGGGTCAACACCAAAAAACTTCCATGCCACAAAAGCCACGATCAAACCCAGAATACTAATCCCACCTGCTTTTGCTCCACCACCGCCTCGACGGTCTTCTAGATTACTACTTACCCGACGTCCTTTCCAACGCATAGCTTTATCCTTATTCTTTATAAAGTTGTGTCTATTTTAATGAATTTTTTTCAATTAGGTAGAAGATGCTTGCCCACGTATTTTTTGGAAAACATGCACTCCCCCCAACACAATCGCACCTGCAACAATCCCAATTACTAAGTTAATTAAAGTTGGTGTTAAGGCTCCAATAATCGAACCGATGGTGGGAATATGCTCAACCTGTTCTACGGTTTCTTCTGTAAAATGATGTAAAGCTGAAATCCCATGCGAAATAATACCACCACCCACTAAAAACATGGCAATGGTACCCACAATTGATAAAGTTTTCATTAACATTGGCGCAAATGCCAACAACCCACGACCGATTGTTTTCTTAAGGTTTGAGGCTTGCTCAGTGAGATATAAACCTAAATCATCAATTTTAACAATCATCGCCACAAAGCCATATACGCCCACAGTCATTGCGATAGCAATCACTGAAAGCACCATCACTTTAGTCAGAAACGTTGCTGCAGCAACAGTCCCTAATGAAATCACCACAATTTCTGCTGATAAAATAAAATCTGTACGAATCGCACCTTTAATTTTATCTTTTTCAAATTTCTGTAAATCTGTTTCTATCGCATCCAATTCAGCATGTGCAGTTTGCTCAGTTTTAGCTTTTTTGTGCACCAGCGAATGAATCACCTTTTCAACACCTTCATAGCATAAAAACAATCCTCCGATCATTAATAAAGGTGTAATCAGCCACGGTGCAACCACACTGATCAATAATGCCAAAGGAACAAGAATTAACTTATTTACAAAAGAACCTTTAGCCACGCCCCAAACCACAGGAATTTCTCGCTCGGATCGAACCCCAGTCACTTGTTGTGCGTTTAATGCTAAATCATCACCCAATACCCCAGCCGTTTTTTTGGCTGCCATTTTACTCATGACTGCAACATCATCTAACACTGTGGCAATATCATCTAATAGTAATAACAAGCTACTTGCCATTTTTTATTATCCCAATCTATGTTTATTTGAGTAGTTTAATTAACTTTAAAAGAGCTTTATATAAGGAGTTGTATTTTTATTTATCATTTTTGAAATTTTTATATTTTGCAATCAAGCACATTTTTTCGCTGACATAAAAAAAAATTATGCCGTACAATATCCATATTCTGAGTAACAATTGATATCGACGCTTACGGCTGTGGAAGAAATAATGAGTAATCAAGACAATCGTCCTGTCATTTTAACGGGCGACCGTCCAACAGGACAACTTCACTTAGGTCATTTTGTGGGTTCACTTCGCTCACGTGTGGGTTTACAAGACTCTCACCATCAACATTTACTTTTAGCGGATGCACAAGCTTTAACGGATAATGCCGATAATTTTGAAAAAGTTCGCCGTAATATCATTGAAGTTGCTACTGATTATTTAGCAGTTGGGATCGATCCAACAAAAACAACGATTTGTGTTCAATCATGCTTACCTGCTTTGAATGAACTCACCATGTTGTATCTCAACTTCGTGACTGTTTCACGTTTAGAACGTAATCCAACTATTAAAGCTGAAATTCAATTACGTGGTTTTGAGCGTGATATTCCTGCAGGTTTCTTATGCTACCCTGTGGCGCAAGCTGCGGATATCACTGCATTTAAAGCAACAGTCGTGCCTGTAGGTGAAGATCAAATCCCAATGATCGAACAAACCAACGAAATCGTACGTCGTTTAAACCGCCAGATTGGTCAAGACATTTTACCAGAGTGTAAAGCGCTGTTATCTAACATGAGTCGCTTACCAGGTTTTGATGGTAAAGCGAAAATGTCTAAATCTTTAGGCAATACCATTGTGCTAGATGCAACTGATAAAGATATTAAGAAAGCAGTCAATGCCATGTACACTGACCCGAACCATCTGCGTATTGAAGATCCAGGTCAAGTAGAAGGTAATATTGTATTTACTTATTTAGATGCTTTTGATCCAAACAAAGAAGAAGTTGAAGAATTAAAAGCACATTATCGTCGTGGTGGTTTAGGTGACGGTACTGTGAAAAAACGTCTTGAAGGTGTGTTAAAAGAATTAATTACACCGATTCGTGAACGTCGTATGGAACTTGCCAAAGACCCTGATTACATCATGGATATTTTAAAAGCGGGTACAGATCAATGTCGTATCATTACTCAAGAAACCCTAGACGAGGTTAAAAATGGCTTAGGTGTTTTCCATTTTTAAGTTATAAATAACTTATTCAATAAAAAAGCCTTTCACTTGAAAGGCTTTTTTATATTAGGCTCTAGAAGAAACATAAACCTCTTAGTCTTAACGTTTGTTTACATGAATTAACGTGAAAACTAATGATCGATTTAATGAGCAGCATTATTATTTATTTCACGTTATGAGCAATCCCCAAAGTTCATAACATTTCTCCTTAACCGAATTTGTCTGTACAAATTCGTTGTTCTACGCAATGATCACCCCAATCATTGCGTATTTTTTTGAGTGTGAAATCATAGAATAGCGCTCTTTTCCTTTTAGTCCCAATGCACTTTTAAATAAGAAAAGAAAAATTGATGTTAAAGCTCTTTTTAGCATAAGACCCATACATTCCTTGTAATGGCTATTATTCATTTGTCTAATTCTTTTTATTTTATAATCTAGTTTTTGATCAATTACAAATTTTTCCGTTGAAATACCATTCATCGATAAAAAACAATAACCTTTTGATTTACAACTATTATTGCTAAAAAATTCTTGTCAACATTGAAATATCCATATAAACTGTGATTATTAATAGAATTAACTCATCATTTGGCATTTGCCAAATATTTAAAAACACCTCACAAAAAATAAATTGTGAACTGAAGAAGAGTGTACAAAATGTGGGAATTATTTACACATGCTTCAAACTTATTTTTTAGTGTTAGCTTATGCTTAATGCTGCTTTTGGGTATTTTTGAATGCTTACTTTTAGTATTGGGTGCTTCATCTCAAGGCTTTTTAGATCAATTTATTCCTGATGATATTGGCGACAGCAAAAGTTTAGGGATTGATCTCGAGACTGATCAAAGCTTATTTGTACAATTTTTAGATTGGCTCTATCTCGGGCGCATTCCTGTTCTAATCTGGTTGATTATCTTCTTAACTGTATATGCTTTGTTTGGTTTTGCCATGCAAGCTCTGTATTTCTCATTTACACAACAATACTTACCAATCTGGATTGCAGCACCTGCCAGTTTGTTTTTATGTATGCCCTTAGTGCGTATTGTTGCAGCCACCATTGCAAAAATTTTACCGAAAGATGAAACCACTGCCATTTATAGTGACGAATTGATTGGTCGAACTGCACTCATCATTTTAGGCGAAGCCAGACAAAACTATCCAGCGCAAGCCAAAGTCCTTGATCAGTTTGGTCAGACTCATTATATCTTGGTCGAACCTGAACTTAATATTACTTTTTCACAAGGACAAGAGGTTGTTTTAACCCAAAAAACAGTCAATGGCTTTCAAGCAATTCAACTTTAATTTTTAAATAACAAAGCAGAGATAATTACATCATGAGTTCTTCTTTAAACCAAATTATGATTATTGCTGGCATTATTTTAGCAGCGCTTATTATCATCGGTGTCATCATCGCCCGTCTTTATAAACGATCAAGTAAAGAAGTATCGTTTGTTCGAACTGGTTTTGGTGGTGAAAAAGTCATTTTAAATGGCGGGGCAATCGTGCTGCCAGTTCTGCATGAAGTCATTCCTGTCAATATGAATACGCTACGTTTAGAAGTAAAACGTGCTGCGGATCAAGCTTTAATTACTCGTGACCGTATGCGTGTAGATGTCATGGCTGAGTTCTATGTGCGTGTAAAACCCACCGCAGAATCCATTGCGACTGCTGCGCAAACATTGGGTAAAAAAACCATGTCACCACCAGAATTAAAGGATTTGGTTGAAGGCAAGTTTGTTGACTCATTGCGTGCAGTTGCTGCGGAAATGGCAATGGAAGAATTACATGAAAAGCGCGTTGATTTTGTACAAAAAGTTCAACAAGTCGTTTCTGAAGATCTGTTTAAAAATGGTTTAGAGCTCGAAACTGTATCACTGACTGGTTTAGACCAAACTAGCTTTAAATTTTTCAACCCACAAAATGCGTTTGATGCGGAAGGATTAACCAAACTCACGGAAACCATTGAAGATCGTCGTAAAAAACGTAATGACATTGAGCAAGATGCAGACTTAGCCATCAAAGCTAAAAACCTTGAAACCCAACAAGCACAATTGCAAATTCTACGTGAAGAGGAATATGCAAAAATGCAACAAGAACGTGAAATATCTATCCGCAAAGCTGAACAATTGGCAGAAATTGCATCACAAGAAGCATCGAAAAAACGTGAGGCGGAAGAAGCGCGCATTGCTGCGGAACGTGAAGTTGAATTAAAACGCATTGCTTCTGCACGTGATGTAGAAAATGAAAATATTGTTAAAGCACAATTGATTCAAAAAGCACAAGTTGAGCAAAAGAAAACCATTGAACTGGCTGAGCAAGATCGTGCGATTGCGATTGCTGAAAAATCTCGTGCTGAGTCCGAAGCAAAAGCTTTAGCTGACCAAGCACGTGCACAAGCAGTAAAAGCAGAAGAAGAAGTATTAACAGTTCGTGAAACACAACGTGCTGAACGTGTTAAAGCCGTTGAGTTGGTTGCAGCAAAACAGGTGGCTGAAACTGATGCAATTGCAATCACAGTTGCTGCTGAAGCATCGAAAAAAGCAGCTGTAGATGAAGCTGAGGCTGTTCGTATCGGCGCTGAAGCTGAGGCTGAAAAAGTACGCTTAAAAGCCAAAGGTGAAGCCGATGCAAAAATCTTGCTCGCACAAGCACAAGAGAAACAATATCACGTAGATGCAGAAGGTACGCGTGCTGTCAACGAAGCTAATAATATTTTGTCTACTGAACAAGTAGAAATGCAAATCCGCTTGGCATTATTAAAGTATTTACCAGAGATTATTCGTGAAAGCGTTAAACCTATGGAAAATATTGATGATATTAAAATTTTGCAAGTAAATGGCTTAGGGGGTGTTAGTGGTTCTACTACATCCGCTGAGGCTGGTACTGATCAAGGTCAAGTCGCTTTATCTGATCAAGTGGTAAATAGTGCCTTACGCTATCGTACGCAAGCACCTTTGATCGATAGTTTAATGAATGAGTTGGGGATTCAAGGTGGCGACATCAATGGTTTAACCCAAACTTTAAAAGCCAAAACTGAAGCAAAATAATTTTTGATATTTAACTTTATAGATATCATAGATATAAAAACTGCTGATTTTTAATCTATTCAATGATCAAATTTCAGCAGTCTTTATTTAAATCTACCATGTCACATAAAAACTACTGACACTTACCAATAATTTTACCTTCGATACTGCTCATATTGGATTGTAATTTAATGTTTGAGCAATATAAATTTCCTGAAATCATTGCCTTGTTTAAACTAATTTGTGTTGAACCTGATGCTGCATTCACATCACCTTCCACACTTGAATTAACTAACTTTAATGATTTCGCAGTATCTGCCTGTATTGCACCTGAAACCGAAGAGTTATTTAAAACTAAATTCGCATTTTTTTGTACATTGATTGAGCCATCCACTGCTGCCATATTTAATGTACAAGTTGCTCCTGTCGGTACAATAAGTTGACCCAATGCGGTATTGGTGATCGTTTTATTACATACTGCTGCCAAGCTAAGACTAGAACAAGTTAACAACATCGAAAACATGAGACCAGAAATTATTTTTTGCATTATATTCTCCAACATTAAAACTATTAGAGGTATTATTCATTATAATTTTGATGTCAACGTGACAGTCACACGATAATGTTGTTATTTATTGTGATCTTAATATTCACATAATTATTCAGCTTAAATTAAGATTAATTCAATACACCTATAAGACTTGTCTTTGTCAAAAACTTTTAATATAAGTTTCAGTATCATTTAATAAAACACAGTTAGCCTAATATCAACCCAATACAGAATTAGGTTCAATTGTGAATGCAATGATTTCAAATAAAACTGTTATCGTGATCCATGATGGTCGAAAAGGTCATTTAAATCCATCACTTGCTGTGGCTGAAATTGTTCAGGAAAAATACGCATTAGACTTGTATGCTTTTCAACTCCCCACAATACTGAATAAAAAATGGGTCAGTTTATTGAAAAAATTCTCTAACTTCCCAGTCCTTTATAACATGTTGGGGCAACTATTTTTTAAAATTGAGCCTACTAATATCAAACACGCTGAAATGCTTATTTGCTCAGGCATGCCAAATTTAATCTATGCAGCATATTTGGCTAAAAAATACCAACTACCACTTTTATATGTAGGAAATCTAAGAAAATTTAATGAAAAATTGATTGATTTTAGCATTACTGCTTTACCACAAAATGTAAATTGTAAACAAATTATTTTACCCACCCCACCCGTTTCTGCACATTTTACAACACAACATACTCTCCAAAAACAGCATAATGCAGTTTTACTTTTAGGGGGCTCAACTACAGAATACCCTTTTTCAAAGCAAGATTTTGCTAACATAATTCAGGAGTTTATCCATTTTGTTGATACACATCAGTTGAAAGGTAGTGTAATTTGTTCACGTAGAACACCGAATTTAGACACTCAAAGTTTAGATTTATTGCGTAGAAAACAAATAGAATATATAGATCCACATCAAAAAATTACAATGTCTGAAAAATTAACACAGTATAAATATATTTTTGTGACTGAGGACAGTATCACCATGCTATCTGAAGCAATACATACTGGGGCAGTCGTTACTTCAATTTGCCTGAATGAAGCTAAACCAAATGAATTAATCGAAAAATATCTAAATTATCAATATATTCAAAGAAAATCCATTGCACATTTGGGGCAGATTATCGAACACTATAGTCCCATCAAAAGAACAGACATGCTCATACCTTTGGTACAACAGTTAGACAGACTTTATGATCAAGGACATTTCAATACATCAACCCACTCTCGTAAAAAGAACAAAGTCTATGCCTAAAAAAAGCACTCAGATGAGTAATGCCAGTCAGTTAAGCAAAAAAAGTTAAAATGCTGTAAAAAGAGTGTATGTAAATACGCTCTTTTTTTTATGAAATTATCTCAAAATTTAGATATAACATTACAACAAACCTTGCCTTCACTTTCTCAATTTAGTGAGTTAATCGATTTAAACTGGATTGAAGATTGCTTAAACCAAACAGGTAAAGCATCCATTTGAAAAAGAAAACTTCCTGCTGAACATGTTGTTTGGTTAGTCATTGGACTTGCTCTATTTCGAAACCAACCAATTTGGTATGTAGTTCAGCAATTACAACTTGTTTTCGGTACAACAGAATACTGTGTACCTAGTGCATCAGTACAGGCAAGACAGCGCTTAGGTTTAGAACCTATGAGTGCTTTATTTTCAACATTAAGTCAGGCATGGCTTAAAGACTCACAACAACAATATAATAACTTTCATGGTCTCTGCGTTTGTGCTGTAGATGGCGTGGTTTGGTCTATGCCTCATACCGAAGAAAACTTTAAGCACTTTGGCTCTTCTAAAGGGAAAACAGCAGTTGTTCCTTATCCACAAGTTAGAGCAACTTGTCTTGTGAATACCAATACACATGAAATGATCGATGCCCAAATTGGCGGTATGGATCAAGGTGAATTAACCTTAGCTAGTCAATTAAAAGCACCTGCTCATAGTATTACCTTATTTGATCGTGCTTACTTCTCTGCTGATTTTTTAGTGAGTTGGCAATCTCATGCAGAAGAAAGTCATTGGTTGATGCGTGCAAAAGATAACCTTCGTTATGAAGTTATTCACAATAATGCCGCCCATGACTTTCAGATAAAAATGCCTGTTTCACCAAGAGCAAAAAAGATCAATCCAGCATTAGGTGATTATTGGGAAGCCCGTTTGATTGAAGTTGAATATGCAGGAAAAACGAGGCGTTACATTACATCATTGACAGATTCTAAAGCGTATCCATTCAAAGACCTTGCGATGCTTTATATGCAGCGTTGGGAAATAGAAATGTGTTATCGAGAAATTAAAAGTGATTTACAGGATTCAAAGGTTTTAAGAAGTAAGCAACCTGATTTGGTGTATCAAGAATTGTGGGGTGTATTTATAGCTTATAATATTTTGAGACGACAGATGAAATTTATCGCCCAACATGCAAATGTCAGTCCTTTAAGGATCAGTTTCCATATTGCATCCATAGGTATTATCAATATCTTAAGACATACGCCTTTAGAGTCAGCAGGAAACTTACCTAAACATTTAGCACAATTATTTGAACAATCAAAAATATTTGTATTACCTGAAAAAAGGCAGAGAGAATGTTCACGAGTCGTGAAAATTAAAGCACAAAAATATCCAAGAAAATGCCAGTCAATTTCTTAACTGACTGGCATTACTCAGATGAGTGCTTTTTTCTTTTAAATTACCTAAATCAAATATCTAACCACTTTGCGACTTTGTTTTGATCAACAACTCTGAGTTCAACTGTGTTGAGTTCAACTTCATCACCTTGTAACTCAAACTGTAAAAGCTCATCACGACGGAAAGCATATACGCTGAAGCTTGCAGATTGTTTTGCATATTTCGCTAATAATTTTTCAGATGCTTTTAAACCATTAATCGCAACGATCACATCATGGGCAGATAACCCTGCTTTTGCTGCTGTTCCATCACGTCGTGCTTGTTGGATCAAAATACCTTCTGGCTTCTCTGAAACTTTTAAACCAAATGGTAATGACTTTTCATTTTTAACTTCAAAATCAATACCAAACTCAGGAAGTAATTGATCAAGTGGCAATTCTTCTGTGGTATTGATTAGGTGGTTAATTTGCTCGATCCATTTCACACCTGTTAACTCTTCACATAAGCTGAAAATGGTGCTTTCATTGACTTGAATGTTATTTTGCGTATTTTCATATAGTTTGCGCATCAAAGCATCAAGACTTGAGCCTTTCATACGCAAACCTAAATCTAAACATAATGCGACCAAGCAACCTTTATTATAGTAGCTTGTGCCTGCATTATTGGAATTTTCATCTTGGCGATAAAATTTAATCCACGCATCAAAACTCGACTCAACGACTGTTTGAATAAAGCGTCCTGGATTTTGTAAATAGCGATCAATTTGTGCTTTGAGTAATTTCAAATAAGATTCTTGAGAAATCACACCACTACGATACAAAATCAGATCATCGTAATATGAGGTGAATCCTTCAAAAATCCACAATAAAGATGTCAAGCTTTCTTTATTAAGATCATAAGTTGCTAAATTTTCAGGACGAATAAATTTAACCAACCAAGAGTGAAAATACTCATGGCTACATAACCCCAGAAAACGCTGGTAATCCGCAGAGGGTTCATTTGGTTCATCGGCTTTAGGCAAGTCATCCCGTGGAATAATTAAGCTGGTGCTGTTTGGATGTTCTAACCCACCATAGCTATTGCCTGTTGCCATGGTCATAAAAGTATAATGTTCAAAAGGTGCTGAACCAAACATAGCTATTTCGGTAGCGCAAATTTTTTCAATATCTTGCTGCATACGTTCAGCATTCATGGCATGTTGCCCTGACACCACAAATTCATGTGGAATACCTTGTGCCTCAAAACTGAAACGTGTTTGTTCAGCAAGCTCAAATGGACTATCAATCAATTCTGCATAATTTTGTGCGGTTAAGGTATAACGACCTTTCACTAAACTTTTTGATTTTAAACCTGTTGCTAATTGAAAATGTTTTAACTCCGAAGGTAAAAATAATTCAACCTCAATTGGACTATGTTCTTGCCCCTCCAATCCCAAACAAATACATGCAGGATTTGCATATAAACGTGTTTGATCGACATATGCCCCACGCACAGATAAATCATAAGCATAAACGTCATATTCAACAGTAATTAGCTCATGATCGGTGTTGAATAAACGCCATTTATTCTTATCAAATTTGCTAATTTTTAATTCACGTCCTGCTTCATCATAGGCTTTTACAGCTTCCACGTGTTTGGCAAATTCACGAATTAAATAACTGCCCGGAATCCAGGTCGGTAAGGATAATACTTGGGTTGGATTCGCTAAAAAACGCAAAGTAACATGCACGAGATGCTGACGATAATCGTCAAATTCAATTTGATAATGCAACATAAGCCGTATTCAAAAAATATTTAAAGGTAATTATTTATTAGATTAACATTTTTTACAAAGCAGTGCTTTATTCGTGCATTTTGATTGTAAAACTGACTAGCCAGAATAGCGAAAAAAGCATAGCATTCGTTATGTTTTTCACCTCCTGTTTTACTAAGGCTGTCCTCCTTGAAAATTGTCACTTATTTGCTTGTCTTCATCTGTTCGTTTTGTTCCACGCTAGTTAACGCAGCCTTATTAAATATCAACCCCATGTCAGTAGAAGCGGAAGCTTGGACAATTTTAGATACCCAAACAGGACAAACCATCGCAGAACATAATAGCCATGTGCAACGTGCGCCTGCCTCTATGACTAAAATGATGGTGGCGTATATTGCCTTAAAAGAAATCCAAGCTGGACACTTGAAAAAAGAAGAAATACTGACCGCGACACCGATTGTAAAAATCGTGCAATGGGATGAATCGCAAATGTATCTTAAAGAAGGTGAACAAATTTCTGTCGATCAACTGATCGCAGGTTTGATTGTGATGTCTGCCAATGATGCAGCAGTGACTTTAGCCGAACGAATTTCAGGGACACTCCCCGCTTTTATTGAGCGCATGAACAAAGAAGCCAAAGCATTGGGCATGAATGATACACATTTTACCAATGCGCCAGGAATCACCATGCCTGAGCATTTTTCTTCTGCACATGATATGGCATTGCTTGGACAAGCAGTAACTCAACACACCCCTGATTATTTATATTATTCGGTAATGCCGAGTTTTAGTTATAAACAACATTTTCATCATGCGACTAATTTACTTTTAAAAACTGATCCGAGTGTTGATGGTCTAAAAACAGGTTTTACTCAAGCAGCGGGATATAATTTAGCTTTGTCAGCACATCGCCCAACGATGAATCCTGATGTACCTAATCGTCGTTTAATTGTGGTGGTCATGGGAACAAAAAGTGCAGCAAAACGTGCTGAAGTTGCCCATAAACTTTTAAACTTAGCGTATGCCTATACCCGTGATGAGGTTGTGATCAAAGACAAACAACTGATTGCTGAGCTTCCAGTGGTTAAATCTACATTGAAAATGTTTAAAGTTGAGGCTAAAAAACCACAAATTGTCACCACCAGTTTATATAATAATGCCCAACCGATTGATCTTATGACATTTGACAATTTGAATTCTAAGATCATGCAACCTGACACAACTGGTTTATTATTTGCCATTCAGCCCTTACAAAATACAGAAACACATTTAAATGTTGAGCTTAATGAAGCGTCACTTACCGCTCCTTTAGCAAAAATGATGCATTTAGCCAAAGTCAATGTTTATCAAAATGGTCTTTTACTACAATCTTTTGACATTAAAGATGAGGTTCATATTGAACAAGCATCATGGTTTGAACGTCTACTCGAATGGCTAAAAGCATTGTTTGGTTTCTGAGTAATATAAAACCCGACTCATTTACTTTGTTTTGTTATAAGTATGTAAATTGTAAAACAAAAAATACAAATCACCTCAAAATGGATGGCATATTAATGCCATCTTTCAATAACAACTATTAGGTAATTTATGTCAAAACTTCATCATATCGTGATTGTCGGTGGTGGTGTGGGCGGCTTGGAACTGGTCACACAACTCGGCGACACTTTAGGCAAAGCACAAAAAGCTAAAATCACATTGATTGATCCAAAGCTGACCCATATCTGGAAGCCGCTTTTACATGAAATCGCTGCGGGAACGATGAATCCCAATGATGAAGAAACGCATTATTATGCCCATGCGGCAAAACATCATTACCAATTTATTCAAGGTTGTTTTGAACATCTAGACCGAGAAAATAAAAAAATTACCTTAGTTAAACCTCAAACGACGAAATACGAAGCTGCAAGTGAAAAGCAAATTGTTGAATACGATACCTTAGTGCTTGCTGTAGGTTCTGTATCCAATGATTTTAATACACAAGGTGTTAAAGAATATTGTCATTACTTAGATAGTCCTAAACAAGCAGAAATTTTCCAACAAGATTTACTCCATCTCTACTTAGATGCACAAAATACCAATACTGAACGTAGCCTGAATATTGCGGTGATCGGTGCAGGTGCGACAGGGGTAGAACTTTCGGCTGAATTGGTTGAAGCTAAACAAAATTTTTATAATTATGGTTTAAATAAAATCAATCCAAACCAAGTGAAAATTTCTTTGATTGAAGGTGCTGATCGGATCTTGCCTGCATTGTCTGAAAAAATTGCAGAACATGCGGATAAGCAATTACATCACATGAAAATCGATGTATTAACCTCAAAACGTGTAGAAAAAGTTGACGCTGAAAAAGTCTACTTTAATGATGGCACAAGTATTCAAGCTGAGCTTAAAGTTTGGGCTGCGGGGATCAAAACCCCTCAAGTAATAGCGGACTTACCAGATTTTAAAAAAGATCGTATGGGACGTTTAGAAGTATATGCAACTCTACAGACCAAAACTGATCCAAATATTTTTGCTATAGGCGACTGCGCTAACTGCATCTTAGATGCACGAGAAGCAGCACTCGGTCCACGCGCTCAAGTTGCAAGCCAACAAGCGACTTTTATGGTTGATGCGCTCAAAGCACGTGTCAATGGGAACAAACAACCAATGTTCCAATTCTCAGATAAAGGCTCTTTGGTTTCTTTAAGTAAAAATAAAGCCGTGGGTGAATTATTGGGACAAGTGAATGTACAAGGTTTTGTCGCAAAATCCATGTATGTATCGCTATATCGTTTACATCAAGCCACGATTTATGGTTATGCTCATGCAGGATTGCTCACCGCTAAAGATTTTGTTACACGGAAAATTGCACCGCGGATAAAATTGCATTGAAATTTTATAATTTGCCCTTATTAATGAAAAAACCATCAAAAAAGTGGTAAAAATGCTTTTTTTTCGTAAATTTAGTCTACAAAAATGGCATTTCACTTTATGATGTACACTTATAATTATCTATTGTCGTATGGATCAATAACATGACTGCTATTGCAAATAACCAAGTGGTTTCTTTCCACTACACGTTGACTAACGCTGAGGGGGAAACTCTCGATAAATCACAAGGTGAGCCACTCGCATATTTGCATGGCGCAGGCAACATCATTCCTGGTTTAGAAAAAGCGTTAGAAGGCAAAACTGTAGGTGATAAATTTACTGTAAACGTGCCTGCTGCTGAAGGTTATGGCGAATACAACCCTGACCTTGTTCAAGAAGTGCCAAAACAAATGTTCCAAGGCGTTGAGAACATCGAAGCAGGTATGCAATTCCAAGCACAAACTGAAGATGGCGTGCAAATCGTGACTGTTAAAGCAGTGGAAGGCGACAATGTTGTAGTAGATGCAAACTTTCCTCTTGCTGGTCAAGACCTTACTTTTGAAGTAGAAATCGTTGAAATTCGTGATGCTTCTGCTGAAGAATTAGAACATGGTCATGTTCACGGTGTAGGTGGTCATCACCACTAAGATCATTCCGATCTGACAAAAAGGCAAAGTTTAATACTTTGCCTTTTTTATGCGCTTTAATTTCTATTCTCATTATTTTTTATTTCATTATACCAATCTGTTAAATTAACATTATATAAATTAAACTCTTTTACTTTTCTGCACCAATTGCTTTAAACGTGGTGATACGATCATGAGGCGACATGGATGTCGCTGTTGGACAAGGGTGATATGGATATCCCCTTTGTCCAACAAAGAATTTTTGTCACTTTTGATCCTTCAAAAGTGAGATGTCGACTACACAAAGTAATTTAAACTTTTCAATCTACGACGAGTCTGTGCAAACCTTTAATTTATATTATCTAACTTTAATCGAATGGTATTACTTTGTCACTTTTGATCCTTCAAAAGTGAGACATCGACTACACAAAGTAATTTAAACTTTTCAATCTATGACGAGTCTGTGCAAACCTTTAATTTATATTATCTAACTTTGATCGAATGGTATTACTTTGTTAATTTTAGATTTTTACCCTAAAATCAATATCATTCTATTTTAGATTCATCCATTTCTTAATCTCCAAGCCCAATATTAAAGATCATGAAACGACAACTGATTTGGTTTCGCCAAGATTTACGCATTCAAGACCATGCCGCACTTTGGCATGCAACACAATTAGGCAATACCATTGCATTTGTTGCCCTTTCACCTGAACAATGGCGTAAACACCACGATGCACCAATAAAAATTGATTTCTATTTAAGACAACTTACTGAACTTAAACACCAACTTAAATCAATCAATATCCCATTAATTATTGATATTGTTCCAGTGTGGAAAGACCTTCCAAAGCATATTTTAAAACATTGCCATACATTTAATATTGAAAATGTACATGCCAATATCGAATGTGGTGTAAATGAACTTAATCGTGATTTTCAAGTACAAAAACTGTTAAATCAGCAGAGTCGTGATTTAGTTTTATATCATGATCGCAGCATTTTCCCTGTAGGTTCAATCCGAAATAAATCTAATCAACCCTACCAAGTCTTTAGCGCATTTAAAAAATATTGCTATGAACAGCTCAGTATTTCGATTCCAAAGTCCTATCCAACACCTGAGCCACAGGCATTTTTAGACATTGAAATTGAAGATAAAATTCCAAGTTTGCAACAACTCGACTTTAACGAGCCTCAATTAAGTCAGCAATGGCAAGTGAGTGAAAGTCATGCACACTCCCTATTAGAACATTTTATAGAAAATCAAGTCACCACTTATCAAACGACTCGGGACTTTCCCCATCTTGATGCAACTAGTCAGCTTTCACCCTATTTAAATTTGGGAATTTTATCCATTCGCCACTGTTTAAATGCCCTCTTTCGCACACAGCAAGGTCACTTTCATATTGATAATCTTGGGCAACAAATATGGTTAGATGAACTACTTTGGCGCGAGTTTTATCAACAGATTTTATTTGATTTTCCGCAAGTTTCAAAAAATTTACCCTTTAAAATCAATATGCAAAAAATTCAGTGGCGAGATGCTCCTGAAGACCTTAAAGCATGGCAATATGGAAAAACAGGAATTCCGATTGTTGATGCTGGGATTCGTCAAATGTTACAAACAGGTTGGATGCATAATCGTGTGCGTATGATCGTTGCGATGTTTCTATGCAAAAACTTATTGATCGATTGGCGTTTGGGTGAACAATGGTTTATGCAGCATTTGATTGATGGTGACTTGGCTGCAAATAATGGTGGCTGGCAGTGGTGTGCCTCTACAGGAACAGATGCTGTGCCTTATTTTCGTATTTTTAATCCAATCAGCCAATCCAAAAAGTTTGATGAAAATGGTGATTATTTAAGAAAGTGGCTACCTGAAATTGCTCATCTGGATGCAAAAAACATCCATGAACCTTATGCTAAAAATCCTGATTTACAACTCGATTATCCTCACCCTATTGTTGATTTGAAAATGAGTCGTGTGAGAGCCATTGAGGCTTTTAAGCAATAATCAACTTAAAAGCCTTTTCATCAAAATACTTAAACTGCATGTTTAAAGTGATTTAAAGAAAAGTGAATAGGCTGGTTCGGACGATCAATCGACTCAAAGAAACAGTAATATTTAAATACGCGATCTAAAGCAACATGGATGACTTTCTGCTCAGACACAGACCAAACTTTGGCATGGTTTGCACCTGAAAATGTACTGCCTACCAATTGAAATAAATATAAATCATGCTCACGTTGAATCGTTGCTTGATTATTTTTTGAAGTTGTATCGGTTAATGGTTTGCATTGCGCATTGATTAACCATTTTTCGCTAAACCACAGCTGTAGCAAATCACCAAGATATAATTGCTTCTCAGCAAACGGCCACACTTCAAAATAAGCTTGCTCAATTTTAGTGTAATACTGTTCAGGGTTCTGAAGAATCGAAAGATAATTTTCTTGGTAAAAAGATAAATTTGAAAAAATATCGGAAATGCTGAGCGTATTCATTCGCTGTCTCCTATTTAGCCATTTTAGTGCTGGCAAGTTGGTTAAATCCACACGGTTTAAGCAGTTGCTTAAACTCACTTTCTAAATTTAATCTAGCAAGTCATTTGTGGGATTGCAACCATTTCATATATTTTTTTTGAATTAAGATATTTTTGTTCAAATAAAAAGCATACAACTCAAAAATGAAGAAAACATGACATGAAAGGCTTGACCAGCCCAGATATATCCTTATAATCGCACTCAGATTCTCCAATAGCTCAGTCGGTAGAGCGACGGACTGTTAATCCGCAGGTCCCTGGTTCGAGCCCAGGTTGGAGAGCCAAATTCTAAAAAGCCCACTCATTATGCAGTGGGCTTTTTTTATGCCTTGATATTGAATAATAAAAAGCGGATTTAACTTGTATAGTAATTCAATAATAATTGTACTATCTACTATTTTAAGCTGCCTACATGGCAGTGAACCTCGCCATTTGGTAAAGCACATGGTTTTGAAATTTCTAAGCTGCCTACATGGCAGTGAACTCAATATTCCATGTTGGTTGCACAAACTTTCGTTTCTAAGCTGCCTACATGGCAGTGAACGTGAAAGCACTGTCTTGGTACTAGGTAATGATTTTCTAAGCTGCCTACATGGCAGTGAACCGAAGCCGTTCTTATTGAGAACGGTTTTTTTTTCTAAGCTGCCTACATGGCAGTGAACTAAATGGTTTTAAGCGCTATGGTGTTTCTACTTTTCTAAGCTGCCTACATGGCAGTGAACGATACAACCTGATACCAGCACAGAAAATTTGTTTTCTAAGCTGCCTACATGGCAGTGAACGCTCAAGCCAAGGCTGATGCTGAGCGTAAAGCTTTCTAAGCTGCCTACATGGCAGTGAACTTCTTGCTAAAGATTTCAGCATTCTTCTTAAATTTCTAAGCTGCCTACATGGCAGTGAACACTTAAAATAAATGTCATGGTTTTGATATTGTTTTCTAAGCTGCCTACATGGCAGTGAACAAATACTTGCAAGAGAAATAGAAAAATTTAAATTTCTAAGCTGCCTACATGGCAGTGAACACTTGCACCGAAGCTCAAGCCAAATCCTACATTTTCTAAGCTGCCTACATGGCAGTGAACGTAAAAAGAAAATCAGAACTCGCTTTAAATCTTTTCTAAGCTGCCTACATGGCAGTGAACCTGACGAGTAAGATATACCCGTTATTTTTACATTTCTAAGCTGCCTACATGGCAGTGAACTCACAAGATATTTGTAGAAGATGGATAGAAAATTTCTAAGCTGCCTACATGGCAGTGAACCTGTAGCTTTTGTATTCCTGCCTTTTATCAATTTTCTAAGCTGCCTACATGGCAGTGAACCAATCAAAGTTGCAGAGTCTTGAGGTTTATCATTTCTAAGCTGCCTACATGGCAGTGAACGCAAATACACGTGAAGCAGTACGGGCTTTATCTTTCTAAGCTGCCTACATGGCAGTGAACATTGATTTACGACTTCAAGAGTTGCCACAAGATTTCTAAGCTGCCTACATGGCAGTGAACCATACGTTGCCGTATTACGTTTAAATGAATCATTTCTAAGCTGCCTATATGGCAGTGAACATCTTTATTATAGACCTGCTGGCGATCCGAAATTTCTAAGCTGCCTACATGGCAGTGAACCCCCTTTTGAGCAGTTAGAATCATCTTTTGCATTTCTAAGCTGCCTACATGGCAGTGAACTCAGACTGCACAACATCAATACGCTGACCAATTTTCTAAGCTGCCTACATGGCAGTGAACCGGTTATTGTAGTTGCTGAAAATTCTTGTACTTTTCTAAGCTGCCTACATGGCAGTGAACGTTGGTATGTGGAAATGCCAAAAGATGCCAATTTTCTAAGCTGCCTACATGGCAGTGAACGTACGTGCCGCAGATCGGACAAGCGTACGTCAGTTTCTAAGCTGCCTACATGGCAGTGAACTCATTCGCTCTTGATAAGTCGCTTGCAGCTTATTTCTAAGCTGCCTACATGGCAGTGAACCACCAGTCGTCATAATCTCAATATCTGAGTCGTTTCTAAGCTGCCTACATGGCAGTGAACCACCAGTCGTCATAATCTCAATATCTGAGTCGTTTCTAAGCTGCCTACATGGCAGTGAACTAAAACAATCTGACTGTAAAAAATGGATTAATTTTCTAAGCTGCCTACATGGCAGTGAACTTTTCTTATCTTCTTCCGTCGGAGAATAATCTTTTCTAAGCTGCCTACATGGCAGTGAACATCGCTTCATATCCTTGTTTTTTATTCTTAGCTTTCTAAGCTGCCTACATGGCAGTGAACCTGTTGCAACTTCAAATGCTAATGCTGCGGATTTTCTAAGCTGCCTACATGGCAGTGAACGCTATACTTTTCCCTGCGGTAGCCGTTCTATTTTTCTAAGCTGCCTACATGGCAGTGAACTGGATTTATGGGATTTGTATGACTTTTCTTTATTTCTAAGCTGCCTACATGGCAGTGAACTAAGAATGTTCAAGACGTTGTTTCAGGCTCTTTTTCTAAGCTGCCTACATGGCAGTGAACGAATCAGGTCAAAACTTGGATAAATATCAAAGTTTTCTAAGCTGCCTACATGGCAGTGAACAAGAAACAGTATGAAAGTACGACTGGTAATAGTTTTCTAAGCTGCCTACATGGCAGTGAACAGTAAAATTCTAACCATAAACAAAATAAAAACATAGAGTTAATTTAAAAAAATCAAAATTACCCAAGTTTTTCATTCAAGTTATAAGTCATTGATTTATATAAATTGTTAAAGAGCAAGAAAATATTGGGGTAAAAACCTGCATTTGTCAAAATAAAAAAGGAAGTATAAACACTTCCTTTCTTTAAAAATCGACTAACTTTAAGCTAAAGCTTTTTCAGGCACACCACTATGAAAACGGAACGTATCATCCGTTGCCAAAATCAGATTCTTTTCAACCTCACGAATATCCGCAATCCGTTGCTGAATATCCTCTTCAGGGTCTTTGAGCTTAGCCGTCTTCGCCACATCCAATGCCAAAGCCAAATAATTTTCATAATGGCGAGACTCTGATTTGAGCAAATAACGATAATAACGTCCAAGCTCCTCATCTACCAAAGGTGCTAAAGCATAAAAACGCTCACAAGAACGTGCTTCTACAAATGCCCCAATCACTAAAACATCGATCAACGCTTCAGGTTCATAGGTACGGATTTCCTTACGCAAACCACCTGCATAACGCCCTGCACTTAAACCTTTCCACTCTTGACCACGTTTCGTCATAAACTCTAAAACTTGCTCATAATGCAACATTTCTTCACGAACAAGCTGAGCAAGTTTGACTTGTAAATCAGTAAAAAAACTATAGCGGAACATCAAATTCATCGCGGTTCCTGCCGCTTTTTTCTCACAGTTGGCATGATCTTGCATTAAAATATCGAGATTATTTAATGCTTCATCTAACCATGCTTTGGGTGTTTCACAGCCTAAAAAACCAATGACCGGTTGCATCAGTTCATCATAATTAATATTTGACATGATTACTTTTCAATACATTCTATAAAATTAACGTGCTGCTTGGATTGCTGCTTTCATGTCTTTCACCGCTTGTTGCAAACCCACAAATACACTTTCAGCAATGATTGAATGCCCAATATTTAACTCATGAATTTGTGGAATTGCAGCAATCTCAGCGACATTGTTAAGATTCAAACCATGCCCTGCATTTACCACTAAACCTTTCGCAGCAGCATACTCAGCACCTTTGATGATACGTTCTAGCTCTTGATGATGTGTATCTTCTGAATGTGCATCTGCATAAGCACCTGTATGTAATTCAATGGTTTGTGCACCACATGCCACAGCCGCATCGATTTGTGCAAAATCCGCATCAATAAATAATGACACATCACAACCAATCGCAACCAACGCCTGCGTTGCAGCTTTAACATCTTCAAAATGCCCAACTACATCCAAACCACCTTCAGTCGTTACTTCTTGGCGTTTTTCAGGGACAAAACAAACATGATGCGGCTTAACTTCAAGTGCAATCGCCACCATTTCATCAGTGACAGCCATTTCCAGATTCATACGAGTTTTAATCGCAGTACGCATACGATATACATCATCATCCTGGATATGGCGACGATCTTCACGCAAATGAAGCGTGATCCCCTCTGCACCCGCTTGCTCACACACTAACGCTGCCTGAACAGGATCAGGGTATTGTGTTCCACGTGCTTGTCGAAGCGTCGCAACATGGTCAATGTTTACACCAAGCAATGCAGCCATACTATTTTCCTAAATACTTAAAAATAAAAACTATCGGTTCAAAGTTTTAGACTGGGAGTTTTGGATCCACAGTTGTCGACTTTTTAAAGGGCGATCACCAAGCAATGATGTAATCATTTGGCGATAAAGTTTCGACAATAATTGTAACTGTTCTGGATTAAAATCCCTACCCTTTTCATAATTTGCCATACTTAAAATCTGCTCACCGGTTAAGGTTGCAGATGAGGTATGCGAAACAGGTATAAAACCATCAGACAATTGAAATTGATAACGTTGTGTTGCGCTGATCTGTTGTTGCTGTGCATCTGCCTCATAGTCCAACGGATAACCTAATTCTTCTAATAGCGCATATTCAAACTGACGTAAAACTTGCTTTAAAAATACGTTAGGATTGGCATGCTCTGCTAAGTTTTGTAAATGTTCTAAAGTAAAATGATATTGTTGAAAAGTTTGTGGCATCGCTTCTTCTAAGGGACACAACCTTAAAAGAATTTCATTTAAATAAAAACCTGAAAAAAAAGCATCCCCATAAAAAAATACAGGTTGATTGAGTATTTCTAATTTTGAAAAATTCTTCAGCTCACTCTTACCTGTGGCTTGTAAAGTAATCGGCTGGTATTGTGGTGGCGGATTTTGTCTTAAAATTCCATCGACACGCCCATATTCTTGTGTAAATAAATGCACAATATGACTGCGTTCTCGGTATTTTCGATGGTGGATCAAATAACCATGCAAGACTTCATTTCGCATCTTGCCGAACTAATCATCCTTATTTTTTTTATTATCTTCGTCATCACCATCAGGAATGACCGCACCTACCACGGCAGCGGTGCCCTTGACGACCCCTTTTGTAGTTTTATAAGCAACTTTGACAGGAACCGTAACGAGTTTATGTACGCAGCCTTGTAAAAAGAGAATACAGGTCACAATTGCTAAAACTTTCATCATTACGGTTCTATCCTTTTTCTAAGATCAGCGTTTAAATATCGCTATAACCTAAACTCTTCAATGCACGTTCATCATCAGACCATCCCCCTTTGACTTTCACCCAAAGCGTTAGCATGATTTTTTGTTCGAACATTTTTTCCATATCGACACGTGCATCCATCCCGATTTTTTTCAGCTTAGCACCTTTTTCACCAATCACGATGGCTTTTTGACCTGAACGGTCTACAAAAATTGTGGCATCAATATAAGTACATGCTGCTTTTGGGCGACCTGTTTTTGGGTTTACCGTCGCTTCTTCAGTTTTAAATGACTCAATTTGTACCGTTAAATCATAAGGCAATTCCTCACCTAACTGACGCATAATTTTCTCACGAATTATTTCACTCGCAAGAAAACGTTCAGAACGGTCAGTTACTTGATCCAAAGAATAAAGTGGTGGTTGGAACGGTAAATATTTTTCAATTGCATCCCGCAAATGATCTAAATTTGCCCCACGTAATGCTGAAACAGGAACAATTTCAGCAAAATTCATCAACTTAGCACGTTCTTCGATCAACGGTAAAATCTGACGTTTATTCTCTAAAGTATCAATTTTATTGATAATAAGAACCACTGGCATTTCAGCATTTTTCAGCTTTTCTAAGACCAACTCGTCATTCTGTGTCCATTTTTGTGCATCCACAACAAATAACACCAGATTAACGTCACGTAACGCCGAGTTTGCAGCTTTATTCATCATTTTATTGATGGCACGCACTTCTTTTTTGTGCATCCCTGGCGTATCCACAAAAACCGCTTGTGACGTTTCACGACTATCTATACCAATGATTTTATGACGAGTCGTTTGCGGTTTACGCGAGGTAATCGACAACTTTTGACCAAGTAAATGATTCATTAGAGTCGATTTACCGACGTTTGGACGACCCACAATCGCCACAAAACCACTTTTATAGTCAGCAGGAATTTCGGTTCCCTGCGCAATAAAAAATTGGTTAATTAAATCATTGCCGTTGTCATCTGGCTCGTGATCAGCATCAACGTGATCGGAATGTGTATTCATGCAGTTTACTGCTCCAATAACTTTAAAAAATCTGCCGCCACTGCCTGTTCTGCAAATCGGCGGCTTGAACCCTCACCCATCATTTTAGGCAGGCCGTCTACTAAGCATTCTACTTTAAAATGCTGATTTGGTGCATCACCCTGAATATCTACAACCTCATAACTTGGTAATGGCTTTTTACGAGCTTGTAGATATTCTTGGAGACGTGATTTTGGATCTTTGAGTTGATCTGTAGGCTCAATATTCTCCAAATATGGTTCATACCATTTTAGAACAATATTGCGCAATGCAGGCAAATCCTGACAATCCGTATAAATCGCACCAATAATCGCTTCTACCGTATCTGCCAATATTGACTCACGATGATGACCGCCTGATTTCAATTCACCTGTACTTAAAATTAAACTGGTGCTTAATTTTAAGTCATTGGCAATTTTACCTAAAGCTTCTTGACGTACTAACGTCGCACGCATACGTGTTAAACGCCCTTCATTTTCCTGTGGATAAGCATGATATAAATAATTTGCAATAATCATACCCAACAATGAATCACCTAAAAATTCTAAGCGTTCATAGTTGTACTTATGGCTGACTGAACGATGGGTCAGCGCAAGCTGGAGTAACTCAGGTTGTTTAAATTCATAGCCGATACGACGCTGTAAGCGAGGATCACTTACTTTGAACTGACCTTTGATCAAAACTCTTCTCGAATGTTTGGACTAAATCAATATTCATAAAAAATGGCTTTCTTACTTCATATTTTTTAGTCACTGTTAAGCCATTATCCGTTGACACAGTCGCAATATCCTTAAATTGAATATCTCGAATATTGTTCATGTCTAAACGTTGACTCATTTGACTTTCAAATTTAGATGGTGTGATATCCGTTGAGCTTTCTTGCATCAGTTGCTCAATTTGATTATCGATCACACGATCATCCCAATACGATGGCCACAGTGCTAATGTCGCTTTAACGATAAAAGCAAAAACCACGATTCCTAATAAAATCGAAATATACGATGCACCTTGTTGAGATTTACGCATTTTTATTATCCACTAGGTGAATTAATTATAACATTTTACAGATATTAAAATAAGACTAGATTGTTGAATCTAGTCTCGTCACACCTGAAAATTCCCCAAATTTAAAACCAATAGCAACACAATAGAATATTATGAAACCATCCATTCTATTTACAGCTATTTTAAAGCAACATTATCTTGCAAAGACAAGACAGATGCTAGATTTAGTCATTGTATTTTCCTAAAAATAATCGAAAACATTGCAGTATTCTCAATACAATTTTTTAAAAGGCTGATATTTGACTTTAGATTGAAATTAATTCATTTCTCTTAAACTCTGTAAAGGTGGAATATCACTTAAATAACTCAAACGATAACGCCCAATCAAAGCGCACACCACAGTCATTAAAATCGGTAGAATCAGCCAAATTTGCCAATGCGGTTGAATCAGCATATCCATGCGATAACTGGCAATCGCACTGATAATTTCGGCAAAAAAGCATGATACAATTCCTGCGATAAATCCAATAAAACCAATTTCCATCGTCAACATATTTTTAAGTTGCGCTTTGGTACTGCCAAAAGAACGTAACAATGCAACTTCTCGCTTACGTTCATCTAAAAGTAAATTAATACAAGCCACCAGTACCAAAACTCCAGAAATCGTCACCAATATCGCAAGCACCGTAATAATTTGTACCAAAACATTCACCAAACGTTTGATCTCATCCAAAATCACAGAAACATCAATAAATACAGTATTGCTAAATTGTTGAATGATTTTCACCAATTGGTTTTTCTGCTCAAGTGGTACATAAAAACTTCCTAAAAAACTTCCAGCATTTTCATCCAAGGTATTTGGTGCAAAAATAAAGAAAAAGTTCGGGCTAAAACTTTGCCATTCAACAGTGCGTAAATTGGTTACTTGCGCTTCAAACTGCCCTTCAGGCAAACTAAACGTTAAACGATCACCGATTTTTATTGCCAAGTCTTGGGCAAGTTTGGCTTCGATGGATACCCCACCTGCCTTTAATTGGCTTTCACCTTCGACAATCACATTGTCTTTAGGATAATGATCGGCTTGGGTGAGATTTAACTCACGTCTTAAAGAGTTATGCTTTTCCATCAATTCTTTGGAAAATGCTTGCCCATTTTTTGCAACTAATCGTCCACGTACATTTGGATATAATGGCGTTGATGTCCATTTATTTGCTGCAGTTTGCTGTTTAAATGCCTCAACATCTTGTGGTGGCAAGCCATAAATAAATTGGTTCGGTGTACCTTCAGGCAATTGTTGCTGCCAACGATCTAAAATATCACTTCTTAAGACGCTAAGTACGGTAATTAAACTCAACCCTAAAGCCAAAGCAGTAATCTGAATCGCAGTTTGGGCAGGTACACGTACATAGCTCGACCAGCGATTTTTTAGCGCTTTAATCAATTTTAAAATGATAAATATGATGCTAAACAATACAGCGCTGAGTAAGATAATTGAACCGATCACTAAACTGGTCAGCACTAAATTTTCAGTCAAAACCAAACTAAAAACAATCAAACTGATCACACCTGTCACAAACATCCACAGCAAAGAACTTTTTGATTGTTCTTGCTGGCGAATCACACGAATCGGTGGTGTCCGTAACAGCTGCCATAAACTTGGCAAAATAAACCCCAATAGCACGATTGCACTGGTAAAAATCGCAATCGGCAATGGACCAAACAACATACTCAGTACTGAAAACTGCAATTCTAGTGATGGAATCAATTGCAACATCAATTGTAAAAGTCCATAACCCAAAATCATGCCCAAAATGGTACCCACAAGCATTGCAATTGCAACCACAACCAACAATAACACCAGAAAAGTTTGGAAAATCTGTTTCTTACTAGCACCCATACAACGCAACAAGGCAATATAGTCCTGATTTTGGTGTACATAGCGTTGACTAGTTAAGGCTATTGCTAAGCCACACAGTAAAATCGTCATGATATTTGCCAATTGTAGAAAGGTATCTAAATTTTCAATCGGCTTAATTAAACGGGTATTGCCATCATTGGCATTACGCAGTTTGAGATCTGATGCGGCTGCAACATCTTGTTCAGCTAAATTATCCTGTGATGTCGAGTTCTGCTGTAAAATCTCTAAACGCTGCTGTTGTTTGTCTTGAAAAGCTTGAAAAAATTGCTCATAACGCTGCGTTTGTGCTTTCTCACCTGCAAGCAATAAACGATACTCGATACGGCTACCGACTTGAATTGCATTGGTTTTAGCAACGTCAGCTTGCGAAATAATTACGGTTGGTGAAAATGCTGAGAATCCTAACTCCTGATTAGAATCATGCTCAATCTTAGCTGTAACTTTAAATTTTCCATCCGCAATTTGAATGTTGTCGCCAATATTCACCTTGAGTAAATCCATCGCACGTGGGCTTAGCCACACTTGTCCTGACTTTAAATATTGTGCTTGTGGTTGGATGCGTAACTCACCACGTAAGGGAAAAGCCTGATCAATTGCTTTGACATTCACCATAACAAATTGTTCATCAGTCGATGCCATCGTTCCAAACAGTGTGACATGCGATTGTTTTAACCCAAGTTGTTGCGCTTGTTTCATCCATGATGTTGCAAGCGGTGAATTATCACTTAAAACCAAATCCGCAGCTTGCATTTTTGCTGCTTGTAAGGACACAGCATCTTGCACTTGTTCATTGCTAAACTTCAAAGCAGTGGTGGCACTGATCGCAATACTTAATGCAACAATTAACAAATAAATTCCTGTTGTTCCAAAGCTCTGTCGAAACAACGGCTTAAATAATGCGATCATACCGACACCTCAGTATGCTCAATCAATTGACCTTCTTTAAGTTCAAAATGTCGTTGGCACTGTGCAGCCAGTTTTGGATCATGCGTCACCAGTACCAACGTTGTACCTAATTCACGATTGAGTTCAAATAATAATTGCTCAATTTCTTGTGCGGTATGCCCATCTAAGTTGCCTGTCGGTTCATCGGCAAAAATGATTTTGGGTTCTGAAATCAATGCCCGTGCAATCGCCACACGCTGTTGCTCACCACCTGATAAAACTTTAGGTGTTTGACTACTTTGCCGCTCTAAACCCACACGCTGCAATAATTTTAAAGCTTTCTTTTCAGCATCTGCATAAATAAAATTGGGTTGTAAGCGTAATGGCAGCATGACGTTTTCAAGCGCAGATAAATGTGGCAACAACTGAAAAGACTGAAATACAAAACCGATATGTTTTAATCGAACTAAAGCACGCTGTTCTTCATCCAAATCTTGGATCGCTTCACCACAAATGGATAGTTTTCCAGAACTGGCTTGGTCTAAGGTTGCCAATATGCCCAATAGCGTTGATTTCCCTGAACCTGAACGCCCAGTAATCGCCACTTGCTGCCCTGCCAAAATCTCTAAATTTAAATTTTCAAAAATCGTTAATGTTTGATGTGGTAATTGAATACTTTGTGTAAGTTGCTGTGCAGAAATAATTGCTTGTGGCATGATAAAAGTAGATTCTGGCAAAACCGAAGACATGGTAAAGAAACCCTATATGCAAACTGAAAATTTATTTAAGTTCAAAAAAGTTCAAAAAATAAATGCTTGCTTATTTTTTAGCACGTTATGCTTACTACCTGTTAGTAGTTTTGCAAAAACCGTGATGATTTTGGGCGATAGCTTAAGTGCAGGTTACGGCATCAATCCACAACAAGGCTGGGTAAATTTACTCCAACAACGTTTAAACCAACAGTTTCCTAAGCAACATCAAGTTATAAATGCCAGTGTCAGTGGTGAAACTACCAGTGGTGCTTTGGCACGTTTGCCAAAACTACTACACACCCATAAACCACATGTGGTGGTCATCGAACTCGGTGGAAATGATGGTTTACGTGGACAACCCCCACAAATGATTCAAAAAAATCTCGCGCAATTGATTCAAATGTCACAAAAAGCCAAAGCCAACGTCATCGTGCTTGGCATGAAAATTCCGCCCAACTACGGCACAACCTATAGCAAAGCGTTTGAGAATAATTACAAAGTCGTCAGTCAGCAGTATAAAGTGAAAATGCTGCCATTTTTTATGGAGAATGTCGCAGGTCATAAAAACTTGATGCAGAAAGATTTGGTGCATCCCAATGCAACCGCACAAAAGATTTTGTTGGATAATGCTTATCCATTGATCAAAGGTGCTTTATAAATCTTCTTTTAATGCAATAAGTAAAGTTCACTCTGGCGTTTCACCCAAAAGCCATAATTTAAATAGGATGAAAAGCACATTAATATGCTGTTTTCATTTACAAATAATCAATCACTTGGTTTGATCAAATCATTCACCTGCATTGTGTCAATCTAAGACATAAAATCTCTTTCTCATGATAAGAGAAATCTGCTATAAATGATATTAATTCTCATTTATAAGCTTAATTATGAGCGTATCACGTTTTAAGCATCGACAAGCAACATCATCCCGATTCAATCCACAAATAGCACTGTTCACACATACTTTTACCTTAATGGCATTCATGGCTGCCTCAAGTGCGCCAACGCCTTTATATCGTCTTTATCAACAACAGTTTAATTTCTCCCCTGTTTTACTCACTTTAATTTTCGCCACCTATGCCTTTACCTTACTGACCACTTTATTAGTCGCTGGCTCACTTTCAGACTATATTGGGCGTAAACCTGTTATTTTTCTTGCTTTAATCTTACAAGCCACCTCCATGGGACTATTTTTATATGCGTCTAATATTGAAATGCTATTTTTGGCACGGGGTTTTCAAGGCATAGCCACTGCTCTAGCTACATCAACTTTCGGTGCAGCGCTACTTGATTTAAGTAAAACCCAAGGCACTTTGATCAACAGTATTTCTCCAATGTTTGGAATGGCGTTGGGCATGATGCTGACTTGTCTAGTTTTGACATTCTCAAGTTATCCACTCTCTTTGGTTTTTGAAGTCTTGATTGTATTATTTGTTGTCATGCTTTGTATTGCTTGGTTTAGCCCTGAAACTACAATACGGCGTTCAGGTGCATTTGCATCATTAAAACCGAAGTTAACTGTCCCATCACAAGCACGAAAAGCCTTATTAATTGTTAGCCCTGTGAATATTGCCTTATGGATGGTGAGTGGGTTTTTTCTCTCGCTTATGCCATCTTTACTGGTTCAAACTTTTAAAAATCCGTCTGTATGGCTCAATGGATCAATGTTTATGACTTTGACCATTATGGGTGCAATAGGAATTCTCAGTTTAAGACATGCACAAACATTCAAAATTTTAATTGTGGGCGCAAGTACCATTGCCATAGGAACCAGTACGATTCTATTGGGCGTTCATCTTTCTCAAGCAACTTTACTCTTCATGGGTGCAGGCGTTACAGGGATTGGTTTTGGTACAGGCTTTATGGGTGCTATTCGTACGGTTATGCCACTTGCCCAACCCGAACAACGAGCAGGTTTAATGGCAACATTTTATGTCATCAGTTATCTGGCTTTTAGTATTCCAGCGATTATTGCAGGTTATTTTGTGAGGCAAATTGGTTTAAGTATGAGTGCGACTATCTATATTTGCATGATTATTGTTTTATCAGGTCTCGCTGTATTTTTTGCAATTCAAAATAAATCTAAACTGTCTTAAAATCTAAAATTATTGCAAATGCCATCTGTCAATAAAAATAAAAGGCGCATTAAACGCCTTTTATTTTCAGTATTACAATTTAATCGAATTAAGCGGGAATATCACGTACAGAAGCATTACGAATCGCCTCTTTCAACGCTGCATAACCATGAATTGGTGGGAATTGAGGGAATTCACGAATCACATTTTCAGGTGCATCAAACAAGAAACCTTGGTCTGCTTCACCCAGCATCGTAGTATCGTTATAGGAATCACCTGCTGCGATTACACGGAAATTCAAGCCATGTAAAGCTTGAACCGCTTTACGTTTTTGGTCTGGTTGACGTAATTTATACGCTGTGATCATACCATTTTCATCAGTTTCTAATTTATGACAGAAAATGGTTGGCCATCCTAATTGCTTCATTAATGGATGTGCAAACTCATAGAAAGTGTCAGAAAGAATAATCAATTGGAAATGCGTACGTACCCATTCCACAAACTCTTTTGCACCTTCAAAAGGTCCCATGTCCGCAATAACCGCTTGAATATCGTTTAAGCCTAGACCATGTTGTTTTAAAATATTCAAACGTTGTGTCATCAACACATCATAATCAGGAATATCACGTGTAGTGGCTTCTAATTCTTTAATTCCTGTTTTTTTAGCAAAATTGATCCAAATTTCTGGTACCAATACACCCTCAAGGTCAAGACAGACGATTTCCATGGGTTCTCCCAATGTCAGAAAAAATTTGCGCTATCATACCATTAAAGATTGCGCAATTTAACGAAACTTTATAAATCTCTTTTCTTCATAAGCATTCTATGAAATCTACTAAGCAGTTTATTTCATTTACTTTAAAATATAAGGAAATTGTAAATAACACCTAGCTTCAAGCTACCTGCCAGGAGCAGATATGACCACGATTCCAACCATTGACCTTGTCGATGCACTTGCTACTGAGTATGCTCACAAATCTCCTATGGAAATTTTAGCGCTTGCTCTTTCACAACAAGGTGAAATTGCCATTTCATTTTCAGGTGCTGAAGATGTGGTACTGATTGATATGGCAGCAAATTTAGGTCAACCTTTTCGCGTATTTAGCTTAGATACAGGACGTTTGCACGCTGAAACCTATCAGTTTCTTGAAACTGTGCGTAAACATTATGGAATTCAAATCGAGATTTGCTTCCCTGAATCTGAAGCTGTGCAAAACCTAGTCAATGAAAAAGGGCTTTTTAGCTTTTATCAAGACGATCACAAAGAATGTTGCGGCATTCGTAAAGTACAACCTTTGCGTAAAAAATTAGCCACCTTGGATGGTTGGATTACAGGGCAACGTAAAGACCAAAGCCCTGGCACACGTACAGAAATTCCTGTGATTCAAGCAGATGCAGGCTTTTCAGGTGAAGGCAAACAACTGATTAAATACAATCCTTTAGCCAATTGGTCGAGTGCTGAAGTGTGGAGCTATATCCGCATGATGGAAGTCCCATATAATCCTTTACATGAAAAAGGTTTTATTTCAATTGGTTGTGAACCGTGTACACGCCCTGTACTGCCAAATCAGCATGAGCGTGAAGGACGTTGGTGGTGGGAAGAAGCAACTCATAAAGAATGCGGTTTACACGCAGGTAATCTGAAATAAGTTGATAAGAAATTGGTAAAAAAAAGTCACTAAATCTAGGGACTTTTTTATAAACTAATCATTCGCTAAAATATTTGGATATTCATTACTAAAACATTTTATAATCATAAAAGTTTTATAATTCAAAAAACAACACTGATCAAAAAATTTGTTAAAATGACATATTGCAGGGAGGCAACCTATCATCATGCGACCACTACATCCTCTTGATTTTATTTTCCTAAGTCTTGAAAAGCGCCAACAACCAATGCACGTTGGAGGATTGTTCTTATTTCAAATCCCTGATGATGCACCATCGACTTTTATTCAAGACCTTGTTGCCGATATTCGCGGTTCAAAAACAATTCCTGTACCACCTTTTAATAATCGTTTAAATGGTCTGTTTTGGGACGAGGATGAAGAGTTTGATATTGACCATCATTTCCGCCATATCGCTCTGCCTCACCCTGGACGCATCCGTGAATTACTGGTTTATATTTCACAAGAACACAGTGCGTTAATTGATCGTGCAAAACCGCTTTGGACATGCCATCTTATCGAAGGTATCGAAGACAATCGTTTTGCCATGTATTTTAAAATTCATCACGCAATGGTCGATGGTGTAGCAGGGATACGTTTGATTGAGAAATCTCTGTCCAAAGATCCAACAGCAAAAAGTATCGTTCCGCCTTGGTGTGTAGAAGGTAAACGTGCTAAACGCTTAAAACAACCAAAAGCCAGTAGAATTAAAAATATTTTGGCAACTCTTAAGGGGCAAATTGAAGTTACACCCAAAGTCACCCAAGAACTTTGCCAAACAGTTTTTAAAGAAATGGGCAAAAACCCCGATTATGTTTCAACTTTTCAAGCACCAAGTAGCATTTTTAACCAACGTGTGAGTTCCTCACGCCGTTTTGCTGCGCAGTCTTTTGAGTTAAATCGTTTTCGTGCGATTTCTAAAGCATTAAATGTCACTATTAATGATGTTGTTTTAGCTATTTGTTCAGGTGCATTACGTGAATATTTGACCACTCAGAATGCTTTACCTAAAAAACCATTGATTGCTATGGTTCCTGCATCATTACGTGATGATGATTCTGATGTCAGTAACCGAATCACCATGATTTTGGCAAATCTCGGTACACATAAAGAAGACCCATTAGAGCGTTTAGATATTATCAAACGCAGTGTACAGAACTCAAAAAGCCGCTTCAAGCGCATGAATGCCAATCAAATTTTAAACTATAGTGCTTTTGTATATGGCGCAGCAGGTCTAAATATTGCCTCAGGCTTACTACCAAAACATCAAGCCTTTAATGTCATTATTTCGAATGTACCTGGACCACGAGAACCGTTGTATTGGAATGGTGCAAAACTTGATGCTTTGTACCCTGCCTCAATTGTATTGGATGGGCAAGCACTCAACATCACCTTAACCAGTTATTTAGATAAACTCGAAGTGGGTTTAACAGGTTGTCGTCGTACTTTGCCTAAAATGCAAAATCTTCTCACTCATTTAGAAGATGAGATTCAACGTTTTGAAAAACTGATTGCAGAAAAAAATCAACTGGAAGATATTGCCAAGTCTGAAACAAACTAATTTTACATCTTAAAAAATATTTTTACACATAGAAAATTAAGGGGCGATTAAATTGCCCCTTAATTTTTAATATTACGACACTGTTTGAGTAGTTGATGGCATACCATCACCACCATATCTTTGGTGATATTCACTTCTTTACCATTTTCATCCAACATCACACAGGTGTTCTTCGGTTGGGTTTCTAATGTGTGTTGTAGATTACGTGTGATAATTTTTTCACTCACTGTCATTTTAACCTCACTTGCTAAGACTCAACGTAGAATCTATGGCTACTTATTGTGTTTAGTATTTTGAAATTAATCTGCTTGAAAGTAAAATACCAGTTGTAACAAGTGTTTAACGACATCCTGTTACAATTTCAGCTTAAAATGATATCGTATTGCTCTTGCGTATATAAATTTTCAACTTGGAACTTAATCACTCGATGAATAAAATGCTCTAAATCCGCTACAGCAGGCGCTTCCGCAGTTAACAAACGATCAATTACAGCGGGATGCGCAACCACAGTAAAGCCACTTTGTGACTCAAAAGCACGTGCATATCTTAAGATTTCTCGAAAAATTTCGTAACACACTGTCTCGGCAGTTTTAACATAACCACGTCCCTGACAGGTTGGACAAGACTCGCATAGTAGATGTTCTAGTGACTCACGGGTACGTTTACGGGTCATTTCGACCAAACCAAGCTCAGACACTTGAGTAATCTTGGTTTTAGCGTGATCACGTTCTAACATTTTGTCAAAATGCTGCATGACGGCATCACGATGCTCAGCCTCTTGCATATCAATAAAATCAATAATGATAATGCCGCCTAGATTGCGTAAGCGCAATTGTCTTGCGATGACTTGCGTCGCTTCCATATTGGTTTTAAAAACAGTGTCTTCAAGTGTCCGCCCACCGACATAAGAACCTGTATTGACATCAATTGTGGTCATGGCTTCAGTCTGATCAATCATCAGATAACCACCAGACTTCAAAGCAACACGGGTTTGTAAGGCTTTTTGAAGGTCTTCTTCGACATTGTATAAATCAAATAATGGTCGTTCACCAGGATAATGCAGCAGGTGATTTGCCATATTGGGTACAAACTCTTGTACAAACTCTTGTAATTTGGCATGTATCTCACGAGAGTCGACATAAATTTTAGCTGTATTTTCGTTGGCTAAATCACGAATAACCCGTTGCGGAAGCGGTAATTCTTCAAAGATCAAAGATGGAACAGCAATGGCTTTTTGTTTACGTTGAATATATTCCCAAAGTTTGACCAAATAACACATATCTTGTGCGATAGACGCTTCATCAATTCCATCTGCCGCTGTCCGTACAATCACTGAACCCGGAAGTTTATGTTCACTTTGAATACGCTCAATGATAGAGCGTAAACGGTCACGTTCTTCTTCTGATTCAATACGCTGCGATACACCAATATGATTTCCATATGGCATCAATACCAGATAACGTGAAGGAATAGACAAGTCTGTACTGAGTCGTGCGCCTTTGGTACCGAGCATGTCTTTCATGACTTGAACAGTCAAAATTTGACCCGGTTGTAATAATTCAAAGACATTTGGTGTAGGTTGGTTACGTGGCCAAACCATATCATTGATATGTAAAAATGCTGTCCGAGAAAGTCCAATATCGACAAAAGCAGCTTGCATTCCTGGCAGAACACGCACCACTTTGCCTTTGTAAATATTGCCCACAAGACCACGTTTCGCGGTACGTTCAACAAATAATTCATTGACCGTACCATTTTGGATCAGCGCCACCCGACATTCCATAGGTGTGACGTTAATCAATAACTCGTCAGACATAATAAAACTCAAAACATTATAAAAATTCTTTTTGAAGTGGTTAATTTAAGACCTTAACCGCTTTTAATAACTGTACTGTTTCATGCAAAGGTAGTCCAACGACATTGCTATAACTTCCCTCGATCCGAGGGATATATTGTGCAGCAATACCTTGAATAGCATAAGCGCCTGCTTTACCTAATGGTTCTCCAGTTGCCCAATAACGCTCCATATCATCTAGGCTTAATTTTTGAAACGCCACCTGAGTTCGTACCACGATACTTTCACGATGCGTTGCAGTTGCGACACAAACACCCGTTAAAACCTCATGCACCTGAGCTGACAATAATGACCAAATTTCAAAAGCATGTTGTTTAGATTCAGGTTTACCGAGGATTTGTTGTTCTAAGACCACGCTGGTATCTGCTGCAAGCACCACCGCATCTGGTTGGCTTGCCAGCACAGTCTGTGCCTTGGTTTCGGCTAAACGACGAACATAGTGGTCTACGTTTTCATGTTCTAATGCTGACTCGTCAATATCTGGACTTAAAATATCAAATGTTAAGCCTAATTGTTGCAACAACTCTTTACGTCTAGGTGAACTAGACGCCAGTATTAATTTCGCCATCTTTTCAAAATATAATAAAGAATTGGCCAGCTTAAAATACTTGTAAGCAAAGGTTGCCAATGTCGTGTCAAAGAAAAATTTATGCCGAACATGGTCTGCGCCATCAAAGTAAATAACAAATGTGCAGTTAATGCCAAACAGATAATGACCCATAAATTAGCAAAGGTCAAAATTCGTCGCTCTCGAATAAAATAACGTGTCAAAAATGCTAAGATCACATAACTTAGCGCATTCATACCCAACGGTGCATCTAGCAATAAATCAGTGAATAATCCCATTGCAAATGCAAACCATACACCACACCAAGTCGGTTGACACAACACCCAAAATAAAGTGATTAGCAACATAAACACAGGTCGCCAACTTGCCATGCCATAGGATAATGGATACACCACTAAAATTGAGCCAATGACCACAGAAATCACAATAATTAAGAATGGGTCTTTACGCTGACGTTGTGAGGGTAGTTTTTTAGCGATCAACATGCGGTTGCTCCATCGCTAAAGAATCTGAAAACAACACCACCACATGATGACCACCTGCTAACTGTGCAGCAGGTACGACATCAATACTGGCAAACTCACCTGAATTATGACGCATCACTTTCGATACTGTGCCCACTAAGTAACCCGCTGGAAAATGTTGCCCTAGTCCCGAACTATAGACTTTATCCCCTACTTTGATATTGGCGCTGGTTGGGACATATTCCATTTTTAAACGCCCCAAGTCACCTGTACCCGTAACAATCGCACGCATTCCTGAACGTTCTAGTCGAACTGAGAGTGAATGTTCTTTATCAGACAACAACATGATACGACTACTATGCGGATAGACATTAATGATCTGCCCCATAATTCCTTTATCATCTAACACGGTTTGTCCAACACGAAGTTGGCTTGATGCACCACGGTTAATGATAATGATATGTCGCAGCGGATCGGCATCGGTGCCAATCACTTCGGCAATCTCCATACGCCCATCAATAATCAAAGGCGTATCGAGTAGTCCCCGTAAACGGGTATTTTCTGCTGACAATTCGGAAAGTTTCTGTAGACGCACTTGTGCCTGAAGCAATTCGGCTTGCATCGCTGTATTTTCACGACGCAATTGTGCCTCAGACTTAGTTTGTTGGTTGAGCCATTCTTTCGATAATACTGGATAACTTGCAAGTGCATAAATTGGATTATATGCTGCATACAAGACATCTCTTGCAGGTTGAATCACATGTGGCATACGCCAATTAAAAAACAGCACCACCAAACATGCGATCACTGCAATAACAAATGAACGAAAAGATGGCGGTTGTCTTGAAAAGAGATTCGGTTGCACCGCCTCATCCTTAAACTTAGTTTACAGAAGGTTAGCCCACAAACAGCATATCGTGGTTTGGATTGTCAAAGAATTCTAAGACTTTTCCACCACCACGGGTCACACAAGTTAAAGGATCTTCCGCCACCACCACAGGTAAACCTGTTTCTTGAGCAAGTAATTTGTCTAAGTTACGCAACAATGCACCACCACCTGTTAACACAATTCCACGCTCTGCAATATCAGAAGACAATTCAGGCGGAGTTTGTTCAAGTGCTGATTTGACCGCAGAGACAATACTTTGTAATGGATCAGAAATTGCTTGGCTAATTTCATCAGAAGTGACAGTAATGGCACGTGGTACACCTTCTGCTAAGTTACGACCACGCACTTCGATCTCTAAAGTTTCAGCATCAGGGATCGCCATACCGACTTCTTTTTTAATGATTTCTGCAGTGGTTTCGCCGATTACACAACCATGTGCTTTACGCACATAGTTAATAATCTGCTCATCAAATACATCACCGCCAATACGTAAAGAATCTGCGTAGACACAACCTTGCAAGGAAATAATCGCAATCTCAGTCGTACCACCACCCACATCAACGACCATCGAACCACATGCTTGCTCAACAGGCATACCAGCGCCAATCGCTGCTGCCATTGGTTCTTCGATCAGACGTACATCACGTGCGCCTGCATTAAACACCGCTTCACGAATCGCACGACGTTCTACCAGTGTGGATTTGCATGGAACACAGACAACGACACGTGGCGCAGGTGGAAATAAACGTTTTTCGTGCACTTTACCAATAAATTGATTTAACATGGTTTCAGTGACTTCAAAGTCTGCAATTACACCATCTTTCATCGGACGGATCGCTGAAATGTTTGCAGGGGTACGGCCTAGCATCTGCTTAGCATCTAAGCCTACAGCTGCTACAATTTTTTGTGAACCGCTGTGGCGAATCGCCACAACCGTCGGTTCATTTAATATAATGCCCCGTCCTGGTGCATAAATCAGTGTATTAGCAGTACCTAAATCAATGGCAAGATCTGGCGAAAACAAGCCAATTAGTCGTTTTAGAATCACGGGTCGTTCTCAGTTAAACTTTAGTATGGACGCAAGATGGCAACTTTAACTAAATGTGATGCTTTGGACAAGTCAATCGCTTATTATAACGCACGATATTTTAACTTTTTTTAAAACTGATTAGGTGAGACATCATGTCAACTTCAGATGCTCAGCATTCTGCAGACTTAAATGCGCAAACTGTATCGCAGATTGCTAACCTTGCTCGATTGTCGCTAGATAAGACGCAATCTACTGAATATGCTCAAAGTTTAAATAAAATTTTAGGGATGATGGAAACCCTGAAAGGCATTGATACCGAAGGTGTTGAGCCACTTAAGAGTCCATTTGACAATCCACAGCCTTTGCGTGAAGACGTTGTAACTGAAAGTAATCATCGTGATCAATATCAAGCCGTTGCTCCTGCTGTACAGGATGGTTTGTATCTTGTGCCACGCGTGATCGAATAAAATTTAACCAGTTAAATCTATTTCCCAAATTAATCGTAAAGAATTGTTCCCATGACTGATTTACATCGCTTATCTGTTCGTGAAATGGCTGAAGGCTTAAAAAGCGCTCAGTTTTCATCTCGTGAATTGACTCAACATTATTTAGACCGTATCGCCAAGATTGACCAACAAGTGAAATCTTATGTGACGGTTACTGCGGAACATGCGCTTGCTCAAGCTGATGCTGCTGATACAGCATTAAAATCAGGTCAAGCAACTGCACTGACAGGTATTCCCCTTGCGCATAAAGATATTTTCTGTACCCAAGGCATCAAAACCACTGCGGGTTCTAAAATCTTAGACAATTTCATTTCTCCATACGATGCAACTGTGGTTGTAAAAGCCAAAACAGCAGGCTTAGTGACTTTAGGTAAAGTCAATATGGATGAGTTTGCCATGGGGTCAACCTCTGAAAGCTCATACTATGGTGCGACCAAAAACCCATGGAACTTAGACTGTGTGCCGGGCGGTTCATCAGGTGGTTCTGCCGCAGCGGTTGCAGCAGACCTTGCACCTTTTGCCACAGGTACAGATACAGGCGGTTCGATTCGTCAACCAGCATCATTCTGTGGCTTAACAGGCTTAAAACCCACCTATGGTCGTGTTTCGCGTTTCGGAATGATTGCCTATGCCTCATCACTTGATCAAGGTGGCCCAATGGCACGTTCAGCAGAAGACTGTGCGTATCTGATGAATGTGATGGCAGGTCACGACCAAAAAGACTCCACCTCTGTGCAAAAAGATGCTGATGATTATGTTGCGAATTTGAATGCAACTACAGTCAAAGGCTTACGCATTGGTATTCCAAAGCAATACTTTAATGTTGCAGGTTTGGATACAGATGTTAAAGCACGTGTTGAAGAATCTTTGAAAAAATTGGAAGACATGGGCGCAACGTTGGTTGAGATCGATCTCAACATGACCGATGCCTATGTGCCAACCTATTACCTGATCGCACCTGCGGAAGCATCTTCAAACTTACAACGTTATGATGGTGTGCGTTATGGTTATCGTGCTGAAAATCCAAAAGATATTTTAGACCTCTACAAACGCTCCCGTTCTGAAGGTTTTGGTGCAGAAGTACAACGCCGTATTTTAATCGGTACTTATGCACTATCAGCAGGTTATTACGATGCTTATTATGTGAAAGCACAAAAAGTACGTCGGTTGATCCAACAAGACTTCTTAAAAGCATTTGAAAGTGTCGATGTGATTGCTGCGCCTTCTGCGCCAACAACTGCGTATAAAATTGGTGCGTCTTTAGACCCTGTAGAAATGTATTTAGGTGACATTTACACCATCGCTGTGAACTTGGCAGGCTTACCTGCAATCAACACCCCTGTCGGTTTTGATGCAAATAATCTTCCTGTAGGCTTACAGTTGATTGGTAATTACTGGTCAGAATCTCAATTGCTCTCGGTTGTGCATCAATATCAACAAGCAACAGATTGGCATACCAAACGTGCGGCAATTGCGGAGGAGAATACATAATGGCTAAAAATACTACTAAACCTAAATCAAACTTGATTGACGGTTGGGAAGTCGTTATCGGGATCGAAATCCATACGCAACTTGCAACCAATTCTAAAATTTTCTCAGGTTCTTCAACGACTTTTGGTCAAGACCCAAACACGCAAGCCAGCCTTGTCGATTTGGCGATGCCGGGGGTTTTACCTGTACTCAATAAAGAAGTGGTTGATCTTGCCATTCGCTTTGGTTTGGGAATTGATGCGTATATCGACCAAGCTTCGGTATTTGCACGTAAAAACTATTTCTACCCTGACTCTCCGAAAGGCTATCAAATCAGCCAAATGGACAATCCAATCGTGGGCTTAGGTCATATCGACATTCAACTTGAAGATGGCACAGTAAAACGTATTGGCGTAACCCGTGCGCACCTTGAGGAAGATGCAGGTAAATCTATTCACGATCAGTTTGAAGGTCAATCAGGTATCGACTTGAACCGTGCAGGTACGCCTTTGCTTGAAATCGTGTCTGAACCTGACATGCGTTCGGTTGAAGAAGCGGTTGCCTATATCAAAGCCATTCACACGTTGGTGCGTTGGTTGGGTATTTCTGACGGTAACATGGCAGAAGGTTCATTCCGTGCCGACTGTAACGTGTCGTTACGTCGTCCGGGTCAACCTTTCGGTACACGTTGCGAGTTGAAAAACCTCAACTCATTCCGTTTCATTGAACAGGCGATCAATGTTGAAATTGAACGTCAAATGGAAATCTTGGAATGGGATGGCACGATTGATCAAGAAACACGTTTGTTCGATCCTGTGAAGATGGAAACGCGTTCTATGCGTTCGAAAGAGGAAGCGAACGATTATCGCTACTTCCCTGATCCTGACTTGTTGCCTGTCATCATTGCTGACGAACAAATCGAAGCAATTAAAGCACAAATGCCAGAGCTACCTGCTGCACGTCGTGCGCGTTTCGTGGCTGACTTTGGCGTGACTGAGTACGATGCGCACGTTCTTACGCTGACTCGTGAAATGTCAGAGTTTTATGAAGATGTTGTTAAGGCTGCTGGTGGCGCTGCACAAGGTAAAGTGTCTGCAAACTGGGTAATGGGTGAATTCTCAGGTGCTTTGAATAAAGCAAGTCTGGAACTCGTTGACTCTCCTGTTTCTGCTGAGAAGCTTGGCGGTATGATCGCACGTATTGTGGACAATACCATTAGCGGTAAGATTGCAAAACAAGTGTTTGGCTTTATGTGGGATGAAGGCAAAACTGCAGATGAAATTATTGCGGAAAAAGGCTTGAAACAGGAAACTGATACAGGTGCGATTGAAGCGATTATTAAGGAAGTGCTGGCTGCCAATGAGAAGATGGTTGAAGAGTATAAGTCTGGTAAAGACAAAGCCTTCAATGGTCTTGTTGGTCAAGTGATGAAAGCATCTAAGGGGAAAGCTAACCCTGCGCAAGTCAATGAATTGATGAAGAAATTGATTGGTTGAACTAATCTTTTTGTAAAAGAAAACCCGCTTTAGAGCGGGTTTCTTATTTTAAAATTTAAATATTTCCTTTGCTTTTTCAATTGTTTTAGGGCCGATCCCTTGCACACCAGACAATTGTCCAAGTGTTAAGCCCTTATTTTTGACTCTTGCCACTACAATGGCTTTAGCCACATCCCGTTTGACATTAAGTAATGCTTCGATTTCATCTAATGAAACCTCAGTAATTAATAGTTGAGTAGTTACCTTTTCTAAATCAATATTCAGATATTCCAAAAGATCAGCAAGCATTAAATAAATGTGAAAAATAGTTTTTGTTGCTTCCAATTGGGATACTTCTGCATGGACACCCTTACAAGTTAATGTGTAATCAGCAGCCATCCAACTGCCTAAATAATCTAGATGGGATTTAGCCATCTCTTTATTACTTTTCGACTCGATAGAAATATCCATGAATCTCCAAATTCGGTTTATATACTGATTTTGTTTAAAAGTACGTCCATTAATATTTTCATCAGTAGCTGGATATAATCTATCTGCTAAATTTTCTAGTAACCGCCTACATGTTGCTAATGCTTGAGACCATTCTTCTTTAGAATCAGAGGAAATAGAACGAAAGGCTAACATAAGTTGTTCAGCAATTTCAGGATCTAAATCAAGCAACTTGTCATCTACTGCATTTTTTAAAAGATCAAAACCTGAAATTATAGTTCCTGAAAATTTAAGTTTGTTATACAAGTCACTCAAATATTTATGACACTCGCCTTTAGCATAAGCTAAACGCTCATTTACATTATTTAAGTATAAAGATTTATCATTACCATGCTTTTTTAAATAAGGTAGATGATCTTCAATGTGATGAATTGATTTTTCTAATCCACCTGTACTTGGATTAGTCTTAATTCGAAGAAAATTTGTCGTGAAAATAAATTGAATATCAATACCAACTTTCGTTAAACGATCTAGAAATACTTTATAATCTTCACTATTTATATTAACCTGTTCTTTTTTTTCATTATCTTCAACTATTTTAGTAAGTATTTTTTTTAATGGATCAATAAACTTTTGATTTCCAAGCTCAATTTCCGCCCAAATATAATAATTAGTTTCTTCCAATAAGTTTGCAGCTCTCGATAGTTTTTGAACACCTACCGTTATGCTTCCTTTTGGAGATTCTAGTTCTTTAATCCCATCTTCAATAATTTTTAATGCTTCTTCTTTCTTATCCACTTCGCAAAGCCTTAATATTTGATAATTAATACTTAACAATATAATATAAAATCAATTCCTTATGTGATTAAAATAATAATTTTCGGATATAGAATTTAATCATAAAATCAACCTAACACTGCAGACACAAAACAACATGACCATCAAAAAAGTAAGCTCCATCGACAAACTTGAAGAACTTGGACGTATCCGCCTATCAAAAACCTTTTTTATGCGTGATTTTTTATATAGCGAAATCGCTAATTGGTATGGTATACAAAACTTTCCTGACCACCCTGATATTGCCATTCGTACAGGAACACAGCTCTGTGAGCAACTGCTCGAACCTCTACAAGACAAATTTGGACGGCTGGAAATTCGTTCTGCTTATCGCTCGCCTGCTGTCAATCAATTAGGCAATGAAAATAACCATAACTGCGGTAACAATGAAAGTAACTATGCGAGCCATATTTGGGACTATCCGAATGAACATGATTACGGTGCAACAGCATGTATCGTGATTCCATCGCTTATCGAACTTATTGAAAAAGACACCGCAAATTGGAAACAAATCGCCTATTGGATTCATAACCATTTGCCCTATAGCCATATGCAATTTTTTAAACGTAAAGATACCTTCTGCGCCTTTAATTTATCTTGGCATGAACAACCGAGAAAAGAGATTTATAGTTTTATTACAGGCTATAAAGGCAATTTAAAAGTTACTCCTGAACCAAATCCTGAATATGAAAAGTTTTATCCTGATCTCATTTAAAATGCATGCTCGCCCCATTATAAACAGTATTATTAGCAACTAAAGACACAACCATTTTCAAAATTTATTTTTCTATAAAAAGACCTGAAAAATCAGGTCTTTTACTCTCATTCTTTATCAAAGCGAAGCTAAATTTTCCAATTCATTCGCCCTTTTTAATGTTTCATTCATCACACAATTGGCACTTTTTACTTGAGCAATCGTGCCACCATTCGGGTCTAAGTAAAACTTACAATTTGCATCACGATATTTGATCCATAAACGTTGCGCTGTTTGTAACTCTTGCTTACGGGTTTTACTCTGCTTTGATATTAAACCATTATATGCTTTGTTTAAACGGGCATCCTGACGAGCCGTTTCATTCGATAAACACTGCACCATCGTGGCAGTATTGCCTGCTTTATTCATACATATTGTATATTGATTACTTACTTTTGAATCTGCATAAGCAGCTTGCAAACCAAGTATAAGCAATGAACTTGTAACCATTAATTTTTTCATTATTGCTCTCTCACCACACCCAATTTATTCCAAATATCTGGCGTTAAAAACGTCATCACTAATTTATTTAAGTCGATATATTTTAAAACACCATTTAACTGCTGCTTGATCTCGGGGGTTTTTAAAATTTCCTCACCTGTAATGCTGCCTAACTCCTGAAAACTATCACCCACCGCTTGCAAACCCTCAGCCTTAATCACGGCTTGTGCTTGCGTAGAACATTGCTCGGTTAAAATACGTTGTAAAGTCTGCGCCAAACTTTTATCCAAAGCTGTTTTTTGTTCAGGTGTCACATGACTAAAAGCTTTTAAATCAGGATGTTGTGCTAAAGCAGTAAATGTCCATTGCAATACAGTGGTTTTGTCGGCTGCGGTGGTTGATTTCACCAAACATTCACTGAGTTGATCGACTGCCTGCCCTGCAACTGCAAATTGTGTCGTGCCCAATAATGCACAAGCCAATAAAGCAGACTGCGTATGACGAGAAATTTTTTGTACAAAAGAACGAGAAACAAGGCGTGACATCAGCCGAACTCCAAAAATATATAGGTTATTTTTAGCATAGATCAGACAAATAGACCTGTTAGAACTGTGTAAACTTACTTAAAGCAAAAAAGTAGGTTGGCTTATTCACCTTTAAAGAGAAGAGCTGATAAATTCAGCTCTTCTCTTGCGTCAGATTGTATTGACCATCCTCACTTCTCATGATGATCTATAAGTTAATTTCAACCAATTTCGTATTCACTTTATAATCGCTCAGTTTTAAATTTTCACAAGCATTTGAGCGGATTGTGGTCATGATTAAAATATTTTGATAAGGCATCATATTAAAATAACCTTGTTGATTATTATGAGTTTTACAACTTTCCTCATCAACGGCAGCACTTACATCTTGCTCTTCCAAACGACTTAAAGTTTTAACATTCCAACCATCAATAACAATAACAACTTTCTCTCCCTCCATTGCACCTTGACCAGAAGAAGCATTTTGTACTTCAAAAATATTAAAAGTTCGTCCTTGCGCATAATATTCAAATATTTGAAATGTATTGGTTTGCCCACCAAAATCTAAAATTTTAGATTGTTTTAATTTGGGACGCGTAAGAATATAGCCTCCCCAAAAATTACGTGCAGATTCATTAAAATATGCACTGGATAAATAAGCTTCTTCACCTGATTTTAAATACACTTTTTTGCGTATTTTCAACTTTAATATTTCTAGACGGATTCGCAGCCGATGCTTGAATATTATTGATCCATTGAATGATTTGTGCTTGGCTTGGTTCTACGGAAAATACCACATGGCTATTAAGAAAAAGCACACTTGCAACTAAAAGCTGAAGAAAATAACGCATAACGTCCCTGTTAAAATAAAAATGCTATCAACAAGTTTATGTTTTTATTCAATATAAATCTACTGTCAATGCGCCAAGAGAAAGCTCAAATAAATGCTTTCTCTATTTTTCACTTCAACTCCTCCAGCAAACTCGGAAAAATCAAACCATCTGCATTGATTTCCGTTTTGTACACACCATTTTGCACATTGAATTTATTGACATGATAAGTTGATCCATAAATAGAATCAAAGCCTGCACCTTTGCGAAACACCTTTTTATTCGCTGCCAAATCAAGTAAATGTGTCCCCTCAATAAACTGAGCATATTGTGTTGGATCAACCCCAACTTTATTTGCCATGATCTTTACCGCATCATCATGTGTGGCAGGATCATTAATATATTTAACTGTTTTATCCCACACTTGAATGATTTTTTTCCATTCTTCTTTATGTGCAGATAAATGACTCATATTCACTGTTAAAGTGTCATAAATCAGTCCTGGTTTATCCTTAGAACTGTAGATAATTTTAGAGCCTGCCACTGACTTTAAAGCTTGATTGGCGACAGGTTGCCACACGGCGATTGCAGATATTTCAGGACTGGCAAAAACTTGGGGTAATTCATTGGTCATCGAATTCACCAATTTCACATCCTCTTGTTTAAACTTAGCATCCTCCAAAGCACTGGAAAGTAACAAGTGATCCACCAAGCCTTTTTCTACTGCAACTGCTTTACCTTTTAAATCCTGAATGCTGTTCACCCCTGCTTTGGCAATCATCACATCGTTGCCTGCGGAATAATCCGTTGCCATAATCATGATGCCCTGTGTACCACCTGATGCAATCACCAAATTATCACCATTTGACACAGACACGGCATCAAGTTGATTGGCTGAAAAGGCGTTGATCGATGCAGAATAATCAAACCATTTAAATTCAACATTTAAACCTGCTTCTTTGAGCCAACCTTTTTCAATAGCAACCTGCCAAGCCACCCATCCCGGCCAATCACTATAGCCAATGCTAATCGGTTGTGTATCTGGCGTTGCACTGGCACTGCTTTGTTTCTCAGGTATTTTTGCAGTGTTATCACATGCACTGAGTAATATTGTCGTCATGACAGAAATCGCCATGAATGTAGGTTTGATCATAGTGCAATTTCTCCGATTGAATGACTTTTAGATTGTGTTGGGGCAGCTTGTAAGGAATGAATATAGGCACGCCATCCTCCTAAATGGCTGATATTGGTGGCATCGACGAGTGCATACGCTTCGCAAATAAAGCCTTTGACCCATGTGCCATCTGCAAGTTGTACATTACCAATGCCTAAAGGTGCAGGCACTTCTGCCACGATTGCACCAAAATTTGCCAATGGAATGTCCCAGACTTCGAGTTCAATCGCATGTCCATCCTTTTGTACATATTGCAAACCGGGTTTCGGTGGCACAGTATTTTTGAGCGCAAATAATTGATAATGGGCTGCTGAAGTGGTTTTTTGTCGTAAAGTTCCACCGCGTGTGGTCAGTTGGAAATTCAATGGCATTCCTGTGAGATGTGCGCCAACTACTGCAAGTTTTACGAAATGTTGCGAATGAATATGGATTGTTTTTTGATAAGACTGTGTGGATGTCCCTAAGTTGAGCTGTACATGCGTCTGCCAAGTTTGTGCGAAATTTGCTAAAGCTTGATCCATCCACGCTTGCGCAATAAAGGTCACACCACTTGGCAAAGCATCACCACGAATCACATTCGGCACAGCAATGGCAGATAAATCCGCAAAATTAACAAAATTGGTATATGCCCCCATGTGGCTATTTTTTACGATTGGATCAGCCTCAACCTCCGCAATTTTATAAATGGTCGGTGAAGTGGGTACCATCAAAGCATCATACGCAGCTAAAACTAAATTAATTTTTCGTGCCAGTTCTGCTCGTGTATATTCCGCTTGCATTGCATCTGTGGCTTGAAACTTATCCGCTTGGGCAATGATGTGTGCGATCACAGGATGCGCTTGTTCACGACGGATCATACGCTCCACTGCAACCGTACGCTCTGCCACCCATGCCTCATTGTAGAGTGCTTGTGCCAACTGATTAAAAATAGAAAAATCAATTTTCTCCACTTGATAGCCAAGTGCTTCCACACGTTCTATGGCGATTTGGAAAGCTTTTTCAGTCTCTACATCGCCATAAAACTCAAGCTGTGCAGGAATGGCAATTTTACCTTTAGAAAATTGACTCGGCACATGGGCAGGATGTTGCCGTGAATAGGCATCATTTTCATCATAGCCTTGCATGATCTGTGCAGCTTGCCATGCGTCATCCACAGTCAAGGCAAAAATAGAAATCACGTCAATGGTGCGACAAGCAGGAATCAAACCTGTAGTAGAACACCAACCTTTGGTCGGCTTTAAACCGACAATATTATTATGTCCTGCAGGCACTCGCCCCGAACCTGCGGTATCCGTACCAAGTGCAAAGGGTACACATCCATTCGCCACCACCACCGCAGATCCTGAACTTGAACCACCACTAATATATTCAGGATTAAAACTATTTTTCACCGCACCGAAAGGTGAGCGCACACCGACCAAACCTGTGGCAAATTGATCTAAATTAGTCTTGCCAATCACAATCGCACCCGCAGCTTTGAGTTTTTCGACCACAACCGCATCGTGTTCAGCCAGATAACTGACTTCTATACAAGCTGCCGTAGTATGAAAACCTGCGACATCAATGTTATCTTTCACTGCAAATGGAATCCCATACAAAGGCAATGCCGCACTATCTTTAGTTGTTAAATGTGCAATTTGCCGCTTTAAAAGTTCAGGACTTGCCAACTCTATCCACGCGTGGTCATGGTTTTCAATATTTGCAACATAATCATATAAATCAATAACTTGAATCTGCTGTTCCGCATAGGCTATTTGCCAGTCTTGAATCGTCCATTGCTTTTGCATACTGAATCTTCCTCATGTTTCTTTATTTGGTAAAATCGGCGGCATCACTACATCCATCAACTCTAAATGCCCTTTGCCCCCCATTTGAGTGCGATAAATTGTGCTGAAATCAGTCAAAGTTCACTGCTCACACCTTGCACTAACCTGACTTGTAAAATCTTTTGCTCATCCAAGTGGATAGGTAATGAGTGAATCACTTGTGTTAAAAATGTTTTTGTAAATCAAATAATTGGTTACACAGTGTACTGTGTTTATGCTCGTACAATAACGTCACAGGTCTCCCCATCACTGCATTACGCAGATCTATTCAGCGATTAAATGTTTATCGATCATGTCAACACTGGCTTGCGAATGACTTTCATAATATTGATCTACACTTTTTTGATCTAGTACGAGCAACGTCACTTCAGGTACAGTTACAGGGACCCGCACTAACTTGGTTTTCGGCGCAGATTTATCTTTTATGTACTTGTTTAATATGTAAGCCTGCACGAACACTCAATAATTCAATGATGAATTTTTTAAGTGGATGCCTGTTGTTTTTTGCTGTTGAAGTATTCATCTGCATCTCCTTTGGTATTACAAAATTGAGTTTTTTAATACTTAGATAAATGCAGAAAGCATGCCAATTTTTCTTTGAGAAATAACAAGAAAATAGAGCTAAAACGCCTAGTTTTTGGGCAATATTTATTTTTATAGATTACATGCTAAATTGCAGTGCATTAAAAAGCTTACAATAAAAAATGATTTGCTCTATGCAATAGATTCTTCATAGCTTTCTAATCAATTATCCTCAAGCTAAAAAACATGCGCTTGATATAGCAATCCTATTCAGCAAACGCTATGCTTTTCGCTAATGGAGAGCAAATCATACAATCGTGAGTGACTACCAATGATTAATTTTCGTATTGTAAAACTCATGCAGTTGAGTTTACTCGGAACGTTCTGTATCAGTATTTTAAGTGGTTGTCAGCTCGTCAAAATCAAACAAAATCATTTACAATCTGCATTAAATGAAAAAACAGATCACATTTTAACCAAAAACAAACTCAGTGAAGCCACTCGCAGTTTTTTACTTTTACAAAATACTGAAGCAGATCAATGCCTAACCCAAATTGATCAGTGTATCGAACAGCTTGCAAAAAATGATATTTTAGATAAAGACCAGTTTTATTCTGCGGCAAGTGAACTATATTTAAATAAAGCCATTCAGTTACAAAAACAAAATCAATGCACAGGTATGTTGGCTTCAAGCCGTGGCAAAACTGCAACTGCCTCTCAAAATTGTCGTGATCTGCAACTCAGTTATTTTGATCAAAGTTTAAGATATAGCTATGTCTATTTATTTTTATCTTCACAAGCCCCTGAAACTAGACTATTCGATTTACGTCAGGGGCAAGTGCGTACTTTTTATAATGTTGCATTATCGCAATTAATGAGCAAAGCCTATGACCGTTTTGCCTATACTAAAATTCCTGAACAACTCATCTTGGGTTCATCTTTATATACGTTTGACTTAACTCATTATCCTGCCTTGCAAAATGCACAAGTAACCAAACTACAATCAAGTTATACTCTCAATTTTTCAGGCTTTTATAGTATTAACCGTCAAGAGGGTTTAGGCGCTGAGTTTGTCATTATCAAAGCCCCTAAAATAGGTGAAAATTATTCTTTTAAGAATGATTTTATTCTAGATCCTGAAGATACTTATAAAAACCAACCCAACCCCAATATTCATGAAGCACGTTACTTACCAGTGAGTACAGTTGCACAACCGACGCAAGCCAACAGCTCAGTCACTGATATTTTATCAGGCAAAGCAACTTTTAAAGTTGAGTTTTATGATCCTAATTTATACAAAACAGCACATGTACATCAGCATGACTATACCTTAACTGCTAATTACTCTGTGCCCTTTGGTTTATGGTTAGCAGAAAATAAACTCGGTTCAGCAGGTTATTGGACGCTGCTTAATCGTGAAGAAAAATTGCGAATGCCACATGTGTATCAATTAGAGCCTTATCAGCCCAATAAAAAAATCATTGTAATGATTCATGGCTTGGCAAGCAGTCCTGAAACCTGGATTTCTTTAACTAACAACATTATGGGCGACACAAAACTGCGTGAAAATTTTCAAGTTTGGCAAGTTTTTTACTCTACCAATATGCCCATTTTTGAAAGTCGCTATCAGATCCATGCCTTACTTAAACAAGCCTTTGCCCAAGTTCAACCCAACAGTCCATCTGCCAAAGATGCAGTGCTGATTGGGCATAGTATGGGCGGTGTAATTAGCCGTTTATTGATGAGTGATGCCGATATTTCTGAGCAAGCCATTCCCTATATGAATTATGAACAGCATATCCAGTTACAACGCAACCCAGTAATTCACAATCGTTTTATTTTTAAACCCTTAAAACCGATTAGTCGTGCTATTTTTATTGCTGCGCCCCATCATGGTACTGAGTTTGCAGACCGTTGGTTCACTAATATTGCGAAAAAGCTCGTAGTATTACCGACAACATTTTTAAATAATGTCAATATTCAAATTCCACATCAAAAAAGCTCATCTGCAGGTTTAGTGCGTTCAGGTCCTGCGGATTTAAGTCGTGATTCACGATTTATGCGCTTAACCACGAATATCATGCCTATTCCTTTGGTGCCTTATCACTCAATTATCGGCAATAAAACCCAAAGTCATGATCCAGAGGTGATGTCCGACGGAATCGTGCCTTATAGCAGTTCGCATTTAGCAGGTGCAATTTCAGAAAAAGTACTAAATGGTGGGCATTCTATTCATGAAAAACCTGAAGTGATTTTAGAGTTACGTCGGATTTTACAAACTCATTTACGCCAAACAACACCTTAAAGAGTTTTTTAAATGCATAAAAATTTAGACGTATAAAACTAATACAGTGTGTAATGCACCTATTATGCTAAAGCCTTTATGTAGATCACAGGTTTATTCAGATACAATGCAAAATTACTCATTTCAATTAAAATCCATAATCCCGTAAAATGGATAAGTTTTTGCAAGCTATCCATCCGCATGTATAAATCTCTCACTTTTTTATTTAAATCTTTACTTCTCGGATGTTGTTCTTGATTTGGTTAGTTTTCTGTATGGGCGCCATTATTGCCGGTTTTGTTCAAGGCTTAACAGGTTTTGCCTTTGCCCTAATCGCCATGTCTTTTTGGATTTGGGTATTACCTGTACAAATTGCCGCTCCCTTAGTGGTATTTGCTTCACTTTGGAGCCACTTCATCTCCTTAAGCAAAGAACAAAAGCATACCCTCCCCTTTTCTTTAGTGAAGCCTTATCTTATCGCAGGTTTAATAGGCGTACCTTTAGGCACTCTGCTGTTACATTATATTGACCAAAATCTTTTTAAAATGATCTTAGGTTTCTTTTTAATGTTGTGGTGTCCCACGATTTATTTTGCACCTGAGTTGCCTCATATCCAAAAAATGGGAAACATGGCAGACAGTAGTATCGGTTTTTTAGGGGGTATCTTAGGCGGGTTAGGTGGTTTTTGTGGTGCCTTGCCTTCTGCATGGGTGATGTTAAAACAACTGCCTAAACAACAACAACGCTATGTGCTGCGTCATTTTAATTTTGCCATTCAATTTTTTACCCTGCTCGTTTATATTGTACAGGGAACAATCAATACTAACCACCTACCTTATATCCTTGTGCTTATGATGAGTGTCAGTCTTCCTGCAATTTTAGGCGCACAATTATTTTATAAAATTTCTGAAATACAATTTAAACGTATCGTGCTGAGTTTATTATTTGCGTCTGGCGTATTTTTAAGCCTATCTGCATTAATATAAATATTTACTTACAGTTTAAAATAAACCATGCAATAAAAACATCATTAATGTGCTAATTTTTAATCAAATTTAACTATTTAATTCAAACCATTAGGCATATAATTTTGTTCCTCATTTTTATACAATTATTGTGATGAAATTCTCGTTTTTGTTCAGTTTTACTTTTATCTTAACAGGTTGCGCTCTTGGCACATCTAGCGAAATAAAATCAGCGGAAAAATTACTCAGTCAATTTGAGTGTAAAAATATAGAAAGCACAGAATTAGCACATAGTCCAATTACCTCTTATCATGAACGTGCTTTAGCCGTTAGTCGTGAAAAAGCAAGTGGTTATATTGATCGTTATAAATCAGGGGATGTACTTTTTAAGATTCCTTTAGACAATGTGATACAGCAGCAATACGATGTTTATAAGTCTGCTTGTGAATCTTTAGGGGGTATTCAGAGTGAAACAAGCGATGTTGAACTTCATCGAGAGTGAGAAAACTCATAAGCTTGATAACATCGTTTTGTAGATTACATATAAAAAGACAGGATTAAAACCTATCTTTTTAGTGGGAGCGTCATTAAATTATTTTTCAGAATAATACCGTGTATCAACACTAAAGAGTTCAGGAAATTTGGGATGAATTTGTGCATAAAAACCCATAATCTCAGCCATGTCCTTTTCATAATCACCTGAAGGATAGACGATCTTACCAATGCCTGTTTTTTTCTTAGCATAATCCATATAAGCCAATGCGATTGGTACACCTGCCTTCATAGCCACATGATAAAAACCTGTTTTCCACTTTTCTTGTTTTGCACGGGTTCCTTCAGGGGTCACCAACATGACCAACTTTGGATGTGTTCTAAATAAATCTGTCATCAACTCAACCATACTTGGACGAGCTTCTCCCCCGTTCTTAGGACGACGATCAATACCGATCCCCCCCATTGCACGTACAAAAGGACCAAAAGGTAATTTCATATAACTGTCTTTGATCGTAATACGCACATTGACACCTAATGCTTTCAGTGCCAAACGGGCATATAAAGCATCCCAGTTACTGGTATGTGGTGCAGCAATCATCACACATTGATCAATAGTTAAGTCCCAATGGTTATCAATCTGCCACCCCATTGCCTCAAGACTTTGTTCAGCTAATTTCTCGAACACAAACACACCAAATACAAAAAAATTTCTGAATTGTAGCAACACCTTAACTATAAAAAACCTAGTAGCAGATCACTTTATAGACAATTAAATTACACTTGTGAATAAATACTGAATCTAATGATTTTTCTACTACAATTTTCCCAAATATTTTCATTTTTTATGATTAGTTTTGCATATATAGATAATTTCCTAAAAAAATTATTCATACTTTTATTTGTAATAATTCATTTAAATGTGATTTATTTCTCAAAAATCTAAGCATATAAAAACCGACCAATACAAAATACTGCATTTGTTTACAGGAGTTCACTATTTTTAACTACAGTAGAGCCTATAACTTAATTAGGCTAATATAAATTGAATTTTTAACACTTGGTGAAAATATGAAAAAAACTCTTTTAATTCTTGCACTTTCTGGTTTTGCTTTAACAGCTTGTTCTAAACCGACTGAAAACGCTGCTGAAAAAGTTGAAAACACGCCTCAAATCCAACAATCACAAACTCAAGCTAGTGCACCAGCAACTACACCAGATACAACACACAACGCTAAAACCAGTTTAGACTGGGCGGGCAAATACAAAGGGTTATTTCCATGTGCTGACTGCGAAGGGATCGAAACTGAATTAAAACTGAATGCCGATAAAACTTATGAGTTAGAAGAAGAGTATAAAGGCGGTAAAGGCGAAGGTAAAAAGTTTGAATCTAAAGGTAGTTTTACTTTTGATAATACCGGTAGCATCATTACCCTAGATCAAGCTGCTGATAATCGTAAATTCTTTGTCGGTGAAAACTTTATTGAAGCGCGTGACCGTGATACAGGTGCAAAGATTGACAGTGCACTTGCTGAACATTATAAATTGAATAAAGAAAGTAATTAATTCAAAGCTTTTTAAATTTTTATGTATATTTATTAATAAAGAAACCCAGCTTTTGCTGGGTTTCTTTTTGAATCAAATCAATGCTTAGTGAGCAGAGAATTGGTTCATTGTGTTTTTAGCATCGTCATGCGCTTTAAGTGCATTGTCACCAGAGAAGATTTCTTTGTGATCATCACCGATGTCTGAACCCGCCATTGCTTGGTGTTTAACACAAGCGATACCTCCACGGATTTCTTTACGTTGTACGCCAGCAACATAAGCCAACATACCTTCAGAACCGAAGTAACCTTGTGCAAGCTCATGTGTAGAAAGCGCAGCAGTGTGGTAAGTCGGAAGTGTGATCAAGTGATGGAACACACCAGCTTCACGAGAAGCATCTGCTTGGAATGTACGTACTTTCTCATCAGCATCAGCAGCTAATTCAGTGTTATCGTACTCAGCGCTCATCAATTTAGCACGGTCATAGTTCGATACGTCTTTACCTTCAGCAACCCAACGGTCGTAAGCTTGTTGACGGAAGTTTAAAGTCCAGTTGAACGATGGAGAGTTGTTATAAACAAGTTTCGCATTTGGAACAACTTCTTTAACACGGTTCACCATGTGAGCGATTTCTTCAACGTTTGGCGTTGCAGTTTCGATCCAAAGAAGGTCAGCACCGTTTTGTAAGCTTGTTACACAGTCAAGTACTACACGGTCAATTTGCGTGTCAGCACGGAACTGATATAAACCAGAAGCTAAACGTTTAGGACGGTGTAATTTACCATCACGTTTGATCAAGATTTCGTCTTCTTGAGCGTCAGCGATGTCAATTTCAGTTGTGTCTAAGTAGCTGATGTATTGAGAAGCGATGTCGCCTGGCTCTTTAACCACTGGGATTTTTTGAGTCAAGTCAGCGCCTTCAGAGTCAGTACGCGCAACGATGATACCGTCATCAAGACCCATTTCTAAGAATGCATAACGTAATGCATGGATTTTAGCGATGAAGTCTTCGTGCGGAACAGTTACTTTACCAGCTTGGTGACCACATTGTTTCGCATCAGAAACTTGGTTTTCGATTTGTAGTGCACAAGCACCCGCTTCGATCATTTTCTTAGCAAGTAAGTAAGTTGCTTCTTCGTTACCAAAACCAGCATCGATGTCCGCAATGATTGGCACAACGTGAGTTTCAAAGTTGTCGATTTGTGCAGTGATTTCAGCAGCTTTTGCAGTATCACCAGCATCTTGTGCTTTTTTCAACGCACGGAATAAGTCGTTTAATTCTTTTGCGTCAGCTTGACGTAAGAAAGTGTAGATTTCTTCGATCAATGCAGGAACTGAAGTTTTTTCATGCATAGATTGGTCAGGAAGTGGACCGAATTCTGAACGAAGCGCAGCTACCATCCAACCTGAAAGGTAGATATAACGTTTGTTTGTAGTACCGAAGTATTTTTTGTTCGCAATCATTTTTTGTTGTGCGATGAAACCGTGCCAGCAACCTAATGATTGAGTGTATTTGCTAGAGTCAGCATCATACTCAGCCATATCACGACGCATAATCGCAGCTGTGTATTTCGCAATGTCTAAACCAGTTTTGAAACGGTTTTGCATTTGCATACGTGCAGCATCTTCAGGACTGATGTCTGCCCAAGTGTTGCCGAATTTTGCTTTTAATTCGCGGATTGCATCAATCGCTGTTTGGTATGTAGTCATGATTTTTTCCTGTCTTAATATTAGGATTTCATCCATCGAATCGCTAAATCTAGTCGCTATCTATTTGTTCAGATTTAGTACGCTTCGTTGTTATGGACTTAGCTTAGAGGGACTCTTCCAATTAATCCAATATTCTGCGTTAATTCTCAATATTTATTTAAAAAATATGTAGATCAAAGTCGTATTATAATTATATTACAAAATATTAATTTATTGTTTTATATAAAATTAAATAAAACTTATTGCTAATCATTTTGTGTAAAAATCACACATTAAAGCAATCATGCGCATATTAGACTTAAGTCTTGAATACGTACCAAACTGTATTTATTTTTATTTTTAGCTGTAATTTTTTGCCAATTTTGACATTTATAGGTTAATCCTCAGCTCATTTTCTATGCAATTTTAACTAAGTTTTACAGCTTAAACGCCTGTATTGAACATGCCTTTGGCATATTTTGACTCAATTCAGCAACATCAAGTTTTTTATATTTTTACAAAGTGAATTATTATAAGATTAGACTTTGTAAAATTGAGTTTTTTTATCCTGATTTAACACAAAGTCATTTGCTTGTGGCATAATCTCTCGTGATTTTAAAAATTTATTTTCGGTATTTTTTATATGAATCTTGAGCGGGTTGATCTCAATCTCTTAATTTACCTTGATGTGTTATTACGTGAAAAGAATGTTACCCGTGCAGCAGAACAATTGGGTGTGACTCAACCTGCGATGAGTAATATTTTGCGCCGCTTGCGTAATTTATTTAATGATCCTCTCTTGATTCGTTCATCCGAAGGGATGACGCCAACAGAACGTGCTTTAGAGTTACAACCCCGTATTCGGGATGCATTGTCTGATTTATCCATGATTTTGGAACCACGTACGGAGTTCCGTCCTTATACTTCAAACCGTGTTTTTCGTATCATGACTTCTGATTATGCTGAAGCGACTTTAGTCCCTCGTCTAGTCAAAGCATTACGTTCTGAAGCGCCAAATGTCGTTTTAGACTTTTTAACACCCAGTGATGTGTCCTATCGTGATATGGAACAAGGTAAGGTCGACTTAGCGATTAATCGTTTTAATGAAATTCCACAAAGCTTCCATCAGGTTTTGGTATGGCGTGACAGTTTTTCATGTTTACTGAATGGCAAGCACCCTGCTGCCAATAATCTAAACCTAAAAAGTTACTTAGATGCACAACATATTTGGGTATCGAAAACAGGGATGGGCGTTGGCTTTGGTGTAAATCCTGAAAAACAAGCTGGACTTGGGTGGATTGACCAAGCATTAGAACGTATTGGGCAAAAACGTAAAATTTCAGTATTTACTCGCCATTATCAAATGCCAGCACTTTTGGCATCAAATGTTGATTTAGTGGCGACTTTACCAACACGTATTGCTCGCTTACAAGCCAAAAGCCAAAATTTACTGATTAAAGACCCGCCTTTTTATATTCCAGAGTTTGAATTAAAAATGGCATGGTGTCCTTTACTGCATCATCATCCTGCGCATCGGTGGTTACGTCAGTTAATTTTGTATGTTGCACGTCAAATGATTGATGAGGAAAATCGTGAATTTCTCATGAATAATTCACAATTTTCACATTATTAATGATCTAGTTTTATAAGATTTAACATTTTCAGATTATACTAAGCACTCAAGAGCCCAATTTAATATTCTCTTGAGTGCTTTTGTGTTAAAAATATTCATAATAATCAAGATCCACAGGTGGATTCGTGAGCCTTTTTCAAAATATCGTCATTATGGCACTCCTTATTATAGGTGCTGGATTTTTATCTTTAACTGAAATCGCCCTTGCTGGCGCACGCAAAGTTAAATTAAAAATACTCGCAGAAACTGGAGATGACCGGGCACAAAAGGTTCTTGATTTACAAGAAAATTCAGCAGATTTTTTTGCAGCTTCTCAAATTGGTCTAAATGCAGTTGCGATTTTAGGCGGTATATTGGGTGAAGGTGCTTTTCGTCCTTATTTCTTGAGTTTAGTTTCAGGTTTTTATACAGGACCATGGGCAGATACCATTAGCTTTTCACTGTCTTTTACTTTAGTCACGTCATTATTCATCTTATTTGCTGACTTAATGCCGAAACGTTTGGCAATGATCGCACCTGAGAAAATCGCAGTCGCCGTCATTAACCCGATTCAAATTTTTATCATCGTGTGTAAACCTTTGGCTTGGTTTATTAACATGATCGCCAATTTGTTATTTCGACTATTTAAAGTCAATACGACGCGTGATGACAATATTACTTTTGATGATATTTCTGCAGTCATGGATGCAGGTGCGCAAGCAGGTGTTCTACAAAAACAAGAACATCATTTTATTGAAAATGTGTTTGAACTTGAAGAAAGAAATGTTCCTTCTAGTATGACCACACGAGAAAATGTAGTATTTTTCACATTAAAAGAATCAGAAGAAAGTATTCGTCAAAAACTTGCAGAGTATCCCTATTCAAAGTTTTTAGTATGTAATAATAATATCGATGATGTAATTGGTTATGTCGACTCTAAAGATATTTTAGTGCGTATTTTAAATAATCAGTCTTTGTTACAACTCAATGAAAATACCATCCGTAATGTCCTTACCATTCCTGATACTTTGACGCTGTCTGAGTTGCTTGATCGTTTTCGCTCAACCAAAGAAAAATTCGCAGTGGTCATCAATGAGTATGCACTTGTAGTGGGCGTGATTACGCTTTCAGACATTATGATTACGGTGATGGGAGACTGGGTTACCCCGATCGAAGAGGAACAGCAAATCATTAAACGTGATAATAATTCTTGGTTGATTGACGGGAGTACGCCGATTGAGGATTTAAAGCATGCGCTGGCACTTGATGAAATGCCTGAAGAAGAAAACTATGAAACCTTAGCTGGCTTTATGATGTATAAGCTACGTAAAATTCCTCGTCCTGCCGATACTGTCATCTTTGATGCCTATAAATTTGAAGTAGTAGACGTAGACCATTTTAAAATCGACCAATTATTGGTCACACGTTTACTTGAAAGAAGTGAGCCAGAAACTGACCAAAGTGAAGCCACTGAATAACATCAAAATAAAAGAAGCTCTAAATTTAGAGCTTCTTAAACAATTATTGTTCAGCGATTTTAATCTTATTTTTAAAACACCTGTTTAAGTAATCAATGGCGTTGAATCAAAGTATCTAAAACTGCTTGATAATGAATCATAATATCTTCATCTAAAATTTTGAAAGCACTATCAAACTGCACCATCGGCCAACCTTCTTTCCAAAATGGAAAAATATTATGTAAATCATGGGTTACCGTTGCATCTTCACGCAAAATGGCTTGTGCGACTTGCGCTAAAACCTGCGCTGTTTCAGCCCCATCGATGGCAAGATAATCAATCCCTTTGGCTTTCAAAATGCGAATACGATCTTTTTTATAACGAATTTTTTTAGCTTGCGCTTCATTTAAATGCAACGCCAAGGTGGCTGCTTCCACAAACTTTTCTTCAAAACTGTCATGCAATGCTATTAAAGCTTGTTTATGTGATTCTTGACGCCCTGCTTTTCCGCCTTCACGAATGATTTTTTTTGCTTCGACATTTAATTCGTCAGATTTCATTGACTGTAAAATATCTAAAATTTCAATATCGCTTAACGATGCAGAAGAATCTGTCATGGGAGTCCTAAAATACAAAAAATTTGAAGGGTTATTTTCGCATAATTTTAAAATTAAATCAGAGTTAAAATTTGAGAATTATACAGATGTTGTACTACATCTTATTTCAGACCTCTATTCGTGTAGGGAAAATTCTCCCCTACACGAAACAGATTTAATTTTAAAGCACTTCCACTACAACCTTACCGATATGTTCACCTGTATCCATGATTGCATGTGCTTCTTGAATTTGATCAAATTTAAAAGTGCGATAAATCATCGGCAGACATTCTCCTTTCGCCCAAAGCGGAGCAACATTTTCCATCAAACCTTGCGCAATTGCTGCCTTTTCAGCAGTATTACGCGCACGCATGGTAGAACCTGTAATGGTCAAACGCTTCATCATAATTTGACCCAACTTCACTTCTTTGGCTTTGGCACCGCCTAAAAATGCAATATAAACCAAACGACCATCACGGCGTAATAGATTCAGGTTTTTCTCTAAATATGGCGCACCGACCATATCTAAAATCACATCAACACCACCATTTTCTGTTTTTTCATTAATCACTTGCTCAAAATCTTGGGTTTTGTAATTAATCGCATCGGTCAAATCGGCAATCGCTTGCACTTTTTCATCTGAACCTACTGTTGCAAAACTTTTTAATCCCAAAGACTTACACAACATCAGTGCAGTCGTACCAATCCCACTTGCCCCACCATGTACCAATACTGTTTCACCTGCTTTGGCATTGCCCATTTGGAACACGTTTGCCCATACGGTAAAAAAGGTTTCTGGAATGGCTGCTGCTTGTACAAAGCTCACACCTTGTGGAATCGCAATCGTCTGACTTTCAGGCACAACGCAATATTCAGCATAACCACCACCATTGGTTAGACCACAGACTTTATCCCCCACGTGAAACTGAGTGACGTCACTGCCCACTGCAACAACCTCACCTGCCACCTCCAAACCGGGTACAGGTGTTACCCCTTTCGGCATCGGATATAAACCTTGACGCTGTAAAATGTCTGGACGATTAATTCCAAAAGCATGCACTTTCACTAAGACTTGGTCTGCTTGTGCTGTTGGCACTGTAACTGTTGCATACGCCAGTTTATCTACACCACCAGGTTCAGTAATAATAATCTGTTGCATTGTTGCTTGTGACATCCTCTATTCCTATTTCATTCATTACTTTAATTTGCTCTATTTGAACATAAAGCTGCTTCAGTTTGAATAACAGTGGACTTATGTATAATCCACTTATCATTCAGTTTATTGATGTTTAATTCTATGCATTTGATTAGAGCTGCACATGCCGATGATATAACGCAAATGCTTAAAATTTGGCTAGACGCATCCACCCAAGCCCATCATTTTATTCCTGCATATTTTTGGCAAGCCCAGTTGTGCAATATGCGTGATATTTATCTCCCAATGGCTGAAAACCATGTCATTGAGCAAAATGGTCTAGTGACGGGCTTTGTCTCTCTGTTAAAAGAAGTACATTATTTGGCAGCACTGTTTGTCGCACCTGAATCGCAGGCACAAGGTTTAGGCTCTCAACTTTTACAATTTTTGCAAAAGCAATCTACCGAGTTGAATTTACAAGTTTATACTGCAAATACAAATGCGGTACAGTTTTATCAAAAACATGCTTTTCAAATCGTGAGGGAGTCTATGGATGTACATACTGAACAACCACAATTTGATATGTATTGGTCTGTTCACTCTCTATCCAATCAATAGGCAAGAAATAATCAATATAAATGAAGGAAAGTTTTAACATGTCACTCATTACCGAATATTCAGAAAATAACTTTCAAGAGTTTGAATGGTTTGAAGGAGTCGCAGTGATCCGTTTTTATGCCGACTGGTGTGCACCTTGTCTACAAAATTTTCCTATTTTTGAACAGTTCGCGGCTCAATTTTCTGAGTCCAATCCTGAGATTAAGTTTGGTAAAGTGAATATCGACCAATCGCCTATTTTGACATTACGTTATAACGTCTATGGTTTACCCTCTACTTTGATTTTTAGAAATGGGGAAATTATAAAACGAATAGCAGGAGTAAAGTCCTTGTCTGAATATTCAACTATTCTAAAGGTTTACCTATAAAATCATTTTCTTATTACTTTAATTTTTCAGGACTTAAAATATCAATTTTTATTTTTTAATGACAACTACTTGCAAAATGAATATAACTTTCAATGTATAAACTTAGATTAGTATAGTCGAACTGCTAAAAAAATATAAAGCCATCTCAAGGATGGCTTTAAATACTTAAAGGAAATTCCCTTCACGCTCAGGTTGATAAAGGACTTTTTCAATTTTAACTTTCATCGTATGGCCATCAGGCTGTGGCCACTCGATTTCTTGCCCTTCAGCCAATCCAATGATTGCAGCGCCAATCGGTGCAAGGATATTCACTTGACCTTTATCACCCTTAAAGTCATGTGGATACACCAAGGTAATTTCTGTTGCTTCTGTTGCAGGCGCAATCGTAATCAACACCTTCGCATTCATCGTTACAATATTTGCAGGAATGTCTTGTGGCGCAACCACATCTGCACGTGCTAACTCATCTTCTAAATGCTCCATTGTAGGGGTTAATTTAGATTGATGTTCAAGCATCGTTTCTAAACGATGTAAATCTTGTTCAGTAATAATAATTTTTGGTTGAGCCATCTACTTCACTTCCTTAAATTTAAATGTGATGAAAGAGCAACAGCAATAAAAAATGAATTTCTCATACCCACTTATAACAGAAAATATCATAATTGGATAATCGACTAACTTTTTCAAAGTTATAAAAAAAGCCTCCTTGAGGAGGCTCTCTCAAGTCAATGCTTATTTTGCATAAACAGGGAATTTGGCACATACCGCTTCAACTTTCGCTTTCACTGCATTGATAACTGCTTCGTCACCTTTTGCATCTAAAATGTCAGCGATCCAACCAGCAAGGTCACGAACTTCTGCTTCACCAAAACCACGTGTAGTTACAGCAGGTGTACCAATACGAATACCAGAAGTCACAAATGGAGAACGTGGGTCATTTGGTACAGAGTTTTTGTTTACTGTAATATGAGCAGCACCTAACCAGGCATCGGCATCTTTACCCGTAATGTCTTGTTTAATCAAAGACAATAAGAATAAATGGTTTTCAGTACCACCAGACACCACATCATAACCACGCGCGATGAGTACTTCAGCCATTGCTTTCGCATTCACAACCACTTGCTTTTGGTATTCTTTATATTCAGGTGCCATTGCTTCTTTAAAGCAAATTGCTTTTGCAGCAACTGCATGAACTAAAGGACCACCTTGGTTACCTGGGAATACAGCAGATTGAAGTTTTTTCTCGATTTCTTCATTTGCTTTTGCAAGAATTAAACCAGAACGTGGACCACGTAAAGTTTTATGTGTTGTCGTTGTAGTTACGTCAGCGATTTGTACTGGACTTGGATAAACACCTGCAGCCACTAAACCTGCAACGTGTGCCATATCAACAAATAAATATGCACCGACTTTGTCCGCAATTTCACGGAAACGTTGCCAATCTACGATTTGGCTGTATGCAGAGAAACCTGCCACGATCATACGTGGTTTATGCTCTTCTGCTAAACGCTCAACTTCTTCATAGTCAATTTCACCAGTTTCAGGATTTAAACCATACTGAATAGCATTATATGTTTTACCAGAGAAACTTACTTTTGCACCATGCGTCAAGTGACCACCGTGAGCAAGACTCATACCTAATACTGTATCACCAGGATTAAGAAGCGCTAAGTAGACTGCTGAGTTTGCTTGTGAACCTGCATGTGGTTGAACGTTTGCATAGTCAGCACCGAATAATTCTTTAGCACGATCAATTGCCAATTGTTCGATCACGTCTACATATTCACAACCACCATAATAGCGTTTGCCTGGGTAGCCTTCTGCATATTTATTTGTAAGTTTTGAGCCTTGTGCTTCCATTACTGCTGGTGAGCAATAGTTTTCAGAAGCGATTAATTCAATATGCGCTTCTTGGCGAGCATCTTCATTCGAGATTGCTTGCGCTAATTCAGGATCAAATTCAGCAATAGAGATATTGGCAAACATTAGCGAGGTCCTATGAAATGTAGGGCTTTTAAGCCGTGCTAAGATTGGCACATATTGTAGCATGAACTTTTTAAAGATTGAGAGTGAACTTTACTGAGTTTGTCATAAAATTATCTTAAGTTTGCAACAAAACTGTTTTATTTGAGGTCAAATTAACAGTTTGGATTTAAAAGCCAAGTATTTAAAAAATTGCAAACGAAAAGAAAAACTCTCTTTAAAATTGCCATTATGTTTTTCTTCAAAAATGTTTTGATTATTCTCTTAAAGTAAAATGAATGGAAATTAAATTTATTTAACAACTTTTTAAAATAATTAAAAATAAATGTGTAAGCAATTGCGTTTTGTTAAATTTTAAATAATATACAACTGAGTAAATTAAACTCATCAACTAAAATTTATAAATTGAGAATATATATGAAAATAAAAGCACTTTCTTTTGCAGTTTTATCTTCAATCATGCTAGCCGCTTGTGGTGGTTCCAACTCTGATGATTCCTCAAACAACACTACAGGAAATGGGCAAACAGGTGGTAATACTTCAGTAAGTAATGGTCAATGGACATCTTATGATTTTTATACAAATCAAAAAGATGGTTATTTTATTGATAAAGAAGTTTTAACACTTAAAGATGGTAAAGCTTACTCTAAAGAAACCAGTACAGATCCTTCATATCATTCGTATAAAGGGCTGACTGTAACGATCGATGGTCTTTATGATGAAGTTAATGCCCCTCTCGATACAGAACTGGGACATTACTCAGGTACCGTTCAAGCATCTAATACACAATGGACTTTAAACCCTTACTCAAGTATTGGTTCTAAAGGTTTGCAATATACAACAAAATATACAACTTTAAATTTGAGTGGTAAAAATCTTTTAGAGGCAATATCTCCCTCTGCTTACTACGCAATTACTCAAAATTTAACAGATAAGTTTCCAGTTCAACATGATTTGTTAGATTTATACACCACTATTTCTAAAGTCAAGTTTCCTGAAGGCTCAAGTTGTTTACAATTAAAAGAGTTCTCAAATACTCAAGAATATTTAGATTTAGATGCTGATTTAAATAATAAAGAACAGCAAAACACATTGGCTCAAAGCTGGCTTTCATTGAAAAATGATAAAACAGCAACCTTACGAAACTTTAAGGATACGACTGCTTACTTAAAAGCAGACACATTCTCAAATGAGTCGTATGGCTATGCCTTATATAAAAACAACTATTATTCAGCATTCTTAACACAGAAAGGTGTTGAGTTTAATATGGATGAGTCCTTGAAAGATTATGAAGATGATCTAAAAAATGGTACACCTGAAGAAAAATTGCGAGCAACTTATCTTTTAGCAGCTGCAAAAAATGTATGTCATTTATATAATGAAAAAGCAGCACAAACGATTGCTTCTACAGTTAAATTCTAATTTATATTTATAAGGGACTTTTGAGTCCCTTTTTTTCAGTAACTTTATTTCCAATATTTTAATTTACTGGTTTGCCCAATGCCTACATTAAAACGATTGGTCGGATCTAACTTTTGATAATGATTTTTTAATGCAGGTTTCGCCACATATAAATGCCCAACATTATGCTCCGCAGGATATTCCGCACCACGATCATCCAGTAAATGCCACATTTCATGTTCCATCGCTAAAGGATCAACGCCTTTTTGCACAATATAGTCCTGATGAAACACATGACACAGAAAATGTCCGTAATACAATTTATGAATGATTTTTTCATCCATTGCTTTAGGTAAGGTTTCCGCCCATTCACGATCATTACGGCGTAACGCAATATCAAGCGCGACTATATCTTCCACTTCCGAACGATGTGTATCACGATAGCGAATCGCAGCACCTGCCACCGCAAAACGATGTAAAAATGCCTTACGCCCCTCTTCTTCTGTACAATGAAAATAATTGCCTGAAGATTTATCTGAAAAATACGTTTTTAAATATTGCTCAACATGATCAACATCTTGATTTTCAATTCTAATCATCAAATGATGTTCATAGAGATCACGAAATTCATTCATCCGTTTTGGCAAATGATTTGGCAAAATTTTAGTGACTATCTGCAAAACTTTATCAGATAACCCACGTAAACCGACTTTTTCCAAATAACCATCGACTTTGTCTTTCATAGCGAATGCGGCAGGCACTTTTGCCGTACCGAATTTCTCAATAAACATGAAACTGTCTTTGCCATATTCCGCACCAATATCATAGGCGACACGATGAATATACTCGCCTGCGATCGGCAAATGTGGCAAATCTTTCAGTAAAAAACGGCGAATTTCGGTTAAATCATCCTGTGAGTTTGTACCCACATAAAATACCTGACTTGGAATCTTTTCAAAGGTGTCCAGACGCACCGCAAATACACAGACTTTACCTGCCGAACCTGATGCTTCAAATAAACGTGATGGGTCTGCATTGAAACGTGCAGGGGTATTTTCATCGACCTGTTTTACATCATATGAATAACGCTGATCGGAAGCACAGCAACTTGAATCGTTAATAATGTCATTGCTTTGATAATTTTTGTTTTCTAACGCAGTTAAAATCTGTTCAGGTGTTTCACCCAGATTCACACCCAAATGATTCACTAACTCTAATTCACCTGAATCATTGACTCGTGCATATAAGGCTAATTCTGTATAAGCAGGACCACGGCGCACCAATGCACCACCAGAGTTATTACATACACCGCCAAGTACTGATGCACCTATACACGATGAACCAATCACTGAATGTGGCTCACGATTAAACGGTGCTAAATCTTTTTCAAGTTTATCCAGTGTTGCGCCGGGTAAGCAAATCACTTGTTTACCCTCATTAATGACCTGAATACCCACCAATCTTCGGGTACTGATCAAAACCACAGGACGGTCATAGTCATCCCCAAATGGTGTTGAGCCACCAGTCAAACCTGTATTTGCAGCCTGCATGATCACAATACAATCTGCATTCACCGTTGCCTGTAACACTTGCCATTGCTCAAGCAAAGTCCCCGGAACCACCACAGCCAATACTTGCCCCGAACCATAGCGGCGACCTTGGCGGTATAGGCGTGTGTCGTTATCACTCGTCAGAACATGTTGTTGACCCACGATGTTGATGAGGTTTTGGATAGTTTGTGATGATTGAGTGTGCATTTTATACTGTCTTCCATTTTTAATATTCCCTCTCCTCTCAGGAGAGGGTTAGGGAGAGGTGCTTTTTAAGAGAAGCACTGCTTTCAAATTCAGCGCAAGTAAGGATTAGGGAGAGGTGCTTTTCAATTAACCCCTCATCCCAACCTTCTCCCAAAGGGAGAAGGAGTATTACTATTTGAATCAAATAACCTTTCCCACTTTTATAAAAGGGAGAGATTCACTAGCAAAAATAATTACCCCACCAACTCTTTCTCTAACTTCACCAAACAATCCTCAGTAATATCTGCAATTGTTTTCGCACCTGTTAGCGTCATAGCTACACGCATTTCTTTATCAATCAAATCCAATAAATTAGAAACACCAGCACCACCTGCCGCACCTAAAGCATAGACAAATGCACGTCCTAGCATACACGTATCCGCACCTAGAGCCAGCATTCGTACCACATCCAAACCATTACGAATACCTGAATCCGCTAAGATTTTAATATCACCTTTGACCGCATCAGCAATCGGAGGAAGCGCACGCGCAGACGATAAAACACCATCCAGCTGACGACCACCATGATTCGATACCACGATACCATCTGCACCAAAACGTACTGCATCTTTAGCATCTTCAGGGTCAAGAATTCCTTTGATCACCATTGGACCATCCCAGAACTCACGGATCCACTCAAGGTCTTTCCATGAAATAGATGGATCGAAGTTATTACCGAGCCAACCAATATAATCTTCTAAACCCGTTGGTTTACCGAGGTATTTTGAAATATTACCCAAGTCATGTGGACGCCCCAGCAAGCCTACATTCCATGCCCAATGCAGATGAAAACAAGATTGTATATAGCGACGCATTGCTGCATTTGGACCACTCATCCCAGAGTGTGCATCACGATAACGTGCGCCTGGAACGGGCATATCGACAGTGAAAACTAGTGTCGAACAGCCTGCCGCCTTAGCACGTTCCAAGGCATTTTTCATAAAACCACGGTCACGTAGTACATATAACTGAAACCACATTGGACGATTAATTGCAGGGGTAACTTCTTCAATTGGACAAACAGATACAGTCGATAAAGTAAATGGAATGCCCTTTTTATCTGCTGCAACTGCTGCTTGCACTTCACCACGACGAGCATACATTCCCGTCAAACCTACAGGCGACAATGCCACAGGCATCGACAAAGTTTCATCAAACAGTTTAGTTTCTAAACTGAGTTGCGACATGTCATTTAAAACACGCTGCCTAAGTGCGATTTTTGATAAATCTTCTACATTTCGCTTAAGCGTATATTCTGCATATGCTCCTCCATCAATATAATGAAATAAAAATGGCGGTAAACGACGTCGTGCAGCTTCACGATAGTCATTTGCAGAAGAAATAATCATGCTCTAGATCCTATTTAATCGGCTTGCACGATGTCGACGAGCTTCTTCTTCATCAATCATGCGCACTTGCTGAACTACAAATTCTATATGTCCACAGACTGCTTTTCGTGCAGCATCTGGGTCTTTTCGCTCAATTGCATCCATCACTTGAAAGTGTTGTTCGTACAATTGATCATAACGTTTGGCTTCGGTATACACTTTACGCCGTCCCAAAACCACGTTGTATTGCAACAAATCAAACAGCCCACGCATCATTTGAATCAACACCAAATTATGCGAAGCTTCAGCAATCGCTAAATGAAATTTAGCATCTGCAATCGCAGCTTGATCATCATCGCCCATAGACTGAAAATGACTAATTTGATCAAAGCATTGGCGAATATTTTCCAAATCCTCCGCCGTTGCGCGTTGCGCTGCATGCCATGCTGTCCCACCTTCCAGAATCATTCGTGCTTCTTGCACATCAAAACGATAGGCAGGGTCTTCATCGATCAGATTGCTTAATGGCTCAACGATTTGATATGTTGACCAATTACTGGGCAATTGTTGCAAAAACGTTCCCGCTCCAACTTTGCTGACCAGCATGCCCGTACTGCTCAGTTGTGAAATCGCCTCTCTCAAAGAAGAGCGGGAAACTCCGAGTTGTTCACACAACTTCCGTTCAGCAGGTAAACGATCTCCAACTTGCATGTGATTTTCTTCAATCAACATCCGTAAGCTTTGTACCACTTTGTCGGAGATTTTCATCTGCTATCCTCAAATTATTACGTCATTGCATCTGCTATGGAATCATCCACGGAAACACATAGGCTTGTAGCGTAATGATAATACCAATCATCACGGTAAAGGTAATACTGTGTTTGACCGTAAAACGGAACAAATCTGATTCTTTACCCACCAAGCCAACAGCTGCACATGCAATTGCAATCGACTGCGGAGAAATCATTTTCCCTGTGACACCGCCACTGGTATTGGCTGCAACAAGTAAAACTTCAGGTACACCAATTTGTTGTGCTGTGGTCGCCTGCAATGCAGAGAACAATGCATTTGCCGATGTATCTGAACCTGTCAGGAACACGCCCAACCATCCCAAAAATGGTGAGAAGAAGGTAAATGCCTGACCTGTATGCGCAAGTGCAAGTGCAAGCGTTGCAGACATACCTGAATAGTTGGCAATAAAAGCAAAAGCCAACACCATCCCAATTGAATAAATTGGAATTTTCAGTTCATTCACTGTTTCAGCAAAAGTCACTACAGCATCTTTCGGCTTCATTTTTAAATAAATAATGGTAATAATTGCGGCGATAAAAATCGCTGTTCCTGTTGCAGACAACCAGTCAAATTTATAAATTGCTTCATAATCTTTTACATCAGCAACCACAGGTGGCATTTTCTGAACCAATTCATGCAAATACGGCACTTTGATTGAAATCACCCAATCTGCCAACGCACCATCTTTTGCAAATAGAGCTTTAAATGGTTGAATACTCCAAATCGTTACCATCACCGTCAAGATCGCAAAAGGCGACCATGCTTTAGCAATTTGACCAATTGTGTATTTTCGCTGTCTTTGTGCAGCTAGGTTTTCATCGATGCTACTGTCTTGATCTGCAAAACGGAAAATGTGTTTAGGCTGCCAATATTTTAATAAAATGGTGAGTGACACCAGTGATGCAATCGCAGCCGTAATATCAGGCAGTTCTGGTCCAACAAAGTTAGAGGTTAAGTATTGTGCCAATGCAAAAGAACCGCCACCAACTAAAACTGCTGGCCATGTTTCTTTCATGCCACGCCAGCCATCCATAATGGCCATGATCCAAAATAAAACGATGATCACCATAAATGGCAACTGACGACCCACCATCTGACTGATTTCCATAGTATCTACACCAGAAACCTGTCCAGCGACAATAATGGGAATCCCCATTGCCCCAAAAGCAACAGGCGCTGTATTTACAATCAAACATAAACCAGCAGCATATAAGGGTTTAAAACCTAGCCCCACTAAAAGTGCAGCAGTAATTGCCACAGGCGCACCAAAACCTGCCGCACCTTCAAGGAAAGTACCAAATGCAAAACCAACCAAGAGCATTTGTAAACGTTGGTCTTCAGTAATTGATAAAATCGAAGAACGAATAATATCGAACTGCCCTGTTTTTACAGAGATTTTATAAAGAAATACCGCACCGATGATGATCCAAGCAATCGGCCATAAACCATACAGAAAACCATATGCCATCGAAGCAAATGCCATCATGCTGGGCATTTGATAAGCAAATAAAGACACCAAAAGTGCCAGTACAACCGTAATTGTCCCTGCAACACTGCCCTTCATACGAAATACAGCCAGAGCAAGGAAGAAAAATATAATTGGAATTAGGGCAATTAAACTGGAAATCCAGATATTGCCCATTGGATCATAAATCTGTTGCCATTGTTGAAGCATTGTCCTCTCCTTGAAATGCTTTCAGGGATCACTTTCTCATATCAACCAATTCAATTAATTCTTAAATTGGTCATACCAATAATGAAATAAATTAAAAAATTATACCTCCAAGCGCAGCAATATTAAATTTTAGAACCTAAATTAGCAATAATTAATTTAAAGACACACTTATTGGTCATACCAATTTAAGTTTATTTTTGAGCATTGATTGTCATTTTTACTCAGCAATATTTTTATATAAATTTTTTAAATAGTTGATTTTTCTTGTATTGAAAAATCTAAATCTCGACTTATTAGACTTTGGTCTTAATTTAATCTTGAAAAGTTATTTCCACATAATTTTTAAATCTTTTAAAGCATGATGAATAATTATATGTGTCACAAAGAAAATCCAAGTGTTAAAGTAAGCACATTCTTTTTTAAAATTTGGAAGAGGTCATGCAAGCCATTATTCTCGATACAGAAACCCATACTTTAAATGGATTACCCATTGAGATTGCGTATGCGCCTATCCAAATCGAACAGGGCAAGTTAAGCCTAGAACGTGAACAAATTTTTGATCAACTTTATAGTATTGGCGATGAGAAAATTTCCTATGCCTCTATGGCAGTTCATCATATTTTAGAATCTGATTTGGTTGGGCAACCTAATTTTTCAACATTTACTTTGCCGACTGAAACCAGCTATATTATTGGTCATAATATTGATTATGATATTCAAACCATCCAAAAATGTGGTGTAGATACGACAAATATCAAAGCGATTTGTACGCTTGCATTGGCTCGCCTAGTTTGGCCAACTGCCGAAGCACATAATATTTCTGCATTGATTTATCAAATCAGCAAAGGCAGTGAAAAAGCCCGAAACATGCTTAAAGGTGCTCACCGTGCAGATGCTGATATTATTTTAACTGCTAATATTTTGATGCATATCATTCACCATTTAAATATTCAAACTATAGAAGAACTTTTTGCAGCCTCAGAAGATGCACGTATTCCACGTAGCATTAATTTTGGCAAACATCGTGGCACAGCCATTTCAGCGCTGCCTGCGGACTATGTAAAATGGTTATTAAAGCAAGATGATTTAGACCCATATCTAAGAAAAGCATTAGAAAATAGCGCGATTATTACTTTATAAATAACGCTATTTGTCATCAAAATGACACCAGAATGTCATTTTGATGCTCTATCCTAATTTTGCTTTTTTGGGGGATAGCGCAAATGAATCATTATATAAAAACTGAACTTGGGACGCAGGCTTTACAACAACGCTTATTTGATTTAAGTCCAAAGCTAAGACGTTTGTTACTTTTGATTGGGACGCCTGACTTCCACAAACTTACCACACAATTACAGAAAAATATTGCTACACCAGAGATGTTAAGGGATTTAGAAAGTTTGGGGTTAATCAAAAATCTTCAAGCAAAATCTCAAACAGCCACTGAAGTGTCGCATACGCAGATTGCACAAGAAAAAGTTGAAAAAATTATTGTCCAAAAAGTCGCAGCGAATATCGCTTCTTCCCACCCATCTGATATGCCCTCACGCCCTACACCACAAGTTAATCTTGCACTCGACAACGAAATCATTTTAAGAAAATTAGACTTTACTGAAACCAAAAATTTAATGATTCGCTTATTGCGTCAAAACTGCGGCTTGATGGCAAAGATGTTAATTCAAAAAATTGAAAGTGCTGAACATTCTCAAGCTTTAAAACTATGTCAAATGCAGTGGTTAACGGCTTTACAAGAAACCCGCATATCACCGATCGAATTAAATAAAAACTTGCAAATGATCAATTATTCTATGCAGCACTTTGAGCAACAGAGTTATTGATATTGCGTCTAAATTTAAAGTTTACAACTCTAGATCAAAAATAATATTTATTTATAAAACAGCATATTACATTTAAAATATATTTTTAAATGAATATATTTATTCAGTCTACCACTTAAGCCTTATCTACAATTTAGCCATGTACCGTTATAAGCATGCTAGAGAGGGATAATTGCTATGAGTTCTACACATTTTTTTCGCTTTTCCGCCGATGACGATCCAACACAACTGAGTAAAGTGGGGAACTGGGTCATTACTTTTCTTGATTCCGCAGAAAACACGCCAACTCGTTTGGCTATTACCCATGTTATTCCACGTCAAGTATCAAATGACTTGCAATTGCGTAGCTTATATATACAACGCACTGAACATCAATATGAGTGGCAAATACTAAAATTAGAATATTTTGATAGTCGTACTCAGCAAATGCTTGAAGCAGACTTAGATACTACCTTAGCACACAAATTTGTTCAGCAATTGATTGGTGAGTTTGCACGTTATGATGTCGAACTCAGTTATGTATAAGATTTTACTTTATAAGTATATTTACTCAAATGAAAAAGCTCGCATTTCTGCGAGCTTTTTATGTTGGATAGCTAGTGCTTATTTCTTATCTGAACTTAGAAAGTTGCAAACTCAATAAGCCGTCATTGATCTGTCCAACTTCTTCGTAGCATCTATATATGATCTACTGTAGTTTTAATATAAATTTATAAATCAAAATACGCAAGACCGCTTAACATTTCAGCACACAGGCGATATCAAAATCCAATTGAATATTTGGAGTTGTAACCTTAAAATAATGCACATTTAAAATTGCAACTTAATCTGAAATATAACAATGATAAAAAAATATGTTCAATTTATTATTTAAAAGCCACTCTCATTTAAAAAGAAACTTATATTTTTATATGCCGTTAAATGTGTGATTAATTAGGGTACATAATGGTAAATAACGGTATATTAAAAATTTACTTGAGTGCTTTGAATATAAAGACTTTTGATACTAAATGGAACTTGAAATAACATTAATGGTACGGCTAGCGGGACTCGAACCCACTCCACAGGCTTCGGAAACCTGTACTCTATCCAGTTAAGCTATAGCCGCATAAAAGAAGTGCGCACATCATATCAAAAAAATTACATAGGTAAAGCATATATCTATTATTCTCCCTGTTTGCTGTCTAAGCTTTATACAACGTTGCATATCTGCAACGCACAATTCCATGTAATGCACTTGGTTTATTGGGCAAGTTCGCTCACAATATACCCTCCCCAATCCATGTGAGAATTTCATGACTGATGCATTGACGTTAAGGGATTTGTCTAAAACTTATCGCAACGGCTTTCAAGCACTAAAAGGAATTAACTTAAATGTTCCTGAGGGTGAGTTTTATGCACTTTTAGGACCCAATGGTGCAGGAAAATCAACAACGATTGGGATTATCAGCTCTTTGACTCGTAAAACTTCAGGGACAGTTGAAATTTTCGGGCATGATTTAGATACCCATCCATCCCAAGCCAAGCAATGTTTAGGGGTCGTTCCACAAGAATTTAACTTTGGGCAATTCGAAAAAACCTTTGATATTTTAGTGACACAAGCAGGTTATTACGGTATTCCAAAGAAAATTGCACAACAACGTGCTGAGGAATATTTAGAAAAATTAGGACTTTGGGAAAAAAGAAATACCCAAGGGCGTATGCTTTCAGGCGGTATGAAACGCCGTTTAATGATTGCGCGTGCCATGATGCATGAGCCTAAATTATTAATTTTAGATGAACCAACGGCAGGTGTAGATATTGAGTTACGTCGTTCAATGTGGGACTTTCTCACTGAAATGAACGAAAAAGGTACGGCGATTATTTTAACCACGCATTATCTTGAAGAAGCTGAAATGTTGTGTCGTCAAATAGCCATCATTGATCGAGGGGTGATCAAAGAAGATACGTCGATGAAAGCTTTTTTAAATCAGTTGAATGAAGAATCTTTTATTTTTGATTTAGAACATGCCATTGAACCGATCAAAATCGACATTATCGGGGTCAAGTTTAATTTGATTGATCCTGTGACTTTGGAAGTGACGATGGACAAAGCACATTCAATGAATGATTTATTCCAACTGTTAGAAGCACAAGGCATTCGTGTACGCAGTATGCGTAACAAATCCAACCGTTTAGAAGAATTATTTGTCAAAATGGTGGAAAAAAATCTTGAAGGAGCAGCGCAATGAATTTTAACCAGTTAAAAGTTGCGCTTTTCACGCTTGTGCATAAAGAAATCCGCCGCTTTATGCGGATTTGGCCTCAAACCTTGCTGCCGCCTGCGATTACCATGAGCCTGTATTTTGTTATTTTCGGGAACTTGGTCGGTTCTCGTATTGGGCAAATGGGTGGTTTTAGCTATATGCAATTTATCGTCCCTGGCTTAATTATGATGGCGGTGATTACCAATAGTTATGCCAACGTATCTTCTAGTTTTTTCAGTGCAAAATTTCAAAAAAGTATTGAAGAATTGATTATGAGCCCTGTTCCATTGCACATGGTGCTGTGTGGCTATGTGATTGGTGGAGTCTGTCGTGGAGTCTTGGTGGGTTTAATTGTAACCCTGATGAGTCTATTTTTCACCGATTTAGCCATTCATAACATTTTCGTCACGATCTATACTGTGATTATTACTTCGCTCCTATTTTCTTTGGGAGGATTTATTAATGCGGTTTATGCTAAATCATTTGATGATATTTCGATTATTCCGACCTTTGTTTTAACACCACTGACTTATTTAGGTGGTGTATTCTATTCGATTAGTGCTTTAAGCCCATTTTGGCAAAATCTCTCTTTAGTTAACCCGATTGTCTATATGGTAAATGCGTTCCGTTACGGCATCTTAGGTCACAGCGATGTAAATGTGTCTTTATCATTAATCGTTGTGACATTATTCTGTGCTGTACTATACGGTATTGCTTACTATCTACTTTCTCGTGGTTCAGGAATGCGTGAATAATGACTGTTGAACAATCTCTTTTGGGTAAAGATACTAATTATCCAAACACTTATCAGCCTGATATCTTATTTCCAATTTCACGTGTTCAAGCACGTGAAAACTACAAACATGTAGAAGGAATCTATCAAGGCAAAGATTGGTGGCATATTTTTGAAATTTCTTGGTTAAATGATCACGGTATTCCACAAGTTGCGATTGGGCGTATGACATTGCCCGCATCTTCTGAGTTTTTAATCGAGTCAAAATCTTTAAAGTTGTATTTTAATAGTCTGAACTTTACTCAGTTTGCATCGAAACAAGCATTTATTGACACCGTAGAAAAAGACTTGTCTGCTGCCGCACAAGCATCTGTCACTTTAACCTTATTTCAAGTGGATGAATTAGAAGTTGCAAAACCACAAGGGATTTGCATTGATAATCAACAACCTGACTGTTTAGTCAATCACCCTGATGCATCGTTACTAGCTTTTGATTCTGAGCATGAAAATTTTGATAAAAGTGTTGAAATTCAACTGTATTCACATCTTTTAAGAAGTAATTGCCCAGTGACAGGGCAACCTGATTGGGGCACGGTTTTTATTCGCTATCAAGGTAAAAAGCCTTGTTATCGCAGTATTTTAGCTTATATTATCTCCTACCGTCAGCATAATGGTTTCCATGAACAATGCGTGGAGCAAATCTTTGCCGATCTTTGGCAAAATTTACAACCTGAAAAACTGATGGTTTATGCAACATATACACGTCGTGGGGGATTAGATATTAACCCTTGTCGTGTATCGGATGAATCATGGATGCCAAGCCCCGTTCGATTGGCGAGACAATAAAATAAAACATTGAGGTTTTAACATGTCCTTTTTTGGTTTTGTACCTACTGATGAACTTTTAAAAAACATTCAGTTAGGTATTGAGAAAAAAAATTCTAATGAACCACTGTACCCTTTACGTGATCAAACTGCGCTATTAATCAATGATGAGATTATAGATGCATTGTTGGTAAAACTTGTTCAACACTTCCCTGCAAGTGATAAACGAGATACAGCTGAGAAATTAGCAGGGTATGTAAAATCAACTGTTTCTGTGCTCTTGAAGCAACTTTTAGGTAAAGCAGACAATAATGTCGTACGTCAGTCTGTTGAGTTTTCAGAGCGTAGTTTGTTTAAAGACCCAACTGGTACTAGCCGAGTAGGTACAGCCCTTGATGCAAGTCTTGTGACTAACTTAAAACATTATTTTGCGGAAATTAAAGCAGATAATAAAATCGATAAAGAAGCTTTGGCAGAACTGTATAAACAGTTTGCTGATGCAACCATTCGTCATTTTATGATTGAGTTTAATAAAACCTTAGACTTAGGCATGATTAAGCGTAAAGCATCTGATATTGGTGCTGCCGCAGTCACCAAAGCAGTACATATTGCGATTAATAAGCTTATTCCAAATTTAAGCCGTGATGAACTCAAAGCTGTTGCTGAATATCACGATACTTTATTCTTCAATTAAGTTTTTATTTGCTAAAGTAAATTATTTTTAAATGCTCTTTTATAAGAGCATTTTTTATATTTTAAATTTCTCTATTCACTTAATAACTCAAAAACCATTCACTATAGCCAATGTCTTAGCAGGCAATCATGGGATATTAATAATGTTAGGATGGATGTAAGCACATTTATAGCTCAAAAATTAGAATGATATAGGTAAACAAATGTTAAAAAATCTCTCTAATCAATCCAAAAATTTTCAACAACGCCTACACTCTAATATTCATATCCGTAAAACTAGGTTTAATGCAGTATCAGTACATCCTCACTATACAGATGCTACTTTAATCTCACATTTTCTTACGGCTTTATCCATTACCTTTCCTCAAGGTGAACGCTTCTTTGTGGAAACAGTGCGCAATGTCCGAGAACAAATTAAAGATCCTCAGCTTCAGGCAGATATTGCAGGTTTTATTGGGCAAGAGGCGCATCATGCACAAGCACACGAGCAATTTAACCATGCTGTACAGTCAACCCAGTACAACCTAAAAAAATATGATGCTGCGTTTGAAAAAGAAATGTTGCGTTTAAGAACACTAACCCAACGTCGCCAACTTGCTGCGACAGTTGCTTTAGAGCATTTTACAGCACTTATGGCAGGTTATATGTTGAAGTATCCCGAATTTATGTTTAAAGGTTTATCTTCAAACATGAAACAACTTTGGCTTTGGCATGCGGTAGAGGAAATTGAACATAAACATGTGGCTTTTGATGTTTATCAGAGTATTTTTAATAATTTAGCACAGCGCCGTAGAAGTATGCGCACCATTACCATCGGCTTTATAAGCAGCACAATGCTAATGACTGCCGATTTACTCTGGCAAGATCGTAAAACAAGCTTATATCAACCGAAACAATTACTTAAAAACATTAAAGCTCTGTATGGTTTGGGCTTAATGATGGTGCGTTTATTTCCAGAATATATTGCATTCTATGATGAGGATTTTCATCCTAAACAACTTGATCAACAAGATTTACTTGAAATGGGGCGTCAGTTGCTTAATCCAAGTTAAAGTTTCACTTTATGAAATCACTTCAAAAAATATTTTTTTAGATATTAGATTGTTTAAATTAAAACTGATTTTTCAATCACTTGATCTGTTGTTTCTATACATTGGGCTTCTATATGACTATAGAAGTCTGAATGGGCTATGGTGTATAAAACACTACAATGCACCTACTCTATTTCGCTCTATACGCATGCTTTAAATCATTTTTATGATACTAAATTAATCCAATGAATCAATTAAATTTGGCAAGTTTAAACAATGTTATGCAATCTCAGTGTTACATTTTTAATGCATCGCCTCTACAGACAATTTTATATCTATTTTTCATTTAATTTATTATCTACAGTATATTGCAAAATTATTTCAGTTAAATAAATCTACTTTTTATATAATTTTCATTATTTTAGACTTTAAATAGCATTCTATTCATATTTGCTAAAATCTAAGAGTTGATACGTTAGCTTTGTCATGTTTTGTTTATGTATTTGTAAAATTGAGCCAAGGCAATGCTATTTTAATAAAAGTGAGTCAGTGATGTACTACTTTTTGCATGCTGCTGCCAGTCTAAGCATTACATTACACATAAGTTTTGGTATGGTTATGTCCATTCGTATTCGCCACTTATATACCCATAGAAAATTAGGAAATTATATTTCATGTTAAATTTTGGGCTTTTTCAGAAAGTAAGAAACATCAGCTTCTGTGCAGCTGCCTTATCCATTACCAGTTTTTGTCAGGCAAATGATTTTGCCAATGATCCCAACTATAACAATTTTAAATTAAAAACAATGCAAACTTATGGTTTAAGCAGTGAACAAGTCGATTGGGCAATGAATGGTTCACGAAATTTACCAAATATTATCAATATCATGAATAGACCGGGGGAAAGTAAACCTTGGTATCAATACAAAACTAATTTTTTAGCAGAAGGTACAATTCAGCGTGGTGTTCGTTTTAAAAATCAGTATGCGGATACCCTAAATCGTGCTGAACAACAATATGGCGTTCCTCAAGCAATTATTCTGGGGATTTTAGGTGTGGAAACAGGTTATGGTGCAAATAAAGGCTCGTTTATCACCCGTGATGCGCTTGCAACCTTAGGTTTTGGTTATGAACGTCGTGCTCAATATTTCCAAGATGAACTTTCTGCCTTAATTGCTTGGTCATATAAAGATGGTGTACCGACCAATTCGATTGTAGGTTCTTATGCAGGTGCAGTTGGTTACCCACAATTTATGCCAAGTAATATCCCACTGTATGGGGTTGATTATGATGGCAATGGTCATGTTGATCTGCGTAACTCAGCTGTCGATGCGATTGGCTCTATTGCAAATTATTTGGCACAAAAAGGTTGGCAGCGAAACCAACCAATTGCATTCCCAGCACGTTATACAGGAAATAATCCTGATGCCATCATTGCTAAGGATTTAACTCAACCTACGCCTTATGGTGCACTGAAAAACCAAGGTATCACCCCGATGAATCCTATCGTGAAAATTGACGATTTAGATATGGTCAATGTGATTCAACTACAGGAAAGTTATGGACCTGCTTACTACATTACTTACCCTAATTTTCAGGTGATTACTACGTATAACAAAAGCCGCATGTATGCCACTGCGCTCTGGTTATTAGGTACTGAAATAGTAAGTCGCTAAGACTTACTTTTCTTTCAGACTAAATAAGTCAAGAACTATTTTGAGTAAATTGACTACTATTTAAACTTTTTAAACATTTGGTTACAATTATGGTTATTTTTTATACTTATTTCGTAAGTTTTTGTCCTTTTTGTAACTGATCTTAAAATATTAGTAGACACATTCGTTACTGCATGAATATTATCCCCTACCGTTAAATGTGGTTGCAAAAGTAAATTTACAGACTTCAGTGCTTATTTTTTGTGTTTAAAAAAATAGTTTTTGAAGTTCCCAGGAGTTAAACAATGCATGCTTCACTGAAATATATGATCGCCCTGACCATGGGTTTAGGTATGACGCAAGTCAACTCAGAAATGGTTCAGTCATCATATTTAAACAACGATTCAGACAGTTCTAGCCTTGCTTCACGTGTAGTGAATAAAGATTCAACTAATTTTAATTCACACTTTTCAAACTTAAACAGTTTGTCAATTACTGAACGTTCTGGCGATAAAATCCGTCGTGATACACTCGCTGCAAAAGTTCAAGTACAAGAAGATGAGCCTTCAGTCATTGATAAATTAAATGCTGTTGCATCCAATACTGTTCGTAAATTCTCACAAACAGGTGTTGCATCTTGGTATGGTCGTCAATTCCATGGACGTAAAACGGCAAGTGGTGACACCTTCGATATGAACCAATTAACAGCAGCACATCGTAGCCTGCCTTTAAACTGTTATATTCGTGTGACCAATAAAGACAACGGCAAAAGTGTTGTGGTTAAAGTAAATGACCGTGGTCCTTTCCATGGTAACCGTGTGCTCGATTTATCTTATGGTGCCGCTAAACGTTTAGGCATCACGAACTCTGGTACAGGTCGTGTCAGTATCGAACGTGTGGATGGTCCAAACTCTTAAGTTTACCTTTCCCCATTTAACGAAAAAAGCCACATCGTTTGTGGCTTTTTTAATTAAATGGATTTTTGCGCTTATTTACCTCTTTCTTATCTTATTTACTTCAATACGTTCTTCTCCTCAATAAAATCAGTCAATCCAATCGACCTATTTTTATTCACGTTTTAATCTCATAACTTCTCATGACTTTATTGAATTTGATCGTGGACACTGTCGGTCTTTTTTAGTCTGTTAAATCTAAGAATAAAAATACATTGACTGAAAAGACTTAAAACTTTTTAGATTCGCCTTTGACCATTGTCGGTTTCTCGTTTATATTTTCTAGAGTGGCTAAAAATAAATGAAATAAATCTGGCGCATGGAGTTGAATATGAAATCTATAACCGAGTGGTTCGATGAGTATAGCGAAAGCCATCAAAACAAAACCAATAAAATGATTCACTGGGTGTGTGTACCTGCTATTTTATTTTCGATTATTGGAATTTTGGCACATTTTAGTGCTCTGTTAACGGCTTTGATTATTGTTTTAACCCTAGTTTTTTACGCGCGTCTTGATCTGGTTTTAGCCGTAGCTATGGTCGCACTGGTTGCAGTGATGGCGTGGGTGATTTATCTACTTCCTGTCGGGGTGGGATTCTATATTGGGGTGTTCGTTTTAGCTTGGATTGGTCAGTTTTATGGGCATAAAGTCGAAGGTAAAAAGCCTTCTTTCTTCAAAGACCTCCAATTCCTTCTGATTGGTCCTGTATGGTGTATGGATGCTTATTTAACTAAAGTACTACCTAAATGGAAAACACGCCAAAAACTGGCTTTTTAGCGCAAATGAGCATGGGTTAAATTTTATGATGGAATTTAACCCATTTTTTTAACTCAAAAAGTAATATAAAACATAAAAACAAACTAAACTCAGCGCTAAATGAATTAATATTTTTTTAGAAATTAAAGCCAATATGACGCATATCATTGCTGCTAAAAAATAAGCATCCAAAGGTAAATTTCGCAGCGCATTTGCATTAAAAAATACAATTAGGGTGTGTTTTGAAAATTGTTTCTGATGATATTGTGCTTTTAGTAATTCTAAGCCCCCTAATTCTTTTAGATGAATATAGCTCGCTCTCTCCTGCATTTTTGCTATTCAAAAGATATAGAACAAAATTGCTATGAGAATTAAAAAATTTTGCAGCAGCACTATTCAAAATTGCCTTAACTATAGGACTTGCCTTGATGCTTTAACCAACCACTTACATGACGACCTTGTGGATCATGATGTGTCCAATGGATCACTCCACCTTGCTCGCTGTATTCATATTCACCAAAAAATTCAACGGTATCACCTTTTTGTAATTGCTCAATTCTTGGTGCTAAATCAATATTATGCGCAACCAATACAGTTAAGCCATTGTCCAATAACAAAATAAATTTCTGATGACGAGCACCTTCATTATCATCTCTCAATATTGCTTTAACTTTACCCGCAGATTGTACTTGCACATTACTGAGTTTTTGCTCATACGACTTTTGAATAACCTCTAAACCCTGTTGATTTTGGCTATTTTGCGCATTATCTACATGAGTATTATGTGAGTTTATTTGTGGCTGTGCCGAAGCTTGATCGTCTTTTGACTCCGACTGAGTATTTTCTGAGTGAACGGTCGCTGTTGTATTTTTATCTTGGTTTAAATCAATACCCAAATATGCTGCAATGATAAGGATAATTACTGCGCCGATACTCAGATTGGTCTTATTTGCCATCTATAATCATTCTATGCTAAAAATAATGCCCAAATTATATAAACTTCCATAACAATGAGAAAGCCAAATGAATGAACAAAAACAATTAAGAACAGTACTTATAGAACTTTTTCCTACACTTCGCCCTACTGATTTTCCCAAACTAAATGCTCAATCTAGTAACAGTACATGGTTAATGGATTGGCAATCCAATTACGAAGCGTCAAAACAGGTGATTGCAGCATGTGAGTTTTCAAATTTTGGTGGATTATTAGAAGAAAAATTTAAAACTTTAAATGTTGTAAAGTCATCACACTATGATGTTTCATATATTTTAAAAGACATTTTTAATTATATTGAAAAATTTGAAGATAATTCTGAGCATGAATTGGTTGACTTAAGTGAATCAGAATATGATGCGTCATTCTATGACGATAATGAACTGAGTTTTGAAGAACAATATGCCATTGCGATGGATAATATTACATTTGATATTCTCCAGCATGATGTAAGTGTAATTGTTATCGAACACGGAGAAAATTCTGCTTTTATTTTAAGTCAGGCTGCTTTTGAAGCTTTATCAAAATTAGAAAAATTATTAAAAACAATATATACCAACAGTGATGTAACACTTTATCATCATGAGTATAAACAAGATTATCAGTTTGGCTATCTACTCACCGACTTAGAATAAACATATAAAAAACCCCTCACAATTGAGGGGTTCTTTTATAACTTTACTAAATCAGTAAAATTATTGTGCAGCAGCAGCTTGAGCAGCAGCAACTTCATCAGCGAAGCTCATTTCTGCTTTTTTCTCAATACCTTCACCAACTTCGAAACGAACGAATTCAGTTACAGTTGTACCTGTTGCTTTTAATACGTCAGCAACTTTCTTATCATTGTCGATAACATACATTTGACGATCAAGTGCAACTTCGTTCAAGTATTTTTCAACAGAACCCGTTACCATTTTTTCAACGATGTTTGCTGGTTTACCAGATTCGATCGCTTTCGCTTCCGCAATTTCTTTCTCTTTTGCGATAAGATCAGCAGATACGCCTTCAGCATTTACAGCAACTGGGTTGAACGCAGCAACATGCATTGCCAAACCTTTACCAGTTTCAGCATCACCCGTGTAAGATACAACAACACCGATTTTTAAACCGTGTTTGTACACTGCAAGGTTTTCACCTTCAATAAGGGTTGCACGACGAACTTGGATGTTTTCACCGATTTTTTGAACAAGCGCAATACGCGCTTCTTCTACAGTATGACCATCTTCAAGTTTCAATTCAGCAATTTTAGCAGCATCAGTTTCGTTCGCAGCTAAAGCAGCAGTCGCAACTTGTTTAGAGAAGTTTGCAAAGTTTTCGTCTTTTGCAACGAAGTCAGTTTGACAGTTTACTTCTAAAAGAATTGCTTTGTTACCTTCTTGAACGATTGTGATCGCACCATCAGCAGCAATGTTACCCGCTTTTTTAGCAGCTTTTGCTTGACCTGATTTACGAAGGTTGTCAATCGCTAACTCGATGTCACCGTTTGCTTCTGTTAATGCTTTTTTGCATTCCATCATCGCAAGACCAGTACGGTCACGTAATTCTTTTACCATGCTCGCAGTAACTGCAGTCATGTTGTTCTCCTAAATTCGGTAGAGATATGAATTCTGTTAACAAAAACGGCCCAAACATTGAATCTGGGCCGTTTTGCTTTCTCGACGCTTAATTTGCCACCATTACATGTCGCAAAAATGACAAGCATGCGTCAATAAACGCATTAAGCCTCAGGAGCTTCTTTCGCTTCTTCGCCTTTTGCTTGTGCATTCGCTTGAGTTTGAGCGTATTCTTTACCAGCAATAATCGCATCAGCCATCGCAGAAGCATAAAGAGTTACAGCACGGATCGCATCATCATTACCAGGAATAACGAAATCAACGTTATCTGGGTTAGAGTTTGTATCAACGATACCGATTACAGGAATACCAAGGTTCTTAGCTTCTTTGATTGCAATCGCTTCGTGATCAACGTCAATGATGAACAATGCGTCAGGTAAACCACCCATGTTCTTAACACCGCCAAGACCACGTTCAAGTTTTTCCATTTCACGTGTACGTTCTAAAGCTTCACGTTTAGTTAGCTTAGCAAAAGTACCGTCAGTAGATTGAGTTTGAAGATCTTTTAAGCGGTTGATTGACTGACGAAGAGTTTTCCAGTTAGTCAACATACCACCCAACCAACGGTGATCCACATAAGGTTGACCAGCGCGTTGAGCTTGTTCACGGATGATGTTAGAAGCAGCACGTTTAGTACCAACGAATAATACTTTGTTCTTTTTGCTTGCTAAGTTGTTAACGAAGTTCAAAGCATCATTTAACGCAGGAACAGTATGCTCAAGGTTAATGATGTGAATTTTGTTACGCGCACCAAAAATGTATTGACGCATTTTTGGATTCCAGAAGCGAGTTTGGTGACCAAAGTGTGCGCCAGCTTGTAAAAGGTCGCGCATGCTTACGTTGTAATCTGCCATTTTCTTTACCTTAAAGTTTGGGTTAGGCCTCCATATGTCCGCATTCTCCACCCTAACGGGCACCCAGAGTAATGTGTCGACATATGTGCGGATTTTTAAATTACCCTAATTAATTTTCTCGTTGGGCTTTCAATAAGAAAGTAACGAAAAGCATTTGATAATTTGGGCGGCTATTTATACCATAGTCACACACAAATTTCCAAAAGTTTTTAAAGATCATGAACAGTACTTACGAAGCTCCCCGTCGATTAATCAAAACTCAAGATGAAATTGAGAAAATGCGTGTGGCGGGAAGACTGGCGGCAGAAGTTTTGGATATGATCAAACCGCATATTAAACCAGGTGTTTCTACACTTGAGTTAGATACGATTTGTCACGATTATATTGTCAATAAACAAGATGCGATTCCTGCTTGCTTAGGCTATGGTGCAGCACCTGGTCGCCCTGCGTTTCAACATGTGATTTGTACTTCTGTGAATCATGTGGTGTGTCACGGTATTCCTTCAGAAGCAAAGATTTTGAAAAAAGGCGATATTTTAAATATTGACGTAACCGTGATTAAAGATGGCTATCATGGCGACACCAACATGATGTATATCGTGGGCGGTGAAACCTCTATTTTGGCTGATCGCTTATGTAAAGTCGCACAAGAAGCGATGTATAAAGGTATGGAAACTGTTAAACCCGGTTCAACGATTGGTGATATCGGTCATGCGATTCAAAAATATGTTGAATCTGAACGTTTTGGTGTAGTCCGTGAATATTGTGGTCATGGCATTGGCACGGTTTTCCATGATGAACCACAAGTTTTACATTATGGTCAAGCCAACTCAGGCATGGTTTTAGAAGAAGGTATGACCTTTACCATTGAACCCATGGTTAATGCGGGCGACTGGAAAACTAAACTACTCGGTGATAAATGGACGGTTGTGACCAAAGATCACAGCCTATCTGCACAATATGAACATACAATTTTAGTCACTAAAACAGGAATTGAAGTTTTAACGGCTCGCCCTGAAGAAGATTTATCTCGTTTTAATGCATAATTTCAGCACAAAAATTGTCATTGACTGATTTTTTGTGTGTACTGGTAGAAAAGGTCACTTTTGAGTGACCTTTTTTATGATTTAGATCTTTAGATATTGTTTAACGTTCTATTTTTCAAAATTTTATAAAAATAATCATGTGATTTTTACAATGTAATTTAACTGTAACGTGCTTACATTGCCATTCAATAAATTAAGCGTTACATAAATAAAATATTCAAACTAAAACATTCATTAAATAAAGTCCTTGTGAAATGCAACATTCTTCTAGATCAAAAAAACCAAATAATGAAGCCGAATAAAAATGAGCAACACAGCGGACATGGAGTCCATTTTATGAAAAAAGTGTTTTTATGTTTGATGAGCAGCATTCCCCTTATCTCAACATGGTCTTATGCAGAATCTCCATATTTTAGTTTCAAAGATGGTGATGGTTTTAAACGTTTTTCTGTTTCAGTAGGTGCTTTGCATGTGATGCCGCAAGGTAAAGCCCAACCGATTGGGGTAAATACAGCTATCAAAGAAGGTGAAAAATCTAAAGTTGGTGATATTTCCATTGATTCTGTCAAAAAGAATATGGATCCAAATATGGATCCAAACTTGTCATCGACCTTTGTGAATTTTTTAGATGGTTTAGGTGTAGATACCTTATCGGGTGCGCTCAGTGGTACGGCTGAAATCCATGGTCTAAGTGAATGGAACAATGCTGGAACAGGATTAGAAGCGGAGGATGTCACTACTTTAGGTTTAATGACCAACTACTTCTTTACTGATCACGTTTCTGTTGAAGTGAAAGCGGGAATTCCACCAAAAGTCGATATTCAAGGGAAAGGGAAAATTTATGCGCCTTTTGAAGCCTCAGCTACACCTGAGGTGATTGGCATTCCCCTCCCCGAAATTGATATGAAGAATAATCTACTCATCACCGACTTAGAAAATCATGGTGGCGCTGTAGCTGAAGCACGTGCTTGGACGCCAGCGGCTGAACTGCAATATCACTTTGGTAAGACAGGTGTAAATAAATTTCGTCCTTATGTTGGTGTAGGGTTGATGTATGCTTATTTTAATGAGTTAGAGATGAATCCAAGCCTAGAAAAAGACTTGATTAATGCAGGTCATATGATCGCTAATATCAAACAAGGTCAAGCAGGTGCTGCACTCGATGGTAAAGAAAGTGCTGCAAAACCAGAGGTGAGTTTAGATGCAGATGATGCGATTGCCCCTGTAGCCACAGTGGGTTTTACTTATGATTTTAATGACCGTTGGTTTGCGGTAGGTTCAGTTAGTTATGCACAGCTCACAGGCGAAGCAAAAATTACCGTCAAAGATGAGAAATTAGGTGAACTTATCAATGCCAAAACCGATATCGAAATTAATCCTATTTTAGGCTATGCAGGTGTTGGTTATCGTTTTTAAGCAATAAGTAAATGTTTTATATTATTTTATTACCTATATTTAGATCATAAAATATAGGTAATTTTTCTATACAATTTTCCTGCCCAGTATTGCATTAAATTTAATAAAAATTATGTGATCATCTAATTTTTCATTTCATTCAATAACTTTACTTTATTGATTGATAAATTTTAATTCTATCGTCTTCATCAAGTGAATCCTATACAATTTCAACACCAAGAGACAATGGATGTTGTATGACGAACTCACTTGATGAAACCAGATTTTCTAAGCCTTTAATTTATATGCTCATTGGGAGTGCCTTTATTTTGGCGCTTTCGTTAGGTGTACGCCATGGATTTGGGCTGTATTTAGTTCCGATGAGCCACGAATTTAACTGGAATCATCAGGTTTTTAGCCTTGCCATTGCCATGCAAAATTTACTGTGGGGCGCAGTCCAACCTTTTACAGGTGCTTTGGCTGATAAATACGGCAGTAAAATTGTTGTTGCTGTTGGTGGTGTTCTCTATACCATCGGTTTGTTATTAATGTCGGTGAGTTCCGAAGCATGGTTGTTGGATTTAAGCGCTGGATTGATTATTGGTATGGCACTGTCAGCCACTTCTTTTTCAGTATTACTGTCTGCAGTCGGTCGTGCAGCACATCCAAGTAAACGTGGTATGGCAATGGGTATCGCCAGTGCTGCGGGATCATTTGGACAATTTATCATGCTGCCAACCACCTTATTATTGATTAAAAATGTAGGTTGGTCATCTGCCTTAGTAATTAGTGCGATTCTCATCGCATTGATCATACCATTGGCATGGATGCTCAAAGCACCGATGTATTCTGCGCCTGCTGCGATTTCAAAAATTACTCAGCCTGCTTTGAGTTTTAAACAAATTCTAAAAATTGCATTGTCACATAAGCCCTTTCTTTTTTTAGCCTTAGGCTTTTTTGTTTGTGGTTTTCAAGTTGTATTTTTAGGGATTCATTTACCAGGTTATCTTGTTGATCATGGTTTTGATGCCTCAAACGGTACAATTTTCCTCGCTCTAGTGGGACTATTTAATATCATCGGCACCTATACAGCAGGTATTCTTGGCGATAAATTTTCTAAACCGCACTTACTGATGTGGCTCTATGGTTTACGAGGTATCGCAATTGTAACATTTTTAATGTTGCCTTTAAGTGTTTGGACGATTTATAGCTTTGGGATCGTGATGGGATTATTATGGTTATCGACTGTCCCATTAACCAATGGTATTGTCGCAAATATGTTTGGAGTAAAATACCTGACTATGCTCAGTGGAATTGTATTCTTTACCCATCAGGTGGGTTCATTTTTTGGTGGCTGGCTGGGTGGCTTAAATCATGATTTAACTGGAAATTATAATGTGATTTGGGCGTGCTCAATTGTACTCAGTCTGTTTGGAGTATTTGTCCATTTCTTTGTAAATGAGGAAACCATTGTTGATGACTAACACATTTTCATGGTTAAAAATTAGTATTGTGTTAGGGCTTATTTTTTTATTTGCCCTTTCCACTTTACTTTGGTTAAGCACGCCTGAACTGTTTGCGTATTTTAATATGGCATTTTGTGCACATTAAAAATACTGTAGGTGTTTCAAAAATATGTTGATAAAAAATAGGCTAAACTTTGATTTAACTTTCTTTTGTCTCAACAATGAATTGATTTAAAGCCAACATACTTTTTTAGAACACCTCCACATGTCTTGAATCTCAATATTTTGCTTAAGATTCAACTTGGATTTGAGATTGAATTAAATCTTGTTGTATCTTTTGCTGTTTTTGGTGTTCAAATTTCTCAGCTTGCTGTTGACGAATACGATCATATTCTTTTTGATTTTCAGCATCATTTTTCGCAGCAAAAAACACAAGAGCAATCAAAATAACTGGAATTAGAATACCTAAACTTAAAGTAAGTAAAAGTTTTATATGCCTTTTTTTTGCTGTAGGTATTGTTGAATTCATGTGTGCTCATTCCTTAATCAAAAATAAACATTAGTTTGGCTTTGCACTATAACAAAAAACACTTTTCGATTGGATGTTAAAACTTTTTCTCTTGGTGATTTAAATACAGTATGCAGAAAAAATTAAATACTCCATCTGACTGCACGACATCAGCGATCAATATCAAACACAGATATGGCATTCATTTTGCTTATCAGTATTACATTTAATAAAAATGGTAATACTGGGGCGACACATTATGGCTTATGTTGCTAGTGAACTCGGTGCAAGACAAAAAATTTTGCTCGGTTTTGGTTCTTTTTTAATTCCTATTTTAATTTGGTGTGCTGTTAGTTATTTGCCATTTATTTGGCATCCACAAGTACAAATTACACAGTCAGGCAGTGTGCCATTTTTTCAAGTTAGCAGTCTTGTAGATAAAGCTGTTTTTTATGCTGAAGCACAAAATGCGGTAAATCAGGATATTACGCCACCACAAGGAAAATTAGTTAATCCGATTTATTTACCTGCACCGCATGAAGTCGCAATTGCTTTGGTCACAGCATTTACCACACCACCTGCACAAGCAGATGCACCATGGTTTCATCAGAGTTTATGGCACAGTATTAAAATTGTTTTTACTGCATTTTTTCTGTCCTCGCTGATTGGTATTCCGTTGGGAATTTTATGCGGATTTTCTAATACCATCTCCCAACTTACTGAGCCATTTGTAGAGTTTTTTCGTTACTTGCCTGCACCTGCCTTTGGTGCATTAGCAGTGGCGATTTTGGGAATTAATGATGCACCAAAAATTGCCATCATTGTGATTGGCACGTTATTTCAACAAGTCTTAATCATCGCCAATACCACGCGTATGGTAGATAAGGGCTTAATTGAGGCAGGTTTTACACTGGGTACCAATAAACTTAAAAGCTTATTTTATGTGGTGATTCCTGCTGCACTACCTGATATTTACCGTGATTTACGGGTTTTACTCGGTTGGGCATGGACGTATTTAATCGTATCAGAGCTGATCGGAACAACCTCTGGCATTACCTGGTTTATTACCCAACAAGCCCGTTATCAAAACTTTGACAATGTCTATGCGGCAATCCTCATTATTGGAATCATTGGTTTACTGTGTGATGTCATCCTCATGAAACTCGGTCAACGTCTGTTTAAATGGAAAATAGGAGTAAAATAATGAATCTTCATCCTGAACAATCTACTGACTTCGATCCAAAAGCCTATTTTGATGCGATTTATCAACGCCCTGTGATTTTGGAAGCAAAAAAGCTGACACAAATTTTTAAACATGATCAAGTTGAACGTACTATTTTAAATCAAATAGATCTAAAAATTCACAAACGAGAATTTATCTGTGTAATTGGTCCTTCAGGTTGTGGTAAGTCAACTTTCAGCCGTGTCGTAGCAGGCTTAGATCCTTATAGTCATGGTGAACTTTTGGTCGATGGTCAAAATATTCATGGTCCTAGCCCTGAACGTGGTATGGTGTTCCAAGGCTATACCCTATTTCCGTGGAAAACAGTGAAAGAAAATGTCATGTTTGGACCACTGATGAAAGGTGCGAGTAACCCTTCCGCAGAAGCTGCTGCACGAGAATGGATCAATATTATTGGTTTAGAAAAATATGAAAATCAATATCCACATCAATTGTCTGGTGGAATGAAACAACGGGTTGCCATTGCGCGTGCTTTGGTGAATGAACCCAAAATTTTATTAATGGATGAACCTTTTGGTGCACTTGATCCCCATACTCGTCAGAAAATGCAAAAACACTTGATGGACTTATGGCAAAATATTGATATTACAATTATTTTCGTAACACATGATATGGATGAGGCGATTTTATTGGCAGATCGAATCGTAGCACTCAAAGCCAATCCTGGGGAGATTAAAGAAATTATTGAAGTCAACTTACCTCATCCTCGTAACTCTGAACTTTTGAATACACCTGAATTTAAGCGTTTACGTGAGTGTGTTGATTTTCTTGTACATGCACAGGAAGATGAACTCGACCCTGCACTAGAAAATCTACCCAAAATTCCTCGGATGACCCAAGTCAGTACACATAAGTAGGTTCTTAAATTGTCGCAGTGAAATGATGCAGGTCAAGTTCGCCTGCATTTCATTAAACGCCAACCTAAAACATTGAAATATATTAAAGTTAAATCCATTCAAGCAATGCATTTTTTATTAACATTTTTTCAGTATAAATAGAGCACATCTAAAATATTTTTATCTCTGAATATTTTTAGGTGTCGCTTGTGCTTAAGCGTGATTAAATATACTTAGTACAATTACATAGTCATAACTATAAAATGAAATTTAAAATAATTTTCGCTTTTATTTGCTTACTCAGTACAACTACTTTGAGCTATGCAAAAATCAGTATATTTCAACCTAAATTTCCTCAATTTTCTGATCCTGTTCAAACACGTAAAATGCATAATCAGCAGTATTTTCTCGGCAACGCCACTTTTCAAGATCGAGTCAGTGTCCCCTATTATGGCGTAACAGCACTGAATCCTATAGATGAAGGTTTGATTGAAAAAATTCCAAAATGCCATACACAATCGTGTCATTTTGATTTTAAATTAGAGGAAAAGTACGCTAAACAATTAAAGCTACTTTACTTACCTGAAATAGGCGTGCTTTTGGTTCCTCGGCATTGGCAAGATATTCAAACCCATGCTGGTGCAAATGGTACAGGTTCAAGTTTACTCATGAGTCCAAATCATCAAGAAGCCATTTCTTTGTATGATTCTTCATTATGTGCGGGCTGCGGTTATCCTTCAGCGAGTTTGTATTTTCCCCACTTGCTCAAACAAAGTCTTGAATATGAATATGGCGGTACTCAAGACCGTAATAAAAAATTAACTTTGGTTTATCCCAATAAAACTACGGCATTTTTTAGTTATCAAATTCCAAAAATTAGTTATAAAACACATGGGGTTGCCAAATATATCGATGATGGAGATTTTAACTTTCGTGAAATTCATGTGACCTTTAATCAAAACAATCAAAGTTTAGTTCGTACGATTTTAAACTTCTATCACGCCACACATTAAAACCATTGACACCTATAGGCATTTAATAAAAAAGAGAACATTTGGATATGCTCTCTTTTTAAAGTTGTTAAAGTTTTGAAAATTATTTCTCGTCTAATACAGACTCAAAGGCTTTTAGACGTTTATGAATAGATAAAAGTTCAATGATGGTTTTCCATGAGCTAATAAGATATTGAAAAGACTCTCGTACCTTATCAAATACATTTCCAATTTGTGTCATCAATCCCAATGTAATTGTTCCTGCTGCGATGGATGGAAATAATACGACTAAACTGTATAAAATATCTAATTGAATATACCAAATGCTCACTAAATTAAAATAAGCATAATGAAAATATAAACGGAAATAATTCAGTCTTACTTTAGAAAAGAGTTCTTTTAAGGTGGTTGGTTTTGCCCGATCTACATAATCCTCACCATAGACTAACTCTTTACGATAAGCTGCTTCTACTTTTTGATTATTAAACTCTAACCCAGGGAGTTTAATCCCCACTACCATCAATAAAACTGTACCAAAGATCGCCCAACTCACTGCTGCCCAAACCAATGAATATTTTATTTCACCAATAACAGGCAGTACGGGCACATATGTCGATAATTGAATCAATACAGGTAAAAATGCAATAAGTACCATTACTGCTTTAATTAAATCAATGCCTAAGGACTCCATTGTCGTTGCAAAACGCATGGTATCCTCTTGTACACGTTGTGATGCACCTTCAACATGACGTAATCGAGCCCAATGCAATGTGTAGTATTCATTCATCGCCGTACGCCAACGAAAGATATAATGACTCACAAAAAAGTTGTTTAATACTGCTAAGGTGACACCTACAATTGCGATATATAAAAAATCGAGAAGTCCCAAATATAATTTAGCAATATCCCCCCCTTTATTGGAAAGCATCTGTTGAATTAGATCATAAAAAGGCATATACCACGCATTAATCGCAACAGAAACTTGCACGCCAAACCACACATTAAATAAAATAAATGCCGATCCCCACACTGACCATGCTTGCCATTTATGATCAGATCGCCATTTCCAAAGTCCTGCAAATATTGCTGTCGCAGTAAAAAACCATAAATAAAACCATAAAAACTTTGCTGACCAAAAACGACTTACATTAATCGGTAATTCAGCATTAGCATAACCTTGCGGAAAACCGATAAATTCGCCCCATGCTTTTCCTCCGCTATACCATAAGATTAGGTTGATCACGAACCATACTAACAAAGACCCAAAAAACCATTTTGGATTTGGAAAAAAAGACTTAAACATTGAACATTCATTTCCTTAGTCATTTTTTAAATTTAGATTTTCATACTATGCCTAAAAGCTTAAATAAAAATATGGCACTCACTTAATTTTTTTATATTTTAGTAACTTGTCATACTACTTACATACAAAAACGCTGTATTTTCAAACTTATCTTTATATCTATTGGTCTGATTAAGTCGCTCATATCAATCTGCTATGGTCGATCTATAAGTATCACGCAAGTTAAAAAGGAAAATCTTATGTCTAAACAAATTTTGATGTTGGTGGGTGACTATGTCGAAGATTATGAAACGATGGTGCCATACCAGTTTTTAACAGGCTTAGGCTATACAGTACATGCTGTTTGCCCGGATAAAAAAGCAGGTGATACGGTAGCTACCGCTATTCATGATTTTGAAGGCGAGCAAACTTATAGTGAAAAACGTGGTCATAATTTTGCTATTAATTATGATTTTGCAGCAGTGAATAGTGCTGATTATGTTGGTCTTGTCATTCCTGGTGGGCGTGCACCTGAATATTTGCGTATGAATACACGTGTGATTGAAATTGTACGTGAGTTTGATGCAGCCAAAAAACCAATTGCAGCAGTTTGTCATGGTGCACAACTTTTAGCAGCAGCAGATGTGCTTCAAGGTCGTTTGTGTTCAGCTTATCCTGCTTGTGCTGCTGAAGTGAAACTTGCTGGGGGGCAATATGCAGACATTGCTGTGACTGAAGCAGTTACGGATGGGCATTTGATTACCGCTCCTGCTTGGCCTGCTCATCCTGCATGGTTAGCACAATTTATTAAGGTTTTAGGTGCAACAGTACAACTTTAATAAGATAATTATCAGTGGTGTGAGATATTTTGCAGAGCAAATATTATTTTCATATAAAATTTGATCAATATCTCACACAGCTAAAGAGTTAATCTGTAATCAAGTCAATACAACTGCTTGTATGGTTTAAGTTTCAATTCAATAAAATAATCATTTAGACATGCCATAATCTTATTCATAACTTTATTTTTGAATCATTATCTAGGATATATTTATGGATATCATCGAATTATTGCAACCGATGACCTTAAAAAAAGGTGACTTAGAACCGATTACCATTGCGGCTGGTACTTTATTAAAAGTTAAAATGGAAAATCCTTCTTCATATTTGGTTGAGGATGAGTCTGGAATTTCCTTTTTAGTTAATTTTAAAGATGAAGATACGGTGTGGAAAAAACTTTAATCTTTTATTCAAGTCAGTACTTAGATACTGACTTTCTTTTTAAAGCTGTAAACTCTAAATTTATGTCTATTATTTTTTATATGTTTCTATATACCAATTTCCAGACTCCAAATGATCAGTATATAATTTAGACAACATTAAATAAAAATATTTTTCTTTTAGCTCTTTTACATCATATTCACAAATTATCTGATGGTGCTGATCTCTCAACCTCCAACCCACTGTATCTGTGATTTTAAAGTCATGATGAACTTTAACTTTTTTATTCGCCTCAATTCGTCCGATATAAAAACCATCGTCATATTCTAGGGTTTTTAATGGAAATATAATACCTTTTGAATCATAGCCTTGACTATCATGGATCAGGATACTTTGTTGTGCTGTGGGCCAAATACAGTAACGTAAATAGTGCTGATCCATCACCCTTTCGATCAAATAGCGATCTCTGTGTAAAAATTGCTGTATATCCTGTGCGATATTTTCAAAAACACCCGTACAACCTGCAAACATACCTGCCAAAAGTAACTCAACATGGTCATAAGCATCATGCATACAGTGAAAATAACGTTTTGAACTAATCCAATCTTCAATGGCTGCTTTTTCTTTATAAGATAAAAATGAATCTGCATCTCGTACTAAAAAGCGTTTAACTTTCGGATCATCCATCACAAAAAACCGCCAAAATAATCCAGAAATTTGTTTTTGTTGCGCATTTACATAAATGATTTGTGCACCTAAAGCTTGAAGTCGTATCACCACCTGCTGTGGTACAGTTTCATCTATATAAAAACGACATGTCCATTCCGGAAAGATTTTTTGGGCAAATTTCACATTTAAAACTGCACCTTCACAATAGCGAGGTGAATCTCCAAACAAGGAGTAACTAATGATATTTTCTAATACTTGATTTCGATCAAAAACAGGAGCTTCTGATGTGAGTAAAGCTATCTTAGGTTCATCTTTGACCTGATCTTTTTTAGCTTGATTGGCTAAACGCCCATAATATTGTTGTTGCTGGCTATCCTTTAAAAAGTAACAGACCTCACACATTGCATCGTAAGTATTAATTTCAACTGCATGGGGATGATACTGGATCGCACGTTGCAAATAATCGTATGCAACTTGATAATGACCCAAACGCATTTCTGTAATCGCTAAATCACATAATACATTTTGATGTCTAGGTACGACTTGGATTAACTCTAAAAGTTGCTGGTTTGCACGATAATAGTCACGTATTTTGAATGCTGTTCGAATACTACTGGCTTTTTCTGCTAGATATTGATTTAGTTGTTCTAAAGTCATTTCACTCTTTAACATAGTTATCTTTTTCACTCAAATGTGTAGCTTTAAGCGCATACTAACCCACAGCGCTTCACTTTTTCTAACTCAATTTCATAAACATACTCATTTTTAAGTACTTTAGACACACGGTATTGCTGTCCATAAAATTTTAGAATAAATTTCTGTTGTAATGCCTGAGCTTTAAGCTTTTTACAATTTTTTAGTACCATTTTGCATTTATAGAATATTTGATTAAATAGAATAATAGTTTACAGTCAAAAAATGATGAGATGAGTCAGCCACATCAGATTGTTTTAAAACGGCTGAAAGTTTGGGATTCATTTGTGCAATCAATAGCAAATACCATTGTATTCGTTACAATATAAGAGAAAAATCCACAGGCTAACTTTAATTTTATTTTCATGTAGATTTCTCTTATATTTTTAAACACGCGTTTATTTCACTTTCATCTTCCGAATCATTTTATATAAAATTTTCGGTGAAATACGTGACACTAACACGCCAAGTTTTTCTTTACGTCCACCCACCACAATAAATTCTTCACCTTTTTGCAGCGCTTCAACTGTTTGTTGCGCAAACGCCTCAGCATCTAAACCATTTTCAATGGCTTCATCCTGATGTCCTTGCGGCTTACCTTCACCATTCAACGCATTAAACGATACATTAGTTTTGACAAAACCAGGGAAAATGACTGAAACATTGACCCCATCTTGCGCCACTTCAGCACGTAAGCTATTTGCCCACATATGAATCGCAGCTTTTGCAGCCGAGTAAGATGCGCGATATTGCGTCCCCAACAAACCTGTAATACTCGACACATAAGCAATCCGACCTGATTTTTGCGCTAAAAAAGTCGGTAAAACCGTTTTGGTTAAAAAGACTTGTGAAAAATAGTCAATTTCCATAATGGCACGTTCAGTTTGCATAGTGGTATCTACAATCAAGGCACGTTGACTTAAGCCAGCATTATTAATCAGCCAATCAATCCGCCCTTTTTCTTTCAACACTTGCTCGTAGGCATGGCGAACCTGTGATTCATGGGTAATGTCCATAGCAACCGAAATGTGCCGATCTGGATGTAGCAAACTGATTCGGACATTTTCAAGCTCATCTAAACGGCGTGCACTTAGTACCACATGTGCACCTTGTAAAGCACACTCTTTGGCTAATGCTTTACCTAAACCCGATGAAGCTCCAGTAATCCAAACAACCTTATTTTCTATTCCTTCCATGACATCTATTCCTCACCCATTTATTGTAAATATGCCATAAAAACAATTTCATGCAAACCATTGATCAATGGCTAAAATATGCTATGCACGTACCAAAAAGTGGTTAAAATGTTTTGCATAATGTTGTGCTTTTTCAGCATCACTGGCTTTGTATTCATCACCCACTTTTTCAAGTCGTTTATAGCCTGTACTGGTGATCATATTGATCACACCATTTAAGGTTTTATCGACCACAAAGTTAAATTTTAATAACGTTTTTGGATCACGAATGAACTCAGAAATCCCCAGATCAATAATTTTTACCAAATTTTTCAAGGTTGCAGGCAAAGCTTGAATATTTCCCGCTAAAACTTGTTCAATATTTTGACTAGCTTCCTCACCTAACTGACGATCGAGTACATAGTACATATAGATTTGCTCAGGGTTTGAATGATCAAACTTTTGTAAAATATGATTTGCAACGGGTTTTAAACGATCATTACCAAAAAATGAAATTGACCATGGCATATATTTTCTAAGCGCACTTTCAATTTGTTCAAATATTTGTTCAGCTTCTTTTAAACTTTTTTGTCCTGCTGCATCCAAAGTTTTGCCTCGTTTTTCTTCAATTAAGCGTCCAAAAACTTGCTCTAAAACCTGACAAGACATTTCGGTAAATATACTCCCCAATTGTTTAGATAAACTTTCCTTGTCACCTTGGTTCAAACGCTCAGTCACATTTTTTAACGCTTGATACGTTTCGGTATTGATTGCTAAGTTAATTTTGTAAGTCATGCAAATCAGCCTTTTGTTAATATTATGGGTCAACGGTGTTGAGATATTAGCAAAGCATTATTGCTTATGCATTGTCTTTTTATCCTTGTTTTTGGGTTTTCACTGACGATTAAGCCACTCTTTTAGCTCAGGTTTTATAGTTTTTATTGTAATTTTGACTAATTTAGTAGGATATTTCACTGTTTTTATTTTTGTTTTTAATATTTTTTTGAACAACATACAAATGCTACACAAGCTAGATTTTTAAAGATCAAATTTAAAAATCATGTCTAAGCAGTAAATGAGCTGAATCAGAATCAACAAAGCCGATAAATATTTTGCTACAATGAATACAATTTTTTATCTACTTTTGATCTGTTTAGACTATGACTGATTCAGCGCAAAACATTGCTACGACTTACGATCCTACCGAGATCGAGAAAAAATGGTATAAGACTTGGGAAGAGAATGGCTACTTCAAACCCTCTCGTGAGGGAGAATCATTCTGTATCATGATTCCGCCACCAAACGTCACGGGTAGCTTGCACATGGGTCATGGTTTTAACAATGCCATCATGGATGCTTTGACGCGCTACAACCGTATGTCTGGCAAAAACACTTTATGGCAACCAGGGACTGACCATGCGGGCATCGCAACCCAGATGGTGGTTGAACGTCAACTGGGTGCACAAAACATTAGTCGCCATGATTTAGGTCGTGAAAAGTTCATCGACAAAATCTGGGAATGGAAAGAACAATCAGGTGGCACGATTACGCGTCAAATCCGTCGCCTAGGTTCGTCTGTAGACTGGTCACGTGAACGCTTCACTATGGATGAAGGTTTATCGAATGCAGTAAAAGAAGTATTCGTTAGATTACACGAAGATGGTTTGATCTACCGTGGTAAACGCCTCGTAAACTGGGATCCAAAACTACAAACTGCCCTTTCTGACCTTGAAGTTGAGTCTGATAAAGAAGAACAAGGTTCATTGTGGCATTTCAAATATTTCTTTGAAGATAAGTCACTTCGCACACACGATGGTAAAGATTACATCGTGGTTGCAACAACTCGTCCTGAAACTCTACTCGGTGATAGTGCCGTTGCAGTTGCACCTGATGATGAACGTTATGCACACCTTGTAGGTAAAAACATTATCCTGCCAATTACAGGTCGTGCAGTTGCGATTGTTAAAGATGAATATGTAGACAAAGAGTTCGGTACAGGCTGTGTAAAAATCACCCCTGCACATGACTTCAATGACTATGACGTAGGTAAACGCTGTGAATTGCCAATTATCAATATTTTCAACAAAAATGCTGAGATCTTGGCTGAGTTTGAATACATCGCGAAAGCGGGTGAACAAATTTCTAAAACCATCCCTGCACCTGCTGAATATGTGGGTTTAGAACGTTTTGCTGCACGTAAGAAATTAGTTGAACAAGCTGAAGCTGAAGGTTGGTTAGATCAAATTCAACCGTACACATTGAAACCACCTCGTGGTGACCGTTCAGGTGTGATCGTTGAGCCATTACTGACAGATCAATGGTATGTGAAAATTGCACCCCTTGCTGAACCTGCAATCAAAGCGGTTAAAGATGGCGACATCAAATTTGTACCTGAGCAATATAGCAACATGTACATGGCTTGGATGAATAACATTCAGGACTGGTGTATTTCTCGTCAATTGTGGTGGGGTCACCGAATTCCTGCTTGGTACGATGCTGAAGGCAACATCTACGTGGGTCGTAACGAAGAAGAAGTTCGTGCAAAAAATAACATTGCCACTGATGTTGAACTAAAACAGGACGAAGACGTTTTGGATACATGGTTCTCGTCTGCGCTGTGGACATTCTCAACTTTAGGTTGGACGGGCGACGAAGCGAAAGATAAACAAAACTATTTCTTAAATACTTTCCATCCAACTGACGTACTTGTGACTGGTTTTGACATCATCTTCTTCTGGGTTGCACGTATGATTATGTTTACGTTGCATTTCATGAAAAATGAAGATGGTACGCCACAAGTTCCGTTCAAAACTGTTTATGTACATGGTTTAGTCCGTGATGGCGAAGGTCAGAAAATGTCTAAGTCTAAAGGGAACGTACTTGACCCATTAGATTTGATTGACGGTGTTGATCTTGAAACTTTGGTACAGAAACGTACTACTGGTTTGATGAACCCGAAAACTGCGCCGAAAATCGAAAAAGCGACGCGTAAAGAATTCCCAGAAGGGATTCAAGCTTACGGTACAGATGCGGTTCGTTTCACATTCTGTGCACTTGCCAATACGGGTCGTGACATCAAATTCGACATGAAACGTGTTGAAGGTTACCGTAACTTTGCCAATAAAATTTGGAATGCAACACGCTTCGTGATGATGAACTGTGAGCAACAACCAATTGGTCAGGAAGTTCGTCAAGACCTTTGGGAATTACCTGAACAGTGGATCGTCAGTCGTTTACAGAAAGCTGAACAAGCGGTTCAAACGGCATTTGCAACCTATCGTTTAGATTTGGCTGCGCAAGCAATTTATGAATTCATCTGGAATGAATACTGTGACTGGTATGTTGAGCTGACTAAGCCTGTACTGAATGATGAAAATGTATCAACTGAACGTAAAGCTGAAGTTCGCCGTGTTCTTCTTGCGGTGATGGAAGCTTCTTTACGTTTGGCACATCCATTGATGCCTTTCTTAACAGAGGAAATCTGGCAGACACTTGCGCCGATGATCGGCATCAAAGGTGATACCATCATGCTGGCGCAATACCCTGTTGCCAATCCTGAACGTATCAATGAGCAAGCGGAAGCTGATATGCAATGGCTTCAAGGTTTGATTGGTGCGGTTCGTAACATCCGTGGTGAAATGGGCTTAGGTAATGCACGTTTGTTGCCTGTTCTGCTTCAAAACACCACTGATACTGAAAAAGCACAGATTGCACGTATTGAGCCGTTGTTTAAAGCATTGGCAAAAGTTGAAAGCATTACTTTCCTTGCAGATGCTGAACAACCACCATTGTCATCGTCTTCTGTCGTTGGTCACGTGTCTGTATTTGTCCCGATGAAAGGTTTGATTGATCCTAAAGCGGAATTGGGTCGTCTACAAAAAGACTTCGACAAGGTTCAAAAGCAACATGACCAAATTGCGACTAAATTGGGCAATGAAGGTTTTGTGGCGAAAGCCCCTGCTGCTGTGGTTGAAGGCGAGAAAGTTAAACTTGCTGAGTTCGCTGATCAGTTAGCGAAGATTAAAGCGAATATGGAGCAGATTGCGGCGCTTTAAGGTGTTGTAATTTAATAAATAAGATGTAAGATAAAAGGCTGATTATTCAGCCTTTTATCTTTAACTACATGAAAGATTTTTTTCAAGACTTTTTTACCAAAAATATCACTAACAACGATAATAGAACTTTTAATAATAATATTGTAATTGAAGGTCAAAATAATCCATTTGAGAAAACAAAGGATGAAGAACATCTAGGGCGATTAAAAAGTGTTTATGAAATTACTATAGCAACAAGAAACTTAGAAATTGGACAACTAGTTCAAAGAAATAATTTTTTTATGATATTTCAGGGTGTTTTATTTGCATGTTTAATTTATTCAAGCAATACGGTCCCATACGTCCATCTAATTCTTTGCTCAGTAGGATTTTATGTTGCCTATTCTCAGACTGCTGTTGCGGCTGGAGCTAAATATTGGCAAGAATTTTGGGAGAAAAAATTAGAAACCATAGAACAGCATCTTTTAAAGTTTTATAAAAAAGATGATAAGAATCTGGCTGTAGATAGTAATCTAACTGAATTTTATCAATTGTTCTCGACAGAACAATCTGAAATAAATGGCGATGTTATAAAACAATTAGATAGAAACACTGACAATAACAGTTTTACAAGCAAAGTAAATAATTTTTGGAGTCTCAACTTAAATCGAAGTTTTATAAATTACTTTACATTTTTAAAAGTTATCTATAGTAGAGAACTCATTTTAGCTAAACCATCTGTAAGTAAAATTCCAATTCGTGTTGGAAGATTTTTTATGATAGCGTGGGGGTTATTATTTATATCTACATTATGGTTTCCAAACAAATGGCTAGAAAATAAAAACTTGAATGAAAGTTTTTTACGAGGTTTTCCAACTCATAAAGAAGCAGCTAAGCAAGAAATTTATTTTTCAGCTGATAAACCTATTAGCAATACAGCCATCCCACTAAATATTCAAATTAAAGATTTAGAAAAAATTAATAAAAATCAAAGAATTAATATTGAATTATCAATTAATGGTCAAAAAATTGAAGCTAAAGGAGTAATTAAATGAGTGGGTATGATTTAGAACAAAAACTTGTTATAGGCTTAGCTTCAAGTGCATTGTTTAATCTAGAAGAATCAGATGAAGTATTTAGAACTCAAGGAGAACTAACATATCGTGAATATCAGCGTGAACATGAAAATATCCTCTTAGAACCAGGCGTAGCTTTTCCCTTTATTCAACGACTTCTTAGTTTGAACAGTATTTTCCCCAAAGATAAACCATTTGTTGAAGTTATCCTCCTTTCTCGTAATGACCCTAATACAGGATTACGAGTCATGAACTCTATTGAACATTATGGTTTAGGGATTAAAAGAGCAATTTTTTTACAAGGTCGCACACCACATAAATACATCAATGCTTTAAATATTAGCTTATTTCTTTCAGCCAATGAAACTGATGTTAATCAAGCAATACTTGCCGGATATCCTGCTGGTTTAATATTAAAAGGCCACATATTTGATGTAGCACATGATAAAGAGCTACGCATTGCTTTCGACTTTGATGGAGTGATCGCTGATGATTCTTCCGAACAAGTCTATAAAGAAAGTGGTCTTGGCGCATTTATTGAAAATGAAGAAAATTTAGCTAATCAACCTGCAAATATTGGTCCTTTACATAAATTATTAAAAGAACTTTCAACTTTACAAAAAGAAGAAATTAAATATCAGTCTCAAAATTCTGATTATAAAAGTAGATTAAGACTTTCTATTGTTACAGCAAGAAATGCACCTGCCCATAAAAGAGTCATAAACTCTTTAAGAGCGTGGGGAATAGATACAATAAACGAAGCGTTTTTCTTAGGCGGTATTGAAAAACGTAGAGTCTTAGAAATTTTAAATCCACATATTTTCTTTGATGATCAAGTTACTCACCTTGAAAGAACTGCTAACAGTATTGCATCTGTTCACATCCCCTTTGGTATAGCCAATAAAAAAGCTGATCCTAAACAAGCTATTGTATCTAATGATCAGAAGAAAATATCCGCAGAAAATAGCTAAATTTTATACCCTCTCCCATAGGGAGAGAGAGCAATCCTTTACTAATTTTCTTACTATTTGATACGTAATGAAGTTTCCTCTCCTTTCAGGAGATGAGCAGCACTGCTGCGCAAGGGAGAGGTGCTTTTTAATTCATTACAAACACTCCACAAATCTTCTAAAACCACCTCAGTATTCCCCAACACATCATGATTCCAATACCGCACCACTTTAAAACCCAAAGCCTCTAAAAATTGAGTCCGTTCGGCATTATATTCAACTGCATCATCAGTCCCATGCTGACTGCCATCTAACTCAATCACCAAACCAAGCTCATGACAGTAAAAATCCATAATATACGGCGCAATCACATGCTGACGACGAAACTTTAAATCCATAAATCATCTAGCACGTAAAATCTGCCACATCAAATATTCTGCATCCGTAGCATGGCTACGCATATTTTTAGCAAATTCTAATAATGATGAATTTATTTTCATTTTTATTCTCTTTCATATGCCTTTCAAAAACAGATTAAAAATCAATATTCAGCAAACAACACATAATTTAACTCAAATAAAAAACGCCCCATGCAAAGCATCAGACGTTTCTTTAAAACACGTTAGAATCAATTTTCAAACATATTCAGACTATTGACGCATTAATACATCCACATCATTCACCAATGCAGGAATATTATCTGATACAGCCGTACTATGTGTTTTTCCTTCTAAAAGCTTTAAATGAACATCAGTTTTTTTCGCCAACATATTTTCGACTAATTTTACCGTGATTGGATAAGGCACTGTGGTATCGGCTTTACCTTGATAAATATAAACTGGTTTTTCAAGTTTAATTTTCGCTGGAGTATTATCCGCTAAGTAATTTGCAATATCAGGATCTTCTTTAAAATTTGGCTGTAAGGCTTGATACTTACTCAGATTACCGTGATTTGCTTGTAAACTATTAGCAATGTCTTTACCAAATTCTACTGCTAACTCTGGTGAACATAAACTCTCAGCTTTCTCAGCAAGTGGCACTTTAGCATCTACAAATGCCTGATTATATTTAAAAGTTGTAGAGCCTGCTTTTATCCCTGAACTGACAATCGCAGCATACGTATGTAGAGTTGCACTAACCTCAGTTGCACTTTTAAAATCTTGTGCAATTGCTAAATTATTAGCAACATCCATTCCCATATCTAAGGTTTCAGCAAGATATGATGCGGGTGCGATTGCAATAGTTCCTTTAAAATTATAACTAGGTAATGCTTTACTGTATTCAGCCGCAGCTAAAGCCGCATGACCACCTTGCGACCAACCGATCACACTCCAATTTTTAGATAAATTACCATAATGTTTATTCGCCTCATCTAAAGCAAATAAAATTGATTTTGCAGCACTTTGTAGATTGAGATAAGGATGTGCAACTTTTTTATTGCCTAAACCCTCATAGTCTGGGGCAACTACTGCATAACCTTTTTGTAGCAATGCCATAATCAAGTTTTTTTCCAAACCATCTAATGCATTTGCAGATGGTGCACATTGATCTGCTGCACCCGTTGTACCATGTGCCCACACAACAACTGGCCATCCACCTACAGGCGCATTGCCTTTAGGCGTAAAGACTAAAGTGGTTGCATCAATATTTTTATTTAAAACACTTGGCATGGTATAAGTAAAAATATCGTGTTTATTCGCTACATTCGCAACATCATTATCGACTTTAAATGTTTTAGTTTTTGATTCTCCAATAAAACTAAAATCATTATCGTCATCGCTACATCCTGCAAAAAATAGAACCGAACTACAACTTAAAGCGATTAGAGATTTTTTAAGTAACTGTTGCATATGCAAATCCTCATTTTATTGTTGTTAAGCTCTTCATGAGCATTGATCTAATAAAACATAAAAAAAAGCATCTTACTAGGATGCTTTCATGAAAATGCAGTGATTTTATGCTTTTTTAATTTTTAAAATACAACGCCACAAAAATACCTACAAAAATGATCAATCCAACCCAACGATTATGGCGAAACGCCCAAAAACAACGTTGTGGGTCACGATCATTGGTTTTTGTCCATTGATAAATAAAATCAACCACCACCACCAATAATGCAATTAGACCATAAGGAAATAATAAATTCTCTAAATATAAGCTCGCACCAATCAAAATGACAGCCGTGGCTTGCAACAAAGAGATGATTTGAATGTCATATTTTCCAAATAAAATTGCAGTCGACTTCACCCCGATTTTTAAATCATATTCACGATCTGTAATGGCATACTGTGTATCATACGCCACTGTCCATGCCAAATTACCAAAATACAATAACCAACATGTCCAGTCCAAAGGCTTACCCATGGCTGTAAACGACATCGGAATACCCCATGAAAATGCCATGCCCAAAACCACTTGCGGTAAATGGGTATAACGCTTCATAAATGGATAAATAAATGCCAAGACCAAACCAGCCAAAGCACAGTAAAAAGTTGCTATTGGTAAGAAAAACAACGTACATGCACTGGCTGCAACCAAGGCAACAAATACCCAAACTGCTTCTGTCGCAGAAATAACGCCTGTTGCCAAAGGTCTGTTCTTGGTGCGTTCGACATGTGCATCAACTTTTCGATCAGCAAAATCATTGATCGCACACCCTGCTGCACGCATAAAAATCGTGCCTAAAACCATTGCGATTAAGGTCACGGTGTCAGGAATACCACCTGCTGCAATCCATAATGCCCACATGGTTGGCCAAAATACCAACTCTGTACCGATTGGTTTATCAAAACGACACAGATAATAATATGCTTCTAAGCGGTCACGCCATGTGGTTTGTTGCAGAGTTGCCATGAAAATCCAACACCTTATTTCAACGATTTACTTTCAAGGAATTGCTCAAAAGCAGGTAAAAAAGTTTCTTGCACAATAAATTTGCAGCCATGCCAAGTATAACAACTTTGGCGTGTCCAACCATCTTCTAAAAGTAATACTCGACGCTCACACGCAGGATTTGTACGTTGAAATAAAAACTTTCCAATCGGTTTACGCCCAATGTGCTGAAACAGCCGAGCACGTTTTTGTAAGCTTAAAATCGGAAAAATACTTTTGGCTTTGACCCAAGCATCCCGCTCACAACCATATAAAGAACTTTCACGTACCCATGCTGTATGTTGATTTGGCATATTCATCCACTGACTATCCAAAAAGTTTAAACGTTGGAAATGTTCTTCGGTCGGTTCAACTTTAAATACACCATCCGCAAGATCTGTCAGTTGTTGTGTGAGGGAACCTTGGGCATACAGCCATGTGATTAAATGTTCAGGAATATGGGAAACCTGTTTGCGGCTAGCAGCAATCAATGTCATTTCCTTGAAATGTTAAATAAACAAAAGCATCATTTAGAATAATCAAAAATAATGTCAATTTTATAAAGTATATCGAGATTATGACAAGCTGTGTTGTGATTGCCTACTTGAGATGTAAAATTTAGGTGATCACAGCCCTATTTTTTAAAACTCCTCTGGGACAAATTTAAATAAAAAACCCCAAATTAATTCAGGGCTTTTAAGATTTTCAAATCTACTTTTTAGCAATAACTACAAATCAACTTTGGAAATATCGTAAGTCCAAACGACCTTCATAGACATTTGCTGTTGGACCTGTCATCCACACCACATCACCTTCTTTCCATTCGATTTGTAACTTACCACCTGCCAACTCGATCTCAACACTATTTGCCAACAAACCACGGCGCATACCAGAAACAGCCGCAGCACAAGCACCTGTACCGCATGCCATGGTTTCACCTACACCACGTTCAAACACACGTAAACGCGCATGTTTTTCATCAATAATTTGCATAAAACCTGCATTAACACGTTGAGGAAAACGTATATGCGACTCAACTTGAGGACCAATTTTAGCAACATCAGCAGTGAGTACATCAGATACAATCGTCACCGCATGCGGATTGCCCATATTCACCACATCAATGGTCAACTGTTCATCATTGGCAAGTGCAATCTCATACAAAGCATCGGCTTCTTCAGCAACAAAAGGAATCTCACTTGGCAGAAACTTCGGATAACCCATATTGACCCGTACCCAACCATTCGCACCAATTTCAGGTTCAACAATGCCTGCACAAGTTTGTACTTTAAACTTGGTCTTATTGGTCAGTTGACGCTCATGTACAAAACGAGCAAAACAACGTACACCATTGCCACACTGCTCAACCTCAGAACCATCTGCATTGAAAATACGGTATTTAAAATCCACATTTGGGAAGTCAGGTGGTTCAACAATTAACAATTGATCAAAACCTACCCCAAAATGACGATCTGCTAAACGGCGAATAGTTGCAGTATCAAAAAAAGCACGTTGACTAATCAGATCCACCACCATGAAATCATTGCCCAGACCATGCATTTTGGTAAATTCTAATAACATTTACACTGACTCCTTAAGGCAATAATTGTTCATTTTCCCACAGAGATTCAATTGTTTCACGCTTACGAATTAAATGTGCTTGATCAGCATCAACCATGACTTCAGCAGCACGACCACGGCTATTATAATTTGAACTCATGACAAAACCGTAAGCACCTGCACCCATGACCGCTAAAATATCATCGGCTTGAATCGCAAGTTCACGCTCTTTCCCTAAGAAATCACCTGTTTCGCAAATCGCACCGACGATGTCCCATGTTTTTGTTTCAACATCAGCATGAGGTCTCACAACTTGAATATCCATCCATGCTTGATACAGTGATGGACGAATCAAATCATTCATCGCTGCATCAATAATGGCAAAATTACGGTGATTGGTCGGTTTTAATAAATCTACTTTGGTCAATAACACCCCTGCATTGGCAGAAATACTACGACCTGGTTCCATATAGACTTTTAAACCGAGTTTTTCCAATGCAGGACGCAGTGCATTGGCATATTCAGCAACGCTTGGCGGTGTCTCATCTTTATACGTCACCCCCAAACCACCACCAATATCGATGTGTTTTAGATGAATACCCAGTTTTTGTAACTGCTCAATCATCGCAATCACACGATCAAGTGCATCCACAAAAGGCTGTGTTTCGGTAAGCTGTGAACCAATATGACAATCAATTCCCACGACATCTAAGTTTGGTAAAGATGCAGCATATTGATAGGTTTCAAAAACTGAATCAGATGGAATCCCAAATTTATTTTCTTTTAAACCCGTTGAAATATAGGGATGGGTTTTTGCATCTACATCAGGATTTACACGTAAAGAAATCGGTGCTTTTTTACCGAACTGTGCAGCAACTTTTTGGATACGATCAAGTTCGGCATAGGATTCAACATTAAAACAAGCAATACCCACTTCTAACGCTTTTTGAATATCTGCTTCTTGTTTACCTAAACCTGAAAAAACAATTTTTGATGGGTCGCCACCTGCGGCTAACACACGTGCCAACTCTCCACCTGTCACAATGTCAAAACCTGAACCCAATTTTACCAATACATTCAGAACCGCAAGATTTGAGTTTGACTTCACCGCAAAACAAATTTGATGATCAATAAAGTCAAATGCTTTATCCATATCCAAATAATGTTTTTCAAACGTTGCTTTAGAATACACATAAAGCGGTGTGCCAAATTGCTGTGCAAGCTGCTCTAAAGAACATTGCTCTGCATGCAATACCTCATTAATGCGGGAAAAACTCATGAATGTATCCTTTCAATGAAAGCTAAAAATTTAATTGGTTGTCGCTTGTGATGCAGTCGGTGCATCAAGCGTTGCCACAACTTTTTGTTCTGAAGTCGTGGTTTTATTTTCTGTATTCGGATAAAGCAAATATTTTGCTCGATTATCATAATTTGGATCATTGGGTAATTGTAAATCACCTGACTGACCACAACCGAGCAAAACAGTAGCCATTGCCATAACACTGATGTAACAAATGACACGACGCATTTGAAGACCTATCTTTTCAATTTTTAAGCAGTATACCTTGATCACACGATTGACCAAAGTATTAAACCGTAAAGCTTAATTTGATAATAAAAAAAACGCCAGTGAATCACTGACGTTTTCTTATGAGAATCTTTGAAATAGTAAATTACTGTTTTTTCTTATAGAAACAGAAATAACCAATTGCCAAAATAATCAACCAAATTGGGCTGACTTTTAAAGCCTCCAAAGTCGTTTCATCTAAAGCAAGGAAATACACTGTGGCAAGGAAAAATAAAATCACCACCCAACACGTCACGACTCCACCTGGAAGCTTAAAAGTCGATTGTGCATGTAATTCAGGTCTATTTTTGCGGTAGTTAATATAACTCCACATAATAATGATCCAAACACAGATAAATAAAATGGTGGATAAAGTCGTTGCCAAAGTAAATGCCGTAACCTCATCATTGGTACCTGTTTGCACTTTATAAACAAACTGTACAAATGCACCAATAAAGATACAGATAGAGGAGAAAATCAACGCTTTTGCAGGTACAGAAGCTTTAGACAATTTTCCAAATAACTTGGGCGCTTGGCGATCTACCGACAAACCAAACAACATACGGCTGGTTGAAAACACACCACTATTCATAGATGACATTACTGAAGATAAAACCACCAAATTCATGATAATGGCAGCAGAAGCAATACCAGCTTGTGAGAAAATATTCACAAATGGACTTACTTTAGGATTGATTTGATCCCACGGTGTTACACACATCACCACAAACAATGCCAAAACATAGAAAATAATGATACGAATTGGAATCGAATTAATCGCTTTAGGTAAATTACGTTTCGGGTCTTGGGTTTCAGCCGCAGTTGTCCCGACTAACTCCACTCCAACAAAAGCGAAAATTGCAATTTGGAAGCCTGCTAAGAAGCCATCCAAACCTTTTGGAAACATCCCATCATGTGTCCACAAGTTTGAAACACTTGCCACTGTGCCTGATTCACTGATAAATCCAGTAAAGATCATCCATAAACCTACTGCAATAAGCACAATAATTGCCGTGATTTTGACCATTGCAAACCAGAACTCCATTTCACCGAACAATTTTACAGTGACCAAGTTCAAGCCCAAGACAAACAGTACAGCAACCGTACTGATCAGTAGCCCTTCTAAAGGACTAAATGACATTCCACCATTAAAAAACTCTAAGTAGTAAATAATGGCAGATAAATCAGCGATACCAATCGTGACCCAACACAGCCAATACGTCCAACCGACAAAATATCCCGCCCAAGGTCCGATCAGATCAGTAGATAAGTCGATAAAAGATTTGTACTGTAAGTTTGACAGCAGTAATTCACCAAGCGCTCGCATGACAAAAAATACCATCAAACCAATGATCATATAAATAAATAAGATCGAAGGTCCTGCAAGACTAATCGTCTTTCCAGACCCCATAAATAAACCTGTCCCAATCGCACCACCAATCGCAATCAATTGTAAATGGCGATTGGATAAGCTCCGTGCAAGCTCCCCATTTTCATGTGAGGATGAATAATTTCCGTTTGACATTTTTTAGATTCATCTTTCATGTTAATTCGCACAAATTAGCGTAATTTTGCAAAAAAATAAAAATAAATTATAAAACTCACAGCTTTCTTCTTCTTAAAATGATGAAAACCATATTCATCTAATACTATTATTTTTCTCAACATATCCAATCAAAATAATTAATCACAATAAAAGTCAATAACTAAATTAAAACCAATTGATTTGAATTTAAAAATATAAAATGACTGACCCGTTTATTAAATCTATCTTAAAAAAGAAACCATTGGAAAAAACAATATGTCACTGTATAGCATTTCATCGACGTCGTAGCATGTTGGGCGATCAGACCTTTCGCTTCAATTCAAATGATCAAGCATAAATCTAATCTATTATTTACACTAAGCATGCATAAAAGAATCATTTTATGCACTTTGCACGACTCAAATAGTCGCTCTTTTTACCTATATGCTGCTGCTACCAACAAAATTATTGTATAGTCAAAATAATGTTTAAGTCTTTATGAAATTACTATGGCTAAAGTAAAAACTGTTTATCGTTGTCAGCAATGTGGTACTGATCATCCGAAATGGGCTGGTCAATGTTCAGATTGTGGCGAGTGGAACAGTCTTACTGAAGTGCGTATTGAGCCTGTGGTGAGCCATCGTGCTAAAGCGATGGGCGGAGGCTATGCAGGACAAGCTGCCAATGTCACCACTTTAAATAAAGTTGCGGTGTCAACCGAAACACGTCTTGCGACAGGTATTGGAGAATTTGACCGTGTCCTTGGCGGGGGATTGGTAACAGGTTCTGTGGTTTTGATTGGCGGTGATCCAGGCATTGGTAAATCTACCATTTTGCTACAAACTGCAACTCATATGGCAGCAGCTAACAGCTCAGCTCTGTATGTCACAGGGGAAGAGTCACTTTCTCAAGTTGCTTTGCGTGCCAATCGTTTAGACTTGCCCACCGATAAGCTTCAAGTCATGGCTGAAACTTGTGTAGAACGTATTTGTGAAACTTTGGCACAGTTACGTCCATCTGTTGCCATTTTAGACTCTATCCAAACCTTATATACTGAAACTTTACAATCAGCACCCGGTGGTGTTTCTCAAATCCGTGAGTCTGCGGCGCTCTTGACTCGTTTTGCCAAAAACAGTGGCACCGCTTTATTTATTGTAGGTCATGTCACCAAAGAAGGGGCTCTTGCAGGTCCTCGTGTTTTAGAACACATGGTGGATTGTGTTTTGTATTTTGAAGGTCAATCTGACTCACGCTATCGTATGATTCGTGCAGTAAAAAACCGTTTTGGTGCGGTAAATGAGCTTGGTGTCTTTGGCATGACTGACAAAGGACTGAAAGAGGTTGCTAATCCTTCAGCAATTTTCCTCAGTCGTTATGATGAAGCTATTCCAGGCTCCGTAGTAATGATCAGCCGTGAAGGCACACGCCCACTTTTGGTCGAAGTGCAAGCCTTGGTCGATGATGCACATGGACAACCTCGTCGGGTTGCTTTAGGCTTAGAACAAAACCGCTTAAATATGTTATTGGCTGTCATGCACCGACATGGTGGTGTGCAAACCTCAGGGCAAGATGTGTATGTGAATGTCGTCGGTGGTCTAAAAATTACCGAAACAGGTTCTGATTTGGCTGTACTACTGGCCTGTGCTTCCAGCTTACGTTCCAAAGCACTCCCACAACAACTTGCAGTCTTTGGTGAGGTGGGATTATCAGGTGAGATACGTCCTGTACCCAATGGTCAGGAACGCTTAAAAGAAGCCATTAAACATGGTTTTAAATACATCATTGTGCCACGTGGCAATGCACCACAAAAAACCATTGCAGGCGTACAAATCATCGCAGTGGCACGCTTACATGAAGCATTAACCGAAGCGATTCAGCTCAGTGATGAGCATGTTTAAATAAATCGTTGCTTTTATGTGAATGTTTGTACAAAAAACTGGCAAGCATTCTTGAAATTTCACCTAAAAAACGGCATATATAAAAGCTCAATTCACATATTATTTCTTGTAGGAAAATTCAATGGAAGTTCGACAGCGTGGTTTAATGGCAGGTGTATTGATGGCTGCCTTGGTTGCTGCACCCTTAGCAGAAGCTAAACGTGCAGGTGGCGGTAAAAGTCATGGTATGAGCCGTTCTACAACTTCGAGTCAGTCTTACTCACAACCTCGACAAACTACGCCTGTACAACAACCAATGCCTGCTCAAAACAGCCAACAAAAGTCAGGTTCTGGTGTAGGTAAAATGGTTGCTGCTGGTGTTGCAGGTGCAGCAGTCGGTGCTATTGCAGCCAATGCAATGGCGGATGACAACAACCAAACACAAACCAATGATGCTGAATTAGCAAAACAACAAGCTGCTCCTGAACAAGAGGAAAAAGGTGGCATACCTAGTTGGATTTGGCTCATTCTAATTGCAGGTGCTGCATTCTTCTTGTTCCGTAAATTCGGTGCAAAAAAAAAATTAGCAGCTTCTAACCCTTATGCACCAAACAATGCAGGACCAAGCACAGCACCATTTGGTCGTTCATCTGCATCACAAAATGGCGATAACACCAATATTTTTGGTCAATCTGTAGCCGGTTCTGCTGCGCAAGCACCATTTGGTGCAGCATCAATGCAAAGTGGTCAGCAATTACCAGATGGTAGTGAACCTGCTGCATTCTTGCGTGTAGCACGCCAACGTTTTAATCATATTCAATCCATGAACACTGCAAGTAACATTAGTGAGATTCAGCGTTATTTAACGCCTGATCTTTATCAGTCTATGTATAGCGATATCATGGCAAACCAAGATCAAGATGTTGCTGAGTTTTCTAACTTAAATGCGATGGTGACTGATTCAGCGACAGAAAATGGTCAATATGTCGTCAGTGTTCGTTTTACAGGAACTGTTAGCGAAGACTTGAACAGTCAAGCTGTTCCATTTACAGAAATCTGGCACTTTGTAAAACCAGTTGGTTCTACACAAGATTGGCTGGTTGCTGGTATTCAACAAGCTTGATAAATGTCATGTATTCACATGATTGAAGCATATAAGTATTTTAAAAACCGAGTAATATCATTGCTCGGTTTTTTCATTGTCTTTGCTATAGAGTGAAACTGAAATAAACATGAGAAATACAAAAATAACTCGATTGATTTTACATATTATTTAAATTAAAAACAAAAACTTATCTGCAAAAATTCAAAATCTTTCATTTATTTACTATAAAAGCAAAAAAGCCACTGTTGTCAGTTAATGCCAGTCAGTTAAGAAATTGACTGGCATTTTCTTGGATATTTTTGTGCTTTAATTTTCACGACTCGTGAACATTCTCTCTGCCTTTTTTCAGGTAATACAAATATTTTTGATTGTTCAAATAATTGTGCTAAATGTTTAGGTAAGTTTCCTGCTGACTCTAAAGGCGTATGTCTTAAGATATTGATAATACCTATGGATGCAATATGGAAACTGATCCTTAAAGGACTGACATTTGCATGTTGGGCGATAAATTTCATCTGTCGTCTCAAAATATTATAAGCTATAAATACACCCCACAATTCTTGATACACCAAATCAGGTTGCTTACTTCTTAAAACCTTTGAATCCTGTAAATCACTTTTAATTTCTCGATAACACATTTCTATTTCCCAACGCTGCATATAAAGCATCGCAAGGTCTTTGAATGGATACGCTTTAGAATCTGTCAATGATGTAATGTAACGCCTCGTTTTTCCTGCATATTCAACTTCAAGCAAACGGGCTTCCCAATAATCACCTAATGCTGGATTGATCTTTTTTGCTCTTGGTGAAACAGGCATTTTTATCTGAAAGTCATGGGCGGCATTATTGTGAATAACTTCATAACGAAGGTTATCTTTTGCACGCATCAACCAATGACTTTCTTCTGCCTGAGATTGCCAACTCACTAAAAAATCAGCAGAGAAGTAAGCACGATCAAATAAGGTAATACTATGAGCAGGTGCTTTTAATTGACTAGCTAAGGTTAATTCACCTTGATCCATACTGCCAATTTGGGCATCGATCATTTCATGTGTATTGGTATTCACAAGACAAGTTGCTCTAACTTGTGGATAAGGAACAACTGCTGTTTTCCCTTTAGAAGAGCCAAAGTGCTTAAAGTTTTCTTCGGTATGAGGCATAGACCAAACCACGCCGTCTACAGCACAAACGCACAGACCATGAAAGTTATTATATTGTTGTTGTGAGTCTTTAAGCCATGCCTGACTTAATGTTGAAAATAAAGCACTCATAGGTTCTAAACCTAAGCGCTGTCTTGCCTGTACCGATGCACTAGGTACACAGTATTCTGTTGTACCGAAAACAAGTTGTAATTGCTGAACTACATACCAAATTGGTTGGTTTCGAAATAGAGCAAGTCCAATGACTAACCAAACAACATGTTCAGCAGGAAGTTTTCTTTTTCGAATGGATGCTTTACCTGTTTGATTTAAGCAATCTTCAATCCAGTTTAAATCAATTAACTCACTAAATTGAGAAAGTGAAGGCAAGGTTTGTTGTAATGTTATATCTAAATTCTGAGATAATTTCATAAAAAAAAGAGCGTATTTACATACACTCTTTTTACAGCATTTTAACTTTTTTTGCTTAACTGACTGGCATTACTGTTGTCAGTGGCTTTTTTATTTATATCAAAATTTAGTTTTTATGACGCATATGTGGAAATAAAATTACATCACGAATACTTGCAGCATTTGCAAAAAGCATCACCAAACGGTCGATCCCGATGCCTTCCCCTGCTGTAGGCGGTAAACCATATTCTAATGCTTCGATAAAGTCTGCATCATAATGCATTGCTTCATCATCACCCGCATCTTTTTCTTCTACTTGCGCTTGGAAACGTTCTGCTTGGTCGATCGGGTCATTTAATTCTGAGAAACCATTTGCCAACTCACGACCACCGATGAAGAATTCAAAACGATCGGTAATATGTGGATTATCATCATTACGACGTGCAAGTGGAGACGTTTCCGCAGGATATTCAGTAATGAAGGTCGGCTGACGTAACTTGGTTTCTACTGTTTCTTCAAATACGATGGTTTGAAGTTTACCTAAACCAAAGCCTGGTTTTACTTGCTCTTTCAGTTCATTTTTAACGAAGTCTGCAAGGAAGTCACGATCACCCACATTTTCAGGTGTGAACTGTGGATTGTGTTCCAAAATCGCATCAAACATTGAGATTTTCTTAAATGGACCTTTGAAGCTATATACTTCTTCACCATAAGGCACATCGGTTGAACCCAAGATATCGATTGCTAATTTTTCAAGCATGTTTTCAGTCAAAGCCATTAAGTCTTTGTAATCTGCATAGGCTTGGTAGAATTCAATCATGGTGAATTCTGGGTTATGACGGGTAGAAACACCTTCATTACGGAAGTTACGGTTAATTTCGAATACACGCTCGAAACCACCTACCACCAAACGTTTCAAATAAAGCTCAGGCGCAATACGTAAGAACAATGGCATATCTAAAGCATTATGATGTGTTTCAAATGGACGTGCAGATGCACCCCCTGGAATCACATGCATCATTGGTGTTTCAACTTCCATGAAACGTTCGTTAGTTAAATATGAACGAATACCTGACACCACTTTGGCACGTATCTCAAAAGTTTTACGGGTTTCTTCATTCACGATTAAATCTAAATAACGTTTACGATATTTCGCTTCAGTATCAGATAAACCATGGAATTTATCTGGAAGTGGGCGTAGTGATTTAGTCAGTAATTCGAAATGTTCAATATGAACATACAGATCACCTTTACCTGAACGACCGATATAACCTTCTACCGCAATAATATCGCCAAGGTCTAAGCTTTTAATTGTGTTTAATACTTCAGGCGCAAGTTCTTTACGTGCAACATATAACTGAATACGACCTGTCATGTCCTGAATCACGATGAATGAACCACGGTTCAACATCACACGACCCGCCACTTTTACATAAACTTTATCACCAGCTTCAATTTGTTCTTTAGATTGATCAGCGAATTGGTCTTGTAAATCTTGGGCATAATGTTCACGCTTAAAGGTGTTTGGCCATGGGCTAACACCTGTTTCCTTAGCGTGATCTTGAATTTGCTTGAGCTTGGCATGACGCTGTGCAATTAAATCGTTTTCGGAAATGTGTTGTTCAGAAGTCGATTGAGCGTTGTGTTGCGTCATCTCTGCCTCAAATTTTTTATCAATAAACGGAAGTTGCATAGCATAGCAGATTTACAACATAATAAGCAGCATACAATCACAGCAATTTCTAATAAAGCCTACTTAAATATTCAACCTATGTCTAAATTCTCTATTATTTTTTTAAGCAACTTAATTTTCATAACAGCTGCATGGGCGACTGAGCAAAATAATTCCAATCAAACAATTACTTCCGCACCAAGCCTCCACACTTTAAATAGACTGGAACACACCAATTTAAACACTGAAGATTATGTTTGGAAAATTGAACTCATTGCTGACCCTGAACATAAAGGCATTTCCCACAAATTACTCAATCCAAACCCCAAATTCCCAATGTTAGATCAACGTGCTTTAGAACTGGCACAAAATTATCGATATGAAGAACTCGAAAAGTTAAAGCAAATGTCGCTTGAGCAATATGAAAGCTCTATGAAGAATACTGTGCAACCTACAACCAGCTATATTTTAAATATTCAATTTCCCTTGGGTATCGCTTGGAAAAAACAACCCCGTTTCCAACGTTTAGCGGAGATTTCAGCAAAATTTTGTAAACTGCGAGAAGATGATCCTTTTTACGAACAAGCTGTGATCCGTAAAGATCGTAGTTATATCTTTAAAACTAAACTTTTTGTAAACAGCAATGGTGTTGTGAATACTGTCAATTTACTCAATCCTTCATCAGATACAACCTTAAATAATTTAGTCTATAAGGAGCTAATTTCTTCACAATTTCACCCCTATAATGAAAATGGAATACCTACACATTTTGAAGCTGAGCAACCTATACAGTTAGTCTGCCCACAAAGATAAATAATCTAAAAACATCACCCTTTATACCTAGAACTTTAGTCTGAGCTTTATATCTCACTCAGCATTTTAGTAAATCCACATCATCAAAAACTTTTTACTTATGCTTAAAGCAATACTATTTCAAAACCCATAAAAACTATTAAAACAAATATTTAGATAAATTTTTAGCTAAAAAAATATTAGCTCATCCGCATTTTTTAGATCAACCAGCAAAAACTAAAATGCTTCTGCGAAAGCCTTAGACCAAAATCTAACTATATTTTCAAAAGATGATGCGTACAATATTTTTAGAAATAGTTGAAAAATAAACTATATCAACCCGACTCTCTTTGTGAAAAAAGACAGTTTTAACGTGATAAAAATGAATATGTATATGTCAAAAATATTATTTATGCATGGGCTTGATTCGTCCAAAGATTCAACTAAGTTTCATGCACTAAATGCTACACAAAAGTATTGTATTGATATTGATTATCGCAATTTAAATTATGACACAGTGGCAGAGCTATATCAGGATATTATCCAAAAAATTCAACCTAAACTTATTGTCGGGCATAGTTTAGGCGGTTATTGGGCATTAAAAATGTCACAAGTTTTTCGTATTCCTGCCATCGTTGCCAATCCAAGCTTACATCCTGATTTTCGAGCAGATTACGCACCGATCACAGAGTATGATTTAGAACATGATATTCCACAAACAGCATATATAGAATTAGGTGATGAAATTCTTGATATGTATGAAACTTCAAATATTTTAGAACCTTATATGTATGTAGAAATGATGCAAGGTGGACATCACCGCTTAGCATCACCTGAAAATTTAAATCACATGATTAAATATATGCAAGATACTTTTGTCATATAAAAAGCCTTGCAAGCATATACTCACAAGGCTTTAAAAATTATTTTAGAATGATTAACTTAACAACTTAATTAAGCAACTGCAGCTTCAGGTTTAGATTGTTCATCTAACACAGACCAAATATTTAAACCAAGATCACCATGCAAATCTTGCAAATCGAGGAAAATACTTGCACCTAATACAGTATGATTACACTTATTCATCAACTGTTTTACCGCTTTTAAAGTACCGCCTGTTGCCAATACGTCATCCACAATCATGACTTTTTGTGGCTGAATTTCTGCTGACATTTCTAGACGATCTAAACCATATTCAAGGCTATATCCGACACCGATCACAGGTGGTGGTAATTTTCCAGCTTTACGCACCAACAATAAACCCTTGCCTGTACGCTGTGCCAATAAGCTTGCTAAAACAAAACCACGTGCTTCTACAGCCACAAAACTTTCAACTTGTGCAAGCTGTTCTGTAGGAATACTTGCAATTAATGCATCGGTGAGTGGTTCAAGATTTTTCATGAAAAGTGGTGTTAAATCATAAAAACAAATCCCAGGTTTTGGGAAATCTTGGACAGTACGAATATGAGACCACAAAGCTGTAGACATGTTCATCATTGGGAGAGTGTATCAAGAAAAGAATGACCTAATTTTAACCAGAATATGGATATTTTTAAAGTCACTAAATCAATGAAAAATCAGTTCATTTTTATAAGTTATTGATTTAACAATGGTCATTTATTTACTAAATGTTAACTATTGATTATTTTAATCACATTATACTAAAAAATCTTATAGAAAGCTGTTAGACCATCGTCTAAATACTACCATTTTCACTTAATTTATCCTGAATAAAAAAATGCAAGATAAAATAGCTTTTCATTTTCAATTAAGACGCAGCATCCCCCCAAAACTTAACAAATGCGCTAAAACTTAAAATTAAATTTATGATTGTCTAACAAAAACACCCTAAATTTGCCCAAACAACCGTGCTTTTGTCCTACTCTGCCATTCAGCTTTAGGATTAGTTCGGTAAACTCCCATATTTATTTTACATTCGTTCTTGAACTACGTAAAAATTTGTTTGAATATGTACCTATTGCAATGCATATCACTCGCATCAAAGTAATAGCAAGATTTGTGACTGACAGCAAATACAAGCCATCTGTCAGATTTTGGAGAATTAGATGAAAAAATATCAATGCATCGTTTGTGGTTGGATTTATGACGAAGCAGAAGGCTGGCCACAAGATGGCATCGCAGCAGGTACAAAATGGGAAGACATTCCCGATGACTGGACGTGCCCAGATTGTGGCGTGTCTAAAGCCGATTTTGAAATGGTAGAAGTATAATCAGCCCGTAAAAGACCATGTTTACATGGTCTTTTTTATCACTTGTATAAGATTAAAAGTAGTATGGAGAATGATATGCAACCAGTTGTCATCATAGGTTCAGGCATGGCGGGTTATACCCTAGCAAGAGAATTTCGTAAATTAAACACAGAACAAGAACTTGTGATGATTTGCGCAGATGATGCGGTGAATTATGCAAAACCTACGCTTTCTAACGCTTTAGCAGGCAATAAAGTCCCTGACCAAATTGGCTTAGGTGATGCAGTAAAAATGGCAACCCAGCTCAATATGCGTATTGAAACTGAAACTTGGGTCAAATCAATTGATGCAGAAAAACATCAACTAACGCTTGAAAAAGATGGTCAAGTATCAACACAAGATTATTCAAAATTGATTTTAGCTGTGGGTGCAAATCCGATTCGCCTTGCGATCGCTGGTGACGGTAGCGATGATATTCATGTAGTGAACTCCCTGATGGACTATCGTGCCTTCCGTGATTCACTCGATAATTGCTCAACAGGCGAATGCGATGATAAACGTGTTGTTATTTTAGGTGCAGGCTTAATTGGTTGTGAGTTTGCCAATGATTTACAAAATACAGGACATCAAGTCACAGTAATTGATTTAGCGCCTCAACCTTTGGGTCGCCTATTACCGAATCATGTTGCACAAGCATTTAAACAAAATCTTGAAGAATCAGGCATTAAATTTGCCCTTGGTACCACTGTAGAAAAAGTGTCTAAAACTGAACGTGGTTATGTGATTTCTTTAGCAAATGGTCAATCCTTGGTTGCCGATGTTGTACTTTCTGCAATTGGTTTACAGCCAAATATTAACCTTGCTAAAACTGCAAATATTGCAACCAGTCGTGGTGTGATTACCAATACCTTATTAGAAACCAACCAAGCCGATATTTATGCAATTGGGGACTGTGCAGAAGTTAATGGCACTTTACTGCCATATGTTATGCCCTTGATGCAACAAGCACGTGCCTTAGCCAAAACCTTAAGTGGTCAAAGCACCAATGTCCACTACCCAGCAATGCCTGTAGCAGTAAAAACACCTGCTGCGCCACTAACCGTCTTGCCTGCACCAATTGGCGTGGATGTCACTTGGGACAATGAAGAGTTTGACGATGGCATGTTATCAAAAGCAACCGATGCTGAAGGTACACTTCGTGGTTTTGTACTTTTAGGTGCAACTGCAGGTAAACAACGCTTAGCACTCACTAAACTTGTGCCAGACCTTATTCCAGTCTCTGCTTAACGCTCTAGGTTAAGGATGCTCTAAAAACAGAACATCCTTTTTAGGAAAATAAAAAATGAATAGCGCACTCCAATTTCAAAGCTCTCCATACACCGCTTTTATGCAAGAAACCAAAGTCGATTTAGGCAATGGTATTCAACTGCATGTCGAATCTGGAGGTGATCCTAAAAACCCAACGATCCTGTTAGTGATGGGCTTGGGTGCGCAAATGTTATTTTGGCCTGATTTTTTTTGTAAGTCATTGATTGATCAAGGCTATCATGTCATTCGTTTTGACAATCGAGATATCGGTCTATCTTCCAAAATTCGTCATAAAGGTCCACGATTAAATTCATATAAATTAATGGGAAGATTTGCATTAGGTTTGCCTAATGATGGCGCACCTTATAACTTATATGATATGGCAGATGATGTAGCACTTTTAATTGATCATTTGGGCTTAGGTAAAGTCAATATTTTAGGTGCATCTATGGGCGGTATGATTTCCCAAATTTTAGCTGCCAAATATCCTGAAAAAATTGAAAAAGTGGGTTTGTTATTTACCAGTAATAATCAACCCTTACTTCCCCCACCATTTCCAAAGCAACTCTTTAGTTTGATAGGTAAACCTGAATCACATGATGAAGATGGCATTATTAACCATTCACTAAAAGTTTTTAAAACCATCGGCTCACCGGGTTATATTAATCAAATGGAAGCGATGCAGATCGCACGTAAATTATATCAACGTAGTTACCATCCAGCGGGTGTACTTCAACAGTTTTTAGCAATATTATGTACAGGCTCATTACTGCAATTAGATAAGCAAATTCAACAGCCAACTTTGGTAGTACATGGCTCACGCGATCGTTTACTGCCCCCTAGTCACGGCAAAGCTGTGGCAAAGGCAATCAAAGGCGCTAAATTTGAATTAATTCAAGGAATGGGGCATGATATACCTCCGCACTTTATTCCTCAGCTTAGCGGTTTATTTGCGCATCATTTTAAATCATAAAATTAGGACACTATGGCTGCATTACCATCCCTAAGACAGCTGTCATATCTCGTAACACTGTCTGAGACGTTGCACTTTACTGAAGCAGCGCGCCGTTCGTTTGTCACTCAATCTACCCTTTCGGGTGGGATTATGGAGTTAGAACGTTTATTGGGTGGCGTACTCGTTGAACGTGATCGCCAAAATGTACGTTTAACCCCGTTAGGCGAGCAAGTCGTTGCCCGAGCCCGTGTTCTACTCGCTGATGCTCAAGACTTGATGCGTTTAAGTCGTGAAATGAGTGAGCCTTTAACTGGTGATTTACATCTCGGGATTATTCCAACGATTGCACCGTTTATTTTGTCGCAACTTTTGAATGAAGTTCATAAGCAACTTCCCAAAATTCAATTACATTTGCATGAAGCACAAAGTGAAAAAATCGTAGAAAAACTTGAGCATGGTAATTTAGACATGGTTATGTTGGCGCTACCATTTGACACACGCGGTTTAAAAGTGGCAGAGATCGCAAAAGAGAATTTATTTTTGGTGTGCAATAAAGCTGACCAAAATACAGCCAATGCTCGTACTTTAGATGATTTAGACTTATCTCATCTCATGTTACTTGAAGAAGGTCATTGCCTACGAGATCATACCTTGAGTGCTTGTCCAATTGGTGAGCGTAAAAATGATCATCGCTTAAAAGCAAGCTCTTTGCCGACATTGGTTGAAATGGTAAATTCTAATTTAGGCTTTACTCTTCTACCTGAAATCGCTGTTCATACGCATATGCTCAAAAGCAATCAACAACTGATTGTTAAGTCGATTGAAAATGCACCTTCTCGTACTTTGGCATTAGTGACACGTAAAAGTACACCACTGCAAAGTGAGTTTGATGTCTTAGTACAAATTTTACAAAAGATTATTGCTGTAGAATTACACTAATCTTGAAATTATTTTTAAGATTTAATACATCATTCACAAAAAATGGAGTCATTTGACTCCATTTTTTTAAAGCTTAATTCTGTTTAAATGCCTCGATCAATGCTCTTTGAGAATTATGCAACTCCTCACCTTCTTTTGGCTCAGCACGAACCCAATGGCCATCCCCTTGTAACAACCAAGCTTGTTGATTATCTTCTAAATAATTCAATAAACCTTGTTGGTAAATACGTTTCTTCAATGCTGGATCTTCGATAGGGAAACAAACTTCCACACGATTAAATAAATTACGATCCATCCAGTCCGCACTTGAACAATAAATTCGTGCGTTACCATTATTACTAAAATAGTAAACACGGGTATGCTCTAAGAAACGTCCCACAATCGAACGTACACGGATATTTTCCGAAAGGTTTGGTAAGCCTGGACGCAAGCAGCAAATTGAACGGATAATCAAATCAATTTGTACACCAGCTTGCGATGCTTCATAGAGCTTATTAATTAACTGAACTTCAGTTAAGGCATTGACTTTCACAATAATTTGCGCAGCTTTACCCACTTTCGCATTGGCAATTTCATCATCAATAAAAGCCAAAAGTTGCGCATGCAGTGTAAATGGTGCATGAAGAAGCTTTTTCAGCTTCGCCATTTTGCCCATACCTGTCAGTTCTTGGAAAATGCGATGTACATCCTCACACAACTCTTTGTCTGTGGTCATCAAACCATAGTCGGTATAGATTCGGGCATTGGTCGCATGATAGTTACCTGTACCCAAATGCACATAACGCACCAATTTGTTGTTTTCTCGACGCACCACCAAAATCATTTTGGCATGGGTTTTATAACCAACAATGCCATACACTACGACTGCGCCCGCTTCTTGTAAGACATTTGCTACTGCGATATTCGATTCTTCATCAAAACGAGCACGTAACTCGATCACAGCAGTCACTTCTTTGCCATTTCGAGCAGCTTCGGCAAGCACTTGCACAATTTCTGAATCTGCCCCACTACGATATAAAGTTTGCTTAATCGCCAATACTTGTGGATCACGTGCCGCTTCACGTAATAAGTTGATGACTGGTGCAAAAGACTCAAATGGATGATGCAGTAAAATGTCTTGTTTTTGCATTGCTGCAAAAATATTTTCAGTCTTTTTTAATACTTTTGGAATTGCAGGAATATGTGCATCATAACGCATATGTGGTCGTTTAAAGTTTGAGACCAAACGTGCCAAATTCACAGGTCCATCGACCTTATAAAGCTGTTCTTCTTCTAAATCAAACTCATCCAACAAATATTCATAGATATGCTGAGGACAGTTTTCCGTCACTTCTAAACGAACTGCACGACCAAAACGACGTGAGCTGAGTTCACCCTTCAGTGCTTTAGCAAGATCCTCCACATCTTCATTCAACGCCAAATCAGCATTTCGAGTAACACGGAATTGATAACAACCGGTTGCAGTCATCCCAGGGAACAAGTCAGATACATGCTCATGAATAATCGCAGACAACATTACAAAGTGCTCTTTGCCACCTGTGAGTTCATCAGGTAAACGCACCACACGCGGCAATGAACGTGGTGCAGGTACAACCGCAAGGTCAATCTGACGACCAAATGCATCTTTACCTTCCAAAGTCACAATAAAATTTAAGCTTTTATTGACTAAGCGTGGAAATGGATGCGCTGGATCAAGACTGATCGGTGTTAATACAGGAGCAACTTGTTCTTGAAAGTATTTTTTAACCCATGCAGATTGTGCAGGTGTCAACTCGCCACGACGTAAAAAACAAATGTCTTCTTCACGCAATTTTGGGAAGATTTCATCATTTAAAATACGATATTGACGTTCGATCGCCGCATGTGCAGTTTTTGAAATAGACTCTAATACTTGTTTTGGTGTCAGACCATCTGGACTTCGGCTTTCATTCCCCAAAGCCAATTGTTCCATCACACCAGCAACACGGATTTCAAAAAATTCATCCATATTCCGTGAAAAGATCAATAAAAAATTCATCCGATCTAATATCGGATGTAAAGGGTCAACTGCTTGCTCTAATACACGTAAATGAAAGTCTAAAATTGACAATTCACGGTTAATATAGCGTTCATTATAGGTATATTCAGCTGGTGGATTATTTGGTGCGCTACTCATGCAACTCGCCTGCATTTAAAGATCTTTCTATTAGTATGCTTCAATTTTGTGACAATTTCATAAAAAAGTGCAATTAGCTGCACTTTTAAAAGATAAATTTATTTGTATTGCAATGTCTTAACAACTAATTCGGTATGCGGGTTGAACGCATATATTTTAAGATCAATCCTTTTCGATAATTCAATTTACGATCATCTGGATGCTCTTGATAATATTTAGGATTTGTCAAAATAGCCGCCAAAAATGCCGCTTGTTCACGGGTCAAACTTTTGGCAGTTTTTCCATAATAATGCCGTGTTGCAGCTTCCACCCCATAAATGTGATCGCCAAACTCGACCGAGTTCATATACACTTCTAAAATGCGCTGTTTTGACCACATGCGTTCCATCATGATGGTGGCAATGGTTTCTTGACCTTTACGAATATAAGAACGACGATTATAAAAAAATAGATTTTTCGCCAACTGCTGTGAGATAGTCGAACCACCAGCAACCACTTTTTCCTTTTTCATATTACGTTCAAGCGCATTTTCGATACCATCCCAGTCAAAACCATGATGATCGAGAAATTTAGCATCTTCAGCAGCCACAATCGCATGTTTGAAATTATCGCTGATCTCATCATAATCACGCCATTGATGCTTGATCGGTTTAAAATCTGACAAATAAGTCCAACGCATAAACATGGTCGTTTCGACAGGATTGCTACGCCAATACACCAAACTTGAAAAAATCCACAACTGAATCAAAATAAGAATACTGACAATGATTAACAAACTACGAACAATAAAGGCTTTCATGTCAGTCAGTTACTCCAAATTCAAGAAAAATTCATGTTAAGCTTAAGTGCATAACAACGCACAGAATATAATGTTATGTCAGAAATGCAACCACCTTTCCAAGTCCAACCACGTCAAGCCATAGGTAAAATCACCTTACTATTAATCATCATCAATGTAGGTTTATTTGCTTGGCAAATTATTTCAGGGGTCAACATAAACAACCCAAGTATTCGGGATGCATTACTCTGGGGAGCAGATTATGCACCTTTAACCTTTTTAGAAGAACCTTTTCGTTTATTTAGTAGCATGTTTTTCCATTTTGGTTTGATGCATTTGGGCTTCAACATGTGGGCATTGTATATTTTTGGCAATATTGCTGAGGAAACTTTTGGTAAGTTTTATTATCTAGGCTTGTATGTACTTGCAGGTTTGATGGGGAGTTTACTTAGTGGTTATGTTGATATTCAAAATGCCTATACCTTTTTACAAACGCATGATCAAAGCATGATTCCTCGTGTATCTGCAGGTGCATCAGGTGCAGTGATGGGACTCGGTGGTGCGCTTACTTTATTATCACTCTTTCCACCGACGCCGCAGCAACGTTTTATTTTAGATAAAAAATCCCTTTTAATCATTTTAGCGATTAACCTTGCCTTTGGCTTCTTTACTCAAGGTATCAATAATGCTGCACACATTGGTGGCATGATGATGGGTGCAGTCTTGGCATTATTGTGGTATGTAACCCAACGTAACAAATCCAATCCTATCATTAATATTGTGATTCTGATTGTGGGTGCTGTTACAACTTATCTAATCTACTTATATTTACAACAATTGATTCAACCACCACTGACATATTTATGGAAAGATGCAGTGATCCAAATGAAAGGCCAGTTGAAGTTTTAAATGCATCTTAAAGTTAAGGAAATAGCCTGACAATAGACTATTTCCTATTTCAAGTTAAAGCTGCTCTTGGCTATTGACCAAAGGTGTTTCTACTTTAAAGTTTGGTGGCGTGAGTACAGTTTTGCGTAGCTCACTTGATTGTTCCGGATAATCCAACGTGTAATGTAAACCACGAGATTCTTTACGTTGCATCGCACAACGTACAATCATTTCTGAAACCAAGACCAAATTACGTAGCTCGATCAAATTTTTACTGACGTGATAATCTTGATAATATTCAGTAATTTCCTGTTTCAGCATTTCTATACGATGCAGTGCGCGTTCTAAACGCTTAGTAGTGCGCACGATGCCGACATAATTCCACATGGTCTGACGCAGCTCATCCCAATTTTGCAAAATCACCACGTCTTCATCAGGACTTACCGCTTGTGTCGCATCCCATTCAGGGACATTTGGGACTTCAAAAGAGTGATCAAATTTTTCTTGAATATCTTTTGCAGCACTCATGCCATAGACAAAACATTCTAATAAAGAATTACTTGCCATACGGTTTGCGCCATGTAAACCTGTATATGAGGTTTCCCCAATCGCATATAAACCTGCAATATCGGTTTCACTATTCTCATCCACAACTACACCACCACAAGTATAGTGCGCTGCAGGAACCACAGGAATCATATCTTTGGTAATGTCGATACCCAACTCCATCAAACGTGCATATAAAGTTGGGAAATGGTCTTTCACAAAATCCGCAGATTTATGGCTTATGTCGAGCCACACATGACGGATACCTAAACGTTTAATTTCATAATCAATCGCACGTGCTACGATATCACGTGGCGCAAGCTCTGCACGTTCATCAAAACGCAGCATAAAGCGTTCGCCATCAGGTAAGCGTAAATAAGCACCTTCACCACGCATGGCTTCAGTGATCAAAAATGAACGTGCTTGTGGATGGTATAAACAAGTCGGATGAAATTGGTTAAATTCCATATTCGCAACTCGGCAGCCTGCACGATATGCCATCGCGATACCATCACCCGTAGCAATATCAGGGTTAGAAGTATATAAATACGCTTTCATTGCGCCACCACATGCAAGTGCGGTGAAAGGCGCTAAAAAAGTATGTACTTTTTCATTACGCTCATCCAGTGCATACAAACCCAAAGCTTTATTTACCCGTGCTTTATGCCCTAATTTGTGCGTCGTAATCAGATCAATTGCAATATAATTTTCAAAAATCGTAATATTGGATTTTTCTTGGGCACGTTCAACCAATGTCGTTGAAATGGCTTTGCCCGTTGCATCTGCCGCATGAATAATACGGCGCTGTGAATGCCCACCTTCACGGGTCAGATGTAGTTGTTCATCCTCATCTAAGGTGAATTTCACGCCATGTTCAAGTAAAAAATCAACAGATGGTCGACCTCCTTCAACAGTTTGCTTCACTGCATCCATTTCACATAAATGTGCACCTGCAATCATAGTGTCATCTATATGTTGTTCAATAGAATCAGTCTCATCAAGCACAGCCGCAACACCACCTTGGGCATAATAAGTACTGGCATCGGTTAAGCTTGATTTGGCTAAAACAGCAATTTTAAAATGTGTTGGCAAAGATAAAGCTAGGCTTAAACCTGCGCCACCACTTCCCACAATAATCACGTCAAATTGATGCGTGGTTTTTAAATTAGACATGTCCATCAGCTAATTTGAAAAGAGTTTAGTAATGACACTCTTTTTTTTAGTAAATTTCAATAGTTATAAGTCTCAGATTTGAGTCTATTCGGCAAATTCATCATATTTTAAGCATTTTTTAAGTAAAGTATTGTTTTTTAAAAATATAGAAACATTTTATTACGCAACACTGTACATTTGTATGTTACAAAACGACTATGTCAATAAAGAACAAAATTTGTAGGTTTACTATCTCATGAAAAATGGCTTTATACAAAAAGGAATGTATGCGGCTGTATTTACAGTTGCAGCAACACAAGTACAAGCACAAGCACCTGTTGATTTCTCAAACTTGGTGGAACAAGTTAGCCCTGCTGTCGTCAGCGTTAATGTTGTAAAAAAGATGACGCAGGAAGAATTATTACAACAACAAGTTCCTGAGATCTTAAAACGTTTTTTTGGTAATCAAATTATTATTCCCCAACAACAAATTCCCCAAGAAAAAACTGGCTATGGCAGTGCCTTTTTCATCAGCAAAGATGGTTATTTAGTAACTAACCACCATGTAGTCGAAGATGCTTCAAAAGTAACTATTGTGCTGAATGATCGTCGTGAAATTGATGCCAAAGTAATCGGCAGTGATGAGCGTACAGACATTGCACTATTGAAAGTAGAGGGGGCGAATTTTCCTTCATTAAGCACAGGCAATGTTGATCAACTCAAAGTGGGGCAACCCGTACTAGCAATTGGTTCACCATTCGGCTTTGATTACTCAGCATCGGCAGGGATTGTCAGCGCTAAATCACGTAATATGATGGGTGAAACGTCAGTACCATTTATTCAAACCGATGTAGCTTTAAATCCAGGCAACTCAGGAGGTCCACTGTTTAACCAGCAAGGACAGGTGGTAGGCGTTAACTCACGGATTTTTAGTGGTACAGGCGGTTATATGGGCTTGTCATTCTCCATCCCAATCGATGTGGCAATGGATGTGGTCAGCCAGTTGAAAACTAATGGTAAAGTGACGCGTTCATATTTGGGCGTGATGCTACAAGATATTGACCGTAATTTAGCAGAAGCTTATAAACTAGATAAACCAGAAGGCTCTTTGATTACTCAAGTTGCAGCAGGTTCACCTGCAGACAAAGCTGGTTTTAGAGCGGGTGATGTGATCATGAAATACAATGGTTCACCAATTTCACGTACTAGTGAGTTGTTGAACTATCTCAACCGCACACAGCCAAAACAAACGGTACAGCTCGAAGTTTTACGTGATGATAAAGCCAAAGTCATTACAGCAACTTTAACTACTGCACCAGACGACACCCCGGCAAAAAGTGAAAATGCCGTTACATCTGCTAAGAAAAAAGGACCGACACTTGGGGTAGCTATTCGCGCATTAAACGAAGTTGAAAAATCTCGTTTAGGTGTGAAAGGTGGGGTCTTGATTCAGGATGTGACACGTGGCGGTTTGGCAGCACAATCTCGTCTTCTTGCAGGAGATATTGTGACACAAATCAATTCTAAACCAATTTTAAATGCCAATGATTTTGTTGAAGCGGTATCAGAGCTCAAAGCGAATACCGTTGCGCGCGTGGCAATTATCCGTGAAGGACAACATGCTATGTTAGGTTTACGCATCCAATAATATATTGCAACAAATAAATCACGCTTAAGAAATAACTGATAGGAAATAGTCTTCAAATCGACTATTTCCTATTTTAAATATTACTGTTTTAAAATGCTATTTGACGTTTCTATTCTATTTAAATCTAAACCTTATCTTTTTGGAGGAATGGAATAAGTGCCTGTGACATGTGCCACAGGTTGCTCTTGATCAATGGAATAGATCCAAACTTCACCTACAATCAAAGCTTGCCCCACTTTCATCAATTTACAGACACCACGTAAGTCCACACCACCTGATGGTTTACGCAAGAAATTAATATTTAAATTGGTGGTGACTGCTAAACCTACAATGCCTATTTCCCCTAAGATTGCGACATATAAAGCAAAATCAGCCAGTGTCATCATAGTAGGTCCTGAAATGGTTCCACCTGGACGAATATCTGTGCCACTCACGTGCCAAATCAAAGTTGCACCGCATTCAGTCACCTCTTCAATTTCACATTTTTCTAAACTCGGTGGAAAATGTACGGTTAAAAAATCAATAATTTCCTGTTTGCTACTTTTCATTTCTATCTATCCCTAAGCTATTGCTTTATTTCATGACCTTGTCAATATAAATGTTTTTGTGAATAGACTTAAGAACTCTTGGGTTCACTTTTTGATTGATAAGGAAAATCTTTGCCAATGCTTTTATTTTGTTCTATTTTAAAACCACTTATAAAATAATTTCTTATAAAAACTATGCAGATATATTAGGTTTTATAATGAGAAAAACTTTTATTTTTAGAGGTGAATTGCTTAGGAAAAATAACAGAAGCTTTGGGTTCCTGTAATTTCTCCATTCTGTACATAGTCAAGCAATTTTAATTTGGAAATTGTGATTAAGCTTAAAATTTTAAATTATTCCAAATAACTTAATGCTTCTGCAAAAACCGCATCCTCAGTTTGAGTCGCATCCAAACGCTTCATACGCTCGGGATCTCGTGCATGAATTTCTGCAAATCCTGAACGTACCGATTCAAAGAAGGTTACTTTTTCTTGTTCAAAGCGATCTAAAGCACCCCGCTCTCTCGCACGAGTCATTCCTAATTCAATCGGTGCATCTAACCAAAAAGTTAAATCAGGCATTTGAGCGACAAAATTTTCATTTAACAGGTGTAGCTTGTCACGACTCAAACCACGTCCCGCACATTGATAGGCAAAGCTTGAATCGATAAAACGATCACACAAGACGATCTTACCCGCTCCCAAAGCAGGTAAAATCACCGCTTCGATATGCTGTGCACGTGCTGCATACATCAGCAATAACTCTGTATCATTGCTCATTTTTTCATCATGATTGACTGACAACAATAACGAACGTATTTGCTCAGCAAGTGGTGTTCCACCAGGTTCTCGTGTCAATACAACATCTTTACCCTGTTGTTGAAAATATTCAAACAATCTACGAATCAGTGTGGTTTTTCCTACACCTTCTGTGCCTTCAAAACTAATAAACATAGTAACTCCTAATTTTTTGAACGCATCACAGAAAGATATTCTTGTACTGCACGATTATGATCCGCCAAATTGGCTGAAAATTTATGCCCACCATTACCTGTAGCAACAAAGTAAATATTATCAGTGTTGTCAGGATGCATCGCAGCTTCAATGGCTTTTTTACTTGGCAAAGCAATCGGTGTAGGTGGTAAGCCATTGATGGTATAGGTATTATAAGCTGTTGGTGTACGTAAATCTTGTTTAGTGATATTGCCTTTGTAGCTGTCACCCATACCATAAATCACGGTTGGATCTGTTTGCAAACGCATTCCTAATTTTAAACGGCGTACAAAAACGCCAGATACTTGACGAAGCTCGCTGTCTACACTGGTTTCACGTTCAATAATTGATGCCATAATCAAAGCTTGATATTTATTTTCATAAGGCAACCCTTGATCACGTTTTTCCCACGCAGCATCTAAAATTTTCATTTGACGCTGATATAAATCAGTCAAAATCTTTTTGTCACTTGCGCCTTTATCAAAGAAGTAAGTATCTGGGGCAAACAAACCTTCTGGATGATCATAAGGAATATTTAAAGCTTTTAGCATTTCAGCAGTACTTAGATGTGCAATTTCAGTTTTAACATACTGATCTTTTTTCAGGGTGTTGAGTAACTGTTTTGTTGTAGTGCCTTCAATGACTAAAACACGATTCATTTGCGCATTATCAGCATCAGACACCATCAGCAAAACTTGGCGCATGTTCATGCCTTTTGAAACTTCATAAACACCTGCTTTCATGGTGTCATGAATAAAAACCTTACGATAGAGCTTTAAAATAATCGGAAAATTTACTTTATGGTCTTTGGCGAGTTGATCAATAAAACCCGTATAAGTATCACCTTGATCAATTACGAGTTTTTGCTTGGCACCGTCTACAGGATAGGCTTTAAACAAGCTCATTTTCAAAATGATGGCAACCAAAATTAAAGCTGCAATCAATACAACTGCAACGCCTTTATAGAATTTGTTTTGTGCATTTTTCGGCACTTTTTTATTGGTTTTTGCAGGAGTCTTAGGCATGAGATTTAAACAAATGTAATTGCAAAGTTTCAAATAATTCAACACAAGGTTGAAGCGCTAAAGGTTTGCCATCCAAAGTTTGAGCAATTTTCATAGGGCTTAACGCATTACAAAAAAATAGACTTTGAATCGCTGGTATTTCATGGATAGAAACATAACGATGTTCACATGAAATATGCTGTTGTTGCATACGTTGTAAGATTTCCGCACGCATCACACCATGCACGCCATTATAACGGAGTTCGGGGCTAATCCATGTATTGTTTATTTGAATAAAACAATTACTGCTCACTCCTTCAACAATACGATCTTGCACATCCACCGCCAAAGCTTCCAACCAACCTCGTTCATGCGCTTCTTTTTTTAACATCACTTGTTCAAGACGATTTAAGCTTTTTACACCAACCAATGGCGGCATGCTCAATCCGATGCGCTGTGTCAAAACACCACTGTTTATATATTCGGGCTGAAAATCTTGGGTTGTATGCGGATAATAAAATACGTATAAGTCAGCCGCATGATCGGGTATCAAATAACCCCGCTGCCCTTCGCCACGACTCAGCACAATTTTTAAAGTGCCATTTAAGTATGTGAATTTCTGGGTTAATTGTGTCAACGTCTGATCTAAAATAGACCAATCTGTCTGTAAAAATAATTTTTCAGCAGCATCCATTAAACGCTGATGATGACGTTGTTCCAACTCGATGTGATTTTGATGAATACGTGCCGTAGTAAAACAACCGTCTCCATACTGAAAAGCCCGATCAAAAACTGATAGAGAATCAACAGCTTGACCATTTCTATAAGCATATACCATGTTTATTTTCCTAAAAAAATACTGACTCTCACCCTATTTAAAAGCCAATCTTATGCGTTTTTATTCATATAAAATTCGTTTTTTATTATTTTTTATGGATAAAGACTGGCGTTATGCTGCATCCATATTAACGAAATTAACAATATTTGGGGCATTATCCATGCAATTTTCAAAGTTAAAATTAGCAGTCGCAGCAACTTTAATCTCTGTGTCTACTTTCTCGTCAGCAGCCAAAGATTTTTTAAATGTATCTTATGACCCAACCCGTGAATTATACGATAACTTTAATAAACAATTCGCTGGGTATTGGAAATCAAAAACTGGTCAAGAAATCAACTTTAAACAATCGCATGGTGGTTCAGGCAAACAAGCACGTGCTGTGATTGATGGTTTAAGTGCGGATGTGGTCACTTTAGCGTTGGCTGCGGATATTGATGCTATTGCGGACAAGACCAATTTATTACCCAAAGATTGGCAAAAAAAATTTCCACAAAACTCAACACCTTATACCTCAACCATCGTATTTTTAGTGCGTAAAGGTAATCCAAAAGGCATTAAAGACTGGGGCGATTTAGTAAAACCAGGCGTAGACATCATTACTCCAAATCCAAAAACCTCAGGTGGCGCACGCTGGAACTATTTGGCAGCATGGGCATGGGCAAAACACAAATATGGTTCTGATGCGAAAGCACAAGATTTTGTTCGTCAAATCTACAAGCAAACCAAAGTATTAGACTCTGGTGCACGTGGTGCAACCACTACATTTGCAGAACGTGGCATTGGTGATGTGTTATTGGCTTGGGAAAATGAAGCATTTTTAGCACAACGTGAGCAGCCGAATAAATTTGAAATTATTACTCCCTCTCTTTCAATTTTAGCTGAGCCTCCTGTGGCGATCGTTGAGAAAAATGCAGAAAAAAATGGCAACCTAAATCTTGCTAAAGCGTATTTAAATTATTTGTATTCACCTGCGGGTCAAGAAATTGCAGCAAAAAACTTTTATCGTCCTCGTAATGCTGCCACTTTGAAAAAATATGCGACCACATTTAGACCCTTAAAATTAGTCACCATTGATCAAGAGTTTGGTGGCTGGACAAAAGTACAAAAGCAACATTTTGAAAATAATGGTGTTTTTGATCAAATCGTAAAAGCAAATTCTGCTAAGTAATCTGTTAAGTTAAAGAGCAAAGGAGCATTAACATGATTCATACCGTAATTGTTCCCGGTGTTGGTGGCAGTGATTATGATCATTGGCAATCTTGGTTACAACGCCAACTCCCCTCTTGCTCTCGTGTACAACAAAAGGATTGGCAGCATCCTGTTTTAGCAAATTGGATTGAAAATTTTGTAAAAACCGTAAACCAAGCAGACGCACCTTTACAAATCGTTGCGCATAGTTTTGGCTGTTTGACCAGTGTTGCAGCATTAGCACAACATCCTGAATTACAGTCAAAAATTAAAAAAATGATTTTAGTTGCACCTGCCAATCCTGCGCGTTTTGGCGAAGCAGGATTTGCTCGAAATAGTATTGGAAATTATGCTGAATATTTTCAAAATCTTCGTATAGATGTTCCTGTTGATATGCTTATTTCTGAAAATGACCCTTGGTTAAGTTTTGGAGATGCACAAGTACTGGCAAAAGCTTGGAAAGTTAAACCACGTAATCTAGGTCAAGTGGGTCATATCAATGTCGCTTCAGGGTTTGGCGCTTTCCCTGAAATTTTTGATCATTTAATTACACGCTCAACTCTTCCTTATATCAGTAATATTGATGAGAACAAGTTGTATTTTAAATTTGCTATTTGAATATTGCCTTTTAAGCTTGACAAAAGTTTTTAGTTTATTGGCTTGTTGGTTTCAACAAGCTTTCTCTCTTTGAGGAGTAGTCATGTCGCAGCGATCCCGAGTGCTGCCAGGATTTGGTCTTTCACTAGGCTTCACCCTTGCGTATCTATCTTTAATCGTACTGATACCGTTATCTGCCGTCTTCATAAAATCATTAGGTGTAGGTTGGGAAGGTCTTTGGGAAATTCTCAGTTCTGAACGTATTTTAAAATCTCTTCAACTGAGCTTTAGTACTGCCATTGTTGCCGCCCTGATTAATGTCGTGTTTGGTTTATTATTGGCTTGGTGTTTAGTGCGCTATACCTTTCCTGGTAAGCGTATTGTGGATGCTTTAGTCGATTTACCTTTTGCATTGCCTACAGCAGTTGCGGGTATTGCCTTAACATCTTTATATGCGCCGACAGGTTGGATTGGGCAATATTTAGAACCTTTAGGAATTAAAGTCGCTTATACCCCGATTGGGATCACCTTAGCTTTGATTTTTATTGGGATTCCTTTTGTCGTGCGGACTGTGCAACCTGTACTGAGTGATTTTGAAACTGAGCTTGAAGAAGCGGCATCGGCATTGGGTGCGAATCGTTTTCAGATCATCACAAAAGTGATTTTACCTGTGCTATTTCCTGCACTTTTAACAGGTTTTGCTTTGGCATTTGCACGCGGTGTAGGTGAATATGGCTCTGTTATTTTTATTGCAGGCAATCAACCTTTTGAAACTGAAATTGCACCACTCATGATTATTTCTCGTTTAGAAGAATATGACTATGCAGGCGCAACAACTATTGCTGTAGTGATGTTGGTGATTTCATTTGCAATTTTATTTGTGATTAATCTGGTTCAAGCATGGGCGAGTCGCCGTACAGGGAGAACTGCACGATGAGCTTAACAACCAATAGTAATACTTTGGCTGAAAAACTTCAGTCACGTGATGCAACCCGTGAACCAAGATGGGTACGCTATACTCTTCTTAGTATTGCTTTAATTTTCTTTCTAAGCTGCTTGATTTTACCTTTGATTTTAGTGTTCGTTGAAGCCTTTAAACAAGGTTTAACCGTTTATGTAGAAGCTTTAGTGAACCCAGATACCTTATCGGCAGTCAAATTAACACTGCTTACGGCTGCAATCGCAGTACCATTGAATGTAATTTTTGGTGTGGCTGCAGCATGGTGTGTTGCCAAGTTTAACTTTAAAGGTAAAGCGATTTTAACCACCATTATTGATACACCATTTTCAGTATCGCCCGTCATTGCAGGTTTAATGTTGGTCTTAATTTTCGGTTCACAGGGTTGGCTTGGCGGCTGGTTAATGGACAATGACATTAAAATTTTATATGCAACCCCTGCGATTGTACTTGCAACTGTATTTATTACTGTGCCTTTTGTTGCGCGTGAATTGATTCCTTTAATGGAAGCACAAGGCACTGAAGAAGAAGAAGCAGCAATTGTACTTGGCGCTTCAGGATGGCAGACCTTTTGGAAGGTGACTTTACCCAATATCAAATGGGGTCTGATCTATGGAGTGATTTTGTGTAATGCACGTGCAATGGGTGAGTTTGGTGCAGTTTCCGTGGTTTCTGGACATATTCGTGGTGAAACCAATACCTTGCCGTTACATGTAGAAATTTTATACAACGAATATACCTTTAGTGCTGCATTTGCAGTGTCATCGCTGTTGGCTTTATTGGCAATTATTACCCTGATTTTAAAAACATGGGTTGAGTTCCGCCAAGAAAAACAAAACCAAAGCAAAGATGATTTAACAGTTTCTTAAGGAATAACCGCATGAGTATTCAAGTTAAAAATATTGAAAAACACTTTGGGGCATTCCATGCACTCAAAGACATCACTTTAGATTTTCCTGACGGTCAATTGGTTGCCTTACTGGGACCATCAGGTTGTGGTAAAACCACATTGCTACGCATCATTGCTGGTTTAGAGTCTGCAGATCGTGGGCAAATTGTGCTTGAAGGTCAAGATGCCACAAATGTGCATGTGCGTGAACGTCAAGTTGGTTTTGTATTTCAACACTATGCTTTGTTCCGTCATATGACTGTATATGACAATATTGCTTTTGGTTTACGTGTCCGTCCACGTTCAACTCGCCCAAGTGAAGCTGAGATTAAAAAACGTGTGACACGTTTACTCGACCTTGTGCAACTTGGTTTCTTAGCGGATCGCTATCCTGCGCAATTATCTGGTGGGCAACGTCAACGTATTGCGTTGGCACGTGCTTTAGCCGTTGAACCGCGTGTGTTATTGCTCGATGAGCCTTTTGGAGCTTTGGATGCCAAAGTGCGTAAAGAACTGCGCCGTTGGTTACGTACCTTACATGATGAATTACACATTACTTCTATCTTCGTGACCCATGACCAAGAAGAAGCTTTAGAGGTAGCTGACCAAATCGTGGTGATGAACAAAGGGGATATTGAGCAAATTGGTTCACCACGAGAAGTTTATGAAAAACCAGCGACACCATTTGTATTTGACTTTTTAGGTCAAGCTAATCGTTTTGAAGGAGAAAATCGTCAAGGTACGATTTATTTAGGTGAAGATCGTATTCAACTAGCATCTGCAAAAAATACCGCAGAAGGTAAAGTGATTGCATTTGCGCGTCCTGATGAACTGACGATTCATACGCAACCCACTGAAAATGCCATTCAAGCAACCTTTTTACGTGAAGTTTGGATCGCAGGAAAAGTCATGGCGGAATTACATGATCGTCAAGGTAATTTGATTGAAATTTCTTTAAATTCAGAAGAAGCGAAACTCCATAAATTTAGACCAAATCAAACGGTTTGGCTCAGCCCTTCCACTTTACACTTATTTGAAAATCAAGTTGCATAGTGCGCTATACGGATGAGTGCCAAACACTCATCCAAGATTGAGGTATTGATTAAATGAACTTTCAACAATTACGAATTATTCGAGAAACAGTTCGACAAAATTATAATTTAACTGAAGCTTCTGCGGCTTTATATACATCACAGTCTGGTGTAAGTAAACATATCAAAGACTTAGAAGATGAGCTCGGTGTACAACTGTTTGTTCGTAAAGGTAAACGTTTACTTGGCTTAACTGAACCGGGTCAAGCGTTATTAAGTATTGTTGAACGAATGCTGATTGATGCAGACAATATCAAACGCCTCGCTGATGACTTCAATAAAGTTGATGAAGGAACATTAACGATTGCTACAACACATACCCAAGCACGTTATGTGTTACCGCCGATCGTCAATCTATTTAAAAAAGCTTTTCCCAAAGTACATTTAATTTTGCAACAAGCCAGTCCTGTTGAAATCTCTGAAATGTTGCTTTTGGGTCTTGCGGATATTGGTATCGCCACAGAATCTTTAACGACTGAAGAGAATTTAGGAAGTGTGCCATTCTATGAATGGAAACACAGTATTATTACGCCACAAGACCATGCGCTGACCAAACTTAATTCCAAAGAAATCACTTTGGAAAAGTTAGCTGAATACCCAATCATTACCTATCATGGTGGTTTTACTGGACGTGCAAAAATTGACAAAGCATTCCAAGATGCTGAACTAGATGTGGATATCGTTATGTCAGCGCTCGATGCCGATGTTATTAAAACCTATGTTGAACTCGGTATGGGTGTCGGTATAGTCAATGATGTCGCATATGATCTTGAACGTGATCATCGCCTTAAACAAATTAATACCGATATTTTTGGTGTAAATACAACATGGATCGCTGTGCGTAAAGGACATTTATTACGTGGTTATGGCTATGAATTTATTTCTTTATGCTCCCCTGAGGCAGATATTAAAGCACTCAAGAAAATTGCTTATCCTGAAGATTAAAGAGTTATATTTGATAGTGTTTCAAAAAGTATACTGATTATATTTTACTCACCAATTAAATATCATGACGCTTTGCAAATACAGTGAATTTTATTGATATATTTTCATTTTTCTATTGAAAGATTTGATTAGCATACAATTTAGAACACCACCAAAAATCCATGATTCAAATAAAAAACGAGCCGAAGCTCGTTTTTTATTTATATAAAAGTTTTACCAGTTATAACTTACACCAATTTTACCCACTGGCATCCACTCATACTTATCATCATTCTCAATTTTATTTGCTTCATCGATTACAGCTTGGCCTAAAGTACGACCATCATCACCAATTAATTTAGGATGACTAGAGACTAATTGAACCGATGGGTTTCCAGTATAATAAGCACCTACTTCACCAAAAACACCAATATTTTTAGTAATTTTAGGAGCAAAACCAAAACCTAGGTATGGTGCAATATCATTGTCATATTGTTGACTACCTTTAATTGAAACATTGTCATTTAAACCAGCGTTAAAGCGCGATCCATCAACTTTAAATGATGCATTAGTACCTATATTTCTTTTTAAATCATAATCATTATCTACATAACCAACACCAGCTGCCACATATAGACCTTGTGCCCATACATTTTGACTTGCGCCCCATGGACGAATCTCAGCATTTAAATAAGCAAGACTATTGTCCATATCCATATCGTATGTTGAGCCATTTACTTTAATGTCATCAGACCAAGAAATGTCACCACCATTATAACCTAGAGCCAAACCAACGTATGGGTTTGCAGTCCAAAGTAAAGCACCACCGTAACCTGTTGTACCGACTTCAGCACGTACACCAGTTGGGATTAATTGATTTTTATCAAAAGCATAACCACTTTGTACAACTTGATCATCAGCCATTGCAAAACCCGATGCAGATAATGCTGTTGCTACTGCCAATACTTTTAACATTTTCATAGATGTCTCCTCAAAAAGGCTTTTTAATCATTGCTATATTTTTGACTCATATTCATCATATGCTAAAAGTGTTTGCGAAAAAATATACATATTGATGATTTTTTGTTAACTTTTGATACAAATATGCTTAATTAATTGAATTTAATACTTTACAATAGCAATAAATTAAGAATTAGACGAACAAAAATTAAACGAAGTTTGAATGTGTGATATTTTTTTATAAAATTCTGTTTTTTTATCTCATTCGATATCTTTTGGTGTAAAATCTTTGCAAATTTTTTTGGATGAAAAAAATCATGTCTCAGCTTTCAATTCTGATTGAGCAAGCGTTTGAAGACCGTGCAAATTTTACAGCAGCGACTTGCCCTGCTGAAATCCGTCAAGCAGTTGAGGAAGTAATTGCTGGCTTAGATAATGGTAAGCTTCGTGTAGCAGAAAAAATTGAAGGTAAATGGGTTGTTCATCAATGGCTGAAAAAAGCTGTTTTATTATCATTTAAAATCAACGACAACAAGCCTATTGAATCATGTGATCTTCGTTTCTATGATAAAGTGGATACCAAGTTTAATGGTTGGACAGATGAACAATTTAAAGCAGCTAGTGTACGTGTAGTACCGCCTGCAGTTGCACGTAAAGGTTCTTTCCAAGCTAAAAATGTGGTATTAATGCCATCTTATGTCAATATTGGTGCTTATGTCGATGAAGGCACTATGGTTGACACTTGGGCAACTGTTGGCTCATGTGCTCAAATTGGTAAAAATGTTCACTTATCTGGTGGTGTGGGTATTGGTGGTGTTTTAGAGCCATTACAAGCCAACCCAACCATTATTGAAGATAACTGTTTCATTGGCGCACGTTCTGAAATCGTTGAAGGTGTGATCGTTGAAGAAGGTTCTGTGATTTCAATGGGTGTGTTTATTGGTCAATCTACTAAAATCTATGACCGTGAAACTGGTGAGATCCATTATGGTCGTGTACCTGCAGGCTCTGTAGTTGTGTCTGGTAGCCTTCCATCTAAATGTGGTAAATATAGCTTATATGCTGCAATTATCGTGAAAAAAGTTGATGCGAAAACCCGTGCTAAAACTAGCTTAAACGATTTATTGCGCGAAGATTAATTTTTTATTATTCACGAAACTTGTTAAGTTTCTCATCTCTATACTCAGACATGAGTATGGGGATTTTTCATTTTGTAATCTGTGGTAAAAGTCATGACTTCTCTTCGTTCTTCGTCTATTCATGTTTCTGATCCGTCTGCAGGGTTACGTATCACAGAGATTTTCTATTCTTTGCAAGGTGAAGCCAATGCTGCGGGCTTACCCACTGTCTTTATTCGTTTAACTGGTTGTCCTTTGCGCTGTACTTATTGTGATACAACTTATTCTTTTGAAGGCGGTGAGCGTCAGTCTTTAGAAGATATTATTCAGACAACGCTGAGCTTTCAAACGCCTTATATTTGTGTAACGGGTGGTGAGCCTTTGGCGCAGCCTAATGCGCTGCCTCTTATGACTCGTCTTGCTGATCTAGGCTGTGAGGTTTCATTAGAAACCAGTGGTGCGTTAGATGTATCTAAAGTAGATCCACGTATTTCTAAAGTATTAGACTTAAAAACACCGACATCTGGCGAATCGCATCGTAATTTACTCAGTAACCTAGAGCATCTAACCTTAAAAGATCAAATTAAATTTGTAATTTGTAATCGTGAAGACTATGACTGGGCAAAACAGCAAATGGCTGAGTTTCAACTCAATAAAAAAGTGAGTACGGTGTGGTTCTCTCCTGCCTTTGCAGTTGAAAAAGGGGCTGTACGTCTGCCACAATTGGCACGTGATCTTGCACAATGGATTTTAGATGACCATCTCCCTGTTCGTTTCCAATTACAATTACACAAACTGTTATGGAATGATGAAACAGGAAGATAGGCTAAAAGAAAATACTTAGTGTCCTGAAACTGTAAGCGTAGTTCCATTCAGGTTCACGCCATTTAGCTCAACATCGCCAAAAGCTTTAGCATTTGCATCACCTGCACGTGCCCCCCAAATCATTGCATTAAATCCGTTAGTATCACCTAGCTTATTCACATTCAATTTTAAGCCTTCTGGAGCTACGCCAGCTGTGATATCAAAATCTAAATTTGTAATACCAAACTGACCTGGCGTTGAGTTCGCGATTGAAATATTATCCAACGCTAAACTACCACCTCCCCCAATATCGTTTAACTTATATCCAGTAATAGTTAAACCATTTTTGAATATACCTGATAATTTTAATATCCCACCTTGTGGTGTAGCACCCAATTGAATATTGGTTTTCATATTAGAAATATAAAACTGCATATTATCTAAAATTTTTGTAGGATTAGCCACTCCTCGAGTTACACCTGTTTTTTGTTTAGATGCTCCGACCCATATATCACCCGTATTAATTGTAAGATCTTGTGGTAATCTCACACCAATATTCAAGAATGGACCTGTTGTTGTAGTCCCTGCATCTGTATCAATGTCTAAAATAACATTAATATTTGCAGAGCCTGAAGACAATGACAGTGGATTAGTCCCGATACCCCCTGCTGTCCCTAACATTATTGCTCCTGCTTTTTTAGTTCCTCCAAGCAAGGTATTATCAAAACCATCGTTATCGTGATAAATAACATCAGCTTGAATAGGTCCTGTTGGTAGAATACTAATGGTTAAGCCATCTTGACCTGTCAGCGATGAAAGTACTTCATCATCTAATGCTTCAAGTGCCCATGTTGGTGAACTTGTAAGGATTAAACCGAGCATCCCTAAACAAGATATCTTTTTCATTTTTTTTATCCCTATCAATTTTTATTGATTGCTTTGACTACAAATCATTCAAATGCCTGTCTATTATAATTAAGCTAATACACAATTCAATCACATCATTGCCATTTATTTGCATATTAATCGACATAACTGGCTTCATTTTTGTAATTCAGATAAACAGCAAGAAACAAGCTATAATACTTTCTTGCTTTTTTGAATATTTTTGTGGAGTGAGATATGCGCCCTCGTGCCGTAGTTTTATTGTCTGGTGGTTTAGATTCAACAACTTGTTTAGCTTGGGCGCAAGCACGTTATGATTGTATCGCTTTAAGTTTCATGTATGGACAACGTTCAACCACCGAACTTGATGCAGCACGTGCAATTACCCAAAACGCAGGTGTAGAACATCGTGTGATCAATATTGATCTGGGAAATTTAGGTGGTTCTGCACTGACTGACCATAATATTGATGTACCTGATCATGAAACAGAGGGTATTCCTGTAACTTATGTTCCAGCACGTAACACCATTTTCTTATCTTATGCTTTGGCTGCGGCTGAGGTTTTTGGCGCTGAGGCGATCGTGATTGGGATCAATGCTGTTGATTATTCAGGATATCCTGACTGTAGACCTGAATATATCGAAGCTTTTGCCAATATGGCACGCCTAGCAACCAAAGTGGGTATTGAAGGCAAACCACTTAAATTTGAAACACCTCTGTTACATTTATCCAAAGCGAATATAATACGTTTAGGTATAGAACATGGCGTAGACTATAGCCAAACGGTTTCCTGTTACCAAGCAGATGACCAAGGACGTGCGTGTGGAAAATGTGATAGCTGCCGCCTCAGAAAACAAGGCTTTAGCGATGCAGGGGTTACTGACCCAACACGTTATATACAGTAATAACAAGGTACAGTTTATGAAAAACTTAAAATCAGGTATTTTTCTTTCAACTTTATTTTCTGCGGCAGCTTTATTTGGTACAACTGCGCAAGCAGACAATAATGCTTTACAACAAGCCTATAAAAGCTCAAATGTAAAATCAGCATTAATTGGTGTATGTAAAACTGAAACTGCGAAAGGTGGTAAATTGACGAGTGCTGAAGTCAGCAAATACTGTACTTGTGCAATTGAATCTGATGGTAAACTAACCAATGATCAAAAATGGCAAATTCAAAGCACGATTAACCAGAAGAAAAGCCCTTCAACTTTAGCTTTTGTACAAAAGCAAAACCAAGAACTTCAGTCATGTTTTGGTCCTCAGTTAACAGGTAAATTAAAAACTTTAACTGAAGCAGCAATGAAAGCAGCTGAGAAAAAATAAGTTGTAATGAATTGAAAATAAGCCACATTTTTGTGGCTTATTTTTTTAGAGGTCGCATAATAGAATAAATGAGGAGAATCGTATGTCTGAAAATATTCAATTACCTAAGCAAAACTTTACAAGTACCCAAGGTGAAATTAATCTAAGCCAAATCACAGCTGACTGGCTAATTCTTTATTTTTATCCAAAAGATAATACCCCTGGTTGTACTACGCAAGCGGTTGGTTTTTCAGCACTAAAAGATCAGTTTGATGCGCTAAACACGACCATTATCGGGGTTTCTCGCGACTCTGTAAAAACGCATCAAAATTTTACTGAAAAACAGTCATTAACCATTAACTTGATTAGTGATCAAGATGAAAGTTTATGTAAACACTTTGATGTAATTAAAGAAAAAAATATGTATGGAAAAAAAGTGATGGGAATTGAACGCTCGACTTTCATTTTTCATAAAGGTCAGCTCGTCAAAGCATATCATAAAGTGAAAGCTGCGGGACATGCCGAAATTGTACTAGACGATTTAAAAGCTCTACAAAATAATTAGACATTTTAGTGTTTGAATCATTCACCACAAAATTATTTAAAATATTTTCTATGCTTAAATAAAGAGAAAATTAAAAGACATAGCTCAAAACTATGTCTTTTAATATGAGTTTTTTATTCTAAAATCATTCGCGCATTTACAGGTTGAACAGGTCGATTATTTGGATGACTTAATAGTTGAGTAAAAGCATTCAGCTGTGCCTCAGATGCAGATTGAATCTCTTTTAATACAATCCATCTCACACCTTCTGTACAGGGTGGTGTTGTTAAAGAACCATTGAAACGATAATAATCCAGCTTCTTCGGTAAGAAACTTGCCGCACTCAAATTACCAGTGAATGTAAAGCTTTGCCCTGCCTGTTTTGGCAAATTACTCCATATTTTCGCTAAACTGGGATTGACTTGACTTTGTTGATACATCACTGCAACCACAGCCAACTCTCCTTGTGCGTTGGCATGCACCAAATGCATTTCCATTGGGTAGCTCACCCCATTGATTTTATTTTCACTTGGACTATGTAAATGGAATTGTTTTAAAACGAACTCTTGACCATCTAAAGTCAACGTATTTCCTGTATTAAAGTCTACCTGAATCGTATGACCATTATTCACAATTGATTTTGCATTGGCAGCATAATTAAACTTTAAAGGTTCAAGCTTTGCTGAAGTTGTATTTTTAATATCAATTGGAGATTGATTTAAACCCGAACAGGCATGATATTTTTCACTTAAACTTGCCCATTTGTCAGGTGCATTATTGGTTTCATATCCCCAATCGCTTGCTTCACCCGCATGAGCGGTTACTACCAAAGTGCAAGCATATAAACTCAATAGAATTTTTTTCACAAAAGCCTCTTATTTTAAATATAAAAAATTGTCACTTTAACTCTAATTGAATTGCTAAAGTGCATATTTATTTTAGATTGAATGAATATTCAACTTTAAATTATATAATTTATCAAAAGCTAAATACAAAACTATTAAATAATAAACACTTACAATTATCAATGATAAAAATCATCAGTTTCAACAAGATCTATTTTCTAGATTTACTTGCAAATTCACATGATATTTTTGAAGATTTTTATTGATATTTTTATAATCATCTCACGCCTAATTCTCTAAAAAGCTCAAACCTTTGAACAAAATAGATTATAATCAATCTACATCGCTTCAGGGCGGGGTGAAATTCCCCACCGGTGGTAATTTAAATACGTTCTTTAGAACATATTTTTTCAGCCCACGAGCCTTCCATTTTTTATAAAATGATAGGCAGATTTGGTCAAAGCCAAAGCCGACGGTATAGTCCGGATGAAAGAAGACGACGTTACTTTTGAGTAGATTCATAGTTTGAGTCTATTTTGTTACGCCACTATTTCACATGTCCTGAAATGTTCAACCGTATTTTTTATTTTTACGAGAGCGTTTCAATGTCTAGTTTAATTCAACCCGAAATTTTCTTTTCAGCACTTTCCCCTGCTGAGCAACGTATCCAACAAGCTTTAGAAGATATGCGTCAAGGCAAACCTGTCTTGGTCATGGACGATTTTGATCGTGAGAATGAAGCCGATTTGATTGTTGCAGCAGAAACACTCAATGTCGAAACCATGGCACGTATGATTCGTGATGGCTCAGGTATTGTCTGCCTTACATTAACCTCTGAACTTGCCGACCATCTTGAATTACCTCCTATGGTTGAGGACAATTCAAGTCATTTCAAAACTGCTTTTACAATAACAATTGAGGCAGCAGAAGGTGTAACCACAGGCGTTTCTGCTAAAGATCGTGTTACCACCATTCAAGCGGCTATTCAAGATGGTGCTATTGCAAGTGACTTAAATCGCCCTGGACATATCTTCCCTTTACGTGGTCGTGATGGCGGTGTTTTAGCACGTCGTGGACATACTGAAGGTTCTATTGATTTGGCACGTATGGCTGGCTTAAAGCCTGCGGGCGTACTGTGTGAAGTGACTAATCCTGACGGTACAATGGCTTCAGGGATTCAAGTGCTCGCTTATGCTCAAACGCATAACTTAACACTCATTACCATCGAAGAAATTGTGCAATATCGTTTAGCACATAATCTTTAATTCACTCAATATTTGAATAAAATCAAGTCCCAAGATCATCAGATGTTGGGATTTTTTAGTACATTAATCTACTTCGCTTTCCACAGTTCCGAGTCAGATAGACGCACAACATTCGTTATTGTTACTGGTGAATGTTCTTCAAAACCACACAGAATAAATACCATATAACGCAACGGCGATCAAAATCACACCGCAACCGAGTAATATTTTATGATAAATCTTGGACTTAGATAGTGCATTAAATCCTAGATAAACCACGGATAAGGTCGCAAAATCTAAAATAATCCAACTCAAAGTCAGTAAGATTAAACTCTGATCTAAATTGTGCGTCACATGCGTAAATTGCGGAAAAAATGAGGCAAAGAAAATAATATCTTTGGGGTTGGAAATACCGACAAGAAAACCTTGTTTAAACCCACCTTGAACTTGACTCGAAATTTCATGTGCTTGCTGCGTTTGGCTCAAGGCTTCTCGCACGATTTGCACACCTAGATAGGCAATATAGAGACAACCTAGGATTTTGATCAGATCAAACCAATGACTGGAAATATTTAAAAAACCTTTCAAAATCAAAACTGAAGTTGCGATCAACACCAATGATGCGAGATTTGTTCCCACGATCGTATGCAGTGCTTTCTTATTCCCACTTTTCAAACCTGCACTTGCCACCAATAGCATCACAGGTCCGGGTGTTGCAATCATGATGATCACGGCAACGCAATATAAAATATAGGCTGAAAAATCCAAGACTTATCCAAATAAAAACTGAGAATTGATTTGATTATAAAGAATGCAATTCTTCATCTTCTTCCATTATTTTCAATAAATTATGACGAATGCCATCTGCACGTAACCATGCCAAATCATAACTTGCCGTTGCCAAAGCCAAAACACGGCGTTCAAATTCATCCCATAAAGGCTTCACTTGTTTAGAGCTAATCCCCAAACCACTTTCATCTGCAAGTGAACGATTTTTTTCACATATTTTTAAAGCATGATAAAGCTTACGCCCTTTTGATGCAGCATCTAATACTCGCACGCGCTTACTCGAAATAAACCCTTCGACATGTTTAAGCTGAGCAAAAGGTAACATCGGCACTAAAATTTGATCAAGTTGAGCATCTAAACGTTTCCAAACCGCTAAACGTTGTTCAGGTGTATAAGTGTTCCACTGAATCACTTCATGATTAAAACGTCGACACCCCCGACAAACCGAATCACCAAAAACCGTTGAACAACGTCCTACACACGGTGTTAAAGATGGAATTCGACTTTTATTGCTCAAAACATTTTCCTCATTTAAAGCCATATTTATGCTATGGCTTTCTCGCAAAATTTTCTAATTCGGGCTAGAATACGCACCTAAATTTTTTCATATCTTAATACATTTGGAGTATTCCATGAACGCTACTGTAGAACAGCTTGCACCTGTAGAACAGCAAGCGACCACTGGTTGGGTTGTTGCAGCACTTTATCAATTCAAAGAAGTTCAAGATCCTGCAGATCTTCAACAACGTCTTTTAGATTTGGTAAAAACCATCAATCTATGCGGTACTCTAATTGTTGCAGGAGAAGGAATCAACGGAACTGTTGCAGGAGATCGTCAAGCGATTGATGTTATTCATCAATTTCTTTTAGACAATGGTTTTAACAACATGGAATACAAAGAGTCACACAGTGATGATAAACCTTTCCGTAAAATGAAAATCAAACTCAAAAAAGAAATCGTGACTTTAGGTGTTGAAGTAAAACCACGTGATTTGGTTGGACATTACCTAGATCCAAAAGAATGGAATGAACTGATCGCACGTGATGATGTCATTCTAATCGACACACGTAACGATTATGAATATAAAGCGGGTACTTTTAAGGGTGCAATTGACCCAAAAACTGAAACGTTCCGTGAATTTCCAGATTATGTGAAAAAAGAGCTTGAACAACACAAAGACAAAAAAATTGCGATGTTTTGTACAGGCGGTATTCGTTGTGAAAAATCAACCTCTTTACTGCTACAAGAAGGTTTCAATGAGGTTTATCACCTAAAAGGCGGTATTTTAAAATACTTAGAAGAAACCCCTGCAGATGAAAGCATGTGGGAAGGTGAATGTTTCGTTTTCGATGGTCGTACCGCTGTTACACATGGTGTTGAAGAAGGTATCAATGTGAAATGTCATGCGTGTGGTTGGCCTTTGACGCCAGATGAAGTGGCGTTACCAAGTTATGAACACGGTGTGTCTTGCGTATACTGTATTGACAAAACATCTGAAAAACAAAAAGAAGGTTTCCGCATGCGCCAGTCACAAATCGTGGCAGCCAAGCGTAAACGCTTATAAAATCATCTAATCTTACAAATTGTAATTAACCGCATAGTTTATGCGGTTTTTTTTACACATGAATTACATGATTTATAAATCTTATAAAATGTTGATACTAAAAATAAGCGCTTTGGACAGAAGCTTACAGATTTACTTGCTAATATCATAAGGATTAAATGGCTACTTTTTAAAGCTTTTTCATTTTGCTTTAAAAATTATTATAAGGAAATCAGTATTATGGAAAGAACCTCTTATCTTGCATCTGAAAGTATCAATTATCATTATTTAGATAATGTACCTACAACAACAATTAAAAAAATTAGAACCGAACTCGAACAAGAGTCACATATTTTTATAGTTTGCCTAGGTATGCTAATCGGAACGACTTTATCTTTATTTATTGGTTATCATCTTAATACCACATTAATGAATATTTTTTTATTAATGAGCTTGCCCGTTGCTTTAACTTATTGCTTACGTAAAATTTATATCCATACGCTGATTCATTATCAAGAATAATTTTTTAATATACAACATTTTACAAAGATACACGCAGCATCACTTTACGGAGTTTGTTACACACCATACTATAAATAGCGACTTCCTCAGTGATGCTATAAAAATGACTGAATGGATTATTTCCATTATGGAGCAATTGGGCTATTTCGGTATTGCCTTGCTCATGTTTTTAGACAATGTCTTCCCTCCTATTCCCTCAGAAATCATTATGCCTTCAGCAGGTCTTGCGGCTTCGCAAGGCAAGCTTGTACTGACAGGTGTGGTTATCGCAGGAAGTTTCGGCTCATTAATTGCTGCGGCGTTGTTGTATTGGATAGGTCATAAAATTTCCCAGAAAGTTTTATTTGCATGGGTTGAGCGTTATGGAAAATATCTTTTCTTAAAATCTGCTGATGTTGAGAAATCTTTGGATTGGTTTGAAAAATATGGACATCGTATCGTGTTTTTTGGACGTATGATTCCAGCCGTGCGTTCTTTGATCAGTATTCCTGCAGGGATGAGTGAGATGCCTTTTTGGAAGTTTATGCTATATAGCGGACTTGGCACGATCATTTGGACAACATTTTTAGCTTGTGTCGGATTTTATTTCGGTGAAAATCAAGCCTTAATGCATCAAATATTTAGCCGTGTAAGTTATATAATCATTGCAATTGTCGTCATAATTGTACTTTGGATTGTATATCGTCGATATCAGCGTAAACCTTAGGCTAAAACTCAGCACGCAAGCTCACTTAAAAAATGTTAGACTATAAGTCATTGCTTTGATTTATATTTAGGAATAAGAATGAAGCATTACTATTTACATTTTGCTGCTGTGTATGCCATTGCCTTAATTTTGCTTTTATTCATTCTTATTTTTATTTTCCCATTGGGTTATGCATCATTATTTCCAACGTTAATTCTTGCAGCATTGATCAGCATCCAGCATTTTTTTAAACGTGAACACCGTTTAGCTTCTTCCGAAGAAAAAATACAACTAATTTGGGGACTCAGTGCGGTTGCTATCGTGATTGGCAGCTTCTTTACTTTATTTTTAGTATTAATGAATCCCAATGCCGAACAAATTTTAAAATCAGCAGATCAAGCGGGTTTAGGCTTATCTGCTGTGATTATGTTATGTATGGTTGCAATCCATGCGGCAATATTTTCAATCGTTTATTTCATTTCTACAAAGTTATTTTTGAATAAAAAACATTAATGTTTCATGCCATATAGCTGCATAATCTTTTGAAATTTAGGACATTCCAAAGGATTATCAAAGGTACATTGGGCAACATGTCGCAAACCTGCTCTTAAAATATCAAGCTCTTGAATATATTGATCAATCATCTCAGCTTTTTTCAACAAAATATCTTTTGCAATTGGTGTATCTTTCATTGCCAGCATTTGTTTTAGTTCATCCAAACTAAATTCTGCCTTTTTACCTAAAGTAATCAACTGCAATGTTGCAATGACATTTTCAGAAAAAACTCGCTGTAAACCTTTACGTCCAATCGAGTGAATTAAGCCGATATCTTCATAATAACGCAAAGTTGAACTTGGAATTTTAACTAATGTTGCCAGCTCTGAAATTGTAATTTCTTGCATTGACTTAAAGCCAACTTGAAGTTGTAAGATGATTTTAGTTTATAAAATCAGCGTAAAAACATGAACCTTTTGATTGTAAGTTTTAATGTCATCTTGATCGGTATCGGTGCAACTTTACTGATTGATCTATGTGCAGTTCTACTCAAAAAAATATTTAATATTCCGACCTTAAATTATGCCGTGGTGGGGAGATGGGTCTTAATTTTTCTATATTCTGGAAAATTTAAACATCAAAATATACAGCAAGCACCACCACAAAATTTTGAACATGCTTTCGGTTGGACATTGCATTATTTGATTGGGATTATTTTTGCTTTATGTTTTATTTTGATGGTTGGCACGACTTGGCTACAGCATCCTGATTTATTTTCTGCGATATATTTTGGTATAGCCACAGCATTCTTTCCATTTTTAATCATGCAACCGTGTTTAGGAATGGGATTTTTTGCTTCTAAAACGGCAGAGCCTTGGAAAGCTCGTCTTAAAAGCTTGGTGACACATACCCTGTTCGGTATAGGGTTATTTTTGAGTGCACTGATTTATCAATATTTACTCATATAAAAATACTTGTCAGTTCAGCAATATTTTTTCTTATTCAAACTTGATAAGTTTAATGAATATTACTTTTCCAATAAAAGTTTTAATTCAAAATTAAGTCAAATCAATATCAAAGTCTTATTTTAAATAAATATTCAAGTTTAAAAATTAAAAAACAGAATATTTTTAGGAGAAAAAAATGAAACGTTACTTTTTGATATTTTCTGCTGTTTATCTTGTTTCAACAGTCATCCTATTTGCATTGTCATTATTTGTAAATATTCCTAGCGCAGGTAGTATCCCCATACTTATTGCAGCAGGATTTTATACCTCTTATTACTTTGTCAAAAATGAGAATCGTGTTCCTACACCAGTTGAAAAAAGACAACTTGTATTTGGATCCTTCATTTGTACACTTTTAGTGAGTGGCATATTAGTGACTATTTTTCTTCTAGCTGCCAATATGACAGAATTATTATTTGAAGGTTTAAAAAGTATTTCAATAGGGGTAATTTTATTTGTATTTGCGATCGCATCTTTAATACAAATCTTAGTTTTATATATGAGTTATGGTTGGTATGCACAAAAATGCTTGGACAGTCAACATAACAGATACATTAGATAATTTTTTTACATTTACAATAAAAAAGCACCTTTCAAAGGTGCTTTCTTTTAAAATTTTATCTTATTGTTCTGAATGATACATCAAGTAAATTTCATTCAAATTATCTGGAATTTCTTCTGCAAGCTCATCCATCAACTGACCATTACGGCGGAAAGATTCCATTTGTGGGTCTTCTTCATCTACCCCACTAAACACCATAATCGGTAAAGTTAAATCAACCAATTGCTCTTCAAACTCATCGGTAAACCATGCCTCTTCATTTAAGAACATTGCATCAACAAAACCAACAGACCAATCACCTAAACTCGAATCAACATCCGCCTCTTCAACTTCAAAAGGGAACTCGACGCCTTCTTCATTGGATAATTTTTGGCGAATATCGTCTAACCATAATTTAATTTGCGCAATGATTTCTTTTGGTGCTTTGCTTTGGTTGCCCTCAAAAAGCTCGTCTAACCAACGATCAAATTTTGGACCTACAGCAATTGCACATAAAAAACCATGAGTCGCTGCGAAATCTAGACCATACTCGTTTTGGTCGCCATCTAGATAGTCACTTAACTGGTCTAAATCTAAAGCACTCATTTTGTTTCCAATTGATTTTAATTACAGTAAAAGCATAGCATTTTTAAATGACTATGCCTAATCAGTTTTATGCTTCATCATCTTCAAAATCATCGTCATCATCAAAGTCATAATCAAAATCTTTCAATTCTCGATCTAAACGACGTTGAGCAAGTAAATCATCAATTAAACGACGTTTTTCTAATGATTCTTTGGCGCTAATTTTGTTTGATGACTCATCAAAACTAACATCATCATCACCGTAGTTATCATCTAGTTCAAAATCTGTCGAAGACACTAAAACTACCTCATAATGAAAAAATGTGAATGGGTCTAGCCGCTATTTATCTTTGTTCAGAAATCTTGTCAAGTTTTATTTAATTTTTTTTTATTTTTATATCAAATTGGGCTTTTTTTGTGCCGAATTTTATGGCATGGTATAATCCACCCTACGTCCTTCTATTTTGATGACTCATTTTGAGTATTTATAAATAGAATACGTTTAAGGGCTGAGCTTGAAAATAACAAATTCATCCCCATTTTATTCACAGAAACCAATTTTCATTATTTTATCAGACCCTATTTTGCTGATGAAATGCGCAAGCTTTTCCCATTAACTACATGATGGGGGCATGAGCATGCACGGTTTTTTTACTGCCACAGATTCAACGAGAAGAGAGTAAAGATGAGCGATATGCATTCCCCTACTTCACAAGTAGCGGCTCTGATTAGCCGAGGCAAAGAACAAGGTTACTTAACCTATGCTGAGGTTAACGATCATCTCCCAGACTCAATCACAGAAAGTGAACAGATTGAAGACATTATTCAAATGCTTCAAGACGTAGGGATTCCTGTGCATGAACGTGCACCTGAATCTGACGATGCGATGTTCGAAGGCAACAGTGAAGCAACAGATGAAGTTGCTGAGGAAGAAGCTGCTGCAGTTCTTGCTTCTGTAGAAAATGAACCTGGTCGTACAACTGACCCTGTGCGTATGTATATGCGTGAAATGGGAACGGTTGAACTTTTAACTCGTGAAGGCGAGATTAGCATTGCAAAACGGATCGAAGAAGGCATCCGTGATGTTTTACATTCCATTGCATATTGGCCAAATGCGGTAGAAGTGGTTCTACAAGAATATAAAGATTATGAGGCGGGTGAACGCCGTTTAGCAGACATTTTATCAGGTTATTTAGACCCTGAAACAGATGAAGTAATTCCTGAAGTTTTAGAAGAAGAAGCTGAGGAAATTGATGAGGAAGAAGAGGCATCAAAAAAACCAACCAAAGATGTGAAGTTGGATGATGATGACGAAGAAGAAGAAGCTGAAAGCGAAGATGAATCTGAAGGCGAATCTGGACCTGACCCTGAAATTGCTAAAGCACGTTTCGATGAGTTAGAAGCGGCTTGGCATACTGCCAAAGAATCTATTGCAAAATCAGGTCGTAATAGCCCTGAAAGTAAAGAAGCAATGGAGGCACTTGCAAGCGTATTTATGATGTTTAAATTTACACCACGTTTATTTGATATCATTTCAGAAATGATTCGTGGCACACATGAGCAAATCCGTACCTCTGAACGTGAAGTGATGCGTTATGCAGTGCGTCGTGGTCGCATGGATCGTACGCAATTCCGCACATCATTCCCTGGTCAAGAATCAAACCCTGCATGGTTAGATGAACAAATTGCTAAAGCACCTGCTGAACTCAAAGGCTACTTAGAGAAAGTTCGTCCTGACGTGTTAGCTTTCCAACAAAAAATTGCTGATATTGAAAAAGAACTTGATCTAGATGTTAAAGGCATTAAAGATATTTCCAAACGTATGGCGATTGGTGAAGCCAAAGCTCGCCGTGCGAAAAAAGAAATGGTTGAAGCTAACTTACGTTTGGTGATTTCGATTGCCAAAAAATATACCAACCGTGGCTTACAATTCCTTGATTTAATTCAAGAAGGTAACATCGGTTTGATGAAAGCAGTAGACAAGTTTGAATATCGTCGTGGTTATAAATTCTCGACGTATGCAACTTGGTGGATTCGTCAGGCGATCACACGTTCGATTGCAGACCAAGCACGTACTATTCGTATTCCAGTGCATATGATTGAAACAATTAACAAGATCAACCGTGTATCTCGTCAATTGTTACAAGAAATGGGGCGTGAACCTACACCTGAGGAATTAGGTGAACGTTTAGAAATGGACGAAGTCAAAGTTCGTAAAGTACTTAAGATCGCCAAAGAGCCAATTTCGATGGAAACACCAATTGGTGATGATGAAGATTCGCATCTTGGGGACTTCATTGAAGATGGTAACATCACTTCTCCAGTCGATGCTGCAACCTCTGAAGGCTTAAAAGAAGCAACCCGTGAAGTTTTAGAGAACTTAACTGAACGTGAAGCCAAAGTATTAAAAATGCGTTTTGGTATCGATATGCCAACCGACCATACTTTGGAAGAAGTCGGTAAACAATTTGATGTAACACGTGAACGTATTCGTCAGATTGAAGCGAAAGCTTTACGTAAATTACGTCACCCTTCACGTTCTGAGCATTTACGTTCGTTCTTGGAAAATGACTAATTAATCATCCCCAAATGGAGACTTGAAAATTTTTCATTCATCTCCATTTATTGATTATGAGAAATACAACGCCTGCACTTTTGCAGGCGTTGTTGATAATTTGAGGTGAAACATGTTAGACCGCACACCATCTCGTGAATTACGCGAAGATCTTTGGGTATTTCCAATGGATTATCCAATCAAATTGATTGGTGATGCTGGAGAGGAATTACGTGGTGCTGTCGTTGAAATTTTGGTAAAACATTTTCCAGAGTTTGATGAAGCAACGCTCAAAGTTCAACCTTCACGTACGGGTAAATACCACTCTATCACTGCGCAACTGCGTTTTGATGAGCTTGAGCAAGTCCATCAATTATATGCCGATTTGGCTGCTTGCCCATTGATTAAAACTGCGTTGTAATCATCCATTAGAAACTAAAAATCAGGGCCAATTGACTCTGATTTTTTTATGAGAATATAGCGGATAAACCTATTTAATTTTTCTTAAAAACCATAAGCTTTAAAATAATAAGCTGCCAATTGATCATTGCCTTCATGACGAGGGTTGTAAGAAGGTTTCATCCAACTTCCAACCGATTTTATAATAAATTTTACAGAAGGCAAACGCGCAGATTGCTCAAATTCTTTTTCAATTCCTTTTAAAATACCCAACATTGAAGTGGGTAACTGCCCTTTTTTCAGATTTGAATCCTGCTCAATCGTAAAGCGAATTGCACGTGTCCAAAGAAGAATGAACAATGGAAATACCAAACTCATCGTAAACTGACGACCAGCGTAAAAGCCAAGTTTGGTTTTACATAAATGTTGAAACAAATCAAATGCAACGGAACGATGCTCGACTTCTTCTGCGCCATGCCAACGAATCAAACGTAGAATTTCAGGATCAAAATTATTGATTGCCTTTTCTTCTAAAACCCACATTCCCAAAATACTGGTAAAATGTTCAATCGCTGCAATCGCACCTACTTGAAAAATCAGCCAATTTTTTCCAAGCAACTTAGCTAACCAACGTTGTTTTAAAGGTAACTCATCTACTAGGTCTTTAAATAAAACTTCAGTTAAATGTACAAAACTCGATAAATCAATGCCATGTTCTTTATAAAAATCTATTACATGACTATGTGAACGAGAGTGAATTGCTTCTTGTCCAATAAATCCTTTTACATCTGCGTAGAGTTGCGGATCGGTGATTTCTGGCAAAACCCGATTAAATACCCGACAAAACCACAGTTCACCTTGCGGCAGAAGGATATGTAAAGGATTAATTGCATGGGTCACAAAAGGTGTTTCAGCCCAATAAATGGGAGATTGCGTTAAATCAAATTTTACTTTACGCGCTTGGATCAAATGTTCTACGGCTGCATTCATTTTATTTTTCCTTTTGATGCAGTATGTGAAGGCTCTATTCAAGCCCTCACATCAAGTTATAATTAAAAGTTCTTCATTTAAGCAATCGCTTTTTGCTCAGGCATCACAATATTACGCTCACGCCAACGACGCATTTGTGGTGTTTCATCATCTAACCAATATGCATCATCATCTGTAATGACCAGCATTTCTTCCCATTTTGCACCAACCCCATTTAAACCTAGATGTGGCTCTACCGCCCATAATCCTGCAACTGGTTGATGATCTGCCATTTTTCCAGAGTTCCAAATTGGTGACCAACCTTGTACCGCTCCTGTACCGATTAAACGCCCTAAAGTTTTTAAAGAATCAATACCAAAACCAAAAAGCGTTTTTGGATCTTTATTTTGATGACTTGATGAAATTTTTGACACCTCATGCGCTAAAGTTTCAAATGGATAAGCCTTATGACGTGCCTCATAACCTTTTAGCTCAATAAAATGATCGACTTGTTGGCTAATTTCTCGAATAGTTCTACGCGCTTTGACGAGTTCCAAAATCTTTTCACGGAAAAATGCCAAATCATCCATCACCTGCTCTAATACAGGGTTTTCACCTAAACACCCTGTATAACCAATATCTGCCATGTATTCACCCATAATCGGTGCATTGTCCAAAATAAAGGGCATCCCTTCTTCAAGACGTTTATTGGTTGGAAAAAATTGCAATGCGATTTTAAAATTATTAAATGCAGTGCGTTCACCAAACCATGCAAAAGGTGCATGAAAAAAATCGTTTACCCCATGATCTAATAACCAAACTTTTTGCATTTTTGCTGCTTGCTTTTCAGTCATGCCAGGCTTCAGCTCTTTGGCAACTTCTTCTGCACATTGATAGGCTAAACGTTGAACTTTTCTAAACTCAGCCAACTCATCTACAGTCGGATATTGTAATTGATGCTGTGTATATTGAAAAAATGGTGAAAAAATTGGCATATGCATCCCTCAACAATCATCCTAAAAATACTTAAACCCCACTTTCACTCATAAGCAAATTGGTCAATCAATTACTTAATGAAAATATAAAAGTATTTTTAAAAAATAAATAAAAATATTAAATACAAATAGATATATTAAAAATTAATTTGCACTTAGTTCAGTTGCCTATAATATAAATTGTCATTTGAGCAAATTTAAAATTATTAAGGGTCAAATTATATCAATTAAGGACAATTCCATATTTTTATTAAGGGTATATTTAAAATTTATTTGCAAATGAAAAGTACTTTCAATCTGAAAAACATTTTAATATAAGTGAAAGTTAAAGTTTTTAATTGATATTTGTTATGACTGAATCCGCAGGATCACCCAATTTAATTATTCGTGAATTTAAGCAACTCACCTCTTATGCTGAACGTTTTCAAGCCATGAAAGTCTTGACTGAACAGCGAGATGAAAACACGCCTGATGAGTTATGGATTTTGCAACACCCTGATGTTTTAACTCAGGGACAGGCAGGAAAACCTGAGCATATTCTTGTACATACCGATATTCCTGTGGTACAAACTGATCGAGGTGGACAAGTGACTTGGCATGGACCGGGACAAATGGTGATTTATTTTATGTTTGATTTAAACCGTTTGAAATGGAATGTACGCACATTGGTTTCGTATGCTGAAAACCTGATGATTGATTTGTTAAAAAAATACCATATTGAAGCATACGCAAAAGCCGATGCACCTGGTGTATATGTGAGTGAGCGTAAAATCGGTTCTCTAGGTTTTAAAATTCGTAAAGGTCGCAGTTATCACGGACTGGCTTTAAATATTGATTGTCATTTAGATGGCTTTCATACCATTAACCCTTGTGGCTATGCAGGTCTTGAAATGGTTCGTATCTGTGATCTAATTGAAAATTACCCAACATTCGACCAACTGACAGAAGATGTCAGTCTTTATTTAAAAGAAAGCGGCTTTTTTAATGACGTCCAAGTCATTTCACAATAAAGCACTTCCCTTTTAACCTAAAACAAATTAGAGTAATTACTCTAAAATATAATACTAACTCAAATAAAGGGATAAGCGAGTGATTTCAAGTAAATCTGTAAAACCCGCTTTAGAACAAGCTTATGTCAAACTCATGATGGATGTGATTGGCAGAGGTTTGGTTATGGCGAGTCAAGTTGATGATGAAATTAGACATGAAGTATCTAAATTCCCTGTTGGCTTTGTACTTTCAATGAAAGTCTTTCCGCATGGTCCTGCATTTGTTGCCAAAGTCAATGAACAACAAAATTTAGAACTCGTAACGGCTTTACAAAGCAAACCCGATCTAACGATTACTTTTAAGCATATGCATCATGCTTTTTTGGTGTTTTCTTTCCAAGAAAGTACTGCGCAAGCCTTTGCCAATGACCGCATGATCGCAGATGGGGATTTATCGTATGCCATTCGTCTGGTGCGTTGTTTAAATAAAATGGAAGCTTTAATTCTACCGAAGCTCGTTGCCGAACTTGCGGTGAAAGAATATCCACAACAATTAACGTTAAAAGAAAAATTAACGAATGCAGCAAATATTTACCTCAAAGTTGCTCAATCATATTTAAAAGGGAGTGCATAACACATGGCTGCTAAAGCGTATTACGAATTTTTTTGTCCTGTAAAAGTCATTGCTGGTCATGCTGCACTGGAACATATTCCTTATGAATTATCATCACTGGGTGCAAAACGCCCAATGATCATCACGGATAAAGGCGTGCGTACCAATAACTTATTGGCTCCAATTGAAGCTGCATTTAGCTCAACCGAAGTAGAAGTAGGTTTTATTTTTGATGATGTTCCCCCTGATTCAAGCTTAGAAACAGTGCGCGCAGTTGCACAAGCATACCGTGCCAACAACTGTGATGCGATCATCGCTGTAGGTGGCGGTTCTGTGATCGATACAGCTAAAGCGTCTAATATCTTAGTAACCGAAGGCGGTGATGACCTGACTAAATATTCTGGTGCACACAATTTACCTCGTCCACTGAAACCTTTTTTTGTGATTCCAACCACATCGGGTACTGGTTCTGAGGTCACAATGGTCGCTGTGGTTTCAGATAATCAAAAGCATGTCAAAATGGCATTTGCATCAAACTATTTGATGCCACATGCTGCGATTTTAGACCCACGTATGACACAAACATTGCCACCACACTTGACAGCAATGACAGCAATGGATGCTATGACACATGCTGTTGAAGCGTATACCTGTATGGCTGCAAATCCAATTTCAGATGCCTATGCTACAGCTGCGATTAAAAAGATCAGTGCCAATCTATTCAATGTTTTAGATAATCCAAGTGATGCACAAGGGCGTTTAGAGTTAGCACAAGCTTCTACTATGGCTGGGATTGCATTTTCTAACTCTATGGTGGGTATCGTACATTCACTGGGTCATGCTTTAGGTGCGGTTGCACACCTGCCGCATGGTTTATGTATGAACCTATTCCTTCCATATGTACTTGAATACAATAAAGATGTGAATGGCGATAAAATTGCAGACTTGTTATTACCTCTTGCAGGTGCTGACATTTATGCACAAACCCCTGCAAATCAACGTGCAAATAAAGCGATTGAATTTTTAAATACAATGCGTGATCGTATTTATACCTTGACTAAGCTACCACGTACGTTAAGTGAAACAGGTAAAGTCAGCAAAGAACAGTTTGAGGAAATTGCTGAGAAAGCCTTAAATGATGGTTCAATCATTTACAATCTGAAAGAAGCCAACTTTAAAGACCTCAAATCTATTTTAGAAAAAGCTTGGTAATTACCAAATAATAAGCCAATATACGCTGTAAATAAGCCTGGTGTTTCAAAACATCAGGCTTTTCATTTGTGGAAAATAAATTTGGCTTAATTTTGTACCAAGTAGCATATTTTCTGCTAAAAAAATGCGTAAAGTTACTGACAAAAGTTTGCATTTGGAGTAGATTGGCGCACTTTTGTTTTATTTGTAGGGGGGATCGTTCGTCTCAAACGATCCTTAGATATATGACTGATCCTTGATCAACGATTAAGAGGATAACGCCGTTGACAATTAACACTGGGACTCAATCGGCAGCTAAACTGCAAAAAACGCTAGGTTTCTGGCACATCATTATTATCGGTTTGGCTTATATTCAACCTATGACGCTTTTTGATACTTTTGGGTTAGTGTCAGAAGAAAGTCATTTCCATGTTCCTACTTCATATATTATTGCTTTAGTTGCAATTTTATTTACCTCCATTAGTTATGGTCATATGATCCGTCGATATCCTTCTTCGGGTTCTGCCTATACTTATGCGCAAAAATCTATTCACCCTAACGTCGGATTTATGGTGGGCTGGTCATCATGGTTAGATTATTTACTCTCTCCAATGGTCAATATCATCTTAGCTGTGATCTATCTGGAAGCACTTTTTCCTGACGTAAACCATTGGGTATGGGTGGTTGGATTAACAGCAGTTATGACTGCAGTGAATTTACGCGGTGCGAAGTTTGTTGCAAATTTCAACAGTCTCATTGTTTTTGTGCAATTGGGTGTCATCGCTTATTTTACTTGGATGGTCTATCAACTGCTTGCCAGTGGTGTCAATGCTGATGGTACTTTGGTCAATGCCAAATATCAGCTGTGGAGTTTAGAACCTTTTTGGAATGAGATGACCAGTCTAGGTCCATTGATTACAGGTGCAACACTCCTGTGTTTTTCTTTCACAGGTTTTGACTCTTTAAGCTCACTTGCAGAAGAAACCAAAGACACTGAAAAGACCTTACCTCGTGCGATCTTTATGACTGCATTATTTGCTGGGGTTATTTTTATTGTCAGCACCTATTTCATGCAGATTTACTTCCCAAATGATCCTAAGACTTATTTTGCGGATGTTGCAGCAACTCAACCTGATATCTTACAAGCTGTTGGGGGCGTCGCGTTTAAAACAGTGGTGCTGTATTTTGCAATTGTCACAGTCATGGCTTCAGGCATCTCAGCCCATGCTGGCGTATCACGTTTAATGTATGTGATGGGGCGTGATGGTGTGATTAACAAAAAAATCTTTGGTCATATCAGTTCGAAAAACTACACACCCTCATACAATATTTTAATTGTAGGTGCTGTTGCATTAACAGCTGGCTTCATGGATCTTGATATTGTCATTTCTATGATCAGTTTCGGTGCTTTAACAGCATTTACATTTGTGAACTTGTCGGTAATTTCTCGATATGCATTACGTGATGGTCGAACCAAATCATTCAAAGATATTCTTAGTTTTGTGATTATTCCACTTCTTGGTTTTATCAGTATCTTTGCAATGTGGCTTGAAATTGAAGAAACTGCATTAAAATTTGGTCTATGGTGGGCAATGTTCGGTATCCTGTATTTAGGTTATAAAACCAAAGGTTTCCGTTACCCAGCACCACAGCATAATGAACATGAGTAATCATTGATTTAAAAAGATCAAAATAACAAAAGGTGCTAAATGCACCTTTTGTTTTACTTAGAATCTATCAACCAACAAAACGATCTGTAATTGTCTGAATACGTTTTGCATAAGCTCTAACAGTATCCAACCCACCTTGTGGAATTTCATGAGTAGAGGCATCTGCTGGGCTTTGCACCATCGCACCAGCAAAACTGCCCATATAGTTAATATCGTTTGATGTTGCTGCTTTTGTATTTGAAGGCAGAATTCCCAAGCTCACCCAAATGCCACCATGTTGTGAAGCGAGTGCTTGCATTTGTATCAAGGTCATTTGCTTATCACCATTCATACTGCCACTATTGGTAAAACCACCAAAAATTTTATCTTGCCAAGCGCGGGTAAACCAACGTTTCGATGAATCATCTGCAAATTTTTTAAATTGCCATGGAGTAGAAGCCATATATGTTGGTGCACCAAAAACAATCGCATCTGATTGGTCTAATGTTTGCCATTCTTGTTCAGTAATATTTCCTTGTGAATCAACTTCAATTAAGTCTGCTTGAATTTCTTGAGCAAAATTCTCAGCAATTACTTTTGTATGACCATAACCTGAATAATAAACCACAGCGACTTTTGACATTTTTTTGCTCAAAATAAAGAGGATTTTCATATAATATATTTTTGAAACTAACTGTCAATTAGTTACTATTTGGTAACTATTCTATGTTATGCTTTACTTCATGCATTCATTGGAGCATGAAAATGACTAATCATTTGAATTTTAATGTGTATCATCCCAATTGCCCTTCTCGCTTATTTTTTGACAATATGGCAGATAAATGGGTACTGTTTATTTTAGATACACTGAAAGTACAAGCTCAACATTTCAATTCTTTAAAAAAAGCCATCATCGGAATCTCTCCTAAAGTACTTTCACAAAAACTCAAAATGCTAGAAAGAGATGGTTTTATTGATCGTAAAACCTTAGATACTCGCCCCATTAAAGTCGAATACTCATTAACGCCTTTAGGAAAAGAACTAGCCGAAACAGCTTTTCAATTTAAACTTTGGGCTGAAAGTCATATGCAATATGTACTTGACGCACAAAGAAAATATGATGAATCCAGCCAATAATTTAGGATTTGAATCTTTGGACTTTATAGAAAATGCCCATGTTTATGAGCATTTCAATATATTGAATTATTTCATTTCCTTAAAACCCTGCTGACGCCAAGCTTCATACAGAATAATTGCAGTCGCATTGGATAAATTCAAACTACGTGAATTTGGTGCCATCGGTAAACGAATCCAATGCGCTTTGGGAAACATCATACGAACGTCTTCAGGCAAACCACGAGTTTCAGGTCCCATAAGCAAAGCCACTGAACGATTTAAATTCGACGTATGTGGTGTTTCATAACCTTTGGTGGTTAAAGGATAAATTGCATCCTGATCAATGCCTTGTGCTTTTAAATGGGTAAGACATTCTGCAAAATTTTCCCAGACTTTCATATGTGCCCATTCATGATAATCCAAACCTGCACGGCGTAATTTTTTATCATCCAACTCAAAACCTAAAGGCTTGACCAAATGTAATTGCGCCCCAGTATTGGCGCATAAACGGATAATATTCCCTGTATTTGCAGGAATTTCGGGTTCGAATAAAACAACATGTATCACAGGAGATTGACCTATTTTGTAGTGAAAGTCAGAGTGTTATCGCCACTGTAACTGTTCACGTAAACTCACCACTTCACCAATAATGGTTAAAGTCGGTGCTTGAATATGATTTGCTTCTACTTTAGAGGCAATGTCAGCCAAAGTGCCGACCACCACTTTTTGTTCTGGTGTGGTACCTTTGGAAATCAGTGCAACAGGCATATTTGCACGTTGTCCATGCGCAATCAGTTTCTCACAAATCTTTTCTAAACCAACCAAGCCCATATACAGCACAAGGGTTTGATTTTCATAGACTAACTCTTGCCAAGGCAACTCAGGCGAACCTTCTTTTAAATGTCCTGTAAGAAAACGTACACTTTGCGCATAATCACGATGTGTTAGTGGAATGCCCGCATAAGCAGAACAACCTGATGCAGCAGTGATTCCCGGAACCACTTGAAAGGCAATGCCTGCATCAAATAATTCCTGAATTTCCTCACCACCCCGCCCAAAGATAAATGGATCTCCACCTTTTAAGCGACAAACACGTTTACCCTGTACAGCATATTGTACCAATAGTGCATTAATACCATCTTGTGGCACTGAATGATTAGACCGTGCTTTGCCCACATAGACTTTTTCTGCATCACGACGACAAAGTTCCATAATCTCAGGCGAGACCAAACGATCATAAATAATCACATCGGCTTGTTGCATTAGTCGCAATGCTTTTAAAGTCAATAATTCTGGATCACCTGGACCTGCACCAACTAGATAAACTTCACCTTTCGGTTTTTGCCATTCTGTTAAAGCCTGCTCAATTAAGAGATCCGCTTCAGTCACATGATCATTAAATACCTGTTCTTTGAGCGGACTTGCATATAAATCTTCCCAAAAAATACGGCGTTCGTCAGGGTTGGAAATTTTTTCTTTTACGATCTTGCGCCATTTTCCTGAAAAATCAGCCAATTTCCCCATACCATGCGGAATAGAAGCTTCAAGTTGGGTACGTATCTGACGTGCCAAAACAGGAGAAGCGCCATTGGTCGCAACAGAAACTACCAATGGCGAACGGTCGATAATTGCGGGTACCATGAAGCGACAGTGAGGTGGATCATCAACACTATTCACTAAAACATTCAAATTTTCACAAGCTTCAAAAACATTCTGATTGACGGCTTTATCATTGGTTGCTGCGATCACCAAGCGATAACTGCTTAGGCTAATGTCAGCATTAAATTTTTCAGCATGATATTGTCCATGTGTTGAATGCACAATCTCGATTAAATCAGGCTCAATCTCAGGTGATACCACATGAATGATTGCTCCTGCTTTGGCTAATAACAGTGCTTTACGATAAGCAATATGACCACCACCCACCAATAAGCAAGCTTGACCTTGTAATTTTAATGAGATGGGAAAAATGTCCAACTGAATACCCCTATAGCCTTAAGTCTCAATCTTATCATTATACGCCCGTCCAATTAAATCAAAAAAGCTTGATGAACGATTTCGATTAAACTGATTGACACGCTTCCTCGTAGCTTCCCAATGCAGATCTGCTGTTGGTTCATTTTCATCATATTCATCCATATAAAAATCAACCCGTTGTACGTTCATACTTTGGTAAATTGGATGCCATTCACCATTCACTTTAATCACTAATTCTGGATTCAATACATATTGCCCGCGAGCTAAACGTTTAAATAGATATTTACTATATTTATCAATGCTCTCGACTTCATTCTTCGATAATAATGCACTGATATAAGTCCGTTTTTGACGTTTTAATTCATAGAAAGATTTTGGTAATAGACTGAGATAATCCAACAATAAGGCACTATCAAATGCCTTTTCCCAACGCGCATAACGCTGATAACCATCAATCAAACTCATGACATACATCAGTTGAAAAATCATGTATTCAGGCTGATGGGATTCTAATTTAAATAAACGCTGATGTATCTGTAAGACGATACTGTCTTGTGGTAAAAGTGCAGCGAATCCAACTAAATTGGGTGCATATTTCGGCTGAGTAATGGCACGCTGTAAAGCGATTTGTAAAACATTTAAATTTTGCCCATCGAGTACATCGGCATCTGCACCATCTTGCAAAAGCTGCTGATAAAAGTCACGATTCCCCGCCCACACCGCTGCCATCAATGGCGTTTGATTAAATTCATTGCGGTGATTAATCCCGAATTTTTCAATTTTTTTCAGTAAAGCAGTCGGATGCTTTACCTGATAATTCATATAATATTTAGACAACAACCCTTGCTCAGCTTTTTGCGCTCGTACTTGCCAACGCTCATTAAACACACTGATTGCGGGTTTAAAACCGACTTCCGCCAACTGTACCAAATACGCCTGATGTTGATAGATCACAGCATATTCAAACAACGCCAGTTGTGCTTTCTTATCTTTTTCAATCAAGGCTTTATGTTCTAAATGCTTTAACTCACTGTCTTTTAACACCACCCAATTGGGTATTTCTTCTTTTAAAATTTCACGACGAATACGTTCTGCTTGCTCTTTTTTACCTTGTAATTCAAGCTTTTGTGCTTCTTTTTGCCATTCTTTTAAACTAGATTGTTGATCTGCCAAATCCAAGCTTTGCGCTGCTTGATCCATACCAAGCAGTTGGAAAATTTTATGCTGATCTTGTTGCTCAACCCAATAAATATTGGACATTGCTCGTGTTAAACCGACATATAAGGCATTGATATAAAACTTATAAATTTCAAGTGATTTATCGGCTTTGTCTTTATTTCGAGCATAAGTGAAATCATGCTGTAAATCTTGCACTGAAACATCACTGCAAATTTCACTAAAATGCACTGCGGATTGGCTAATAAAGTTATATAAAATAATGTTTTGATATTCTAAACCTTTGGCTTCTTGGATGGCGAAAACCAAGGGTGTTTTAAACACACGCTGTGCCATTTTTTTCTGTTCTTCATGCATCACCACCACAGCAAACTGTGTAGATACTGAAGTTTTTTTATCGAGTTCATGCAAGATCTCAGGACGATTTTTTAGGAAATATACCCCGCCTTGAATCTCAGCATTACTCTGTACCAAATAATGACTTTCTTTATCAATCGAACCAAAACGAGCATTTTTCAGCAATAATACTCGATTTGAAATCTCAGTAATCCGCTGTGCATTACGGTAATTGTGTTGCAATATATGGGTAATTTCTGCACCATGATGCAATTCTTCATGCCGATGGAACAGGCTTTTAACTTTTGCCCATGAGAAGAAGTTGGGATGCACAATTTGATTGGCATCACCACACATCAGAAATAGCCCTTTTTGACTCAAGCTATTGAGAATCAAATATAACTGAATTGCAGTAATGTCCTGTACTTCATCAATGACCACAAAATCATAACTTGGTTTGACTTTGCTCAAATACTCATAACTGAGGATATTTAAATCCGCCAAATTTTGTTTTTCTAAATCGTGTAAATAATGTTTAAAAATGGCATAAACTTCTGCACGTTCATCAACATGAAAAATCGACTGTTTCACCCCTAAAGCCAAATAACCTTGTTCAGATAAATAGGCTTGATCAGTCATTGCCCCTGTCAGTACACCTTTAAATTCTTCATAAATACTGTGTGCACTGAATTTATGTTTATAATTTTCCTTATACCACGACATAAAATAATCAATATCAGCAATATTCTGCTGTGGTACAGCTATACTTTCTAAAAAATCTTGATATGAATAAAAATCAACCAATTGCTTATCATTATAATAATGTTCTGAATAATACAGCTCTCTTGAATTTTTCACCAAGAATGAAGATAAAGTCACATACAGAATTTGCCCTTCAAGCTGTTTTATTTTCTCCAATAAAATCGCAGTTTTACCACTACCTGCTGAGCCGATAATCACCAAAGGCGGGTATTGCTTATAAATATATTGTTGTACATCATCAAACGAAATGAATTTATTTAAATAAACAAACTGCGGATTATTACTATTCACATAGACCATTTTTTCATCAGCCTGAATTTCTTCGACTGATTCGATCACAGGAATTAAATCTTCATTAATTTCAATGTCTGCATTGAGAAAACGTGAACCTTGATAATCATGCTTTTTTAAATATTCTAAAATTAAAATATAGTTTTTATTTTGGTATTGATAAATTGAAAATAAAATACGATCACTACGATTTAACTTGGCACGATATAAATTCGGCTGAATCTTTTTAACTTCTGCAGATTTAAAATCATCCTGTTTTAAATAATCAATAAGCTTTCCAAAGCCTGATATTTTTTCCGTTTCAAGCTCATTATAAATGAGTACATCCATGTCATTTTCACCATTGGAAAGTTAAAGTGTGTTGATTATTTTATCTATACAAAAAATAAGCCAAATATTAAATTTGGCTTATGATCTCACTGACTATTCTAAAGCTTAGTCAATAAATGTCGCACCCGCCATATACGGGCGTAATACTTCAGGAATTTCAATCGAACCGTCCGCACGTTGATAGTTTTCCATGACTGCCAATAAAGTACGACCTACTGCCAAACCTGAACCATTCAAAGTATGTAACAGTTCAGTTTTCTTTTGGTCTGCACGATAACGTGCTTTCATACGGCGTGCTTGGAAATCCCACATATTTGAACATGAAGAAATTTCACGATAGGTATTTTGGCTCGGCACCCAAACTTCCAAGTCGTAAGTTTTGCATGCGCCAAAGCCCATGTCACCACCACACAATACGATTTTACGGTATGGCAAACCCAGAGCTTGTAAGATGCCTTCAGCATGACCTGTTAAGTCTTCCAAAGCTTGCATAGAATCTTCAGGTTTAACGATTTGTACCATTTCAACTTTGTCGAATTGATGTTGACGAATCAAACCACGGGTATCACGACCATAAGAACCTGCTTCACTACGGAAACATGGTGTATGCGCAGCATATTTCAATGGTAAACGTTCAGGATCAACAATTTCATCACGTACGAAGTTAGTCACTGGAACTTCTGCGGTTGGAATCAAGTAATATTCTTTCTCACCTTGTAATTTGAATAAATCTTCTTCAAATTTAGGCAATTGACCTGTACCACGTAAAGAATCCGCATTCACTAAATAAGGAACATAGGCTTCGGTATAACCATTCTTAAGTGTGTGCGTATCCAACATGAATTGGGTCAATGCGCGTTGCAAACGCGCTAATGGTCCTTTCAACACACTAAAACGTGTACCTGTAAGTTTAGTGGCAGTTTCAAACTCCAAACCACTCATCATTTCGCCAAGATCAGTATGGTCTTTGATCTCGAAATCAAACTCACGAGGCGTACCCCATTTCAAGATTTCAACATTATCACTTTCGTCTTTACCCTCAGGCACAGACTCATGTGGCATATTTGGAATAGACATGAGTTTTGCATCAAGCTCGGCCTGTAACTCATTCAACTCAGCTTCAGCAGCTTTGATTTCATCACCAATCGCAGACATGCGTGCCATGATTTCAGAGGCATCACCACCTGCTTTTTTGATTTGACCAACTTGTTTTGCACCCGAATTACGTTCTGCCTGTAAATTTTCAGTACGAGACTGAATCTCTTTACGACGAGCTTCTAGTGATGCCCATTCTTCTACATTGAGTTGCACACCACGTTTTGCTAAGGCTAAATTTACAGCCTCGATATTATTTCTGATTAATTTCGGGTCGATCATAGTCAATCTAAATAAGAGAAAAAAACTGTCTATAGTGTAAGCGCTTCACTGCAAAAAATACAGTAACCTAGCCAACTCACACTATAGATTTTGATAATTCGCTGAAAATTTGGCTTATTCCGCTTGAGGTGCTTCTTCTGCAACCGCTTCAACGACTGGTAAACTCGGTAAATATTCAGCTTTAACCAAATCTTTTGCAGACAAATAAGGTAAGGTGAGTTCTGTCATGCCTTCTGCATAAGATGCTAACTCATACAATGGATACACGAATACAATCCCTTTTGAACCATAATAATAGTTATCACTGAGTTGTAACTTTTCACGAGTAATATCGTGCTGTGTTAACCAGTTGGCGTTGGCATCATAAAGCTGTTCTGCGACTTTTGTTTCAACATTCGGTTTTAAAATATCAGTCAAGGCTAAGCGTTTTTGTGTGCCCAAATCAAAAGTCACATATTCATTATGATACATTCCATGTGCGGCACCTGCTGCGTAGGTATAGGACTGAATCATAAATGTCGCTAAGTTGTATTGTTGTGAAATAAAGCGTACATAGATTGAATTTTGATTGAGACCTTTAAGATCAGCAGCTTCACTGGCAGCTTGTGTAGTTTTTTGATCTTTTTCAAATGCAATCGGTACATCTTTTTTAATGCGATTTAGGAAATAATCATCAATCCAAGCAATATCAGTTTTGACCGTTTGTAAGTCATATTGGGTGCATCCATCTTCATCACAAAACTGCTTTCTCGGTAATTCTACACGTGTAACTTTGGCTTGAATGAGTGGAATCTGCTGTGTTTTGGCTTGGCTACTGGAAGCTTGTGCATCTGCTGATGATGCAGGCTTTTCTTGACAACCTGAAGCCATCAATAAAGCTGAGAATAGCGCTGAAATAATCCAAGTTTTTTTTAAATGTATTTGCATTCTGATGTCTTTCAAACATGTATTGCGATAACACCTATCATAAGACTAGAAATTTCAAAATAAAATTCATTATTGTAATTGCTAACGGTTTTGCTTTCTTAATTTCTTGTTTAAGCGCTCAATTTTTCTTTTCTAAATTAAAATTTTAAATATAATAATTTAATTACTTAACTCAAAATCATTCACCCAATTACAATGAAAACCTAAAGGAATATGCACGCCTAAATCAATCTCTGCTTGAAGTTGAATCTCTAAACCATTTACCTTCAAAATAGCAACTTTTGCAGCAGCACCATCTAAACGATGTACATAAGCCATTAAATAACCACACCCTTCTGCACTCTCCACCGTTTCAGGTGTAAAGGTCACTTCTCCTACGCCCCAACCTAAACCAAAATCATAAGGTATAGATGTTTTTAGCAATAAATCATGTATGCACATCTGATTAAAAGCCTCAGGATGTCTAAATTTTAAAGTGTATAAATAACGATAAGACAGTCCCGTAAAACGCTCATCAATTTTAGGAAATTCTTGAACTTGTGAGTCTAACACTTCTCTATGTAACTGTTGTGTTGCAAGATCAACAGACCAACGTTCTAATTGAGCATTTTGTAACTCATAAGCAGCATACTGAGCATGTCTAAAATCATCATGATGTACCAAAACATCAATAATAATCTGTTCCTGATCCGTCCGATAAGCATTTGCAGCATGAAATACAAAACACGGTTCTAGTTCAACCCAAACGATTTGTTCAGCATCTGCATATTTAGGCAATATGCCGATACGCATCATTTTCTTTGGATTCCATGTATATGGAACACTATCACCTTGTAACAGATGCTTGACTGAAAATGTAATCGGACCATCAAATACGAGTATCTCTTTTTCAGTAATCAAACAATCATGAATCATGGGTGCATGCGCCAACTCAATTTCAGTAAAATGAATTAACTGTCCTTCTTCATCAATCACTTCATAGTAGGCATTTTTACATTTTAAAGCATCATAACAAATAGCATGTAAATGCCCCGTTTGCCTGTCTTTTCGAGGATGTGCAGTAAAAGGTAAATTAGCATCGCTGTTAAATAACTGATACCGTAAACTGTTGAGCTGTTTATCTAAACAGATTGGAAATGCACCAGCTTCAATCACTGCCCAAAGCTGACCTGCATGTGCAAAAATATTGGTATTTACAACGTCATGTGCGCCCCGTCTAAAACCTTGAATCTGTGCCTGAGCTTTTATCTGTTGTACTTGATCTGTAGCAAGCAATGTACTTTTAAAGGATAATGCTTGACCGTTTTGTAGTTCTAATGCATGTAACATACCATCCC